>NZ_CP021978.1:4800000-7200000 GCF_004803895.1 Streptomyces hawaiiensis | reverse complement strand
GTGCGCTCGATCCAGGTAACGATCGCGATCCGCAGCTTTTGGCGGGTGGCCCAGGTACGGCGGTCCAGGACGATGTTCTGCAGCAGCGCGAAGAAGCTCTCCATCGCCGCGTTGTCGCCGGCCGCTCCGACCCGGCCCATGGAGCCGACCATGTCCTGCCGTGCGAGAACGGACACGAACTTCCGTGAGCGGAACTGAGGCCCGCGGTCGGAATAAACAGTGCCTCCAACGACCTGGCCGCGACGGACCACCGCGGATTCAAGGGCTCTCACCGCGAGGCTGGACTTCATCCGGGCGTCGATGGAATAGCCAACGATGCGGCTGGAGTACACGTCCCCCCAGAAATGGCTTGCTCTCGCCGGTTGTGTGCTCGGTAATGTCCGTCAGCCACAACCGGTTCGGCCCGGCTGCGGTGAAGTCCCGCCGCACCAGATCATCATGAATAGGCGGCCCGGCCTTGACGTTCTTACCACGCCTTCTGCGCTTGCCGAAGGCACTCCACCAGCGGTTGTCCCTGCAGATCCGCCAGGCGGTCCGCTCAGCCATCGACTCACCGGGCGGCCCGGGCCTCGTCGAGAAGGAAGCGGTGACCGAACTCGAGATCGTCGCGATGCGCGTTGAACAGGGCGTTCGCCCGATATGCCTCGGCGAGCTCGAAATCGGTGACTGGTGAGGCCAGCCACCGGTAGTAGGGTTGGCGGGCCAGCCCGAGCACCCGACACGTCACCGCCACCGGCACCCGGTGAGGGGCAGCGGCGGCGGCCAGCTCGCGGACGAGCGGATACATCACTTTTCACGGCGGGTTCGCCTGCGACAGATACGCCGGAGCCCTCCGCAGAACCTCGTTCTTCTGCTCCAGCAGCCGGATGCGCTTGCGGGCCTCGCGCAGCTCGGCCGACTCACCGACGCCGTCGCGGGCCTGGCGCCCTCATCGGTGTCAGCGCGGCGCAGCCACTTCGACAGCGTGATCGGGTGGACGCCGAAGTCGGCGGCGATCTGTTCCAGCGTGACGCCGGGCCCACGGTTGCGTGCGACCCGCGCGACGTCCTCGCGGAACTCCGTTGGATGAGGCTTGGGCAACATCCTTCCGGGCCGCCTCTCAGCAAGCCAGGTCAAGTGTCACCTATCCGTACAGCAGTCCCGTTCGACACCGAGCAGCGACGGCCTTGAGCTGGTTCTTCGCCTGTGTGCGGGCATTGACGGCTGACTCCCTCGCCAGTCGCATCACGCGCATGTCGGCCGCTGGGTCCTCGCAGGTCTTGGGCGTGACGTCAGCGTGCCCGGACAGCACGGCGCGGGCGGCGGCCTCCGCATCGACGGCGTCGGTCTTGCCGTGCTTGTGGCGCATGGCGCGGTCGGGCTGATTCACCTCGACGACCTGGACGTTCTCCCGGCTCAGGAAGCGTGCCAAGGCTGCTCCGTAGGAACCGGTGCATTCCACACCCGCTCGACGCAGGGCGCCGAAAATGCGTACCCGCGCCAGGAGTTGGCAGTCCGATCCGTTCGGCCGACACTGTGGACTTCGCCTGCGCTGCCCGGCACCATCCACGACATCAAGGGGGTCCGCGCACGACGGCATCGTCGACGCCCTGACCAGCTCGGCCATCCGCTGCTGGGCCGACAAGGGCTACCAGGGTGCGCGGGGCACAATCCGTGTTCCCCACCGCGGCCGGTGGAACGAGTTGTTCGCCGGTCAGCGGGCTGTCAACGTCTCCCGCGCCTGGATCCGCGCCGTCGGTGAGCAGGCCATAGCCACCTTGAAGCAGTGGCGCCTGCCGCGAAAGCTCCGTTGCAGCACGACCCGCATCACCGACGTCGTGAAGGCGGTCCTGGCCCTCCACTTGGCCACGTCAGCCTGAGGTAGGAAAGGGCTCAGTCAGTAGGCGTCAGACGCGAAACTACTTCGCTGCCCCGATATTGCCAGGAACGGTAGCGGCTACATATTCAACCCTGTCGGCGAGGCCGTACTCGACTGCTTCGTCAGCGGAGAACCACCTGTCGCGGTCTGAATCCCGCTTAATCTCCTCGACAGTCCGTCCGGTGTGCTGAGCCGTGATGTCAATCATGCGCTTTTTGACACGAATGAGTCGCTCGGCATGAATCTTGATGTCACTGGCAGAGCCGCCGAGACCGGCAGAGGGCTGGTGCATGAGGATTTCCGCATGAGGCAGAACGATGCGCTTGCCTGGGGTGCCCGCAGTCAGGAGGAATTGGCCCATCGAGGCTGCGGTCCCCATCGCTACTGTGACTACATCGTTCTCGATGTAGTTCATGGTGTCGTAGATAGCCATTCCCGCGGTGACGGACCCACCCGGTGAGTTGATATAAAGGCTGATGTCGCGAGGGGAATCTCCTGCCAACAGAAGCAGTTGCGAGCAAATCGCATTGCTTCCGGCGTCATCGACCTCTTGACCCAGCATAATAATACGCTCGTCCATGAGGCGATGCATTACCTGGTCGTTCAGGTTCCACCGTGATGCGCCGAGGGTGCGACCCGTCAGTTCCTTAATGTCCTTCACTGTAACTCCTTACCGTTCTGATACTCGTGGCCAGTCACAGGTGGTCTGCCTTTTGATTTCCTGGAGGTCGGTATGCGTGATTTCGCCCTCTGGAGAATCTGCTTGGTGTGGTAGAGAGGTATTCTTTACGCGAGGAGGTTATTGACATCTCGATTGATGGGCCACGTGGTCGGCAAATTTCAAAGAGCGCAAACACTAGATGCCGCAGCACTGGGTCCATCAGTGGTCGGTTCAAGGGAAATGAGCGCCGCCAAGGTTGCTGATTCGAGCCATAAAAATCTCGGCAACGGCGCGAAAAAATGATCGCCGCAGCAAGGCGAGCGGCTACGACGGGAAAGCTGATAAAGAAGGTATATCCTTGCCGCGCGTCTTCCAGCGTGATTCCCTCAACCATGAGGCCCGCAAGGGACCGAAGGGAAATGACATCAGCGGATACGCTGGTAGCTCCCAGGCGCTCCGAACCTGGCAAGCCGCAGATGTAAGCCGACGTAGTTGATAATGATTTCACCTGTGACTCGGTGTTGGTCCTGCTGGCGTATAAGCCCGCGACCACGCGTGGTGAGGTCGTACCATCTGGTACGCCAGTCAACCTGGGAAACCTTGAGAAGCTCACAACCTGCCAGCGCCGCAGAGAAGATGCTGGATGGGTCACGCACTTACCTCCTGTACGGCGTACGTTGCATCCTACAGTGATGCCTCATGGCATGCAAGCGTCTCCATTGTCAACTGCCGTTCATATTCACCTCTGTTCATCGGGTCAAAGGAGACATCGCTGAGCGCTCCCCTCGTTGCGGAGCAAGGGGGGCGCCCACATGGAGCAGTGGGCCTCAAGTCCGCTGGCCTTCAGGGTAAAGCGGGCAAGGATCGGTCGACGTGTTCTTCGCTCCGCGCGAACGAGGCAGGCTCACCAAGCTCACGGCCACGACGTACCGGCCATCAGCGCCGAAGCCGCGAGATGGTGGGTAACCGCCTCTCGATGGGTCACGGCACCGTTTGCGCGGAGCAAGTCCGACTGCTGCGGCCCCGTACGGCCAGCGTCAACAACCTCCTGGCCCGCAACATCAAGTGGGTCAACATGCTCATCGTTACCCGATGGGGATCGTTACCCGAGGGGCACCGCCGTTGCATGCTTCCGGCCGCACCAGCGTGCCCTGGTCGGCTGCTGCGCCTCCGCAGGCAAGACCTCGTCCAACTCGCTTTCGCTTCGGCATCTCCGTCGGCACGACCTACGCCTAAGCTTGGCGTTTAGCGTGGGCGGGCTTGGTGTTCCTAGATTGACTCGGCGCGTTTGACTGTCTTGACGACGTCTTGGTGCTTGGCCCGGTGTTTGTTCTTCGACCCCGTAGGGGTGAGTCGGCGAGGCTCGGCCGGTCGTTCCCAGGGGCGGCGGAGGTCCTCGGCGAGGGGTCGGGCGAGGCGGAGCTGGGTGTGGGCGGCGATGATGAGCCAGGTCCACAGGTCGACGGTGTCCGCGTGGCGGACCTTCGGGGCGGTCCAGCCGAGGGTCTCTTTCATGAGCCGGAAGGTGTGCTCGAGGTCGAATCTGCGCAGGAGGGACTGCCACCAGTGGTACACCGTCCGTCGGCGTGGCGGCTGCGGCCGATCACCACAGCCAGACCGGTTTCGGGTCGCGGTCGCTCGGCAGGTGCTCGACCCTCAGGCGGATCAACGTGCCGTGCAGGATGGGGCAGTTCCTCTTTCGTGTGGTTCAGCCAGGCGCCGCGGTGGGTGGGCCGCGGGTGTATCCGGTCCCAGCTCATCGCCTCGGCCTTGCCGTAGCGGGTGGTGTCCGTGACCGTGGTGACCTCGGGTTCGTGCCCAGCTGTCGGGCTTGGCGAAGATCAGGACGCCGCCGTGCCGGCGCGGCCGTCCGCCTTGGGCCCGGAGCGGGCGGGGCCGGGGACACGGAGCATGACGCGGTCCGAGCGCAGGCGTCCGACCAGGACGACCGGCAGGTCCGCCAGGGCATGGGAAAGGTAGGCGATGTCGTAGCTCGAGTCCATGACGATCCAGATCTCCGGATCAGCCGCGCTCCACTGCTGGGACTGGATCAACCGCTCGACGACGTCGCGTAGTTGGGCGGCGTTAACAATGGTCGCGTCGTTGGCCGGCCCGAGGCGCACCGCACCCAGCAACGCGACCCAGGAGGTCCGGTCGGTCTCCGAGCGGCGACGAAGGAGTATACGGCCAGCCCGACACGAACTGGTCCCGGCTGCGGGCTCCGCGTCCGTAGACGTGGCAGAACAGCCGGTCCTCGCTGGTCGGGGCGTCGGGGCGGAGCCGGTTGCTCACATCCACAGCCAGCACGATCCGCCCGTCGGCCGCCCTGGGCAGCAGCAGGCCCGCCAGCGCGCGCCGCAACCGCGCCGGCTCCAGCCGGCCCCGGTCCAACGCCGCGTTCATCGCCCCGTGCCCGCGCCGGTACTCGACCGCCAGCGACAACTCGACCAGCGTCTTCACCGGCCCGTCTGCACACAGCACGGCGTCCGTGAGCTCGAAGAGTGCATCCGCGCGGGCGTAAAGGCACTCGTAGAACTCGACCCGAAAGCGGGACAAGACATCGAACGCCTCGCCCGCGGGCGCGTGGACCGGGAGACTCATAGAAGCGGCCGTTCTCTCGTGCTTCGTGACTGGGACTGGCTCTGGCCCATAGTCGGTGCTGACACCGGGTAGTCATTCGCGATCGTGATCTCGCGATGGTTGTCAACTCCCTTATCGGCACAGTGTCTTTTTTCGGGTTGCCGGTGCTCGTTGTCGAGGACGTGGAGGGCTGTGGTGACGCGGTGGTGGTCACGGCCCGCACGCGGGATGTGGCGGTGCCGTGTCCGGTGTGCCGGACGCTGACGGCGAAGGTGTCACGGACTGCTGGAACGCCATCAGAGCCGCACGGTGCGGCTTGCCTGACAGATATCCCAGGTGGCGGAGGAGTTATGCGGTCGGGCGGCCGCACGCCTCGCCGGCCTGCTGGCCGTGCCCGTCTCCCGCAGCACCGCGCTACGCCATCTGCGACGCCTGCCGCTGCCACAGCAGGCGGTCCCGCGGGTGATCGGCGTGGATGATTTCGCCCTGCGCCGCCGCCACCGTTACGCCACGATCATCACAGATGCCGAAACCGGCCGCCGCGTCGCGGTCCTGCCCGACCGCGAGAGGGCCACTCTGGAGTCCTGGCTGCGCGAACACTCTGTTGCCGAGATCGTGTACCGCGACGGCTCGGCCATCTACGCCGAGGCCATCCGCCGGGCCCTGTCCGACGCGGTGCAGGTCAGCGACCGATGGCACCTCTGGCGCAACCTCTGCGACAAAGTCCAGCTCGAGGTCTGCGCGCACATCGGATGCTGGGCCACCATCAATCCGACCCGCCCCGGCGGAGTACGCGAGCAGACCACCCGCGAAAGCTGGAACAAGATCCACGACCTCGTCGGCCAGGGTGTCGGCCTGCTCGACTGCTCCCGCCGCCTCGGAGTAGCCCTGACACCGTCAAACGCTACGCCCGCATGCCCAAGCCCAGGCTCTGCGCATCGCCCCCGCCTACCGGCCCACGCTCGTTGACCCCTACCGCGACCATCTGCGCACCCGCCGGGTGGCTGAACCGGGAGTTCCTGTCAACCAACTGCTGGGAGAGATAAGGAAGCTGGGCTACACCCGCAGCGCGAACCTCCTGGTCCGCGACCTCAACCAGGGCCGCGCCGAAGGCGACCGCTCCGTCACTACCCCACGCCACGCCAGCCGCCTCCTGCTCACCGACCCCGAAAACCTGCGCCCGAAGGAAACGACCCTGCTGGAGAAGATCGTCGCGGCCTGCCCGGAGATGACCACATTGCCGATCCCGTACGCGGCTTCGCCACCCTGCCAAAACCGGCCGAGGGCAACGACGGGAAACTCACCGAGTGGATCACGGCCGCCCACACCGTCGAACTACCCCACCTGCGCAGCTTCACCAACGGCCTCGAAGACTACCGGTCCGCCGTGGACGCCGGCCTCACCTTGCCCTACCACAACGGCCGCACCGAAGGTGGCAACACCTGCATTAGGAGGATCATGCGACAGAAGCACGGACGCGCCCGATTCGGCCTCCTCCGCCACCGCATGCTCCTGCCCTGACAGACACCCCGGCGTCACCACCGACTACGAGCCAGATCCGAACGTCTGACAGACCCCTTTCGACGACGGCGCGTAGGCGCTGGTCGTCGCCATGGCGGTTTCGCCAGATGATGTATCGGCTGATCATGCTGCCCTGTTCCTTGTGGGTGGCGTGGTCGGTGCCGTCGAGGGTGAAGTAGCGCAGGGTGGTGAACTGCGCTTCTATCCGGTGGAGCCAGGAGCTGTTGGTCGGGGTGTAGGCGATCTCGACGCTGTTCGCGGCGGCCCAGGTGCCGACCCGCTGGCAGCTCTTCGTGGTCAGGTGCGGGGAGAAGTTGTTGCAGACGATCGCGATGCGGGTCTCAAGCGGGTGGAGGCTACGCAGGTAGCGGCAGCCCACTGTTGGCCCGGGTGGGGCATCAGAAGCGGCCCGAACTCGTCCCTGCAGAAGACGCCTTCGGGTTCGTCGTCCTCGGGTATGACCTTGCTGTCGGCGATTGCGTCGTGATGTTCGATCCGGTCCTTCTTGGCCGCGTAGTCCGGATCGCGTTAGGTCTCCCAGGTCTTCAGCCGTTGAAAGGAGACGCCTTCTTTCGCGGAGCAGGATGCGCAAGCCCTCGTGGCTGACGTCGTCGACCGTCATCCGAATCCCTTAAATACCAATATTGACCACATCACTCACAGGGCGAGGAACGCCCCTGCGCGCGGAGCACGCAGGGGCATTGATCAGACACGAATCTGGAAAGACCAGATGCTTCCGGCTACTGAGTTGCCGTCGTGGCCTGCGTGACCGCTTGGGCAAGGCTCCGGGGACGCATGTCCGTCCATTGCGCCTCAATGTATTCCAGGCAGACCTGACGGCCAGCCTTCTGGTGCGCTACATGCCATCCCTCAGGGACGCCGATGTACGCGGGCCAGAGTGAGTATTGTCCTTCGTCGTTGACAAGCGCCAGGTATTCGCTGTCGTTGTCCTCAAAGGGATTGGACACGATAGTCACCTTTCGTTTTTCTTGTCTGCTCTTGTTTCTTCAGGGCCTGGTGTCAAGCTTGTCGGCCACGATCTTTGCGATTTCGGCAAGCGGCCCTGGCTGAACCATGTCCCGGTGCTCGCAGGCGATCGGGTGGTCCTCGATACGGCCTTCGACATGCGGTCGCCAACTCCGCGCCGTCGGTGTCCTCTCGTCCCGGCCCAGCGTGGCCGTGAAGTGCAGGAGCTCCCCACGGAAGCGGACGGGGTTGAATCCTGTCAGCAACTTGTTGTTGTTGATGAAGATGTCCATAAGCGCTGACGTGCTGCGGTCGTCGAGCGCGGCGAGCGCGCTGCCTTCCTGCCGGAGGATGTCCAGCGCAGCTGACCGGTCCAATTTGTCCCGGGTCGCATCGGCATCGATTCCCACGAAGTGGATGAGGTCTGCGAGCAGTTCCTTCTCCAAGCCGCCCGTTCTCTGGTCGGCCTGTTCCGGAACGATCGGATAGGCGTCGAGCATCGCCAGCAGCGCGACGCTCTCTCCCTTATCCTGCAGCTGCGTGGCTATGACATGGGCGACCATCCCGCCGAAGGACCAGCCCAGCAGGTGGTACGGGCCGTGCGGCTGCACCGCCCTCATCTGCTCCAGGTAGTCGCCGGCCATCTCCACGATGGTCTTCGGTAGTTCCGTGGGCTCGGCGAGCCCGCGAGCCTGCAGCCCGTAGATCGGACGGCCCGGTCCGAGATGCTTTAGCAGTCCCGCATAGCACCAGCTGAGGCCACCGCCGGGATGGATGCAGAAGAGCGGGGCTCTGTCACCGTTAGTCCTCAACGGCAGCAGGACGTCGAGCGCGCCTTCCTTGGTGTCCACGCCCAGGCGTTCGGCCAGGCCCGCCACGGTCGGCGCTTCAAACAAACTACGAATCGAAAGTTCCACGCCTAGCAGGTCCTGGATGCGGTTGATGAGGCGCGTCGCCAGGAGTGAGTGGCCACCAAGGTCGAAGAAGTTGCTGTCGATATCGACCCGGGACATCCCCAAGATTTCGGCGAACACGCCGCAGAGGATCTCCTCCTGGGGTGTCCGGGGGCCTCGGCCCGAGGACTCAGTGTCGATAACGGGCGCAGGAAGGGCCCGCCGGTCCACCTTGCCGCTAGGTGTCAACGGCAAGGCGTCCAGCATCACGATCGCGGACGGCATCATGTGCTCCGGCAACGCGCCGGCCAGGTAAGTGCGCAGCGCCGGAACGTCCACGTCGCAGCCCGACACAGGGACGACGTATCCGACGGGGCGTCCACCGCCCGGGCCCTCAGCGCGCAATGCCACGGCTGCCTGGGCGACGTCGGGGTGGCCAGCGAGGACCGCCTCGATCTCGCCTAGTTCGACGCGTATGCCCCGCACCTTCACCTGGGAGTCGGCCCGGCCCAGATACTCCAGCTCACCCTCGGCATTCCACCGCACCAGATCCCCAGTGCGATACATCCGCTCACCAGGAGTGAACGGATTCGCCACAAACCGCTCCGCCGTCAGACCAGGACGGTCGTGGTAGCCGCGGGCCAGGGCGGCGCCCGCGATGTACAACTCACCCGCAACACCCACCGGCACCGGCGCCAGCCCGGCATCCAGCACATACACCCGCGTGTTCCAAATCGGCCGACCAATCGGAGCCGTCGCCCGCCATCCCGTCACATCGTCCGACAGGGAATGGGCCGTGACCAGATGGGTCTCGGAAGGTCCGTAGTGGTTGTGGAGCCGACGACCGGGCTCAGCCGTGATGAACTCGCGCACGGCAGGGGTGAGCCCCAGAGCCTCCCCGCCTTGGCCGATGTGGTGGAGGGCGGGAAGGGTGCGGTGTTGTTCGAGCGCGGCTTCGCAGACCGCTTCCACCATGACGTTCGGCGCGTACAGTTCCGTGATTCGATACTCCTCCAGCCACCGGACGAACCGCGCCGCGTCCCGCCGCACATCAGCATCCGGAACCACCAGACGCTTACCCGACCCCAGCGTCTCCAGAATCTCCTGCGCCGACACATCGAAACTGATCGCCGTGAACTGCGCCACCGACGCCTCCGGCCCCGCCCCGATCGTCGCCACATGCCAAGCAATCAGATTGGCCAGCGCCTCCACCGTCATCACCACGCCCTTGGGTGTGCCGGTGGAACCGGACGTGTAGATCACATACGCCGGCGACTGCGGCCCCACCACACCCAGCCGCTCACCAGACTCGACATCGCCCGCGGGCAGACCGGCCAGCTCCTCCAGCACCGCCGGATCGTCCAGCAGCACCCGCTCCACATCCCCCGGCACGCCGGCCACCACCGCCTCGGTGGACACCAGCAACACCGGCGCCGCATCCCCCACCATGAACGCCAACCGCTCGCGCGGATACTCCACATCCAACGGCAGATACGCCGCCCCGGCCTTCAACACCGCCAGGACCGCCACCACCAACTCCACCGACCGCGGAACAGCCAGCCCCACCAACCGCTCCGGCCCCGCACCCCGCGCAACCAGCAACCGCGCCAGCCGATTCGCCCGCTCATTCAACTCCGCATACGAAACCTCGACCTCGTCACACACCACCGCCACCCCGGCCGGCGTCACCCGCACCTGCGCCTCGAACGCCTCCGAGAGCACGCTCGGGACGATCACCTCCCGGTCGGTGGCATTCCGAGCCTCGATGATCTGGGCACGCTCGTCCGCCGACAGCAGCTCCACCGCACCGACCCGCACACCCGGATCGGCCACCACCTGCTCCAGCACCCGCACCAGCCGTTCCACCAACGACACCACCGTGCCCCGGTCGAACAGATCCGTGCTGAACTCCACAAACCCCTCAAGCCCCAACGCCACACCCGACGCCGAGAACCGCTCATCGACGTTGAACAGCAAATCGAAGCGGGAGGTGCCCGTCCCCACCGGCATGCTCGAAACCTGCACACCCGGCAGAGACAGTTCACCACGCTCAGCACTCTGGAACGCCAGCATCACCTGGAACAACGGGTGATGTGACAACGACCGCGCCGGATTCAGCACCTCCACCAGATGCTCAAACGGCACATCCTGATGGGCATAAGCGGCCAGATCCGTCTCCCGCACCCGCCCCAGCAACTCCCGGAACGACGGATCACCGGAGACGTCGGTCCTCAGCACAAGAGTGTTGACGAAGAACCCGACCAGATCATCGAGCGCCTCGTCCATCCGCCCCGCGATTGGCGAACCCAACGCAATGTCCGACCCCGCACCCAGCCGCTTCAGCAACACCGCCAGACCGGCCTGCAACACCATGAACACACTCGCCCCACACTCCCGAGCCAGCGCCACAATCCGACCATGCACCTCCGCATCCACCGCCAGCGGAACCACATCACCGGCATAACTGGCCACCGCCGGACGCGGACGGTCCACCGGCAACTCCAGCTGCTCAGGCAGGCCCTCCAGCGTCTTCGACCAGTACGCCACCTGACGGCTCACCAGACTGTCCGGATCACCCTCATCACCTAGCAGTTCCTGCTGCCACAGCGTGTAATCCACATACTGCACCGGCAACTCCGACCACCCCGGCACACGCCCACCCGCCCGCGCCACATACGCCACACCAACGTCCCGCGACAGAGGTCGCAGGGACCAACCGTCACCCGCGATGTGGTGCAGTACCAGCAGCAGCACATGCTCGGTCGGCGACAGTTCGAACAGCGTCGCGCGAAGGGGGGTGTCCAGGGCGAGGTCGAAGGCGTATCGCGCCTCCTCGGCCAGTCGGCTCGGCAGCTCTGCTTCAATCGCCTCGATGACGACGAGGTCCGGCACAGCTACTGAAGCGTCCATCACGTGCTGGCGGGGGCCCTCCGGTCCGTCGGAGAATACCGTCCGCAGACTCTCGTGCCGCTCGACCACATCACCCAGCGCCAGCCTCAGCGCGTCCCGGTCCAGCTCACCCGACAGCCGGATCGCCATCGGCATGTTGTACGTCGCACTCGGCCCCTCCAGCCTGTGCAGGAACCACAACCGCCGCTGAGCGAACGACAACGGCACGATGTCCGGCCGCTCGACGACCCGCACCGCCGGCCGAGCCCCCTGGCCCTGCGACAACCGCTGTGCCAGGGCGGCCACCGTCGGCGCCTCGAACACCGCCCGCACCGACAACTCCACACCCAGCACCGACCGCACCCGGCTGATCAACCGCGTCGCCAGCAACGAATGGCCACCCAGCTCAAAGAAGCTGTCATCGACACCGACCTGCCCCACACCCAGCACCTCAGCGAACGCCGCACACAGCACCTCCTCCTGCGGCGACCGCGGACCACGCCGCACCCCCCGACCACCACCAAAATCGGGCGCGGGAAGGGCCCGCCGGTCCAGCTTCCCGTTCGGCGTCAACGGCAGCGCGTCCAGCACCACCACCGCCGACGGCACCATGTACTCCGGCAACACCTCCGACAGACGCCCACGCAGCACACGCTCATCCACCACACGCCCCGCACCCGGCACCACATAGGCCACGATGCGCTGATCACCGGGACGGTCCTCACGCACCATCACCGCCGCCTGGCCAACCTCCGGCCGGCCAGCCAGCACCGTCTCGACCTCACCCAGCTCGATCCGGAAACCCCGCACCTTCACCTGGGAGTCGGCCCGGCCCAGATACTCCAGCTCACCCTCGGCATTCCACCGCACCAGATCCCCAGTGCGATACATCCGCTCACCAGGAGTGAACGGATTCGCCACAAACCGCTCCGCCGTCAGACCAGGACGGTTCAGATACCCGCGCGCCAGACCCACGCCCGCCAGATACAACTCACCCGCAACACCCACCGGCACCGGCGCCAGCCCGGCATCCAGCACATACACCCGCGTATTCCAAATCGGCCGACCAATCGGCGGGGTGACAGTGTGGTCCACACCGGCGAACCAGGCTGTGGCATAGACCGTGGCCTCGGTCGGGCCGTAGATGTTGGCCACCTGGCACCCCGGCATGGCGGCCCGGATATCCGCGACCACCTGCGCCGAGAGTGCCTCCCCGGCCAGCACCACCGTCTGCGCCTTCACGGCCAGATCCGGTTGTCCGACCACCTGCGCCAGAGCCGAGGGAACCGCACTGATCAAGCTGCCCGACCACGGCCGGCCCAGCAGTGCCAGCACATCGCGCACCACCTCCACCGAGCCACCCGACACCAACGGAGCGAACAGCTCGAACACCGACACATCGAAACTCAGTGACGTCGCGGCCAGCACATGCGACAACCGCCCCCGGTCAAACGCCCGCACCGCCCAGGACAACAGATCAGCCACACTCTCCTGCGCCACCACGACGCCCTTGGGTGTGCCGGTGGAACCGGACGTGTAGATCACATACGCCGGCGACTGCGGCCCCACCACACCCAGCCGCTCACCAGACTCGACATCGCCCGCGGGCAGACCGGCCAGCTCCTCCAGCACCGCCGGATCGTCCAGCAGCACCCGCTCCACATCCCCCGGCACGCCGGCCACCACCGCCTCGGTGGACACCAGCAACACCGGCGCCGCATCCCCCACCATGAACGCCAACCGCTCGCGCGGATACTCCACATCCAACGGCAGATACGCCGCCCCGGCCTTCAACACCGCCAGGACCGCCACCACCAACTCCACCGACCGCGGAACAGCCAGCCCCACCAACCGCTCCGGCCCCGCACCCCGCGCAACCAGCAACCGCGCCAGCCGATTCGCCCGCTCATTCAACTCCGCATACGAAACCTCGACCTCGTCACACACCACCGCCACCCCGGCCGGCGTCACCCGCACCTGCGCCTCGAACGCCTCCGAGAGCACGCTCGGGACGATCACCTCCCGGTCGGTGGCATTCCGAGCCTCGATGATCTGGGCACGCTCGTCCGCCGACAGCAGCTCCACCGCACCGACCCGCACACCCGGATCGGCCACCACCTGCTCCAGCACCCGCACCAGCCGTTCCACCAACGACACCACCGTGCCCCGGTCGAACAGATCCGTGCTGAACTCCACAAACCCCTCAAGCCCCAACGCCACACCCGACGCCGAGAACCGCTCCCGCAGATTGAAGAACAGATCGAACCGCGACGTTCCCGTCCCCACCGGCTCGATACGACTCTCCAAACCGGGCAGAACAAACGCACCCTCAGGCGTGTTCTGCAACGCCAGCATCACCTGGAACAACGGGTGATGTGACAACGACCGCGCCGGATTCAGCACCTCCACCAGATGCTCAAACGGCACATCCTGATGGGCATAAGCGGCCAGATCCGTCTCCCGCACCCGCCCCAGCAACTCCCGGAACGACGGATCACCGGAGACGTCGGTCCTCAGCACAAGAGTGTTGACGAAGAACCCGACCAGATCATCGAGCGCCTCGTCCATCCGCCCCGCGATTGGCGAACCCAACGCAATGTCCGACCCCGCACCCAGCCGCTTCAGCAACACCGCCAGACCGGCCTGCAACACCATGAACACACTCGCCCCACACTCCCGAGCCAGCGCCACAATCCGACCATGCACCTCCGCATCCACCGCCAGCGGAACCACATCACCGGCATAACTGGCCACCGCCGGACGCGGACGGTCCACCGGCAACTCCAGCTGCTCAGGCAGGCCCTCCAGCGTCTTCGACCAGTACGCCACCTGACGGCTCACCAGACTGTCCGGATCACCCTCATCACCAAGCAGTTCCTGCTGCCACAGCGTGTAATCCACATACTGCACCGGCAACTCCGACCACCCCGGCACACGCCCACCCGCCCGCGCCACATACGCCACACCAACGTCCCGCGACAGAGGGGCGAAGGACCAGCCGTCAGCGGCAATGTGGTTCAGCACGAGCAGCAGGACATGTTCGGTCGGCGACAGCTCGAACAGCGTCACACGCAAAGGAAGATCGTTCGCCAGGTCAAAACCATCGGCAGCCGCGGCCGCCAGCCTCTCAGGCAGCTCTTCCTCCACCGTCGACACCACCGACAACCCCACGCCCGCCGCAGAGACACTCAGCACCCTCTGCTGCGGCACCCCATCAACCTCGGGAAACACCGTCCGCAGACTCTCGTGCCGCTCGACCACATCACCCAGCGCCAGCCTCAGCGCGTCCCGGTCCAGCTCACCCGACAGCCTCATCGCCAAGGGGATGTTGTACGTCCCGTTGGGGCCTTCCAACTGATGCAGGAACCACAACCGCTGCTGAGCGAACGACAACGGAATCATCGCGTCTCCCCCGGCCGCTGCATGCGACGCAGCTTCGGCCTCTGTGTCTTTTCAACCATTTTCAAGGAACTGGCCATACTCGCGACGGTGGGCGCATCGAAGATGCTTCCGATCGAAAGCTCAACCCCCAGCACCGATCGGACCCGGCTGATCAGCCGCGTCGCCAGCAACGAGTGGCCGCCCAGATCAAAGAAACTGTCATCGACACCGACCCGTGGCAGGCCGAGTACTTCAGCGAACAGATCGCACAGCACCTCTTCCTGCGGGGTGCGCGGCCTTCGTCCGCCCGCCCGTCCGCTGAAGTCCGGCGTAGGTAGGGCGCGACGGTCCAGCTTGCCGCTGGGCGTCAACGGCAGCTCGTCCAGCACCACCACCGCCGACGGCACCATGTACTCCGGCAATGCTTCGGACAGTTGCCTACGCAGCGAGGTAACGAGTGTTTTCTTCTGACGGTGGCCGGCGGGGTCGTTCGTCATTCCGGAGGTCGTCGACGTGCTCCCCTCCGCCGAAAGGTAGACGTCGGTGAGTGCGGCTGCCGTGTCCGTAGCAGTGTGGAACACAACGTCGAAGGCTCCGTCATGGCTGGCGCCCGACCACGTCGTCACCACGCCGTACCCTTGTTCTTCACCGAGTGCCTGGAACTGTTCGGGGTCCCATCCGGCGCTATCGGAATCGGCGGCTCGTCTGCGTACTTCCGCCATCGGCTCATCCGCTTCCATCGCATGCACCGCGGCGATCTCATGGGCCAGCCGCCCGTTGGCGACACCCGTGACGCGGAGAGCGGACGGCCGCTGCTGAGTCAGGTACCGAGCGAGCTCCTCCATGTCGGACACTTCGCGTCCCCATCGCAGGGAGTCGGCCTGTGCTAGGGAGACGGTCGACGTCGCTTGCTTGTGCAGGGTGACGTCGTATCGATAGCGGGTCAGCTCATTGAGGTGCCCACCTTGCTTGATACGGATGTCGACCGCGTTTACGTCGTGGAACAGGTCGGCCGAAGCTGCAAAGAAGGCGGGTGAGACGAGGAGTTCCTTCTCGTCGGACACGGCACGTTTGACTGCCCGGCGCACGGTCGGTACATCGTCCTCCGTGGCGGAACGCGCGAGTTGCACAGCGGCATGGAAGCTGCTCAGCAAATCAAAATTCCGCACATCGCCGATGAGCAGGCGGCCACCCGGCCTGAGGAGCCGAAGTGAGTTCTCCAGCACCTGAAGGAGATAGGAGCGACTCGGGAAGTACTGGACCACGGAATTGATGACTATCGTGTCGAAATGGTTCTCCGGCAGGTCGCTGGTCACGTCTGCGGGCCGACACAGGAGCGTCAGCCGTTCCGCGATCTCCGGATGTCCAGCGACGTCGGACCTCAGCTTATCGATGACGGCGGACGAGAAGTCGCTTGCCCAGTATTCGTCACAGTGCTGGGCGAGGTGGGCCAGCAACAGGCCACTGCCGACGCCGATCTCCAGGACGCGTTCCGGTGTGTGGCTCAGAATGCGCTCAACAGTCGCGTCTCGCCAGGCACGCATCTGTTCCAGGGGGATGGGCTCCCCGTCGTAGCTGCTGACCCATCCGGTGAAGTCGTCACCGAAGCCGGCGCTGTCCTTGGTCTGCCCGTAGATGGAATCGTAGACCTGCTGCCATTCGTCGACCTGTTCGTCCTCCACCTGGTCGCTCGACTGCGCTGATGCGGTCTTCGGTACGACATAGGCGACGATGCGCTGATCACCGGGACGGTCCTCACGCACCATCACCGCCGCCTGGCCAACCTCCGGCCGGCCAGCCAGCACCGTCTCGACCTCACCCAGCTCGATCCGGAAACCCCGCACCTTCACCTGGGAGTCGGCCCGGCCCAGATACTCCAGCTCACCCTCGGCATTCCACCGCACCAGATCCCCAGTGCGATACATCCGCTCACCAGGAGTGAACGGATTCGCCACAAACCGCTCCGCCGTCAGACCAGGACGGTTCAGATACCCGCGCGCCAGACCCACGCCCGCCAGATACAACTCACCCGCAACACCCACCGGCACCGGCGCCAGCCCGGCATCCAGCACATACACCCGCGTATTCCAAATCGGCCGACCAATCGGCGGGGTGACAGTGTGGTCCACACCGGCGAACCAGGCTGTGGCATAGACCGTGGCCTCGGTCGGGCCGTAGATGTTGGCCACCTGGCACCCCGGCATGGCGGCCCGGATATCCGCGACCACCTGCGCCGAGAGTGCCTCCCCGGCCAGCACCACCGTCTGCGCCTTCACGGCCAGATCCGGTTGTCCGACCACCTGCGCCAGAGCCGAGGGAACCGCACTGATCAAGCTGCCCGACCACGGCCGGCCCAGCAGTGCCAGCACATCGCGCACCACCTCCACCGAGCCACCCGACACCAACGGAGCGAACAGCTCGAACACCGACACATCGAAACTCAGTGACGTCGCGGCCAGCACATGCGACAACCGCCCCCGGTCAAACGCCCGCACCGCCCAGGACAACAGATCAGCCACACTCTCCTGCGCCACCACGACGCCCTTGGGTGTGCCGGTGGAACCGGACGTGTAGATCACATACGCCGGCGACTGCGGCCCCACCACACCCAGCCGCTCACCAGACTCGACATCGCCCGCGGGCAGACCGGCCAGCTCCTCCAGCACCGCCGGATCGTCCAGCAGCACCCGCTCCACATCCCCCGGCACGCCGGCCACCACCGCCTCGGTGGACACCAGCAACACCGGCGCCGCATCCCCCACCATGAACGCCAACCGCTCGCGCGGATACTCCACATCCAACGGCAGATACGCCGCCCCGGCCTTCAACACCGCCAGGACCGCCACCACCAACTCCACCGACCGCGGAACAGCCAGCCCCACCAACCGCTCCGGCCCCGCACCCCGCGCAACCAGCAACCGCGCCAGCCGATTCGCCCGCTCATTCAACTCCGCATACGAAACCTCGACCTCGTCACACACCACCGCCACCCCGGCCGGCGTCACCCGCACCTGCGCCTCGAACGCCTCCGAGAGCACGCTCGGGACGATCACCTCCCGGTCGGTGGCATTCCGAGCCTCGATGATCTGGGCACGCTCGTCCGCCGACAGCAGCTCCACCGCACCGACCCGCACACCCGGATCGGCCACCACCTGCTCCAGCACCCGCACCAGCCGTTCCACCAACGACACCACCGTGCCCCGGTCGAACAGATCCGTGCTGAACTCCACAAACCCCTCAAGCCCCAACGCCACACCCGACGCCGAGAACCGCTCCCGCAGATTGAAGAACAGATCGAACCGCGACGTTCCCGTCCCCACCGGCTCGATACGACTCTCCAAACCGGGCAGAACAAACGCACCCTCAGGCGTGTTCTGCAACGCCAGCATCACCTGGAACAACGGGTGATGTGACAACGACCGCGCCGGATTCAGCACCTCCACCAGATGCTCAAACGGCACATCCTGATGGGCATAAGCGGCCAGATCCGTCTCCCGCACCCGCCCCAGCAACTCCCGGAACGACGGATCACCGGAGACGTCGGTCCTCAGCACAAGAGTGTTGACGAAGAACCCGACCAGATCATCGAGCGCCTCGTCCATCCGCCCCGCGATTGGCGAACCCAACGCAATGTCCGACCCCGCACCCAGCCGCTTCAGCAACACCGCCAGACCGGCCTGCAACACCATGAACACACTCGCCCCACACTCCCGAGCCAGCGCCACAATCCGACCATGCACCTCCGCGCTCATCTGGATGTCGATGAGATCGCCTCGATAGCTGGCCACCGCCGGACGCGGACGGTCCACCGGAACGTCCAGCCGGTCGGGGATGTCCGTCAGGGCTGTCTTCCAGTAATCGACCTGACGGCTGATGACACTCTGCGGATCGCTCTCATCACCGAGCAGTTCCTGCTGCCACAGCGTGTAATCCACATACTGCACCGGCAACTCCGACCACCCCGGCACACGCCCACCCACCCGCGCCACATACGCCTCTGTGACGTCGCGCGACAAAGGCCGCAGGGACCAACCGTCGCCAGCAATGTGGTTCAGTACGAACAGCAGGACATGTTCGGTCGGCGACAGCTCGAACAGCGTCACACGCAAAGGAAGATCGTTCGCCAGGTCAAAACCATCGGCAGCCGCGGCCGCCAGCCTCTCAGGCAGCTCTTCCTCCACCGTCGACACCACCGACAACCCCACGCCCGCCGCAGAGACACTCAGCACCCTCTGCTGCGGCACCCCATCAACCTCGGGAAACACCGTCCGCAGACTCTCGTGCCGCTCGACCACATCACCCAGCGCCAGCCTCAGCGCGTCCCGGTCCAGCTCACCCGACAGCCGGATCGCCATCGGCATGTTGTACGTCGCACTCGGCCCCTCCAGCCTGTGCAGGAACCACAACCGCCGCTGAGCGAACGACAACGGCACGATGTCCGGCCGCTCGGATACGACCCGCACCGCCGGCCTGGCCGTACCGGCACTGGGAAGCAGCTGTGCCAGGGCGGCCACCGTCGGCGCCTCGAACACCGCCCGCACCGACAACTCCACACCCAGCACCGACCGCACCCGGCTGATCAACCGCGTCGCCAGCAACGAATGGCCACCCAGCTCAAAGAAGTTGCTGTCGACATCGACCCTGGAAACTCCCAGGACATCGGCGAACACTCCGCAGAGGATCTCCTCCTGGGGTGTCCGGGGGCCTCGGCCCGAGGACTCAGTGTCGATAACGGGCGCGGGAAGGGCCCGCCGGTCCACCTTGCCGCTGGGCGTCAACGGCAGCGCGTCCAGCACCACCACCGCCGACGGCACCATGTACTCCGGCAACACCTCCGACAGACGCCCACGCAGCACACGCTCATCCACCACACGCCCCGCACCCGGCACCACATAGGCCACGATGCGCTGATCACCGGGACGGTCCTCACGCACCATCACCGCCGCCTGGCCAACCTCCGGCCGGCCAGCCAGCACCGTCTCGACCTCACCCAGCTCGATCCGGAAACCCCGCACCTTCACCTGGGAGTCGGCCCGGCCCAGATACTCCAGCTCACCCTCGGCATTCCACCGCACCAGATCCCCAGTGCGATACATCCGCTCACCAGGAGTGAACGGATTCGCCACAAACCGCTCCGCCGTCAGACCAGGACGGTCGTGGTAGCCGCGGGCCAGGGCGGCGCCCGCGATGTACAACTCACCCGCAACACCCACCGGCACCGGCGCCAGCCCGGCATCCAGCACATACACCCGCGTATTCCAAATCGGCCGACCAATCGGAGCCGTCGCCCGCCATCCCGTCACATCGTCCGACAGGGAGTGAGCCGTGACGACGTGCGTCTCAGCGGGGCCGTAGTGGTTGTGCATGCGGCGGTCGGAGGATGCGGAGAAAAAGTCCTGCACCGCGGAACTCAGTCGCAGTGCTTCACCGGCCTGGCCGATGTGGTGGAGGGCGGGAAGGGTGCGGTGTTGTTCGAGCGCGGCTTCGCAGACCGCTTCCACCATGACGTTCGGCGCGTACAGTTCCGTGATTCGATACTCCTCCAGCCACCGGACGAACCGCGCCGCGTCCCGCCGCACATCAGCATCCGGAACCACCAGACGCTTACCCGACCCCAGCGTCTCCAGAATCTCCTGCGCCGACACATCGAAACTGATCGCCGTGAACTGCGCCACCGACGCCTCCGGCCCCGCCCCGATCGTCGCCACATGCCAAGCAATCAGATTGGCCAGCGCCTCCACCGTCATCACCACGCCCTTGGGTGTGCCGGTGGAACCGGACGTGTAGATCACATACGCCGGCGACTGCGGCCCCACCACACCCAGCCGCTCACCAGACTCGACATCGCCCGCGGGCAGACCGGCCAGCTCCTCCAGCACCGCCGGATCGTCCAGCAGCACCCGCTCCACATCCCCCGGCACGCCGGCCACCACCGCCTCGGTGGACACCAGCAACACCGGCGCCGCATCCCCCACCATGAACGCCAACCGCTCGCGCGGATACTCCACATCCAACGGCAGATACGCCGCCCCGGCCTTCAACACCGCCAGGACCGCCACCACCAACTCCACCGACCGCGGAACAGCCAGCCCCACCAACCGCTCCGGCCCCGCACCCCGCGCAACCAGCAACCGCGCCAGCCGATTCGCCCGCTCATTCAACTCCGCATACGAAACCTCGACCTCGTCACACACCACCGCCACCCCGGCCGGCGTCACCCGCACCTGCGCCTCGAACGCCTCCGAGAGCACGCTCGGGACGATCACCTCCCGGTCGGTGGCATTCCGAGCCTCGATGATCTGGGCACGCTCGTCCGCCGACAGCAGCTCCACCGCACCGACCCGCACACCCGGATCGGCCACCACCTGCTCCAGCACCCGCACCAGCCGTTCCACCAACGACACCACCGTGCCCCGGTCGAACAGATCCGTGCTGAACTCCACAAACCCCTCAAGCCCCAACGCCACACCCGACGCCGAGAACCGCTCATCGACGTTGAACAGCAAATCGAAGCGGGAGGTGCCCGTCCCCACCGGCATGCTCGAAACCTGCACACCCGGCAGAGACAGTTCACCACGCTCAGCACTCTGGAACGCCAGCATCACCTGGAACAACGGGTGATGTGACAACGACCGCGCCGGATTCAGCACCTCCACCAGATGCTCAAACGGCACATCCTGATGGGCATAAGCGGCCAGATCCGTCTCCCGCACCCGCCCCAGCAACTCCCGGAACGACGGATCACCGGAGACGTCGGTCCTCAGCACAAGAGTGTTGACGAAGAACCCGACCAGATCATCGAGCGCCTCGTCCATCCGCCCCGCGATTGGCGAACCCAACGCAATGTCCGACCCCGCACCCAGCCGCTTCAGCAACACCGCCAGACCGGCCTGCAACACCATGAACACACTCGCCCCACACTCCCGAGCCAGCGCCACAATCCGACCATGCACCTCCGCATCCACCGCCAGCGGAACCACATCACCGGCATAACTGGCCACCGCCGGACGCGGACGGTCCACCGGCAACTCCAGCTGCTCAGGCAGGCCCTCCAGCGTCTTCGACCAGTACGCCACCTGACGGCTCACCAGACTGTCCGGATCACCCTCATCACCTAGCAGTTCCTGCTGCCACAGCGTGTAATCCACATACTGCACCGGCAACTCCGACCACCCCGGCACACGCCCACCCGCCCGCGCCACATACGCCACACCAACGTCCCGGAGTGCCGGGCGGAGGGAACCGCCGTCGCCCGCGATGTGGTGCAGTACCAGCAGCAGCACATGCTCGGTCGGCGACAGCTCGAACAGCGTCGCGCGAAGGGGGATCTCCGCGGTCAGGTCGAACGCGTGGGCTGCGGCCTCAGCGGTCTCCCGCGCCAGCTCCGTCTCCGTCAACGGGACGACCGGGATGGCGACGTCCACCACATCCAGCACCCGCTGGTACGGCACCCCGTCGGCTTCCCCGAATACCGTCCGCAGACTCTCGTGCCGCTCGACCACATCACCCAGCGCCAGCCTCAGCGCGTCCCGGTCCAGCTCACCCGACAGCCGGATCGCCATCGGCATGTTGTACGTCGCACTCGGCCCCTCCAGCCTGTGCAGGAACCACAACCGCCGCTGAGCGAACGACAACGGCACGATGTCCGGCCGCTCGACGACCCGCACCGCCGGCCGAGCCCCCTGGCCCTGCGACAACCGCTGTGCCAGGGCGGCCACCGTCGGCGCCTCGAACACCGCCCGCACCGACAACTCCACACCCAGCACCGACCGCACCCGGCTGATCAACCGCGTCGCCAGCAACGAATGGCCACCCAGCTCAAAGAAGTTGCTGTCGACATCGACCCTGGAAACTCCCAGGACCTCGGCGAACACTCCGCAGAGGATCTCCTCCTGGGGTGTCCGGGGGCCTCGGCCCGAGGACTCAGTGTCGATAACGGGCGCGGGAAGGGCCCGCCGGTCCACCTTGCCGCTGGGCGTCAACGGCAGCGCGTCCAGCACCACCACCGCCGACGGCACCATGTACTCCGGCAACACCTCCGACAGACGCCCACGCAGCACACGCTCATCCACCACACGCCCCGCACCCGGCACCACATAGGCCACGATGCGCTGATCACCGGGACGGTCCTCACGCACCATCACCGCCGCCTGGCCAACCTCCGGCCGGCCAGCCAGCACCGTCTCGACCTCACCCAGCTCGATCCGGAAACCCCGCACCTTCACCTGGGAGTCGGCCCGGCCCAGATACTCCAGCTCACCCTCGGCATTCCACCGCACCAGATCCCCAGTGCGATACATCCGCTCACCAGGAGTGAACGGATTCGCCACAAACCGCTCCGCCGTCAGACCAGGACGGTTCAGATACCCGCGCGCCAGACCCACGCCCGCCAGATACAACTCACCCGCAACACCCACCGGCACCGGCGCCAGCCCGGCATCCAGCACATACACCCGCGTATTCCAAATCGGCCGACCAATCGGCGGGTGCTTGTCTTCCGTCTCGGAGGCGCAAGCGTGGTACGTGACGTCGACGGAAGCCTCGGTAGGGCCGTACAGGTTGTGCAGCGGGATGCTCAGAGTCGTATGGAACGCCTGTGCGAGGTCCGCGGTCAGGGCCTCGCCGCTGCAGATCACCTGCCGCAGGCTCGTACAGGTGGCCGCCGCGGGCCGGGACAGGAACGCCCGCAGCATGGAGGGCACGAAGTGCGCCGTGGTGACCTGCTGCTCGTTGATGAGGTCGGCTAGGTAGGCCGGATCTTTGTGGCCGCCAGGCCGTGCGATAACGAGGCCGGCGCCCGCGATCAGCGGCCAGAAGAACTCCCAGACGGATACGTCGAAACTCGACGGCGTCTTCTGCAGCACACGGTCCTCGCCGGTGAGGCCGTACTGGGCCTGCATCCACAGCAGCCGGTTAACTATCCCGCTGTGGGGAATCGGCACACCCTTCGGACGTCCCGTCGAACCTGAGGTGTATATGACGTATGCCGGGTGCTGCGGCAGCGGCGTCGTGGGGCGCTCGCCGGGCTCCGGCTGCTCCCGATCGTCGGCGGACCGAGCCAGGCGTATCCGGGTCTCGGGGCTGTCCAGCACGATCCGTTCCGGGGTCGAACCGGTCTGCGGCAGGAGGGTGGATGTCTCCTCGGTGACCAGCAGGAGGATCGGCTGCGCGTCGTCGAGTACGAAAGCCGTGCGCTCGGATGGGTCGTCCGGGTCGAGCGGCAGATAGGCCGCCCCGGACTTCAGCACCGCGAGGAGAGCGACGACCAGATCGATCGACCGGGGAACGGCCACTGCCACCACACGCTCGGGGCCGGCGCCGAAGCTTGTCAGCAGGGACGCCAGGCTGTCGGCCCGTGCATGCAGGTCCCCGTACGTCAGTTCGCTATCCTCGAAGACCAGAGCCGTACGGCCCGGTGTCCGGGCCGCCTGCTCTTCGAAGAGCTCCGTGAGCGTAAGTTCGACGACGTTGTGCGCGGTGTCATTCCACTCCTCTTCGATCCGAAGGTGCTCGGTGGTCGTGAGGATGTCGAGGTTCCTCACGGAGCTGTCTGTGTGGTTGACGGCAGCTTCCAGGAATCGCGTCAGGTACGCCCCGATGCGCTCCGCGGTGGCGTGGTCGAAGAGGTCAGCGCTGTATTCGATGCGGCAATCGATACCCGCGGGGGTGCCGTCCTCGGAGTGCAGTTCACTGTAGGAGAGCGAGAGATCGAATTTGGCCGTGCCGGTTCCGAGAGGCTGCAGGCTCGATGCGAGTCCGGGCAGGTCGATTAGGCCGGTATTGACGTCCTCTGCCGCGAGCATCACCTGGAACAACGGGTGATGCGACAGTGAGCGCGCCGGGCTGAGAACCTCTACCAGGTGCTCGAAGGGAACGTCCTGATGGGCGTATGCGGCCAGGTCCGTCTCCCGCACCCGCGCCAGCAGCTCCCGGAACGACGGGTCACCCGATACGTCCGTACGCAACACCAGGGTGTTGACGAAGATGCCCACCACGCCGTCGAGTGCCTGGTCGGTGCGACCGGCGATCGGGGAGCCGATCGGAATGTCCGTCCCCGCGCCGAGCTTGTGCAGCAGCGCGGCCAACGCCGCCTGGACGACCATGAACACCGTCGAACCGGTTTCGCGGGCCAGTGCGACCGCCGACTGGTGGGCGTCCGCGCTGAACGCGAAGGGCACCACACCACCGGTGAAGGTAGCCACCGCGGGGTGGGGACGATCCGCCGGGAGATTCAACCGCTCAGGTATCCCGGCGAGAGCGTCTGTCCAGTAGCCGACCTGCTGGCTGATGAGACTGTTCGGCTCTTCCTCGCTGCCGAGGAGTTCACGCTGCCACGCCACATAGTCCGCGTACTGCACGGGAAGCCGAGACCATTCGGGCGCCCTGTGCGCCGTACGAGCCGTGTATGCCAGGGCGAGGTCCCTGGACAGCGGAACGATGGACCAGCCGTCAGCGGCGATGTGGTGCAGTACCAGCAGCAGCACATGCTCGGTCGGCGACAGCTCGAACAGCGTCGCGCGAAGGGGGATCTCCGCGGTCAGGTCGAACGCGTGGGCTGCGGCCTCAGCGGTCTCCCGCGCCAGCTCCGTCTCCGTCAACGGGACGACCGGGATGGCGACGTCCACCACATCCAGCACCCGCTGGTACGGCACCCCGTCGGCTTCCCCGAATACCGTCCGCAGACTCTCGTGCCGCTCGACCACATCACCCAGCGCCAGCCTCAGCGCGTCCCGGTCCAGCTCACCCGACAGCCGGATCGCCATCGGCATGTTGTACGTCGCACTCGGCCCCTCCAGCCTGTGCAGGAACCACAACCGCCGCTGAGCGAACGACAACGGCACGATGTCCGGCCGCTCGACGACCCGCACCGCCGGCCGAGCCCCCTGGCCCTGCGACAACCGCTGTGCCAGGGCGGCCACCGTCGGCGCCTCGAACACCGCCCGCACCGACAACTCCACACCCAGCACCGACCGCACCCGGCTGATCAACCGCGTCGCCAGCAACGAATGGCCACCCAGCTCAAAGAAGCTGTCATCGACACCGACCTGCCCCACACCCAGCACCTCAGCGAACGCCGCACACAGCACCTCCTCCTGCGGCGACCGCGGACCACGCCGCACCCCCCGACCACCACCAAAATCGGGCGCGGGAAGGGCCCGCCGGTCCAGCTTCCCGTTCGGCGTCAACGGCAGCGCGTCCAGCACCACCACCGCCGACGGCACCATGTACTCCGGCAACACCTCCGACAGACGCCCACGCAGCACACGCTCATCCACCACACGCCCCGCACCCGGCACCACATAGGCCACGATGCGCTGATCACCGGGACGGTCCTCACGCACCATCACCGCCGCCTGGCCAACCTCCGGCCGGCCAGCCAGCACCGTCTCGACCTCACCCAGCTCGATCCGGAAACCCCGCACCTTCACCTGGGAGTCGGCCCGGCCCAGATACTCCAGCTCACCCTCGGCATTCCACCGCACCAGATCCCCAGTGCGATACATCCGCTCACCAGGAGTGAACGGATTCGCCACAAACCGCTCCGCCGTCAGACCAGGACGGTTCAGATACCCGCGCGCCAGACCCACGCCCGCCAGATACAACTCACCCGCAACACCCACCGGCACCGGCGCCAGCCCGGCATCCAGCACATACACCCGCGTATTCCAAATCGGCCGACCAATCGGCGGGGTACCCGTCCCAGTGAGGGGACCGGTCATGGTCGCGCAGACCGTGCTCTCGGTCGGGCCGTAGGCGTTGATCATTGTCCGCCCGGGGGCCCAGTCGCTGACAAGGGCTGCCGATGACGCCTCGCCGGCGACCACCAGGGTGGTCACCATAGGGAGGGAGTCCGGTGCCATGATCGCCAAAGCTGCGGGGGGAATCGTGGCATGGGTGACACGGTGTTCCGCTGCCAGCTCGGCGAGGGCGGGCCCTGGCGCGAGGCGCTGATTGTCGGCGAGCACCAGGGCCGCGCCAGTCAACAGCGCCATGCACCATTCCCAGAACATCGCGTCGAAGCTCGGTGAGGCGAACTGCAGGACCCTGCTGTCCGCGCCTACACCAAGCCCGTCAACCTGTTGGGAGACTAGGCTCGCGGCACCTGCGTGGGTCACCACGACGCCCTTGGGTGTGCCGGTGGAACCGGACGTGTAGATCACATACGCCGGCGACTGCGGCCCCACCACACCCAGCCGCTCACCAGACTCGACATCGCCCGCGGGCAGACCGGCCAGCTCCTCCAGCACCGCCGGATCGTCCAGCAGCACCCGCTCCACATCCCCCGGCACGCCGGCCACCACCGCCTCGGTGGACACCAGCAACACCGGCGCCGCATCCCCCACCATGAACGCCAACCGCTCGCGCGGATACTCCACATCCAACGGCAGATACGCCGCCCCGGCCTTCAACACCGCCAGGACCGCCACCACCAACTCCACCGACCGCGGAACAGCCAGCCCCACCAACCGCTCCGGCCCCGCACCCCGCGCAACCAGCAACCGCGCCAGCCGATTCGCCCGCTCATTCAACTCCGCATACGAAACCTCGACCTCGTCACACACCACCGCCACCCCGGCCGGCGTCACCCGCACCTGCGCCTCGAACGCCTCCGAGAGCACGCTCGGGACGATCACCTCCCGGTCGGTGGCATTCCGAGCCTCGATGATCTGGGCACGCTCGTCCGCCGACAGCAGCACGGCCCGTGCGATCGGCTGGTCGATGCCGACGGAGAGGGACGATTCGAGAAAGCGAAGGAATCGCTGTTGCAGCGTCACGATCTCGGACGGGCTGTAAAGCTGCGGGTTTGCGTCGAAGTCCAGGCGGATGTCCTGGCCGTCATGGGTGTCGTAGACGGCGATCGAAAGGTCCTCCACGGGACCGTTAGAGATGTTGTGGAAGTAGGTGCGGTGTGGCCCCATGCGCAGGTCGTAGTCGAACGACATGTAGTTGACGAGCGGGCCGAAGATGTTCTGGCGTCCCCCGCGGGCCGGCAGGTCGCGCCGGAGTTCTTCGCTGCTATACCGAAGGTGGCGCAGTGCCTGGAAACTCTCCTGTGACGTTTGCCGGATGAGGTCCGTCATGATCGTGGCGGAGCCGATCGGGATTCGGAGCGGAACCGCGTGGGCGAGCATGCCCGGGACGCGTCGCAGCCAGCTGCTGTCCCGGCCCGTGACGGCGAGACCGAGGACGACTTCACGCGCGTTGGTCATCCGCTGGAGAAACGCCGCCACCGCAGCAGTGATCACGTTGGGAACGGTAGTGCCCGTCTCCGCAGCTGCCTTGCGGACCAACTGCCAGACTCCGTGCGGGAGGTAGGCCGTGCGGCGCAGGAAGGTGGACGGCATGGCCATGGGCGGGCCAGCCAGCCGTACGGTTTCAGGCTGGTCGTGGAAGCGGTTGAGCCAGTACGTTCGGCTCTTCTCGTAGCGGGCCGACTGACGGTACTCCGCTTCGTCGTCGAGGAGAGACGTCAGAGAACCGAAGCGGGTGGCCGGGACCGGCTGATCGTCAACCAGCGATGTGTACACTTCGGCGACCCGCCGGATTATGAGGGAATGGCTCAGCGCGTCGAGCACGATGTGGTGACTGCCCTCGTACCACAAGAAGCGGTCGGGGGCGACGGTGAAGAGGGCCTGGCGGAAGAGCGGGCCTTGCGCGAGGTTGTACGGCTTGGCGAGATCGGCCCGCATCCACTCCTCGGCGGCGGCCCGTGGGTCCGGGGCGTCGCTGACGTCGATGTGGTGAAGTGGCCACCGCGACGGCGGCTCGAGGATCTGTCCCGGCTCACCCTCCTGCTCGACAAATCGCACGTGAAGCGCCTCGGCCTCGGATACGGTCTGACGCAGCGCTGCCTCGAACAGTGTCGCGTCGATCGGGCCGAGTATTTCCAGATAGCCCCCGACGTTGTAGAACGGATTGGCCACGTCTAGCTGCTGCGCAAACCACACTTCGCGCTGAGCCGAGGACAATGGCAGGACAATTCCGCGGCGGCCACTGGACAACGTAATGCTCCCGTCTTCACGCATTTTGAACCAGCTGTTGAGAAGCGCAGACAGCGCATTCAGATGGTGATACCACCATGGATCTCGAACACGCTGCCGGTGATGTAGGAAGCGGCATCCGAGGCCAGGTAGGAGATCAGGTCTGCGACTTCCTCGGAGCTACCGAAGCGGCACAGAGGAATAGCGCGCAGCAGATCTCTCCTGGCATTTTCACTCAGCGCTTCGGTCATATCGGTTTCAATGAGCCCGGGCGCGACGACATTGACCCGAACACCAAACCGGCCGACTTCTTTCGCCAGCGCCTTGGAGAACCCGATGATTCCAGCTTTCGATGCCGAGTAGTTCGTCTGCGTGGGGTTTCCGTGGACACCTGACACCGAGGAGACGTTGATGATGGAGCCGGACTTCCGCTTCATCATCGGGACGATGACGGCCCGGTTGACGTGGTAGCTGCCATCGAGGTTGGTGTCGAGGACCTGATGCCAGTCGTCGTCGCTCATGGTCATGAGCGGCTTGTCCCGGGTGATGCCCGCGCAAGTGACGAGGACGTCGATGGGACCCAGCTCGCGTTGGGTGCGGGTGACCCATCCCCGCACGGCTTCCGCGTTGGCCACGTCGACCTGGACGGCGAGCGTACGGACAGGGAGGCTGCTGAGTTCCTTCCGAACGGCCTCTGCCATGTCGGCGTTCGACTGGTAGCAAAAGCTCACATCGAACCCGTCGCGCGCCAGCTTCAGTACCGCCGCGCGTCCGATACCTCGTGAGCCGCCGCTCACCAGGGCGATCCGCGATGTTCCCGCTTCCGCTGCCCTCTTCGGGCCGATGTCCATCCCGTTGTTGCTCATCGATTGCCACCGCCCGTCCTGAGCAGCGAACAGGCCACGATGCCGTCTCTGTCGACTGAAGTGATCACGGCCACTTTCCCCTCGGCTTCGGGATGGAGGCCAGCAAGGCTGAGCGTGGCGGCGATCTGGAACGCCGCGCCGGCGGCTCCGGTGTCGCCCAGCACGTCGGCCACCGAGATCCACTCGATGTCGGACCCGGAGAAGCACTCGTGCAGTGCATCCGTTTCCTGATCCTCGTAGGGCGTCTGTCCGCCGGAAGACGCGACGGCCCACACGTCATCGGGGTGCACCCCGTTACGCTGCAGGACATCCGAGACACATGCGGCGACGGTGCTGCGCCTGTCGCCGTGTGCGTGCGTCCGTATCCGTACATCGATTATCTCGGCGAGCGGCATACGGTCGGCCGCGGTCTCGTCGGCGGCCTCGATGAGGAACATGGCACTGCCTTCTCCGAGAAGCATGTCGGCCGTTGTTCCACCGTTCCGACGGTCCTCGATCCAGGCGCGGGCAGAGGAGAATTCCTCCGCAGCACCGCACAGGATCCTTTCAGCCCGTCCCGAAGCGAGCAGTCGTCGCGCGTAGTTGAGTGCGAGCAATCCCGCAGACTGGCCGCCCGCGACAGTGGCGTTCGGGCCTTTGAGTTCGTGCCAGATGGCACACTGCCCGGCCGCACAGTTCATCACTGTATACGGCATAAGCGCGGGGTCGACGAGAAACGGCTTGGACTTCTGCATCGATGTGCGGGTGTAGCCCATCATGCTGTCGGCGCTGCCGGTCGTCGTCCCGAGAACGAGGCCCGTGCCCTCTCCTTTCGGAACGGCGCGGCTGCCGCTGTCGTCGTCCCGCAGCAGTTCAGCCGTCACACCGACAGCGAGGCCGGTCGCCCTGTCCATGCCCCGGGTGCCCTTTTTGCCCAGCAGGTCCCTGACGGAGAAGTCCGGTACCAGGCAGGCTTGCTGGACGGGGGCGGACCACTGTTCGGCGTCGAGAGAATGGACAGTGTTGCGCCCGGCGCGTATCCCTTCCCGGAAAGCTTCCTGACCGAGCCCAAAAGGGGAAATAGCCGACCACCGGGTGATTACAAGGCGGCGGCCGGCGCCGGATTTCGCTACCGTCATCGCGCTGCCACCTCACTCTTGTATTTACCGAGGATTACCACGGCGTTGTTTCCGCCAAATGCCATACCGTTGTTCTGGACGATCTCGAGTTCCGCTTCGACCGCCTCGTTGGGAACGCAGTCGATCTGGCATTCCGGATCGGTGGTGACGTGATTGATGGTGGGCGGGATGAATTTGTTGGTGATGGCCAGGGCGCAGCCGATGGCGGCGAGTGCGCTGGCCGCGCCCAGAGTGTGACCGAGCATCGACTTCATCGAGACCGTACGTGGCGGCTGATCACCGAACACGTCGCGGATGGCTCTGGTCTCGGTGATGTCATTGGCCTTGGTGCCGGTGCCGTGGGCAGAGATCATATCGACTTGACTCGGGTCGACGCCCGCGTCCCGCAGTGCCAGCTCCATGCAGCGCGTCACGCTTTCCTGGTGCGGCGCCACCTGATGGTAGGCATCGCAGTTGAGGCCGTATCCGAGCACCTCGGCGTAGATACGGGCGTCGCGGGCGAGCGCAGATTCCAGCGATTCCAGCATCAGCACGCCAGCGCCCTCTCCGGTGAGGATGCCCTTGCGGTCCTTGTCGAAGGGGCGGCAGACGTCGGGGGCCATAGTGCCGAGCCGATAGAAACCCGTGAAGGTCTTGCGGCAAATGGCGTCGGCGCCTCCACACAGGGCATAGTCAACTTCGCCGGTGCGGACCGCGTCGAAACCGCTGCCGATTGCGTAGTTGCCCGCAGCGCAGGCGGTCGCAATCACCGTTGCCTCGACGTCGGCGAGGCCGAGTTCCTGAGCGATGGAGATGGACAACCGGAGGGGACTGACCCGTCCAGCGACCGCTGTGGGCATGCTCTCGTGTCCGTCCCGCAGCTCGATCTCCACGAGTTGATCCAGGTCGTGTGATTCGCCGTCGGTGGTCCCTATACAGACCAGTCCGCGTTGGCTGGCGAGCTCTTCGGCTTCCAGACCGGCGTCCGCGACGGCCATCCGCGCAGCGGCTACGGAGAACCGGCTGGCTCGTCCCACGTTCTCCAGGTCGAGGTTCGAGATCCATTGCTCGGGTTCGAATCCGACCACCTCACAGCCGTTCGAGTGGGCGAATCCTGTCGTGTCGAACTGGCTGATCGGCCCCGCGCCGCTCCGTCCGGCGCGAAGCGACGCGGCGAATTCATCGACGCCGATGCCGATGCTCGACACTACGCCCAGGCCGGTCAGAACCACTCGGCGCAGAGGAGCGCCTGATACGTCGTCAAGGGCGGCCGTTGACATGAGTCTCCTGCGGGGTTGAATAACGCGGGGCAGTGGGGATTACCAGCCGATGGTCTCGGCTACAACCTCGTAGACGCCTTTAACATTGACCATTCTAGGAAGCTGGGACTGATCGATCTCGATGTCGAAATCCGCCTCCAGGGCAGCGAGGATTTCGATGCTCTGGAGGGAGTCCGAACCGTGCTCCTCATGGAAGAGGCTCGTCAGGGTCACTTCGTCCTCGTCGAGCTCCAGCCGATCGCACACGATCTTCTTGACCCTGTCCAGATTGGCGTCATACCGCTCTTCCTCGATTCCCATCTGATTCCTCGATTCTTTCGCTGTCTGAGGTTCTGCCCAAGGGCGGAAAAAGGGTTCAATCAGTTCATCGACCGCACCGCGGGCCAGGCTGTCGTCCGCGGCCAGTCCCGCACGCTGGTCGTCATGGCGCAGCAGCGCGAGCAGCCCGTTGCCGATGAGATTGATCGTGGTCTCGTGACCAGCGACAAGAAGCAGCATCGTCATGGAGACGAGATCCAGCCGGTCACCGTCGTCGCTGACCTGACTGAGGTCAGAGAGCAGGTTGGTCAGAGGGCTTGGCGCGCTTGTCCGCGATGATCGGCGTGAGGTAGCCGCCCCATGGCCATCGATGCTTGCCCACACCTCCTAGGCTGGCCAGCGCCGGCCAGCCTTGGGCCATGCGCGGAAGGTGTCGCGCTCGGCGAGGGGGATTTCGGGCAGTTCGCAGATGACCGCGGTGGGCACCGGAAACGCGAAGTCGTTGCTGAGTCAAGGTTTGGGCGCCGCTTCCCGTCTTTCGCAGCGAATCGATCCTGCATATCCGCGTCACCGAACCCCTCGGTGCCTCCAGGGTGCCATGCATGTCTCGCTCCTCAAGCCGCACGCAGCGCGCACTGGGTGGGCGGGAAATCGGACCACAGAATGGATGTCAGGCCGACTGAAGGACGGCCTTGATGACGGTGCCGTTGGCCACTGCTTCCATGGCGATTCGGACATCGGCCAGCGGGAAGGGAACGACGAGGCTCCGCAGGTCGAATCGGTTGGAGAGGACGGGAAGCAGACGGACGTACTCGACGAGGTGAGCGCCGCTGAATGCCCAGGAGCCGTGAATGTCCAGTTGGCGATGGACGATCTGGTGCGGGTTGAGCATAGTGTCCCCGTTATCGGTGTACTGTCCGACCACGAGATACGAGCCACCGCGCCGGGCCAGCGTCAGCCCCTGAGCGACAGCGCCCGGGATTCCTGCGCACTCGATGACGAGGTCCGCGCCGGTGCCCCCCGGTGTCAGCGCGCGCGCCTGGTCGAGGGCCTGCTGGGGGTTCGCGCCGTCCACGATGTCGATGTGGTGATGGCCGATCCCGCACTTCGCGGCCAGGTCCAGGCGTTGACGCGGTCCGCCGACCAGGATGACCTTCTCCGCGCCGGCCATGTGGGCGAGGGCCGCGGCCGCGAGCCCGACCGGTCCGCTTCCCTGGACGATCACGGTTTCACCGAGCCTGACCGGACGCCGCTCGTACAGGGCGTGCACCAGAGTCGGCCCGGCGCAGGCCAGCGACATAGCGGCCAACTCGTCAGCGCCCTGCGGCAGTTTCACGACGACCACGCCCGGGTGCAGCAGAATGGTTTCCGCCCATGCGCCGGAGAGTCCGGCGCCTTCGGCGAGCGAGCGGTTGACCCCATACGTCCGGCGTGCCTCGCACAACGTGGGTTCACGGTACTGCCGGCACGGCATGCACTGTCCGCAGGAGATCGACGAGGCCCACATGACCGTGTCCCCCACGTGCAGAGTGGCGCCACACGCGTCGACGGTTGTTCCCGCCCCGAGGCTGCGGACCGTGCCCAGGCCCTCGTGTCCAAGTGTCAGAGGAGTCGGAATCGGCAGGTGGCCCTGCTGCAGGTGAAGATCCGTTCCGCAGATGCCGCCGTATGTCACATCGACGAGCATCTCGCCCTCGTTCGGCTCAGGCACGCGCAGTTTCCGGATCGACACCGTCTGCCCGAATCCCTCGAGTACCGCCGCTGCGGCGAATTCCCAGGTCGTCACGATTCCGCCCGCGCTATGGATGCCCCAATAGTCTCCAGTGTCCACGAGTTCGGCACGAGGGGCGTGACGTCCCGGCCCACGAGATATTCGGGGCGCGGTTCTCCCACCGGGCGAGGCGCATTAGTGGAGGCGTTGTACGTCACAATCAGCAGGTCGCGCGGGAAGGGGGAGATGTTCGGTGCTGATCCATGCATGATCTCCGGGTGGAAGAAGACGACGGTTCCGGCCGGCCCCTTGGGGCTCGTCATCTCGTGCACTTCCGCGAGCTTGGACAGGTCACCGGTGGACAGCGCGTAGTCATGCGGATCGATGTGCTCCCCCGCCTGGTTGGCCTGCTGGCGAGAACTCGCTTCCGACCCGAGCCTGTGCGAGCCCCGCAGGAACACCACGGGGCCGTTGAACTCGGTTACCTCGTCCAGGAATACGGCCACGTTGACGGCACGTGGTTCCGGCATACGGTCGGCGTCGCGCCACACGGGGTAGTCCTGGTGCCATGCCCATGATTCGCCCCCGAAGGGCCGCTTCGTGTTGATCTTGAATTGGTGCACGTAGAGGTCCTGAGCCACCAACTGCATCGCCGGGGCGAGGAGTCGCGCGGACGAAACCAACGTACTGAAGAGCGGATGCCGGGTGTGTGACGCGTAAACGGCCCGCAGTGTCGCACCGTCATCCTCCGTGATCAGATGCGGACCCTTACTGGACGCCACGTCCTCGGCCATCGCCCCCTTAAGGCAGTCCATCTCGGCAGGAGAAAAGGCCCCCGGGACGAGGACGAACCCATCGCGGTCATACTGATCCAGCACGCTTTTTGCCAGCTGCACGCAATCCCCCTAATTGGGAAAATCGAAATAACTGCACGAATAGTCAATCGATATTCGGCAAGTGTCACTAAGGCGCGAATTTGACTTGAGCGCACCCTGCCGCCAGGGCCGACCGAAGCGATGCTGCCCTAGCGGCGCCCACGCCAGGCTTTACCGAACAGCGACCGGCAATTCAATGAACCCAGGAGAGGTGACCGCATGGGCAGGCAGGAGAGACAACGCCAGAAATTTTCCGCATGCCACTGCTGGGCGCACTCAAGGGGTGACACCAATGGGCCGCCGCAACGGATCACAGAAAACTTCCGCACCCAGCGCGAGGCCAGACTCGGCACGACGAAGGACGACAGGCACCACACCCGCCCCCCGAGGCGTCAAGCAGAACCTCGGCAAGGGAAGCGCGCAGCTTGCACAGTAGATCTTCACGCTAGTAATCTGATCAGCCGACTATGCGCCTCCGCCTTCACCAGGGGGTCCCCTTTGTAGTTACAGGCCACCCCTCACGCTTGCACGCTGACCGAACCGTCGAAGGCATCTCACCTCAGCACAGGGCGAGTTCACGTTGGTCGCCCCTTCTCGAGCCCTCCTTCCCGCTGGTTGACCATAGCCTCGCGGATCGATCAGTTGCAACATACTTCGACCAAGGTGCAGCATGCTGCACTATGACGGGAGCAGAGAGTGCCAGCTGGCCAACATGTAGAGCACGACGCCTCGACGACGCACGGGCTGGACGAACAGGTCCGTGGCGCGAAGACCGCTATCGCGTCACGGTTGCGACACATCCGGCAGCACCACCCGGAAGGGCCGTTCACCCTGGCCCAACTAGCCGAGCGCGCTGGCGTATCGAAACGCACTTTGGCATCGGCCGAGTCCGCTGATGGAACAAACCTCACCATCGAAACTCTGGTGAAAGTAGCCCACAGCCTGGGCATCGCCCGGTGGGCCTATTTCCTCGACGAGCAGGTCTTCCAGCAGGTCAATACGGAGCTGGCGACAGTGCGGGAACTGAGCCGGCACAAGGTTCGGTCAGCGGCCCTGCGCTCACCCCACTCTGCGTCTTTTTCTGCAGACCAAATGTCAGAGCTTCTCAGCGGCATCATCGATGCCGCTGCGCAGGCCCGAGACTCTCTGCGAGTCATGCCTGCGACCGCATCCGACGATCAGCACACCTCGGATGCCTCATAGCATTCCTCGCGTACCAGCGGAGCCCGCCGTCTTTTATGCGGAGCAGCAGCGCTGGTGATCGGTTACCGAAAAAGGACCCGGCCGACCTGCGCAGCCCGCACGGTCTCGCAGAGCCGCCACAGCCTTCCACGTGACACGACCACATCCCACGTGGTTACCCCGCCTGGGGCAAAGATGAAGACTGGTCGGCAGTGTCACTTTTCCGCAAATGCGAGCGAAGAAACCAGGAGAAGCGCCACATGATGCCCACTAGCGAATATTTGCGATTGCAGCGCCGGTGTCGAAAAATTCTCGATAATCTCCACGCACCTCAAACTAATTCATTTGAAGCGATTTGCCAATGGGTCGAAGAGCGGCGAGGGCGCCCTCTAATCCTGAGAGAATTACCTGACCAGATCGCGGCAACCGGAGTGTGCGGGCTTTGGTTGGGAATCGATGAAGCAGACTTAGTCTTCTACCAGGCGCACACCGTTCCCTTTCATCAACAGCACATCATCCTCCACGAACTCGGCCACATTTTGTGCGACCACCATCGTGCACCAAACTCCGTGGCAGCCGATCAGCTGAGTGGCCTATTCAATGGTCTTCAGCCTCAGCTGATCAAGCGCCTCATGACCCGGACACGCTATACCGCCATAGAAGAACAAGAAGCCGAGATGATCGCTAGCTTATTACACAGCACGAGACGTGTAGCCCGGCCTAGCGGTACGTTAGGCCGAATCGGGGCATTCCTTGGAGTGGCTGCCGATGACAGTGAATGAGATGGCCGGTCTTACCGGCTGGAGCAGCGTCATCGCCATGTGGACCGCTCTTGCTTGGCGCGCTCGCTCCGCCCTGCGCCTAGCCCACCAACGTGGGCTCTGGCTAGCGGTCCTGGCTGCCGCCATCGCCATCACACTCTTCCAGCCGGAGATCATCGCCTGGAGCACGGGCGCCACCGGGGACGCGCATGCGATCACTCTGACCAGGAATCTCGTCGGTGTTCTGAGCGCCGGGCTCACACTCCTCTTCCTGGTCGGCCCCGTATACGAGCGCCATCTGCAGCTGACCCTCTCTTGGGGGCTGGTGATCGTCGTGGCGGTGCTGCTGCTCATGGACTTGAGCGAAGGGGCCTACCCCGGCCCCAGCATCCCTCTGGCTGGAGGTCCCGCTTCTCCCTCGACTGTGTACTGGCTCATTGTCATCATCGCTCACTTGGTGACCGACTGCGTCGCCACCATCGTCTGCTGGCAACACGTTCGCCAAACCGATGATCACGACCTTGTCTGGTCTCTGAGGCTGTTCGCAGTCGGCAGCCTTCTGGCTGTCGCGTACTGGGCCACCTATCTTGTCCATCTCTACAACCGCGTGCCCGTCGCCTTGCCATATGTCGCCGTAGCCATCAACGTCCATGGTCTGTTCCGAGCGGCCTCGCTTCTCGTCCCCACCGCTACCGCCTACACCCGCAAGGCATCGGCCCTGCGGACCATCTGGATACTGTGGCCGCTGTGGCGAGATCTGCTGAAAGCTGTACCTGATGTTGCACTGGTACAGCCACGACGAACCCGGATTCAGGAAGTGCTGTGGCCGTCCACCTCGTTGGTGCTGCAAGCCCACCGCCAGACCATCGAGATCTATGACGCGCTGTTGGGTCTCCGATTCTACGTGTATCCAGGCGCCTACGATCATGCGCGTCAGCACGCCCAACGCATTGGTGTTCCAGCTGACCGCCACAAAGCGGCCGCGCTCGCTGGCGCTATGGGTCAAGCCCGGCGTGCAAAGCTCGCCGCAGTACCTTCGTCCAAGCCCAGCCAGCTTCCCTACCCTGATAGCAGCGACCTGGCCCAACTCCTCCATATAGCTCGGCTATGGCCGCTGATGGCCGATGCACTTCCCGACCCCAGCGAGCCGGTCAACTCCCCCTGCCGGCCCTGACTCAACAAAACCAAACCGCCAGCGCCAGGGGAGGAAAGCCGTATCTCATGAGCCGCAGATCCAGTGAGGACAACTCGACGCTTCGCGCTACCGAAAGCTAATGGAGATTCAACTATAGGGCGCGCCACTAAAGCCACTCTTATCCCCGTGGCGGCCGGGGTCGTGGGCCATCATGCGGTAGATGAAGCAGGTTCGCGCACCAAGCTTGGCGCAGACCAGCCCCGCCAGCGAGATGCTCCCCGAGTCCTGTACAGAGACTTTCACCAACGGTGGCATCGCTCCGGGGTCATGTGTGGGCCTTGGACGGACGCACTGAGCCATTTCCAACTTCACGTTGAGGGTGCGTGGCTCGCCCCGACTACGACGTGACGTCGGTCCAGCACTGGTGATAGATGCGGTCTGCGACGCTGCTGTCTGCGATCTCTCGGAACAGCTCACGAGCCTGATCGCAAAACTCTTCGACATCCGCGATGTCCGGCTCGTCACCGTCCGCCAGCATCCGGGCCTGGAGTTGCTCGGAGCGCAGCCCGCCGTAGCGGGCCCGCACCTCTGCGGTCACCGGCTGGACCGCGATGTGCAGATGCTTGCGCGCGTCGCGGCCATGCGACCACATGCAGACGTAGGTCTGGTCAGGCCGGCACAACGTCTCTACGACACGAGCGGTATCGCGCAGCAAGGGGCCGAGTTCCGCTGCTGCCATACCGTCGAGCTCCGCGAAAGCCACGACGTGCTCCCGTGGACCGACGATCAGGGTGCCGAGATTCATCGGACCGACGACGTGGTTCACCACCCAGGCAGCGGTTTCGTGCAGGACGCCTCCGGGCAACTCCCGTCGACCGGCCAGAAGGTCGCACCCAAGACACCCCATCACATCCACGCGCACCAGCCTATACAGAGCCGCAGCGATGAAGTCGACTGCCAACCTGGTTGATGCGTCTCTCGGTTGGCCTGAGCACGCGATGAAACTCCTGGTAAACGGGTTCACGACCAAGATCGCCCGTGCTGCCAAAAGCTTCGTGTGCTTGTCTACCCGTCTGCCCTCGACCTGTCCACCCCGCATCTGCGGTTCCTGACCGCCCAGCTGGCTGCGCATCGGTCGGAGCGCAGGGCTCGGTGGCGCCGGTTTTCCGCCGACCGCCAGGCGCTGCTGGTGCTGGCGCACCTGCGTCTGGGGCACACCAACGCGCAGGTCGCGGCTGGATTCGAGGTGAGCGTGAGCACGGTGTAGCGATACATCACGGAAGCCGTCGGACTGCTCGCGGCGCGAGCGCCTGACCTCGCCACGGCGGTGACGGCTGCCTCGGCCAAGGCGTTCCTGATCTGGACGCGACGCTGCTGCCGATCGACCGGACCGCCGCCGACCGGCCGTACTACTCCGGCAAGCACAAGAAGCACGGGATGAACGTGCAGGTCATCGCCGATCCGCACGGGAAGCTGCTGTGAGCCTCGTCGGCCCTACCCGGTGCAGTGCACGACATCAAGGCCGCCTGCACCCACGGCGTCATCGACGCCCTCACCGAGGCGGGCCTGGCCTGCTGGGCGGACAAGGGCTACCAAGGGGCAGGCGGCGCCATTTGGGTGCCCTTCCGCGGCCGGTGGGATCGCCTCTCGACAGGTCAACGCGCGGTCAACACCGCGCACGCCGGCACCCGGGCCCTCGGCGAGCCAGCCATGGCGACCCTGAAGACCTGGCGCCTGCTGCGGGAACTCCGCGGCAGCACGACCCGGATCACCAGCCCCGTCCAAGCCGTCCTCACCCTCCAACTGACCTGCTCGCACTGAGGTTGGGAAAGGCTCACTGAGCTTCTTCAGTCTGGCCGATCGAGTGACGGCCGAGAGCGCGTAACAGACGAGGCCCCCGAGTTGTTGATGGAGATGTCTGACGTCTCAACCAAGCAGCTCAGGTGCCTCGTTGGTCATCTATCCTGCCGCACTCGACCTGCCGCACGCGCTCGTTGAGTGGGTCACCATGCTCATCGTCACCCGTGAGGGCGACCGGCGCTGCAAACCCGCCTGTCCCAGCGCGCGATGTTGGCACTGGTACCTGCGCGAACACGTCACTCTGGCGAAGATTGCTGCCGGGTTCGAGATCAGCGAGTCCACCGCCCACGCCTACACCAGCGCGGTCATCCACCTGCTGACCGAACGAGCGCCGGGTCTGCTGAAGGTCCTGCGCGAGGCCGATCCCGACTTCGTCCTGCTGGACGGCACCCTCGCCGAGTGCGACCGGGTCGGCGACTCACGCGCGGACTACTCCCACAAACATCGCCGGCACGGAGTGAACGTGCAGCTGGTCACCGATCCGAACGGCCGACTGCTATGGCTCTCACCCGCGCTACCGGGCCGTGCCCGCGACCTGACCGCCGCCCGCACCCACCGGATCATCCGCATCTGCGAGCGCCAGGGCGTCCCCATCCTGGCCGATCTCGCCTATCAGGGCGGCGGCCCTTGGCTGACCACGGGCATCAAACGACGGCCCCTGCAGGACCTCACCCCACTGAGAAGACCGTCAACCGGGCCCTGGCCTCCGCAGATCCCGCTGCAGCCCCAACCGCATGACGTCAATCGCCAAAGCTGTCCTCACCCTGGAGCGGCAACGCTGAAGAAGCTCACTGAGCCTTTTCAACCTAGCGTTGAGGGTGCGCGGTGGAGAAGACCGCGGTGCTTACGCGCGTATGTTCGCCCGACTGCGCTGTGGCGTCGGCCCGGCACCGGTGATCAGCTGCGGTCTTCGATGTTGCTGTCGGTGATTGCTCGGAACAGCACGCGAGACCGCTCGCAGCATTGCTCGACATCCGTGATGTCCGGCTGGTCCCCGTCCGCCAGCATCCGGGGCTGGAGCTGCTCGGAGCGCAGCCCGCCGTAGCGGGCCCGCACCTCCGCAGTCATCGGCTGGACCGCGATGTGAAGATGCCTGCGCACGTCGAGCGGCCATGCGACCACATGCAGACGTAGGTCTGCTCAGGCCGGCACAACGTCTCCATGACATGAGCGGTACCCCCCAGCAAAGCCCGAGCTCCGGAGAACCCACGGGATGTCGTACTGAGACGCTTGAGTCTCCACCGGGTGGAGGGTTCATGATCTCGTCCATGGACGACGAACACTCCGACGTACTCACCATCGGTCAGCTCGCGCACCGCACCGGACTTCCGGTGCGTACCCTTCGCTTCTGGTCGGACAAGGGCGCGGTGCCGCCCGTGGCCCGCTCCGCGAGCGGCTACCGGCTGTACAACGCCGAGTCCGTGGCCCGCGTTGAGCTGGTCCGCACCCTGCGGGAGTTGGGCCTCGGGCTCGACGACGTGTGCCGCGTCCTGTGCGGTCGCATCACGGTCGCCGAGGTCGCCGACGCGCACGTGGCCGCACTCGACGCGCAGATCCGCTCGCTCGAAGTGAGCCGGGCCGTCCTGTCCACCATGGCGAAACGGGGTTCGACTGCTGAGGAGACAGCACTGATGAACCGGTTGGCGCGACTTTCCGACGCCGAACGCAAGCAAATTGTCGACGAGTTCAAGGAGGAGGGCTTCGGCGGTCTCAGAGTCGACCGTCGCCTGCGTGACCACATGCGCGCCTTCAGCATCGAACTGCCCCACGATCCCACACCCGATCAGGTCGACGCCTGGATCGAACTGGCCGAGCTGATGCGAGACTCCGGGTTTTGCGCCCGGTTGCGCACATGGATGGAGCTCAACACGCCCGCACCGGGGCAGGCTCTTCCCCCGGGGCGTCCATCTGGTGCACCAGGCAGATAGTGCAGACCGTCGCGGAAGTCAGAAAACGCGGGATCGCCCATGAGGGGCCGGCAGCGGCCGAAGTGCTGTCCGAGCTGTTCGGCGACGCCGATCGCGCCGCCGTGCTGCGCAGCCTGGAGGCCGGGATCGAGGTAGGGGCGGAGCGCTACCTCAGGCTCGTCGCCCGCGTGAGCGGGCAGGCTTCGTCTCCCGACGCGACCGAGGAGCTGAAGTGGTTGGCGCGGGCCCTGAGTGCTGCAGACCAAACCTGACCAGGCGCATTGTGCTTGCGCGTCCCTCAACATCGAGGCAACACGCCGACGGGTTCATGCTGAAGAACCTTCAGCTACGCGAGCTCGCGGGACTCCAGGAGCGTGACCGAGCTGATACTGCAGCAGCGGTCCGCTATCTGGCTTGTTCAGAGGCATCGTCGGGAGTGTAGTGGCCTGATGACCTGTCAGGGGCGTTCTTGCCGGACGGCCGCTCCAACGAGTGGCATCGAGAACTGTCCGCGTTGTGATGGCAGCCTCGCCGGTGATCGATATGCCGACACAACCTGGGACCGTGAACTCGACGACCTCTTCCTGTCGGCCGACGGGCGCCGGGCTGCGCATATCCACGACCGATGGTTCCGCCGAGACCTGGCAGCTTCGGGTTACCGCAGCACCCGCCGATGGCGATCAGGTCTTGAGCATCGAGGGAACTCGGCTCTTCCTGGCCGACCAGGCCGCGACCTTGCTGAACGACAAGATCCTGGACACCGGAATGGACGCCGGCGGCGAAAGCGCCTTCGTTATCGCTGAACAGGAGCAGGGCATCTCCGGTATGTGATCGAGCGGACCTTTGCCTGGCCCCACGGCTTCCGACGCCTGCGTACTTGCTGGGAACGTCGGGCCGACATCCATGCAGCGTTCCTCAAACTCGCCTGCTGTCTCATCTCCCATCGGCAGCTCGGCTCATTGTGTTAGCCGTTGTCAGCGGGTAGGGCCACATGGGGGCATATTCCTCTATTTCGCTCGAAATAGCAAATGTTTCTCATACTGCTGGCCGTTCACTGCGATACACCCTGTACCCGAGGGCCCCAACGGAGTCATCTAGTAATGTCAGAGGCATGAGTCTGCGTCTAAGCACAGTAATTCTTCCGCATCGTCGCTGGCACGAGGGGGGTAAGATCCTCTGGGAACGGGCAGAAGAACTTGGGTTCAATGCTGGCTATACTTACGATCATTTGTCATGGCGCTCCTTCCGAAACCGATCATGGTTCGGCGCACTACCTACGCTTACAGCGGCTTCGACTGTCACCCAGAGAATGCGACTCGGGACACTCGTAACCACTCCAAACTTCAGGCATCCTGTAAGCCTTGCAAAGGAACTAATCTCCCTGGATGATGTCTCCCAAGGACGATTCACATTAGGTGTAGGATCTGGCGGAACAGGATTCGACGCTACCGCTCTCGGTCAAGAACCATGGTCGCCCCGCGAACGAGCCGACCGCTACGCTGAATTCGTCCTCCTTCTAGACCTTCTGCTGCGTCAAGATACCGCAACCGGTACATCTTATGATGGATCATTCTATTCAGCCAGCGAGGTGCGAAATATCCCCGGCTGCGTGCAGCGGCCGCGCCTTCCCTTTGCAGTGGCAGCCGCTGGCCCAAGGGGAATAGAACTTGCTGCACGATATGGTCAGGCATGGGTAACAACAGGAGATATGAAACTATACGAGAATGGGACACCAGAGCAGTCGATCCAGGCCCTGCGTAAGCAAATCGAAACCTTAAGTGCATCCTGCAAGAATCTTGGCCGCAATCCCGACGGAATAGAAAGGATTCTCCTAACCGGATTCACACCCGACCGTAGTATTCCCCTGCAATCTCTCGACGCTTTTGTCGACTTCGCCGGAAGGCACGCACAGCTCGGCTTCACTGAGATTGTCATACATTGGCCAATTCCTGACTCCTACTTTGCTGCGGATGAGAGGGTCTTCGAACGCATTGCCACGGAAAGCCTCGCTCAACTCGACTGCGACCTCCGAAGCGTGGTGCCGTAGGGCTGACGTCTCGTGATCCCTGCGGTATGCCGACTGCATGAGGTGTGCGCAAGGGGGCGGGCTAACCGACGAACGGCGGGCCTGCCGCGAGAAGTCGCGGTTACAGGCGGCCGAGCGGTACAGGCAGGGCGGCGAAGACGCGGTCATCGCTCACGACCCGCGGGTCAGCATCCGGTCGGTACAGCGTTGACCAAGGCTTGGTCGCTGGACCGGCCGGGAGCCCTGTCCTCGAAAGGCCCGGCATCACTGCCGCTGCTCAGCGACGAACTGTTCGCCGTGCTGGCCCGGGAGCTGGCCAAGGGCCCGGTGGCGCATGGGCCGGACCAGACCCTGTCGCGGATCACGACGCTGATCGGGCGCCCTCGGCGTCGGGTCCGGCAACCCCGCCGCACTGCCGGCGTGATTACCGTACTCGTCGAGGAGATCGGCCCGTTGCGGCAGGAGCGTTACCAAGCGAGGCTTGCCGCTCGACCGCGGAAGCGGGATGTGGGGGCCGGCGCGAAGCACCGGCTGGTGTTCGTCGACCGGCTCCCGCCACGCTCGTCCATCTTCGTCACGGGGCCACCCATGACGTGCTGGCCTGCTGGTTCGGAGTGGACCGCTCTACCATCACCCGGGCCGTCGGCGAGGTGCGGCCCCTGCTCGCCGAGCGAGGATGCACCGTCAGCCCCGACGTGCGGCTGCGGTCTCTGGCCGAGGTCGTCGACCATCTCGGGTCGAGCGGAATGACCGGCATCGTCGACGGCACCGAGATCCGGGTTCGCCGCCCGGCCGCCGGACGCAAGGACCGGGACACCTTCATCTCCGGCAAGAACAGCAGAACGCCGTCAAGTCCGTGGTCGTCACAGACGGCGAAGGTCGCGTGCTGTGGTGCAGCCCAGCACGGCCCGCAAGCTGCGCGGATATCACCCAAGCCCGCCAGTTAGGGCTGGCCAGGTTCCTGGCCGACGGGCCCGCAGTCGAGATCCTCGCCGATGCCCGCTACCAGGGCCTGGGCGCCCAGACCGGCGGCCGGGTGATGACACCACCGCACCGCAAGTTCAAGAAGAACGCCGCCGACTGGTACGAGGAGATGTACGAGCGCCAGCGCAAGGCACACTCCTCACGCCGTATCCGGGTCGAGCACGGCATCGCCCATCTGCAGAACTGGCGGGCCCTGACCCGCCACCCCGGCCGCCGCGAGCAACACCATCCAAGCAATCGCCGGCTTGCTGTCCCACCAGCAGACCGTGGACCTGAAGCCAACACGGCAGAAGTGAACCCGGGCCGCACCGAAGCTCGCGACGTCTCACCGCCTACCGTGCACGAGCTCGTTAGGGCTCGCAGAGAATCAACTTGTGGGTTCTGAGACTTGACTGCGCAGGCCGACGCACCGATCGCCTGCACGTTGTTCTTCTGCGACCCCTTAGGGAAAAGCGATTGACAGCGCCCATGTTGCTCACAACCTATCCCCTCTAGGGGCGCTCCTTCGTGCCGCCGTAGCGTCTTCTTCTCCGATGTCGGAGACGCTCACAATGAGCCGTTGCCTGGCTTATAAGATACTTGACGCAAGCGGGAAAGACATCTTAGACTTCAGGGTGTATACACTGGCGGTCGAGGTGACTGCAATCTACTTAATTCATTGGTCAGTACTGTCTCCTCGGCGCGGATTGCATTATGCTCTAAGCTTGCAACATTCTCACGATGACATATCCTGAGAGCTGAGAGGTTGGTGCGCAGTCTAGTGCCCTATTACATCGCCACTAGCAGGACCCAGGTCCTCGAGATCCACGGCCTATAGTAAGTTGGGCCGAGGCGGCAAAGTGCGTCCGCCCTTGATCCGTACCACCTGTTCCTGGCGGGGGAACTGGGCCGGATGCAGCTCGGCGAACCCCGATGAGCACGGTCGTTGAGCACAGAGCACCTGCGCGACCAGCTCGAGGCTGAACCAGCTCGCCAACTTTCGAGACATTGCTTAGAAAGCGTGTTGCAGTGCTGGAAGATCGCGTAGCGCCTTGCGGCGAGATCAATAGGCACTGCGGATCGCCAAAATCCAGGCACGCAGTGCTCGTCAAACGAGATTACGGCGTGAAGCAAGCGCTGCCCTCGCTCTGCAACAGGCTTTAGCGGACTGATGAACGGTCGCCATGTTCCCGTGGCGGAGCCGTGTGTCCTATTTCATTTCGACGCGACCCAACGAGAAGGAATGTGCTATGACTCGTTCGATACGGAAAGCTGTGCCCTGCGCGATTCTGGTCGGCATGCTCGCCCTGAGCGTCCCGCAGGCTTTTGCCGCCTCGGATGGCAATCCTGTCAGCGCCGCACACCAGCCTGCGGCTTCCTCCGCGAAGCCATGGACGCCTCCTGAGGGTTTCGTTCGCGAAGCCTCGTTCTATGGCATGGCTGCTTCCTGCGAGTCGGCGGGTAGCAACGGCATCGCGGAGGGCAAGTGGAGCGCATACCTTTGCGTCTCGGTCGGCCCCTTCTCACCCTTCTACTACCTCTACGTCAAGAGGTAATGCCCGTCTGTTCCTGTCTCGAATAACGCACGCCGGTGGCCGCTGAAGAGCGATGCTGCCGACGTACCTACTGATCAAGGGAAGGGGTCGGCTCTGCAACGCACGAGGCTCCTGCGCCGGTGGGTTGAGACTTCGAACGCCTCCCCCAACGGAACGGGAGTCTCGTGCGTTGCGCACACTACCGGCGTCACCCGATCAGTGGCCGTACTGAAAAGGCGTCCTTGCTCCGCGTGCTCAAGCGGAGAGCCGGAGTGCAACGGTGCCCACACCAGCCGCTGCACTCCGTCGTAACCCCTGCGCACAGAAGCCCCGCCGAGGGCGGGTTCTATTGATCCCCGCAACACCCTGGAGTTCAGGGAGTTGCGGGGATCGTGGATTTCGAGGTACTGAAGGCGAGGTTCTTCGAGGCGCTGGACAGGGAGAACGGCAGCATCACTGCTGCGGCTCGTGCAGTCGGAGTGAACCGCAACACGGCGTTCGGAGGGGCACGCCAGGCCGGAATCCGCGGTCGCGGCAAGCCTCGCAGGCCCGCCCACCCCGGTCGGGCGGAGTACGAGCGGCTGCGTGCTGCGGGAGTCCGGCGCCGCGAGGCCGCCGCGCAGGCCGGCGTCCATGAACGCACCGCTGAGGACTGGGACCGCGGTATCCGGCAGATCGGCCACTCGCGCCTGCATCCCGACGGGCGCCGCATCGACTACAAGACCGGTGTGACCACCATCGTCGCCACCGCTTCGGAGTCATCCGTCGCAACGGTCGAGGCCGAACTGCACCGACGACGAGAGCATGCACGTGAGTCCGGAAACGATCTACCAGGCGATCTACGTCCAGGCCCGTGGCGGACTGCGCCGCGAAGTCGCGGCCGCGCTGCGCAGCGGGCGCACCCGCCGCAAACCCCACCGCAGCCCCGAGCAGCGCACCCGCCGGTTCGTCGACGAGATGGTGATGATCTCGAGCGTCCTGCCGAGGTCGAGGACCGGGCGGTGCCCGGCCACTGGGAAGGCGATCTGATCGTCGGCCCCCGCAGCGAGAGCGCGATCGTGATCCTGGTCGAGCGCTCCACCCGCTACTCATGCTCGGGCATCTGCCCGGCGGACACACCGCCGAGGAGGTCCGCGACATGCTGGTTCCCCTGATCCAGACCTTGCCCGCGCACCTGCGCGGCTCGCTGACCTGGGACCAGGGCTGCGAGATGGCCGCACACAAACAGTTCACCGTCGCCACGGGAGTACCGGTCTACTTCTGCGACCCGCACTCACCCTGGCAGCGCGGCTCGAACGAGAACACCTATTGGTGCAGCCTTGGCGGGCCGGGCTTCTTCGACGGGAGAGGTTCGGCGGGATCGTCGGGTGACTCGGAGAACACGTGCCGTCAACGGCCTGCTGAGGCAGTACTTCCCCAAGAGCACCGACCCGTCCGTGCACAGCCCCGAAGACCTCGAACACGTCGCCCAGCAACTCAACGGCCGACCCCCGTTCCTCGCCCGTCAGGACCACCCCGACCGTCGGCCGACTGTGCTGCGGTACTCGTCGGGCTGAGCCAGCCGAGCCGTTCCTGGATCCGCCGGCTGATGTGGGAGCAGTCGATGTACTGGAAGAGCGCGAGGTTCGCCTCAGCCCTGGTCGCGAAGACGCGACCGCGCACGCACTCCGTCTTGATCAGCATCCACAGGTTCTCGGCGAGAGCATTGTTGTACGAGTCCCCGACGGAACCTATTGATGCCCGAACTCCCGCTCCCATGAGGCGAGTTGTCAGATTGATGGACGTGTACTGACGGCCGTGGTCGGCGGGATGGATGAGCCAGCCGGACTCGACCTCGCGGGACGCGAGGGCGTACTCCAGCGTGGCCGGCACCAGGTCGGCGTCGGGTCGTACTCCGATCCGCGATCGGAATGCGCGATGCAGCCGGGCTTGAGCCGACCGCGGCCGACAGCCATGCCCAGGGCGTCGACGACCAGGAACGCGCGGTGGCGGCCGGCCATCAGGCCGCCAGAGGTGCCTCACGTGTCACGCCCGTGTCACCAACCCCGTAGATGCTCCCGGACCTCAGGGAATCTGCCTACGCAAACGGTGTCGTTCCGGACCGTGTGGACGCCCAAAGACGGCTTCTACGACATGTGCCATGTGGTACCGAGGGACGGTCCCAAGATCAAGACAGGCTTCTGGCCCGTCAAAGCGGTATTGCAGCGTTTCGATCTTGGCTTCGCTCACGGGTTCACACCTTCATCTGTCACGATCTGTCACACGCCCCCTGCGAGACCTCCCCATGCCTCCGCTGCTGGAAGCAGGTCCGCCACGTCCGGCTTCACGTACCACTTCTTCGTCGTCTTCACGTTCGTGTGCCCGGCCCACATGGCAAGCAGGTGATCCGGCACCCCGTTATTGGCGAGGTACGTGAGGCAAGACGCCCGAGCATCGTACAGACGGACCCTGCGAAGGCCGTTTTCATCCATGATCTTGTAGGCCCGCACCCGCAACTGCCGAGCGTTCAACGCGGCGCCAAGTTCATCCACGAGTACGTAACCGGCGCCCTCATAGCCGTCACCCGCCGCCAGACGTTCCACTGCCTGCGTGGCACGGAACGCCTTCAGCGCCTCCCTTACCAAACTCGGAAGCGGCAAAACGCGCTCCCCCGCCATGCTCTTCGTGTCCTTCTCCACCACTGTGCGGTTCCCCATCATGGTCCGCGTGTCAGCGATGCTGAGCGTGCCCGCGTGCAGGTCGATGTCCGACCACCTCAAGCCGCAGACCTCCGCCGGACGGAGCCCCATCAAGGACAGCAGCAGCGGCGCGTACAGACGGTCCACCTTCATCACAGCGACAAGGCACCCACCTCCGAGGCGTTCCACGGCTGGACGACCGCCTTCGTCTTCCGCTCCGCCTTGCGGGCCTTCAGCGGGATGTGCACTTCGCTGGCTACGTTCACGGTCACCAGGCCGCGCGTGACAGCGCGGTTCAGGGCATCCTTCAGCCGGGCCAGGCTCATGTCCACCGACGTGACCCCGAGACCCATTCCGGTGTTCACGCCGCGGACATGGCCTCCTTGGAGTGCCCACCGCATCCACTCCACCACATGGTCCTCCGTTACTGAGTTCGGCACTTCAGGGTGACGATGGTGGGCCGGGGGAGACGCCCCTGGCGCTGCGTTCAGTCCGCCTCGGCCGGGCCGAGGTGCGCCTTGCGATGGTTGCTGGAGCAGCCTGGGCGCGTGCGGTGGGCAACCTTGCCGCCGCCGAGCTGCTCACCCCCTGCTGGAGGGCGCGGCAGGACGCAGGTGGACCACCGCGTCAGGTTTGACACCCTGGGACTTCAGGCAGCGGCCCTCAACTCGCGCGGTTCGGGTGATGGGGATGTCTCCGTCCCGCGTGCCGATGGTCAGCCTCTGCATTTCGGCAGTGATGCCGCCGTGCAGCGCCTCGGTTCTGACGATTCGTTCGCCGACCTCCAGGTGCCGGCTCACCCAAGCCAGCGTCAACGGTCGGACAGCCGCCGCTTCATCTTGGATGCTCACCGTGCCACCTCATCATTCGGACGGCGGTACGGCCAGAGTGCAGGTGGGGGCGAGCAGGTCTGTCCGCACCCATAGCGAGGGGTTTGGGCATTTCAAAGAGCCCTATCACAGGCACGCAGCCGGTCGATCTCAGCAAGCACGCGGTCCACATGGGGACGCACCTGCGCCTGCAATTCATCACTCCAGCTCTCTTCAGAGTAGGGGCAGTTGAGATAGAGCTGCCTGGCGTACCCGAGGGCGGCGCGGTGCTCGGGCGGGAGCTGGGCAAGGGCCCAGTCGGCGGCGGCGTCCTTCGACTTGATCTGGCCAGTGGCGAGCGTGGTCCAGATACGGGCGAAGGTCAGCAGGACGTTGCGGGTGTCGCTGTGAAGGTCGTCGAGCAGGCCGGGGATACCCGCCACACTCGCCCGGATCAGGTCGGCCTGCGGAACGGGGTCGAGGACCTGCGCCGGGCGCGGGCCGGTGAAGGGGTGGTCGCCGGTCAGCGTCATAGTGATCAGCAGGGCCAGATCGGGCATCGGCTCCGGCTGGGGGACATTCCCGGCCTCGTACTCCGCACGCAGCCACTCGCCGTAAAGGAAATCGCCGGTCGGCGGGTACCGCCACGGCTGGACCTCGGACTGGACGACCACGGTGAGCTCGACCGGGCGGACCTTGTTTCGGGAGCCGGAGATCCGGAGCAGTCCACCGCAGAGGGTCCGTCGATCCTGCTCATCCATTCGCCGCCGGGAGACGACCAACACGTCCACGTCGCTGGCCGGCCTAAGTCCACCGAGCACGGCGGAGCCGTGGAGGTAGGTGCCGATGACATCTTGGCCCAGCACACCGCCGACCAGCCCCACGATCTCCTGAACCTGATTCACTGCACCAGGGTCTCCTGTCATCCAGCCGACTGCACGGCAGTATTGACTTCGGCTCGTCAAGGGGACGTGGGTTCGTTGAAGGTCAGGCCGGTGCCGGCTATGAAGCCGTTGAGGGTGTCGGGCCGGTACTGAAGGCGCTTTTAGCCGGTTACGGACGAGGGCTTCGAGCCGGTCGAGCGCGACCACGGCGAGGTTGGCCAAGCTCCGCTTGACGTGTGCCCATACCCACTCGACGGGGTTGAGATCGGGCGAGTAGGCGGGCAGCAGGAACACCGTCAACCACTCCCGCTCGGCGGTCAGCTCGCGCATAGCGTGGGAGACGTGGGTGTTCAGACGGTCCCAGACCAGCACGATCGGTGCCTTGACGAGCTGGTGGACGCCGTCGATGAGCGCGATGAAGTCCCGCTCGCCCATGCTGCGGCGTGCGCTGCTGCCCGCTCGGGGGGTGCGCAGCCGGTGACACAGCCGGGTGCGCGAGCCCGGCCGTATCGCGATCAGCCCGGCCACCGACAGGCGCCCTGAGCGGCGCCCGCTGACGGTCACGACCGGGGTGCGCCCTCGCCGGCCCCAGGTTCGTCCCCGTGGCGGCTTCCGGGTGAACCCTGCTTCGTCCTCGAAGCAGATGTAACCCCCGCAGGCCGCCCGGGCCCTTTTACCTCCGCCCAGGTCGCCTCCTTCCACGCGGTCACGGCCCGCTCGTCGCGCTCGGCGACCCTGCGTGCGGGGACCTGCGGGCTGAAGCCGAGCCGGTGCATCAGCCGCGTGGCGCCGGAGACGCTGTAGGAGACGTAGGAGACGTGGAACTTCCTGCCGATCAGTGTGGCCACCCTCGATGCGGTCCACACCTGGTCCTCCACCCAGCCGTGGGCGGCCGGGCCCTCATCGAGGTACGCGGCCAGTTTCTCCAGACAGCGCGGGGACAGCCGGCAACGGGATCCACTCGGGCCGCGGGAAGCCAGAGCCTCACGACCGCCGTCCCGCCACAACTGGTGCCAGTGGCACGCCGACTTCACGCTCACCCGCAGGCGCCGTGCGACCTCCGACGGCTTGGTCTCCTGCTCGTACAACTCGGCCGCCTGTACCCGTACCGACTCCCGGCGGCGACGTCCCGCAGGGGTCAACCCGCCCCCATCCGCATATCTCACACCACACGGATACAGCCGCCCACCCACACCCATCAGGGTCTTCGCAAAGATTCACCCCGACGAGCTGAAGTCAGTAACGACCTGGTGCTGGACGGTGGGCAAGTGGGTGCTACCTCCGAGGGCATGAAGAAACCCCCGGCCGGTCAGCGCGGGGGTGAGTAATAGGTGTCTGGGCCCCATCGCAGGGGCAGTGTGGCCGTTGCGTCAGGGCTTGAAGACATCGGCTGCGGCTGACACGACGGTTCCCACCATGGCTAGCCCAGTCAGTACAGCAACGACAGTTGCAACCTTGTCCGCGAAGGAGAGGCGCTGCCAGGCGGGGCCGGAAGGAAGATCGGACGCCACGACCAAAGTCGGTCTGGTGGCGCGCACCCCGACGAAGTGTCTTACTGCGTTGCCGATACACCACAGGAGAAGTGTGCCCAACACCACCAGCGAACTAGTTGGAAGCTGGCCGCCCGCCCGCGTGAGCGCGTGCTTGCCGTTCGCGAGAACGACCTCCTCTTGAGAGGTCGGGTACACGGTGATGCTGTACCAAAGGACGAAGGCCCAGAGCCCGACCCCCGCCAGGGAACTGCGCAAGCGCTTGGCCGCTGGCGAGCGGGTCTGGTCATGGCGGCCCGCGGCTTGGTCTGTCAGGAGTTCGCCGATGCGGGCTTCGAGGCCGCGAGCCCAAGTGTTGTGGGTGTCAGTTTTGACCTCCACGGCCGTGCGATCTGGGTCGATTGTGATGCTGCATTCAGAGCCAGGAGCGGGCCCTTGTGCGGTGATCGTAAGGTTGTCCCAGGGCTTGTTGGTGCCGATGTCTGGGGACGCTTCCACCTCGGCAACGAGGGCAGCCAGGGTGTCCGCCTGAAAGTGGTAAGTGCCAAAGTTCGTACGGAAGGACACTGATCCCGGCGCCATGTCCTCGCCAACCATGGCCGCCAGGTTGCGCAGTTGAGCCTGTCCGAAGCGACAGCCGTAGTACCGCTTGGTGTTCTTGTAGAGCGATGGCATGTCGGCATGTTGCCAGTGCGCCTTGGATCATCGCCACGCCTTTGCCTCAACGGGCGCGAACCTCCGCCAAGGGCTGTCCCGTAATCGATCTTGAGGTGGAGAGCGGTCCGACCGCGAGGCGACCTGCCCCGAATGGCTGCTTCGATGTGCCCGGCCGGCCTGACCTGCTTAGCGTCGTACTGCCGTGCCGCACAGGCTGCGGCGCACCGAGGCGATGGAGAGGAACTCCCATGGCAGTCGTGATGACCTTTGTGTGGCCCGAGCTCACGCCAGAGGCGTACGACGCGGCGCGTGGCCGGGTGGGCTGGGAAGACGACGCTCCGGACGGGTTCGTGATGCACGTGGGCTGGTTCGCCGACGACGGCTTCCACGCGGCCGACGTCTGGGAGACGGAGGATCACTTCACACGGTTCATCGCCGACAGGGTCGCACCCGTGGTCAAGGGGGAACTGGGCATTACGACCGAGCCCCAGGTGACGTTCGCCCCCCTCTACCGGCGCTTCATCGCCCCGGACGCCAGCGGCGCCGCATGAACTGACCTCGAACTTGTCCGGGCGATCACGTTCGGAGCCAGATGACGAGGGTTGCGGCGGTTGCGGTGCCGAGGTAGACGTAACGACGCTTGTCGTAACGGGTGGCCACGGCCCGGTGCTGTTGCTCCACAACCTCACCCTCGCTGGATGAGGCACAGCGCCGATACTCGATCGACATGCCGTAGATCATTTACGGGACAGCCCTTACTGATCATTTCAGAATGAGGTTCGGAGTCGTCTCAAGCAGATGATGCTGCAAGCGAGTTGGAGCAGTCCGAGGTGGAGGTCGGCTCGTATCTCGTAGCGGGTCCGCAGGCGCTTGAACTGGTGGAGCCAGGCGAAGGTTCGCTCGACGACCCACCTGGTCCTGCCCAGGCCGGAGCCGTGGGCGGTGCCCTTGCGGGCGATCTTCGGCGTGATGCCACGAGCGCGGAGGACCCGTCGGTACTTGTCGTAGTCGTATCCGCGGTCGGCGAACAGCCGCCGTGGCCGGTGACAGGGCCGGCCCACCAGTCCGCGGATGCGGGGTATCGCGTCCAGCAGGGGCATGAGCTGGGTGACGTCGTGACGGTTTCCGCTGGTCAACGACACCGCAAGGGGTGTTCCGTGCCGGTCGGTGATCACATGGTGCTTGCTGCCCCGGCGGCCGCGGTCGACCGGCGAAGGTCCGGTGTGAGCCCCCCTTTCAGGGCCCGGGCATGCGAGCCGTCGACTGCGGCGTCCTCCATGTCCAACAGTCCGGCCTTTCGAAGTTCCGCGAGGAGGATCTCGTGCAGCCGGGGCCAGACACCGGCCTCGGTCCAGTCCCGCAGCCGCCGCCGGCATGTCACCCCGCTGCAGCCGATCGTCTCAGTCGGCACGTCCGCCCAGGCCACACCCGTGCGCAGCACGTGCACGATTACGCGCAGAGCCGCACGGTCATCCGCCGGCAGCCGGCCCGGATACCGCTGACGCCGCGGCGGGCGAGGCGGGAGGAGCGGGGCGACACGATCCCACACATCATAGAGATCGGCACCTACCAGCCGGAAGGGGTCAAGACTGTCGGCGCGGAACAGCAGGCTCACCGCGATGCCCGAGCCCGTTCGGCCTGCTCGTTCGCCCACATCCACAGCGCCTCCCCGGCCAGGGGGTGGGCGTCGGCGGGAAGATCCAGAAGAGGAGCCACGACGGACTGCCCGTAGGGCACCGCGTGGCCGGGCAGCGGACCCATGCAGACGAACTGCCCTGCACCGGTTTACAGACTGGTCCCGCAGTCCACGGGCGCGGCCTTCCCGTCCGGCGGTGTCCAGGCTGTCGCAGACGGCCAGCGTCATCGGAGGCCGATGGACAGGCAGGCGGCAACGCCGGTTCAACCACCAGGCCGCCGAGCCCTGTCCACATCGAGCCGTACGTCCCCTACGCCCCCCTACGCCGGCTTCTGACCTGCGCTCACCGCACGACCCGCCGTCCGGAGCGCGCTCAGGGTCGCGGCGAACCTCTCCAGTTCCCGCTCGGGGAGCACGGAGCCGATGCGTGCCTCGAGTTCTGCCTCGAAGACCTTCATGGCGTTGTCCACCACTCGTCGGCCGGCGGGTGTGAGCTCGACGAGCGAGGAGCGACGGTCGTTCGGATTGGCGCGCCGCGCGCAGTAACCGGCAGCCTCGATACGGTCGACCACCTTGCTCGTCCCGCCGACCGTGATCCCGAACTCCTCCGCAACGTCCTGGATCCGGCATCCCGAGCGCCCGGCGAGCAGCTGCATCACCTCGAACCACGTGAGCTGGAGGTCGTATTCGGCGCGCAGCCTCGCATCGACGGCATTCCAGAGCTCGATCTCGAACTGGACCAGGTCGTGGAACACCAGCTTCAGATCAACCACAATTCATCTTCCACAGAATCTTCTTCCATTGATTACTTCATGGTAGCTCTGACCGCCCGGAGCACGGAACGGCCGTGAGGATCCCCCGTGACCACCATCAGCGCCACGACATGTTCCGTCACCCGGACGCTCCGCCGCTGAAGGGGTCACCACCATTCCAAGCCGCTCTCTTCGCACAGGGCTCGGCTCACCTTCGAGGATGAGGGCCACTGGCTGGCGTAATGCTCGCCCGCCGAACCTGGCTCCTACGGCGCCGGAGGACGGCGACAAACGCTCCTGGCTTGAGCACGAAGCCGGTCGGGCCGACGCGGTGCTCACGCTGGTCGTGGACGGCAGTCCGCGGAGAAGATCGTCGCGGGGCGGTCGGTCGCCGATCCCTGCTCCCTGCGGCCGGACGGCCTCCTGCGGCAACGGCATCAGCGCGAAAGTCCTCACCGAAACGCTCCGGGACCTGGAACGCCACGGACTTGTCGCCCGGCACGTGTACGCCGAGGTCCCACCCAGGGTCGAATACGAACTGGCCCCGCGGGGACACACTCCGCATGCCTCACTCCAAGCGCTGGGCCATGGGGCCGAAAGGCATTTCACCGAGGTACTCGCAGCACGCGAGAGTTGCGACGCCCGCCAGCGAGGCCGAGCCCTGTGCCGGGTCATGCAGAGGTGATGGGTGCGTTGAGGTGCCTGGTTACCAGAGGTGAGAACAGGACTCCGCAGTCGGAACGCACGCCGCGCCGACCCCGAGGAGTCCTGACGACGAACCGCTTGCGAGTGACCGCCGCAGTCCCCCTCTCAAGGCGCTTCGTTCGCGCCTCGCCGAGCAGCCGGGGCGCGACTCTGCTCGGGTTACCTCTTCGGGTGCAGAAGATGGCGGTTGAGATAGCGGGCCGTGACACTGTGCGGATCAGATGAGAGGTCATCGGGTGTTCCGGTGGCGACGATGGTGCCGCCGGCGATGCCCCCTCCGGGGCCCATGTCGATGACGTAGTCGGCGTTGGCGATCATGTCCAGGTCGTGTTCGATGACGATGACGGTGGCGCCGTTGTCGCCCAGTCGCTGGAGGACGTCCAGGAGCGTGCGGATGTCGAGAGGATGGAGGCCGACGCTGGGTTCGTCCAGGACGAAGAGGGTGTCGGACTGGTTCCGGGTCAGCTCGGTGGCGAGCTTCAACCGCTGTGCCTCGCCGCCGGACAGGGCCGGGGTGTCTTCGCCGAGGGTGAGGTATCCGAGTCCGAGGTCGATGAGGGCTTGCAGCCGGGTTCTCACGCGGCGGATGTCGCCGACCTGCTCGATCGCATGCCTGACGGTGAGGGCAAGCAGCTCGGGCAAGGACATTCCGTCGTCCGGGTTTCCGGAGGCCGGACGGCGGATGTCGGCGGCTGCGGGGGGCGTACCGGGTGCCGTCACATGCGGGGCAGGCGATGTCGACATCCGGCAGGAACTGAACGTCGAGGGAGACCTGGCCGGTCCCTTCGCAACGGGGGCAGCGCAGGGAGCCGGTGTTGTAGGAGAAGTCCGCGGCGGTGAGCCCCCGCTGCTTGGCCGCATCGGTGGCGGCGTAGGCGCGGCGCAGGTCGTCGAGGATGCCGCTGTAGGTGGCGACGGTGGAGCGGACGTTGACGCCGATGGGGGTGGCGTCGACCGTGTTCACCCGGGTGATCGCCTGAACGTCCACCGCGGCCACATGGTCAGGCAGCGCTCTGCCCGCAGCTTTCGCCTGGAGCGCGGGGATCAGGCTTTCGAGGATCAGCGTGGTCTTGCCCGATCCGGACACGCCGGTCACAGCGGTCAGGCGGCCCCGGGGGATGTCGACGTCCAAGGCGTGCACGGTGTGCAGGGGTCGGGTGGAGAGGTGGATGCGGCCTTGGTCGAACATCTTGTCGCGGCCGGCCCGTTGGCGGACGAGGACGGGTACGCGGCCGGTGAGGAATCCACCGATCAGGGAGTCGGGGTCCTTGCCGAGGGTGGTGACGTCGCCGGTGGCCAGGACGGTGCCGCCTTCGGTGCCGGAGCCGGGGCCGATCTCGATGAGCCAGTCGGCTTCGCGCAGGACCTGGACGTCGTGGTCGACGAGGACCACGGAGTTGCCGTCGCGGAGCAGGTCGCGCATGACGCCGAGCAGACCGTCCACGTTCGAAGGGTGCAGGCCGATGGAGGGTTCGTCGAGGACGTAGAGCACGCCGGTCGTCTGGTTGCGTACGGCGCGGGCCAGTTGGACGCGTTGGCGCTCGCCGGTCGACAGGGTGGAGCTCGCCCGGTCCAGGGCGAGGTAGCCGAGGCCGAGTTCGACGAGGCGGCGGGCGGTCTCCAACAGGGTGGCGACGATGTTCCGTGCCATCGGGCGCATCTCGGGCGGCAGGGCGTCCGCGAGGGTGGGGGTCCAGGCGATGAGTTCGTCGAGCGTCTTCGCGGCGGCTTCGGCGAGGTTGATGCCGTCGACGAGGGTGGCGCGGGCCTGCTCGCTGAGCCGGGTGCCGTGGCAGGCCGGACACACCTGGGCGCTGATGAACCTGTTCACACGGTTCAGCCCGCGTTCGGTGGTGGCCTTGCGCAGGGCCTCCTCGACGGCCCGGCGCGCGTTGCGGTAAGTGAAGTCCAGCTCGAAGAACTTGCCGTTCTTGGACCGGACACTGATGTGCCGCTGCTCCGCGGGACCGTGCATGACGATTTCCCGCTCGCGTGCGGTCAGTTCCGTGTACGGCACGTCGGTGCGCACCCCGAACTCGGCGACGACCTGCGGCATCACCGTCAACCCGAACATGGACCACGGAGCTACTGCCCCCTCGGCGATGGTGCGTTGTGGATCGGGGACGAGAGCCGCTTCGTCGACCTCCCGCACCGTGCCGGTACCGGTGCACTGCGGGCATGCGCCGTCCGAGTTGAAGGCCAGCGACTCCGCGCCCGGCGGGTAGAACGTCACCTCGCATACAGGGCAGGTCAGGTCCAGTCCCGCCGCCACGTCGATGGTGGGGTCCAGCCGGTGGCCGTTGGGGCACAGGTGTGATCCCAGCCGGGAGAACAGCAGGCGCAGCACGTTGAGCAGCTCGGTCGACGTGCCGAAAGTGCTGCGCACGCCGGGCACCCCGGGCCGCTGCCGCAGGGCGAGGGCGGCGGGCACGTGCTCGACGCTGTCCACCGACGCACGCGGTGCCTGCGCCATACGCCGGCGGGTGTACGTGGACAGCGCCTCTATGTAGCGCCGTGAGCCCTCCGCGTACAGCACCCCCATCGCCAGCGACGACTTCCCGGAGCCGGACACCCCTGCCACTGCCACCAGTTGGCGCAGCGGCACCGTCACGTCGACGTTCTTCAGGTTGTGGACCTTCGCCCCGTGCACCTGGATGGACAGCGGCGAATCCGTCGCGTCCGTACTTTGTGCGCCCTGGGCCTCGACCCACCGACCGCCGCCTGTTACCTCGTCGTGCGCCATCGCTTCTCCTCCTGAGCGCGTCACCCGAGGGTCTTCGGCCTCCGGAACAGACGACTGCTCGCAGCGTCCGACGAATCAGCATACCCGGAACATGATTCCTCAGATATTTCTTCCATGGAAGTAGAAGATAGAGGGAGCTCCGAGAAGGTCGGGGAAGTGAGCAGGTCGGCGGCGTCGGCGGCGATGACCGCCAGGGCGTGCTCGACGATCGCGGTGGTGGGGTGGGGGAGACGCGGTAGGGCCCGGTCTTCTCGTCCCACAGCAGCAGGGATGCGGTCGGGACGCGGGTCATCGCGTCGTTGACCGCCGTGACGGCGGCGGGCAGGGCGGGCTGCCCGGCGGCACGGGAGGCCAGCAGCGACCTGACCTGCTCGCGCAGCGAGCGCAACCGTGTCGCGCACACCTCCGCCAAGCCGGCGCCGGCCAGGGCGAGGTCGCGCCGCGCCAGCCACTGTTCGGCCCGGGCGGGGGTGCCCAGGAGGTCGGCCATGTGCCCGCCGGGCAGCGCCATGGCGCTGTTGGCCAGGCCCAGGGCGGGATGCTCCGCCTCGCCCGGCGCCGACGGCAGGGCGGCTCCTTCGGTTGCGGACTCTTCCACGCGTTCCGCACGGCACCCCTGAGCAGGTCACCGCCCACCTCGAAAGCGTCCAGCACCGTATCCGCGTACGGCCGGAGGTCCTCGACGCTCCACTGGCCCCAGTCGGCCTCGGTCACCATGCCGGAGAGCTTGGAGCCGGTGTTGGGCAGCGAGGCCAGCAGGCGCACCGAGTCCGCCCATGGCCGCAGCTCGCCCGAGGCGATGGGGGGCTTGCCCGCGTGTTCGAGTACGAAGGTCAGGCCGGGAAGCAGCCGGGCGGCCGCATGCGCGGCCGCGAGCTGGTGAGGCTTGACAACCAGGTCGTACACGAGCCCTGCCTCGGCCACTGCGGCGAGCCCACGCAGCACGTCCGGCCGCACCAGCCAGTGAGGATCGGATTCGCCCTGCACCTGATGGCGGATGCCCACCAGGTGCTCGCCACCCGGCCCCTCCCGCAGCGCCGCGAGCGCGCGGGCGACTTCCGGGGAGGCCAGGTCGGTCCAGCCCACGACGCCGGCCACCAGGTCGCTGTCCTGGGCCAAGGCCAGGAACTCCCGCGTTTCCGCCGGTACATCGATCGTCTGGACCAGGACCGTCGCGGTGACCCCGGCGGCCCGGGCCTCCGGCTGCAGGTCGACGAGCGTGAAGTCGCGGCGCAGCGAGGCGAGTTCCCGTCCGGTGATCCAGTCCTGGTCACGGACGGAGAGGTCCCGCACGTGGTGGTGTGCGTCGATGACGCCCTCACCGGTGCTCGCCTCCATGGCGGTCACCCCCACGACTCCCCCTTCGGCCGATCGGCTTCTTCGACCGGTGTGGCAGGGACGGGGACGTGCGGGGGCCGCAGCCCCTCGGCGCGCAGTCCGTCCCAGACCGCGGCCGGCATGGTTCGCCGCAGCTGATCCACTGTGTCGCGGACCTCCTTGGCGGAACGCGCGCCGGACAGTACGCTCGCGACCGCCGGATGGCCGAACGGGAAGCGCAGAGCGGCTGCGCGCAGCGGTACGCCGTGGCGTTCGGTGACCGCCTTCATGCGCAACGCCCGGTCCAGCACGTGTCGTGGGGCCGGCGCGTAGTCGTACGTGGCCCCGGGTTTCGGGTCGGTGAGCAGACCCGAGTTGAACACCCCGCCGACGATGACACTCCTGCCGCGGGCGGCGGCCTCCGGCAGCACCTCAGCAAGTCCCTCCTGCTCCAGCAGGGTGTAGCGGCCGGCCAGCAGCACGACGTCGATGTCCGTTTCGCGCAGGAAGCGGGCGGGGAGCGCGCACTGGTTCACTCCGATGCCGATCGCCTTGACGACACCTTCACCGCGCAGCCGTTCCAACGCAGGGTATGCCTCGGTAAGAGCCTGCTCGGCGTGGCGGTCCGGGTCGTGCAGCAAGGCGATGTCCACACGGTCGAGGCCGAGGCGGTCCAGGCTCGCTTCCAGGGAGCGCAGGACTCCGTCGCAGCTGAAGTCCCAGACCCGCCGGTGGGTGTCGCGCACGGCGAAGCCGTGGGCGAGATCATCGCCGCGACCGCCTTCAGAGTTGGGTTCGAGCAGTCGTCCGACCTTGGTGGAGACGGTGTACGTGTCGCGGTCGCGTCCGCGCAGCGCGGCGCCCAGGCGTCGCTCGGACAGCCCGAGTCCGTAGTGCGGGGCGGTGTCGAAGGTGCGTACGCCCGCGTCCCAGGCGGCCTCCACCGTGGCGGACGCGGCTTCGTCGGTGACCGGGCGGAAGAGGTTGCCGATGCCGGCGGCCCCGAACGACAGCTCGGTGACCCTGACACCAGTGCCGCCCAGCGTCGTCTCTCTCATGCGCCGACCGCCGGGCGCAGTCGGAGCCCCTGCATGCCACCGTCGACGGCGAGGGCTGTGCCGGTGACGGACGCCGCAGCGGGGCTCGCCAGGTAGACCACGGCTGCCGCCACCTCGTCCGCGGCGACCAGGCGGCCCAGGGGCTGGCGTCCGTCGAGGGCGACTCGTTCCGCCTCCGGGTCGACTGCGGCGTCCAGGAGCCGGGTCACCCAGGGTGTGTCGGCGGTGCCGGGGTTGACGCAGTTGACGCGGATGCCCTCACGGACATGGTCCGCGGCCATCGCCAAGGTCAGTGAAAGCACCGCACCCTTGCTCGCGGAGTACAGGGCGCGCTGAGGGAGGCCCGCGGTGGCCGCGATGGAGCATGTGTTGACGACCGCCGCGTGCGACGAGCGCCGCAGATACGGCAGGGCTGCCCGGGTGGTGCGCACCGTCCCCAGGACGTTGACATCGAGGATGCGGTGCCACTCCTCGTCCGGGTTGTCCTCGACGGTACCGACGGCGCCGATGCCCGCGTTGTTGACCAGGATGTCCAGGCCACCGAGCCGCTCGGCAGCGGCGTCCACGGCGACTCGTACCGAGGCGTCGTCGCCGAGGTCGGCCTTGAGGGCGATCAGCGGCTCGGGGGCGCCGGAGGGGTCGAGGTCGAGAACGGCCACCGTGGCGCCGTGCTCGGCCAGCATCCGGGACGTGGCCAGCCCGATGCCGGAGCCGCCGCCGGTGACGACGGCCTTGAGCCCTGACAGGCCGCTCATACTGCTCAAAGGGGTGCCCTTCACGCTTGGCCGAAGGTCTGGCGCTGGCCGCCGAGGCCGTCGACGGAGAGCTCGACGGTGTCGCCGGAGCGGAGGTAGGGGGTGCCGGGGAGGCCGAGGGCCACGCCTGCGGGAGTACCGGTGTTGATCACGTCGCCCGGCTCCAGGACCATGTACTGGCTCACGTACGACACGAGGTGGTCGACCGGGAAGATCATGTCGCCGGTGTGGCCGTTCTGCCGCTTCACGCCGTTGACGCTCAGGTGCAGGCCGAGGTTCTGTGGGTCACCGACCTCGTCGGCGGTGACCAGCCAGGGGCCGAGTGGGTTGAAGGTCTCGCAGGACTTGCCCAGGTCCCACTGCGACGAGAACTCCAGCTGGAACTCGCGCTCGGAGACGTCATGGCTGACCGCAGTCCAGTTCGGGCAGACTGCCCGTCGCGACCGCCGCCCGAGCCCGGTCGACACCGTCCGAGGCGAGGAAGGCGCCGTCGATGTCGGAGGTCACGGAGGACAGGTCGAGCAGCCGGCCTTCCTCGGTGCGGACTGCGGGACTCTCCTCGCCGGGCGCGCCGACTCGTAGAAGTTTCACTGGGCGTTTCCTTGCCATGGGTGGTTGTCAGGTGGCTCGGGCGAGGGATGGGGGATCGCGGGTGAGCGTCACGGTGTGCCGGGATCGCTCAGATGCAGATCTCGGTCAGGTCCGACCAGTTGCCTCCGGTGCCGGTATCGGCCCAGGGCTCCTGGCAGGGGTCGGTGAGCTTCCACCAGGCCTGGGTGGTCGGGTCGGCGCCGATCGCGGCCATGTCGGCCTCGAAGTCGTCGCCGTGGTACTCGAAGTAGCCGAACAGCGTGTCCTCGCGCAGAAAGATGCTGTAGTTACGGATGTTCGCGGCCCGCAGCGCGGCCTCGACGCCCGGCCAGACCGCGGAGTGCAGGCGCAGATACGGCTCACGGTGCTCGGGCCGCAGGCGGATCGTCTGGGCAACCCGTTTCATCGGGGTCCTTCCGGCGAGTGTGGGAGGCGTCGCCCATACGGCGGCGTAGCCACTACGACGCGGCGCCAATGGTGCGGCTGCCGCCTCACTCTTTTGTCGCGCCGGCGAGCATGCCGGACACGAGAGCGCGTTGGGAGAAGAGGAACACGATCAGAACAGGGACGATGGTCACCAGGGTGGCCAGGGCCAGTTCGGGCCGCAGGATCTGGTTTCCCGCGCCGCCGGCGGTGTTGAACAGCGGCGAGGCGGCGAGCAGGTTGTTCAAGCCCACCTGCGCCGGGTATTGGGAGCTGTCGGGCAGCATCACGAACGGCAGGAAGAAGTTGTTCCAGTTGCCGACGAAGTTGAAGAAGCCGACCAGGGCGATCACGGGCTTGGCCAGTGGCATCGCGATGAGACGGAAGACCTGCCACTCCGAGCAGCCGTCGATGCGCGCTGCGGCCAGCAGGTCGGAGGGGACGTTGGAGGAGAAGTAGATGTAGGTGAGGTAGACGCCGAACGGGAAGAAGGAGAAGGGCAGGATCACCGACCAGATCGTGCCGTCCAGGTGCACGGCGTTCATCCCCAGGTACAGGGGCAGCACCATCGCGGCCGTCGGCATGAGCATCACGAGCATGGTGATGGTCAGCAGCAGCCGTCGCCCGATGAACTGGGTGAGAGCCAGCGCGTACCCGGCGGGGATCGACGTCACCAGGGTCACGGCCAGCGCGCCGAACGTGTAGAGCGCCGAGTTCAGCAGCCAGGTGAGGATGGCGCCGTCCTGGAACGCGTAGAGGTGGTGCCAGGCGTCGGCGACCGCGCCGAGCGAGCCGAAGGAGAACGGGTTGTCCCGCACGATCTGGCCGTCGGTCTTGGTCGGGGCCAGCAGGAGCCACACCACCGGCACGCAGAAGAACAGCGCGGACAGGCCCATGACGATGAGCCAGGCCAGCCGGGCGGCCAGTGACCTCGGGCGGCGCTTTCGGCGCATGGGCTTCCTCGGGCTGGTGCCGGCGCCGGCGGTACGGGGCGGCGGGGTTCGGCGGGCTGTGGTCGTGGGAGCTGTGCGCATCTTCAGTCCCTGTCGAACATGCCGGTACGGAAGACGACGAGCGCCGCGCAGGCGAGGCCCAGGATGAGGAGGTCGACGGAGAGCGCCGCCGCGCCGTTGAAGTCGCCTGCCTGGAAGGCGTACTGGTAGGAGAGCTGGTTCGGTGACCAGCTGTCGGGGATCATGCCCCAGCTGGCGAGGGAGACCAGTTGCGGCTCGACGAAGAGCTGGGTGCCGGCCGCGAAGGCCAGGATCAGCATGTACGCGATCCACTTGGTGATCATCGGGATCTGGATGCGCAGGGCGACCTGGAGCGTGCTGGCGCCGTCGATGCGAGCGGCCTCCAGGATTTCGTCGGGGATGCTGTTGAGCGCGCCGTACATGACCACGATCCAGCCGCCGGCCCCGGTCCAGAACGCGATGACGGTGAAGAGCACCGGCAGGTGTCCGGGGGCGTTGACCTGGGCGAGGGTGTTCCAGCCGAAGCCCTTCAGCAGCCAGCCGACGGGGCTGGCGGCCGGATCGAGGAGGATCAGGAAGAGCAGTACGCTCGCCACTCCGGCGAGGGCTCCCGGCAGGTAGAACAGGAACCGCAAGGTGGTGGAGGCCCTGCGCATGCGGCCGTGCAGCATCAGGGAGAGCAGCACCACCAGGATCATCAGGCTGGCCAGCCAGACCACCAGGTACAGGCCGATGTGGAGGAAGGCCGGTCCGAAGCGGTAGTCGGCGAACGTCCGGGTGAAGTTGCCGAGTCCGACGAGCTGGTTGCGGGAGTTGGACAGCGCCAGCCACACCGCGTAACAGGTGGGCAGGACGCCGAAGGCGAGCAGGAGGAGGACGTAGCCGGAGACGAAGACGTAGCCGGCGCGTCCGGCGGGGTTGCGGGCGGAGCGGCCGCGTCGGCGGCCGCTGCGCTCCGTCGCCAGATGGGTGGTCATGGGTCCGCTTCGCTAGTCGACGGTGTAGCCGAGGGACTTGGCCTTGTCGGTGATGGCCGTCTGCCAGGTGTCCAGGGTGTCGGTGAGGGTCTTGCCGGAGTTCAGGGCGGGGACCACGGTGGAGGAGTAGATGGCTTCCTGGCTGTACTGGGTGGCGGCCCAGCCGGGCCAGATCAGTTCCGCGGATTCCTTGAAGACGGGGCCGACGTCCTCGGCGAAGTAGCCGGTCTTCTTCTGGTTGGCGAGCCAGGTGACCGCGGCCTTCTTGGACGCGGGGTAGGTGCCCGCGGTGCCCTGGTAGGCGTCGGAGGTCGTCATCCAGGTGACCAGGTCGGCGGACGCCTTGAGGTTCTTGCTGTGGGAGGAGACGAACCACAGTCCGCCGCCGACGTTGCCGGTGTAGTTCTTGGCGTCGCCCTCGAACTTCGGCGGGGAGGCGGCGGCGATCTGCCCCTTGGGGGTCTTGAAGGTGGAGTTGAAGAGCACCTGGCCGAACCAGGAGGGGCCGGGGAGCATCAGGACCTTGCTCGCCTGGTTCTTGATGAAGCCGGCGCTGAAGACGGTGTCCTTGGAGACCGAGCCCTTGGCTATCAGGGTGTCGAGCAGCTTGGCCATCCGGGTGCACTTGGCATCTCGCAGGTCGACCTTGACTTTCTTGGCGCCGGTCGCCGTGCTGGCCGGGCACTGGCTCGCCCAGAAGTACACCTCGGGGCTCCAGGCGTCCCCGGCGGTGCCGACCAGGTAGCCGGGGTGCTCCTCGGCGACCTTCTCGCCGAGTGCCTGGTACTCCTCCCAGGTGGTCGGGACGGAGTAGCCGAACTTGTCCATGAGGGCCTTGTTGTACCAGAGGACGTTCTGGGCCAGGTCGTTCCGGAGGCAGTAGGTGTTGCCGTTGAAGGTGCAGGGGTTCAGCGCGCCGTCCGCGAAGCCCTTCAGCGTGGACGGGGAGATCACGCCCTGGTTGACGGGCGCGGCGTAGGGGGTCTTGCCCTGGGATGCCCAGCTGGCGTCGTTGACGTTGGCGCTGAAGGCGACGTCGGGCCACCCGCTGCCGGTCCGGTCGAACAGCTGGACCTTGGTCTGCAGGTCGTTGGCGCCGTTGGCGTCCCCGCTGTACGTGACGATCTTGATCTTCACGTTCGGGTGCGCCTTCTGGTATGCCTGCACACCGGGCACCCGGGCGGCGTCCGCCCAGACCGTGATCTCGCTGCCCTGCTGCTGAGCCACGGGCTTGAAGGCCGCCGGGGAGGACGTCGCCGTGGGTGTGGGATCCGCGCTGCCGCAGGCAGCGAGCACGAGCAGGGAGACGGCGCCCAGGACAGCGACGGCCGTGCGCCTGAGCCGGCGGCGGGAGGAAACCGGAACGTCGTCGTTCATGACTGACCTCAGATCTTGGGAAAGGACGCACAGCGGTGAGCGGCGCCGCGCTCGGGGTGTTCGAGACAGGCCGTCGGGCCTGGGGCTCCCGTCATCAGGCCCGAGGCGGGGTGACGGTCTCCTTGTCGACGAATGCCTGAAGGGCGGGAGGGTAGTCCAGGCCCGCCGGAAGGGCGACGCCCGGACCGGTGGGGGCATGAACGAGGCCGTGGGCGTCGATGCCGCTCTCACGGCTGATGGGATTGCCCATGACCAGCGACTCGTAGTAGGTGGTGTTGGAGATGGCCATGCACAGGTGCCGGTTGGGGATCTCCGGCCCGTGCACCTCGGCGCGCAGCCGGTAGGCGTCGGCGAGGTGGGCGGTGCGCATCGCGCCGGTGAAGCCGCCGCGCAGTTGGGTGGAGGCGCGGACTCCGAAGGTGGCGGCGCCGGCCTGGATGAAGTCGGCCGAGTTCATGTGCGCCCCGTCGGAGGTCTCGGCCACGAGGAGGGGAACGGCCACCGCGTCGGCGAGGCGCTTGTACGCGGTGACGCTGAACTCCCTCATCGGCTCCTCGTACCAGAGGTAGCCGGCGTCCGAGAGAGCGTGCCCGAGACGGATCGCGTCGGGGAGGTCGAAGCCCGCCGACCCGTCGAACATCAGCGGGACGTCATCCCCCACGTGCTCGCGCAGTGCCACCGACAGGCGGGCGTCGCGGCGGGCGTCACCCCAGGCGTGGAGCTTGATGGCGGGGTAGCCGAGCTCCAGGGCCTGGTCGGCGATGTCCAGGTACTCCTCGACCGAGGAGTAGGTGACGGTGGAGGCGTAGGCGGGTATCGAGGTGCGGTAACCGCCGAGCATCTGCCAGGTGGGCCGGTCGGCGAGTCGTCCGGCCAGGTCCCACAGCGCGGTGTCGACCAGCCCCAGCAGGTAGAGCGGTAGCTCCTCCGTGCGGTCCAGCTCCCACATGCGATGCCAGAGCCATTCCCGCTGCAGGGGATCCTGCCCCACCAACTCCTTGCGCAGTATGCGGTCCAGCAGGTCCGCCAGGATGACACCGCTGCCCCGCCGAGGGGACATCGCCACCCCCTCGACACCTTCGTCCGTGCGGATGCGCAGCACCGCGGCCTGGCCCTCGGACGGGCTGCCCAGGAGCCCGTCCCGCCAGACGAAGGGCGGACTGACTCCCGGCACCCGCACCGGATGGCACTCGACTTCGGCAATGCGCACGGCTTGCACCCCTTGCACGGGAAAGTACTGCTGCTCAATTTTCGTGTAACGTAAGTCGTCATACGAATGCTGTCAAGAAGTCGCGCGCAGTAGACTCGCCGCCATCCGCATCAGCAAAGGGGACCCGCATGGCCAAGGACAGCACCGGCAGGACAGGAGAGCCTCCCGTTCTCAAGCCCTGGCCCAAGCGTCCGGCCCGGCTGGCACAGGCCGTCATGGAGAGCCTCACCGACACGATCGTGTCGGGCGCCATCCCTCCAGGATCGACCCTGCCGGTCGAACCCGAGCTCTGCGAGACGTTCGGCGTCAGCCGCATCACCGTCCGCGAGGCGGTCAAGTCCCTGGAGGCCAAGGGGCTGGTCCTCGCCCGGCAGGGCTACGGCACCACCGTCACCCCGCCCGAGGAATGGAACCTCCTCGACCCCGTCGTGCTCGCCGCCACCGTCCAGCACGACGACGCGCTCGTCGTCCTCGACCAGTTGGTCGACATCCGGTCGACGCTGGAAGCACAGATGACAGCCCAGGCCGCGGAGCTGGCCACCGACGACGACCTGCGAGACATCGAGCGGCTGCTCGCCCGGCTCGACGAGGAGACCGCCTTCCCGGCACGCTTCATCGAGACCGATGTGGCCTACCACGACCGGATCATGCAGGCATCCCACAACAGGCTCGGGCGTTCCATCATCCGGATCCTCCACGCCCAGGCGCGCACGACGTTCCTGTACAACGGCACTCCGGACGCGACCGCGTGCGAGCGGGCCAACGCGGAGCACCGCGCGGTCGCCGAGCGGCTACTGGCCCGGGACTCCGAGGGGGCCGCGCAAGCCATGGCGGCACACATCACGACCGCTTGGAGCCGCCGCCGCGTGCCGAACGTCGGCTCGCCCGCCTCCTGAGAGCACCCCCACCGACTCGCCCCCGAGCCAAGCAGGCCGGGGGCGTTCGCATGTCCAGGTCCGGCCGAGTCGGCAGCGCGCGACCTATTGACGAAATTCATATGACGTCTAATGTTACATCGCTCTTACCCCTTCCCCCTCTTACCGCTGGGCTCTCCCCTGCCCGCCCACGCACACCACGGGCCCCCTGAACCTCCCGGAAGGTGTCACATGCGAACAATCCGCATACGTCCCACGGTTCCTGGCCGTCTCAGGTCATGGCTGGCCACGGCCGCCGTCCTCACTGCCTCGACCGCGGCAGTCCTCACCCAGGCCGGCCCCGCCTTCGCGGCCGGAACGACGCTCTACGCCGCGCCGAACGGCTCCGGCACCGCCTGCTCCATGAGCCGGCCGTGCTCCGTCGCCCAGGCCAAGACCAAGGTGCGGGCGGCCAACAACTCCATGACACGCGATATCACCGTCGAGCTCGCCGACGGCACCTACCGGCTCTCCGCACCGCTCGCCTTCACCTCGGCGGACTCCGGCACGGGCGGCCACACGGTGAACTGGAAGGCCGCGCCGGGCGCCCGCCCCGTCATCACCGGAGCGCGGAAGGCCACCGGCTGGACCGTGCAGGACTCGGCCAAGAACATCTGGAAGAGCAACGTCGGCACCGGCTTCGACACGCGCCACCTGTCCGTCGACGGCATCATGGCCACCAGGGCCCGCACCGAGGTCAACCGCTCGCACCTGACCGCGACGACCAGCGGCTACACGTTCACCAACAGCTCGCTGAGCTACCTCAACAGCCTCGCGCAGCCCGGCCGGACCGAGATTCACGGCATCGGATCCTTCACCGACCGCTATGCCCCGGTGGCCGGCATCAGCAGCGGCACCATCACCATGGCCCAGCCCTCGTGGAACAACAACACGTTCGGCTACGACACCCTGACGAGCCCCTTCCGGGCCGGCCCCCTCTACATCGAGAACGCCTACGAGTTCCTCGACACGGCCGGCGAGTGGTACCTCGACACCGCTACCGGCACCCTGTACTACAAGCCGCTCACCGGGCAGGACATGAGTGAGGCCGACGTCGAGGTGCCGAAGCTGGAGTCGCTGCTCAGCGTCGGGGGGACGTACTCCTCCCCCGCCACTCACATCGCCTTCTCAGGGCTGCAGTTCTCGGGCACCAGTTGGCTGGACCCCACCGACCACGGCTACGCCAGCCAGCAGACCGGCGCGTACCTCTCCGGTACCTGGGACCGCCCGTCGGACGCGCTGACCTCGTGTCAGAGCGGCTGCCGGCTCTTCGAGGCGGCACGCCCGCACTGGAAGCAGATGCCCTCCGCCGTCCAGGTCTCGGCCGCCGACCACATCACGTTCACCGGTAACCGGTTCACCCAGCTCGGACAGAACAGCCTCGGCATCGGCAACGACGCCAACGCCCACACCACCGGCGTCGGACTCGGCGCCCGCAGCATCACAGTGACCGGCAACGTCTTCACCCAGGACGCGGGCGGCGGCATCGCCGTCGGCGGCGTTCGGGCGGACGCGCACCACCCCAGTGACCGGCGGATGACCAACCGGGACTTCACGCTGACCAACAACCTCATCCATGACGTGGCGCTGGAATACCGAGACATGTCGGCCATCCTCGTCACTTACGTGAACGGCGCGACCATCTCGCACAACGAGGTGTACAACCTGCCCTACTCCGGCCTCACCATCGGGTACGGCTGGGGCGCCAACGACATCGGCGGCAGCCAGGATTACGTCAACCGGGGCCTGTACAACTACCAGCCCATCTACACGACCGCGACCACCGCCGCGAACAACCACGTCACCGACAACTACATCCACGACCTCATGCAGCAGATGACCGACGGCGGCTGCCTGTACACCCTGTCGGCGTCACCGGGCAGCACCTTCGAACGCAACTACTGCCACAGCAACAACGGTTGGTTCGGCTTCTACCACGACGAGGGCTCCCGGGACTTCACGGACACCAACAACGTCTTCCGGAACACCGGCGAATGGGGCCATGAGAACAGCAACGCGACCAACAACACCGGCGGCCTGACCCTGATCGACAACTGGACGAACAACAGTCACGCGAACATCACCAACACCAACGGCCGCGGTGACGTGGTCAGCGGCACCCTCGTCGTCAGCGACGGCAACTGGCCGTCAGCGGCCAAGAAGGTCATGGACGACGCCGGTATCCAACCCCGGTACCGTCCGCTGACCACCCACCCTGTCAGCTCCCCCTACAGTGCCTACTCATCCGTCCCCGCCAACACCGGCCAGCACGGCGGCCACTTCACGATCACCGACGCGGGCAAGGACATCTGGGGTGCCGGCGGACAGCACGACGACGAGTACGGCACCGTCTTCCGAAACGGGGCAGCTGTCGACGGCACGTCGGTGACCGCCCGGGTCGACAGCCTGGACAAGACCAGCGGCTGGGCCAAGGCCGGCGTCGTCCTGCGCAACGACCTCACGGACGACGGCTCCTCCGCCGGATACGCGGCTGTGGTGGTGACCCCGAACAACGGCGTCAGCTTCCAGCGGGACTCCAACGCCGACGGCTACCTCGACAAGCTCACGTCCACCGCTGCCACCGTCAAGGCACCGGTCTGGTTGCGGCTCACCCGCACCGCCACCCAGGTGTCCGCCCACTACTCCACCGACGGATCCACCTTCACCCAGGTCGGCTCGAAGGTGACCCTGCCGTCCATGGCGACCACCCAGGACGCCGGTGTCATCCACAGCGCCCACAGCACCACCGCCGGCAGCGCGACATTCAGCAACCTGCGCGTCGTCACCTCTCCCTACGAGGCTTACAGTTCGATTCCGGCCGCCGTCAGCCAGAGCGGCGGAGTGACCTCCCTGACCGGCGCGGGCATCGACGTATGGCGCTCCGGCACGGCATACGACGACGAGTATTCCGCCGCATACCGGACGGGGGCCGCTGGAACGTCCTCGACCGTCACCGTCCGCGTCGCCAGTCAGGACAAGACCAACAGCTGGGCCAAAGCCGGCCTGATGCTGCGAAACGACATCGCCTCCGCCGGCTCGTCCACCGGGTATCTCGTCCTCGCCACCACCCCCGGCAACGGAATCGCCCTGTCGTCGGACTCCAACGGTGACGGCTACCTCGACACCAACGCCCTCAAGACCGGAAGCGCCACCGTCGCCCCGGTCTGGCTCCGCCTGGTCAGGAGCGGCACGTCGGTCACCGGCTCCTACTCCGCCGACGGCACCACCTGGAACACCGTCGGCACCGCGACACTGACCGGGGCGAGCAGCACCCTGGACGCGGGCATGTTCTCCACGGCCCACGCCGGAAGTATCGGCACCGCGGCATTCAGCCAGTTCTCTGTCAGCTGACGAAGCGGTTCGGGTCACAATCTCCGAAATGAGCTGCGCGTGCCGGTGCGACCTCCGCACCGGCACGCGGAGCGCCGTCATGTCCGGGCCGACCTGACGCTGGCAGGTGTACCACCGCTGTGGAACCAGTTCCTCAACGGCACGATCATCATCGTCGCCCTGATCATCTCCCGCTTCGCCTCCGGCGAGAAGCAGGAATAGACACGACCCGCGAGCGGCCCCGCCGGCCGGGAGCCGGGCCCGGCGGAGTTCCTTGGGCCGGCGCATCCCCGAGTCAGAGAGGCACCCTCGTGGCACTGACGGACGAGGCGATCGACAAGATCAAAGCGATGATAGTCGCCGGCGAACTCGAGCCCGGCTCCCGGCTGCCCAAGGAGGAAGTCCTCGCCGGACAGCTCGGCCTGTCCCGGAACTCCCTGCGCGAGGCCGTCCGGGCGCTGACCGCCATGCGCATCCTGATCACCCGGCAGGGCGACGGCACGTACGTCTCCAGCCTTGAGCCCCATCTCCTGATGGAAAGCCTCTCCTTCGCCGCCGACGTCTCCCAGGGTCACACCGCTCTGCAGTTGCTCCAGGTACGACGACTGCTCGAACCGCAGGCGACCGGACTGGCCACCGCCCTGCTGAAGCAGGAGGACCTCCAGGAACTGCGCAACATCCTCGACCGGTCCCGGACCGTCACCACCGCGGAGGAGTTCGTCGCCCACGACATCGCCTTCCACCTCAGGATCGTCGAAGCCGTCGGCAACCCCGTGCTGTCGATGCTGCTGCGGGTGCTCTCCACCCGCACACAGCGAGTCCGCATCGTCCGCGGCAGCCAGACCAGTCACGCCCTGAACAACGCCCACCAGGACCACGAGCAGATCCTCAGCGCACTTCAGTCACGCGACGCCCTACTCGCCACCTCCGCGGCGACCGTCCACATCGCGGCCGTGGAGCAGTGGCTGGCCACCAGCCTGACCGATGACCCGATACGACGATCCACGACTGACAGCGAGGATTGGCCATGGCACCGCTCGGGAGTATGACTCTGCGACTGACTGACGCTTCGGCTGTCCTTTCCGAAATCGCCGGCCGGCGGAGCGGTGCCGCCGGAAGAGCCCGTGCGGCACCGCGCGAGCCACGCCGAGCCGTTGCGGTGGCGGGGCGATCGAGTCGCGCACCACGAGCCGGGATCTCGGCCCGCTCGTCGCCTGGAACGTCCTGGCCCTGCCCTGCTCATTCACCGCTCAGCGCGGAGCCGATTGCGCCTCCCACGACAGCCCGGCCACCAACCTTGGGCGGTCACCTTCCGCTTGGCACCCGCTTGGCCGGCAGGTTCCGGCGGAGCACCGTTTCACAGCCACTTTGACCATCCGTGCGTGCCCCCGGCGCCCAGGCCTTCGACTGCCATCTGGGACGTCGTCACTGCAATCAACGCCACCGATCCACAGGAGTGAGCCATGTCCTCATCAAGAATGTCTCGCCGTACGTTTCTCGGCGCGGCGGGTGCGGCGACCGCCGCGACCGCCCTGCCGGTCGTCCCCGGCTTCTCCGGCCTTCTGTCGCAGGCGGCCGCCGCTGACACGCAGACCAACCTGAGCAAGATGGTCGACATGCGGTTCGGCATGTTCAACCACTTCAGCCTGGGCACGTTCACGAACCAGGAGTGGGCCGAACCCAACCAGAGCCCCACCCTCTTCGCTCCCCCGAGCGTCAACTGCGCACAGTGGGCCGACGCGGCGGCCGCCGCGAAGATGAGTTACGGCATCCTGACCACCAAGCACCATGACGGCTTCGCCCTGTGGCCGAGCGCCTATGGCACCCAGAACGTCGCGAACAGCTCCTACAAGCAGGACGTGGTGCGGGCGTACTGCGACGCGTTCCGGGCGAAGGGGCTGAAGGTCGGGTTCTACTACTCGATCTGGGACCGTACCTTCGGCGTCGAGGCATGGGAGAGCCGGCACAAGGTGAGCGGGCTGGAAGTCACCGATGCCATCCAGCCCGGCGACATGACCTTCATGCTCGGTCAGATTCGCGAGCTGCTCACCAACTACGGCACCATCGACATGTTCATGACCGATGGTTACGCATGGCAGATGGGGCAGCAGGCCGTCTCCTACCAGCGGATCCGTTCACTGGTGAAGGAGCTGCAGCCGGACTGCGTCATGATCGACATCGGTGGGCTGGTGGAGCCCTTCCTCAGCGACGCGATCTTCTTCGAGGAGCCGCTGGGCATCACGGCGCCGACGGGCAACACCTACGCCGGAATGCAGGGACAGACCATCAGCAACGGCTGGTTCTGGCACCCCTCCACCCCGACCGAGGGCCTCATGAGCAGGTCCGCGATCCTGTCGCACCTGGCCGACCTGGAGCCGAAGTACACCTCCTTCATCCTCAACTGCCCGCCCAACCGCAACGGCCTGCTCGACACCAACGTCGTCAACCGGCTCGCCGAAGTGGGTGCCGCCTGGAGCCCGAACACCTCCCGGCCACCGCTGCCCACCCAGCCACTGCGCGCCGAGCACCCCGTCACACCGGTCAACGCGTATGCGACCGCCTTCCGCACCGGCGAGGGACCGCTCCACGCCATCGACGGACTCAGCGACGTCCGCTACGAAACCTGCTGGTCCACCTGGAGCCTGCCGCTTCCACAGTCCATCACCATCGACCTGGGCGGCGTGTGGAGCAACGTCTCCACCCTGGAGTACCTGCCCAAGCAGTGGAACCGCACCAACTCCACCGACGGCGACATCACCTCGTACACCATCCTGACCAGCACCGACGGCGTCACCTTCACCCAGATCGCCACCGGCACCTGGGCCGGCAACGGCAAGTACAAGCTGGTGGAGTGGCCCAACCGGAACGTGGGCTTCATGCGGATCCAGGTCAACGCGGCCACCGGCGACTACGCCAACATCAGCGGCCTCAGGATCGGCGGCCGCTCGGTCAAGCCCACGCTGCTGTCCACCACACTGCCCGGCGACGGCACCGTCTACCGACTGGTCGCCCGGCACAGCGGCAAGGTCGCCGACGTGGAGGGTGCGCGCACCGCCAACGGCTCCAACGTCGATCAGTGGCCATGGCTCAACCAGGCGAACCAGAAGTGGACCTTCACCAGCACCGGCGACGGCTACTACAAGATCAAGGGTGTGGGCAGCGGCAAGCTTCTGGAGGTCGCTGGACTCTCTCGCGCGGACGGCGGCAACGTAGGCATCTGGGCAGACGCCAACGCCCCCCAGCAGCACTGGGCCGTCACACCCACCGGTGACGGGAACTACTTCCTCATCAACCGCTACAGCGGGCTTGCCCTCGGCGTCGACGAGGGCAGCACCGCCGACGGCGCCAACATCGAGCAGCAGCCGTATGCGTCACAAGCGCGGCAGCAATGGCAGATCATTCCGTCCTGACCTGCCCTCCCCCCTCCCCTCCACTGCCTGTTGTTGAGGAGGAGGGGGCGGAGGGTCGTCTGTGGCTGAACGGAACCCTGCGGCTGGAGAAAGGCGCAGGACTTCGCCCACGCCCGAGCCGTCCGGGTGCCTGACCCGGCCCTCCTGCTCGTGGCCCCGGCACCCGTGGCCCCCGGGCCACGGCAGTGGGTGCCCGACCTCGGGGTCGGCCGCATCAGCGCCCTTCTAATGTCGCCCTGCCCACTCAAGCCGCCCTTGTACGACACGATCAGCGGCAGCTCCCCCGTGGAGCGGCCGGAGAGAGTGGCCACGTTTGGGACGGCGGCGGGCGGCGAGGGTTGCGGCGGACCGGCCGAAAACATAGCTTGACCCGGCGAAATGAAAGCCCTTGCCCTTCGTAAGGCATCGAAGCGGGACGCCGCAGCGCCGTGACAGCTCACGCACCGCATACCCCGACCCACGCCCCAGCACCTCAGGCACCGTGCATCACGTCGAGCTGTGGGTGCCGGACCTCCACCGCGCGCTCGCCTCGCTCGGCTGGCTGCTGGAGGCGCTGGGCTACACCCTCTTCCAATGCTGGGACGGCGGCCGCAGTTGGCGGCTCGGGCCGACCTACCTGGTCATCGAGCAGTCCCCGGACCTGAGCGCCGAACAGCACGACCGCCGCCCGGGACTGAACCACCTGGCCCCAGCAGGTCCGCAGGTCTCGACGATTTCTCTGACCCGCGGCTGCGACTGTCTCTTCCCCTCGTTCACACCAACGATGCGGCAGGCCGACAGTCACATGGTCAACAGCTGTCGTTAGGCCGGTTATTCCCGCATTGGGCACCGAATAGGCCAGTCAGCGCACTAAGTTACGCATCACGGGTCGTGCGCAGGCGAGGGGACGTAGGTGCCTGACAATCAAGATGGTTCCGATTCGGCTCCGTTCACCGAGGCGTTACTGACGTTGTACGGGCTGGCCGGTAAGCCCGCGGTGGTCAGGGTGGCGAGCAGGACAGAGGTTCCCGTCACCACGATCGACGGGTGGCTCAAGGAAGGACTGACTCCACGTAATCGCGACCAGGTCCTGACCGTGGTCGCGCACCTCCACGACGTGGCCAAGCGTCACAATGTGGCCGTACCGGGCGAGATGGGACATCCCCACTTCTGGACGAATGTACTGAAGGAACAGGCAGCCCATCGGACCTCCAAACCCGTAGTGGCTGTCCCCCGCGTAGAGGGGGCGGGGGCGGCGACGACTGCTGGTTCGGCTGATTCGAGGACGGGTCAGCCCGCGCCGCACCGCCCGAGGATCGCTGGGAAGTGGATCACCACGGGTCTCGCTGTTGTCCTGCTATCGGCGGGCGTGAGCGCCTACTGGCTCGTCCAGCGATGGGAAGGCGACAACAAGTCTGCTGATGCCGGTGCCGCTCCCAAGAAGGACCAGCCCGTGCCGCTGGTGTTTGTCAACGATGGAAAGAGCTGGCAGTGCGGGGACGCGGTGGTGGTTCCGCGTACCGTCGGCGCGGCCGGCATAGCACCCGGCTCGCGGCCCTCGGACGGGGTAGCAGCATCGAGTACTCGTCTGGGGTTCACCGTGCAGGGCATGGACGGCCAGACCGTAACTCTGCTGGATATAAAAGTGGACGTCCTCAAGAAGGAGGCTCCGCTGCGCGGTACTCGTGTCCCGGTGGTCTGCCAAGGGGATCCACCCAATCGGAACTTGACCGCCGACCTCGACCTGAAGTCCCCATACGCCCACAAGGCCCCGGCGCGCGAGGGCGATGGAGGAAGCTCCTCCGACACAGGATGGCCGTACACCGTCAGCGGCAGCGATCCGGAGCACTTTGTCGTCTCACCCACGACACGCCGACACGATGTGACCTTCACGCTGCTCCTTCAGTGGGCCTGGAACGGGCGGCGCGGGCAGATACGCATCGACGACCAGGGCAAGCCCTTCCGCGTCACTTCCGACCGCAACGCCATCCAGCTCTGCTTGGACCGGACGACGACACGCCTTCTGCCCCAGCCGAAAGGCAAGACATGCGCATCCTGAGCCGAAGGCCCGCCGCGACGAGGCGAGTGGGTCTCGTCCTGATCGCGGCGTGTGTGATGAGCGCCTGCTCCCCGTCGGGTCGTGAGGAGCAGCTTCCCCCGCTGTCGAAGGCCCCGGTATGGGAGAGAGTTCCGGCCGCCGACCTGCCGTCGGACTTCGTCGATTTCGAGCCCTCGTCGATGTCGTCGTCCACCCGCGGATTCTTCGCCGCCAGCAGTTACTCGCCCAGCGCGTCCTCCGATGTCACCCAGAAGGTGTTCGCCAGCCTCGACGGCCGCAACTGGCGGGACCGGACGCCGAGCAACATGAGTACCGCCGCCATGAGGCAGTCGCTGGCCTCCCACGGGTCCACTACCTGGCTGCTCGGTGGCCAAGGCTTCGAGATCCCGCGCGTCGCGGTATGGAAGACCACTGACAACGGGTCGTCGTGGAAGCCCGCTGCCCTGATGCCCGTCAGTCCTGACGTGGAGATCCCGGTAGCCATCGCGGTCGGCGCCTCCGGAGTCGTGGTGGTCACCAAGGTGACTCCCGGGATGGGGAAACCTGAGGAGGAGATGGCGCGACTGCGGGTGAGGTCCGCCGATACATCGGGCAAGTTCACAAGATCTTGGGAGACCCCTTGTCCCGGTCATGAGGGCAGTGAGGCAGGGGCCGAAGCCCTCGTCACCGACGACGGCTTCTACCTGTTGACCGACTGCACGACCACCGATTTCGAGCCCGCAGACAAGCTGTTCAAGTCCGCCGACGGACGGAAGTGGACACCAGATTCACTGCCCTCGAACGGCAACGAGTTCGACCACATGGCTCGCAACGGCAGCGTCACCGTATTGACGGGCGGCCTCGCCTCGGACAATGTCGAGCACACCACGCAGCCCCGCATCTGGTACCGGAAGGACAACGGCCGGTGGCGCACCACCGGGCCGCTGGACCCGGGACGTCTCCCCGACGCGGGCGTCGTCGCTCGACACGGCCAGAAGGTTGTCGCCCTCACCGCAGCCGGCACAGGCTTCGTCGCCGTAGGGTTCGCTCGCGCGCCCGACGACTCCTCCGTCGGCGCCATGTGGTTCTCGCCCGACGGAAAGAAGTGGGCCAAGCAACGCACTCGGGCCAATGGCTTCACCAGTCCGCGTTCACTCACCACTCTGACCGCACGCGGCAACACCATTGCGGTGCTGGCTTCCCACCGTTACTGGGAGACCGGCGACCCCGCGCATGCCCGGATCTGGATAGGAGACCTGGCTCCCAGGACCAGACGATCCCAAGCCCCCTCTCCGGCGCCCCTCGCGCCGTTTGTCGGTACGTGGATCTGGTCGGGGGCCAGCATTACCATCGCCCGCAACGGTGACTTCACCTACCGGTACACGACTCTCGTTCAGTGTTCCGACCACGCCCCTCCTTGCGATGAGGGCGAGAAGATGGGCGGCCGCGCCACCGGAACCCTGCGACCGGGCCACACTTCCAAGACAGCTGTAGGAACCTTCAACGAACCAGTCTCGGACGAGCCGGCAGGTTCCACGATCAAAATCACCCGGAAGTCCTACAAGACCATTGAAATCGCAGTGAACGGCAACTCGTACGGACTGTTCTGCGAGCCGCACTCCAGCCGCTGCGCCGGTCATGTCGGAGCCGGATAGAAAAGAACGTGTCAATTGCCGTTACTGTTCAGTTGATCAACCGCTGTGCGTGAAACCGTAGACGGCCAGGAAGGCGAAACCCAGGACTGAAAGGGAAACGAAGGCAGTGGATCCTCGCCAGATCGCTGCAGGAACTCCCGATCCGTCCATACGATCGAGGATGCCGAATACGGTCCCACCAAGGGCAGCAAGAAGGAGAACGACCACCACGGGCAGGCACTGAGGAGCGAACAGCACACTAAGCGCCAGAGCAGCTGTTCCGGTGAACGCGACACCTGCGCGCTTCACCGCTCCAGGAAGGCTCGCACCGTCTTTACGGTGCAAGACCCCCGCTCCGACAGCCGACAATGCGCCGACCAAGACAGCGATGACGATGCGCAAGTGGTCTGACGGTGCCGCATCCGCAGCTGCGGCGGCGATGACGTAGGCGGAATCCTTCATGACGGTCCCTCCATCTGGTCGCCCCCGGAACGACCTCGGGCGGCGTGTGAAGGAAGAGCAACAGCCTGCGGCAACCCGATCGGACCGAATTCGCCGGTATCTCGGCGAACGCGCTGGTCACGGGGCTAAAGCGAGTCGGCCCGAGTCGGACGACTCGGGCCGACTCGGGACTTCGCCAGCGCAGGGGGCAGGATGACCCACCCAGGTGACGACGAAAAAGACGCCTTCACAGAAGCGTTCTTGCAGCTGCACCGGCTCGCTGGCGCACCCCGCGCCCATGAGATCTTGGAGCGCGCAACGGCCCTCCGCGCAACGGACGAGAAGGTTCGCGAATACGGCAAACCGCCGGCAGACAGCACGATCGACGGCTGGCTGAAGAGCGGACGGGTTCCGCGCAGCGAGAACCAGCTGCTGCTCGTTGTAAGAGTCCTGACGCGAATGGCCCACCAACGGGACAAGCCGCGCCCCGTACCGGCACACCTCAAGGAACCAGATGCCTGGCGGCGCCGAATGCGGGCCTCCGGCCCTCCGCCGCTCTTTTCGAATATGTAAAATGGTTCACCACTAGAGATGCGGTACCTGCCGAGAGACGGAGATACCTCATCACCGTGGAGGGGAATTCCGCGCAACCCGTTGAAATTAACGGATTGCAGGTCGACAAAAAATGCAGTCCTCCACTGTCCGGTACCTTACTCACAAATCCGAATGCGGGTCAGGCCAACAACATCAGCCTCCTGCTCGACCTGGACGAAGAAATTCCCACACCCCGGGGAATCGAGGGTGACGGTTCGACCTCACCCAACTACTTTGCACGCCACACCGTTTCACTCAAACCGGGGGAACGAGTGAAAATCCTCGTCGACGCCTCCTCTACGAAGTACTTCTGCGAGTACACTCTCAACCTGAAAATAACTGCGGAAGACGCCCAGTTCACGCAGAAAGTCATGGACAACGGGACACCCTTCAAAGTGTCGGCGATGCTCGAAGGCAAGGGCGACAAAATACTGTCGGGTTACCAGAGCGCCTACGTAGGAGGCGTACTCAACACGTGCGGGGGGGCACCTTCCAAAAAGTTGACGCCCCTACCTGGACCTCTCTGGCGGGGGACTGCTAGAACATCTGCGGTGCTCCCGCGGGCTACTCGTCCCGCTCCGCGACGAAGATGCAGAACGGGTGGCCCGCGGGGTCCCGGTGGACACGGAAGCGCTCCTCGTCGTCGGGATCCGGCCGGTCCCGGTTGTCGAGCAGGCTGCCGCCGAGGGTGAGCACGCGCTCGTGCTGGTTCCGCAGTTCCCCCAACGAGGCGACGCTCAGATCGAGGTGCATCTGCTGGGGCACCGGGCCGTCGGGCCAATCCGGTGCTTCTCGCCGCTTCCCTTGCGCACCTCGCAGTCACCGACCCGGCCCCGCCCAGCAGCGCGATGAACTCGGCGGCCGTGCGGTGCCGCCCGGCCGTCTCGATGTGCGTCACCGGGTTCATGGCGGCGGTGGCCAGCGGACCGCTGCGGTCGTCGGTGAAGAGGCGGTCCATGATGAGACCCCGGCATCGGTAAGTCCTGTGCCCTGGAACTCGCCCGGGCGTTCCCTCAGAGGTCGCTCGGCAGGCCGAGGCCCGTGAGGGCACCGACCGGGTCCAGGTCGGGAGTGCCTCTGGGCCACCAGTCGTCGCGGCCCGGTTCGGACTCGTAGGCGTACCAGAGGCCGTCGCGGCCGAGACGGAGCTGGACGTGGCCCTGAGGGTGGGTGAGGTGGTTGCGCCAGGGGCGGAAGGCGGGCAGGTCGGCGGCGAGCAGGAGAGGGCGGGCCCGGTCGAACCGCCCGGCCGGCGGGTCCCACGGCTCCTCCAGTACGGCGAGGCCCTCCAGTCCGCCCTGACGCCAGGCGGCGACGGCGCGGGCCAGTTCGGGCGGGGTACGGCCCGCCGCGGAGGCGAGGGACGAGTAGAGCGCCCGGGTGCCGGCGGTAAGTCCCGCCCCGGGGCGGGCGGCGGCCAGGCGGACCGCGTCCTGCCAGAAGGTCAGCTGCCCGACCGGGTCACGACCGGTGCTGAGCAGGGCGTGGGCGCGGGCGGCGGCGTCCGTGGCCAACTGGTCGAGCGCGAAGGGGTCCGGGCCGCCGGGGGCCGCCGGGTAGGCCGGGGGCTGCTCGGGGTGCGCGGGCGGCGGGAGAGGTGCGGGGAGGGACGGGAGGGTGCGCGACGCGAGAACCTCCGATGCCCGCACGCCCGGCAGGGGTGCCGGGCCCCTGTCCTGCGCGGCGCGCGCCGCGCGGGTAGCGCTCAGCCGGGACAGCGCATCGAGCAGGTCCCGCTCGCCCCGGCCGCGCAGCAGGAGCAGGACGAAGGGGTCGGCGTCGAGCAGCCGGGCGGTCTGGTAGCAGAGGGCGGCCGCGTGCTTGCAGGGGTGACCTCGGTCGGGGCAGCTGCACCGGGGCTCCAGGTCACCGGGGCCGGGCAGCAGCGGCACACCGCACTCCGCGAGGGACCGCGGCATCTCCTTGTCGAGCAGCGCGGCGATATGCCCGGGGCGGTCGGCGGCCGCGTCGAGGAAACGGTCCCAGTCGGTGTCGTCGAGCGTGCGCAGGCTTACCTGGACGCGATACGGGCGGGGGCGGCTGCCCTGGACGTAGGCCAGCACGAGTCCGGGTGTGACGGTGATGGCGTCGACATGCCCCTGCCCCGCGTAGCCCCGCCCGCGCTCCAGCCGCTTCACGTCCAGCGCGCCCTGCTCCAGCGCGCCGACCCAGGCGTTTCCCCACCAGCTCTCGGCGAAGCGGTCGCCGTCCCGGGGTGGGAAGGGCGGGAAGGTGCGGCGCAGTTCGTGGTCACGGGTGGGGGCGGCCATGGAGCGGGGCGAGCGGGAGGACCGGAGGCGGTGCGACGCCGCGGTCTCGGCCGGCGTGTGGCCGACGGCCGCGGGGCTCGGCGGCGCGGTGTGGCGGGGCGCGGCGTAGTCCGAAGCCGGCGTCACAACCGAGGCCGGGACCACCGTCGCCGGGGCGTCCGCGTGCGCGAAAGAGTCCGGGTCACGGGGTGTCGGGGCGCCCGCCTGCGCGACAGGGTCCGGATCCCGACGAGCCGGGTCGTCCGCGTGCGCGACAGAGTCCGGATCCCGACGTCCCGGATTGCCCGCCTGCGCGACGAGGTCCGGGCCCCGACGTCCCGGGTCGCCCGCCCGCGCGACGAACTCCGGAGCCCCACCTGCCGGGGCGTTTGTCGCAGTCGTGGCGTCCGAGGGCTCGGACCGGGACCCCGGGGGGATTCCGGCTGCGTCCTGCGTTTCCGGGCCCGGCGCGGCTGGGCTGTGGCCGCTGTCCGGAGTCTCCTGGCCCGGCGCGGCCAGGCCGTGTCCGCTGTGTGGTCTGGCCGGGCTTCGGTCGGCGGCGCCGTGCAGCAGGTCGGTCATGCGAGAGGTTTCGCCACCCTGCCCGGTCGTCCGCACGCCGTCGGAGGTCTCGTCCGGCGGGCCCGGCATCCGGAAGGCGTCGGAGAGCAACCGCCGTACATCACGCGTGCCCCCGCCGGGGGCATCCGCGCCGGCCCGTCGCGCAGCCGCCGCTCTGGCGTCCACGGCGCTCTGCCGGGCCCGGCGCCTACGGCGGGCACCTTCCCGCTCGGTCTCCTCGCGGGCCCGCCGCGCCTCGTCCCGCGCCGCGCGCAGCGCCTCGCGCGCGACGTCCGCCGCACGCGGCCCGGTACCCGCCTGGGCGGCGGACCGCGCGGGGGCCGCGCCGGCAGGCGTGACCCCCGGCGGGCTCGTCTGCGGGTCGCCGGATGCCTGCGGCTCGCGTGTCGCAGCCACCGGGGTGTCCTCAGGCGCACTGACCGTCTCGGCCGCACCAGCGACCTCACCCGCACTGACCGTCTCGGCCGCACCAGCGACCTCACCCGCACTGACCGTCTCGGGCGCACCAGCGACCCTGGAGGCACCAGCCTCGGGAGCACCCGTGCCCGTTCTCCGCAGGGCCTCGCGCACCGCGTCTGCCGGTCCGCGTGTTTCCTGGTCGGCGGCTTCTGCGGCCGGGGGCGGTCCCGGTCGGGGAGCCGGTGCCGGGGCGGGGTCCTGGGCTGTCCGCTCACGGGCCTCCCGCAGGGCCCGGCGGGCCTCGTCGGCGGGGCGGGGGGTCATGACGCCCTCCGCAGGGACACAAGGTCGGACAGCTCCCGGTCCGTCAGTTCCGTGAGGGAGGACTCGCCGGAGCCGAGGATCGCGTCGGCCAGGGCGCGCTTGGACTGGAGCATCTCGGCGATGCGGTCCTCGATGGTGCCCTCGGTGATGAGGCGGTGGACCTGCACCGGCTGGGTCTGGCCGATGCGGTAGGCACGGTCGGTGGCCTGTTCCTCGACGGCCGGGTTCCACCAGCGGTCGAAGTGCACGACGTGGCCCGCGCGGGTGAGGTTCAGGCCGGTGCCGGCCGCCTTGAGCGACAGCACCAGGACCGGCGTCGAACCGGCCTGGAAGCGGTCCACCATCCGCTCCCGCTCGGGAACCGGCGTCCCGCCGTGGAGGAGGTCGACCGGGACGGCGCGGGTGGCCAGATGGGAGGTGATCAGGCGGGCCATCCCGACGTACTGGGTGAAGACGAGGGCGGACCCGTCCTCCGCCAGCAGTGTGTCCAGCAGCTCGTCCAGCAGGGCGAGTTTGCCGGAACGGGCGGCGAGCCGGTCGCCGGCGGCCGAGGTGTGTTCCTCCTTGAGGAACAGCGCCGGGTGGTTGCAGATCTGCTTCAGCGACGTGAGGAGCTTCAGCACCAGGCCCCGGCGGGGCATGCCCTCGGCCGTCTCGATGGCGAGCATCGACTCGCGGACCACCGCCTCGTACAGCGCGGCCTGTTCGCGGGTGAGCGGGACCGGGTGGTCGGTCTCCGTCTTGGGCGGCAGCTCGGGCACGATGCCCGGGTCGGACTTCTTGCGGCGCAGCAGGAAGGGCCGGACCAGGCGGGCCAGGCGCTCCACCGCCTCCTCGTCCTCGCCGTTCTCCACGGCTCGGGCGTGCCGTGCGCGGAAGGACTTGAGCGGGCCGAGGAGGCCCGGGGTGGTCCAGTCGAGCAGGGCCCACAGCTCCGAGAGGTTGTTCTCGACGGGCGTGCCGGTCAGGGCGACGCGCGCGGGGGCCGGGATGGTGCGCAGCGCCTTGGCGGTGGCCGAGTAGGGGTTCTTGACGTGCTGCGCCTCGTCGGCGACGACCATGCCCCAGGTGCGCTCGGCCAGGGCGGGAGCAGCCGAGCGCATGGTGCCGTAGGTGGTGAGGACGAATCCGCCGTCCAGGCCGTCGAGGCTGCGGTCGGGGCCGTGGAAGCGGCGGACGGGCGCGCCGGGGGCGAAGCGGGTGATCTCCCGCTGCCAGTTGCCAAGCAGGGAGGCCGGGCAGACGACCAGGGTGGGTTCGCGTCGGGCCCGCTTCAGGTGCAGGGCGATGAGGGTGACGGTTTTGCCGAGTCCCATGTCGTCGGCGAGGCAGCCGCCGAGGCCCAGGGTGGTCATCAGGTCGAGCCAGGCCAGGCCCCGGAGCTGGTAGTCCCGCAGGGTGGCACGCAGGTCCGGGGGCGGTTCGGCCGGGCGGATCCCCGCGGTCAGGCGGTCGCGCAGGGCGGCCAGCGCGCCGACGGGGACGGCCTCGACCGTCTCGCCGTCCACGTCGGCCGTGCCGGTGAGGGCGACGGACAGCGCGTCAACCGGGTCGAGCAGTCCCAGGTCCCGTTTGCGGGCCTTGCGGACGAGCGCCGGGTCGACCAGCACCCACTGGTCGCGCAGCCGGACGACCGGGCGGTGGGCCTCGGCGAGGGCGTCCATCTCGGTGTCGGTGAGCGGGTCGCCGCCGAGCGCCAGCTGCCAGCGGAACTGGAGGAGGTCCTCGCTCTCGAAGAAGCCGGTGCCGTCGGTCGCCGAGCCGGGGGCCGGGCGGACCACCGCCGCGGCGGACAGGTCCTGCGCGAGGTCCCGCGGCCAGTGCACGGCGACCCCGGCCGCGGCGAGCCGGGTCGCCGCGACCCCGAGCAGATCGCTCAGCTCGTCCTCGGTCAGGGCCAGCACGTCGGGCACGTCCTGGTCGGCGAGCCGGTCGAGCGGGGGCCAGACGCGGGCTGCGCGGCGGACGGCGAGGGCGGCGTCCACGCGCGCGCGGGGCCCGAAGGCGTCGTCGGCCTCGCCCGCCCACAGGGCCGCCGCGTCGGCCACGAGGGTGGGGTCGGCGAGGCTGTGCACCTGGACGATCGCGGCGCCGGCGCTGCGGGCACCGCCGTCAAAGGCGTCGTCGAACAGGTCGTACGCCGACAGGTCCAGGCGGAGCGAGATCCGCACGCCGGCGTCCATGCCGGCGGCGACCTCGGCGGCCCAGTCGTGGGCGGTGGGCAGGTGCTGGGCCTCGCGGGCGGCGAAGGGCCTGCCGGAGGTGTGGGGCGCGGCCGGGGTGCGGGGCAGGGTGTCGGCGACGGCGTCCAGGAAGGCGCGCACCAGCGCTTCCGGCTCGGGCAGCCGGACCGGGCCGGGGCCGGGCAGCGGCACGGCGTGGCCCTCGTGGGGCAGGGCGGCGGCCACCGCGCGCAGGTGCGCGATGTCGTCCGGGTCGAGGGGGCCGGCGCGCCAGGCGTCGTGGCCCGTGGAGGTGAGGCCGGGCAGCAGCCGGCCGCGGGCGGTGAGGCGCAGGGCGTGCAGCGCGGCGGCGCCCCAGCAGGCGGTGGCGGGGTGGGCCGCCGGGTCGTGCCGGGCGCGCACCAGGAGCGGCAGGGCGGTCTCCAGCGGGAGGGACAGCGCCGGGGTGGTCCGCCGCCGGACTCCCGCGCCGTGCCGTCGTACGACGGTCAGCTCGGTGTCCTGGGCGGGCAGTGGCTCGCCGTCGGGGTCCCAGAACACGACGCGCCCCTCGCGCGGGAGGGGCGCGGGCAGGAAGACGGCAGGGAGCCGGACCGGGACCGTGGCGTCCGCCGCCCGCTCGGCCGTCAGAGCCGTCTCTCCCATACGTCCTGCCACCTCCCGCCCCGTGTGTCGGATCAGTTGTCTCCGACTCTACGGGCGGGCTCTGACAATCGGTCCCGGCAGCGGGCTCAGGGCACGGTCCGGGACACGACGTACACCCAGGGGTACGCCGGGTTGGACAGGTCCAGGACGACGTCGTGGGTGGGTGCCGGGTTCTTCTGGCGGTGGACGAAGCCGTACCAGGAGTCGGTCGTGGCGAACTTCCAGCCGGTGACCTTGCGGTCGCGGGCGCCGATGGTGATGTGGCCCTTCTTCATGTCCGCGCGGGTCACGCCCAGGCCGGTCAGGTAGGCGTCCAGGCCGGCCGCGTTGGTCTCGAACTGGGTGTAGAGGCGGCTGGTCTTCCAGTTGTTGGTCTCGTAGTACGCCACGTGCCAGGCCGGGTGCGGGACGGGCACCTGGTAGATCCGGCGCTGGAGCTTGGAGGGCCAGCCCTCGGTCAGGCCGGTCGCCGAGTACTTCGCCTCCTTGTCCTTGCCGCTGTCGCGGCTCTGGTTCGCGGAGATCACCAGGTAGCCGGCCGGGATGCCGATGAGCAGCACGATGATCAGCAGGGTGAGGGCCCTGCGGCGGATCATGTGGCGGCGGTCCTCGACCGGGCGGTCCGGATCGTCGGGCCAGGGGCCCTGGTGGGGCAGGGAAGCGGTCACAGCGTCTCCTGGGTGCTGCGGAGCGACTGCGCGTACCGCTCGTAGCGCTCGTACCGCTCCACGCGGCGGCGCTTGGCGCGGCGGAAGCGGCGGGCGACCAGCCGGGCCAGGTCGGCGGCACCGACCATGCCGGCCTCGGGGCCGAGCTGGGCCCGGACGATGCGGGCCTCGGGGCGGTAGCCGCGGCCGGTGAGGTGCCGCTTGAAGGCGTCCCGGGCCGGGCCGATCAGCAGGTCGTCGGCGGCCGAGACACCGCCGCCGATCACGAAGCAGGAGGGGTCGAGGGCGGCGGCGAGGTTGGCGATGCCGACGCCGAGCCACTGGCCGATGTCCTGGAGCAGCTCGATGCACATGGCGTCGCCGTCACGGGCCAGCTCGGTGATCATCGGGCCGGTGATGTCGCCGATGCTGCCCTTGACGTGCTCGATGATGCCGTAGGCGACGGGCGAGTCGGCGGCGGCCAGCTCGCGGGCCTCGCGGACCAGGGCGTTTCCGGAGCTGTACTGCTCCCAGCAGCCGCGGTTGCCGCACGGGCAGCGGTGGCCGCCGGGCACGACCTGCATGTGGCCGAACTCGCCGGCGACGCCGTACTTGCCGCGCTTGACCTGGCCGTCCTCCAGGATCGCGCCGCCGATGCCGGTGCCGAGGGTGATCATCACCAGGTGGTCCTCGCCGCGGCCCGCGCCGAAGCGCCACTCGGCCCAGGCGGCGGTGTTGGCGTCGTTGTCGACGAGGACGGGGACGGAGAGCCGGCCCGAGAGGCGGTCGCGGAGCGGTTCGTTGCGCCAGGACAGGTGGGGGGCGAACAGCACCCGGTTGCGGTCGGCGTCCACCCAGCCGGCCGCACCGATGCCGACGGCGTGCACGTCGTGCCGGTCGGAGAGGTCCAGGACCAGCTCGGCGATGGTGTCCTCGACGACCTTGGGGCTCTTGGACTTGTCCGGGGTCTCCGTGCGGAGCATCTCCAGGATGTTGCCGTCGGCGTCGACGACGCCCGCCATCACCTTCGTACCGCCGATGTCGATGCCGACCGTGGGCACGCGGGGGGCCGTCAGGTGCGAGCGGCGCTCCCGGGTGCCGACGGTGCGGAGCGCGGTGGCACGGCGGGAGCCGATGGGGGCGGTGAAGTCGCGGTAGGTGCTCATCGCGCCCGATTCTGCCTCACGGTGGGGTGCTGTGCGGAGCGGGGCAGGGGCGGGGTGGTACGGATCATTGCCGGGTGCGGGTGAGTGGTGGGTTGCTCGCGCCCACGCGGCGGAGCCGCGCATCGACACAGCCCCGCGCCCCTGAAAAATCAGGTGCGTACCAGGAGCTGGAACTCGAACGAGTAGCGCGTCGGGCGGTAGGTGTGTGTGCCGTACTCGACCGCGCGGCCCGTGTCGTCGAACGTGACGCGTTGCATGGTGAGCAGGGGTGCCCCCGTTTCCTCCGCCAGCCGCTCCGCCTCCTCCGTCGTCGCCGCCCGGGCGCCGATCGACTGGCGGGCGCTGTGCAGGGTGATGCCCGCCGCTCGCATCAGGCGGTAGAGGCCCGTGGTCTCCAGTTGGTCGGTGTCGAGGTCGATGAGGGCGGGGGGCAGGAAGTTGCAGAGGTAGGCCATGGGCTCGCCGTGGGCGAGGCGCAGGCGCTCGACGCGGTGGACGTCGCTGTCCTCGGCGACGCCGAGTGCGGCGGCGATCTCGGCGGAGGCCGGGACGAGCTTGTTGACGAGGACCCTGGTGGCCGGGCGCTGGCCCGCCGCTTCCAGGTCGTCGTAGAGGCTGCTGAGCTCCAGCGGGCGCTTGACCTGGCTGTGCACGACCTGGGTGCCCACGCCGCGGCGGCGTACGAGGAGACCCTTGTCGACGAGCGACTGGATGGCCTGGCGGACGGTCGGCCGGGACAGGCCGAGCCGGGCGGCGAGTTCGATCTCATTGCCCAGCAGGCTGCCTGGGGTCAGCGTGCCGTGCTCGATCGCGGCCTCCAGCTGCTGGGACAGCTGGAAGTACAACGGCACGGGAGAGCTGCGGTCCACGCTCAGCTCGAGCTGCACGGTCGGGTCCACTTCTGGTTTCGGCACGGGCCGAGCGTAGCTCCGTGCGTTGTTGACGGGAAGTCGTGTAGTCAGATTGTCCGGACATAGCGATTGACAGCGGCGGGCTGTGCACGCAGTTTGTTTCCATGCGCATCGGCGTCATCGGTACGGGCCGCATCGGCACCATCCACGCGAACACGCTCAGTCGGCATCGCGACGTCGGCTCCCTGATCCTCACGGACGCGGACGCCGCCAGGGCCCAGGACCTGGCGCACCGGCTGGGCGAGACGGCGGCGCCCGGTGTGGAGGAGATCTTCCGCTGGGGGGTCGACGCCGTGGTGATCACGACGGCGACGTCGGCCCACGCCGAACTGATCGGTCGGGCAGCACGCTCGGGTCTTCCGGTGTTCTGCGAGAAGCCCATCGCGCTCGATCTGCCGGGGTCCCTGAGCGCGATCGCCGAGGTCGAGACGGCCGGGACGGTTCTCCAGATGGGCTTCCAGCGGCGCTTCGACGCGGGCTACACGGGCGCGCGCGAGGCCGTGCGGTCCGGCCGGCTGGGGCGGCTGCACACCGTGCGGGCCCTGACCAGCGACCAGGCGCCGCCGGACGCCGCGTGGCTGCCGCTGTCCGGCGGGCTGTACCGGGACACGCTGATCCACGACTTCGACGTCGTGCGCTGGGTGACCGGCCGGGAGGTGGCGGACGTCTACGCCGCCGGGTCCGACGCCGGTCCCCGGATGTTCCGCGAGGCGGGCGACGTCGACACCGCCGCCGCGCTCCTCACCCTGGACGACGGCACGCTCGCCACCCTCACGGCGACCCGGATGAACGGGGCCGGCTACGACGTGCGTATGGAGCTCGCCGGGGAGCGCGACCAGATCGTGGTCGGCCTGGACGACCGTACGCCGATCGCATCCACCGAGCCGACCGGGCCGCCGGCCGCGGACAAGCCGTGGACGGGCTTCCTGGAGCGGTTCGGTCCCGCCTACGAGGCGGAGCTGAACGCGTTCGTCGAAGTCGTACGGGGTGAGCGGGCCAACCCCTGCGACGGGCGCGAGGCGCTGCAGGCGCTGCGGGTCGCCGAGGCGTGCGAGCTCTCGCGGCGGGAGCGCAGGCCGGTGCACCTCGCGGAGATTGCCGGTGGCGCCTCCCCCGCGCTGGCCTGACGGCGAGCCCCTCGGTCAGTGCTCTTCCTGCTCCTCCTCCAGGAGCCCCGTGTCGTAGGCGAGCAGCGCGATCTGCACCCGGTTGTTGAGGTCGAGCTTGGCCAGGATGCGCGAGACGTGCGTCTTCACCGTGGCGACGCTCATGAACAGGCCGCTGGCGATGTCGGCGTTGGCCAGGCCGCGGCCGACCGCGACGGCGACCTCGCGCTCCCGGTCGTTGAGGACGGCCATGCGTTCCCGCGCGCGGGTGCGGCGCGTGTCGGCGGCGGTGCCGACGGCGTGCCGCATCAGCTGGCGGGTGACCGTGGGCGACAGGACCGGGTCGCCGGCCGCGACCCGGCGCACGGCCGCGACGATCTCGGCCGGCGGGGTGTCCTTGAGGACGAACCCGGCGGCACCCACGCGCAGCGCGCGCAGCACCTGCTCGTCGGCGTGGAACGTGGTGAGCACCACCACCTGCGGGGCGTCCTCGCGGGCGCGCAGCCGCTCCGTGGCCGTGAGACCGTCCACCGTCGGCATCCGGATGTCCATGAGCACGACGTCCGGGCGGGTGCGGTCGACGAGGGCCTCCACCTCGGTGCCGTCGGCGGCCTCGCCGACGATATCGATGTCGTCGGCGCCGCCCAGCATGAAGGACAGCCCGGCCCGCACCAGCGGATCATCGTCGACGAGGAGCAGTCTGATCGCAGTCATGGGCTTACGTAATCACGGCCGGGCCCGGCGGCGGGCCCGGAAAGCCGGTGCCAACGCCCCGCCCCGCGCGCGGGGTTGACGGCCGGGCGGCGGGGCGAGACGTGCTCACCCCCACGGCAGCCACGCCCGTACCTCGAAGCCGCCCTGCGGTGTGTGCCCGTGCTGCAGCCGGCCGCCCGCGAGGGTCGCCCGCTCCGTGAGGCCGATCAGGCCCTGGCCGGAGCCGGGGACGGGCGGCACCTCGCCCTCGGGCGGCGGATTGTGCACGCCGACGGTGAGGCCGGTGCCCGGTGCGCCGGTGACGGTCACCGTGACCTCCGTGCCGGGGGCGTGCTTGCGCGCGTTGGTCAGGCCCTCCTGAACGATCCGGTAGGCGGTGCGGCCGACGGAGGACGGGACGTCGGCGGAATCCTCGACGCGCTGGTCGAGGGAGACCTTCATGCCGGCCTCGCGGGACTCGGTGACCAGGGTGTCCAGCGCCGCGAGCGTCGGCTGCGGCCGGCCGGTGTCGTCGGACTCGCCCGCCCGCAGCACGCCGATGATCTCCCGCAGGTCCTGCAGTGCCTCGTGCGCGCTCTCCCGGATCACGCCCGCCGCCCGCGCCGTCTGCGCCGGGGGCGCGTCGGGCCGGAACTCCAGGGCGCCCGCGTGCACGCTCAGCAGGGTCAGCCGGTGGGCGAGCACGTCGTGCATCTCCCGGGCGATGTCCTCGCGGGCGAGCCGCTGCGCCTGCTCGGCCCGCAGCCGCGCCTCCGTCTCGGCGCGCCGGGCACGGTCCCTGAGGCTCACCATGAGCTGCCGCTTGGCCCGGACGAACATGCCCCAGCCGACGATCGCCACGGTGAGCAGCCCGGCGAAGAGCACGGCCACCGGGTAGGGGATGTCGGGCTCGGGGCGCAGCCAGTAGTAGAGCGGGACGAACGCCGTGTTGATGCCGCCCACCCAGGCCACGTACCGGAAGGGGCGGTGCACGGCGAGGGTGAACAGGGCGATCAGGCCCGCGCCGCCCGCGGTGTCCGAGACGAAGGTGACGGGCGTCATCGCCACGGCGAGCCCCAGCGGCCAGCGGCGCCGCAGCCAGACCGCCGCGCAGGCCAGCGCGCCGGCCACCTGATCGACGACGGCCAGTCCCTGCGGCACATGGGGGTTGTCGGCGAGCGCCTCCATGGCGGTCGCTCCCACGACCACGGCCAGCAGGAAGCAGGAGAAGTCGACGACCCAGTCGCGGGCGGTACGCCGGGGCCGCCGCCCGGACCGTGCGGCGTCGGGGTCGAGTTCGTGAAGGAGGGCCGACGGAAAGAACCATCTGCGCCCGGTGAACAGTGCGGGCGTCTCTCCCACCGGTACCGGGGAGGCGTGCCCCACGTCGTGACCACTCACGAGCGACAAATCTACGCAGCCGAAGCCCGTCCCACCCGCCCTCGGGCGGGATCGTCGACCAAAGTCGTCACGTCGCAGACTTTCGACGCGGCCGCGGCGCCGGAGCGGGGACTTCCGTCCCCGGGTGCCCGTCCCGCGGGCGATGTGCGTGGGGGCCCGCGGGACGAGGCTGGCCGCGTGAAGCAGGTAGAGATTCTCGGCTTCCTCGCCCTCGTCCAGGGCGTGGCGGGCCTGGTGCACGAGTTCACCGACTGGAACTGGGGCCTGGTGCAGCGCCTGGGGTTCCTCGACGGCTACGAGGTCTACGCGAGCGTCACGCTGCTCGTGCTGGGCGTCGCCCTGTTCGCGGCGGCCGGGAGCCGGAAGTCCGTCTGAGTGGCGCACGGACGTCCGGCCCGCGGCCCCGGGAGGGCTCAGCAGCCGTAGTCGACCAGGTCGAACGAGGCGTAGTGGTCGGCCGTGTAGTAGTCCTCCCGGTTCTCCTCACCGGTGACGATGCGCCGCGCGCCGCGGGTGGAGGAGCCCGGGGTGATGACCGTGTACTCGTGGTAGTAGCCGGACGACTGGCCGGGCAGGATGCCTTCCCTGTTCTGGAAGACGGTGCCGTCCTGGTCGAACGGGTAGGGGCCGCCTCGCTCGATCAGGTCGAGGGTGTCGTGGGCCTGGGACGGCAGGGCGCTGTAGCAGATGTCGCCGACGGCGGTGGGGGCCGCGTCGGCCGTGGTCGCGGAGACGGTTCCGCCGACGAGGAGGGCGGACAGAAGGGCGGCTGCTGCGCCGAGCCGCGAGGCGCGTGGGGGGAATTTCATGACGCTCATCATGACGCGCGTAGATGCTGGCATGTCAATGACAAGCCTGGAGAATTTCCTGTGAAGCCCCGTGAGTTCGCGGGGAGTTCACTCGCGCTGCGGCGCCCTTACGCGTCCTCCGGCAGTGCGAACTCGCCGTACTCCGGGCGGCCCTTCAGGTCATAGGTCTGGATCGAGACGCCCGCGCCGGTGACGCTCCCGCCGGCGTGCTCGAACGCGGTCGGTACGGCGCCCTCCGGGAACAGCCGGAACCCGGAGCCGAGCACGACCGGGAAGGTCAGCAGGTGCAGGGTGTCGACGAGGTCGAGCGCCAGCAGGGACCGGACGAGGGCGCCGCTGCCGTGCACCTGGACCTCGCCGTCGGTGCGTTCCTTCACGGCGGCGACCTCTGCGGCGAGGTCGCCGGAAAGTACGGTCGTGCCCGCCCACGGCGGGTCCGTCAGGGTCGAGGAAGGCACGTACTTCGGCAGGGAGTTGAGCGGGGAGGCCACCGGGTCGCCGGGGTCGGTCACCTTGGGCCAGTAGGTGGCGAAGATGTCGTACGTACGGCGGCCGAGCAGGAAGGCGCCCGGGCGGGTGAAGACCTCGCCGATGAACCGGCCGAAGTCCTCGTCGGCGTACGGGAAGCTCCAGCCGCCGTGGGTGAAGCCCCCGCGGGTGTCCTCCTGCGGCCCGCCGGGGGCCTGGTAGACGCCGTCGAGTGTGACGAAGAGGGTGGAGACGAGCTTGCCCATGGCGGGTGCCTTCCTTCCGGGTGGGACGGGATCCGCTGTCATCGGTTCAGACCCCGCCGGCACCCGCAACTCATCGCTGGGCCGAACGCCCGCTCATGGGGCGTTCGTGGAGAACAGCCCGCCCGTCGGGCCCTGCTTGTCGCCGCCCTGGGCCTTGCGCAGGGCGTTCGCGAGGCTCTCGATCGTGAGGGACTGCAGGATGACGCGGCCGTTGCCCTCCAGGGTGGCCAGGGACAGGCCCTCGCCGCCGAAGACGGCGTTCATCACGCCCTGGCGGTCGAGTCCGCCGACGCGCTGCACGCCGTACTGGACGCCCTCCTCGAAGGCGACGACGCAGCCCGTGTCGACTTCGACGCGGCCACCGAAGTCGGCCGGGTTCAGGTCGATGAAGTTGCCGGCACCGGCGATGATCACGGTGCCGCGCCCGGTGAACTTCTCCAGGACGAAGCCCTCGCCGCCGCTCCTGCCGGTACGGCCGCCCTGGAAGGCGATGCCGAAGTCGACGGTGGACTCGGCGGCCACGAAGGCGTCCTTCTCCGCGAACCACGCGCGCGTACCGTCCAGTTCCAGGGCGCGCATCTCCCCGGGGAGCACTCCCGCGAAGCCGACGGTGCCCTCGCCGCCCTGGGTGGTGAAGTACTGAAAGGCCAGTGACTCGCCCGCCAGGACGCGCTGGCCGGCCTGCATGGCCGTGCCCATGGCCTGGCGCAGCAGCCCGCCCATGCCGCCGGCGCCGCCCGGGCCCTGCGGTTGCTGACCGCCGCCGCCCGACGGGCCGCCCAGGCGGGTCTCCATGGTCACGTTCGTGGTCTTGAACAGGAACTTTCCGGCCTCGCAGTACACCGTCTGGCCGGGCTGCAGGCTGACGACCGCCATCTGCATGGCGTTGCCGACGATCTCTTGCTGAAGGGTCACGCCCGGAGAACGCAGGAAGCGGATCGAAAGGTTCCGCATCTGCTCCGGACCGGTGAACACGCTCCGGACCGGCAATCATGCTCCGGACCGGGAAACCTTGCTCCCGGACCGGGGGACCTCGACGTCCGTTCGCCGCCAGCGGCACAGCCGCGCGACCGCTGGGATGGACCCATGACTTCTCAAGGAACTCTGCACGGCAAGGTGGCTCTCGTGACCGGCGGGAGCCGTGGCATCGGCGCGGCGACAGCGGTGCGCCTGGCCCGGGAGGGCGCGGACGTGGCCGTCAGCTATGTGAACGGCAAGGAGGCGGCCGAGGACGTCGTACGGGCCGTGGAGGCGCTGGGGCGCCGGGCGGTGGCGCTGCGCGCGGACGCGGCGCAGGCCACGGAGGCGGCCGAAGTGGTGGACGCGGCGGCGCAGGCGCTGGGCAGGCTCGACATCCTGGTCAACAACGCCGGCGTGGGGGTGCTCGGCCCGCTGGACACGCTGTCGCTCGCGGACGTGGACCGGGTCCTCGACATCAACGTACGGGGTGTCTTCCTGGCCTCCCAGGCGGCCGCCGCGCGGATGCCCGAGGGCGGGCGGATCATCACGATCGGCAGTTGCATGGCCCAGCGGGTGCCGGGGCCGGGCGGGACGCTCTACGCGACGAGCAAGGCGGCCCTGGCCGGTCTGACGAAGGCGCTGGCCCGGGAACTGGGCGCGCGCGGGATCACGGCGAACCTCGTCCATCCCGGCCCGATCGACACCGACATGAACCCGGCGGACGGGCCGTACGCGGCCGGTCAGGCGGCGATGACGGCGCTGGGCCGGTTCGGGACGGCGGACGAGGTGGCGTCGATGGTCGCCCACCTGGCCGGGGCGGCGTACGTGACCGGGGCGGAGTTCTCGGTGGACGGAGGCCACGCGGCGTGAGCCTCGTGGGGCGCACCGGCGCTGACCGGCCGGAGCGCCCCACGGGCCAGGTTCAGCCGCCCAGTTCCTGGTGGCGTGCCAGCAGCCGGCTCGTGCCCTCCTGGGTCAGGGAGCCGAACAGGCGGAGCCGGGAGATGCCCCCGTCCGGGAAGATGTCCACGCGCGCGTGGGTGCCGACGGCCGGGGCCGGGAGGACGAAGCGGTGGTTGGTGTCGGGCTGGAGGCGGGTGCGGGGCAGGATCTCCTGCCAGTCGCCGTCCTCGCCGTCCTTGACCGAGACCGACGCCCAGCCGGCGCTGTTGCCCTTGAGGTAGGCGGTGTCGATCTCCAGGGCGCGGATCTGGGCCTGGGCGGCCAGCCGGTAGCGGATCCAGTCGTGGCCCTGGTCGCGGCGGCGGCGGGTCTCCCAGCCGTCGTCCATCTTGCGGGAGCGGCCCGGCTGGATGGTGTTGGAAGCGGGCGAGTAGAAGAGGTTGGAGGCGTCCTCGGCCCGGCCGCCGTTCTCCAGGGCGACGACGTCGAAGGTGCCGAGCGCCTCCAGCCACGCGGGGTCCGGGACGACCTCGCCGTGGACGCGCAGGCGCGCGATGCCGCCGTCGGGGTGCTGGTTGACCCGCAGGTGGGTGAAGCACTGCTCGACGTCGACGGCGAAACCGTTCGCCGCGTGGCCGCCGACCGGGGTGCGCGGGACGAGGGTCGTCCACTTCACGTCGTCCCCGAGGAGCTCCTCCGGCGAGGGGGAGCCCGGTACGCAGGTGCCCTCGACGGACACGGCCTGCGGGTAGTTGCCGCGGAAGTGGGCGGTGTCGACGACGATCCCGCGGATCACGCCCGGAGCCCCGAGGCGGACCAGCGCCCAGTCGTGGTCCTCCGCGGTCGGCCAGGGGTGGTCGGCATAGGCGCCCCGGCGGCGGCGCGTCTCCCAGCCGTCCATGATCTTGCCCTTGTGCCCGAAGTGCTCGGGGTCGAACGCGGCGGGCTCGGGCACCAGCAGGTTCTCGCGCTGGGCGAAGAACTCGTCGTTGGCGGCGATGACACCGGCCCCCAGACGCCGGTCGGCGAGGTCGGCGTACCGGGTGAAGGGGAAGTCGGCGGTGCGGTAGTCCGCGTACGGGTCGCCGCCTCCGTAGGGGTTCGCGTCGCCGGTGAAGCTGGGAATCGCCGTCACGGTGATCAGTTCTGCCTTTCGAGGTCCGGGATGGGCTTCAGCTGGTTCGGGTGAGGAGCCGCCCCTTCGGTTCGGTGAACTCGCCGTCCGCGACGATGCGCCGCCCGCGCAGCCAGGTGGACTTCACGACGCCGTGCAGGGTCCTGCCCGCGTAGGCCGTGACGTGGTTGCGGTGCTGGAGGGCCACCGGGTCGACGGTGAAGGTCTCGTCGGGGGCGAGGACGGCGAAGTCGGCGTCGCGGCCCACCGCGATGGCGCCCTTGCGGTCGTCGAGCCCGACCAGTTCGGATGTGCGTGTGGACATCCAGCGCACCACGTCCTCCAGGCCGTGCCCGCGCCTGCGGGCCTCGGTCCACACCGCCGCCAGGCTCAGCTGGAGTCCGGAGATGCCGCCCCAGGCCGTCGCGAAATCGTCGGTCTTGAGGTCGGCGGTGGACGGGGAGTGGTCGGTGACGACGCAGTCGATGGTGCCGTCGGCCAGTGCCTGCCAGAGCAGGTCCTGGTTGGCGGCCTCGCGGATCGGCGGGCAGCACTTGAACTCGCTGGCGCCGTCGGGGACTTCCTCGGCGGTGAGGGTCAGGTAGTGCGGGCAGGTCTCGACGGTGATGCGGACGCCCTCCGCCCGCGCCTGGGCGATCATCGGCAGGGCGTCGCTGGAGGAGAGGTGCAGCACGTGCACGCGCGCGTTGAGGGCCTTCGCCTCGCGGATGAGCTGGGCGATGGCGGTGTCCTCGGCGTCCCGGGGGCGGGAGGCGAGGAAGTCGGCGTACTTGGGGCCGCTCCGCTGCGGGGCCGACGAGAGCAGGTTCGGGTCCTCGGCGTGCACGATGAGCAGTCCGCCGAAGGCGGCGATCTCGGCCATGGTGCGGGCGAGCGGGTCCCGCTCCAGGTGCGGGAACTCGTCCACGCCGGACGGCGACAGGAACGCCTTGAAGCCGAAGACACCGGCCTCGTGCAGCGAGCGGAGCTCCTTGGTGTTGTCGGGCAGGGCGCCGCCCCAGAAGCCGACGTCGATGTGCGCCTTGTCGGCGGCGACCTGCTGCTTGATGCGCAGGTGCGGGACGGTCGTGGTCGGCGGGAGGGAGTTCAGAGGCATGTCGACGAGGGTCGTGATGCCTCCGGCCGCCGCGGCGCGGGTGGCGGTCCAGAAGCCCTCCCACTCGGTGCGGCCGGGGTCGTTGACGTGCACGTGCGTGTCGACGAGGCCGGGCAGCAGGACGTGGTCGCCCAGGTCCTCAAGGCGGGTGTTCTCCGGGACGGGCACGTCGTGCGGGAGGACAGCCGTGATCCTGCCGTCGGTCACCGCGACGGATGCGGCGCGCGTTCCCTCGGGAGTGATGACACGCGTCGAGCGCAGCACCAGTTCAGCGTCGGACACCCGAACCCCTTACTTCCGCGTAACGGAATTCAACTTTCTGTTGAAGGAGTCTTCCCTCCCTCTCCCGCGCCGTCAAGGGCACACTTGACTGCGGCGCCCTTCGGTGAAACTCCTGGACGTTTCCACAAAGCGGAATTAAACTTCCAGCACGCAGAACGTAGCTACGTACAAGCGGGGAGTCAACCGACTGCCGGGTAGGCTTCTGCCCTTCCCGCCCGCCCCGAAAGGAACGCGCCGTGCCGACGTCCAGCGCCAGCACCACCGACTCCGCCCGGTCCTCCGCCAACGGCGGCGTCCAGTCCCTGGAGCGCGCCTTCGACCTGCTCGAACGGATGGCGGACGCGGGTGGCGAGGTCGGCCTGAGCGAGCTGTCCGCGAGCAGCGGACTGCCCCTGCCGACCATCCACCGCCTGATGCGCACGCTGGTGGCCTGCGGGTACGTACGTCAGCAGACCAACCGGCGGTACGCGCTCGGCCCACGACTGATCCGCCTCGGCGAGTCGGCCTCCCGCCTGCTGGGCACCTGGGCGCGGCCCTATCTCGCGCGGCTGGTCGAGGAGACCGGCGAGACGGCGAACATGGCACTGCTGGACGGGGACGAGATCGTCTACGTGGCGCAGGTGCCGTCGAAGCACTCGATGCGCATGTTCACGGAGGTCGGCCGGCGGGTGCTGCCGCACTCCACGGGCGTGGGCAAGGCGCTGCTCGCCGGTTTCCCGCCGGAGGAGGTGCGGGCACTGCTCTCCCGCACGGGCATGCCCGCGGCGACGGAGAAGACGATCACGACGGCCGACGGGTTCCTCGCGGCCCTGGAGGACGTGCGCCGGCAGGGCTACGCCATCGACGACAACGAGCAGGAGATCGGGGTCCGTTGCCTCGCGGTCCCGGTGCCCGACTCCCCCACCGCGGCGGCCATCTCCATCTCCGGCCCGGCGGGCCGGGTCACGGAGGCGGCGACGGACAGGATCGTGCCGGTGCTCCAGCAGGTCGCCGGGGAACTGTCCGTGGCTCTCGCCAGCCAGACCCCCGCATAACGGGGCGGTGAGCCCGGGACGGCGGGCACCCTGAACCCAGCCCGCACAACGGCCGTGAGCCCGGGACGGCGGGCACCCTGACCCCAGCCCTGGGCCTAGCCCTGGCCCCGCATCGGCCCCCCGAAGAGATCCACCGCCCGCCGGACCTCGGTGAGCTCCGCGGACAGCGCGCTCACCGAGCCGATCGCGCCCGCGATCAGCAGGAGGGAGCGGCGCAGGCAGGGGATCTCGGGGATGCCGTCGGCGGCGATGGCGGCCAGGGCGGCCAGTTCCTCCTCGGCGATGGTCCGGTCGGCGAACTCGCCGGGATGGGCGGCCAGTCGGCGGCGCAACCGGGACACGGCGGAGCGCAGCTCCGTCACGCGCGGATCCTCGTCGCCGCCGGTCACAGGCCCCTGCCGCTTCTGCTCAACGCTCCGCAACACAGTCCTCCCCCTCGCACCCAGTCGTGCGCGTGCCCTTCCGACACGAAGTCCCCCACACCGGGCAGCGGTCGGGTGCCCGGCCGGTCGGTGCGGGCGACAGTAAACGACGCGGACCGCCGGGCGCCAGTCCATTGCGTCATCGACTTGTTTCGCTGAGTGACTTTCTGGCCCGAGGCGCACGCCTGTCCGACGCGCGCCCCGCGCCGTCGTACCCCCGTGCGGGGCGTGCGGTATGCAGGAGCCATGACGACACGGGAGACGACGGGCGGGGCACGAGCGGTTGCGGGGCTGCTGCTCGCGGCCGGTGGCGGGCGGCGGCTCGGCGGGCGGCCCAAGGCGCTGCTCCCGCATCGGGGGCGGCCCCTCGTGGAGCACGCGGTGCGGGTGCTGCGGGAGGGCGGTTGCGCGACCGTCCATGTGGTCCTGGGCGCACAAGCCGACGAGGTGCGCGCAAGGGCCTCTCTCCCGGGCTGTGTCCTGGTCGACAACCCCGACTGGAGGCAGGGCATGGGGAGTTCCCTGCGCGCCGGGCTCGGCTCACTCGCCGGCACGGGCGCCCGGGCCGCCCTGGTGTCACTCGTCGACCAGCCCGGCATCGGGCCCGAGGCGGTGGCCCGGGTCCTGGCGGCGTACGAGGGCGAGGAGTCGCTCGTTTCCGCCGCGTACGACGGCGTGCGCGGCCATCCGGTGCTGTTCGGTGCCGTCCACTGGGCGGGCATCGCCGCGACTGCGACCGGCGACCGGGGGCACGCGCCTATCTGAAGGAGCACCGGCCGGCGGTCACCCTCGTCGAGTGCGGGGACGTCGCCCGGCCCTTCGACATCGACACCGAAGCCGATCTGACCCACCTTGAGTGAACGGGGTGGCACGGAGCGCCACCTTGCCTCGACTCAGAGAATCTCGACATCAACAAACGATTGAACTTCCACCATGAGGAAACTAGTATCCACTGTCCAGAAGCGTCCGTCGGCTCCGCGGGCGCCGAACGCCGTATCCGGGAAGACTGGCACCCGGTGCCAAGCACGCCGGCTCGTCTTCACAGCTCGCTGAAGGAAGTGACCGTTCATGTCCGCACCAGCGCCGTCCCCGCTGGCCATCGTCGACGCCGAGCCCCTGCCCCGGCAGGAGGAGGTCCTCACCGAAGCGGCACTCGCCTTCGTGGCCGAGCTGCACCGGCGGTTCACGCCCCGGCGCGACGAGCTCCTCGCCCGCCGCGCCGAGCGCCGCGCCGAGATCGCCCGCACCTCCACGCTCGACTTCCTCCCGGAGACCGCCGCCATCCGCGCGGACGACTCCTGGAAGGTCGCCCCCTCCCCCGCGGCCCTCGACGACCGCCGGGTCGAGATCACCGGCCCCACGGACCGCAAGATGACCATCAACGCCCTCAACTCGGGCGCCAAGGTGTGGCTCGCGGACTTCGAGGACGCCTCCGCGCCCACCTGGGAGAACGTGGTCCTCGGCCAGGTCAACCTCACCGACGCCTACACCCGGAACATCGACTTCACGGACCCGAAGTCCGGCAAGTCCTACGCCCTGAAGGCGAACGAGGAACTCGCCACGGTCGTCATGCGCCCGCGCGGCTGGCACCTGGACGAGCGTCACCTCGTCGACGCCGACGGCACCCCGGTGCCCGGCGCGCTCGTCGACTTCGGCCTGTACTTCTTCCACAACGCCCAGCGCCTGCTGGACCTCGGCAAGGGGCCGTACTTCTACCTCCCCAAGACGGAGTCCCACCTGGAGGCCCGTCTCTGGAACGAGGTGTTCGTCTTCGCGCAGGAGTACTGCGGCATCCCGCAGGGCACGGTCCGCGCGACCGTCCTCATCGAGACGATCACCGCCGCGTACGAGATGGAGGAAATCCTCTACGAGCTGCGCGACCACGCTTCCGGGCTGAACGCGGGCCGCTGGGACTACCTGTTCTCCATCGTGAAGAACTTCCGTGACGGCGGCACCAAGTTCGTCCTGCCGGACCGCAACGCGGTGACGATGACCGCCCCGTTCATGCGCGCGTACACCGAACTCCTCGTCCGCACCTGCCACAAGCGCGGCGCCCACGCCATCGGCGGCATGGCGGCCTTCATCCCGTCCCGCCGGGACGCCGAGGTCAACAAGGTCGCCTTCGAGAAGGTCCGCGCCGACAAGGACCGCGAGGCCGGCGACGGCTTCGACGGCTCCTGGGTCGCCCACCCCGACCTGGTGCCGATCGCCATGGAGTCCTTCGACAAGGTCCTCGGCGACAAGCCCAACCAGAAGGACCGCCTGCGCGAGGACGTCGACGTCAAGGCGGCCGACCTGATCGCGATCGACTCGCTGGACGCCAAGCCGACGTACGCGGGCCTGGTCAACGCCGTGCAGGTCGGCATCCGTTACATCGAGGCCTGGCTGCGCGGCCTCGGCGCGGTCGCCATCTTCAACCTGATGGAGGACGCGGCCACCGCCGAGATCTCCCGCTCCCAGATCTGGCAGTGGATCAACGCGGAGGTCGTCCTCGACAACGGCGAGCAGGTCACCGCCGAGCTGGCCCGCAAGGTCGCCGCCGAGGAACTCGCGACCATCAGGGCCGAGATCGGCGACGAGGCCTTCGCGGCCGGCAACTGGCAGCAGGCGCACGACCTGCTGCTGACGGTCTCCCTCGACGAGGACTACGCCGACTTCCTGACCCTCCCGGCGTACGAGCAGCTCAAGGGCTGACCCCGCGGTCGAACGGCTGGCGTTCCGAGTGGCCCAGGGACTTGCCCGGGGCCACTCGGTCGCGTACGGCCTTCTTCACGGCCGTCGGCTCCGGGAAGCCCTGCTCGCGCCGGTCCCAGACGACCTCGTCGCCCACGCGGACGACGAACACGCCGCCGGTTCCGGGCTTGAGGGCCAGTTCCGTCAGTTCGGTCTCGAAGGTCGTGAGCAGTTCCTGCGCCAGCCAGGCCGCGCGGGGCAGCCAGCGGCACCGCGTGCAGTACTCGATCTCGACACGGCCACTCATCCGAGGTGCACCGTCCCATCCTGCCGGACCGCGGGCTTGCCATGCAGATCGGGCACCTGCTTGAGCCACGCGGGGCGTCCTTGCTGGTTCTTCGCCGCCCGGAGGGCCTCCTCGGCGGCGAGCTCCTCCCGGGTGGGGAAGCCGGTGGGCAGCCAGTCCCCGGAGGCCTCCACGCGCGCCTGGAGGTACGTCACGTACGCCTCGCGGACCTCCTCCGCGGTGGCGAAGCCCGGCTCGTCCGCGAGCCAGGCGTCCGGGACCTCGGCGAGGATCCGCCGCAGCAGCTCCTCGGTGACCCGGGGCGCCAGTTCGGCGTCGGCGGCCCGGACGTCGGGCCCGTAGTGGCCGAGGGCGTGGTGCCGGAAGTCGTAGGCCCTGCGGGGGTCGGTGACATCCCAGCGGTGGTGGAAGACGAGGGCGGCGCCGTGGTCGATCAGCCACAGGCGCGGGCGGGCGACGCCGAGGGTGGGCCACACCATCAGGTTGGAACTGTGGACCGTACGGTCCACGTTCACGGTCAGGGCGTCGAGCCAGACGATCCTCCCCGCCTCCAGCGGATCGACCGTAAAGACCCGGGCGATCTCCGGTGTGAAATCCCGGGCGCCCGGCAGGTGATCCATGCCGAGGTTGACGCCCGCGCTGGCCGCGTGCAGGTCCCGTACCTCCTGGTGCGGCTCTTGCTCCGCGATCGCCGGGTCGAAGTGCACCAGGACCAGCTCGGGGAAGCGCAGCCCGAGAGTGCGGGCCAGTTCCCCCACGATCACCTCGGCGACGAGCGCCTTGCGGCCCTGCGCGGAACCGGTGAACTTCACGACGTACGTGCCGAGGTCGTCCGCCTCGACGACTCCGGGGACGGAGCCGCCGGACCGCAGGGGTTCGACGTAGCGGGTGGCGGTGACCTCTCTCAGCATGATCCAGGGCTCCACGGAGGGCAGAATGCGAAGGGGCCATGGTAGCCGGGCGTGACAGCCGGCGCGGGGCCCTGGCCCACGATCTGAGCTGCGGGCCCGCGGGGCACCGTCGCCCGCCATGCCGTTTGGCGCCGGTGCCGGTGGGGACCCGGCCGAGCATGAGCGCAACCCCTCGTCGCCGCCTGATGCGGCAGAACCGGGTCCTGTGGCTGCTGGACCGCCTGGAGCGGGAGCCCAGGGCCGATGCGGTGATCGACACGCTCCGCAAGGGCGTGCGGGCCCTGCCCCTGGGGCGCGGCCGGGATCTGCTGCACGGCAGGTGGCTGGGGCACCCCGTGCATCCGTTGCTGGTGCAGGTGCCGATCGGGAGCTGGCTGTCGGCGGCGGTCCTGGACCTGCGCCCCGGCCGCTCCCGGGAATCGCGGCTGCTGGTCGGGGTCGGGCTGGGCGCCGCGGCCCCCGCGGCCGCGGCCGGCTGGGTGGACTGGGCGGAGCTGCACCACCGGCAGCAGCGCGTCGGGCTGGTGCACGCCCTGTCCAACACGGCGGCCGTCGGCCTGTACGCCGCCTCGCTCGTCTGCCGCGTCAAGGGACGTGAGGCGGCGGGCCGGGCGTACGGCTTCCTGGGGCTGACGGCGGTCGGGCTCGGCGGCATGCTGGGCGGCCACCTGGCCTACCGGCAGGCCTCCGGCGCCAACCACGCCGAAGAGGTCCCGAACGTCGTCTCCGAGGGCTGGCACCGGATCGGGACCGTCGGCGAGTTCCCGGCCGGGGAGCCGGTGCGGCGCAGTGTGGACGACGTGCCGGTGCTGGTGGTGCGCGAGACCGGCGGGGCGATCCACGCGCTGGCCGAGCGGTGCAGCCACCTCGCGGGGCCGCTGTCCGAGGGCACCGTCGCCGACGGCTGCGTGCGGTGCCCGTGGCACGGCAGCGTCTTCCGGCTGTCCGACGGCTGGAACGTACGCGGACCGGCCACCGCCCCCCAGCCCTCCTTCGAGACACGGATCATCGACGGCCATGTCGAGGTGCGCCTGCGTCACCAGGACGGCGACGAGCACTTCGGGAACGGCCGGGAGATGGCCGCGCAGGGGACCGGAACGCGATCGGGGGCTGCCCATGGGCACGGCGACAGCGACTGACAGCCGCCTCGCGCGGCGGCTGCGCGGAGCACTGCGGCGGACCCGCCGGGACTACGCCGCGGGGCACGACCGGCCCCTGGGCGGATATCTCGCGGCCATGGCGGGTTTCGCGGCGTACACGGCCGCCTGGACCACGGTGGTCCGGCGCAGCGGGCGCCCGGTACCCGAGCGGCCCGAGCCGTGGGACGTGGTCCTGACGTCGGTGGCCACGTTCCGGCTCAGCCGGCTGCTCAGCAAGGCGTCGGTGACCAGCCCGCTGCGGGCCCCCTTCACCCAGTACGTCGGGCCGCAGGGCCCGGCCGAGCTGCACGAGGAGGCGCAGCCCGAGCAGGGCAAGCACACCGTCGGCGAGCTCGCGACCTGCCCGTTCTGCATGAGCGTCTGGGTGGCCTCGGCCCTGACCGCCGGCCAGTTGCTGTGGCCGCGCGCGACCCGCACGGCCATGGGCACGCTCACCGCCCTGGCGGGTGCGGACACGCTGCAACTGGCGTACGGCGCGCTGGTGGACAAGACGACCGGCGACTGACCGCGGCCACCCCCGGGCCCACGCGTCGCACCCCCTTGTCAAGGCGATATTAGGTTAGGCTAACCTTCGCCGCGTGAGATCTGGTGAAGAAACGGCCGGCGGCCTGCGGCTGCGCGGGCATCAACTGTCGGCCACGGGCGTGACCGTGTCGTACGACGGCACGGACGTCGTGCACGACGCGGCGATCGCGCTGCGGCCCGGTGAGGTGACCGTCCTGGTCGGTCCCAACGGCAGCGGGAAGTCGACGCTGCTGCGGACGATCGCCCGGTTGCAGCGGGCCCGCCGGGCCGAGCTCAGGATCGACGCCGACACCGACGGCCTCGCCCTGACCGCCCGGGAGTTCGCGCGGCACGTGGCCCTGCTGACGCAGGGCCGCCCCACGCCCAGCGGACTGACCGTGCGGGATCTCGTCGAGTTCGGCCGCTACCCCTACCGGGGCCGCTTCGGCCGCCCGGATCCGGACGCGTCGGCCGCGGTGGAGCGGGCGCTCGCGCTGACCGGGGTGACGGACCTCGCCGAGCGCGGCGCCGACCACCTCTCCGGCGGGCAGTTGCAGCGCGTCTGGCTGGCGAGCTGTCTCGCCCAGGAGACCGGCGTGCTGTTGCTGGACGAGCCGACGACCTATCTCGACCTGCGCTACCAGATCGAACTCCTCGACCTCGTCCGCGACCTGGCGGACGACCACGGGATCGCCGTCGGGGTCGTCCTGCACGACCTCGACCAGGCGGCGGCCATCGCCGACCGGATCACGCTGCTCGAAGCGGGCCGGATCGTCGCCGACGGCCGGCCCGAGGACGTCCTGACCCCGCGGCGGCTGACCGCCGTCTACGGCATCCGGATCGACGTCGACACAGACCCCCACACCGGCCGGATACGGACCCGTCCGATCGGCCGGCACCACACCCGCACCACCCGAAGCGAAAGGCTCGGCACCACTTCATGAGACGCCTCCTGCTCACCGCGGCCACCACCACCGCCGCGGCGCTCACCCTCGCCGCCTGCGGCACCACCGAGCCGGCCGCCGACAGCTCGAAGAAGAAGACCTCCGAGGCCATCAGCCTCACCGACTCCACCGGCGCGAAGGTCGAACTCGACAGCCCGGCCAAGAAGGTCGTCGCCACCGAGTGGAACGAGGTCGAGAGCCTCATCACCCTCGGCGTCGACCCCGTGGGCGTCGCCGACGTCAAGGGCTACAAGACCTGGGACACCGCCGTCCCGCTGAAGAACGAACCGAAGGACATCGGCACGCGCGGCGAGCCGAGCATGGACACCATCGCCTCGCTCTCCCCCGACCTCATCGTGGCGAGCTCCGACCTGCCGGACGCGGCCGTGAAGCAGCTGCGGAAGATCGCCCCGGTGCTGGAGATCAAGTCCGCCGACGCCTCCGACCAGGTCGGCCAGATGTTCAAGAACCTCGATCTCATCGCCGAGGCCACCGGCACCACCGACAAGGCCGCTACCGCCAGGAAGAACTTCGAGGCCAAGGTGGCGGAGGGCGAGAAGGCCCTCGCCGACGCGAAGCTCGACGGCACCGACATCGCCTTCGCCGACGGCTACGTGACGTCCAACCAGGTCTCCCTGCGCCCGTACACCAGCGGCTCCCTCATCGGCGCCGTCAACGAGCGGCTCGGCCTGAAGAACGCCTGGAAGGTCAAGGGCGACCCCGCCTACGGCCTCGGCACCACCGACGTCGAGGGTCTCACCGCCCTGCCGAAGGACGTGCGGTTCGCCTACATAGGCAACGACGACGACAAGTCCAGCAACCCGTTCTCCGGCCAGCTGAAGAAGAACGCCGTGTGGACCTCCCTGCCGTTCGTGAAGGCGGACCGTGTGCACCGGCTGCCCGACGGCATCTGGATGTTCGGCGGTCCCGAGTCGATGGAGGCGTACATCGACGCCCTCGTCGACGCGCTGACGAAGTAGCGGGGCCATGGCCGTCACCGAAGCGCCCCCCGTCGCCCGTCCGCAGGCGGCCGCGTCCCGGACGGGTGCGGCCGCGGTGACGGCCGCTCTCGTCCTCCTGGTCGCCGCCCTCGCCGTCGTCGACATCACCCAGGGCACCGCGGCCGTCGGGCCCTCCCAGGTGTTCAAGGCCCTGACCGGGCAGGCCGATCCGGGCGACGCGTCCGTGGTCGTCGCCTCCCGGCTGCCGCGGATGACCGCCGGCGTCCTCGTCGGTGTCGTCCTCGGCATCGCGGGCGCGGTCCTGCAGGCCGTCAGCCGCAACGTCCTCGCCTCCCCCGACACCCTCGCGGTGAACGCCGGTTCGTATCTGGCCCTCGGGCTGGTGGGCGCGACCGGCGTCTCGCTGCCGCTGCTCGCCTCGTCCGGCGTGGCCTTCGCGGGCGGGCTGGCGGCCGCCGCCGTCGTGCTCGCCCTGTCCGGCCTCGGCACGGGCACCGTACGGCTGGTCCTCGCCGGCACCGCGCTCGCGCTGGGCCTGAACTCCGTCACGGAAGGGCTGCTCCTGCTGTTCCCGCAACAGACGGAGGGCCTCTACCAGTGGAACCAGGGCAGCATCAGCCAGAACGGCTTCGACGGCGTCCTGCAGATGCTGCCCGTCGCCCTGGTGGGGCTCGCCGGGCTGCTGCTGGTCGCCCGCCGGGTCGACGCGCTCGCCCTCGGGGACGACGCGGCGCGCGGGCTGGGCGTACCGGTACGGGCCACCCGTGTCACGGTGGTGGTCCTGGCGGCGCTGCTGTCCGCGGCGGCCGTCACGCTCGCCGGGCCCATCGGCTTCGTCGGCCTGTGCGCGCCCGCGCTGGTCCGTCCGCTCGCCCGCCGGTTCCGGGGCTTCGTCCGCGCCCGGGCGGTCCTGCCCGTGGCCGGTCTTGCCGGTGCCGGGCTGGTGCTCGGGTCGGACGTGCTGCTGCGGGCCATCGTCCCGGCGGACACGGCGGTCGCCGTCCCGACCGGCATCGTCACCAGTCTGGTCGGCGCCGTCTTCCTGGTGGTGACGGCCCTGCGGCTGCGGGACACCGGCGGGGCCGACGCGCCGGACCGGCTGCGCATTCCGAGCCGGACGGCGTTCCTCGTCACCGTGGCCGCTCTCGTCGCCGCGGTCGTCGGCGTCACACTGGCCGGCGTCCTGCTCGGCGACAGCAAGCTCCTGCTCGGCGATGTCGCCAACTGGGCACAGGGGCGGGCCGGGCAGACCGTCTCCTTCGTCCTGGACACCCGCGTGCCGCGGGTGCTCGCGGCCCTCTGCGCGGGCGGTGCGCTCGCCCTGGCCGGCACGCTGGTGCAGGCTGTGACCCGCAACCCCCTGGCGGAGCCCGGCGTGCTGGGCGTCTCCGGCGGTGCCGCGCTGGGCGCCGTCCTGCTCGTCACCACCGTGCCCGCGGCCGGGTCCTGGGGTGTCGCGGGCGCGGCGTTCGGGGGCGCGGCGCTGGCCTCGGCCGTCGTCTTCGGGCTCTCCGCCCGGGGCGGCTACCGGCAGAACCGGCTGGTCCTCGTCGGCATCGGCATGGCGGCCGGTTCCACGGCCCTGATCAGCCTGCTGATCGTGCTCACCGACCCGTTCAACGCCACCAAGGCGCTGACCTGGCTGTCCGGTTCCACCTACGGGCGGACCATGGCGGACGTTCTGCCCGTCGCGCTCGTCCTGGTGCTGGGCCTGGCCGTCGCGGTCGCCCGGCGCACCGAGCTGGACCTGGTCTCCCTGGACGAGGACACCCCGCGGCTGCTCGGCCTCGGACTGCCGCGGGCCAGGCTGGGCTTGCTGGTGGTGGGCGTGCTGCTCGCCGCGACCGCCGTCGCCTCGGCCGGCACGATCGGCTTCGTCGGCCTGGTGGCGCCGCACGCGGCCCGCGCCCTCGTCGGCCGGCGGCACGGCCGGGTGGTGCCGGTCGCCGTCCTGCTCGGCGCCGCGCTGGTCGGTACGGCCGACCTTCTCGGCCGCACCGTCATCGCCCCCGCCCAGCTGGGCGCCGGCCTGATGACGGCGGTGATCGGCACGCCGTACTTCCTGCACCTGCTGGTCCGCGGCCGTAAGGCGACATGATGCCTGAAATGGGGATCAATAGTTAAATTGCTCCGCAAGTGCCTGTTGTATGGACGCACACACAACGGGAGCGAGGGCGCATGGCCAAGGACGTCACGGACTCGGGCCCACCCCCGCAGGCGAGCCTGAAGCCCAATGCGATCGGATTCGTCGACGCGCTGGTCATCGGGCTCAACGCGACCTCCCCCGCGTACTCCGTGGCGGCGGTCATCGGCCCGATCGTGGCGCTGGTGGGCATCCACGCCCCCGGGGTGATGCTCGCGTCGTTCGTGCCCATGCTGCTGATCGCGTCGGCCTTCTACTACCTCAACAAGGTCGACCAGGACTGCGGCACGACGTTCTCCTGGGTCACCCGGGCCATGGGGCCCTGGGCGGGCTGGCTGGGCGGCTGGGCCATCGCGATGACGGGCGTCCTGGTCGTCGGGTCGCTCGCGGACGTCGCCGTGACGTTCTTCCTGCTGGCCGTCGGCCTGGACAGCTGGGCCGACGACGACGTGCTGCGCCAGGTCCTGACGGTGCTGCTCATCCTGGTGATGACGGCCGTCTGCGTGATCGGCACCGAGCTGTCGGCCAAGGTGCAGAACGTCCTCATCCTGGCGCAGGTCATCTGCCTGCTCGCCTTCGCCGTGGTGGCGCTCTACCGCGTCTACGCCGACACCGGCACCCTCGACGCCATCGATCCGAAGTTCGGCTGGCTCGAGCCGTTCGGGGCCGGCGGAGCGTCACTGACCGCGTCGCTGCTGCTGGGTGTGTTCATCTACTGGGGGTGGGAGTCGGCGGTCAACCTCACCGAGGAGGTCGAGGACTCGGCCACCGCCCCCGGCAAGGCGGCCGTCTGGTCGACGGTGCTGCTGCTGGTGACCTACCTCGCGGTCGCCTTCGCGGTCGTGGGCTACGCCGGAACGGACTACCTCGCCGAGAACGCGGCGGAGGAGGAGTTCATCTTCGCCCTGCTCGCCGAGGAGGCCATGGGCGGCTGGGACTGGGTCGTGCTGCTGGCGGTCTCGACGTCCGCGCTCGCCTCCACGCAGACGACGATCATCCCGGCGTCGCGCACGGGCCTGTCCATGGCACGCCGGCACGCGCTGCCCGCGCACTTCGGCCGCATCCACCCGCGGTTCCGCACCCCCGACGTGAGCACCTGGTGGGTCGCCGGCATCGCCATCGCCTGGTACCTCGTCCTCTACCACGTCAGTGAGAACGCCCTCTTCGACTCCCTCACCGCCCTGTCCCTGCTGATCGCCTTCTACTACGCGCTCACGGGCCTGGCCTGCGCGGTCTACTACCGCCGCCAGCTGACCCGCAGCGTCCGCAACTTCTTCCTGATCGGCCTCGGCCCGCTGATCGGTGCGGGGCTGCTGGCGTGGTTGCTGGTGGAATCCGTGGCGGACATGTCCGACCCCGACAACTCCTACAGCGGTGTCTCGTGGTTCGGCCTCGGCCCGCCGCTCGTCATCGGGATCGGGATCATCGTCGCGGGCGTCGTCCTCATGGTCGTGTGGCGGCTGATGGCGCCCGCCTTCTGGTCGGAACACCCGAGCGTGGTCGACCCGGACCTCGTCGACGGCAAGGAGTCCTGAAGATGTCGGTGGTCCTCGGCTACGACGAGTCCCCGGGCGCCCTGAGCGCACTGCGCGTCGCCATCGAGGTGGCGACCGCGTACGACGAACCCCTGGTGATCGTCTACGGCGTCGCCGCGCCCGGCGTCACGGGCGAGGAGTACGGCGCTCATCACGAGGCCGTCCGCGAGGCCGGCAACACCGCGCTCGGTCACGCGCTGCGGGTGGCCGACGAGGCCGGTGTGCGGACGTCGGTGGAACTCGTCGACGAGCGGCCCGCGCAGGCGCTGATCGACGCCGCGGCCCGCCACGAGGCCAGGGTCATCGTGGTGGGCACATGGGGCGAGAGCCCGGTGCGGGGCGCACTGCTGGGCTCGACACCGCACAAGCTGCTGCATCTGTCGACCGTGCCCGTGCTGTGCGTGCCGGCCGCGTCATGAGCCGTCGGCGCGGCGTCGCGCGAGCGGTGTGAAGACGTACAGGCCGAGGATGTCGGGCAGGGGGGCGATGCCGGGACCGCCCTCCCGCACCCAGGAGACGACGTCCTCGGTGGCGGCCGGGTCGTTGACCAGTCCGAGCCACACCGGCCGGCCTCCGGCGCCCCGGCCCTCCGCTGACGGCTGGACGACGATGACGTTGGCCTGGTCGCAGACGTCGAGGCAGTCGGAGACCCGTACCGGTGCCGCCGTGCGCAGACGCTGGGTCTGGGCGGCGTGATCGACGCCGGTCACCTTGGGGCTGCCGCAGCAGCAGTCCCGGCAGACGACGATGCGGCACGGAAGCCCTCCGGCCGGCGTTGCGGACATGCCGCACCTTCCCTCTCTCCGGGGAGATCCGCCCCGGTGGTCCGTCGAGGAGGCGACCGCGTGAGTCTCCTGGCTCTCGGGTCGATGCCGCTCCCGGCCTTCCCACCCGTGCGCGGGCAGTGGCCTGTCGGGACCGGCTCGCCGATCACAGTGGCGGGACCGCGCCGGATTCACACCGGCTTCCTCGTTCCGCCGTCGCCTTGTTCGCCGGCCATCATTCCATGCGGCCGGCCCTGAGCGGGTTGGGCAGCGGCAGGTAGTGGGCGGCGGCGCCGTCCGCGCCCGTCCAGCGCAGCAGCAGGTTCGTCTTGGCCGGCAGTGTGGGTGAGGCGAGCAGGGCGGGGATCTCCGGCAGGTCGTGGCGGGCGAGTTCGCGGCGGGCGGCGGGCCAGGGGTCGAACCCGGGGTGCCGTTCGGTGAGGGCGCCGGCGATCTCCATGAGGTGATTGACGACCAGGCAGTACACGAGCCGCTCCCAGCCGGCCCGCCGCGTCACCTCCGGCAGCAGCTTCACGCCCTCGGCGTCCCGGTACAGGGCCTGCACCGGCAGGCCGTCGGCGTCCACGGCGACCAGGGTGTTCTGCAGGTGAGCCTCGATGACGACGCCGTGTTCGGCGAACGCCGCCAGCACCGGGGGCACGACCCGGGCCAGGTACGCCGCCCACCAGGCCCCCGGGTCGACGGCGCGGTCGAGCGGATGGCCGTCGAAGCCCTCGACGAGCCCGGCGGCGAGCAGCGGGGTCGCGCCGGGCAGGAGGCGGTCGCCGAAGCCGTCGCGGACGAGGACGGCGAGGGCCTCGAAGGCGAAGTCGGCGGTGCGGTACCCGCGGTCGGCCAGCCACGCCGGGGGCCCGTCGAACGTCTCGAATGCGGAGCGGACGGCCGCGTCGGTCCGGGGCAGGGCGAGCAGGTCGTGGCGCCACAGCCGGCGGATGTCGTTGGTGATGCGCACGTCCAGGCTGAACTTCAGGAAGAGGTCGTGCTCGGGTGTGTAGAGCGTGCGGATCGCGGCCGTGGGCCAGGTGTCGAAGGCGGTCGCGCCGAGCCGGACCAGCCTGCCGTCGGCGAAGGCGGCGGCGAGCTCCGGGGCGGCCAGGTCCAGCTGCCAGGGGTGGGCGGGGAGCAGGCGGTAGCCGGGCGGGGCCGTGCCGAGGGCGTCGAGGGCGCGGGTGTCGCCCTCCTCGACGACGGTGTCCTCGCGCAGCCCGAGCAGGGCCATCGGGAAACGGGCGTACGCCTCGGGTGCGTACGGCAGCCAGCCGGCGGCGGGGCCGCCCCCGCGCGCCTTGGGGGCCGGGTGGTGGGTGTGGCCGGTGAGGAGAGACTGCTCGGAGCGCAGGTAGAGGTCCTCGGGTGGGGTGGCCCGGGCGCGGGCGGCGAGCAGGGCGGCCACGGCGTCCCGGCTGTCGAGCATCTCGGTGGGCAGTTCGTGGTTGGACAGCCCGGTGTGGCGGCGCAGTTCCTCGGCGACGAGCTTGACCAGCTCGGTGTGACCGACGCGGTGCCAGGCGCCGTCGACCTCGACCTCCGGTCCGGCGGGCCGGCGCGTTCCGCGCACCCGCAGCAGCCGGTTGCCGCCGGGCAGACGGTAGATCCGGTGTCCGCCCTCCTGGCGGACCGGCCGGGCCACTTCTCGCAGCAGGCAGTTCAGCAGGGGCACGGCGGCGTACGCGTCGGCGAGGCCGGTGGCCGTGTCGTCACCGTGGGCCGAGTCGTCGTCGGCGGGCGGGGGCATGAGGTCCACGCGTTCCACTCGTCCCTACGGTCCTTCCAGCGTTCCGGGCGGAGATGATCAGTATGTCGGTCGTCGCCATTCCGCTGTGACGCCCCTATTCGTACCCGAGGAGCCCGCCCGTGCACCGTCCCCCCTCCGCCGAGACCGAGGTCGCCGACGAGCTGTCCGTCGTACGGCCCGGCCTTCTGGCGCGGTACGAGGCCGAACTGCCCGGCGCCCGGGCGGCCGTGCTGTCCCGGCTGTGGCGTGGTCTGGCCCATGATCCGCTGCCCTGGGTCACCCGCCGGGAGCGGGGCCGGGACGGATTGACGCTGTCCCTGTCCGACGGCCGCCGCCTGCACGGCCCCCGGCCGGATCCGTACGCGACCGGCGCGTACGTCACCGTCGTGCGGCTCGGCGAGGCGGCGTACGCGGATCCGGCGCGGCTGATGACGGACCTCGCGGTAGCGCACTCCGCTTCCTTCGCCTCCGAACTCGGGCACAGCGTGGCCTCCTTGGCGCTGTCGCGAGCGGGGCAGGATGCCGGTCGGGGCGACTGGCCGGAGAGCGACTGGGCGTGGGAGCAGCGGATCGTCGACGGGCATCCGTTCCATCCGACGTGCCGGTCCCGCCCCGGCTTCTCGGTGGCCGAGCAGCTCGCCTACGGGCCCGAGCACCGGCCGGTCGTGGAGCTCGGGCTGGTGCCGGTCCCGGCGCAGGAGTGCCTGGTCACGGGGGTGTGGCCGGGCGAGCTGCGGGACGGGGGGCGGGTGATGCTGCCGGTGCATCCGTGGCAGGCGGCGCATGTGCTGAAGCGGGCGTGCGAGGAGCGGCGCCCCGCGCATCCGCTGATGTCCCTGCGGACGCTGGCCCTGCCCGGCGGGCCGCATGTGAAGACCTCGCTGAGCGCCCGGCTGACGTCCTCGGTGCGGGACATCTCCCTGCCCTCGGTGGCCGCGTCGGCGGTCCTGTCGGACTTCGCCGCGACACCGGCGGCGCGCACGGACGGCCTGTTGCACGTCACCCGCACCCTGGGCGCGGCGGCGGCCGGCTCCCCCGACTTCGCGGCGGTCCTGCGGGAGTCGCCGCAGACGTACGCGGGCAGCGGCGAACGGGTCCTGCCGGTGGCCGCGCTCGCCACCACCGGTCTCCCCCGCTCCCCGGCCTGGCTGTCCGGCTTCGCGCGTCTCACCCTCACCGTCGGGCTGCGGCTGCTGGAGCTGGGCGTGGCCCTGGAGGCGCACGGCCAGAACCTCCTGGTGGTTCTCTCGGCGGCGGGTGATCCGCTGCGGCTGGTCTACCGCGACCTGGCCGACATCCGCGTCAGCCCGGTTCGCCTGGCCCGGCACGGCATCAAGGTGCCCGACCTGCCCGCCCGTATGGTCACGGACGACGAACGCGCGCTGCGTCGCAAGCTGTTCGGCTCGCTCGTGGCGGGTGCGCTGGCCGGCACGGCGGGGTCGGGCCCGGCGCTCGGAGCGGCGCTGGAGACGGCCGTACGGGACCTGCCGCGCACCCCCGACCTCGCGGCCCTGCGTGCGGATCCCCTGCCCACGAAGGCGCTGACGCTGATGCGGCTCTCGCCGCGAACGCCCGGGGACCAGTGGGCGCAACTGCCCAATCCGCTTCTGTGAGCCCCGTTTTGGAGCCGGAGCCGGGTGATCAATAGGATCCGGCGATGATCACAAGAACACGGCTGGTGGCAGGGGTCTGTGCCCTGCTCGCCGCGCTGACGGCCGGGCTCGCCTTCCCGGCCGGAGCGGCCGCCGGTGAACCCACGGGCCAGGACGCCCCCAAGGTCGACCTCGTCCTCGATGTGAGCGGCTCGATGCGGGCCCGGGACATCGACGGCCAGTCGCGGATGGCCGCCGCGAAGCAGGCGTTCAACGAGGTGCTCGACGCGACGCCCGAGGAGGTCGAACTCGGCATCCGCACCCTCGGCGCGAACTACCCGGGGGACGACCGGAAGACGGGCTGCAAGGACACCGCGCAGCTCTACCCGGTCGGCCCGCTCGACCGCACCGAGGCCAAGACGGCCGTCGCCACCCTCACCCCGACGGGCTGGACGCCGATCGGCCCGGCCCTGCTGAAGGCGGCCGGCGACCTGGACGGCGGCGACGGCTCCAAGCGCATCGTGCTGATCAGCGACGGCGAGGACACCTGCGCCCCGCTCGACCCGTGCGAGGTGGCCCGTGAGATAGCGGCCAAGGGCATCGGTCTGACCATCGACACCCTGGGCCTGGTGCCCACCGCCAAGCTGAGCCGGCAGCTGAGCTGCATCGCCGAGGCCACCGGCGGCACCTACACCTCGGTCGAGCACCAGGACGAACTGACCGACCGGGTCAACCAGTTGGTGGACCGGGCGGCCGACCCGGTGGTGACGCCGGTACCGGCGGAGGGCGCCGACCGGTGTGCGGGGGCGCCGACGCTGAAGTCGGGCCTGTACACCGACCGGGAGGAGTTCGGGCAGCAGCGCTGGTACCGGGTGGACGTGCGGCCGGGCCAGGAGCTGCGCGCCTCGGTGAGCGTCGCGGCGGACCGGGCCGTGAACCCCGGCTACGGCGTGCTCGTGCGGGCCATCACCTCGAAGGGCCGCGAGATCGTGCGCGGCGAGGCGGCGGGCAACGGCCGTACCGACGTGATCTCGACGGGCCTGCGCTATCCGAAGGCCGACAGCGACGACGAGGACGCTCCCGCCGAGGCGGTCTGCCTCGCCGTCTCGCACTCCTTCTCGGCGGCCTCCGGCGTGAAGGCCACGCCCGGTCTGCCGCTGGAGCTGACGGTGGACGTCGTGGACGCCCCGAGCCAGGCGGGCGATGTGGCCGCCTTCGGCCTCGGCCGCGGCTGGTGGCTGCTCGGCGTGCTGATCCTCACCGGCTTCCTCGCCGGTCTCGTCTGGGGCTGGCTGTCGCGCTGGCGGGTCGCGGTCTGGAGGACCAACTGATGCGAGTGATAGAAGCGTTGAGCGCGGCATTGCTGACCCTGGGCCTCGCGGCCGCTCCGGCGGCGGCCGACGCCTCGCCGAGTCCGTCGCAGAACGACTCGTCGGCACCCACGCAGGCGGGTACGTCGTTCCGTACGGCGACGGAGATCGAGCAGGGGCAGTCGGCCACGGCGAGCGGCTCCACCGGCGACTACCTGTACTGGTCGTTCCCCTCGGACACCGGGCAGCGCCCCACGGTCAAGGCGACGGTGAAGCTCCCGCAGACCCACGCGCCCCAGACCTGGCAGATCGACGTCTACGACGGTCTGCGCCGCCGCCAGGCCTGCCAGTACGGGGCGCAGACGCGCACCGCGGCGGCGGACGTCTCCTCCGTGGAACTGGCCTGCGTGCTGCGCACGGTCCGCGCCTGGTCGGAGCCGTGGGCCGATGACCCGCTGCCGGGCACGTACTACATCCGGCTGACGGCCACCGGCGTCGCCACCGCCGACCTCGGTCTCCCGGTCGGCGGTGAAGTGCGGGTGGACTCCAGGGACATCGGCGGATCCGCGGCGGTGGACGGCTCGCTCGCCGAGCCGCTGGTGCCGGGGATCGCCTCGAAGCCCGAGGAGGAGCGGGAGAACGCGGCGGTGCTGGCCGGTCTCGAACCCGAGGACGGCTGGGCGTCCGGCTGGTGGTCGGACCGGTGGGTGTGGACCGCGTTCGGCGGGATCCTGACCGCGCTGGCGGGTGTCGGCGGGTACGCGCTGACGCGCGGGACGGGACGGCCGGCCCGGGTACCGCCGGACGCCTGACCGACCCTCACCTGATCGGCCCTCAGAAGGCCCGCTGACCGCGGGCCTTCTCTCATGTCTCGCGCAGCGCCTTGGCGAGCGTGCCCTCGCCGCTCACCTCGACCCGCCCCTCGCGCACGGCGTGGGCGAGGCCCAGCTCACCGCGGGAGATGGCCGTGCACGTGGCGGTGTCCAGGACCAGCCGGGCGTCCGGCTCCCCGGGGGCCGGCCCGTCGCCGTACACGGGCCCCTCTTCGGCACCGGCGTGCAGATGGAACAGGCCTTCCTCCAGGCGGACTTCGACGATCCCCTCGCCGTCCAGCCGACGCAGCAGGGGCAGGGCGAACCAGTGCGCCCGCACCGCGTCCGTCGGCCGGCGCTCCCCGAGTCCGGGTTGCCCCCACTCCCCCAGCGCCTGCAACACGGGCAGCAACTCCCGCCCACGCGAGGTGATTTCGTACACATAGGCCACACCGGGCGGCGGCAGCCGGCGCCGGGTCGCGAGACCGTCGCGCTCCATGTCCTTCAGCCGCGAGGCGAGTACGTCGGTGCTCACGCCGGGCAGGTCCGCGTGCAGATCGGTGTAACGGCGGGGACCGGCGAGGAGCTCCCGGACGATCAGCAGGGTCCAGCGGTCACCGACGACGTCGAGCGCACGGGCGGCGGAGCAGTACTGGTCGTAGCTTCGGCGAGGTGGCATGCGACGCAGTGTAGACAAGTTGTTGGACTTTCCAAGCGTCTACTTGGTAAAACCAAGCAACACCAGTCGCCAGAGGGGAAGCAGCGCATGGAGTTCCGGCAGTCGAGCAAGCTCAGCGAGGTCTGTTACGAGATCCGCGGCCCGGTCATAGAGCAGGCCAACGCGCTGGAGGAGGCGGGCCACAGCGTGCTGCGCCTGAACACCGGCAATCCCGCGCTCTTCGGCTTCGAGGCGCCGGAGGAGATCCTTCAGGACATGATCCGGATGCTGCCGCAGGCCCACGGCTACACCGACTCGCGCGGCGTCCTCTCCGCCCGCCGGGCCGTGGCCCAGCGCTATCAGACCCTCGGCCCGGAGGTCGACGTCGACGACGTCTTCCTCGGCAACGGTGTCTCGGAACTGGTGTCGATGGCCGTGCAGGCGCTCATCGAGGACGGCGACGAGATCCTGATCCCCGCCCCCGACTTCCCCCTCTGGACGGCGGTGACGACCCTCGCGGGCGGCAAGGCGGTCCACTACCTGTGCGACGAGCAGGCCGACTGGTACCCGGACCTCGACGACATGGCGTCGAAGATCACCGACCGCACGAAGGCGGTCGTGATCATCAACCCGAACAACCCCACCGGCGCGGTCTACCCCAAGGAGATCGTCGAGGGCATCCTCGACCTCGCCCGGCGGCACGGCCTCATGGTCTTCGCCGACGAGATCTACGACCAGATCCTGTACGACGACGCCGTGCACCACTCGGCCGCCGCGCTCGCCCCCGACCTGGTGGTCCTCACCTTCTGCGGCCTGTCCAAGACCTACCGCGTGGCGGGTTTCCGTTCCGGCTGGCTGGTGGTCACGGGGCCGCGGCAGCACGCCAAGGACTACCTGGAGGGCCTCACCATGCTGGCCTCCATGCGGCTGTGCGCCAACGCGCCCGCGCAGTACGCCATCCAGGCCGCGCTCGGCGGCCGGCAGTCCATCCGTGAGCTGACCACACCGGGTGGGCGGCTGCTGGAGCAGCGGGACGTGGCCTGGCGGATGCTCAACGAGATTCCGGGCGTGAGCTGCGTGAAGCCCAAGGGCGCGCTGTACGCCTTCCCGCGCCTCGACCCCAAGGTGCACAGGATCCACGACGACGAGCGGTTCGTCCTGGACCTGCTGTTGCGGGAGAAGATCCAGGTGGTCCAGGGCACGGGCTTCAACTGGCCGGCCCCGGACCACTTCCGCATCCTGACCCTGCCGCACGCGGACGACCTGGAGGCGGCGATCGGCCGGATCGGGCGGTTCCTCGGCGGGTACCGGCAGTAGCGGGCGGCTGTCAGTGGTGGGTCGTAGCCTTCGAGCAGGTGGGGCGTGTGCCCCGGGGACTGCCCGAAACCGGAGAGGAGCGCGCCGTGACCCGACCGCCGACGGCAGCACAGCGGCGTGTCATCGACGCCGCCGACCCGGTGACCGGGCGGCTCAGGGGCACGGAGTCGCAGCTCGCGGCTCTGGTGAAGCGGGGGCTGGCCTTCCGGCACCCGAGGCCGCCGCACGACCACTTCCTGACACCGGAGGGGCACCGGGTGCGGCAGGGCGTGCTGGAGACGCCCGAGCCCGCCGCCCAGGCCCCGGCATCGGCGGGCGTCTTCGCGGCGCGGGTCGGCGGCGAGGAGGCCCCTGTGGATGCCGGGCCCGCCCGGCGCCGTGAGGTGCACAGCGCCTGGCAGGGGCTGCTGGAGCTGCGCCGGATGACCAACCCGGGCGGGGCCACGGACCGGCCGTGCGGCTGGGAGCGTACGCATCTGGTGCGGGCCGCCGCGCTGGCACTGGAGGCGGCCGGGCACGCTCCGGCGGGGCAGGAGGGCGGGGGGTACCGCGTGCGGGAGACCCCGCAGCCGGAGGCCGCCGCCGTACACGAACCGGACGGCGAGGCGCTGCGGGCCTGCGCGGCCACCCTGGAAGGGGCAGGCTGGCAGGTGAGCGAGCACCGCGAGCCACGCGGCGGGACCCGGTATCTGCTGGCTTCGCCGCGCCGGGCGTGATGAGCATGACAAGATCGGGGGATCGTTGTGCAGTGCACGAGTCCTCGAAGGGGAAGCCGTGAGCGAGCCGTTTTCCGTCCCTGTCACCGTCCGTGGGTACGAGACCGACGTGCAGGGACACCTCAACCAGGCGGTCTACCTGAACTACGCGGAACACGCCCGCTGGTCGCTGCTGCAGGCCGCCGGGATCAGCCAGTCCGCCCTCATCGGCAGCGGCGTGGGCCCGGTCGCCCTGGAGACGACCATCCGCTACCGGCGGGAGCTCCTCGCGGGCGACGAGGTGGAGGTGACGTGCGCCTTCCAGTGGGGTGACGGCAAGACGTTCCGGATCGAGCAGACCGTGGTGAAGGCCGACGGGTCGGTGGCCGCCGAGATCTCGGCGGTCGGCGGGATCCTGGACCTCGAGAAGCGCAAACTGGTCGCCGATCCCGCGGCGGTCTTCCGGAAGCTGGCGTCGGACCCGGGCATGTTCGGGCTCCCGTAGTGCCGTGCGCCGGGTCCCGGGCGGGCGGTGGCGCGGCGCGCGGGTCAGCGCATGCCGCGCTCCTCCAGGGCCGTTCTGAGGCTGCGCAGGGCGTAGTAGACGCGGGACTTCACCGTGCCCTGGGGGACGCCCAGGGCGATGGCCGCCTGCTGGGTGGTGCGGTCGGCGAAGAAGGTGGCCTCCAGGGCCGCGCGGTGTGCGGGGGTCAGGGCCCGGAGGGCGTCGTGCAGGACGATGGACGACAGCATGCGTTCGATGTCGTCGGCGTCGCTGCCCAGTTCGGTCAGCCAGCTCGCGCCGCCTATCTCCTGCGGGCGGGCCGTCTTCGTACGGTGTGCGTCGATCACGATGTTGCGGGCGATGCGGAACATCCAGGGCCGCACAGCCATTCCCTCGCCGTCGGCCAGCGTCTGCTTGTTCCAGCAGCGCAGCAGCGTCTCCTGGAGAACGTCCTCCGCGCGGTGCGTGTCCCCGCCCAGCATGCGCAGCACGTACGCGTAGAGGGCCGGCCCGTGCTCCAGGTAGAGGTTCCTCAGCGCCCGTTCCTCGGGCGACACCGCGCTCGCCGACCCGATCACCGTCACGTTCATGGTGTGCTCCTGCTCCTTGGGGTGGCCCGTCCAGCCGTGCCGACTGGAACCGGGGCCTCCGGTGGAACGGAGTGTGGTCAGGGCAGTTCCACGTTCGTTTGACGCTCGATCGACGGCTCGTACATCGCCCGTTGGCCGGTACGGCGCCCGCCCCGGTCACACGCAGGACGACAGCGCCTCCACGTGGGCGCGCACCCGGTGGGCCAGGTGTTCGTCCGCCGGCGAGAGGCGGCCGGCACCGCGCAACCTGCCCCACATGTGCAGCAGTTCCCGGCCGTGGATCTCCGCCGCCCGGTCGTCCTCCAGCCGTTGCCACGCGGCCGCCGCCCGTGCCACCGCCGCGGGTGCCTGCGGGGCACCCGCGCCGCACAGGATGCGGGCCACCGACAGGGCCAGCACCGTGGCTTCCCGGTGATCCCCGCGCAGGTACGCCAGGTACGCCTCCATGGCCCGGGCCTCCAGGGCGTCCGGGTGCTCCGTACCCGCCGTGCGCGTCAGCGCCTCGCGCAGGGCGGTCACCTCGGCGGACGCCTCCTCCAGTCGGGCCCTCCTCACCAGCGCGTTGATGTGCGCCACCCGGTCGGCGAGTTCCCGCGGGAGGGGCCGGGAGGGCGGCGGGGGCGGGACGGGGGCCGGCGACGGGACGGGTACGGGGGGTGCGGTCGCGGCGGCCCGGGCCCGCGCGACCGCCGTGGCGACGGCCGACGCGGGAGTGGGGGCGGCCGGCACGGGAGTGACGACGGACGCGGCGGGACCGGGGGCGGCCGACGCGGGAATGGGGGCGGCCGACGCGGGAGTGGGGGCCGGGACCGGGGGCGGCGGTGGTTCGGGGGCGTGGTCGGCCGGCTCTGCCCGCTCCGTCGGGTCGAGGAGGCGGCTGGAGCCGTCGGGTGCCACCTGGAGGACGAAATGCGCCCCTCCGGGACCGTCGTTGACCGTGGCCTCGACCGCGGCGGCGCGCTCCTGCGCGTACTGCTGCAGGCGGTCCAGCACGGCCTCGTGCACGGACCGGCCCTGCCCGACGGCCAGGAGCTCTCCGTTGATCTCGGCGAGTCCCTCACCCGGGATGCGCACGACGAAGCGGGTCATGACTGCGGGTCCTCCTGATGCTCAAGCGCCGGAAGCGGCGGACGCGGACGGTGAAGCCGTGGGGCCGGGGCCCGTTCCGGGGGTGACACCCGGGGTGGCACCGGGGGGCGGCGCCGCCACGCCCGCGTACTTGGCGAACTGGGCGCGGATGGCGAGGACGTAGCCCTGCGCCTCGTTCGTCTGCGGCACCCCCTTGGCCGCGCGTACGGCGTCCATCCCCACGTGGTAGCCGGCCAGAGCGAGGTCCAGGACGCTGCCGGTGGCCTCGTTCGCATCGATCATCCGCCGGGCCTCCTCGGCGAGGTCGCACAGGTAGCGGCCCTGCGCCATGATCGAGTCCTCGGCGTCGAGCGCCGACGTCTCGTCGTTGTCGTCGTCGTCCTCGCCGTACTTCTCGAAGACGGCCGGCGCCAGCTGGGAGATGCCCTTCTCGCCGTTCTCGCCGACCAGTTCCGTGTTGAAGCCGGACTCCCGCTCGAGCTGCGAGGCGATGACGACCGGGCCGATCTCCTCGCACAGGTCACCGGCCTCCTCGATCGGGTCCGCCAAATCCTGCGGCACCGTCGAGGTGTCCAGCTCGCCCTTGCCGTCGCCGTTGAAGACGGCGATCACCTCGTCCGCGTCGTCCGCACCGGCGGAACCGTCTCCGCCTCCGCCCGAGAACAGCAGGATCAGGGCGATGAGCGGGGCCAGCAGGACCCCGAACCCTCCGATGATGATGATCACGACCAGGGCGCCGAGCAGCGCGACCGGCGACAGCAGGCAGCCGCAGCCGGTGCCGGCGGCGATGGTGTTCCGGACGGCGGTGGAGGTTGCGCCCTCCCCGCTCTGACCCGTGCCCGCGCTCATGCGTGCCCGCCTTCTTCCTCTTCCCTTGAACCGCGACGGCTGGACGGCCCGTTGTGCTGTCGACGGGCTCGGGAGATCGAAACGGGCCCCGGCGCAATTCAGTTCAAACCCGTGGACATCAGATGAGCCAGAGCAGCCGAATCGCGAGCGGAGAAGGAGGGCTGACCGCACATGGGCACTCCTGAGACGACGCCGTCGAACCCGCACTCATGGGTCCGAGGGCCGAAGACCGGACGGCCGGCGGCCCCCGGCGGGGGTACCCCGGTGGCGGTACCCCCGGTAGGGGCGCCCCGCCGAGCGCGGGGAAGGGCCCGGCCCCGGTGACGAGCCGTGCCTCCGCGACGACTCCGGGCCCCGCGCGCACGCCCGGCCCCCCGGGGACACCCCGCCCGGGTCCCGCGTCCGGCCCCGGCCCCGCTCCGGCGGCCCGCCGGGGCTCCGCCGTCCCCCGCAAGGCCTCCCCGCCCGCCGGCGGCGAGGCTCCCTGGGCCGAGCCGGGGCGGCCTAAGCCGGTGCGCGGGACGTCGCGGGACGGGATCGGGTGGGTCAAGGCCCACGGCGGGGCCGGCGCCACCTCGCTCGCCGAGGCGCTCGGCGGGGTCGACGTGGGGGCCCGCTGGCCGGAGCCCGCACGGGGCGAACCGCGCCGGATCGTGCTGGTCGGCCGGACGAGCGCCCGCGGACTGCGCGCCGTGTCCCGGGCGCTGGGCGCGCTGGAGGACGGCAAGGCTCCGCGGGGGCTCGAGCTGCTGGCCGTCGTCCTCGTCGCCGACGCCCCCGGGCGGCTCCCGCTCGGCCTGCTGCGCCGTATCCGGGTCGTCCGCTCGGTCGCCCCCGTGCGGCGGGTGCCGTGGATCCCGGCCTGGCGCGTGGGCGGGCAGCCCACGTACCTCCCCCGGCAACTCAGCGCGCTGGCCGACCTGGTGGGCGCCGACGGCGAAAGAACCGCATCATGACCTCCTACTTCCTGAGCCTCGCCCTCCCCCCGGGCGGGCTGCTCGCCGCCTACAACCCGACCCCCGACGCAGGCGCCATCCTCGGCGTTCTCGCCTGGTGCGCCTCGGCCGCGGGAGTCGCCGGCCTGCTCATCGTCGGCATGCAGATGGCGATCCAGCTGCAACGCGGCGAGCCGGGCGAGGGCGGCACGTACTTCCGCGGCTTCTTCTTCGTCACCCTGGCCTGCCTGCTCGCCACGACGGCCGGCCCGATCGTCGCGTTCCTCGGCGATCTGTCCCTCCACTGAGGACCACGCACCTCCACGGCACCACGCACCTCTCGCTCCCCGCGCCCGCCGGGCGCCGACCACCCGGAGATCCCATGTCCCTGCTCCACGAAGCCACCCACCTGCTCGCCGCGGGTGTGCCCCAGCCGCAGAGCAACGCCCCCGGCGAACTCACCAGCAAGGTCAACACCGTGCTCGGCATAGCCGCCTGGGCCGGCACCGCCGCCGGTGTCGCCGGGGTGCTGATCACCGGCACGATGATGGCCATCTCGCTCAAGCGCGGTGAGAGCTCCGAGCACATGAGCCGTCTGGGCATGGTGCTCGGCGGCTGTGTCCTGGTCGCCACCGCGGGTCCGCTGGTCGGCTTCGTCTTCAACTGAGCCGGCGACGGGACGATCGAGATGTTCACACGCAGGGAGTACCGGGAGCCACGCCGGCGCCGGTCTGAGCTGTCGGAGCCGTACTGGAGGCAGCGCGGCTGGCAGGTGTCGGCGGCGTTCCTCGGCGTCGTCGTCCTGCTGAGCGGGATCGTCGCCCTGACGGCCGGCCGGGGCACCGCCGACGACCGCGCGGGCGCCCCGCCCTCGAAGGGGCCGCTGTCCGGCTCCCCGGCCATGCGGGACGGCCGGCCCGACGGGTGCCGCACCGACGACGGAGGCGGCGACGTCATGCCCACGGCCCCGCCCGGCGACGTCGACTGGCGCACCCTCGGCGTCACGCGTGTGCCCGTCTCGGCGTCGGCCGGCCCGACCCTGACCCAGGGGCCCGTGTGGTGGTGCTTCGCGCACACGCCGGCCGGGGCCGTGCTGGCCGCCCACATCATTCCCTCGCACATGAGCGAGTCCGACTGGCGGACCGTCGCGCAGGAGCAGGTCGTTCCCGGCCGGGGCCGGGACCTGTTCGTCTTCAAGCGCTCCACGGTCCGGGACGACGCCCCGGGCGGCGGGCGGGACACCGGCTCCGGCTCCCGCCCGGACACCGGGTCCGGCAGCTCGTCCGTCGCTTCCTACGCCGGATTCTCGGTGCCCGCGTACTCCGGCCGGGCGGCGACCGTGGAGCTGCTGCTCAAGACCGCTCAGGGATACGCCACGACCTCGGTCTCCCTGCGCTGGAGCGGCGGCGACTGGAAGGTCCAGCCCTCCGACAACGGTGCCCTGCACACGCCGGTGAAGGCGGTCCAGGGGACCAACGGCCATCTCCTCTGGGGGGTTTGACATGGCGTGCCCGACCGGTAATCCCATCGTCGACATCGCGGTCGGATTCTTCAGCTTCCTCGGCGACCCCATCGGGACCATCGTCGAGGGGGTGGCCAACGCCGTACTCGCGGGCGCCATCGCGGTGTTCGGGGCGCTGACCACCGGCATTCCGACCCTCTCGGGGACCACCACCGCCCAGGACATCAACAGCCAGACCCAGTGGATCGTGGTCTACCTGGCGGTCGGCTCGCTGCTGTTCGCTGCCGCCCGGATGGCGATCGAGCGGCGCGGTGCGGCCGGTACGACCGCCCTGAAGGGCATCCTGCGGGTCGTGCTCGTCTCGGGTGCCGCCACCACCGTGGTCACGGCCGCCGCCGCCCTCTCGGACGACTACTCCACCTACCTGTTCAACGCGGGCGCGGAGAAGCAGCTGAGCGCCGTGGGCGCCTGCTCCGACGGCAACGGCATCGAGGCCTTCCTGCTGCTGGTCCTCGCGTTCCTGCTGCTGATCGCCGGGATCATCCACACGATCCTGCTCTACATCCGCCTCGGCGTCATGATCCTGCTGCTGGGCACCCTTCCGCTGGCCGCCGCCGCCTCCATGACGGACTGGGGCGGCGGCTGGTGGCGCAAGCACCTCGGCTGGATGATCGCCTGGCTGTTGTACAAACCGGCGGCCGGTCTGGTGCTGTACGCGGGCTCGGCCATGATCAGCTCGGGCCGGAACGGCGGCAGCGACATCAACGAACGCATCGCCGGTATCGGCGTGATGCTGTTGTCCGCAGTCGCCCTGCCCGCCCTGCTGAAGCTCGTCGTGCCCGCCACCGCCGCTCTCGGCGGGGCGTCCGCGATGTCCGGGGCGATGTCCACGGTCGGCGGGTCCCTGGCCTCCGGCGCCCGTTCGCTCGGCGCCAGCGGTGCCGGCGGCAGCGGCAGCGGGGGGCACAGCGGTCCGCGCGGCGCGTCGGGGGCGTCCGGTGCGGGCGGCTCGGGTGGCTCACAGGGCTCGTCCGGTAGCGCCGGCATGTCCGGCCCGTCCGGTACCGGCGGCGCGGGGCAGCCCGGTGTCTCGGGCGCCGGAGCGGGCGGTGGCGCCGGCGGGGGCGGGGCGTCCGCGGGCGCGGGCCGGGCCGCCGCGGCGGCCGGTGGTCCGGTCGGTGTCGCCGTCGGGGCGGCGGTGACCGCGGCGCAGGTCGTCGGCCGCACCGCCTCCGGCTCCCTGGAGGGCGCCGATCCCGACAAGGGGCACAACACCTGACCCCCGCGGCCCGGACGGGCCCGGCACTCTCGCCGGACGCCCGTCCCGCCGCACCCCGAACGGCCGCCGGGCTCCCGATCCCCCGCGGAGCCCGGCGGTCTCCGCCCTCCCCGCCCGTGCCCCCGCCCGTCACCCCACCACTCCACGAAGGGAAAACGGACCCCCATGTCCACGGAAGCCGTCACCCACCCGACCTACGGGAACTGGCGCCGCCCCCGGCGTCCCGGGCTCGGTCCGCTCGGGCTCGTCGGCACCTTCGGTGTCTTCGGCGGGCTCGTCCTCACGCTGCTCGCGTCACTGATCTCGCTGTACGCGGCCATCGTCGTGTTCACCCCCATCGCGGTGCTCCTGGTCCCGCTCGCCATCCGCACCCAGGACGGCCGCAACGTCTACCAGCTGATGGCCCTGCGCGTCGGCTGGCGGCGGCGTAAGGCCAAGGGGGCGCACCTGTACGTCTCCGGGCCGCTCTCCGCCCGGCCCGGCGGCCGGTTCCGTCCGCCGGGTCTGCTCAACAAGGTGACCGCGACCGAGGGCCGGGACGCCTACGACCGCCCCTTCGGCGTGCTGCACCACCCCAACCGCGACCTCTACACGATCGTGCTGGGCTGCGACCCCGACGGCGGTGCGCTCGTCGACCCCGACCAGGTGGACGTCTGGGTCGCGCTGTGGGGCGAGTGGCTGGCCCGGCTGGCCCACGAGCCCGGCCTGCGCGGCGCGTCGGTGATCGTGGAGACCGCCCCCGACCCCGGCACCCGGCTCGCCCACGAGGTGCTGCCCCGCATCCGGGACGACGCGCCGGCCGCGGCCCGGGCCGTGATGGAGGAGGTCGTCGAGCGGTACCCCACCGCGTCCTCCGAGATGCACACGTACGTCAGCCTCACCTACGGCGTCCCCGCGAACCAGCGGCGGAAGAAGGAAGACGTGATCACCGACCTCGCCATCCGCGTCCCCGGCCTGCTCAGCGGTCTGGTGGCAGCCGGCGGCGGAGCGGCCTACCCGCTGTCGGCGGAACGGATCGCGGAGGTCGTGCGGGTGGCCTACGACCCGGCGGTCGCCGCCGACGTCCTCGACGCCCGGGCCCGGCACGGCGGCACGGGCCTGGAGTGGGACGACGCCGGTCCCGCCGCCGCCGTCGAGACCGTGGGCAGCTACCAGCACGACTCGGGGGTGTCCCGGACCTGGCTGATGACGCTGGCGCCGCGCGGCACCGTCCGGTCCTCGGTGCTGCGGGGCATGCTGGAGGCGGCGCCCGGCACGCGGCGCAAGCGGGTCGCGCTGGTGTACCGGCCGATCGATCCGGCCACCTCCGCCAGGATCGTCGAGGCGGATCGGCGCAGCGCCCAGTTCATGGCGACGTCGGGCCGGGGCATGGTGCAGGCCCGGGCGGCCTCGGAGATGCGGGCGGCGGAGCAGACCGCCGCCGAGGAGGCGTCGGGCGCGGGGCTCGTGGAGTTCTCGCTGATGCTGACGGTCACCGTCGACACCATGGAGCAACTGGCCGACGCGAGTGTCACCGTGCGCAACCTGACCGCCGCCTCGCGGGTGCTGATGCGGCCGGCGGACCGGATGCAGGCGGCGGCGTTCAGCTGCACGCTGCCCGCCGGGGTCCTCCCGTGGGAGCAGACCCTGATCCCGCACGAACTGCAGGAGGCGCTGTGAGCCGCCGGGCGGAAAAACGGGCCGAACAGGCCGACCGGCTGGCCGAGTTGCGGGCGCGTGAGGAACTGGGCGTGCCGCGTGCCGGAGCGGGTGCCGCGCGGCCGGGAAAGTCCGGACGGAGCAAGGGTTCGGGCGAGGACGACGGCGGGCGGGGCGGTGGCCGGAAGGGCCGGGCGGGCCGGAAGGCGGCCGGTTCCCGACCGCGCGAGCTCTTCGTGCCACCCCGTGGCTGGTACGGGCCCGGGGGCGGGCGGGTCGGCTATCTGGACCCGCCGACCATGTGGCGGGCCACGACCGTGCAGGCGTGCGGCATGTGGCCGTTCGCGGCCGGTTCCGGCTCTCCCATGACGGGCGTGCCGCTGGGACAGCACCTGTTCACCGGGGCCACGGTCTGCGGCGACCCGCTGAACTGGTTCACCCGGGCCCGCTACATCTCCAATCCGTCGCTGTTCATGCTCGGCATGCCGGGTCTGGGCAAGTCCACGCTGGTCAACCGCATGTTGATCGGACTGTCCGCGACCGGGGTCGTCCCGCTGGTCCTCGGCGACCTCAAGCCCGACTACGCCGACACGGTCCGCGCCCTCGGCGGCCAGGTGATCTCCATCGGCCGGGGCCGTGGCGGAATCAACGTCCTCGACCCGGGCGCCATGGGCGCGGCGGCGGCGCGGATCGGCGGCGAGGCGGGCGAGGTGCTGAAGGCCGAGACGCACGGCCGGGTGCTGAACATGGTGGCCGCGCTGATCACCATCGTGCGCGGCCGGCCGATGGACGACCACGAGCAGTCGGTGCTCTCCGCCGTCCTGCACCACCTGCGCGAACGCACCCCACCGGGCCGTACCGTCCTGCTGCCGGACGTGCTCAGGGTGCTCGCCGAGGGCCCCGACCGGGTGCGCGCGGTCACCCTGGACCGCGGGGACGACGCCCGCTACCGGGACGCCGTCGACCCGCTGCACCGCTCCCTGCTGGGCATCCTCGACGGTCCGCTGGGCGACACCTTCGCCTCCGAGACCTCCACGCGCATCGACCCGGCCGCCCCCGCGGTGTGCATCGACATCTCCGGCATCGGTGAGGCCGACACCCAGCTGACCGCCGCCGCGATGCTCGCCGCCTGGTCCGACGGGCTCGGCACGGTGGCCGCCTCGCACGCGCTCGCGGACGCCGGACTGGAGCCGCGGCGCTGGTTCTTCACGGTGCTCGACGAGTTGTGGCGCCCGCTGCGCGCCGCCTCCGGCATCGTCGACCGCATCGACGCGCTGACGCGGCTGAACCGTTCCCTCGGCCTGGGCGACGCCAAGATCACGCACACGCTGAAGGACGCCGAGGCCCTCGGCACCGACGCCGACCGGGCCAAGGCCCGCGGGTTCGTCGAGCGGGCGGGGATGGTGGTGTGCGCGGGGCTGCCGAAGGCGGAGATGGAGGACCTCGGCAAGGTGGTGGGGCTGTCCCGGCGCGAGATCGAACTCGTGTCGTCGTGGTCCTCGCCGCCCGGCTGGGGGGTCACCGGGGAGCACGAGGAGCCGCCGGGCCGGGGCCGCTTCCTGATCAAGGTCGGCGGGCGCCCCGGCATCCCGATCAAGGTCGCCATCACCGACGCCGAACGCCGGCTGCACAACACCAACACCCGGTGGACGCCGAACGAGAACGCCGTCGAGCGGGCGGTCGGGCAGGAACTCGCCCACACCGCCGCGCAGGTGGCACGGGCCGCTCAGGAGGGGGCGTACGCGATGCCGGGCGTGCCCGACGGCCCGGTGGCCGGGGGCGACGCGGGGAGGTGGACCGCGTGAAGGCCCCGGGCACCGGTTCCGCGCACGAGCAGCTGCCGTGGGCGATCGTGGCGCTCGCCGGCACCGGTCTGGTCATGTTCACCGTCGTCTGGTCCGGCGGGAACCTCGGGTCCGGGCTGACCGGCAACGGCTGGGAGGGCCCCCCGTTCGCCCTGTCCACCGTGGAGCGGCTGGTCTCCGCCGGGCCCGGCGGCCTGTGGCCCGGGACCCCGGCCGTGGCGCTCTACGGGGGCATGCTCGGTCTGCTGGGGCTCGTCGCCCTGCCCGTCGCCCTCCTGGTGCGCTTCCTGCTGGGCCGGGCCGGCCGCACCGAGGGCCTGGCCGGGCGGCGCGAACTCGCCTCGATGTGCCCCAAGGGCATCGAGGCCCGCGCCCGCGACCTGCGCCCCACCCTGGAGGGCCGCGACCGGCTGCACCCGGACGAGACCGGCAACCTGCTGGGCGACCTCATGCCGAACGGGCCCGAGCTGCGCAGCAGTTACGAGGACGTGGAGCTGGACCTGATGGCACCGCGGGCCGGCAAGTCCACCGGCATCGCGGTCCCCCGGGTGCTGCGTGCTCAGGGCGCGGTCCTGCTCACCTCCAACAAGTCCGACGTGTACGCCGTCACCCGCGCCGAACGCGAGCGGGCGGGCACGGTCTGGACGTTCGACCCGCAGGGCATCGCCCACACCCCACGGGCCATGTGGTGGAACCTGCTCGGCGAGTGCCACACCATCGAGGGATCCCGCCGCATGGCCGGTCACTTCGTGGCGTCCGTCAACGACGACACGGCGAAGAAGGACTTCTGGATCTCGGCCGCCCAGAACACCTTGACGGCTCTCTTCCTGGCCGCGGCCCGCAGCGGCACCCCCCTGCCCGAACTGCTCGGCTGGCTCGCCGACCCCGCCGACCGCACCCCGGTCGACCTGCTGCGCGACGCCGGACTCGTGGCGATGGCCGAGCAGTTGCAAGGCACCGTCCGCGGTGCCGTCGAGACCCGGGACGGCATCTACGAGACCGCCCGCCAGACCGTGTCCTGCCTGCTGGACCCGGAGATCCTCGCCTGGGTCACGCCCGACCCCCGGCTCCCGGAGTTCCGCCCCGACCGGCACGTCCTCGGCCGGGACACGCTCTACCTGCTGTCCAAGGACGGCGGCGGTTCCGCGGCCGGTGTCATCGCGGGGCTCGCCGACGCGACGATGCGGGCCGGTGTGGTGGCCGCCGAACGCATGGGCGGCCGGCTCGATCCGCCGCTGACCGCGGTGCTCGACGAGGCCGCCAACGTCTGCCGCATCTCCGATCTGCCCGACCTGTACTCGCACTTCGGCTCCCGCGGCATCAACGTCGTCACACTGCTGCAGAGTTACCGCCAGGGCGCCCGGGTGTGGGGCGAGATGGGCATGGACGCGCTGTGGAGCGCGGCGACGGTCAAGCTCCTCGGCGCGGGTCTGGACGACGCCGACTTCGTGCAGAAGGTCTCCACGCTCGTCGGCCAGCACGACGTCCGCACCCCCACCGTCTCGCGCGGCAAGGAGGGCACGTCGCGGTCGTACTCCTACCGCCAGGAGGCCGTCCTGCCGCCGGACCGCATCCGTGCCCTGCCCAAGGGCACGGCGCTGCTGCTCGCCACCGGCGTCAAGCCCGCGCTGATCCGGCTGCGGCCCTGGTACAAGGAGCCCGGCGCAGCGGCGATCTCGGCGGCGGCGAAGGCGGAGACGGCCGCCATCACGGAGCGCGCCGCGCGCCGTTTTCCGGCGGGGCCGCGCACGGTTCCCGGTCTGCCCGGGCCGCGGGCGGTGCCGCTGTCCGAGCAGGTGTCGTGACCCTCCGCCGGAAGGCCCCGCGGCGTCGTCCGCGTGTGACGGCACGCAGGACGTACTCGGCCGGCCCGTAGCGCACCCGCGCCGACAGCCGGGCGCCGAGCGCCAGCTGGACGGCGTAGAGCAGGACGCACCCGGTCAGGACCGCGACCGTACCGGCCCGGTCGTGCAGGCCAAGACCGTATCCGGAGAACACCCAGGCGAGGACGAGTGACTGGGTGAGGTAGTGGCTGAGCGCCATGCGCCCGGCGGCGGCGAGCACACCGGCCGCCGCCGGGACGCGGTTCCCGGCCCACCGCAGCAGCAGGAGCAGACCGCAGGCATACGACGTGGCGAGCGCCGGGGCGGTCAGGACGGTCGCCGCCTGCCCGACCAGGAACCAGCGGCTGTCCAGCGGCCCGCACGCACAGCAGGCGGCGATCACGCCACCGGCGAGGCCGGCCGGCAGCCCGCGCAGAGCGGTCCGGCGCAGCCATGCGCGGTCCCGGCCGCGCCGCTCGGCCAGCCGGGACTTCGCCGCCGCCAGCCCGCCCAGGAACGCGGCCAGCATGGCGGGCGCGTACAGCAGATCGGTGCCGATCGCGGCCGGCAGGTCGCGCAGGTGGGTGCCGAGCACCGAGGCGGCGTCGCCCCGGTAGGCGACGACCCGCTCGGCGGCCCGGGGCGCGTCCGCGGTGGCGGTGACCGGCTCGGTGAGGACGACGGTCAGCAGCCCGTACCCGAGCAGCAGCGTCGCCAGGAGCAGCAGCAGGGCGGCCGCGAGCCTCAGTGCGGCCCGGACGGTGAGCCCGCTCAGCCCGTACATGACCAGGGCGAGGACGGCGTACGTCGTCAGGACGTCCCCCGGGTACAGCAGGACCGCGTGTGCCGCACCCAGGACGAACAGGCCTGCCGTGCGCCGCAGATGGCGGGGTGCGAAGGCGGCACCGGCCCGGCGCGCGGACCGGGCCTGGAGGACGAAGCTGTAGCCGAAGAGGAAGGAGAACAGGACGTAGAACTTGGCGGTGACCAGCGCGGTCACCAGCCACGCGGCGACCCGGTCCGGGGCCGGCGCCCCCGGTCCGCCGCCGAAGACCGTGTACGGGCCCGCCACGAGCAGGGCGTTGACCACGAGGATGCCGAACAGGGCGAACCCGCGCAGCACGTCGAGTTCGCCGACCCGCGGAGCACCGGCCGGGCTCACCCGGCCGTCACGACCCCGGTGCCGAACGCCAGGGTGGCGGACAGGAACCAGCCGAACGACGGCGCCAGCAGGTGCCGGGACGTCCACAGTCTGGCCTGGGTGGGACGCTCGCGCGCGTACACGACCGGCACGCTGCCGCCGACCGGGGGCACTCCGCAGAACAGCCCGATCGGGCCCGGATCGAGGACGAGGTCCCTTCCCAGGTGGTCGGAGAACACGACCAGCCCGCCGCGCCGCCCGTCGGTCGCCGCGCGTGCCGTCACCCGCCCCATCACCCGCCGGCCGCGCGCCCACAGGGAGGCGGCCGTCGCCAGTGCCCGGACCGCGGCCAGCAGGCATCCGAGGCCGAGCCCCGTACACAGCGCGAGCAGCACCACCTGTGCGTTCACTTCAACCCCTTCGCCCGACGCCCTGAGGGCACAACGGGCGGTGGGGCCGCACCGGTTCACACCGTCCTTGAACCTCCGCGCGGCACGGGTCCGTTGTGCGGGTGCCCAGATGACCACGAAGGAGCCATGAAGGAGCCACGAACCGCATGAGACAGATCCCGGGCGCGCACGGCCGCCGGACGGCGGCCGTCGTCACGCTGGCCCTGGCCCTGACGGCGACGCTCCACCAGCCCGCCGGTGCCGAACCGCAGTCCCTCCCCGAGGTGCGCGCCGAACTCGACCGCCTCTACCACCAGGCCGAGGTCGCCACGGAGAAGTACAACGCGCTGGACGGCAAGGTCACCCGGCAGGAAAAGCGCCTCGGCACGCTCCGGGCCCAGGTGACGTCTGCCGAGCGCAAGTTGAGCCGTCTGACCGGACTGGCCGGGGCTGCGGTCCGCTCCCAGTACCGCGGGGGCGCTGTCCCCGCCGAGGTGCAGTTCGCCCTCGCCGACGATCCCGAACGCGCCTTGGACAACGCGTCGTTGGCCCGTCAGGCGCAGCTGGCCACGAACCGGGGGATCAAGGCCCTGGCCCTGGCGGCGGAGGAGCTGCGCACCCGCGGCGACGAAGCGGCCGACGAGCTGAAGCGGCTGCGCCGTAACCGCGGTTCCCTGGACTCCCACCGCAGGACGATCCGGACCCGGATCGACGCGGCGCGGCGCGTGGAGTCGCGGCTGGAGGACACGCAGCGCCGTGCACTGGCCGCGCTCGAACGCAGGACGGCCGACGAGGCCCAGGCGGCGTGGGTGCGGTCGGGCGTCCTCGACAGCGCAGGCACCGAGGGCAGCACCGCGGGCCGCGAGGCCGTCGCCTTCGCGACCGGGGAGCTCGGCAAACCGTACGTCTGGGGCGCCGAGGGCCCCGACTCCTACGACTGCTCCGGACTCACCTCGCAGGCCTGGCTGGCGGCGGGCGTGGTCATCCCGCGCACCTCGCAGGAGCAGTGGCGCCTGCTGCACCGCGTCCCGGTGACGAAGATGCGCCCCGGTGACCTGATCATCCACAACGCCGACGCCAGTCACGTCTCCCTCTACATCGGCGACGGCCGGATGATCCACGCCCCTCGCCCGGGGCGTCGGGTGACGGAGGCGCCGGCCGGGTCGATGGAGATCCTCGGGGTGGTGCGACCCGACGCCTGACCTCCCGGACGCGGCTCCACCGGGCACGCGGCGCCACGCGACGCCACGCCCCGAGAGCACCGGTCCTCCAGCCGCCACCTCACGCCACGCACGAGCAGGAGAGCGCCATGTCCACCAGCCAGTCGACGCCCCCCACGGTCTCCGGGGCCGCGCCGCCCCAGGGCGCCCCGGCCGACGCGTCCGCCCCGGCACCCGGTGGGGAGCCACCCGCGCCGCGCTTCATCCTCTACCTGGACGGGCCGGCGTACGCGCAGACGCTGCGCCGGCTGACCCTGTGGACGCACCACGTGCTGCTGCCGGTCTACGGCAGGGAGGTCACCTCACAGTCCCCCTGGTGCCCCGTCTGGTGGGAACACCCCGAGGCGGTCGCCCGGTTGCACGGCCTGTGGCTCGCCTGGGGCGATCTCACCGGGCCCGGCTCCGACATGACCGGACCGGCCGTCTGGCACCGCGACCACCTGTCGTCGGTCATGGACACCCTGCGGGACCCGCAGGGCCCGTTCGCGGGCTGCAAGCCCGGCATGCACCGCCCCAAGGAGAAACCCACCGTCGAGACGATGGACCCCTTCGGACCGCCGCCCCCTCCCCCGCCGCCGTCCCCGTGGTCGTGAGCCGGCCGCCGGGCGGACGCCCCGGCGACCGGCACGTGCGGGCGGAAGGGGATGAACCGTCCACCCCCGCCGCCGCGTTGTGGTTCCCGATCGGTACAGCCATCCGGTCGGCGGTGCCGGACCCGGCACCGTCACATGCTCCGTGCGGAGCCCCGTACGGAGTGCTCACCTCCCGGAAGGAAGGGTGACATGGCAGGATCCCAACACTCGGACGACAGCGCCAACAGCAACGCCAGTTCCTACTCGTCCGTCAGGGTCTCCGACGACGGAAGGCGGGCGCAGGCCCGGGCCTCCAGCGCGCCGGTCCCGGACGACGCGCCCCCGCTGTTCGCCAACGCGGGGACCGGCGTGTACGACCAGACCGCCCGGCAGTTCTACGCGGTCAACACGGCCCAGCCGAAGGGCCGGCAGGTCGCGCGGTGGAGCAAGAGCGCCGCCGCCTGGGTCTCGGAGAACAAGTCCCGCATCGTGAAGGCACTGGTCGACGTCACGCCGACGATCATCCAGGGCGCCGCGGGGTTCACGACCGGCCGGGCCCAAACGATCGTGAGCGGCGTCGGCATAGCCACGCAGGCCGGGGTGGCCGGCTACGAGCTCTACGGCCAGGCCAAGCAGAGCCTCGCGGGCGGCCACGTGGATCCGGTCCAGGTCGGCGCGAGCATCGGCAGGCTCGCGTCCACGGCGCTGAACACGTACGCCGCCGTGGCCGACCAGGAAGCCTCGAGCACCAAGATGGTCGGCGGAGCGGGTTCCTGGGTGGCCGGAGCTGCCACGATGACCGACGTCGTGCACCACGCCCACACCGACCCGGGACGGGTGGCGGCCGACCCCGGCTACGAGATGTACGGGATGCACCGCAACCCGACGCTCGGCAGCCAGCCCGGGCAGTACCCGCCCGGGTTCACCCCCGCACCGGCGCCGCCGTCCTCCAACTCGTCCCTGTCGGCGCCGGCCAACAACACCCCGGCCGGGAACTTCAGCCCGGCCGGCACCTCCAGCGGACGCGTCAGCAGGCAGCAGCCGGCTGAGGCGCAGCTGTCCCAGAAGGCCCAGGGCAAGAAGCCGGTCGGCCGCCGCTGAGGGACACCGCACCGCCGTACCGGCGCGGGCGTGCCGGGGTTGAACCGTTGACCCCGGCACGCCCGTTGTCGCCTCGTGTCCGCACCTTCCCAGCTGAGAGGGCCACCGTGGCGGATGACAACCCCGCCTCCCCGGACCGGAACCGGAACCCGGAACCGGTCGGCCGAGGAGCGTCCCGAAGCCGCACCGGCGCGCGACCCGATCAGAACCGAGTACCGCCTGCGAGCCGGGCGAGAGAGGACGGCCATGACGTACGACGCCCCCGCGGGAGGCGCGGTCCATGCGTAGACCGCCCATCCGCAGCCGCATCTCGTTCCTGCTCGCGCTGCTCCTGGTCGTGGCCGGTGTCACCGGCACCGCGCTGCTGATCCAGAACCACCGCCCGGACGGCGTGAGCATCGCGGGCACACCGGCCGCCGGGGCCGGCTCCCCCGAACACACCGTCACCTTCCGCAACACGACGGACCACCGCATCTGGATCGGCAGCACGGTCAACGCCGACGGGTCGGCCGCGCTCACCGGGCTGCCCACGCTGGACCCGGGCCAGTCGGCCACCGTCACGATCCCCGAGCAGTCCGGAGCCGGGCACTGGCGCGGCAAGTTCTTCGCCCGCGAGGGCTGCACCGGCGAGGAGGGGAGCACGTTCCACTGCGCCGTCGGCGACTGCGGCCCCTATGCCGACCGGTGCTCGACCGGTGAACAGCCCACCGGACTGGCGGAGTTCAACTTCGACCCGAAGGACGGCCAGGCGCCCTGGTACAACGTCAGCTACGTCAACGCCGTGGCCGCGCCGATCACCATCACGCCGGACGGCGTGACGCCGCCCGAGTCGGGCGAGTGCGCGCCGGCCGGGTGTGCCACGGATCTGCTCGCCGCCTGCCCGGCGGACAACCTGGTCGAGGACGAGGCCACCGGCCGTCCGCTGGTGTGCGTCAACCCGAACCGGGACGCGAAGACGCCCTACAGTGACGCGCTGGCCGCGAAGTGCCCGACCGCGTACAGCTGGTCCAAGCACGACACCGAGCAGGGCAACCAGGTCGTGTACCAGTGCCGCGCGTGCACGGGCCTGACCGTCACCTTCCACGGCAGCGGCGACGGCGCCGCCGCGCCCGGCCCCGGCCCCGCTGCCACCGGGCAGCCCGGCAGCGGCGGCACCCCGGCGGCCTCCCGCAAGGGCGTCGCCCTGAACCCCGTGGCGGGCGCCTCACAGGCCCTGGCCGACTCGGGATCCTCCTGGTACTACAACTGGGCCTCATCGGCCGGCGGCGTCACGGGCACCGCGGGTGCCGAGTTCGTCCCGATGATCTGGGGTCCGGGCTCGGTCACCGACGCCGAACTGGGGCAGGCCGCCCGGGAGGGGAAAACGCTCCTGGGCTTCAACGAGCCGGACCATCCGGGTCAGGCCGACATGTCCCCCGAACAGGCCCTCGACCTGTGGCCCCGGCTGGAGTCCACCGGCCTGCGGCTGGGCGCACCCGCGGTCGCCTCCGGCGCGGACGTGGCGGGCGGCTGGCTCGACCGGTTCATGAGCGGGGCCGAACAGCGTGGCCTGCGGGTCGACTTCATCCCCCTGCACTGGTACGGCGCCGACTTCGGCCCAGGCGCCACCGACCAGCTGCGCGGCTATCTGCAGGCCGTCCACGACCGCTACAAGAAGCCGGTCTGGCTCACGGAGTACGCCCTGACCGACTTCTCCCGGAGCGCCCCGCGCTACCCGGGCGAGCAGGAGCAGACCGACTTCGTCCGGTCCTCCACCGAGATGCTGAACGGGCTGGACTTCGTCGAGCGGTACGCGTGGTTCGCGCTGTCGAAGGAGACCAGTGAGACGGGTCTCTACGACGGGGCGGTGCCCAATGCGAGCGGGCGGCTCTACCGCGAGGTGCGCTGAGGCGCCGCCTGCCGGTGAGGGCGGCTCGCGGGCGTTGAACCGCCCTCACCCCCGCACGCGTTGTGCGGGTGCCCGCCGGCGCGTCGCCGGCGGGCCTCATGAACGAAGGAGAGCCATGTCAGGCGGTCCGTCTCGGCGCGGCCTGTGGGGTACACGCGTCGGCCGGACCGTCGTCCGGAAGGCGGTCGAGCCGCTCACGGACCTGCTCGGCGTCCGGATGGCCGAACTCCGCGAAGATCGCGAGGGCGTGCCGCCAGCTCTCGCGGGCCGCCTCGGTCTCTCCGCCGTCGAGGTGGACGTCCCCGAGGTGGCCCAGGGTGTGGCCCTCGCCCCAGCGGTTGCCGATGTCCCGGTGCGTCGCGAGCGCCCGGCGGTAGTGGTCGACGGACTCGCCGTGGCGGCCGAGCCGGTGGTTGATCGTGCCGAGGATGTCGAGGGTGACGCCCTCGACCCAGCGGTTGCCGCCCGCGCGCAGGACGACCAGCGCCTGCTGCAGGCAGTCGAGTGCCTCGTCGTAGCGCCCCATCCGCTGGTAGGCGTCGCCCAGGTTGCACAGGGCGATGCCCTCGCCCCAGACGTTGCCCACGATGCGGTCGAGGGCCAGTCCGCGGCGGGCGTACTCGACGGCCTCGCGGAGCCGGCCCGCGTGCAGGTAGGCGTCGCCGAGATTCGCGATCACCGATGTCCAGGTCGCCCTGTCCCCGAGTTCCCGGCTCAGCACCAGCGCCTGCCGGAGGTGCTCGACGGCCTCTTCGAACCGGCCCCCGTTGCGCAGTGCGGCGGCCGTGTCGCACAAGCCCTGGGCCTCCCCCTCCCGGTCCCGGGCGTCGCGGGCGGCGGCCAGACCCGTCCGCGCGGTGTCCAGCCAGTCATGCAGGTGGCTGCGGAGGTAGAAGAACCCCCACAGGACGGCGGGCAGGCGCCACGCGATGCCCGTCTGCCCGGCCTGGGCGGCCTGGTGCACCGCGACGATCAGGTTGGACCGTTCGGTCTCACACCAGTCCAGGGCCCGTTCGTGCGTCGTGAACTCCAGCGGCCGGCAGTCCTGCGGCTGCGGCTCCAGCGGGATGCGGCGGCGGTTGGGGGTGATGTGCGGGTAGGCCGCGTCGGCGGTGTGCAGGTACCAGGTCAGCAACCGCCCAAGGGCGAGGTCCCGTTCCTGCCGGGTCTCCTCGACGCGGACGCGTTCGGCGGCGTACACGCGCAGCAGGTCGTGCAGGGTGTAGCGCCCCGGGAAGTGCTCGGTGAGCAGGTGGGCACGGGTCAGTTCGGCGAGGGGCCCGCGCGCCTCACGCGGGGGAAGACCGGCGAGAGCGGCCGCCGCGGGCGCGGAGATGTCCGGCCCCGCGTGCAGGCCCAACAGCCGGAACAGGCGCGCGGCCGGGGCGGACACCGCCTTGTAGGACCAGGAGAAGACGGCCCGTACGTCGGTGGTGATGTCGTCGCCACCGGCGAAGGCGTCCAGACTGCCGTGGCTGTCGTTGACCTCGTCGGCGATGGCGCTGAGCGGGAAGCCGGGGTGGGCGCGGGCGTGCGCGGCGACGATGGCGAGGGCCAGCGGCAGGCGGCCGCACCGGGTGATGATCTCGTCCGCGGCCTGCGGCTCCGCGGCCAGCCGGTCGGTGCCCAGGCGCAGGGCCAGCAGATCGTGCGCCTCGGCCCGCGTCAGCTGGTCCAGCGTCAGGGGGTGGGCCCCCTCGCCGGCGACCAGGCCGGTGAGCCGGTTGCGGCTGGTGACGATGACCAGGCAGCCCGGGGAGCCGGGCAGCAGCGGACGCACCTGCTCGGCGTCGCGGGCGTTGTCGAGCAGGATCAGCACCCTGCGGCGCGCGAGCAGGCTGCGGTACAGCGCGACCTGGGCGTCGAGACCGGCGGGTATGCGCATCGGCGGGACCCCGAGCGCGTCGAGGAAGCTGCGCACGGCTTCGTCGGGCGTCACCGCGGAGCCGGTCGGGTCGAAGCCGCGCAGATTGATGTAGAGCTGACCGCCGGGGAAGCGGTCGGCGATCCGGTGGGCCCAGTGCACGGCCAGGGTCGACTTGCCGATGCCGCCCATGCCGCCGATGGCGCTGATCACCACGGCCGACGGAGGGCTGCCGTCCGGGGGCAGCAGGTCCCCGACGCGGTCGAGTTCGCTGCTGCGTCCGGCGAAGGTGGACAGATCCGCGGGCAGTTGTGCGGGGCGGGCCGGCTGGAACCGGGGTTCCTGCGGGTCGGCCGGGCCGGGCCGGTCCGCGCTGTCCGGCGCCGCGGCGCCGGTGACTGCGGCCGGTACGGACGGCCGGGCCCCCTCGGGCGCCGCCGGGGCCGGGCTCCTCGCCCGGTGCGGCATGAGGGCCGGGTCGGCGGTCAGGATGCGGTCGTGCAGCTCCTGGAGCGACACCCCGGGCTCGACGCCCAGTTCCGCCACCAGGGCGTCGCGTGTTCCGCGGTACGCGGCCAGTGCCTCGGCCTGCCGTCCCGACCGGTAGAGGGCGAGCATGAGCAGTCGGCACAGCTCCTCTCGCAGGGGATGACCGGCGGTGAGCGGGAGCAGTTCGGCGATCACCTCGTGGTGGCGTCCGAGGGCGAGGTCGGCGTCCAGCCGCGCCTCCAGCGCGGTCAGCCACTCCTCGTCCAGCCAGGAGCACACCGTTTCGGCCAGCGGGCCCGGGAGTCCGGTCAGGGCGGCGCCGCGCCAACCGTCGAGCGCGGCGCGCAGCAGGTCCGCGGCGCTGGAGACGTCGCCCGCGGCGCGCGCCTTCTTGGCCTCCGCGACCCGGCGCTGGAACACGGCGAGGTCGAGGCCGTCGTCCCGCACGCGCAGCAGGTAACCGTCCCCGACGGAGACGAGCACCCGGGGCTGCCGCGCCGGGCCGCGGTCGGGCTCGAGCACCTTGCGCAGGCGCGAGACGTAGGTCCGCAGGACGGACACGGCAGCGGCGGGCGGCTCTTCCCCCCAGACGGCGTCGATGAGTTCGCCGAGCGGCAGGGGGCGCCCGTGGCGTAAGAGCAGGGCCGCCAGCACCACCCTCTGCTGCGGCGAGCCCAGGTCCAGTTCTCGTTCCCCGCGCCATGCCCGGACCGGCCCCAGCAGAGCGAAACGGAGGGTATTCACGTAGTCCACGTTCGGACTCTAGTGCGCACCCGCTCCGGCACGGCCACTTCAGTGGAACGTGCCGTTCCGTCACATGTCACCGCTGACGTGCCTGTCATCCCCTGGTCACCCGCGCGTTGAACCCTTCGCGGCCGGGGTCCGTTGCGGTACGCGGGCAACGCCGATACCGCCCCGGCCGCACGATCGGCCGGGCACGTCAGAGAGGAACGCCGATGAGCCCGGGACACGAGGAAGCGGACGAGCCGGTCACCGAAGGCGAACCCGTCGCGCACGAGGGGCCGTTCGAGCCGTCCCCGCACGTCACGGTGGTCATCTCCGGTGACGGATCCGCCGCCGTCGACGGTGAACCGGTGCCGGTGGCGCAGGGGGCGACGGTCGACGCCGCGATCCTCGACCTGCTGCACGCCCGGGCGAGCGAGCGGGGCACCGCCGTCACGGCGGCGATCTCCGACCCCGCCGCGGGGTACGTGGCGCACGTCGAGGTCTTCCCGGACGGCTCCAGCTCGCTGCGGGAACAGCGGAGCGAGACTGTGGAACCGTCCCTCGCCGAGGAGGGCGCCGAAGCGGAGGCCGACGGCACGGATCCCGCGCCCGCCGCGGGCACCGGGGGCGGCCCCGTCGACGTCGACGAGGCGGCGTACGCGCTGCCCGAGCCGGAGGGGACGCCGGCCGCACGCCCCGTGCCGCCGCCCGCGCCCGCCCGCAGGCCCGGCTCGCGCCAGTCGGACGACGAGTTCGAAGGCCCCGGACTGCTCGGCAGGCCCCTGGTGATCGGGCCGGTGGCACTCGGTGTGGCCGCCCTGGTCGTCGTACCGCTGGTGATCCTGGGCAGCGGCGGGTCCGGCGACGGCGGGGACCGGGAGGAGACCGCCGCGCGTGCGGGCGGCTCGCCCTCGGCCGGGACCTCACCGCCCCTGAGGCCGTCCTCGCTCCCGATCCCGCCCCCGTCCGCCTCGGCTTCCGCCTCTGCGTCGGCCTCGGACAAGGGCAAGGACGGGAGCAAGGACGGGAGCAAGAAGAAGCCGAAGGCGACGGGCACTTCGGGGTCGAAGGGCGCGGGCAGGGTCACCGTCACCGTCACGGCCAGACCTCCCGCGGCCACCACCACCGTCACCGCGAAGCCCCCGCAGGACACCGCGGCCAGTGCCGTGAAGCGGCTCGCCGCGAGCGACCCCTCCGGACGGCACATCTGCTACCGCGCGTACGTCTCCGGGCAGGGCTGGCAGAAGCCGGTGTGCGACGGCACGATCGCCGGCAGCTCGGGACAGAACCGGCCGATCAAGGCCCTCAACATCGCGGTGCACGGCGTCGGCGGGTCGGCCGCCAACGCCTTCCGGCACGTGGCGAAGCCGGTGGACGGCCACGGCAAGTGGCAGCCGAGCTGGACGGCCGTCACCGGCGACGGCGAGAACTTCACCATCGGCAGCGCGAAGCGCAACGCCCCGAACATGCTGGGCTTCGCCATGAACGTCGGCAGCGGCGAGATCTGCAACACCGTCCGCCTGCGTGGGCGCGACTGGGGCGGGCGGGTGTGCAGCAAGCCCCGCCCCGATTTCACCTTCGGCGGCACCCTGGACAACGACGTCTGGCTGGAGGCCGTGAAGCTCACGGTGTGACACAGCGCGATGGCCCCCGGTCAACGGTCCGTCGACCGGGGGCAGAGGCCTGCGCGGAGTCTCGAGGACTCAGGACGCGGCCGGCGCCTTGGGCGCGCCCGTGAGTTCCTCGCCCGCCTCCATCGGGTGGGTCACGTCGTGGGCGTCCCGGCCGCCCCGGCCCAGGTGGTTGAAGACCAGGTTGAGCAGCACGGCCGCCACACAGCCCGTGGAGATGCCCGAGTCCAGGACGATCCGGGCCGTCTCCGGGAAGGCGTGGTAGAACTGCGGCGCCGTGATGGGGATGATGCCGACGGCCAGGGAGACGGCCACGATCAGGACGTTGTTGTCCTTGTCCAGGGCCGCCCGGACCAGGGTCTGGATGCCGCTGGCGGCGACCGAGCCGAACAGGACCACGCCCGCGCCGCCGAGCACCGGTCGCGGTACGACGGCGATCAGCGAGGCCGCCATCGGGCACAGGCCCATCAGCACCAGGAAGCCGCCGCCCGCGGCGACGACGTACCGGCTGCGGATCTTCGTCATGGCGACCAGGCCGATGTTCTGCGCGAAGGCGCTGCACATGAAGCCGTTGAAGAGGGGGCTGATCGCCGAGCCGAGGGTGTCGGCGCGCAGGCCGGCCGCGATGGTCCTCTCGTCGGCCGGGCGGTCGACGATCTCGCCCAACGCCAGCATGTCGGCGGTCGATTCGGTCATCGACACCACCATCACCACGCACATCGAGATGATCGCGGCGAGCTGGAACTGCGGGGCGCCGAAGTGGAACGGGGTCGGGAAGCCGATGACGGCCGCGTCCGCGACGGGGCCGAAGTCCGTGGCGCCGAACGGGATCGCGATCAGCGTGCCGATCACCAGGCCGAGCAGCACGGCGATCTGCTTGACGAACCCCGTGGTGAAGCGGCGCAGGAGCAGCACGATGAGCAGGGTGACGGCGGCCAGTCCCAGGTTGGTCGCCGAACCGTAGTCGGACGCCTGGGGGTTGGGGCCCTGTGCCCAGCCGAAGGCGACCGGGAGCAGCGATATGCCGATCAGGGTGATGACCGTGCCCGTCACCACGGGCGGGAAGAAGCGGACCGCCTTGCAGAAGACGGGGGCGGCCAGGAAGCCCAGGAGTCCGGCGACGATGACCGCGCCGAAGATGACCGGCAGGGCGTCGGACTTGTCCTCGGTGGAGGCGACGATCGCGGTCATCGGGGCGACACCGGCGAAGGTGACGCCGTTGACGAACGGCAGCCGGGCGCCGATCTTCCAGATGCCGAGGGTCTGCAGGAAGGTCGCCAGGCCCGCGGTGAACAGGCAGGCGCCGGTGAGGAAGGTCAGATCGGTGGCGGTGAGGCCGATGGCCGCGCCGACGATCAGGGGCGGGGCGACGACGCCCGCGTACATGGCGGCCACGTGCTGCAGGCCGGTCGTCGCCATCTTGAGCGCGGGGAGTTTCTCGTCAACGGGGTGGTCGGCCACGGCGGCTTCCCTCCGGTCGGTTACACGGCGCGCCGAACGGCCGCCGTGGGTGTCAGGGAGGTGGTGCGGGTGGTCGTGCGGGACCGGACATGCGGGTGACGGGTTGGCCGTTCCGGGGCGCGCGCGTGCACGCCCGCCCCGGAGACGACCGCCGTGGACCCCGCTCGGGTCCACGACCACCGGCCGGGAGCCGTCCCTCCCGGCCGGAGTCATCGGGGTGTTCAGGCCTGCGCGGCGATCCTCGCCAGGCGCTGGGCCTCATCGCGCGTGGCGCGGGCGATGGCGTCCTCGTCGGCCGTGAGCAGCCGCCCGTCCTCGACGATCTGCCGGCCGTCCACGAAGGAGGCGGTGACCGGTGCCGCCGCGCCGAAGACCAGGGCGGTCACCGGGTCGGCGATGGAGGCGTGGGCGAGCGTGTCCAGCTTCCACAGCACGAGGTCGGCGAGCTTGCCGGGCTCCAGGGAGCCGGTCTCCGCGGCCCGGCCCAGGACCTGGGCGCCGCCGTACGTGCCGAGGCGCAGGGCCTGACGGGCGTTCAGGGCGGCCTCCCGGTGGGCGCCGAGGCGGTTGATGAGGAGGGCGTTGCGCAGCTCGGTGTGGAGTTCGCCGGACTCGTTGGAGGCGGTGCCGTCGACGCCGAGGCCGACCGGGACGCCGGCCGCGAGCATGTCGGGGACGCGGGCGATACCGGCCGCGAGGCGGGCGTTGGAGGACGGGCAGTGGGCGACGCCGGTCCTGGACCGGGCGAAGGCGGCGATGTCGGAGTCGTTCATGTGGACGCAGTGCGCCATCCACACGTCCTCGCCGAGCCAGCCGGTGGACTCGAAGTAGTCGGTGGGGCCCATGCCGAACAGTTCGTGGCAGAACTTCTCCTCCTCCACGGTCTCCGAGCCGTGGGTGTGCAGCCGGACGCCGAGGCGGCGGGCCAGCTGGGCGCCGTCGCGGAGCAGTTCGGTGGAGACGGAGAAGGGCGAGCAGGGCGCGACGGCGACCTGGGTCATGGCGTCGAAGGAGGCGTCGTGGTGCTGCCGCACGGTCTCCTCGGTGGCGGCCAGCGCGCCGTCGAGGGTCTCCACGGCGAAGTCCGGGGGCAGGCCGCCGTCCTTCTCGCTGCGGTCCATGGAGCCGCGGGCGAGGGTGAAGCGGACACCCATGTCGCGTGCGGCGCCGATGATCGCGCCGGACAGGTCGCCGGAGCCCTGAGGGAAGACGTAGTGGTGGTCCATGGCGGTGGTGACGCCGCCGCGGGCCATCATCGCGAGGGAGCCCTGGGCGGCCGCGCGCACCATCGGCTCGTCGATGCGCGCCCAGGTCGGGTACAGCGTGACGAGCCAGTTGAAGAGGTTGTGGTCGGTGGCCAGGCCCCGGGTGATCCACTGGTAGAAGTGGTGGTGGGTGTTGATCAGGCCGGGGGTCACGAGGTGGCCGGAGGCGTCGATGCGGCGTACGACGTTCTCCAGGCCCTCGGGGGCGCTGCCCGCGCCGAGCGACTCGATGCGGTTGCCGGCGAGGACGAGGTGCCCGCAGGCGTACTCGGTGTCGTGTCCGTCGACGGTCGCGATCGCGCAGTTCTCGATGACGATGCGTCGGTCTGCTGCCATGGTTCGTCCCTTTTCACGAAGTGTGCTGAATTGGAGAGGGCACGGCAGGACCCCGGGAGTTTTGAGTGCCGTGGCCGGGAGAAGGGTTCCCCGGCCACGGGTGCCGAAAGAGGGAACGTCAGAGGTTGGTGAGGTCCTCGGGGATCCGCGGCTCGCAGCCGTCCCGCAGGATCGTCGCCTCGATCAGGCCGTAGGGGCGGTCGGCGGCGTAGTACACCTCGTTGTCGTTCTTCAGTCCGAACGGCTCTAGGTCGACCAGGAAGTGGTGCTTGTTCGGGAGGGAGAAGCGGACCTCGTCGATCTCGCTGCGGTGGTTGATGATCCGCGAACCCATTTGGTACAGGGTCTGCTGGAGCGAGAGCGAGTAGGTCTCGGCGAAGGCCTGGAGCATGTGCTTCTTCACCTGCTCGTAGGACTTCTCCCAGTTCGGCATGCGCTGCTCGTCGTCGGTCCAGTTGAAGCGCCAGCGGCCGGAGACCTCGGTGGCCAGGATGCGGTCGTAGGCCTCCTTCAGCGTCGTGTACTTGTCCTTGACGTAGCCCCAGAACTCGGAGTTGGTCGAGTTCATCACGACGAGGTCCTTCAGGCCGGAGACGACCTCCCACCGCTCACCGTCGTAGGTGATCTGCGTGAGCCGCGTCTCCTGGCCCTTGCGGACGAAGGAGTGCTTGACCTCGTCGGCGCCGATGAACTGCGAGGTGGCGTCGGAGGCCTCGATCCGCTCCCAGGCGTACTCCTCGATGCGGATCCGGGCCCGGTGGATCGGCTCCTGGCTGGTGACGAAGTGCCGGGCGAGGTGGATGCCGAACTGCTCGGCGGACTCGATGCCGTGCTCCTTGGCGAACGCGTACACCGTGTTCTTGGTGGTGTCGGTCGGCAGGACGTGGGCGTTCGAGCCGGAGTAGTGGACCTCGTCCATGTCGCCGGAGAGGGCGACGGAGACGTTGAGGTCCTTGATGTGATGGGTGGCGCCGTCCCGCGTGATCTTGACGACTCGGTTCTCGGCCTTGCCGTACTGGTTCTGTCCCAGAATCGTGGGCATCTCTAGCTAGCTCCCTCGGTATACGGAGTAGCCGAACGGGTTGAGCAGCAGCGGTACGTGGTAGTGCTCGCCCGGCACGACGGCGAACGTGATCGCCACTTCCGGGAAGAACACACCGGCGCCGCTGTCCCGATTCGCGGGGGCGTCCTGCTGCGCATCGGCTTGCTTGTTCGCGGATTTCTCGAAGTACCGCTCGACCGCGAAGTCGAGCCGTACGTGGGTGGTGCCCTCCGGCAGCGCCGGCAGGTCCTTGCACCGCCCGTCCGCGTCGGTCGCGGAGCCGCCGAGCTTCTGCCAGTCCGCCTCGCGGCCCGAGCGGGCGGAGAGGTGGACGGCGACGCCCTCGGCGGGGCGGCCGACACTGGTGTCCAGGATGTGTGTGGACACGGATGCGGTGGCGGAGGTGCTCATGCTGCTGTCAGTCCTCTTCGACGAGTCGGGCCAGACGGATGCGGTTGATCTTCCCCAGTTCGGTGCGGACGATCTCCCGCTCCCGCTCCGGCGTGTTGCCGATCCGTTCCCTGACCGCGTCGCGCATCTGCTCCCCGGTCCGGCCGGTGGCGCAGATCAGGAAGACATGGCCGAACGTCTCCTGGTAGGCGAGGTTCAGCTCCAGCATCTCCGCCTTGAGCGCGTCGGAGGCACCGGCCATGCCGCGCTGCTCCCGGGCCGAGGTGGGGTCGCCGGGCTTGGGGCGGCCGATGGGCGGGTGGCCGGCCATCGCCTCGTCGAGGTCCGCCGCCGTCAGCTCCGCCATCGCGGCGTCGCTCGCGGCGTACAGGTCCTCGCAGGTGGCGTAGGGGCGGGCGGCCAGCAGGCGCTTCGCCCACGCCGTGGAGGCGCACGCCTCGTGGAGCGCGGTGAACGCCGCGTGCTCCTCGAGCGTGTTGAACCGGGCCAGGCCCGGCGGCGTGGAAGTGGACGTCACGGGAGCCTCCGTGGCCGGATACGGCCTTCGTGCTGAACGGGCGTGCCGATAGCTAACGCCCTCCCGCGACAGCACGTCAACAGTTTGTTGAAAATTCGGTGGCGTGAAACCGGGCCGGTGCTGCGCGGGTCCGGTCAGGCCCCCTTCTCGCGATTGAGGTAGTTGTAGACGGTGAAGCGGCTGACGCCGAGGGCGCTAGCCACGGTCTCCACGCCGTGCCGTACGGAGAAGGCGCCGCGCGCCTCGAGTATCCGTACGACCTCCTGCTTGGCCCTGCGGTCCAGATCGGCCAGCGGCATACCCTTGCGGCGCTCCATGGCGGCCAGGATGTGATCGAGGGAGTCGGCGAGCTGCGGCAGCCGTACGGCGACGGCGTCCTCGCCCTGCCAGGCCAGGACGACGTCGTCGGGGCCGGCCTCGTCGGGCGGGATCATCTCGCCGCCCATGGCGTCGACCAGGGGTTTCACAGCCGCGATGAACGGCTCGTCCCCCGCGCCGCTCACGCCTCGCCCTCCTCGACGACGTTGACCTGGAGCGTGACCCGGGTGGCGCCGGCCTCCAGGGTCTTGCGGAGCAGGGCGTCCACGGCGGTGAGCACCGCGTCGGCACCGCCCTGCGCGGTGTTGCCGAACGGGCCGACGTCCACGGCGTCCAGCTCGGCGGCCTCCACGACCTCGCGGGCCACCACCGCGTGCGCGGGCGCCTCGTCCAGGTCGAACGGCTCGGTCGTGAACTCCACTCTCAGTCGCACGCGCTCAACCTAACGCGCGGGGCGGACTTTCCGGCAGCCCCTCTTGACAGCCCTCGCACCTCGCAGGCAATCTTCCGTTAAGCAGAAGACAGATTCCACTATGCGGAATAAGTGCCATGGGCGACGCACCATGGACGACACGGAAGGGAGCGCCGCCCCGATGGGATTCGCAGACCAGCGCTTCAACGTCAACCTGTCGATCCTCTTCACGGAGCTCCCCCTCCTGGAGCGCCCCGCGGCCGCCGCCGCGGCGGGCTTCACCGCGGTCGAGCTGTGGTGGCCCTGGGTCGACTCACCCGTCCCCGAGCGATCCGAGCCCGACGCCCTGAAGCGCGCCATCGAGGACGCCGGCGTCCGGCTCACCGGCCTGAACTTCTACGCCGGGCAGCTCCCGGGCCCGGACCGCGGCGCCCTCTCGGTCCCCGGCGAGGAGTCGGAGCGGTTCCGCGCCAACATCGACGTGGCCGCCGACTTCGCCGCCTCCCTGGGCTGCACGGCCCTCAACGCGCTGTACGGCAACCGCGTCGAGGGCGTGGACCCCGCCGAGCAGGACGCGCTCGCCCTGGAGAACCTGACCCTCGCGGCCCGGGCCGCCGACCGGATCGGCGCGATCCTGCTGATCGAGGCGCTGAACCGGCCCGAGTCGCCGCTGTACCCGCTGGTGTCGGCCCCGGCGGCCGTGGAGGTCGTCGACCGGGTCAACGAGGCGACGGGACTGGGCAATGCCCGCTTCCTCATGGACCTCTACCACCTGTCCATGAACGGCGAGGACCTCCCGTCGGTGATCGAGCGGTTCGCCGCCAAGACCGGGCACGTGCAGATCGCCGACAACCCGGGCCGCGGCGCCCCCGGCACGGGCTCGCTGCCCCTCGAAGACCTCCTCGACCAGCTGAACAAGGCGGGCTACGACGGCTGGGTCGGCCTCGAGTACAAGCCGGGCGACCGCCCGAGCGCCGAGGCCTTCGACTGGCTGCCCCGCTGACCCCCGTACCGAAAGGCACCCCATCATGAGCACACTCGCAGCTTCCTCCCACCCGGCCCGCCCGGCGATCGCGTGGATCGGCCTCGGCATCATGGGCTCCCCCATGTCCGAGAACCTGATCAAGGCGGGCTACCAGGTCACCGGCTTCACCCTGGAGCGGGACAAGCTGGACCGCCTGGCCGCCGCCGGCGGCACCGCCGCCGGTTCGATCGCCGAGGCCGTGAAGGACGCCGACGTCGTCATCACGATGGTCCCGGCCTCCCCGCAGGTCGAGGCCATCGCCTACGGCCCCGACGGCATCCTGGAAAACGTGAAGCCCGGAGCGCTGCTGATCGACATGTCGTCGATCACCCCGCAGACCTCTGTCGACCTGGCGAAGGCCGCGAAGGACAAGGGCATCCGCGTACTGGACGCCCCGGTGTCCGGCGGTGAGGCCGGTGCCGTGGAGGCGGTGCTGTCCATCATGGTCGGCGGCGAGCAGTCCGACTTCGACCAGGCGAAGCCTGTCTTCGAGGCGCTCGGCAAGACGATCGTGCTGTGCGGTCCGCACGGCTCGGGCCAGACCGTGAAGGCGGCCAACCAGCTGATCGTCGCCGTGAACATCCAGGCGTGCGCCGAGGCCGTGGTCTTCCTGGAGAAGTCGGGCGTGGACCTGAAGGCGGCGCTGGACGTCCTGGGCGGCGGGCTCGCCGGCTCGACCGTGCTGACCCGCAAGAAGGACAACTTCCTCGGCCGCGACTTCAAGCCGGGCTTCCGGATCGACCTGCACCACAAGGACATGGGCATCGTCACGGACGCCGCCCGCAATGTCGGCGCGGCCCTGCCCGTCGGTGCCGTGGTCGCCCAGCTGGTCGCGAGCCTGCGTGCGCAGGGCGACGGCGGCCTGGACCACTCGGCGCTGCTGCGGGCCGTGGAGCGGCTCTCCGGCGCGCAGATCTGACCCTCTTTCGACCCTCGTAGCCCAGGGGGTCCCGCAGACCCCGGGCGGCGTCGCCCCTGACAACTGTCCTGTCGCGCCCAAAGGGGCGGCGCCGCCCGGTACCAGCCACGCCCTCCGCTTCAACAAACTGTTGACGCTCCGATCACCCCGACCCTAGGCTCCACAAAGCGGAAACATTTTTCCGCTGCCCTCTCGTACGGAAGGTCACGATGTCGCAGCGCGTGCTCACCACCGAGTCCGGCGCCCCCGTCGCCGACAACCAGAACTCCGCCACCGCCGGCGTCGGCGGCCCGCTCCTGCTCCAGGACCAGCACCTGCTGGAGAAGCTGGCGCGCTTCAACCGCGAGCGCATCCCGGAGCGCGTGGTGCACGCCCGCGGCTCGGGCGCGTACGGCCACTTCGAAGTGACCGACGACGTCACGGACTTCACCCACGCCGACTTCCTCGGCGGTGTCGGCAAGCGCACCGAGGTGTTCGTGCGCTTCTCGACCGTGGCCGACTCGCTCGGCGGCGCGGACGCGGTACGCGACCCGCGCGGTTTCGCGGTGAAGTTCTACACCGGGGAAGGCAATTACGACCTCGTCGGGAACAACACCCCGGTGTTCTTCATCAAGGACCCGATCAAGTTCCCCGACTTCATCCACTCGCAGAAGCGCGACCCGTTCACGGGCCGTCAGGAGCCGGACAACGTCTGGGACTTCTGGGCGCACTCCCCCGAGGCCACGCACCAGGTGACCTGGCTGATGGGCGACCGCGGCATCCCGGCCTCGTACCGGCACATGAACGGCTACGGCTCGCACACCTACCAGTGGACCAACAGCCGGGGCGAGGCGTTCTTCGTCAAGTACCACTTCAAGACCAACCAGGGCATCCGCTCCCTGAGCAGCGAGCAGGCCGCCGAGATCGCCGGCAAGGACCCCAACTCGCACCAGACGGACCTGCTCCAGGCCATCGAGCGGGGCGTGCACCCGTCCTGGACGCTCCACGTGCAGCTGATGCCGGCGGCCGAGGCGGCGGACTACCGCTTCAACCCGTTCGACCTGACCAAGGTCTGGCCGCACCAGGACTACCCGCTGCGGCGCGTGGGCCGGCTGGTGCTGGACCGCAACCCGGACAACGTCTTCGCCGAGGTCGAGCAGGCCGCGTTCTCCCCGAACAACTTCGTGCCGGGCATCGGCCCCTCCCCCGACAAGATGCTCCAGGGCCGGCTGTTCGCCTACGCGGACGCCCACCGCTACCGCCTGGGCGTCAACCACACGCTGCTCGCCGTCAACGCGCCCCGCGCCACGACCGCGCAGAACTACGGCCGCGACGGCCTCATGGCGTCCAACCCGCAGGGCCGGTACGCCAGGAACTACGAGCCGAACTCCTACGACGGCCCCGCCGAGACCGGCCGCCCACTGTCGGCGCCGCTGGCGGTGAACGGCCACACGGGCACCCACGCGGCGCCCCAGCACACCAAGGACGACGACTTCTTCCAGGCCGGCGAGCTGTTCCGGCTGATGTCCGCCGAGGAGAAGTCCCGCCTGGTCGCGAACATCGCCGGGGGCCTGTCCCAGGTCTCCCGCGACGACGTGATCGAGAAGAACCTCGCACACTTCCACGCCGCCGACCCCGCGTACGGGCGGCGCGTGGAGGAGGCGGTCCGCGCCCTGCGCGAGGACTGAACTCCCTGACCGTGTCCGACCGCCCGGGGCGACCCGGATGAGGGGTGGTCCCCCGGGCACGGCACGGTCAGGGCGCGGACCGCGGCGGCGTGTGAGCCAGTGCGGTGGTGAAGGACCGGGAACGGCTTCTCGACCTGAGGGAAGTCCGCTCCGGGCTCCGTCGCACCCGCCGCGGTCCCAGTACGGGCCACCCCTCCCCCAGACCCCGTCCGGCGGCGCGAACGTCCTGTCGCGCCCAGCCTCGCGCCGTCGGACGGCCAGCCCGCTTCAGGGTGCGGAACCGCCCCGTTCGCAGCAGCCTGAAGGCATGGCACCTCCCACCGAGCATCCGCATGTCGTGGTCCACGCCCCCGCCCTGGACGGCTCCCGCCGGGTCACCCTGGACGAGGAGCCGCTGGGCGTCGCCACCCACACCGACGACGTCGCCGAGATCCTGCGCCTGGCCGACCTCTACGTGACCGATGTCGCGGACAGCGACCTCGTCGAATGGCAGGGCGGCGGCCCGGACGACTGGCCGGGCCTTTCGGAGCACCACGAGGCGTGAGTGCTCCTACGTCACCGGTCGTACCCTGCGTACGGCACCCTCAAATCAAGCTCTGCACCCGGCCCCGGGGGCTTCAACCGCCCCCGGGGCCGGGCACATTCTCGTCACAAGGGGCCCGCCGGCACGGGGGCGGCGGGCCCCGGTACGGGGGTGAAGCCATGAGCGACGGTACGGCGGTCCGGCTGGAGCCGCACGAGATCGCGCTGCTGGGGGAAGGCCCGCGGGCCGCCGTAACCGTCGCCGTGGTCGACCTGTATCTGCGGGGCCTGGTGGCGGCTGACCTGCCGGGGACGATCCGGGCGGATGCCGTGGACGACGCGTCGGCGCAGGAGCAGCCCGCTCCGCTGGCGGTCGCGGTGCGCGCCTGCCTGCGCAAGCCCGCCGCCCCCAAGGACCTGGTGAAGGATCCGGCCGTCCGGCTCGCGGTGGCCCTCATGCGCATTCCGCTCGCGGAGGCGGGGCTGCTGCGCTATCCCCTGCTCGGGCCGACCCGCGCCGCCCGCCGGCACGTCCGCGGCCTGCGGCAGGACCACCCCCTGCCGGCGAGCAGGCACGGTCTGACCGACGGCGAACGGCTGCTGCTGGTCGCCCTGCACGGCGAGGCGGCCCTGCGGCTGCTGGTGCCCCGCTTCGCCCTGCGGGCGGGTCTGGTCCGCCGGGCCGAGGTGGGCGGCAGGAGCCTGCTCAAGAACTCACCGCCCGGCAGGGGCGGCGGGGGCGGGGCTCACCACTACTGCGGCGCAGGCGGGGGCGGCTGCGGAGGCGGCGGGAGCTGACCCCGTGCGGGAGTGAGAGCGGTCATCCGCGGGGACGCGGTACGGACATGCGCGAGGGGCGGCCCGTCCCCAGGGACGGGCCGCCCCTCTGCTCCCCCGCGCGTCAGACCTTCAGCGTCCTGATCGAGGTCGGGGTGTGGCCGGGTTCGGTGGCGATCTCCTCGAACTCCACGACGTTGCCGATGTCGTTGGTCGTCGACATGGAGATGTTGGTGACGCGCTCCAGGATCGCCTCGACGACGACCGGGACCCGGTACCGTGCGGCGAGCTTCTTGGCCTGCTCGAAGGCGTCGCCCAGCTCGGCGGGGTCGGTCACCCGGATCGCCTTGCAGCCGAGGCCCTCGGCGACCTTGACGTGGTCGACGCCGTAGACGCCGAGCTCGGGCGAGTTGAGGTTCTCGAACTCCAGGTTGACCTGGAAGTCGATCTCGAACGCCCGCTGCGCCTGCCGGATCAGCCCCAGGTAGGAGTTGTTCACCAGGACGTGGACGTACGGGATCCTGTGCTGCGCGCCGACGGCCAGTTCCTCCAGCATGAACTGGAAGTCGTAGTCGCCCGAGAGCGCGACGACGGATGCCTCCGGGTCGGCCTTGGCGACGCCGAGCGCGGCCGGGATGGTCCAGCCGAGCGGGCCGGCCTGACCGCAGTTGATCCAGTGCCGGGGCCGGTAGACGTGCAGCATCTGCGCGCCGGCGATCTGCGAGAGGCCGATGGTGGAGACGTACCGGGTCTCCGGGCCGAAGGCCTTGTTCATCTCCTCGTAGACGCGCTGGGGTTTGATCGGGATGTCGTCGAAGTGCGTGCGGCGCTGGAGGGTCGCCTTGCGTTCCTGTGCGGCGGCGGCCCACTCGGAGCGGTCGGGGAGCCTGCCGGCGGCCTTCAGTTCCTTGGCGACCTCGACGAACAGTTCCAGGGCGGCCTTGGCGTCGGAGGCGATGCCGTAGTCCGGGGCGAAGATCTTGCCGATCTGGGTGGGCTCGATGTCGACGTGGACGAACTTCCGGCCGGCCGTGTAGACGTCGAGCTTGCCGGTGTGGCGGTTGGCCCAGCGGTTGCCGATGCCGAGGACGAAGTCGGACTCCAGGAACGTCGCGTTGCCGTAGCGGTGCGAGGTCTGCAGGCCCACCATGCCGGCGTTCAGCTCGTGGTCGTCGGGCAGCAGGCCCCAGCCCATCAGGGTCGGGACGACGGGGGTGCCGGTCAGTTCGGCGAACTCGACGAGGAGTTCGGCGGCGTCGGCGTTGATGATGCCGCCGCCGGCGACGATCAGGGGCCGCTCGGACGCGTTCAGCATCCCGATCGCCTTCTCGATCTGGGCGCGGGACGCGACGGGCTTGTAGACCGGGAGCGGCTCGTAGGTCTCCGGGTCGAACTCGATCTCCGTCAGCTGCACGTCGATCGGCAGGTCGATGAGGACCGGGCCGGGGCGGCCGGAGCGCATCAGGTGGAAGGCCTGCTGGAAGACGCCCGGGACCTGCGCGGCCTCCAGCACGGTCACGGCCATCTTGGTGACCGGCTTGGCGATGGAGGCGATGTCGACGGCCTGGAAGTCCTCCTTGTGGATCACGGCGGTCGGGGCCTGGCCCGTGATGCACAGGATCGGGATGGAGTCGCCGATCGCGGAGTACAGACCCGTGATCATGTCGGTGCCGGCCGGGCCGGAGGTACCGATGCAGACGCCGATGTTGCCCGGGCGGGTACGGGTGTAGCCCTCGGCCATGTGCGAGGCGCCCTCGACGTGCCGGGCGAGGGTGTGGGCGATGCCGCCGGAGGCTTTGAGCGCCGCGTAGAACGGGTTGATCGCCGCGCCGGGGACACCGAACGCGTCAGTGACGCCCTCGCGCTTGAGGATCTCAACTGCCGCGCGGGCAGCGGTCATTCGAGCCATCGAGTTACTCCTGCTTCGGCTGTCGGATTCGCACTCCCGTCGCGCCCCGCGGTGAGCTCTTCCGTATTGTGGAAATTGTTTTCTACTATCTGGAATGAATGTATGTGGGGTGGGTGAAGGGCGTCAAGAGACGGCAAGCGCCGGACAGGGCGGGGTCCGAGAGAGCACGATGGGCACGCCGTCCCTACGCGACACGGTTCTGGAGTGGCCATGGCCGAGACCGTTCCGGTGCGCTGCCCGGCCTGCCACCGCGAGCACCGCTACACGGCTCCCGCGTACCCCTGCGTGTGCGGCGCGCCGGTCGCACCGCCACTGGACCGCGACGGCTCGGCGACGCCCGTCGCGCACCGGGTCTGGCAGGACGACTGGGTGACGGTGCGGTGCGGGTCCTGCGGGCGACGCGGCGAGTGGCCGCGCCCGGAGGTGGGGTGCGCGTGCGGGGTGGTGCTGCGGGTGGCGGTGGTGGAGGGCCCGCGCACCGGCGGGGGTCAGGACGCGGCGGCCGGTGGGACGTCGCCCCCCGAGAGCAGGATGACCGGCCAGGACACGGCAGGCGGCCAGGGCAGGACGTCCGGCCAGGAGGCGCCGGCAGGCCAGGACAACACCTGCGAGCAGGACACGGCAGCGGACCAGGACGGCACCCACGACCAGCGCGCCGCCGCCGGCCTCGACCCCACGACCGGCCCGCGCGAGACCGCCGCCGCTCCCGCCGATGCCACTGCCCCCACCGGCATCGCCTCCGCCTCCGCCAAGCCGCCCTTCCGGTCCGTCACCATCCGCACCGCCCTCGACGCCGTCACCGCCACCGCGCTGTATCTGCGCTGGCTCGGCTACCGGGGTGTCCGCCGGGCGGACCAGCGGCCCCCGTCCGGCATCGGACTGGCCGCCCGCGGCGTCCTCGCACAGGTCGACCCGGCCGTGCGCCCGGCGACCCTGCGGGACGTGGAGTGCCTGTGGCTGACGGCCATGACCGAGTCCGCGGAATGCCTCTACTTCTCCCTCACCGGATACGCGGCCGACGCCCGGGCCCGCGCCGACGCCCTGGGCGTCCCGCTGTTCGTCCTGGACCTCACCGGCACACCGAGGCCGGTGAACACCCCGGCCGAGGCGCTGGCCTCCGGCGGCTCCGAGGACCGGGCACCCTGACCTCCGGCTGCACCGCACCGCATACTCACCGCATGCGCATCCGCCCCGCCGCCCCCGCCGAACTCCCGGCCCTCCAGGACATCGAACGGGCCGCCGGGGCCCCCTTCCGCGACCTCGGCATGCCGGAGATCGCCGACGACGAGCCGCCCGCGCTCGACGTCCTGGAGCGCTACCGCCGGGCGGGCCGCTGCTGGGTCGCGGCGGACGAGCGGGACCGGCCGGCCGCCTATCTCCTCGCCGAACCCGTGGACGGCGCCCTGCACATCGAGCAGGTCTCGGTCCACCCGCGCGCCGCACGCCGGGGCGTGGGCCGCGCCCTCCTGGCCCACGCCGCCGACCACGCCCGCGAGGAGGGCCTGACCGCCCTGACGTTGACCACCTTCACGGAGGTCCCGTGGAACGCCCCCTACTACGCCCGCCTCGGCTTCCGGCCCCTCCCCGAGGCGGATCTCACGCCCGGCCTGCGCGAGATCCTCGCGACGGAGGCCGCGCACGGCCTGGACCGCCGGCCTCGGGTGTGCATGCGAAAGCGTTTGTGAACGGGCTTCCGCCGCTGCGACGATGCGCCCCATGGGCGACACAGACCCCGGCGCGCTCACACTGCGCCGAGCCGACCCGGCCGACTGGACCGCACCGGCCGGGACGGACCCGATCGCGACCGGGGGCGACCAGGCCCGACGAGCGAGCATCCGGCGCTGGTGCGCAGCGGGCCTCGTCACGCTGGCAGAGGGGGCCCCGGCCCCGTCGGCTACGCCGTACTGGAATACACCTTCTTCGAGCAGGGCTTCCTCACCCTGCTGACCGTCGCACCCTGCGCCCGCCGGCAGGGAGTGGCCACCCGGCTCGTCACCGCCGTCGAGGCCGAGTGCGCCACTCCCAAGCTGTTCACGTCGGCCAACGTCTCCAACCAGCCCATGCAGCGACTGCTGCTGGCAGCGGGCTGGCAACCGGCGGGCCTGGTGCACGGGCTGGACGAAGGCGATCCCGAACTCTTTTACCTCTGCCCGCCGGAGAAGCGCTCCCGCAGCTCCACCTTGCGCACCTTTCCGGACACCGTCATCGGGAAGGAGTCCAGGATCCGCACGCCGCTCGGGACCTTGTAGTGCGCCAACCGCCCCTCGCAGTAGGCTCGGAGCTCCTGCAGGGTCGGCGGGTCGGCCGGGTCGCGGGGGATGACGCAGGCCAGGACCTCCTCGCCGTAGCGCTCGTGCGGGACGCCGACGACCTGGACGTCCTGGATCTTGGGGTGGCCGTAGAGGAACTCCTCGATCTCGCGGGGGTAGATGTTCTCCCCGCCCCGGATGATCATGTCCTTGATGCGGCCGACGATCTCGACGTAGCCGTCCTCGCGCATCACGGCGAGGTCGCCCGTGTGCATCCAGCGGCCGGCGTCGACGGCCTCGGCGGTCTTCTCCGGCTCGTTCCAGTAGCCGAGCATCACGCTGTAGCCGCGCGTGCACAACTCGCCCGCCGTGCCGCGCGGCCGGGTGACTCCCGTGGCCGGGTCGACGATCTTCACCTCGATGTGCGGCAGGACCCGGCCGACCGTGCCCGTGCGGTGCTCCAGGTCGTCGTCCCTGCGGGTCTGCAGCGACACCGGGGACGTCTCGGTCATGCCGTAGCAGATGGAGACCTCCGCCATGTGCATCTCGGCGACCACCCGCTTCATCACCTCCACCGGGCAGGGTGAGCCGGCCATGATGCCGGTGCGCAGGGAGGAGAGGTCGTAGGAGGCGAAGTCGGGGAGGTTCAGCTCCGCGATGAACATGGTCGGGACGCCGTAGAGGGAGGTGCAGCGCTCCCGCTGGACCGCGTCCAGGGTGGCCTTCGGGTCGAAGGACGGGGCGGGGATGACCATGCAGGCGCCGTGCGAGGTGGCGGCCAGATTGCCCATGACCATGCCGAAGCAGTGGTAGAAGGGCACCGGGATGCAGATCCGGTCCTGCTCCGAGTAGGCGACCAGCTCACCCACGAAGTAGCCGTTGTTGAGGATGTTGTGGTGGGAGAGGGTCGCGCCCTTCGGGAAGCCCGTCGTGCCCGACGTGTACTGGATGTTGATGGGGTCGTCGCAGGAGAGTTCGTCGTACGTCGCGTCGGGGGTCGCCCGCCCGAGCAGCGTCTCCCAGCTCGGGTCGCCGAAGTAGACCACCTCCCGCAACTCGGGGCAGCCCCCGCGCACTTGACCGACCATCGCACGGTAGTCGCTCGTCTTGTGGCTGAGGGAGGCGAACAGCAGGGACACGCCGGCCTGCTTCAGGACGTACTCCACCTCGTGGGTGCGGTACGCCGGGTTGATGTTCACCATGATCGCGCCGATGCGGGCGGTGGCGTACTGGACGAGCACCCACTCGGGGCAGTTGACCGCCCAGACGCCCACCCGGTCGCCCTGGGCGATACCGGAGGCGTGCAGGGCGGAGGCGAGCTCGTCGACCGCCGCGCCGAACTGGGCGTACGTCCAGCGCCGGCCGGACGGCACGTCGACCAGTGCCTCGCGGTCCGGCCAGGCGGCCACCGCCCGGTCCAGGTTGGCCCCGATGGTGTCGCCGAGCAGCGCCGCCTCGCCGGTTCCATGGCTGTACGAGCTCACCGGAAGTCCTCCTCGCGGTACTCGGCGTCCGACCCGGCCGCCGTGGCCTCACGCAGCTCGATCCGGCGGATCTTGCCGGAGACGGTCTTGGGCAGGTCGCCGAACTCCAGGCGGCGGATGCGCTTGTAGGGGGCCAGCACCTCGCGGGAGTGCTCGAACAGGACCTTGGCGGTGTCGGGGCCCGGCTCCCAGCCCTCGGCCAGCACGACGTAGGCCTTGGGGACGGAGAGCCGCAGCTCGTCCGGGGCGGGCACGACCGCCGCCTCGGCCACCGCTTCGTGCTCCAGCAGCGCGCTCTCCAGCTCGAAGGGACTGATCTTGTAGTCGGAGGCCTTGAAGACGTCGTCACTTCGCCCGATATAGGTCAGATATCCCTCTTCATCCCTGGAGGCGACGTCCCCTGTGCGGTAGTAGCCTCCGGCCATCGCCTCCGCCGTCCGGTCGGCGTCGCCGTGGTAGCCGGTCATCAGGCCGACGGGGCGGTCCGACAGATCGAGCGCGATCTCGCCCTCGGCCGCGCCCGGCGCGCCGGAGACGGGGTCGAGGAGTTCGACGCGGTATCCGGGGCTCGGCCGGCCCATCGAGCCGGTCTTGAGCGGCTGGCCGGGGCTGTTGGCGACCTGGACGGCCGTCTCGGTCTGGCCGAAACCGTCGCGGATGGTGATGTCCCAGGCGCGGCGGACCTGCTCGATGACCTCCGGGTTGAGCGGCTCGCCGGCCGCGACGACCTCGCGGGGCGGGGTGCGCAGCTGCGCCAGGTCGGCCTGGATGAGCATGCGCCACACGGTCGGCGGGGCGCAGAAGGTGGTGACGCCCGCCCGGTCCATCTCGGTCATGAGACGGACGGCGTCGAAACGCGTGTAGTTGTGCAGGAAGACGGTCGCCTCGGCGTTCCACGGGGCGAAGAGATTGGACCAGGCGTGCTTGGCCCAGCCGGGTGAGGAGATGTTCAGGTGCACGTCGCCGGGTTTCAGGCCGATCCAGTACATGGTCGACAGATGGCCGATCGGGTACGACGTGTGGGTGTGCTCCACGAGCTTGGGCCGGGCGGTGGTGCCCGAGGTGAAGTAGAGCATCAGCGGGTCGTCCGCCCGGGTCGGGCCGTCGGGAACGAAGCTCGCGGAGGCGCCGTAGGCGTCGTCCAGTGGCAGCCAGCCGTCCGGTACCGCACCGGCGGCGCCTGCGGCGATGCGTGTGTAGTCGCCGGGGACCTCGGCGAACTTGCCGGTGTCCTCGGGGCGCGCGATGACGTGCCGGACCCGGCCTCGCGCCACGCGGTCGCGCAGGTCGGCGGGGCCGAGCAGCGGGGTGGCCGGGATGACCACCGCGCGCAGCTTCATCGCGGCGAGGGCGGTGATCCACAGTTCGGCCTGGTTGCCGAGCATGACGAGGACGCGGTCCTCGGCGCGCACGCCCCGGGCGCGCAGCCAGGTGGCGAACTGCGCCGACCTTACCGACATTTCCCCGAAGGACAGCTGGGTCTCGCGGCCGTCCTCCTCGACGAGGTGCAGGGCGGTGCGGGCGTTGCCGTCGGCGACCTCGTCGAACCAGTCGAGCGCCCAGTTGAAGTACTCGGGGCGGGGCCAGCGGAAGCCCTCGTAGGCCGTCGGGTAGTCCTCGCGGTGTTCCAGCAGGAAATCCCGCGCGTCGCGGAACAGCTCCGTCGCCGATGTCATCTGTCCTCCTGGGTACCGGACCATTGCCGGACGGCTCTGAGCCATCGTGTAATCCGTGATGCAGGTCTCACTACCCCCGAACGGGGGGTGCGCCCGCACAGGAGCCGTAGCGAAGGGGCGAATCAGGTGACGGCAGACGCGTCCGACGAGGTCGAGATACGCAACGCGCTGCTGCGTCTGCGGCGGGGCACCGGCCTTCCGGTCGCCTTCGGCGGCTTGATGGAGGCCGGGCAGCAGATGCGCATCAGCGAACTGAGCGGCACGGCGACGCATGCCCTGCGTTCGCTGGTGGTGACGTCCGGAACCGGTCTGGGCGGCAAGACGGTGGCGTTGTCCCGGCCGTGCGTGGTGACGGACTACTCGGCGTCGCGGCAGATCAGCCACGAGTACGACGCCCCCGTGGCCGTGGAGGGGCTGCGCTCGGTGCTGGCCGTGCCGGTGGTGGTGCGGCACCGGGTGCGCGGGGTGCTGTACGGGGCGCTGCGCACGGCGCTGCCGCTGGGCGGGCGGATGCTGGACACGGCCGTCGAGGCGGCGCGGGACGTGGAGCGGGCGCTGGTCGTCCGGGACGAGGCCCGCACACTCGTCGCCGGGGCCGGTGCCGGGGTGGGGCCGGGGTGGGAGCAGGTGCGGGAGGCGCACGCGGCCCTGCGGGCGCTGGCCCCGAGGATCACGGACCCGGAGCTGCGCGCGGAGCTGCTCGGCGCGTGTGCGCTGCTGACGGCCGGAACGGGCCCCTCGGCCCGGGTCCGGCTCGCGCCGCGCGAGGTGGACGTGCTGGCGTGCGTGGCGGCGGGGGCGACGAACGCGGTCGCCGCGCAGCGGCTGGGCGTGACGCCCGAGACCGTCAAGGGGTACCTGCGGTCGGCCATGCGGAAGCTGCGGGCCCGCACCCGTGGCGAGGCCGTGGTCGCCGCGCGCCGGGCGGGGTGGTTGCCATAGGTTTGTGGTGCTTTCTGACGCGCTTGTTCGTTCGAGCTGCCGAGGGGTTCCCGACGGGGCGCCGGCCTCGTGTTCCGCCGCATTCGGGAGTCCGATGAATTCGCCCGCCGACACCTGTTGTTATTTCCCTCACCACGCCGTCCCTCCGAAATTCAAAGAGCTGTTGCCTAATATTGGCCAGGACACGACACAGGGAGGGGAGCGGTGACCGTTCGACGGGACTTCCAGGAGCCTCCCAGGAGCCGCCCCGACCTGGTCATCGGCCGGGAGGATCTGTTCGCATCGGCGCGTGAGCAGCTCGGCCGAGGGGGCAGCGTGCTGCTTCACGGCCCCGCCGGAATTGGAAAGTCGACGGTCCTGCGGGCGCTGGCGGCGGATTACGGCGGTGCGGGCCGGACGGTGTTGCGCTGCTCGGCGACCGAGTCCGAATCCCACCTGCCCTTCCTGGCGCTGGCCGACCTGTTCGGACTGGTCCTGGAAGACGTGTCCGGTGCGCTGCCCGGCGCCCAGCGCACCGCCCTGGAGTCGGCGCTCACCGGCCGCGGCGAGTCCACGCTCCAGCGCGACGGGCTCGCACTGCGCCTGGCGGTGCTGTCGGCGCTGCGCGCCCTCGCCGCGAAGGGCCCGGTGCTGGTGGTCGCCGACGATCTCCAGTGGCTGGATGCCGCCAGTGCGGAACTGCTCGGCTTCGCGGCCCGCCGGCTGGGTGACACGCCCGTGCAGATGCTGTGCGCGGTACGGACCGAGGGCCAGGAGTACGACCGTCACCTGCCGGCGTCTCCGCCCGACACGCTCGCCGTCCGGCTGGGCCCGCTGACCCGTACGCAGGTCTCGGCGCTGCTCGACCACCGCGGCTACACGCCCCTGTCCCGCTCCACGGTCCGCGACATCCACCGCACCAGCGGCGGCAACCCGCTCTTCGCGCTGGAGCTGGGCCGGGCCCTGGCCGAGAGCCCGGCCCGGCCGCGGCCCGGTGAGCCGCTGCCCGTGCCCACGTCGCTGCGGGCCCTGGTGCTGAGCCGGCTGGAGATGCTGTCCGACGAGGCGCGCCGCACCCTCCTCGTCGCCAGCGCCGGCGCCCGTCCCACGCTGGCGCTGCTGCACGCGGCCGGGCGGGAGCACGCCGAGGCCGAGACGGCCCAGGCGGCGGCGCTGGGCCTGCTGGCCACGGACCCCGAGGCACCGGCCCTGCGGTTCGCGCACCCGCTGATCTCGGCCGCGCTCTACGCCGAGGCCCCGGCGCAGGAGCGGCGGGCCGTGCACGCCGCGCTGTCCACGGCGGCCTCCGACCCGATCGAGCGGGCCCGGCACCTGGCCCTGGCTACCACCGGCACCGACCCGGACGTCGCTGCCAGGCTGGCCGAGGCCGGTGCGCTGGCCCGGGACCGCGGAGCCCCCTCCGTGGCCGCCTCGCTCGGGCTGCTCGCCGCGCGGCACACCCCGGTGGACAGCACCCCGGGTCCCGACGAGCGGCGTCTGCAGGCCGCGGAGGACGCGATCACCGCCGGCGAGGCCGATCTCGCCCGGGACATCGCCCGCGACGTACTGACGCGTGCCACCGTGCCCGCCGAGCGGGTGCGGGCGTGGATGGTCGTCATCGAGGCGGCCGGGCAGGCCCTCGGCGAGGTCGACGCGGTCTTCCCGCAGGTCCTGGCCGACGCGGGCGACGACCCGAGCCTCCTCGGCCTGGTCCACTACCAGCTGGCGTGGCGCGGCCTGGTCGTCGAGGGCGACTTCGCCGAGGCCCGCCAGGAGGCCGCGCACGCGGCGGAGCTGGCCGCCCGGGGCGGGGACCGGCGCACCGAGCTGATGGCGCTGTCGTTCCAGGCCTCCACCGAGACCCTGATGGGCCACCCGGACGCCCCCGTGACCGTCAAACGGGCCCTGAGGGAACCCCAGGACCCCTATGTGGCCTGCCACCACAACGGCGCCGGGTCGGCCCGGTTCCGCTGGCTGATCATGAGCGACCAGCTGCCGGAGGCGCGGGCGACCATCACCGCGCTGCTGCGCGAGGTGCGCCGGCGCGGCATGGTCGAGAGCGAGGTGCACTTCCTGCGCTTCCTCGCCGACACGGAACTGCGCTCCGGGCACTGCGGCCGGGCCCTGGACCTGGCCCGCGAGAGCCTGCGGCTGGCCCGGGACTCCGGGATCGGCGAGGGCGCCTCGGCCATGCTCGCCTCGCTCGCGGAGGCCTCGGCCGGGGACGTCGACCGGGCCCTGGCCCTCGCCCGGGAGGCGGCGGACCACGCCGAGGTCGACGGCGACCAGATGTACCTGTCCCGGGCCCTCGCGGCGCTGGGCTACGCCCAGTTGGTGGCCGGCGACCCGGCCGCCACCGTCCGTTCGCTGCGCCGGGTGCGGGAGCTGGAGCTGGGCCTCGGCATCAACGACCCCGGGCGCGGGCGCTGGCACGGCGACCTCGCCGAGGCCCTGGTCCGCATCGGCGAGCCGGGCGAGGCCCAGGACGTCATCGACACGACCCGGGCGCACGCGCTGCGGCTGGGCCGGCAGAGCGTGCTGGCCGTCCTCGACCGGGCTGAGGCGCTGGTGCGGGCGGCACGCGGCGAACACGAGGCCGCCGTCGTCCGGTTGACGTCCGTGCAGGACCGGCTCGGCCGGCTCGGGTACGGCCTGGAGGAGGCCCGGGCCGCCTTCGCGCTGGCCCGCCTGCGCACCCAGGCCGCCGCCTTCCCGCGCACCGGCGCCAGGCCCCTGCCGGGACCGGCGTCGTACGACGAGGCCGCCCGGCTGTTCCGGCGCTGCCGCGCGCTGCCCTGGCTGCGGCAGGTCGACGCGGCCGCCACGGCCGGTCCCACGGCGGTGGAACCGGCCCCCGCCGCACCGGCCGCCGCCCTCGACGCTCTGGATGGCCTCGCCGCGATGGAGCGTCAGGTCGCCTCGCTGGTGATGGAGGGCGCGACCAACCGGGAGATCGCGGCGCGCCTGTTCATCAGCGTCAAGACCGTCGAGGCGACCCTCACCCGGGTCTACCGCAAGCTCGGCATCCGCTCCCGGGTGGACATCGTCCGGCTGGCCGCGGGCCGCCGCACGACCTGACCCCACCTGGGTTTACGGGGCCCGACCGAGGGTTATCCCTGCCCAACTCCCCTAGGGGGTTCCCTCATTGGGGGCCTCGCCCGCCGGGCTCTAGCTTGGGGGCGTGCCGCTCGCCGGACACACGGAGATCCGAACAACGACGTGAGGGTCCCCGTGCACGACCACCCGCGCGACCCCCCACCGGCAACTCCCCAAGGAGACCCATGTTCGGGCTCAACGCTGCCAAGAAGGCCGCCGCCGTCGTCGCGGCGACCGCTGCCGCCGCCACGACCGCGCTGCTCGCCGCCCCCACGGCCGTCGCCGCGCCCCAGCCGATCGTCGGCGGTACCACGACCACGACGTCCGCGTACCCGTTCGTCATGCAGATCACGGACGCCTCGCAGAACCAGTTCTGCGGCGGCACGCTGGTCTCGCCCACGAAGGTCGTCACCGCCGCGCACTGCATGGTCGGGGAGACCACCAGCAGTGTGCGCGTCGTCGGTGGCCGCACCTACCTCAACGGCACCAACGGCACGGTCGCCAGAGTCAGCAAGATATGGATCCACCCGAGCTACACCGACGCCACCAACGGCGAAGACGTGGCGGTGCTGACGCTGTCGACGTCGATGCCGTACACCACGGCGAAGTACGTCTCCTCCTCCCAGACCTCGGTGTACGCGGCCGGCACCACCGCCCGCATCCTCGGCTGGGGCACCACCTCCTCGAACGGCAGCAGCTCCAACCAGCTGCGCACCGCGACCGTACCGACCGTGTCCGACTCCAGTTGCGCGGGCTCCTACGGCTCCGACTTCGTGCAGAGCGACATGGTGTGCGCCGGAAAGACCACCGGCGGCGTGGACACCTGCCAGGGCGACAGCGGCGGCCCCCTGCTCATCGGGGGCGTCCTGGCAGGCATCACTTCCTGGGGCGAAGGCTGCGCCCAGGCCGGTTACCCGGGTGTCTACACCCGGCTGACCACCTTCTCCAACCTGGTCACGACGCAGGTCAACTCGTGATCGGGCACTAACTCCTGAGTAACCCTCAGGTGAAAGACCAGGGGGCGTTGCGGGCCTCCACGAGCGGCCCGCAACGCCCCCTCTCCATGCCGTGAGGCTGCGTTCTAGGTCCGTACGGCACCGAACCCGATGTCGTACGACGACTGCGGGTGCATGACGCGCAGCATCCGCTCGCCCTCGGCGGTGACGTCGTCCCTCTCGCTCCGGGTGAGCCGGTCGAAGGGCTCGATCACGAGCGCGTCCTCCTCCAGTCGCCACAGCCCCGCGAGGAAGCCGTCGACGAGGAGCGTGCGGTAGGCCAGGTTCCCTTTCCAGGAACGGCCCCGGTGCTCGGGCGGGACGACGCGGGTGCGGTCGGCGTGCGAGAGCAGCAGGTTGTCGAACTCGGGGAGGAAGCGCGGCGGCGCCGGGGTGTCCGGGTCGGGGCGGGGGGCGTCCGGCAGGTCGAAGAGTTCGACGCCGTTCACGTCCCGGAAGGTCACGAGCTGCGGGCGGAGGCGTTCGAAGGCCTCGCGCAGGCGGGTCATTCCGGCCCAGGCCTGCATGTCCCGCACGGAGGCCGGGCCGAAGGCGGCGAGGTAGCGCAGGACGACCGCGTCGGGCGTGGGGGCCGGTTCCGCGGACCGGCCGAGCCAGTGCTCGGCGGTCGTGAGACTGACCTGCCCGCTCCGCCCCCACAGACCGCGCGGCGTCACCTGCACGAGCGGGAGACGGCAGCGGGCCGCCACGGCCAGGGCCTGCGGATCGGCGTCGGGCCACTCCTGGAGCAGGGCTTCGCGCAGTTGCCTCATGGTGCGGGGCTCGGTCTCGACGAGGTCGCGGGCGAGCACGGTGAGCCGGTCCAGGTCGACGCCGGCGAGTCCCTTGCGGAAGGTGACCAGTTCCCGGTCCCGGGCGGGCTGCACCAGCGGCCGCAGGGTGAGGCAGTCGTCCGCGGTGTGGGTGTGGATGGTGGAGCGCATCGTGACGATCCGCACGGCCTCGCGGTCCGCCATCAGCCGGGACAGCGCCTCGGGGGTGAACCCGTCCAGGCGGGCGGCGAGCGCGTAGTACGGAGGTTTGACGTTCTGCGCCTGGAGTCCGAGCAGGTGCTCGACCGCCGCCGCGACGGACAGCCGGGCGGGGCGCAGGAGCAGCTGCCGGTCGAGGGTCGCGCGGTTGAGCGCACGCGTGCCGAGCAGGGGTGCCGTGCCGGTGACGCTCCGCTTGGTGTTCGTCATGTGAGGCACGGTAGCGGGGCTTGCGGACAGGTTCTGTCCGCGACTGCGGGCTACCGCGGCCCTCCCCCGCCCGACGACCGCTCCCGTCGGGGAACGCCAGGACTCCGCAGTACGGGAACAGGCCGGGCCGCACGGGCACAGCAGAAAGGTGACCCGGCGGATCGCGTACCGGACGGAGCCGAGCCGTCCGCCGATCTCGCGGGTTCCGGTCCGGACGAGGCGGGCGAGTGCCTCGGACACCGGTGAACCGCCGCGGACACCGACTCCTGCGCGGGTGAGCCCCCGCAGGTCCTGCGGGACGTCGGAGAAGACCGCGATGAGCGTCTCGTGGCGCGCGGACTCGACGGGCACACCCGCCGGCCACAGGAAGGGCATACCGGGATCGTGGCCTCCGGGCTCCTCGCCCAGCGCGCGTCGTTCTGCCGGGTCGAGCGTGATCCCGGCGGGTTCCGCCTGGTTCAGGACGGTGATGCGGCCCGCGACACCCACGTCGAGGACGTTGGCATAGAGAGTGTCCCCGCCGGTACCGGCATGCGCGACGCTCACGCGCAATCGGTCGGTCAGGTGCAGCACGGCGCCGTCCGTGACGCGGCCGGCCTCGGCGGACACCGCGAAGTCGACCGGTGCCGACAGTTCGTCGACACCGTCGCCCAGGCTCCGCAACCGCAGCGAAGCAGCGAGATCGCGGACGTGGCCGCGGAGTTCGGCGAGATCGCCGGGATCCAGGGCGCGGCGGGTCCGGTAGAGCGGCAGGCCCGTCGAGTCGTACAGCATGTACGTGGGGCCGGCGAGTGCCACGGTGGCGATGTCGGTCGGGTGCTCGGCGGCGTCGGACCGCACGCCGATGCCGGGCAGCTCTGCGAGACCGGCGACGACCGGTTCCGTGGGGATCCCGTCGACCGCGGTGACCCGCACGTCGAGATCACGGCCCGCACTTCGCCACGGGTGGGCCATGGAACCGTCCGGTACCGGCCGGCCGTCGACCGGGTCCAGCAGGGCTGCGTCCCCGACCAGATGGGTGACCCGCACGACCGGCGCGACCGACTCTTCGGGAGCGCTTCCCGCGCGAGAGAGCAGGAACTGGTCCCCGGCCCTGATCCCGTGGAGCCGTGCACCGTCGAGCCACGCCTGGCCGGTGCCGAGGTCCGTTCGTACCGGGTGGGGCCGCTCCGTACGGCGCACGTCGAGCGTGAAGGGGATCCGGTCGACGGGCCCTTCCGCCTCGGGCCGCTGGAGCGGGGCCATGGCGAGGACCTCGTGACGGACACGGTCCATGACGGCCTGCCAGGTCGTGTGCGGGTCCGCCCGCAGCGCCGCGATCAGTGCGGCGGTGAACAGGCCGTGCGGCCCGCCGAAGTCGAACGAGTAGTCCTCGTGGGCGCGCTGGTGCGAGCCGCGCGCGACGAGTCGTACGGTGTGCGGGTTGGCGTCGAACCAGTCCGCATGGGGGTGCTCGTCGCGCAGCCGCCGGAACTCCGCCCGCGCGCTGTCCCAGCGGCGGGCCACAGCGGCCTTCGGCCACTTTGCGTCCCACCCGCGGACCCGCATCCCGTCGCGCACCGCCTCGCGCGCCATCCGGGCGCTGAAGCAACAGTCCAGAACGGTGGTCACGTCGGGTGTGCGCAGCGTCAGGCGCCATTGCAGGCTGCTCAGTTCCTCCGCGAGGATTCCGCGGAAGTCGTCCGCGTCCGTCCGAGCCACGTCCGTCGGCAGGATGAACCGCAACTCACCGGGTATCCCGGGAGTCGCGGTGGTGGAGCGGCTGCCGTGGCCGGCGTAGAACACCACGACGCTGTCACCCGGCTTCGTCACCCGGAGGGTCGGGCGGGTGGCGGGAGGGACGACGGTACCGACTCGATTCCTCCCGCTGCATCACCAATGCCGAAAGGGAACTCCGGTCAGCCGCCGTCCTCGGGGTCCACGACGAGGACGACCTGGCTGGCGGACGGCACCCAGTGCGGCGGCGGGGCGGCGGGGCCGAACCGTTCCCGGCGGGCCGCCAGAGCGTCGAACTCGGCTGCCAGCACGGCTCCGAGCGGAGCGTGGGCTTCGAATGCCCGGGCCACTTCGCGCGCCGCCGAGTCGATCGCCTCATACGTCTCGGGCGTCGACGTCTCCTCCGTGCCGCCGGCCGCGGAGACGTGCTGTGCGGTGTCCAGCGCCCGCAACGCCGTCAGAACATGTGACTCCAGGCGTTCGAGGTCGGCCCCGTGCACCAACTCCGCTGCCTTCGGCCACACTTGCGCGACTGCGGGAACGAGTGGTCCCCAGTCCTCCACGTTGCCCCCCATGACTCCGAGAAGACTCCCGATACGCGGACCGGATGACTCACGGCCCCCCTAGTACTCCAGCCGTAGTTCGTGATCTTCATGCCTGCGCGGCTTGTCGTCGGTAGTGGCTGGCCTGAGATCGGGCCTGGTGGCGGCGTCGCCAGTGGGACCAGCTGAGCCGGTGGGCTGTGTCGTGGACGGGTCGGATGACGACAGTGATGAACAGTCGCTGGATTTCGTTGCAGGTGAGCGGTATGAGGGCGTCTGGTGCGGGGTGGCGGGCGTGTTCGTCGGCGCGCACGACTGCGAGGAAGGCGTGGGCGAGCATGGCGAGGGTGACCCAGCGGGACCAGGACGCGTAGCGGCGGACCTGGTGCTCGTCCAGTCCGGCCAGACCCTTGCCGGACTGGAACGTCTCTTCCACTCGCCATCTTGATCCAGCGACTCGTACCAGCGTGGCCAGCGGCACTGGCGCGGGTGAGTAGCAGCGGTAGTAGGCGAGTTCGCCGGTGGTGCGATTGCGGCGGATCAGCAGCTGGCGGCTGCCTGTGGCGGGGTCGGGCAGGTCGATGGCGGCCCAGTCGTAGAAGCGGTGCCCCTTCGCCCCCGCTCCTGCGGACAGCTTCTGCCAGGCTCGCTTGGGCAGCTTCTTGACGAGGGTGTCCGCGCGGAACTTCCCGGCTCCGGTGGTGACTTCATGGGAGCAGGCCACGGCCAGCACGTAGCCGGTGCCGCGCCTCCAGCGCGGCACGCAGTGTCGGGTTGCCGCCGTAGACCTCGTCCCCCGCGACCCACGACGCGTGGTGGCCGGCCTCAAGGAACCGGGTGATCATGCGGGTGGCCAGCTCCGGTTTGGTCGCGAACCCGGCTTCCTCGCCCAGCCCGGCGGCCCGGCAGCGATCGGGGTCGGCCGTCCAGGAGCGCGGGATGTACAGTTCCCGGGCCACCGCCGCATGCCCGCGCCGACCGGCGTAGACCAGGTAGACCGCGACCTGCGAATTCTCAATCCTGCCCGCGGTACCGGTGTATTGCCGCTGGACGCCGACCGTGCGCGTGCCCTTCTTCACGTCCCCGGTCTCGTCGACCACCAGCACCGCCTGGTCGTCGCGTAGATGCTCCACCACGTACTCGCGCACGTCGTCGCGTACCTGGTCGGCGTCCCAGTTGCACGGCCCAGCAAGTGCTGCATGCCGTCCGGGGTGGTCTCTCCGGCCCACTCGGCGATGGTCCAGCAGTTCTTGCGCGGCAGGTCCGACAGCAGCCCGAGCGCCAACTGCCGGACATGACGCCGGGGTTCGACCCGTGCGAACCGTCCCGATATCCGGTCCATCAGGTCCTCGAATGCCTCCTGCCAGCGGGCAGGGTCTACGCTGTGCCCTACGGCCACCGCATGATCGTTTGTCTTCACACACCGATGATCAACAGTGGCCGCACCCTTGCCCGAACAGGCCCCCCACCAGCAAGATCACAATCTATCGTCGAGTCCCCGCCGGCCATTCCGCTTCGAGGATGCTGAACATCTCGGAGTCCCGCCAGCCGTCCCGGATCAACGCAGTGTGCCGATGCCGCCCCTCGTACGTCATGCCGAGCTTGCCCAGCAACCGAGACGACGCGAGATTGCGGGGGTCACAGGTCGCGTAGATCCGGTGGAGTCCCAATTCCCCGAACCCGCGCGACAGAAGCTCTTGTCCGATCGCCGTGCCCACGCCACGCCCCCAGGCCCTCGGGTGCACGATGTAGGCGATTTCACCCTGCCGATGGCGACGGCTACGAATGTGCAGCTCACCCATGCCGACGAGTTCGTTCTCGAAGCGAGCAATGTAGACGAACCTCTGCTGATGGGCGTGCGACCAGGCTTCGACGGCGGCTTGCACGAACGCGCGCGTCTGGTCCTCGGTGTTCGGCCCCCAAGGCTGGTAGCGACAAGCCTCCTCAAGGCTGGCCCAGGAGTGCACTGCTTGCCAGTCGTTGAGCGCGAGCTTGCGCAAAGTCACCATGGATTGGCTCACAAGCGGATCTTGCCAGATCTCGCAGGGGCACGAGCCCGGACTTCGGTATCCCGCCACCGCCGTCAGACCGAGCCCCACAGACCGGCGTCACCTTGCGCCAAGTCACGATCTACGGCTGGAGTACTAGGCATCATAAGGCGCGGGTCGGCCGCCTCGGAGGACAAGTGCACAGGTACCGAACCGCGGTCGCGGCCACGGTGCAGGAGTGCCCCTGAGTACCCGGCCTCATCGGGCTTGAGTAGTCGCTCGGATATCCCACCGCAGGTCAGCACGACAAGGTCGTTCTGGGCGACCCGATCCGAATACGCCCGACGAATGGCGCCCAGAGGCAAGAGGCGGGGAAATCCGATGAGCAACGCAGCCGAGCAGATGCACATGCGGGCACATCCGTTGGTGCAGCGTTTTCTGTCACTGGAACTCGACCCGGATCACTGCGCGGTTTTCGGGAGCGGCCCCATGCTGGCGCATGGACTCAAGATGTCGCTCGGGGACCTCGATATCGTCGCCCGAGGGCCTGCCTGGCAGAAGGCCTGCAAGGACGGTGCCCTCGGTGTCTCCACAATCGGTGGAGACCCTGTGGCTGCCTTTTGGGGCGGCAGAGTAGAAGTGTTCAACGTCTGGTTCCCCCAGGATGTCTCAACGGATGACCTGATCGACGCAGCCGACGTGGTCGCCGGAATCCGCTTCGTCCAGCTCCGGCACGTGCTCGCGTACAAGCGCCGGCTCCGACGGCCGAAGGACGTCCCGGACATCGCCGCACTGGAGCAGGCTCTCGGCGCACCTGCGCACGCCGGCAGCCCGCAGGCGGCCTGAGCGCGGCTCCACGCGGATCCGAAACCCGAGCGGGTCGTTAGGCCCGCGGCCCCCCGGGTACTCAGCAGTACATTCCCGGAACCCGCACCACCCGCACCACTCGGGAGATCCGATGCTCCGACGTCCACCCCCGCCGCATCTCACCGCACCCCATGAGTGACAGCACCGGACGGGCGGTGGAGGGCATGGAACGAGGCGCGGACCCGGCGCGGGCGGCTCTGATCGTGATCGACATGATCAATACGTACGACCACGAGGACGCCGAGCTCCTCGTGCCGTCCGTCGAGGGGATCGTGCCGGTCCTGACCGAGCTGCTCGGCCGGGCCCGCGAGGCGGACGTTCCCGTGATCTACGTGAACGACAACTTCGGGCTGTGGCGCTCGCACCACGGAGAGCTGCTGGACGCGGCCCTGTCCCAGCCGAACGCCCACCTGATCGAGCCCATCCGGCCCGACGACCGGTCGCTCTTCGTCATGAAGGCGCGCCATTCGGTCTTCTTCGAGACGCCCCTGTCCTACCTCCTGTGGAGCCTGGGCGTCGGGCACGTGGTGCTGACCGGCCAGGTCACCGAGCAGTGCGTCCTCTACTCCGCGCTGGACGCGCACATCCGCCATCTGGAGGTGACGGTGCCGAAGGACGCCGTCGCCTCCATCCATCCCCACCTGGCGTCCGCCGCCCTGGAGATGATGGAACGCAACATGGGTGCCCGGATCACCACGGCGAAGGAGACCGAGTTCGAGCCCCGGGGGAAGTGAGACCTGTCTTTACTCCCCCGCCATTACCTGACTAAGGTCAGACAATGACGAGGAAGCAGGTAGAGCAGGTACGGCGCTTCAACCGGACGGTCGCCGAGCGGGTGGGGGTGCTGAACGACCACTATCTGGGCGGGGCGCGCCCCTACGGCCAGGCCCGGCTGCTCTGGCAGATCGGCGACGGCGGCACGCACGACGTGCGCGGCGTACGGGAGCGGCTCGGTCTCGACTCCGGGTATGTGAGCCGGCTGCTGCGGGCACTCGAACGCGACGGTCTCGTGGCCGTCGAGCCCCACCCCCGCGACCGGCGGGTACGCACTGTGCGGCTGAGCGAGGCCGGGCAGCGCGAGCGGGCCTTCCTCGACGACCGCAGCGACGCACTGGCCGCCTCGCTCCTCGACCCGCTCGACGCCCGGCAGCGGGAGCGGCTGACCTCCGCCATGGCCGAGGTCGAGCGGCTGCTGACCGCCTCGATGGTCTCCCTGGAAGAACTCGACCCCGATCACCCGGACGCCGCGCACTGCCTGCGGTCCTACGCCGCCGAGCTGCGCGAGCTCTTCGACGGCGGTTTCGACCCCGGCAACAGCCTGTTGCCCGACCCGGGCGGGCTGCGCGCGCCGCGCGGGCTGTTCCTCGTCGCCCGCTTGCACGGCGAACCGGTGGGCTGCGCCGGGCTCAAGCTGCCGGCCGGGGCCCCCGCGGAGATCAAGCGGTTGTGGGTCTCCCCCGGGACCAGGGGACTCGGCCTGGCCCGACGCCTGCTGTCCGAACTGGAGGCACGCGCCGCCCGGCACGGCAGCGACCGGGTGCGGCTCGACACCAACCGAGCCCTGAAGGCGGCCACCCGCCTGTACCGCGCCACCGGCTACACCGAGGTTCCCGCCTTCAACGACGAGCCTTATGCACACCACTGGTTCGAGAAGCGGCTTTGAATCCTCCCCTTCCTGAAGGGAGGGGATTCCTGGCTCAGGCTGCCTCCTGGAGCAGCGCTCCAGGAGGTCTGAGCCTTTCTGCCCTGTCCGGCGTGGGGGAGGTCGTGCGCGTCGGAGGTGGTGGTCGCGATCTGTTTCACACCCCAGTCGACACCGAGCACAAGACCGGTTGAAGGCAGCGGCTGTATGACCGGCCACCCCCACCCCCAGCTGCGTCATCCCGCCTTCTCCTAGCCCCGGCCCCGGCCGAAATCACGTCCCGACCCCTGCAAAGGAACATACGCACGACCGCCGCATACCCGTACCCCGATCCCCAGGCCACCACCCCGACCTGCGACAGCTGGCACGCACGTTCGCACCAGCACGCAAACACAGGACCGCGATACGGGCCTACCGCGTCCCGAACGGGTTGCGTCGACGTTCCGCGTCGTAATCACCGAATGCGATTCCTCTCCGGCGTGAACACCGGGACACCCTCGCGACAAACAGGTGAACCGGCGCTCGTCGACTCAGCCGCAGCGGCGGCCGGAGTTGATGCAGCGGACGGCCTGCTTCATCAGCCGCTCGGGCATCGCGTTGATGAAGTCGCCGTGATCGGTGACGGGCTTGTGCAGCGACTCGGGGAAGCTGTCCACGGCGAAGGCGGTGCTGCCGGCCAGGCCGCTGTAGGTCAGGCGCTGTACGAGCTGCGGCACCGCCTTGAATCCGGCCGGGCACCTGCCCCGTGAGTCGGCGAAGGCGACATGACTGCGGTGGTTGGCGCTGTCGGTGTTCCGGCCGTCCCAGCAGCTCTGGAACCGTTCGGTGCGGACCAACTCGCTGCCGGCCGGGCAGATCGGGTACTTGTCCTTGAGCTGAACGCGGTTCTCGAAGCCGGTGCAGGACCAGGCCGCGTTGGCGTTGGCGCCGCCGTTCGCGTTGGCCTTGGCGTCACCGGTGATGATGCGCAGGAAGCGCGGCATCGCGACCACCTTGGCGGTGGGGCTGCCGACGAAGGCGAGGCCCACGGACGTAGGGGTGAGGATCTTGCCGATGTTCCCCTCGGCTCCACCGCCGGGACTGCCCGCGTCCGCCTCCTCGACTCCGCCACGGTCGCGCAGCACCGGCCAGTAGTAGGTCGACCGGTCGCCGTTGGTGCATGTGGTGGCGGCCGCGGCGAGGGTGTCGTCGGTGGTGAAGGCGTCGACGCCTATGGCACCGACGTAGTCGTGGGTGTGGTGGGCCCCGTTGCCCACCCCTGGGGCGACGATCACGTTGTCGGAGTTGTGCCGGCCCTCCGCGTTGACTCCGCAGCGGGTCTTGAAGGCACCCTTGGAGGCGTTGCGGTTGTTGCGCGGTGGGGCCGGCACGTTGGGGGCGACCTTGGTGATGTCCACGAAGTCCTCGGGCACCGGGCCGTTGCCGGCAGCCGGCGACGGGCTCGCTCCTTGCCCCTGCCCGGCACCGTTCAGTGTGCATGCGGCCAGGCTGCTCAGGCCCTGCGGCCGGGGTGCGCCCGTGCGGCTGATCGCGATGGCGATGCGGTCGACCGTGGCGGTCCGCTTGTCCTTGAGGGGGCCGAGAATGGCGTTGCGCGCGAAGTCCGGACCGCCCTGACCGCGCGTGGCGGCCAGCCGGTTGCCGGCCTCGGTGATCTGCGACTCCAGCAGTCGCAGATTGCGGTCGACCTCCGCACGCGCCTGATCGGGCACGTCCGGCAGCCGGTCGGCCACGGAGGGGCAGGAGAGGGGCGAGGCCGCGCGGGTGGTGGCCCGGGGGGCGTCGGTGGCGTTGGCCTGCATGTTGACCAACGCGAGTCCGACACCGCCCGCGGCCAGCCCGGCGACGAGGACGATCGCGTTGCGACGCTTCCGGTCGCGCCTGTGTCCCTGGTTCATGGTGGCCTTTCCGTTCATGTGTCAGGTGTGACCACCGTGGCCGCTGGGACGAAGATCGACCACCGGTTCCGACCGGGCGTCACCGTCGCGTAAGAACTGGCCCCTGCCGCATCGATTCCAGGTCTTACGGAGTCATGACGGACGGCCGCGCTCCCGTGGGACGACACCGATGGGCGCCTAGCGTGCCCGTATGCGCGTACTGGTCACCGGCGGTGCCGGGTTCATCGGGTCCCATGTGGTCGCCACCCTGCGGGAGCGGGGGCACGAGGCAATCGTGTTCGACGTGCGGGAGGATCCCGCAGCCGACGTGCGGGACCGCGCGGCGGTAGGCCGTGCCCTGGCCGGTGTGGACGCCGTGTGCCACCAGGCCGCGATGGTCGGGCTCGGCGACGGGGTCGCCGACGCGGCGGACTACGTCTCGCACAACGACCTGGGGACGGCCGTGCTGCTCGCGGCCATGGCGGAGGCGGGCGTACGGACCCTCGCGCTCGCCGGGTCGATGGTCGTGTACGGGGAAGGACGGTACGCGTGTGCGCGGCACGGGGTGGTGAGGCCCGGGCCGCGGGCCGTGGCCGCGCTCGACGCGGGCCGGTTCGAGCCCCCCTGCCCGGTGTGCGGGGAGGACCTCTCCCCCGGGCTGGTCCGCGAGGACGCCCCGGCCGATCCGCGCAACGTGTACGCGTCGACCAAGCTCGCCCAGGAGCATCTGGCCGCCGCCTGGGCCCGCTGCACCGGCGGGTCGGCGGTGTCGCTGCGCTACCACAACGTGTACGGGCCCGGCATGCCCCGGGACACCCCCTACGCCGGTGTCGCCTCCTTCTTCCGTTCGGCGCTCGCCCGGGGCGAGGCGCCACGGGTGTTCGAGGACGGGGGGCAGCGCAGGGACTTCGTGCACGTCCGGGACGTGGCGGCGGCCAACGCCGTGGCACTGGAGGCGCAGTCCGCCCCGGGTGTGCTCACCGCGTACAACACCGGCAGCGGTGACCCGCACACCGTCGGCGGGATGGCGCGGGCGCTGGCCGCCGCGTACGGCGGGCCCGAGCCGGTCGTCACGGGTGAGTACCGGCTCGGGGACGTACGGCACATCACCGCGGACTCCTCGCGGCTGCGGGCGGAGCTGGGGTGGAAGCCGGAGGTCGGCTTCGAGGAGGGCATGGCGCAGTTCGCGCGGGCCGGGATGCGCGGAGGGTAGGCGGCGCTGCCCGGGATGCCCCTGGACGCCGCCACGGGCCGGGATGCGCGGAGCGCAGGCGGCACTGCCCGGATGCCCCTGGACGGCCCCGTCGGTGGTCGCGGCTGGAACCGGAACTCGCGGGTGACGGCCTCGGCGGTCGGGGTGGAGAGTCGGTGCCCGGCGTGCGGCCCGGTGTGCGGCGCGGCTCCCGGGCTCTGGTGCCCCCGTGGGTCGCCGGCTGCGCCCCGGCCTCATGAACCGGTGGTACTGCCCGTCCTCATGAAGCGGCGGCGGGCAGTACCACCTCGAAGCGGCAGCCCCCGGGGATGTTGCGTACGCCGGCCCGGCCCTGGTGGGCCTCCACGATGCCGCGCACGATGGCGAGGCCCAGGCCCGCCCCCGCCGGGGGCGTCCGGGCGTGCGTGCCGCGCCAGCCGGTGTCGAAGACGCGCGGGAGATCCTCCTCGGGGATGCCGCCGCAGCCGTCCGTCACCGACAGGACGACGCCCTCGGGGGAACGCTCGGCTGCGATCGCGACCGTGCCGTCGGCCGGGGTCCGGCGGATCGCGTTGACCAGCAGGTTGCCCAGCACCCGGCTCATCTCCTTGCCGTCCACCTCCACCGGGACCGGCTCGATACGGCCGCCCACCAGCCGCACCCCGTACTCGCGGGCGAGGGGGTCGACGCCGGCGAGGGCGTCGCCGACCAGGTCGTACAGGGAGATCCGGGTGGGCGTCAGGGCCAGGGCCCCGGCATGGATGCGGGAGAGCTCGAAGAGGTCGCCGACCATGTCGTTGAGGCGTTCGACCTCGGTCCGCATCTGCCTGAGATAGCGGTTCGGGTCGGCGGCGACGCCGTCCTCCAGGGCCTCGGACATGGCGCGCAGACCGGCCAGCGGGGTCCGCAGGTCGTGCGAGATCCAGGCGACGAGTTCACGGCGGGAGGCCTCCAGGGCGCGTTCCCGCTCCCGGGACTCGGCCAGTCTGGCGCTGGTGGCCGCCAGCTCGCGGCTCACCGCGGCGAGTTCGGCGGTGGCCGGCCCGTCGGGTGCGGCGAAGCCCCCGCCGTCGCCGAAGGAGCGCGCGGCCACGGCGAGTTCACGGCTGCGGGCGACGACCCAGCGGCCCAGCAGCAGGGCGGTGGCAAGGGAGACCACGGCCGCCATGGCGACGACGGTGGTCACGACGGTCAGGTCGTGCGGCGACAGGAACATCGCCCAGGCGACGGCGAGCGTGCCCGCGAGCATCGCGACGACGCCGACCGCCGCCACCACCGCGAGCGAGACGGTCAGCGAACGGCGCCGGATCAGGCGCAGTACACCCGCTCCGGCCAGCCCCGACACGCCGGCACCGGCGAAGGCGTACAGGGCGATCAGGAGGTTGTCGCGCACGGTCAGTCGTCCCCTTCACCGGGCTCGAAGCGGTAGCCCACGCCCCAGACGGTCTGGATCAGGCGGGGCCGGGCCGGGTCGTCCTCGACCTTGCCGCGCAGGCGGCGGACGTGGACCGTGACGGTCGACAGGTCACCGAAGTCCCATCCCCACACCTCCCGCATCAGGTCCTCGCGGCCGAACGCCCGCCCCGGGTGCCGCAGGAAGAAGGAGAGCAGGTCGAACTCCCTCAGGGTGAGGGCGAGTTCGGTGCCGTTCTTGGTGGCCCGGCGGGCCGTCGGTTCGACGGTCAGACCGGCCGCTCCCAGCCGGTCCCCCGTGGTGGCGGGGCGGCTGCGGCGCAGCACCGACTCGACGCGCAGGACGAGTTCGCGGGGGCTGAAGGGCTTGGTGACGTAGTCGTCGGCGCCGACCTCCAGGCCCAGGATGCGGTCGTCCTCGTCGCCGCGGGCGGTGAGCATGATGACGGGCACGGGGCCCTGGGCGCGGATCCGCCGGCACACCTCCAGGCCGTCCATGCCGGGCAGCATCAGGTCGAGCACGACCAGGTCCGGCCGGCGCTCGGCGGCGCGGGCGAGGGCGGTCGGCCCGTCGTCGGCACGGTCGACGGCGTACCCGGCGCGGTCCAGATACCCGGCGACGACCTCGGCGACGGTCGGATCGTCGTCGACGACCAGGATCCTGGGGGGCCCGCCCACGGTCCTGAGGGGCTCGTACGGCTGCTGCTGCATGCCTCCAGCCTGGCATCGCGCCGCCGCCGGCGGGGGCCCGGGCACCCCTCTGGCCTCCGACGTCCGCGTTTCGTAAGGAGCGATGGTCCGGTATGCCCGATTCGCGTTCGTAGGGTGAAACCGTGACGACGACACCTTCGGACGTCGACGTGGTGCTGCCCTGCCTGAACGAGGCCGAGGCCCTTCCCTGGGTGCTCGAACGGATTCCGCCGGGCTGGCGCGCACTCGTCGTCGACAACGGTTCCACGGATGGCTCGGCTCAAGTCGCCCGCGCGTGGGGCGCGACCGTGCTGCACGAGCCACGGCGGGGCTTCGGCGCGGCCTGCCACGCGGGGCTGACGGCCGCCACCGCCGACGTGGTGTGCTTCTGCGACTGCGACGCCTCCCTCGACCCTGCGCTCCTGGCCCCCTTCGTGCGCGAGGTGCGCGAGGGCACGGCCGACCTGGTGCTCGGGCGGCGGCGTCCGCAGGGGCGCGGCGCGTGGCCGCCGCATGCCCGGGCCGGCAATCTCGCGCTCGCGCGGATGCTGCGCCGCCGCACCGGGCTGCGCCTGCACGACCTCGGTCCACTGCGGGCCGCCCGCCGGGAGCCGCTGCTCGCCCTCGGCCTCAGCGACCGGCGCAGCGGCTACCCGCTCCAGATGGTCGTCCGTGCGGCCGACGCCGGGTGGCGGATCGCCGAGCACGACGTGCCGTATCTGCCGCGCACCGGAGCCTCGAAGGTGACGGGCACCTGGCGCGGTACCTGGCAGGCCGTCCGGGACATGAGCCGCGTGCTGGCCGAAACGCCCGCGCATGAAGGGGGAACCCTCCGTTGACCACGCTCCTCGTCATCGCCAAGGAGCCGCGACCGGGGCGGGTGAAGACGCGGCTCACGCCGCCTTTCACGCCCGGGCAGGCAGCCGAACTGGCCGAAGCCGCCCTCGCGGACACGCTGCACGCCGTGGCCGCCACACCCGCCACCCGGCGCGTCCTCGTGCTCGACGGTGCCCCCGGTCCCTGGCTGCCGCCCGGTTTCGACGTCGTGGCGCAGTGCGCGGGCGGTCTGGACGAGCGGCTGGCGGAGGCCTTCGCACGCTGCTCGGGCCCCGCCCTGCTCGTCGGCATGGACACCCCGCAGGTGACCCCGGAGCTGCTCACCGTGGACTTCGCCGGCTGCGACGCCTGGTTCGGCCCGGCGGAGGACGGCGGTTTCTGGGCCCTGGGCCTGGCGTGTCCGGACCCCGCCCTGCTGCGGGGTGTGCCCATGTCGACGCCGGTGACGGGAGCCGTTCAGCGGGAGCGGCTGGTCGCCGCGGGCCTGCGCGTACGCGACCTGCCGCCGCTGCGGGACGTCGACACCGCCGCCGACGCGCACGCCGTCGCCGCGCTGGCACCGCGGGGGCGCTTCGCGGCCCGGCTGGCCCGCTGCACGGCGGCCGGGGGGCCTGTCACCGGGCCGGTCTCGCGCCCGGTCGGTCCCCGATGAGCGCCCCACCCGCCACCGCCCTTGCCTGGGCCGCCGCCGACCCCTACGACGCCGCCCTGCGCGCCGGCCGCGGCCCGCTGTTCCTGCGGCGCGCCGACGGCTGGCTGCTGCCGCTGGAGGTGGAGCGCTGGTGCGCCCGGGCCGACCCGGTCGACCGGGACGTCCTGGACCGCTGTGAGGGGGCCGTGCTGGACGTGGGGTGCGGGCCGGGGCGGCTGGTCGCGGAGCTCGCCGCCCGGGGGCGGCCCGCCCTCGGGATCGACGTCAGCGAGGCCGCGGTGGAGCACACCCTGCGGCTCGGGGGTCAGGCGCTGCGGCGGTCGGTCTTCGAGCCGCTGCCGGGCGAGGGCCGCTGGGACACCGTCCTGCTCATGGACGGCAACATCGGCATCGGGGGTGATCCGCGCGCCCTGCTGGAGCGGGTCGCCGAACTCCTGCGGCCGGGCGGTCTGCTGATCGCCGAGACCGCGCCCGCGGACGTCGACGAACGCGTGCGCGTCCACATCACCGACGCCCACGCCACCACCGGCGATCCCTTCCCCTGGGCGCGGCTCGGCACCCGCGCGCTGCTCCACAACGCGCGGGGCTGGGAGCCGGCCGGTCAGTGGACGGCCGGCGGACGGCGCTTCGCCGCCCTGCGCAGCCGCACCACCAACAGCAGCGCCGAGCCTGCGAAGAGGGCCGCGGTGATCAGCAGCCAGCGCGCCAGGAACACGTCGGCGGGCAGGCCGGTGGCGGACCGGTAGCGCTGCTCGACCATGCCGCTGATCAGCGGGAACCACACGAGGAGCAGCAGCCCGGAGAGGGCTGCCGGTACGCGCGCGTACGGCACCCACTCCCGGCGGCGGACCGCGCCGAGCCCCCGTACCACCGCCCGGTCCGCCGCCGCGTACAACGGCAGCAGCACGAGGTCGTGCAGCAGCGCCGCGCCCACGACCCACAGCGCCACGCCGAACCAGTCCCCGGCGAGCAGGCGCACTCCCGCGTAGGCCGCGAGGGCGAACGAGCAGGACAGCAGCAGCAGTTGCAGGGGGCTGCCGATGACGAAGCGTCCTCGCATCACAGGTCTCCGAACGTCATCCGGGCCACCCACTTGGTGTTCAGCACACCGGGCGCCGCGGGCACGATGATCCGCGCCGGGTAGCCGTGGTCGGGGGACAGCTCCTCGCCGTTGACGTACAGGGCGAGCAGGGAACGCGGGTCGGCCACCTGGTTGGCGCGCAGGGCGGCCTTCCGGAAGGCGCCGCGGGGCTGGAGGGATTCGACGAACACGTCCGGTGGGTCGTCCTCGTACCCGACGAGGGCCGCGAGGTCGCGCAGTCGCACCCCGCGCCACCACTGGTCCGGTGTGGACCAGCCCTCCACGCACGCGATGGGCAGCGACGCGCTGTACGAGGGGAGGCCGGCGAGCTGGGCGCGGCTGAGGCGGACCGTGCCGGTGCGCCCCGTCACGACGAGCCGCCACGTGTCTTCGGCCGCTTGCGCCGTGTCGATCCCGGCGTACGCGGCGGTCTTGTTGATCTGGAAGCCGTTCGGGCCGCTGCCGGGTTCGCCGCCGCCGTGCGGGGCGAGGAGGGCGGTGCGCCGCAGCGGGCCGCCGAAGTTCTGCCCCACGGTCGTGGCGAACAGCAGCAGCGAGCCGCCCCCGACGAACCACAGGGCGCCCCGCCGGGAGACGGTCGGCTCGGCGGGGCGCGGGGACACCAGGTCGTTCTTCTCCTCCCGCAGCCGCCGCAGGTTGCGCAGTGCCGTGGGCGTCTTCAGCAGCGCGTGGGCCACGAAGGCGGCGAAGAACACCCAGGCGCCGTAGAAGTGCAGGGGGTAGAACGAGCCCGGGAAGACGTAGTCGAGCTGGACGTTGAGGACGCCGGTCACGAACTCGAACAGCCCGCCGCCCACGAGCAGGAGCAGCGAGATCCGCTCCAGCGCGTGGGTGAGCGAGCGGGCGGGGGGCAGGGTGAACAGTCTCGGCACGACGGACCACAGCTTGGCCAGCAGGACGGGGATCAGGGCGATGCCGAGGGTGACGTGGACGCCCTGGTTGAGCCGGTACAGCCAGTGCGGGTTCGTCGGCCAGGCGAACAGGTAGAAGCCGAGGATCCCCTTGTCCGGGGTCTTGTCGTTGACCGGCGACAGGTCCGGGTTGTAGGCGGCGTACGAGAGGAGTCCCGTCACGAACAGCACTGTGATGCCGCCGAGCAGGACGAGGCCCAGCACCGAGGTGAACCAGGGGCCGCGCAGTGGGCTGCGCCAGAAGCCGGGGGATGTGGGGAGCCGCGGGTCGCGTGGGTCGTCTCGCATGAGCCGACGGTAGGCCGGGGCGGCCCCGTGAAAGGGTGCGCGACCCATGACGAAACGCTGACATCAGGCCCGGTCGGCGGCCGGCGACCCGCCGCGCGGCCTAGCGTGCCGGTGTGATCCGCACCCCGCCCTCCGCCCCACCGTCCCGAGGCCCGCGCCGCGACCTGTACGCCGCCGGGGCCGCCGTACTGCTCGTGACGGCGTCCGTGCTGGTCGGCCGCCACATCGAGGAGACCAGCCGGACGCTGTTCGTCGACTGGCCCCCGCTGCTGGCGTCCTGGGGACCGCATCTGGGCCCCGGCACCCCGGCCGCCGTCCTGGTGGCGATCGCCACCGTCGCCCACGGCCCCGCGCTGGCGGCCCGTCTCCCCTGGCGTGCCCTGCTCCCGGCCGCCTGGGGCACCGCCATGGCATGGATCTTCTCCCTCGCCCTGGTCGACGGCTGGCACCGGGGCATCGCGCGCAGGCTCACCACCCGCTACGAGTACCTCCAGGTCATCGACCGCTTCGACGACATCCCGGCAGCGCTGCGGGACTTCACCCAGCACATCCTGCTCGACTCCCCCGACAACTGGCCCGCCCACATCGCCGGGCACCCGCCCGCCGCCACCCTCACCTTCGTGCTGCTCGACCGGATCGGGCTGCGGGGCGGGGGGTGGGCGGGGATGTGGTGCATCACCGTCGGGGCGACCGCCTGCGTGGCCGTGCTGGTCACGATCCGCGCCCTGGCCGACGAGGCACTCGCCCGCCGGGCGGCCCCGTTCCTGGTCCTGGCCCCGGCGGCCGTGTGGATGGGCACCTCGGCGGACGCGTACTTCGCGGCGGTGGCGGCGTGGGCGGTGGCCCTGCTGGCTCTGGCGGTCACCCGGAAATCCCTGGGGTGGGCGGGCGCGTCCGGGCTGCTTCTCGGCCTGACCTGCTACTTGTCGTACGGCCTCACGCTGGTGGCACTGATCGCGGCGGCGGTGCTGGTGCTCGGCCGCCACGGGGTCCGGGAGCGCCCGGCCCTGATCGCGCCGTTGCTCGCCGGACTGACCGTGGTCCCCACGATGTTCACGCTCGCGGGCTTCGACTGGTGGGAGGCCTACCACCTGCTGGTCACGCGCTACGGCCAGGGTGCGGGCGGCATCCGCCCCTACGGCTACTGGGTATGGGCCAACCTGGCCTGCACGGTGCTCGTCACGGGACTGGCGACGGCGGCGGGGCTGCGGCGGACGGGCGCCGTGCTGCTCCGGCGTCGCACCGGGCCCCGGGCCGGCGTCCGCCTCGCGTTCCTCGTGTCCGCCGCGCTCCTCGCCCTGCTGGTGGCCGACCTGTCCGGCATGAGCAAGGCGGAGACGGAACGCATCTGGCTCCCCTTCGCCCTGTGGCTGCTCCCGGCATGCGCGTTCCTCACCCGCCCTCGCATCTGGCTCACCGCCCAGGCGCTGCTCGCCCTGTTCCTCAACCATCTGCTGCTCACCGGGTGGTGACCGCTGCCGGGAACAGGTCCCGTCGGCCGGGCGTCAAGCGGCGGGAACGGCCGTGACCGTCGCGCCGTGGTCGTCGTCCGGGGCGGGGCGCAGACGGGCGGTGATCTGCTTCCCGTGGCCGAGGGACGCGACGGAGACCTCGCTGCTGACCGCGTGCACGACGTGCATGCCGTGGCCGCCGAAGCGCTGCCCGTCGCGCTTCCTGACCACCGGCTGTTCGGTGGAGGTGTCCCACACGGTGATGGCCAGTCCGTCGCCGGACAGCTGAAGGATCATCCCGCAGGGGCCGGGAGCGTGCCGGATCGCGTTGGTGACCATTTCGCTGACGACCAGTTCGGCGTCGATCGCCAGCGGGGCCGGCACGGGTGTGCGGCCGGTACACGGTACGTGCGCCAGGAACGCGTGCAGCGCCCGGCGCGCCTCGACGGCGCACGCCGCGCCGTCGGCCCAGACCGCGCCGCAGCGCAGGGTGGCCTGCTCGTCCGCGCCCGGCCCATCTGCCGCCTGCTTCATAAGCGGGATGACCATAGGGGGCTCTTTCGTTGTTGTTCGTGTTGCTGAGTGGCCTTTCGGTCGTTCGTTTACCCCGGCACGGACCGCGCATACTGCCGGCGGCCCACCGTTGTGATGTGCTCTGCGCCGCACTCGCGTAGCGGCGTTCTCCGCGCCGGAGGACCGTCGGGCCGTGGGGCGCAAGCGGTGATGTCCGTACTGCGCCGAGCTGCTCAGTTCTTCGCCACGAGGTCCTTGAGCGCGATGTTGAGCGCGAGGACGTTCACGCGGGGTTCGCCCATGAAGCCCAGGGTGCGGCCCTCGGTGTGCAGGTCGACGAGCCGTTGGACCCGGGCGACGGAGAGGTGATTGCGTTCGGCGACCCGGTGGACCTGGAGGCCGGCGTACCGCGGGGAGATGTCGGGGTCGAGGCCGGAGCCGGAGGAGGTGACGGCGTCGGCGGGGACGTCGGCGGGGTTCACCTCGTAGTCGGCGGTCGAGTTGTCCTTCACCACCTTGGCCTTGGCCGCGAGCACCGATTTGACCAGCTTCTCGTTGTCGGCGGAGAGGTTGGTGGCGCCGGACAGGATCAGCTTGTACCGCGTGTTGACGAAGTTCTCGCCCAGGCCGTTCGCGGGGCGCGGTTGGAAGTAGTCCGGGCTGTACCCCTGTTGCCCGATCAGGGACGAGCCGACGACCCTGCCGTCCGCCCCGACCTCGGAGCCGTTCGCCTTGCCGGGGAACAGCCCCTGGGCGACGCCGGTGATGACCAGTGGGTAGAGGACGCCCGTCACCAGGGTCAGCACGAGCAGGGCACGCAGGCCCGCCCCGAGCAGCCGGGCGGTGTTCCTGACGGAGTTGTTCATGGCTGTCAGCCGATCCCGGGGATGAGCGAGACGATCAGGTCGATGAGCTTGATGCCGAGGAAGGGGGCGATCAGGCCGCCGAGGCCGTAGACCGTGAGGTTGCGGCGGAGCAGCTTGTCTGCGCTGAGCGGCCGGTAGCGCACGCCCTTCAGGGACAGCGGCACCAGGGCGACGATGATCAGCGCGTTGAAGACGACGGCCGACAGGATCGCGGAGTCGGGCGAGGACAGGCCCATGATGTTGAGTTTGTCCAGGCCCGGGTGGACCGCCGCGAACAGCGCCGGGATGATCGCGAAGTACTTGGCGACGTCGTTGGCGATGGAGAACGTCGTCAACGCGCCCCGGGTGATGAGGAGTTGCTTGCCGATCTCGACGATCTCGATGAGTTTGGTGGGGTCGGAGTCGAGGTCGACCATGTTGCCGGCCTCCTTCGCGGCCGACGTGCCGGTGTTCATGGCCACGCCGACGTCCGCCTGGGCCAGTGCCGGGGCGTCGTTGGTGCCGTCGCCGGTCATCGCGACGAGTTTGCCGCCCGCCTGCTCGCGCTTGATGAGGGCCATCTTGTCCTCGGGCGTGGCCTCGGCGAGGAAGTCGTCGACACCGGCCTCCTCGGCGATGGCCCTGGCCGTCAGCGGGTTGTCGCCGGTGATCATGACGGTCCTGATGCCCATGCGGCGCAGTTCCCCGAACCGCTCCCGCATGCCGTCCTTGACGACGTCCTTGAGGTGGACGACGCCGAGCACCCGAGCGCCCTCCGCGTCCTCGACGGCGACCAGCAGCGGGGTGCCGCCCGCCTCGGAGATCCGGGCGGCGAGCCCCTCGGCGTCCTCGGCGACGGTGCCGCCCCGCCCCTCGACCCAGGCGACGACCGACGCCGTGGCGCCCTTGCGGACCTTGCGGCCGCCGGCGTCGACACCGGACATCCGGGTCTGCGCGGTGAAGGCGATCCATTCGGCGCCGACGGGCTCGCGCTCGCGCAGCCCGTGCTTCTCCGTGGCCAGGACGACGACGGAACGGCCCTCGGGCGTCTGGTCGGCCAGCGACGACAGCTGGGCCGCGTCGGCGAGTTCGGCCTCGCTCACGCCGTGCACCGGAACGAACCCGGCGGCCTGCCGGTTGCCGAGGGTGATGGTGCCGGTCTTGTCGAGCAGCAGCGTCGACACGTCGCCCGCCGCCTCGACCGCCCGCCCGGACATGGCCAGCACGTTGCGCTGCACCAGCCGGTCCATGCCCGCGATGCCGATCGCCGACAGCAGCGCGCCGATGGTCGTCGGTATCAGGCACACCAGGAGCGCCACCAGCACGACCATCGTCAGCCGCGTGCCGGCGTAGTCGGCGAGGGACGGCAGGGTGGCGCAGGCGAGCAGGAAGACGATCGTCAGCGAGGCGAGCAGGATGTTCAGCGCGATCTCGTTGGGGGTCTTCTGCCGTGCGGCGCCCTCGACGAGGCCGATCATCCGGTCGATGAAGGTCTCGCCCGGCTTGGTCGTGATGCGGACGACGATCCGGTCGGACAGCACCTTCGTACCGCCGGTGACGGCCGAACGGTCGCCGCCGGACTCGCGGATGACCGGGGCCGACTCGCCGGTGATGGCCGACTCGTCGACGGACGCCACCCCCTCGACGACGTCCCCGTCGCCGGGGATGACGTCGCCCGCCTCGCAGACGACCAGGTCGCCGATTCTCAGCTCGGTACCGGGGACGAGCGTGCCGTCCACCTTGCGGGCCACGCTGTCCGTCTTGGCCTTGCGCAGGGTGTCGGCCTGGGCCTTGCCGCGGCCCTCGGCGACCGCCTCCGCCAGGTTGGCGAAGATCACGGTCAGCCACAGCCAGGCGCTGATCGCCCAGCCGAACCAGTCGCCCGGGTCTTCGAAGGAGAACACGGTCGTCAGGACCGAGCCGACCCACACCACGAACATCACGGGCGAGGTGACCATCACCCGCGGGTCGAGCTTGCGGAAGGCGTCCGGCAGGGACCTGATCAGCTGCCGGGGGTCGAACAGGCCCGCTCCGACGCGGGTCTCGGGGGCCTTGTGCCGCGTCGGCGTGTCCGGGCGGGGCACCAGGGCGGGAGTGGACATGGAGTCCTCGTGGGGTTCGGTGCGGGTGGTCATGACGCCAGCCCCTCGGCGAGGGGGCCCAGCGCGAGGGCCGGGAAGTACGTCAGACCGGTGATGATCAGCACGGCGCCGACCAGCAGGCCGGTGAAGAGCGGCTTCTCGGTGCGCAGGGTGCCCGCGGTGACCGGGACCGGCCGCTGCCCGGCGAGCGAGCCGGCCAGGGCCAGGACGAAGACCATGGGCAGGAAGCGGCCGAGCAGCATCGCGAGTGCGGTCATGGTGTTGAACCAGTCGGTGTTCGCGTTCAGGCCGGCGAAGGCCGAGCCGTTGTTGTTGGCGGCGGAGGTGAAGGCGTAGAGGACCTCGGAGAAGCCGTGCGCGCCCGGGTTCAGCATCGAGTGGGGCAGGGTCGGCAGAGCCATGGACGCCGCGGTGAAGACCAGTACCAGGGCCGGGGTGATCAGGAGGTAGCAGGCGGCGAGCTTCATCTCCCGGGCGCCGATCTTCTTGCCCAGATACTCGGGTGTGCGGCCGACCATGAGACCGGCGATGAACACCGCGATGACCGCCAGTATCAGCATGCCGTAGAGGCCGGAGCCGGTGCCGCCGGGGGCGATCTCGCCCAGCATCATCGAGAGCATGGCGAGGCCGCCGCCGAGGCCCGTGAAGGAGGAGTGGAAGGAGTCGACGGCGCCGGTCGAGGTGAGGGTCGTCGACACCGCGAAGATCGAGGACGCCCCGACGCCGAAACGGACCTCCTTGCCCTCCATCGCCCCGCCCGCGGCCTGCGGGGCCGGGCCGTGGTGGGCGAACTCCGTCCACATCATCAGGGCCACGAAACCCAGCCAGATCGTGAACATCGTGGCGAGGATCGCGAGGCCCTGCCTCACGTCGCCGACCAGCACGCCGAACGTGCGGGTCAGTGAGAACGGGATGACCAGGATCAGGAAGATCTCGAAGAGGTTGGTGAAAGGCGTCGGGTTCTCGAAGGGGTGGGCGGAATTGGCGTTGAAGTAGCCGCCGCCGTTGGTGCCCAGCTCCTTGATGGCCTCCTGCGAGGCGACCGCGCCGCCGTTCCACTGCTGGGAGCCGCCCATGAACTGACCGACCTCATGGATCCCGGAGAAGTTCTGGATCACCCCACAGGCGACCAGCACGACGGCGGCGACCGCCGCGGCCGGCACCAGGATCCGCACGGTGCCGCGCACCAGGTCGCACCAGAAGTTCCCGAGGTCGCCGGTGCGAGCGCGGGCGAAGCCCCGGACGAGGGCCACCGCGACGGCCATGCCGACGGCCGCGGAGAGGAAGTTCTGCACGGCGAGCCCGGCCGTCTGCACGACGTGCCCCATGGTCTGCTCGCCGTAGTACGACTGCCAGTCGGTGTTGGTCACGAACGACACGGCTGTGTTGAACGACTGCGCCGGGTCGAGCGACGCGAAGCCGAGCGAGCCGGGCAGGACGCCCTGGAGCCGCATGAGCAGATAGAGGAACAGCACGCCGACGACCGAGAAGGCGAGGACACCGCGCAGATACGCGGTCCAGGTCATCTCGGTGTCGGGGTCGGCGCCGATGGCCCGGTAGATCCACCTCTCCGCCCGCAGGTGCTGCTTCGACGAGTACACCCGGGCCATGTAGGTGCCGGCGGGGACGTACGCGAGCGCCAGTGCCGCGGTGAGGGCGAGCAGCTGGAGGACGCCGGCGAGGACGGGGCCCATCTCAGAACCTCTCCGGGAAGATCAGGGCGAGGACGAGATAGCCCAGCAGGGCGACGGCCACGACCAGGCCGGTGATGTTCTCCGCGGTCACAGCTTCGTCACCCCCTTGGCGACGAGGGCCACCAGCGTGAAACCCGCGAGCACGGTGACGACGAAGGCCGCATCGGCCATCGCGAACTCCTGGAGTGAGGTGTGGGGAAACGGACGCTTCGAGGAAAGCGCCCGGATGGCCGGATCGGATCGTCCGTTGACGGGTCCCTTACGGCGGTGGCCGCGGCTTTGACGGCACCTTGACGCGACGGGCCGCTGCGGGCGGATCGCTCGCCGGCACGGGCGACGATCCCGGCCGTGACGGCGGGGAGAGCGGGGTCACAGCCAGGGCGAGGGCAAGGTCACAGCCGTTCCCTCTGCTGCTCGTTCGTTAACGTGGCCTAACATCCGGGCATGACGGTCCTGCCTGACGACGGGCTTGAGCTGGCCGGCGAGTTCCCTGATGTGCCCCATGAGCAGTGGCAGCGCCTTGTGGCGGGCGTGCTGCGCAAATCGGGCAAGGACGTCGAGGGAGCCGAGGCCGAGGAAGCCCTGTCCACCGCGCTGGAGGACGGGTTGCGTACCCGCCCCCTCTACACCGCCCGCGACTCCGCGCCCGAGCCGGGTTTCCCCGGTTTCGCCCCCTTTGTACGCGGCGGCCGCGCCGAGGGGAACACGGTCGGCGGCTGGGACGTACGGCAACGGCACTCCGCGGCCGACCGTGACGCGGTGCTCGGGGACCTGGAGAACGGCGTCACCTCCCTCTGGCTGACGGTCGGGGAAGGCGGCATCGCGGTGCCGGACCTCGGCCGGGTCCTCGACGGCGTGTATCTCGATCTGGCGCCCGTCGTCCTCGACGCGGGGCGCGAGGCCGAGTCCGCCGCGCGGGAGTTGCTGCGGGTCTACGAGGAGCGGGGTGTCGCCCGGGACGCGGCGCGCGGCAATCTGGGCGCGGATCCGCTCGGGCACGAGGCCCGCACCGGGCAGCGGTGCGACACCGCGCCGGCGGCGGAGCTCGCGCGGCTGTGTGCCGGGGAGTACCCGGGGCTGCGGGCGCTGACCGTGGACGCACTGCCGTATCACGAGGCCGGCGGTTCGGCCGCCCAGGAGCTGGGCTGCTCGCTGGCCACCGGGGTGGCGTATCTGCGGGAGCTGACCGGGGCCGGGCTGGATGTCGAACAGGCCTGTGGGCAGCTGGAGTTCCGGTACGCGGCGACCGCCGACCAGTTCCTGACGATCGCCAAGCTGCGGGCCGCGCGCCGGCTGTGGGCCCGGGTGGCCGAGGTCTGCGGGGCTTCGCGCGCGGGGGCGCAGCTCCAGCACGTCGTCACCTCGCCGGTGATGATGACGCGCCGCGACCCGTGGGTGAACATGCTGCGCACCACCATCGCCACGCTGGCCGCCGGTGCGGGCGGGGCCGACGCGGTCACCGTGCTGCCCTTCGACCACGCCCTCGGCCTGCCGGACGCGTTCGCGCGCCGGATCGCCCGCAACACCTCCACGATCCTCATCGAGGAATCGCACCTGTCCCGGGTGATCGACCCGGCGGGCGGCTCCTGGTATGTGGAGCGGCTCACCGACGAACTCGCCCACGCGGGCTGGGAGTTCTTCCAGCGGATCGAGAGGGTCGGCGGCCAGGCGGCCGCCCTGCGTTCCGGGGATCTCGCGCGGGACCTGGCCGAGACATGGCAGGCCCGCACCGGCAGGCTCGCCAAGCGGCGCGAACCCGTCACCGGGGTCAGCGAGTTCCCGTTCCTCGCGGAGAAGCCGGTCGTCCGCGCGAGCGCGCCCGAGACCCGCTCCGGAGGGCTGCCGCGCGTACGCCGTGACGAGGCGTACGAGACGCTGCGCGCCCGCTCCGACGCCCACCTCGCCGCGACCGGCTCCCGGCCCCGGATCCACCTCGCCGCGCTCGGCCCGGCCGCCGCGCACACCGCACGCCTCACCTTCGCCTCCAATCTCTTCCAGGCGGGCGGCATCGAGCCGGTCACCGAGGGCACCTTCGCCGAGAGCGGCGCGACGGAGGCCGTGCTGTGCTCCAGCGACGCGCTGTACGCGGAGCAGGCCGAGGCCACCGTCCAGGCCCTGAAGGCCGCCGGCGCACGGCATGTGTTCCTCGCGGGCCGTCCCGGGGAGTATCCCGGTGTCGACGCGTACGTCTTCGCGGGCTGCGACGCCGTGGCCGTGCTGTCCGCGACCCTCGACCGCATGGGAGTGTCCTGATGTCCGCCCCTTCCGGCCCCTCCGTCCCCGACTTCTCCGGGATCGAGCTGGGCACCCCGGCCCCCGACGGCGGCGCCGACGAGTGGCGTACGGCGGTCAAGAACGCGTCCGGCGGGGACGACCTGCTCTGGGAGACTCCGGAGGGCATCGCCGTCAAGCCGCTCTACACCGGCCGTGACCTGGAGGGCCTGGACTTCCTGGACACGTACCCGGGCGCGGCGCCGTATCTGCGCGGCCCGTACCCGACGATGTACGCCAACCAGCCCTGGACCATCCGTCAGTACGCCGGGTTCTCGACGGCCGAGGAGTCCAACGCCTTCTACCGGCGCAACCTCGCGGCCGGCCAGAAGGGCCTGTCGGTCGCCTTCGACCTGCCCACGCACCGGGGCTACGACAGCGACCACCCGCGCGTGACCGGTGACGTCGGCATGGCGGGCGTGGCGATCGACTCGATCTACGACATGCGGCAGCTGTTCGACGGGATCCCGCTGGACAAGATGACGGTGTCGATGACGATGAACGGCGCCGTGCTGCCGGTGCTGGCGCTGTACATCGTGGCGGCGGAGGAGCAGGGCGTGCCGCCGGAGAAGCTGGCGGGGACCATCCAGAACGACATCCTCAAGGAGTTCATGGTCCGCAACACCTACATCTATCCGCCGAAGCCGTCGATGCGGATCATCTCCGACATCTTCGCCTTCACCTCGCAGCGGATGCCCCGCTACAACTCCATCTCCATCTCCGGCTATCACATCCAGGAGGCGGGTGCGACGGCCGACCTGGAGCTGGCGTACACACTCGCGGACGGCGTGGAGTACATCCGGGCGGGCCGCGAGGCCGGCCTGGACGTGGACGCGTTCGCGCCCCGGCTGTCGTTCTTCTGGGCGATCGGCATGAACTTCTTCATGGAGGTCGCCAAGCTGCGGGCGGCGCGCCTGCTGTGGGCGAAGCTGGTGAGGCAGTTCGACCCGCAGAACGCCAAGTCCCTGTCCCTGCGCACCCATTCGCAGACCTCGGGCTGGTCCCTGACCGCGCAGGACGTCTTCAACAACGTGACGCGCACCTGCGTCGAGGCCATGGCGGCGACGCAGGGGCACACGCAGTCGCTGCACACCAACGCCCTCGACGAGGCGCTCGCCCTGCCCACCGACTTCTCGGCCCGCATCGCCCGCAACACGCAGCTGCTGCTCCAGCAGGAGTCCGGCACGACCCGCGTGATCGACCCGTGGGGCGGCAGCGCGTACGTGGAGAAGCTGACGTACGACCTGGCCCGGCGGGCCTGGCAGCACATCGAGGAGGTCGAGGCCGCGGGCGGCATGGCCAAGGCCATCGACGCGGGCATCCCCAAGCTGCGCATCGAGGAGGCCGCGGCCCGCACACAGGCCCGGATCGACTCGGGCCGCCAGCCCGTCATCGGCGTGAACAAGTACCGGGTGGAGACCGACGAGCAGATCGACGTGCTGAAGGTCGACAACTCCTCCGTGCGGGCGCAGCAGATCGAGAAGCTGCGGCGGCTGCGCGCCGAGCGGGACGAGCGGGCCTGCCAGGACGCGCTGGACGCGCTGACCCGGGCCGCCGGCGGCGCGGGCAACCTGCTGGAGCTGGCGGTGCACGCGGCCCGCGCGAAGGCCACGGTCGGGGAGATCTCCGACGCCCTGGAGAAGGTGTACGGCCGGCACGCGAGCCAGATCCGTACGATCTCCGGTGTGTACCGCAACGAAGCAGGCGAGTCCCCGTCCGTGGACCGCACCCGCGCGCTGGTGGACGCCTTCGACGAGGCCGAGGGCCGCCGCCCGCGCATCCTGGTCGCGAAGATGGGCCAGGACGGCCACGACCGCGGCCAGAAGGTGATCGCCACCGCCTTCGCCGACCTCGGCTTCGACGTGGACGTCGGCCCGCTGTTCCAGACGCCCGCCGAGGTGGCCCGGCAGGCCGTCGAGGCGGACGTGCACATCGTCGGCGTCTCCTCGCTCGCGGCCGGTCACCTCACCCTCGTCCCGGCGCTGCGCGAGGCGCTGGCCGAGGAGGGGCGCGAGGACATCATGATCGTGGTCGGCGGCGTGATCCCGCCGCAGGACGTGCCCACCCTCCTGGAGATGGGCGCGGCGGCCGTCTTCCCGCCCGGGACGGTGATCCCGGACGCGGCGTACGACCTGGTGCGGCGACTGTCGGACGGCCTCGGGCACGACCTGTGATCGATGTCGACGCGTATGTGAAGGGCGTGCTCGACGGGAAGCGGGCGCTCATCGCCCGGGCCATCACCCTCGTCGAGTCGACCCGGCCGCAACACCGGATCCTGGCCCAGGAGTTGCTGACCGCGCTCCTGCCGCACAGCGGCCGGGCCCGGCGGATCGGCGTCAGCGGGGTGCCGGGCGTGGGCAAGTCGACGTTCATCGACGCGTTCGGCACGCTGCTCACCTCGCTGGGGCACCGGGTGGCGGTGCTGGCGGTCGACCCGTCCTCCAGCCGTACGGGCGGTTCGATCCTGGGGGACAAGACCCGGATGGAGCGCCTGGCGGTGGACCCGGCGGCGTTCGTGCGCCCCTCCCCCACCGCGGGCACGCTGGGCGGGGTCGCCAAGGCCACCCGCGAGTCGATCGTGGTGATGGAGGCGGCCGGCTACGACGTGATCCTGGTGGAGACGGTCGGCGTCGGCCAGTCCGAGACCGCAGTCGCGAACATGGTCGACACGTTCCTGCTGCTCACCCTCGCCCGCACGGGCGACCAGCTCCAGGGCATCAAGAAGGGCGTGCTGGAGCTGGCGGACGTGATCGCCGTCAACAAGGCGGACGGGCCGCACGAGCGGGACGCCCGGGCCGCCGCGCGGGAGCTGTCGGGCGCGCTGCGGCTGATGCACGGCAGGGACGCGTTCTGGACGCCGCCGGTGCTGCACTGCAGCGCCCGCGAGTCGACCGGCCTCGACACCGTCTGGGAGCGCCTCGAACAGCACCGCGCCCTGCTGGACTCCACCGGGCGGCTCACCGCCAAGCGCCGCGACCAGCAGGTCGACTGGACCTGGACCATGGTCCGCGACGAACTCCTGGGCCGGCTCCACGCCGATCCGGCCGTGCGGGCTCTGGCGCCCGTGCTGGAACAGCGGGTCCGGGAGGGCGAGCTGACCGCGACGCTGGCCGCCGAGCGGATCCTCGGCGCGCTCGGCGGCTCAGAGGCAGCGGATTCCTGAACCGAAGCAAGCGGAACGGGGAATTCACATACCCGGCTTGCATGACTATGCAAAGTGATACATACTCTTTCTATGTCCAAGGTCCTCACCTCCCTGCCCGCCGGCGAGCGCGTCGGCATCGCCTTCTCGGGCGGTCTCGACACCTCCGTCGCGGTCGCGTGGATGCGCGACAGGGGCGCCGTCCCGTGTACCTACACCGCCGACATCGGCCAGTACGACGAGCCCGACATCGCCTCGGTGCCCGGCCGCGCCAAGACGTACGGGGCCGAGATCGCGCGTCTGGTCGACTGCCGTGCCGCGCTCGTGGAGGAGGGCCTGGCCGCGCTGACCTGCGGCGCGTTCCACATCCGCTCGGGCGGCCGGGCGTACTTCAACACCACCCCGATCGGCCGCGCCGTCACCGGCACGCTCCTGGTCCGGGCGATGCTCGAGGACGACGTCCAGATCTGGGGCGACGGCTCGACCTTCAAGGGCAACGACATCGAGCGGTTCTACCGCTACGGCCTGCTCGCCAACCCGCACCTGCGCATCTACAAGCCCTGGCTGGACGCGGCCTTCGTGACGGAGCTCGGCGGCCGCAAGGAAATGTCGGAGTGGCTGGTCGCGCACGGGCTTCCCTACCGGGACAGCACGGAGAAGGCGTACTCCACGGACGCCAACATCTGGGGCGCCACGCACGAGGCCAAGACCCTGGAGCACCTGGACACCGGCGTCGAGACCGTCGAGCCGATCATGGGCGTCCGGTTCTGGGACCCGTCGGTCGAGATCGCCGCCGAGGACGTCACGATCGGCTTCGCCGAGGGCCGCCCGGTGTCGGTCAACGGCAAGGAGTTCGCCTCCCCCGTCGACCTGGTCATGGAGGCCAACGCCATCGGCGGCCGGCACGGCCTGGGCATGTCGGACCAGATCGAGAACCGCATCATCGAGGCCAAGAGCCGCGGCATCTACGAGGCCCCGGGCATGGCTCTGCTGCACGCCGCCTACGAGCGCCTCGTCAACGCGATCCACAACGAGGACACCCTCGCCCAGTACCACACCGAGGGCCGGCGCCTCGGGCGGCTGATGTACGAGGGCCGCTGGCTGGACCCGCAGGCGCTGATGATCCGCGAGTCGCTCCAGCGCTGGGTCGGCGCCGCCGTCACCGGCGAGGTGACGCTGCGGCTGCGGCGCGGCGAGGACTACTCGATCCTCGACACCAAGGGCCCGGCCTTCAGCTACCACCCGGACAAGCTGTCCATGGAGCGCACCGAGGACTCCGCGTTCGGCCCGGTGGACCGCATCGGTCAGCTCACCATGCGCAACCTCGACATCGCCGACTCCCGCGCCAAGCTGGAGCAGTACGCCGGCATGGGCCTGATCGGCACCGGCAGCCCCACGATCGGCGCCTCCCAGGCCGCCGCGACCGGGCTGATCGGCACCATGCCGGAGCTGCCGCAGGGCGGCGCCCAGGCCATCGCCTCCCGGGGCGCGGTCTCGGAGGAGGACGCCTGGCTGGACCGCGCGGCGATGGAGTCCGGCACGGACTGACCGCCCCGGCGGTACCCGCACGAAGGGCCGGCTCGACGACGTCGAGCCGGCCCTTCGCCGTGTCCGGCCCGGCCGGGCCGGGATGCCGGCGCGGGTGGGTGCGAGCCGCGCCGGACGCCCCGCCGGACGACCCGGCGGGGCAACGCCGTCACCGCGACGTGCCGGCCATCTCCCGGACCGGTGCGTCCAGGGAGTCGAGGCCGCGCAGGATGTCCTCGACGCGCTGCCTGGCGTCGCCGAAGAGCATCTGGGTGTTCTCGCGGAAGAACAGCGGGTTCTGCACGCCCGCGTAGCCGGCGGCCATGGACCGCTTGAAGACGATCACGTGGGCCGACTCCCACACGTGCAGGACCGGCATCCCGGCGATCGGGCTGGACGGGTTGTCGGTGGCGGCCGGGTTGACCGTGTCGTTGGCGCCGATGACCAGGACGACCGAGGTGGCGGCGAAGTCGTCGTTGATCTCGTCCATCTCCAGGACGATGTCGTACGGCACGTTGGCCTCGGCGAGCAGCACGTTCATGTGCCCGGGCAGCCGGCCGGCCACGGGGTGGATGCCGAACCGCACCTCCACGCCCCTCTCGCGCAGCTTGCGCGCCAGTTCGGCGACCGGGTACTGGGCCTGGGCGACGGCCATGCCGTAGCCGGGCGTGATGATGACCGAGGTGGCGTCGCGGAGCAGTTCGGCGGTCTCCTCGGCGTTGATCTCCCGGTGCTCGCCCTGTTCGCCGTCGTCGGCGGCCGCCGCCGGAGTGCCGAACCCGCCCGCGATCACCGAGATGAAGGAGCGGTTCATCGCCTTGCACATGATGTACGACAGGTAGGCACCGGAGGAGCCCACCAGCGCGCCGGTGACGATGAGCAGGTTGTTGGAGAGCAGGAAGCCCGAGGCCGCGGCGGCCCAGCCGGAGTAGCTGTTGAGCATGGAGACGACCACCGGCATGTCACCGCCGCCGATGGAGGCGACCAGATGGGCGCCGAGGGCGAGCGCGATCACGGTGACGGCGATGAGCAGACCCATGCCGGGGCGTAGGACGAACGCCACCGTCAGCCCGACGAACGCGACGAGCGCGCCGACGTTGAGGACGTGCTTGCCCGGCAGCGTGAGCGGGCGGGAGTTGATGCGTGCCGAGAGCTTCAGGTAGGCGACGACGGAACCCGTGAAGGTGACGGCGCCGATGAACACCCCGATGAACACCTCGGCGTGATGGATGCCCAGCAGCGAACCGGAGAGCTCGGCGTCGACGTCCAGGTAGCCGTTCCAGCCGACGAACGTGGCGGCGAGGCCGACGAGGCTGTGCATGATGGCGATCAGCTCCGGCATGCCGGTCATCTCGACCACCCGGGCCCGCCACAGGCCGATGCCCGCACCGGCGGCCGTGGCGACGGCGATCAGCACGAGCCCGGTCGCGGTGATGCTGCGGGAGGCCAGCCCGACCGTGGCGGCCAGGGCGACGACCATGCCCGCGATACCCCAGACGACCCCCGAACGGGACGTCTTGTGCTGGGAGAGGCCGGCGAGGCTGAGGATGAACAGCAGCGCGGCGACGACGTAGGCGGCCTGGGCGGCCGTGTCTGTGGTCATCGTGATCAGCCCTTCGAGAACATGCCGAGCATGCGGCGGGTGACGGCGAATCCGCCGAAGATGTTGATGCTCGCCAGCAGGATCGCGGCGAACGACAGCACGGTGACGGCGGTGTCCCCCTGCCCGATCTGCAACAGCGCGCCGACCACGACGATGCCGGAGATGGCGTTGGTCACCGACATCAGCGGGGTGTGCAGCGCGTGGTGCACGTTGCCGATGACGTAGAAGCCGATGACGATCGCCAGGACGAACACCGTGAAGTGGCCGAGGAGTTCACTCGGCGAGAAGGCCGTCACCAGGAACAGCGCGAGCGCTCCGGCGGCGACCAGGGCGTACGAGGACCAGGCCGGGCGGGAGGGCTTCGCCGGTGTTTCGGCGGGGGCCGGTTCCGGCTCCTTCGCCCCGGCCGGGGCGGGTGCGGCGGACACCTGGACCGGGGGCGGTGGCCAGGTCTTCTCGCCCTCGCGGACCACGGTCATCGAGCGCTGCACCACGTCGTCGAAGTCGAGGACGAGCCGGCCGTCCTTGCCGGGGGTGAGCAGCTTCAGCAGGTTGACGATGTTCGTGCCGTACAGCTGCGAGGCCTGGGCGGGGAGCCGGCCGGGCAGATCCGTGTAGCCGATGATCGTCACGTCGTTGTCGGTGACGACGGCCTTCCCGGCGACCGTGCCCTCGACGTTGCCGCCCTGGGCCGCGGCCATGTCGACGATCACGCTGCCGGGCTTCATGCGCGCGACGTCCTCGGCGGTGATCAGCCGCGGCGCGGGGCGGCCCGGGATCAGCGCGGTGGTGATGATGATGTCGACGTCGGCGGCCTGCTCGGCGTAGAGCTGCGCGGCGAGCCGGTTGTAGTCCTCGGAGGTGGCCTTGGCGTAGCCGTCGGTGCTCACCTCCTGCTCGGCGGTCACCGTGAGGAACTCCCCGCCCAGGGAGCGCACCTGCTCGGCGACCTCGGGACGGGGGTCGGTGGCGCGGACCACGGCGCCGAGACTGCGGGCCGCGCCGACGGCCGCGAGCCCGGCCACCCCGGCCCCGGCCACCAGCACCTTGGCGGGCGGCACCTTGCCGGCGGCGGTCACCTGGCCGGTGAAGAAGCGGCCGAAGGCGTGCGCCGCCTCGACCACGGCCCGGTAGCCGGCGATGTTCGCCATCGAGCTGAGGACGTCCAGGGACTGGGCGCGCGAGATGCGCGGGACGGCGTCCATGGCGAGCACGGTGATCGGCCGCCGCGCCAGTTCCTCGACCAGTTCCGGGTTGTGGGCGGGGCCGATCAGCGCGATCAGTGTCGCCCCGTCGGGCAGCCGGCCGGTCTCCTCGCTGGAGGGGGCGTTGACCTTGAGCAGGATCTCCGCCTGCCACGGGTCGCCGAGCCGGGCTCCCGCCTCCTCGTACGCCGCGTCGGAGAAGCGGGACGAGGCTCCCGCTCCCGGTTCGACCACCACGTCGTACCCGAGCGCGACAAGTCTCCCCACGGTGGCGGGCGTGGCCGCCACCCTGGTCTCGCCCGCAGTGGATTCGGCCGGTATGCCGATCCGCTGGGGTTGCGGTTCCGCTGGGACCATCGTCTGCCTCTCCCGTCGTTCGACTGCCTGTCCTCCTTGGTGCCCGCATCCTGCACGTTCGACGCGGCATCCGTGGCGGGCCGTGGTCACATGGCCGAGGAGGCTGTCCTCACACCGCCCAGGGGTTGCCAGGGAGGCGTTTCGGGGGTATCAGTGTGACGCCCGGGGCGGAGGAGTCCTGTGATGCGACACCCCACGGCCGGGCGCAGACTGATGGCGTGAGCAGCACGCGCCCGGGGCGCGGCGAGGCCGCGGCCCCCTCCCGATCCGCACCGCAGCAGACTGTCGCGCTGGCGGCGATGATGTTCGCCGTCGCCATGACGTTCATCGACCAGACCATCGTGTCGATCGCGGCTCCGGACATCGTCCGCGAACTGGGTCTGTCGTCCTCCGGCATGCAGTGGGTGGTCAACGCCTACCTGCTGGCCCTCGCGGCGTTCTTCGCCCTCGGCGGCCGTCTCGCGGACCTCTACGGACCGCGCCGGATCGTCGTGATCGGCACGCTGGTGTTCGTCGTCTCGTCGGTGCTGTGCGGCTGTGTCCCCGAGGGCGGCGCCGCACAGGCCTGGCTGATCATCTTCCGCGCCACCCAGGGGCTGGGGGCGGCGCTGCTGTTCCCCGCTGCGCTGGCCGTGGTGGTGGCGGTGTTCCCGGTGGAGCGGCGCGGGCGTGCCCTCGCCCTGTTCTTCGGGGTCACCGGCGCGCTGACCGCCATCGGCCCGCTGCTGGGCGGCTGGCTCACGAACTGGACGTGGCGCGCCGTGTTCTGGGTCAACGTCCCCGTGGCGATCGTGGCGCTGGTCCTCACGGCCCTGGCGCACATCTCCGACCGGCGGCGGTCCGGCACCCTGGACGTCCCGGGAGCCGCCCTGATCGCGGCCGGCATGGGCCTGAGCGTCCTCGGCTTCCAGCAGGCCTGGTCCTGGGGCTGGGACAGCTGGGCGACCTGGGTGTGCATCGCGGGCGGCCTCGCGATACTCGCCGGGTTCGTCCGCTTCGAGCGGCAGGTGGAGCAACCGCTGATCGACCTGCGGGTCTTCCGGGACAAGGCGTTCACCGTGGACGCGGCGGTGCTGTTCTTCTCGATGCTCGCCTTCGTCCCGCTGTTCTTCTTCACCTCCGTGTACGCCCAGGTGTCCCTGAGCGCCTCGCCGAACCAGGCGGCGCTGTTCCTGCTGTACTTCTTCGTGGGCTTCGCCATCGCCTCGCAGTGGGGCGGCCGGATCCTCGACAAGAAGGGCGCGCGCCCGGCGCTGAAGCTGGGCACGGCCGTGGGCTGCGTCGGTTTCGCCCTGTGGGCGGGCAAGCTCACCGACCTGTCCATGCACGACCAGTGGCCCTACGCGGCCCTGGCCGGAGCCGGCATCGGCTTCGTCCTGGCGCCGGCCTCCACGGACGCCGTCAACCGGGCCATCGGCGCCTCGTACGGCGAGGTCACCGGCATCACCCAGACCGTGCGCAACTACGCGGCGTGCGTGGGACTGGCCGTCTACGGCACGATCCTGACCCACGTCACGACCGACAACGTGGTGGGCACCCTGACGTCCCGGGGCATGTCCGCCGCCGACGCGGACACCGTGGCCCGCGACGTCACCGAGTCGATCACCGGCAGCGGCGACTCCCGGCCGCCCACCGGCACCGGCCCCGCCGCCGAGGCGACCCGGGAGTCGATGTCCGCGATACGCATGGACTTCGCCGAGGCCAACCAGTGGGTGTTCTACGGCATGGCCATCGCTCTGGGCATCGGCTTCCTGTGCGCCCTGCGGCACCCGGGCGGCAAGGTGGACGCACACGCCGAGGTGGCGGAACCGGCCGGGCAGGCCCGCTGACGCCGGCCGTCAGGTGAACAGTTCGTCGGTACGCCGCTGGATCTCACCGGGCGTCAGGTCCTCGATGGTCTGGGAGATCATCCAGAGATGGCCGAACGGGTCGGCGAGGCGGCCGCCGCGCTGCCCGTAGTGCTGGTCGGCGACGGGGTACACCACCGTCGCCCCGCGCCTCAGCATGGCCTCGGCCACGGCGTCGGCGTCGGACACGTCGAGCGCCATGATCACCGGGCTGCCGCCGAGGGACGTGGGCGCCGGGTCCGCGGGGTCGGCGTCCTTGACCGCGATCGCGGCCCCGCCGAGGCGCAGCATGGCGTGCACGATGGTCCCGTCGGGGCCGGTGTACCGCTCGGTCTCCTCGGCGCCGAGCGCGTCCCGGTAGAAGTCGACGGCCCGGGCCGCGTCGCAGACCACGAGCCGTGCGTAGAGGCGGGTGACGGCGGGTTCGCCGGTTGCGTTCGTCATGCCTTCACGATCGCGGGTCCCGGGGGGGCGTGGATTGTAGAAAACGGCCGGCCGGGTGGAATCCGTCACCCGCCGAGCGGAACGTGGTTGCGTTCGAGCGGCGAGCGCGGTGCGTACGCGGTCGGCGTGATCCCGGCGAGGGCGCGGAACTCGTGGATGAGATGGGCCTGGTCGTGGTAGCCGCAGTCCGCGGCGAGGACCGTCCAGTCGGGCGCCCCGTGCCCTGCGTTCACGCGGCCCAGCAGCCGCTGGAAGCGCCGGATGCGCGCATACCGCTTGGGCGGGAGCCCCAGCTGTTCGGTGCATCTGCGGGCCAGCCGCCTGGCGGTCCAGCCGAGCCGGTCGGCGACCTCGGCGACGGGCGTGCCGCGGTCGAGCAGCGCCGCGGCGAGGCGGACCGCCGGGTCGGGCTCCAAGGGGTGTTCCGCCCGCGCCAGCAGGGCCGCCTCCAGCTCCCGCAGCCCGGCCGCCGGGCCACCGGCGGCCATGGCCGCCAGCAGCCGCTCGCGCAGCACCGCGCCGTCCGTTCCCCACAGCTCGTCGAGCCCGACCAGCTCGTCGCGGACCGCGGAGACCGGGGCGGTCAGGAAGGGGTGGGCCCCGCCGGGCCGGAACGCCACCCAGACGACGGCCCGCTGCTGCGCCGGGTCGATCAGGGCCGGCTCCGTGTAGGGCCCGTGCACGGCCGCGCCCCGGGTACGCCGGTCCGCGCCCTTCAGCGGGGAGGAGGACAGGGAGTCCCCGTCCAGGTTCACCAGCAGTTGCGCCGCGCCGGTCGGCAGGGCGAGCTCGGCGGAGTGCGCGAACCTGCCCTCGGCGTAGCCCATCGCGCCGATCAGCGGCAGCAGGGCGCCTACCGACGGCCGGACCGTGAGCGAGACCGGTGTCCGCTCCGCCGGACGAGCCGTACCAGCCGTACGAGGAGCCATGGCACCAGCGTACGGCCCGGGCGGCGCGGTTCCCGGCGTCTACACCGTCAGCCACACCGCCTGGTCCGGCGCCAGCACACCGCCCTCGAGCGGGCCGCTGGAGACCAGGAGCGCGGAGTGTCCGGGCAGCTCGTACGGCTCGGTGGAGAGGTTGACCACGCAGACGAAGCCCGGCTCCCGGCTGAAGGACAGCACCCCCTCGGGAGCGTCCCGCCAGGTCATGGTGCCGTCGCCGAGGGCGGGGTGGGCACGGCGGACGCGCAGGGCCGTGCGGTAGAGCTCCAGCATGGCGGCCGGGTCTGCGGTCTGGGCCTCGACGCTGAGGTCCGCCCAGTCGTCCGGCTGCGGCAGCCAGGGCCCGGCGCCGGCGCCGAAGCCGTAGGGGGCCGTTACGCCGGACCAGGGGATCGGCACGCGGCAGCCGTCCCGGCCCCGGTCGGTGTGGCCGGAGCGTTCCCAGATCGGGTCCTGGAGGGCGGACTCCGGCAGGTCCTCGACCTCGGGCAGACCCAGTTCCTCGCCCTGGTAGACGTAGGCGCCGCCGGGCAGGGCGAGCATCAGCAGGGCGGCGGCCCGGGCGCGCCGGACGCCCAGGGCGAGGTCGAGGGGCCCTTCGGGTTCATAGCGCGCGTCGACCGTCCAGCTCCGGGCCGGTGTACGGCCGTAGCGGCTGGGGTGGCGCATGACGTCGTGGTTGGAGAGCACCCAGGTGGCCGGTGCGCCCACCGCGCCGAGCATCGCGAGGGAGTCGTCGACGACCGCCCGCAGGTCCTTGGCGTCCCAACCGCACATGAGGAAGTCGAAGTTGAAGGCGGTGTGCAGGCCGTCGGCCCGGACGTAGGCCGCGAGACGCTCGGGGGTGTCCGCCCAGGCCTCGGCGACGAAGGAGCGCTCGCCGGGGAACTCGTCGGCGACCTTGCGCCAGGCCCGGTATATCTCGTGCACCTCGTCGCGGTCCCAGTGCGGATGGTCGAGGTGCGGGTGGATCTCGTCTCGGCGGGTGAGCGGGCCCACCACCGCCGGTTCCGCGCGCGGGGGCAGGTCGGGCAGTTCCGGGTGCTTGATCAGCCCGTGGGCGACGTCGATACGGAAGCCGTCCACGCCCCGGCTGAACCAGAACCGCAGAATCGACTCGAACTCCTCCCGCACCTCGGAGTGTTGCCAGTTCAGGTCGGGCTGCTCGGGTGCGAAGAGGTGCAGGTACCAGTCGCCGTCGGGCAGCCGGGTCCAGGCCGGGCCGCCGAAACAGGACACCCAGTCGTTCGGGGGCTCCGACCCGCCGGGTCCGCGACCGGGGCGGAAGACATAACGCGCACGCTCCGGACTGTCCGGGCCGGCCCGCAACGCCGCCTGGAACCAGGCGTGCTGGTCTGAGGTGTGGTTGGGGACGAGGTCGGGGATCACCCGGATCCCGTGCGCGTGCGCCTCCTCGATGAGCCGCTCGGCGTCGGTGAGCGTCCCGAACAGCGGGTCGATGTCCCGGAAATCGGCCACGTCGTAACCGTGGTCGGCCATGGGCGACTTGTACCACGGGTTGATCCAGATGGCGTCCACGCCCAGCGACTTCAGATACGGCAGGCGCGTGCGGAGGCCGGCGATGTCGCCGATGCCGTCGCCGTTGCCGTCGGCGAAACTGCGGATGTAGACCTGGTAGATGACGGCACTGCGCCACCAGGGTGCGGTGAGGTACACGGCGGATCTCGCTCCTTGGGCAGCGGGTGTCTACTTGGCCGCGCCGGCGGTGAGCCCGGCGACGATACGGCGCTGGAAGAGCAGCACCATGACCACCAGCGGAATGGTCACGACGATTCCGGCCGCCATCTGGCTGCCGAACGGCGTCTGGTAGGTCGTGGCGCCGGAGAACTTGGAGATGGCGACCGTCGCGGTCTGCATGCCGGGCTTGTTGGTCATCGACAGGGCGATGAGGAACTCGTTCCAGGCCGCGATGAAGGTGATGATCGCGGTGGTGAAGATGCCCGGCGCCGCCAGCGGCACGATGACCTTGCGGAAGGCCTGGCCGCGGGTGCAGCCGTCCACCATCGCGGCCTGCTCCAGCTCGTCCGGCATCTGCCGGAAGAACGTGGTCAGATTCCACACCGCCAGCGGCAGCGTGAAGGACATGCTGGGCACGATCATCGACTGGTAGGTGTTGATCCAGCCGATGTCCGTGAACAGCTTCAGCAGCGGCACCACGATCGACACCACCGGGAACATCGACGTGGCGATGATCAGGGTCAGGATCAGCCGTTTGAAGCGGAACTCCAGCCGGGCCATCGCGTACGCGGTGAACGTGGCGAGGACCAGCGACAGCGCGGTGGTGACGCCCGCGACGATCAGGCTGTTGAGCAGAGCCTTGGTGAAGCCCTGCGCCGGGCTGAACACGGAGCGGTAGTTCGCGAAGGACAGCGGGGAGGGGAACAGGGACGTGCTGAAGATGTCGTCGGTGCCGCGGAGGCTGGAGACCAGCATCCAGTAGAAGGGGGCCAGGCAGTAGGCCACCACCAGGGCGATGCCGAGATACGGCAGCCACTGCCGCCACTTGGCCGTGAGGGTCATGCCGTCACCTCCCGCACGCGGCGGCGCGCCACCCTGGATCGGCGGCGCCCGCTCTTCCCCGTGCCGCCGGCGTCCCCGGTCAGGTCGGCGCCCAGCAGCCGCACGAAGGCGAGCGCGATGAGGAAGACGTAGAGGAAGAGGAGGACCGCGTAGGCGGAGGCCGGGCCGAAGCGGACGTTGGACGCCTCGTTCTGGGCGAGCATCGACAGGGTCTCCACGGAGCCCTTCTGGGCGCCGATGAGGATGTAGGGCAGGTCGAACATGCGCAGCGCGTCGAGGCAGCGGAACAGCACCGCCACCAGCAGGGCCGGCTTCACCAGGGGCAGGGTGATGCGCCGGAACTGCTGGAAGGCGCTCGCCCCGTCGAGCCGGGCCGCCTCGTAGACCTCCTTGGGGATGACCTGCAGGCCGGCCAGGACGAGGAGTCCGACGAAAGGGGCGGTCTTCCACACGTCGGCGATGACGACCGCGACCTTGGCGGAGAAGCCGTCGGCGGTCCACAGCACCTGGTGTCCGAGGAGGACGTTGGCGATGCCGTCGGCGTTGAAGATCCATTTCCAGAGCAGTCCGGAGATGGCCGTGGGGATCGCCCAGGGCACCAGGATGCTCGCCCGGACCAGGCCGCGGCCCCGGAACGCCCGGTGCATGATGAGCGCCATGGCCACGCCGATCATCGTCTCCAGGGACACCGTGACGACAGTGAAGAAGGTGGTGTTCCAGAAGGCGTTCCAGAAGCGGTCGCCGGCCTGGGTGAAGATGTCGGTGTAGTTCTTCAGCCCGACGAACGGCTCGGTGGCGCTGATGAACCCGGTTTTGGGGTCCAGGCCCTTCACCCCGTACAGGGACTCGTCGAGCGCCATGAGCGTCGGGTAGATGACGACGATCGTGAGGACCAGCAGGGTCGGGGAGACCAGGAGCGCGGCGAGGCGGCCCGTGCCGGCGGTGGCCCGGGAGCGGCGTCGCGGTCGCGAGGACGCCGGGGGCCGCCCGGGGCGGCGGGTGGCCGTCGTCCCGGGACGGTGCGCGGCGGTTCGGGGCGGGATCGCGGTGTCGGCCATGACCCGCGCCCTCACTGGGCCGTCAGCTTGCGCAGGTCCGACTGCAGGTCCTTCAGCGCCTGTGCGCTGCTCTTCTTGCCGGTGAGGGCCGGGTAGACCTCGTTCTGGATCGCGGCGGTCACATCGCCGTACTGCACGACGCGGGGGCGGGGCACGGCCTTGGTGATGGACTGCTTGAGGTCCGGCAGGTACGGGAACTGCTTGTCCAGCGAGGCGTTGTCGTACAGGTCCGCGTACGGCGAGGCGAGGGAGGCGTTCTTCAGGAAGTAGGTCGAGCTCTCCTCGCTGGTGAAGAACTTCATGAAGTCGAGCGCGGTGGCCTTGTTCTTGGCGAAGGACGACAGGGCCAGGTTGGAGCCGCCGAGGCTGGAGGCACCGGGTCCGTCGAGACCGGGCAGGGGCGCGACGGCGAACTTGCCCTTGATGGCGCTCTTCTGGGCCAGGGAGTACACGTAGGGCCAGTTGTCGAGGAAGACCAGCTTGCCGGACTGGAAGGCCTGGCGCCCGTCCTCCTCCTGGTAGGTGATGGCCTCCTTGGGGATCGTCCCGTCCTTGAAGGACTTGACGAGGAAGTCCAGGCCCTTCTTCGCCTGCGGGGTGTCGACGTCCGGCTTGCCGTTCGCGTCGACGATCCGGCCGCCGGCGGAGTTGACGGCCTCGGCGAAGTTGACCGTGAGGCCTTCGTACTTCTGGAACTGCCCGGCGTAGCAGGACATGCTCTTCGCCTCGGGGAGCTTCTTCACCTTGGCGCAGTCGGCGGTCATCTGCGCCCAGGTGGTGGGTGGCTGAGTGATGCCGGCTTTCTTGAGCAGGTCGGTGCGGTAGAACAGCAGGCCGCCGTTGGAGCTGGCGGGGACCGCGTACAGCTTGCCTCGGTACTGGCCCGTCTCCACGACCGGCTTGAGCATCTTGCCGAGCGGGAACTGGCTCGCGGGCAGCGGTTCGATCCACTGGTGGGCGGCGAACTCCGACGTCCACACGACGTCGGTGGCGAGCACCGTGTAGGCGTCGGACTTCGTCTCCGCGTTCTGGATCATCTGCTGGCGCTGCGAGTCGGCGTCCGTCGGCAGCTGGATGAAGGTGACCTTCTCCTTGGGGTGGGCCTTGTTCCAGCGGTCGATGACGGTCTGGACGGTGCCGGTGGTGTCCTTGCCCGCGGCGTAGGTGATGGGGCCGCGGCCCTTGAACGCCGCCGTCGACGCCGTCTGCGCGGACCCGCCCGAACCGCTGCCGCCGCCTGATGAGCCGCAGGCGGTGAGGAGGAGTCCGGCGGCGGCGAGCGCTGCGGAACACTGAATCGCTCTGGCGGTGCTGCTCTTCACTGTCTCTCCTGGTCTGACGAACCGAAGTCGTGACTGTTCCCCCGGAATGGCTTTGGTCATGAGATTGCGTTGCCACGGCATTCCACTGATAAAAACAGCTGGTCACAGCGGTTAAGAGGCGTCCCTCCGGGGCGACTTCGAAGCTGTCGAGACAACGTTTGCACGCTAGGAGTGCCCCATCGGGAAGTCAATGCGCGCCGACGTCGTAAAAGGGCAAGAATCAGGTGAGACAGCGCTGCCAGCGGCTTGCATCGGATGCGGCGTCGCTGTGCTAGCGTCCGGCGCATGCCACCAGGTCAGCGGCACCCCACGATGGCTGACGTAGCGGAACGCGCCGGGGTCTCCACCTCCACGGTCTCGCGCACTCTGCGCGGCCTGTCCACCGTCTCACCCGAGGTCCGTGCCCGGGTCGAACAGGCGGCCCGGGAGCTGGACTTCGCCGTCTCCCGCCATGCCGCGAGTCTGGTGACGGGCAGGACCCGCAATGTCGCGGTGCTCGTGCCGACGCTCAGCTCGTGGTTCATGGGTACGGCCCTGTCGGGTCTCGCCCTCGTCCTGCGGGCGGCCGGCATGGAACTGACGGTGTATGTGATCCCCGGCATGGCCGAGCGCACCGCGTTCTTCGAGCGTCTGCCGGCCCGGCGCAACGCGGACGCGCTGCTGGTGTTCTCCTTCGACCTGACCGAGGAGGAGACGGCCCGGCTGGACGACCTGGCCATGCCGGTCGTCTACGTCAGCCAGCACGTCGCAGGTCGCCCCAGCGTCTACGTCGACGATGTGGCCGGCGCCCTGCACGGCACCCGGCATCTGCTGAACCTCGGCCACCGCCGGATCGCCCATGTGCGGACGGTGGGCGCCGACGGCTTCTCCTTCAGTTCTCAGGAGCGGCTGACCGGCTACCGGCGGGCGCTGAGCGAGGCGGGCCTGCCCCTCGACGACGATCTGGTGGTCGCCACCCCGGCGGGAGACAAGCGGGGCGCCGCCGAGGCGGTCGGCAGGCTGCTGGGCCTGCGGGAGCCGCCCACCGCGGTCTTCGCCGAGCAGGACGAGGTGGCCGTCGCCGTGATCTGGACGCTGCGCGCGACGCGGATCGAGGTGCCCGGGCAGATGTCGGTCGTCGGCTTCGACGACCAGCCGGTGGCGCAGTGGTTCGACCTGACCACCGTGGCCCAGTCACCCTCACGGATCGGCCGGGAGGCCGGTGAGCTGGCTCTGTCGCTCATCGACGAGCCGGGCGCGGACCGGGAACGGCACCTCGTGCTGCCGACCCATGTGATCCCTCGGGCCACCACCGCCCCACCGCCCGCCCCGCGGAGCGTTCCAGAGTCCCAACCGCCGTCTGCCTGAAGGAAATCGCGACACCCCGGCTTCTGCGAGAAGGGCGCGCCCGGCGGTCGGCAGTCGGCGCTCCGCCACTCCGGGACCCGCGTCCGGCTTGTCCGAACCGTTGACGACGGTAAGAGCCCCCCTTATCTTCTGACCACTTCATGGCCGAATTCACGAACCACGTTCGAAATAACGGACAGAGGCGGCTCGTCCCCATCCCTTGGTCACCGTTGATCACCCCCCGATCACCCGCTGGAGAACCCCCTTGAGACGCATAGCCGTTCGGTTGCTCCTGGCCGTCCTGATGGCCCTCGCGACCTGCCTCGCGGGAGCGCCCGCCCAGGCCGCCGTGCCCGACTCCCCCGCCGTCACCTACACCAACCCCATCGCGGAGAAGCGGGCCGACCCGCACATCTTCAAGCACACCGACGGTTACTACTACTTCACCGCGACCGTCCCCGAGTACGACCGGATCGTGCTGCGCCGGGCGACCACCATCCAGGGGCTGAAGACGGCCTCCGAGACCACCATCTGGACCAAGCACGCCAGCGGTGTGATGGGCGCCCACATCTGGGCGCCGGAGATCCACTTCATCGACGGCAAGTGGTACGTCTACTTCGCCGCCGGCGCCACCAACGACGTGTGGGCGATCCGGATGTACGTCCTGGAGGGCACCGGCGCCAACCCGCTCACCGCCTCCTGGACGGAGAAGGGCCAGATCAAGACCCAGTGGGAGAGCTTCTCACTCGACGCCACGACCTTCGTCGTGAACGGCGTGCGCTACCTGGCCTGGGCGCAGCGCGACCCGTCCGTGAACAACAACACCGACGTCTACCTGGCGAAGATGGCCAACCCCTGGACGATCACCGGCACTCCGGTGATGCTGTCGCGGCCCACCTACTCCTGGGAGACCGTCGGCTACAAGGTCAACGAGGGCCCGGCCGTGATCCAGCGCGGCGGCAAGATCTTCATGACCTACTCCGCGAGCGCCACCGACGCCAACTACTGCCTGGGCATGCTCACCGCCTCCGCGGGCGCCGACCTGCTCAGCCAGGCGTCCTGGAGCAAGAGCCCCACCCCGGTGTTCGCCAGCAGCGCCGCGACCAGCCAGTACGGTCCGGGCCACAACTCGTTCACGGTCTCCGAGGACGGAAAGAGCGACATCCTCGTCTACCACGACCGCAGCTACAAGGACATCACCGGCGACCCCCTCAACGATCCCAACCGGCGCACCCGCGTGCAGAAGGTGTACTGGAACGCCGACGGCACCCCGAACTTCGGCATCCCCGTGGCCGACGGGGTCACCCCGCAGCGCTTCTCCTCGTACAACTTCCCCGACCGGTTCGTCCGGCACTACGACTACCGGGCCCGGATCGAGGCGAACGTCACCAAGCTCGCCGACTCGCAGTTCCGCGTCGTGCCGGGCCTCGCCGGCAGCGGCACCGTCTCGCTGGAGTCGGCCAACTTCCCCGGCTCCTACCTGCGGCACAAGAACTTCGAGGTGTGGCTGGAGAAGAACGACGGCAGCGCTCAGTTCGCGTCCGACGCGACCTTCCAGCGGCGGGCCGGACTCGCGGACCCGGCCGGTGTGTCGTTCGAGTCCTACAACTACCCGGGGCGATACGTCCGCCACTGGGAGTTCCTGCTGAACGTGCAGGCGGTGAGCACGGCCACCGACCGGGCGGACGCCACCTTCTACGCCCAGTGACGCACGGTAAATGCACGTAATGCCCTGAATGTCTTCCCGATGGGCGGGCACTCAGGGCATGTGCACATACAAGAGGGCAAGCGACCGCGCAGGGTGCTGCTCACCGGCTGGTTCAGCTTCCGCGACAGGGAGGCGACCGCCGGGGACGTGCTGGCCCTGCGCCGGGTGGAGGACGTGCTGCGGGGGACGGGCATCCCCTACGACGTCGCCTGGAGTCCCCGTTTCCGTCCGGAGGCGCTGCATCTGGACCGGCTGTGGCCCGAGGACTACACCCACCTGGTGTTCGTGTGCGGCCCGCTGCACGGGCCGCAGGTGGAGGAGCTGCACCGGCGGTTCGCGCACTGCGTGCGGATCGCCGTCGGCACCTCGGTGATCGACCCCGGCAGCCCGGCTGTGACCGGCTTCCACCGGGTGCTGCCCCGCGACGGGCCGGACAGCGAACCGGTGGAGGACCTCGCGGCCCGCGCCCCGGACGTACCGGCGCGGCCCGTCGTCGGGGTGATCCTCGCGCACGGGCAGCACGAGTACGGGCAGCTGCGGCGGCACGGGCAGGTCGCCGAGGAGGTGACGCGCTGGCTGGCCGCGAAGGACTGCGGGCGGCTGGAGCTGGAGACCCGGCTGGACACGCACGACTGGCATCTGAGCGCGACGCCCGCGCAGCTGCAGTCCGTGCTGGCCCGGCTGGACCTCGTCGTCACCGACCGGCTGCACGGGCTGGTGATCGCGCTGCGGGTCGGCACACCGGTGCTGGCCGTCGACCCGGTCGCGGGCGGCGCCAAGCTGACCGCGCAGGCCCGTGCCTGCGGCTGGCCCGCCCTGGTGCCCGCCGAGCGGCTGGACGTGCGGCAGTTGGACCGCTGGTGGGACTGGTGCCTGACCGGCGGCCGGGTGACCGCGCGGCAGATCCGCGACGGGTTCCGCGAGGGCTCCGTGCCGGACAGCGCGGACCGGCTCGTCGAGGCGCTGGCACGGCCGGTGCCCGGTTAGCGCAGGGGCACCACGGGGCACCCGCTTGTACGTCCCCCGCTGTACTTCCCCCGCCGCACGTCCCCCCGGGAGGAGAGACGGTCCGGCCGCCCGGAAGGAGTAAGCGTGTCCATCGGCCGACTTCCCGAGAACGAGCAGCGCATCCTCGACGAGATGGAACGCGCCCTGCGCCGCGACCGTCGCCTCGCCCGCAGGCTGCGCACCCACCGAGTGAGCCGCCGCCCCGACCCCGCCCGCGTCCTGGCCCGACTGGCCTCCTACCGTCCCCGTGGCTGGACCGTGGCGGTCCTGCTCGCGGTGTCGGTCGGGCTGATGGTGGCCGGGATCGTCACGTCCGAGCCGGGCGTGATCTGGGCGTTCGCCGCGCTGTGGCCCCTGACGATGTTCGCCGCGTTCCGGCTGTTGTGCCGGTGGTGCGAGGACTGAGCGCGGTCCTTCCCGCTACGGCCGCGGGGCGCCGGGCAGTTCGCCGACGGCCCGCAGGACGTCCTCGACGGTGATGCGCAGGAGCGCCGGGTCGGGCCGGCGGCCGTGCGGGTCGCCCTCCGGGCCGTACCACAGGGCGCGGTGCCGCGGGTCGGGCGGCGGGCCCCAGCGGCTCGGGGCGACCGGGCCGAACAGGGTGACGGAGCGGGTGCCGTGGGCGACGGCGAGGTGGGCGATGCCGGTGTCGCCGCTGATCACGGCGTAGGCGTCGGCGACAAGGGCGGACAGCCGGTCGAAGGGCAGGCCGCCGCCGAACACGTCGGTGTCCGGCAGGCCGGCCTGCTTGGCGAGCCGGGCCACCAGGTCGCCCTCGGCCGGGCCGCCGGTCACCACGACCCGCAGGCCCAGGGCGCGCAGAGCGGCCGCGACGGCCGCGTACCGCTCGACGGGCCAGCAGCGCGCGGGTGACCCGGCGCCGGGATGCAGGACGACCGCGCAGGGCGCCGGGGACGCGGCCCGCGGGCGGGGCAGCAGCAGATCGCCCGGGTCGGCTTCGATGCCGTACGCCCGCAGCAGCCGGCACCAGCGCTCGCGTTCGTGCTCCTCCGGGTGCCAGGGCGGGCCGTCGATCCCGGGCAGGTCCGGGTGGGCGAAGGCGAGCAGCTTCAGCGGGCGCAGGCCCAGGAGCAGCCGGTGGCTGGGCGGGCCGTTGCCGTGCAGGTCGACGGCGACGTCCGGGGGCGGTCCGTTCCAGTCGAGCGTGCGCGGGACGGCCCGCCCGGGGGCGGAGGCGGGCAGCAGCCGGTCCACGGCCCCGGTCGCCGCCGCGACCGGCGCGAGCTCGACGGGCGCTGCCAGGACGAGTTCGTGCTCCGGGTGGGCCCGCCGCAGGGCGCGCAGCGCTGGGACGCCGGCGAGGAGGTCACCGAGCCCGAGGGCGCGCAGGACGAGGAGACGGGGGCGTACGGGCTGCGCTGTCCGGTCCGGGGTCATACCAGCAGCCTGCCGTGCGAGCCCCGGCCCCGCCGCCGCAAGCCCGCCCATCGGGTACACCACAGCACCTCTGCGGCCGGGTCGGCGAGAGCGAGGGCCTGGTGCGGCACCGCCCCTCACGGGTACCTGCCCGGGCCTGAACCGCAGCCGCTCATCGCGTGCCGCCCAACACCGCTGCGGCCGGGTCGGCAAAGGTGACGGCCCCGTGCGGCACCACCCCTCACAGATGCCACCCGGCCCGTCCGCCGCCGCGACCCACTCATCAGGTGCCGCGCAGCACCTGTGCGGCCGGGCAGCGACAGCGGCGGCCCCGTGCGGCACCGGCCGTCACAGGTGCCTGCGCGGGTCCGGGCCGGCCGTGAAGGCGTTCTGGATGGGGCGTTCGTCGGCGAGGACTCGGCCCTTCGGCGGTCCGTCCAGTACCGCGCGGACGGCGGTGAGCAGGTCGGGGGCGACGTGGTCGGCCCGGGTGGTCTCCTCGGGGCGGGTCTGCCCGTTCGGGACGAGGATGCCGTGGGCGCCCGCCCGGCGCGCGGCCTCCGCGTCGGCGGCGGTCGCGCCGATCACGACGAGTTCGGCGGGCCCGGTACAGATCCGTCCGCCCGCCCACAACAGCATGCCGGGCTGGGGCCTGCGGCAGTGGCAGCCGTCGTCGTGGCCGTGCGGGCAGACGGCGAACACGTCGAAGGGGCCGAGGAGTTCGTCGACACGGTGGTTGACGCGGCGGACGTCGGCGTCGGTGAGCAGTCCGCCCGCGACACCGGGCTGATCGGTGACGACACCGGTGCGGATGCCGCGCCCGCGCAGCAGGGCGAGTGCCTCGCGGGCGCCCTCGACGGGGCGTACGCGGTCGGGGTCGGCGTTGTTCGGGACGTCCTCGACGAGCGTGCCGTCGCGGTCGAACAGCACGGTCTTCACCGGGCTCACGGGGTGGCCTCCTCCTGCCAGGCGGGGGTGTGACGGTGGCGCCAGGCACCTGCCAGCCGGTGCCAGGTCGCGGTGGGCGGGATCAGCACGCTGGTCGCCAGCATCGTCGCCACCTCGTGGCGGGTGCGCGGGCCGGGCGCGATACGGGCGCGGGCGAACTCCGCCGTGCCGGCCGCCCAGCCGAGCGCGCAGGCCGTCGCGGCCCGGCCGTGCCCGGCGGCGGCGAGAGCGCACGCGGCGACCCCGGCGGTCGTGATGGCCGCGTGGGTGCGGATCCGGCCGCGCGGCGCGACGGCCTTGTCCCACCAGTCGGGGCCGTGCAGATGCCGCATGAGGGCGTCGTCGGCGTTGCCGCGCTGCTGGCGCACGGACACCCAGCGGGAGGCGGAGCGCACGGGGTGACGGCTGGTGCGGCGGCCCTGCCGGATGCGCCGGCCCGAGTCGAGGACGCGCAGTGCGAGGTCCGCGTCCTCGCGGAAGGCGCGCTGGAAGCGTTCGTCGAAGCCGCCGACCTGCTTGAGGACCTCCGTGCGGTAGGCCATGTCGGCGGTGACCCAGTGGGCCCGGACGAGGCCGGCGGTGCCGCGTTCCCAGTCGGTGGGGCGGCGTTCGCCGGGCAGTGGCACGGCGAGGACGCCCTGGACGCCCGCGGTGTCGTGGGACGCCTCGTCGAGGTCCTCGGCCAGCTGGTCGCACCAGTGGGCTCCCACCTGGACGTCGTCGTCGAGGAACACGGTCCACGGCGTGCTCACGGCGTGCAGCCCGGTGTTGCGGGCGGCGGCGGGCCCACGACCGCCGCCGCCCAGCACGGTGGTCCGCTCCCGCAGGTCGCCGAGGACCCTCAACGGGTGCTGCAGCAACCCGGGTTCGCGATCGGTCCGGTCGTCGACGAGGACGATCTCCTCGGGACGCGGCCCGGTGGCGGCGGCGAGCGCGGCGAGACAGTCGGCGAGGGTGTCCGGTACGAGGGTGGGGATCACGACGGAGTACGAGGTCATGCGGGCGGGCCCTCCCTCCGACGGCGTGCGCGGACTACGGTGCTGGCGAGTGCCGCGGTACGGCTCGCTCAAACACCAGGTCAGACCGTCAGGAACGCCTCGGAGACTATAAACCACGTGTATACACGCGATATATAGTCCCGCCATGCCTTCTCTGACCAAGAAGATGAAGAAAACGGGGACCGCGTTCCGAACGGCCGGAACGCTCGCGGCGATCGCCGCCCTCACCCTCGCCCTGAGCGGCTGCACGGGGGCCGACACCACGGCCCCCAGCGCCGCCCGGGCCCGACCGGCCACGGACGTGCAGGCGGCCCGCTTCGGCGCCGTCGACTGCCGCGAGGTCAAGTGCATCGCGCTCACCTTCGACGCCGGGCCGAGCGAGCACTCCGCGCGTCTGCTGGACATCCTGAAGGAGAAGCAGGTCCCGGCGACCTTCTTCCTCCTCGGCGAGCGGCACATCGAGAAGTACCCGGAGCTGGTGCGGCGCATGGCCGACGAGGGCCACGAGGTGGCCAGCCACACCTGGGACCACAAGATCCTGACGAAGCTGAGACCCGAGGAGATACGCGAGGAACTGGAACGCCCCAACGAGGAGATAGAGCGTCTCACCGGCCGGCGCCCCACCCTGATGCGCCCGCCACAGGGCCGCACCGACGACACCGTGCACGCGATCTGCCGCGAACTGGGCCTGTCCGAGGTGCTGTGGAGCGTGACGGCCAAGGACTACCGGACGACCGACTCCGACCTGATCACCCGCCGCGTCCTCGACCGGTCCTCCCGGGACGGGATCATCCTCCTCCACGACATCTACGACGGCACGGTGCCGGCGGTACCAGGGATCATCGACGTGCTGAAGGAACGCGGCTACGTCTTCGTGACCGTGCCCCAACTCCTGGCACCGGGTAAGGCCGAGCCGGGGAAGGTGTACCGATAACGCTCCGCGGGTTCCTTACGATCGGGGGGTGGCGAACATCCTGCTCGAACGCACGGCCCCGCTCCCCCTCGACGAGGCGTGGCGGCGGATCACGCGGTGGCCCCGGCACGGTGAAGCGGTGCCGTTGACGGTGGTCCGGGTGGTGCCGCCCGGGCCCACGCGTGAGGGCACTCTCGTCGTGGCCCGCTCGGGCGCCGGGCCGCTGGCCTTCGACGACCCGATGGAGGTCACGGTGTGGCGGCCGCCCGAGGGCGGGGCCGTGGGGATGTGCCGGCTGGAGAAGCGGGGCCGTGTGGTGCTCGGCTGGGCCGAACTAGAGGTGCGGCCGGGGCCCGGGGGCCGTACGCGGGTGGTCTGGCGGGAGGAGATCCGGGTCCGGTTCGTGCCGTCGCTCTTCGACGGCGTGGTGCGGCGCTCCTCGCGGTACGTGTTCGGGCGGGCCCTGAACCGCCTGCTCAGACAGCCCTGACCCACCGGCCGCCGGTGGGGCGTTCGGCGACCAGGGCCTCAGGCCACCGAGCCGATCCGCCCCACCGCCTTCGGCTCCGGCTCGTGGTGGATCGGCGTGTGCGCCCCGGTCAGCGAGACCCCGCTGCCGCCACGCCGGCCGGCGACGATCTCCGACGCGATCGACAGGGCCGTCTCCTCGGGTGTACGGGCCCCGAGGTCCAGGCCGATCGGCGAGTGCAGCCGGCTCAACTCCAGGTCCGTGAGGCCGACTTCCCGCAGGCGCGCGTTGCGGTCCAGGTGGGTGCGCCGGGAGCCCATGGCACCGACGTACGCCACCGGCAGGCGCAGCGCCAGCTTCAGCAGGGGCACGTCGAACTTGGCGTCGTGGGTCAGCACGCACAGGACCGTACGGGCGTCGACGTCGGTGCGCTCCAGGTAGCGGTGGGGCCAGTCGACGACGATCTCGTCGGCCTCCGGGAAGCGGGCCCGGGTCGCGAAGACGGGGCGCGCGTCGCACACGGTGACGTGGTAGCCGAGGAATTTGCCCACGCGGACCAGGGCGGAGGCGAAGTCGATCGCGCCGAACACGATCATGCGGGGCGCGGGGACCGAGGACTCGACCAGGACCGTGAGGGGCGCTCCGCAGCGTGAGCCCTGCTCGCCGATCTCCAGAGTGCCGGTGCGTCCGGCGTCCAGGAAGGCACCGGCCTCGGCGGCGACCGTGCGGTCCAGTTCCGGATGGGCGCCGAAGCCGCCTTCGTGGGAACCGTCGGGGCGGACCAGCAGGGCACGGCCGGTCAGTTCGCGCGGGCCCGACACGATCCGCGCCACCGCCGCCGCCTCCCCTCGGGCGGCGGCGGTGAGCGCGGACGCGACCACCGGGCGGACCGGATCGGCGGCCCGTACCGGGGTGACCAGGATGTCGATGACGCCACCGCAGGTCAGACCCACGGCGAAGGCGTCGTCGTCGCTGTACCCGAAGCGCTCCAGGACGGTTTCGCCGTCCCGCAGCGCCTGCTCGCACAGGTCGTAGACCGCGCCCTCCACGCAGCCGCCGGAGACCGAGCCGATCACCGTGCCGTCGGCGTCCACCGCGAGCGCGGCGCCGGGCTGCCGGGGCGCGCTGCCGCCGACGGCCACCACGGTGGCAACGGCGAAGTCACGGCCCTGCTCGGCCCACCGGTTCAGCTCCTCGGCGATGTCCAGCATCTGTCTCGGTCTCCTTGAGGCTGCGGCGTCAGGGCTGCTGCGGGGCGTCAGTGGACGCCCAGCCAGCTCTCGATCGGGTTGAGGGCGAAGTAGACGACGAAGACCGCCGTGAGGATCCACATGAAGACGCCGATCTCGCGCCCCTTGCCCTGGGCGGTCTTGATGGCGACGTAGGAGATGACACCCGCGGCGACACCGGTGGTGATGGTGTACGTGAACGGCATCAGCACGACGGTGAGGAACACCGGGACGGCGGTGGCCCGGTCGGCCCAGTCCACGTGCCGGGCGTTCATCAGCATCATGGCGCCGATGACGACGAGGGCGGCGGACGCGACCTCCGAGGGCACGATCGCGGTGAGCGGGGTGAAGAACAGGCAGGCCGCGAAGAACAGGCCCGTGACCACGGAGGCCAGGCCGGTGCGGGCGCCCTCACCCACACCCGTGGCCGACTCGATGAACACCGTCTGGCCGGAGCCGCCCGACACACCGCCGATCGCGCCGCCTGCCCCGTCGATGAACAGTGCCTTGGACAGACCCGGCATGCGGCCCTTGTCGTCGGCGAGCTTGGCCTCGGTGCCGACGCCGATGATGGTGGCCATCGCGTCGAAGAACCCGGCGAGCACCAGCGTGAAGACGATCATGCCGACGGTCATCGCGCCGACCTCGCCCCAGCCGCCGAACTCGACGTCTCCGAAGAGCGAGAAGTCGGGCATGGAGACGGCACTGCCGTGCAGTTCGGGTGCGCCGCCCGCCCACTGCTTGGGGTCGATGACACCGGCGGCGTTCAGGATCGCCGCGACGACCGTGCCGCCGACGATGCCGATGAGGATGGCGCCCGGGACGTTCCGGGCCTGGAGCATGAAGATCAGCAGCAGGGTGCCGGCGAAGAGCAGGACGGGCCAGCCGGCCAGTTCGCCCGCCGGGCCGAGCGCGAGGGGCGTGGCCTCGCCCTGGTGCACGAAGCCGGACTTGTAGAAGCCGATGAGGGCGATGAACAGGCCGATGCCCATGGTGATGCCGTGCTTGAGGGCGAGCGGGATCGCGTTCATGATCATCTCACGCAGGCCGGTGACGACCAGCAGCATGATGACCACGCCGTACATCACGCACATGCCCATCGCCTGCGGCCAGGTCATCTCGGGTGCGACCTGGGAGGCGAGGACTCCGGAGACGGACAGGCCGGCGGCGAGGGCCAGGGGCACCTTGCCGATGAAGCCCATGAGCAGGGTGGTGAAGGCCGCCGCGAACGCGGTCGCGGTGATCAGGGCCGGCTGGGCGAGCGTGGCCCCGGCCGCGTCCTTGCCGGACAGGATCAGGGGGTTGAGCAGGAGGATGTACGCCATCGCCATGAAGGTCGTGATGCCACCGCGCACTTCACGGGCGACCGTGGACCCTCTGTGGGATATGTGGAAGTACCGGTCGAGCCAGGACCGTCCGGCCGGGACGCGGGTGCCTTCACCCGCGTCTTCGGCTGTGGCCCTCGGCTCCAGTGATTGCTGGGTCATGGGTGCCGTCTCCCAAGTTTCAAAGGGGGTTGGGATGTTCACGCCCGGGGGACGGCCCGAGACGAACAAGGGGTCCGGGGGACGAGGTCCCCCGGGAGGACGTGACTGCTCAGCCCGCGGGGAGCTGCGTACCCGTCAGGTGCTCGGGCCTCACCGGGGTCCGGTTCAGCTCGAGCCCGGTCGCGTTCCGGATCGCCGCGAGGACGGCCGGGGTCGACGACAGGGTGGGGGCCTCACCGATGCCGCGCAGCCCGTACGGGGCGTGCTCGTCGGCGAGTTCGAGCACGTCGACCGGGATGGTCGGCGTGTCGAGGATGGTCGGGATCAGGTAGTCGGTGAAGGAGGGGTTCTTGACCTTCGCCGTCTTCGGGTCGACGACGATCTCCTCCATCACCGCCACACCCAGGCCTTGCGTGGTGCCGCCCTGGATCTGGCCGAGCACCGACAGCGGGTTGAGCGCCTTGCCGACGTCCTGGGCGCAGGCCAGCTCGATCACCTTGACCAGGCCGAGCTCGGTGTCGACCTCGACGACGGCACGGTGCGCGGCGAAGGAGTACTGCACATGCCCGTTGCCCTGGCCGGTGCGCAGGTCGAAGGGCTCGGTCGGCCGGTGCCGCCACTCCGCTTCGACCTCCACGGTCTCGCCCTCCAGGACGTCGGCCAGGTCGGCCAGGACCTCACCGCCGTCGGTGACGACCTTGCCGCCCTCCAGGAGCAGCTCGGCAGTCGCCCAGGCCGGGTGGTAGGAGCCGAACTTGCGGCGGCCGATCTCCAGCACCTTCTCGCGGACCAGCTCGCAGGAGTTCTTCACCGCGCCACCGGTGACGTACGTCTGCCGCGAGGCCGACGTCGAACCGGCGCTGCCCACCTGCGTGTCGGCCGGGTGGATGGTCACCTGCGCGACGCCCAGCTCAGTGCGGGCGATCTGCGCGTGGACGGTGACACCGCCCTGGCCGACCTCCGCCATGGCGGTGTGCACGGTGGCGACGGGCTCACCGGCGACGACCTCCATGCGCACCTTGGCGGTGGAGTAGTCGTCGAACCCCTCGGAGAAGCCCACGTTCTTGATGCCGACCGCGTAGCCGACCCCTCGTACGACGCCCTCGCCGTGCGTGGTGTTGGACAGGCCGCCCGGCAGCTGCCGCACGTCGGCGCCCTCGCTGGACTCCCACTGGCGTTCCGGAGGCATCGGCATCGCCTTGACGCGGCGCAGCAGTTCGGCGACGGGGGCCGGGGAGTCGACGGGCTGCCCGGTCGGCAGGAGCGTGCCCTGCTCCATGGCGTTGAGCCGGCGGAACTCCACCGGGTCCATGCCGAGCTTCGCGGCGAGCTTGTCCATCTGCGCCTCGTAGGCGAAGCACGCCTGCACCGCGCCGAAGCCGCGCATGGCGCCGCAGGGCGGGTTGTTGGTGTAGAGGGCGATGGCCTCGATGTCCACGTCCTCGACCACGTACGGGCCGACGGACAGGGAGGAGGCGTTGCCGACGACGGCCGGGGAGGCGGAGGCGTAGGCGCCGCCGTCCAGGACGATCCGGCACTTCAGGTGGGTGAGCTTGCCGTCCTTGGTGGCCCCGTGCTCGTAGTACAGCTTCGCGGGGTGGCGGTGGACGTGCCCGAAGAAGGACTCGAACCGGTTGTAGACGATCTTGACGGGCTTGCCCGTGCGCAGGGCCAGCAGGCAGGCGTGGATCTGCATCGACAGGTCCTCGCGACCGCCGAACGCGCCGCCGACGCCGGACAGCGTCATCCGCACCTTGTCCTCGGGCAGGCCGAGCACGGGCGCGATCTGGCGCAGGTCGCTGTGCAGCCACTGGGTGGCGATGTAGAGGTGGACGCCGCCGTCCTCCTCCGGCACGGCGAGCCCGGACTCGGGGCCGAGGAAGGCCTGGTCCTGCATGCCGAAGGTGTACTCGCCCGTGACGATCACATCGGCCCGCTCGCGGGCGGCCGCGACGTCGCCGCGGATGATCGGCTGGCGGTGCACGATGTTGGGGTGCGGGACATGGCCGGCGTGGTGGTCGTCGCGGTTCTCGTGGATGAGGATCGCGTCCGGGGCGGTGGCGGAGGCCTCGTCGGTGATGACGGGCAGCTCGCGGTAGTCCACCTTGATCTTCGCGGCGGCGCGGCGGGCCGTCTCCGGGTGGTCGGCTGCGACCAGTGCGACCGGCTCGCCGTGGTGGCGGACCTTGCCGTGCGCGAGGACCGGGGTGTCCTGGATCTCCAGCCCGTAGTTCTTCACGGCCGTGGGCAGGTCGTCGTACGTCAGCACGGCGTAGACGCCCGGCATGGCCAGGGCCTCGCTCGTGTCGACGGACACGATCTCGGCGTGCGCGACGGTCGAGCGCAGGATCTGGCCCCACAGCATGTCCTCGTGCCACATGTCGGACGAGTACGCGAACTCGCCGGTGACCTTGAGGATGCCGTCGGGGCGGAGCGTGGACTCGCCGATGCCACCCTTGGTCCGGGACCCCTGGGTGATCTTCGTGGGGGTTCCGCTGGGGGAAGCCATGATCAGACCGCCTCTGACTGCCGGGCGGCCGCCAGGCGGACCGCGTCCATGATCTTCTCGTAGCCGGTGCAGCGGCACAGGTTGCCCGAGAGGGCCTCGCGGATGTCCGCGTCGCTCGGGTTCGGGTTGCGCTCCAGCATCTCGTCGGCGGCGACCAGCAGACCGGGAGTGCAGAAGCCGCACTGCACGGCGCCGGCGTCGATGAACGCCTGCTGGACCGGGGACAGCTCGGTGCCCTCACCGGTGTGCGAGTCGGATCCCTTGGCCTCCCTCCCCCAGGCTTCGCCCGGGGGACCACCAGCCGGGCGTCCTGCAGCGACGTGCCACCGCAGGCGCCGGACGCGCAGCCGCTCTCGGCGCGCTGCTGGGCGAAGTCGGCCAGCCCCTCGACGGTGACGACCTCGCGGCCCTCCACCTGCCCGGCGGCGACCAGGCACGAGCACACCGGCACACCGTCCAGACGGACCGTGCACGAGCCGCACTCGCCCTGCTCGCAGGCGTTCTTCGAACCCGGCAGCCCGAGCCGCTCCCTCAGCACGTACAGCAGGGACTCGCCCTCCCACACGTCGTCGGCTTCCTGCGGACGGCCGTTGACCGTGAAGTTGACGCGCATTACGCAGCGCCCCCCTTTCGATAGGCGGTGCGGCGGGCGCCGCGGTAGGACTCCCAGGTCCAGGTCAGCGTGCGGCGGGCCATGACGCCGACCGCGTGGCGGCGGTAGCTCGCGGTGCCCCGGACGTCGTCGATCGGGTTGCAGGCCGCGGAGCACAGGTCCGCGAACTGCTTGGCGACCGACGGGGTGATGATCTGTCCGTTGTCCCAGAAGCCGCCCTCCTCCAGCGCGGCGTTCAGGAACTCCTCGGCGGCCTTGGCCCGAACGGGTGTCGGGGCGGCCGAACCGATCCCGGTCCGCACGGTCCGCGTCTCGGGATGCAGCGCGAGCCCGAAAGCGCACACGGCGATGACCATCGCGTTCCTGGTCCCCACCTTGGAGAACTGCTGCGGCCCGTCGGCCTTCTTCACGTGCACGGCGCGGATCAGCTCGTCGGCCGCCAGCGCGTTGCGCTTCACGCCCGTGTAGAACGCGTCGATCGGGATCCGGCGCGATCCGCGCACCGACTCGACCTCCACCTCGGCGCCCGCGGCGAGCAGGGCGGGGTGGGCGTCGCCGGCCGGGGAGGCGGTGCCGAGGTTGCCGCCGACGCCGCCACGGTTGCGGATCTGCGGGGAGGCGACCGTGTGCGAGGCCAGGGCGAGACCCGGCAGCTCGGCACGCAGGTTCTCCATGATCTTCGTGTACGGCACGGAGGCACCCAGCCGCACGCTCTCCTCGCCGACCTCCCACTCGAAGAGGTCGCCGACGCGGTTCAGGTCCAAGAGGTACTCGGGCCGGCGGTGGTCGAAGTTGATCTCGACCATCACGTCGGTGCCACCCGCAATCGGCACAGCCGAGGGGTGCTCCGCCTTCGCGGCGAGCGCCTCCTCCCAGCTGGCGGGGCGAAGGAAGTCCATGACCGGCTCTCTTCTTCGTCATCTCGTGGGGCGTTCAGATTGAGCCAATCCGTGTGCGGCGGTCCCGGCTCGTTCATGTGCTGTTAACGCGTAGTGGCCTCAGTACACAGCGCGCTGCGCCGAGCGAGTCAGTCACGGAAACCATGAAGGAGTTGGCTGGCCAGGACAGGCATCTTGTAGATTCGTATGAACAGAGGTCATCGGAAACCTCCTCGTTCTCCTGTGGAAACGCGCGACCCAGCCGCGTGACCTGGGACACAGCCGGGACGCGGTCCGAAGGCCGGCGGGCATCGCCCACCAGCCCGCCGAACAGCGTTCCCCGCGTACCCCTCCAAGATCCACCATAGATTTCGAGACAAAGAACGGCGGCGACGAGAATGCGGCTGCGCGCACTGCTGGACACCGACGCGCTGGGCCTCAAGCTGCTCGGCGGCGAGGATGAGCTGGACCGCACCGTGCGGGGTGTGATGACCACCGACCTCCGCGACCCCAGCCGCTACCTCGCGGGCGGCGAACTGGTGCTCACCGGCCTGGCCTGGCGCCGGGACGCCGACGACTCGGAGCCGTTCGTCCGGATCCTGGTGCAGGCGGGCGTGACGGCCCTCGCCGCGGGCGAGGCCGAACTCGGGGACGTCCCCGAAGACCTGGTCGTGGCCTGCGCCCGCCACCGCCTCCCGCTCTTCGCGGTGCACGAGTCGGTGGCGTTCGCGACCATCACCGAACACGTCGTACGGCAGGTGTCCGGCGAGCGCGCCGGCGACCTCGCGGCGGTCGTCGACCGCCACCGCCGGATGATGACCTCGGGCCCGGCTGGCGGCGGCCCCGACGTGGTCCTGGACCTGCTCGGCACGGACCTGGACCTGAGGGCCTGGGTCCTCTCCCCCACCGGCCGCCTGATCGCCGGCTCCAAGGCGGCGGGCCCCGCCCTGCCGGCCGAGGTGTGCGCCCGGCTCGCCGGCGAGCACCTGGCCGCCACCCGCACGGGCCGCCGCGGCCCCCACCGCGTCCTCCTGGGCGCCACGACGTACTCCCTGTTCCCGGTCCGCTCCACCGGCCGCTCCCCGCAACCGGCCCGGGACGTCCGCGAGACCGTCCTGTCGGACTGGCTGCTGGCCGTGGAGGCGGACGCCGGGGACTGGCCCGAGGAGCGCCTGGACCTGCTCTACGGCGTCACCCAGCTGATCGCGGTCGAACGGGACCGCCGCGACGCGGCCCGTTCGGTCCGCCGCCGCCTGGCCCAGGAGGTCCTGGAACTGGTCCAGACGGGCGCCGCGCCCGCCGAGATCGCCGCCCGACTGCGCGTGGCCGCGCCGGTGCTGCTGCCCGGCCTGGGCGCCGCGCCGCACTGGCAGGTGGTCGTGGCCCGCGTCGACTGGGAGGGTGAGGAGATCGAGGGCGGCCCGGTGGCGCAGGCCCTGCTGGAGGAGGTCCTCGTCGACCCATCGGCCGCCGGGCCGGAGCACTCCGACCGCATCGCCGTCGCCCACACGGGCGACGAGGCCATCGCGCTGGTTCCCCTCCCGGCCGTCTCGACGGAGCACGACGGTTCGGAGGCGGGCGTCCTCGCGGACGCGCTCCTGGAATCGGTACGGGACCCCCTCACGGCGGGCCTCGACGACGACGGCCGGCTCACCCTCGGCGTCAGCGCGGCCGTCCACTCGGCGGAGGGCCTGCGCGGCGCGCTGGAGGAGGCCCGCCACGCCCGTCGCGTCGCCGCGGCCCGCCCGGGCCGGGTCTGCGCGGCGGGCCACCAGGAGCTGGCGTCACACGTCCTGCTGCTGCCCTTCGTCCCGGACGACGTCCGCCGGGCCTTCACGGCCCGCCTCCTGGACCCCCTGCGCGACTACGACCGCCGCCACCGCGCCGAGCTGATCCCCACCCTGGAGGCGTTCCTCGCCTGCGACGGCTCCTGGACCCGCTGCGCCGCCCGTCTGCACCTGCACGTCAACACGCTGCGCTACCGGGTCGGCCGGATCGAGCAGTTGACGAGTCGTGATCTCTCACGGCTCGAGGACAAGCTGGATTTCTTCCTGGCACTGCGCATGAGCTGATACGCGGGGTGTCCCGGCGGCAAACCCGGGACACCCCCGAGTCCCACGACTTTGTGAAATCCTTCACCCACCCTCTTGGCCCGGCCCGCCGATTCGTGCTGAGATGCCGCCACCACTCAACAGCTCGATGGCGTGCTCGGGGAGGGCAACGTGGCGCATACCGCCATGTCTGGTAACGGAACGACCGCCGGTGACGATCCCCTCCAGACCGCGGTATGGCGGCTGCGCTCCCGCGGGTGCTGGGCCGACGCGGCCGCCCTGCTGCTGCCGGCCACACCGGCGGCGGCGCTCCAGCGCGCTTCGTTGCTGGTGGAACGGTGTCTGTACACCGAGCAGGGCTGGGAGGAGGCCGAGGACGCGCTGCGCACGGCCGAGGCGATGGCCCACAGCGACGACGAACGCGGGGCGGCAGCTTGTGAACGCGGGTACTTGGCCTACGCGGCGACCCTGCTCGCGGTGCGGGACCGGGCCGACGAGGCGCGGGCCGCGCTCGGGCGGGCGGCGGCGCTGATCCCTCCGGGGGCTCCGGCGCGAGCTCTGCTCGACTTCCGTCGCGGGCTTCTGGCGGAGAACCTGACGAGTGCCCCGCAGGCCGCGCGGGCCGCGTACCGCCGGGCCCACGCGGGCGCGACGGCGCACTCCGATCCGCTGCTGCTGTCCTTCACGTGGCGTCATCTGGCGGGACTCGCCCTGCGGGACGGGGAGTTGGCTGAGGCGCGGCACGGTTTCACGGAGTCGCTGCGGATCCGGGAGGAGCTGGGCTACCTCATCGGCACGGCCCCGGCGCTGGTGGCCCTCGCCGACACCGAGACGGAGCCGGAGGCGTCCCGGCTGCGGGAGGAGGCCCGGCGGTTGTTCCGGCTGCTCGGGGGCGTACCGACGTGGCTGGCCCGCCAGTTGGCTCCGCCGGCTGCGACGGCTTGAGGCGGTGCCGGCTACCCGGCGTTGTCGCTGAGGCCGGGTGGGCCCGCAACCCGGCGGAGCGGGGTGCCGCTGCGCCCACCCGTGCCGCCCTTAGCGGCACGATTGCCCGCAGCTAGGGCGGAAGCCACGACGCACCCGCACCCGCCGCCGTACGCAAGGGGACGTGTCGGGGGGTGTCCGCCCGCAGCTGGTTGGCGCGTCAACGGACAGTCAGTCGGCGTGAGACCCCATCGCGCCGTTCCGAGGACGGACACCCCCCGACACGGCCCCGACCCACCACCCGGCGATCAGGCGAAGCACGGCGCCATCCCGAGGACGGACACCCGCCGTCACGCTGAGCGCTCAGCCAGCAGCAGCCGCCCCCGCGAAATGCTCGCCCACCAGTGCCCGGACCACGTCCAGGTCCCGTGCGATCAGCGCGTCCAGCAACGCCGTGTGCTCGTGCGCGTCCGCCACCAGATCGGCCCGCCCCCGGGCCCCCGGCCCACCCCCGACCAGCGGCCACTGCGCCCTGCGGTGCAGGTCCTCCGCGATCTGGACCAGCTGCACGTTGCCCGAGAGGGACAGCACGGCCCGGTGGAACCCCCGGTCGGACTCCGCGTAGGTCGCGCGGCAGCCCGAGGACGCCGCGCGCACCGTCGCCTCGGCGAGAGGGCGCAGCGCGGCCCAGCGTTCGGCGGGGACGGTACGGGCCAGCCGCAGCATCACCGGCACCTCGATCAGCGCCCGCACCTCGGCCAGTTCCGCCAGTTCCCGCACACCCCGTTCGACCACCCGGAACCCGCGGTTCGGCACGACCTCGACGGCCCCTTCGAGGGCCAGTTGCTGCATGGCCTCCCGCACCGGCGTCGCCGAGACCCCGAACCGCTCGCCCAGCACCGGCGCCGAGTACACCTCACCCGGCCGCAGATCCCCCGCCACCAGCGCGGCACGCAGCGCGTCCAGGATCTGCCCCCGCACGGAGGCCCGCTGGACAACCGGCCGAGCCCGCGGAACGGCCGGCCCGGGCGGCTCACTGTGCGTGTGCTCCCCCCGCACCGCCGCCCAGGGTGTTCCCGTTTCCGCGGAGCCCTGCGCTCCCTGCTTCACGGGTCCTCCTCCGGACGTATCGGTACTTGGGGTCATTACGGCGGGTTGTTACTCGTCCGTCAAGCACCATAAGCGCCCCGGCCCCCAGTTCAAATCTCAGTTCAATTTCCGCGGATCTTGGGTAAGGTAAGGCTTACCTTCAAGAGCCCCGTTTCACCCCCGACGGATCGGTGATCACATGCCCGCGCCCCAATCGGCCGTCTCCGGCGCCTACACCCGCCTGGCCGAGGTCCTCCCGGGGCTCGCCGTCACCGAACTGAACGCCGAGGACGAGACGCCGATCGGCGGCGGCTGGACCGCGGCGGCCGACCTCGCGGCCGCCGGCCCCGCCCTCGACCGCTTCCTGGCCTGGGACGTGGAGCAGATCCAGCGGGACTACGACCGGCAGGCCCGCCCCGACGTCGTCGCCAGCTTCGGCCTGCACCGCTACGCCTGGCCCGCCTGCCTCCTGATCACCGTGCCGTGGTTCCTGCACCGCCGGGTCCCCCGCTACCCCGTGACGCACGTCTCCTACGACCGCACCGCTCCCGGTCACGCCCTCGGGCACCTGGCCGTCCGCCCCGCCGGCTTCGCCTGCCTGCCCGGCGACGAGGCGGCCGAGCTGCCCGGTGCCCGGGTCGTCCCCGACGAGGAGGCGCTGCGGGCGGAGGTGCGGTCGGCGGTCGCCGAGCACCTGGAGCCGGTCCTGGCCGGTTTCGGCCCCCGGATGCGGCGCCGCGGACGCGCCCTGTGGGGTATGGCGACCGACGAGATCGTCGAAGGCCTCTGGTACATCGCCCAGCTGCTCGGCGAGATCGAGGAGCGGCGCGCGATGCGCGAGCTGGAGCTGCTTCTGCCGGGCGCGACCAAGCCGTACGTCGGCACGGCGGCGTTCCGCGAGCTGACCGGGCCCGGCGGCGAGCCACTGCTCACCCGCGACCGCGCGAGCTGCTGCATGTTCTACACGCTGCGCCCGGAGGACACCTGCGCCACCTGCCCGCGCACCTGCGACACGGACCGCGTCACCAAGCTGCTGGCCACGGCCGGTTGACGTGCGGCCGGGGTCGATCGCTCCCGCCGTCCCGTAAGATCATCGCGGAACCGGACACCCACACGCCCACCGGCGATTCACAACTTCCCCACGCGTCACGGGAACTTTCCGGAGAACCACTCGTACGGGTAGTCTTGTTCGAACTCAACTCCCGCCCCTCAAGCGGCAGTTCGAGCAGAACGCCGCCCTGGGCATTCCCTTGCACTTCCTTGGCGGCCTCTTGCCCCGAAACCCCCTGAGGGCCGATGGGATTGGGCCAATATGGCGGGCGTTACGCCCTATCCCAATGCAAGGGACCACCCAGATGAGACTGACCGACATATCGCTGAACTGGCTGCTTCCGGGCGCCGTGCTTCTCCTGGGCATGCTGGCGGCGGTGGCGGTGCTCGCACGCGGCAAGCGCTCCTCGGTCAAGGACACGAGCGCGGACGACTCCTGGGAGCGCAGCGAGGAACGCCGCAGACGCAAGGAAGCCCTCTACGGCACCCTCTCTTACCTCCTGCTCTTCTGCTGTGCGGCCGTCGCCGCCCTGCTCTCCTTCCACGGCCTGGTCGGCTTCGGCGAGCAGAACCTCGGACTGTCCGGCGGCTGGCAGTACCTCGTCCCGTTCGGCCTGGACGGCGCCGCGATGTTCTGCTCCGTCCTCGCGGTGCGCGAGGCCAGCCACGGTGACGCCGCTCTCGGCTCCCGGATACTGGTCTGGACGTTCGCCTTCGCCGCGGCCTGGTTCAACTGGGTGCACGCGCCCCGGGGCGCCGGCCACGCGGGTGCCCCCCACTTCTTCGCGGGTATGTCCCTGTCGGCGGCGGTGCTCTTCGACCGCGCGCTGAAGCAGACCCGCCGGGCCGCCCTGCGGGAGCAGGGCCTGGTGCCCCGCCCGCTGCCGCAGATCCGTATGGTGCGCTGGCTGCGGGCCCCCCGCGAGACGTACCGTGCCTGGTCGCTGATGCTCCTCGAGGGTGTGCGCAGCCTGGACGAGGCCGTCGACGAGGTGCGCGACGACAAGCGCAAGAAGGAAGAGACCCGGCAGCGGCGGCGCGACCAGCAGCGCGTGGAGCGGGCCCAGCTGAAGGCGATCAGCCGCGGTCACCGCGGCCACTTCGGCCGTGGTGCCGGACGCCAGCTCGAGGTGCAGGTGGAGCGCGGCTCCTCGCAGGTCTCCGCGGAGCCTGCCATATCCGCGCCGGAGCCCCTGCCCGTGCGCTCGCGTCCCTCCCTTCAGCCGGTACGCAAAGGAACTGACCCCGTGACCGTCGACCTCACCGCCGAGGACGACACCATGGCGCTGCCGCGTCTGGACTCCCTGGAGCGCAAGCTCAAGGACCTCGAGCAGCAGTTCGGTTAGCCGCACCGCGTCGACGCGGTGAAGGGGCGTGGCCTGCGGGCCGCGCCCCTTCGGCGTTCACGCCGCCTCGGCCTCCAGCTCGAACCAGATGGCCTTGCCCACTCCGTGCGGCCGGATCCCCCAGGCGTCCGCGAGGGACTGCACCAGGAACAGGCCCCTGCCGTTCGTACCGTCGTCGGCGACCGGTACGCGCAGCCGGGGCCTGCGGGCCACGAAGTCCCGTACCTCCACCCGCAGTCCGCGGGGTCCGACGGTGGCCGTGAGGACCGCGTCGTGGTCGGTGTGGACGATCGCGTTGGTGACGAGTTCGCTGGTGAGCAGTTCCGCCACGTCCGATTGTCCGTGCTTCCCCCACTGCCGGAGCAGTTCCCGCAGGGCCCGGCGGGCTTCCGGGACGGCCCGCAGGTCCGCCCGCCCGAGTCTGCGCCTCAACTGCGGCGCCGGATCCCGCTCCGTGACGTCGTCGGTCCTGTCCTCCACCGTCTTCGCCGAGATGCCCCCGATCGCTATGGGTCCGCCTCGTCGTGCCTGCCTCTCCATGACCCCCGCCCGCGCGCCGATGTCGGTTCCCCTCCTGCTCGAACATGTTCACGGGGATCCATGCCCCATCGGGAACGCGGCAGTCATGTCGAATCGTCAACGACCGGGTGTTCGGCCACCGGAACGGGGCGGACGGCCCGGGCGGCGGGCCGCTGAGCGGCACGGCGGTGGAGGAGAGGGGGACAAGAGGGTAGCCGGTCATCGTCCTCCGGCGGATCCTGACCGCCGGAGATCGGACGATGGGCCGACGGCCGGCTGCCGATCCCTGCGTACGCGGCGAAGGAGCGGGCGACCGGCCCCCTGCGCGGTGCTCCGGTGAAGTTGGCCGAAGTACGACGGTCTTGACGGACACCGAGACCGGTACGGGGCCGTCCTCCCCACCCCCGTGGCGGGAGGACGACCCCGGTCTTCCGGCGGAGAGGCGGTCAGTACAGCTTGTTGACGGCGGTGGCCGTCGTCTTCTTGAAGGCCGCCACAGGAGCGTCGTCGAAGTCGCCCATCTGCCCCCATGACACGACGGTGACGGTCCTGCCGTCGCGTCCGACGGACAGCAGCGAGATGTCCGTGGCGCCCCAGGACGTCTCGGTGTGCAGGCCGCGCACGCGAGCGCCCTCCTCGACGGGCAGCGAACCGTAGTCCCGGCCCTCGGCCTCGACGTCCGGGTCGGATTCCTCGATGCGGTGTGCGCAGGTGCGGATCAGATCGTCGTAGTGCTTCGCCAGGGCCTTGGCCTGGGCGGCTGTGCCGGTCACGACGGTCAGCTGCACGGCGCCGGCGTCCAGGTCGGTCCGGAACTCACGGTGCCGGTAGTCGTAGTCGAGCACGCCCTCCGTACTCACGCAGAAGCCGAGCCCCTCCGGGAACCCTTCGGTGACCGGGCCGGCCGTCCAGGCCGAGGTCGGGTGCGGCGGCAGCTGGGACGCCGACAGGAACTTGGGTGCGGCGGCCTTCGGCGCGGCGCCGGCGGCCGGTGCCGTGAGGACCGTGCCCGCCGTGAGGGCGGCGACGGTGAGTGCGGTGAGCGCGCCGGCTCGGATGCGCATGGGCATGGGTGTTCCCCCGTGGGTGAGTTCGTGGATGTGGATGCCGCGGCGAGGCCGGCTGGTCGGCCCGGGCCTGGTCGGTGCGACACCAAGAGCATCAGCGGTCCCACCGCCCGGATGCAACAGCCCGCACCCGATCCGGCGCGGTGGAACCATCCCAGCCCGTCTGACGTGCAGGTACATGGAGTGCCTGGGATGCCGTTCCGGGCCGGGTCGGACCACAAGGGCGGGGGAACGGTGTCGGCACAGGACGACGTCGACGACGTCGGGGAGTTCGCGGCGCTGCTGAGGACGCTGAAGGAGCGCACGGACCGCAGTTACGGTTCACTGGCCCGGCGCCTGGCCATGAACACCTCGACGCTGCACCGCTACTGCGCGGGCGAGGCGGTCCCGCTCGACTTCGCGCCCGTGGAGCGCTTCGCCGCCCTGTGCGGGGCGTCACCGGAGGAACGTCTGGAGCTGCACCGCCGCTGGCTCCTCGCGGTGGCGGCGCGGCAGCGTCCCCGGACGGCGAGCGCGGCCGGTACGGCGGAGGAGTCCGCGATCGCCGCGGACGAACCGGGGGACGCACCCGAAGGCATCGACAGCCCTGCCGACACACCCCCACTTCCCCACCGCCCCTGGTACCGCCGCAGACGCGTCGTGGTCGCGGTGGCCGCCGCCTGTGCGGTGCTCGCGACGCTCGGGAGCCTGTCCGCGCTGCCGGACGAGCGGCGGGCGTCCGGCGACGACCGGCCCCGTGCCGCCGGTCCGGCCGCGTCCGCCACGACGTCAGCCGGTGCCTCGGACCGGCGCGGCGCCTCCCCCACCCCGAGCGGTGGCTCCCCCGCTCCCGAGCGGCCCTCACCGTCCGCCACCCCGAGACAGAAGAAGCCCGCCCCCTCACCCTCCGTCCGCACCACCCCGCCCACCGGCACAACCGCCCCCACCACGCCCCTCACCTGGTCGGCCGACTCCCAGGCCTGGAAGCTGGGCTGCGGTCACGACTACGTCGTCGCCGCGCCGCCCGAGCAGGTGCCACCGCCGCCGGTCCCTCAGGACGCCGGGGTCTGGGCCGCGTCGCAGAACGCGGTGCACGGCGGTGAGACGCTCGTGCGGCTGTCCGTGCAGGGGCGGACCGACACGGCCGTCGTACTGGAGGCGCTGCGCGTGCGCGTGGTGGGGCGTACGGCACCCGCGCAGGGCAACGCCTACGCCATGGACCAGGGCTGCGGCGGTTCGGTCACCCCGCGCTCCTTCGACGTGAACCTCGACAAGGACCGCCCCATCGCCCGCGCGGTCGCCGGGAGCGACACCGGTACGCCGATCCCGGCGGTACGCATGCCGTACCGCGTCTCCGCGCGGGACCCCGAGGTGCTGCTGGTCAACGCCAGGGCCCAGGCGTGCGACTGCCGTTGGTACCTGGAGCTGGACTGGTCCTCCCAGGGCCGCACGGGCACGGTCCGGATCGACGACGACGGTCGCCCGTTCCGGACCAGCGGCATCAAGGGCCTGCCCCGCTACATGTACGACACCTCCGCACGCCAGTGGGCGCCCTATCGCTAGGGCCGCGGCACGTTGCGCAGGTTGGAACGGGCCATCTGGAGCATCCGGCCGACCCCGCCGTCCAGCACCATCTTCGAGGCGGACAGGGCGAACCCGGTCACCATCTCGGCCTTGATCTTCGGCGGGATGGACAGCGCGTTGGGGTCGGTGACGACGTCGACGAGAGCCGGACCCTTGTGCTTGAAGGCGTCCTTCAGGGCCCCGGGGAGGTCCTTGGGCTTCTCGACGCGCACCCCGTACGCACCGCAGGCGCGGGCGACGGCGGCGAAGTCGGGGTTCTTGTTGGCGGTGCCGTACGACGGGAGCCCGGCGACCAGCATCTCCAACTCGACCATGCCGAGGGAGGAGTTGTTGAACAGGACGACCTTCACGGGCAGGTCGTACTGCACCAGCGTCAGGAAGTCGCCCATCAGCATGGAGAAGCCGCCGTCACCGGACATCGACACGACCTGCCGTTTGCGGTCGGTGAACTGGGCGCCGATCGCCATGGGCAGCGCGTTCGCCATCGAGCCGTGCGAGAAGGAACCGATGACGCGGCGGCGGCCGTTGGGGGAGATGTAGCGGGCGGCCCAGACGTTGCACATGCCGGTGTCGACCGTGAACACGGCGTCGTCGGCGGCGACTTCGTCGAGCACGGAGGCCACGTACTCGGGGTGGATCGGCGTGTGTTTCTCGACCTTGCGCGTGTACGCCTTCACCACCCCCTCCAGCGCGTCCGCGTGCTTCTTCAGCATCCGGTCGAGGAAGCGGCGGTTCTTCTTCTCCTTCACCCGCGGGATCAGACAGCGCAGCGTCTCCCGTACGTCGCCCCACACCGCGAGGTCCAGCTTCGAGCGGCGACCGAGGTGTTCGGGCCGGATGTCCACCTGGACGATCTTGACGTCGTCGGGCAGGAAGGCGTTGTAGGGGAAGTCGGTGCCGAGCAGGATCAGCAGGTCGCACTCGTGAGTGGCCTCGTAGGCGGCGCCGTACCCGAGCAGCCCGCTCATCCCGACGTCGTACGGGTTGTCGTACTGGATCCACTCCTTGCCGCGCAGGGCGTGCCCCACCGGGGACTTGACCTTCCCGGCGAACTCCATGACCTCGGCGTGCGCGCCGGCCGTGCCGCTGCCGCAGAAGAGGGTGACCTTGCCGGCCTCGTCGATCATCTCGACAAGCCGGTCGATCTCGGCGTCGCCGGGGCGGACCGTCGGGCGGGAGGTGACGAGGGCGGTCTCGGCGGCCTTCTCCGGGGCGGGCTGGTCGGCGATGTCGCCGGGCAGGGTGACGACACTGACGCCGCTGCGGCCGACGGCGTTCTGGATGGCGGTCTGCAGCAGCCGGGGCATCTGCTGCGGGCTGGAGATCATCTCGCTGTAGTGGCTGCACTCGGCGAACAGCCGGTCGGGGTGGGTCTCCTGGAAGAAGCCGAGGCCGATCTCGCTGGACGGGATGTGCGAGGCGAGGGCGAGGACCGGGGCCATGGAGCGGTGGGCGTCGTAGAGGCCGTTGATGAGGTGGAGGTTTCCGGGGCCGCAGGAACCGGCGCAGGCGGCGAGCCCGCCGGTGATCTGCGCCTCGGCACTGGCGGCGAAGGCGGCGGTCTCCTCGTGCCGGACGTGGATCCAGTCGATGGCGGAGTTGCGTCGGACGGCGTCGACGACCGGGTTGAGGCTGTCGCCGACGACTCCGTAGAGGCGTTTGACTCCGGCACGGGTGAGGATGTCGACGAACTGTTCCGCGACGTTCTGTTTGGCCATGGTTCTCGTCTGCCCCTTCGGTCTCCTGGGATCCCTCCGGGTTCCATCAAGTCACACCGGTCGCGCTCACGCCTCCCACACGGCGGCGGCCGTACGGTCGTCCGCATAACCCTTGACCCGGACTTGGGAGTCGGCGAGGAAGGCCGCGAGGCCGGGCGGCTCGGGGCGGGACCAGCGCTCGGCGAGGTACTCGCCCAGTTCGGGCTCGGCGCGCAGGGGCTCGGCGAGGCCGCCGCTGCACATCAGGAGCGTGTCACCCGGGCGGGCGACGGAGGTCCGGAAGCGGAAGGGCTCGCGGGGCGGCTCCGGGGCCGGCTCGTACGGGCTGGGCGGGGTCGGGATGCCCAGGTCCATGGTGAGCCGGTCGCCCTCGGGGGTCTCGGAGGGCGGCGAGCCGAACCCCACGACGGGTTCTCCCTTGACGTCGGCGACCTGCGGCTCGATGTCCTGCCACTCCCCCTCCCGCAACCGGAACAGTCCGCCCGGCCCGACCCCGAAGAACACACGCGTACGGCATGCGGGGTCGGCCGACAGCAGCAGGCAGCGCAGACTGGCCGCGTACTCCTCGGGGTCGACGCCCTGCTCGGAGGCGCTGGCCCGGAGCTTGCCGAGGCTACGGTCGGTGAGCCGGTGCAGCCCGGACTTCAGGTCGCCGCGCCGGCCGTCCCTTATGTCCTCGACCAGGCGTGCGTGGCTGCGTCCGACGGCCCGCCCGATCCAGTGGCAGGCCTCGGCGGCGGCCCGGTGCGCACCCGGCGTGGCCCGGGCCCCGGTCGCCATCGCCACCAGCAGCAGCGCGTGCTCCCCCGTGCCGAAGCGGGCGGTGAGCAGCGAATCCCTGCGGGGCTCGCCCCGGTACCGCGCGGAGTCGCCCCGCACGGAAACGGCCCGCACCGTACAGGCCCCGTACCGGGCCCCGTCCAGCACGGTGTCCGCCACGAGGTCGTCGAGATCATCCGGATCGGCGGCCGGGAGAGCGGTGGGTTCGCCGTCGTAGGTGGGCGGCCGGGTTCCGACGTAGCCACGGGAGCGGGGAGTGGACGCGGGGCGCTCGATCCGGGGGCCGGGTTGGCCGGGCGGGGGGTCGGTGGTGGGGGGCGGGGGCGCCGGGTCGGCGGGGCGCAGCAGTACCGACTGAGGATCTGCGGGACGCGGGACCGCGGACGGCGGCTCGGCGGGGAGCGGCGGCCAGGTCGGAGGGGCCGTCGGGGGTGAGGGGACCGGGGGTGTCGGTGAGGTGGGGGTCGTCGGGGCGGGGGGCTGCCTCGGGCTCTCCGAGGGTGGACGGGGGGCGGCGGCAGGCGGGGCCCCGTCGCCTCCGCGCTCGCCCGGGGACGGACCCGGGCCGACCGGCGAAGCCGCGTCACCCCCCGCGCGCTCGCCCGCGGACGCACCCGGGCTGACCGGGGGAACCGCGTCATCTCCGGCGCACTCGCCCGGGCGCGCACGCGGGTCGGCCGGCGAAGCCGCGTCGAGCCCCGCGCGCTCGCCCGCGGACGCACCCGGGCCGACCGGCGAGGCTGCCTCGCGTGGGCGCTCGTCCGTGGGCGCGCGGTCGGGTTTCCGCTCGGCGCGCCCCGGCGGTTTCGCCGCGGTCGGGAAGCTCACGGGCCCGGTGGGCCCGGGCGGCGGCTCCCAGGGCGCGCGCTGCGGGGACCGGCCGTACGGGCGGGGCGTGTCCAGCACGTCATCGGCCCCGCTCCGGGGCGCCGGGAACATGGGCTCCGCGCCGAAGAGCCGCCCCACCGGCCGGTCCGAGGGCCCTGTCCGCTCCTCCGCCCCGTCTCCCACAGCTCCCGACGCCGAAGCGAACCGGTCGTCCAGAGAATCCCGCGCCGGTGTGGGGCCCGTGTCGTCGGTGGAGTCCTCGTACAACTCCCTCCACCAGTCGTCCTCGTGACCGGTGGGCCTTCCCCCCTGCTGGCTCATGCCCGTAATTGTCCACCGCACGAGCCGGATGAAAACGGGGCTTGTGGAAAAAACCGCCCCGCCACGGGACGGCGAACGGCACGTCGAGTGAGCCGTAGAACGGTCATGCGATATCGGGAGCCCGGCGGGCCGCGGGCGGCTGACCTGCGGGTCTGGGTCCCGGACACGCTTCTGACCTGCGCGTTCTCGCTTGTTCCGGCAGTCTGGTCAGATGGGAGTGTGGGACCTCCTGCTGGTCGGGCTGGTCATCCTGCTCGGGCTGTGCGGAGTGCTGCTGCCCGCGATGCCGGGACCATTGCTGGTGTGGGCCGCGGTCATGTGGTGGGCGCTGAAGGATCCGCAGCCCGTCGCGTGGTGGGTGCTGGTCGCCGCCACGGTGCTGCTGCTCGTCTCCCAGGCCGTCCGCTGGGCGTTGCCACCCCGGCGGCTGCGTATGAACGCCACCACCCGCCGCATGCTGTCCTGCGCCGGAGCCGGTTCCGTCCTCGGCTTCGTCCTGGTCCCCGTACTGGGCGCGATCCCGGGATTTTTGGCCGGTGTCTACCTCTTCGAACGGCTCCGCCTCGGCCGTCACACCGACGCGATCGCCGCCCTGCGCACGGTCATGCGCGCGGGCGGCTCCAGCATCCTGGTCGAACTGTTCACCTGCCAGCTGATCGCGGCGGCCTGGGTGGGTGCGGTCTTCTGGGGCTGAGCCCTCAGGCGGGCAGCACACCCTCGTGCGTCAGCAGCCGAACCTTGCGGTCCAGGCCGCCCGCATAGCCGGTCAGTGCGCCGTCCGCGCCGATCACCCGGTGGCACGGCCGGACCACCAGCAGCGGATTCGCGCCGATCGCACCGCCGACGGCCCGCACGGCCGCCCGGGGCGCCCCGATGCGCGCGGCGATCTCGCCGTAGGTCGCGGTCGAGCCGTAGGGGATGTCGTCCAGCGCGGCCCAGACCTGCTCGCGGAAGGCGGTGCCCTCGGTGCGCCAGGTCAGGCGGAACTCCTTCAGTTCCCCGGCGAAGTAGGCGGCGAGCTGCTCCTCGGCCTCCCGGAAGGGCCCGGGGTCGCGCCGCCAGTCGTCCCGCACCTCGCGTCCGCCCTTCTGGCCGGGCACGGACAGGGAGGTCAGCTCTCCGGTCGGGGCGGCGGTGAGGAGCAGCGGCCCGAGGGGGCCGGTCACACTCGTCCAGTAGATCGGGCAGGTCATCGGGACTCCCACTCCCCTGCTGCGCGCAGGTGGTTCAGAGCGTACGAGCGCCAGGGGCGCCAGCTGTCGGGGACGTCGAGGCCGGGCGGGGCCACGTCCGGGTCGCCGAGGGCGCGGATGCGGATCTCGGCCACGGTACGGGCGTCCAGGCCGGGCACGGCACGCAGGGCGTCCCGCGCGTCGTCCCGGTCGACGCCCGGGTCCAGTCGGACGGCCTGGTCGGCGAGGGCGGCGGTGAGCGCGCCGAGGGTGCCGCCGGGTTCGGCCCCGGCGAGGACGGCGGGCTCGGGGAAGAGGTGGGTGAGGCTGCCGCAGGGGGCGTCGAGGGCCTTGCCGTAGCGGTGTACGAGCCGTTCCGCCTCGACGCGGCCGGTCAGCGCGCGCACGGCGAGTTCCTCCGGGTCGGCGGTGCCCGGTGAGCGCAGGCCGGGCCGGGCGGCGACCAGGGGTGCCAGCCGCGGGTCGGCGGCGAGGCGCTCGTCGACGGCGTAGGGGTCGGCGTCGAGATCGAACAGCCGCCGCAGCCGCTGGACGGCGGTGGTCAGGTCGCGCGGGTCGGTGAGGTGCAGCCGGGCGTCGAGCCAGCCGCCCGGGTGGGCGCCGAGTCCGGTCCGGGCGGCGCCCGGGCGTTCCTCCACGGCGACGATGCCGGTGCCGTACGGCAGGCGGAGGGTGCGCCGGTAGGTGCGGGTGCCGGGCGGGCCGCTCACCTCCTCGATGCCGGGTACGGCCTCGTGTTCCAGCAGGTCGAAGACGGGTCCGGCCCGGTAGGGGCCGCGGTGGGCGAGCCGGAGCGGGATGCCCGCGTTGGGGGTGGCCGTGCGGCGGCCCCGGCCGTGCTTCGGCGCGGCGGCGCGCAGCTCGCTCGGGGTCGACGCGTACACGGCCCGGATCGTGTCGTTGAACTGCCGCACGCTGGCGAAGCCCGACGCGAACGCGATCTCGGTGATGGGCAGCTCGGTGGTCTGCACCAGGACGCGCGCGGTGTGGGCCCGCTGGGCCCGGGCGAGCGCGACCGGTCCGGCGCCGAGTTCGGCGGTGAGCTGCCGCTGTACCTGCCGTGCGCTGTAGCCGAGGCGTTCGGCGAGCCCGGCGACGCCCTCCCGGTCGACCACGCCGTCGGCGATCAGCCGTACGGCCCGGCCCACCACGTCCGCGCGGACGTTCCACTCGGCGGAGCCGGGCACGGCGTCCGGGCGGCACCGCCGGCAGGCCCGGAAACCCGAGCCCTGCGCGGCGGCGGCCGTGGCGAAGAACCGTACGTTGGCCCGCTTCGGGGTGACCGCGGGGCAGCTCGGCCGGCAGTAGATGCCGGTCGTCTCGACCGCGAAGAAGAACACGCCGTCGAAACGGGCGTCGCGGCTGCGAACGGCCTCGTACCTGGTGTCTTCGTCCGTTCCCTGGTTCATCACCCGTCCAGTCTCCGCCGCCGGCCGGTCGGCCGCTGGCGGAAATCGGACACCGTGATCGGGCCGGGGGTCCGAACGGCGGGACGCGGAGCGGTTACGAACGCCCGTGCGGTCCCCGCTTCGCCTCCATCGCGGCCTTGCCGATCGCCCCCTTCCGCTTCCAGTCCTTGCGGATCTCGGCCCGCAGGCGGGCGTCGGTCTTGGCGACGATGCGCTGGTTCTCCCGCAGCAGCTTGCGGTAGCTCTGCAGCCGGCGCTCCGGCAGCTCACCGGTGTCGACGGCGGCCAGTACGGCGCACCCCGGCTCGGCCTCGTGGGCGCAGTCGTGGAAGCGGCACCGCTCGGCCAGTTCCTCGATCTCGGAGAACACCTGCCCGACGCCGGTCCCGGCGTCCCACAGGCCGACGCCCCGCAGCCCGGGGGTGTCGATCAGGACGCCCCCGCCGGGCAGCGCGAGCAGGTTGCGCGTGGTCGTGGTGTGGCGGCCCTTGCCGTCGACGTCCCGGATGGCCTGGACGGTCATGACGTCCTCGCCGAGCAGCGCGTTGGCGAGGGTCGACTTGCCCGCGCCGGACTGCCCGAGCAGCACGGACGTCCCCCCGCCGACGATCGCGGCGAGCACGTCGAGCCCGTCCCCGTCCACGGAGCTGACGGGCACGACGGCCACGCCGGGCGCGCTCGTCTCCACGTCCTGGACGAGGTACGAGAGGGTCACGGCGTCCGGCACGAGGTCGGCCTTGGTGAGGACGACGACGGGCTGGGCCCCGGACTCCCAGGCGAGTGCGAGGAAGCGCTCGACGCGGCCGAGGTCCAGCTCGACGGCGAGGGACACGGCGATGACGGCGTGATCGACGTTGGCCGCGAGGATCTGCCCCTCGGACCGCTGGGAGGAGGTGGAGCGGACGAAGGCGGTGCGGCGCGGCAGGTAGGTGCGGACGTAGCGCGGGTTCCCGCCGGGTTCGACGGCGACCCAGTCGCCGGTGCACACGACCCGCAGGGGGTCGTGCGGGGTGACGAACGCGGTGTCGGCCCGCAGCAGCCCGTCGGCGGTGACGACGTCGCACTGCCCGCGGTCGACCCGGACGACCCGGCCGGGCAGCAGCCCTTCGGCCTCGTAGGGGGTGAACGCCTCGGCCCAGGCCTCGTCCCAGCCGTAGGGAGCGAGAGCGGTGGAAACGGATGAAGCGGAGGAGGAAGACAAGGGTGACCCTTCCAAGGTCGGCCCCCGGCCCGACAGTCAGTCGGATCAGCCGGTGGCCACGGAGGTGGACTTGATGAACTGGATGCGGGCAGCGCTCGGCGCAATGACAGCCATCGGTCAACACCTCCCTGTCTCTCTCGTGTTCTCATCGGGGAACCGCCGTGTGCGCGGAACCACCATGTCTACGGAACCGCCGTGTGGGCGGAACAGCCGTCACGTTATCCCGTCACGGCGGAGGTGCGTCAACCGCTTTTCGCGCAGGCGTGGCCGTTCAGCTCGAAGTCGTACGGCGGGGAGTTCTTGCCCCGCCAGGAGGCGAGGAAGCCGAAGGCCAGGTCGCCGCCCGCGGGGACCGACTTGTTGTAGTCGGCGGCGGTGGCGGTGACGCGGGAGCCGTCCTGGGCGACGGAGGCGTCCCACATCTGGCCGACCCGCTGGCCGTCCCGGAAGGACCAGGCGACGCGCCAGGAGTCGAGGGACTTGGTGCTGGTGACGGTGACGGTGGCCTGGAAGCCGTCGGGCCACTGGTTGACCAGGTCGTACTCGACCCGGCAGGCGGGGTCCGCGCTCTCGCCGGGTTCGGTCCGGTCGGTGGGCGAGGAGGTGCCCTGCGGTTCGGTGTGGCGGTTCTGGCCCTCCGACTTGCCGGACTTCTCCGGCTGCTTCGTGCCCTGGGTGGTCCGGTCGGCCGGCTTCGAGGTCGCGGGCGGCAGGGACGGGGCGGACGGCAGGGGCGGAGCGGGGTCGGCGACCGGCTGGCGCTCGCCGCCGGGCGCGCCGAGGTCGTCGTCACCACTGCCGAAGGGCATCAGCGAGACGCCGAGGGCCAGCACGGAGACCAGGACCGCGGCGACGAGGAGGCCGTTGCGGGCGACGCGCGCCTTCTGCTCCCCGTCCTCCGGTTCTCCGGCCGTCTTGTCCCCCGGGCCGGGTCGGCCGGCGCCGAGCCGTACCTCGGCGGCGCGGCGGCGGCGCTCCAGGTAGGCGAGTCCACCCCAGCCGATCACCCCGCCGGCCAGCGCCCCGGGCAGGGCGCCGCCGTGCAGGCGCAGGCAGGCTGCGGCTTCGGCGCACGGCACGCAGGTGGCGAGGTGCCGGGAGAGGTCGCCGGGGGTCTCGGCGGCGGAGGAGCGGGTCACGGCGTCGAGCAGCCGGGCGTAGCTGCGGCACCGGGCGTCCATCGGCGTGTCGAGGTGGTTGCGGTGGCAGCGGTCCCGGAACAGGGTGCGCACCTGCTGGAGTTCCCCGGCGGCGCCGGCCGGGTCGAGGCCCAGGCGGCGGGCGACCACGGGCAGCGGCAGCGCCTCCACCTCGGCGAACCACAGCAGTTCGGCGTCGGGCTGCTGGAGATCGCGCAGGCCGCGCAGCGCGAGCGGGCGCTGCAGGGGTGGGCCGGTGTAGCGGGCGGCCTTGTCCGAGTTGAGCCACAGGCGCAGGTCGGGGTCGAGTTTGTGCCCCTGCCCCTGTTCCTCCCAGGCCGCGGCCGTGGTGCGTACGGAGGTCAGCAGCAGGGGTATGCGGGGCAGCCGGGCCGGGCGGCGGCCGGTGCCGCGGACCGGGCCGGTGCCGGCGGCGCGGGCCTCGCGTATGCCGTGCGCGAACGCCTCGCGGCCCAGCTGTGCGGCGGCCGAAGAACCGGACGTGCACAGGTCCGCGTACGCGAGGACCGCGTCCCAGCACTCGGAGAACAGCGCGGCCTCGGTGGCGTCCTGAGGGGTCGGCAGGTCGGGCATGAGTCTCCTGCATCCACAAGCGAGGTCAACTCACCACATCGGCATTGGAGTTGGGGGGAACCTCGCGGCAGTGCAAGAGCTTTTCACGCCTCCCACACAACTGACAAGCGCCCTGTTCAGATATCACGACAGGGCGGCCGCACCCCCATGGCTCCGGCCTCGGAGTGCCATACGGGTGCGGCCGCCCTGCGACTCAGCGTCGTGCCGTCAGAAGGGACGACGTGATCGAAGTGTTATCAAACGGCGGTGGGTTCGTCGGCCGGGAGGCTGTCCATGAAGGAGCTGACCGAGAAGACCGCGTTGCCGGCGCCGGGCGGGCCGTAGCCGGGGGGCGAGGAGAGGCCGAAGTCCTCCATGGTCTGCCGGTAGGCCTGGAGCAGGCGGATGTGGTACTCCAGAGGCGCGCCCTGCGGGTTGGCCTTGCCGAGCGGCGTCGTGGGCTCCGGGCACCAGGTGGTGAAGCGGGGCGTGATGCCGTGCGACATGAAGAACCGCAGGCCCTCGGTGGTGGAGGCGATGGCCTCGTCGACCGTCTTGAAGCCGAACGGTTCGGCCATCTCCACACCCGCCACGAAGTTGGGGATGACGTTGCGTGCCCCGAAGATCTCGGCCGAGTCGAGGATGCGCTTGTGCCACTCGTCCCGGCCGACGTACCGCTCCTTGCCCGGGCAGTACATCTTGAAGAGGTACTCGTCCCACACCTCGTAGTTGGGGTGGTAGATCTGCACGCCGTAGTCCTTGAACCGCTGGACGTCGTCGCGCGGCAGCGCCTGGGCGACGACCTTGCCGATCCAGCGGCCGGGGAAGTGCTCCTCGATGGCCTTGGCGTACCGCCCGTAGAAGTCCGCCTCGTCCAGCCCCTGGACCTTCGACGTGATCGCGCCACCGGTGAGCGTGTACGCGGTCGACACCTTCGCGGTGTCGTACTTGTCGATGATCTCCAGGGCCTCGAGGACCTCGTCGACGTCCTTCACCCCCGTGTAGGGGCGGCCCGCCGCCTTGTGCTGGCGCCAGTTGTGGTTGATGTCGCAGTACTGGCACTCCTCCTTGGCGCCGAAGTACTGGCAGACGCGGAACGCGGTCAGGTAGATCAGGTAGCCCCACTGGATGGTGGGGGCGACCTCCATGACCGACTTCCCGTTGGAGAGGGTGTGCCGGTAGTACTCGGGCATGGGCGGCACGCCGACGTCGGAGATCCGCCTGCCGTCGAGGTAGAGGCCGAGCATGCCGGACTCGTCGGCCGCGACCCGGTAGGGGGAGGCCGGGTTCACCCGGACCGAGACCACCGTGCGGCGCAGGTCGTAGGGGCCGCCGGTGAGGATGATCTCCTCGGGCGGGCGGCGCAGCGCGGCTTCGCCCAGCTCGGGCAGGGTGCCGTGGTCGAAGGAGAAGATGAAGTACGACTTCGGCTTGACCTCGCCACCCTCGTTGTCACTGAGCGCGGACGGGTCGAAGGCCACTCCGCCGCGGAGCAGGTCCTCCTTGAAGACGGCCTCCCGCGGTACGTGCGGGAACCGCTCCATCAGATCCTCGACCAGCGCGGTACGGCTGCCCATCCCGATTCTCCTCCCGGTTCGGACGTACGACTCCTCACGGTATGCCCATGGGTGTACGCGGCCGGTACCGGGTCCCCCCGAGCCGGGGAACGCCCCGTTCGTGGCGTGGTGCCCGGGGTGCGGGTCAGGCTTCGCGCGCCAGCGCCGCCCAGTCGACCCCGTACGCGGGCTTCTCTCCGGCCAGCAGCCGTTCCGCCTCCTGCGCGACCGTCAGGCCGAGCCGGGCCAGTTCGTTGCCCTGGGAGCCCGCGAGGTGCGGGGTGACGAAGGCGCCGGGCAGGTCGTAGAGGGGCGAGTCGGCGGGGAGCGGCTCCGGGTCGGTGACGTCGAGGATCGCGGTCAGACGGCCGGTGCGCAGTTCCGTCACAAGGGCGTCGTGGTCGACCAGCGCGCCGCGCGCGGTGTTGATCAGCACCGCCCCGTCGGGCATGAGGGCCAGCTCGCGGCGGCCGATCATGTGGTGGGTCTCGGGCGTCTCGGGGGCGTGGACGGTGACGATGCCGGACGTGCGCAGCAGCTCGTCCAGGGGCAGCAGGGGGACGCCGAGCGCGGCGGCCTGCCGCTCGTCGACGTACGGGTCGGTGAGGGCCGGCCGCAGGTCGAAGGGGCGCAGCAGTTCGAGGACGCGGCGGCCGATGCGCGAGGCACCGATGACGCCCACCCGGCGGCCGTAGTTGCCGATGCCGGGGATGACGCCCCAGCCGGCGGAGGTACGGGCGGTGCGCATCCGGTCGCGGGCGGCGAGGACGTCCTTCCCGGCGAGCAGGATCATGGCGAGGGTGTACTCGGCGACCGGCAGCGCGTTGGCGACGGCCGCCGAGGAGACGGCGATGCCGCGCTGCCAGATCCCGGGGGTGGCGAAGGACTTCACCGAGCCGGCCGAGTGCAGCACCGCCCGCAGCCGGGGAGCGGCGTCGAGGACCGCCTCGTCGAGCCGGGGGCACCCCCAGCCGGTCACCAGGATCTCGGTCCGGGCCAGCGCGCCGAGGACGCGCGGGTCGGTGAAGTCCTCGGCCACGAGGCCGGGATCGATGTCCACGGACTTCCGCAGCCGCGCCAGCACCTCGGGCGGGAAGACCTGAGGCACGTTCTCGGCGGCCATGGCGAACAGTGCCTGGGGGCGCTGGCTCAAGGAGGTGACCTTCCGGCTCGGGGGGCGCTGCTGGAACGGCTCCCGTGACACGGACAGAAACCGGGACGGAAACCAGGGTGGAAACCCGGGGTAGAAACCGCTCTCTACGGCCCCTACCGTAGGCGGAGCCGGGCAGCAGCGGCAATGGACACCGGGCCGGGGTAGGTTCCGGCGGGGGCTTCCCGGTCCCCGCTGCCTCGGGGAAGGACGAAGCGATGAACGGGACCGTGACCAACTGGGCGGGCAACATCACCTACGCGGCCAAGGAACTGCACCGGCCCGGTTCGCTCGCGGCGCTGCGCGCGCTCGTCGCGGACGGTGACCGGGTGCGGGTCCTGGGCAGCGGGCACTCGTTCAACGAGATCGCCGAGCCGGGCCCCGAGGGCGTTCTGCTGTCGCTGGCCGACCTGCCCCCGGAGGTGGACGTCGACACGGCCGCCCGTACGGTCCGGGTCGGCGGCGGCGTGCGCTACGCGGAGCTGGCCCACCGGGTGCACGGGCAGGGACTCGCGCTGCACAACATGGCGTCCCTGCCGCACATCTCGGTGGCCGGGTCGGTCGCGACCGGCACCCACGGTTCGGGGGTGCTCAACGGCCCGCTGTCGGTCGCCGTGCGCGAGGTGGAGCTGGTCACGGCCGACGGCTCGGTGGTGACCATAGGACGGGACGAGGAGCGGTTCGGCGGGGCCGTCACCTCGCTCGGCGCGCTCGGGGTCGTCACCGCGCTCACCCTCGATCTGGAACCGGCCTACGAGGTGGAGCAGCACGTGTTCACCGAACTGCCTTTCCAGGGGCTGGACTCGGGGACGTTCGAGACGGTGATGGCGACGGGGTACAGCGTCAGCCTCTTCACCGACTGGCGTGAGCCGGGCTTTCGGCAGGTGTGGCTCAAGCGGCGCACCGACCAGCCGCTGCCCGCCTTCCCCTGGGCCGCTCCCGCGACGGAGAAGATGCACCCGGTGCCGGGCATGCCCGCGGTCAACTGCACCGAGCAGTTCGGTGTGCCGGGGCCGTGGCACGAGCGGTTGCCGCACTTCCGGGCGGAGTTCGTCCCGAGCAGCGGGGCGGAGCTGCAGTCGGAGTACCTGCTGCCGCGCGGGCACGCCGTGGAGATGCTGCACGCGCTCGACGCGATCCGGGAGACCGTCGCCCCCGTCCTGCAGACCTGCGAGGTGCGCACGGTCGCCGGCGACGACCAGTGGCTGAGCCCCTCCCACGGCCGGGACACCGTCGCGGCGCACTTCACGTGGGTGGAGGACACGCAGGCGGTACTGCCGGTGGTGCGGCGGGTCGAGGCGGCCCTCGCTCCCTTCGGGGCCCGGCCGCACTGGGGAAAGGTGTTCGCCCTGCCCGCCTCCGCCCTGAGCGAGCTGTACCCGCGACTCGCCGACTTCCGGGCGCTGACCCAGGAACTGGACCCACGGGGGAAGTTCGCCAACGCCTTCGTGCGGGGTGTGCTCGCGGGGGCGTAGGGGGGACCCGGGGCGGCCTCTCGTCCGGGTGCGGATGGCTCCGCCGGTCAGGCCATGACGGGCGTCGGCCGCAGGTCGGCGCGCGGGCGACCCGTCGGCCAGGCCGTGGCGTTTGGCCGGCCCGCAGGTCGGGCCGTGGCGTGCGTGGACCGCAGGGCAGGCTGTGGCATGCGTGAACCGCAGGGCACGCAGGGCAGGCCGTGGCATGCGTGGACCGCAGGTCGGGCCGTGGCGCGCGGGTGGCCCGTCGGCCGGGCGCCGGCATCCGGGTCGCCCGCCGGTCAGACCGCGGCGCGCGGTTGCCGGCCCGTTGGGCATGGCGTGCGGGTTGCCGACCCGTTGGGGCATGGCGTGCGTGGCCCTCCGGTCAAGCGGTGGCTTGCGGGGGCCCGTCGGCCAGGCCGCGGTCGGCCGATTCCCGGTCACGGCGCCACGTGCGGGTGGCTCGCCGTCAGGTCGACGCGTGCGGGCGGCTGCGGACGGCGGAGGTTGTGGCACGGTCGACCTCGTCCTTGACCAGCAGGGACATCAGGGACGCCACGGTCAGACCCGCCTCGGCCGGGTGGCGCAGCACCTTGCCGGGGTCGATCCGGTACGTGTTGGTGCGCCCCTCCCGGGTGTGGGAAAGGTATCCGTCCTGCTCCAGGTCCGCGATGATCTTCTGCACGGCTCGCTCGGTGAGCCGGCAGTGGGCCGCGATGTCCCGGATACGAGCACTGTGATTGTCGGCAATGGCGGCCAGCACACGGGCATGGTTGGTGAGAAACGTCCATCCGGTGTGTGACTCGGGCACTCCATCCATGCCCCCAACTCTAGCGACCGAACATTCACGCACCCAAAAACACGTACTCCGTTTCATGTATCGGTTGACGTGTATGGGGTAGAGAGGGAACGCTGGAAGCGGAGGAAAGGCGAACAGAGCAAGGGAGAACAGGGCCATGCCGGAGCCTGCGTACTCTGCGCGGTCTCACACGCAGCAGGACGCCCCACCCACGGCGGGCGACAGTGCGCCGGCGGCGATCCCGCCCTGTATGGCGACCATGGACGTCGTTCCGGACGGCGACCGGTTGACGGTGACGCTGTGGGGTGAACTGGACCTGGGCAGCCGACGGTTGCTGCCCGAGCTGTACGACATGCTCACACTGTCCGGCGGCGGCATCGACCTGCGTCTGGACGCGGTCGGGTTCTGCGACTGCTCCGGCCTCAACGCGCTGCTCGATCTGCGCAGCCGCGCCGTCGACCAGGGCAAGACGGTCACTGTCCGGTCCTGCGGCGTCGCGGTCGAGCGCCTTCTCGACCTGACCGGCACGCGGGAGCTGTTCGCGGACACCGGCCGGCCGGAGAGCCCCGCATCCCCGGCCGCGCCCGACACCGACCCGCCGGAGAAGAACGGCCAGGACCTGCGCGCCGAAGTCGCCCAGCTGCGCCGCGCCATGCAGACCCGGCCCACCATCGACCTGGCCCGCGGCATCCTGATGGCGTCCTTCGGCCTGAGCCCCGAGGCGGCCTGGAACGTACTGGTGAGGACCTCCCAGAACACCAACACCAAGCTGCACGACCTGGCCCACGACCTGGTGGGCAGCGTGCACGGCAGCACCCTGCCGGAACAGGTGCAGCAGCAGCTGGCCGCCGCGGTCGCCGGCGCGAGCGGCGACGCGGCGGCGCACCCCGCGGGCGGAGCCGCCGAGGACTGGGACTGACCCACCCGGTCCGACGCCGCCACGATCACCGCACCCCCCATCCGACCCCGCACCCGCACCCCTCTGAGGCATCATGGGCAGGCCACGGTCGGCCACCTCCGGTCCGCACCGGACGAGCACTTTATAAAGCCCCTTTCCAAACCCCTTGTCGAAAGTCCCCGGCAGCCCATAGCCTTGCGCCGCGCCGGTGCCGACGTCGACCCGGCCCGGCCGGTCTGGGAAGGAATGGGGCACCCCGGTGAAGCGCACATCACGCGACATCCGCACCGCGAACCGATACGAGGTGCTGCGCCAGATCATCGCGGAGTCACCCACCTCCCGGCAGGAGCTGGCAGCGGCCACAGGCCTCAGCCTCGCGACGGTCGCCACCCTCGTAGGTGAGCTGCTCGACCTCCGCATGATCACCGAGGTCGGCTTCGAGGACTCGGCGGGCGGGCGCCCCCGGGGCCTGGTCGCGGTCAACTCCTCGGGCGGCGCGCTGATCGGCGTGGACATCGCCGAGACGTACGTGCATGTCGAGCTCTTCGACCTCGGGTTGAACGTGCTCGCCCGCGCCGAGGAGGACGTCCGGCCCAGCGAGAGCCTGCCCGAGCAGGTGGTGGCCCACGTGGCCACCGCCGTCGGCTCGGTGGTCATGCAGGCCGGCATCGAGGGCGCACGGGTGCTCGGCGTCGGCGTGAGCGTGCCGGGGCAGGTGGACCGCGCGACCGGCATCTCGGAGTACGCGCCCAACTGGGACTGGCACGACGTACCACTGCTGGACCTGCTCACCGAGCACATCGCCTACCCCCTGTACCTGGACAACCCGCTGCGCGCCAGCGCGGTCGCCGAGCTGTGGTTCGGGGCGGCGCGCGGGCGCGGGAACGCCGTGGTGGTCAACCTCGGCACCGGCGTGGGCGCCGGGCTCGTCCTGGGCGGCGGCCTGCACCGCGGGGTCAGCAACAGCGCCGGTGAGTGGGGCCACACCACGATGGTGCTGGACGGACGCCTGTGCCGCTGCGGCAACCACGGCTGCGTGGAGACGTACGTCGGCGCCCGCGGCATCATGCTGAACCTGCGCGAACTCAGCCCCGACAGCACGCTGTTGCACCCCGAGGACCAGACGGCGACCATCGACGCCCTGGCCCGCGGGGTCGCGGCGGACGACCCCGTGGCGCGCCGGGTCGTCCACGACACCGCGCGCTATCTGGGCGCCGGTGTCGCGGACCTGGTCAACCTGTTCAACCCCGAGATCGTCGTGCTGAGCAGCTGGGTCGCCCGCACCCTGGGCGAGCCGCTGCTGCACGAGGTGCGCGAGGCCGTGACCCGGCACGCGCTGCCACGGCCCCTGGCCGCCACCGAAGTCGTCCTCTCCCCGATCCCCACCGACCCGGTGTGCCTGGGCGCGGCGACGTTCGCGCTCGAGGGCGCGCTCCAGGCCGTCGGGCAGAAGAACGGCAAACGCACCGCCCCCGTGAGGAGCCGTACCACCACCCCACCTTCGTAGCGGCGGAACCAACTCCTCCGCTCCCCCCGCGCGTTCGAAATCACGAACCGGACACAACGCTTCGCACAGACTTCGTCCAACCCCTTGCCGAAGCCTTAGCCGAAGCTCTAGCGTCCCGCACCGCACCTCTCTTTGAGCCATCTGGCGCGAGCCTTCGGGCCGTGAGCCATCAGGCAGTGAGCCGCAGAGCCGCAGCCGCACTCGAGACAAGGACGTCAGCATGTCGGCATCGAGCAACATGAACTGGGACCGCCGAAACGTACTGCGGGCCGCGATGGGCCTGGCCGCCGCGGGCGGACTGGCCGCGTGCGGCGGCAACACCGGACGGAGCGGCGGCGGGTCGGGCGACGCCCTCGTCCAGTACTTCCACGCGTACGGCGAGGCCGGCGTCGAGCAGGCCGTCAAGCGCTACGCGAAGGCGTACAAGGACGCCAACGTCGCCACGCAGTGGATCACCGGCAACAACTACGAGCAGAAGCTCTTCGCCGCGCTGCTCACCAAGAACGCGCCGGACGTCTTCGAGTTCCACCCGCAGATCCAGCTCATCAAGAGCGGCCAGGTGGCCGACCTGACCGACATCATCGAGCCGGTCAAGGACGACTTCAACCAGGCCGACATCAAGTCGCACACGGTCGACGGCAAGATATACGGCGTCCGGATGATCGACGACCCGCAGTTCCTCTTCTACCGGCCGTCGCTGTTCAAGAAGGCCGGGGTCGAGGTTCCGACCACGCTGGATGAACTGATCGAGGCCGCCGACAAGCTGACCACCAGCAAGGTCAAGGGCATCTTCCTCGGCAACGACCTGACCTCTGTGCAGAACCCGCTCATCTGGTCGGCCGGCGCCGACACCCTCACCGCGGACAACAAGCCCGCCTTCAACACCGACGCCGTCGCCGAAGGTCTCAAGCAGCTGCGCGGCCTGTTCACCAGCGGCAACCTGCTCCTCGACGCCCCCGCCGACTCCTGGGACCCGTCGGCCTTCATCCAGGGCCTCACCGCGATCCAGTGGTGCGGCATGTGGGCCATGCCGGCCATGCAGAAGGCGCTCGGCGACGACATCGGCATCTTCCCCTTCCCGAAGATCGGCTCGGCCGGCAAGCAGTCGGTCTACAACGGCGGCTGGTCGATGTTCGTCAACGCCAAGGGCAAGAACGTCGAGGCGGCCAAGGAATACGTCAAGTGGCTGTGGATCGACCAGAAGAAGTACCAGGAGGACTTCGCCACCTCCTACGGCTTCCACATCCCGCCGCGCACCTCGCTCGCCGAGTCCGCGACCAAGCTGAAGTCCGGTCTGCCGGCCGAGGGCGTGAAGCTCTTCAACGAGTTCGGCCACTTCGACAACATCGGCTGGACGCAGGCCATGATCGCCGCGTTCAACGACGTGATGGCCAACGCCGTCCGCAAGGACGGAGACCCGAAGGCCCAGCTCGCCGCGTGCGAGAAGAAGGTCAACGCCGAACTCAAGAAGCTCTTCGGATAGACCACCGGACGGATCTCGACATGTCGACCACCACCACGCGCGGGGTCGCCCAGCCCGCCCCGGCCAAGGTCTCCAAGCCTCGGCCGCGGCGGGGCCTGCGGGCGAGCAGCACCTTCAACTTCTGGCTCTTCACCGGCCCGTTCCTCATCGGCCTGGTGATCTTCGTCTTCGTGCCGATCGGCTGGAGCATCTGGCTCAGCTTCTTCGAGGCACGTTTCACCGTCACGCCGAGCGAGTTCGTCGGCTTCGAGAACTACCGGCAGGTCCTCACGGACGAGGACTTCCTGAACTCGCTGGTCACGTTCACCGTGTTCGCCGCGTTCATCGTGCCCGCCACCTGGGCCATGTCGCTGGGACTCGCCCTGCTGGTGAACCGGCTGCGGTTCATGCGGGCGTTCTTCCGGTCGGTGTTCTTCCTGCCCACCGCGGTCAGCTATGTCGCCGCCGCGCTGATCTGGAAGATGTCCATCTTCAACGGCGTCCGCTTCGGCCTGGCCAACACCGTCATCGGCTGGTTCGGCATCGACAACGTCGCCTGGCTGGCCAACCCCGACCCGCCCTGGTACTGGCTGGTCATCGTGACCGTCCGCCTCTGGCTGCAGTCGGGCTTCTACATGATCCTGTTCCTCGCGGCGCTGCAGAACATCCCGCGGGAGTTGTACGAGGCCGCCTCCCTCGACGGTGCCAAGCCGGGCTGGCAGACCTTCCGGCACATCACGCTGCCGCAGCTGCGCGCCACGTCCACCGCGGTCATCCTGCTCCTGCTGGTCGCCGCCTACCAGGCCTTCGACGAGTTCTTCAACCTCCTCGGCAAGGCCACCTGGGGCCAGCCCCCGCTGGTCGAGCTGTACAAGATGGCCCTCGGCGAGAACCAGAACTACGGCGCGGGCAGCGCGGGCGCGGTCGTCCTGACCGTGCTCATCTGCCTGGTGACCCTGCTCCAGGGCAAGATCATGGGCTTTGGACGGGGTGAGGAGAACAAGTGACCACCACAGCACCCGACGTCAGGAAGACCGCCAAGCCGGCCAAGCCCAAGCGCGGCGGCGTCATCGGCAACACCGGCCTGTACCTCGCGACCGGCGTCGCGGGCCTCCTCTTCCTCGTCCCGTTCTACCTGATCATCCGCAACGCGGTGATGACGGACCCGGAGATCACGGGCGAGGAGTGGAAGTGGTTCCCCACCTCCATCCAGTGGAGCAACTTCAGCGAGCCGTTCAACGACGTCACCGTCGACTTCGCACGGGCCCTGTGGAACTCCGTGGTCGTGGCCGTCCTGCACACCTCCGGCATCCTGCTGATCTGCTCGATGGCCGGATACGGACTCGCCCGGATCCCGTACAAGCACGCCAACAAGGTGTTCTACGCCGTTCTGGTGACCCTGATGGTTCCCACGGCGGTCACCTTCGTACCGAGCTTCGTTCTGGTCTCGTCCCTCGGCTGGGTGGACAGTTACCGGGGTCTCATCATCCCGGGCCTCTTCAGTGGTTTCACGTGCTTCCTGTTCCGGCAGTACTTCCTGGGGTTCCCCAAGGAGCTCGAGGAGGCGGCGCGCGTGGACGGGCTCGGCTACTGGGGCGCCTACTGGCGTGTCGTCGTGCCGAACTCGCTGAACTTCTTCGCGGCCATCGCCACGATCACCTTCATCAACGGCTGGAACGCCTTCCTGTGGCCCCTGGTCATCGGACAGGATCCGAGTGCCTGGACAGTCCAGGTGGCGCTGTCGTCGTATATGACGAACCAGACCGTCAACTACCACCTGATCTTCATGGCCACCGCCATCTCGATCCTGCCCCTGATCTTCGTCTTCCTCTTCCTCCAGCGCTGGCTGGTGCAGGGGATCGCACAGACCGGCATCAAGGGCTGAGCTAGGAGACCGATGTCTTTCCGCACGACCCCATCCGTCGACTACGTCGAGGACGTCTCCCCGGGCAGCGGTGCCCTGCCGCCCCGCGCCTGGTACGCGTCCTCGGACGCGCGGTCCCTGTCGCTGAACGGCAGCTGGCGCTTCCGGCTGTCGGCCACCGCCGGCGCCGAGGACGACTCGTTCGCCGAGGAGGGCTACGACGCCGGGAACTGGGCCGAGGTCACGGTCCCCGGGCACTGGGTCCTCCAGGGCGACGGGGCGTTCGGCTCCCCCATCTACACCAACCACCTCTACCCCTTCCCGGTGGACCCGCCGTACGTCCCGACGGAGAACCCGACCGGCGACCATCTGCGTGTCTTCGACCTGCCGTCCGACTGGCCGTCGGACGGCGGGGCGGTGCTGCGCTTCGACGGTGTCGAGTCCTGCGCCCGCATCTGGCTGAACGGCACCGAGCTCGGCGAGTTCAAGGGCTCCCGGCTGCCGCACGAGTTCACGGTCGGTGAGCTGCTGAAGCCGGGCGGCAACGTGCTCGCCGTGCGCGTGCACCAGTGGTCGGCGGGGTCGTACCTGGAGGACCAGGACCAGTGGTGGCTGCCGGGCATCTTCCGTGACGTGACACTGCTGCACCGCCCGGCGGGCAGCGTCGCCGACTTCTTCGTGCACGCCTCCTACGACCACACCACCGGCGAGGGCACCCTGCGCGTCGACTCCGACGTCGACGGGCGGGTGACCGTGCCGGCCCTGGACATCGATGTCGCCACCGGCGAGCCCGTGACGGTCGCGGTCGAGCCGTGGACCGCCGAGACGCCGAAGCTCTACGACGGTGTGCTGGCCACGGACGGGGAGCGGGTGCCGCTGCGGATCGGTTTCCGTACGGTCGCCCTCGAGGACGGGCTCATCAAGGTCAACGGCAAGGCGATCCTCTTCAAGGGCGTCAACCGGCACGAGTGGCACCCCGAGAAGGGCCGCGCGCTCGACCTGGAGACCATGCGCGAGGACGTGCTGCTGATGAAGCGGCACAACCTCAACGCCGTGCGCACCTCGCACTACCCGCCGCACCCGGCCTTCCTGGACCTGTGCGACGAGTACGGCCTGTGGGTCATCGACGAGTGCGACCTGGAGACCCACGGCTTCACCGAGCAGGACTGGCGGGACAACCCGGTCGACGACGACCGCTGGACCCCGGCCCTGCTGGACCGCGCCGCGCGCATGGTCGAGCGGGACAAGAACCACCCGTCGGTCGTGTTCTGGTCGCTGGGCAACGAGGCCGGCACCGGCCGCGGGCTCACCGCCATGGCCGAGTGGATCCACGACCGCGACCCCGAGCGGCTGGTGCACTACGAGGGCGACTGGAACTGCCGCGACACGGACGTGTACTCGCGGATGTACGCCTTCCACGAGGAGGTCGACAAGATCGGGCAGCAGCTCGACGGCGGCACCCGCAAGCGCCGCGAGCTGCCGTTCATCCAGTGCGAGTACGCGCACGCCATGGGCAACGGCCCCGGCGGGCTCGCCGACTACCAGGAGCTGTTCGAGAAGTACGACCGGCTCCAGGGCGGGTTCATCTGGGAGTGGATCGACCACGGCGTCAAGCACGCCGAGCTGGGCTATGCCTACGGCGGTGACTTCGGCGAGGAGCTGCACGACGGCAACTTCGTGTGCGACGGGCTGGTCTTCCCGGACCGGACGCCGTCGCCGGGCCTGATCGAGTACAAGAAGGTCATCGAGCCCGTCCACATCGAGGGCGACGGTGCCAACGGCATCGTGCGGATCACCAACAAGCAGGACTTCGCCGACCTGTCCGCGCTGGCCTTCGAGTGGTCGTGCCAGGTGGACGGCGAGACCGTCGAGTCGGGTTCGCTCGCGGTACCGGCGCTGGCGCCCGGTGAGAGCGCCGAGGTGAAGCTCCCGGAGCCGCCCGTGGACGGCCGGGGCGGCGAACGCCAGTGGACCGTACGGGCCCTGCTCGCCGGCGACACGCTGTGGGCCGCGAAGGACCACGTCGTGGCCTGGGGGCAGTTCGCCGCGGGGGCGCGGCCGCTGCCGTCCTTCCCCGCGACCGACCGGCCCGTGCTCGACGACGGCCGGATCGCGCTCGGCCCGGCCCGGTTCGACGCCCGCACCGGTGCGCTGCTCTCGATCGACGGGGTGGAGGTCACCGCCGCGCCGCGGCTGGACGTGTGGCGGGCGCCGACCGACAACGACGACGGCGCCGAGTGGCAGACCGACACCCGCTACGGGATGCTCTGGCGCACGCTCGGCCTGCACCGCATGCGGCACCGCCTGGTCTCGGTCGAGGCCGGCGACGACGCGCTGACGGTCCACACCCGGGTGGCGCCCGCCGCCCGCGAGGTGGGCCTGGACACGGTGTACCGCTGGACGTCCGACGGCGAGCGGCTGAGGCTGACCGTGTCCGTGATGCCGGAGGGCGACTGGACGGTACCGTTGCCCCGGCTCGGTGTGCGCTTCGGGCTGCCGGAGGCGGACCGGGTGGAGTGGTTCGGCGGCGGTCCCGGCGAGGCGTACCCGGACACCGGCACGGCGTCCATGGTGGGCCGCTGGCAGTCGACGGTGGACGGGCTGCAAACGCCGTACGTCCGTCCGCAGGAGAACGGCGCCCGCGCCGACGTGCGGTGGGTGGAGCTCGGCGGTCTCAGGATCGAGGGCGACCCGGAGTTCTGGTTCACGGCGCGGCGCTGGACGACCGAGCAGCTCGACGCGGCCCGGCACCGCAGCGACCTCACGGCCGGCGACACGGTGTGGGTCAACCTCGACCACGGTCTGCACGGCATCGGCTCGCAGTCCTGCGGCCCGGGTCCGCTGCCGCGGTACTTCCTGAAGGCGGAGCCGGCGGAGTTCTCGTTCGTCATCTCGACCACCAGGTAAGAACTCGATTAATCGATTGACCCATTGATCGACATTTTGACAGTGTCGGTGCGTCATCCGCGGCCGGTCGGCTCTCGCAGCCGACCGGCCGCAACTGCGTTCAACCGCAAGAAAGTTGGTGGACCAGTTGAGTGTCGCCATCGAGGTTCGCGGACTGTCCCGTACCTTCCACACCACCGTCCGCCGCCCCGGCTTCGCGGGCGCCGTCCGGTCCCTGGTCAACCCCGAGCGGGTGGCCAAGCACGCCGTCTCCGACATCACCTTCGACGTGGCGGCGGGCGAACTCCTCGCCCTGCTCGGGCCGAACGGCGCCGGCAAGTCCACCACCATCAAGATCCTCACCGGCATCCTCACGCCCACGTCCGGCGAGGCCCGGGTCGCGGGCGTGGTGCCGTACCGGGAGCGGGAGCGCAACGCCCGCAACATCGGGGCCGTGTTCGGGCAGCGCACCCAGTTGTGGTGGGACCTGCCGGTGCGCGAGTCGTTCGCGATCCTGCGGGACATCTACGAGGTGCCGAAGGCCGAACACGCCGCCCGGCTGAAGGAGTTCGACGACATCCTGGAGCTGTCGTCGTTCTGGGACACCCGCGTCCGCCACCTCTCGCTCGGCCAGCGGGTGCGCAGCGATCTGGCCGCCGCACTGCTGCACGACCCGCCGGTGGTGTTCCTCGACGAGCCGACCATCGGCATGGACGTGGTGGTGAAGGAGCAGGTGCGGGAGTTCCTGCGGCACCAGGTGGAGCAGCGTGGCCGTACGGTGCTGCTGACCACGCACGACATGACGGAGGTCGAGCGGCTCGCCGAGCGGGTCGTGCTGGTCAACCACGGCCGGCTGATGCTGGACGGCACGCTCGACGAGATCCGCCGCGAGTTCGGCTCCACCTGGCAGGTGCGGGCCACGCTGGCCGATCCGCACGCCGAGGTCGTGCCGCCGCCGGGCACCGCCCTGCTGCGGCACACCGGCGCGCAGGTCGTCTTCGGCCCCGACGGGGACGCCGCGCCCACGGTCCACCAGGCGCTGAAGGCGGTGATCGAGCGGTTCGAGGTGACGGACATCGCCCTGGACGAGGCGGACCTCGAGGACGTGATGCGGGCCGCCTACGCGCACGCCGGGGAGGTCTGACGTGGCCGTGCTCCATGCCTGGCGCGCCGCCCGGGTCACCCCGCTCGGCGAGCTGAACGCACCGCCCCGGATGACCGCCGTCGCCCTCCGGCTGGCCGTGCAGGTGGTGCTGGTCTGGTCGCTGTGGAGGGGCCTGTACGGGCAGTCGGGCACCACCGCGGGGCTGAGCCGCGACCAGGCGGTCACGTACGCCGTACTGGCCGTCCTGGCGTCCCGGCTGCGGGAACTGGACCAGTACGCGGGCCGGGACACGGTCCTGCAGCACATGCACTTCGGCACCATCGTCTACTGGTACCTGCGGCCGCTGCCGCCGCAGCGCTACTACGCCCTGCGGGCCGCCGGGGAGCAGCTCTACGGGCTGGCGTGGGCGCTGACCGGGTACGTGATCTGCCTGGCCGCGGGGGTCGTCGAACCACCAGGATCGGCCGGCGTGGCGGGGGTGTTCCTGCTCAGCATGCTGCTGGGGCAGTGGGTCCTGTACTACGTCATGCTCGTGCTCGACCAGTTGTGCTTCTGGACGGTCCGCAACACCGCGGCCATGCTGATCCTGCTGTTCGCGCAGAACCTGCTGTCGGGTGTGTACGCGCCGCTGTGGTTCTTCCCGGACTGGTTCGTGACGATGAGCGCGTTCCTTCCCTTCCAGGCCACGCTGAGCGTGCCGCTGTCGCTGTACGTGGGGCGGATTCCCCTGTCGGACGCGGCGTTCCAGCTCTCCGTGCAGGCCGCGTGGGTCGTGGCGCTGGCGCTGTTCACCCGGTTGCTGTGGCGGCGGGCCGCCCGGCGCGTGATCTCGCAGGGAGGCTGAGATGTCGCTGAAGGCTCTGCGGATCGTGTGGCGCGTGACGGCGCTCAACTTCCGGGCACAGATGGAGTACCGCACGGAGTTCCTGCTGATGATCGCGATCGGGGCGATCTGGCAGGTGTCGGTGATCGTGTTCGCGACGGTGCTGCTGTCGCGGTTCGCCGGGATGGGCGGCTGGGACAGCTCCGACGTGCTGCTGATCCCGGCGACGCGGATGCTGGCGCACGGGCTGTTCGTGCTGTTCCTGGGGCGTATGCACTGGGCCGGCCGGCAGATTCAGGAAGGCCGCATCGACATCTATCTGATGCGCCCGATGCCGGTCCACCGACAGATCCAGCTGGCGTTCTTCCCGACCAACGCCATCGGTGACCTGACGGTGGCGGCGGGGCTGATGGTGGGCGCGCTCTCCCGCAGCGACCTGGACTGGACGACGGGCCGCGTCACCTACCTCGTCGCGGCCGTACTCGGCGGCATGCTGCTGGAGGCGGCCCTGTTCACGGTCGTGGCGAGCGCCTCCCTGCGCTTCCCGGCCGCCGACATGTGGGGCCGCTGGCTGGAGGAACTCCTCGGCACGTTCGGCAGTTACCCGCTGAACGTCCTGCCCAAGGCGGTGGGCGGTTTCCTCACCTACGGCCTCCCGCTCGCGTTCGTCGCCTACTTCCCGGCGGCGGTCCTGACGGGCCACGGCCACACGACAGGAGTCCCGTACTGGCTCGCGGCGGCCTCACCGCTGCTCGGGCTGGTGGCGTATCTGGCGGCGCGGGTGCTGTGGAAGTGGAGCCTGCGGCACTACAGCGGGGTCAACGGCTGACGGTCCGGCCCGCGCCGCGGATCGGGGTGAACAGGGCGGTCACGGCGAGCAGGACGCAGGTCGCTCCGGCGACCAGGGCGACCGGTGCCGTGCCCTGTTCCTCCGCGGCCCACGTCAGCACGGCGGCGCCGATCGGTGCCGCCGCGTAGTGCAGGGTCCAGAAGGCGGAGGTGACCCGGCCCAGGAGGTGTTCCGGGGTCACCTCCTGGCGGAGCGACAACGAGCAGGTGCCTCCCATGGCGGCACAGGCGAGGAAGGCGGCGCTCAGGGCCGCGACGACCGGCACGTCACGGGCCCAGCCGAGACCGGCGAACGCCAGACCGCAGCCCGCGACCGAGCCGGTCCACGTCGGCCCGAAGCCGACGCGGCGGCGGATCCTGGCCACGAGCAGGGCGCCGGTGACGGTACCGAGTGCGCCGGCCGCCATGACCGTGCCGACGGTGCCGTCGTCGTGCCCGAGGTCGTGCTTGAGGTGGTAGATGACCAGGTCGTAGATGCCGAGGGTGAGGAAGCTGAAGACGAACAGCAGGGCGGTGAGCGAGCGCAGCACGGGGTGGCCGTAGAGGAAGGCGATGCCGGCGCGGAGGTCGTGCCACAGTCCGGTGCGCTTGCCCGGCTGTTCGTCCGGAGCGCGTGTGCGAATCCGTACGAAGAACAGGCACATAGCCGACACCCCGAAACTGACCGCGTCCACGCCGACGGCCGCGGCCGGGCCGGACCACGCGGCGACCAGCCCCGCGCACAGCGGTCCGAGGACACCCGCCGCGGCGGCGGTGGCGTTGAGCCGCCCGTTGGCCTCGGTGAGCCGCTCGGTGCCGACGAGGCCGCGCACGACCGTGACGTAGCCGACCGCGAACAGCATGCCGACGGCCTCGCACAGCGGCAGCACCACGTACAGCAGCCAGATCTGCGGGCCGAACAGCCACACCAGCGGGATCACCCCGTACAGCCCCATGCGCACCAGGTCACAGACGATGAGCAGCCGGCGCCGGTCCACCCGGTCCACGACCGCCCCGGCGAACACCGCCGCCACGACCGCCGCCGCCCCGCCCACCGCCGTCAGCAGGCCCATCCGCGCGACCGACCCCGTGGCCTCCAGCACCAGCAGGGGCAGGGCGATCAGCGCGAAGGAGTCGCCGAGCACGGAGAGGGTCTGGGCGGCCCAGAAGATCCCGAAGTCGCGCTGCCGCCACAGCGGACGCGCACCGTGTAAGCCGTCGTCGGTGGCCTCCGCCGGGCTGCCGGTCCCGTCCTCGCGCCGCGCCGACCCGTGCGTCATGCCGCCTCCCCCGCGTCCCCGGAAACCTTATGGCGTGCACAGGTCTGCCCAACGGGCTGAACCCACAAGCCTGAACGGGTAGCCTCGGCACCGTGAAGTGATCTCTCCGGCGGCGCTCCCCGGCGCCGCAGAAGCGAACCGATCCGTAACCGCGGCCGCCGCCAGCGCGCGAGCCGCGGACGTTTCCGCATGGAGAGATCACCATGGTGCGCGACCACTACGCCCCCGTCCCCGGCCGGACCCCCGAGGAGACGCTGCGGGCCTTCACCTCACGGGCGAGGGCCGACCCCGGTGTCGTCGGGCTCGTCCTCAGCGGCTCCCGGGTCCACGCCGGCATGCCGACGGTCCACTCCGACTACGACCTGCACGTCGTCGTGCGCGACGAGAGCGTCCCCGTCCTCGCCGCGCTGGACCGCTTCCGCTCGGCCCACCTCGACCTCGTCGTCATCACCCTCGCGCAGTTCCGCACCCGCGGCATGCCCGGCCGCCCGGACGGCTTCGCGCGGTACTCCTACGTCCACGCCGAGGTGCTGTTCGACCGGCTCGACGGGACCGTCGCCCGGATCCTGGACGAGAAGCGGACACTCGGCGCCGACGAGGCCCGGGACGCCGCCGCCGGCTGGCTCGACGCCTACGTCAACCAGACCTACCGCTCCCTGAAGAGCTACCGCGACGACCGTCCCGGCATGGGCCATCTGGACGCCGCCGAGACCGTCCCGTACGCCTTGGAGGTGCTCTTCGCGCTGCACCGCCGCGTCCGGCCCTACAACAAGTACCTGCGGTGGGAGCTGGAGCGGCAGCCGCTGGGCGAGCCCCGGTGGGACGCGAACCGGCTGCTGCCCGCCCTGCGGCGCATCCTGGCCGACGGCGACCCGCCCACCCAGCGCGCCCTCTTCGCCGGGATCGAGGAAGCGGCGCGCCGCGCCGGTCACGACGAGGTCCTGGACGCCTGGGGCACGGATCTTCAGCTCCTGCGTCACCGGTGACGCACTCGTCCCCCACTGTTTCCCCAACTCCTCTTGCGTACCACAACGGTTGCCCTCGAACCTGAGCACTGCTCATCTCTCCCCCCGCTGGGCTCTCCCCGACCTGAGACAGGACCCCATGAGACGACTCACCGGCGCCCTCACCGCCGCCGTACTGGCCGTGACCGGCCTCGCCACCACGGGCGCGCCGACCGCCACCGCGGCGGACTCCGGCTCCTTCGACGTGCTGACGTACAACATCGCGGGCCTCCCGCTCGGCCTCGGCGACAGCGACCCCGAGGCCAACACCCCGCTGATAGGGCAGCGGCTCGGGCCGTACGACATCGTGAACGTGCAGGAGGACTTCAACTACCACGCGTCCCTGTACGCCAACGACAAGCACCCGTACCGCACGGCGACCAGTGGCGGCGCGGCCTTCGGTGACGGCCTCAACACCCTCTCCGACCACGCCTTCGAGGACTTCCAGCGGGTGAAGTGGAACGACTGCACCGGCACCAACTGCCTGACCCCGAAGGGCTTCACGCTCGCGCGGGTCAGACTGGCCGAGGGCACCTACGTCGACCTGTACAACGTGCACACCAACGCCGACGCCACCGACGACGCGCTGGCCGCCCGTCGCGCCAACGTCGAGCAGCTCTCCGACTTCATCCGGGCGAACTCGTCCGGCAACGCGGTCATCGTCATGGGCGACACGAACACCCGGTACACGCGCACCGGCGACAACATCCGCACCCTGCTGTCGGAGAACGGCCTGACGGACGCGTGGGTGAAGTTGGTGAAGGGTGGCACGCCCCCGGCCCAGGGCAGCGACGCGCTGGTCTGCGACGCGGCGGCGCCGACCGACGACTGCGAGGTCGTGGACAAGGTCCTCTACCGAGGCAGCGAGCTCGTGGACCTCACCGCCACCCGCTACCACAACGACTGGGTGTCCTTCCTGCGCTCCGACGGCAAGCACCTCTCCGACCACTTCCCGCACACCGTCGGCTTCTCCTACACGCTCGGCTCCGCGCTGCGGGCGAGCGACTTCTTCGGCGGCCCGCACGGCACGGCCTTCAACGACGCCGACGACCTGCCGCCGGCCCCGTCCCCGCGCACGCTCACGCTGCGCGGCGGCGCCCGTCTGGACGCCGTGTCCCTCACCCACGACGGCGGCACGACCCTCACCCACGGCGGCACGGGAGGCACCACGACCTCCCTGACCCTGGCCGCAGGTGAGCATCTGACCTCGGTGAAGCTGACGCGGGGCCAGAAGGACGGCCGTACACGCCTGTTCTCGGCGGTCTTCACGACGGACCGCGGCCGCACCCTGTCCACCGGCACGGCCACGTCCGACGCGAAGACCTTCGCGGCCCCCTCCGGCTGGCAGATCGTGGGCTTCACGGGTCGCGCGGGCGCCGAGCTCGACAAGCTGGGGGTGGTGTACGCGCCGGTCCGCTGAGCGGGCCGGCCGACGCGATCGGCCCCGCCCGTCCGTGTCCCGTACTACGCTCGATCCCTCTGAACTGCGCTGATGGGCATCGGGGGAACGGGCGATGGCACGGGTCGTGGTGGTGCACGGGATCGGGCACGAGTGGTCGGGGCCGGCGCTGATGGGCCGGGACGTGGTCCCGGCCCTGCGCGACGGCGTACGGCACGGATCGGGGCTGCGGCTCACCGAGGACGAGGTCGCCTGCGCGTTCTACGGCGACGTCTTCTTCGAGGAGGGCACCCGCAACCCCGGCGTGCCGCCCTGGGACGAGCACGACGTCGAGGACGGTTTCGAGGCGGAGTTGCTCACGGCGTGGTGGGAGGCCGCCGCGGGCACGGACCCGGCGGTGGCGGCCCCGGACGCGCCCGGCACCCGCGCGTTCCCCGGCACGGGACGGCTGCTGTCCCGGCAGGTCCGCTCCGCGCTGGACGCGCTGTCGGGCTCCCGGTTCTTCGGCACGTACTCGGACCGCATGATGGTGCTCGCCCTGAAGCAGGTACGGCGGTACATGAACGAGCCCGTCGTCTGGCAGGAGGCCCGGGCCCGGGTGGCGGAGGAGATCGGCCCCGACACCCGCGTGGTGGTCGCGCACTCGCTGGGCTCGGTCGTGGCGTACGAGGCGCTGTGCGAGCACCCCGAGTGGCCGGTCACCGACTTCGTGACGGTCGGCTCCCCGCTCGGCCTGTCCCTGATCTTCAACCGGCTGAGCCCGCTGCCCGTGGAGGGCCGGGGCGCCTGGCCGGGCGGGGTCCGCCGGTGGACGAACATCACCGACCCGGGCGATGTGGTGGCCGTCGTCGACGAACTCGCCCCACGCTTCGGGGCGGTGGTGGACGAGTCCCTCGACAACGGCCTCAAGCCGCACAGTCTGCCGCGCTACCTGACGGCGAAGAAGACGGGCCGGGCGGTCGCCGAGGGGCTGATGTGACCGACTCGAGGGCCGGGAGGCGCTCGCTGATCTCGGTCGGGTTCGGCGCGTACAAGGACTCCGGCATTGCGGACCTGCCGGGTACGGTGGCGGACGCCGCCGTCGACAACCAGCTCATCATCTGCTTCGCCAACGACATGGCCCTCTTCGAGAGGTAACCCCGAACTCCCCATGCCCAGAGCCGGCCTCACCCCCGAACGTCTCGTCGCGGCCGCGGCCGATCTCGCCGACGAGGCCGGATTCGAGGGCGTCACCCTCGCCGCCCTGGCCCGCCGCTTCGGGGTGAAGGACGCGAGTCTGTACACCCATGTCCGGAGTCTGAAGGACCTGCGGACCCGCATGGCCCTCCTCGCCGGTGGCGAGATGACCGACCGGATCGCGGAGGCGGTCGAGGGCCGGGAGACCGGCAGGGACACGCTCGCCGCCTACGCCGCCGCCTACCGGGCCTACGCCCTGGAGCACCCCGGCCGGTACGCCGCGACACAGATCCGGATCGACCAGGAGCTCGTCACCGACTCCCCCGCGATGCGCCGCACGGCCGACGTCACCTACGGCATGCTTTGCGCCTACGGCCTGGAGGAACCCGACCTCACCGACGCCGTGCGCCTGCTGCGCAGCACCTTCCACGGCTACTGCGCCCTGGAGTCCACCGGAGCCTTCGGCGCGCCCCGTGACGTACAGGCCTCCTGGGACAGGTCGATCGACGCCCTGCACGTACTGCTCCTGAACTGGCCCCACGAGAAGAGGACACCTGATGGCCGAGCGAGCCCGTCCCGATGACACGGCCGGTGTCATAGCCGAGAGCTACTCCCTCGGCACCGGCCCCTGGACCATGACACCCATCACCCGGGGCGCTCTCGGCCAGATCTGGAAACTCTCCGGAAACGGCCGTTCCTGGGCCGTGAAGGAACTCCTCTTCGGCTGCGACGCCGCCCAGGTCGCCCGCGAGGCCGCGGTGCGGGACTCCGCGGCGGCTCTGGGCATCGCCTCGCCCCGGCTCCACCCCGACCGGCACGGCGCACACGTCTCCCGCCTCGACTCCCCGAGCGGCGGGTCCTGGGTGAAGCTGTACGACTGGATCGACGGCGCCTCGGCGGACGCCTTTGACCCGGACGTCCTGGACTGGTTCGGCCGGACCATGGCACTGCTCCACCAGGCCGGTGAGGGAGCCGTCGACCAACCCAGCGGCTGGTACGAGCGGTGCCCCGACGACGCCGACTGGGAGGACGTCCTCAAGAAGGTGCGCGACGCCGGCCTGCCGTGGGCGGACGAACTGGACCGGTTCATCGCCACGTCCGCGCCCCTGCTCGCCCACTGGGTGGCCCCGTCCGCACCCGGTGGCCTGGTGACCTCGCACCTCGACCTCCAGCCCCAGAACGTCCTGATCGGCCCGGACGGACCGGTCCTCCTCGACTGGGACAACGCCGGACCCGTCTCGGCGGAACGGGAGTTCGCACGTGCCGTCCACGTCTGGTCCGGCGGCAACGAGGTGAACATCGCCTCCGCGCGACGCCTGGCCCGGGCCTACCGCGAGGCCGGGGGCCGGGCCGTCCTCACCGGCCCGGAGTCCTTCTCGATGCTCTTCGCGACGGCCCTGAACTACATCCACGTGCAGGCCGGGACGGCCGTCGATGTCGCCGTGACCGCCGCACAGCGCGAGTTCGGGGCCACGCAGGCCGTCACCTGCCTGCGCAACGTGCCCGACCTCACCGCCGTCTCCCTGCTGCTCGCCGCGCTCGACACCCCCTAGAAGGTCTACGCGAAGTCCTGCCTGCCCTGCGACGCCCCCCTAGATGTCGAGCGCGGCGAGCCCCGCCACATCGCCGTAGGCCGGTGTCGTGCCCGTCGGTGTCCGGCCCGCGCGGATGTCCGCCGCCGCCTCCAGGGCCGCGCCCAGCGCCCGCCGGTACAGCAGCGAGCCGAGGCTGACGCGGCCCACGCCGACGTCGGCGAGGTGGGGGACGGGCGGGCCGCCGGGCGAGTAGAGGACGTTGAGGGGCACGTCCAGGTGGCGCACCAGGGCCTCGATCTCCCGCAGGTCGGCGAGGCCGGGGACGAACACCCCGTCCGCACCCGCCTGCTGATAGGCGTCGAGGCGCGCGAGGGTGCCGTCGCCCTCTCCCAGCCAGTGGGTGTCGGTACGGGCGTTGACGAACAGGCCGGGAGCGGCCTGCCTGACCGCCGCGATCTTCGCCGCGTGCCGGGCGGCCGGGCCGAGGCCGTCCTCCAGGTTGATGCCGTCCGCTCCGGCCGCGTACAGCTCCCGCGCGAACCGGGCCACTTCGTCCGGGTCGTCGCTGAATCCGCCCTCCGCGTCGACGGACAGCAGAAACGGCCCGGGCCCGAGGGCCACGGCCAGCCGCAGCGTCTCCTGCCGGGTCGCTGCCGCCCCGTCGGGCAGACCGGCGGCCGCGGCGACGCCCAGGCTCGTCGTCCCGACCGCCCGGAACCCCTGCCCCGAGAGCGCCCGGGCGGACGCGTGGTCCCAGGCGTTGGGCAGGAGCAGGGGCTCCCCGGCGCGGTGGAGGCCGGCGAAGGCGGTGACGGCCCGGCCGGACGGCGTCTGCTGCGGATCTGCAGTCATGCCGCCACGCTAGGCCCGGTTCGCTTCGGCGCGGACCGAAGTACGGCGGCCGTCGGCGAACCGGGGGCGACAGATCTCAGTCGACGTTCACACCGGACGCGTCCAGCCGGACCCGCACCTCCGGCCCCTCATTCCAGCGGACCGTCAACTCCCCGCCCTCAAAAGCGGTTACGGCGACCGTTTCCGGCAGCGGAACCGGATCCGCCTCGGCGGTGAGCCGGGCCAGGGCGACGAACAGGGTGGTGTCCCCGGTGGTGACGCCGGTGAGGTCGTCGTCGAGGCCGACGGCGGGCAGCAGTTCGGCCCGGGCACCGTCCGATGCCATCCAGCCGGTCACGCGGACCGCCGTACCCGGCTCCGCCCCCGCGACCAGATGCGCGCGCACCTCGGCCGCCCCGCGTGCCAGCACCACACTCGTCACCCGCGCTCCCCCGGCCGCCGTGTGCCGGGACGCCGCCCAGCCGTCACCCGTGCCGAGCGGTTCGATGCCGGTGCGGCTCGGGTCGCCGCCGACGAAGACGCTGTTGTCGCAGGAGTCGGCGGGTGTCGTCACGGTGGAGTACGCCAGCCGCGTGTAGTACGGGTCGTAGCGGACGTCCTCGCTGCCGTGGTTGTGGAGGCGGACCACGCCGTCGGAACGGGTGGACTGCAGCAGCCAGTTGGGAGGGCCGACGGGGGTGACGGCGTCGGCGCGTTCGGCGGGAACGGGTTCCTCCGGCGCCGTCCAGACCTCGTGGTCCGGGGGCAGGAGCAGGCCGAGGAAGCCCTTGCTCGCCCAGTACGGGGAGGCCGGGCCCGAGTAGCCCTGCAGGACGGACTCGTCGGGACCGTGCCAGCCCAGGGAGAGCAGGCCCCGCTCGTCCACCGCGCCCCGGTCCAGGAAGTACTTCAGCGCGCCCGAGGCCAGCCGCCGGGTCTCACCGGGGGGCAGGGGCGTACGGCCGGTCAGCGCGCCCAGCCACAGCGGGGCCGTCGTCGCGAAGCGGTACGTCAGGGAGCGGCCCTGGTGCATGGGGGCGCCGTCGCCGCCGAAGAGGCGGGCGTAGTCGGACAGGTGCCGGGCAAGGCGGTCGCCGTACAGCGCCAGCAGTCGCTCGTCCTGCTCCAGCCAGGCGTGCAGCACCGGGTAGAGGTGCATCGCCCAGCCGTTGTAGTAGTCGTACTTGCGGCCGTCGCCGTCGGTGTACCAGCCGTCGCCGACGTACCACTGCTCGATGGCTTCCAGACCGCGGTCGATCGCCGCGCGGGAGGCGTCCGGCTCGTGGCCGATCTCGGCCAGGAAGCCGCCCACGGTGACCGGGAACAGCTCCCAGTTGCAGGGCCAGGGCTCTGCCGTGAGGGCGTCGGCCAGCCAGGCGGCCGTCCGCTGGCGTACGCCCTCGTCCAGGCGGTCCCACAGCAGGTCCCGGGTGAGGCGGAGGGCCAGGGCGATGGACGCCGCCTCCACCAGGGGCTGGCTGCGGTCCTCGATACGGGGCCAGACGCCCGAGACGCCGGCGGCGAGGCCTCTCGCGTAGCGCTCCAGGGCCTTCTCGTCGCGGCGGAAGGCGGCGAGCAGCAGGGTGCGGGCGTAGCCCTCCAGGCCGTCGGAGAGGCGGCCCGACCAGCTGGCTCGGTCGCCGGGCAGGTGGTAGAGCGCGCGGTCCTCACTCGCGTACGGCTCGACGGCGGTGAGCAGGGAGTCGGCTGTCACCTCCCAGTGGGCGCGGGTGTAGCCGGTGTACGGGGACGTCGTGCGGTCGGCGGGAGGCAGGTGCATCGGTTGTCTTTCGTGCTCGGGCCGGGGGATACGGATCGGACCTGGAGCGCCCCGGTTCCGGTCGGGGCGCCCCAGGGGTTCATCCCACCCGCACCTTGCCCTTCGGCACCAGATGCCGGGTGACGAGTTCGTCGCGGACGAGGCCCGCGTAGGCCGTCGCACCGCGCACGGAGGTGTGCGTGTTGTCCCGCGCCTCGTTGTAGAGGTACAGCGCCTTGGAGCCTTCCACGCCGAGGGACTCCACCAGCGCCTTGGTCTTCGCCGTGAGGTCGATCAGCGGGACGTCACGCGCCGCGGCGACCGAGCGGGTGACGGCCGGGTGGTCGACACCGAGGCCGTTGACCAGGAGCGCGGTTCCGTTGTTCAGGGTGCCGTCCGGGTTGAACCAGCGCCGCACGATGGGAGTGACAAGGACCGGCTGTCCGCGCCGCTCCCGGACGCCTGCGACCAGGGTCTCCAGGTTGGCCCGGTAGGTGGCCTCGTCCGTGGTCTTGTCGTTGTGCGCGAGCTGGACGAGAACCAGATCGCCAGGGCGGATCAGGGGCCGTACGGTGGCCCACAGCTGCGGGTTCCCCAGATACGAGACCGTACTCTCCCCGGAATCGGCGTAGTTGGCGACGGACACGCCCTTGCGGAGGTACTGGGGAAGCTGCTGGCCCCAGCCGGAGTACGGGTCGCCGGGCTGGTCGCAGACGGTGGAGTCGCCGACCAGGAAGATCTGGCGGGCGTGACGGGCGCGGGTGACCTCGATGCCGGCGAGGGCCGGGGCGGAGCCGCCGATCCGCAGGTCGAGGCCGGGGGTGCCGTCAGGGCCGGTCGGCTCGCCCTCGGGGGTGCGGACGTTCACCGTGAAGCTGCGGGTGATCCGCTCGCCGGCCGGTGCGGCCGTCTCCGGGAGCAGGGAGCGGCGGGTCTCACCGCCGACGCTCGTGCTGGACGCCGCCTTCCCGCCGAGTGTGACCCGTACGTCGTACGTGCCCGGCGGGACGTCGAAGTGGCAGGTGCCGGCGGCGCATCGGGCGAGCCCCGAACCCTTGCCCGCCTCGCCCGCGTGGGCGGGTACGGACGACAACGCGGTACCCAGGGTCACCGCCGCCACGACGGCAATGCTGAAACGTCTCACTCCGGGCTCCTCCCAGCGCACGACAAGACCTGGACGGGGACCGTACCGCTCCGGACAAGCGCTTTCTAGACCCCGAGCAGCATTCACCAGATCTCCGGCCGCGCATCCGTGAAAGCCCTTTCGCGAAATCGATTCAACTGTCACTCTCGCTCCCACCGCATTCCCCCCACCTTCCGCGGGAGGCACCCCCATGCCCGGAGCCATGAACAGACCGGTCGGCCGCCGCACCGTCGTCCTCGCCGCCACCGCCGGTGCCGTCGGCGCGGCCCTCGGCCGACCGGCGCACGCCGCCGGTTTTGGCTACACCGACGACGGCGCGCACTACGTCGTCGACACCGGCGCCCAGCTGGTCTTCAAGGTCGCCAAGTCCACCGGCGACCTGACCTCCCTGGTCTACCGGGGCACGGAGTACCAGGGCTACGGCGGCCAGAACTCGCACATCGAGTCCGGCCTCGGCGCCTCCACCGTGAGCATCAGGCAGTCCGGTTCCACCATCCTGATCTCCGTCACGCACGGCACGCTGAAGCACTACTACGCGGCCCGCAGCGGCGAGAACAACGTCTACCTGTGGACCCACAAGGCCGACACCTCCGTCTCGGCCACCCGGTACATCGTGCGCGTGAAGAAGGGCGCGTTCCTCAACGACGAGCCCGACTCCTACACGTACGCGCCGACCACCATCGAGGCCTCGGACGTCTTCCGGAAGTCCGACGGCCAGACCCGGTCCAAGCACTACTCCAAGCGGCGCGTCATGGACTACGACCACGTCGGGTGGTCCGCCGGCGGCGTCGGCCTGTGGATGGTGCGCAGCAATCACGAGAAGGCCTCCGGCGGCCCCTTCTACCGCTCCCTGCTGCGCCACCAGAGCGCGGACGGCGGCGGCCTCTACGAGATCCTCTACTACGGCCAGAACCAGACCGAGCCGCAGCGCTTCGGCCTCCAGGGGCCGTACGTCATCGCCTTCACGGACGGCGGGGCACCCTCCTCCGCGCTGTACCCGGGCACGCTGACCACGCCGTGGGCCGATTCGCTCGGCATCGCGGGGTACGTGCCGGCGAGCGGCCGGGGCGAGGTGGCCGGTGTCGGGATCTCCGGGCGGAACACGGCCTACCCGTACACCGTCGCAATCGCCAACCCGTCGGCGCAGTACTGGGGTGCGGCGCGCTCCTCGGACGGCTACTTCTCCTTGTCCGGGGTGCTGCCGGGGACGTACACGCTGACGGTCTTCAAGGGTGAACTGGCGGTGCACACCACGTCGGTGAGCGTGTCGGCGGGCGGCACGACGACCCTGAACACGATCGCGATCCCCTCCTCCAACGACCCGTCCACCGCGGGCGCGATCTGGCGGATCGGCGACTGGAACGGCACGCCGGGCGGGTTCAAGAACGCGGACCTGATGACGTACGCGCATCCGTCCGACGCACGGGCCGCGTCCTGGACCGGGAACGTGGTCGTCGGCAGCGGCGAGACGGCGGCCTTCCCCTGCTACCTCTGGAAGGACGTCAACAGCGGGATCCTGGTGTACTTCCGGCTGACGGCGGCCCAGGCGGCCGCCGCGCACAACCTGCGCATCGGCGTGACGACGGCGTACGCGAACGGCCGGCCCCAGGTCACCGTCAACGACGCCTGGACCTCGCCGATCCCCGCCCCGCCCACCCAGCCGGACACCCGGTCGCTGACCAACGGTTCCTACCGCGGCAACAACCACACGTTCACGTACAGCGTCCCGGCGTCCGCCTGGAGGGCGGACACGAGTCAGTACAACGTGCTCAGGATCGACGTGGTGAGCGGGTCGGGGGCGAGCGGGTTCCTCAGCGCGGGGACGGCGATCGACGCGATCGACCTGCTGGCCTGAGGACCCTCAGGACCGTCCGGGGTGTCATGTCCCGCGCGTCCACTGCTGGTTGGTGCCTCCGTTGCACGTGTACGTGATGAGCGCGGCGCCGTTGGCGGTGGACGCGCCGTTCACGTCGAGGCACTCGCCGCTCGCGCGGGACTTGACGTTCACGTACGAGCCGGTGGTGGTCAGCGACCACTGCTGGCTCGTCGCGGAGGAGGCGCAGTTCTCCTGCGTGACCGTGCTCGCGTTCTCCTGCACGCACAGACTGCTGTTTCTGACCATCAGTTGGTAGTAACCGCTTCCGACGGACTTGAACCAGTACTTCTGGTTGTCGCCGCCGTTGCAGTCGTACTGCTTGAGCTGGGCGCCCGCCCAGAGCGACTGGCTCGTCACGTCCGCGCACTTGGAGGAGTGGCGGGCGATCAGCGTGTTGTACGTGGCGCTCGTGCCGGAGACAGTCCCGGCGGCCGTGTCGATGGTGAGCTCCGGGGACCAGGACATGGACATCGTGGTCGAGTTGGAGAAGGTCAGCGGCAGCCACACGTACCGCGAGTCGTTGACCGTCCCGCTGAAGGAGTTGCCCCAGCGGTCGCCCATGTACAGGTACGAGGTGCCCGAGCTGCCCTGCACCGGCAGGACGTAGGCGGTCTGTGAACCGTACGTCGTCGAGTCGCCGATGTTCTTCATGGCCGACCAGGGGCCGGCGATGCTGGTGGCCGTGGCGTACTGCTGCTGGTTGGGGTTCCAGCCCGTGGCGCCCGAGGTCAGCATGAAGTACACGCCGTTCCGCTTGAACAGCGCCGGGGCCTCGCGGTGGCCGCCGGGCCAGGGGTTGGCGACCAGGCTCGCGATGCCGGTGTAGTCGGCGGTGAGGCGGTAGATCTGGAGGTCGTAGTTCTCGCGGGCGGCGGAGATCATGTAGCCGGCGCCGTCGGTGTCCACGAAGACCGTGATGTCGCGGGACATGTGCTGGCCGAGCGGCCGGAAGCTGCCCTTCCAGGTGTAGTCGCCGTCGACGGTGTCGGAGACGGCGACGGCCGCGCGGGCCTCGCTGTAGTCGGTGCCGTTCTCCTTGTGCATCCACATCACGAACTTGCCGGTGGAGGCGTTGTACATGACCTTCGGCCGCTCGATGTTGGCGGTCGCGAGCTCCGGGGCGCTGGCCTCGGTCAGGACGTGGTTGCGGAACTCCCAGTTCTTCAGGTCGGTCGAGCGGTAGGCGTCGACGTAGCGGAATGTGTTGTCGGCGTTGCGGTGCTCGCCGAACCAGTAGTAGTAGGTGCCGACCTTGAGGACGCCGCCGCCGTGCGCGTGGACGGGGCTGCCCGAGGTGTCCGTGAACTGGGTGCCGTTGGTGATGGTCTGGGGCGCGGCCTGGGCGGGCCCGCCGGTGGCGAGGGCTCCGAACAGGCCCAGGCACAGGGCGAGGAGGGTCGCGTACGCACGTCTCATGTCAGTCACTCACCTTCACCGAGTCGGCGACCGGGACGCCGAAGTCGGGAGTGCCGTCGCGCTTCCAGCCGAGTTTCTGGACGCGGGTGTGGCGGTTGGGGTCGTTCAGGGGATCCCCGTTGATCTCCTTGTACTGGCGGGCGTGGTAGACGAGGACGTCGGTGCGGCCGTCCTCGGCGACGGTGAAGCAGTTGTGGCCGGGGCCGTACTGCTTGGTCGTGTCGTTGCTGGTGAAGACCGGAGTCGGCGACTTGGTCCAGCTCAGGGGGTCCAGGAGGTGGCTGTCGGCGTCGGCGGTCAGCAGGCCCACGCAGTAGTTGAAGTCGGTGGCGCTGGCCGAGTACGTCATGAAGAGGCGGCCGTTGCGCTTGAGGACGTACGGGCCCTCGTTGACCTTGAAGCCGATGCACTCCCAGTCGTACTCGGGGGTGGAGAGCCGCACCTGCGGGCCCTTGAGGGTCCACGGGTTCGCCATCTCCGAGAGGAAGATGCCGGTGTTGTTGTCCAGTCCGGGCTCGTGCTGGGCCCAGGCGAGGTAGCGCTTGCCCCGGTGGGTGAAGGTGGTGGCGTCCAGGGAGAAGGTTTCCCAGGCCGTCTTGACCTGGCCCCTCTCCACCCAGGTGCCCTTGAAGGGGTTGGGGTGGGCGTTCTCCAGCACCCATATGCGGATCGCCCAGACGTCCTCGGCGGGCGCGGAGGCGAAGTAGATGTACCACTTGCCGCCGATGCGGTGCAGTTCGGGCGCCCAGATGTGGGCGCCCATGGGGCCCGTGGCGTGGGCGCGCCAGATGACGGACTCGTCCGCCGTGCCGAGGCCGCCCAGGGTGCGGGAGCGGCGCAGGATGATGCGGTCGTACTCGGGGGCGGTGGCGGTGAAGTAGTAGAAACCGTCCTTGTGCCGGTGGATGTGCGGGTCGGCGCGGTTGCGGACGAGCGGGTTCACGAAGGGGGCCGGCTTGGGGCGCCCGGCGGGTGTTACGGCAGCGGTTTCTGCCTGGGGCGCCGCCTGGGCGACGCCGGGGAGGGCGGGGACGGCGGCCAGGGCACCGGCGGCTGCGGCGCCCTTCAGCAACAGTCTGCGGCTGGGGGGTTCGGGCAGAGCGTGGTCGCGGTCGCGGCTCATGCGGAGGGGCCTGCCTCTCACTGGGGGACACACGGCGTTGTCGTCCGATGTGGGGTACGAGATTTCGAACACCATCTGTCATTACGAACGCCGAAAAGGTAAGGGGGTGGCACGGGGAGGTCAACGGGTCTGACGGGACGAACCCCGCCCGGCCGGTTTCCGAAACGGCGGATGCCGATTTTCTGTTATCGGCGGGGACCTGGCCCGTCTCCGGTGATGTGCGCAGCCTCACCCACACCACAGCAGCGGCCGCGGGCGTCCTCGCGGCGGTCGCTTCCCTGGTCACCGCTCCCTCGGCGGTGGCCGCCGGAGCCCGGGACGTCACGTCCGACGTGCTGGCCGGCCGGGACGTGACGCTCGGCGGCGACACCGTCGTCACCGTGCCGCCCGGAACGACGACGTACGACGGCGTGTTCCGCGGCGAGGGCACACTCACGGTGCGCGGCAGCGGGACGCTGATCCTCACCAGGGACAGCGACTTCACACTCCCCGCGTCCCGGCAGCGGCAGCGGGTGGGGACGCCTGGCGGCAATCACCCCTACGTCACGGTCACCCGGCCCGACCCCCCTGCGGTCACGGTCGAGCGCGGCGCGACGCTCCAGTACGGCGACGGCGGGACGACCGGCCTGATCGGCCACTTCCCGTACAACACCCCGGCGTTCCGCCTCAACCAGGACAACATCCGGGTCGACGGCACCCTCCGCCTCTCCCTCAAGAGCGCCTACAACCTGGGCACGATCAGCGGCTCGGGCCTGATCACGCAGCCCAGGTTCCTCTGGGGCACCTGGGACCTGTCCGGCACCCACTCCTTCTCCGGGGTGATCGACAACGGCACGCAGGCCAACGCCGGGCGGCCCGAGTACGCCACGTCGCTCCCACGCGTCCGCAAAATCCTCAACCAGGGCACCTGGACGGTCGACACCCCGCTGGGCCGGACCGTCACCATGGGCATGGACTTCTACCAGCGCGAGTACGGCAGCGACATCAACGTCCAGTCCCGGCCGGGCGGCAAGGTGGTGCTGACCGGCCAGTACAGCTGGTCGGACCGGGGCGGCGACACCGACCCGTCGCTCAGCGACCCGGCCCTCAACTGGACGCCCGCCCGCAAGAACGTCAACAAGCGCGGCACCAACATCAAGGGCGCGAACGTCCAGTGGGGCGACGGCACAACCGACCGGATCTTCATGCCCGGCACCGCCGAGACGGTCTACATCAACCTCCTGGCGGCCCGCTCACGCTCCCGGCTCACCTTCGACTACAACGGCCCGGTGACGCTCGGCGCCCCCATCGGCGGCGGCAGATTCCACGACACCCTGTCGGCCCCCGGCGCCGGCGACATCGTCATCGCGGGCACCCCCGGCAACGACGTGACCTTCGCGGCCGTCCAGTACTACGACGGCTCCACGACGGTCGAGAAGGGCGCGGTCCTGCGCCTGGGCAGCGGCGAACGGGGCGGCGACGGCGGCCTGTACACGGGCGGCACCCACTACCGGCTCGTCAACGACGGCTCCCTGATCCTGCGCAACACCAGCAGGCCCCTCACCCTGTCCCGCATCGACGGCAGCGGCTCCCTCACACAGTCGGGTACCGCCACGACGACCCTGACGGGCGGGGCGGTGACGTACACCGGGCCGACCACGGTCTCGCGAGGCACCCTCGCGCTGCGCGGCGGAGCCACACTGGCGCACAGCAGGTCGATCCGGCTCACCTCCGCCGGGGCCAGGCTGGACGCGGGCCGGTCGGGCCTGCGCGTGGAGACCACACTCACCGGCAAGGGCACGGTGAGCGGCACGGTCACCAACCACGGCACGGTCACGACGGGCCTCACCGTCAACGGCCCCTACACCCAGACCCCGAAGGGCTCACTGGTCCTGCGGGACAGGCCGCTGACAGCGACGGGCCGGGTCCGGCTGGCCGGGGCCCTGGACGCCTCGGCCGTGTCCGGGGCCGCTCGTGAGATCACCGTGCTCGATCACAAGGGCGAGGCCAGGACCTCGGGAACCTTCACCGGCTTGAAGGAAGGCGCCCGCCTGAAACTCGCCGGCACGACTTACCGCATCAGTTACCGGGGCGGCGACGGCAACGACGTCGTCCTCACGCCCGACCGCGCTCCGGGCCCGTCCCCCACCGCCTCCGCGCCATCCGCCGTGACTCCCCGCAGCGCAGGCGCCTCGGAACACGCCGGCTTCGGCTGGTGGCCCTACGCCCTCGGCTCCGCCCTGGTCATCAGCCTCGCGGTACCGGTCGCGGCGCGACGGGGCCGGGGTGGTCGCGGCCGTGGGCGGCACGCGGGCCGCGTGCGTCAGTGACCCGCCCCGGCGATCACAGCTCGGACTCGCCCCACACCGGCACGCCCACCTCGTCCCCCACCGCGACCCTGCCGGGCCGCAGTACCGCGTACTTCGTGCCGAAGGCGACTCCGCCCTGAGCCGCGCGGCGGCATCCGGCGAGGGTGCGCAGGGGTTCCGGGCCTGCTCGGGTGCCGGACTGCTGGTCGACCAGGGTGACCGCGCAGCGGATGGCGAGTTTGGCGTAGCCCAGCTCCGTGTCGCCGATGCGGAGGCGGTGGGCGCGGTCCTCCGTGTGGGGGTCGTCCCAGCCGTCGATGACGACGTTGGGGCGGAAGCGGTCGAGAGGGAGGGGGTGGGCGCCGCGGGCGGTCAGCTCGCTGTTGAGAAGGTCGAGGGTGGAGCGGGAGATGATGTGCAGGGCGCAGCTGTCGGCGTAGCCGGAGGTGCCCGGTGTCCGACCGTCGGTCACCCGGTCGTGTTCCGGCGGGACCCGTACCAGACGGCTCCGTGCGCCGAGCACGCCCGAGAGCCAGTCAGCTGCCTCGTCGCCCTGGTCGATGCCCCGGTAAGCGGTTCCGAACAGATCCACCTTCCGGCGGGTGCCGGAGGTGTCCACCCGGAGGTGGAGGGACTCGGCGCCGGGTGCGGTGAGCGTGAGGTGGTCGCCGTCGGGTGTGATGAGAGGGCGGATGACGGCCAGCAGCGGATCGCGGCGCTGCGTCCGGTACACGCCCTCCTCGCTGACGACCATGAAGCTGCGGTCGTGCGCCAGTCCGGCCGGGGTCAGCGGCGCCTCCCGTACCGACGTCCCGGCGCAGCCCTTGACGGGGTAGTACGACAGCTCGACGACTCGGGCCATGACCTTCCGTTCCGCGGTTCAGCGGCCGCTCGGGGCTTCGGGGAAGCCGAGCCGGGGAGCGAGCAGGCGTGCCTCCGCTGCCCACTCGGCCAGGTACGCCAGGGCCAGGCCCCGTTCCCGGTAGCGGAGTTCGGCCGGTACGGTGCCCTGGCCGCCGTAGGCCACCTGTTCCTCGTCCGCGCGGGCCAGCATCAGTGCCGTGAGCCAGTCGTACTTCACCGCGGAGGCGCACACGCCGAGTCGTACGAGGTGTTCGTCTCCGCGCCAGCCGCTCTCGCGCAGTCCGTGCACGTAGGCGTCGTACGCCGCCTTGGCCAGGCCCGGCAGGTCGGCGGCGGGGACGAACAGGTCGAAGACGCAGTCGGGCAGGTAGTTGCCGAGGTCCTCGCCGAGGGCGCCGTCGCCGGTGAACGCCCAGTCGAGCAGGACGCCGTCGCCGGGGCCGTCGGAGCGGACGTTCGCCGGCCACTGGTCGAGGTGGCAGAGGGTGCGGGGCAGCGACTCCATGACCGTGAGGAACCACTCGCGGTCGTGGTGGAGGCGGACCATGTCCTCGCGCAAGCCGGGCGGGAAGTGCCGCCGGATCAGAGGGTGCTGCCAGGCCTCGTCGTCGTCGAGCAGGGCCTGGCCCGTCGTCTTCCCCGACGTGTAGTCCCGCAGGAAGCCCTGCGACAGCCACGGAGCGTCCTCCCCCGCGCCGACCGCGCCCTGCGCTGCGCCCAGGCGGTGGGCGTGGTCGATGTGGCGGGTGAGGGACCAGGTGGTCGCCGGTTCGCCCGGCGCCTCCTCCAGCCACAACGCCACGTCACCGTCCGGGCGTTCGGCGCACTCCAGCAGCCGGGGTGCCCGGATGCCGTGCCGCTGCCAGACCTGGGCGAGCCCGGACCGGTAGACGTACGCCTCGCGGCGCCAGAAGTTCCAGTGCCGCGGGTCGTTGGACGCCGACCAGGCGACCCCGGTCTCCTTCGTCCGCGTCAGCACCTTCAGGACGGCCGAGCGGTCCCCGCCGGTGACCCGCCACACCCCGGCCGTGACGCCGTTCGACGGGTTGTGCGTGAGCGGCTCGAACACCGCCTTTTCCGCCGGGACTCCCAGGATTTCACGTACTTCGGCATGCGCTGCAGCGACCTCGGGCATCCCCCGATGCTATGCCGAGACCCCGTCCCTGTCCTTGCGTCCCCGCAGCCACACGTACACCGGGATCCCGGCGAAGAGGAAGAGCACGCCTTGGTAGACGGCCGCGTACCCGGCACCGGCGATCAGCCAGAAAGAGAACCCGAAGGAGAGGACGGCGACCGTCAGGTCCCGGGCGAGCCCTGCGGGCCGGACGCGGTCGCGGGTGCCGCGGGCCAGCCAGTACAGCTGGGCCGCCGCCGACAGCAGGTACGGCACGCAGCCGGTGAACGTGGTGATCAGCACGAGGACGCGGAACGTGGTGTCCGGGCCGGCCGTGTAGTTGAGGGCGATGAGCAGCGAGCCGAGGATCACGCAGGCCCACACCCCGAAGCCGGGCACGCCACCCTTGCCCAGCCGCGCGAACGGGGCCGGGAAGAGGCCGTCGCGGGCTGCGGCGTACGGCATCTGCGCGGCCATGAGGATCCAGCCGTTGAGGCAGCCGGTGATCGAGGCGACCGCGACCAGGGCGATGACGGTGCCGCCCCAGCCGGCGCCGGTGATCGCGTTCACCGCGTCGGCGAAGGGGGCGCCCGAGTCGACGAGCCGGTCGTGCGGGACCAGGCCGAACACGGCGACCGTACCGAGGATGTACACCAGGGCCGAGGCCAGCGTGCCCAGGACGCTCGCCCGGCCGACCGTGCGCTCGGGGTCGCGGACCTCGCCGGCGCTGACCGCGGCCGACTCGACCCCGAGGAAGCTGTAGAGCAGCAGCGCGGCGGAGGCGGCCAGCGCACCGGAGACGCTCTGGCCGGAGGCGTTGAACGGGCCGAAGTTGTCCGCGTCGACGAAGAACAGCCCGATGGTGGCGAGCAGGAGCAGGGGTACGAACTTCAGGATCGTGGAGACGACCTGCACCGTGCCGACCCAGCGCGTGCCCGCGAAGTTCGCCGCGGCCGGCAGCCAGAGGGCGGCCAGGGCGACGACGGCCTGGAGGGCGTGATTGCCGTGCAGGGGTATCAGGACGTCGACGTAGCCGACGACCGCGACGGCCAGGGCGGCGATGCTGACCCAGCACATCGTCCAGTACGACCAGGCCGACAGGAACCCGGCGAACTCGCCGAAGGCGTCCCGCGGGTAGATGTAGAGCCCGCCGGTGACGGGGCTGCGCCGGGCCAGCCTGCCGAAGAGCAGCGCGAGCAACACCGCGCCGACCGAGAGCACGACGAACGCGAGCAGGCTGACCGTGCCGTAGGGGGCGACGGTGGCGGGCAGGGCGAAGATGCCGCCGCCGATGATGTTGCCCATGACGAGGGCCGTGGCGGCGGCGAGGCCGAAGGTGCGGCGAGGAGCGGGCGCCGGGGCCGGCTCGACGGGTTCGGCGGCCTCGGCGGGGCTGGGGACGGTCATGGGCGTTCCTGACGAGCGGAGAGGGGGGAGGGCCGTGATCGTAACCCGCCGTCCCACATGTTGGGCGACCTGTTCATGCACTGGACACACTCGGCTGGGGTCCGTCGCCGGTTCTCGACTACCGTCGTCGGCATGACCAGCACCCTCACCCTCGCCGAAGCCCTCGCCGCCGGGACGGTCGTCCTGGACGGCGGCATGTCCAACCAGCTCGAGTCGGCCGGGCACGACCTGAGCGACGAGCTGTGGTCGGCGCGGCTGCTCGCGGAACAGCCGGAGGCGATCACCGAGGCGCATCTCGCCTACTTCCGGGCGGGTGCGGATGTGGCGATCACGGCCAGCTACCAGGCCACGTTCGAGGGCTTCGCCAAGCGCGGGATCAGCCATGACCGGGCGGCCGAACTCATGGCGCTGAGCGTGGAGTCGGCCCGGGAAGCGGCCCGGCGGGCGCGTGTCCCGCGGCCGTTGTGGGTGGCGGCCTCGGCTGGCCCCTACGGGGCGATGCTCGCGGACGGCTCCGAGTACCGGGGGCGCTACGGCCTCACGGTCGACGAACTGGAGCGCTTCCACCGCCCCCGCCTGGAGGTGCTGGCCGCCGCCCGCCCCGACGTGCTCGCGCTGGAGACGGTCCCCGACGCCGACGAGGCCACCGCCCTGCTGCGGGCGGTGCGCGGGCTCGGAGTACCGGCCTGGCTGACGTACTCCGTCGCCGGTGGCCGCACGCGCGCCGGGCAGCCGCTGGAGGAGGCCTTCGCCCTGGCCGCCGACGCGGACGAGGTGATCGCGGTCGGGGTGAACTGCTGCGCTCCGCAGGACTTGGACGGCGCGGCCGCGACGGCGGCGCGGGTCACCGGCAAGCCGGTCGTCGTCTACCCCAACAGCGGCGAGACCTGGGACGCCGACGCCCGCGGCTGGACCGGCCGCTCCACCTTCACCGCCGACCAGGTGAAGGGCTGGCAGCAGTCCGGCGCCCGCCTGATCGGCGGCTGCTGCCGGGTGGGGCCGGAGGCGATCTCGGGCATCGCGGGGGCACTGGGAGCGGCGTAGCGCGACGGTAGCCCCGCACCGCCCGGCAGTCCGCGCACACCCCTCCTCCGCCCCGCCCGCCACTGCTAGCCTCCGTCATGGGAACCGGTTGCTACGGCGTTGCCGCAGTTCCCGAGGGGGTGGGCGCGGACCGGTGCCCGGAGAGACGAGGCAGGCATGACGAGGAAGAGCGGGGACGCGAGCCGCAGCACCATCCGGGACGTGGCGGCGCGCGCGGGGGTCTCCGCGTCGACGGTGTCCCGGGTGCTGGGCGGCGCGTATCCGGTGAGCGCGGCGACGCGCGGGCGCGTGATGCGGGCGGTCCGTGAGCTGGACTACGTGGCCGACGCCCGGGCGAAGGCGATCGCCGGAGTCGGCACGCCCACCCTCGCCTTCGTCCTGGAGGACATCACCGGCCCCTCGTTCGCGCACATGGCCCACGGCGTCGAACGCGAGGCGACCCGCCTCGGCCACCTCTGCCTGGTGTGCAGCACGGAGGGCGACGTCCGGCACGAGCTGGAGTTCGTCGAGATGATGCGCGCCCAGCGGGCCGCCGCCGTGATCCTGGTCGGCGGCACGGCCGACACCCCCGAGTACCGCGAACGCACCCACCGCATGGCCGACTCCCTCGCCTCGGCCGGCTCCCGGCTGGTCCTCTGCGGCCGGCCGCCGCTGGACCCGGGCGCCCCGGTGACGGTCATCGAGTACGACAACGAGGGCGGCGCCCACACCCTGGTCGCCCACGTGCTCGCGCAGGGCCACCGCCGGGTGCTGTTCCTCGGCGGCCGGGCGGACCACACCACGGCCCTGGGCCGCGAACGCGGCTACCTCGCCGCGCACCGGGCCCGGGGCCTGACCCCGGACCCGTCCCTCGTCCTGCACGGCGACTTCACCCGCGACGCGGGCCACCGCCTCATGCAGCAAGCGCTCAAGGACGACCTCGACTTCACGGCGGTGGTGGCCGCCACGGACATGGTCGCGGCGGGTGCCCTCACCGCCCTGCACGAGGCGGGCCTGAAGGTGCCGGACGACGTCTCCCTCGCCGGCTACGACGACATCCCCTTCGCCCGTGACCTGCACCCCGCCCTGACGACGGTCCACGTCCCCTACGAGGAACTCGGCCGCCTCGCCGTCCGCACGGCTCTGGAGCACACCCCGGGCGCCCCGGACGAACACCTGCTGCTGGGCACGCACGTCGTCGTACGCGACTCGGTGGGACCTCCGCCGGCCCACTAGTACTCAGCGGCGAGCGACCGGCTCCTGCAGCTCGGTCACCGAGTGATCGCCGCAGTTGGGGCAGGAGAGAGTCACCTCGCGGGCGGGGCCGACCGACGTGTAGCCATGGGCGTCGATCCAGCGGGCTAGCGCCTGGACGTTGGGGATGACCTGTTCCATCGGGCCGTCATGCACCAGCGTCGCGACCTCCGCCGCCGGCAGATCGACCACCGCGAAGTCCCGCGAAGGGTCTGGTTCGGCCCCGACAGGGATGGCCGCGCGCACCGTCACCGGCCTATCGAGGTTCTCGTAGTAGGCGACGGCCGCACCGCTCGCCCGGAGCCCGGCAGCCTGCATCCGGCTCCACAACTCCTCGTAGAGCGGGGTGATCACCGGGGTGTTGAACCGCGGCTCGAAGCTCTCCACCACGGCCGTCAGCTCCGCCACACGCATCGCCGGGACCTGCTTGATCACCACGTCGTCGAACGACTTCTGTCCCTCACTCTCGATCACCCGGAGCCTCGCCTCGACCTGCGCCAGCCGGGCGGCATCGGCCGCCATGGCCGACTCCAGCTCCGCACGGCGCAGCCGCAACATGCCCCGCAAATCGATCGCGTCCATCTTCTCGTCGAGGACGGCGCGCACCTGTTCGAGCGTGAAGCCCAACTCCTTGAGGGCGATGGGGCGGTTGAGCCGAGCCAACTGCTCGGCCTCGTAAGACCGGTAGCCGGTGTGCGGATCGACATGGGCGGGACGCAAGAGGCCCACGGCGTCGTAGTGGCGCGGCATGCGAACCGACACGCCGCCGTACTTGGCGAATGCTCCGATACCGAACATGACGTCGTCCAGTTCACTGGCTGACACGGGGAGACGGGCGCACCCCCGCCGCCTGGACCCCTTTCCTGTCCACACTCAGCCGAACATACGCCCCGCAGGCGTGAGCGCCGCCTCGGTCGCCCAGAGGGCGAGTTCGCGGTCGCGGGGGCCGTACGCCGTGTAGGCCACACCGTTCTCGGCGTCCGGTGCGCGGTCTCCGAAGACGCGCACCGGGTAGGCCGCGTCCCAGCGTTCCCAGCCCGGGTCACCGTCCGTGGCGAAACGCACCCAGGCGGCGTGCATCTCGTCGGCCAGCTCCTGCGGGGCGCCTTCTCCGGCCAGTTTGCGGGACTCGGGGGCCTCCCCCGTGTCGAAGACGAAGCCGAGCTCCAGCGCGTGGCAGGCGCCGAGGTCGGGCAGGTTCGAGGGCCAGGCGAACTCGTAGACGTACGACGGTTCCGTACGGGCGTCGGCCAGCTGGCGCAGGGGGATGCGCAGGAGGTGGTCGGTGACCAGCTGGCCGACGATTTCCGCCGTACTCGCCTCGGGGTGCAGGGCGCGGTAGCCGCGCGGGACCTCGCTGCCGCAGTGGCAGCGGGCCATGGCTCCCGCGAAGGCGACGGCTCCCAGGCGGTCGACGCGCTCCAACAGGCCGCCCGGGACCAGCCACAGCCGGTATTCGTCGCGGGTCCAGCCCATCAGCAGCTCGACGCCGGGGGCGGCGCCGCCGTCCGTGAGGGCCTCCAGGGGGTCGCGCGGGACGGTGTCGCCGTCGATGACGACGCCGAAGGCGGGTCCGCCGACCACCGGGCTGCTGAGCTTGCCCACTTCGGCCTGGGTACGCAGCAGCAGGTCGCGGTCGACGGCGGCGAAGGCCTCGGCGGTGGCGGGAATCTTCAGCCGGGAGGCCATACGGCGCACCATCCGCCGTACCTTGGCGCGCTCGGACGCCTCGGGCGGTCCGCTCTGCAGAACCGCCCGCCGGACCAGCCCCTGCGTCTGCGGGGCGGCGATGAGGGCGCCGACGCTGATGGCACCGGCGGACTGGCCGGCGAGGGTGATGCGGCCGGGGTCGCCGCCGAAGGCCTCGATGGACTCGTGCACCCAGGTCAGGGCGGCGATCTGGTCGCGCAGGCCGGGGTTCGGGGGCGTGTCCGGGAACAGGCCGTAGCCCTCCACGCCCAGTCGGTAGTTGATCGAGACGCACACCACGCCGTCACGGGCGAAGGCGTGGCCGTCGTAGACGGGTACGGCGGAGGAGCCCCGGGTCAGGGCGCCGCCGTGCAGCCAGACGAGGACGGGCAGGCGGGCTGCGGGGCCGGGCTGCGGGGTCCAGACGTTGAGGTTGAGGCAGTCGTCCCCTGGCACGACCGGGTCGGACAGGTAGTGGGCGAAGGCGTCGGAGTACGGCGGTTTCGGCGGGGTGGGGCCGAAGGAGCCGGCGTCGCGGACCCCGTCCCAGGGCGGCAGGGGTACGGGCGGTCGGAAGCGGCGGGGCCCGAAGGGAGGGGCCGCGTACGGGATGCCGCGGAAGACCGCGACCCCGCGCTCGTACCGGCCCCTCAGGGCACCGTGGGGCGTGCTCACCACGGGGTCCGCCTGGTCTGCCGTCATACGTCCACCAGCCCCCTCACCGCGCTCGTGCACCGTGAAGATCAGAGCAACTCATTGTGGCCCGGTATTCCGGTGCACGAGCGGGTGTGAGGGCTGTTCGGGTTACTTCGCGTACATCAGCGTGCCGAAGCCGAGCTGATCGAATCCGCCGCTGGTGGTGCCGTAGTCACCCCCTCCGCCCTCGGGGGCGACGGAGAAGCACATCTGGGAGATGTACTTGTCGTCGAGGAGCAGCCGCCTGCCGTAGTGGTAGTGGAGCATCGCCCACACGGGGCGCGCCTGGCCGCGGGATCCGGAGCCCAGTACGGTCTGCGACTGCTGGGCGCAGTTCTGGCCGGTGCCCCAGGTGTACGTGGTGAACGGCACGTTCATGTTCAGGTTGTACTTGGCGACGTACTGGGCGGCCTTCATGAAGCGGCGGCCGTCGTACGAGTAGAGGTCGTCGCCCTGGTTCCAGGCCATCTCGCAGAGCGCTCCCATCTGGCCCATGCCCATGACCGTGTGGCCCTGGTCGCGGCCGGACTCCTGCCACTGGCCGAGGTCGTAGCCCTCGACGTTGCCGTACAGGAACGGGACGGCGTGCTGGATGGAACCGTTTCCCGCGCCGGACTTGAAGTAGGTGACGGCCTGGTCGTACTTCGCTGCGTTGTCGGTGAGGATCCCGATGGCCATGACAGAGGCCATGTTGCACAGGTCCCAGTTGGCCCAGTAGTTGGTGATGCAGGCGTCGTTGTGGCCGGTGAGGAACTGGTTGTTGAGCGGGTAGAAGACTCTGACCATCATGTCCTGGGCGGCGGCGAGGTCGAACGCCGGGTAGTCCCGCATCAGTTCGCAGGCGTTCGCGAACTGCCAGCCGTAGAGTCCGGCGGCGAGGAACCGGTCGGCGTTACCGGTGACCGTGGTCAGGGTGCGCGACCAGGCGTTGAGGATGTTCGCGGCGCACTGGGCGTTCGCCTCGGTGCCGCCGACTTTCCAGCGCAGCGCGTTCTGGTAGGCGGCCGCGATGTCGTTGTAGAGCTGCGGGTAGTTCTCTCCGGTGCCGCCGCGGATGATGGTCGCGGTGGCCCGGTTGGTCCAGGTGGACTGGGAGTGGGAGTTGGCGGTCAGCTTGTTCCAGCCGGACAGCCAGGGGTCGTCGCCCGCGGCGACCCTGACCTTGGCGCGGTTGATGTCGCCGGCGTTGTGGAGCATGCCGGGGTGGGTGAAGGCGGCGGGGGCGGCGTCGGCCGTGGTGGCGGTGGCTCCGGCGCCGAGGGCGAGGGCCGCGGTGAGGCCGCCGGCGGTCTTGAGCAGACCGCGGCGGCTCACCTGGCCGTCCTCGTGGTGCGTGTGGGGGGAAGTGCGGCTCATGTGGTGCTCTCCGATCCGTGGAGTACTACATGGGGGTGATGCTCACCTCGTCGAACTCGGTGGTGCTGCGGGCCAGGGGGTCACGGGAGCAGACCACGAGGCCCACGTAGTAGGGGGCGTCACCGAAGCCGGGGATGTCTCCCTCGGCGAGGGGGGTGAAGGTGGCGCCGTCGTCGGTCGAGGCGGATGCGGTGAAGTGCGTCCCGGTGCGCTTCAGCCGCAGCAGGCAGCCGGCGGAGACCGCCGCGTTGCCCGTGAACGTGGACTTTCCGGCGACGGTCGGGCGCAGCATCAGCTGGGCGCTCGTGCCACCGGTGACGATCGCCCCGGCCGCCTGGTCGAACGGCGACAGGGACTTGGCCATGAGCAGGCCGACCCGGTCGCCGGTGGCTCCGGCGCGGGAGACCAGGCGGACGGTGACCTCGCAATCGCCGCTGACGGGCCGTCGTACGAACTGGCCCGTCATGCCCTGGTTGTTGACGGTGAGGTCGGTCCCGGCGCCCCGCACCACGAAGGTCCCGTCCTCGTGGGCGGTGCTGCCGGGGGTCTGGACGGCGACCACGCCGAGGGTGCCGTAGGCGCGGTCGTCGAGGATGACGTCGCCCAGGTCGCCGTGGGTCCAGGGCGCGGGTGGCGGGGTGCCGACCGTGAGGGTGAGCGTGCCGGTGGCGTCTCCGGCGGCGTTGCCCGCGGTGATGGTGACCGTGAACTCGCCGGTCCGGGTGGGGGTTCCGGAGACCAGGCCGGTGCGCTTGTCGAGGCGCAGGCCGTCAGGGAGCCCCTTCGCGGTGAAGCGGACGGGCTCGTGCGTGGCGCGCAGGAGGTGGGTGAAGGGTGCGCCCTTGTTCGCGAACGCCACGGTCGACGAGGTGAGTCGAGGCGCGCTCGGCGTCGGCATGGCCGCCTTCGCCGGCTCCGACAGCGGGCCGCGTCCGGCGCGGTTCGTCTTGGCCACGGCGTAGTGGTACGTCGTGCCGGGCCTGCCGGTCGCGTCGGCGTACCGGACGCGGGTGCCGAAGCCCACGGCACCGATGCCGGACGCGAGGGTCTCGAACGGGCCCGTGGCGGAGGTGGAGCGCAACACCGTGTAGCGGGCCGACAGGTCCGGGTCGGTCCAGGTCAGTTCGACGGCGTCGGCGTCCTGGACGGCCCGCAGGTCGCCCGCGGCCCGTGCCGGGCGTGGCACGGACCAGATCTCGCCGCCCGTGCGGGAGGTGACGCCGACGTTGTCGAAGGCGCCGGTGCCGGTCTCGGCGTAGTCCTCGTCGACGCCGAGGCAGGAGGTGAGGGTGAGACCGACGTAGGCCGTCTTGCCCAAGTCGACCTCGCTGGAGCCGACTTCGGTCCAGTGGGTGCCGTCCGGGGAGATGGCGCCGGTGCAGCGGTCGCCCCGGCGGGTCACCCGGACCCAGTAGGGCATGCGCAGCCGGTAGCCGTCGCCCGCGCCCTCGACGTACGGGGCCTGAAGCGGGGTCGCCGACTCGGGGAGGTCGCCGAGGGAGGAGATCGGGAAGGCGGCGCCGGTGGTGATGGTCTGCTGCTGTGAGGGTGGCACGGGTGTGCTGCCGGTGCCCTTGACCGCGGCCCCCGCCTCGGGCCGTACGGACCACACGCCGCTCCAGGTGTGCAGCGGCAGGCCCTGGATCAGCATGGCGGCGTGCGCCGCGTCCGCGTCCAGGCCTGCGCGGACGGTGACGCCGATCTTTGAATACTGGGAGCTGAGGGGATACACGATCCGGGCGGTGATCGTGCCGTCGCCGCGCAGCGGCAGGTACGCCAGGCGGTGGGTGTCGGCGGTGCCGGACGCCTCCAGCACGAACCGCTCGCCGTCGAAGACGGCCGAGCCGGGGATCCTCACGTCCCCGACGTCCCGCGTCTCCCAGGGGTCGGGCAGCCCGGGGACCGCCGCCGACCAGGCCGAACGGGCGCTGGTGCCCAGGGAGTTGATGGCGGTGATCCGGTAGTAGGAGGGCCTGCCCGCGCGGGCGTCACGGTCGGTGTACGCCGGTTTGTCGAGGCCGGTCGCGATCGTCCCGTACGGTCCGTCGGCACCGGTCGCCCGCAGGACCGTGTACGACTCGGCCCACGCCGACGGCACCCACGCCACGGTGACGGACTTGTGGCCGCCCACCGCCGTGACACCGGCCGGAGCCGTGGGCCTGGCCGGGGACGGGGCCTTCGTGCCCGCGAAGGTGAGGGTGCCCCAGCTCGGCAGGTCGTCGTTGCTGCCCTCGACGACGCGGGCACCGCCCGTGCCGCGGAAGACGGCCGCCTTGGTGTAGGGGGCGTCGAGGCCCCGGACACCGGCGTAGTGCGCGTAGGCCATCTCGTAGATCGGAGGCAGGTTTCCGCGCCCGACGGCGGAGACGGACTTCTTGACGTACTTGCCGGTGCGGTCCAGGTCGGGGACGAAGGGCACGTCGCCGCCGAGGTTGTAGCGGGCGGCGTACTCCACGTTCTTCAGCAGCCGGTCGTCGTCGAAGGCGTACAGGTCGACGCCCTGGTTCCAGGCGACCTGCGCGGCGTCCGCGAGCAGGCCGGCGGCGAGCTGCTCGTGGCCCTGGTCGCGGCCGGACTCCTGGCCCTGTCCCGCGTCGGTGACGATGCGGTGCGGGACACTGCCGTTGCCCGCGCCGGCGGCGGCGAAGCGCAGGGCGTCCTCGAAGAGGGTGGGCTCCTCGCAGAACACGCCGATGGCCAGGATCGACTGGACGGACGTCAGGTCCCAGTTGCCGTTGGCGTAGAGCATGTAGCCGGAGATCGCCGGATACCAGACGCGCAGGAAGGACTCCTCGCAGCGCGCGATGTCCTCCTTCGCCCAGCCGTCGTAGCCGCTGTGCCGCAGCAGTTCGGCGGCATTGACGAACTTGAAGACCTGGAGGCCCGCGCCGAGCGGCCCGTCGGCGCCGGTGACGGCCGTCACGGACGCCGACCAGGCGTTGAGGATGTCGCGGGACTTGTCGGCGTAGGCACGCTCGCCCGTGACGCACCACATCAGCGCGGTCTGGTAGGCGGCGGCCGAGTCGGCGACGCCCTGGTTCTGGAAGTTGGTGGGGCCGCGACCCCAGGAGGTGATCTGGCCGGTGTTCTGGATGGTGTAGGTGGCCTTCGAGCGGGCGTGCGCCGCGAGCGCGAGGTAACCGTCGTAGACCGGGGATTCCTTGGCGGCGACGGCGGCCTTCATACGCGCTATGTCGTCGGCGCTGTGCAGCAGCCCGGGGTGCGTGAAGGCGCGGAGCCCGGTGGTGCCGTCCTGGCCGGCCGCCCGGGCGGTGCCGGGCGCGAGCAGTCCGCTCGCGCCCGCCACCAGCAGCAGGGCCGCCGTGCCGCCGAGGAAGTTCCGGCGGCTCGGAGCAGATGTGGTCATGACGCGGCCGCCTCGGCGGTGGTGAGGAACTTGAGGTTCGTCACGTGCTCGTTGACGAACATGGGCACGCCGTCCGAGGCCAGGTACCACGTCGGCTTGCCCGTGCTGTCGGCGATCACCCTGCCGTTGACGCGGAGGTTCTCGAAGGTGACGTCCTTGATCGCGTGCTCCGCGTCGAGGCCGGCGATGATCGAGAGGTCGGCGTTCTTGCCGTTGTAGCTGAGGTCCTTGATGTAGACGGACTCGATGCCGCGGCCTGCCGACGTGTTGTACTTCGGGTTGTACTCGACCCGCATGTGGATGAGCTGGCCCCAGCGGAAGTCCTCCACGCGGATGTCGTCGAACCTGACGTCCCGGACGACGTTGCTGTCGCCGACCATGAAGGCGATGGCGCCCTGGTAGGTCACCTGCGGCTCGCGGTGGTCGAGGATGTCGATGTTCTCGTAGCGCAGGTTCTCCAGCATCTCGGGGGTGTCGGAATTGCCGTGCACGCCGATGTTGATCGGGTGGGCGACGTCGGCCCAGAGGGAGCAGTTCTTGACGGTGATGTTGCGGGTGTCGCCGTAGAAGTCCCAGCGGTGGGTGTAGAGGGCGACGCAGTCGTCGGAGGTGCGCAGGAAGCAGCCGTCGATCGTGACGTTCTCGGAGCAGTAGAGCTGGATGCCGTCACCCCAGCCCTGGTGGCTGAAGGCGCGCAGATTCCTGATGGTGAGGTTGTTGGACTCGGCGACTCTGATGTTCTCGTACCGGGGGTTGAGGATCGTGACGCCGTCGATCGTGACGTTGTCGCACTTGCGGACGAAGACCGCGCCGCCGGTCGTGTCGTAGACCACGCCGCGGCCGATCAGCCGGCAGTTCTCCACGCCCTCGAAGATCACGCTGGACGTGAGGACGGCGCCCGGGGCCAGGTAGACGGTGGTGCCCGTGGGCACCTTCAGGGTTCGGTCGGGGTGAGTGTGCAGACCGGGCCCGAAGTACATGACCTTCTTGTCGCCCTCGGTGGGCACGTTCCGCTCGAGCGGGTTCGCGAACAGGTGCAGGCAGTCGAAGATCTTGTCGTCGACCTGGACGACCAGGTTGCGGGGCCGGTCCAGGGTGAAGCGCGCGGTGCTGCCGAGCACCTCGGGCTTGATGCCGTACGAGTCCGGGCGGATGCGGACCTTCTCGCCGCCGCCCGGGTTGTACGTGACCTCGACCTCGACGGTGCCGGAGAAGTCGAAGGCGGCCCACGAGGAGCTCTGGGCCTTGTTGCTGCCGGTGTTCGCGTCGATCAGTGCGAGCTTGGCGAGGTAGACGCCGAGCTTCTGCCAGGTGCCTCCGAGCGGCCGGACCTTGACGGTGAAGGAGTTGTTGACAGGCACCTTCGGAAGGGTCGGGTGGATGACCACGCGGTCACCGGCGGTGCCGTTCTCCTCCGCCGCGGCGGCCTGTGCGGTGCCCGCGATGCTGCCGGCCAAGCCGGCGGCAGCGATGACACCGGCGGCCTGGAGGGTGGTTCGGCGTGACAGAGGCGTGTTCATGCGTAACTCCTTGCAAGAAGTTCGGTAAGAGGGTTACTTCAGGCCGGTCGTGGACATCCCGGCGACGAACCCGCGCTGGGCGATCAGGAAGATCAGCAGGATCGGCACGACGTACATCACGGAGGCCGCGGCCTGGAGGTTGGTGATCGGCGAGCCGGCCTGGGTGACGTAGGTGGACATGATGGCCACGGCGAGTGTGGTGCGGTCGGTGGAGAGCAGCAGCTGCGGGGCGATGTAGTCGCCCCAGGTCCAGGTGAAGGCGATGATGAAGCTCGCGGACAGCACCGGCCAGGACTGCGGCAGGAAGATGCGCCAGAAGATCATGCCGTAGCCGCAGCCGTCGACGATCGCGGCCTCCTCCAGCTCACGGGGCAGACCGGCGAAGAACTGACGGAAGAGGAAGACCAGATACGGGGCCGCGGCCAGCCCCCAGAGCACCCACGGCCAGTACGTATCGACCATGCCGAGCTTCGCGAAGATCAGGTAGGTCGGCAGCAGGGTGATCATCTGGGGCAGCATCATCGAGCCGAGCAGGATGCCGAACAGCCACTTCTTTCCGGGCGCGTCGAGGCGGGCGAAGCCGAAGCCGACCCAGGCGGAGCTGAGGGTGACGAGCGTGGCGTAGAGGAGGGCGATGATCAGGGAGTTGCGGGCGTAGCCGAGGAAGTCGACGAGGTTGAAGGCGTCGGCGAAGTTGTGCCACTCGAAGTGGGTGGGCAGCCAGTGCACGGGGGCGGCGGCCGTCTCCGCGGAGGTCTTCAGGCCGGTGAGGACCAGCCAGCCGAAGGGCCCGAGGAACAGTCCGGTGATGACGACGAGGACCGTGTAGAGGACGAGGCGGTTGACGCGGACCTTCACGCGGACCGGCGAACTGGGGGGAAGACTGGTGGCGGTCACTTCTTCGCCTCCGGGTCGACGTTGTAGAACACCATGCCGGAGGTGAACTTGAAGATGATTCCGGTCACGATGAGGATCAGGACGAAGAGCACCCACAGCAGTGCGGAGGCGTAGCCGTAGCGGCCGAGCGCGAAGTACTGCGCGAACACGTGCATCATGTAGAGGTAGTTGGACTGCGGGACCGTCGTGACGCTGCCCGTGGTGCCGACCGGGGCCAGCAGCAGCGGCATGATGGTCTGCACGGACGCGATCACCCCGGTCACCGTCTGGAAGAGCAGCACGGGGGACAGCAGCGGCACGGTGATGCTGCGGAAGGTGCGCCAGGCGCTCGCGCCGTCGATACGGGCGGCCTCGTGCAGTTCACGCGGGACGTCCTGGAGTCCGGCCAACGAGATGATCATGATGTTTCCGGCGGTCCAGAGCACGGTCATCAGCAGGACGTAGCGGGCGTAGGGGTCCGCCATCCAGCCCACGGCGTCGAAGCCGAAGAGGGTCAGGACGCCGTTGGCGGCACCGGAGTTCTGGTCGAAGAGCGTCTTGAAGGCGATACCGGCGCCCACCGGAGGCACCACGGCCGGCAGATAGAGCAGGGTGCGCAACAGCCCCCGCACCTTCAGGGGCCGGTTGACCAGCACGGCGAGGCCGAGTCCGGAGAGGATGGACAGCGGTACCGAGGTCAACGCGAACAGCCCCGCACGCCCCAGGGAGTCCCACGTCGTGGGGTCCGAGAAGAGCTCGCGGTAGTTGCCGAGCCCGACGTACGTCCAGTGCGGCGAGATGCCGTCGTACGTGGTGAAGCTCAGCCACAGCGCGTACGCCATCGGCACGATGGTCAGCAGCAGGAAACCGATGATCCACGGCGAGGTGAACATGTAGAACGCGCGGTGTCGGCGCGCTGTCATGGAGACCCGCGGCCGGCCTGCCTGCCGGGCCCCGTCGGCGGTCACCGTCGAGCGGGTCCGCCGTGCGGCCGAGGAGAGCTGATCGACGGTCATGCCACCTGCTCCTTACCGCGCTTGATCTGCTCGTTGATGACCGAGTTCAGGCGCCTCGCGAGGGTGTCGACGGACATCTCGCCCTTCATCGCGGTCGGCGCGATCTGGTTGAACAGGGCATCGAAGGAGTCGCCGGTGATGTAGGGGCTGAAAGCGACCACCGAGAAGTGCTTCAGCTCGTTCTCCTGCACCTTCAGCACCCGCTTCTGGTACTCCGTCTGTGCCGGCATCAGCGGCCGCAGGGACTTCAGGGTGGGAATGCCCCAGCCGCCGGCGGCGCGCGCCTTGGCCGGCGCCTCGCCGAAGAACCACTCGAAGACCCGCCACGCGGCGTCCTTGTTCTTCGCCTTGCGCGGCATCCACATGCCGGTGCCGCCCTGGCAGGGGCTGAGCCGGGGGCCGCCCTCGAACTTCGGGGCGGGGGCGAGGCGGGAGACCTCGGCCAGCTTCTTGTCGGTGTTGATCATGCCGCCCATCCAGTAGCCGGAGTTCGACATGGCCATGCGCCCGGCCTGGTAGGTGGGCCCGTCCCAGCCGTTGGGGTCGAGCAGGATGAGGCTCGGCCCGACCTTGGCCCTGCAGAAGTCGATGTACCAGGTCAGCGCCTTGCGCGCCTCGGGGGTGGTGAAGTCGACGCGGGAGAAGTCGTCGCTGAAGAGGTTTCCGCCGGCGGACGCCGTCAGGCCGGTCAGGAGGGTGGCCCGGGTCAGCCCGCTGTAGGTGCCGCCGAAGACGGTCGTCTGGCCGTTCTTGCGCTGCACCAGGCGCTTGGCGTTCTCGAGCCACTCCTCGAAGGTGATCGGCTCGAGCTCCGCCGGGTAGTCGACCCCGGCCTTGTCGAAGGACGCGGTGTTGTACCAGTACATCGAGTCCTGGGAGAAGTCCTTCGCCATGCCGTAGCGGGGGCCCTTGCCCTGGGTCTTTCCGTCGAACCGCCACAGGTCGTTGACCGGGTCCAGGTCGTCGAGCTTGAGAACGCCGCTCTTGGCGAAGTAGGGGTCCAGCTCCTCCATCACGTCACGGGCCGCGAAGTACGCCGTGTCCGTGGCGCCGACGGCACGCACCAGGTCGGGCGGGTTGCCGGCGGTGAGCATGGCGATCAGCTTGGTGATGTCCTGCTGCACCGTCCGGATCGTGATCCCGGTGTCCTTCTGGCACTGCTTGATGAGTTCCGGTGCGATGTCCTCGGGCTTGACCATCAGGGTGACGCTCTCGCCCGAGCCACCGCTCACGCCGTCGGACACCTGCAGGGCGCAACCGCTCAGGGCTGCCGCGCCGGACACGGCGCCACCCGCGGAGAGGCTGAGGAATCGGCGGCGGCTCAGGGATGCACCAGCACGTGGGTGCATGAACGCACCACCTCCTGCTCTTGCTGTTCGATATACCGGGCAGATGTCGATACACCGACCCGAGAGGGTTGCTGTGGCAACCGGTTGTTGTGCGTGGGCAGAGCTTCATCCGGCCCGCATGGTGCGTCAAGAGCCTGAGCGAGTTTTCGAAAAGACTGTGGGGCGGGAACCGGTTGCCGTAAGACCCCTTGTCGCTGCGTAGCGCCGACGACGGACCGCCCGGGACTGACCCTCCGCCACCGAAACCGCAGTAATCGATTTCCGGAAACAGTCGCGCTGCGGAGTGATGACGCAGGAGTGGTGCCGAGTCGGCCCCTTCAAAGCTCGCCCCGGCCAGGCGATTGACCACCGCTTCCCTGCGGATCTACGGTAGAAGGCGCTTTCTGAAACTGTTTCCGTCCCTCTGCTCCAGGAGAGTCATGCCCAGCCCTCAGCTGCCGCGGGCCGTGTTCGCGATGGACCCGGTGCACCTCCCGCTGCTCTTCCCTCCGCCGCTGATGGAGCGGCTGAGGCGCACCGCCGACATCGATCCCGGGTTGGTGGTGCGGGACTTCGCCGATCCGGCCGGCGCCGCCGCCCTGGCCTCCGCCGAGGTGCTGATCACCGGCTGGGGCTGCCCGCATCTGGACTCCGGTGTCCTCACGGCCGCCCCGAAGCTCGACGCCGTGCTGCACGCGGCCGGCTCCGTCCGCTCCCTGGTCGGCGAGGCCCTGTGGGAACGCGGGGTCAAGGTGTCCAGCGCGGTGACGGGCAACGCCCTGCCGGTCGCGGAGTACACGCTCGCGATGATCCTGCTGCTCGGCAAGGACACCTTCGACCACCGCGAGCGTTTCCGCCGGACCCACGCCTACCCGGGCCCGGCCGAGACCGCGGCGACCGGCAACCTCGGCCGTCGCGTCGGCGTCATCGGCGCCTCGCGCGTGGGCCGCCGGCTGCTGGAACTGCTGCGGCCCTTCGACCTCACCGTCCTGCTGCACGACCCGTACGTGAGCCCCGCCGAGGCCGCCGCCCTCGGGGCCGAGTCGCTGTCGCTGGAGGACCTGCTCCGGCACAGCGACATCGTGAGCGTGCACGCCCCCGACATCCCCGCGACCCATCACATGATCGACCGCGACCGGCTCGCGCTGATGCGGGACGGCGGCGTGCTCGTCAACACCGCCCGCGGCGCGCTGGTCGACCACGAGGCGCTCACCGACGAGTTGGTCTCCGGCCGGCTGAACGCGGTGCTGGACGTCACCGACCCGGAGCCGCTGCCCGCCGGATCGCCGCTGTACCACCTGCCCAACGTGTTTCTCACCCCGCACATCGCCGGCTCCCTCGGCAACGAACTGGAGCGGCTCGGCCGCATCGTCGTCGAGGAACTGGAGCGCCTGGCGGCAGGCGTACCGCCGCTCCACGAGGTGCGGCACGCGGATCTGGCGCGGGTGGCGTGACGCCGGGACGGCGGGGGTGTGACGCCCGTTGTCCACAGGCCCTCGATGCCGTTGTCCACAGGCCCTCCAGCCTGGAGGAACAATGGGATACGGTTTCCGCACGGTGGCCTCGGCGGCCGGCTCGGTCGGTTCGATCGGGCCGGAATGTCCGGGCCGGGAGCGTCGGAGACGTCGGGACCGCGAGGGGCCGGTTCGCAGCCGGGCCGGACCGCCCGGCGCCACCGCGTCGTGTGGCCGGCCGGGTGGCAACGGACCGGGCCACGGCGGACCGAGGCGCGGCGGACCGAGACACCACGGGCCGGCGCACCGAGCCCGCGGCACCACGGCCGGCGCACCAAGGCCCGGAGTCCACGGCCCCGGCCGCCGACCGCAACACCCCGGTCTCACCACCGGCCGGACACCGCAACACCCCGGGCCACCACCGGCCGGACCGCGACACCCCGGGCCACCACTGGCCGGACCGCAACACCCCTGGCCACCACCGGCCGGACCGCAACAACCGGACCACAACGGACCGGGTCACTACCGTGAAGGAGCCGCAAGGGTGAGTCAGCGCAAGGCGACGAGTGACGCCGGCCGGGCGACCATCCGTGATGTCGCGGAGCGCGCGGGCGTCTCCGTGGCCAGCGTCTCGCGGGTGCTGTCCGGCAACTACCCGGTGTCGGAGGAGCTGCGCCGCCGGGTGATGAAGGTGGTCCGGGACCTGGACTACGTCACCAACGCCCACGCCCGTTCGCTCGCCGGCGGCGGTACACCGACGGTGGCGATCCTCATCAACAACATCACCGGCGCCGCCTTCGCCCACGTGGCGAAGGGCGTCGAGGGCGCCGCCACCCTGCGCGGCTGGCTCTCCCTGGTCGGCACGACCGGCGACGACCCCGAGCGGGAACTGGCGCTGGTGAACCTCATGCGCCAGCAGGGCGTCGCCGCCGTGATCCTGCTCGGCGGCGCCTACGACTACGACGAGTACCAGCTGCGCATGGCCCGCTTCGCCCGTTCTCTGGACGCGGCCGGCTCGCACCTGGTCCTGGTGGGCCGGCCCCCGCTGGAGGGCGACGTCCCGGCGACGACCGTCGACTACGACAACGAGGGCGGTGCCTACGCGATGGCCAGCCACCTGCTGTCGGCCGGCCACCGCCGCGTCCTCGTCCTGCCGGGTCACGCCGAACTGACCACCGCCCAGGCCCGGTCGCGGGGCGCCCAGCGGGCCTTCGAGGCGTACGGGGTGCCGTTCGATCCGGGGCTGGTGCGGCACGGTCGGTACGACTACGAGCACGGGTACGAGGCCGTCGAGGCGGCCCTGCACGAGACGCCGGACTTCACCGCGGTGCTGGCCGGGACGGACGTGGTCGCCGCAGGCGCCATGCAGGCGCTGCGCGCGGCGGGCCTGCGGGTGCCCGAGGACGTCTCGATCGTCGGCTACGACGACATCCCGCTCGCCTCGCAGCTCACGCCCCAACTGACCACCGTGCACGTGCCGTACGAGGAGATGGGCCGGGTCGCGCTGCGGGCGGTGGCCGACCGGCGCGAGGGCGGCGCGGGCCGCCGCAGGAGCGCCGACGGCGACCATCTGGTGCTGGGCACCCATGTCGTGGTCCGCAACTCGGTCCAGCCGCCTCCCCGACGCGGATAGCCACCTGCCCCACGCGGTGGGCCGCCCGCCCTGGACGGTCAACCGCTGCCGCAGAGAGCGTTACGTAACCGGTTTCCCGAGACTTTACGGCCTGTTCCAGCGCCTGTCGCCATACCCTCCGAACCTCGGACCGGCGCATCCGACAGAGCCCTGACCTGCGCCCATGCGCCGCAGGACGGAAACACCTCCGGTGCACCCAGCCCTAACCAGCCGGACCACCCGCCGTAACAAATTGCCGCGCACCTCTTGCTATGAGCGGACACCTCCGCCTACCGTCCCAGCAACCGCTTACTACAGCTTCCGCTTGGCCGAACCCCCCGCAACCGCGAGCCGACGTTTTCCGGCCGCCGTTCCTGGCCGGCACCCCAGAGCCGCCCCGCCCTCTCGTTCTGAGAACGCCCTATTCCGAAGGATCACGGTCAGATGAACTTCACGAGCCCCCGGAGAAGGTTCGCCTCCGCCGCTGTCGCGGGTATCGCGCTGACAGGTCTGCTCTCCGCCTGCGGCGGATCCGGCTCGGATGACGACGCCGCGTCGAAGTCCGGCCCGGTCACGCTCCCCTTCTGGGGCTGGGCCAACGGCCAGGAGGCGGTCGTCAAGGCGTTCAACGCCTCGCACAAGGACGTCCAGCTGAAGTACACCAAGGTCACCGACCAGCTGACCATGCAGAAGCAGCTGACCAACGCGGTCAAGGCCGGCAACGCCCCCTGCCTGGTGCAGAACACCGCCGAGTACGTGACGAGCTGGGTGTCGCAGGACGCGCTCGCCGACATCACGCAGTACGTCGAGGGCGAGAAGAGCAAGTTCAACACCGGTGCCTGGGCGAGCGCGCAGGTGCAGGGCAAGCTCTACGGCGTGCCCACCAGTTCGGCGCCCCAGTTCACGATCTACCGCACGGACATCTTCAAGAAGTACGGGCTCGAGCCCCCGGCGACCTGGGACGACTTCATCGCCGCGGGCAAGGTCCTGAAGAAGCACAACATCAAGATCACCAACTACGCCGGTGAGGACCCGAGCACCCTGGAGGTGCTCGCGATGCAGGCCGGGGCGCACTGGTACGCCATCGACGGCAACGCCTGGAAGGTGGACTTCCAGGACGAGGGCACCCTGAAGGCCGCGAAGGTGATCCAGGAGATCATCGACAACGACCTGAACGCCAAGCTGTCCTTCGCCGACTACGCGGCCGTGCAGCGCAGCTACGACTCCGGCGCCACCGCGACCCGGCAGATCTCCACCTGGCAGATGGCCGGCATGGTGCAGAACTTCACCAAGTCCTTCGGCGACTGGGCCCTGGCCCCCTGGCCGGCGTACCAGGGTGAGGCGGCCAAGACCCCGGCCGGTACGAACCTGACCGGCAGCGTGACCCTGGTGACCAAGCAGTGCGAGGACCAGGAGCAGGCGGCCCGGGCGGCGCTGTGGATGTCGACGAACCAGGACGCGGTCAAGACGATGGCGAGCCCGGAGACCGGCAACGGCGTGATGCCGGCGCTGGCCGACAGCGGCTCCTACGTCGGTGAGTCGATCTCACAGAAGCTGCTCGGCAAGAACTACGACCCGGCGAAGAAGGTCGTCACGGACAGCCTGGGCACCGTCACCACCGACTGGACCTACGGACCCAACTGGACCGCGATGTTCACCGAGCTCCAGGCGGGCTGGGCCAAGGTCGTCAACAAGCAGGAGAAGGTCACAGACCTGCTCGCGCACATGCAGGAGTGGACGGTCGAGGACCTGAAGTCCCGCGGTATCAGCGTCAAGGGCTGAGGCATTCCATGATTCGCTCCATGCGCTGGAAGGGTGCCGCGTTCACGGTGCCCTTCCAGCTCGGCTTCGTGTTTCTGTATCTGCTCCCGATCGGCTACGCCGTCTACGAGTCGCTGTTCACGGAGAAGCAGTCCGGGCTGGGCCTCGGCGGTGCGACGACGGAGTTCGTCGGGCTCGACAACTACACCCAGGGGCTGACGGACTCGGCGTTCATGACCTCCATCCTGCGGGTGGTGCTCTTCGCCTGTGTCCAGATCCCGATGATGCTGGTGATCAGCCTGTTGCTGGCGCTGTTCCTGGACGCGCTCACGTCCCGGGTGGCGGGCAGGTTCCGGATCGTGCTGCTGGTGCCGTACATGATTCCCGGCGTGGTCGCGGCGATCGTGTGGGTCAACCTCTACAGCCCGGACGTCGGCCCGCTCACCGCGATCGGCAAGGCCCTCGGTTTCGACTGGAACTTCTTCGCGCCGTCGATGGTGTGGCCGTCCATCGGCAACCTGCTGACCTGGCACGGCATCGGCTACAACATGGTGATCATCTACTCGGCGCTGCAGGGCGTGCCCCGCGAGTTGTTCGAGGCGGCCCGGCTGGACGGCGCCTCCGAGCTGCGGATCGCTCGCAGCATCAAGATCCCGTTCGTGCGCGGGGCGCTGGTCCTGACGGGTCTGCTGTCGATCATCCAGATGCTGCAGATCTTCAACGAGCCGGCGCTCTTCCGGAACATCACCCCGCAGACGGTCAGCGACAGCTTCACCCCGATCATGATCATCTACAACCAGGCGTTCAACGCGGGCAACTACAACTACGCGGCCGCCCTGTCGGTGCTGCTCGCCCTGATCCTGGGCATCGCCTCCCTCCTCTTCTACCGGCTCACCTCGAAGGAGGCGGACTGATGACGCTGACCGAGCAGGCCACCGAGCGGCCCGAGGTCCGCGGCGTCCGGCGCCTGTCCCAGCCGGATCCGGCCTCCCGCGGGCGGGGCGGCCAGCGCTTCCTCCTCGTCGGGCTGACCCTGGCCAGCGTCTACAGCCTGTTCCCGGTGTGGTGGCTGATCGTCGCCGCGACCAAGGACCGCACGGCGCTGTACCAGAGCAACGGCCTGTGGTTCTCGGGGTGGCACCTGTGGGACAACCTGCATCAGGTGTTCACCTACCAGGACGGGATCTTCCTGCGGTGGACGGCCAACTCGTTCCTGTACGCGGGCGTCGGCTCGCTCGGCGGCACGCTGATCGCGCTCGCAACCGGTTACGGACTGGCCCGCTTCGACTTCCCCGGGCGTAACGCGATCTTCGCGTGTGTCGTGGGTTCGTTCCTGATCCCGATCGCGCTGCTGACGCTGCCGCTGTATCTGCTGTTCTCCGCGATCGGCATGGTGGACACGCCGTGGGCGATGCTGATTCCCTGCCTGATCAACCCGTTCAGCGTGTACCTGGCCAAGGTGTACACCGAGGCGACGATCCCCTACGAGCTGCTGGAGGCGGCCCGGATCGACGGCGCCGGCGAGCTGCGGATCTTCTTCAGCATCGTGCTGCGGATGATGACGACGGGCGGCGCGACGGTGTTCCTGCTGGCCTTCGTGAACACCTGGAACGCCTTCTTCCTGCCGCTGACGGTGCTGCGCGGCAAGGAGAACTGGACGCTCAACCTCGGCCTCTACAACTGGACCGGCACACGCCTGGAGTCCGGCATCGACCTGACGGGCCTGGTGCTGACCGGTGCGCTGCTGTCCATCGTCCCGATGGCGATCATGATGGTCGCGATGCGCCGTTACTGGCGCTCGGGCGTGACCCTCGGCGCCCTCAAGTGATCCCCCTTCGCCGTATCCCCTGACTCCTGGGGGCCGCAGGTGAGCCTGACTCCCCGGGGCCCCCAGGTGACCAACGCTCCGGGAGCCCTCGCGTGACCGTCCTGCACAACCCCGTCCTCCGCGGCTTCGCCCCCGACCCGTCGCTGGTCCGGGTCGGCGACTGGTACTACGTGGCGACCAGTTCCTTCGAGTGGTTCCCGACGATCCCGCTCCACCGCTCCCGGGACCTGTCGCACTGGGAGTACGCGGGTCACGTCCAGGGGGCGGCCCCCGGGGACTCGCTGGCCGGTGTGCCCGACTCGGGTGGCGTCTGGGCGCCGTCGCTGAGCTGGGACGGGGAGCGGTTCTGGGTGACGTACACCGTCGTGCGCTCGGTCGGCACGCCGTACTTCGACCTCGACACGTACATCTCGACGGCCACCCGCATCGGCGGCGAGTGGAGTGCTCCGCGCCGGGTCGCGAGCCACGGCTTCGACCCGGCCCTGTTCCACGAGGACGGCCGGCTGTGGCTGCTGAACCTGCAGAACGACCACCGGCCGGGGGGTGAGCGGTTCGCGGGGATCGTCGTGACGGAGCTGGACCGGGACAGGCTGGAACCGGTCGGCGACACGCACCTGCTGCTCCAGCACGACCGGTTGATCGAGGGGCCGAAGCTGCTGCGGCGCGACGGCTGGTACTACCTGGTGCTCGCGGAGGGCGGCACGGGCTGGGAGCACGGGGTGCGGGTGGCTCGGAGCAAGGAGCTGACGGGGCCGTACGAACTCGACGAACGGCCCCTGCTGACCACCCGGGACGACCCGGACGTGCCGTTGCAGAAGGCCGGGCACGGCGAGCTGGTCGAGACGCCGGACGGGCAGTGGCTGCTCAGCCATCTGACGGCCCGTCCGCTGCACACCCCGCAGGGCCGCCGCTGCACGCTCGGCCGGGAGACCGCGGTCCAGGCGGTGACCTGGGACGCGGACGGGTGGCCCCGGCTGCGGCAGGGGGGTTGGCACCCCGCGGTCGAGGTCGACGCACCGACGCGGCCGCACCCGCTGCCACCGCCCGCAGTGCCGGAGGATCTGTCCTGGCCGTGGAGCACCCTGCGCGAGCCGCCGGACCCGTCCTGGGCCGATACGACGGCCCGCCCCGGGTGGATCCGGTTGCGCGGCCGGCACGGGCCGGAGTCCCGGTGGGCGGCCGGTCTGCTGGCCCAGCGCGTCACCGAGCACCGCGCGGAGGCCGAAGTCACCGTGGAGGCCCAGCCGGTCACCTTCACCCAGGCGGCCGGGCTGGTGCTCTGGTACAACCCCGAGGCGTATCTCGCCCTGGACCTGACGTGGGCGGAGCCGGAGGGCGAGCCGCAGCGCGGACAGCAGTGGGGAAGCACCGCGGGCGGCCGTACGGTGCTCGTTCTCGTCGAGCGCGACGAGGACGGCGTGCGGCAGGTCGCCGTCGTCGACGTGCCGGAGGACGGGCCGGTCACGCTGGGGGTGACGGTCGAGGGGGCCGACGCGCGCTTCTGGTACGTACGCGACGGGGTGCGCACGGCGGTCGGTCCGGTGCTTGATTTCGGCCGGCTGTCCGACGACCACGGCTCGCGGCTGCGGTTCACGGGGGCGATGGCGGGGATCCACGCCCGGGACCTCGTGGAGGCGGCGTTCACGGCGGACTTCACCGGGTTTCGGCTGACCTGCACACCTGGCTGAGGGTGTTGTTCGGGGTTTCGAAAGTTTTGCCCGGCACGAACCAGTGAATTCACTTGCCTTCCCGCCGGACTGCGCCGCACCTACAGTAGGAAGCGCTTTCTGCCCGGCCGGATCCCGTGACCGCCGTGTGCAGCGCTGGTCGAAACTTTCCACGGCCCTCGGGCGGGCCGGAGAGGTGGGTTCCCGATGGTCCGTACGGCGAGTGCGAGCGTGGCGGCAGGTCCGACGCTGGCGGTCGTGGCGCGCGAGGCGGGGGTGTCGGTGCCGACCGCGTCGAAGGTGGTCAACGGCCGCGAGGACGTGGCACCCGAGACCCGCCGCCGCGTGACCGAGGCACTCGACCGGCTCGGTTACGTGCGCAGACCCCGCTTCGACGCGGCGAAGGCACCCCGGCTGGTCGATCTGGTCGTGCACTCGCTGGAGAGCTCCTGGTCGGGTGCGGTGCTGCACGGGGTGGAGGAGGCGGCGCACGACGCGGGCCTGGAGGTCGTGGTCTCGGCGGCGCTGATCCGCTCCCGGGTGGGCCGCCCGGAGCGCGGCTGGCTGGACAAGCTGGTCGCCCGGGGCTCCTCCGGGGTCCTGTTCAACCTGGCCGAGCTCAGCGACTCGCAGTACGCGTGGCTGGAGCAGCACCGCATCCCGTTCGTGATGATCGACCCGGTGCAGGAACCGCCGGAGGGCGTGGTCTCGGTGGGGGCGGCGAACTGGCAGGGCGGTCTGACGGCCACGGAGCATTTGCTGTCCCTGGGGCACGAGCGGGTCGCCGTCATCGCGGGTCCCCGGCGCACGATGTGCAGCAGCGCCCGGGTCGCCGGGTACCGCTCGGCGCTCGCGTCGGCCGGGGTCCGGCACCGCCCCGAGTACGTCCGGCACGCCGGTTTCGACGAGAGTGTCGCCCACCGCCGCATGCTGGAACTCCTCGACCTGCCCGAGCCGCCGACCGCCGTCTTCGTCTGCTCGGACCTGATGGCGCTGGGTGTCTACGAGGCCTTGGCCGAGCGGGGGTTGAGGGTCCCGGACGACATCAGTGTGGTCGGCTTCGACGACCTGCCCGAGGCCCGCTGGGCCTCCCCCGCCCTGACCACCGTCCGCCAGCCACTGTCCGAGATGGCGGCGACGGGCCTGCGGTCGCTGCTGCGCATGATGGACGGCCATCATCCGGAGAGCACGCGCACCGAGTTGTCGACGCGACTGGTGGAACGGTCGAGCACGGCGGCGCCGCGCGCGTAGGAGGGGCTGGAGACGCTGGGCAAGGTCCTGCCCGCCAGCTTCGGGGAGCGGTTCCCCGCGCAGACGCTGAGCGGGGTCGCCTCGCCGGCGCTGCCGGGGATGCTGTGCGAGGTCGACGCGGTCGCCGTACGGCCCGCGGCGCCGGACGGGGCCTGACGGACCCGCCCCCGGACGGGGCGGTCGTCGGTGAAGCAGGAAACCCAGCGGGCGACCGCTGGAATCCCCCGCCTTCAGGCGGGGGAGGAAGTCAAGCGGTTGTCCTTTCCGAACCGCCGCGCCGTCCCCCGGCGGGTCTCCCCTGGGGCGGCTCGTCTCCTCTGGCACGGCACAGCGTCACGGGCCGGCGGCACCCACGGCGAGCCCTGGCGGCGTACCCGGGCCGCCCAGGGACGGTTCACGCACGGGGGCGGCGGCGTCCCGGCCGGGGGCGGGCCGCCGGGGGCCCGCCCGGGTCGGGGGCCGGCGGCGGTGGGCTCGTACCTGGAGAGCGGCCAGCGCGTGGCCCGGCTGACGGGACTTGTGCCGGGTCCACGAGCGAGGTCAGAACCAGTGCAGGCAGTGCGGGGGGCGGTCGGCGCGGAAGAGGGCGTCAGCGAGGGGGGCCGCGCCCGGATGGTGGGCCCGGATGTGTCCGGCACGTACGAGCGTGCTCGGGGCGGTGCCGCCGAGGTAGACCGAGCCCAGGTCCCTCACGTCCAGGGACAGGTCGGGCTCCCGGTCCGTCGGGACGCAGTCGGGCTTGCCGTCCCGTACGGTCAGCAGGTACCGGCCGTGCTCGCCGAGGAACGGGTCCTCGACGTCGAGGACGAGCTCACCGTCCGCGAACCAGCCGCGCGCGGTCAGCGCACGCGGGACGTCCAGCAGGCGCACCCAGAGCCAGTCCATGTCGCCGCCCACCTCGCCGGCGCGGAAGTCCGCGAACTGCCAGCGCAGCGGATGCCCGGGTGGGACGTGCTGGAACACGACCTTGGAGACCAGGTCGTGGCCGAGCACGAACCGGGCCAGGGCCGTGAAGACGGCGCTGTCGGTGGCGATGGTCTCGTCGACCGTCAGGGTGCCGGACTCGATCGAGTAGCTGGCGTACCCGTCCGGGACACCGTCGGCGTCCCGGTGAACGGCGACGTAGCGCGGTGCCGGCGAGATCGGGGGCTGCCCGGCACGCAGGGCCCACCAGCGGTGCGGCCGGGACAGCGCGCCGGGCTGGGCGCGGCGGTACCGGTCGTAGACCTCTTCCAGGATCTCGCCGCACTCGGCACGACGCAGCACCTCGACCGAGCCGTGGTCCGGGCCGGTCGCCGGTGCGTCGGCTGTTCCGCCCGCCCGGGGGAGAGCGAGGGCGGACCGGTGGCGCGGCACCGTCAGCCGCTGCGTGTAGGTCGCCGGTCCGTAGCCGAATCTGCCGTAGATCGAGGCCTCGGAGCACAGCAGCACGGAGAGGACCTCCCCGCGGGCCCTCAGCTCGGCGAGCTGATGCCGCATCATCGCGTTGAGCACGCCCTGGCGCCGGTGCGAGGGCAGGACGCCGACGGCGGTCACCCCGGAGACGGGGACGAGGGTCTCCCCCGGGCAGGGTGAGCTCGAAGGAGTGCGCGGCGGCGGTTCCGACGGGCCGCCCGTCCGCCGTCAGGGCGAGCAGGCAGCGGTCCGTTTCGAGCGCCGACCACCAGAGCCCGCCGCCCTCGACCGGGGTTTCCGGGAATTGCCCGAACGCGGCATGGAGCGTGTCGACGAAGACGTCGAGATCGTCGTCGGTCGTGGGACGGATCTCCATGGCTGCCGCTGCCTCCTCGGGATACCGGACACCACGACTCGTGGTGTCCGGGCCACAGTGCAGCCTTGCCCCGCCCCCTCGGTCAAACGAATTACGGCCGGTCACGGCAGAGTCCGGCCCCAGCCCGACCGCCGGGGGTGAGTCGCGATCCGGCGCCCCCACCCGGCCGCCGGGTGGGGGTGAGTCGCGATCCGGCGCCCGCCGCCCGGAGGCGTCCGATTCCTTCAAGACCGGGAGTCGTGGGCCTGCCTACGGTGGCTCCATGACTGCACGATTCGATGCCATCGGCCTGGTCGTCTCCGACATGGCCGCCTCCGTCGCGTTCTACCGCCGGCTCGGGTTCGCCTTCCCGGACGGTGCCGAGAACCAGCCGCACGCCGAGGCCGCACTGCCCGGCGGGCTGCGGCTGTTGTTCGACACCGAGGAGACGGTCCGTTCCTTCCTGCCCGGGTGGCAGCCGCCCGCGGACGGGGGCCGGTCCTCGCTCGCCCTGCGGTGCGACGGGCCGGAGGAGGTGGACGCGCTGTACGACGAGCTGGTCGGCTCGGGCTGCCACGGCGAGCTCACGCCGTGGGACGCCTTCTGGGGGCAGCGGTACGCCGTGGTGCACGACCCGGACGGCAACGGGGTGGATCTGTTCGCCCCGCTAGCCGCCGCGGCCGAGTAGCTCCCCCAGCGGCAGACCCGACAACTGCCTGACGTCACGGGCCAGATGGGCCTGGTCGGCGTAACCGGCCCGTGCGGCCGTCTGCGCGAAGGGCACACCGGCCCGGGCCAGTGCGAGGGCGCGGCGCAGCCGCAGGATGCGGGCCAGGGTCTTGGGGCCGTAACCGAAGGCGGACAGCGAACGGCGGTGCAACTGGCGGGCACCGACACCGAGTTCGTCGGCGGTGGCGGCGACCGGACGGCCCGCGTCGAGGGCGGTGACGACCTGCCGGAGCAGGGGGTCGGGGGGTTCGGCACCGGCTGCCTGCCGCAGCGCCAGCTCCTCCAGGCCGCTCGCCGGGTCGGGGGCCGCGTTCACACGGTCGGACATGCGCCGCACCCGCGAGGCCGGCCACAGGTCCGCGAGCGCGACGCGCCGGTCGCGCAGCTCGTGCGCCGGCACGCCCAGGAGCGCCGGGGCCGTGCCCGGGTAGAAGCGGACTCCGGCCCAGGGGCCGGTCACGCCGTTCGGGAGGTACGCGCGGGTGTCGGGCCCGGCGACCATCAGCCGCCCGTCGTGCCACAGCAGATCCATGCACCCGTCGGGCAGGACCCGCCCCACCCCGGGCCGCAACGGGGTGTTGGTCCACACGACTGCCCCGGGCAGCCGCGACGCCCGCTCCACATACACATGGGCCAGGCTACGCCGCGACACCACAGGCCGCTGCGGCTCTCTGCCGACCCGCACTCGCACTCGCACTCGCACTCGCACTCGCACTCGCACTCGCACTCGCACTCGCACTCGCACGACAACGGCGGGCCCGGCGACCGGTGCCGCTACGCCGCCCGCCCTCGGTACTCCACCGGGCTCACCCCGTACACCCGCTTGAACGCCGTCGACAGGGCGAACGCGCTGCCGTAGCCCACCCTGCGGGCCACCGCGTCCAGGGTGTCGGCGGAGTCGCGCAGACGGTCGGCGGCGAGAGCGAGGCGCCAGCCGGTCAGGTAGGTCATCGGGGGTTCGCCCACCAGGCCGGTGAAGCGGCGGGCCAGCGCGGCGCGGGACACCCCGGCCTTCGCGGCGAGCGCGGCGACCGTCCAGGGGTGGGCCGGGTCGTCCTGGAGCAGGCGCAGGACGCCGCCGACGACCGGGTCGGCGAGGGCCCGGTACCACGCCGGGGCCTCCGCCTCGGGGCGTGCGAACCAGGCCCGCAGCGCGGCGATGAGCAGCAGGTCCAGCAGCCGGTCCAGGACGACCTCCTGCCCCGGCTCGTCCCGGACGATCTCCTCGGTGATGTACGCGGTGAGCGGGCAGGCCCACATGTCGGAGGTGAGGCTGAGCAGCGGCGGCAGGGCGTCCAGCAGCCGCCCGCTGACCTCACCCTGTGTCGGGTAGGTGCCGATCAGCACCACGGTGTTCCCGTCGAGCCGGTCGCCCCAGGTGCGCACGCCCAGGTCCATGGAGCCGTTGAGGGACTGCCCGTCGGGGTGGCGGCACTCCTGGTGCGGCAGGATCACCGCCTGCGGTGCCGTGCCGGGGGCGTCGGCGCACGTGTACGGGTCCGGGCCGCGGGCGATGGCGAGTTCCCCGGCCTTCAGCCCCGTGCGCTCGCCCCGGTCGGGCAGGATCCAGGCCTCGCCGCGGACGACGAGCATCACGGTGAGCGGGGCCCGGTCCTCCACGCGCACCGCCCACGGCGGGTCGAAGCACGCCCTGATCATGAACGCGCCCCGCGCGCGGGGCCCCTCCAGCAAGCCTGCGAGAGCGTCCATGGGACCAGCGTAGACGCGGTCGTATGGGAATGAGCCGTTCAGCGATGGTTCCGTGCGGTGTACGGCAGTTGACTCGATGACATGACGAACACGGCGGAGAACGCGGCACGGAACACGCGGGGTATGACGGTGGTGGTGACGGGCGCCTCGGGGCGTACCGGGAGCCGGGTGGCGCGGGCGGCGGAGGCGGCCGGGCTCACGGTGCGGGCGGCGTCCCGGGCGACGGGCTTCGACTGGTGGGACGGCTCGACCTGGGCGGACACCCTGCGGGGCGCCGACGCGGCCTATCTCGCCCACCCCGCGGACGTCGGCGCTCCGGGCGTCGCGGAGGCGGTCGGCGCGCTCGCACGGGAGGCGGCCGGGCTCGGGGTGCGGCGGCTGGTGCTGCTGTCCGCGCGGGGCGAGGACCAGGCCCTGCCCACCGAGGAGGCGCTGCACGCCTCGGGGGCGGACTGGACGGTCGTGCGGGCCGCCTGGTTCGCGCAGAACTTCAGCGAGGGGCCGCTGGTGGCGGAGCTGCGGGAGAGCGGTGAGCTGGTCTTCCCGGCCGGAGAGGTGCGGGAGCCGTTCCTCGACGTCCGGGACATCGCGGACGTGGTGGTGACCGCGCTGACGTCCGGCGACCGGTACGTGCGGCGGACCCTCACCCTCTCCGGGGCTCGGCTGCTGACCTTCGGGGAGGCCGTCGCGGAGATCGCCGGGGCGACGGGGCGCCCGCTGACGTACCGGGCCGTCTCGACACGGGACTACGAAGAGGCGCTGGTCGGTTTCGGTGTGCCGCCGGAGGAGGCGGCGGGCCTCACTGCGATCTTCGACACCCTCCTCGACGGCCGCAACGCGCATCTCTCGGACGGCGTGCGTGAGGTCCTGGGCCGTGCGCCCCGGGACTTCGGCGACTTCGTGCGCGAGGAGGCCGCCGCCGGGACCTGGAAGGCCTGAGAGCGGCGCCCGTCACGTGTCCTCGGGCGGCTGCCCCTCCCCGTTGAGCTGGGTGCTCTTGACGTGAGTGTTCTTCACGTGGGTGCTCTTCACATGCGTGCGCAGGCGGGCCGAGACGTCCTCCGGCGGCAGGAAGCGGGACCAGCGTTCCGGGAACTCGGAGGGCATGTCGGGGTCGGCCTCGCCCGCGGCGGTGGCGCGGGCGACGTACTCGGCGACCTGGGCCTGCCGCAGCCGCTCGTTGGCCTCGCGGGCCGCGGCCGTGGCGGCGGCCGGCCAGACCCGGTCGATGGCGGCGTTGACCGCGGCCCCGACCAGGACGGCGAACGCGGCCACACCGATCCACAGCAGCACGGCGACGGGCGCGGCGAGGGAACCGTAGATCGTGGGGCCCTCGACCGTGCTGGTCAGGTAGATCCGCAGCAGGAAGCTGCCGAGGACCCACATGCCGAGGGCGACGAGCGCGCCGGGCACGTCCTCGATCCACGGGGAACGGACCGGGACGGACACGTGGTACAGCGTCGTCAGGAAGGCGATCGACAGGAGGATCACCACCGGCCAGTACAGGACCTGGACGACCGTCGTCGACCACGGCACGATCCGCACCACCGCGTCCGGCCCGGCCACCATCAGCGGCAGCGCGACCGAGCCGATCAGCAGGGCCACGATGAACAGCAGAAAGGCCATGAGGCGGGTCTTGACGATGCCCCGGACGCCGTCGAGGCCGTACATCACGGTGATGGTGTCGATGAAGACGTTCACCGCGCGGGAGCCGGACCACAGGGCGAACAGGAAACCGATGGAGATGACGTCGGGCCGGCCGCCCTTCGTGACGTCGTGCAGGATCGGCTCGGCGATCTCCCGTACGCCCCGGTCGGACAGCACCGTGCGCGCGGCCTCCAGGAGGTTGGTCTGCAGGCTCTGGATGGTGTCGGCGCCGGTCCAGGCGTCGACGTAGCCGAGCAGTCCGATCATGCTGAGCAGCAGGGGTGGCACCGACAGCAGGGTGAAGAACGCGGCCTCGGCCGCGAGGCCCAGGATGCGGTACTCGATGCAGGAGTTGACGGTGTCCTTCAGCAGCAGCCAGGCGGTTTTGCGCTTGGAGACGTTCCGGTAGAGGGCTCGCGCCCGGTGGAGGCGCCCGGAGGGTGTGTCGGGGGTTTCACTTGCTGGCTGCACCCCCTAACGGTATCCGTCGTGCCCGGCCCCACTCACCCACAGGCCGGGTCTTCGCGGACCGGGCCGGGTCCGCCGGGTGCCAAGGTGCCGGTGCGGGGTACTTTCGCAGCATGGCAGGCAGCACCCACACCGTGACGAACCAGGCCCCGCCGCTGGTCGGCTACGACGTCTTCTCCGCCGACCGGGCCCTGGCCGCCGCGGTCGGCCGGCATCTCGATCCGGACCTGCGCGAGGAGGTCCTCGGCGAGCTGTCGGCACTCGGCCGGACCTCCGGCTCGGCCCAGGTGCAGGAGTGGGGGAGGCTGGCCAACGAGAACCCGCCACGGCTGCTCACGCACGACCGGTACGGCGACCGCCTGGACGAGGTCGAGTTCCACCCCTCCTGGCACCGGCTGCTCGGCAAGGGCGTCTCGGCCGGTCTGACGGCGGCCTGGGACCGGCCGGCCGGGCATCTGCGCCGGGCGGCCGCCTTCCTGGTGTGGACGCAGGTCGAGGCCGGCAACGGCTGCCCGCTGTCGATGACGCACGCGGCGGTGCCCGCCCTGCGCACCGACCCGGACCTGGCCGCCGAGTGGGAACCGCGGCTGACGTCCATGGTCTACGACCGTGAGCTGCGGCCCGCGCACCTCAAGGCCGGGGCGCTGTTCGGGATGGGCATGACGGAGAAGCAGGGCGGCAGCGACGTACGGGCGAACACCACGTCGGCGCGGCCCCTCGCCGAGGACGGGACGTACGAGCTGATCGGGCACAAGTGGTTCTGCTCGGCGCCCATGTCCGACGGTTTCCTGGTGCTGGCGCAGGCTCCGGGCGGGCTGACGTGCTTCCTGGTGCCGCGGGTACTCGCTGACGGCACGCGCAACGTGTTCCGGATCCAGCGGCTCAAGGACAAGCTGGGCAACCGGTCGAACGCCTCCGCCGAGGTCGAGTTCGACGGAACCTGGGCACGCCGGGTCGGCGAGGAGGGGCGCGGGGTGCGCACCATCATCGAGATGGTCGCGGCGACCCGGCTGGACTGTGTGCTCGGCTCGGCCGGGCTGATGCGGCAGGCCGTGGCGCAGGCGGTGCACCACTGCACGTACCGCGAGGCGTTCGGCGGGAAGCTCGCCGACAAGCCGCTCATGCGCAATGTCCTGGCCGATCTGGCGCTGGAGTCGGAGGCGGCGACGACGCTGGCGCTGCGGCTCGCGGCGGCCTACGACGACGGCGGTGAGCAGGAGCGGGCGCTGCTGCGGATCGTGGTGCCGACCGCCAAGTACTGGGTGACCAAGCGGTGCCCGCCCGTCGCGGTGGAGGCGGCGGAGTGCCTCGGGGGCAACGGGTACGTGGAGGAGTCCGGAATGCCGCGGCTGGTGCGCGAGTCGCCGCTGAACTCGGTCTGGGAGGGCGCGGGCAACGTCCAGGCGCTGGACGTGGTGCGGGCGTTGCAGCGGGAGCCGGGGGCGCTGGACGCGTATCTGCGGGAGGTCGGGCAGGCGCGCGGCGCCGATCACCGCCTCGACGGGGCCATCAAGGACCTGCTGACCGAACTGGCCGATCTGGAGGGCGTGGAGGGGCGGGCGCGGCGGCTGGCGGAGCGGCTCGCGCTGGTGCTCCAGGGCTCGCTGCTGGTCCGTTTCGCGCCACCGCAGGTCGCCGACGCGTTCTGCGCGGGGCGGCTCGGCGGCGACGGGGGCGCGGTCTTCGGGACGCTGCCGCACACGCTGGATCTGGCGTCAGTGGTGGAGCGGGCCCGGCCGGTGTCCTGATCCGGTCCGCTGTTCCGGGTGGGTGAAAAGCGGGGGTGGTGCTGCGCCGACACGGCACCACCCCCGCCGCACTGGCCCGTTCGAGCCGCTGAACGCCGCTCGGGACGGCGCCGCTCAAGTTTCGGACACGGCCGGGCCGTCCACCAGGGTTGCAGGGGGTTGCAAGTTGCTGCTGACTGTGTGCGGACTGGGCGCGCGCCCCCGGGGCAGACGGCACTATGAGACGCACAGTCAAAAGGCGACTCCGGGGGGCGCACGCGTATGGACGTCACGCACTTGGCAGCCGTCGACAGCACGCGCGCGGCCAGGGTTCTCAGCGAGGTCCGTTCCGCCCGGCTGGCAGGGCAGCCCGCCGCGGTGTCGCCGCGTCCGGTGATCGAGCGGTCCTGGGAGCGGATGCTGCGCAGCGGCGTCGACCCGGACCATGACTTCCGTGCGGATCCGCTGTCCCGCGAGGAGGTGCAGCGGCGGCGCGAGACGTCGGTATTGCGCCATGTGCTGCCGGTGCTGCGGGAGGGGTTGCTGGCGGCCGCGGACGTCGCCCACCACATCATGGTGGTGGCCGACGAGGACGGCCGGGTGCTGTGGCGCGAGGGCAGTCCGCCGGTGTTGCGCAAGGCCGACGGGCTGGGTCTTGAACTGGGCGCCGACTGGCGTGAGGACGTCGTCGGCACGAACGGTGTGGGCACCCCGGCGGTGGTGCGCCGGCCGGTGCAGGTCTTCGCCTCCGAGCACTTTGTGCGCTCCCAGGCCGGCTGGACCTGTGCGGGGGCTCCCCTGACGGATCCGCGGGACGGCCGGCTGATCGGCGTGGTGGACGTGAGCGGTCCGCTGGAGACGATGCATCCGGCCACGCTCGCCTGGGTCGGCTCGGTGGCCGGACTCGCCGAGGCCCGGTTGCGGGAGATGCACACCGAGTCGCTGGAGCGGCTGCGCGCGGTGGCGGCGCCGGTGCTGGTCCGGATCGGCGGCCGTGCCCTGGTCGTCGACCGGGACGGCTGGACCGCCGCGGTCAGCGGAATGCCGTACGTGCGGCGTGTGGCCCTGCCGAAGTCGCTGTCGGCGGGCCCGAGACGGCTGCCGGCGCTCGGGCTGTGCTCGGTGGAGCCGCTGGCCGGGGGCTGGCTGGTGCGGGCGGCCGCCGACGAGCCGGTGCCGCGCGGCCCGGCCAGGATCGTGCTGGATCTCAGGCAGGCGCGGCGGTGGTCGGTGGAGGTGCTCGGCGGGGCGGGCTCCTGGACCCGGGAACTGAGCCCGCGGCACGCGGAGTTGCTGTACCTCCTCGCGGTCCACCGCTGCGGCCGCAGCGCCTCGGGCCTGGCCGGGGACGTGTTCGGCGACCCGGCCCGCACGGTGACGGTGCGTGCCGAGATGTCGCGGGTACGGCGGTATCTGGGGGCGTTCCTGGAGCACCGGCCGTACCGGTTCGCCGAGGACGCCGAGGTGGAGGTGCTGCTTCCGGACGACCCACGGGATCTGCTGCCGCACTCGACCGCACCGGCGGTGAGCAGACGGCGCGGGTCCGCACCGGCGCCCTGAGGTTCACTGCGCGTGCCGTACAAGCCGCCCCGAGGGGGGCATCTTTCGCATATTTGCAGGGTCTTCGCCCCCCGCACGCTCACCTGCCGTAGCATCCCTGTACGGGCCACCCCACCTGCTCCTCCGTCAACGTACGGATCAACAGGCGCAGTTGGCCTGCCTCGGGAGGACGTTATGAAGCATCGCGGCAGACACCGGCGGCGCAGGCGGGGCAGGGCGCTGCGCGCGACCCTGGCCGGGACGGCTCTCGCGCTCACCGCCGCCGCCACCATGATCAGCGCCTCGCAGGCCACCGTCGCCGACGCCCCCGGGGCACTGAAGCCGGTCTCCGCGTCCGACGGGGCCGGGCGGCTGCCGCTGGCCGAGCACCGGGTGCCCGGGGAGTGGCTGGACCGGCTCGCGTCGGAGATGGGCCGGCCCGTCGGCGTCGGCGCGGTGCTGGAGGGCGCCGACCTGCCGCTGCATGAGGCGGCCGACTGCTCGGCCTCCGAGAAGCACAGCCTGCCGGTGGAGCCGGCGGCCTCGCGCGCGTACTGCTTCGGCGGCTCCGACACCCGGGGCTGGCGGGCCGGCGCAGTCACGACCTCGGGCGACGCGGACGACGACGGCCGCTGGGGCGGGAACCGCGTGATCCTGTCCGGCTGGACCCGGGGCGCCGAGGGCGGCTCCCTGGACGGCCCGGCCCCCGGGCAGGGCCTGGCCAAGGTCGCCTTCGTCGACGCGAACGACCCCGCCCGGCTGCGCTACACCTGGGCCCTGCTGGCCGTTCCGGTGGACGGCGGGCGGGACTACCGGGGGCTGGTCTCCCCGCTGTCCGGCATGGTCTGGTACCAGGACAAGCTGCTGGTGACGACCCGCGAGGGCGACCGGGACGCGTTGTACGTGTACGACATGGACCGCATTCAGCGCGCCACCGTCGACTCCGGCGCGGTCGGACGGGTGGCGGGCGGCTGGGCAGCGCACGGTTACCGGTTCGTGCTCCCGGCCGTCGGCTCGTACACACTGCCCGGCGGGGACGGCGCGTCCCGCCCGGCCACCGTCTCCCTGGACCGCAGCACCGCGCCCGACAGCCTGGTCGCGAGCGAGTGGGTGCCCACGGACGGCGACCGGCGCACCCGGCTGTGGCGCTACGCGCTGAGCCGGGACCCGGCCCGCTCCGGCCTGCTCGCCACCGACTCCTCCGGGGAGGCGGACCCGGTCGAGGCGTACGAGACGAAGACGGCCGACGTGCGAGGCGTGCTGTCCCGCCGCTCGGGCTGGTACCTGGACCGCGCGGCGGGCCGTCCGGGCGGGCACGGGACGCTGTGGCGCCAGGACACGGACGGCGCGCGGGCGGCGGAGTGCGGCACGGACGAGACCCGGCACTGCTGGAGCGGCGGGTCGGGTTCCCTGTCCTACTGGGAGGAGACCGGCGAGGTCTGGTCCCAGTCGGGGCGGATGCTGTTCGCGCTGCCGCTGACCTCGATCGGCAGGGCCCTGGACTGATCGGCGCCGCCCGCGGAGGACGGGGCCGATCGACAGACGCGTAGGTCAGATGATTTTCTGACCCGCATGACCTCCATCGCCGTGACCACCTGGTCCCTGGAGCAGACCGCCCCGACCGACCTGCTGCCGGCCGTCGCGCCGGACGGGGACGTCCGGGTCGTCCGCTCCGAGGTGCCCTCGCCCGAGTTCAGCCGGTTCCTGTACGCGTCGGTGGGCGGCGACATCCTCTGGACGGACCGGCTCAGCTGGTCGTACGCGCGGTGGGTGGAGCATCTGGAGCGGCCCGGCGTGGAGACGTGGGTGGCGTACGACCGGGGCACACCCGCGGGATACGTGGAGCTGGAGGCACAGGACGATGCGGTCGTGGAGATCGGCTACTTCGGGCTGCTCCCCGCCTTCCGGGGCCGGCGCATCGGCGGGCATCTGTTGTCGTACGGCACGGCCCGGGCCTGGGACCTCGCGGACCGCTGGGCGGGACTGGCGCCGACGAAGCGGGTCTGGCTGCACACCTGCAGCAAGGACGGCGAGCACGCGATGGACAACTACCAGCGGCGGGGCTTCAAGCTGTTCGACACCAAGGTCGAGGAGGAGGCGGACGCCGCCGCTCCGGGACCGTGGCCTGGGGCGTTCCCCGTCTGACCTGGACGGACACCTCAAGGGCGACCGATGTGACCAACGACACCCTTGTCTTACTCTGCGAGACAAGGGTGTCCGCATCTTGGACGAAGCTGGACTGTGTCCAGATCGCCGTGACACGCTTCCGTCATGTCTGGAACTGGGATTGCCTTGGTGAGTCGGCGGCACGTCGACCTCGGCCGCATGTCCAGCGCCATCTGTCCGGCGCACTGAGCGTACTCAGCCCGCGCCCGACATCTTCCTTTCCTGCCTCACACCCGCGCAACGACGCGCCCTATGCCCATGCGCTCGCATGCGCAGGTCAGAGCCGCTTTCCCGCCTGTCCCGAAGGACGTATCAACCATGGCCGCCACCCCGCAGAAGCCTGCCGCCGCGACTCCCCGCCGCAAGGTGAGCCGTCACCGCGGTGAGGGTCAGTGGGCCGTGGGGCATCACACCCCACTGAACGGCAACGAGCAGTTCAAGAAGGACGACGACGGTCTCAATGTGCGGACACGCATTGAGACGATCTACTCCAAGCGGGGCTTCGACTCGATCGACCCGAACGACCTGCGCGGCCGCATGCGCTGGTGGGGCCTGTACACCCAGCGCAAGCCCGGCATCGACGGCGGCAAGACGGCGATCCTGGAGCCCGAGGAGCTGGACGACGAGTACTTCATGCTGCGCGTCCGCATCGACGGCGGCCGTCTCAGCACGCGGCAGCTGCGAGTGATCGGCGAGATCTCGCAGGAGTTCGCCCGCGGCACCGCCGACATCACGGACCGGCAGAACGTGCAGTACCACTGGATTCGCATCGAGGACGTGCCCGCGATCTGGGACCGGCTGGAGGCGGTCGGCCTGTCCACCACCGAGGCCTGCGGTGACACGCCCCGCGTGGTCATCGGCTCGCCGGTCGCGGGAATCGCCGACGACGAGATCATCGACGGCAGCTCCGCCATCGACGAGATCCACCGTCGGTTCATCGGCAGCAAGGAGTTCTCCAACCTGCCGCGCAAGTTCAAGACGGCGATCTCCGGATCGCCGCTGCTCGACGTGGCGCACGAGATCAACGACGTCGCGTTCGTCGGTGTGAACCACCCCGAGCACGGCCCGGGCTTCGACCTGTGGGTCGGCGGCGGCCTGTCCACGAACCCGAAGCTCGGCGTCCGGCTCGGCGCCTGGGTGCCGCTGGAGGAGGTCCCGGACGTCTGGGCGGGCGTGATCGGCATCTTCCGCGACTACGGCTACCGGCGCCTGCGCACGCGCGCCCGCCTGAAGTTCCTGGTCGCCGACTGGGGTGCGGAGAAGTTCCGCCAGGTGCTGGAGGACGAGTACCTCAAGCGCCCGCTGGCCGACGGTCCCGCGCCCGCCGAGCCCGTGGCGCGCTGGCGCGACCACATCGGTGTGCACCGGCAGAAGGACGGCCGCTTCTACGTCGGCTTCGCCCCGCGCGTGGGACGCGTCGACGGCGCGACGCTCACGAAGATCGCCGACCTCGCGGAGGCCCACGGCTCGGGCCGGGTGCGCACCACCGTCGAGCAGAAGATGATCGTCCTCGACGTCGAGGAGAACCAGGTCGAGTCGCTCGTCGAGGCCCTCGAGGCACTCGACCTGACCGCCCGGCCCTCCTCGTTCCGGCGCGGCACGATGGCCTGCACCGGCATCGAGTTCTGCAAGCTCGCCATCGTCGAGACCAAGCAGCGCGGCTCTCAGCTGATCGACGAGCTGGAGCGGCGTCTGCCGGACTTCGACGAGCCGCTCACCATCAACCTCAACGGCTGCCCGAACGCCTGCGCCCGGATCCAGGTCGCCGACATCGGTCTCAAGGGCCAGCTCATGCTCAACGACCAGGGCGAGCAGGTCGAGGGCTACCAGGTGCACCTGGGCGGCGCCCTGGGCCTGGAGGCCGGCTTCGGCCGCAAGGTGCGCGGTCTGAAGGTCACCTCCGAGGAACTGCCGGACTACGTCGAGCGCGTCCTGAAGCGGTTCCAGGCCGAGCGCGAGGACGGCGAGCGGTTCGCCGCGTGGGCGGCGCGGGCCGGCGAGGAGGCCCTGTCGTGAGCGAGCGCGCGGCACCGTTCTACTGCCCCTACTGCGGTGATGAGGACCTGCGTCCGAGCGAGGCCGCCGAGGGCGGGCACGGCGCGTGGGAATGCGCGGCGTGCAGCCGGGCCTTTCAGCTGAAGTTCCTCGGGCTGCTGGCCCAGGGGCTGAAGCGATCCGATTCCGGAGGGGCACAGATATGACGACCGTTCAGGAAGAGCGCACCACCGAGGACCTGAAGAAGCTCGCCGAACAGGCGGGCCGCGATCTGGAGGACGCCTCCGCGCTGGAGATCCTCCAGTGGGCGGCCGGAACGTTCGGCAAGCGCTTCTGCGTGACCTCCTCGATGGAGGACGCCGTGGTCGCCCACCTCGCCGCCCGCGCCATGCCCGGCGTCGACGTGGTCTTCCTCGACACCGGCTACCACTTCGAGGAGACCATCGGCACCCGCGACGCGGTCGAGGCCGTGATGGACGTCAACCTCATCACGCTCACCCCGGTCCAGACGGTCGCCGAGCAGGACGCCGAGTACGGTCCGAAGCTGCACGACCGCGACCCCGACCTGTGCTGCAAGCTGCGCAAGGTGCAGCCGCTGGAGCAGGGCCTGAAGGACTACCAGGCCTGGGCGACCGGTCTGCGCCGCGACGAGTCCCCGACCCGGGCGAACACCCCGGTGGTCGGCTGGGACGAGAAGCGGCAGAAGATCAAGATCTCGCCGATCGCCCGCTGGACCCAGGACGACGTGGACGCGTACGTCACGGAGCACGGTGTCCTGACGAACCCGCTGCTGACGGACGGCTACGCCTCCGTCGGCTGCGCCCCCTGCACCCGTCGCGTCCTTCAGGGCGAGGACGCGCGCGCCGGCCGCTGGGCGGGCCGCAGCAAGACCGAGTGCGGGCTGCACGGATGACGACGACGATTCAGGAGAGTGACGTGACGACCGGAGCCACCGTCTGGCTCACGGGTCTGCCGAGCGCCGGCAAGACCACGATCGCCCACGAACTGGCCGGCCGGCTCCGCGAGGAGGGCCACCGGGTCGAGGTGCTCGACGGCGACGAGATCCGCGAGTTCCTCTCGGCGGGGCTCGGCTTCAGCCGCGAGGACCGGCACACCAACGTGCAGCGCATCGGCTTCGTCGCCGAACTGCTCGCCCGCAACGGCGTGCTCGCCCTCGTCCCGGTCATCGCGCCGTACCAGGACAGCCGGGAGGCGGTGCGCAAGCGCCACCAGGCCAACGGCACCGGGTATGTCGAGGTGCATGTCGCGACGCCCGTCGAGGTGTGCAGCGAGCGTGACGTGAAGGGCCTGTACGCCAAGCAGGCCGCGGGCGAACTGACCGGGCTGACCGGGGTCGACGACCCGTACGAGGCACCCGAGTCGCCCGACCTGCGCATCGAGTCGCAGAACCAGACCGTGCAGGAGTCCGCGGCTTGCGTGTACGCCCTGCTGACCGAAAGGGGACTGGCATGACGACCGTCGCCACCGTTTCCGAGGAGACCGGCAGCCCGTACGCGCTGTCGCACCTCGACGCCCTCGAGTCCGAGGCGGTGCACATCTTCCGCGAGGTGGCGGGCGAGTTCGAGCGGCCGGTGATCCTCTTCTCCGGCGGCAAGGACTCCATCGTCATGCTGCACCTGGCGCTGAAGGCGTTCCGCCCGGCGTCGGTGCCGTTCTCGCTGCTGCACGTGGACACCGGGCACAACTTCCCCGAGGTCCTCGAGTACCGCGACCGCACGGTGGAGAAGCACGGGCTGCGGCTGCACGTGGCCTCCGTGCAGGACTACATCGACCGCGGTGTCCTCAAGGAGCGCCCGGACGGCACCCGCAACCCGCTGCAGACGCTGCCGCTGACCGAGAAGATCCAGGCGGAGAAGTTCGACGCCGTCTTCGGCGGCGGCCGCCGCGACGAGGAGAAGGCCCGGGCCAAGGAGCGGGTGTTCTCCCTGCGCGACGAGTTCTCCCAGTGGGACCCGCGCCGCCAGCGCCCGGAGCTGTGGAACCTGTACAACGGCCGGCACGCGCCCGGCGAACACGTCCGCGTGTTCCCGCTGTCCAACTGGACCGAGCTGGACGTGTGGCAGTACATCGCCCGCGAGGGCATCGAGCTGCCGCAGATCTACTACGCGCACGAGCGCGAGGTGTTCTCCCGCAGCGGCATGTGGCTGACCGCCGGCGAGTGGGGCGGGCCGAAGGACGGCGAGACCGTCGAGAAGCGGCTCGTGCGCTACCGGACCGTGGGTGACATGTCCTGCACCGGCGCGGTGGACTCCGACGCCGACACCATCGAGAAGGTGATCGTGGAGATCGCCGCCTCCCGGCTCACCGAGCGGGGCGCCACCCGCGCCGACGACAAGATGTCCGAGGCCGCGATGGAAGACCGCAAGCGCGAGGGGTACTTCTAAAGATGACCACGATCACCACCGAGGAACTCGCGGAAACGACCCTTCTGCGGTTCGCCACCGCCGGCTCCGTCGACGACGGCAAGTCCACCCTCGTCGGGCGGCTGCTGCACGACTCCAAGTCGGTCCTCACCGACCAGCTGGAGGCCGTGGAGCGCGTCTCCGCGAGCCGCGGCCAGGAGGCCCCGGACCTCGCACTGCTGACGGACGGCCTGCGGGCCGAGCGGGAGCAGGGCATCACCATCGACGTGGCGTACCGTTACTTCGCCACGCCCCGGCGGCGGTTCATCCTCGCCGACACGCCCGGCCACGTGCAGTACACCCGGAACATGGTCACCGGTGCCTCGACGGCCGAGCTGACGGTCATCCTGGTCGACGCCCGCAACGGTGTCGTCGAGCAGACCCGTCGGCACGCCGCGATCGCCGCCCTGCTGCGCGTCCCGCACGCGGTCCTCGCGGTCAACAAGATGGACCTCGTCGGGTACGACGAGAAGGTGTTCGCCGCCATCGCCGAGGAGTTCACGGCGTACGCGACCGAGCTGGGCGTCCCCGAGGTCACCGCGATCCCGATCTCCGCGCTCGTCGGCGACAACGTGGTGGACCCGTCCGCGAACATGGACTGGTACGGCGGCCCGACCGTGCTGGAGCACCTGGAGACGGTCCCGGTCGCGCACGACCTGAGCCACTGCCACGCCCGGCTGCCCGTGCAGTACGTGATCCGGCCGCAGAGCGCCGACCACCCGGACTACCGGGGCTACGCCGGTCAGATCGCGGCCGGGTCCTTCCACGTCGGCGAGGACGTCACCGTCCTGCCGTCGGGCCGCGCCTCGAAGATCTCCGGCATCGACCTGCTGGGCGAGCCGGTCGACGTCGCCTGGACCACACAGTCGGTGACCCTCCTGCTGGAGGACGACATCGACATCTCGCGCGGTGACCTGATCGTGCCCAGCAAGGACGCGCCCCCGACAACGCAGGACGTCGAGGCGACCGTCTGCCATGTCGCGGACGCCGCGCTGACCGTCGGGCACCGGGTGCTGCTCAAGCACGGCACCCGCACGGTCAAGGCGATCGTCAAGGACATCCCGTCCCGCCTCACGCTCGACAACCTGTCCCTGCACCCGCACCCGGGACAGCTCGTCGCCAACGACATCGGCCGGGTGAAGATCCGTACCGCCGAGCCGCTGCCCGTCGACTCCTACGCCGACTCCCGGCGCACCGGCTCGTTCATCCTGATCGACCCGAACGACGGCACCACCCTCACCGCGGGCATGGTCGGCGAGTCCTTCGCCGCCCCGGAGCCGGTCAAGGACGCGTCCGGGGACGACGGGTGGGACTTCTGACATGACCTCCCCCGACTTCTACTCCATGTTCGCCAAGGAGGGCGGCCGCGTCGGCAGCGGTGCTCTGGGCAGCGGGCAGGGCGGAGTGGCGCGATGTGTGCGCTGACGTACGCGCACTGCCTGCGCGCCCTCACCCCCCACCGCCGTAGACGAAAACCCGCCGACCTCCCGGCCACGACCTGAGTAACCGTGACCGCCGGGCCTTCGAGAGGACCACCTCCCGTGCCTGCTTCATCCGCTCTTCGCCGCGGTTTCGCGGTCGTCGCCGCACTTCCCCTGCTCACGCTGGCCGCCTGCGGCTACGGCTCCCAGGCCAAGGACGACGGTGCCGCCAAGGTCGCCGCCGGGGCGAAGAAGATCGAGGGTCTCGACAAAGTCAAGATCGGCTACTTCGGCAACCTGACCCACGGCACCGCGCTGGTGGGCATGCAGAAGGGCATCTTCCAGAAGGCTCTCGGCGCCACGGAGGTCGAGCCGGCCGTCTTCAACGCCGGTCCCTCGGAGATCGAGGCGCTCAACTCCGGTTCCATCGACATCGGCTGGATCGGCCCCTCCCCCGCCATCAACGGCTACGTCAAGTCGAACGGCAAGAACCTGCGCATCATCGGCGGTTCGGCGTCCGGCGGCGTGAAGCTGGTGGTCAATCCGGACAAGATCAAGTCGCTGAAGGACGTCAAGGGCAAGCGGATCGCGACTCCGCAGCTGGGCAACACGCAGGACGTGGCGTTCCTCAACTGGGCCGCGGAGCAGGGCTGGAAGGTCGACCCGCAGAGCGGCAAGGGTGACGTCACGGTCGTCCGCAGCGACAACAAGGTCACCCCGGACGCCTTCAAGGCCGGGTCGGTCGACGGCGCCTGGGTGCCGGAGCCGACCGCGTCCAAGCTGGTCGCCGAGGGCGGCAAGGAGCTGCTCGACGAGTCGACGCTGTGGCCGGACAAGAAGTTCGTGATCACGAACATCATCGTGCGGCAGGACTTCCTGAAGAAGTACCCGCAGGTCGTCGAAGCCGTGCTCAAGGGCTCGGTCGAGACCAACAAGTGGATCAACGCCAACCCGGACGCGGCGAAGGAAGCGGCGAACAAGCTGCTGGAAGCGGAAACCGGCAAGGCGCTGCCCGCCGACGTGCTGGACCCGGCGTGGAAGTCGATCCGGTTCACCGACGACCCGCTGGCCTCCACCCTCAACACCGAGGCCGAGCACGCGGTGAAGGCGGGGCTGCTTCAGAAGCCGGACCTGAAGGGCATCTACGACCTCGCGCCGCTGAACAAGGTTCTGAAGGCCGAGGGCGAGCCCACGGTCGGCGACGCCGGTCTCGGCGCGAAGTAAGCCCGCATCCCCAAGCCGCATTGTGAACAGTTCCCAGGAGGTGACGACCATGGCCACGACCCTCGCCAAGGCCGCCGACGGCACCGAGGCGGCCACGCACGCCGCCCGGATCGACCACGTGTCGAAGTCGTTCTCGGGCCCCGCCGGGCAGCAGCTCGTCCTGGACGACATCACTCTCGATGTCGCGCCCGGAGAGTTCGTCACCCTCCTGGGGGCCTCGGGCTGCGGCAAGTCAACGCTGCTCAACCTGGTGGCGGGCCTGGACCGGCCCACCGTCGGCGAGATCGCCACGGACGGCCGCCCGGCGCTGATGTTCCAGGAGCACGCGCTGTTCCCGTGGCTGACCGCGGGCAAGAACATCGAACTCGCCCTGAAGCTGCGGGGCGTGCCGAAGGCCGAGCGCCGGGAGCGGGCCGAGGAACTGCTCGAACTGGTGCGGCTGAAGGGCGCGTACGGCAAGCGGGTGCACGAGCTGTCGGGCGGTATGCGCCAGCGCGTCGCGCTGGCGCGGGCGCTCGCCCAGGAGAGCAAGCTGCTGCTGATGGACGAGCCGTTCGCGGCGCTGGACGCCATCACGCGGGACGTGCTGCACGACGAGCTGACCCGCATCTGGCGCGAGACGCAGCTGTCGGTCCTGTTCGTCACGCACAACGTGCGCGAGGCGGTCCGGCTCGCGCAGCGCGTGGTGCTGCTGTCCTCCCGCCCGGGCCGGATCGCCCGTGAGTGGACGGTGGACATCGCGCACCCGCGCCGTATCGAGGACACCCAGGTGGCGGAGCTGTCCGTCGAGATCACCGAAGAACTGCGTGGGGAGATCCGCCGTCATGGCCAGCACTGAATCGACGACCGTCGCCAAGGACGGCAGCGATCTCGAGGGGCTTGAGGCGGGCCTCGACGCGCTGGAGTCGCGGCAGACGCTCCGCACGCCGTTCCGGCAGACCTTCGTCCAGAAGATCCTGCCGCCCGTCCTCGCCGTCGCGCTGGTGCTGGCCCTCTGGCAGGCGCTCGTCTCGTTCAAGGTCGTCGACGACCCGACCAAGCTGCCCGCGCCGTCCGCGGTGTGGGACGTCGTCGAGACGGCGTGGCTTCAGGGCGAGCTGCTCGGCTACATCTGGACCAGCGTCTCGCGCGGTCTGCTCGGCTTCTGCCTCGCCCTGGTGATCGGCACGCCGCTGGGTCTGATCGTGGCCCGGGTGAAGTTCATCCGCGCGGCGATCGGTCCGATCCTGTCGGGTCTGCAGTCGCTGCCGTCGGTCGCCTGGGTGCCGCCGGCGGTGATCTGGCTGGGTCTGAACAACTCGATGATGTACGCGGTGATCCTGCTCGGCGCGGTCCCCTCGATCGCCAACGGCCTGGTCTCCGGCGTCGACCAGGTGCCCCCGCTGTTCCTGCGCGCGGGCCGTACGCTCGGCGCGACGGGCCTGAAGGGCACCTGGCACATCGTCCTGCCCGCCGCGCTGCCCGGCTATGTGGCGGGCCTGAAGCAGGGCTGGGCCTTCTCCTGGCGCTCCCTGATGGCCGCCGAGATCATCGCGTCCTTCCCCGACCTCGGCGTGGGCCTCGGCCAGCTGCTGGAGAACGGCCGCAACGCCAGCGACATGGCCATGGTCTTCGAGGCCATCCTCCTGATCCTCATCGTCGGCATCGCCATCGACCTGCTGATCTTCAGCCCGCTGGAGCGGTGGGTGCTGCGCAGCCGCGGTCTGCTGGTGAAGAGCTGAAGCCCATGAACAGCAAGCCCGTCCTCCTCGTCATCGCCCACGGCAGTCGCGATCCGCGCCATGCCGCGACGGTGCACGCCCTGGTGCGCCGGGTGCGCTCGCTGCGCCCCGACGTCCGGGTGGAGACGGGCTTCCTGGACTTCAACGTCCCCTCGGCGCAGGGGGTTCTGGAGTCCCTGGCGGTGCAGGGCGTCCGCGACGTCGTCGCCCTCCCCCTCCTCCTGACCCGGGCGTTCCACGCGAAGGCGGACATCCCCGCGGTCCTCGCGGACGCGCCCCCGCAGCTCCGCGTCCACCAGGCGGACGTCCTGGGTCCCTCCCCCCTCCTCCTGGCAGCGCTGGAACGACGCCTGTACGAGGCGGGCCTGACCCCCGCCGACAAGTCCTCGACCGGCCTCGTCCTGGCCTCGGCGGGGTCCACCGACCCGGAGGCGATCGCAGTGATCGCAGACATCGCGCGGGAGTGGCGGCACACCGGTTGGTGCGCCGTGCGGCCTGCGTTCGCCTCCGCATCCCTTCCGCGCACCGAGGACGCCGTCCGCGAGCTCCGCGAGCTGGGCTGCTCCCGGGTCGCCGTCGCCCCGTACGTCCTGGCTCCCGGCTTCCTCCCGGACCGCATCGCCCGGGGCGCGGCGGACGCGGATGTCCTGGCGGACGTCCTGGGGCCGGCGCCGGAGGTGGCGCGGGTGGTGCTGGAACGGTACGAGGCGGCCCGGATGCCGTTGCCGTCGGCTGTGAGCGCCTGACGGGCCGCCGGGCCGGTCCGTGACGGCCGGCCGTCGGTGCCGCCGGCCTGGGCGACCCGATCGGCCTTGTGTCCGGCGGGTGATCGGGTAGCGTCGGAGAGCGACGCTGACGACTGACCCCGGCGCCGTCCCGAACCAGGTGCCAGGGAGGCCAGTTGGAGAGCGAGACCCGGCGGCCCGCATCTCCCGACGTCACCGTGCTGTCGATCGGTGTGGGGAGCTTCGACGACGGCTCCGACATGGAGGAACTCGGTTTCGTCCCGGCACGGATGAGCGAGGTCGAGGAGGCCTTCGGCCGGCTCGGCGCCACGGTCGCCACCTCGCTGGATCCGACGGAGATCGAGGTGGAGGCGCTCCTGCGCGGCCGGCTCGTCGACGTTTCCCAGCCGACCGGTGTCATGGTCGTCCATCTCATCGGGCACGGCAGGATCGACCGGAGTCACCGGCTGTCGTTCGTCGCTCGCGACAACCGCGAGGTGGACGTCGACCGGTGGATCGAGAAGGCGCAGCAGGAGGTCGAGCGCGGTGGCACGCGGCACCGTGTCGTCTTCCTCGTCGACACCTGTTCGGCCGGCGTCGCGACGGGCCGGCAGCCGTTCACCGAGATCGACGCGGACCGGGGCGTCTGGGCCCTGGGCGCGGCCGTCAGCACCTCCCCCACCGAACGCGGTCAGTTCAGCGGCCGGATCGCCGCCGCACTGCACCGGCTCGCGGACCTGGACCTCCACATCGACGAGGAGTCGATCAGGTTCAGCCGGTTCGTCCGCGAACTGATCCGGGTGATCCGCAGCGACCCGGCCGACCAGCGCCTCTCGCTCGGCTTCAGTGTCGAACAAGGCGACGCCGACTGGCCGTTCCTGCCGAACCCCCGTCTGGTCGCACTGACCCCGGAACAGCTGCGGACCCGGCGCCTCTCACTGGGCCACGTCCCCGGTGAAGGCGGTTCCGGCGCCCCGGCGGCCGGCGGGCAGGCCGACGACACCGCCTACTTCGCCGACCGCGCCTCGGGCCGCGGCCTCGTCCCGGTCGACACCGGCACCGGGTTCTTCTCCGGCCGCACCGCGGAACTGACCCGCGCCATGGAGTGGGTGTCCGGAACGGGTCCTCTGCTGACCGTCACGGGTGCGGCCGGCGCGGGAAAGTCCGGGCTTTTGGGGGTCACCGTCTGTGCCGCGGACCCCGGACTGCGCCGGCGCTTCCGGGAACTGTGGGAGTCGTCCGGGCTCGACCTGCCCGAGGTGCCGGACATGGTGGCGGTGCACGCGCGCCAGCGGTCGGCTCAGCAAGTGCTGGCCGCCATCGCCTCCGCGGTATGGGCGCGGTGGCCCAAGCAGACCGACGAAGAAGGAGAGGGGAGCCGGGGGCCGGGCACGCCGCCGCAGACGTCCGAGGCGCTGCGCTTCCTGCTGGCGCGGGAGCAGAAGAACCGTCTCATCGTGCTCGATGCCGTGGACGAGAGCACCGAGCCCCAGGCGGTTCTGCGTCTGGTGGCCGATCTCCTGGCGCCCCGGGAAGCGGGCGAGCGGCCAAGTGCCCCCGCGCCGTGCAGGATCCTGCTGGGCGGCCGCCGGGAAGTGGTGACCGCGCTGTCGGCTCTGGACGAGGCGGCGGACATCGAAGGCGTGCACATCGACCTCGACGCGGCGGAACCCGCCGCGGTCGAACAGGACGTCCGGCGCTACATCCGGCGTCTCCTCGACGCCCAGGGGCCCTTCGCCACCGGCCCCTCGTCGGAATTCGCCGGCCTGCTGGCCAAGAAGGGCGCGGCGTACATCGTGCGCGGTGCGCGAGGGGACGAACCGTGGGGTCCGTTCCTGCTCGCCGGCCTGTACGTCCATTTCCTGCTGACCCTGAAGTACCCGCCCCGTGACGAGGTGGGTGCCGACATGTATGCCAAGGCGGCGTCGCCCCATCTGCCGGCGCTGCTGGAATCGATCCTGAAGACGCGGCGCCACGACTACCCGCATCTACGGGCGGTGCTCGCCGTGCTCGCGCGCTCGCGCGGCGACGGCATGCCGCGCACGACCTTGAAACGCGCCCTGCGGGCTCTGGGCGTCGACTCGATCGACGAACAGCACTTCCAGGACACCCTGTGGGAGGCCTCGCCCTTCCTGCGGTACGGGAGCGACCCGCACAGCGGTGAGACCCTGTACCGGCTCTTCCACCAAGGCCTGGTCGACTACCTGCACGACCATCCGACGAGTGAGGACCCGCTGGACGAGGCGGCGAGCCTCGACCTCGAAGAGAAGCTGTTGTCGGAACTCGTCGGGCCGTACGCCTCGGGAGCGCAGGACCGCGAGGACCCCTGGGAGGCCGCCGAGGGCGAACCCTACGTGCTGCGCCATGCGCTGGGACATGCCGCACGGGCACGCTCCGTCGCGCATGCCGAGTCCTTGCTCACCGATCCGCACTTCCTCGTCCGGTTCGACCTCCGTGAGGACCATCGCGCTCTCGACCTCGTCCGGTCGGAGCGGGCTTCGGACTTTCTGCGGCTGCTCAGCGCCTCGTGGGTCGCCCACGCCCGGTTGCGCAGCGCCGCGGAACGTGCGTCCGTGTTCGCTTTCGACGCCGATCGACTGGGGCTACGGGAAGTCAGGGAGCGGTTCAGCCGTATCGCACGGGACGCCGCAGTCCAGCCGGAGGCAGCGGCGGCCGCGCTCCTCTGGTCGTGCGGCGGCCACGTGAACTCCAACAGCCGCTCCGTGGCGACCGCGGGCACCTCGGTGTACGACATCGCGTTCTCGCCGGACGGCTCGCTGCTCGCCGCAGCGACCAACCGCGGTGTGCAGGTGCTCGAGACGCAGACCTGGCAGTCGGTCGCCCCCCTCTTCGGCAGGACGTCGCACACCGGGGTCAGCAAGGTCGCCTTCTCCCCCGACGGTCGCCTGCTCGCGTTCGCCGTACGCTCGTTCACCCGAAGCGTGCACCTGTGGGACGTGCACCACCGCGTGCCGGCCGGAGCTGCCTGGCCGTACAGAACCGGCACGGTGACCGCACTCACCTTCTCGTCCGACAGTCGTCGGCTCGCGGTGGCCAGCGAGGAACTCGGCGTCTCCGTGTGGGACATCACCGGTGACTGCCCGTCGGAGGAGGCGCGGTGGGATCCCGCGGAGACGGAGGATTTCACCAAGGTCCGTGCTGTGGCCTTCAGCCCCGTGGGCCATGTGCTGGCGGTGTCTTCTTCCAGCGGGACGACGCTCTGGGATGTCGCGGGGGGCGACCGCACACTGGTGGACCGCGGGAGTTACACCCGATCGGTCTGCTTCTCAGCCGACGGCGGCCTTGTCGCCGTAGCGGCGCAGGGCCGAGTCGCCCTGTACTCGGTGGCCATGCGCGCCCAGCTCGGCAGCGTGGATCTGCCGGGCGGGAATCACCTGGCCTTCACGTGCGACGGGAGCCTCCTGGTCGTGGGCGGCTGGAGGGAGTTCCACGTCGTCGACACGGCGTCGATGCACGTCGTCAACCGGCTGCCGGTCGCGGCCATCTCCGCCTGCATCGCCGTGAATCCCGACACCTCGGTCCTGGTGAGCGGTGATGAGGACGGGCATCTGCGGCTGTGGAAGAGCCTCACCGGCGAGGCGCCCCTGCCGGAGCTGCCGCGCTTCGACGGGGGCGTCGTCGGCTCACCCGACGGACGCTTCATCGCCGTCCAGGACGCCGGAAACAGGCTGCTGAGTCTGCGGAACCCGGTCACCGGGGAAGAGATCGCCAACTGCCCCTGGACGGAGCAGCTCACGGGTCTCACGAGCTCACCCGACGGCTCCCTCCTGGCAGCGCTGTCGTACGAGCGGCTGTGCGTCTTCCCGACCGACCCGGCGCTCCTGCGGGACTTCAGGAGTGTCCGTCTGCCAGGCAAGGGGTCCGCCTTGCTGCCGTCGCTGGTCTTCTCTCCCGACAGCAGGCTCGTCGCTGTGGCCCTCGGACGGCGAGGGAGTGTTCAGGTCGTCGAGGTCTGGGAAGCCCGGACGCTGCGCCTCTGCGCCACGATCCCTGTCTCCGGACAGTTGTCCTCCTTCGGCTTCACCGGCCCTGAGCTCGTCTACGTCGTCATCGACGGCGCCCTGGGCACCTACAGTTGCACTCCCCCGGAACCGGAGGCCCCGCTGCCATGACCCGCCTCCTCGGTATCCACGGCGTCCGCAACTACAAAGCCGCCGACACCACCCCCGACCTCGGCGGCAAGCGCCTGCGCGCGGACTGGCTGGAAGCGCTCGGCGACAGGATCCCCGGGCTCGAGCTGGAGACGGCGTACTACGCCGATCTGCTGCGCGGTGAGCGGCAGAGTGACGAGCTGGACGACACAGACGTGGTGCTCGTCGAGCAATGGGCGCGGGCCTGGGGGATCGACCCGAGCGGTGTGCAGGGGCGTGCGACCGGGTGGGTCCGGTGGATCTGCGGGCAGGTCGCTCAGCGGTCCGGGCAGCGCCCTGCCGTGGTCGAGAAGACGGTCCGGATGTTCTTCCCGGAGGTGGCCCGCTACTTCGCCATCCGACGGGCGGCTGTGCGCGAGCGGGTGCGGGGCGCGCTGCTCCGGCACCGCCCCGATGTCGTCGTCGCGCACTCGCTGGGCAGCGTCGTCGCCTACGAGGTGCTGCACGAGTTGGCGGACGAACTGGACGTGCGGCTGCTGCTCACCCTCGGCTCGCCGCTGGCACTGCCCCACGCGGTCTTCCACCGCCTCGACCCCCTCCCCCGGGACGGGAAGGGCGCGAAGCCCGCGGGTGTGCGGCGGTGGGTGAACGTCGCCGATGCCGGGGACTTCGTGGCCGTCCCCAGGGGAGAACTGGCCCGGGTGTTCGCGGGTGTCGAGGAGCTGCCGGACATCAGCATCGCGCCCGCGTGGCCGCACGGCGTGCTCGACTACCTGCGTCACCGCTCGGTGTCCGAGGCCATCCGGTCACGATGACGCTCACGCGGCCGTTTCCTCGTGGGGTTGCGGCTGGAGGGCGAAGGAGTACGGGGCCCAGGGGCCGCTGAACTCCACACGGAGGCCGGGGACGCCCTGGGCGGCCGCGAGGATGCCCGTGCGGAAGGCGTCGACGCGGTCGGCCGGGACGAGGTAGGCGTCGTTGCCGACGTTGGTGCCGGGGGCCGAGCCCGCCAGGCTGCCGCGTTCGGGGGTGTGGGCGACGCGGTCGACGGCGAGGGTACGGGCCGTTTCGGTGACGCGGGTGGCGGCCAGGGCGACCGTACGCCATGCCTCCTCGTTCCTGCGCTGTCTGCGGCGGCGGATCACCTGGTAGGCGCGGCCGACCCCGAGGCCCGTGAACGGGTCCGGTGCGGACTCCGTGCCGGCGTCGGGCGGGGTGATGTCCGGGGCGGCGTAGATCTTGACGCCGAGTTCGACATGGCCCGTGAGGCGGTCGAGGAGGGAGAGGAAGTAGCTGCGGCGGGTGTCGAGGGCTTGGCGGGCACCGTGCACGTCGCGGTAGACGGTGGCGAGGCGCAGGGGCAGCACGGCCGCGCCGGAGGCGACCAGGGCCGCCACCACGGCGTGGTGGGAGCGGACCGTGGACTCCAGCCAGTCCAGGTCGTCGAGGTGGGCCTGGAGGGGAGCGGCTGCGTAGTCGGCGGGCGGTACGTGGCCGACGGCGAAGGCGAGCTGCGGGCCGGTGACCGCCGGGTCGACCAGATGGATCGGCTCTCCGGCGACACCGCGCAGGCGGGCCGTGGCCGCCTCGGCCTCGGGTGTGCGGCGCAGGACCGCGTAGGCGTAGACGAGGTTCGTGTCGCTCATGACTGCGGGCTCCTGTCGGTGGCCGTGCGATTCCTCTCGCGAGACTCCGTTCTCGTGCCGTCCTCCCGTAGGTACGCAGGGAGCGGCCGAGGCGTTCACATGAACGGCCGGCGGGTTGACCTTGCCCCTGGGGCAGGGCGGAGGGTCCCGGCATGAACGAGGATTTCTCTCTGCGTCAAACGCCGTACAGTGATCCCGGGGACCTCGACACGAGAGGGCTGCCCCACGAGCCGCACCGACTGGCCGCGATGGTCAGGGGCCTGATCATCCACCGGGGCGAGAGCGGGCTCCTGGGGTACGCCATGCCCGAGGAGCGGCTGCACCGCGACGCCGAGTCCCGGTACGTCACGGAGATTCTGCGGATCCTGCGGGAGCGCGGGGACACCCCGCTCACCGAACGACGGGCGCCCGGGGGGAGGTTCGTGGGGACCTGCCGGGACTTCTCGCTCCTGCTGTGCTCGCTGCTGCGGGCCACGGGCACGCCGGCGCGCCCGCGCTGCGGGTTCGCCACCTACTTCGTCGACGACTGGTACGAGGACCACTGGGTCACGGAGTACCGGGCGCCGGACGGCGGCCTGCGGCTGGCCGACGCGCAGGTCCTCAGCGGGTACGACGTGCCGTTCGACCCGATGGACGTGCCGCGGGACGCCTTCCTGGTGGCCGGTGACGTCTGGCGGGCCTGCCGCCAGGGGCGCGTGGATCCGCGGACGTGCGGGTTCAGCGCGGGCGAAGGACTCCGTGGCCTGTGGTTCGTGCGCGGCAACGTGCTGCGGGACCTGGCCGCGCTGAACGGCGTCGAACTGCTCCCCTGGGACGGCTGGGACCCTCAGCTCCGCAAAGACGCGCCCCTCTGCGCGGACGACCTCGCGGCAGCCGACGCGGTCGCCGCGGCCCGCTCCGGGGACGACCGGCGGCGCCTCTTCGCGGACCCGCGGCTGACCGTGCCGGCCGAGATCACCTCGTACACGCCCTACCTGGGGGACCGCCGGGTCACGTTGCCCGTTCGCTGAACGGGGTCGCCTGGTGGAAGTAGAGCAGCCAGTGGCCTTCCGTGCGCCGCCACAGCGAACTGCGGTGGGCGCGACTGCCGTCGTACTCCGTGTCGTAGGTGAGGTGGACCAGGTCCGGGGCGAGCTGGACGCCTCTCAGTGCGGAGACTGCGACGGGGCGGGCTGCCGGCTCGGTTGTCGCGGCCAGGGAGGCGATGATCGCGGCCCGGCTCCAGTGCCGGCCGGAGGCGCCGAACTCGTGGAAGTCGGGGTGCAGCAGCGCCCCGACCCGCTCGGGCGAGCGGCGGACCTTCGGGGTGAGCAGGGCCAGTTCGCCCTCCATGGCGCTCTCGACCGCCTGGTCGTGCTCACGCACCCGTCATCTCCACCAGTTTGACGACGGTGTTCCAGTTGCGGGTCGTGGCGATCACGCCCTTGGTGATACGCGGTTTCGACAGGTGTTCTCCCAGTTTGGAGCGGCCCAGGCCGTTCGGGGCGTACAGGTACAGAGCCCGGTCGCCGAGCCGGAACTCCTCGGGGAGGTAGGCGTTTTGATGGATCTCCGCGAAACGGTCGGGGGTGACGGGCGCGGAGAAGTAGGTGACGTGCAGCTGCTTGGGCTCCAGGTCGGCGGCCGGGAAGGGGCAGGCGTCGGCGACGGCCCGCAGATAGGCGTGGTCGCGCACGATCACGTCGACGCCGAAACCGAAGTGCTTCTCGATGGCCTGCGCGATCTCCCCGGCCAGTGACTCCTCGTTGCCGTGGCCGGAGGAGAACACGGCCTGGCCGCTCTGCAGGTACGTGCGGACGTCGTCGTGGCCGAGGTCCGCCAGGAGCGTGCGCAGGTCGGCCATGGGGACCTTCCTGCTGCCACCCACGTTGATTCCGCGCAGCAGGGCCGCGTATGTCGTCGTCATCCGCTCACGATAAGGCGGTCGTCGTGCCCCGTGGGGGTGGGCACGACGACCGCTGCGGGCAGCTGCCCGGCCCGTAAATTACTCACCGGGCTTCGCGGGGCACAACCGTCTGCCCAGGATCCACACACCCGAGGAGCCCGACATGTCCTGCGATAGGTGTAAGGGGCCACAGTCCGCGGGGCTCCTCCCCAGTGGGGAGGGGGCTCGCTCCATGGGGATGAGTTCCCGTGCCGCCACGTCACCGGGAAGCACGACGAGATGGCTTTATACGGCCCATACCTTCGAAACGAAAGGGGGCGGCAGGGGGCCGCCACCGCATCTCGAGGGGGCAAGCCCGTCATGGGGAACGGAGACATACGGGTGCGGGGTCTCGCCGCCCGGGCCGGCGGCTGGAGCGCCCGGCACCGATGGGCTGCCGTCGGAATCTGGGTGCTGTTCGTCGTCCTGGCGATGGGGCTCGGTTCGGCGGCGGGCCGGGTCGACGTCAAGGACAGCGACCAGCTGAAGGGCGAGACGCACACCGCCGCGCGGATCATCGAGGACGCCGGGATCGACGAGCCGGCCGGTGAGACCGTGCTGATCCAGGCCAAGGGCGGTGGCCTGAAGGCAACGGACGCCGAGTTCCGGGACGCCGTCGACGCCGTGGTGCGGGCCGTCGAGGGGACCGGCCGGGTCACCGAGGTGACCTCGCCGTACGACACGAAGACGATCTCGAAGGACGGCCGCAGCGCGCTCGTGCAGTTCGACATGCGCGGCGAGCCGGACACGGCCGGTGAGCGGGTCGAGCCGGTGCTGGAGGCCGTCGAGGGCGTCCAACAGGATTACGAGTCGCTGCGGATCGAGGAGATCGGCGGCGCCAGCATGATGAAGACGTTCGACGACGCGTTCGGCGACGACTTCAAGAAGGCCGAGTACTCCGCGGTGCCGGTGGCCCTCGGTATTCTGCTCATCGCCTTCGGCGCCCTGGTCGCGGCGCTGCTGCCGGTGCTGCTGGCGATCACCGCGATCATGGCGACGATGGGTCTGATGGGCGTCGTCAGCCACGTGATGCCGATGAGCGAGACCGCGAACTCCGTGATGCTGCTGGTCGGTCTGGCCGTCGGCGTCGACTACTGCCTGTTCTACCTGCGCCGTGAGCGCGAGGAGCGCGAGGCCGGCCGGGACGCGCAGACGGCCCTCAGGATCGCCGCCGCGACCAGTGGCCGGGCGATCGTCGTCTCGGGTGTCACGGTGTGTGTGGCCATGGCGGGCATGCTGTTCACGGGGCTCGCCGAGTTCGAGGCGATGGGCCTGGCCTCGCTGATGGTGGTGGCCGTGGCGATGGTGGGGTCCGTGACCGTGCTGCCCGCGCTGCTGTCGCTGCTGGGCGAGCGCGTCGAGAAGGGCCGCATACCGTTCCTGCGCCGGCGCGAGCGGGGCGGCGGTCAGGACAGCCGGTTCTGGACGGCCGTACTGCGACGCGTCCTCGCCAAGCCGGTCATCGCGGTGGTGGTCGCGGCCGGAGCGCTGCTCGCCATCACGGCCCCCGCGCTCGGCATGAAGACCCAACAGCTCACTCTGGACCAGGAGTTCGGCGACTCGCTGCCCATCGTGCAGACGTACAACCGGCTCAACGACGCGTTCCCGGGCGGATCCGAGCCGGCCGAGGTGGTCGTCAAGGCGGACGACATCAACGCGCCGGAGGTGAAGTCCGCGCTCGCCGACTTCCGCGACCGGGCGATCAGTTCGGGCGCTTCGCGCGGCCCGGTGGAGATCAAGCTGCACGACGCGCAGAACGTCGCGTTCGTCTACGTCCCGCTCGTCGGCGGCTCCGACCAGGACAAGGCGGGCGCGAGCCTGGACACGCTGCGGGACGAGGTGCGTCCGGCCACGCTCGGCAGGGTCGAGGGGGTCGAGGCGCCCATCACCGGGCAGGTGGCCGGGTCCAAGGACTTCAACGACCAGCTGGCGGGCGCTGTCGTCCCGGTGTTCGCGTTCGTCGTGGTCTTCGCCTTCGCGCTGATGCTGCTGTCGTTCCGCTCGCTGACCATCGCGGTCACGTCGATCGTGCTGAACCTGCTGTCGGTGGGCGCCGCGTACGGCATTCTCGTCGCCGTGTTCCAGCACGGCTGGGGCGCGTCCCTGGTGGGCGCGGAGGGCGTCGGCGCGATCATCACCTGGCTGCCGCTGTTCCTCTTCGTGATCCTGTTCGGCCTGTCGATGGACTACCACGTGTTCGTGGTCTCCCGGATCCGTGAGGCGCGGCTGCGGGGCCTGGCGACGAAGGACGCGATCCGGCACGGCGTGGTCACGACGGCCGGGGTGGTGACCAGTGCCGCGGTCATCATGGTCGCGGTGTTCGCGATCTTCGGGACGCTGTCCATGCAGTCCATGAAGCAGATGGGCGTCGGCCTGGCGGCCGCGGTGCTCATCGACGCGACGATCATCCGGGGCGTGCTGCTGCCGGCGGTGATGGCGCTGCTCGGCGAGCGCAACTGGTACCTGCCGAAGTGGCTGCACCGGCTGCCGGACCTCACGCACGACGAGACGCCGCAGGCGGTCGCCGGACCGGCGGCGCGGGACGACGAGGGCGAGCCCCTCAGGGTCTGATCGCCGCGGTGCGAAGGGCCGGTTGGTTTCCGGGGGAACCGACGGGCCCTTCCGTACCTCTCGCCGAGCAGGTGTTCCGGAGCACCGAACCAGCTCTGATCCCGCGGCAGATGATCACCACTCGCTGCTGCCCACCAGGTAGGCGATGCCCGCGAGGACGGCCAGGACCAGCGCCGGGATGGCCAGGCCCTTCGCGACGGAGGTCAGTGTGTGCGTACCGCTCACCGCCCGCCTCGTGTTGTGCTCCCCCCGTGTGCCCAGGTCGTGCCGGGCGAACGCGCCCACGACCAGCGCCACCGCACCGGTGATCAGACACACGATGAGCGGTGTGAGCGCTGCGTGCTCGCGGATGTTGTCCTCGACGTTGCCGTGCATCCCCGCGTCGCCCCGTTCCACGACGGCCACCACCCCCCTCTGGATGGCCAGTACGAGCGTGGCGACCGCCGTCACGGCGAGGGCGAGAGCTGCGCCGGCAAGGGCGGGAGCCCGTCGGGACGGGGAGGACTGGTCCGGTCGCTTCCGGTGTGCGGTGGTCAGGGGCGGCTTCTCGGGCCGGGGCGGGACGCGCGAGGGCTCGATGACCACTGTGTCCCGCTTGTCTTCCGATCGGGGCTTCGGGTTCGTGGAGTCGTTCGAGGCGTCGGGGCCGGGCTCCGTGCGGCCGGCCTCGTTTGCCGGGGTTACCTCCGCCTCGACGTGGATCACTGACTCGTCGGCCACGCCCTTCAGCACGATGTCGCCGGACAGGTGCCCCGCGGCGGCCGTATCGACGTGGACCTCCAGACCGCTCCGGGCCGGATCGACCCGCAGCCACGGCTGTTTGGGCTGGACCACGCAGTGTCGGGCCAGCGGTGGGCCGTGCATGGTAACGGACCGCTTCCTGGGGGTCGAACTCCTCGGTACACGGCCGAAGTCCAGGTGGTCCGGGGACGGTGCCAGGCGGATCTCGCTCAGGGCCTCGGACGCCAGATCGGCGATCTGCTGGATGTCGTTGCGCGCGACTTCCTCCAAGTGCTGACGCGCCCCTTCCGCCACGGGCAGCTCCGTGTGCCGCAGTCGTTTGTGCAACTCCAGCACGGCGCCCTGCCGTGTGAGGACCTCGTCACTCGTCAGGGCGGCCTGCAGGGCGGGCGGCGAGGGAATGGCGACGATCTTGATGCGGCCGCGCCTGCTGTGTGCCAGATGCAGCTCCCCTTGCAGCTCCGCCGCCTTCTTCGGCGTCTGATGGGGGTTCTGCTCCCGTACGTGTCTGTAGACGTACTCATACAGGTCGTCGAGGGAGACATTCCCGTCCGCGTCGAGGTCGGCCTCACCGGTCTCCAGGCCTTCGACCACCGCGTGTGTGAACACCGAAGGCCGCGGAGCGGAATTCTCCGCGAGTTCGTTGCCCTCGAAGGAGTACTCCATGGAGTCGGAGGCGGTGATGACAGCCCAGCCCCGCCCGCTGACCGGTTCGTCCTTCGGAAACGACTCGAGGACGTGGACCTCTCCGGAGGCGCGCACAGAGGCCGAGCCCCGGGAGAAGGCGCCGCCGTAGCAGCAGTCGAGGAACAGGACGCTGCGGCCCGCCCGGGTGCCGGCCATGCAACCGCGGACGAACTGGGAGGCGACAGCCGTGGCGGCCAGCAGCGGGGGTTCGGTGTCGCTCGCGGCGAAGTACAGCTCGCCGGACTCGCTCTTGAGGCCGTGGCAGGAGAAGTGCAGCAGGAGCGTGTCGGCGCGGCGGCGGTCGTTGAAGAAGGCCTGGATGCGCCTGCGCATGAGGTCGGCGGAGGCGTTGTGCACGACCTCCACCTCGAAGTCGCCGATCTGCGGGTCGCGCAGCACCCGCTCGAGAGCCGCGGCGTCCTGGGCAGGCGCCCTGAGCTTCTTGAGCCCCTGGTCGGCGTACCGGTCGTTGGCGATGATCAGCGCGTGTCTGGAATCCGTCATGGCCCGGCTCCAGCCGTGGAATGGCGCTCGACGAAGATCTTGAACGCCTCGGCGACCTGGTCGTCGGTCGCCTCGGACACCTCCAGGACGTCGTCCCCCATCCGCAGGTGCAAGGACGGGTGGGTGTCATGGCGACGGCCCACCCACGACCGGATCACGGTCATCACCTGGCTCAGGGCGGTCGCCGAGCTGCCCAGGGTCACCAGCAGGGCACCGATCTGGGTGACGTCCACGGCCCGCGCTCCGGGTGGGACCTCCCCGCCGGGGAGCGCTGTGACGTCGTCCACGTCGAGGTCGAGCAGTTCCTCGCGCAAGTAGCCGGTCAGCTCCGCGACGCGCTCGGCTTCCGCGTCCTCTTCGGTGAGGAGGATATGCAGTTCGTTCTCCACCGGGTCACCCCTTTGTTCGTGCTCGTCGGGGCGGCGCAGAGTCGGAGTGTCGGTGGGCTCCACGTCATCGTTTACAGTCTCCGCTGCTCAGAGCGGGGTGGCAAGTCACCCAAAGTGGAATGAACTTGACCGCTCAACCGTAAGGTTTCTCGTTCAACTTGGGATGGCGGGTTCGCATACGGGCACTACGTCAGCCGGCGCACACGCAGCACATGCTCGTCGCAGTGCACGATCTCCAGCTCCCGGTCCGGGCGGGCGCCCCCGAAGGTGAGCGCGATGTGACGGTCCGACACGAGCCGCCAGCGACCGGGCACGGCGCCGGGGGCGTCACCCCGTCCCAGGGGGCGGTCGACGAGGGTGCCGTCATGTACGAACTCCATGCCGCGGCGCCCGCGGGCGGGCGGGAAGGGGAAGTCGTCCGGCCGGTAGACCCGTACGTCCTCGTGATCCTCCTCGTAGGAGTGGAGCCACGAGCGGAACAGGCCCGGCGGAGGCTCTTGCATGACCCGGTCACCTCACTCGTCCCAAGCCGTCCACATTGCCGCTCTTGTTCCGAAGTGACTAGAATTACAAGTGTATGGGTTCGGAGGGAACGGGCAACCGGCCGCTCCGCCCGGCGTCGCCCGGCCCTCGCGGCGCGTGTCAGACGCGCAGTTCCGCAGCCGCGTGCGCGGCATACCCGAAGCTCCCCGGGGGGCACCCCATGTCCGATGCGCAGGCATTCCTTCGCGCCACCTCGCCCGACTACAGCCGCTGGTGCGGCGCCATGGAGGTGCACCGCAGACTCCTCAGCCTGAACCCGCAGTACGCCGAGAACCGGGCCCTGATCGAGAACACCGCGTTCGCCTACGAGTCGATGGAGCAGGTCGCCGCCCGGCAGGGCCTCATCGACGTCCCCGTCGTCGTGCACGTCGTGCACGGCACCCCCGAGCAGAACGTGAGCGACGCCCAGATCCACAGTCAGATCGACGTGCTCAACCAGGACTTCCGCGCGAGCAACCCGGACGTGAGCAAGGTGCCCGCCGTCTGGCAAGACCTGGTGGCCGACGCACGCCTGCAGTTCCACCTCGCCCGGACCGATCCGCTGGGCCGCCCCACGGACGGCATCACGCGGACCCGAACCACGAACCCGGACTGGGACACTGACGACCTGGTCAAGTTCAGCCTGAGCGGCGGCCAGGACGCCTGGCCGGCGGACATCTACCTGAACCTCTGGGTCTGCCAGTTGCGCCGCGGGCTGCTGGGCTACGCCCAGTTCCCGGGCGGGGCCGCCTCCACGGACGGCGTGGTCGTGACGCACACCGCCCTCGGGACCACCGGCACCGCCACGGCGCCGTTCGACGGCGGCCGCACGGCTGTGCACGAGATCGGGCACTGGCTGAACCTGCGGCACATCTGGGGTGACGACGACGAGGGGTGCAGCGGCAGCGACTTCGTGGCGGACACCCCCAACCAGGCCGGAGGGAACGCCGGTTCGCCCGCCTTCCCTCATGTGACATGCGGCAACGGCCCGGACGGCGACATGTTCATGAACTACATGGACTACACCGACGACGCCGCGATGTACATGTTCACCAAGGGCCAGTCGGCGCGCATGGACGCCACCCTCGACAACGCCCGTCTGACCCTCACCCGTCAGGCCGTCGCGGTGTGACGACGCCCGACGCGCTACGACGGCCAGGGCTTGTCCAATGCGGCCTCGATGAGGTCGGCCGCGCGCCTGGTGCCGCCCTCCTGGGCCGTCTCCGCCTGCAGTTGCTTCAGCCGGCGGGCCACCTCCGGGTCGCCGGTCAGCGCGAGGGCCGCCGCGCGCAGGGTCTCACCGGTTGCCTCCTCCGTGGGCAGGTACCGGGCCACGCCGAGGCCTTGGAGCATCTCCGCGTTGCCGAACTGGTCCGCGGCCTGCGGTACGGCGATCATCGGCGTGGCGGTGGCGAGGCCCTCCTGGCTGCCACCGGCGCCCGCGTGCGTGACGAACAGGTCGGCCTGCTTCAGGATCGCCAGCTGCGGCACCCAGGTGCGCACCTCGACATGGGCCGGGACGTCCGCGAACCCGGCCGGGTCGACGTGCTTGCCGACCGAGAGCACCAGGTGCCAGCCCGGCAGGTCGCCGAACGCCTTGACGCACTCCCGGTAGAAGCCGGGCTGCTTGGTGAAGGCGGACCCGAGGGACACGAGCACGACCTTCTCGGCACCGGCCGGCCGCTGCCAGCCGCCCTCGGCGGTGCGGTCGCCCTGGCAGGCGCCGACGAAGGAGTAGACCCGCTCGTCGACACGGTCCGCGTTCGGCTGGAGCGCCTTGGGAAGCAGGACGATCGAGCGGTCGGGCCGGCCCCCGAAGTCGTCGGGGTGCAGGGTGATCCCGTTCTCCTCCAGCCAGGCGTGGAAACGGGCGTAGTAGGCGCGGCCCCGTTCGGTCTTCTTCGGCTCCTCCCACAAGGGCCGGGCGACCTCCTCCTCGTACCCCTCCCAGGCGACCATGGCCGGGGAGAGGGAGACCGCGGGGACGCCCCAGCGGTGGGCGAGGACCCGGCCCGGATAGGAGGCGATGTCGTGCAGGACGAGGTTTGGCTCGTCGCCCTCGTAGGCCGCGATCAGCTGCGGGAGAGCCTGGATCGCGTCGTCGAGGAACGGCTCCACGTTGTCCAGCAGCGTGGTCCCCCACGCCTCCGGGTCGTCGTCGGGCGAGGGCAGTGTCGAGTTCCAGGGCTTCACCTCGGCGCCGGTGCCCGCGACCTTGTCCGCGAGGGCGGGCGGGATGGCGTAGGTCACCCGGTGGCCGCGTGCCACGAGCTCGCGGATCACCTCCAGACTCGGGTTCACGTGGCCGTGGGCGGCGATGGAGAACATGGCGATGTGGGCGCGACTGGTCATGCACCGAGACTAGACGAGACGATACGTCTCGTGCAATCTCTTTGTGTTCTACGAGGTCAGCACCTCGTGCAGGCGCAGCCAGCGCGCCGGGGCGACCTCACCGACCAGCACGCCCGGGTCCAGCCGCGCCGCCCGGAACGCGGCGTCCACCCGCCGCCTCGGATGGGCCCTGCGCAACGAGGCGTGCAGGGAGCCGCCCACCCCGGAGAAACCCAGCTCGACCAGGGACCGCCAGCTGCGGCAGGCGGCGTCGTCGAGCAGCGGGGCCGGGCGCCGCTCGATGCGGAGCACGCCGGCGTCCACGCGCGGCACCGGCCGGAAGCTGCGCCGGCCGACCCGGCCGAGCAGCCGCCACTCGAAGCGGGGCCAGCTCCGGACCGTCAGCAGCGTCCAGCTGCCGTAGTCCCCGGTGCGTTTGCGGGCGTACTCGAGCTGGGTGAGCAGGGTGGCGTCGGTGAGGGCGGGGGCGCGCAGGCACCAGTCGACGACGTCCGCGGTCCGGGAGAACGGCACGTTCCCGGCGACCGAGAAGGCCGTACGCGGCGCACGCGCGGCCAGGAAGTCCCCGGCGACGACCCGCACGTGCGGGGCGCCGGAGAACCGGGCGCGCAGCACCGGCACGAGCCGCGGGTCGATCTCGTACGCGCGCAGTTCCCGGCAGCGCGCGGCCAGCGGGGCGGTCAACGCACCTTTGCCCGCGCCGACTTCGAGGAGCAGCGGGAGGGGGCCGGTCCGTGGGACGACGAGCCGGGCGAAGCGTTCCGCGGCGGCGCGGTCGGTGAGGAAGTTCTGCGAGAGGGCGCGGGAAAGCGCGGTGGGGCGGGCCATGGCCTGCGGGTCCTTGTCTTCCGAAAGGTGGAAAAGGGCGGACGAGGGCCCTGACCGGAAGACAGGTGAGAACGAGGGAGGCGGGACGCCGGGCTCAGTGGCTCAGCGGGCGTGGCTCCCCGGGCCGGTCAGGGCTCCGGGGCGGCGGCGCGTCCTGGCGGCGTGCGCACAGCCCCGGGCGTGACCGGAGATGTAGATCGCGTTGATACCCACGGACAGCACGCTAGGCGGTCCCGGTGCGGACGGCCAACGGGTTTTCGCCGGGGTCAGCGCTGATAGCGGGCGAGCACCAGGTTGCCGTCCCCCTCCAGCCGTTCACGCAGTGCGCCGAGTCCGATGGCTCCGCTGTAGTACTCCTGCAGGGCGGGGGTCGCCACCTTGTCCTTCCACTCGGGGTAGCCCCGGACCGTCTGCGCGGGCGCCGGGCGCAGCTGGGCGGCGAGGGCGGCGCCGGTGGCCCAGCCGTGCCGCGTGGTGCGCAGGGCGGAGTCCCTGAGCGCCTGCGTGCCGGTGGGCAGCATCCAGTCGCCGAGGGCGAGGCGGACCATGTTCGGTGGTCTGAGGAGGAAGTCGAGGAATGCGGCGGCCTCCTTCTTGTGCGGGCAGTCCTCGGCGATGGAGAGGGTCTGGGGGCTGACGCCCTGGGTGAGTCCGCCGGCGCCCGCCGGAGCGGGCAGCACCTGCCAGTCGAAGCCCTTGGGGGCCTGCTGGACGATCTGCTGGCGGTAGGAGAAGCCGAGCGGGACCATCGCGTACCGGCCTGCGAAGAAGCCGGGCAGCGTGTCGGAGCCGCCGCTGCCCAGGGTCGTGGGCGAGGCGCTGCGGTCGGTGTTCGCCTGGTCGTGGATGGTGCGCGGCACCACCTGATCGGCCGCCCCGAAGCGGACGGTCACCTTGCCGTCCGGCCCCCGGTGGAAGAGCTGTCCGCCCGCCGACAGGGAGAGGTTGAGCGTGGCGGAGACGGGTTCCTTCAGCGGCCAGGCGACGCCGTACTTCCCCGGGCCGCTGAGGCGTTCGGTGATCCGGCGGAACTCGGCCCAGCTCCACGGTTCCTTCGGGGTCGGGATCCGTACGCCGGACCGTCTGAGCCATGTGGCGTTGGCGATCAGCACGCGCGGTTCCTGGAGGAACGGCACACCGTAGACGCCGTTGCCGAAGGTGGCCGTCTCCCAGCTGCGCCGCGGGATGTCCGACTTCAGTCTCGCGGGCAGCAGGCCGGTGAGATCGGCGAGGTAGCCGCCGTAGGCGAAGTCCGCGAGGTCGTCGGAGGCGTCGTGGATGACGTCGGGTGCCTCGCCGCCCTCGAACGCGGTGAGGAGCTGGTCGTGGACGCTGTCCCAGCTGCCCTGGACGTACTCGACGCGGACGTCCGGATGGGCGGCGTTCCACTCCTTCACCAGGCGCTTGTTGGCCTCGACGGACTCCTCCTGCCAGGCCAGGGACTGGAAGCGCAGGGTGATCCGGCCGTCGTCGCGGGTGCCGCCCGAGGAGCAGCCGGCGAGCATCAGCAGGAGGACCAGGGCCAGCAGCCGTGCGCGCATCAGCTCTTCACCGCCCCGGTCAGCATGCCGCCCGTGATCCGCCGCTGGATGATCGCGAAGACGACGAGTGAGGGCAGTGTCGCGAGGAACGCGGCTGCCGCGAGCGGGCCGAGGTCGGCGACGCCCTCGGCGCCGATGAAGTGGGTGAGGACCACGGGAAGCGTCTGTTTCTCCGGTGTCTTGAGGAGCACGAGCGCGAAGAAGAACTCGTTCCACGCGGTGATGAACGCGAACAGCCCGGTCGCCACGATGCCCGGCGCGAGCAGCGGCGCCGTCACCGACACCAGCGTCCGTACCCGGCCCGCCCCGTCGACCGCAGCCGCCTCCTCCAGTTCGGGCGGCACGGCCCGTACGTACCCGGCGAGCATCCACAGCGCGAAGGGCAGCGCCCACACCACGTAGACCAGCACCAGCCCCGGTACGGAGTTGATCAGGCGGAGGTTCTTCAGCACGAGGAACAGCGGGATGATCAGCAGCACGAACGGGAACGCCTGGCTGACCACCACCCAGCCCGTCACCGCCTTCGCCAGCCGGGTGCGGCGCCGGGCGACGACGTAGGCCATCGGCGTCGCGATCAGCACGGCGACGACGGCCGCTCCGAGCGCGGCGATCAGGGAGTTGAACGCGGCGTGCAGCAGCGGCTGTTCGTCGAAGGCCTGCCGGAAGTTGCCGAGGGTGGGGTCCTTCGGGATCCACGTCGGATGCAGGCTGCCCAGCTCGCGCGGCGGCTTGAACGCGGTGGAGACCAGCCAGAGGAACGGGAAAGCGAGGAAGACGAGATACGCGAGCAGCGCGGTGTACTGGCCGACGCGGGCCGCACGGCTGATCCTCACGTGTCGTCACCTCCCCTGAGGCGGCCGGCGAGGAACACGGCCAGGGCGATCGAGATCACGGCGACCATCACGCAGCCCATCGCCGCCGCGTAGCCGAACTGCCCGTAGCGGAAAGCCTCTTCGTAGGCGAAGAGCATGGGCAGCCGGGTCCGGCCACCCGGGCCGCCGCTGGTCAGGACGTAGACCAGGGCGAAGGAGTTGAAGTTCCAGATCAGGTTGAGCGCGGTGATGGCGAGGGCGATGGGCCGAAGGGCGGGCCAGGTGACCGTGCGGAAGCGGCGCCAGGCGCCCGCGCCGTCGACCGCCGCCGCCTCGTGGAGTTCGCGCGGGGTGTTCTGCAGCCCGGCGAGCAGCGCGACCGTCGTCTGGGGCATGCCCGCCCAGACGCCGACGAGGATCACGGCGGGCAGCGCGGTCGCCAGCCCGCTGAGCCAGTCCCGGCCGCCGCCCATGCCGAGGTCGCGCAGGGTCTCGTTGAGGATGCCCGCGTCCGGGCTGTAGACGAGCCGCCACATGATGCCGACGACCACCTCGGGCATGGCCCACGGGATGATCGCCAGAGCACGGGCGAGCCAGCGCAGCCGCAGGTCCTGGTTGAGCAGCAGGGCGAGGCCCAGCGCGAGCAGGAACTGCGGCACGGTCACGCCGACCGCCCACACCAGCCCGATCCGGAACGACTCCCAGAACAGCGTGTCGTGCAGCAGGTCGCGGAAGTTGAGGGCGCCGATCCACTGCGTGGGCTCGGTGCGCCCCGACTGGGCGTCGGTGAAGGCCAGCAGGATCCCGTACAGCAGCGGTCCGGCGCTGAGGACGAGGATCGGGATCAGGGCGGGAAGCACCAGGAACCAGGCGCCGTGGTCGACGGCTCGCCGGGGCCGGTCTTCGCCGGACCGTCTGCGGCCGGCCCGCCTCCCCGGTGGCGAAGGTGGCGGAGCCTCGGTCACCGTTGTCAAGGAATCAGCCCCTTTTGCACGCTCGGCCGGCCTGGTCATGCTCGTGAAGGCCGTCTGCCTCGTCAAGGCACCGCGTACGCCGTCCGACCTGTGCCGATGCGACACTGACCGGTGGATGGCCGGAACCCGACGGTCGAAGCGTGGACGACGGAGGCGGACGATGGACGAGGCGCGGGCGCGGGACGTGGTGGCCGCGGCGGGCGTGCTGCCCGGTGCGGCCCGGGAGGCGCGGTTGCTCGCCCTGGGCGAGAACGCGGTGTTCGCCGCCGGTGACCTGGTCGTCAAGGTCGGCCGCGACCCAGGACTCCTCGACCGGGCGCGCCGCGAACTGGACGTCGCGGTATGGCTCGCCGAGGCGGGCGTGCCGGTGGTGCGGGCGGCCGAGCCGAAGGCGCTGCTGGTCGACGGGCATCCGGTGACGGTGTGGCATCGGCTGCCGGATGCCGTGCGGCCCGCCGAGCCGCGGGATCTGGCCGAACTGCTACGGGTCGTGCATGCCACGCCCCTTCCTCCCTTCGAACTTCCGGCCCGTGATCTGCTGGGCGGTGTGGAGCGGTGGCTGCGGCTCGCGGGGGACGCGATCGATCCCGCGGACGCGGCGTATCTGCGCGAGCGGCGGGACGGGTTCGCCGCTCGGGCCGCCGCGCTCACGCCGCATCTGCCGCCGGGGCCGATCCACGGGGACGCGCTGCCGCGCAATGTGCATGTCGGACCGGACGGGCCCGTGCTGGTGGATCTGGAGACGGTGTCCGCGGATCTGCGGGAGCACGATCTCGTGGTGATGGTGCTGTCCCACGACCGCTACGGCGTTCCGGACGAGGCGTACGCGTCGTTCGCGGAGACCTACGGCTGGGACGTACGCGGGTGGGAGGGCTGCGGTGTGCTGCGCGGGGCCCGGGAGACCGCCAGTTGCGCGTGGGTAGCTCAGCACGCCCCGGGCAACCCGAAGGCGCTGGCCGAGTTCGAGCGGCGGGTGCGGTCCTTGAGGGACGGGGACGAGACGGTGCGGTGGTTTCCGTTCTGACAGCGTGACCGCCTGGCCGCCGGCTCAGACCGGCTCGTCGGCCAACTCCCGCAGCGGCCACGTCCCGTCGACCAGGGCCGTCGCGTCGCCCTTGCCGCGCAGGAAGCTCTGGAAGTCCGCCGCCCACTGCGCGTACCACTCGATCTGGCGGTGGTGCAGGGCCGCCGGACCGAGCGTGGCGATCTTGGGGTGGCGGTCGGCTATCGCGCCGGCCAGGCGGGCCGCCGCCAGGGCGTCGGCCATGGCGTCGTGGGCGGCGTCGAGGACGACGCCGTACTCGGCGCAGACCGCTTCGAGGTTGCGTTTGCCGCGGCGGTAGCGGTCGACCCAGCGGTCGATGGTGTACGGGTCGATGACGGGGGCCGGGTCCGCACCGCCCAGGCGCTCGCGCAGGGACGGCAGGCCGTGGCGCCGCAACTCCGCGGAGAGCAGGGTGAGGTCGAAGGTCGCGTTGTAGGCGACGACCGGCACACCCGTCTTCCAGTAGGAAGTGAGCACATCGGCCAGCGCGTCCGCCACCTGGTCGGCCGGCCGGCCCTCGGCCGCCGCCCGCTCGTTGCTGATGCCGTGCACCGCGACCGCGTCCTCGGGGATCGGCACGCCCGGGTCCGCCAGCCACTCCCGGCGCCCTATCGGCTCCCCGCCCCTGACCTCGATCACGGCCCCCGTGACGATGCGCGCCTCGCGCGGATCCGTGCCCGTCGTCTCCAGATCGAAGCCGACCAGCAGCTCCCGGTGCCAGCCCATGGGCCATCCCCCTTCTTGTGGTGCGTTCCCCCAGTGGTCCCCACCTTCCCATGCACCACTGACAATCAGAGGATCGCGTTCCGCTTACCCGCGACGGCGGGCCGGGGGACCACCTTGCACCCGGCACAGCTCATGACACCGGCCGCGAATCCGCCCACATCACCTCGAACTCCTCGCGGTAGGTGGGGAAGAGGCCCGCTTCGTCCAGCTCACCCGACTTGACCACCTTGCCGCTGTTGCGCAGCACGAACACCGGCGCCTCCATGCCCCGGGTGCGGCGCAGATAGTTCTGCACGACCGCGATGCCGTCCGCGCCGTCGCCGTCCACCAGATACGCCGTGAAGCGGGGCGTCTCGTCGAAGACCTGGATCTCGAAGGCGCCCGGGTCGCGCAGCCGGGCGCGCACCCGGCGCATGTGCAGGATGTTCATCTCGACGGCCCGGCTGAGTTCGCCCCGCTTGATGCCCAGTTCGCGCTCACGCCGCTTGACCGCGCTGGAGGCCGGGTTGAGGAACAGCAGCCTGACCCGGCAGCCGGACTCGGCCAGCCGCACCAGGCGCCGGCCGGAGAAGTTCTGCACGAGCAGGTTGAGGCCGATGCCGATGGCGTCGAGACGTCGGGCGCCGCCGAAGATGTCCTCGGCCGGGAACTGCCGCATCAGCCTGACCCGGTCCGGGTGGACGGCGACCACGTCGGCGTACCGGTCGCCGACCAGGTCCTCGACCGCGTCGATGGGCAGCCGGCGCGCCGACGGCACGTCCCCGCCCGCGCCGAGCATCTCCAGCAGCCGGGCCGAGGCCCGCTCGGCCTGGCTCAGCACGGCCTCGGACAGGGCCCGGTTGCGGGAGACCACGTTCCGGGTGACCTCCAGCTCGTCCAGGGCGAGCTCGACGTCCCGGCGGTCGTCGAAGTACGGCTCGAAGCAGGGCCAGTGCTGCACCATCAGTTCGCGCAGCTGCGGCAGGGTGAGGAAGGAGAGCACATTGTCGTCGGCCGGGTCGAGCAGGTAGCCCTTGCGGCGGCTGACCTCGCGGACGGCCACCGCGCGCTGCACCCACTCCTGGCCGGCCGGTCCGGCGGCGGCCACCACCCAGTCCTCGCCGTGCACGGGTTCGTAGACGGGCCGCAGCACGGCGGCGACCACCGCGCGCAGCCGCTGTTCGACGAGGTTCAGCCAGATGTAGGCCCGGCCGGCCCGCTGGGCGCGGGTGCGCACCTCGCGCCAGGCTTCGGCGTCCCAGTCCAGCTCCGGGCCGATCGAGCCCGTCGCGTCCATCGGCCGCGCCAGGGACACGGCACCGGTCGGGACGTCAGTGGAGTTCCCCTCGTGACCCTCGTCACCAGGGGGCAGCTCCAGCCCTCCCGAGCCCACCCGCGCACCGCCTTCCGCTCCCCCGAGCACTCCCCTTGTCAACGATCAAGGAAGGGTACTCCGGGAGCGGTCGGCGGTGCAGCCGGATGGGCAGGGTGGTTCTCAACCGCGGGGCTGCCAGTGCCCGTTCTGCCAGCCGAGCTCGGCCGGAGTGAGCGGATTCATGGCGGTGACGTCGCGCGGGGCGATGGAGAACCCCTGCCAGTGGACGGGCATGGGCTGCTGGTCCTCGTCCCGGGCTATGTGGTGGAAGCCGATGTTCATCCAGACCACCGGGTGGGTCAGGGCCTGTCCGTTCACCCACTTGTCGACGGACTTGCCCGCTCCTGCTGCGCAGTTGCCGGGGTTGTGGCTGGCGAACAGCTCGCACTTGTTGTACTGCGTGACGTACACGTCGTGCTTGGTGTAGCTGCGGCCCGGGTACTTGGTCGTGGGTCCGGGGACGATCTCGTAGGAGCGCGCGTGTCCGTCCTTGTTCTTTCCGGTCGCGCTGACCATGCGCCACCAGCGGTAGTTCTTGCTGTCCCCGGCGAGTTCCTTGCCCACCTTGGTGCGGGTGGTCTTGGTGGTGGGGGCGCGCTGGCCCCTGACCGGGGCGGTGACGGTGGAGTCGTACTGCTCGACCCTGTTCTTCGTGGAACCGTCCAGGGCGAAGTCGAGCCGCCAGAACGCGTTGTGGCTGTGGCTGGTGGACTTGGCGCTCGCGCCCTTGCCGATGGGCCAGCCGCGGCCGTCGCCGGCGTCGTAGTCGTCCCAGGACAGGCTGCCGGTGGCGCCGACGTTCATGGTGATGGCGCCGTCGTCCTGGAAGCGCCACTCGGTCATGTACTCGTACCAGCCGACCTGGTTGACCGTGTAGACGAGGAGGTCCTTGCCCTCGGCCTGGAAGACCTTGTTCGCGGTGTCGCCCTGCATGCGGTAGGCGTGGCCGCGGGAGCGGGTGGTGGTGCACAGGCCCTTGACGTTCGGGTCGTCGTTCCAGGAGTCCGGGACCTTGACGGTCTTGATGGTGCCCCCGGGGCACTCGCTCGGCGCCAGGTTCATCAGGCCCTGGGCGAAGTCGAAGCCGGTGAGGTCGTCGTACTCGATGTTGCCGTCGTCGTAGGGGACGTGGATCTGGCCGAGCCGGGCGCTGTTGAGGACCCTGATCGGTTTGGGCTCGCCCTTGGGCTGGTACGAGATCTTCTCCAGCACCAGGCCGGCCTTGCCGTCGTAGCGCCAGCACATCCGCCAGGTGGTTCCGGAGGAGAGCTTCTGCTCGATGCGGTAGGCGGCGCTGCAGTCGGCGGCGGGCGGCGCGGCGGGGGCGGCTTTGGGCTGGGCGGTGGCCGGTCCCGCGCCGGCCGTGGCGCCCGTGGCCAGCGCGGCCACGGTCAGGCCCGCGGCCACCCGGGTGCGGGCCTTGATGCTGCTGTTCACGCGCATGACGAGATGACTCCCTGACGAGGAGGACCGGGGTGGAGGGGTGAGCGAAGAGGGCGGGTCAGCGGCCGAGCCGGGCGACCTTGCGGGCGCTCAGGTCGATCACGAGCGACCTGGCGTCGACCCACGGACCGTTCTTGATCTTCGGGAAGAGCCGGACGCAGCGGTGCTCCCCGCACCGGTCGAGCACGGCGGGCTGGGCGCCCGGCGCGGCCCGGTAGACGGCTCCGCTGAGCTGGAGCTGGTCCGGGGAGGTGAGCGCCTTGCCGGTGGCGTCCTGGTAGTCGGCCTTCAGGCCCGAGCCCAGCGGGTCGGCGACCAGGAGGCCGGCCGCCTCGGCCTTCTCGGCGCGGCTCAGGGGCGGCTGGACGCCGTGCTGGGTGCCGGTCGCCACCACCTTGCCGGTGCCGAGATCGACGGTCCGGGTGACGAGGGTGTCGTCCCGGTAGTCGTAGAACGTCACGTCGGCACGCCGGGGCGCGTCCGGCTTGCCCGCCTCGTCGGCCTCGGGTTCGGCGAGGTCGATGCCGAGGCGCTGCGGACCGCGCTCCCCGTCGACGCTCTCGCTGCTTTGGAACAGCTGCCGGCTGAGGGCGATCTTCTCGACCCGCTTCAGCTCGTCGTCGGTCAGCGGATCGCGGCCCTGGCCCTTCTGCCCCTCGGCGGGCGCCGCCTCGACGACCCCCGGCGCCACGGCCCTCCGGCCGCCCGCCGCCGCATCGCCGGCCACCTGCGGGACGGACCGCCCCGCCCGGGTCCCGGTGTCGTCCGCCCCCGCCGTGCCCGGCAGGGTCACCGCCACCATGACGGCGGTCCCGGCCACCGCGATGGTCGTACCGGCCACCATCTTGCCCAGGTGGCGGTGCACTATGTTGCGCACGTCTTCCCCCTACTCCCCCAACAGCCCCGGGAGTATGTGTTGGCCCCAAGAGTTCGGCATACCGCGTATGCACTGGTCACTCGGTTAGAGGGAGATAAGTCATAGGAGGTTCCCTCACTTTCGGGGAGACTCGGGACCAAGGCGTCCCCACCGGCGCCGCACACCTGAAAGAGTCGTATCCATGCAGGTCTGGCCTGGCGAGGCGTATCCACTCGGTGCCACGTACGACGGCGCCGGTACCAACTTCGCGGTCTTCACGGAGGCCGCGGACCGAGTAGAGCTGTGTCTGCTGCACGACGACGGCTCGGAGACGGCGATCGAGCTCCGGGAGAGCGACGCGTTCGTGCGGCACGCGTATGTGCCGGGCATCATGCCGGGACAGCGGTACGGGTTCCGGGTGCACGGTCCGTACGCCCCGGAGCGCGGGCTGCGCTGCAACTCCGCGAAGCTGCTGCTCGACCCGTACGCGCGTGCGATCAGCGGTTCGATCAGCTGGGGCGAGGAGGTCTACGGCTACCACTTCGACGATCCCGACCGGCGCAACGATCTGGACTCGGCGCCGCACACGATGACGTCGGTCGTGGTCAACCCCTACTTCGACTGGGGCGACGACCGGCGCCCGCGCACGGAATACCACCACACGGTGATCTACGAGGCCCATGTCAAGGGCCTCACCATGCGGCACCCGGGCCTGCCCGAGGAGCTGCGCGGCACGTACGCGGCCCTCGCGCACCCGGCGATCATCGAACACCTCACCGAGCTCGGGGTGACCGCCCTGGAGCTGATGCCCGTACACCAGTTCGTGAACGATCACCGCCTGGTCGACATGGGCCTGAACAACTACTGGGGCTACAACACCATCGGCTTCTTCGCCCCGCACAACGCCTACGCGTCCTGGGGCGACCGGGGCCAGCAGGTGCTGGAGTTCAAGTCGGCGGTCAAGGCGCTGCACGAGGCCGGGATCGAGGTGATCCTCGACGTGGTCTACAACCACACCGCCGAGGGCAACCACATGGGCCCGACCTTGTCCTTCAAGGGCCTGGACAACTCGCGCTACTACCGGCTGACGGAGGACCCCCGCTACTACATGGACACGACAGGGACGGGAAACTCCCTGCTCATGCGGTCCCCGCACGTGCTCCAGCTGATCATGGACTCGCTACGGTACTGGGTCACGGACATGCACGTGGACGGGTTCCGCTTCGACCTGGCGGCGACACTGGCCCGGCAGTTCCACGAGGTGGACCGGCTGTCGTCGTTCTTCGACCTGGTGCAGCAGGACCCCGTCGTCTCCCAGGTGAAGCTGATCGCCGAGCCGTGGGACGTGGGCGAGGGCGGCTACCAGGTGGGCAACTTCCCGCCGCTGTGGACCGAGTGGAACGGCAAGTACCGGGACACCGTGCGGGACCTGTGGCGGGGCGAGCAGCGCACGCTCGCGGAGTTCGCCTCGCGGCTGACCGGCTCGTCCGACCTGTACCAGGACGACGGGCGCCGCCCGCTGGCCTCGATCAACTTCGTGACCTGCCACGACGGCTTCCCCCTGCACGACCTGGTGGCCTACAACGACAAGCACAACGAGGCCAACGGCGAGGACAACCGGGACGGCGAGAGCCACAACCGGTCCTGGAACTGCGGGGCCGAGGGCGAGACCGACGACCCTGACGTACTGCGGCTGCGGGCCCGGCAGATGCGGAACTTCATCGCGACGCTGATGCTGTCCCAGGGCGTGCCCATGATCAGCCACGGCGACGAGTTCGCCCGCACCCAGGGCGGCAACAACAACGCCTACTGCCAGGACAACGAGCTCGCCTGGGTCGAGTGGCCCGAGGAGGGAGAGGACGCCGAGGGGAGCCTCAGCAGGGAGCTGCTGGCCTTCACGCGCGCGATGGTGTGGCTGCGCCGCAACCACCCGGTCTTCCGCCGCCGGCGCTTCTTCCACGGCCGGCCCGTGGAGGGCACGCACGACGACCTGTCCGACATCGCCTGGTTCACCCCGGACGGCCGGGAGATGACCCAGCGGGACTGGGACTCGGCGCAGGCGGGCGCGCTGACGGTGTTCCTCAACGGCAACGCGATCTCCGAGCCGGACGCCCGCGGGGAACGCATCACCGACGACTCGTTCCTGCTGATGTTCAACGCCTCGCCGAAGACGCTGGAGTTCGTGGTTCCGGTCAATCACGGGCGGCAGTGGGAGGTCGTGGTCGACACGGCGCTCCCGGAGGGTGCGCCCTCGGCCACCGGCCCGAAGGTGCAGGCCGGGGACCGGCTGACCCTGACGGACCGGAGCATGACGGTGCTCCAGCGGCCCGTCTGACCGCCCAGCGCGGGCGCGTCGCCCGGAAGCCACTCGTCCGGGCGACGCGCGGCGCACCTGGCGCGGGCGATGACACGAACGGCGGCGGGGCGGGTACGTACGTTCCATGACACCTGAGCGACTTGACCCGGTGGTGCCCACGGCCACGTACCGGCTGCAGCTGCAGCCCGAGTTCCCGTTCGGAGCAGCCGCGGCCGTCGTGCCGTACCTGGCCTCGCTCGGCGTCTCGCACCTGCACCTGTCCCCCGTCCTGGAGGCGGTGCCGGGCTCGACCCACGGCTACGACGTCGTCGACCACGCGCGCGTGCGCGAAGAGCTGGGCGGCGAGGAGGGGCTGCGGGCACTGGCGCGCACCGCGCGCGAGCACGGCCTCGGCCTGGTGGTGGACATCGTCCCGAACCACATGGCCATGGCCCCGCGCCACAACCGAGCGCTGTGGGAGGTGCTGCGCGAGGGCCCGAAATCGCCGTACGCGCGGTGGTTCGACATCGACTGGGAGGCGCAGGACGGGCAGGTGCTGCTGCCGGTCCTCGGCGGACCGCTGGGCGAGGTGCTGGGCGAGCTGCGCGTCGACGGTGACGTGCTGCGCTACTACGACCACGCCCTCCCGCTGCGCGAGGGCACCGAGGACCTGCCGCTGCCGCACCTGCTGGACGCGCAGTGGTACCGCCCGGTGTGGTGGCGGCTGGCCCGGACCGAGCTCAACTACCGGCGGTTCTTCAGCATCTCGGAACTCATCGGGGTCCGGGTGGAGGACCCGGAGGTGTTCGAGGCCACCCACGACAAGATCCTCGAGCTGCTGCACGAGGGCGTGATCGACGGGCTGCGCATCGACCACCCCGACGGGCTCGCCGACCCCGACGGCTACCTCCGGCGGCTGCACGAGGCGACCGGGGGCCGCTGGACGGTCGTGGAGAAGATCCTGGCCGACGGCGAGCACCTCCCCGCGTCCTGGCCCGTCGCCGGGACCACCGGCTACGACGCCCTGCGGCACGTGGACGGGGCCTTCACGGACCCGGCCGGGTTCGGGGACCTGCTGGGCCGGTACCGGCGCTTCGCGGCCCCGCAGACGGACCGGGGCGGGCAGTGGGAGGCGACGGTGCGGCGGGCGGCGTACAAGGTCCTCACGCACGAGCTGGCCACCGAGACCGAACGGCTGACGAGGGTGGCGGCCCGGCTGTGCGCGACCTCGCCGGAGCCGGCGTTGCGCGACCGCGCGCCCTGGGCGCTGCGCACCGCCCTCCAGGAGCTTCTCGTACGGATGGAGGTCTACCGGCCCTACGAGTCCGCCGACGCCGCGTCCGTGGTCACCGCGGAGGCCGCGGCCGAGGCCCGGCACGCCTTCGCCGTGCCCGAGGAGGCCGGGGCGGTGGACGTCGTGCGGGACCTGGTGCTGGGCCGGTACGGGGACGGGCCCGCGCAGGTGGAGTTCCGGACGCGGTTCGCGCAGACCTCGTCGGCTTTGCGGGCGAAGTCCGTGGAGGACACGGCGTTCTACCGGTACGTGCCACTGCTGTCGGCGACCGAGGTGGGCGGCAATCCGGGCGCTCCCGCGCTGTCGCCGGAGGAGTTCCACGCGTACTGCGCGCGCGTGCAGCGCGACTGGCCGGTCTCCGGGACGGTGGCCACCACGCACGACACCAAGCGCAGTGCCGACGTCCGGGCGGCGCTGCACGTACTCACCGAGTGCCCGGACCGCTGGGCGGACGTCCTCGCGGAGGTGACCCGCACCGGGGAGGGCGTGCCGGACGCGCAGCTGGCGTGGGCGGCCTGGCAGACGGTGTTCGGGCTCGGCCCGGCGTCCGGGGCACGGGAGCGGGTGCAGGGGGCGCTGCTGAAGCACGTGCGGGAGGCGGGCCTGTACACGAGCTGGACCGAGCAGGAGCCACCGTACGAGGAGGCGGTGGAACGGTTCGTGGCGGCCGGGCCGTGCGGGGCGCCGGGCGAGCGGGTCGCCGCGTTCCGGGAGTCGCTGGCGCCGCACATCCGGGCCAACGTGCTGGGCACGGCCCTGGTGCATCTCACGATGCCGGGCGTCCCGGACGTGTACCAGGGCACGGAGGCCGAGTACCGGGCGCTCGTCGACCCGGACAACCGGCGGGCGGTGGACTTCCCGCCCGCGGAGTCCGGCGGCACGTCCGGGGAGAAGGCGGCGGTGACGCGGGCGGCGCTGGGGCTGCGGGCCCGGCGGCCCGGCGCCTTCGGCGACACGGCGACGTACATGGCGCTGCCGGCCGAGGGACCGGCGGCGGCGCACTGCCTGGCGTTCGTCCGCTCCGGCGAGGTGCTGACGGCCGTGACACGCCTGTCCCTGCGGCTCGCGGAGGCGGGCGGCTGGCGGGACACGCGGCTGCCGCTGCCGCCGGGCCGCTGGGCGGACGTGCTGGAGCCGGGGCGGGAGTTCACAGGGCACGCACGCGTGGCGGAACTGTTCGCGGGGCTGCCGGTGGCGTTGCTGGAGAGGGTGGGTGACTGACTTCAGGCGACCGCGGGGCCGTCCTCGGGGCAGTCCACCACGAGGACGATGTCCTCCCGGCCCACCGGTTCGACGATGCCCGGCGGGTCGGCCGGTGCCGGGCCGGCGGCGGCATCGGCGGTGCCGGGCCCGATCTGCTGGTGGGGCCGCACGGTTCGGGGATGGTCGCCGATGGCCTGCCGATCGTCGGCTGGGAGGCCGAGCCGTCGGACGTGGCCCGGCACATCCACCCGCACCGACCCTGGCCGAGGCGGTCGGTGAGGCGTTCCTGACCCTGGCGGGGCGGGGGCTGCACCAGCAGTGACGGCGCGCCGGCCGGCAGTGCTTCCGGGCGCCCCCTGGAGCCTCCCCCGCCGCGCCCTTGACACCGCACCATGGCCGTGGGGTACTGCGATGGCGAACTCGGGCGGATGTGACGGGGGTGAGTGTCCTGCCGGAGCTGCGCTACCCGACGGTGACCGAACAGGTCGCTGCTGCCCGGGCGTTGACCGCTCAGCGCCCCGGCGTGTGCACCCTGCGGCAGGTGGGTGCCTCGCGCGCGGGCAGACCCCTGCACCTGCTGTCCGTGGGCCGCGCTCGCCGCGCCGTACTGGTGGTCGCCGGCGCCCACGCCAACGAGCCGACCGGCTCCTGCACCCTGCTCGCGGTCGCCCGGCGGGTCCTGGAACAGCGGGAGTTGCGCGACGGCATCTCCTGGCACTTCCTGCTGTGCGCGGACCCCGACGGGGCGAGCCTGCACGTGACGCCGGCGCCGCGCAGCCTCTTCGACTACCACCTCGGCTTCTTCCGGCCCGCGGGCCCGGAGCAGCCCGAGTGGGCGCCGTCCGTGCTGCCGCCGGACCGGCTGCCGCCCGAGACCCGGGCCCTGACCGGCGTCATCGACGAGCTGCGGCCCTACCTCCAGGTGACCCTGCACGGCACGGATCTGGGGGGCAGCTGGGTGCAGTTGACCAAGGACGTGCCGGGGCTCGCCGAACCGTTCGTGAAGTCCGCGGCCGAGCTGCACATCCCGGTGGAGACCGGCGCGTCGGACGCCGCGGGCTGGCCCGCGTCCGGGCCGGGCGTGCATGTGATGCCCGCGCCGGGGATCGGGCCGGCGTATCCGAGCCTGCCGGACGACGCGCGGCACAGCACCTGGTACCACGCCCATCGCTACGGCGGGCTGACCGCGGTGGTCGAGGTGCCGATGTGGGCGAGCGACCTGGTCGACGACCCGGCTCCGCATCCTGCTCCGGCGGCGGCGATCGGGCGGCTGGCGCGGCGGCTGCAGCGGGACGCGCTGGAGGTGACGCGGGTGCTCGACGGCGCGCTGCCCCGGCTGGCGGACCTGGACGGGCCGTTGCTGCGGGCCGCCCGGTGGGGGCTGGAGCTGGTGCCGGGCCTGGCCTCCGACCTGGTCCACACCCCGCCCGCCGACCGCACCCGGGCGTACGTCGGCAGCGTGGACGCGTTCGCGCGCCGTGTGCCGCTGCGGGCGGCGGCCATGCTGCTGCGGGTGCTGCGCGGGACCGACGACGAGGCGGCGAAGCAGCTCTTGGAGCTCGTCTCGACCTGGAGCGACGCCTTCGCGGAACGCTTCCGCGCCCGCTGGGTGCCCTTGGAGAACCAGGTCGAGCACCAGTCCCGCACGGTGGTCGCGGCGGCGCTGCACGCGCGCGAGGAGACGCAGTAGCGCCTGCGGCCGCTACGGCACGGGCGCCCCGGACCCCCGCCCCGGGTCGCTGGACCGGGCCGGCGGGCGCACGTGCCGCCCGGCCAGTTCGAACGCGGCGAGCACCACCCGGGCCTGGTACTCGGCCTGGCGGGCCACCGGGATCCAGCGCGTCCGGCAGCCGTCGCGGTAGTCGGCGCACCACGCGTCGATCAGCCGGTCCAGCTCCGGCAGCGCCCCGGCAGGGTCGCGGCCGGCGGCGCGGACGAGCTGGTGCAGCAGTCCCGCCGTGCGCAGCGCGAGCCGGCGCCCCGAGATGCGCAGGGCGACCAGGTGGGCGGTGCTCAGGGGCGGGAGGGGGTGGGCCGGGCTGTCTGCGGTGTCGGGGTCCCAGGCGTCGGCGAGGCCGGGGCAGACCAGGAGGTAGTCGTCGACCGGGGCGAGCAGTCGGGCCGCGTCGGGCACGGTGGCGAGGTGAGGCCGGATCCGGGACAGCAGCTGCCGCAGGAGGCCCGTGTCGTGGCGCAGGGTGCGGCTGACGGCCCGGAGCACGGCGTCGCGGTCCGCGGGCGGGGAGCCGTCCGCCACGGCCGTCACGCCCCACATGGGCGCCTCGACGACCGCGGTGACGGTGCCGTGCCGGTACGGGTGGAACCATGTGGACTCGACGGCGGCCTCGGTTATGGCGGCGGCCAGATCGGCCCGGCGCGGCGGCGGGATCCGGTAGACGGCGGGGCCGAGGCCGGGCCAGTACAGGGCGTCGTACGCGCCGAGTTCGCGGGGGATGCCGAGCCGGGCGGCGATGCGGGCGAGGCGCTGGGCGAGGCCGGGCAGGTCGTGGGTGAGTTCGACGAAGCCGCCGCCGATGTCGACGCCGTGCAGGGAGCACTGGAGGAACGGGCGCAGTTCGTCCTGGAGGTCGAGCAGGGCGCGGGTCTCCGGCAGGGCGGCGCCGGCCGCGCCGTCGGGCAGCCACTCGGGCTGCTCCAGGAAGCCGGGCCGGAAGAAGTTCCGGACGTACTCGCCGAGCGTGTAGGGGCCGGGCAGCCAGCCCTCGTTGCGGCGCGACCCGTCCGGGTCGAGGCACAGCAGCAGGTTCCAGGTGGCGTCGGCGCCCTGGGTGAGCCGCGGGTCGGCCAGGGCCCGCTCGGCCAGGCGCAGCACGGTGGCGCCGCCCACCGGTTCGTTGGCGTGGGGGCCGGCGACGACCAGGGCCTGGCGGCTGCCGTGGCCGACGGAGAGCAGCCACATGGGGGTGCCCGCGCGGGAGGTGCCGACCCGGCGCAGCCGGGCGTCACGGGGGTGGCGGGCGACGAGGGCGGCGGCCCGGGCGCCCAGTTCGTCGACGGTCGGATAGCGCAGGAGGGGCGGCAGGGCACACCTCCCCCATGCGGTGCCGTCGGTTCACCAGGTGTAGATGGCGTACGCACAGTCAGTCACGACTTCAGGGGTACGTCAACACCGTGGACCACAAAGGGATTTCAGCCACGCACGCGGGACCGACATTCGGTAATCCCCAGGCCAGAGCTGAGGCGTGGCTTCGTTTCCGGTCAGCCGGCCGACAGCCGGAACGCCATCCGGCCGAAGCCCACCTGGTCGCCCTCGCGGACGACGGCCGCGCCGACGACGCGCCGTCCGTTCACCGTCGTGCCGTTGGTGGAGCCGAGGTCGCGCAGGACCCACAGGCCGCCCTGGTGACGGAGTTCGGCGTGCACGCGGGAGACGGTCTCGTGGTTGAGGCGCAGTCCGCTGGCCGGGTCGCGGCCTATGCGCAGCGGATGGCCGTGCGACGGGTGGGGCAGCTGCAGCTTGGGCAGCCGCTCGGCCTGCCAGGCCCTGCGCAGCCGTACGGTGAATCCGGAGACGGCCTCGACGGTGCCGAACACCAGGCGCGAGAACCGGCCCTCCGCGCGCAGGTCGGCGGTGAGCACGGCGAGTTCGTCCGGGCGGCGGGCGGCGAGCGCCAGTTCCATGCGGCGGACGAACGTGTCGTGGGACAGGCGGCCCATGGCGACGCCGTCACGGAGCACCTTCAGCGCCCGGTCGCGCTCCGCGTCGGAGAGCCGCGCGGGGAACGTGTTGAACTCGAAGGACGACGTCACGCTGGTGATTGTCGGGCAGCGCGGCCGGGCTGTCCAGAAAACGGGAAATCGGCCGCCACGCGCCGCGTACCCCGGTGAGACCCGCCGCAAATGGGTGGATGCACCGGCGGATTGATCTCGTTTGACGCACCATGGACGGGCTACATCACGGTGAGCAGACGAAGGGGAACCGTCCGTGCAGTTCGAGGTGTGGGCACCACAGGCCGGCCGTGTGACGCTCCGGTGCGACGACGTCACCCGCGCGCTGGAACGCGATCCGGAACGGGCGGGGTGGTGGCGGGGCGAGGCCGAGGCGCGCGACGGGTCCCGGTACGGCTTCGCGCTGGACGACGGGCCCGTGCTGCCCGATCCGCGCTCCCGGCGGCAGCCGGACGGCCCGGACGGGCTGAGCGCGGTCGTCGATCACGAGCGGTACGCGTGGCGCGCGCGGTGGCGGGGGCGGCCGCTGCCCGGCGCGGTGCTGTACGAGCTGCACGTGGGGACGTACACGCGCGAAGGCACCCTGGACGCGGCCGCCGAGCGGCTCGGCCATCTCGCCGAACTGGGCGTCACGCATGTGCAGCTGATGCCGCTGTGCCCCTTCCCGGGCACGCACGGCTGGGGCTACGAGGGTGTGTCGCTGTGGGCGGTGCACGAGCCGTACGGCGGGCCCGAGGCGCTGAAACGCTTCGTCGACCGGGCCCACGCACTCGGACTGGGCGTGGTCCTCGACGTGGTGCACAACCACTTCGGCCCGTCCGGCAACTACCTGCCCGCCTTCGGGCCGTACCTCACCGACACCCACCACACCCCCTGGGGCGCCGCGGTCAACCTGGACGCGCCCGGCTCGGACGAGGTGCGCGCGTTCCTGATCGGCAGCGCGCTGGCGTGGCTGCGCGACTACCGGATCGACGGGCTGCGCCTGGACGCGGTGCACGCGCTGGTGGACACCCGCGCGCTGCACTTCCTGGAGGAGCTGTCGACGGCCGTGGACGCGCTGGCCGCCGAGACGGACCGGCCGTTGTTCCTGGTCGCCGAGTCGGATCTGAACGACCCGCGCCTCATCTCCTCCCGGGACGCGGGCGGCCTCGGGCTGCACGCGCAGTGGAACGACGACTTCCACCACGCCCTGCACACCACGCTGACCGGCGAGTCGCAGGGCTACTACGCCGACTTCGCGCGCGCTCCCCTGGGCGGGCTCGCCAAGACGCTGACGGGCGGCTACTTCCACGACGGCTCGTACTCGAGCTTCCGGGAGCGGTACCACGGGCGCCCCCTGGACCGTACGCGCGTGGCCGGGCACCGGCTGCTCGGCTACGGCCAGACACACGACCAGGTCGGCAACCGCGCCCAGGGGGACCGGCTTTCGGCCCTGCTCTCCCCCGGGCTGCTGGCGTGCGCGGCCACGCTGATCCTGACGGCGCCCTTCACGCCGATGCTCTTCATGGGCGAGGAGTGGGCCGCGGGCACGCCCTGGCAGTTCTTCACCGACCACACCGACCCGGAGCTGGCGGACGCCGTACGGCGGGGCAGGCGGCGGGAGTTCGCCGCGCACGGCTGGAAGGAGGAGGACGTGCCCGACCCGCAGGACCCGGCGACCCGGGACCGCTCCTGCCTCGACTGGTCCGAACCGGAACGCGAGCCCCACGCGCGCGTGCTGGCCTGGTACCGGCAGCTCCTCGCGCTGCGCCACGGGCAGCCGGACCTGACCGACCCCGACCTCGCCGACACCAAGGTGGCCTACGACGAGGAGCGGCGCTGGATCGCCTTCCGGCGCGGGGACGTCCTGGTGGCGGTGAACCTGGCCTCCGAGCCGGCCGTGCTGCGGCTGGGCGTGCCCCACGCGCGCGTGCTGGCCGCGTGGGAGCCGGTGGAGAAGCCCGGGGCGGACGGGGCGGTGCGGCTGCCCGGGGAGTCGGCTGTGGTGCTGCTGCAGGAGTGAGCGCCCGGCGGGTCAGGGGAGCTTCGCGTCCTGCGCCTCGATGACGGGCGCGAGGAGCCCCGGCCTCGCGATGCGGGCGCCGCCCACCGCGGTGCAGACGGTGATGGTGTCCCCGTGGCGTACGACGGTGGTGCGGATCGGCCGGGTCCCGCCGCCCTCCTCCGTGACGGCGCCGCGGTAGGCGAGGGCCTCGTCGCCGACGTTGGGGGTGTCCTCGGGCTCGAACGGGTAGTACAGCTCGCTGGTGCCGTGCGCCTTGACGGTGAAGCCGAGGGAACAGCCCTGCACGGCGTCGGCGAGGAGGGTGTCCATCGCCGTCATCGCCATGCCCTGGCCGTAGGTGGCGAGGGTGACGTAGATCCGGGTGCCGGGCGCCTCATCGGTCGAGACGACGCGGCTCAGGTGGGCCTGCGGCGTGCCGAGGGGCAACTGGTGCGTCATGGCGGCCAGCGGTATGCAGGGCCCGTCGCCGGTGATCTCTCGCGCGGACCTGGCGAAGACGGACTTCCCCTTGGCCGGGTCGAACTCCCGTACCGAGTAGCCGGTTCCGAGGTCGCCCGGGGTGACCAAAAGCGCGGTGACGCGTTCCGCCGGGGTCGGCTGCCGCTTGTGGGGAGCCGTGGCGCCGGGCGCGGACGCCGTGGCCGTGCCGGAGCAGCCGGCCAGGGAGATGATCGCGGCGGAGGTCAGCAGGGACACGGCCGCCGCGGTGGTGCGCTTCATGAGCGGAGGATAGCCCCGCGCGACGGCGCCGCCCGGCCCGCTACAGGGCGTCGTCCGCGTCCCCCAGGTCCGTGACCCGTTCCAGCAGGATCGGTTCCCAGGCGCGGCGCAGCCGGGTCCGCGGCAGGGTGGCGTTCTTGCCGGTGAGGGCCTCGGCGAGGTGGACGACGGTGTCGCAGCGGGCGAGCCACAGGCCGCGCAGGCAGGGGCGGGCGCCGTAGCCGGCGAGGGTGGCGGCGCGTACGGCGGCGGGTGAGCCGACGGCGAGCGCGAGGCCCGCGATGTCCTCGGCCGGGTCGCCGACGACCGCGCCGGCCCAGCCGAGCACGCCGCGCACCCGGCCGTCGGCACTGACCACGAGATGGCCGCCCGTGAGGGTGTGGTGGGTGAGGACCGCCGAGCCGGGCTGGGCGGCGAGCTGGGACGCGGCGGGCGGGGTGAGCTGGTTCAGGCGGGCGGCGTCGAACTCGTCGGCCGCGGCGAGGCGTTCGGCGGCGCGTACGGCGGTCCGGCGCAGCGCCTCCAGGGAGCGCGGCGCGGCGCGCGGCACGCCGAGCGTCTCGGCCTGCCGGACCGGCACCTCGCGCAGGCCCGTGAGGAGCCCGGCGAGGTCCGCCTCGCCGACGGCGGACACGTCATGCTCCTCCCCCGAGCCGCCGGGCACCTTGGTGTCCAGTGTGTAGCTCAGTCCGGGTGCCCATTCGCCGTGCGCGACGCTGGCGGGCACCGCCACCGGGACGTGCGGGCGGACGAGGTCGCGCAGGCGCAGTTCGCGGCGCTGGCGCAGGGTGGCCTCGCGGTCGGGGGCGAGGCGCAGCACGTGGCGGGTGCCGACCCACCAGGTGACGGGTTCGGCGCCCTGGGTGGCGGGCCGGACGTCGGGGCCGGAACCGCTCCCGCCCTGCCGGGTCTCCTTGCCGCCCCGGCTGCCCCTGACGTCCCTGGCGTCCTTGGCGTCCTTGGCGTCCTCGAGGAGGGACAGGACCAGTCGGCGGACGGTGTCCGCGGTGGGTGTGGGTGCCTGGGTCATGGTCGCGCCGTTGCCGTTCGGGAGGCGAGCTGGGGACATCGGGGCCTCACTCCACTATGACCAGCTCGCGCGTGGTGGTGTTCAGGCGCCGCCCGCCGTCCTCGGTGACGGTCACGATGTCCTCGATGCGGACCCCGAACCGGCCGGGCAGGTAGATGCCCGGTTCCACGGAGAAGCACATGCCGGGCACGAGGGGCCGTTCCTCGCCCTCGATCATGTAGGGCGGCTCGTGGGTGGTGACGCCGATGCCGTGTCCGGTGCGGTGGATGAAGTACTCGCCGTAGCCGGCGTCGGCGATGACCTGGCGGGCGGCCCGGTCCACGTCCTGGCAGGCGGCCCCGGGCCGCACCGCGCGGAAGCCGGCCTCCTGGGCCTCGCGCACGATCGCGTGCACGCGGCGCTCCTCGTCGGTGGGTTCGCCGACGTGGACCGTGCGGGAGGTGTCGGAGCCGTAGCCGTCCCGCAGGCCGCCGAAGTCGAGGACGACCATGTCGCCCCGGGCGATGACGCGGTCGCCCGCCTCGTGGTGCGGGTTGGCTCCGTTCGGGCCCGAGGCGACGATGGTGAAGTCGACCTGCTCGTGTCCGTGCCCGCGCAGCAGCCGGTCGAGGTCCGCGGCCACCTCGCACTCCCGGCGGCCCGCGAAGGGGACGTTGCGGATCTGCTCGAACGTCGCGTCGGCGGCGGCACCGGCGGCCGCCATGAGGTCCAGCTCGGCCGCGTCCTTGACGGCACGCAGCATGGGCAGGGCCTCGGTGAGCGAGGCGTAGGAGCTGCCGGGCAGGGCCTGCTGGAGGGCCAGCAGGTGCAGGGCCCAGGCGTTGTCGCTGATGCCGAACCGGCCGGAGGCGTCGAGGAGGGCGGCGGTGGCGGCGTAGGGGTCCTTGCCGTCGGTCCAGTCGCGCAGGGTCAGGGCGGGCGCGCCGGCCGCCCGGCGCGCGTCCGGGGCCTCCAGGGCGGGCACGACGAGGACGGGGTCCTGCCCGGCGGCGAGGACCAGCAGGGTGAGCCGCTCGGTGACCGCCGGGGGTGTGTAGCCGGTGAGCCACACCAGGTCCGGTCCCGGGGCCACCAGCAGGCCCGCGAGAGAGGCCTCGGCGGCCGTCCGCGCGGCGCGCTCCATGCGGGCCCGGTAGTCGTCGGCGGTGAACGACACGGCCGTGCTTCCGGTCATCCGGGCCTCCCAGGGCGGACGAAGGGGCTACGGGCAGCATCCTGCCCGGCCGGAGGGGGCGGCGCGAGCCGTCTGCGGGCATTCACCCCGGCAACCTGCCTAACGGCAGAGGATTGCTCAGGCGTTAGTTCTAATGCTTAGATTCAACCCTTCCATTAAATGTTCGGCCGAGGGGGCGTACGACGGTGCTGGTACTCGCGCACATCAGCGATCTGCATCTGGACGGGAGCGCGCGGGCGACGGAGCGCGCCGAGCGGGTGCGCGAGCGGTTGTGGGAGCTGTCGGGCCACGTGGACGCGCTGCTGGTGACGGGGGACATCGCGGACCACGGCACGGAGCCGGAGTACGAGGAGGCCGCCCGCATCCTGGGGCTGCGCGCCGCTGACGCCCCCTTCCCGGTGCTGACCTGCCCGGGCAACCACGACAGCCGTACGCCCTACCGCAAGGCGCTGCTGGACCGGCCCGGGGGCGAGGGGCCCATCAACAGCGTGCGGGTCTTCGACGACGGCGCGGTGCTGATGTGCGACTCCAGCGTTCCGGGCAGCGACGACGGGGAGCTGGACGAGGAGACGTACGACTGGATCGAGACGACGCTCGACGAACTCGACGGCGGCCTTCCGGCCCTGCTCGCCTTCCACCACCCGCCGGTGGCACTGCATCACCCCCTGCCCGACTCCTGCCCGCTGCGGCACCCCGGCCGGCTGGCCGGCCTGCTGGCCCGCCGGCCCGAGATCGCCGGGCTGATCACCGGCCACGCCCACACCCCCGCCGCCACCTCGTTCGTGGGGCGGCCGCTGGTCGTCGGGCCCGGCGTGACGTGGACGCTGCGGCTGCCCTGGGAGGGCGAGCAGATCGCGGACCGGGAGGCGCCGCCCGGGCTCGCGTTCCATGTCCTGGACGACTCGGGGCGGCTCACCAGCCACTTCCGGGTCGTGCCGTGAGGGCGTGCTTCAGGCGGCGACAGCCGGTACGAGAGTCAGCTGCTCGTATCCGCCGCCGCGGTGGCGGACCGTCAGCCTGACCTCGGAGCCCGGCCGGGCGCGGGCCACGGCCCGGACCAGATCGGCGGCCGTGTCGATCCGGGTCGTGCCGAAGGCGAGGAGGACGTCGCCGCGCACCAGCCCGGCGGCCTGGGCCGGCCCGGGCACGTGCAGCCCCACGACCACGGCCCCCGGCTTGCGGGCGTCCATGACCTGTACGCCGAGCGTCGCGACGACGGGCACGGAGGGAGCGGCGGCGGGCGAGGGACCGGGGAGCGACGGCGTGTGCCATCCACGCGGGTCGAGGCGCCCGCCCTTGCCGAGCATCGTGGTGCCCATCGCCCCGAGTCCGATCCCGGACAGCACCAGGACCGCGCCGGCGAACCCTGCGAGAGCCACGTTGAGGAGCCGCCGCCCCCGTCGCCGGGTGGCATGCGGGCGGGGCCGTGACGGGCCGGGCCCTGTCGCCGGCGCGGCCCCGTCGGGCTCCTGACCCGGCATCGGCTTGGGTCGCAGCGCGGTGTGTTCCATGGCTCGCCTCCGGATGGTGCCGATCGTCTCCGGCGGATCCCGGAACGATCACGGCAGGTGCTCTACCCGGTACATCGGCGGCCGACGAGCCACGAACGAGTGAGACTGACCGGGACCGAGGCGGTCGGAGGGGTGGCCCGAACGCGGGCACGGCCCGTACCGCACCCGGTCGTCGGGTGCGGTACGGGCCACGGGAACAGGTCCCGTCGCGAGTCGGTCCGGCCGGATCGCCGCCTCAGCGAAGAGCGGGCACGGGCATGGCCGGTGGCCGGTCCGGGAGGAAGCCGTGGGCGCGGCGGGACAGCCACTCGCCCTTGTAGCGGTCCACCTCGCGATGCCAGTTGAGGATGCCGGACAGCCAGTTCCGCAGGTCCGCCACGTATGTCCCCATCGCCGCGCGCGCCTCCTCATTGAGCTGGAAGTCGTCGTACAAGATGGGCAGTTCGTGTTCGACGACGTGCTCGAACTGGCGCATGCGCTGGCTCATCAGGTCGTGCACGATGCCGAGCCCGGTCGGATAGTCGCAGCCGAAGAAGGTTTGCACGACGAGGATCGCGTTGTGGATCTCGCCCTCGAACTCGATCTCCTTCTGGTACGAGAAGACGTCGTTGAGGAGGCACGCGAAGTCCATCGCGGCGTTCTCCAGGGAGCGGACCGGGCCGCTGTGGTAGACCTCGGGCGGGACGGCGGGGCCGTGTCCCATCCGGCACAGGCTCAGGGTGAGGTCGGAGCCGAAGGTCGCCCGGCGCATCTCCAGGTAGTCGACCGGGTCGGGGACGCGGTTCTGGAGCTGGTTGAACAGCTCCCACACCCAGCTCTCGGTCATGACGTTGATGGCGTCCTTGAGCGTGCGCCGCGCCTCGGGTGTCATCCCCGCGGTGGTGCGCACCCACAGGTCTACCAGGCCGCGCTCCATGGCGTTGACCGGGAGCAGCGGCTCCTCTCCGGCGGTCGGCATGCAGTCGGACAGGCGGGCCGTGGTCAGCCGGGCGGCGGCGAGGTCGCGGCGGTGGCCGTAGACCAGCGGGTAGTAGTCGTCGCCGTAGGTGCCCCAGGCGAGCCACTGCGCGCTGAGGTCGAGGGCCTCGGGCGTGGCGTCCGGGTCGAGGCCGGCCGAGCAGAGCGGGAGGTCGTAGGCGCGGAGCTTGTCCTCGTCCCAGACGCCCTCGGTGAGGATGCCCATCCGCTCCACCCAGTCGCGCAGGCTCCGGCGGGCGTGGTCCAGGTGCGGACTGAGCTCCAGCGGGAACGGCATGCGGATGTCGGGGATCCGCGACGGCCCGACCTTCTGGTACGGCACGTGCGTGTAGGAACGCAGCCGCTCCGCCCCGGCCGTCGCGAGCAGGGCGCGGACGTCGGCGGCGGAGGTGCCGATGCCGGAGCATCCCGGCCATGGGCCGCTGCCGCGCGCGGCGTTCTCGTTCATGTAGCGGCTGGAGCGCAGATGCCATTCGTGGCCGCCGGACTGCCAGTCCTGCAGCCCCTTCGTGTACGCCGCCACGGCCGCCACCTCGTCCGGCCCGATCCCCTTCTCCAGGGCCACCGCGGGCACTTCGGTGAACGCCGTGTGCTCGAACTGGTGGAGGCGGGAGGTGAGGACGTCGTTGACGGTGTCGGCGGCCTCCTGGGTGGTGCAGCCGAAGAAGGTCTCCAGGACGAGCACGCCGTTGCTGTTCTCGCCCTCGTCCTCGACCTCGCGCTGGTAGGAGAACAGGTCGTTGCGCAGGTGCACGGCGTCGGAGAACGTCTCCATCAGCACCCTCAGCGGCCTGGTCTCGGCGACGGAGGCGGGCACTTCGGCGGTCGCGTACTCCACGAGCCCCGCCGACCAGGGGGCGCCGCCGACCTTGCGGCGCATCTCGATGTACTCGACGGGGTTGGCGATCCGCCCCTCGTTGATGTTGGACAGCTCCCACATCGACTCGTTGAGGAGGTGCTCGGTGGCCACGGCGAAGCGGCGGCGCCAGTCGTCGGACATCTTCGGCACCGTGCGCGTCCACAGGTCGGCCAGGCCCGCCTCGACCGGGTTCTCCGGCTCGGGCACGGGAGTCGAGAGGTCCAGCGGCATGAAGAGGGGCAGCCGGTCCAGGTGGGCCTTGCCGGCGGCGCGGTCCTGGCTGCGCTTGTACATCTCCAGGAAGTGGTCGTCGAAGAAGAAGACCCACACGTACCAGTCGGTGATCAGGGAGAGGGCGGGGCCGTCGCAGTCGGGGTGGGTGTAGGCGCAGAGCAGGCCGTAGTCGTGCGCGTCGAGGTCGGCCTGCTCCCAGACGCCGGATCCCTCCAGCATGCCCATCTCCCGCGCCCACCCGGTCGAGTGGGCGCGGGCCTCGTCGAGATGGGGGTTCAGCCGCGCGGGGTGCGGCATGTAGAAGTGCGGGAGTTCGAACGGCTGCGTCATGGCCGGGCCCTACCCGGCGCCCCGCGGCGGCATCCGCCGGGCGGGACATGATCACACCATCGCGTGAATCAGAGGCGAATGCGGGAGTTCTGCCCGGCCCTTGTGGCGTTCTTCCTCGACCGGATGTCTCCTCGCGCCCGTTACCGGTTGTTCCGTACCTGAATCAGCGCATGCGTGCCGCTGGTGCGCCAGCGCTGCTCCTCCGCCGCGACCAGGGCGGCCTCGGTGCGCGCGTCGAGGCCGGTGATCACGTCCGACTTCAGGGTGCGCAGGGCGGCGACCGGACCGGGGAAGTAGGCGGTGACGTCCGCGAAGGAGGTGGTCGGTTCCCAGAGCCGGTCGCCCACCAGGCGGCGGTAGTTGAGGTCGCCCTTGACGATCGTGAGCGTGGCCGACGCGAACTCCGCGCGCAGGTCGCCGGGCATCTTCTCGTACGGCAGCGGGGCACTGGAGAAGGGATGGGCGCGCAGGGTGAGACGGCCGTCGGCCAGGGCGGACCACAGCTGCCGCCCGTACGTGGCGGCCGCTCCCCCTGCGCCGGTCAGCCGGCGCAGGGCGTCGACGACGTCGGCGGTGGTGGCGTCGGAGACGTAGTAGGGGTAGGGCTTGACGTGCAGGACCGCCCGTCCGATGCGGCCGCTCTCCAGGAGGTGGGCGATGAGGAGGAGATCGGGGACGAGTTCGCGGCCCGCGTTGTCGGCGACCAGGCACAGCGTGCCGTCCCCCGGGGCCGTGGTGTCGAGCAGCGACCAGAGCCGGTCGCTGTCGTCGGCCACCAGGCCGGGCGCGGCGTCCGCGTCCCGCGCGCCTTCGGCGGAGAGGCGGAAGCCGAGGTCGGCGCGGTTGCCCCACAGGGAGCCGTGCAGCAGCGCCTGCGCCTGCTCGGCGGCGGGCCGGCCGGTGAGGTCGTCGAGCGCGGCTAGTTCCTCGTCGGTCTCGGCGGAGTCGAGTTCGGCGAGTTTGAAGGGGCGGAAGGGGTCGATGCCCTGCCACGGTCCGGTGCCGAAGTAGCCGACGGCCTGGAGCAGGATGCGGTAGAACCAGCTCTCGGACCAGAGCCACGGCACGTCGAACCATGAGCGGCCGGTGTACTCGCGCAGCCCCCAGATCTCCCAGTGGTCCCGGTCGTGCGCGTCGGCCGGGAGGGGTTCGATCTCGCCCTTGGTGCAGTTGGCGAGCAGTTCGTCGAGGGCGCGGTGCTGCCCTGGTTCGTACGGGAAGGCCTCGCGGACCTGCTTGATGATCGCGGGGTGCCGCTCGGCCAGCACACTGTGGGGGAAGGAGCCCGGCTGGTTGCCGAGGAGCAGGGGTGCGGAGGGGGTGTCGGGCATGGGCCTCACCGTAACGCGCGTGCCCTTCGCACGGGTCGACCCGCCCCGCGCCCGGTCACACCGGTGCGATCTCCCGCTCCAGACGCGCCGCCAGGCTCAGATAGCGGGCCCTGCGGGTCACCGGGACCAGGCCGCGGATGAGTATGTTCCACATCTCGGCCGTCCGGCGGGGCTGGCGCGCGACCGGCTCGCGGGAGCGGCCCACGACGCGGGTGCCGACGAAGAAGCAGACCAGCGAGTGGGCCACGACGTCGATATCGATCTCCGGATGGACGTCGGACTCCTTGACCGCGCCGACCAGCCGGGCCGTGACGATGTCCAGCCACTCGGTGAAGGGGTGGCTCAGGGGCGGCCGGGGCCGGATCCCGCCCGTCGCGAGCCGCAGCCCGGCCCGCAGTACCGGGTCCTCCACGGACATGCGGGTGATGCCGAACGTGAGGCGCATCAGCGCCTCGAGTGAGGTGTGGCCGCGGTTGTCGGTCTCCGTCGCCAGCCGGCGGGCGGTGTGCGACTGGAGTTCGAGGATCGCGTGGGCGAGATCCTCCTTCGCCGCGAAGTGGAAGTACAGGGCACCCTTGGTGACGTGGGCGTGCTCCACGATGTCGCTGAGACTGGTCGATTCGTAGCCGCGACGGTCGAACAGGTCAGCGGCGGCCGTGATGATCGTCGAGCGGGTCTGCTCGGCTCGCAACTGCCTCGCCATCGGCTGAACTCTCCCGGGACGGAAATGAACGGGTCATGCCGTTTGTTTTTACCCCGCGTACACGATAACTCACCCTGAGACGGCGCTCATCACACCGGTGTGCCGGAGTACGGGTACACATCCGGCAAAACAAGCGCAACTGGTGAAAGAAAACAGCGCGTTCGGTATCTAATTGTGGGGGCTGTGGGGCCAGACGTAAAGGCGGGCCGGCCGGTGCCCCATCCGCACCGGCCGGCCCGCCCGCTTCGCGGCCTGCCTCGTTCAGAGTTCCCGAAGAAGGATCAGAAGGTCAGCTTCCAGCCGTTGAGGGTGCCCGTGTCCTGCGCCGCGGTGTCCTGGACGCGCAGCTTCCAGGTGCCGTTGGCCACCTCGCTGGAGGCGTTCACCGTGTAGGTGGTGTTCACGTTGTCGGCGGAGTCCGACGCCGCGGACTTCAGGCGGTACGCCGACCCGTCCGGCGCGACCAGGTCGATGACGAGGTCGCCGCGGTAGGTGTGGGTGATGTCGACGCCGACCTGGAGGGCCGAGGGGGCGTTGCCGCTGCGGCCGGTGACGCTGACCGGCGACTCGACGGCGGCGCCGTTGTCCGGGATGGCGACGGCGGTGGTGCTGGAGAACGTCGTGCCGGTGGACGACCCGCCCTTCACGGCCTGAACCGTCTTGGCGGCGTCCGCGAGGCCCGCGCCGCAGCCGCCGGAGCAGGTGCCCGGCAGGGCACGGGCGTTGGCCTTGATGGCCGACTCGATCTGCGCGGGGGTGAGGGCGGAGTTGGCCGACTTCATCAGCGCGGCGAGGCCCGCGACGTGCGGGGTGGCCATGCTGGTGCCCTGGTAGTAGGTGTAGTTCTCGCTCGACGGCGTCTTCGAGCCGGAGTTCAGCGTGGAGAGGATGCCGTTGGCGGTGGTGCGGGTCTCACCACCGGGGGCGGAGATGTCCACGACCGAGCCGTAGTTGGAGTACGAGGCGCGGCTGCCCGCGCGGTTGGTCGCGGCGACGGTGATGACGTTGCCGCAGTTCGCCGGGGACGAGCTGGAGGCGTTGGTGTTCTCGTTGCCCGCCGCGACGACGACCGAGGTGCCGCGGCTCACGGCGCCGTTGATGGCGCTCTGGGTCGCGCTGGAGCAGGCGCCGCCCCCGCCGAGGCTCATGTTGATGACCTTGGCGACGTTGGTGTTGGCGGGCACGCCGGAGACCGAACCGCCGGACGCCCAGGTGATGGCGTCGATGATGTCGGAGTCGTAGCCGCCGCACTTGCCGAGGACGCGGACCGGGGAGATCTTCGCGCCGTGGGCGATACCGGCGATGCCCTTGCCGTTGTTGGTGGCGGCGGCGATGGTGCCGGCCACGTGGGTGCCGTGCCAGGAGGAGGTGGAGGCCGGGATGCCCGCGCCGCACTCGTTGGCGTTGTACCAGTCGCCCGGGTCGGCCGGGTTGCTGTCGCGGCCGTTGCCGTCGACCGAGACGGCCGTGTCGGAGATGAAGTCGTACCCGCCGACGATGTTCGCGGCCAGGTCGGAGTGGGTGACGTAGCCGGTGTCGATGACGGCGACGGTGACGCCGGTACCGGTGGTGGTGTCCCAGGCGCCCGGGACGTTCATGCCCGCGGTGGACTCGAACAGGTCCCACTGCTTGCCGTACTCGGTGTCGTTCGGGGTGACGGCCGTCGGCTTGTTCAGACGGTCCGGGACGACATAGGCGACCTGCGGGTCGGCCTGGTACTGGGCGACGACGTCGGCGACGGAGGCACGGGTGGGGTTGGTGCCCAGCTCGACGAGGGCGGCGCCGGTGCCGAGGCGGCGCTGGAAGTCGATCTCCTCGCCGGTCTTCTCGGCCTTGGACGCGGCGTCGGCGGCCGCCGCCTTGTTGGACTCGGCCTCGGTGGCGCCGGACTTGTAGCCGACGATGAGGCGCTCGGCCCGGACACCGGGAGCGGCCTCGGTCTGCGCGGCGGGGACGGCGGCCGGGCGGGGGGCCGGCTCCTGGGCGACGGCGACCGAGGCGGGGGCTGCGGTCAGCAGGGCGGTGGAGACGACGGCGACGGATATCAGCTTCCGTCTGAGCTCTGGGGAGATACGCACGGTCGTTGCCTTTCGTGGCCGGACTCCGGGCTGGGCGGAGCAAGGCGGTGGAGTCGCTTCGTCCTCGAAGCGGAGGGGGGTGGTTCGAAAAGCGAAGAGCGACGCGATGGCCGGCCAGGCGTGAGGCGGAAGCGGACCGTTCGGGGTTACCTGCGGGTCAGCTGTGGTCGAACGATAGGCAAAGGGGAGGTCACCGGGATACGGGGGAAACCCTCGATCCAACTGCCGTCCCACCCTCTATGGCGGTTCACTGGCGGGCAGTTGGGCGCCCAATGGTCCCTTTTGGCGCAGGTCGTGGCGCGATGAACGCGTCGGGCCGATTTCCCGTACTGCATGACCGAACGTCGCCGCCCGGGCCGAGGAGAAGCAGACGGATGTCTCGCACGACCGCACACCGCACCGCACTCGCGGCCGCCCTCCTGACCTCGCTGCTGCTGCCGCTGGGGACGGCGGGGCCCGCCCGGGCACACGGGGCGCCGACGGACCCGGTGAGCCGGGTGGTGGCCTGTTCCCCGGAGGGCGGTGACCGCGCGGGCACGGCGGCGTGCCGTGCGGCCGTCGCCGCGAACGGCGCGCCCTTCACGGCGTGGGACAACCTGCGGGTGCCGGACGTGAACGGCCGGGACCGCCGGGTCGTCCCGGACGGGAAGCTGTGCAGCGGGGGCCTGCCCGCCTACCGGGGCCTCGATCTCGCCCGTGCCGACTGGCCGTCGACCCGGATGACGCCCGGCGCGGCGCTGACGATGCGGTACGTATCGACGATCCCGCACACCGGCACGTTCCGGATGTATCTGACGAAGCCCGGCTACGACCCGGCCGGGCCGCTGTCCTGGTCCGATCTGCCCGAGAAGCCGTTCGCCGAGGTGACGGACCCGGCCCTGACGGACGGCGCGTACCGCATCCGGGCCACTGTGCCGTCCGACCGCACCGGGCGGCACGTGCTGTACACGGTCTGGCAGAACAGCAGCACGCCGGACACCTATTACTCGTGCTCGGACGTGGTGTTCCCGGAGACGAAGAAGGAGCCGCGGAAGACGCGGGAGGGGACGGAACAGAAGACGGCGGAACCGGAGAAGAGGGAGCCCGAGCGGAAGAGGGAGCCGGAGAAGGAGGAGCCGGGGAAGAAGGAGCCGGCGGCGAGCACCGCCGCGGACTCCCCCGGCCCGCGGCCTCAGGACGACCACACACCGCTGGCCACCACCTCCGGCCCGGCCTCCGGCCCGTCAGCGCCCGTACTGGCGGGCGGCGCCGCGGCGGTGCTGCTGCTCACCGGCGGCGCCGCCCTGGCCGTACGGCTTCGGCGACGCTGAACTACCGCTGCTGCGCGCCTAGTTGACGACGACGGCGACGCCGCCCTTGGTCACCGGGGCGTACTTGGCGGTGAAGAAGGCGTTGCTGAAGCACAGCGACGAGCCGGACACCTTGGTGAACTGCTGGTTGGCGAAGGAGATGCTGTTGTCGGCGTTGCTCGCCGTGCCGGTCAGGCCGGGAGCCTGGTAGACGCAGGTGATGGTGCCGAGCAGAGTGCGCAGCTTGACCGTGGACTGCACGGCGGAGCCCGCGGCCGGAGTCACGGAGACGGTGCCGTCGGAGGAGACGCTGGTGGTGTAGGGCAGGTTGTCGACGGTGATGCCGCTGACGCCGAGCACCCCGACGACATTGGCGGTGCAGCCGCTGGTGTCGAAGCTGTGCGAGGTCAGGGACTCGGTGGCGGTGCCGGGGGCGGCCGGGTTGTCGGTGACGGCGGCGGAGAACGCCGACTTGGTGCAGGAGATGCCGCTGGTGCCGGTCGCGCTGGAGTAGAAGGTGGCGGCGGTGCCGCTTGCCAGGGACGCGTCGAGGACGTCGCCGACCGCGACGGCCGCGCCGTCGGCGGTGGTCAGGACGGGGGTGTCGGCCGCGGAGGCGGGGGCGGCGAGGCCCAGGGCGGCGACGGCGGCGGTGAGGGCGAGGAGGGTGCGCGTACGCATGGGGGTGTACCTCTTTCCATAGCGGGGGGTGGGGGTGCGCCGGGCGTCCGCCGTTGCGGGCCCGTCACGCCTTCTCCGTACGTGACGGGCCGGCAACGGCAGGCCGGTCACCGGCCGGAGGTTCACACGGGAAGGGGCCTACGGCCGGGCCGGGCGGGGGGTGGCTGGTGGCGCGGTTCCAGGAAGAGCGGCCGCGCCGTGGCGGGGGAGCTCGGGCGAGGGAAAGCCCGTGCGGACGCACCGGGCGACGAGATGCCCTGACGTGGACGAGCGGGTCCGGGACACGCGGACGGGCCGCGTGGCGGATCCGGCGCCACGGATCCGGTGGGACGAGGAGAGTTGTAGACCCGTGCGTCCGCCAACGTCAAGGCTTCGCAAGGGAGTTGTGCGTGATCTGAGCCTTTCGGGAGACCGGCGACTCACCTGCGGCGCACAATCGCCACTCTTTGTTCACACTTCCCTTGACCCTTCATGTAACCCCCGGTAACTTCCTCGACGGCTACTGCGGCGTAACGAGAAAGTCCTTGCAACCGCCGGGAGTTGCGGGAGACATGCGTACGCGGTCGGTGTCCGCGCCAGGGCAACGTGCCACCGAAGTCCGATCCGCACCGACATGCACCTGGAGCAGACATGACCTCCTCCGCCGAGCACACCCCCGAAAGACCGGACGGCGCCGCCGCACCGGACGTCAGTGACGCCCCCGCGCGACGCGGGCGGGTCCGGGCACGCCGGGCCGCCGTGATGGCGGTGCCGGCCACCCTGGCCGCCGCAGGACTCGCGGTCCTCACCGCGGAAGGGGCGCTGGGCGTGCAGTTCGCCATCTCCGGCATGCCCTTCACGGTCACCGCGACCGAGCTGAACGGCACCGGCTTCGCACAGTTCGGGGGCCTGGACGAGATGGCCGAGGGCAGCCCCAACGCGGGTGACACCGGCGGTCAGGTGCTGGTCGTCACGTCCGTGATCAAGAACGCGACCCTCACCAAGCTGTGCCAGAGCGTGGACCTGGGCGGCACGAACCTGGTCATCAGGGCGGGCGAGGGCGCGCAGAAGGTCACCGCCAGCGATCTGACGACCGACTCGACCGAGCTGACCGGCGACGCCGCGTTCAACAACATCGAGATCGGCAACGACGCCAGCACGCTCAACAAGGCCGGGCCCAAGGGCCGCGGACCGAAGGGCGTGTTCAGCCAGCAGTCCGACACGGTGCACATCGCCAACCTGCGGCAGACCAACTACGCCACGACAGCCGGTGTGTTCAAGCTGCCGGGTCTGAAGCTGGGCTTCAGCGGATCGGGTTGCTGATGCCGCGCGGTCCGCGCGAGGGAGTCCGGCCCGCCTTCAGGCAGTGGCGGGCCGGCCGTCCGTTCTGGGGCGGGCTGCTGCTCGCCCTGGGCGGGGCGGAGGTCCTGCTCACCCTGAAGGCGTCGCTGGACGTCATCCTGCACGTCGGCATGCAGGGCCTGGCCGGCTATCTCCTCCCGGCCGTGATGCTGCTGTGCGGCGTGCTGATCCTCTTCAACCCCGCCCAGCGCCTGTTCTACTCGGTCATCGGGGTACTGGTCTCCCTGGGTACCTGGCTGACCTCCAACCTGGGCGGGTTCTTCGTCGGCATGCTCCTGGGCGTGACCGGCAGCTGCCTCGCCTTCGGCTGGCTGCCGGACCAGGAACCCCGCGTCAGCCGCAGGCAGCGCCGCAAGGAGGCCCGGGCGGCGAAGGCCGCGCCGCCGACGCCGGTGGGGCAGCCCTAGAGCGGGTCCACGGGCGTGGCGGGCCGGGGCTGTTCTCCGGGCGCCGCGTCCGCAGAGCCCTCCTCCTTCAGGGCCTTGGCCTCGCTCCTGAGGATCCGCATCGAGCGGCCCAGCGATCGCGCCGTGTCCGGCAGCCTCTTCGAGCCGAACAGGACGATCACGACGATCACGACGATCGCCACGATCAGCAGATGCCAGGGCTCCAGTCCGTTGCGCAGCACGTTCGACTCCGGCGGCCTCTCCGACAACCGCCCCGACGCCGGCTCGTCGAAGGGCGAGAACGTCCTGGTCATCGGCTCCGGCAGCCGCACCGGCGGCAACAACGCGCTGGGCGGCGGCGAGAAGGACGACGTGGGCCGCTCCGTCACCGCCTTCCTGCTGCACGTCTACGCCGACCACCGGCACGCGATCGCCGTGTCCGTCCCCCGCGACACGCTGGTCATCATCCCGCCCTGCAAGCTGCCCGACGGCACGTGGACCAAGCCCGGCCGAACACCATGTTCAACGCGGCGTACTCGGTCGGCCAGACCACCGAGGGCAACCCGGCCTGCACCCAGAACACGGTCGAGCAGCTCACCGGGGTGCGCGTCGACCACACCGTCGTCGTCGACTTCAAGGGCTTCGCGGAGCTGACGGACGTGGTGGGCGGGGTGCGGGTGCGCCTGCCGCGGAACGTCTACGAGAACGACCTCGACCCGCATCTCGCCGCCCCGGGCAAGCTGCTCTTCCCCCAGGGCGAGCAGACCGTGTCGGGGCAGAAGGCACTGGACTACGTCCGGATCCGGCACGGCATCGGCGACGGCTCCGACATCGGCCGGATCAAGCGCCAGCAGGCGTTCGTCGCAAGCCTGATGAAGGAGATCAAGAGCAAGGGCCTCACCCCCAACGCGGCTGTTGCCGCTGGCCGACGCCGCCACGAAGTCGCTCACCGTCGTCCCCGGCCTCGGCTCCGCCGACAAGCTGATCTCCTTCGCGATGTCCCTGAAGGACATCGACCTGCACAACACCAAGTTCGTCACCCTGCCCTGGCGCTACGAGGGTTCCCGGGTGGCGATCGTCCAGCCGGACGCGGACGCCCTATGGGCCGCGCTGTGGGCCGCGCTGCGGGCCGACCGCACGATCGACGGCGAGAACGCCGGCGGCAAGAAGACCGGAACAGCCGGTTCCGGGTCTTCCCCCTCCCCCGCGCCGGTCTCCGGTGAGGGCATCGACGTCGCCGTCCACAACGGCACCGCCGTTCCCGGCCTGGCCGCCCGCGCCGCCGCCCTCACCGGGGACGGCTTCACCGTCACGGGCACGGCGACGGCGACCGACCAGGACCACACCACCACGCTGGTCGAGTACGGGCCCGGCCTCGAGGACCGGGCCAGGACCGTGGCGCGGGCCTTCCCCGGGGCGGAGCTCCGGTCCTCGACCGGCAGTGGCATCAGTGTCGTCCTCGGGCAGTCGTACGCGGACAGCCCGGTGGCGGGCGCGTCCGCCTCCCGGGCCTCGACCGCCGTGCCGTCCGAGGTCGCCGACGGGGCCCGGTCCGCGGACGACAACCCCTGCTCGGACCTCACCTACGGCTGACGCCGCCGGTGCCGGGTCCGGGCCGCCGCCAGGGCGAGGACGGCGAAGGTGGCGAGGTCGGCGACCGGTGTCTCCCGGGGCTCCGGTGGCTCCTGGGCGTCAGGGCGGCGCAGCACCGTGGCGGTGCCGGCGACCAGTTCGCGCAGGGCGGTCAGAGACCGGTCGGCCCGGTGCTCCCCGCTCGCCCGCAGCACACAGCCGACCGCGACCAGGGCGAGGATCACCACGGCGGTGCCCCAGGAGGCGACGGCGGTGGACACCAGGCCGAGGCAGAGCAGTACGGCGGTGAGGGGATCGCGCAGGGCGCGTACGCACCGGCGGGGCCAGGACGGGGTACGGCTCTCCGGCAGCGTGTTCTCGCCGAAGCCGGCCAGCCGGGAGGCGGCCTCCGTCTCGGTCAGCCCCCGGGGCCCCGACTCCAGCCGCCGCAGCACCCCCAGGGTGGTGCACTCGGCGGTGTCAGAGGCCATGGAGGCGGCGGCGCGCCGGTGCCGCACGGCCGGTGAGCCGGTCCACCAGGAGTTGTACGACCTCGACGACGTCGGGGTCGTCGACGTAGTACACCTGCCGGCGGCCCTCGCGGCGGGAGCGGACGAGTCCGGCCAGTTTCAGTTTGGTGAGGTGCTGGCTGACCGCGGGCAGCGCGCCGCCGACCCGCTCGGCGAGACCGGTCACGTCGCTCTCGCCCCGGGCCAGCGTCCAGACGATGTGCAGCCGGGCGGGCGAGGCCAGCAGACCGAGGGCCGCGGCCGCTTGGGCGAGCACGTCCGGGGAGGGGTCCTCGAAGCCACCGCCGGCTGCCGCCACCGTCACCGCCCCTTCCGTCGCCTCCGTCGTCCCGCGCGCCGCACCAGTCTAGGCGGGCCTCGTGGGCCCACCTCGACGGCGTGTGCTGCACGCACCGGGCGGTGCGCGGCCTCGCCGCGGCGGCGCGGACACCTCGGCACCGGCACCGGCATGCGCCGGTTCCGAACCGCACGGACGGTACGGAAAGCCGAGGTGAGAGCATCCCCGGCGTCATCGTTCGACCCGTCGGACAGATCATCACGATGCGGCAGCATCAACTCACGGCACGTGGCTGCTCACTTGACGACCAGTGCTCACACACGGTTGGCTCCGGCCAGCGAGAGTCATCCGGTCGGTGCACACCCTGCGGCCCCGCCCGCACTCTCACCCTGCTCTTGCTCGGCCGCACAGCGAGGTCCGCCCCCATGAACACTCCTCCCCCGCCGCACGCCTCCGCGAGACGCACCCGTGTCGCGGCACTGGCGTCCGTCCTGTGTCTGCTGGTGTCCGGCTGCTCCTTCCTCGGCGCGGCCGACGACGGGGCGGACGCGGATACGGCAGGCCGGTCCGGCGGCATGAAGGTCACCCTGGTGACGCACGGGGGCAAGGGCGACGCCTTCTGGGACCTGGTGCGCAGGGGCGCCGAGGCGGCGGCCGCCAAGGACGGCGTCGACCTGACGTACGCCGGCGACGCGGACCCGGCCGCGCAGGCCGATCTGGTGCGGGACGCGGTCCGCGCCAAGGCCGACGGCATCGCGGTGACCCTGGCCAAGCCGGCGGCGATGCGCGGCCCGGTCGCCCAGGCCAAGGCGGCCGGCATACCCGTCGTCGGGCTCAACTCCGGCATCGACGCCTGGCGGCCGACCGGGCTCCTGGAGTACTTCGGCCAGGACGAGTCCGTCGCGGGCCGGGCCGTCGGCGACAAGCTGGACGACCTCAAGGCCGAGCACGCCCTGTGCGTGGTGCACGAGCGGGGCAACGTCGCGCTGGAGGCCCGCTGCGCCGGAATGCGCAAGACCTTCCGCGGCGACACCGACAACCTGTACGTGGACGGCAGCGACATGAACGCGGTGACCGCCACGATCGCCTCCCGGCTGCGGCAGGACTCGAGCATCGACGAGGTCGTCACCCTGGGCGCCCAGTACGGGCTCAGTGCCGTCAAGGCCGTGCGGCAGTCCGGCAGCAGGGCCGAGGTCGCCACCTTCGACCTGAACAAGGACCTGGTCAAGGCGGTCCGGAGCGGTGAGGTGCAGTTCGCCGTGGACCAACAGCCGTATCTGCAGGGCTACCTCGCGGTGGACGCCCTGTGGCTGTACCGGACCAACGGCAACGTCAGCGGCGGCGGGACGGCACCGGTGCTCACCGGTCCCGCCTTCGTGACCAAGTCGAACGTGGCCGCCGTGGCACGGTTCGCGGCCGCCGGGACCCGGTGACCGGATACTTCACGTGAGGGTGTCGCCAAAGTTTCGGTCAGGCCCGGCCCGCATGTCCACTTGTACGGATAACATCCTGCGCATCCCATGTGCCGTGCCCGGGACGGCACCACCCCCGCGCCCGTCCCCCACACCCCCCGGCCTTTCCGCCTCCCCGTTTCCCGCCCCCCGCTGATCGCCCTAGGACGACGATGCCTCGACGGACAGGTGCCCGGCGCCGCCTCGGTTCCATACGCCTTTCCCTGGTGCTCCTGGCCCTCGTGCCCAGCGTCACCCTCGCCGCCATGTGGGGCGTGACGACGATCCAGATGTTCTCGGAGGGCCTCAGGCTGCGCGACCAGACGGAGCTCAGCCGGTCGACCGGTGCCATGGGCACCGACGCGACGCTCGCGCTGCAGCGGGAGCGCAGCCTGTCGGCCGCCTGGCTGGCCTCCCCGAAGGGCTCCCGGGCCGCCCTCGGCGCGCAGCGCGAGGAGACCGACAAGGCGGTGGCCAAGCTGGTCGGGCAGGCGGACGCGATCGAGAAGGCGCCCTCCCGCATATCCGACCGGCTGTACTCGGTGCTGGGCTCGGTGGGCAGCCTGGAGTACTACCGGGACCAGGTGGACGACCCGACCGACATCACCGCGCAGCAGGCGCTGGACCAGTACTCCTCGATCATCGACGACCAGATCCACGCCTTCCAGGAGCTGTCCCAGGTCGACGACGGCGACCTCACCTCGCAGGCCGGGCCGCTGATCGGGCTGGAGCACGCGGCGGAGCTGGTGTCCCGGGAGGACGCGCAGCTGACCCTGGCCTGGCCCGCCGGGCATCTGGACGACGATGCGTGGACGCAGTTCACGGAACTGGTGAACACCCGGCGCTGGCTGGTCCAGGACCAGGTCGTGCCGCAGCTGACGGGCGGCGCGAAGGCGCAGACCGAGCAGATCCTGGCGAGCCGGGAGTGGCAGACGCTGCAGTCCGTCGAGGACGAGGTGCTGGCGTCGCGCAACATCGGCACCACCGCCGACCGGATCGCCCTGCCGGACGCGCAGAAGCGGTGGAACGCCGCCATGGACAAGCTGTCCGTGCGGTACTCGGGTCTCATCCAGCAGCAGACGACGGGGCTGCTGGAGCGCAGTGCCGACAAAGCGGAGGCCCTGCTGCTCAAGGCGGCTCTGCTGAGCGCCGGCGGGCTGCTCGCGCTGCTGCTGTGCGTCGGCATGTCGTGGCGGATCACCCGCTCGCTGTCCCGGCGGCTGCGCGGCCTGCGCCGGGCCGCCGTCAGCCTCGCGCAGGAGCGGCTGCCTGATGTGGTCGCGCGGCTGGAGCGGGGCGAGACGGTCGACCCGGAGTCGGCGACGACCGAGCTGGACTACGGCCACGACGAACTCGGCCAGGTGGCCCGGGCGTTCAACACCGCCCAGCGCACGGCCGTGCACACCGCGGTCGAACTCGCCGACACCCGGCGCGGCTTCCAGAAGATCATCCTGGGTATAGCGCGGCAGAGCCAGAACCTGGTCAACCTCCAGCTGAGCAAGCTCGACACGCTGGAGCGCGAGCACACCGACCCCGACATCCTCAAGGGCCTGTACGAACTGGACTCCACGGCCAGCCAGTTGCGCCGCTACGAGGAGAACCTCGTCATCGTCAGCGGCGAACGGCCCGGCCGCAGCTGGACCGAGCCGGTCGCGCTGATGGACATCCTGCGCAGCGCGGTCGGGGAGGTCGCCGAGTACCAGCGGGTGGAGGTGCTCACCGAGGAGGAGGTGTACGTCGCGCCGCCCGCGGTGGCCGACGTCATCCATCTGCTGGCCGAGCTCATCGACAACGCGACCGCCTACTCCCCCGCCCCGAGCCCCGTCACGGTGCGGGCCGGGATGGTGGCCAAGGGCCTGGCCGTCGAGGTCGAGGACCGCGGCCTCGGCATGCTGGAGGAGGACTACACGTCCTTCAACGAACAGCTGGCGGTGCCGCCGCAGTTCGACGTGGTGGCGCTCGCCGACGACCTGCGCCTCGGCATGTTCGTGATCGCCCAGCTGGCCCACCGGCACGGCATCACCGTCACCCTGCGCTCGTCGCCGTACGGCGGGACCACGGCGATCGTGCTGGTACCGCACGAGATCGTGGTGCGGGAGACGGCGGGCGGTGCGGCGCCGCAGGCGCGGACCGCCCGGGACGGGACCGGCGTCAACGGCCTCGTGGTCGCGGTCGGCCCGAGAGGCACGAGCGGCGGCACGGCGGACGGCGGCGCCCCCGAGGACGGTCTGGTGGCGGTGGACGGACGGGGTTCGATGGACGCCGAACACAGTGAGGCGCCCCGGCGCGCCGGGGCAGCGCGGGGCACGGAGCGTGCCGCCGGATCCGCCCGCGAGCCCAGGCCCCTCGTCACGGCCCGCACCGCCTCCGCCCTCCCGGCCGCCGGCCGCGAAATCGTCCCCCGCCGGGACGGTCTCACCCCGCTCCCCCGCCGGGTGCCGCAGACCAGCCTGGTGGAGGAGTTGCGCGAAGAGGCCGCGCCCGCCCGCGACGACGGCTCCCCGGACGACTTCACCGCGGAAGCCGCCGCGTCCTCCCTGGCCGGCTTCCAGCGCGGCACGCTCCGGGCCCGTGACGACGACGCCGAGCCGCCCCACGACGAGGAGGCGGCCGCAGTACCCCGGCAGGCCGCCGCCGGTCCCGTCCCCTCGACTCCGCCCGCCGACCGCTGACGAAGGACACCGCAATGACACGCCCCATCCCCGCCACGCACACCCAGCTCGACCAGCTGCTGACCGGACTCGTGGAGCGCGTCGCCGACGTGAACCAGGCCGTGGTGCTCTCCGAGGACGGCCTGGTGGTCAGCAAGTCCACCGGATTCCTGCGCGACGACGCCGAGCGGCTCGCGGCGACCGCCTCCGGGCTGATGAGCCTCAGCAAGGGCGTCAGCATGGACTTCCGCGGCGGCCCGGTGCGCCAGGCCCTCATCGAGATGGCCAACAGCTATCTGATCCTGACCTCCGCCGGTCCCGGTGCCCATCTGGTCGTGCTGACCGGGCCGGGCGCGGACGTCGGGGTGGTGGCGTACCAGATGAACATGCTGGTGAAGAAGATCGGCGAGCACCTCAGCGCGGCACCGCGGGGCGTGGCCGGACCCGTCCTCGATCCAGGCGTGTGAGGTGGGCGTAGGTGATTCGGCGGGAAGGCTCGTCCGGCCGTTCGCTCTGACCGGCGGCCGGACCCGGCCCAGTCGCGCCGACTTCACGCTCATCTCGACGGTCACGGCGATCGATCCGCCGCCCGCCACGACGGCCCGGTGCCAGCCCGAGCACACCCGGATCCTGCGGCTGTGCGCCGAGCCGGTCGCCGTGGCGGAGCTGGCCGCCCGTCTCGACCTGCCGGTGAGCGTGGCCGTCATCCTGCTGTGCGACCTGCTGGAGGCGGGCCGGATCACCGTTCGCCCGCCGCGCCTCGTTTCCCGCACCACTCCGGACCTGGACCTGCTGCAGAAAGTGAGGGACGGCCTTGGCCGGCTCTGACCTTGCCACCGACACGTCTTCGGCACCCGACACGGTCAAGATCCTCATCGCCGGGGGCTTCGGCGTCGGCAAGACCACCATGGTCGGGTCGGTCAGCGAGATCGTCCCGCTGCGCACCGAGGAACCCCTGACCATGGCCGGTCTGGGCATCGACGACCTCGACGGCATCGAGGAGAAGCGGGCCACCACCGTGGCCCTGGACTTCGGCCGGATCACCATCAGCCAGGAGCTGGTGCTGTACCTGTTCGGCACGCCGGGGCAGCAGCGGTTCTGGTTCATGTGGAACGACCTGGCGCTCGGCGCGCTCGGTGCCGTGGTCCTGGTCGACGTGCGCAGACCCGATTCCAGCTTCGCCGCGATCGACTTCTTCGAGCGCCGGGGCATTCCGTTCGTCGTCGGGGTCAACGGCTTCCACGGCGAACACCCGTACCCGCCCGAGGACATCCGGGAGGCGCTCGCGGTGCCGGAGCACGTGCGGGTGCTGCTGTGCGACGCCCGGGACCGGGAGTCGTGCCGCGATGTGCTGATCGCCCTGATCGACCAGCTGATCGCGTCGGCGGTGCGGAACTAGAGTCAGATCAGCCCCGCCGACTTCAGCCATGCCCGCGCCACGTCCAGCGGGTCCTTCTTCTCGAGTTGCACCTGCGCGTCCAGCTCCAGGAGCGTCTTCGTGTCCAGCTCGGCCGAGACCGCGTCGAGCGCGTCGACGCCCTTCTGGGAGAGGCCGTCCTTGTGGACCAGCGGGGTCACGTTCGCGAACCCGAAGAGGTTCTCCGGGTCCTTCAGGACGACGAACTTCTCCTTCACGATGGTCGGGTCCGTGGTGAAGATGTCGGCGGCCTGGACGGTGTTCCTGGTCAGCGCCGCCTGGGTCAGGGGGCCGCCCGCGTCGAGCGCCTTGAAGGACTTGAACTCCAGGCCGTACACGGACTTCAGGCCCTCCAGGCCCTGGTGCCGGGTCTGGAACTCGGGCGAGCCGCCGATCACCAGGTCCGGGGCGGCGTCCTTGAGGTCCGCGAGGCTGGACGAGGAGGTGAGCTTGTACTTCTCGGCGGTCTCGGCGTTGACGGTGACCGAGTCCTTGTCCTCGGCGGGCGAGGACCGCAGCAGCGTCAGCTTCTTGTCGAGCTTGGCCTTGACGGCCTCGTTCACCGCCTCGGCGGACTTCTGCCCGGCCTTGGGGTCCAGGTAGGCGAGCAGCGAGCCGTTGTACTCCGGCAGCACGGTGACGGAGCCGTTCTTCATGAGGCCGTACGTCGTCTCGCGGCTGCCTATGTTGTGCTTGTAGGTGACCTTGATGCCCTTGGCCTTGAGCGCCTCGCCGTAGATGTCGGCGAGCAGGGTGCTCTCGGCGAAGTTGTTGGAGCCGACGACGACGGTGCCCGCCTTCGCCTTCTCGCCCGCCAGGGGGTCGTCGGAGGTGTCGCCGGAGGAACAACCCGCGAGCAGTGCCGCAGCGGCGGTGAGTGCGGCGACCGCCGCACCGGTGCGCCTCGTCCTGGACCAGCTGCTCTTCGCGGTAGATGTCATCCATCGATCCAATCCAGCCGCTTCACGATCAGTCAAGAACGGCCTGGTCACGGTTTATTACAGACACGGTTTATCGCAGACACGTGACGACGTCAGCGTCGGCGCACCCCCGGCGACACGGCCAGGCGGCCCACCGCCCAGAACACCGCCAGCGTGACGAGCGCCAGGACGGCCACGAGGGTGGCGCCGCCGACCACCTTCTCGTAGTCGCGCTGGTAGAGCCCGTCGACGATGTACCGGCCGAGGCCGCCCAGGCTGACGTAGGCGGCGATGGTGGCCGTCGACACGATCTGGATGGCCGCCGAGCGCAGGCCGCTCAGGATCAGCGGCAGCGCGACCGGCAGTTCGACCTGGAAGAGGATCCGCGACTCGTGCATGCCCATGCCGCGGGCGGCGTCCACCGGGGACGGGTCGACGGTGCGGACGGCCTCGTAGGTGGTCACCAGGATCGGCGGTACGGCGAGGATGACCAGGGGGATCATCACGGGCAGCAGGCCGAAGCCCATCACGATGACGATCAGCACCAGCAGGCCGAAACTGGGCAGCGCGCGGGCCGCGGTGGCGATGAACGCGAGGGCGTTGCCGCCCCGCCCGGTGTGCCCGGTGAGCAGTCCGACGGGCAGACCGATCGCGGCGGCGAGGGCGAGGGCCAGAGCCGAGTACTGGACGTGTTCGAGCAGGCGTTGCGGGATGCCGTCGTAGCCGTGCCAGTGGGCGCTGTCGCTGAAGAAGGCGTTGACGAAGTTCAGTACGTTCACCGGGTCACGTCCTGGGGGGCGGGCAGTCGCCGCCGCACGCGGGGCTTCGGGCGCCTGCGGGTGCCGTTCGGCATCCACGGGGTCAGCACGACGCGGAGGAGCACCAGCAGGGCGTCGCACACGATGGCCAGGACGGCCGTCGTGATCACGGAGTTGACGGCCAGTTCGGGCCGGTCGTACTTCTGCGCGTCGGCGAGCAGGTTGCCGAGGGCGCCCTGGTTGCCGATGAGGGTGCCGACGCTGACCAGGGAGATGCTGGAGACGGTGGCGACCCTGAGCCCGGCGATGATGGCGGGCACCGCGATCGGCAACTGCACCTGGAGGTAGCGGCGTACGGGGCCGAACCCCATGGCGGTGGCCGCGGCCAGGGTCTCCTGGGGCACGGACCGCACCCCGTCGACGATGGCCGGGACGAGCACCACGAGGCTGTACACGGCCAGCGGGATCATCACGGTCAGCTCGGTCTGGCCGGTGTAGTCGATGAGGACGACGAAGAAGGCCAGCGACGGGACGGCGTAGAAGATGGTGGTGGCGCCGAGCACGGGCGCGTACAGCCAGCGGAAGCGTACGCAGAGCTGGGCGAGCGGCAGCGCGAGCAGCAGCCCGGCCAGCACGGGCAGCAGGGCCTCGCGCAGATGCAGTCCGATCAGGCCGAGGTAGCTGTGCTGGAGGTCGCTCGGGATGTCGAAGAAGCCGTTCACGACGCGACCTTGGCCTCGTCGGCGTGACCGGCGGCGTGGGCGTCGCGGATCGCCTCGCCGATGGTCGCTTGCGAGACCACGCCGGTCACGCGCCCGGTGCCGTCCACGGCGACGGCGTACCCGGCCGGGGAGAGCACGGCGCAGTCGAGGGCGGCCCGCAGGGAGTCGGTGCCGGGGACGAAGGGCCGCCCGTGCGGGACGAGCCGGCCGGCCTTGATGTCACCGGCCGTGAGGTCGCGCCGCTCGGCCCAGCCGAGGGGGCTGCCGTCGGCGTCGGTGACCAGGAGCCAGGGCTCGCCGGGGGCGGCGATCTGCTCGGCGGTGGCGTCGGCCGGGATCACCGGGCCGGTGGTCAGCGGGAGTTCGGCGGAGGGGAAGAACGACAGCCGCCGGATGCCGCGGTCGGCGCCGAGGAAGTCCTCGACGAAGGCGTCGGCGGGGTGGGACAGCAGCTCGGCCGGGGGTGCGTACTGGGCGAGGTGCCCGCCCTCGCGCATCACGGCGACCATCGTGCCGAGTTTGATCGCCTCGTCGATGTCGTGGGTGACGAAGACGATGGTCTTGCCCAACTCGTCCTGAATGCGCAGCAGTTCGTCCTGGAGGCCCTTGCGCACGACCGGGTCGACCGCCGAGAACGGCTCGTCCATGAGCAGCACGGGCGGGTCGGCGGCGAGCGCCCGGGCCACGCCGACGCGCTGCTGCTGGCCCCCGGACAGCTGGTACGGGTACCGCTTGGCGAGCGCGGCGTCGAGGCCCACCCGCTCCATCAGCTCGGCCGCCCGGGCCCGGGCCTTCTGCTTGCCCCAGCCGAGCACGCGGGGCACGGTGGCGATGTTGTCGAGGATCGTGCGGTGCTGGAAGAGCCCGGCGTTCTGGATGACGTAACCCATGGACCGGCGCAGGGTGGTGACGGGCCGGCGCTGGATGTCCTCGCCGTCGAGGAGGATCGTTCCCTCGCTCGGTTCGACCATCCGGTTGATCATCCGCAGGGTGGTCGTCTTGCCGCAGCCCGAGGGTCCGACGAGGACGGTGATCGAGCGGTCGGGTATCTCCAGGGAGAGCCGGTCGACCGCCACCGTGCCGTCCGGATAGCGCTTGGTGACTGATTCGATCCGTATCAAGGCGCCGGAGCCCTTCGGGTTGGCGGAAGCGTTGGCCAGGGTCGTACGGGCTGTTTCCGGTCGAGTCTAGAGGGCGCCTTTCACCGGTCCGCAGGGCGTACGCCCCGCACGGGCAGGCGCACGGTGAACACCGTCGCTCCCGGTGCGCTGTTCAGTTCGATGCGGCCGCCGTGGGCGCGGACCAGGGACCGGGCGACCGCCAGGCCGAGGCCGCTGCCGCCGCGGTCGCGGTCGCGGCTGCGGGCCTTGTCGACGCGGTAGAAGCGGTCGAAGACGCGGGCCCGGTCACCGGGCGGGATGCCCGGCCCCGCGTCGGCGACCCGCACCTCGGCCGCGCCGGGCACGACGGCCACCTCCACCGACACCTTCGTCCCCGCCGGGGTGTGCACCGCGGCGTTGGCCAGGAGGTTGTCGAGGACCTGGCGGATGCGTTGCGGGTCCATCAGCAGCCGCACCGGCGCCGGACCGGCCAGGACGGTCAGGGGATGGCCGGGGCGGCCCGCGCGGAAGGCGTCCGCGGCCTGGCCCACCAGCTCCCCGAGGTCGGCCTCCTGCAGGCGCAGCGGCGCCTCCACCTCCGCCGCGTCCAGCCGGGCGAGCAGCAGCAGGTCGTCCAGGAGGACGCCCATGCGGGCGGCCTCGGCGCGCAGCCGGGCCAGGTGCCGGTCGCGTTCCTCAGGGGCGTTGGCGGCGGCGTACTGGAAGAGGTCGGCGTAACCGCGCACCGACATCAGCGGGGTGCGCAGCTCGTGCGAGGCGTCGGCGACGAAACGGCGCAGCCGCTGCTCGGCCTCGGCGCGCACGGCGAGGGAGTCGTCGATGTGCTCCAGCATCGTGTTGAAGGCGGTGCGCAGTTCGTCCACCTCGGGCCCGCCGTCCCGGCCGTCGACGCGCAGCGGCAGCCGGGCCGCCGACTCGGTCAGGTCGTGCGAGGCGATGCCGTGTGCGGTGGACGCCATGTCGCTGAGCGGCTTCAGACCGCGGCGCAGCATCCGGCGGCCGAAGATCACCAGTGCGAGCAGCGCGAGCCCGAAGGCGACGACCTGGAGGGTGACGAGCTGCCCGACCGTGTCCTCGATGTCGTCCATGGGCGCGGCGCTCACCAGGACCACCCCGGGCTCGACCTCGCAGGCGCGCAGCCGGTAGGAGCCCGCGCCCTTGAGGTGCTCGGTGCGCAGGAGTTCGGTGTGCGCGGCGGTCTGCGCCCGGGCCAGCGAGGTGAAGTCGTCGACGTCCTTGGGCAGATCGGCGGGGTCCTCGGGCCTGCGGAGCTCGGTCCTGCCGTCCGACACGTCGTACACGGCGTAGAACCAGCTGTAGTACTTCTTGCCCGAGAGGGTGCCGTAGTCCGCGATGCTCTTGGACTGGGCGATCTGGGCCTGCGCGAGCTGGGTGTCGAGCTGGGCGGAGAGGTAGTCCCGCATGTACGTGGTCAGGGCCGTGCCGACGACGGCGAACACGACCAGGGAAAGGGCGCCGAGGCCGAGGGCCAGCCGGGTGCCCAGCCGCATCCCGCGGTAGGCCCCTCGCAGCCGGGCGATCACTCGGCGGCCTGCCGCAGCACGTACCCGAACCCGCGCACGGTGTGGATGAGCGGCGAGGCGGCGTCGTCGGTCTCGTCGAGCTTGCGGCGCAGCCGGCTGACGACCAGCTCGACGACGTTGGAGCGGCCGCCGAAGCCGTACTCCCACACGTGGTCGAGGATCTGCGCCTTCGTGAGCACGGTGGGCGACTTGCGCATGAGGTAGCGCAGCACCTCGTACTCGGTCGGGGTCAGCGACAGCAGCCTGTCGCCGCGCCGGACCTCCCGGGTGTCCTCGTCCATGGCCAGGTCGCCGACCTGGAGCACGGACCGCTGGAAGGCGGGGCCCGCGCTGCGCCGCAGCACGGTCCGCAGCCGGGCCATCAGCTCCTCCACGGCGAACGGCTTGACCAGGTAGTCGTCGCCGCCCCGGGTGAGGCCCGCGACCCGGTCGGCGACGCCGTCGCGCGCGGTGAGGAACACCACCGGCACCATCGTGCCGGAGGCGCGCAGCCGGTCCAGGACGCCGAAGCCGTCCACGCCGGGCAGCATCAGGTCGAGCACCACGATGTCCGGGTGGAACTCGGCGGCCCGCCGCAGCGCGTCCTCGCCGGTGTACGCCGTGACCGCCTCCCAGCCCTCGTAGCGGGCGACGGTCGCGACGAGATCGGCGATGGGCGGGTCGTCGTCGACGACGAGAAGTCGTACTTTTTCCACGACCTCATAGTGCTGCACGGGTCCCGTGCCGCCATAGCCGCCCGCCCTCCCGCGGCGGGATCGATAGACACTTGAAAGTTGAGCGACAGCTTTCCGACAGCTCCCCCGCGCCAAGCTCGGTATCCCAGGATCCGATCAAGGAGCTGCCGACCGTGACGACCCTCCATCAACCTCCCGCGGCGACCCGCCCGGGCGTGCGACCCCGAGTGGTGGGCCGCACCGGCCTGTACGCGGTGCTGCTGGCGAACGCGGTCACCGTGGCCGTGTTCTTCGCGCAGGCCGGTTTCGCCTCCAACGCGCTGATCGTGCTGGGCAGACTGGCCGGGCTGTACGCGGCACTGCTCATGGCGTTCCAGCTGCTGCTGGTGGCCCGGCTGCCGTGGTTCGACCGGCGGATCGGCATGGACCGGCTGACGTCCTGGCACCGCTGGACGGGCTTCTCGGTGCTGTGGCTGCTGCTGGCGCACGTGGTGTTCATCGTCTTCGGATACGCCGAGTCCTCGTCCCTGGACCCGGTGAACCAGCTGGTGGACCTCGCCGAGACGGTCGAGGGCGTGCTGCGGGCGATCGTCGCCCTGGCGATCATCCTCGTGGTCGGGGCGGTCTCGGCCCGCTACGCCCGGCGCCGGCTGGCGTACGAGACCTGGCACTTCATCCACCTGTACACCTACGTGGCGGTGGTCCTGGCGTTCACGCACCAGGTGGCGGCGGGTACGACGTTCGCCTCGTCGTCCGTAGCGACGACGTACTGGTACGCCGTGTGGGGCGTGGCCCTGGCCTCGGTGTTCGCCGGCCGGCTGGTGCTGCCGCTGTGGCGCAACCTGCGTCACCGGCTCCGGGTCACGGCCGTCGTCCCGGAGAACGACCACGTCGTCTCGGTCTACGTCACGGGCCGCGACCTGGACCGGCTGCCCGCCCGGGCCGGGCAGTTCTTCCTGTGGCGGTTCCTGACGAAGGACCGCTGGTGGCAGGCGAACCCGTTCTCCCTGTCGGCCGCCCCGGACGGCCGCACGCTGCGCCTGACCGTCAAGCGGGCCGGTGACGGCAGTGCGGCCCTGCGGCACCTGAAGGTCGGCACGCGCGTGTTCGCCGAGGGCCCCTACGGCGCCTTCACCAGTCTGCACCGCACCCGGCCGGACGCCGTGCTCATCGCCGGTGGCGTCGGTGTCACGCCGATTCGGGCCCTGCTGGAGGAACTGCACGGCCACGCGGTCGTGATCTACCGGGTCGCGACGGACCGGGACGCCGTCCTCCACGACGAACTGCGCGACCTCGCGTCGGCCAAGGGGGCCGAGCTGCACCTGGTGACCGGGCCGCCCGTGCCGGACCGGCTGGCGCCCGGGGAGCTCGCCCGGCTGGTGCCGGACATCGCCGAGCGGGACGTCTACCTGTGCGGGCCGCCGCCGATGATGAACGCGGTGCTCGCCAGCCTGCGTGAGCTGGGCGTGCCCGGTTCGCAGACCCACTTCGAACGCTTCAGCCTGGCCGGATGACGAGGAGAGATTCGTGAAGCGAGCCATACCCGTCCTCGTCCTCAGTGTGGCGGGCCTGATCCCGCTCTGGCGCTACGCGCCCTCACCCGACACCGGGTCGTCGTCCACGCAGGCCGCGGAGCCCGCGTCGACGCCCTCGGTCTCGTCGTCGGCGGGGCCCGGTGGCACGACGTCCACGGTGGTGTCGGGGTCCACGATCGACACCGAGAAGGGACCGGTGCGGGTCGAGGTCACCTTCGAGGGCGACAAGATCGCCTCGGTGCGGATGCTGCGGCAGCCGGACCATCCGCAGACCAGGGCCGCGGTACCGCAGCTGATCGAGGAGACCCTGCGGGCGCAGAGCGCGGACATCGACACGGTGTCCGGCGCCACGATCACCAGCGACGGCTACAGGGAGTCCCTCCAGGCCGCCCTCGACGCGAAGGGCTGACGGGATGCGGCGCGTCGAGCACGTCATGGGGTTCCCGGTGTCGGTGCGCATCGACGACGAGGACTTCCCCGGGGTACCGGTGGACGCCCTGTTCGCGTGGCTGCGCGAGGTCGACGCGCGGTTCAGCCCGTTCCGGGCGGACAGCGAGGTCTCCCGGCTGGACCGGGGCGAGGTGGCGCAGCCCGGCCGGGACCTCCGGGAGGTCCTGGCCCTGTGCGAGGAGTACCGGATCGCGACGGACGGCGCCTTCGACGTGCGCCTGCCCGGCCGCGGCCTCGACCCCTGCGCCGTGGTGAAAGGCTGGTCGGTGCAGAGGGGAGCGGAGCTGCTGAGGGCGGCCGGGGCGCGCCGCTTCTGCCTCAATGCGGGCGGCGACGTGATCGCCTCCGGCGGGCCCTGGCGCGTCGGCGTACGCCATCCCGAACACGCCGACCGGCTGTGCACGGTGCTGGACCTCACGGACCGGGCCGTGGCGACCTCCGCCCGCTACGAACGCGGCGACCACATCCTCGACGGCCGCACCGGCCGCCCTGCGAGGGGACTGCTCAGCATGACGGTGGTGGCCCCGACCCTGACGGAGGCGGACACGGTCGCGACAGCGGCCTTCGCACTCGGCGTGGAGGGCATCGCGTGGGCAGCGGCCCGCGACGGCTGCGAGGTGTTCGCCGTGGACGCGGAACGGCGCGTGCTGCGCAGTGCGGGATTCCCGGTGGCGGGGGGTCAACTGTCGGACAGGGCTTCCAGGAAGCCCGCCGGGGGTACGAAGAACAGGCTGCCGGTGACGGCGCGCGAGTAGTCCAGCAGCGGGTCGGGTCCCGAGCCCGGCCCGCCCAGGAACATCTTGCGCAGCATCGTCTCGGGTATCCCGGGCGTGCGCGCGTAGGCCACGAAGTACGTGCCGAACTCCCCGTGCCCGGGCCTGCCGAACGGCATCGCCGAGCGAAGGATCTTCTGCTCCGCACCGTCCGGGCCGAGGACGGTGTTGACGTCCTTGTGCGAACCGGGCGCGTCCAGTTCCAGGTTGGTGAGCTTGCTGCGGCCGATGATCTTCTCCTGCGCCTCGACGGCCAGGGCGTCCCAGGCGTCCACGTCGTGCAGGTACTTCTGCACCAGCGCGTAACTGCCGCCCCGGAAGCCGGGATCCTCCTCGCCGACCAGCGCCGCGTCGGCCGCGGCCTGCCCGACCGGGTTCTCGGTGCCGTCGACGAAGCCGAGCAGGTTGCGTGAGTCGAAGTAGGAGAAGGCCTGCGTCTCGTCCCGCACGGTGACCGCGCAGCGCAGCCGCCGCACCAGCTCGGCGGCCAGCGCGAAGCACAGGTCGGTGCGGGCGGCCCTGATGTGGAAGAACAGGTCGCCGGGGGTGGACGGGGCGTGATGCCGGGGCCCGGCCAGTTCACGGAACGGGTGCAGCTCGGCGGGCCGCGGGCCGCCGAACAGCCGGCCCCACGCCTGGGACCCGGCCCCGGCGACGCAGCCCAGCCCGCCGTCGGGACTGGGGAAGCCGACGGACCGCACCAGACCCGCGAGGGAGCCCAGCACCTCCCGTACGGCGCCTTCCCCACCCGGTTCGATCGTGGCGACCAGGAACACCGCGACCGACGCCGGCGGGTTCAGCACCGGTTGCGGCAGCGTCTCTCCCGAGGGCAGCGGTGACGTCATGGCTTCCCATCCCTTCGCCCGGACGGCACGGCCCGCCCGCTCCCCCTCCGGGACGGCACGGCCCACGCCCCTGACACGATTCCCAGCGAACAGGCGGCCGGAACTCCCCGGGTCGCAAGGATGGTGGGCGGAGCTACTCCTCCCGCAGCACCTTCACGTCCCACGGCCCGAGCGGCACCGCGTCGGCGTACGGAGCGTCCGACAGCACGTCCCGCAGGGCCGCCGGCACCGGTACGGACACCTCCTCCCACGACCAGTTGTGCAGGAAGCGCACCCGGCGGCCGTCCCGGGCGGTGGCCGAGGTCGCCGTGACGCTCGGGTGGGCGGGGCGCCAGACGTTGTCCGGGGCGTACCGGTCGAACAGGGCGCGGGCGAAGGCCGGGTCGGGCACGGTGCCGACGTAGGTGATGCGTCCGGCGCCGTGGCGGTGCGTGGTGGCGGCGGGCCAGCGGCCGAAGTGCGGGTGCTCGTACGCCGCCAGAGTCTCGGCGCCCTGCGGTGACAGCCCGTCCGCCCAGTGCAGGGCGTGCGCGTCGGCCGGGAGGGGGAGGCATTCCGTGCCGGTGACGGGCAGCGGGTCGCGCAGGTTGCTGAACTCGTCGTACGTCACCCCGGCCGCCTCGGCCAGCCGGCCCGGCTGCAGGCCTGTACGGGCCCGTGCCTCGGTGTCGCCGTAGCCGGTGCGGGGGCCGAGGACGAGATGGCCGCCCGCCTCGGCGTGGGAGCGCAGCCGGTCGAGGACGGAGTCGTCGGCGGCGTAGTAGGCGGGAACGACCAGCAGGGGCGGCAGCCCGGCGTCCGGGAGCTGCCCGGGGTGCAGCACGCGTGCCTGGAGCCCCGCGTCGAAGGCGCCCCGGAAGAACGCGTCGAAGATCCTCTCGTACGACCGCCCGTCCGGGCCTCCGTCGGCTCCGGCCAGCGGCGGCTGGCCCTGGAGCGCCCACTTGCTGGGGCCGTCGTAGAGGAAGGCGACATCGGCGTCCGGGGTGAGGGCCGACACCAGGTCGCCGGCCTGCTCCAGCTCCGCTCCCAGTGCCGCCAGTTCACGGTAGACGCGGCCGGGGCGGCCGTTGTGCGGGAGGATGCCGCCCCAGTAGGTCTCGGCACCGAAGTGCAGGGTGTGCCAGTGCCAGTACTCGATCATCGAGGCGCCACGGGAGATCAGCGCCCAGGCGGCCTGGCGCCACTGGCCGTCGTAGGCGGGGCGGTTGTCCCAGGGCCCGCCGATGGCCTGCGCGTCGGTCTCGGTGACCAGGAAGGGCTCCTGGCGGGAGGAGTACATGCGGTCGGCGCTGCGGTACAGCGCCCAGGTGCCGTTGGTCGTCCAGTTCTGCCCGTCGGCGCCGGTGTCGGGCAGGGTGAGGGCGTCCTGCATCGTGTAGTACGGGTTGCCGGCGGTGACGTCGAGGTGCTCGGTGAGCTTGTCGTCCTCGACGCCCTGGCGGTCGTAGGAGATGCACGTCGTGACGAACTGGCCGGGGCGGGCGTACTCGCGCACGATGCCGGCCTGCCAGGCGATGAACTCGGTGGTGAGCCGGGCCTGGAAGCGCCGCCACGCGAGGTCGTACTGCGGCTGGGCGTTGCCGTCCGGGGTCCACAGGTCGGCCCAGGCGGACAGCCGGTGCGACCAGTAGACCAGGCCCCATGCCCGGTTGAGGGTCTCCACGTCGCCGTAGGTCTGGCGCAGTTCGTCGGTGAAGCGCTGGAAGACGCCGTGGTTGTGGAAGAGGTGCAGGCCGGGTTCGTTGTCGACCTGCCAGCCGATGACGGCCGGGTGACCGGCGTACCGTTCGGCGACCTTGCGGATGATCCGCTCGGCATGGAAGCGGAACGCCGGGTGCGTGAAGTCGGCCTCCTGCCGGGCGCCCCAGCCGATGCGCTGCCCGGTGCGGCTCTCCCCCGCGATCTCCGGGTACTGCCGGGCCAGCCAGGGCGGCACCGCGTACGTGGGCGTCCCGAGGATCACGGAGATGCCCCGCTCGTGGGCGCCGTCCAGGACCGGCTGGAGCCAGTCGAGGTCGAAACGGCCGTTCTCGGGCTCCCAGGTGGACCAGACGGACTCGCCGACCCGGATGACCGTGAAGCGGGCCTCGGCCATCAGGTCGAGGTCGTCCTCGAGGCGGTCGTACGGCTGGTACTCGTGGTAGTAGGCGGCACCGAACAGGACGCGTCGGGGCGGTTCGAACATGCTTTTCCTCCCAGTGAATTGACAGGACGTCAGCCCTTGACCGCGCCCGTGGACAGGCCTTCGAGGAGCTGCTTGCGCAGCAGCACGAAGAGGGCCACGGCGGGCAGGACGGCGAGGACCGCTCCGGCGAGCACGAGGTCGTACTGCCGCTGCTCCGACACGAACAGGGTCTGCAGGCCCAGCGGCAGGGTGTACTGGGAGCTGTCGGACACCAGCACCAGCGGCCACAGGAAGCTGTTGTAGCTCTGCAGGAACTGCCAGACGCCGAGCGCGCCCAGCGCGGGCCGCAGCAGGGGCAGCACGATGGTCCGGAAGATGCCGAACTCGCTCGCGCCGTCGATCCGGGCGGCCTCCAGCACCGAGTCCGGGATGGACTGCACGATGTACTGCTGCATCATGAAGATCCCGAACGCGGGCGCCACCCACGGCACGATCAGCGCGAACCAGGGGCTGCCGAGCCCGGTCTTCACCAGGATCACGAACAGCGGCACGAGGATCACCGCGAACGGTATCGACAGCGAGCTGAACATGACGTTGAACAGCAGCCGCTTCCCCGCGAAGCGGAACTTGGCGAAGGCGTAGCCGGCGAGCGCGCACACGAAGACGGACACGACCGTGGCGACGGCGGCGACGACCGTGCTCATCAGGAACCAGCGGGCGAAGGGCTGCTCGGTGAGCAGGGTGCGGTAGTTGTCCAGGGTGAAGGGGTCCGGGAGGAGTTTCGGGGGGTAGCCGAAGATGTCGCCGCGCGGTTTGAACGAGCCGCTCAGCGCCCACACCAGCGGGGCGAGGAAGCCCACGAACAGCAGGACCAGGAAGGCGTAGAGCGGCAGCCGGGCGCGTGTCATGAGGTGGCCCTTCCGATGCCGAGGAGACGGTTGAAGAGCCGGCTGAGGCCGAAGACGAGGACGAACAGCACGACGGCGGCGGCCGCGGCGTAGCCGAACTGCTGGCGCTGGAAGGCGGCCCGGTAGATGAACATGGTCACCGACAGGGTGGACTCGGCCGGTCCGCCGCCGGTCAGCAGATACGGCTCCTCGAAGATCTGGGCCGCTCCGATGAAGGAGGTGACGACGACGAACGCCGTCACGGGCTTCAGCGCCGGCAGGGTGACGGTGGTGAAGGTGCGCAGCCGCCCGGCCCCGTCGAGTGCGGCGGCCTCGTACAGCTCCCGGGGCACGTTCTGCAGCCCGGCGAGGAAGAAGACGGTGAGGTAGCCGGTCCAGCGCCACAGCATGACCAGGGCGATACTCACCCTGGCCAGGTCCGGATCGCCGAGCCAGTCGGCACCGCCGGTGCCGAACAGGGCGCGCAGCAGCGCGTTCGCCAGCCCGAACTGCCGGTCGAAGACCAGGCCGAAGATGAGTGCGACCAGGATCGGGGAGACCACGATCGGTACGAAGTAGGCGGTCCGCCACAGGTCGCGCACGCGCAGCCCCCGGGTGTTGAGCGCCTGGGCGATCAGCAGGGCGAGCGGGACGACCAGGCAGAGGGCGACCAGCACGAACACGGCGGTGTTGCCGAGGGCCCGGTGGAAGCTGATGTCGGTGGCGAGCAGCCGGTAGTTGCGCAGCCCCACCCAGTGCGGGGGCCCGAGCCCGACCCACTCGGTCAGGCTCAGCCACAGCGAGACACCGACGGGGACCAGCATGAACAGGACGTAGAGCAGGTAGAAGGGCGAGACGAAGAGGTAGGGCGCCCAGGGCCGGCGGGGGCGTCGCTCCTCCCCTTTCGGGGCGCTGCGCGCGGGGGCAGCGCCGGGCGGCCCGGCAACGGTGGTGGTCATAGTGGATTACTCCTCACACGCCGAGATCGACAGCGGGCCTCAAGGGGCGCGGGGAACTGCGCGACAAGCCACAACGGTCCGCAGACGAATTACCGACCGGCCTGGTCACGAAAATCCGCCGCCGTCTGCTTCAAGGCCTGACGTGGCGACAGGTCACCGTGATAGGCGCGCAAGAGGTTCCCGCCCAGGACGTCGTAGAGAATCGACTGGTCGGGGCTCTGGTGAAACGGCGGCACATCCGGCAGCAGCGCGCGATACAGCCCGAACAGCCGCTGCCCGCCGCAGAACTCGTCCTGGTAGGCACCCAGCCGGGGATCCTCGTACACCGACCGCCGTGTGGGCAGATATCCGGTCTCGGTGAACCGGCGGACCTGCCCCTCGTGCGTGAGCCAGGTCCTGAAGAGGAACTCCGTCGCCGCCCGGGTGTTGGCCTTGCCCTCCACGACGCCGAAACCGGTGCCGCCGAGCGCGGCGGTCACCCCGCCGCCCTTCGCGAACCGCGGCAGCGCCCGTACCCGCCACGTGCCCTTCTGCTCGGGCACATTGGTCACCAGGCCGTAGTTCTTGTACCAGATGGCCATGGGCAGCCCGATGACCCGGCCCCGCTTCAGCGCGGTCTGCATGCCGGCCCCGTAATAGTCGGAGACCTCGACGACGAAGCCGCTGCGCAGCCCCCGGCACAGGAACCGCAGCACCTCCTCGGCCTCAGGCGAGTCCAGGACCAGCGTCCCGTCGGCGTCGAAGAAGGCGCCGCCGCGCTGGTAGAGCAGCATCTGGAAGGACTGCACGACCTGGCCCGGGTCGCTGCCCACCGTGGAGACGACGCACATCGAGGCCTCGTGGTCCCGGTGCACCCGCGCACCGGCCTCGGCGAACTCCTCCCAGGTCGCCATGGACGGGGCGAGGCCGTACTTCTCGAAGAGGTCTTGGCGGTGGAAGTACACGACCATCGGGGTGTCCGAGTCGAAGGCGTAGACCCTGCCGTCCCTGCTGAAGGGGGCGGTGCGGGCCGGCAGCAGGTCCTCCTTCAGCCCGGGCACGGCCTCGATGTCGGGTGTGAAGTCGTGCAGCAGCCGCTCGGCGATGTCGCCGCGCAGCATGCGCGGGAAGCTGCCGATCTCGAATCCGACCAGGTCGGGTGTGCCGCGTCCGGCGACGGCCTGGGCGAGCAGTTTGGTGACGACGTCCGGGGCGCCGGCGCGGGTGACCTTCAGGTGGTAGCGGAAGTCGCCGGCGCGGTCGGCCTCCGGGATGCCCTTGTCGAAGAACGCCTCGTAGCCCGGGTCGTGGGTCCACAGGCCGAGGGTGACGTCGCCGGAGGTGCGGGGCGTGGTGCTGCCGCCGCCGCAGGCGGTCAGGGCGGCGGCCGTGCCGAGGCCGAGGGCACCGCGCAGCAGGGCGCGGCGGGGCGGAGGGGGTGGTGCTGCCGGGAGGTACGACACGTGACTCCTCACGTGGGGCGGCTACGGGCGGGAGGGCGCGGTGTCCGGTTCGCGTACCGGCGCGGTCGAGGCCCGTACGGTCAGCTCGACCGCCCGGTCGGCCGGTCCGGCCGGTGCGGGGCGGCCCTCGATCAGGGCGATCAGCACGTCGACGGCGCGGTCGGCGACGGCGGCGAAGTTCTGCCGGACGGTGGTCAGCGGCGGGCAGAGGTGGGCGGCGGCGGGGATGTCGTCGTAGCCGACGACGCTCACGTCACCGGGGACGGCACGGCCCGCGTCGGCGAACGCGTGCAGGGCGCCGATGGCCATGTCGTCGTTGGCGGCGAACACGGCCGTGACATCGCGGAGCCGGGCGAGCTGCCGTCCGGCGGCGTACCCGGAGGCCGGGCTCCAGTCGCCCGGCGACGGCAGCGGCGGCTCGGGCGCCCCGGCGGCGGCGAGGGCCTCGCGCCAGCCGCGCAGCCGGTCGCGGGCAGCCCACCAGTCCTGCGGGCCGGGTATGTGCCAGACGGTGCGGTGGCCGAGGGACAGCAGGTGCTCGGTGGCGAGCCGGGCCGCCGCGACCCCGTCGGCGCCGACCACGGCCCCGGCACCCGGCGCCAGTTCGGCGCCCTCCCCGAGGCTGACCACGGGCACCTTTGCGGTCAGCCGCAGCGGGGTGCCGTCGTCGATCGGCTCGGACAGCACGATCCCGTCCACGCCCTGCCCCAGCAGCGCGTCCACGGCGACCGACACCCGCTGTCCCTCCAGGGTGCTGGCCAGGGCCACGGAGTAGCCGGCCCGCCGCATCGCCCGCTCCAGGGCGATGAGCAGGGTGGAGGGGCCGTAGAGCGAACTGCCCAGCGAGACCACGCCGATGCGCCGGTAGCGGCCGAGCAGCAGGGCCCGTGCCGCGGTGTTGGGCCGGTAGTCCAGGTCACGGACGGCCTTCAGCACCCGGTCGCGCACCTCGGGGCTGACGTGCGGTTCGCCGTTGACGACCCGCGACACGGTCTTCTGCGAGACCCCGGCGGCCCGGGCGACCTCCGTCATGCCGGGTCCGCGGCGGCGTCGCCCACCGGCGGCTCCGGTCGTCGTCATGAAGTCCCCCAGGGGGTGGCGGCCGACACGAGGGACTACGTGGTCACCCTGATCCCAGTGCGAGACGGGCGCCTTCTTGACTACGTAGTCAAACCAGTGTGGTAATCCGGGCGGGTGGCGTCAATGACCCGGGATGAAACAGGAGTTCGCCCGTCCCCCTCTCCCACAACATCCGCACCGGCTAACCTCGTAAGTCACCGAAGGTGAACGGGGGTTGCCCATGGTGAGCGCCGATCGCATGCCGCCGAACTGCCCCGGGGGACACGACGGCACGCCGGACACCGGCGCCGGGGTCCACCTCCAGAACCAGCTGGAAGTCCTCATCCAGGACTTCCGTACGAGCACCGAGCCGCCGATGCCGGTGTTCGTCGTGCACGCGGAGCAGGGCGAGGACGACGCCGCGGTCGCCGGGCTGGTCCGGCAGCTGCACGCGGGGCAGGGAGCGCACCGCACACGCTGCGCGATGGCCCAGGACGACGCCTATGAGGGAGCCACGGAGGTGCGCCGGGCCGCGGCCATGGTGCGGGCGCTGAGCGACCCGAAGAAGTGGGGCGGCCCGAAGGCGGTCTACCGGCGTTACGCCTTCCCGCGGCTGCGGCTCGTGCACGCCATCGACGACGCGGTCACCGCACTGGGCGACACCTGGCCGGCACCCGCCCAGGGCAGTGCCGAGGCCGGTGAGCACCAGCGGCAGCTGCTGCTGAACCAGCTGGCCGAGCAGCGCTGGAGACCGAAGAACACCGCCCGCTGGCGCTCGGGCCTGCCGCTGTTCGACATGGCGCACATCCTCCCGGCGAGCCTGATCACCGTGCTCGCCGCGCTCCTGGCGCGCAGCGACTGGTACGTGGCCGTGTCGGCCGGTCTCGTCTTCCTGCTGCTGCTGACCGTGCTGAACTACGTCCTGCCCGGGCGGGCGCCGATCTTCCTCTGGCTGCGGCGGGAGAGCCGCTGGTTCATGACGACGACCTTCCTCAGGGCGGCGGACCAGGACCAGCCCACCGAGGTCTCGCTGCTGCGGCCGGTCAGGTCCTGGAAGGCGATCGCGGCCCGGGCGTACGGCGTGGCCGAGGCACTCAGGGCGGGCGGCGACTTCCACCTCCAGCTGTGCGTGCTGGCGCTGCGGGAGGATTTGCGGGACAACCACCGCCGCTGGAGCTGGGATCTGCGCGGCTTCAAACGGCCGCGCCCGCCGGTGCTGTTCCTGCCGCACGCGGACGACCGCAACGGCGGCATCGAGCTGATCCGCGCGATCAGCGACGTCCGCAGCCGGCGCAGCGAGCTCGACCCGCTGCTCGTGGTCGCGGCCGTAGGCGCGCAGGACGTGCCGCGTCTGGAGCGCAGCGTCGTGCTGACGGCACCCGTGCCGGACGCGGTGCCGCCGAAGTTCGGCGACCGGCTGCTCACCTGGTACCGGGAGTGGGCGCACAACCTGCGCGCCGAGCAGTCGCCCAGCCGGGAGCGGTCCGTGCTGCCGTGGGTGATGAAGATCCCGCTGCCGCACGACCAGCTCGGCCCGGTCGAGGAGGGCCGCCCCCACCGGCGGGCCTCGGCCCGGCCGACGTTCGCCCGGCTGGTGTGGGCCCTGCACACCCTGGTCCTGGTGATCGCCCTGCTGACCGCCGGCACCGTCATGCGGGCCGACGCCCTGAACGACCGGTACTGCTCGGCGTCGTTGCTGACCGCGAACCGGGACACCCGGTGGGAGGAGGCGCCCGGCGGCGGCACCGAGTGCATCGGCATAGCGACGGACGGCGTCCGCTTCTCCGACTGGCTGCGCACGCCCGGGCCCGGCGAGGAGGTCGAGACCCTCACGGCCGACGACGACCCGCCCTGGACGGTGGCCGAACTGGAGGACGGGATCGCCCGGCGGAACGAGGACGTCCTCGCCCACCACGCCGGGAAGTACGTCACGGTCGTCTACGCCGGGCCGCTCAGCGCCGACCCCGCGGCAGGCTCCTCGCTGGTGAAGGGCGCCGAGGAACTGGCGGGCGTGTATCTGGCGCAGGCCGTCATCAACGAGGACTCCAGCGTGAAGCTGCGTGTGCTGCTCGCCAACGGCGGTGTGGACCTGGGCCACCAGGAGGAGATGGCCGAGGCGATCGCCGCCTACGCGGCCCACGACCCGACCGTGGTGGGGGTCGTCGGCACCGGCCGCGACCTGAAATCGAGCCGGGCGACGACCCGCACCCTGATGGAGGCCGGGCTGCCGGTCGTCTCCGGCACGAACTCCGCCACCTATCTGCCCCGTGAGTTCGCCAACTGGTTCAGCCTGGCCGCCACGGACGAGTGGCAGACCCGCCAGCTCGGCCTGATAGCCGCCCAGCTGCGCACACCGGGCCGACGGCAGTACGCCCTCGTCCTCGCCCGCGACACGGCGAGAACGGACGACCTGTACACCGACGAACAGGCACGCTACGGCCAGGGGATGCTGCGGCGGCAGGGCTTCACGCCGCTGGAGCAGCGCCGCTACACCCTCAGCGGCGGCAAGCCGGAACTGCGCTCGCACGCGCAGGAGATCTGCCGGGTCGGCGAGGTCCCGTCGGTGATCTACTTCGCGGGCCGGGTGGAGGACATCGATCCCCTGATGACCCAGCTGGGCACCCAGCCGGGCTGCGCCGGGAAGCCCCTGGCCGTCTTCACCGGCGACGACCTGTCCAAGGCGGATTTCACCGACGGCGGCCAGTCCGTCGCCCCGGAGGTGACCCTCTACCACGCGGCCCTGGCCGAACTGACGGCCGCCGACAGGACGTCCTTCTACCTGGACGCCGCCAAGCACCTGCCGGGCCTGCGGGGCGACCGCCTGCGCCCCGACAGCCCCGCCCTGGCCAGCGGCCAGACCGCCCTGTCCCACGACGCGACCCACGCCCTGTTCTGGGCGGCCACCCGCGACGACCGGCCCCAGAGCCGCGCCTCGACCTGGGTGAACCTGCGCAACGTCAAGATCGAGGGGATGGCCACCGGCACCATCGACTTCACCCGCGCCCCGCTGTACGGGGACCGCACCGGGCACAGCATCGTCCTCAAGGAGGTCCGCCGCACCGGCGACGGCACCTCCGAGCCCCGGGTCGTGTGCAGCCGCACCGCGGGGAACACCGAGCCCCTCACGCGGAAGGAGTGCCCGATCCGCTGAGCGCCGCCTCAGCCCTCCTCGGGAGCCAGCCGCAGCGCGATCGAGTTGATGCAGTACCGCTGGTCCGTGGGCGTCGGATACCCCTCGCCCGCGAACACGTGCCCGAGGTGCGAGCCGCACCGGGCGCACCGCACCTCGGTCCGCGCCATGCCGTGCGACCGGTCCTCGATCAGCTCCACCGCGTCGGTGTCCTTGGGGTCGAAGAAGGACGGCCAGCCGCAGTGGGACTCGAACTTCGTGTCGGAGGTGAACAGGTCCGCGCCGCAGGCGCGGCAGGAGTAGACGCCCCGGGTCTTGGTGTCGGTGTACTCACCGGTGAAGGCGGGCTCGGTGGCGGCCTGCCGCAGAACGGCGTACTCGCCCGGGGACAGCTCCGCGCGCCACTTCTCGTCCGGCTTCTCGACGTCGTACGCCATGAGCTTCCAGCCCCTCAGTTCGACAGACGGTCCAGGATGTGCGGGCCGAGGTCGGTCACGTCGCCCGCTCCCATGGTGAGAACGAGATCACCGGGCTTCGCCATTCCCGCGACGGCCGACGGGACGTCCGCCTTGTCGTGCAGCGGCGTCACGTCCGCGCCCGCGGCCCGGGCCGCCTCGATGATCAGCCCGCTCGTCACGCCCGGGATCGGGTCCTCACGCGCCGGGTAGATGTCCAGCACGATCGAGGCGTCCGCGAGGGCGAGGGACTGGCCCATCTCCTTGCCGAGCTCCTGCGTCCGCGAGAAGAGGTGGGGCTGGAAGACGACCAGGATGCGGGCGTCACCGGCCGCCGCGCGCATGGCCTCCAGGTCGGCGGTCATCTCGGTGGGGTGGTGCGCGTAGGAGTCGATGACCTGCACGCCCGCGGCCTCCCCCGTCAGCTGGAGGCGCCGCTTCACACCCGTGTACGCGGCGATCGCGGAGGCCAGCTCGGCCGCCGGGACGCCGAGGGCCACGCCCGCCGCCAGCGCGGCGACCGCGTTGTGCGCGTAGTGCCGGCCGGGGACGGAGACCGCGAAGGTCAGCTCCTCGCCCTCCAGCACCACGGTGACCTCGCTCTTGAGCCCCTGCGGCTCGACCGACAGGATGCGCACGCCGGCGTCCTCGGACTCGCCGTACGTCACCACGCGCACGCCGCGCCCGGCGACCCGGCGCGTCAGCTCCCGGGCGCCCTCGTGGTCGGCCGCGATCACCAGTGTGCCGCCCTCGGTGATCCGGTCCACGAACGTCTCGAACGACTCGTAGATCTCGTCCATCGACGCGTAATTGGCGTGGTGGTCGAGCTCGACGTTGAGGATGATCGCGACGTCGGGCGCGTACTTGTGGAAGCTGCGGTCCGACTCGTCCGCCTCGGCGACGAAGATGTCGCCCTCGCCGTGCAGCGCGTTGGAGCCGGGCGCGTCCAGGTCCCCGCCGATCGCGTACGAGGGCTTCAGGCCCAGCTCGCTCAGCGACACGGCCAGCATCGACGTCGTGGTCGTCTTGCCGTGCGTACCGGCCACCGCGATCGGCCGCAGCCCGTCCATCAGCGCGGCGAGCGCGTCGGACCGGTGCACGACGGGGATGCCGAGCTCGGCCGCGCGGGCCAGCTCGGGGTTGTCCCGCCGGATCGCCGACGACACGACCACACAGCTGGCGTCATCGGCGAGATGCCCGGCGTCGTGCCCGATGTGCACGGTCGCGCCCAGCGCCCGCAGCGCCTCGGCCGTGGCCGACTCCTTGGCGTCGCTGCCGGCCACGACGGCCCCGCGCTGCGCGAGGATCTTCGCGATCCCCGACATCCCGGCCCCACCGATCCCGATGAAGTGCGGTCGGTCCATGGCGGTGGGAAGGCCGGGTGCCATGCGTGTCTCCCTGTACGTATGCGGAACGTTCAGCGGCACAGCCTATGCCGAAGTGTTCACCGTCGTGGACACCCCGGGCGGCTACGCCTTGCTGTGCGAGAACAGCTTCAGCACCGGCACCCCCACCTTGTGCCGAGCCCTCGACGCCCAGTCCCGATGGAAGAACTCCTCCACGTAGTGGGGGTCGGTCAGCACGATGACCTCGTCCGCCCCGGCCTCCTCCACCAGGGACTTCAGCGCGTCCAGGGGATGGTCCTCGATCAGCCGCCCCTGCGCCGGACTGCCCGAGGCACGCAGCGCGGCGAGTGACACCTCCAGCGCCCGCTGCCCCACGCTCAGCGCCTCCTCCCCCTCCGGCGTCTCCCCCTCGCGGACGGCCTCGTCGAGCTCGCCGAGCGCCACGTCGTCGATGGCGCGCAGCAAGCGGTCCGCCTGCTCGCCGCGCGGCTGCAGCAGCACCTGGAAGGAGACCTGCTCCTCCCCGTGCAAGGTGGTGACGAACTCCACGTCGGCGGACGTCAGCGCCTTCTCGATCATCAATACGCTTGTGAACACCAGGCGCCCCTTCTGCTCCGGGGGCCCGTGGCCCCACTCCTCCGCGGGCCGTGCCGGGCCCTGCGGAAACCATCCTGCCCCGTGATCGCACGGGTACTGCCGGAATCAGTGTGCCCTCCGAAAACCAAACGGAACGGCATATTCCGTCGATGAACGGACCAGCGGCGACCTTTGCCCCCGCCTGCGGACGTACCGGCCGGCCGGCCTTCCCGGCCGCCGGCACCTTGTACCCGGGGTCCGGAGTTTCAGTACGCCGGCCGGGTCCGCCCGTACCGCGTGAACAGGAAGCCGTCCTCCTCCAGCATCGACACCAGCCCGAAACGGTGCGGGACCGTGACCGCCGGCCCTCCGGCGATGCGCTGCGCCTCGCCCGCCGTGAGCATCGGGGAGAGCGTCAGGCACAGCTCGTCGAGCACGCCGGCCGCGACCAGCTGCCCGAGCAGCCGCGGGCCGCCCTCGGTGAGCAGCCGGGTGTGGCCGAGGTCGGCGAGGGCCCGGACGGCGTGGGCGGGGTCCACGCCGATGCCGTCCCCGGCGGTCACCACCCGGGCGCCCGCCTTCTCGGCGGTGGCGACGCGGTCAGGGGCGGCCGCGGCGCCCGTGAGGACCAGGGTGGGCACCAGGGGCGAGGTGAACAGCGGGAGCGAGAAGTCCAGGTCGAGACTGGCTGTGACCACGGCGATCGCGGGTGCGGGCCGCTGCCCGGCCGCCTCCCGCAGGGCCGCGAAGTCCTCCCGCGCGCGTGCCGGCCGGTACCCCTCCTTGCGTACGGTTTCCGCGCCGACGACCACGACGTCGGCCAGTGCCCGCAGCGTGCCGAAGATCCGCATGTCGGTGGCGCTGGAGATGGGCTGCGAACGGCCGTCGTGCTGGGCGGCCCCGTCCAGCGTGGAGACCATGTTGGCGCGCAGCCACGGCACGGGGCCCCCGGGCCCCGGCTCGGGATAGGCGTACGCGGCGGCCAGCTCGTCCAGGCTCCACTCCCGCCCGGCGCCCTCGCCGGACGCGCCGTCCGGCGCCGGAGCTGCTGTTTCATCGGTCACAGGGAACAGACGTCGCATGCCGTGCAGTGTTCCACGCGCCGTAGCATGGTGAACCGTGTCCTCTCCCCTGGCCCCCTCCGGATCCGGCCCCATAACCGACCCGGCCCCGCTGTCCCTGTGCGCCCGTGAGCCGCGTGTCCCCGCGGACCGGCTGGTCGCCGAGATGGTGCCGCCGCCGCGGTTCGACTCGGTCCGCTTCAGCACGTACATCCCCGACCCGAACCAGCCCAGCCAGACGGAGGCCGTCCGGGTCCTGGAGGGTTTCGCGGCGGGCCTCGACTCGGGAGCGGCCGCAGGGTCCGGCAAGCGGCGGCTGTTCGGTTTCGGCAAGGCGCCGAAGAAGGCCCCGGCCGGCCCGCGCGGCGTCTACCTCGACGGCGGCTACGGCGTCGGCAAGACCCACCTGCTGGCGTCCCTGTGGCACGCCACCCCGGCCGAGCCCGCGCTGAAGGCGTTCGGCACGTTCGTGGAACTGACCAACCTGGTCGGCGCCCTGGGGTTCCAGCAGACCGTCCGGACGCTGTCCGGCCACCGCCTGCTGTGCATCGACGAGTTCGAGCTCGACGACCCGGGCGACACCGTCCTGGTCTCCACCCTGCTCGGCAAGCTGGTCGACGCGGGCGTGGCGCTCGCCGCCACCTCCAACACGCTGCCCGGCAAGCTCGGCGAGGGCCGGTTCGCCGCGGCCGACTTCCTGCGCGAGATCCAGGGCCTGTCGGCCCACTTCCGGGCCCTGCGCATCGACGGCGAGGACTACCGCCACCGCGGTCTGCCCGAGGCGCCGCCCCCGTACTCCGACGCACAGGTGACCGGCGCGGCGCACGCCACCGAGGGCGCCTCCCTCGACGAGTTCTCGCCCCTCCTGGAGCATCTGGCCCGGGTCCACCCCAGCCGGTACGGCGCTCTGACCGACGGGATCACGGCCGTGTGCCTCACCGGTGTGCGGCCGGTTCCCGACCAGTCGACGGCCCTCAGGCTCGTCGTCCTCGCGGACCGGCTCTACGACCGCGAGGTACCCGTGCTGGCCTCGGGCCTGCCCTTCGACCAGCTGTTCAGCGACGAGATGCTGAACGGCGGCTACCGCAAGAAGTACTTCCGGGCCATCTCCCGGCTCACCGCCCTCGCCCGCGACGCGGGCAAACTGGTGGACGCCCGGTAACCACAACCCCAATACCGCACCAACCGCCGGAGGGGAAGGGCTCGTTCAAGCCAACCCCCCTACGGTTTTCAGGCTCTCTTCAGCTTGAAACGTTAAGTTAACCCAGCAAACGACCTTGCAGGGTTAACGTGTTTCTTGACCAGCCATTGACCAACTATTGGTCCACGCTAGACGTGCGATTCATCTGAAGGGGGGCGCATGTACCGAGGTACGACGGCACGGACCGTGGTTTCGATCCTCGCCGCCGCCCTGCTCGCCCTCCAGTTCTTCGCACCGACCGCGTCCTTCGCATCCGCGTATACGCATGGTCAAGCCGAGGCCAACGCTCAACCCGGGCTGAAGCCCTCCGGAAAGTCCTCGCGCCCCGGACACAAGTCCCCCGGGAAGGCTCTGCGCGACGAGACGGCCACCTGCCGCGCCGGACACCACGGGGACCCGACCGGTCCCCTGCGGACCCGCGACCGTTCCCACACGGCCGATCCGGCGCCCTCGGCGCCCGAGCGGCCGCTGCAGCGGCACATCCAGCCGACGGCACACGAACCGGTCAGACCCGGCGCCGCGCATCAGCGCACGTCGAGATCCTCGACGTCGCACACCCCGGCGGCACTGCAGGTCTTCCGCTGCTGAGCAGCAGAGCAGTTCCCCCCACCCCCCTGTCATGCCCGTCCGACGCGCCCCCACTGCGCGCCAGGAGGAGTCACCACACTCATGCAACCCCTCATCGACAACGCCCGCAGCTTCGGACAGCGCCCTGAGGAGTTCGCTCACCTCGCCGAGGGCCAGTCCCCCGACGTCCTGTTCATCACCTGCTCCGACTCCAGGGTCGTACCGGCCCTGATCACGGGCGCCCGTCCCGGCGAGCTCTTCGAGCTGCGCACCGCGGGCAACGTAGTTCCCCCGCACTCCTTCGAGCACCCCACATCGGAGGCGGCCACGATCGAGTACGCCGTGGAGGTCCTCGGCGTCAAGGAGATCGTGGTCTGCGGCCACTCGCACTGCGGCGCCGTGGGCGCGGTGGTACGCGGCGACGACCTCGCCGCCGTACCGGCCGTGCGCGACTGGCTCGCACGCGCCGCCGACGAGCCGAAGTGCTCGGACCCGGCCGACCCGACGGTCGCCGAGGCCGTCCAGAACCACGCCCTCACCCAGGTGCTGCGACTGCGGTCCTACCCCTGCGTCGAGCGCCGGCTGGCCGAGGGCCGGCTCGGCCTGCGCGCCTGGTTCTACGAGGTGCACACCGGAACCGTGCTCGAACACCGCGCGGACACCGACTCCTTCGAGAAGCTGTGAGGGGAGCCATGACCAAGTTCCCTTACCTCAGGCAGGACTTCACCGCCTCGCTCGTCGTGTTCCTGGTCGCGCTCCCGCTGTGCGTGGGTGTGGCCGTCGCCTCCGGTGTCCCGGCCGAACTCGGCCTGATCACCGGCATCGTGGGCGGCCTCGTCACCGGATTCCTGCCGGGCAGCAGCCTGCAGGTGTCCGGGCCGGCCGCCGGTCTGACCGTGCTCGTCTTCGAGGCGGTCCGGCAGTACGGACTGCCCGCGCTCGGCATCATCGTGCTGGCCGCCGGTCTGCTCCAGCTCGTCATGGGCGCGCTGAAGCTCGGCCGCTGGTTCCGCGCGATATCCGTCTCGGTCGTCGAGGGCATGCTGGCCGGAATCGGTCTGGTGCTCATAGCCGGCCAGCTGTATGCGACGGCCGGACTGAAGGCACCCGCCTCCGGCATCGACAAGATCCTGGGCCTGCCCGGTGCCGCCGTCGACGCGGCCGGCAGCACGGCGGCGCTCACGTCCCTCGTGCTCGGCGCGGCCACCATCGCGGTGATGGTGCTGTGGAAGAAGCTGCCCAAGCGGGTGCAGGCCGTGCCCGGCGCGCTCGCCGCGGTGATCCTGGCGATCGCGGCCACCGCCGTGTTCGACCTGCCGGTCGCCACCGTCGAGGTGAAGGGCCTGCTGGACTCCATCCAGCCGCCCGGCCTGGACGCCTTCGGCGGCCTGGGCGTCGGCATCATCGGCACGATCATCGCCTTCACCCTGATCGCCTCCGCCGAGAGCCTCTTCAGCGCCGCCGCCGTGGACCGGCTGCACGACGGCCCGCGCACCCAGTACGACAAGGAGCTGATGGCGCAGGGCGCGGGCAACACGATCTGCGGTGTGCTCGGCGCACTGCCGATGACCGCGGTCATCGTCCGCAGCTCCGCCAACGTCAGCGCGGGCGCCAGGACCAAGGCGTCCCGGGTGATGCACGGCGTGTGGCTGCTGCTGTTCGCCGCGCTGCTGCCGGCCACGCTGGCGCTCATCCCGCTGCCCGCCCTCGCCGGCATCCTGGTCCACGCGGGATGGAAGCTGATCCCGTTCGCCAAGATCGTGCCGCTGTGGAAGGAGCACCGGGGCGAGGCGCTCATCCTGGTCGTCACCGCCGTGTCGATCGTCGCGGTGAACATGTTCGAGGGCGTGCTCATCGGTCTGGCCCTGTCGGTCGTCAAGACCGCCTGGGAGGCCTCGCACATCAAGCTGGAGATCATCGACAAGGGCGCCGGCCCGATCCAGGCGTACCTGTCCGGCAACGCGACCTTCCTGCGGCTGCCGAAGATCCTCGACAGTCTGGAGAGCCTGCCGCAGGACCGCCCGGTCACGCTGGATCTCTCGGGCCTGCACCACCTGGACCACGCCTGCCGCACGGCCCTGGAGAACTGGGCCGCACGCCACAGCGCGACCGGCACGGAGCCGGTGAAGGTCACGGAGTCCGAGGAGGCCGGGGCGGAGAAGGTGACCGCCGCCTAGCCGCCTGACCGGTTCACCCAGTCCCTGGTCCGGGGCGCGCACCCAGCGTGCCCCGGACCACGCGTGTCCGCCCCCGCTCCGTCCCGGACCCCTGGGCATGGCCGCCCGCCCCATTTCGAGCATATCGTTACAGGAACAGGCGGATTCGGACCTCTGAACGGGGAGGTCGGCATGGTCGAAGAGCTGGTCGGCGTGGTGGCCGCGGTCGGGGCCGGTGCGCTGGTGTACGTGGCCTCCGCGGCGCGGGTCGTCAAGCAGTACGAGCGCGGGGTCGTCTTCCGGCTCGGGCGCCTGCACGGGGACGTGCGGCGGCCCGGGTTCAACCTCGTGGTCCCCGCGGTGGACCGGATGCGCAAGGTCAACCTGCAGATCGTGACCATGCCGATCCCCGCCCAGGAGGGCATCACCCGCGACAACGTGACCGTGCGGGTCGACGCGGTGGTGTACTTCAAGGTCGTGGACCCGGCGGCCGCGATCGTCAACGTCGAGGACTACCGCTTCGCCGTCTCGCAGATGGCCCAGACCTCGCTGCGCTCGATCATCGGCAAGAGCGAGCTGGACGACCTGCTGTCCAACCGGGAGAAGCTCAACCAGGGCCTGGAGCTGATGATCGACAGCCCGGCCGTGGAGTGGGGCGTGACCATCGACCGCGTGGAGATCAAGGACGTCTCCCTGCCGGACACCATGAAGCGCTCCATGGCCCGCCAGGCCGAGGCCGACCGGGAGCGGCGTGCCCGGCTGATCAACGCCGACGCCGAGTACCAGGCCTCCAAGAAGCTGTCCCAGGCGGCCCAGCAGATGGCCGACACGCCCTCGGCCCTCCAGCTCCGGCTGCTGCAGACCGTCATGGCGGTGGCGGCGGAGAAGAACTCCACGCTCGTCCTGCCCATCCCGGTGGAACTCCTGCGGTTCCTGGAACGGGGCCAGCAGCCCCCCGCGGAGCGCGCCGGACACGCGGAGACCACGGACCGCTCGGAGATCACGGAGCGCGCCGCCGACCGCACGGAGCAGGCCCGGGACGCCCTGGACGAGCTGCGGCGCACTGTCGAGCAGTGACCCGCGCTACGCGCGTGGTTCCCGCCGCCCGCACCAGGTGATAGACACAGCGGGATCACAGTTCCTGTCCGCCAGCAGGAAGGTTTCCCCATGACCGCATCCGGTCGCTCCGCCACACGACGTCAGATGCTCGCCGGAACGGGCGCCCTGGGCGTCGGGATCGCGTTCTCCGGTGCCCTGTCCGAACTCTTCACCGGCACCGCCGCGGCACAGGGCCTCGGCCGCACCGGCTACGGCCCGCTCGTCCCCGACCCGAAGGGCGTCCTCGACCTGCCGAAGGGGTTCGGCTACCGCATCCTCTCCCGCGAGGGCGACGAGCTCCGCTCCGGCGAGGGCAGGGTCCCCTCCAACCACGACGGCATGTCGGCCTTCGGGGGCAGAGGCGGCCGGGTCCACCTGGTCCGCAACCACGAGAACCGCGCCGACGGCAGGATCCCGGTCCCCACCGTCGAGGGCCTCACCTACGACCCGGCCGGCAAGGGCGGCTGTACGGCGCTGACGCTGGACTCCCGCAACAGGGTGCAGTCGGAACGCGTCGCGATCGCCGGCACGGCCGTGAACTGCGCGGGCGGACCCACCCCCTGGGACACCTGGCTGACCTGCGAGGAGACCGAGGACAAGGCCGGCACCAACGGCTACACCAAGGACCACGGCTTCATCTTCGAGGTCGATCCGGCCGACCCGCACCGCACCGGGGCCGTGCCGTTGACCGCGATGGGCCGCTTCGCACACGAGGCGATCGCCGTCGACCCCCGGCGGGGCGTGGTGTACGAGACCGAGGACGCCTTCGAGAAGCCCTTCGGCCTCTTCTACCGTTTCCTGCCGGACCGGCCGCTGGGCGGCAGGCGTTCGCTGCGCGCGGGCGGGCGGCTCCAGGCCATGCGCGTACCCGGTGTGCCGGACCTGTCCTCCATCCAGGACGTCGGCGCGGAGTTCGACCACATCGAGTGGGTGGACGTACCGGACCCGCTCGCCGCGCGGACGCCGATCCGGTTCCAGGACTTCGGCCGCAAGGGCGTCACACACGCGCAGAAGCTGGAGGGCTGCTACTGGGGCGGCCGTTCGGTGTACTTCGTGTCGTCCTTCGCCCGCCGGTCGGACGGTTCGGCCGCCGACCACTTCGGTCAGGTCTGGCGCTACGACCCGGAGCGCCGCCGGCTCACCCTGGTGATCGTCTTCGGCCCGGACACCGATGTGCAGCTGCCGGGCGAGTCGCCGGACAACATCTGCCTGGCGCCCAGCGGCGGCCTCATGGTCTGCGAGGACGGCAACGGCGCCCAGCACGTCTACGGTGTGACCAAGCGGGGCGAGGTCTACGCGATGGCCCGCAACCGGCAGACCATCGGCACCCCGCAGGAGCCCGAGTGGGGCGAGTTCGCCGGCGTGACCTTCTCCCCCGACTGCGACACGATGTACGTCAACTGCTACACGCCCGGCACCACGTTCGCGGTGACGGGCCCCTGGCGCCGGTAGCCGGCGCTCGGCTCCCGGCCGGGGCGCCGGGTGCGAAGCCCGGCGCCCCGCCGCACCATCGGTCCGTCAGAAGCCCCCTGGGGGGTCCCGGTGAGACAGAAGGACAGCACGTCGATGCGGGACCGACTGCGCCTCCCGTTGGGTGAGCCGGTCGACCTGGCCCGGTACGACGCCGCCGCCACCCACGCCGGCCCGGACGGCAAGGCGGTGGGCAAGGCCGCCACCGCCCGGATCGGCGAGCGCCTCGCCGTCCTCCAGGAACGGCTGTGGGCGGCGAGCACCAGGGGCGACCGGCGCCGCGTCCTGCTGGTCCTGCAGGGCATGGACACCAGCGGCAAGGGCGGCACGGTCAAGCACGTCATCGGCCTGCTCAATCCGTCCGGCTGCCGGATCACCGCGTTCAAGGCGCCCACCGCCGAGGAGCGCGCCCATCCCTTCCTCTGGCGGGTCGAGCAGGCGCTGCCGATCCGCGGCGAACTGGGCATCTTCGACCGCTCGCACTACGAGGACGTGCTGATCGCCCGCGTCCGGGAACTCGCACCCGCCGCCGAGGTCGCCCGGCGCTACGAGCAGATCAACCGCTTCGAGCGGTCCCTCACCGACGACGGCACGACCCTGATCAAGTGCTTCCTGCACCTCTCCTACGACGAGCAGCGCCGCCGACTGCTCAAACGCCTCGACAAACCGGACAAGCGCTGGAAGTTCGCCGCTTCCGACATCGACGACCGGGCCCTGTGGCCCGCGTTCCAGGAGGCCTACGAGGTCGCCCTGGAGCGCTGCGGCACCGCGTACGCGCCCTGGTACCTGATCCCGGCCGACCACAAGTGGTACCGCAACTGGGCGGTCAGCACGCTCCTCCTGGAGCACTTCCAGGAGCTGGATCCGCGGTATCCGAAGGCGGACTTCGACGTGGCCGAGTGCCGGAAGCGGCTGCTGGAACAGCCCTGATCCGGCCGGTCAGGCCGCGAGCAGGGCGTCGATCTGGCCGACGGCCTCCTTCAGGCCCTCCTCCATGCCCATGGTGACCAACTGCTCCATCTGCTCACGGGAGTCGAACAGGGAGCACATCTCCATCCGGGTGCCGCCGCCGTGCTCGCTGAGCCGCACCGTCACGGACATGGTCGGCATGTCGTCCTTGGGCTTGCCGTCGTCGTCGGCGAAACCGTCGGTGAACTCCAGGGCCGTCGGCTCGCTGACCGAGGTGATCCGCCACCAGCCGCGGTGCCGGTCGCCCTCCGGGCCGGTCATGAAGTAGGTGACCTCGCCGCCGGGCGTCAGGTCGTGCTCCTCCACGGTCGCCGGGTAGGTCGGCGGGCCCCACCAGCGCTCCAGCTGCCGGGGGTCGGCCCACAGCCGCCACACCCTTTCGACCGGGGCGGCGAAGTCGGCGATCAGGGTGAGGGTGAGGTGGTCGAGGTCCTTGTCGACACTGGTGACACTCATCGTCGGGGTCCTTCCGTGGTGTCGTTGTCTTCGTTCTCTTCGGTTCCGGGGTCCTCGGCGAGCAGCCGGGCCATCCGGTCCACGCGCCCGCGCCATGCGGACTCGAGTTCGTCCAGGGCCTGGCGTGCGCGGCCCACCGCGTCGGGGTCGGTGCGCACGAGCTGCTCCCGTCCGCTGCGCTGCTTGGTGACCAGACCCGCCCGCTCCAGCACCGCGACGTGCTTCTGCACCGCGGCGAAGCTCATCGGGTAGGCCTCGGCCAGCCGGGACACCGACAGCTCCCCGCGCACGCAGCGGCGCAGTATGTCGCGGCGTGTGGTGTCGGCCAGGGCGTGGAACAGCCGGTCCACCGTCTCGTCACTCAGCTCATCTACAACCATTTGGTTGTACGTTAGTCCTGCCTGCCCCTTCTGTAAAGCGCGGCCCGCCCGACACTGAAGCGGACGCACGGGGGTACTCGACGGTCCATGAGCGAGAAGCAGCAGGTCAGCAGCTCGTACTGGCTCGAGACGGCACCGGACGGCCGCCACCCCGCCCTCGCGGAGGATCTGGACGTCGACGTGGCCGTGATCGGCGCCGGGATCGCCGGGCTGTGCACGGCGTGGGAGCTGACACGGGCCGGGCGGAGCGTGGCCGTGCTGGAGGCCGGGCGGGTCGCCGCCGGCGTCACCGGGCACACCACCGCCAAGGTCACCGCCCTGCACACGCTCGTCTACGACAAACTGCGGCGCACCCGCGGCCCCGAGGGCGCGCGGCTGTACGCGCGTTCGCAGTCGGAGGCGATCGAGCACGCGGCCCGGACCGCCGTGGAACTGGGTGTCGACTGCGAGTGGGAGACGAGGAGCGCCTACACCTACGCCCGCGACGCGGGCCGTGTGGAGGAACTGCGCGCCGAGGCAGAGGCCGCGGCCGAGGCCGGGCTGCCCGCCTCGTTCGTGACGGAGACCGGGCTGCCCTTCCCGGTGGCGGGCGCGGTCGAGGTCACCGGACAGGCCCAGTTCCATCCGCGCAAGTACCTGCTGGCCCTCGCCGCCGACCTCGTCGAACGCGGCGGGCGGATCTACGAGGACACCACCGTCCTCGGCCTGGACGAGGGCGAGCCGTGCGGGCTGTCGACGGCGACCGGGGCGACCGTCCGGGCCCGGGACGTCGTCGTCGCGACGCACTACCCGATCTTCGACCGGGCCCTGCTCTTCGCCCGTCTCTCCACGCGCCGCGAGCTGGTCGTCGCCGGGACGATCCCCGCTGACCAGGACCCGGACGGCATGTTCATCACACCCGACGAGGAGACCCGCTCGGTGCGGACCGCGCCCCTGGACGGGGACCGCCGTCTGCTCATCGTCACCGGCGAGCACTTCACGCCCGGCACAGGCGACCCGCGGGCCCGGTTCGAACGCCTCACCGCCTGGGCCACCGGCCACTTCCCGGACCTGGAGGTCACCCACCGGTGGGCCACCCAGGACACCGAGCCCACCGACACCGTGCCGATGGTCGGCCCGCTGCACCCGGGCACCCGGCACGCCTATGTGGCCACCGGCTTCGGCGGCTGGGGCATGACCGGCGGCATCATGGCGGGCCGGCTGCTGACCGCGCAGATCACGGGTGAGGAGTGCGAGTGGAGCGGGCTGTACGACCCGCGCCGGCTCAAGCCCGCGCTGCGTGAGGCGCCGTCGTTCCTCAAGACGCAGGCCAAGGTCGCCGGGCACTTCGTGGGCGACCGGCTGCGACCGTCGCCGCCGGTGGAGTCCCTGCCGCCCGGCGAGGGGGCCGTGGTCCGGGCCGACGGCCACCGTGTCGCGGTGTACAGGGACGAGGACGGCGCGCTCCACGCCGTCTCCGCCCGCTGCACCCACCTGGGCTGCCTGGTCGACTTCAACGCCGCCGAGCGTGCCTGGGAATGCCCCTGCCACGGCTCCCGGTTCGACACGGACGGCAAGGTGATCCAGGGCCCGGCGACCAAACCGCTGGAGCAGCGGGACCTCTGACGGCCCGCCCCGGTTTTACGCTGGACGTATGAACGACAACGACTACTGCCTGATCGACGCGACCAGGCCGCCCCGGGCGGAGGGGCCGCCGTACGCGGAGTGCGTGCTGTGCAGGGAGCCGACGGAGTACCCCGAGTCGTACAAGGGCATCACGCTCTGCCCCGCCTGCGAGTGGCAGGAGGCGCAGCGCACCGCCTGCTCGGGGTGATCCGCGGCAGGCCTGCGCAGCGGCCAGGGGCAGCGCCGCGGCCGCGGCCGTCCTGCGCGATCTTCCGGCTGGCACACTGGGCTGCGTGAGCGAAGACCCGACGCCCGTGAGCGACAGTCCCTTCCGGTCCGATCCCTCGCCGCGCGACGAGGCACCGCAGTTCGTGCTGCCCCTGGTCGTGCGGATCGAGCGCGCGGACCCTCCGGCGCGCACGGACGCGCTGGAGACGGCCGCACGGGCCGTGCTGACGGTCCTGGCCGACGAGCGCTCGGCCGGTGAGGGCGAGTGGGCCGAGGCGATGCGGGACTGGCAGGACGCCCGGATCCGCAAGGTGGTACGGCGGGCACGCGGCGCCGAGTGGCGGCGGGCCGGGGCGCTGCCCGGCATCACGGTCACCGGCAAGTCGGCCGAGGTGCGGGTCTTCCCGCCCGTCCCGCTGGACGGCTGGCCCAAGGACCTGGCCAGGCTCCAGGTGTCCGGCACCGACCTGGACGACCCGGAGCCGCCGGTGGACGCGGACCCGGCCGCTCCCGCGCTGTGGCTGAACCCGGACCTCGGCATGTCGGCCGGCAAGGCGATGGCCCAGGCGGGACACGCCGCCCAACTGGCCTGGTGGGAGCTGTCCGACGAGGAGCGGACCGCCTGGCGCGACGCGGGCTTCCCGCTCGCCGTCCGGATGGCCGACCCGGCCCGCTGGTCCGAACTGACGAGCATCGGGCTGCCGTTGGTCCGCGACGCGGGGTTCACGGAGATCGCGCCGGGCTCGTGCACGGTGGTCGCGGACCATCCGGTGCTGCGCCGTGAGCCGCACGGGGCGGGCGGCCCGGCGTCGACCCGTTCGGAGTAGCCGCAGGCGCGCCGGTCGGGGACGAGTGCTCCAGTGGGGTTAACAGTCGACCCGATCCAGGAGGCAGCCATGACCAGCGCCGCGCCCCCTCCCCCCGCCCCGCCCGCCTCCGACGACCGGATGCCCGGCGGCCCCGGCCCGGGCGACTCCGGTGACCCGTGGGCGGCCGGGGGTCTCGCTCTCGGCGGCATCCTGATGGTCGTCTACGGTCTCTTCGCGGTACTCCAGGGCATCGCGGCGATCGCCGGCGACGAGGTGTACACGAGCTTCGGCCAGTACTCCTTCGAGTTCGACCTGACCGCGTGGGGCTGGATCCACGTGATCGTCGGTGTGCTCGTGGTGGCGGCCGGGCTCGGTCTGTTCGCCGGAGCCGCCTGGGCGCGGGTCGTGAGCGCGGTCGTGGTCGGCCTGGCGCTGATCGCGAACTTCCTCTGGCTGCCGTACCAGCCGTTCTGGTCGATCATCATGATCGTGACCGGCCTGTTCGTGCTCTGGTCGGTGTTCAATTACCGCTCCTCCCGTCCGGTGTAGGGCCGCCGCCGGTCAGGACGGCGGGGGGCGCCGCTCGCGTTCCGCGACCACCGCGTGCATCCGCCGCGTCAGCGCGGTGGCCGCCGCCGTGAGGAAGACGAACGTGTACAGGATCTGAGCGACGGCCACCAGCCGGGCCTCCTGCCCGCGCGGGGTGATGTCGCCGTAGCCGACGGTCGCGAGCGTGACGACGGTGAAGTACAGCGCGTCGATCCGGGTGCGCAGGCCGGTGAACTGGCCCGGCTGCTGGGCGAGCGCGTAGTAGCCGGACGAGAAGACCAGCACGGCCAGGCACATCAGCAGCGAGATCATGATGCCCGACCGGGCGCGCGGCTTCTCCAGCACGATGTCGCGCACATGGCGCAGCAGCAGCGCGGCGACGAGTGCCAGGCACAGCACGAACAGCGGCCAGCCCAGCCAGGGGCGGTCGGCGCCGAGCCCCTCCAGCGGCAGCAGGAAGTAGGCCGTGCCGACTGCCAGGAGCAGGGCTGCGGCCCCGATCCGCAGCCGTCGGACGGCGGCCGCTCCGGACTCCGGTTCCGGCTTGCGCGCGGGGCGCTGAGGCTGCTCGCTGCCTTCGGGCATGGCTCCGGTCTACGACGTATCAGGGAGCGGCGCGATCCTTGCGCCTCCGTCGGTGGCGGCGAGGAGCGGGGCGCCGAACCTCAAATGTTGCTCTGAAGGCGGGCGGTGCGGGGTTCGGGGGCCGGTGGCTGGGCCATACCCCCCTCACGTTCGAGGAACGGGCCGGGTGGAGGAGGGGACGATGGAGCGACTGGGGACGGGCATCGGGTGGCGGCCGGAGATCGCGGACGCCGTGGAGCGGATGCCGGGGATCGACTGGGTCGAGGCGGTGGCCGAGAACGTCTGCCCCGGGCACCTGCCCGACTCGCTGCGGCGGCTGCGCGAGCGCGGCGTCACCGTGGTGCCGCACGGCGTCTCGCTCGGCCTCGGGGGCGCGGACCGGCCCGACGCGGGCCGGCTGACCGCACTGGCCGAGCGGGTGCAGGCACTGGGTTCGCCGCTGGTCACCGAGCACATCGCGTTCGTACGGGCGGGTGGGTCGCTGACGGCGTCCCCGCACCTGGAGGCGGGCCACCTGCTGCCCGTCCCCCGGACCCGGGACGCCCTGGACGTGCTGTGCGAGAACGTGCGCATCGCGCAGGACTCGCTGCCGGTGCCGCTGGCCGTCGAGAACATCGCCGCGCTGATCTGCTGGCCGGGCGAGGAGATGACGGAGGGCCAGTTCCTGTACGACCTCGCCGACCGCACGGGCGTCCGCCTCCTCATCGACGTGGCCAACCTGCACACCAACCACGTCAACCGCGGCGAGGACCCGGCCAAGGCGCTCGCCGAGCTGCCCCTGGAGGCCATCGCCTACGTCCACGTCGCCGGCGGCTTCGCACGCGACGGCGTCTGGCACGACAGCCACGCCCACCCCGTCCCCCGGCCGGTCCTCGACATCCTCACGGACCTCGCCTCCCGCGTCTCTCCTCCGGGTGTCCTCCTGGAACGGGACGAGAACTTCCCCGGACCGGCGGAACTGGAGGGCGAGTTGACCTCGATCCGCCGGGCGCTGGAGGCAGGGGCCGTCGAACGTGTGAAGGCGGAGTTCCGCTCGACGCTCGGCTGGGCCACGCGACGGGCGCAGGCCGGACCGGCCGAACGAGCGGCCGGTGACGTACTCGGCGGCAGGCCCGAGACCGAGCGGCACGCCAGGACACCGGTGCGAGCCGCGACCGACCGGCAGGACGAGCCCCGGGCCGTCCTGATGGAGGGCACCGGCCGGCCGGACGAAGTCCGGGGCGTCGGCGGTGAGGTGTTCGGGGCGGTACCGCAGGGGGATGAGACCGGGGCGGCCGAGGCGACACGGGGCGCCTTCGGCCTGCCCCACCAAGCGGGCGACGACGGCGCCCGGCAGCGGCTCGGGCTGGCGCAGGCCGCGCTGCTGTCGGCGCTGGTCGCGGGGACGCCCGTGCCCGAGGGGTTCGACCGGGTGCGAGTCGGCGTACAGGCGCGGGCGCTCGCCGCGAAGCGGGCGGATGTCGTGGCGAAGGTCGCGCCCGAGTTGCCGGTGATCCTCGGAGACGAGTACCGCACCGCGTTCCTCGGCTACGCCCAGGCCCAGCCGATGACCGCCGGCTACCGGCGCGACGCCCTCACCTTCGCCGAGCACCTGCTGTCCGCCGGGCGCCCCGGGGACGCGCAGGCACGGCGGGAACTGCGGGCGTGGTGGCTGGAACGGTCGGGCCCCAAGCCCCGCTCCCGGCGCCCGGCCCACCGGCTCGCCCGCGCCACGCGCAGGGTGCTGTCGCGGCGTTGACGGGTGAGGGGCCGGCCCGGGCCCCTCACCGTGAACCGGCCTTCTCCGGCACGGCGTCGCCCGCCGGGGCCTCCCCGCGCCCGTAGTGGTGGGTGATGACCATGTAGAGCAGGCCGGCCCCCAGCACCACCGCCCCGCACAGCAGGACGATCCAGTTCTCCCACCACGGCTTCTCGGGTGTGCGGGCCCAGCAGATGTTGACGATGGCGAAGATGCCGTACGCCAGCGCCCCGATGTTCACCGCGAGGCCCCAGCGGCCCAGTTTGTACTCCCCCGCCGGGCGCCAGCCCTTGAGTCGGGCGCGCAGCGCGGCCAGGACCACCATCTGGAACGAGGCGTAGATGCCGAGGATCGCGAACGAGACGATGTTGGTCAGGGCGTCCTCGGAGAGCAGCGAGGCGAAGGCGATGAGCAGCGGCACGGCGGCCGACACCAGCAGCGCGTAGCCCGGCACCGCGCGCGCGTGGGCGAACCGCCGCAGCAGCCGGTGCCCGGCGATCATCTCGTCACGGGCGTAGGAGTAGATGAGCCGCCCGGCCGCGGCCTGGAGGCTGATCGTGCAGGACAGGAAGGAGATCAGCACCACGGCCATCACCATCCGGGCCCCGGTCTCGCCCATGGCGTCGTACAGCACGTCCACCACCGGGTCGGCCTGCTCGCCCGAGATGACCGCGCCGTAGTCGGTGACGGACAGCAGCAGCGACATACAGGTGAAGGTGGCCGCCGCGCCGCCGATGTAGATGGTGCGGCGCATCGCCTTGGGGATGACGCGGCCCGGGTGTTCGACCTCCTCGGCGGTGTCGCCGCACGCCTCGAAGCCGTAGTACTGGTAGAAGCCGATGATGGCCGCGCCGAGGAACACCGGGAGGTAGGAACCGTCCCCCTCGGTGCCGTAGGTGTCGAAGATGACGCCGAGGCCGTGGTGGCGGTGGGTGGACAGCAGGTAGATGCCGACGACGAGGGCCCCGATGAGCTCGCCCGCGAACCCGATCATGGCCGCCGCCGACAGCGCCTTGGTGCCCAGGTAGTTGATGGCGACGGCGATGACGATCAGGACGGCGGTGCACAGCACGGTGGTGTGCACGGTGGGGTCGAAGCCGAAGAGGATGGCGATGTAGGGGCCGGCGCCGTAGGCGACCGAGGTGATGGTCACCAGCAGCGCCCACATGTACACCCAGCCGGTCATCCACGCCCAGCGCTTGCCCCACAGCCGCCGCGCCCAGGGGTAGACGCCGCCGGCGATGGGGTACTGGGCGACGATCTCGCCGAAGATCAGCGCGACCAGGAACTGTCCGCAGCCGGCGAGCACGAACGCCCAGATCATGGGCGGACCGCCGTCGGCGAGGGCGGTGCCGAAGAGGGTGTAGGTGCTGACCACCGGGGAGAGGTAGGTGAAGCCGAGGGCGAAGTTGGCCCAGGGACCCATGTCCTTGCGGAACTCGGAGCCCTGCTCACCGCCGGGGGCGCCGGACGCCGGTGCGGGGGGTTGCGTACCGGTCACCGCTGAGTCCTGCGTTCCGCGGTGATCAGGTCGGCCGCGCGTTCGGCGGCGAGCAGCACCGTCACCATCGGGTTGATGGTGGGCATCGTCGGGAACACCGACGCGTCGACGATCCGCACGCCCTCGAAGCCGCGCAGTCGCAGTTCGGGGTCGCAGACGGCCATCGGGTCGTCCGCCGCGCCCATGCGGCAGGTTCCCGCCGGGTGGTACACGGTGTGCGCCACGCGGCGTCCGTACTCCGACAGGTCGGCGTCGGAGACGACGTCCGGGCCGGGCGCGACCTCGCGGACGAGCCACTCGCGCAGCGGGTCGGTCGCGGCGACCTCGCGGGCCACCCTCAGCCCGTCCACGATGGTGCGCTCGTCGTGACCCTCGGGGTCGGTGAAGTAGCGGAAGTCCAGGGCGGGATGCTCGGCGGGGTCGGCGCTGCGCAGCCACATGCGGCCGGTGGAGCGGGCCCGCGGCACGTTGGGCGTCATGCACACCCCGTGTCGCGGAACGGGGTAGCCGAGGCGTTCGGTGTTGACGGTGAACGGCACCTGGTAGAAGTGGAACATCAGGTCGGGGCGCGGCTGGCCCTGGTCGCGGCGCAGGAACAGGCCGGCGTCGGAGTCCATCGCGGAGTGGGGCGGCAGCGGCCCCGCGGTCTCCCAGACGATCACGGACTCGGGGTGGTCCAGCAGGTTCTCCCCGACGCCGGGCAGGTCGGCCCGTACGTCGATGCCCAGGGCGCGCAGGTCGTCGGCCGGGCCGATGCCGGAGAGCATCAGCAGGCGCGGGGTGTCGATGGCGCCGGCACACAGCAGGAGTTCGCGCTCGGCGCGTACGGTGGCGACTTCGCCGTCGGCGCCCCGGACGGCGACGCGGGTCAGCCGTCCGGACTCGTCGGGGAGCAGCCGGTGGGCCCAGGTCTCCAGCAGGAGTGTGAGGTTGGGCCGGTCCAGCACCGGGTGGAGGTAGGCGACGGACGCGGAGGAGCGCAGGTTGCCCTCCGGCTGGTAGGCCAGCGAGAAGAATCCGGTGCCGTCGGCGAAGGGTTCGGCGTTGAAGTCGTCGACGACGGGGACGCCGAGGGCGCGGGAGGCCGCGGTGACGAAGTCCTCGGCGATGGGATTGCGGTCGGCCTCGGCCACCGGGACGATCCGCGTGAGCAGCCGGTCGCGGTAGGGCAGGATCGTCGCCGGGTCCCAGCCGGAGCAGCCGTGTTTCACCCAGTCGTCGAGGTCCTGCGGCAGCGGCAGGAAGCTGATCAGCGTGTTGTGCGAGGAGCAGCCGCCGAGCACGCGGGCCCGTGAGTGCAGGATGTGCGAGTTGCCGCGCGGCTGCTCGACGGTGGTGTAGCCGTAGTCGAACTCCGATCCGAGCAGGTTGATCCAGTTGCGCAGGCGCAGGATGCGCTCGTCGCCGACATCGCTGGGGCCGCCCTCGATGACGCAGACCCGGCAGTCGGGGTCCTCGCTCAGCCGGGCGGCGAGGACGCAGCCGGCGGTGCCGCCGCCGACGATGACGTAGTCGTAGGCGGACTCGGCGCCGTGCGCGGGAGTGGTGGCCATGCCGTGCCTTTCGTGGTGGTGCGGTGCGGCGTGCGGGTCAGCCCTTGAACCAGCCGGAGGGGGCGGGGGCGAGGTTCTGGTAGATGTGCTTGGCCTCCTGGTACTCGCGCAGTCCCGTCGGGCCGAGCTCGCGTCCGACGCCGGAGCGGCCGAAGCCGCCCCACTCGGCCTGCGGTACGTAGGGGTGGAAGTCGTTGATCCACACGGTGCCGTGCCGCAGCCGCTGGGCGACGCGCTGGGCGCGGCTCGCGTCGGAGGTCCACACGCCGCCGGCGAGGCCGTAGCGGGTGTCGTTGGCCAGTTCCACCGCCTCGTCCTCGCCGCGGAAGCGCTCGACGGTGACCACCGGGCCGAAGACCTCCTCCTGGACGATGCGCATGGACCGGTCGCAGTCGGCGAAGATCGTCGGCAGCAGGAAGAAGCCTCGGCTCAGGGCGGGGTCGTCGGGGCGGGTGCCTCCGGTGACGAGCCGGGCGCCCTCCTCCTTGGCGACGGCGATGTAGCGCTCGACCTTCTCGCGGTGCTCGGCGGAGCTGAGCGGGCCGCTCTCGGTGCCCCCCTCCAGGCCGTTGCCGAGCCTGATGCCCCGGGCCCGCTCGGCGTAGGCCTCGACGAAACGGTCGTGCAGCGAGTCCTCGACGAGCAGGCGCGAACCGGCCGAGCAGACCTGCCCGGAGTGCAGGAAGGCGGCGTCGAGGGCGTAGTCGACGGCGGCGTCGAAGTCGGCGTCCGCGAAGACGATGTTGGGGTTCTTGCCGCCCAGTTCGAGGGCGATGTTGCGCGGCCCCTCGGCGGCGCTGGCCATGATGGCCCGTCCGGTGTTCAGGCCGCCGGTGAAGGAGACCAGGTCGACGTCGGGGTGGCCGGTCAGGGCCGCGCCGACAGTGGCCCCGGAGCCCAGCACCAGGTTGGCGACTCCGGGTGGTGCGCCGGCCTCCTCGATGAGCCGGATCATGGCGATCGTGGTGAGGGGGGTGGTCTCGCTGGGCTTCAGGACGAAGGTGTTGCCGGCGGCCAGGGCGGGGGCGACCTTCCAGGAGGCCTGCAGCAGCGGGTAGTTCCACGGGGCGATGAGCGCGCACACGCCGACGGGCTGGTAGACGACCCGGCTGAGGACGTCCGGGCCGACGTCGACGACCCGGCCGCCGTCCTTGCCCGCGAGTTCGGCGAAGTAGCGGAAGGCGTTCGCCACGTCCTCCACGTCGATCCGGGCCTCGGTGAGCGTCTTGCCGGTGTCGAGCGTCTCGGTGCGCGCGATGTCCTCCCGGTCGCGCAGCAGCAGGTCGTGGACGCGCAGCAGGAGGTCGGCCCGGCGGCGGGAGGGGGCGTTCGCCCAGTCCTCCTCGGCGAAGGCGCGCCGGGCGGCGCGCACCGCGCGGTCGACGTCGGTGGCGTCGGCCTCGTCGACGGTGGTGACGACCGAGGCGTCGTAGGGGTTGACGACCTCGCGGCGGCCGCCGGCCGCCGCCTGCGTCCACTCACCGTCGATGTACAGCTCACCCACCGCGGGGCCTCCTTCGCGTCCGCCGGAGCCCGATCGGCTCGACGGTCAGCAACATGGCCCATCGGGCGGGCGGTGGCCACGGGGCACACCGCCGCGACGGCGTCCGGGCGGCCCAGAGGACCCGGCTGGGCTAGGGCCTGACGTTTGGATCATGCCGACCCGAGCGGGGCTCGGGTCGGCTGAACGGCACGGTCTCTCTCAGCCGACCTGATCCAAACGACAGGCCCCGGCGCCCGGCCGGCGTGCGGTGCCGTATCAGGAGGCACCACCACGCGACGGCCGGGACCGAAGCGGAACGTCACATACCGACAACACTCCGTCCGGATTGTGAACGAGGCATGGTGTTTTCGCACCCGTGTCACATACAAACAACATATGCTCTGGGTTCTTTTCCTGCTGGCGGCCTGGGCCGTGGCCGGCACGGCGTGCACACGTCTGTGCCTGGCCGCCGTGCGCGCCGCGGCTGTGGACGCGGAGACCGGCCGGGGTCGTGAACTCACGCTGTACGAGGCCGCGTTCCTCTCCGGCGGCCCCCGGCGGGTCGCCGACGTGACCCTGGTCGCCATGGCCCGCCAGCGCCGTCTGCTCCTGGCCCACACCGGCTGGGCGACAGTCGTCGACCCACGCGGGCGGGACGAGATGGAGCGGTCGGTGATAGGGGCCATCGGTCCCGGGGGGCAGTCCCGCATCGCACCGGTGCGGGCCACGGCAGCGACGGCGGACGCGGTGCGCGGGATCGCCGAGGGGCTGGTGCGCGCGGGGCTCGCGGTGCCGGACAGCGCCCGTACGACAGTCGCGACGGCCGTCCGGCAGGTGCGCGGCGCGGCCGTCGCCGTCCTCGGGCTGGGCGTGGGCGCGCTGCTGACGCCCGCTCCGCCGGACATGCCGCGGCACCTGGTCGCCCTGTGGTTCGCGCTGCCGCTCGCCCTGACTCTGAGCTGCCTGGCCGTCGCGCGAGTCGAGATCCACCCGTACTCGCGCTGGGCCTCCCCGGCCGGCCAGCGGCTGCTCGGCGCGCTGACCCGGACCGCGGACGGCGCCGCCGACGACCGTACGTACCTCACCTCGGTGGCCGTGCGGGGCGTCCGCGCGATCGGCGAACCGGATCTGCGCGCCGCGTTCACGCACCGCAAGTCGCACGACTGACGGGCCGGGGGCGCACAGGAGGCATGGGGCCCGACACCGGCGGTCGGTGCTTGCCTTCCCCCGTCGCCGAACGAAACATCCCTTTCGTCGCCACCGTGCATCGAAGGGAACACGATGAAAGCCGCCCTGCTCTACTCGGCCGCCGGGTCCTTGCTGCTGAGCAGCCTCACCGCGGGCCCGGACACCGAGGACCGGACGGGGGCGGCCGAGATGCGGGGCACCGCCGTGGCCGCCGCCCGCGCGAAGGCGGCCGGTGTCGACTTCGGCCCGTGCCCCGACGCGCAGGACCTGCCCGGCGGCATGCAGTGCGGCACGGTGAGCGTCCCGCTGGACTACGCCGAGCCGGACGGCAAGCGGATCGAACTCTCCGTCAGCAGGGCCCGGGCCACGCAGAAGGACCCACAGAACGGCCGGCACAAGGTCCTCCGGCAGGGCGCCCTGGTCTACAACCCGGGCGGTCCCGGCGCCACCGGTCTGTACTTCCCCCTCGTCGGCCTGCTCCCCGAGTGGAAGCGGATCGCGGCCGCCTACGACCTCGTCGGCTACGCCCCCCGCGGGGTCGGCCGCTCGGCGCCGCTGTCGTGCAAGGACCCGGAACAGTTCCTCAAGGGGCCCTCGCAGGCGCCGACCCACCCCTCGGAGGCGTACAAGCGGGAACGCATCGCCCAGGCGAAGGCGTACGCGCACGGCTGCGCCGAGCGGACCGGCGGCGCGCTGCGGCACTACCACTCGCTGAACAACGCCCGCGACCTCGACGTGCTGCGCGCCGCGCTCGGCGAGGAACGGCTGAGCTTCATGGGCTCCTCGTACGGCACGTACTTCGGGGCCCTGTACGCGACGCTGTTCCCCGCGCACGTACGGCGGATGGTGTTCGACTCGGTGGTCCACCCCGGCCCCGAGCGGATCTGGTACCGCAACAACCTCGCCCAGTCGGCGGCGTTCGAGGGCCGGTGGGCGGACTTGCGGGAGTGGATCGCCCGGCACCACGACGTGTACGGGCTGGGCAGGACCGCGCGGGAGGTGCTGCGCAGCTACGAGCGGGCGAGCGCGAAGCTGGCCGCCGAGCCGGCGGGCGGGAAGGTCGGGCCGGGGCAGTTGCAGGGGGCGTTCCTGCAGGCCGGGTACTACGACGACCAGTGGCCGCACCGCGCGCACGCGCTGTCGGCGTACCTCAAGGGCGATCCCGGGCCGCTGGTCGAGCAGGCGGAGCAGCACCCGGAAGCGGCGGTTGAGGCGGAGAACTCACGCGCGGTCTACGTGGCCGTCGAGTGCAACGACGCGCCTTGGCCCACGGACTGGAAGGTGTGGGACCGGGACAACACCCGCCTCGCGCGGGTGGCGCCCTTCGAGACCTGGGACAACGTGTGGACGAACCTGCCGTGCGCCTACTGGAAGGCGCCCCGGCAGCGGCCGCTCGACGTGGGCGCCGGTCCGGGCGAGCTGCCGCCGACGCTGATCCTGGCCGCCGAACGCGACGCCGCCACGCCGTACGACGGCGCCCTCGAACTCCGCGACCGCCTCGCGGGCTCGGTCCTGGTGACGGAGCGGGACGCCGGGGCCCACGGGCTGGCGGGCGGGGCGAACGCCTGCGTCAACGGGCACATGGAGGCGTATCTGCTGGAGGGCCGGCTGCCGGGACGGAGCGCGCAGTGCGCCCCGCACGCCGAGCCGAAGCCGACGGCCCCGGACCGGGCCGGGGCCGCGCAGCGCATCCGCTGATCAGGCCAGAGAGGCGACCAGCTCGGCGATGTCCTTGCGGCGGCCCGTGTAGAACGGCACCTCCTCGCGGACGTGCCGGCGGGCCTCCGAGGCGCGCAGGTGACGCATGAGGTCGACGATGCGGTACAGCTCGTCGGCCTCGAAGGCGAGGATCCACTCGTAGTCGCCGAGGGAGAACGAGGCGACGGTGTTGGCGCGCACGTCCGGGTAGCCGCGGGCCATCTTGCCGTGGTCGGCGAGCATGCGGCGGCGGTCCTCGTCGGGCAGCAGGTACCAGTCGTAGGAGCGCACGAAGGGGTAGACGCTCACGTAGTCGCGGGGCGTCTCGTCGGCGAGGAACGCCGGGATGTGCGCGCGGTTGAACTCGGCGGGGCGGTGCAGCGCCATGTTCGACCAGACGGGTTCCAGGGCGCGGCCCAGCTTCGTCCGCCGGAAGAGGTTGTACGCCTCCTGCAGCGCGTCGCTGGTCTCCGCGTGCCACCAGATCATGAGGTCGGCGTCGGCGCGCAGGCCCGAGACGTCGTAGGTGCCGCGGATCGTCACGTCCTTGGCGGCGAGCTGGTCGAACAGCTCCTGGACCTCGTCGGCGTACCCGGCGCGGTCCTCGGGGAGGACGTCCTTCAGCTTGAAGACGGACCAGAGCGTGTAGCGGATGACCTCGTTCAGGTCCTTGGCCAGCTTGCCCTTGTTCGGGATCCTGCCGGACTCGGGGGTGGGGGCGTCGTTGCTCATGGCCTTATTCTCCTGCTCCGCCGTGCAGGCTTTGCACCGGGTTGGCGGTGAGCTCCTGCACACCGCGCGGGTCGCCCTGGAGCTGGTCCGCGGCCGCGTAGGCGCTCGCGATGCAGGCGGGGATGCCGACGCCGTCGTAGGGGGCGCCGCAGACGGCGAGGCCGGGGAGCAGGGCGATGTGCTCGCGGATGCGGGCCACGCGCGCGTGGTGGCCGACGGGGTACTGGGGCAGGCCGTCGTCCCAGCGGGTGACGAGGGTCGCGACGGGCGTGGCGTCGAGGCCCGTCGCCTCCTTCAGGTCCTGCCGGGAGACCTCGACCAGTTCGCTGTCGTCGCGCTGGAGGATCTCCGTCTCGCCGTAGCGCCCTACGGAGGTGCGCAGGACGGCCAGGTCCGGGTTCTCGTCGGCGATCCAGCCCCATTTCTGCGAGGCGAACGTGGACGCCTTGATGGTGCGCCCGTCGACCGGCGGCACGAGGAAGCCGCTGCCGCCGGGGAGGTCCGTCTCGGCGCGGCGGTAGGCGAGGGTGACCAGGGCCATGGAGGCGTACTCGACGCCGTCGAGCTCGGCGGCGGCCCCGGGGGTCTCGGCGCGCAGCAGCCGGGCGGCGACGGGGGCGGGGGCGGCGACGACCACGGCGTCCGCGAGCCACTGCCGCTCACCGGAGCGAACCTGCCAGCCGCCGTCGGGGGTGCGGCGCAGCTCCGTCACCGGCGTCCGGGTGAGGATCTCGCCCCCGCGCGCCCGGACCGAGTCGGCCACCGCGAGGGGCAGGGTGCCGATGCCGCCCCGGATGCCCATGAAGACCGGGCCGGTCTGCCCGGCCGCGGCCGCCTTGGCCTGGAGCTCGCGGACCCCTGCCGTCAGGGAGGTGTGGGTCCGGGCCACCTGGAAGAGCTGCGGGACGGCCGAGCGCATGGAGAGGCGGTACGCGTCACCCGCGTACACGCCACCCAGCATGGGCTCCAGCAGGCGGTCGACGACCTCGCGGCCGAGCCGCTCCGCCACGTACTCCCCCACCGCCACGTCGTCGCCGACCTCGGTGGGGGGCAGCTCGGCGTCCCGCTCGATGCGGGCGAGGCCCTCCTCGGACACCACGCCGGCCAGGGCGGACGCGGTGCCGGGCACGCCCATCACATGCCCCTTGGGGAAGGGACGCAGGGTGCCGCGGGTCCAGAGCGAGGCCGTCGCCGTGGCCGGAGGCTGGAGGCGGTCGGCGAGGCCCACCTCGCGCGCGAGCGCCACCGCCTCGGGGCGGCGGGCCAGCATCGACTCGGCGCCGAGGTCCACGCGCGCGCCCGCGATCTCCCCGGGCAGCAGTTTGCCGCCGACCCGGCCGGAGGCCTCCAGCACGGTCACCCGCGCCCCGCGCTCCAGCAGCCGGTGCGCGGCGGCCAGCCCCGCGATGCCCGCCCCGATGACGACGACCTGCCCTTGAACTTCGCGCATGCCCCCAGCCTCTCAGACCCCGCGGACAACGCCGCCGCGCCCCGGTGTCCTTCACGAGTCCCGACCGTGACCGCATCGGAACCGTCCCGGACCAAACGTCCGACACCTCCCGGGCGTCGAAGAAGCGTCAGCCGAACCGAACCCCGGGGGAAGCCCACATGCGCACACGACGACCCGCCCGCCACCCCGCCCCGGCTCTCGCCGCCCTCCTGCTGGCCGCGGCCCTCGCGCTCACCGGATGCAGCGGCGCAGGAGAGGACTCCGCCGGCAGCGGCGCCGCCGACCGGGGAGTCGCCGCCCCGCAAGCGGACGACAAGGGCGGCGCGAAGGAGGCCGTCCCCGGCGGCACCGGAAGCGGCGCCCGGGCCACGGCGCCGCCGAAGCTCGCCGCGAGCCACATCATCCGCACGGCCTCCCTGACCGTGCGGGTCAAGGACGTCCCGAAGGCCCTGGAGCAGGCCCGCACCGGCACCGAGAACGCGGGCGGCTACGTCGGCAACGAGACCACCACCCGGGACGCCGAGGGCCGCGAGCGCACCCAGGTCGTGCTGCGCGTGCCCGTCGAGAAGTACGACGAGGTCCTCGCCGCACTGGAGGGCACCGGCAAGCTCCTCGACCGCAGCGCGAAGGCCGAGGACGTCACCGACCAGGTCGTGGACGTGGAAAGCCGCATCAAGACGCAACGCGCCAGCGTCGCCCGGATCCGCGAACTGATGGACCGGGCCGGCAAGCTCAGCGACGTGGTGACCCTGGAGGGCGAACTGAGCAGCCGCCAGGCCGACCTGGAGGCGCTGCTCGCCCGGCAGGAGTCCCTGAAGGACCGCACCAGCCTGGCCACCATCACCCTGTCGCTGTCCGAGAGTCCGGCGAAGAAGGAGGCCAAGGAGGACGACGACCCGGGGTTCGTGGACGCGCTCGCGGGCGGCTGGAACGCCTTCGTGACGATGCTGCGCTGGCTCGCGGTGGCCTTCGGCGCCGTCCTGCCGTTCGCGGCGGTGGCCGCGCTGATCGTCCTGCTGTGGCTGCGGGTCGTACGCCCCCGCCTGCCGCGCCGCCCCGCGCCGGCGTCCGCGACGACCGCCCTGGGCCCGCTGCCGACGGCCCGGCCGGCGCCGGAGTCCACGCAGCCGCGAACCCCCGGCGAGCGGGACTGAACTGCCCTGCTCCCGTAGCGTGTCCGCATGAACATGAGCCGCACACGGGAGCGACTGGTCGTCATCGGCGGCGACGCCGCGGGCATGTCCGCGGCGTCGCAGGCGCGCCGTCTGAAGGGCCCCGACGAGCTGGAGATCGTGGCGTTCGAACGGGGCCACTTCACGTCGTACTCGGCGTGCGGCATCCCCTACTGGGTCGGCGGCGACGTCACCGACCGGGACCAGCTCATCGCCCGCACGCCCGAGGAGCACCGCGCCCGCGGCATCGACCTGCGGCTGCGCACGGAGGTCACGGAACTCGACCTCGACGGGCAGCGGGTGCGCGCGCGTGACGTCGACTCCGGCGAGGAGTCCTGGACGTCGTACGACAAGCTCGTGATCGCGACCGGCGCCCGGCCGATCCGGCCCGACATGCCCGGGGCCGACGCGGCCGGGGTGCACGGCGTGCAGACACTGGACGACGGCCAGGCCCTGCTCGACACGCTGGAACGCACGCGTGGCCGGCGCGCGGTGGTCGTCGGGGCCGGCTACATCGGCGTGGAGATGGCCGAGGCGCTCATCAACCGCGGCTACGAGGTGACGGTCGTCAACCGCGGCAGCGAACCCATGTCGACCCTCGACCCGGACATGGGCTGCCTGGTGCACGAGGCCATGGAGGGCCTGGGCATCACGATGGTGAACGACGCCGAGGTCACCAAGATCCTTACCGGCGACGACGCGGCTGTGCGGGCGGTGGTCACGCAGGACCGCGAGTTCCCGGCGGACGTCGTCGTGCTCGGTATCGGCGTCCGCCCCGAGACGGCCCTCGCGAAGGCCGCCGGACTCCCCCTGGGCCCGCACGGCGGTCTCCTCACGGACCGCTCGATGCGGGTGCGCGGGCACGAGAACATCTGGTCCGGCGGCGACTGCGTCGAGGTCCTGGATCTGGTCTCCGGCCAGGAGCGGCACATCCCGCTCGGCACCCACGCCAACAAGCACGGCCAGGTCATCGGCACCAACGTCGGCGGCGGTTACGCCACCTTCCCGGGCGTCGTCGGCACGGCGGTCAGCAAGGTCTGCGACCTGGAGATCGCCCGTACGGGCCTGCGCGAGAAGGACGCCCACCGCGCCGGGCTCCGCTTCGAGTCGGTCACCATCGAGTCGACCAGCCGCGCGGGCTACTACCCGAACGCCTCCCCCATGACGGTCAAGATGCTCACCGAGCACCGCACGGGCCGCCTGCTCGGGGTGCAGATCGTCGGCAGGGAGGGCGCGGGCAAGCGGGTCGACATCGCGGCGGTCGCCCTCACCGCGGGCATGACGGCGGAACAGATGACGACCCTGGACCTGGGCTACGCCCCGCCGTTCTCCCCGGTGTGGGACCCGGTCCTGGTAGCGGCCCGCAAGGCGGCGGCGAGGGTCCGCGGCACCTCGTGACGGGGCAGGACCGTCAGGGGGGCTGTATCAGTATGCCGCTCCGCCGCGTGGGCGCGAGCGGCCACGAGCCCGCACCCGGCGGCGGCCCCGCACCCCCACGGCGAAGCCCTACGCGGTCCCGGCCGTACCGGTGATCCGGTCGATGGCCTGCCGCGCCTGCTCCGCCGGCGGCCGTGACGGCAAGGAGGACACCGACGCCGAGGCCGTCACCGCCGGCGGCTGCTCCCCCGCCGGCTTGGCGTGCGAAGCCACCCGGGTGGACCGCAACCGGTGGCTCACCGCCTCCTCCAGCGTCACGGGCCGCCGCAACTGGGTCGCCAGCCGTCCCGCCTCCTGGCCGAGGCGGGCCACGTCCTCCCAGGGCAGCCGCACCACCAGCGTCAGCTCCGCCTCGCCGTCGGGCAGCGCGTGCATCGCGGGGGTAACTCGGTCGTTCATCGCCTGTTCCTCACGTCGGCCCCGCGACCCGCCTTCCCCGCGCCGCGGGCGGTTGCCGACACATACGCACGCCCCGGCGACTGCGTTCAGCACCGCACCCTTTTCACCGGCGACTCGTGCGGTGTGGTCAGCGCCCCTCAGCCGGTCATGGCCGGCCGCGGCCCCAGCCCGACGATGACCGTGCTCGTGATCCTGTCCGGCACGCGGCGTGCCGCGGGGCTCTGAAGCCGGACGCGCGGGGTGCGAGCGCAGCCGACGAGAGCCGCCGACCAGACCAGACCCAGGCGGCGCAGCGTGTCCACCAGCATGCGTCAGGGGCCATGCGGGGAGCCTTCCGTGGGCAGCAGCAGGACGTAACGGAGCTCCTGCCGGTAGGCCGGGAGCAGGACCTGCGAGGTGACGGTGATCGTCTCGGGGGAGACGTGGGGCAGGCGCAGTTCGTAGCGATGCCCGTGCCGGTAGGCGAGGACCTTAGGGCTCCGGTCCCACAGCCCGCGGCACACGGGGTCGTCCAGAACGGTGTCGCGCAGCGCGGCGAGATTCTCGTCGTCGGGACGGGTCACCAGCGCGAAACGCAGCAGTGCGAGGTACTGCCCGGCGTGCCGTGGCCAGTCCACGATCTGCTCGCGGGCCGTGGCGGTGGTCAGCGCCCAGCGCATGAGGTTGGCGGCCGGTTCACGGACCCAGGGGAACCAGTGGGCCATGGCCGCGTTGTGGTCGAGGACGTTCCACACGCGGTCGGTGAGGTAACTGGGGAAGTCGGTCTGCGCCGAGGCGAGTTCCGCCAACTCGTCCTGGAAGTCCGACGGGCCCTCGCCCTCGTCCGGCTGTCCGCCTGCACCGCCGAGCGCATACCCGTACAGGGCCATGCGTTCGTCGGGACCGAGCAGCAAAGCCTGGGAAAGGCGTTCGAGCACCTCGGCGGAGAGCGGTACACGCAGGCCGGTCTCGAGATTCCGATACCAGCGTTCACTCACACACATCCGGTCGGCCACCTCTTTTTGGGGTAACGGTCTCCCCCTGTTCATTTTGCTACCCGCTTCCGCCCGCCAGACACGCAGCAGATCGGGCAGCACACCGGTGCCGCATTTGGCGTCCGGCACGGAAGAAACAGGCTGGGCGTGACGTGACACTGCTCGGAAACACTCCCTCTGCGTATTGCCGGGAGAACACACCGTAACAAGGCCGGAACTGACTCGCGAAAGCAGGTCGGCAAGAAGTGAAGGCCGTCACACCGACCCACGGAGTCCACTCGGGGGTATACGCCCTGCTTGTCGCGCCGCAGCCGGAGAACCGGCATAAATTTGCCGGTTGCCGACCGGTCGCCCGCCCTGTTCCGAGGACCTCTTCCCGGAATTCCACCGCTGTAAAGAAACGGCAAAAGACTGCCGGTTGACGGGCGTCGCCGACCGCTGGCAGCATCACCGACGTGTGCCGCTCACCTATCCATCGCGGAACGGTTGCATACGATCCTCACGAGCATGAGGAACGTATTTCCGACCGCATTAAGCGCGCCGCTCAATTCGCTTCGATTCATCATTCCCGCTCGCCACCAGGGAATTCTGCGACCGCTCGTCCGCCGCATTTCTCCCGCCTACGGCCAGGCGCCCCGCAGGACTGTCCAGCACTTCGAACACTTCGCACCCCAGGAGTACGCATGACCGTCTCCGCAGCCGAGCCCGACACGATCACCGGCTCTCCCCTTCTCGGGGACAGCAGCAGTCTGCACCGGGTGGCCCAGGATCTCGCCCGGGGCGTGAGGGCCGCCCATCCCGTGCGGGAGACCCTCGCCAACCGGGAGCTGGCGAAGGTTCTCTCGTCCTGGGACTCCTCACCCGCTGCCGTGCACCCCGACGCGCTCGTCGCTCCCCTCTTCCCCGAGCCGCCGCCCGCGGCGGGGGTCCCCTTCCTGCCCAAGGAGCGGCTCCTGTCGCGGGAGGAGAAGAGCGCAGCCGCCGACGCCTTCGCGCGGGTACTGGAGACCTGCGAGTTCACGAGCGGTCCCGCGGTCACCGCCTTCGAGGACGCCGTGGCCGACTACCTGGCTCTGTCCTGCGCCGTCGCGACCGGCAGCGGGACCGACGCGCTCATCATCGCCCTGCGTGCCGTGGGAGTCGGGCCGGGCGACGAGGTGATCATGCCGGCCAACAGCTTCGCCGCCACCGAGAACGCGGTCTTCGCCTGCGGTGCCGTGCCCGTGCTCGCCGATGTGACCACGCCGGACGGCAACCTGGACCCGGAGTCGGTGGCGGAGCGGATCACCCCGCGCACCGTGGCGGTGCTCCCCGTCCATCTGTACGGCAAACTCGCCGACATGGCCGGGCTGCGGGCCGTCGCCGACCGGCACGGGCTGCGGATCGTCGAGGACGCCTGCCAGGCGCTCGGGGTGACCGGTGTGGGACAGCACTCCGACGCGACCGCCCTCAGCTTCAACCCGTACAAGAACGTCGGGCTGTGCGGGAAGGCCGGTGCCGTCGTCACCGGCTCGGCCGAGATCGCTCAGCGCTGCCGAGTGATCGGCTACCACGGCTTCGAGCCGGGCCGGAAGAACGTCAAGTGCGAGGCGTCCGGGCTCAACGCGCGCATCGACAACACCATGGCCGCGATCGGCCTGGCCTTGTTGCCCTGGACCAGTCTGCGCGGGCTGCGGCGCACCTACCTCGCCCGGCGCTACGTGGACGCGCTGCGCCCCCTCGCCGAGGAGGGCGTGCTCGAAGCGCCCGCCTTCGCCCCCGACCACTCCTGGCACCTGTTCCCCGTGCTGCCGGCCGGCGGTGGGGCGGTCCGCGACGCCGTACTGGAGGACCTGGCCCGGACGAGCCGGGTGGAGTCGGACGTGTACTACCCCGTCCTGACGCACCGGCAAGAGACGCCGGTGCGCGAGCGGCTCTTCGGACGGGCACACCTGCCGCGGACCGAGTGGCTGCACCACCGCGTGCTGCACCTGCCGATGCACGCGGGTCTGTCCCTCGGCGAGCAGGACCGCGTGGTCGAGGCGCTGTACGCGGCGATGCGCCGGGCACGGTGACGGCATGACCGACACCCTGCCGTCCGATGCCACCGGCGGCCCGGCCCCGGATCCGCCGCCCCACCTGCGTCTGCCGGAGCCGGCCGGCTGGGCCGCGTTCTCCGACTTCGACGAGACCTACCTGGCCCATGCCGCGACCCGCGAACAACGCGCGCACCTGGCCGCGCTGGAGGAGTTCCTGCTGACGGAGGCCAGGGAGCACGGCCTGCTGTTCGGTTGGGTCACCGGCAGTTCGCTGGCCTCCGTGCGGGAGAAGATGGCACGCTGCGGCGCCCGCGTCCTGCCGCACTTCGTGGCCGGCGCGCTGGGCACCGAGCTGACGTTCTTCCCCGACGGCGTCGCCCGACCGGACCCCGAGTGGCGGCAACTGCTGCGGGACAGCGGATTCGACCAGGCCCGGGTCGCGAAGGCCGTGGACCGCCTCGCCCGGCACAGAGTCGAGCTGTTCCCGCAGAACGCCCCGCACACCGGGAATCCCACCGAGTTCCTGGTCAACCACTACTTCCGTTCCCTCGGCGACCCGCAGCGCGACGAGCAGAGCCTCGACCTCGTGCGGGACCTCGCCCACGAGTACGGCCTCGGGATCAACGTGAGCCGCTGCAACCCCGCCACCGGGGATCCCGCGGACTGCTACGACGTCGACTTCCTCCCTCAGGTATGCGGGAAGCGCAACGTCGTCCGGCACCTGTGTGCCCGTTTCGGCGTCGCGCCGGAGCGGACCCTCGCGTTCGGCGACAGCGGCAACGACCTGGAGATGCTGGGCGCCGTGCGCCACGGCTACCTCGTCGCCAACTGCACGCCCGAAGCCAGGAGCCGCTTCCCGCAGGTGTCGCCCCACCCGCACACCCAGGCTCTCCTCACCGCCTTCCGTCACCACCTCGGCCGCTGACCCGCTCCCACGGTCCGGCAGGTCCGGGCCGGGGGGCCGTCCCTGAAAAGAGGCAGACCATGCAGACAGGAATCATCGGCGCCGGCGGCATCGCTCTCGCCCACCTGCGCGCCGCCGAGACCGTCCCCGGCGTCGTACCGGCCGGGGTGTACGACGTGCTGCCGGACAAGGCGGCGGAGCTGGCCGAGCGCTTCGGCTGCCCCGTCTTCTCCTCGACGACCGAGCTGTACCGGCATGTCGACGCCGTCGTCATCGCCTCGCCCAACCACACGCACGCCGACTACGCCGTGGAGGCCGTCCGGCACGGCAGGCACGTGTTGTGCGAGAAGCCGATGACGACGACGGTGGCGGAGGCCGAGCGCATCACGGCGCTGGCCGAGGAGAGCGGCCTGGTGTGCGCCATGGGCTTCAACTACCGCTACCTGGAGGCCATCGGCGAGATCAGGAACCTGGTACGGAGCGGGGAGCTGGGTTCCATCCTCTTCGCGGAGGCCGGCTTCCGGCGCGGCAGCGCGCTGACCCGCTCCCGTTTCACCTGGCGGGACAGCGCCCTGGGCCGTTCCACCAGCGGCTCCCTCGGCGACCTGGGCGTGCATCTGGTCGACATGCTCGACCGCCTCTTCGACAGCCCGGTCGACAGCACGAGCTGCCGCACCAAGCTCCAGGTCAACGTGCCACAGAAGGAGGGCCAGGACGTCCAGGTCGACGACTACGCATTCGTCAGCGGCCGTCTGGAGAACGGCACCTTCTTCAACCTGGTCACCTCCAAGTCCTCGCTGCCGGAGGAGCTCGGCTTCTCGCTGAAGATCATCGGCGACCGCAAGGAGCTGTACTACCACTCCAAGGACGACACGACGTACTTCCTGAAGTCCCATGTCATCTGGGAGCAGGGCACGTTCGCCCGCGAGGAGACGCTCGCCTCGCCGCCCGGCGAGGTGCCCGGCTGGAGCGACACCTTCCGGCACCAGCTGCGGGAATGGCGCGACTCGGTCGCCGCGCGGGACACCGGCAGCGCACGGAGCTCCGACAGTGCCCTGGCCTGCTTCGGCGACGGGCTGCGCAGCCAGCGGGTACTGGAGCGCCTGCTGGCGGGCGACCAGCAGTACGCGCTCGCCGCTCCGGTGACCTCGTGACACCGCACGACGCACACGGCAGGGGCGCTGCGAGGAAGAGGCACCTCTGGTGACCGGGACCTCGGCGCGGGCCGCGCCACCCGACACCACCGTGACGCGGCCCCTGTTCAGTCCGTTCGCCGTCGTCGCGTCGTGTGTGGGCTTCGCCCTGATCGGGGCCCTGCAGGCGCTGTACGGCCCGGCGATCCCCGCGTTCCGCACGGAGTTCGGCCTGTCGCCGGCCGGCGCCGGGCTGAGCCTGAGCGCTCACTTCGTCGGCGGCGTGGCCGGTGTGCTGCTGCTCAACCGGGTGCACGGCCGGCTGGGCAACAAGACCCTGCTGTCCGCCTCGTACGCGCTGATGGCTCTCGGCGGGGCCGGCTTCGCGCTGGCCCCCACCTGGCCGTGGGCGCTGGTCTGCGCGCTGGTGACCGGGGTGGGCTTCGGCGGCATCGACTACGGCCTCAACCAGCTGTTCTCGGTGGGCTTCGGCCGCCGCAGCCCGGCCATGCTCAACATCATCGGCGCGGCCTACGGCCTCGGTGCCGTGGGCGGCCCCGCGCTCCTGGGACTGCTGGGCCCGGGCGAGTACCCGGCCGTCTTCGCCGGGTTCGCCGCGCTGTCCGCCGTACTGGTGCTGGCGCAGCGCGGCGTCCGCGAGGGCGGGGAGACGCCCGCCCCGCCGCCGTCCGACGAGCAAGGCGAGGAGGGGACGGAGGGGACTCCCGGACTGCGGGCCTCGGTGGCCCTGGTCGTCACGGTCTTCATCGTGCTGTACGTCCTGATGGTGGCGGTGGAGACCGGGGTCGGCGGTTGGGAGCCGACGCATCTGGAGTCCGTCGGGCACGACGCCGCGACCGCGGCCACAGCGACCTCGGCCTTCTGGCTGATGGTGACCGTGGGCCGGCTGCTGGTCGCACCGCTGACGCTGCGCTGGTCCGTGCAGACGATCATGGTCGTCAGCTCCGTCGGCATGGTGGCCTGCCTCCTGCTCGCCCTCATCCCGGCTGCCGCGCCGTACGCGTACGCCGGTGTCGGCCTCTTCCACGCGCCGATCTTCCCCACAGGGCTGCCGTGGCTGTCCCGGGCGGTACCGCGGGCGCGACGGGCCGGAGCCTATGTGATCGCCGCCTCGATGATCGGCGGGGTGGCCGCCGGGCCGGTGCTGGGCAAGGGCATCGAACTGGCCGGTGTCGACGCCGTACCGGTGCTGCTGGCCCTGCCCGCGGCCGGTTGTCTCGCGGCCACCTGGTGGCTGATCCGGGCCACCGGGGACCGTCCGCCGTCCTGAACCGCGAACTCGCTCACGTGAGAGGCTGTCGCTGGACGGGCCCAGGCCCGGATGAAGCTCACCAGCGCCATGGCGGCACTCGAACGGGCGGCCGGGACGACCTGAGCCCCGACGGTACCGGGCGGGCCCGGGCCGCCTCAGCGCGCGGTGCGCGTGTGCACGTGCTCCACCAGCCGGGTCAGCGCGTCCGGGTCCGTGGTCGGCATGACGCCGTGACCGAGGTTGAAGATGTGGCCCTCGAGGTCCTTCGCCGAGTCCAGGACCTCGAGGGTCTTCGCCTCGACGGCCTCCGTGGGGGCGAACAGCACGGTCGGGTCGAGGTTGCCCTGGAGCGCCTTGCCGGCGCCGACCCGGCGGGCGGCCTCGTCCATCGGGACGCGCCAGTCGACGCCGACGACGTCCGCGCCGGCCTCGCCCATGAGGCCCAGCAGCTCACCGGTGCCGACACCGAAGTGGATGCGCGGGACGCCGTAGCCGGCGATGGCCTCGAAGACCTTCGCCGACGCGGGCAGCACCGAGCGCCGGTAGTCGACGGGGGCCAGCGCGCCGGCCCAGGAGTCGAACAGCTGGACCGCCGAGGCGCCCGCCTCGATCTGCACCTTCAGGAACGCGGCCGTGATCTCAGCGAGGCGGTCGAGCAGGTCGGCCCACAGCCCGGGGTCGCCGTACATCATCGCCTTGGCGTTCTCGTACGTGCGGGACGGGCCGCCCTCGACGAGGTAGCTGGCGAGGGTGAAGGGGGCGCCGGCGAAACCGATGAGGGGCGTGGCCCCTAGCTCACGGGTGAGCAGGCCGATGGCCTCGGTGACGTAGGAGACGTCCTCGGGGGTCAGGTCCCGCAGCTGCGCGAGGTCCGCGCGGGTGCGGATCGGGCGCTCGACGACGGGGCCGATGCCGGGCTTGATGTCGAGGTCGATGCCGATGGCCTTGAGCGGGACCACGATGTCGCTGAAGTAGATCGCCGCGTCCACGCCGTGCCGGCGCACCGGCTGCAGCGTGATCTCCGTGACCAGTTCGGGCCGCATGCAGGACTCGAGCATCGGGATGCCCTCGCGCACCTTGCGGTACTCCGGCAGTGAGCGCCCGGCCTGCCGCATGAACCACACCGGCGTGTGCGGCACGGGCTCGCGCCGGCAGGCCTTGAGGAAGGCGGATTCGTACGGGGCGGACGGCTGCTGGGCCCGAGGGGCGTCGTTGGCACTCACGGGGCCAAGTTTCGCACGGCGCCGGACGGCGTGATTCAGCCCCTGGAGAGGCGCGGGGTGTCTAGCCCCGCACCCGGGCTCCGGTCCCCGTAACCTTCCCGCATGGCTGCGGCTCAGGGACGACTGTCGGACGGCGCTGGCGGAATGGACGAAGCGAAGGACACCGAGAACGACCGGCGGGAGGCGGACTCCGCCCCACTACCCTTCCGGGCCGCCGTCGACGCGCTGAGGGCGGCGCGGCTGCGACCCCAGATCGAGGCCGAGCCGACGCCCCCGCCGAAGCGGCTCGCCCCTTACAGCTACGCGCTGGAGGCCGCGGTCGTCGACGGCGACCAGGACCTGGCCGACGGCCGGCTGGTGCTGCTGCACGACCCGGCCGGGCACGACGCCTGGCGGGGCACGTTCCGGCTGGTGACGCTGGTGCGCGCGGAGCTGGAGCCGGAGATGGCGGCGGACCCGCTGCTGCCGGAGGTGTGCTGGTCCTGGCTGACCGGCGCGCTCCAGACGCGCGGGCTGACGTACGGGGAACCGAGCGGCACCGTCACGCGCGCGAGCTCCCACTACTTCGGCGGGCTGTCCGCGCGCCCGGCCGCCTCGCAGATCGAGATCCGCGCGTCCTGGACGCCGCGCGAAGGCCTGGGCGGCGTACCGGACACGGCCGCCCATCTGGCGTCCTGGTGCGATCTGCTCGCCCAGATCGCCGGGCTGCCCCCGGCCGGGCCCGGGGACGCGTCGATCGTGACGCTGCCTCAGCGGCGAGGGCCGCAGTCCCGCTGATCGAACCCCCTGACCGCCCCGCACTGATCGACCTTGTGCGGGGCGGTCAACCATGTCCGGTCGACGATCACACCTGAGTCCCCCTCTTGGCCGAATCACTTTGTCGATACGGCCACTTTCGACCGCGTACCGACGCAGACCGAAACCGTTCGACCTTCGAGTGATCGACCGCGTGTCCGAATTGCACGGATTGTTATCACTGAATCGTGATCATTCTCTAAAGGCGGACGGGTTCGCTGCCGAAGACGACTGTGACCTTGAAAGCACGGTTCGTCCCGGCTTCACCCCCACGAGCCGGCCCCGTCCCGCACCCCAGGAGGCCTGGTGTCCGTTCTCCTCGAGCAGCCCGCAAGCCTGGTCGCCTACCGCCCGAACAAGCCGACCGCCATGGTGGTCGTGGCCGACCCGCGCGTCCGCTCCACCGTCACCCGCCACCTGTGGGCGCTCGGTGTGCGCGACGTCATCGAGGCCTCGTCCATCGCGGAGGCTCGTCCCCGCATCGGCAACCCCCGCGACATCTGTGTCGCCGACGTCCACCTGCCGGATGGCTCCGGCCTCACCCTGCTGTCGGAGACCCGCGCCGCGGGCTGGCCCAACGGGCTCGCCCTCTCCGCCGCCGACGACATCGGCGCCGTGCGCAACGCACTCGCCGGCGGGGTGAAGGGTTACGTCGTCACCGGCACCCGTACCAACGTCGGGCTCCCCACCCGGCCGGGCGCCGCCCCCATCGGCGCCGCCGCCGCGCGACTGCACCGCCGCCCCCCGGGCGCCCCGAGCCACCCGGGCGGCTATCGCGAACTGTCCGGCCGCGAGGTCGAGGTGCTGCGGCTCGTCGCGGAAGGCCAGTCGAACAAGGCGATCGGCGTCTCGATGGGCCTGTCCGCCCTGACCGTCAAGAGCCACCTCGCCCGTATCGCCCGCAAGCTCGGCACGGGCGACCGGGCCGGCATGGTCGCGGTGGCGCTGCGGACCGGGATCATCCACTGACCGACTCCCGCACGACCCTCAGTGATCATTCCTTCACGTGAACGGGACGGGACCCCGCTCCCGTTCCCAACACTCACGGTTCGTGAACCCGCCGCTTCCCCCGACATGACTGGTTTGCGACCCTCGGGCGCCCGTCGACGGAACGTTCCGTCGGCGGGCGCTGTCCATACATGGATACCCTTGACAGGTGACCGACGCCCACGACACCGCAGCAGACAGCTCACTGCGAACCACCGGAGGCGCTCCTCCGGACGACGGCGGATCTTCTGCTGAGGAGGCGCCGATCCCTTTGCTGGAACCGCGTGAGGGCATTCCGCCCGTCATCGCGGACGAGACCGCCCTGGCCCGGATGATCGCCGCCTTCGAGGCGGGGTCCGGGCCCGTCGCCGTCGACGCCGAGCGCGCGTCCGGTTACCGCTACGGGCAACGCGCCTACCTCGTGCAGTTGCGCCGCGAGGGCGCCGGAACGGCCCTGATCGACCCCGTGGCCTGCCCCGACCTGTCCGCCCTCGGTGATGCCCTGTCCGGCGTCGAGTGGGTGCTGCACGCCGCCACCCAGGACCTGCCCTGCCTGCGCGAGATAGGCATGGTGCCGACACGGCTGTTCGACACGGAGCTGGCCGGACGGCTCGCCGGGTTCCCCCGGGTCGGCCTCGGCGCGATGGTCGAGAGCGTGCTGGGCTTCGTCCTGGAGAAGGGGCACTCCGCCGTCGACTGGTCGACCCGGCCGCTGCCCGAGCCCTGGCTGCGCTACGCGGCGCTGGACGTCGAGCTCCTCGTCGACCTGCGCGACGCGCTGGAGAAGGAGCTGGACCGGCAGGGCAAGCTGGAGTGGGCCCGCCAGGAGTTCGACGCGATCGCCTCGGCTCCCCCGCCCGAGCCCCGCAAGGACCCGTGGCGGCGTACGTCCGGCATGCACAAGGTGCGCCGGCGGCGGCAGCTGGCCGTCGTACGGGAGCTGTGGCAGACCCGGGACCGGATCGCGCAGCGGCGGGACGTCTCGCCCGGCAAGGTGCTCGGGGACGCGGCGATCGTGGAGGCCGCGCTGGCGCTTCCGGCCAATGTGCACGCGCTGGCCGCGCTGAACGGTTTCGGGCACCGCGTGGGCAAGCGGCAGCTGGAGCAGTGGCAGGCGGCGGTGGACCGGGCGAAGGGGCTGAGCGAGGCGCAGTTGCCGCAGCCGGGGCAGGCGGTGACCGGGCCGCCGCCGCCGCGTGCCTGGGCCGACAAGGACCCCGCGGCCGCGGCGCGGTTGTCCGCGGCCCGGGCGGGGATCTCGGCGGTGGCCGAGCAGCTCGGCATGCCGCAGGAGAATCTGATCACGCCGGACACGGTGCGGCGGGTGTGCTGGGAGCCGCCGGCGGTGGTGGACACCCAGTCGGTGGCGGCCGCGCTGGCAGGGCATGGTGCGCGGCCGTGGCAGGTGGAGCAGGTGGCGCCGGTGCTGGTGGAGGCGCTGTCCGCGAAGGAGGCCTGACCGAAGGGCCGGCTACTTCGTGGCCCCCCGGGTGAAACCGTTGTAGATGAACCGCTGGAGGAACAGGAAGACGGCCAGAGTGGGGACGATGACCAGGATCGCTCCCGCCGAGATCGTCTCCCAGTGGGCGCCGAAGGGGCCCTTGAAGCGGAACAGCGACGTCGAGATCACGCCAAGATCTTCGGAGGGCATGTAGAGGAAGGGGATGTAGAAGTCGTTGTAGACGGTGATCCCCTTCACGATCACGACCGTCGCGATCGCCGGTTTCAGCAGCGGGAAGATGACCTTGCGGTAGACCGTGAAGGCGTTGGCGCCGTCGATGCGGGCCGACTCGTCCAGGGAGACCGGGATCGAGCGGACGAACTGCAGGAAGATGTAGATCGAGACGATGTCCGTGCCCATGTAGAGGGCGATCGGCGCCCAGAGACTGTCGAACATGCCGAAGCTGTTGACGATCTGGAAGGTGGCCACCTGGGTGGTCACGCCGGGGACCAGCGCGGCGACCAGGAACAGGGCCAGCACCGACGTGCGGAAGCGGAACCGGAACCGGTCGATGGCGTAGGCCGTCATCGAGCCGATGAGGACCGTGCCGCCGATGGCGACGACCAGGATGATCGCCGTGTTGGCGAAGGCCGAGAGCATCCGCCCGTCCTGGAACGCCGTCACGTAGTTGTCGAAGTGGAACGGGTCGCCGGGGAACTCGAGCGCTCCGCTGCCGTCGGCCATCTCCTTCTCCGACTTGAGGGAGGTCAGGAGCACGGCGGCCAGCGGGAGCAGGACCACCGCGGTCGCGGCGATCAGCGACAGGTACATGAGGACGCGGGTCACCGCGCGGCGCGTCATACGAGGTCCACCTTGTCGTCGGGGGCGAGGCGCCGCTGCACCCAGGTCACCGCCAGGACGATCAGCAGCAGCACGACCGCGGCCGCCGAGGCGAGCCCCGTCTTGTTGAACTGGAACGCCAGCTTCACGGTCTGGATGACGAACGTCTCGGTGCCGGTCGCGCCGCCGGTCATGATGTACGGGATCTCGAAGACCGACAGGGAGCCCGAGATCGACAGGATCACGGTGAGGGACAGGACCGGCTTGATGCCCGGCGCGATGATGTAGCGGAACTGGTGCCAGCGGTTCGCGCCGTCCAGTTCGGCCGCCTCGTACAACTCCCCCGGGATCGACTGGATCGCCCCCAGGAAGAGGACGAAGTTCAGGCCGAGGTAGCGCCAGACCGAGACGGCGGCGAGGGAGGTGTTCGCCGACGTCGGGGTGGAGAGCCAGGCGCGGTCGGTCTCCACGCCCAACAGGCTCAGCACCGAGTCGAGGGTGCCGCCGTCCTGGAAGAAGTAGAGGAAGACGAAGCCGATCGCCACGCCGTTGATCAGGTACGGGAAGAACAGCACGCCCTTGAAGAAGTTCCGGAAGCGGACGTTGAAGCTGAGGATCGTGGCGAAGTAGAGCGCGGCCACGATCTGGAACACCGACGCCGCCAGGTAGTAGCCGCTGACCCAGAAGACCTCGAACAGCTCGGAGCGGGTGAAGAGTTCGGCGTAGTTCTCGGTGCCCGTGTAGTGCAGCTCGGGGCTCACCCCGTCCCAGTCGGTGAAGCTGTACGCGACCATGTTGGCGATCGGCGCGTAGGTGAAGACGATCAGGAGGCCGAGCGGGGCGAGCAGGAAGAGCCAGGGGGTGGCCCCGCGCCACAGGAGTGCCGGGCGCGGGGCGGGAGCCGGGGTGGGGGCGGCGGCCGCCCCCGCGGCGGCCTTCACGGCCGCCGTTTCGGTCGTGCCCGTCATCAGTACCCCAGCGACTTCTGGGTCTCGGTCCACTTCTCACCGAGGCCGTCCAGGTAGTCGTCCGGGTCGCCCTTCCTCGCGCCGCGGGCCATGTCGACGAGTTCCTGGCGGTAGTCGGGCTTGTTGATGCCGACCTCGGACTGGTTCTCGATGGTCTTCACCTCGGCGCCCTTGCGGTCGTCGAGTTCGAGGAGCTTGACGCCCGCCTCCTCGTACGGCTTCAGGACACCGGGCAGCGGGGCGTCCTTGAGCGGGGACAGCGCCAGGTTGTCCTGCGCGTAGCCGGACTTCTCGGTGAACCAGTCGATCCAGGCCCGGGCGGCTTCCTTGTGCTCGGAGTGGATGTTGACGGCCTGGTTGTAGTCGGGCGACGTCACCGCGCAGAAGGTGCCGTCCTTCTGGGCGGGGAAGGGCATGAACCCGATGTCGTCCGGGTCGGCGCCGGCCTGCCTCGCCGCGCCCTGCATCTGGATGACCGCCCAGGAGCCGAGCCACATGGTGGCGATCTCGCCCTTGGCCAGCTTGGGCTTGGACGCCTCCCAGTTGGTGGTCGTCGGGTCCTTCTCGATGAGCCCCTCGTGCACGATGTCGTACAGCAGCGTGTCCGCCACCCGCAGATCGGCGCCCTCGGCCCAGGGGTTGCCCTCGGCCAGTCTGGTGGTGGCCTGCTCGTCGCAGCTGACCGAGCCGTTGACCCCCGTCCACTGGCTGAGCGGCCACTTGTCCTTGAAGTTGGTGTAGTAGGGGATGGCGTCGGTCTTCGACTTGACCGCCTTGAGGCCGGCGAGGAACTCGGCCGGTGTCGTGGGCCAGTCGGTGATCCCGGCCTCGCTCCACACCTTCTTGTTGTAGATGAACCCGGGGAGCGCGCCGAGCGGGCTCTGGCCGTAGGCCTTGCCGCCGACGGCGGTGAAGTCGGTGAAGCGGTACTTCTTGCTCCGCTCCTCCTGGCTGCCCAACGAGGCGAAGAACCTGGGGTAGTCCTTCTTCTGGATCACCGCGGGGATCATGAGGACGTCGCCGTAGTTCTCCGTGTTCATACGGATCTTGACTTCGCCCTCGTAGTCGGTGATGCCGTCGAACTCGACCTTCACCTTCGGGTACGTCTTGTTGAACTCGGCGGCGTACTTCTTCATCGTCCCGTCCTGCACGAGGTCGGTCCGGTGGGTGAGGACGGTGATGGTTCCGTCGACCTTGGCGGGATCGTCGGGCGCCTCGGCGTCGGCGCCCTTCGAGGAGCCACCGGTGCCGGTGCAGCCGGAGGCCAGCAGGGCGGCGCCCACTGCGAGGGCGAGGAAGGTACGGCGGTTCATGTGCGTCAGCTCCGTTCGCGGAGGGGAACTCGGGACGGACGAGCACGTGCGGTATGGCTGGTTCGGAACTCTGGCAGTGCGCGCTCAACCGGTAAAGTCCCAATCCCGCCAACGATGTGAAACCGTCACACGACTCTTCACTGAACCGGTTAAGGGAGTGCGCATGCTGGAGGCGACACCGCTCGGCGAGGAATGGATCCTGCGGCACGACTCGGACACGCTGCCGGCCGCCGTGCCCGGGTGCGTGCACACCGACCTGATGGCGGCCGGGGTCATCCCGGACCCGTTCCTCGGCCGGAACGAGACCGAGGTGGCGTGGGTGGGGCGCCGGGAGTGGACGTACGAGCGGGAGATCGGCGGCTCGTGGGGGCAGGAGCAGACCGACCTCGTCTTCGACGGGCTCGACACCGTCGCCGAGATCTCCCTGGACGGGCGGCTGCTGGGGAAGGTGCGCAACATGCACCGCTCGTACCGGTTCGACGTGACGGGCCTGTCCGGGCGGCTGTCCGTGCGGTTCGTCTCCGCCTACGCCGAGGCGGAGGCCATGCGGGGCCGGGTGGGCGAGCGGCCCGCCGCCTACGCCGAGCCGTACCAGTACCTGCGCAAGATGGCCTGCTCCTTCGGCTGGGACTGGGGGCCGACCCTGGTGACGGCCGGGATCTGGCGGCCGGTGCGCCTGGAGCACTGGTCGACGGCCCGGATCGCCCGGGTCCGCCCGCTGGTCACGGTCGAGGAGGGCGCGGGCGTCGTCGAGCTGGCCGTCGAGGTCGAGCGGACCCGGGTCGAGGCACCGCTCGCCGTGGAGGCGACCGTCGCGGGGGTGCGGGCGCGGGCCGAGATCGAGGGGGCCGGCGGGGTCGTACGGCTGCGGGTGCCGGACGCGGAGCTGTGGTGGCCGCGCGGGTACGGAGAACAGCCGCTGTACGACGTCGAATTGAGACTGCTGCACGGCGACGACGCCCTGGACGTGTGGCGGCGGCGGATCGGCTTCCGGACCGTGGAGCTGGACCGGCGGCCCGACGCGCACGGCACCGGCTTCACCCTCGTCGTCAACGGCGAGCGGCTCTTCGCGCGGGGCGTCAACTGGATCCCCGACGACGTCTTCCCGTCCCGGATCACCCGCGAGCGCTACCGGGAGCGGCTGGAGCAGGCGGCCGGCGCGGGCGTGGACCTCGTACGGATCTGGGGCGGCGGGATCTACGAGAGCGAGGACTTCTACGACGCCTGCGACGAGCTCGGCCTGCTGGTCTGGCAGGACTTCCCGTTCGCCTGCGCGGCCTACCCGGAGGAGCAGCCGCTGCGCGGCGAGGTGGAGGCCGAGGCGCGGGAGAACGTCGTACGGCTGATGCCGCATCCCTCGCTCGTGCTGTGGAACGGCAACAACGAGAACCTGTGGGGCTTCCGGGACTGGGAGTGGGAGCCCCGGCTGGCCGGGGACTCCTGGGGTGAGGGCTACTACCTGGGCGTCCTGCCGCGCGTGGTGGCCGAGTTGGACCCGACCCGGCCGTACACGGCGGGGAGCCCCTGGTCCGGGTCCTGGCGGCACCACCCGAACGACCCGGCGCACGGCACCCACCACTCGTGGGAGGTGTGGAACCGGGAGGACTACGCGGACTACCGGCTGAGCGTGCCGCGGTTCGTCGCCGAGTTCGGCTGGCAGGCACCACCCGCGTACGCCACGCTGCGCCGGGCCCTGCCCGGGGAGGAGCTCGCGCCGGACTCCCCCGGCATGCTGCACCACCAGAAGGCCGACGACGGCAACGGCAAGCTGGAGCGGGGGCTCGAGCGGCATTTCGCCGTGCCGGACGGGGACTTCGACCGGTGGCACTACCTCACGCAGCTCAATCAGGCGCGGGCGGTCGCGGCCGGGATCGAGCACTGGCGTGCGCACTGGCCGGTGTGCGCGGGCACGATCGTCTGGCAGCTCAACGACTGCTGGCCGGTGACGTCCTGGGCGGCGATCGACGGGGACGGCCGGGAGAAGCCGCTGTACCACGAGCTGAAGCGGCTGTACGCGGACCGGTTGCTGACGGTTCAGGGGGCGGCGGGCGGCAGGCTGGTGCTGGCCGCCGTCAATCAGGCGGCGCGGGACTGGACGAGCCCGCTGACCTTGCGGCGGATGTCCGTCGAGGGTGAGGTGCTGGGGCAGGCGGACGTGGAACTGGCGGCGGGGGCGAGGACCGTGGCGCGGGTCGAGGTGCCGCGCGAGCTGACGCCCGTCGGGCCGAAGGAGTTCCTCGTCGCCGACGCGTGGGGGTCCCCCCGCTCGGGCGAAGCCGAGAGTGTGGGAGGGCTGCGGGCGCTGCACTTCCCGGTGCCCGACCGCGACGTCGCCTACCCCGCCCCGCGGTTCGAGGTCGCGCCGGCCCCGGCCGGGATCACGGTGACGGCCCGCACCCTGGTCCGGGATCTGCTGCTCCAGGCCGACCGGCTGGAGCCGGGGGCGCGGGCCGACAAGGGGCTGGTCACACTGCTGCCGGGAGAAGAGGTGACCATCGGGGTGCGCGGCTGGAAGACTCCGGACGCGAAGACCGCCCGTTCGGCCCTGTACTGCGTGGAGCCCACCCGATGACGGCAACGCCGACCCCTCGCGTCACCATCAAGGACGTCGCCGCGCGCGCCGGTGTGTCCAAGGGTGCCGTGTCCCTCGCGTTCAACCACAAGCCGGGGCTGTCGGAGGCCACCCGGGACCGGATCTTCCTCGCGGCGCGGGAACTGGGCTGGTCGCCGAGCCTCACGGCGCGGACGCTGGCCGGATCGCGGGTGGACGTGGTGGGGCTGGCCGTGTGCCGGCCGGCGCGGGTGCTGGGGCTCGAGCCCTGGTACATGGAGTTCGTCTCCGGCGTGCAGAGCGTGCTGGCCGAGCACTCCAGCTCGCTGCTGCTGAGGCTCGTACGGAACATCGACGAGGAGGTGGGCGTCCAGGAGGCGTGGTGGCGGGGGCGGCAGATCGGTGGGTCGATCCTCGTCGACTTCCGCGCGGACGATCCGCGGGTGGCCATGACGGAGCGGCTCGGGATGCCGGTGGTCGCCGTCGGGCATCCCATCCTGACCGGGGGGCTCACATCGGTGTGGACGGACGACGCCACGGCCGTGACGGAGGCGGTGCGCTATCTGGCCGCCCTCGGGCACCGGCGGATCGCCCGGGTGGGCGGGGCGGCGGACCTCGGTCACACGACGATCCGGACGGCGGCGTTCGACGAGGCGGCGGGAGCCCTGGCGCTGGCCGGGGCGTGGCAGGTCGCGACGGACTTCTCGGGAGACGCGGGGGCGCGGGCGACACGCTCGCTGCTGACCGCGTCGTCGGCCGACCGGCCGACCGCGATCGTGTACGACAACGACATCATGGCGGTGGCGGGGCTGTCGGTGGCGGCGGAGATGGGGCTGCGGGTGCCGGAGGACGTGTCGCTGCTGGCCTGGGACGACTCGCAGCTGTGCCGGCTGACGCACCCGACCCTGTCGGCGATGAGTCATGACGTGCACGGTTTTGGAGCGGACGTGGCCAGGACCTTGTTCTCGGTGATCACCGGGGGTGAGGGCGGGTCCCATGCTGTCCCCACACCGGTGCTGACGCCTCGGGGATCCACAGCGCCGCCTCGGTAGGGGCCGTACGAGGGAGTGGGTGTCGTGGGTTGCTCGCACCCACGCGGCGGAGCCGCATATCGACACGGCCCCGCGCCCCTGACAGCGGGGGCGCCGCGCCAACCGGAGATGTGACCTTCACCGCTCCCCCCGCCAGGACTGTGCAGCTACGTTACTCATAAGTAGCATGGGTCCTGAGCGCGCGCTCAGCGCATCGCAGCAGCAATGCAGATCCTGACCCTGGAGGAGAGCCATCGTGCCTCGTACCGTCAGGGACGTCGTCTTCGTCGACGGCGTCCGCACCCCGTTCGGCAAGGCGGGCCCGAAGGGCATCTACCACGAGACCCGTGCCGACGACCTCGTCGTGAAGGCGATCCGGGAGCTGCTGCGCCGCAACCCCGGACTCGACCCCAAGAAGATCGACGAGGTCGCCATCGCCGCGACCACGCAGATCGGTGACCAGGGCCTGACCATCGGCCGCACCGCCGGGATCCTCGCCGGTCTGCCGCAGTCCGTCCCGGGCTACTCCATCGACCGCATGTGCGCCGGCGCCCTGACGGCCGTCACCGCGGTCGCCGGTTCCGTTGCCTTCGGCGCCTACGACATCGCCATCGCGGGCGGTGTCGAGCACATGGGCCGCCACCCGATGGGCGAGGGCGTGGACCCGAACCCGCGGTTCGTCTCCGAGAAGCTGGTCGACGAGTCGGCTCTCTTCATGGGCATGACCGCGGAGAACCTGCACGACCGCTACCCGCAGATCACCAAGCAGCGCGCCGACGAGTACGCCGTGCGCTCCCAGGAGAAGGCCGCCAAGGCGTACGCCAACGGCAAGATCCAGGCCGACCTGGTGCCGATCTCGGTACGCCGCACCTCCCCCGAGGCCGGTGAGACGGGCTGGGGCCTGGTCACCGCCGACGAGCCGATGCGCCCGGGCACGACTCTGGAGAACCTCTCCGGCCTGAAGACCCCGTTCCGTGTGCACGGCCGGGTCACCGCCGGCAACGCGGCCGGTCTGAACGACGGCGCCACCGCCTCGCTCATCGCCTCCGAGGACTTCGCGCGGGAGCACGACCTCCCCGTCAAGATGCGCCTGGTCTCCTACTCCTTCGTGGGCGTCGAGCCGGAGGTCATGGGCTACGGCCCGATCCCGGCGACGGAGAAGGCGCTGGCCCAGGCGGGCCTGTCCATCTCCGACATCGGCCTGTTCGAGATCAACGAGGCCTTCGCCGTCCAGGTCCTGGCCTTCCTCGACCACTACGGCATCGCCGACGACGACGAGCGCGTCAACCAGTACGGCGGCGCCATCGCCTTCGGCCACCCGCTGGCCTCCTCCGGCGTCCGCCTGATGACGCAGCTGGCCCGCCAGTTCGAGGAGCAGCCGCACGTCCGCTACGGCCTGACGACCATGTGCGTCGGCTTCGGCATGGGCGCGACGGTCATCTGGGAGAACCCGCACTTCGAGGGGGACAAGTGAGCACCACCGCCGAGCTTCTCAAGCAGGCTTCCGAGCTGTTCCCGGACGAGGTCGTCACGAGTGCGCACGTACGCCACTTCGACCTGCCCCTGGGCGCCGGCCGCTTCGCGCTGATCACGCTGGACAACGGCCACGACCACACCAAGCCGACCACCTTCGGCCCGGCCTCGCTGGCGAACCTGAACGCCGCGATCGACCAGGTCGAGAAGGAGGCGGCGGACGGCGAGATCATCGGCGTCGGCATCACCGGCAAGCCGTTCATCTTCGCGGTCGGCGCCGACCTCAAGGGCGTGGAGATCCTCAAGGAGTACGAGCACGCGCTCGCCATCGGCAAGGGCGGCCACGAGGTCTTCAAGCGGCTGTCGAAGCTGGCCGTGCCGACCTTCGCGTACTACAACGGCGCCGCGATGGGCGGCGGTGTCGAGGTCGGTCTGCACTGCACCTACCGCACCGTCTCCGCGGCCCTCCCGGCGTTCTCCCTGCCCGAGGTCTTCCTCGGCCTGGTGCCCGGCTGGGGCGGCTGCACGCTGCTGCCGAACCTGATCGGCCCCGAGAAGGCCGTCTCGGTGATCATCGAGAACAGCCTCAACCAGAACAAGCAGCTCAAGGGCAAGCAGGTCTACGACCTCGGGATCGCCGACGCGATCTTCGAGGGCGCCGACTTCCTGGAGCAGTCGCTGATCTGGACCGCGGCCGTCCTCAAGGGCGAGCTGGAGATCGAGCGCCCTGTGATCGACCGCGGCGAGGCCTGGGACCAGGCCGTCGCCAAGGGCCGTTTCATCGCGGACTCCAAGGTGCACGGCGCCGCCCCGGCCGCCTACCGCGCCCTGGACATCATCGCCGCCGCCAAGAACGGCGACCTCCAGCAGGGCTACGACGCCGAGGACAAGGCACTCGCCGACCTCATCATGGGCGGCGAACTGCGCTCCGGCATCTACGCCTTCAACCTGGTGCAGAAGCGCGGCAAGCGCCCCGCCGGTGCCCCGGACAAGTCCCTGGCCCGCCCGGTCACCAAGGTCGGTGTCGTCGGCGCCGGTCTGATGGCCTCCCAGCTCGCGCTGCTGTTCCTGCGCCGCCTGGAGGTGCCGGTCGTGCTGACCGACATCGACCAGGAGCGCGTCGACAAGGGTGTGGGCTACGTCCACGCCGAGATCGACAAGCTGCTCGGCAAGGGCCGTGTCAACCAGGACAAGGCCAACCGCCTCAAGGCGCTGGTGTCCGGTGTCCTGGACAAGGCCGAGGGCTTCGCGGACGCCGACTTCATCATCGAAGCGGTCTTCGAGGAGATCGGCGTCAAGCAGCAGGTGTTCGCGGAGGTCGAGGCGGTCGCCCCGGCGCACGCGATCCTGGCCACCAACACCTCCTCGCTGTCGGTGTCGGAGATGGCGTCGAAGCTTAAGCACCCCGAGCGGGTCGTCGGCTTCCACTTCTTCAACCCGGTCGCGGTCCTCCCGCTGCTGGAGATCGTGCGCGGCGAGAAGACCGACGACGCCTCCCTGGCCACGGCGTTCGGTGTCGCCAAGAAGCTGAAGAAGACCGCGGTCCTCACCAAGGACGCCCCGGCGTTCGTCGTGAACCGCATCCTGACCCGCTTCATGGGCGAGATCCAGAACATCATCGACGAGGGCACGCCGGTCGAGGTCGCAGAGAAGGGCATCGAGCCGCTCGGTCTGCCGATGTCGCCGCTGGTCCTGCTGGAGCTGGTCGGCCCGGCGATCGGCCTGCACGTCTCCGAGACGCTCAACAGGGCGTTCCCGGACCGCTTCACGGTCTCCCCGAACCTCAAGGCGGTCGTCGAGGCGGGCAAGCGCGGCTTCTACGTCTACGACAGCGGCAAGCCGGAGCTCGACCCCGAGGTCGCCGCGCTGCTGAAGCAGGGCGACAGCGTCCTGACGGAGGAGCAGGTCCGGGAGCGCGTCCTGGACGCGGTGGCGCAGGAGATCGGCATCATGATCGACGAGGGCGTCGTCGCCGAGGCGCAGGACATCGACCTGTGCCTCATCACGGGCGCCGGCTGGCCCTTCCACCTGGGCGGCATCACGCCGTACCTGGACCGCGAGGGTGTCTCCGAGCGCGTGAACGGCAAGAGGTTCCTGGCCCAGGGCGTCGCGAGCGTCCCGGCGTAACACGCAACCTCTGAGGGGGGTGGGGCGTGCGGTAACAATCCGTGCACCCGCCCCCCTTTCTGTATGCCGCCACAGATAGGATCCTCACACAATCCGACCATTGTTTACCTCACCCTGACGGTCTCCACCCCGGACCGCCGGGTGTCCTCGAAGGAGTCCTGCGTGGCGTCCCCTCGTCGCCGAACACCCCGACGCCGGGTCTGGCCCAAGATCAGGCTCCTGCTCCTCGTGGCGGTCGTCGCCGCCGGCGGCACCGCGCTCTATCCCGTGTGGAAGGCCGCGAACCCGGACCCGCCCGAGCTGAAGGTCCGCTACCGGACCGACACCCCGGCGACGGCAACCGCGGCCAAACCGTCGTTCGAAATCTTCAACGACACGGACAAAGCACTGCCGTTGAGCGATGTGACGCTCAGGTACTGGTTCACGGCCGACGGCGCGGCGGGCCCCTCGTCGTACGCCTTCAACTGCGTCAACGTCGTCTTCGGCTGCTCGAACGTGGCCGGGCGGATCGTCGCGATGGACAAGCCCACCGACACCGCCGACCACTACCTGGAGGTCCGGTTCACGGCCGCCGCGGGCGATCTGAAGCCCGGCGCCAACAGCAAGGGCATCGACCTGCAGCTGTTCCGCACCGACCACAAGAAGCTGAAGCAGTCCGACGACCGCTCCTTCGACGCGGAGATGACCAGCTACAAGGCGGCGGAGAAGGTCACCGCCTACAAGCGGGGCGTCCTCGCCTGGGGCGAGGAGCCGGACGGCACCAAGGCGAGCGACGACAAGAAGGCCACGGCGAAGGGCTCGGCGCCCGACCCGGTTCCGGCCCCTCCGGCCGGGGTGCTGTTCGACGACTTCACCTACCAGGGACCCAAGGACCCGGCCCTGTTCAAGCACGGCTGGCTGGTCCGCACCAGCAAGGGCGGCCCGGGCGTCGAGAACACCTGGTCGGCACAGGGCGTCAGCTTTCCCACCGCCGAGGGCTCCCACGCCGACGGCCAGGTGCTCAACCTGCGGGCGAGCACGGACGGCACCAAGGCCGGGACGAAGCAGGCGAGCCTCGGCACGGCAGCGAGCAAGTTCCGCGACGGCACCTACGCGGCCCGGATCCACTTCAGCGACGAGCCGACCACCGGGGACGCCGGCGACCACGTCAACCAGACCTTCTACACCATCGGCGGCAAGGGCTCGAAGTACAGCGAGCTGGACAACGAGTACATGCCGAACGGCGGCTGGGGCCGCTCCGGCCCCAAGCTCGACACCGTGACCTGGTTCGACCACAAGACGAACGACCGGGTCTACGAGACCACGAACAAGAGCCTCGACACCTGGCACACCGTGCTGATCAGGGTGAAGGACGGCGTCGTCGCCTACTGGCTCGACGGCAAGAAGCTCTTCCTCAGCAACGGCAAGTACGCCCCCCGCGCGGACATGTCCGTGAACTTCAACCACTGGTTCATCGATCTGCCGTTCAAGGGCGACCGCGCCTGGGACATGAAGGTGGACTGGCTCTACTACAACGCGAACGACACCCTGTCGGCGAAGCAAGTGCAGTCCGCTGTCGAGGGCTTCACCGACGAGGGTATGAACTACTTCGACACGGTTCGGGAGTCCCGGTGAGGAACAGTCGGTCCGGCGCCCACAGGCACGCCGCCGAGGCAACGGAGAACAAGCCGGTGGTGAGCAGGCGCTCCGCTCTGCTGATGGGCGGTACAGGAGGCGTCGCCATGGCCGGCGGCGGCGCGTGGCTGGGCAAGGTGGTGGCGCAGCCCGCCGCCGCCCCGGCCGCCGAGGCAGGCATCGGAGGCCTCACCACGCCTCCCCTCTACGCCCCCTCCGGCCGCCGCCCCAAGTACCGCCGGGCCACTTGGTCCCAGCAGTTCCAGTCCGGCCACGGCTGGACCCCCGGGGGCGCGGGTACGGCGTCGGCCGAGGCGAACGACAAGTCCGTCTTCGTCCGCGGCACCCAGTCGGTCCGGGTGACCACGAGCGGCACCGGCAAGCAGAGTTACGTCCGCAAGACGGGCATGCCGGCGATGAGCCTGACGGGCAAGATGATCCGGCTCGTCTTCCGCGTCGAGGACGTGACGAACCTGGCCAAGCTCGTCTTCTACCTGGGCAGCGGCTCCCTCGCGAACCACTTCGCCTGGACGCACCACGTCCACTCCAAGACCTCGGCCAACTACGTCCAGTCCGGCGAGTGGGTGACCGTCCACCTCCAGTGGGCCGACGTCAACGCGGCGGCCGGCACGTACTCCATCGGCACCGGCGGCAAGCCGTCCACGAAGACCGGCTTCACCGACATGTCGTTCGCCGTGTACGACAACGCCGGCGGTCCGGTGACCTACCGGCTCCAGGCCGTCGAGCTGATACCGGACACCGTCTCGGTCTTCCCAAAGGGCGTCGTCTCCCTCACCTTCGACGACTCCCACAAGTCGATCCACGACCTGGCCCGGCCGGTCATGGACCGCTTCGGCTTCCCCGGCACGGTCTACAACATCGCCGACGCCATCGGCACCGGCAGCTTCCTGACACTGGGCCAGATGCGGTCGATGCAGGACTTCTCCGGCTGGGAGATGGGGGGCCACTCGTACGCGAACGCCGTCCACACGGCCAGCTACCCCAAGCTCACCGCCGAGCAGGCCGACGACGACTTCCGCAAGCTGCGCGAGTGGCTGGTGTCCAACGGCTTCACCAGCGAGCACTTCGCCTATCCGCACGGCGCGTTCCAGAAGACGTCCGACGGGGTCCCGGTCGACCAGATCGCGAGCCGGCACTTCACCACGGCCCGGTCGATCATCTCCGAGACCATCGAGTCGTTCGCCCCGGCGATGCCGTACCGCCTCAAGGCGCTGACGGGCATCAACGACGGCACCGGCATCGGCGGTACGGCCCTGTCGAAACTCACGGGCGCGGGCGGCAAGCTCGACCGGTGCGTGAACAACGGCGACTGGCTGATCCTGTGTCTGCACAAGGTCGTCGACGGCGCCCCCAAGACGAGCACCGAGATCGGCACCGCGGGCCTGGAGACGCTGATGAAGGCGATCGACGACCGGGACATCCCGGTGCTGACGGTCGAGGAGGCCATGGCCTCCTACACCTGAGGCCCGAACGCACAAGAGAGGGGCGGCCCCCCGGCCGCCCCTCTTCGTTCTCCTACGGCTCTACCAGCCGCCCTGCCCGTAGCCCTGGCCCTGCTGCCACGACGGGTCCTGGGGCGGATAGCCGCCCTGCCGGCCCTGGCCCGGGTACTGCTGCTGGTACGGGTCGGGGGGCCCGGGGTGCCCGCCCTGCCACTGCGGCTGCCCGGCCGGCGCCGGCGCCCCCCAGCTCACGCGCTGCTGCGGAACGGCCGCGTGCTGCTCCTCGTCGTACCCGGGGATCGGCTGCGGCTGGGAGGGGATGCCGCCCGCCGGGCGCGGCCGGGTGCGCAGTGCCACGCCCTCCAGACGCATCAGCTGGAGCGTCTCGGTGACCTTCTTGTCGGAGTACGGGTCCTCTTCCTCGAAGATCTCCGTCACGTCGCTCTCGTGGTCCCCGGCCACGGACACCTCGACACCGCCCTGGCGGGTGCCCCAGCTGCCCTTGTGGAGGGTGAACAGGGCGTAGAAGCGCAGCGGGGTCAGCAGCGTCAGCTGGATCACACCGTAGATCGGCGCGAGCAGGAACATGCCGAACCGCTTGATGAAGCCCATGCCGCGGCGCGGGAAGTCGAGGTAGCGCACGTTGCGCAGATAGCCCATCAGCACCATGAAGATGAGGTAGTCGCCGATGTGGTTGACGAACTGCTCGGGCTTGATGATGGGCAGGATGACCATCGAGTAGAACATCGCCGAGCCGAAGACCAGCCACAGCGCGAGTTCCATGCAGGTCAGCCAGAAGGCCGGCCGGTACTTCTTCTGGTGCCGGAACGCCCACAGCGACTCGCGGAAGAAGGACTTGTTCCAGCGCACCTGCTGGCGCAGGAAGTGCGGCAGCTTCTCGGGCACGGCGGTGTAGCCGACGGCCGTCTCCTGGAAGACGACCTGGCCCTCCATCAGGCAGTAGTTGGTCATGCGGCGGTCGTCACCGAAGACGGCCGGCTTGCCCAGGAACTGCTGGTTGAGGAAGTCCGGCAGGTACTTGCGCACCAGCGTGCCGCGGTACGCGGAGAGCGCGCCGCAGCAGCACAGCACCGACTTCAGCCGCGAGTAGGCGGCCCGCTCGAAGAGGAACGAGTTGCCGTAGCGCAGGTCCTGCAGGCGGGTGAAGATGTTGCTGTCGTGGTTGAGCGCCAGCACCATGCCGGTGGAGGCCATGATCTTCTCGTCGGCCAGCGGCAGCAGCAGCTCGCGCACGGTGTCCCGGGACAGCACGGTGTCCGAGTCGACGCACAGGAAGATGTCGGAGTACGGCGCGGCCTCGAAGCCCAGCGCCAGCGCCTCGCGCTTGCCCTTGTTCTCGGGCTGGACGCTGACGGTGTACTTGACGCCCTTGGCCTCGAACTCGCGGCGCATCTTCTTCGCCGCGCGGATGCCGGAGTCGTTGGCGCTGGCGTCGTCGATGATGTGGATCTCGTTGGGCAGGCGGCTCTGCGCGAGGAGGCTGCGCATGCCCTGCTCGAACATCACCGGGTCCTCGTTGTAGATCGGGATGACCGCGGTGACCCAGGTGCTCTCCAGGTACTCCAGCTCCTCCCGCCCGGCCTTGGCCGGACGGTAGAAGAGGGCGCCGAACATCTTCAGGGCCAGCAGGCCCATGGCGCCCATCGAGTAGAGGTGCAGCGAACCGGCGTCGAGCCGGGTGGCGATCAGCGCGGCCAGGCCCAGGAAGACAAAATACGAGACCTTCAGATGCCGCCGCTTCCGGTGCGCTCGACGCCCACCGGAGTCGACGGCACCGGGTATGAACGTATCTTCGGAAGTCACAGCTTGACCACCCGCGGGTGGTCGGCGGATTTGCCCCGGGTGTCGAAGAGCGCCCGGGCACGGTCGGCCAGCTCGTCGAGGTCTATCTCGCGGTGCGGCTGGAGCAGGATGGTGAGGTCCGCGGCCTCGGCGGCGGCGAGGTAGTCCTCGGCCCGCTCGACGGGCTCACCGCCGACGCGCCAGTCCTCGACGCGCGGGTCGAAGTAGACGAGTTCGGCACCGCGGGCGAGGAGGTTCTCCGCGACGGCCAGGGCCGGGCTCTCGCGCTGGTCGGAGATGTCCGGCTTGTAGGTCACACCGAGCAGCAGGACCCGGGAGCCGCGCACGGCCTTGCCCTGGTCGTTGAGCAGATCGGCGGCCCGGTTCACCACGTGCACGGGCATCCGCTGGTTGATCTCCTGCGCCAGCTCCACGAACCGGAACGGGATGCCCAGCGAACGCACCTTGTACGACAGGTAGTTGGGGTCGATCGGAATGCAGTGCCCGCCGACGCCGGGGCCCGGGTAGAACGGGGCGAAACCGAAAGGCTTGGTGGACGCGCACCGAATGGCATCCCACAGATCGACGCCGATCTCACGGCAGAACATCGACATCTCGTTGACGAGCGCGATGTTGACGTGCCGGTACGTGTTCTCCAGCAGCTTGGCCATCTCGGCCTCGCGGGTGCCCTTGGCCTCGACGACCCGGTTCACGAACCGCTCGTAGAGGGCGCGGGCGGCCTTGGTGCAGTCGGCCGTGATGCCGCCGACGACCTTGGGCGTGTTCTCCAGGCCGAAGGAGGCGTTGCCCGGGTCGATGCGCTCCGGGGAGAAGGCGAGGTGGAAGTCGATGCCGACCCGCAGGCCCCCGGCCTCCAGACGCGGCCGGACGACCTCGTCGGTCGTACCCGGATACGTCGTCGACTCCAGGACCACGAGCGTGCCGGCGGTGAGGTGGGCGGCGATGTCGTCGACGGCGGCGTGCACCGCGCCGAGGTCCGGGGCGCCGTGATCGGTGAGCGGCGTGGGAACACACACCACGACAGCGGCGGCGTCCGCGATCACGTCGGCCCGGTCGACGGCCTCGAAGCCCTGCTCCAGCATGGCGCGCACTTCGGCGTCGGTGATGTCGTCGACGTGTGAACGTCCGGCGTTCAGTCCGTCGACCACCCGGCGGCTACGGTCGAGACCGACCACCTTCAGACCCGCGGCGGCGGCGGACCGGGCCAACGGCAGTCCCACGTAACCGAGTCCGACAACGACAAGATCCACCGTGGAGGATCTGCTCACGACATCATTCCCCAACCCCGTTGCCACGGCGTCGGCCAGACGCAGCAGCAACCGGCCCCCCGAGCAAAATCGAACAAGTCCGAGGAGGTTAACAAGACCTTCACTTTTTGACCATGTTCACCCGAGGTGCGCCTTGTCACGCACACATCTCTACAACCGTTGACACACTTCGTGTGTCTGGAGCGACAAGAGCCTCAAGTTGAAAGGGCCGGTTCCCCTTCTGGTGGGGCTCAGATCTCCCGCCAGGCCTCCAGCGCGAGCCCCGGCTCGTCCTTGCGGCGGGTGAGCAGCACGGTCCCGGTGGACGGTGACTGGGAGGCCGCGACGACCTCCTCGTGCTCGTCGAGCGCCACCGACACCATGGCGTCGGCTGGCAGCTGGGGCCCGGACTCGGTCCACCAGGCACCGGCCGACTCCTGCTCGGTCGGATACGCGGCGAAGGCGACCCGGCCACTCGCCGACCGCTGCGCGAGCACGGTGCAGTCGTGCCCCTCGATCTCACACCGTACGGCGGAGACCGGACCGGGGCCGGCGGACGTGAGGAGGGTCGCCGGCTTCTCACCGGGGCGCCAGGCGCACAGGTCCCCGGAGCTGTCGGTGAAGAACAGGGTGGTGTGCTCGGCGGACGTGGCGAGCGCGCGCAAGGTCCCCGGACGGACGGGGGCGTCGACGCCCTCGGTCCGCACCGGCTTCTTACCGTCCCCCTCCTGCCGCCAGTGCAGGATCCCGCCGGGCACGCAGGCGTACACCTCCACCAGCCCCGACTCCCCCGTGACGGCGGCCAACTCCCCCTCGACGTCATGCCCTTCGAGGTCCAGCCAGCCGCCCCAGCCGCCCTTGACCTTCTGGTTGCGCAGGCTCACCCCGCCGCTCTTGTTCCGGACGAAGACATAGCCCCGCCCCGCCCCGTCGACGGCGACGGCCGGCCGGCCCGTCCGGTCGCCCTTCTGGTCCGGGTGCCCGATCGGGACCCAGTCCAGGGGCGCGAGGCCGGGCCGGAAGTGCGTGGAGTGCACGAGCCCCGACTCCCCCGGCACGGTGGGCCGCCAGGCGGCCAGGTGGGCGTACCCGTCGGTGCCCTGGCCGACCGCCGCGTCCGGGTGCAGCTTCTGACTGCCGCCGACGGTGCGGGGGGCGTCCTCCCAGAGGCCGGCGGGTCCGCGTTCCGCACGGCACCGGACGGCGTCGCCGGAGGGCAGGTAGACGGTGAGGCGGCCGTCGCGGCCGCGGATGAGCCAGTCGCCGTTCACCTGTTCACTTTATGCGGCCGACGGGCCCGGCGCGCCCGCCCCGCCCTGCCTGGCGGGCATCTCCCGTGCGACCCTGGCCACATGAACGCCAACCCGCCCGTCCTGGTCGTCGTCGACGCCGCGAATGTCGTCGGGTCGGTGCCGGACGGATGGTGGCGGGACCGTCGGGGTGCGGCGGAACGGCTGCGGGACCATCTGGCATCGGAGGGGGTTCCCGCCGTGTCCGGCCCGGTGGAGATCGTCCTGGTGGTGGAGGGGGCGGCACGCGGGGTGGAACCCGTGCCAGGGGTACGGGTGTCGTCGGCGCCGGGCAGCGGAGACGACCACATCGTCGAGGTCGTCGCGTCGGCCGGTGACCGTTCCGTCCTGGTGATCACGGCGGACCGGGAGCTGCGGAGGCGGGTCGGGGAGCTGGGGGCCGAGGTGGCGGGACCGCGGTCTGTTCGTCCCTAGCCAGCCGGGCGTGGGGGCCGGGGTGGGCCCGCAACCCGGCGGAGCGGGGTACCGCTGCGGGCACGGAGGGCGTTGAGCGTGCTGTGAGGACCGCAGGGCTCGGCGTCGCTGCTGGTGCCGGGTGGGTGCGCAACCCGGCGCAGCGGGGTGCCGCTGCGCCCACCCGTGCCGCCCTTAGCGGCACTCATGCCCGCAGCGGGGGCGGCCCGCACCCGCCGTCGTACGCAAGGGGCCGTGTCGGGGGGTGTCCGCCCGCAGCGGTTGGCGCGTCAACGAACAGTCAGTCGGCGTGAGACCCCATCGCGCCGTTCCGAGGACGGACACCCCCCGACACGGCCCCGACCCACCACCCGGCGACCAGGCGCAGCCACGCGAGCAGCCGGGGCCGCAGTCACCTACGGCGTGCCGCCGCCGCCCGCGCTCGGCTGTTCCTCTGCCGCTTCGCCGCGCGCGAGACGGCTGTGGGTGCGGCCGTAGAGGAAGTACACGAGGAAGCCGGCGGCCATCCAGATGGCGAAGCGGACCCACGTCTCGGCGGGGAGGTTGATCATCAGCCACAGAGAGGCGCAGACCGACAGGATCGGGATGACCGGAACCCACGGGGTGCGGAAGGCCCGGGGCAGGTCGGGGCGGCTCTTGCGGAGGATGATCACGCCGATGGCGACGACCACGAAGGCGAACAGCGTGCCGATGTTCACCAGCGCGGCGAGCTCCGTCAGCGGTGTGAACCCGGCGAGGACCGCGATGACCACGCCGAGCAGGATGGTCGGCCGGTGCGGCGTCTTGAACCGCGGGTGGACGCGCGAGAAGAACCGCGGCAGCAGCCCGTCCCGGCTCATCGCGAAGAACACCCGGGTCTGCCCGAGCAGCAGGATCATGCACACCGTCGTCAGGCCGACCGCGGCGCCGAAGCTGATGAAGCCCGCGAACCACGGATGCCCGGTGGCCTTGAACGCGTCGGCGAGCGGGGCGTCGACGGACAACTCGCTGTAGTGCTGCATGCCGGTGACGACGATCGACACGAGGACGTACAGCGTCGTGCAGATCACGAGGGAGCCGAGGATGCCGCGCGGCATGTCGCGCTGCGGGTTCTTGGTCTCCTCCGCGGCCGTGGCCACGACGTCGAAGCCGATGAAGGCGAAGAACACGACCGAGGCGGCGGTGAAGATGCCCATCACGCCGAAGTTGGAGGGCGCCCAGCCGAACATGAGCTGGATCAGCGGGGAATCGAGACTGGACCCGGCCGGTACGGGCTTCTCCTTCGGGATGAACGGGTCGTAGTTGTCGCCCTTGATGAGGAACGCGCCCGCGATGATCACGACGAGGACGACCGTCACCTTGATGGCGACGACGATCGACGTGATCCGCGCGGACAGCTTCATGCCGACCACGAGGATGCCGGTGAGGACGAGGACGAGCGCGGCGGCGAGGATGTCGAAGCCGAAGGCGTCGGCGCCCTCGCGGCTGCCCAGGCCCGCGGGCATCGTCCAGCCCGCGTTGTCCATGAGCGACTGGATGTAGCCGGACCAGCCGACGGCCACCACCGCCGTCCCGAGCGCGAACTCCAGGACCAGGTCCCAGCCGATGATCCAGGCGGGCAGTTCACCGAGAGAGGCGTACGAGAACGTGTAGGCGGACCCGGCGACCGGGACCGTGGAAGCGAACTCGGCGTAACACAGCGCGGCCAGGGCGCAGGCGACGCCGGCCGCGACGAACGCCAGAGCCGTCGCGGGCCCGGCGTTGTCCTTGGCGACAGTGCCGGTGAGGACGAAGATGCCGGTGCCGATGATCACGCCGACGCCGAAGACGGTCAGATCCAGCGCGGACAAGGACTTCTTGAGCGCGTGCTCCGGCTCTTCGGTGTCGCGGATGGACTGTTCGACTCTCTTCGTCCGGAAGAGGGTGCTGCTCACGGGGTACCTCCCACGCTTGTCGTCCTCGACATGATCGAGAGGGGGCACCATCCGTATGCCCCAGCGGGGAAGGATTCACGCCAATGGGCCGGTTTCACCACCCTTCACGGTGGCGGAACCGGCCCATTCAGCGGTGTCAGTCGCGCGCGGGCTCCACCGAGTCCACGGCGTCCGCGGCGCCGCGTTCGGTGGGGAGGCCGTCCAGCTTGGCGACCAGCCCGGTCACCTGCCGGGCGATGTCCGGCGCGGTGAGACCGATCTCGGCGAGAACCTCGGCACGGGAGGCGTGATCGAGGAAGCGCGGCGGGATGCCGAAGTCCCGCAGCGGCACGTCCACTCCCGCGTCGCGCAACGCCTGGGCGATCGCCGAGCCGACACCGCCGACCCGGCTGTTGTCCTCGACGGTGACGACCACGCGGTGCTGTTCGGCGAGCGGGGCCATGGCCTCGTCGACGGGCTTGACCCAGCGCGGGTCGACGACGGTCGTGGAGATGCCCTGCTTGTCGAGCAGTCCGGCGATCTCCAGGCACATCGGCGCGAGGGCGCCGACGGAGACCAGCAGGACGTCCGGCCGGTCGGTGCCGGGTTCACGCAGGACGTCCATGCCGCCGACGCGGCGCACGGCGGGCACGGCCGGGCCGACGGCGCCCTTGGAGAAGCGGACCACGGTCGGCGCGTCGTCGACGGCGACGGCCTCGCGCAGCTGGGCGCGCACCTGGTCGGCGTCGCGCGGCGCCGCCAGCCGCAGACCCGGGACGACCTGAAGGATCGACATGTCCCACATGCCGTTGTGGGAGGCCCCGTCGGTGCCGGTGACGCCGGCCCGGTCGAGCACGAAGGTGACGCCGCACTTGTGCAGGGCCACGTCCATCAGCACCTGGTCGAAGGCGCGGTTGAGGAACGTGGCGTACACGGCGAACACCGGGTGCACGCCGCCGGTGGCCAGGCCGGCCGCGGAGACGGCGGCGTGCTGCTCGGCGATGCCGACGTCGTAGACCCGCTTGGGGAAGCGCTTGGCGAACTTGTCCAGGCCCACCGGCTGGAGCATGGCGGCCGTGATGGCGACGATGTCCTCGCGCTCCTCGCCGAGCTTGACCATCTCCGCGCCGAAGACGGAGGTCCAGTCGGCGCCGGAGCTGGCGATCGGCAGGCCCGTGTCGGGGTGGATCTTGCCGACGGCGTGGAAGCGGTCCGCCTCGTCCTGGAGGGCGGGCTGGTAGCCGCGGCCCTTCTCGGTGAGGCAGTGCACGATGACCGGCCCGCCGAACCGCTTGGCCTTGGCGAGCGCGGACTCCAGGGCTTCCAGGTCGTGCCCGTCGATCGGCCCGACGTACTTCAGGCCGAGGTCCTCGAACATGCCCTGCGGGGCGATGAAGTCCTTCAGGCCCTTCTTGGCGCCGTGCAGGGTGTCGTAGAGCGGCCGTCCCACGACGGGGGTGCGCTCCAGGACCTCCTTGGTGCGGGCGAGGAACCGCTCGTAGCCGTCGGTGGTGCGCAGGGTCGCCAGGTGGTTGGCGAGGCCGCCGATGGTCGGTGCGTAGGACCGCTCGTTGTCGTTGACGACGATGACGAGCGGGCGGTCCTTGGCGTCGGCGATGTTGTTCAGCGCCTCCCAGGCCATGCCGCCGGTCAGCGCGCCGTCACCGATCACGGCCACGACGTGGTCGTCGCGTTCGAGGATCTGGTTGGCCTTGGCGATGCCGTCGGCCCAGCCGAGGACGGTCGAGGCGTGCGAGTTCTCGATGACGTCGTGCTCGGACTCGGCCTGTGAGGGGTAGCCGGACAGTCCGCCCTTCATCTTCAGCTTCGAGAAGTCCTGGCGGCCGGTGAGCAGCTTGTGGACGTAGGACTGGTGGCCGGTGTCCCAGAGCACCTTGTCCCGGGGCGAGTCGAAGACCCGGTGCAGGGCGATGGTGAGCTCCACCACGCCGAGGTTGGGGCCGAGGTGACCGCCGGTCTTGGAGACCGCTTCGACGAGGAAGCTGCGGATCTCCTCCGCCAGCTGGTTCAGCTCCTCCAGGTTGAGCCGGTCCAGATCGCGCGGTCCCCTGATACGGGTCAGCAGCGGCACCCGTGCCTCCTTGCAGTAGAGCTGTTGCCGGGCTTGTCGAGTCTAATGTTCCGCCTTCGCGGGCGGCGCCGAGGCTGTGCGTCGTACGTCACGCGTTCGGCTGTACCCATGGTGCGCCACGCCCATGACACAGCTGTGCCCGGTACCTGGGAGGTACCGGGCACAGGGGGTGTTCCTCGGCGCTACGCGCGCCCTGCGGTCTTCTGCGTCTTACGGGTGACGGCGTCGATGACGACCGTGGCCAGCAGCACACCACCGGTGATCATGTACTGCACCGGGGAGGCGATGCCCTCCAGGGCGAGGCCGTACTGGATCGACACGATCACGAGGACACCGAGCAGCGCGTTCCAGGTGCGCCCGCGGCCGCCGAACAGCGACGTGCCGCCGATGACCGCCGCGGCGATCGCGTTCATCAGCAGGTCACCGCCACCGGCTCCCTGGTTCGCCGCGGCGATCTTGGAGGCGATGAACAGGCCGCCCACCGCGGCGAAGGTCCCGGAGATCGCGAACACCGAGATCCGGACCATCTCCACGTTGATACCGGCGCGGCGCGACGCCTCGACGCTGCCGCCGAGCGCGAACACCTTCCGGCCGTACGCCGTGCGCCGCAGCACGAAGTCCGTGACCAGCAGCACCGCGATGAAGATCACCACGGCGAGCGGCAGGCCCTTGTACTGGTTGAAGACGATGGCGACGGTGAAGGCGAGCACCGCCAGCAGCACGGTCCGCACGATGGTCTCGCTCAGCGGCCGCGACGGCACGCCCGCGGCCTCGCGGCGCCGGTTGCCGAGGAAGGAGCTGAGGAAGAACCCGGCGGTCACCACCGCGGCCAGACCGTACGCGGCGGCCACGTCGGAGAAGTAATAGCTGGTCAGTTGGGCCACGACCCCGTCCGGGTCGAGGTTGATGGTGCCGTTGCTGCCCAGGATCTGGAGCATGAAGCCGTTCCAGAACAGCAGACCGGCCAGGGTGACGGCGAACGCGGGCACGCCGATCTTCGCGAAGAAGAAGCCGTGCAGCGCGCCGGCGACCGTGCCGGTGAGGATGGCCAGCACGAAGGCGAGCCACTCGTTCATGCCGTTGGTGACGTTCAGCACCGCGAAACTCGCGCCCGCCACACCGGACACCGAACCGACCGACAGGTCGATCTCGCCGAGCAGCAGCACGAACACGATGCCGACGGCGATCATGCCCGTGCCGACCATGGCGACGGACATGTCGGACAGGTTGCCCGCGGTGAGGAAGTTGGAGTTCAGGCTCGTGAAGATGAGCCAGATGATCGCCAGGCCGATGACGACCGGGATGGAACCCAGGTCGCCGGACTTCATCTTGCGCTTGAACTCGCTGACGTAGCCCTTGAGGCCCTGCTCGCGCACCAGCAGCCGGGGGTCGACGACCGTGACGGCGGCCTTGGCCGCCTCGGGGTTCTCCACGACGTGGTCGTCCGGAGCCGCGGAGGTCTTGTCGATGCTCACTTGGAAACCTCCCCGTTCGTGCGCGCCGCACGGCGGGTCACGGCGTTGTCGGTGGCGCCGGTGATGGCGGAGATGATCTCTTCCTGCGAGGTCGACTTGACCTCGAAGACGCCGTTGTTGCGCCCGAGGCGCAGCACGGCGACCTTGTCCGCGACGGCCTTCACATCGGCCATGTTGTGGCTGATGAGGATCACTGCGTGGCCGCGCTCGCGCAGCCGCTCGACCAGGTCGAGGACCTGTGCGGTCTGCTCGACGCCGAGGGCGGCGGTGGGCTCGTCGAGGATGACCAGCTTGGGCTCCCCGAGCATGGAACGGGCGATGGCCACGGTCTGGCGCTGACCGCCGGAGAGCGAGGCGATCGGGATGCGCACGCTGGGGATGCGGATCGACAGCGTGTCGAGCAGCTCGCGGGAGCGGCGCTCCATCTCCACCTCGTCCAGGACGCCGCGCTTGCGGATCTCCCGGCCCAGGTAGAGGTTGCCGACGACGTCGATGTTGTCGCAGAGCGCGAGGTCCTGGTAGACGGTCGCGATGCCCAGGTTCTGGGCGTCGTGCGGCTTGTTGATCTGGACGGACCTGCCGTCCCATTCGATGACGCCCTCATCGATGGGGTGCACGCCGGCGATCGTCTTGACCAGCGTGGACTTTCCGGCGCCGTTGTCGCCCACCAGGGCGACCACTTCACCGGCGTGGACCTCAAGCTCTACGTCGGTGAGCGCCTGAACGGCACCGAACCGCTTGGAGACCCCGCGCAACGCCAGCACGGGCGTAGCGGACACGTGAACCATCTCCTTCGCCGCCTGACCCGGCGGGAGGTTGTGCAGAAGTGTGGGAGGAGTGATCCGTCCGGCGCCCCGCGGAGCTTGCGGGGCTGATGTGGCGGGGCGCCGGAGGAACTCGGGGGCGACCGGTCCCCGCACGGGAGTCACGGGAGTCCGGTTCGGACTCCCGTGTCCCTCAGGGGACTTGGCGGTTGCCTAGTTGAGGCCGATCTTGTCGCAGGCGGCCTTGTACTTGCCCGCGCAGATCTCGTTCACCGTGTAGATGCCGTCCTTGATGACGGTGTCCTTGATGTTGTCCTTCGTCAGCGAGACGACCGGAACGAGGACGGAGGGGATGGCCTTGGTGGTCGGGCTGTCGACCTTGTCCTTGGCGATCGAGTCGAGCGACTTGCCCTGGGCGAGGGCGACGGCCATCTCGGCCGCGACGTCCGCCTCCTGCGGGTAGGGCTTGTAGACGCTCATGTACTGCTCACCGGTGACGATGCGCTGCACACCCGCGAGTTCGGCGTCCTGGCCGGTGACCGGGATGTCGGCGATGCCGGCGGCCTTCAGGGCCGTGATGATGCCGCCCGCCATGCCGTCGTTGGCGGAGTACACGCCGACGATCTTGTCCTTGCCGAGGGCGGAGATGGCGCCCTCCATGTTGGAGTTGGCGTTCTCCGGCTTCCACTCCTTGGTGTCGTACTCGCGGCCGATCTTCACCTTGCCGTCGAGGACGGAGTGCGCGCCCTGCTTGAACTGGGCGGCGTTCGGGTCGGTGGAGGACCCGTTCATCATGACGATCTGGCCGTCCTTGGCCTTGTCGCCGAGGGCCTTCAGCAGGGCTTCGCCCTGGGTCTTGCCGACGGTGACGTTGTCGAACGAGGTGTAGGCGTCGATCGGGCCCTCGGCCAGGCGGTCGTAGGCGACGACGGGGATGCCCGCGTCCTTGGCCTTCTTCACCGAGCCGGCGATGGCCTTGGAGTCCACCGCGTCCACGATCAGCACGTCGACCTTGTTGGTCACCATCGTGTCGACCTGCTGGTTCTGCGTGCTGGCGTCCTGCTTGGCGTTGGCGTAGACGACCTCACCCTTGCCGTTGGTGAGCTCCTTGACCTTCTTCTCGATGAGCACCCGGTCGAACTTCTCGTAGCGCGCGGTCGCGTTCTCCGGAAGGAGCAGGCCGACCTTGATGTCGTCGCCCTTCTTGGCGGACCCGGTGGAATCGGCGTTGTCGCCCGACTCCTTGGCGCTGCCACAGGCAGCAAGCGAAACGGCCATCGCACCGGCGGCAATAGCAACAGCGGCGCGACGCATACGCGTGTTCACTTCAGAAACCTCCCTGACGAGGCCGCGACATTGCGGCCGAGGTGGCTGGAAGTCAACTCGGCCACACGTGCGACGTCAAGAAGTAAATCCTTAACGAGATGGCAACGGTGCCATCCGTTCTCTAAGTGAAGGCAGGGGTGACTGCCTGCAGTACGCCTGGAGCAGTTCCGTCCAGAAGGGTCGAATCGCCCATCTCGCTGAGGGCGAGCGCGAGCGCTCCGAGCACCTCCGCACGGCCGCCGAGGGCACCGGGGAGAACGGACAACTGGCGTGCCGCACTGGGGATGGCATAGCGGCCGACGGACTCCCGGATCGGCCCGAGCACCAGCTCGCCGGCCTCGGCGAGATCACCGCCGAGGACCACGCGGCTCGGGTTCAGCAGATTGCAGAGATTGGCCACTCCACTGCCGATGTGGCGGCCGACGTCGGCGATCACCCGACGGCAGCCCGGGTCTCCGTCCCGGGCGAGCCGTACGACGCCTTCCATGGTCAGATCGGTGCCGTGACTGGACTGGAGGAGCGGGAGCACGTAGCGCGCGGCCGCGAAGGTCTCCAGGCAGCCGCGATTTCCGCAACGGCAGACCGGGCCGGATTCATCGAGTGTAATATGTCCGATTTCTCCGGCAGTGCCGCCGGGGCCGCGGTAGATTTTGCCGCTGATCACCAGGCCCGCGCCGACGCCGCTGGCGACCTTGATGTAGGCCAGGTCGCGGACGCCTCGGCCGCTGCCCCAGACCATCTCGCCCAGGGCACCGAGATTGGCGTCGTTGTCCACGTGCACGGGGACGCCGAGGCGGTCGCGCAGCTCCTCGGCGGGCTTGGTGCCGGTCCAGCCGGGGAGGATGGCGGTCGAGCCGAGGGTGCCGGACTCGACGTCGATCGGGCCGGGGACGCCGAGGCCCACGCCGGCGATCTTGGAGCGGTCGACGCCGGTGGCTTCGATCAGGCGGGTGACCAGCTGTTCCGCGCGGTCGAAGCCCTGGGCGGACGAGGCGTCGACGTCGAGGGGCTCGGACTCCTCCGCCAGGACCTGGTGGGCGAGGTTGCCGATGGCGACGCGGAGGTGGGTGTGGCCGAAGTCGACGCCTATGACGATGCCGGCGTCGCCGCTCAGCGACACGCTGCGGGCCCTGCGGCCGCCGGCGGAGGTCGGCGTGACCTCCACGGTGCCGCCGTCCTTCAACTCCCGGACGATGTTGGAGACCGTCGCCGCGGACAGACCTGTCGTCCGCGCGATCTCGGCCTGGGTGAGGGAGCCCGCCAGGCGCACGGCTCGTACGACCCGCTCCAGGTTGGCTCGGTGCAGCGATGACTGCGACCCCGGAGTCTCCACGACGACCTCCTGCGCACGGGGCCGCTTCGATGAGACCCCGTCTATGTCCAACTAGTGAACTCTAAGCTGAGCTGTTCGGGTTGCCTCCCGTCAAGAGGTTGAACTGATTCCGGGGGGTGTACGGGTGGTTGCGGAGTGCTACGTGGTGGTTCGCGCTTTCTGTCTGTGCGGCTGTGGCCGGGGTGCGCGTCCTCGCCTGATCGTCGGTGGTGGGTCGGGGCCGTGTCGGGGGGTGTCCGTCCTCGGAACGGCGCGATGGGGCCTCACGCCGACTGACTGTCCGTTGACGCGCCAACCGCTGCGGGCGGACACCCCCCGACACGGCCCCTTGCGTACGACGGCGGGTGCGGGCCGCCCCCGCTGCGGGCATGAGTGCCGCTAAGGGCGGCACGGGTGGGCGCAGCGGCACCCCGCTCCGCCGGGCTGCGGGCCCACCCGGCAGCGGCGGCCAGGGGCTACTTCAGCGCCCCCGCAGTAAGCCCTTGCACCACCTGCCGCTGGAAGATGATGTACGCCGCGAGCACCGGCAGCATCGCCATCACCAGGCCCGCGAAGAGGCCCGACCAGTCGCCCTTGTAGCCCTGGCTGACCGCCAGCTGGACCAGGCCCTGGGTGAGGACGCGTTTGTCGGGGTCGGTGTTGAGGACCGTGGGGAGCATGTACTGGTTCCACTGGCCCAGGAAGTTGAAGATGCCGACGCTGATCAGGCCCGGCTTGGCCATGGGGATCATGATCTGGAAGAACGTGCGGCTGTGGGACGCGCCGTCCACGAAGGCCGCTTCGGCGATCGACGTCGGCAGCGTGCGGAAGAACGCGGTCAGGAAGAACACCGTGAACGGCAGCGAGTAGGCGATGTAGACCAGGATCAGGCCGTGGATGGTGTTCAGCAGGCCCATGTTGTTCACGACGTAGAACAGCGGGACCAGCGCGAGCATGATCGGGAAGCTCATGCCGCCGATGAACAGGTAGTAGATGAAGCGGTTGCCCGGGAAGTCGAAGCGGGCCAGGACGTAGGCCGCCATGGAGCCGAGGACCAGGGTGCCGATGAGTGAACCGCCCACCACGAGGACCGTGTTGAGGAAGTAGTCGCTCATGTTGGCCTGGGTCCACGCCCGCGACCAGTTGTCGAAGTGCAGGGAGTCCGGGAGTGACCAGGGGGAGCTGAAGATGGAGCGGTCGTCCTTGAAGGACGTCATGACCGCCCAGAGCAGCGGCAGGACCACCATGAACGCCCAGACGACCAGGACGCCGTGGGAGAAGACGTTGAGGACCGTGCCTTCCTTCTTCTCCTTCGGGGGCGCGGGCGGGCGGACGTCCGTCTTGGTGATGGGTGCTCCGGACTCGGCCGGGAGCGGAGCGGGGGTTTCGGTCGTCTTCATCGATCAGTACTCCAGCCGCTCGCGACGGCCCAGCCGCATCACCACGGCGGCGAAGGCCAGCGTGACGACGAGCAGGGCGACACCGATGGTGGTGGCGTAGGCGGCCTGCCCGTCACGGAACGCCTTCTGGTACACGTACAGGACCATGACGGTGGTCGAGTAGTCGGGGCCGCCCGGCCCGGTCGTCATGATCTGCACGACCGCGAACGACTCGGCGCCCAGGGCGAGGATGCCCATGTAGACCCAGCCGGACTGCACGGTGTCCCACAGCAGGGGCAGGGTGACCCGGAAGAAGGTGGTGACGCGGTTCGCGCCGTCCAGGAGCGCGGCCTCGTACATCTCCGCCGGGATGGAGGCCATGCCGGCGGAGAAGAGGACGACGAAGAAGCCGACCGTCGACCAGACGAGGACCGCCATCACCGCCCACAGTGCGAGGTCGGGGTCGCCCAGCCACAGGGGCTGGAGGTCGTCCAGGCCGATGCCGCGCAGGAGCGAGTTGATCGCGCCGCTGTCCGGGTTGTACGCGAACGCGAACAGCAGCGCGACGATGGCGATCGAGAGGACCTGCGGGAAGAAGTAGACGATCTTGTAGAACGAGGAGCCTCGGACGCCGGTGATCACGGGGCCGTTCTTTCTCTTTCTGCCGCCCACATTGATCATGAAGGCGAAGAACAGCGCGAGGCCGATCGTCACCACCGGCAGCAGGAGGGCGAACAGCAGGCTGTGCTGCAACGACTTCCAGAAGATGTCGTCGTCGAGCATCCGGCTGTAGTTGTCGAAACCGACCATCTTGAATTCGGGGCTCAGGCCGGTCCAGTCCGTGAACGAGTAATAGATGGACTGGATGAACGGCCAGACCACGAAGAGCGCGTACAGGCCGAGGGGCAGTGCCAGGAAGCCCACGATGAACCGGTACTTGCCGTGCTGCATCGCCACTCCGGTGCCGTTTCGGAAATCGATTTCCTGTGCTGTTACTGGTGCTTGTAGTGCTTGATGGAGTCGTCCTTGGCCGCCTCGTCGGCAAAGCCCTGGATCTTCTTGATGGCCTCGGCCGGGGTGAGGCGGCCCGCCATCATCTCGCCCAGACCGGACACGCCGATCTTCTCCTTCTGCAACTGCACGTACCAGTCCTGGAGACGGGGATTCACCACGTTCTCGCCGGCCTTGTCCAGCGCCGCGACACCCGACTTCAGACCGGGGGTGAGGGCGACGCCGTCGGTGCCGCCGTCGTACGCGGTCAGCGACTTCACCTTGCCGGTGAAGTTCTTCGAGGAGGCCTCGCTGAGCATGATGCGCAGCTGCTCCATGCCGCCGGGGGCGTTCTTCGCCTTGGCCGGGACGATGAAGGGCTCACCGCCGGAGGCCCAGATGGTGCCGAAGGGCATCTTGTCGGAGGAGTCGAGGCCGGTGGGCGCGGAGACGGCCAGGTCGAAGTCCTCGGGGATGACGTTGGCCGACTCGTTCTCCACCCAGGAGCCGTTCGGGATGAACAGCGCCTTGCCCTCGGCCCAGGCGGTCTGCGACTGGATGTGGTCCAGGCCCGGGGTGCCCTTGAGGACGTAACCCTTCTTGTAGAGCTCGTAGTACGCGTCGAAGCAGGCCTTGACGGCCGGGTGCTTCCAAGCGTTCGGCTCCAGGTTGTCGATCGCGTCGAGGACCTCGCGGCCGCCGACCTTGCCGATCATCGGGTAAAGCGAAAAGGGGAGGTAGTACGGGTATTTGCCCGCGTACGTCCAGCCCGCCATGCCCTTCTTCTTGGCCTTCGCGCAGACCGCGAGCATCTGGTCCCAGGTCTCGGGGTACTGCTCGTCGAGCGAGGCCAGGGCCTTCTGCGAGTACCAGACGCCGTACACCGTGTAGGCGTAGTAAAGGATCCAGACCTTCTCGCCGTCGAACTGGCCCATCTCCACGATGCCGGGGCGCAGCGTGTCGCGGACCTTCTTGTCCGGGTCGTCGTAGGAGGGCGCGTCCAGCAGCGGGGTGAGGTCGGTGAGCTGGTTCTTGCCGACCAGGACACCCATGTCCATCTGCTCGGCACCGGAGTTGTCGATGAGGTCCGGCGGGGTGCCCTGGTTGAAGCGGGGCTGGAGCGTGGACTGGATCTTCTGGGTGGCGGAGAACTTCACCGTCGCCTCGGGGAAGTTCTTCTCGTAGATCTTCACGGCGTCCTCGGCGTACTCCTTGCCGAAGCCGCCGTCGAACAGGACGAATTCCATACCGGCCGTGTCATTGACGGCGAGCGGGTTCTTCGCGGTCTTCTTGCCGGCCTTGGCCTTGTCCCCGCTGTCGTCGCCGCCGCTGCTGGCGCAGGCGGACAGAAAACTCATGGTGGGGACGGAGATCAGCCCGAGCGCGGCAGACCGTTTGATCAGATCACGGCGGCCGACACCTTCGGTGCCGTGGTTCTCGGCGGAAGTGGATCCCATGCTCAAGTCCTCGCCTTCTCCAGGACTCAGGCGGTGAACCGGATCCTTCCCGGCACCGCGATCGGGTCAAGCTGGGTCGTGCAGGGAAGTGCGGGTGGTGACGTGCGGATCGTGTGAATCGCCCGACAGGTATAGTCCACTTCCCGCCAGCGGATCAAGATCGAACACAAGGTTGGCCCTGGGTCTTATCCGAGTTGAGACCTCGCGGAAGTATGAGCGGCCTGCGGGTGCTCCGCCGGAAATATCCCGGCCTCCACGCCCGAATGCCACAGGCAACACCCTTGACACTCCTCGCCACTTGGGCAACTACTGGTCCTTGCGCATCGAAGGTGACAACGTTGTCCACTGCGCAGGGAGGGTACCCGTTGATGCAGCGGAAAGCTCGGCACAGATGGGGTTCGGCGGTCGTGTCGGCGACCGCCTTCGCTTTGGCCCTGGGTTCGCAGGGCGTTGCGGTCGCACTGCCAGAAACCCCTGAGAGACCCGATCGGGGGTTCGCGTCCTCGTTCGAGGCGGACGACCCTGTTCCGGACTGGGTGAACACCGTCGACACCACCCCCGGCGGCACCAAAAGGGCCTCGGGCGTCGACGGCGGCTACAGCAGCGGCATACCGGGCAATGTGACCGACCAGGTCACCGACGTCCGGGCCAGTGCCGAGAACACCGGCGGCGGTGAGGTGAAGGAGAACCTCGTCGACGGCGAACCGAGCACCAAGTGGCTCGTCTTCGAGCCCGCCGGCTGGGTCGAGTTCGAATTGGGCAAGTCCATCAAATTGGTGCGCTATGCACTGACATCGGCCAATGACCACGACGAGCGCGACCCGAAGGACTGGGCCCTGAAGGGCTCCTCCGACGGCAAGGACTGGAAGACCCTGGACACCCGCTCCGGCGAGTCCTTCTCCGAGCGGTTCCAGACGAAGACCTACGACCTGGCGGAGCCCGGCGAGTACCGGCACTTCCGGCTGGACGTCACCGGGAACAACGGCGGCGACATCCTCCAGCTCGCCGACCTCCAGCTGTCCACGGGCGGCACGGACGGGCCCGTCCCGCAGGACATGCTCTCCCTGGTCGACCGGGGCCCGAGCGGCTCCCCCACCGCCAAGGCGGGCGCCGGGTTCACCGGAAAGCGGGCCCTGCGTTACGCCGGCCGGCACACCGCCGACGGGCGGGCCTACTCGTACAACAAGGTCTTCGACGTGAACGTGGCCGTCGGCCGGGACACGCGGCTGTCGTACCGGGTCTTCCCGTCGATGGCGGACGGCGACCTCGACTACGACGCGACGAACGTCTCCGTCGACCTGGCCTTCACCGACGGCACCCATCTGAGCGACCTGCGCGCCACCGACCAGCACGGTTTCCCGCTGACCCCGCAGGGGCAGGGCGCGGCGAAGATCCTCTACGTCAACCAGTGGAACAACGTGGCCTCGCGGATAGGGTCGGTCGCGGCCGGGAAGACCGTGGACCGGATCCTGGTGGCGTACGACTCCCCCGGGGGTCCGGCGAGGTTCCGGGGCTGGCTGGACGACGTGACCATCGAGACCGCCGCCCCCGAGCGGCCGAAGGCGCATCTGTCGGACTACGCGGTGACGACCCGGGGCACCAACTCCAGCGGCGGCTTCTCCCGCGGCAACAACTTCCCGGCGACCGCGGTGCCGCACGGCTTCAACTTCTGGACGCCGGTGACCAACGCGGGTTCGCTGAGCTGGCTGTACGACTACGCACGTGCGAACAACGCGGACAACCTGCCGACGATCCAGGCGTTCAGCGCGAGCCACGAGCCGAGCCCCTGGATGGGTGACCGGCAGACCTTTCAGGTGATGCCGTCCGTCGCGGCAGGGACGCCCGAGCTGGGCCGGGAGGCGCGGGAGCTGGCCTTCCGGCACGAGAACGAGGTCGCGCGGCCGTACTACTACGGGGTGCGGTTCGAGAACGGGCTGAAGGCCGAGATGGCGCCGACCGACCACGCGGCCGCGCTGCGCTTCACCTATCCCGGTGACGACGCGAGCGTCCTCTTCGACAACGTGACCGATCAGGCGGGGCTGACCCTGGACCAGGAGAACGGGGTCGTCACCGGTTACTCGGACGTCAAGTCCGGGCTGTCGACGGGCGCGACCCGGCTGTTCGTCTACGGCGAGTTCGACCAGCCGGTGAGCGAGGGCTCCTCGGCCGGTGTGAAGGGCTACCTCCGCTTCAAGGCCGACGACCGGACCGTCACGCTGCGTCTGGCGACCTCGCTGATCGGCCTCGACCAGGCCAAGGACAATCTGCGCCAGGAGATCCCGGAGGGCAGGTCGTTCGAGGCGGTGAAGAAGAGCGCCCAGCGGCAGTGGGACCGGCTGCTCGGCAAGGTCGAGGTCGAGGGCGCGACCCCCGACCAGCTGACGACGCTGCACTCCAGCCTGTACCGGCTGTATCTGTACCCCAACTCCGGTTTCGAGAAGGCCGGCGGGAAGCACCGGTACGCCTCGCCGTTCTCCCCCATGCCGAACCCGGACACCCCGACGCACACCGGCGCGAAGATCGTCGACGGCAAGGTGTACGTGAACAACGGCTTCTGGGACACCTACCGGACGACCTGGCCCGCGTACGCGTTCCTCACTCCGTCCCGGGCGGGTGAGCTGGTCGACGGGTTCGTGCAGCAGTACAAGGACGGCGGCTGGACGTCCCGCTGGTCCTCCCCCGGCTACGCGGACCTCATGACGGGCACGTCCTCGGACGTGGCGTTCGCGGACGCGTACGTCAAGGGCGTCGACTTCGACGCGAAGGCGGCGTACGAGGCGGCCGTGAAGAACGCGACGGTCGTACCGCCGAACCCCGGCGTCGGCCGCAAGGGCATGGCCACCTCCCCCTTCCTCGGCTACACGAGCACCGAGACCCACGAGGGCCTGTCCTGGGCGCTGGAGGGCTACCTCAACGACTACGGCATCTCCCGCATGGGCCGGAAGCTGTACGAGGAGACCGGCGAGCGGCGCTACAAGGAGGAGTCGGATTACTTCCTCAACCGCGCCCAGGACTATGTGAACCTCTTCGACGCGAAGGCCGGGTTCTTCCAGGGCCGCGACGCCGAGGGCGACTGGCGGGTCGAGTCCTCCACGTACGACCCGCGGGTGTGGGGGCACGACTACACCGAGACCAACGGGTGGGGGTACGCCTTCACCGCGCCGCAGGACAGTCGCGGCCTCGCGAACCTCTACGGCGGCCGGAAGGGCCTCGCCGACAAGCTCGACGCGTACCTCTCCACCCCGGAGACGGCCTCCCCCGAGTTCGTCGGCTCCTACGGCGGTGTCATCCACGAGATGACCGAGGCGCGGGACGTGCGGATGGGCATGTACGGGCACTCCAACCAGGTCGCCCACCACGCCCTCTACATGTACGACGCGGCCGGGCAGCCCTGGAAGACGCAGAAGAACGTCCGCGAGGTGCTGTCCCGGCTGTACACGGGCAGCGAGATCGGGCAGGGCTACCACGGCGACGAGGACAACGGCGAGCAGTCGGCCTGGTACCTGTTCTCCGCGCTCGGCTTCTACCCGCTGGTGATGGGCAGCGGCGAGTACGCGATCGGCTCGCCCCTGTTCACGAAGGCGACCGTGCATCTGGAGAACGGGCGCGAGCTGGTGGTGAAGGCGCCCAGGAACAGCGCGAAGAACGTGTACGTGCAGGGGCTGAAGGTCAACGGCCGGACCTGGACGAAGACCTCGCTGCCCCACTCGCTGGTCGCCAAGGGTGGTGTCCTGGAGTTCGACATGGGTCCGAGACCCTCGTCCTGGGGCACGGGCGGGCACGCCGCGCCCGTGTCGGTCACCCGGGACGACAAGGTGCCGGCGCCGCGCGCGGACGTGCTGAAGGGTGACGGCGCACTGTTCGACGACACATCGGCGACGGACGCCGCCGTGACCTCCGTGGACCTGCCCGTCTCGAAGGGTGCCCAGGCGGTCCAGTACACGCTGACGTCGTCGGCGGACCGGGCGAAGGCGCCGGCCGGATGGACGCTCCAGGGCTCCTCCGACGGCACGACCTGGCGGACGCTGGACCGGCGCTCCGGGGAGGCTTTCGCCTGGGACAGGCAGACCCGCGCGTTCTCGGTGAGGTCACCGGGTACGTACGAGAAGTACCGCCTGGTCCTCGACGGTGAGGCGACACTGGCGGAGGTCGAACTGCTCTCCTGAGCAGCCGAGTTGGGGGTCCGATGCCGCTTCCCGTGCCCGTCCTGCCCGAGGGTGTCGACCCGGCCTGGCTGCCGTCCGCCGCCTTCCGGGCGGTCGGCGGCCGGCGGACGCTGATCCGCGGCTCGGGTCCGCTGGCGGAGACGGTGCACGGGGAGGTGGCGGAGGCTTGCCGGCGGTTCGGGGGCCGGGTCGTGCGGGACGCGTCGGACGACGGCCCGTACGACCTGGCCCTCTGCCTCGGTGCCGACGGTCCGGAACACCTGGGCGAGGAGGGTTTCACCCTCGCGCGTGAGGGCGGCACGACGACCGTCACCGCCGGCGGTGGACGCGGGCTGCTGTACGGGCTGTTCCATGTCGTACGGCTCGGGGAGGCGGCGTTCAGCGGTGAGCGGCCGCCTCGGACGCATCGCCCGGCGCTCGCCCTGCGCATGCTCGACCACTGGGACAACGTGGCCGTGCACCCGGTCATGGGCCAGGTGGAGCGCGGGTACGCGGGCGGCTCGCTGTTCTGGCAGGACGGGCGGGCACGCGGCGACCTGGAGCGGGTGCGGGCGTACGGCAGGCTGCTCGCGGCCTGCGGGGTCAACGCGATCTCGGTGAACAACGTCAATGTGCACGCGACCGAGGCGCGTCTGCTGACCGACCGGATCGGTGAAGTGGCCGATATCGCCGAGGCGTTGCGGCCCTACGGCATCCGCACCCATCTGTCGGTCTCCTTCGCGGCACCGCTCACGCTGGGCGGGCTGTCCACCGCCGATCCGCTGGACGAGGCGGTGCGCGGCTGGTGGGCCGAGGCGACGCGGCGGGTGTACGAGGCGATACCCGACTTCGGCGGGTACGTGGTGAAGGCCGACTCGGAGGGGCAGCCGGGGCCGTTCGCGTACGGCCGCAGTCACTCCGAGGGCGCGAACCTGCTGGCGGCGGCAGTGGAGCCGTTCGGCGGCACGGTGCACTGGCGGGCGTTCGTCTACGACCACCGCCAGGACTGGCGGGACCGCACGACGGACCGGGCCCGGGCCGCGTACGACCATTTCGTGCCGCTGGACGGGGAGTTCGCGGCCGGCGCCGTGCTCCAGGTGAAGCACGGGCCGATGGACTTCCAGGTGCGTGAGCCGGTCTCGCCGCTGATCGGGGCGATGCCGCGGACCAGGCTGGCGGTGGAGCTGCAGGTCACCCAGGAGTACACCGGGCAGCAGAGGCATGTGTGCTGGCTGGGGCCGATGTGGAGCGAGGTGCTGCGGTTCCGGCACGAACCCGGGCTCCCCGTGGGCGAGTCGGCGCGGGGCGGGCTCGTCGCCGTGTCGAACGTCGGGGACGACCCGTTCTGGACCGGGCATCCCCTCGCCCAGGCGAACCTCTACACCTTCGGGCGGCTGGCCTGGCGGCCCGATGCCGAGCCGGGCGAGGTGCTCGACGAGTGGATCGGGCTCACCTTCCCGGAGGCCTCAAAGCGCCTGTTCGCCGGGCTGCACGCGGTGCTCGACGGCTCGTGGCGGACGTACGAGAAGTACACCGCTCCCCTGGGCGTCGGCTTCATGGTGCAGCCGGGGCATCATTACGGGCCGAGCGTGGACGGGTACGAGTACAGCCGGTGGGGACCTATCACTTCGCCGACCGGGACGGGATCGGCGTCGACCGCAGTGTGGCGAGCGGCACCGGGTTCGCCGGGCAGTACGGCACACCGTGGGCCGGGCTCTACGAATCGCCGGACACCTGCCCGGACGAGCTGCTGCTGTTCTTTCACCATGTGCCGTACGGGCATGTGCTGACGAGCGGGAAGAGCGTGATCCAGCACATCTACGACACGCACTTCGAGGGTGTCGAGGAGGTCGAGCAGGCCCGGTCGGTGTGGGCCTCCCTGGCCGGGCTGGTGGATCCGGCGCGCCACGCCCGGGTGGCGGAACGCTATGAGGAGCAGCTCCGCGGTGCCCGCGAGTGGCGCGATCAGCTCAACAGCTACTTCCTCCGCAAGTCCGGGGTGCCGGACGGGCGGGGGCGGCGGATCTACTGAAGGATCGCCACGCCGAGCGGGTCGAGGACCAGGGGTTCGCCCTGGTCCAGCCGCTTGCCGGTGAGCAGGTCGGTCGCGGTGGCGTGGGCGGTGAGGCGGGCCGGTCCGGGGGCGTGGTTGAGGAGGAAGAGCAGGCGGGTGCCGTCGGGGGCGACGCGGGTCGCCGTCTCGACCGCCGGGTGGTCGGCGTAGGGGCCGAGCAGGTCGTGGCGGGCCAGGATCCGGCGGACGACCTCGTCGACGCCCGGCTGGTCGAGGGCGGTGGCGACGTACCAGGCCTCGCCGTCGTTCTCGCCGAAGGGGTTGCGGGTCACGGCCGGGGTGCCCGCGTAGAAGTCGGTGCCGTAGGTGGCGACCGGTTCGGCGCCGCGCGGGAGCACGATCTCGAAGACGAGCCGGGCCTTCGCCCCCAGCTCGGGGACGGTCTGGGTGAACTCCGGCGGGCGGGCGTCCCATTCGTCCACGCGGACGCCCATGAGGGGTGCCAGCGGGCCGGGGACGTCGGTGAGGAAGGCCCGGTCGTGTTCGTCGACGCGGCCGGAGAGGAAGGTGGCCAGGACCGTGCCACCGCGGGCGGCGACGGCTTCGAGGCGGGGGGCGAGGTCGCCCTTGACCATGTGCAGGGCGGGGGTGAGGACCACGTCGTAGGGCGTGAGGTCGGCGGTCTGCGGGAGCACGTCCACGTCTGCGCCGGCCTCGCGGGCGGCCCGGTAGTAGGCGTGGACGACGTCCGGGTACTTCACCAGCCGGGAGGGGCCGTCGGAGATCTCCAGGGCCCACCAGCTGTCCCAGTCGAAGAGGAGGGCGGTGCGGGCGGGGGTGCGGGCGCCGAGCGTCCGGTCGCCCAGGGCCTGCAGTTCCCTTCCCAGTTCGGCGACTTCGCGAAAGACGCGGGTGTCGTCGCGGCCAGCGTGGCCGATGACCGCCCCGTGGTACTTCTCGCAGGCGCCCCGGGAGGCGCGCATCTGGAAGTAGAGGGCGGCGTCCGCGCCGTGGGCGATCGCCTGGAAGGTGGCGAGGCGGAGTTCACCGGGCCGCCGGAGCGGGTTGACGTCACGGCAGGCCGTCGTCGACGGGGTCTGCTCCATCAGCCAGAAGGGGGCGCCGTCCTTCAGGCCGCGCATCAGGTCGTGGGCGAGGGCGGGCCGGGTCGGCGGGGCGTCGAGGGGCGGGTAGTTGTCCCAGGAGGCGAAGTCCAGGTGGGGCGCCCAGCGGTGGTAGTCGAGGGGGCGAAAGGTGCCCATGAAGTTGGTGGTGACGGGCGTGTCCGGGTCGTGGGCGCGGATCACCTCCTTCTCGGCCAGGAAGCAGCCGAGGAGGGCGTCGGTGGTGAAGCGGAAGTAGTCGAGGGTGATGCCCTGGAAGGCGGTGTGGTCGGGGCCGCGCCAGTGCTCGGTGAGGGCGTTCGGCGGCTCGATCTGGCCCCAGTCGGTGTAGCGGTGGGACCAGAAGGTGGTCCACCAGGCGTCGTTGAGCGCGTCGAGGGTGCCGTGCCGGTCCCGGAGCCAGTCCCGGAACGCCTCGGCGCACAGCTCGCAGTAACAGGCGCCGCCGTACTCGTTGTTGATGTGCCAGGCGAGCAGGGCGGGGTGGCCGGTGTACCGCTCGGCGAGGCGGGCGGCCAGCGCGGTGGCGTGTGCGCGGTACGCCGGTGAGCTGGGACAGAAGGTGTGGCGCTGGCCGTAGCGGTGGCGGCGGCCCTCGAAGTCGGTGCGGTTGACCTCGGGGTGCCGCTTGGCGAGCCAGGGCGGGAGGGCGGCGGTGCCGGTGGCCAGGCAGACCCGGCGTCCCTCGGCGGAGGCCCGGTCCAGAACGCGGTCCAGGATCGTGAAATCGTAGGTGTCCGGGGCCGGCTGGGTGAGGGACCAGGTGAAGACGCCGACGGTGAGGGTGTCGATGCCGGCCCGGGTGAACAGCCGGTGGTCCTCGTCCCAGACCTCCTGAGGCCACTGCTCGGGGTTGTAGTCGCCGCCGTAGCGGATCTTGTCCGTCATGCGGTGAAGTCCTTCCGCGTCTCGGCGATCACCGGGCGGCTGCCGTGCAGCAGGGACAGCAGCAGCGGGGCGGCCAGCAGGGCGGGCAGGGCCTCGGTCAGCAGGGCTGCCGACGCCGCCGTCAGGACCAGCAGGGAGAGGACGGCGAGGGTGGTGCGGCCGTGCCGGAACAGGAAGTACGCGGCGAGGCGGGCGGTGTCCCGGGCGCGGAAGGCGAAGAGCGAGGTGAGGACGAGGGCGTGCGCGCCCCACAGGAGGGAGCCGGCGCCGATCGCCGCGAGCAGCAGCGCCCACCAGCCGGGCAGGCCGGTGGCGGAGAAGTGCGTGAGGGTGAAGGCGATGACCGTCAGCCAGGCCAGCAGGGGGGTCCAGAGCCTCAGCGCCGGTACGGCGTTGAGCCGCCAGCCGCGCAGGTAGGCGCGGGCCGGGTGCAGTTCGGTGAGGTCGCGGCTGCGGTGGTGGAGGGCGTAGAGCGCGGCGGACAGGGCCGGTCCGAGGGGCAGCAGGCACAGGGCCGCGAGGGGGAGGTTCGCGGGGTCGGGGCCGAGCAGGAGCAGTCCGGCCAGGCCCGGGGAGGCGGCGAGGAGGAGCAGCGCCTCGACGGTCAGGAGGGTGTGGATCAGGGCGGAGGCGCGGGAGAGGGTTCCGGTGCCGAAGCCGGTGGTGCCTACGGTGCTCATGCGGGGGCCTCCAGGCCGAGCAGGTGCCGCTCGTCCTGCCAGGGCGAGTCGGGGACGCGGATCACCCGTTCTCCTTCTTGAACCGCTCGTACGCCTTGTTGTGCAGGTCGACGAGCTGCTGCATGTTCTTCGCCTCCAACTCGGCGACGTACGCGTCCCATTCGGACAGCGGGCGCTTACCGAGGACGAACTGGAGGGTGTTCTGGATGACGTGGTCCTTGAGCGGGGTGTCCCAGAGGGTCGCCTGCTCCTGCTCGAACGACTGCAGCGGGTGGGCCGGGTCGACGGGCAGTTCCTCGCGCTGGGACATGGCGTCCTCGAACTTCTTCTCGTCCGGGCTGAAGGTGGAGGACACCAGCTCCCAGCTGCCGCCGTAGGTGAACACGCCGTTGAAGAAGCCGTAGTCCTTCTGGAGGTCCTTCGGGGCGTCGGGGTCGGAGCCCATCAGTGTGATCCCCGGCTTCAGCCGGTACGTGCCGCCGGACTCGGTGTACGTGACGTCCTTGACGCCCCACTTGCAGAACTTCTGGCCCTCGTCGGAGTACCAGAGCCAGTCCACGAACTGCATCATCGCGACGAAGTCGGCACTCTTGAGGGCCTCGCTGGAGATCATGACGCCGTTCTCCAGCCGGATGCCGCTCAGGAGGACCGGGCCGGCCGGGCCGAGGGGCACCGGGACCATCTCGATCTTCGAGCCCTTGACCTGCTTGCCGAGGTTGTAGCGGTAGTTCTGTACCAGTTCCTGCGGATTGGCGCTGATCACGTAGGACTTCTCGGCCAGCAGCTTCTGGACCGCCTGGTCGTCCTGCTGGGTGAAGCTCTCGGGGTCGAGGAGCTTCTCGGCGACGAGTCTGCGCAGGTACTCGATCATCTGCCGGTAGGCGTCCTGGGTCGCGGTGAAGACGAACTTCTGCGTCTTGGTGTCGAAGCTGATGTTGTCGTACGTCCAGCCCGCCTTGACGCCGTACGCCTGGCCGAGATAGCGGAACAACGCGCCGCACGGGAAAGGGGTGTTGGTGCTCCAGCGGTCGCTCCACGGGTATGTGTCGGGGTACTCCTCCTTGAGCGCCTTGAGGACGTCGTACACCTCGTCCCAGGTGGTGGGCAGGCTGAGGCCGAGCCGGTCGAGGACGTCCGTGCGGAAGGAGAGCGAGTAGCCGGACTTGGCCTTCTCGTGCAGGCCGGGCAGCAGGTAGTACTTGCCGTCGGACTGGCGGATGGAGTCGAGCTCGGGCTCCAGCTTCCACTTGCGCACCTTGTCGCGGAAGTTGGGCATCAGCTTGACGTAGTCGCTGACCGGGAGGATCGCGCCCGAGGAGACGAAGGCCACCTCGGAGGGGTGGTACGTCTTGGGGATGAGAAGGGGCGCGTCGCCCGCGCCGATGAGCACACTGCGCTTCTTCTCGTAGTCGGCCAGCGGGACGTCGACCGGCTTGAGCGTCACGCCGGTGCGCTTGGTCAGTTCCTTCCAGAACAGCCAGCCGTTCTTCATCGGATACACCGGGTTGTTGTTGTGCAGCACCGAGAAGGACAGCGGCTTGGAAGCCTTGAACTGCTGTCCGGCCCGGTAGTTCTTCATCGCCCCGTCCTGTTTCTTGGACAGGTCCTTGCCGTCCCCGTCGTCGTCCCCGCTGCCGCAGCCGGTGACGGTGGCGAGGCCGATGAATCCGGCGGCGGCGAGTATCTGGCGCCGCGACAGCTGTCCTGCGTTCTTCACGGGAACCCCCTTGTTCCGTAGGCCAGTTGGTGGGAGGTGCGGCGGTCAGCCCTTGACCGCGCCGAGCATCACGCCCGAGACGAAGTAGCGCTGGACGAACGGGTACACGCAGAGGATCGGCAGGGCGGTGAGGACGATGGTGACCGCCTGGATGTTCGCGCCGACCTGGCTGAGCTGCTCGGTTCCGGCACCGGCGTTGCCGCCGCCGGTGGCGCCCTGGATGAGGTTGCGCAGGTAGACCGTGACCGGCATCAGGTCGGTCCGGTCCATGTAGAGGAACGCGCTGAACCAGGAGTTCCAGAACGACACCGAGTAGAAGAGCACCATCGTCGCCACGACCGCCTTGGACAGCGGCAGCACGATCCTGAGCAGGACGCCGTAGGTGTTCAGGCCGTCGATCTGCGCGGCCTCCTCCAGATCCGTGGGCAGATTCTCGAAGAAGGCCTTCATCACCAGCAGGTTGAAGACGCTGATCGCGTTCGGCAGGGCGATCGCCCACACGCTGTTCTTCAGGCCGAGGCTGGTGACCAGGATGTAGTTCGGGATCAGGCCGCCGGTGAAGAACATGGTGAACACGGCGATGCCGACGAGTACGCCGCGGCCCTTGAGGTGCTTCTTCGACAGGACGTAGGCGTAACAGGTCGTCAGGACCATGGCGATCACCGTGGCGACGACCGTGTAGAGCACGGTGTTGCCGTAGTTCCGCCAGAACATCGAGTCCTGGAACACGATCTCGTACGTGGTGAGGTTGAACCCCTTGGGCAGCAGGGTCACCTCACCGGCCCTGATCTGCCGCTCCCCGCTGAAGGACCGCGCGAGGATGTTGACGAAGGGGTAGAGGGTCACCAGCACGACGATCGTGAGGATCACCCCGTTGACGCCCTGGAAGACCCGGTAGGAGCGGCTCGGCTTCACCACAGGCTCGTCCCCACTGTGCGGCGCGAGAGCTGATTGGCGGACGTGATGAGGACCAGGCCGATGATCGCCTCGAACAGGCCGATGGCGGCGGCGTAACTGAAGCTGTTGGACTCGACGCCGGCCCGGTAGACGTACGTCGAGATCACGTCGGCGGTGGGATACGTGAGCGCGTTGTACAGCAGCAGTACCTTCTCGAAGCCGACCGCCATGAACGTGCCGACGTTGAGGATCAGCAGCGTGATCATGGTGGGGCGGATGCCGGGCAGGGTGACGTGCCAGATCTGCTGCCAGCGGTTGGCGCCGTCGATCCGGGCCGCCTCGTACAGGTCCTCGTCGATCGTGGTGAGCGCGGCGAGGTAGAGGATCGTGCCCCAGCCGGCGGTCTGCCAGATCTCCGAACCGACGTAGACGGTGCGGAACCACCCGGGTTCCTGGATGAAGCGGACCGGGTCGTGGCCGAGCAGGCCGAGGACGTGGTTGACCGGGCCGTCGCTCGCCAGCATCTGCATCGTGATGCCCGCGACGATCACGACCGACAGGAAGTGCGGGAGGTACGACACCGACTGCACGAACCGCTTCAGGGAACGCCGCCGCACCTCGTTCAGCAGCAGCGCCAGCACGATCGGGATCGGGAAGCAGAAGACGAGCGTGAGCCCGCCCAGCCACAGGGTGTTGCGGAACACCTGCCAGAAGGTGGGGTCGCTGAGGAACATCCGCACATAGCGCAGCCCCACCCAGTCCTCGCCGAAGATCGAACCTCCGGGCTCGAAGCGCCGGAAGGCGATCACGTTGCCGATCATCGGCAGATAGCGGAAGACCAGGAAGAACAGCAGCGGCAGGATCGCCAGCGAGTACAACTGCCAGTCGCGGCGCAGCGCCCGCCGCCAGCCGGTCCGGGCGGGTGCCCGCTTGCCGCGGCGGGGGGCGGCCCGGGCCGGAGGCTGATCCTGGGTGCCCGGCGGGGCCGATGTGGTGGACGTGCTCATTGCTCGGGCCTCCCGTGGGCATGGGACGCGGAACCGAAACTTTCGAGCTCTTACCGGTAACTTGCGGCAACTTATGGGCCCCAGAAAGCGCTGTCAATGGGTACTGCGGCACTCGGACGGGACGCCTGGGACGCGTTGGAACGTCGTCGAAGCTGGGTAGACCCCAGAGGCCGACAGCCCTGCCCCCGTCGCAAGTTTCTGGATGACCACCGACTCCTGCGAGGTGCCGCCGTGCCCGCGTTCGACCTGCCGCTGACGGAACTGGAGCGCCACCGCCCGGACATCGGGGAGCCCGCCGACTTCGACGCGTTCTGGACGAGCACGCTGACGGAGGCCGGGCAAGCGGACCCCGTGGTGTCGGTGCGGCCGGTGGAGACGGGACTGCGGCTGACGCAGACCTGGGACGTGACGTTCCGGGGCTTCGCGGGTGACCCGGTGCGAGCGTGGTTCAGCCGGCCTGCCGGGGCGGAGGAACTACTGCCCGTCGTGGTCGAGTTCGCCGGTTACGGGCGCGGGCGCGGGCTTCCGCACGAGCGCCTGACATGGGTCAACGCCGGCTACGCGCATCTACTCATGGACAACCGCGGCCAGGGCGACCAGTACGGGTGCGGCGGTGACACGGCCGATCCGCACGCCGCCGCGCCGGGCGGGCCCGGGCCGGCGGTGCGGGGGCTGCTCACCGCCGAGGACTACCACTACCGGCGCCTGATCACGGACGCGGTGCGTGCGGTCGCGGCGGTGCGGGGGCTGCCGGGTGTCGATCCGGAGCGGACCGTCGCCGTCGGCAACAGCCAGGGGGGCGGGGTGGCCCTGGCGGTCGCGGGGCTCGTCCCGGACCTGGCGGCCGTCCTGGTCACCGCCCCGCTCCTGTGCGGCATCCGCCGCGCCCTCGACCTCACCGACGCGGGCCCCTACGGCGAGATCGCCGCGTACCTGTCGGTCCACCGGGGTGCCGAGCACGCCGCCCGTCGCACCCTCTCCTACGTCGAGGGTGTCTCCTTCGCCCGCCGCGCGCAGGCTCCGGCCCACTTCGGTGTCGGCCTGCGGGACGCGATCTGCCCGCCGAGCGGCGCGTACGCCGCCTTCAACCGTTACGCCGAACTGACCGGCACCGACCCTCACAGGGAGATCCACGCCTATCCGTTCAACGGACACGAGGGTGGCGACGCGGTGCAGGTGCGCCGTCAACTGACCTGGGTGCGATCGGTGCTGGACGGCCGGCGCGGCTGATCGCACCGGTCGTGGTGGCGCAAGCCCGGGCTGCGCTCCAGTTGGAGTGGTGCAGGCCGGGGCGGACCGCCGGGACGGCCTGCCGGGGCCGCCCCGCCCGGGCTACTTCGTGATCGGGGACTCCGCGGTGCAGCCGCCGGCGGTCACCAGGCCGTCGGCACTCTGCTCCTCGAGCACCTTGCCCTTGTGGATGATCTTGCAGGTGACCTGGGCGCCCTCGGGGTCCGCGGCGACCGGCATGACCGCCGCGGGCATGATGCCGCGCAGCGTGACCGTCTTCTTCCAGGGCAGCTCGGGCTTCGACACCGACTCGATCTTCGGCTCCATGGCCTTGCCACCGCCGCCGTGGAATTCGATCGAGTCGACGTTCTTGCCCGTGACCTCGTAGGTGACCTCGTACGTCTCGTTCACGGCCTTGTCGACCTGGTCGACCGCCTCGGAGCAGGAGCTGAGGCCGAGCGCGAGAGCGGTGACTGCGACGGAGCAGACGGCTGCGCGGACGGTGCGGTTCAAAGGGATCCCCCCGGATCATGCTGGTCGGATCCGCAGCCAACCGCAAAGGTAAAGCAAAGTCAACTTCCGCTGTGCGGCCGCCTCATGGGCGGGACCGGTGGAGACATCCGGTGCGGTCGACGTTCCACTTCGAGCAGCTCGGCATGGCGACCACCGGCTGCCGATCCCTGCGCCCGTCGGACCGGGCGCCCGTCCACGGCCCCTTTCGCGCGAGCCGTTTACATCTGTGCCACCGAGCGCTAGCTTCCGCAACAGGCGGGATGGGAGCGCTCCCATGACGGTGGACCGGAACCCGCCCTCGAATCGCTCCCATCCCGCGCATCAGCGCACACACATCCGCAGGCCGTACCCCCACGAAACGGATGATGCTGTCATGATCCTGACAAGAAAGCCGGGAGGATCCACGATGCCCCGCTTAGCGCTCCCCACCCGGGCCAGAGCTCTCTTCCTCGTCCTGCTCTCCCTCCTCGTCACGGTCCCGGCCATCGGTCTGGTCATGACGGCCGGTGGCGAGGCGGAGGCGCACGGCACCCCCATGAAGCCCGGCAGCCGCACGTTCCTGTGCTGGCAGGACGGGCTGACCGACACCGGTGAGATCAAGCCGGTGAACCCCGCCTGCCGGGGTGCGCAGCAGGTCAGCGGTACCACGCCGTTCTACAACTGGTTCTCGGTGCTCCGCTCGGACGGCGCCGGCCGCACCAAGGGCTTCGTGCCGGACGGCGAGCTGTGCAGCGGCGGCAACACCAACTTCACCGGGTTCAACACGCCCAGCAAGGACTGGCCGCTCACCCATCTCACCTCGGGCGCGACGGTCGACTTCTCGTACAACGCCTGGGCGGCGCACCCGGGTTGGTTCTACGTCTACATCACCAAGGACGGCTTCGACCCGACCAAGACGCTCACCTGGAACGACATGGAGGAGCGGCCGTTCCTGAGCGTCGACCACCCGCCGCTGAACGGCTCCCCGGGCACGGTCGAGGCCAACTACTCCTGGGCCGGCAAGCTCCCCGAGGGCAAGTCGGGCCGCCACATCATCTACATGGTCTGGCAGCGCTCCGACAGCCAGGAGACCTTCTACTCCTGCTCCGACGTCGTCTTCGACGGCGGCAACGGCGAGGTGACCGGCATCAAGGAGCCGGGCAACCCGTCCGAGCCGGTGCCCGGCACCTGCACGGCCACCCGCAAGACCACGGGCACCTGGAACGGCGGCTACCAGTCCGAGGTCACCGTCACCAACACCGGCACCGTCCCGATGCTCGGCTGGATGGTCGACTGGACACTCCCGACGGGCCAGAAGGTGGAGAGCCTGTGGAGCGGCAGCGCCACCTACAACGGCCAGGCGGTGATGGTCCACAACTCCAACTGGAACGGCTCCCTCGCCCCGGGCAAGAGCACGACGTTCGGTTACGTCGTCTCCGGGCCGGGGGGTGACAGTACGAGCGGTCTGCCCTGCCGGGTGGGCTGAACCGCCGCACGGGGCGGGCCCGGTGACCGGAGGCCGGGCCCGCTGCGCGGCCCTGCCCGTAGTGGCCCGGTCCCCTATCGGCCGGCCGTGGCGACCAGTCGGTGCAGTGCTGCCTCGGCCGGTGGGCCCCAGGTCGGTTTGCCGCCGGGGCGGCCCTGGTCGCCGGCCTCCGCGATGAGGAGGCAGGTGACGGCACGCAGGAGTGCCCAGCCGCGGGCGCGGCGCAGGGTCGCGGGGTCCGGGGTCGGCCGGCAGGCGCGAAAGAAGCGGTCGGCGGCGCCGTCCGGGAGCAGGATCCAGGCCGCCGCGAGGTCGCAGGCCGGGTCGCCCGCGCAGAGGTCGCCGAAGTCGATCACGCCGCAGAAGGTGCCGTCCGCGGTGAGGATGTTGGCCGGATGCAGGTCACCGTGCAGCCAGAGGGCCGGTCCCGTCCAGTCGGGTGCGGTGACGGCGTCCTGCCAGATCGCGCGGACGGCGTCGGGGTCGGGGATCAGGCCCGCTTCCGTGGCCGTGGCCAGCTCCCGGGTGAGGTGTTCCTCGACCTGCTCTCCCAGAGGGCCGCCGCGGCCACGGCCGACGGGTGCCTCCGCGGGGGCCGGGCGGTGAAGAGCCGTCAGGAAGGCGGCCAGGGCGTCGGCCGACTCGGCGGCGCGGGTCGCGGGAGCCCGGTCGGCAGGGGCGCCCTGGACCCAGGTGGTGACGATCCACGGCCGCGGAAACCGCTCGGAGGGCTCGCCCAGGCGCTGTGGGACGGCGACGCGCAGCGGGAGGTGCGGGGCGAGGGCGGGCACCCAGGCGTGTTCCTTGCGCAGCAGCGCGTCCGCGGACTGCGTCGCCCAGGGCAACCGGACGGCCAGGTCGTCCCCGAGCCGCCAGAGCTGATTGTCCCAGCCGCGGGCGCCGAGCCGCACCGGGCGATCGGCCAGGTCGGGGTGCTGGTCGCGCAGCAGGTCCCGGACCAGTTCCGCGGTGATCTCGATCTCCGTAGGTGCCATGCGGCGCCACGTTAGCCGAGCGGTGTCCCGGGTCGCCGGGTGCGTGATCAGAACCAGCCGGTTGTGCTGACCGAGCCGGTTCCTCCGCCCCATATGTCGCTGTTATCCAGGTGTGCGATTCTGTTTGTGGGTGCCCTGCCGCTCATGAGCGGCGTGGATCCGCCATGGGAGGCGCGACCCCGCGCCGCCGGTCCCGTGCCCGCGTCGTCGTCGCCTGAGTTCCGGGGACTCCCACCTGCCGGTGGCTGCGGCATGGACGGGAGGTGGATGCGGACATGCCCCATGACGGCGATGCCCGGGCCGCGGTCCCCGGTCTTCGGGCGCCGGGGAACGGGGGCGCCGGTCCGCCTCGTCCCGCTCCGGAGCCGGCCGCCGCGCGAGCGCGTCTGCTGGCGTTCGCGGGGGTGGCGCTGGCGGCGGTGTACGTGCGCGGTGAGGACGGGACGGAGCTCCGGCTGGTGGAGTCGGCCGGGGCGGCGTCCGAGCAGCGGTACCAGGTGCCGGGGCGTGTGGCGGTCCCGGTGTCGGGGGGATCTCCTGGCGCGGGGTCGAGCGCCTCCCCCGGGCCGGAAGCACCGGCCGCTTCCCAGGGCGCCCCCCTCTCGGTGTCTGCGGGCGAGGCGGACACGGGAGGCGGTTGCCCTGCCGTCGCCGAGGCCTACCTGCGGGGGCGGGCCGTGTGGCTCGCGGGTGTGGTGCTCGCCGGGCGCGAGGAGGCCGCAGCCGCCTCCGCTCCGCTCGGGGCGTTGCCGCTGGGGGCCGCGGGCGGGTGGCTGGGATGTCTCGTCGTGGTGGGAGAGGCCGGGGAGGGTTTCGGGACCGAGCAGCGGGAGTTTCTGGAGCGGTACGCCAAGGCCGTCGCCGAGCGGCTGCGGGGCGAGGCCGACCGGTCGGCGCCCTCGCTCTTGCTGGATTCCGCCCAGCGCGCCATGGGGGTCGGTTCCTTCGCCCTGTCGCCCGGCACCGGGCTGGTCGAGACGGACCCGGCCCTGCTCGAACTCGTCGGCATCCCCGAGGGCGGTTTCGACGGCAAGACCGACACCCTGCTCTCGTGCAGCGTCCCGGAGGACGTCCCGGCGCTGATGTCGGTCATCGAGCCGTCCGCGCAGACGCCGGGCCGCCGTGAGCTGGAGTTCCGTATCCGCCGGCCGACCGGTGAGCTGTGCTGGCTGCGGCTGAGCTGCCGGGTGCTCAAGGGACCCGACGGCGCGCCGGAGCGGGTGCTGGGTGTGGTGAGCGCGGCGCCCGTGCTGCGCCGCAGCGCCAGCGACGTCGCCCGGATCCAGTGGCTGACGGCCGCGCTCGACGACGCCACGACCGTCCGGGACGTCAGCCGTGTGGTGGTCGCCGCGCTGCGCGAGCCGCTGGGGGCCGACCGGGTGGCGCTCGCCGAGTTGCTGGAGGACCGGCTGGCGGTCAGCGTGCTCGATCCGCCGGGTGCGGGTGCCTGGCCGGAGCTGTGGCGACGCGAGTGGCGCTCGGAGTGGCCCGACGCGCCGGTCACCGCCCTGCCCACGCTCCAGGCGGCCCTGCGGGACGGGCGGGTGAGCCTGTGGCCGGTTGGTTCGGAACTGGAGCCGGGGCTCGCGGGGATCGGTCCCGGCGGGCTCGCGGTGCTGCCGCTGCCGGCCAAGAACGGGGTGGCCGGGGTGTGCCTGGTCGGCTGGGACACTCCGCACGAGTTCGCCCCCGAGGAGCGGGCCCTGCTGACCGCCACCGCGGGCCTGGTCGGTCAGGCCCTGAAGCGTGCGCACGCCTACGACGCCGAGCAGGAGCTCGCGACGATGCTCCAGCGCAGCCTGTTGCCGCGCCGGCTTCCGCGGCTGCCCGGCGGCACCGCCGTGGCCCGCTATCTGCCCGCCCGGCGCGGTCTCCAGGTGGGCGGCGACTGGTACGACGTGATCGCGCTGTCGGAAAGCAAGGTGGCGCTGGTCATCGGGGATGTGCAGGGGCACAGCGCCGGGGCCGCCACGATCATGGGGCAGATGCGTACGGCGGTCCGGGCGTACGCCGTGGAGGGGCATCCGCCGGACGTGGTCGTCGCGCACGCCAACCGGCTGCTCGTCGGCATGGAGACGGACCTGTTCGCCACCTGCTGCTACGTCGAGCTGGACATGGAGGAGGGCAACGCGCTGTTCGTGCGGGCCGGGCATCTGGCGCCGCTGGTGCGGCATCCCGACGGCGGCACCGCGGAGATCGCGGTCGAGGGTGGGCTCCCGCTGGGCGTCCTCGCGGACGCGGAGTTCCCGCTGACGGCACTCGCGCTCGCCCCGGGCTCGGTGCTCGCGCTGGTGACGGACGGTCTGGTCGAGTCGGCGGATCTGCAGTTGGACGAGGGTATGCGGCTCGTACGCCAGGCACTCGCCACGGCCGATCCCGCCGACCCGGGGCGGATGGCCGACGAGCTGCTCGGCGAGGACGGGCGCCGTGAGGACGACGTGGCGGTGCTGCTGCTGCGCTACGACGGGATGCGGGTACGGCCGGTGCGGGCGGGCTGGGTGGTGTGGCGGCTGCCGGACGCGGTGATGCATGCCCGCCGGTTCAGTGCGCGCACGCTGCGTTCGTGGGGCCTCTCGGCCGAGGCCGACACCGTCCTGCTGGTGGTGTCGGAGCTGGTCACCAACGCGCTGGTGCACACGCAGGGCGCCGTCCGGGTGGAGCTGACCCTGGCGGCGGACCGGCTGCGGGTGAGCGTGAGCGACTCCTCGCCCCGGGCGCCGGCCAAGCCGGTGGTCGTGGACTGGGAGTCGACGGGTGGCCGGGGGCTCTTCCTGGTCGAGGCCGTGTCGGCGGCCTGGGGCTCGGTACCGGTGGGTGGCGGCAAGCAGGTGTGGAGCGAGATCGTCGTCACCCGTCCGGAACGGGAAACGGAACCCGGCGAGGAGCCGGACGAGGAACCGGAGGCCGAGCCGGAGGAGGAGCGGAAGCCGGGCCGCGTCTGGGGCCTGGGCCGGGACCGAAGCTGGGGTCTGGGCCGCAACCGGGACCGCCGCAAGACCCGCGACCACGACCCGCACCGCGACGACGACCGGGCCAGGGACCGCACAGGCGCCCGGGCCACGGACCACGACGGCGACCGGCCCACGGACCGCCACGACGACCAGGCCCCGGGCCGCGCAGGCGACCGGGCGACGGACGACAATGACGACGCGACCCCGAACGGCACCCCGGGCCCGGTCCCGGGCCCGCCCCCGTACCAGAACCGGAACCCTGACCGGAGTACAGGCGCGGTCGCCCGTCCGGGTCGGCTCCCCGAGGGAGGTCCCTGATGCGTGGCCTCGGTGTGCGTGGCGCCGCCGGGCTGCTGGCGGTCCTCCTGGCCGTGTCCCTCGCCGGGTGTACCGACAGCGGCGACGAGAGCGGGAGTGGTCCGGCCATCGGGCTGCTGCTGCCGAGCCGGGCCGTGCCCCGCTGGGAGAAGTCCGACAAGCCCCTGATCGAGAAGCGGGTGAAGGAGCTGTGCTCGGACTGCACGGTCGTGTACGCCAACGCCGAGAACGACGCGGCGAGCCAGCGGCAGCAGATGAACTCCATGATCACCCGGGGCGTCTCCGCCCTGATCCTGGACGTCGTCGACCCCAAGGCCCTGCGTTCCTCGGTCCGCGCGGCGCAGCGCGAGGGTATCCCGGTCGTCGCCTACGACCGGCTCGCCGAGGGCCCGATCTCGGGTTTCGTCAGTTTCGACGGCGCCCAGGTCGGCAGGCTGCAGGGCCAGGCGCTCCTGAAGGGCATGGGCGCCAGGGCCGACGGCGGCGGAGTCGTCATGGTGAACGGCGACCCGTCCAGCCCCAACGCCGCCTGGTACGAGGGCGGGGCCCGGGCCGTCCTGCGGGACGAGGTGCGGATCCTGAAGTCGTACAACACCCTGGGCTGGCGTACGGAGAACGCGCACGACCACATGTCCGCCGCGATCAGCGCCCTCGGCCCGGGCCGGATCGACGGGGTGCTCGCCGCGAACGACTCGATCGCCGCCGGTGTCATCTCGGCGCTCAAGAGCGCCCGCGTCTCCCCGCTGCCGCCCGTCACCGGGCAGGACGCCGACCTCGACGCCGTGCAGCGCATCGTCAAGGGCGAGCAGTACATGACCGTGTACAAGCCGTTCCGGCTGGAGGCCGAGGCGGCCTCCGCGATGGCCGTCGCCCTGGCGCGGGACAACGACATCAACGCCCTGGTCACGACGACGGTGGACAGCCCCACGACGGAGGACGTCCCGGCGATCCTGCTCGACCCGACCGCCGTGACGCGCGAGACGATCGGCCGGACGCTCGTCCGGGACGGTGTCTACACACTCGACCAGATCTGCACCCCGAAGCTCCGCTCGGCCTGCGACCGGGCCGGGCTCACCCGGTGAGTGAGGTGGTCACCGTGGCCCATCCACCCGTACTGGCGTTGCGCGGCATCACCAAGCGGTTCGGCGGTGTCCAGGCGCTCGTGGACGTCGACCTGCGGATCCGGGCCGGTGAGGTCGTGGCCCTGGCGGGCGACAACGGAGCGGGCAAGTCCACGCTCGTCAAGGTGATCTCCGGGGTCAGCCCCGCCGACCGGGGCGTCATCGAGTGGGAGGGCCGCCTCGTGCAGATCAAACGCCCGCACGACGCTCACGCCCTGGGCATCGCGACCGTGTACCAGGATCTCGCCATGTGCGACAACCTGGACGTCGTCGGCAATCTCTTCCTCGGCCGCGAGATCGACCGGGTGGGCATCCTCGACGAGGTCGAGATGGAGCGCCGGGCCCGTGACCTGATGCGCGCCCTGTCGATCCGCATCCCCGACGTGCGGGTGCCGGTCGCCGCGCTGTCGGCGGGGCAGCGGCAGGCCGTCGCGATCTCCCGTTCGCTCATGGGCGCCCCCAAGGTGCTGCTGCTCGACGAGCCCACCGCCGCCCTCGGCGTGGAGCAGACCAGCCATCTGCTCGACCTGATCGAGGAGGTGCGCGACCGCGGTATGGCGATCATCCTCATCAGTCACAACATGGGCGACATCAAGGCCGTGGCGGACCGGGTGGCCGTGCTGCGGCTGGGCCGCAACAACGGACTGTTCGACGTGAGCACGGTGACCCAGGAGCAGATCATCTCCTCCGTCACCGGGGCGGCGGACAACGCCGTGGCCCATCGCTCGAAGGGCGACGAGGAGGCGTGGCCGTGAGCCGCGGCGGGCCGCACCGGGACGGCGGACCGGCCGGGCCGGGCAGCGCCGGGCCGGTCACCACCGGCGGCGGGCAGCGCACCCGGGGCTGGCAGGACAACCTGCGGGAGTACGCCCTGGACGTCCGCGGCAGTGTGCGCGACGGCGAGCGGGGGCCGCTCCTGGTCATCGCCGGGCTGATCGTGATCTGGATCGTCTTCCAGGCGCTGGACGACAAGTTCCTCTCGCCGCGCAACCTGTCCAACCTCAGCGTGGACATCGTCGGGACCGGGCTGGTCGCCGTCGGCATCGTGTTCGTCCTGCTGATCCGCGAGATCGATCTGTCGGTGGGCTCGGTCAGCGGCCTGGCGGGGGCGGCGTTCGCCGTGCTGAACGTGAACCACGGGGTGCCGGAGTGGCTGGCGGTGATCGTGGCGGTGGCAGCGGGGACGGCCGTGGGCGCCTTCCACGGGTTCTTCCACGCCCGGCTCGGTGTGCCGGCGTTCGTGGTGACGCTGGCCGGGCTGCTGATCTGGAACGGCCTGACGCTCTACCTGCTGGGGGCCAGCGGCACGATCAACATCGACGAGGAGGGCCTGGTCGCCTCTCTGACCAGCCGCCACTTCGGCAACGACCTGGCGGCGTACGCGCTCGCGGCGCTCGGCACGGCCGGGTACGTCCTAGCCGCCCACCGCCGGCGCAGCCGTCACCGGGCGGCCGGGATGCCCTACCGGCCCGAGGGCGAGATCTGGCTGCGCACCGGTCTCCTCGCGGTGCTCGCCTTCGCCGCGGCCTCCACCCTCAACCGGTTCCAGGGGCTGCCGCTCGCGCTGCTGATCTTCCTGGTGGTCCTGGTCGTCTCGGACTACGTGCTGCGCCGCACCCGCTACGGGCGGCGGGTGTACGCGCTCGGCGGCGGGGTCGAGGCGGCGCGGCGGGCCGGGATCGGGGTGGAGCGGGTGCGGGTCGCGATGTTCATGGTGTCGGGGACGCTGGCCGCGGTCGGCGGGCTGTTCGTGGCGTCCGGGCTGACCTCGGCGAGCCCCACGACGGCGCGTGCCGCCGGTTCGGGGATGCTGCTGATCAACGCGATCGCGGCGGCCGTCATCGGCGGGACGAGTCTGTTCGGCGGGCGGGGCTCGCCCTGGTCGGTGCTGCTCGGTGTGGTGGTCATCCAGTCGATCGCCTCGGGCATGGGGCTGCTGGGGGTCGAGGACGCCGTGCAGTTCATGATCACCGGCGGGGTGCTGCTGGCCGCCGTCGCGGCCGACGCGCTGTCCAGACGCGCCCAGGCCAGACGCGGTCGGCCGTGAGCGGTGACGCGGCGGAATTCCTCGTTAATCCGTTTCATACGAAATGCCTAACAAATGGCAAAGGTGGGTATGGGGCGAGATGTCATGAAACGTAGCCGCCTCGCCCAGGCGGCCGTGACCGTCACGGCCGCCGCCGGTCTGGTTCTCGCCGGGTGCGGTGACACGGATCTGCCGAGCGGCGAGGAGCAGGCCGACCTCAGCGTGCTCGCGACGGACGTGCCGCAGATCCAGACCCTCACGAAGCTCACCAAGAAGCACTTCACGGCGGAGACCGGCATCACCGTCGACTACACGGTGCTGCCGGAGAACGAGGCGCGGGAGGCGATGAACCGCGAGTTCGCGACCCAGGCCGGCCGCTACGACGTGGCCAGCGTCAGCGCCTACGAGGTGCCGATCTACGCGGACAACGGCTGGCTCGCCCCGCTGGACTCGTATGTGAAGGCCGACGAGGACTTCGACCACGACGACGTCTTCCCGAACCTGGCGTCCTCGCTGACCGGGGAGGACGGCAAGCTCTACGCCGAACCTTTCTACGGCGAGGGCTCCTTCCTGATGTACCGCAAGGACCTGTTCCGCAAGGACGGGCTGACCATGCCGCCGAAGCCGACCTGGAAACAGGTCGCCGCCCTCGCCGCCCGGGTCGACGGAACCGACGGCGCGAGCGGCATCTGCCTGCGCGGCCTGCCCGGCTGGGGGCAGAACCTCGCCCCGATCAACACGGTCGTCAACACCTTCGGCGGCGCCTGGTACGACATGGACTGGAACGCCCGCCTGACCTCACCGGAGTTCAAGAAGGCCGTCGGGTTCTACGTCGACCTGCTGCGCAACCACGGCCAGCCCGGTGCCGAGCGGATGGGTGTGCTGGAGATCCTGGACCGTTTCGTCCAGGGCAAGTGCGCCATGATGTACGACGCCACGTCGCTGGCCTCGTCGATCGAGGCCGACAGCTCCTCGGTCAAGGGCACGGTGGGCTACGTCCCGGCCCCGCACGACCGGACGGACAAGGCGGGCTGGCTGTGGACCTGGGCCTGGGCCATCCAGCAGGCGTCCGAGAACAAGGACGCCGCCTGGGAGTTCATCTCCTGGGCCTCCTCCAGGGAGTTCCAGGAGCTGGTCGGCCAGGAGGTGGGCTGGACCTCGGCGCCCGCCGGGAACCGCAAGTCGCTCTACGAGAGGCCCGAGTACCAGCAGGCGGCCGGTGCCTGGTACCGGCAGGAGTACACGGCGGCGACGGACTCCGCCGACCCGAAGAACCCCGGCGTCGACCCCCGCCCCTACGACGGCATCGGCTTCCTGGGCATCCCCGAGTTCGCCGTGCTGGGTACGGCGGTCTCCGAGCAGATCGCCGCGGCCATCGCCGGGCAGCAGTCGGTGGACGCGGCCCTGGACAAGGCGCAGGACCTCGCCCAGGCCGCGGCGGCGAAGTACCGCGGCGAGTGACCGGCCTGCCTGCGTGCGAACGGCGCGGGCCGCGCCCCCGGTCACCCGGGAACGCGGCCCTCGAAACGCCGTGGCGGTCCGCTTACTTGCGGATCAGGCTGCGCAGCACGTACTGCATGATGCCGCCGTTGCGGTAGTAGTCCGCCTCGCCGGGGGTGTCGATGCGGACGACCGCGTCGAACTCGACGCCGGTGTCGGTGGTGACCTTCACCGTGCGCGGGGTGGTGCCGTTGTTGAGCTCCTCGACGCCGGTGAAGTCGAAGGTCTCCTCACCGGTGAGGCCGAGGGACGCGGCGGACTGGCCCTCCGGGAACTGCAGCGGCAGAACGCCCATGCCGATGAGGTTCGAGCGGTGGATGCGCTCGTAGGACTCGGCGATGACGGCCTTGACGCCGAGGAGCGCGGTGCCCTTGGCGGCCCAGTCGCGGGACGAGCCGGAGCCGTACTCCTTGCCGGCCAGGACGACCAGCGGGATGCCGGCGGCCTGGTAGTTCTGCGAGGCGTCGTAGATGAAGGAGACCGGGGCGTCCGCCTGCGTGAAGTCGCGGGTGTAGCCGCCCTCGGTGCCCGGCGCGATCTGGTTGCGCAGGCGGATGTTGGCGAACGTACCGCGGATCATGACCTCGTGGTTGCCACGGCGGGAGCCGTAGCTGTTGAAGTCGCGACGCTCCACACCGTGCTCGGTGAGGTACTTGCCGGCCGGGGTGTCGGCCTTGATGGCGCCGGCCGGGGAGATGTGGTCGGTGGTGACCGAGTCGCCCAGCTTGGCCAGTACCCGGGCGCCGGAGATGTCGGAGACCGGGGTGGTCTCCATCGTCATGCCCTCGAAGTACGGGGGCTTGCGCACGTAGGTCGACTCGGGGTCCCACTCGAAGGTGTTGCCGGTCGGGATCGGCAGCGCCTGCCACTGGGCGTCACCCGCGAAGACGTCCGCGTAGGACTTGGAGAACATGTCCTCGCCGATGGCGCTGGCGACGACCTCGTTGACCTCGGCCTCGGTCGGCCAGATGTCCTTCAGGAAGACCGGCTTGCCGTCCTGGTCGGTGCCCAGGGAGTCCTTGGTGATGTCCACCTTCATGGAACCGGCGAGCGCGTAGGCCACGACCAGCGGCGGGGACGCCAGGTAGTTCATCTTGACGTCGGGGTTGATCCGGCCCTCGAAGTTCCGGTTGCCGGAGAGGACCGAGGTGACCGCGAGGTCGTGGTCGTTGACGGCCTGGGAGACCTCCTCCGGCAGCGGGCCGGAGTTGCCGATGCAGGTGGTGCAGCCGTAACCGACGAGGTTGAAGCCGACCTTGTCGAGGTAGGGGGTCAGGCCCGCCTTCTCGAAGTAGTCGGTGACGACCTTGGAGCCCGGGGCGAGGGTGGTCTTGACCCACGGCTTGCGGGTCAGGCCCTTCTCCACCGCCTTCTTGGCCACCAGCGCGGCGGCGACCATGACGTACGGGTTGGAGGTGTTGGTGCAGGACGTGATGGCCGCGACGGTCACGGCGCCGTGGTCGATCTCGTACGTCGAGCCGTCGGGGGCGGTGACGGTGACCGGGTTGGACGGAACGGCGGCACCGGTGCCGTCGGCGTGCTGCGGCGCGCCGGCGCCGTTCTCCTGGCTGCCGTAGGCCGGGGCGTCGGAGGCCGGGAAGGACTCGTCGCTGGCCTCGTCGACCGGGGAGGTCGCGGCGGCGGGCTGCGCGGCGGGCACCTCGACGTAGTTGAGGACGTCCTTGGCGAACTGCTGGGCGGCCTCGGCGAGGACGATGCGGTCCTGCGGGCGCTTCGGGCCGGCGATGGACGGCACGACGGTCGACAGGTCGAGCTCGAGCTTCTCGGAGAAGTCGGGCTCGGCGGCCGGGTCGAGCCAGAGGCCCTGCTCCTTGGCGTACGCCTCGACCAGCGCGAGCTGCTGCTCGCTGCGGCCGGTCAGGCGCATGTAGTTGATGGTCTCGTCGTCGATCGGGAAGATCGCGGCGGTGGAGCCGAACTCCGGCGACATGTTGCCGATGGTGGCGCGGTTCGCGAGGGAGGTGGCGGCGACGCCCTCGCCGTAGAACTCGACGAACTTGCCGACGACGCCGTGCTTGCGCAGCATCTCGGTGATGGTGAGCACCAGGTCGGTGGCGGTGGTGCCGGGGGTGAGCTCACCGGTGAGCTTGAAGCCCACGACGCGCGGGATGAGCATGGAGACCGGCTGGCCCAGCATGGCGGCCTCGGCCTCGATGCCGCCGACGCCCCAGCCGAGCACGCCGAGGCCGTTGACCATGGTGGTGTGCGAGTCGGTGCCGACCAGGGTGTCCGGGTAGGCCTTGCCGTCGCGGACCATCACGACACGGGCCAGGTGCTCGATGTTCACCTGGTGGACGATGCCGGTCCCGGGCGGGACGACCTTGAACTCGTCGAAGGCGGTCTGGCCCCAGCGCAGGAACTGGTAGCGCTCCTTGTTGCGGCCGTACTCCAGGTCGACGTTCTGCTTGAAGGCGTCGTTGGTGCCGAACTTGTCGGCGATGACGGAGTGGTCGATGACCAGCTCGGCCGGCGCCAGCGGGTTGATCTTCGCCGCGTCGCCGCCCAGCTCCTTCACGGCCTCACGCATGGTCGCGAGGTCCACGACGCAGGGAACGCCGGTGAAGTCCTGCATGATCACGCGGGCCGGCGTGAACTGGATCTCCTGGCTGGGCTGGGCCTGCGAGTTCCATCCACCGAGGGCACGGATGTGGTCGGCGGTGATGTTCGCGCCGTCCTCGGTACGGAGCAGGTTCTCCAGCAGGACCTTGAGGCTGTAGGGAAGGCGAGCCGAGCCCTCCACCTTGTCCAGCCGGAAGATCTCGTACGACTCGTCGCCCACCTGCAGCGTGCTGCGGGCGTCGAAGCTGTTCGCCGACACGACAGTCTCCTTCATTGATGTGCGCGTACCACCACGATCCTGCCGCCACGGCATCTTGGCCGATCCGCTAAGGTAAGGCTAAGTTAGGTAACCCTTACCGAGGGTGGCGGCTGGGGTGCTCTCTCGGCAGATATCTCGATGTCGAGATAACTCTAGTACACGAGCGCCGGATGGTCATGCCCCGGCGCCCGCCATGCGGTCATGTACGCCCTTTTCCCGGGTATCCGAACCAGGTATCCACGCACGACGGAGAGGAGACAGGCATGCCGCTCACGTTCCGCAAGAGTTTCCGGATCCTTCCGGGAGTGCGACTGAACATCAACAAGCGCTCCTGGTCCATCACCACCGGCGGCGGAAAGAACGGCCCGCGCCACACCCGCAGCAGCACAGGACGTCGTACGACATCGATGGACCTGCCCGGACCCTTCGGATGGCGGCGCACCACCAAGGCGCGTCGACCCTGAGGCCGCCGGGCGGGGTTGACGTCCCGTCACCCGTTCGGACCCCCCGATCGGGTGCCATCTCATATCTGAGATAACCTCAAGCGCATGGCAGACGACTACCTCGTACGCATCGGCAAGCTCATCCGTGACGCTCGGCAGCACCGGGGCTGGACACAGTCGCAACTGGCCGAGGCGCTCGGCACCAGTCAGAGCGCCGTCAACCGGATCGAGCGCGGCAACCAGAACATCAGCCTTGAGATGATCGCGCGCATCGGGGAGGCCCTCGACAGCGAGATCGTGTCGCTCGGCTACGCCGGTCCGATGCATCTGCGAGTGGTCGGCGGGCGCCGGCTGTCCGGCGCCATCGACGTGAAGACGAGCAAGAACGCGTGCGTGGCGCTGCTGTGCGCCTCACTGCTCAACGAGGGGCGCACGGTGCTGCGCCGCGTCGCCCGCATCGAGGAGGTGTACCGCCTCCTGGAGGTGCTGGGCTCCATCGGCGTACGCACCCGGTGGATCAACGACGGTGTCGACCTGGAGATCGTGCCGTCGGCCGAGCTGGACCTGGCGGCCATCGACGCGGACGCGGCCCGTCGCACCCGCTCCATCATCATGTTCCTCGGCCCGCTGCTGCACCGCATGGACCACTTCAAGCTGCCGTACGCCGGCGGCTGCGACCTCGGTACGCGCACGGTCGAGCCGCACATGATCGCGCTGCGCCGCTTCGGCCTGGACATCGCCGCCACCGAAGGGCAGTACCACGCCCAGGTCGATCGCTCGGTCAGCCCCGACCGCCCGATCGTCCTGACCGAGCGCGGCGACACGGTGACCGAGAACGCGCTGCTCGCCGCCGCCCGGCACGACGGCACCACCGTCATCCGCAACGCCTCGTCCAACTACATGGTCCAGGACCTGTGCTTCTTCCTGGAGACCCTCGGCGTCAAGGTCGACGGCATCGGCACCACCACCCTCACCGTGCACGGCGTGCCGACCATCGACGTCGACGTGGACTACTCCCCCTCCGAGGACCCGGTCGAGGCGATGAGCCTGGTCGCGGCGGCCGTCGTCACCGAGTCGGAGCTGACGGTGCGCCGGGTGCCGATCGAGTTCCTGGAGATCGAGCTGGCCGTGCTGGAGGAGATGGGCCTCGACCACGACCGCACGCCCGAGTACTTCGCCGACAACGGCCGCACCCGGCTGGTGGACCTCACCGTCCGGCCCTCCAAGCTGGAGGCGCCGATCGACAAGATCCACCCCATGCCGTTCCCCGGCCTGAACATCGACAACGTCCCGTTCTTCGCGGCCATCGCGGCGGTCGCCCAGGGCAAGACCCTCATCCACGACTGGGTCTACGACAACCGCGCGATCTACCTGACCGACCTGAACCGCCTCGGCGGCCGCCTCCAGCTGCTGGACCCGCACCGTGTCCTGGTCGAGGGCCCGACCCGCTGGCGTGCCGCCGAGATGATGTGCCCGCCGGCCCTGCGCCCCGCGGTGGTCGTCCTGCTGGCGATGATGGCGGCCGAGGGCACGTCGGTGCTGCGCAACGTGTACGTCATCAACCGGGGCTACGAGGACCTGGCGGAGCGGCTGAACTCGATCGGGGCGCAGATCGAGACGTTCCGGGACATCTAGCCATCTCACGGGGAGCGCGTCCTCAGGTGTGGGCCCGCCGGAACGGGAAAGTCCGTGCCTGTGGACGCGCTTCTGCTGACGTTCGGGCACAGCACCGCGGGCCGGGACCGGATCACCGAGTTGCTGCGTGATGCCGGCGTGGCGGCCGTCGTGGACGTGCGGACCGCTCCCGGCAGCCGCCGCGACCCCGACCTGCTGCGGGAGCGGCTCGCCCAGTGGCTGCCGGGTGCCGGCATCGCCTACCGGTGGGAACCCGCCCTCGGCGGGTTCCGCCCCCTGCCCGCGGACAGTCCGGACCTCGTGTGGCGCAACGACTCCTTCCGCGGGTACGCCGCCCACACCCGCTCCCCCGAGTTCGTCTCCGCCATGGACCGCCTGCTGCGCGAGGCCGCGGACGCCCGTACCGCCGTGATGTGCGGCGAGGCGGTCTGGTGGCGCTGTCACCGCCGCCTGATCGCCGACTTCGCGGTCCTCGCCCGCGGCGTGCCGGTTCGGCACCTCATGCACGACGGGCGCCTGGGCACCCACACCCCGACGCCCGGCGCCCGCCTGCGCGACGACGGGCTGCTCGTGTACGACGACCAGGACGGCCGCACCGAGCAGGCCCGCGGCCGAGCCGGTCAGTAGAGCTTGTTCACCGCGGTGACGGTCGTGGCCTTGAAGTCGGCCACCTGGGCGTGCTGGAACGTGCCCATCTGGGCCCACCGGACGACCGTCACGGCCGTGCCGTCGCGGCCGACCGAGAAGAGGCCGATGTCGGAGGAGCCCCAGGCGGAGACGGTGTGGATGCCGTAGACGTCGGCGCCCTCCTCGACGTTCAGCCGGCCGTAGTACTTCTGCGTCGCCGTGATGTCCGGGTCCTGCCGCATCAGCTTCTTCGCGCAGCCGGCGAGGTCCTTGCGCAGCAGTGCCGCGAAGTCCTTCGCCCGCTGTTCGCTGCGCTCCTCGACCGTGATCTGCTGGGCGTTCGTGTCGTACTCCGTCCCGTAGTCCCGGTGCGTGCTGATGGACGGCAGCGCGTCGCCCACGCAGATCGGCAGCGGGTCGGGCTGGCCGGCGGTGACCGGGCCGGCGTACCAGGGCGAGGTCGGGTGCGGCGGCAGTTCGGCCGGCTCCAGGAACCGGGGTGTGTCGGAGGCCGGGGTGGCGGCGGCCGGGACGGCGGCGGCGGCGACACCGGCGACGGCCGCCAACGCGGCCACGGTGGTACGGATGCCTCGGTCACGGATCTGCATGGTCTCCCCCATGGGTTTCCCCCAGTCGAATGCGCGGGCTTCAGCCCTTGCCCCCCGTACGACCCGCCACCCCCCGCATCCGTTGCCCTGTACGCCTGCTACGGATCCGTCCCGAATGTCACCGCCGTGCTACCGCGGACCGAGCCCCTCGCCGAGGGCGGCGACGGCGGCAGGGCCGTGACCGGCGGCCAGGAGCGGGGCGCGGATGTCGCGGTGGAGATCGGGGACGTAGCCGATCAGCACGTCGGCGGGGCCCTGGACGCGGACCTCGCCGAGGGCGGCGGGCAGGAGGAGGGTGCGGGCGCGGTCCAGGGGGCCGGTCCAGGGGCCGGAGGTGACGGTGACCGGGGAGCCGACGTTGGTGAGGATCCGCACGGTGGAGAAGGTGTGCACCAGGGGCGTCCTGGTGCCGGCGGCCCAGCGTTCGAGGGCGAAGTGCGGGCCGGCGCAGAGCACCGTGCGTGCGACGCCGTCGTCCAGGGGGATACTCAGACCCGGGTGGAACTCGGGCCGGGGCTCGGGGCGCCACTCGTCGAGGAGGCGGGCGAGGTTGGTGTGCCACTCCCGGTCGGGCACGGGCGAGCCGTCCTCCATGTGGCTGCGCATGGCGTGCTGCTGGATGTCGGAGGTCTGCTCGATCTCGTACACGAGCGTGTCCGGACCGAAGCTGTGCAGGGTGCCGCCGGGGACGTAGACCGTCTGGCCGGCGCGGACCGGCAGGCGGCGCATGACCGCGTCGAAGCCCTGCGCGAGCAGCGCGCGGTGCAGGCCGTCGCGGTCGACGCCGGGGTGTACGCCGACCAGGGCGGTGGCTCCCGGGGCGGCGTCCAGGACGTGCCAGGCCTCGGTCTTGCCGTTGGGTTCGCCCTCCAGCCGCCGGGCGGTGGCGTCGTCGGCGTGCAGATGGACCGGGAGCGGACGGCTGCCGTCGATGAACTTCGTGAGGAGCGGGAAGCGGGGGCCGGGGCGCGGGTGCGGTCCCAGCAGTTCCTCGGCGTGCTCGGCCATGATGTGGCCCAGCGTGCGCCCGGCCAGGGGGCCGTCGAGGACGGCCGAGGCGTCACCGTCGACGTCACTGACCTCCCACGTCTCCGCGATCGGGCCGTCGGGCAGGCCGGTGCGACCCAGCCGCTCGGCGATGGCCCGCCCGCCGAAGACGTGCTGCTTGACGGGGGTGGTCAGCCGCAGCGGATGCCAGTCCACGTCCCTCCTCGGACGGTTCGGTGCCGGTTTCGGCCGGGGTACCCCGGCAGGGGACGCGCATGTGTGCGGCCGATGGCGACCGTGACGCCGCCACCGCACCCGGGGCGGACGGCTCACGGTCTCCGCGAGGAGCGGCATGCGCCGCCGGGCCCGCTCACGCTCCTGGCACGTCGGATCCGACCCACCATGTCCCCCTCGTCGACGACGAGGACGACCGCTTCTCCCGTTACGGCGGCGAACGGCGCGACCCGGTAACGGCGAGGGTGCTCGGCCGCTCGGCGGATGCCGTCGGCTCGCGCCCGGCGCGCGCTGCGGGTGCGGCCCGTGATCCGCTTCACACCGGCAACGGGACAGGCCCGGGCCTTACAGGGCGTAAAGCGACCGAAGAATGGATATGGGCTATACGGCGAAACGCGGGGAGTGTCCGACGTGCCCGGATGCCGGGTGCGGCGGCCTCAGGAGGGGGAGCGCGCATGGACGGCCGGCCCTTGTATCTCGAACCGCGGCTGGAGCCACGACTGAGGTCGCTCGTGGCGGCGCAGAACACGCTGCACTCGCTCACCGACGGGCTCGGCTCACCCCTGCACGTCGTGGTGCCGGACCAGATCGCCGAGAACCTGGAGCGGTTCCGGTCGGTGTACCGGGCGCACCATCTGTCGGGGCAGGTCTTCTACGCCCACAAGGCCAACCGGTCCAGTGCGCTGCTGCGGCGGCTCGCCGCGACGGACGCGGGCGTGGACGTCGCGTCGCTGGGTGAGTTGCAGCACGCGCTGGGTGCCGGTTTCGGCGCCGGCCGGATCACGGCCACGGGGCCGAAGAACCCCGAGTTCCTGTGGCTGGCGGCGCGTACGGGCGTCACGGTCAGCGTCGATGCCGTCGCCGAGCTGGACCAGCTCGCCACCCTGGTCCGCAAGCACGCGCTCGCCCCGGTGCGGGTGCTGCTGCGGTTGTCGGGTTTCGAGACGACGGGCGTGAAAGTGCTGAGCCGGCGCAGCCGCTTCGGCACGCCCGTAGGGGAGTTGGAGCTGCTGCTGGAGGCGGCGGAGCGGCATGCCGACGCGGTCGATCCGGCGGGGGTGGCCTTCCATCTGGACACGACGAGCGTCGCGGAGAAGGCGACCGCCCTCGAAGGGAGCCTGGCCGCACTGGAGTTGTGCCGGAGCCGGGGGTTGCGGCCGCGGGCCGTGGACATCGGCGGCGGGTTCGGCATCAGCTACCTCGCCGAGCGGGAGCACTGGGAGGCGTACACGACCGGGCTGACCGAAGCCGTCCTCGGCCGGCGCCCCCCGCTGACCTGGGGCGGGCACGGCTACGGGCTGCGCAACGAGTCCGGCACTTTGCGCGGCACGCTCGGTCTCTACCCCGCCCACCGGTCCGTCGCCGGCGCCGCCTACCTGGACGAGCTGCTGGCCCAGCCCGCCGCCTCGCTGGGCGGGCGCCCGCTGGCCGCGCTGCTGCTGGAGCACCTGTACGACCTGCACACCGAGCCCGGCCGGGCACTGCTGGACCAGTGCGGACTCACGCTGGCGCGGGTCCTGGAGGTCCGCGCCCAGGACACCGGCGGGGAACTGCTGGTACGGCTGGCCGCGAAGGCGGACGACATCGCCCTGGAGGACCACGGGGTGCTGATGGACCCGGTCGTCATCCCCCGCGGCGGAGCCGGTCCGGGCGGAGGGCCCGTCGCCGTGCACCTCTTCGGCAGCCTCTGCCTGGAGACCGACCTGATCACCCGGCGCACGGTGTTCCTGCCGCGCCGCCCGGAACCCGGCGACCTGCTGGCCTTCGCCAACACCGCCGGCTACGCCATGGACTTCCACGCCACACGCGCCCAGCACCAGCCCGCCGCCCGCAAGGTCGCCGCCTGGCAGGACGGCGACGCGTGGCGCTGGTGCCTGGACGACCAGTTCTGGCCGATCACGCCCTTGAGGGGAGCTCAGTGAGGTACGACAGCATCACCGAGGCGATAGGCAACACCCCTCTGGTGCGGATAGACCCGGCGGTGCACGGCCTGCGCACCATCGATCTGTACGCCAAGCTCGAAATGCTCAACCCGTTCGGCTCGGTCAAGGACCGGGCCGCCTGGAGCATGGCGGAGCCCCTGCTCGCCGAGGCGGTCGAACAGGGCAGTCAGGTGGTCGAGTTGTCCAGCGGCAACACGGCCAAGGCCCTCGCCGTCATCGCGGGCATGCACGGCCTGGGCTTCAAGAGCGTCACCAACCGGATGCGGGTCCCGGAGATCAAGGACCTCCTGCTGCTGCTCGGCGCGGAGATCGAGGAGCTGCCGGGGCAGAGCGAGTGCCTGGACCCGACCGCCACGGACGATCCGCTGACCCTCTTCCACCGGACGCTGTCCGCTTCGGGCAGCGCCTATCTGCACACCGACCAGTACTTCAACGCGCGCAACACCGAGGCCCATCTCACCGGCACCGGGCCGGAGATCGTCAAGGACCTGGACGGCCGGGTCCCGGACTGGTTCGTCGCCTGCGTGGGCACGGCCGGTTCCTCCACGGGGGTCGCCCGCGCCCTGCGGGAGGAGGACCCGTCCGTGCGGGTGGTCGGTCTGGTCGCGGCCAAGTCCGACTTCATCCCGGGGATCCGCACCATCGACGAGGTGCAGGAGGTCGGCCTGTTCGACCCGGAGACGTACGACACGATGGAGTCGGTCAGTGCCGACGAGGCGATCGAGGGGATGCTGACCCTGAACCGCCGCTGCGGCATCCTCGGCGGGCCCACCGGAGGCGCCGCCTACTTCGGCGCCGTCCGCCATCTGCGGGCGCTGGAGGAGGAGTCGCAGGAGCGGCGGACCGCGGTGTTCATCGTCTGTGACCGGGTGGAGAGCTATCTGAGCTACGTCCGGCAGCGGCGGCCCGATCTGCTGGGCCGGCCGCCCCGGCAGAACTCGCCGGCCGACCTGTCCGACGCCGAGGTCGGCGAGGCGCCGTCGGTCACCGTGGCCGAGGCCCGGCGCTGGATCGAGACCGACCGGCCCCTCGTGGTCGACCTGCGCAGCTCCTACGCCTACGCGGCGCTGCACATCGACGGATCGGTCAACATCGTCGACGAGCTGTTCGCCGAACTCGTCCGGGGCGGGCTGCCGTTCAGCCGCCGTCAGCCGGTCCTGCTGGCGTGCCCGGTGGGCGAGCAGTCCGCCCGGTACGCGGCGCTGCTGACCCGGATGGGCCACCCGGACGTGCGCAGCCTGGCCGGCGGCATCATCGCCTGGCGGGACGCGGGCGCGCCCCTGGTGCGGGACTGACCGGCATGACCGCACCGATCACCCGCGAGGATCCGCGCCCGTGGCAGCAGGCGCTGCGCGCCCAGTTCCCCATCGTCACCGGGCACCCCGAGCTGGCGTACCTGGACAGCGCGGCCACGGCACAGAAGCCGCAGGCCGTCCTGGACGCCGTGCAGACGTATCTGACCACGTCCAACGCCAACGCCGCGCGCGGCACCTACACCTGGGCCAACCGCACCACGGAGCTGGTCGAGCGGACCCGCGGGCGCGTGGCCCGGTTCCTCGGGGACGACCGGCCGGAGCACTCCGCCGTCCACTTCACCGGCGGCACCACCGAGGGGCTGCGCAGCATCGCCCGCGACTGGCTGCCGGGCTTCCTGCGCGACGGCGACGAGATCGTCGTACCGGACGCCGACCACCAGGCCAACATCACGCCCTGGCTGGAGGTCCAGCGGCTGCTCGACCGGGAGGGCGTGCACGTCCGGGTGGTGCCGATGCCGTACCAGAGCGGCTCCGGGGACTACGACCACCGGGCGCTGACCGAACGGGCGGGCCCGCGCACCCGGTTCGTCGCCACCACTCATGTGCACCACGTCTACGGCAGCGACATGAACGTGCAGCGCATCCGCGAGGCCGTCGGCCCGGACGCGGTCATCTGTCTGGACGCCGCGCAGAGCGTCGGTCATCTGCCGGTGTCCGTGGCGGAGCTGGATGTCGACTTCGTGGTGTTCTCCGGGCACAAGGCGCTGGCCCTGCCCGGTTCCGGGGCGGTGTGGGCCCGGCAGGCGCGCGGGCCGGCGTTCGTGCCCGGCGGGTGGAGCGGCACCCCGAACACCGTGGGCATCGCCTCGCTCGAAGCGGCCCTGGACTGGCTGGAGGCGGCCGGTGTCGACCGGATCGAGCGCTGGACGGCCGACCTCGCGGCCCGGCTCACCGAGGGGCTGCGCCGGCTGGACGCCTACGAGATCCTCGGCTGCCCGCTCAGCCTGGCCGCCGACACGACCGTGCAGCGCCGCCAGGGCATCGTGACTCTGCGGCACCGCGCCATCGACTCGGGCGACCTGGGGTTCATCCTGTTCAGCCACGGGTTCATGGTCCGCTCCGACCATCACTGCCAGGGTGACGCGGGCGAGAAGACCGGTTCGGTGCGGGTGAGTCTGCATGTGTACAACACGGTTGAGGAGATCGACCGGCTGCTGTCGGTTCTCGCCTCACTCCCGTGACACCGCCGACCAGGCGTAATGGGAACCGTTTCCACCTGTAGGCTCGGACCGGAATGAGTCAGGTGCGAGACGGCGAGGTGGCGCGACCGGATGGGGCTGAGCATGGCGACGGCGGAGCGATGGGTGGAGCGCTGGGAGCTCCAGCAGCAGCGGTACGCCGTCGACCGCGAGGAGCGGTTCACGGTGATCGCCGATGTCGTCGAGCACGTCACGGCGGGGCGCGTGACCCCGCCCCTCGTCGTGGACCTGGGCTGTGGGCCCGGCTCCCTCGCGGCCCGGCTGATCCGGCGGCTGCCGGACGCCGAGATCGTGGCCGTGGACCGGGATCCCCTGCTGCTGGAGCTGGGCCGCACCCACCACCCGGACGCGGCCCGCTACGTCGACGCGGAGATCGGCGCGCCCGGCTGGGTATGGGCCCTGGATCTGGACCGGCCCCTGGACGCGGCGGTCTCCACGACGGCCCTGCACTACCTCGACCGCGACACCCTGCTCGACACCTACCGGCAGCTCGCCGCGCTGCTGCGTCCCGGAGGCGTCCTCGTCAACGGTGACCATCTCCCCCAGGGCGAGACCGGCCCGGCCGGGATCGCCGCCCATGTCGGGCGCTGCCGGGCCGCCCGGCAGCGGGCGTTCGCGCACGAGGACTGGGGCTCCTGGTGGGCCGCGGTCGGCGACGACCCGGAGCTGACCGACCTCCTGGCCGAGCGCCGCCGCCGCGAAGCCCCCCTCGACACCCCCGCCGGACTCTCCCTCTCCGCCCACCTCGAGCTGCTCCGGCAGGCGGGCTTCGGCACGGCCGGCCCGGTGTGGCAGTACGGCGACAGCTGCGTGGTCGTGGCGGTGCGCTAGAAGCCCCCTGGCCCGGCGATTCACTCGTGCACCCGCTCCGGGTGGCGGGTGGGGGCGGGCACTCCGACAATACATGCAGGGATCGCTATATGTTAATGTCGCCATGCCCGCCCGACCGAAGCACCTCGGGCGGCCACCAGCACACACGAGGAGCACCACCATGACCACCGCCGAGCACATCACCCACGAGGACCACGCGCACGCCCACGGCGACGACTGCGGCCACCTCGCCTTCCCCCACGGCGACCACACCGACTACGCCCACGACGGCCACATCCACCGGATGCACGAGGACCACGCCGACGAGTGCGCGAACGGCGGCCACGCGGTGCACCGGAACCACGACCACCAGCACGGTGACGACTGCGGCCATCTGGCCGTACGCCACGACGACCACACGGACTACGTGCACGACGGCCACCGCCACGCCGCCCACGAGGGACACTGGGACGACCACTGACAGGTTCCGCCCCCGGCGAGGGAGTGAACTGGAAATCGTTGTCACATGCTAATGTGCGCATATGACAACGACGCCCTCTCACCCGACGGACGAGCCGGACCCGACCCTGCAGGCGGCCAGTGAGCTGCTGCGCGCTCTGGCCTCCCCCGTACGGCTGGGCATCGTGCGCGAGTTGTCGGGCGGCGGGAAGTACGTCCATGAACTGGTGGCGGCCCTGGGCGTGAGCCAGCCGCTGGTCTCCCAGCACCTGAGGGTGCTGCGCACCTCCCGGATCGTCACCGCCCGGCGTCAGGCCCGCGAGACGCGGTACACCCTCACCGACGACCACGTGGCGCACATCGTGCTGGACGCCATCCGGCACGCGCAGGAGTAGCGCCTCTCAGGTCAGGCCGCCCCAGTGGACGGTGCGGTCGCACCAGCGCTCCAGCAGGACGCGGTCGTGGCCGACGGCCAGCAGGGCGGCGCCGGTCGCGGCCCGGTAGTCCTCGACGGCCGCGACCAGGGCGGCGGCCGTCGAGGCGTCGAGCATCGCGGTCATCTCGTCGCACACCAGCAGGCGCGGGCGCAGCACCAACGCCCGGGCGAGACAGGCGCGTTGCAGCTGCCCGTCGCTGACCTCGTGCGGCCGCCGGGTCAGCAGGTCGGGGGTGAGGCCGACGACGGGGGCCAACTCGGCGACCCGGCCGGGGACTTCCCTGCGGCGGCCGGTGGCGCGCAGGGGCTCGGCGATCAGGTCGGTGAGCGGCAGCCGCGGGTCCGCGGAGAGCCTGGCCTGCTGGAAGACCATCCCGAAGGCGGTGCGCCGGTCGCGCGGGGCACGGTGGCGCCAGCGCCGCACGGGCTCGCCGTCGAGGAGCAGGGTGCCGGAGTCGGGGCGGTGCAGCAGGGCCGCGACCCGCGCGAGGGTGGACTTGCCGCAGCCGCTCGGTCCGAGCAGGCCGACGGACTCGCCCGGCGCGACGGTCAGCGACACGTCCCGGACCACCGGGGCGTTCCCGGCGTATCCGGCGGTGATGGAACGCAGTTCAAGCACGGACGTCCTCCGGCACGTACGGGTGGTGGCAGGCGACGGTGCCGGTGGGCGGCGGGGCGGCGCAGGTGCCGGTGGCCCGGTCGCAGCGGGCGGCGAAGGCGCAGCCGGCCGGAAGCGCGCCGAGCTCGGGCGGCATGCCGGGGATGGGGGTGAAGGCGCGCTCGGGCAGGGCCTGGAGCAGGCCGCGGCTGTACGGGTGGCGGGGCCCGGGCGAGCCGAAGAATGCGGCGGCGTCGGCGAGTTCGACGATCCGTCCGGCGTACATGACCGCGACCCGGTCGGCGATGCGCTCGGCGGCCGCCAGATCGTGGGTGATCATCAGCAGGGCCCGGCCGCGGCCGCCCTCGCCCGGGTCGTCGACGTGCCGCCGCAGTTCGTCGACCGTACGGTCCACCAGATCGCGGTCGAGGCCGGTGGTCGGTTCGTCGGCGAGCAGCAGGGGCGCGTCGCCGACCAGGGCGAGGGCGGTGGCGGCGCGCTGGGCGAGTCCGCCGGAGAGCTGGTGGGGGTGGCGGTCGAGGTGGTCCGCGGGGAACGCGGCCCGTTCGGCGGCGGCCTCGGCGGCGGTCCGCAGGGCGGCGCGCCCCCGGGTCGCGGTCAACGCCGCGACGGTCTCCTCCAGTTGGGAGCGGACGGTGCGGACCGGGGTGAGGTGGGCGGCCGGGCTCTGCGGGACGAGGCCGATGAGCCGCCCTCGCACGGTGCGTGCGAGGGTCCGCTCGTCGGCCGTGAGCAGGTCCAGGCCGCCGAGGAGGGCCGAGCCGGCGGTCTGGGCGTTGCCGGGGAGCAGCCCGAGCAGGGCGGAGGCCAGCACGGACTTGCCGCAGCCGCTCTCCCCGATCAGGGCCAGGCACTCGCCGGGTGCCACGTCGAACCGGGCGTCGGTGACGGCGGCGACACGGCGCCCCGCGGGCATCAGGAACCGCACGGAGAGCCCGCGGACGGACAGCACAGGGGTGACATCCATGCCGGCGCTCACAGCATCAGCTCCGATCGGTGACGGGGATGGATCCGCTCCCGCCAGGCCCCGGCGAGTCCGGCGATGGCGAGGGTCGGGACGATGAGGAGGAGGCCCGGGAAGAGGGTCGGCCACCACTGGCCGGCGAGGAGCGAGCCGCGGGCGCTCTGGATCAGGGTGCCGAGGCTCGCCGTGTGCGTGGGCAGCCCGAGTCCGAGGAAGGACAGCGCCGACTCGTGCCACATGGCGTGCGGCACCATCAGCACGGCGGCGAGCGCGGCCTGGGGAAGGACGGCGGGCAGCAGGTGCCGTACGGCCACCCGCCACCGGGACGCCCCGCCGGAGACGGCGGCGTCGACGTACGGCCGCGACCGCAGCGACAGCACCTCGGCACGGACGATCCGGGCCGTGGACAGCCAGTGGGTCAGCGCGACCGAGATCACCACCGGCCACACCCCGGGGCGGAACATGGCGACGATGAAGATGCCGAGCAGCAGATGCGGCACGGACGAGAACGTGTCGACCACCCGCATCAGGGCCCGGTCGGCCCACCCGCCCAGCGCCCCGGCGGCCGCGCCCACCGCTGTGCCGACGACGGTCGCGGTCAGCGCCGCCGCCACTCCGACGAGCAGCGAGACGCGCAGGCCGTAGACGCAGCGCAGCAGCAGGTCGCGGCCGACGTCGTCGGTGCCGAACGGGTGGGACCAGGACGGCGTTCGCAGCTTGGCGGCGAGGTCGACGGCCTGCTGGTCGAGCTGGACCAGCGGCGGCACGAGCAGCACGGCGAGGACGGTCGCGGCCACCAGCACGGCGGAGGTGCGCACGCGCAGGGCGCGGGTGGAGCGGCGCTTCGGTCCGTGCGACCGCCATGCGGTCTTCTGCGGGGCGCCGGCGGGCGCCGGTGCGTCACATGTCACTGAGCTTCACCCTCGGGTCGAACAGTCCGTAGAGCAGGTCGGCGAGCAGGTTCCCGGCGAGGACGGCGGCGGTGGCCAGGGTGGTCAGGGCGGCGAGCAGCGGGAAGTCGACGGCGGTGGCCGCCTCGACGGTGGCCGCGGCGATGCCCGGCCAGCTGAAGACGCTCTCCACCAGCAGCGCCCCGGTGATGAGTTCGGGGACGCGGGAGCCGATGAGCGTGAGCACCGGCAGGAGCCCGGAGCGCAGGGCGTGGCCGAGCAGGACGGTGCGTTCGCTCAAGCCCCGGGCCCGGGCGCCGCGGACGGGGTCCTCCGCCAGGGCGTCGCCGACGCCCTGGCGTACGTACAGGGTGAACCACGGCAGTTGGGACACGGCGAGGACGCCGGCGGGCAGGACGAGATGGCTCGTGACCTGGCCGGGCGTGACCTGTTCGCTGCCGGTGTCGGTCAGGCCGCCCGCCGGCAGGACGTCCCACTGGAGGGCGAACAGCCAGATGGCGAGCAGCGCGATCCAGAAGACGGGTGCCGCCTCCAGGGTGTAGGCGAGGGAGGTGACGGTCCGGTCGACGAGCGAGCCGGGGCGGCGGGCGGCGAGCACGCCGAGGAGGGTGCCCACCAGCACGGCGGCGGCGAAGGCGACCGCGCAGAGCAGCGCGGACCACACGAGCCGTTCGCCGATGACCTGGGCGACCGGTTGCCGCATGACGCCGGAGTGGCCGAGGTCGCCGCTGAGCGCGGAGGTCAGCCAGTGCCACCAGCGGGCGGCGAAGGGCTGGTCCACGCCGAGGTTCTCGCGCAGCCGGTCCAGGGTCTGCTGGTCGGCGCCGAGCGCGGAGGTGCCGGCGTACGCCTTGACGGGGTCGAACGGGGAGGCGGCGGCGATGGCGAACACGCCGAAGGTGACGACGAGCAGGACGGGGACGGCGAACAGGGCCCGCCGTCCCGCCAGCCGTGCCATCGCTCCCCAGGGGAGGCGGGTCACTTCTTCGGCTGCCAGTCCTCGATGTTCCACCAGGGGCCGCTGGCGAAGCCGTGCTCGTGCGGCTCCAGCTGGGTGTTCAGGCCCTCCCAGCGGTCGGCCAGGACGTAGAGGTGGTCGATGTGGGTGAGGAAGGTGTAGCCAGGGTCCTGCACCAGGGCGCGTTGCAGCTTGTCGTAGGCGGACTCGCGCTCGGCCGGGTCCTGGCCGCGGCGGCCGTCGTCCAGGGCCCGGTCCACGGCGGGGTTGTCGTAGCGGGCCATGTTGTTGAAGCCGTCGCCGGCGAGGGAGGAGTGCAGCAGGGTGTAGAGGCCGAAGTCGGGGTCGCCGGTGCTGCCGAAGCCCGCGAGGACCGCGTCGTCCTTCATGCGCGGTTCGATGACCTCCCAGGTGGCGCTCTCCACCCGCACGTCGATGCCGGCCTTCTTGGCGTCGGAGGCGTAGGCGAGGGCGTGGTCCTGGCGGACCTTGTCGCCGGAGGGGTAGAGCAGGTCGAAGGACGCCCGCTGTCCGTCCTTGGCGCGGATGCCGTCCTTGCCGGGCTTCCAGCCGGCCTCGTCAAGGATCTTCTCGGCCTTGCCGAGGTCCTTGGCGCGCTCGATGTCCTCGGTGAAGGCGGGGTCGTCGACGGGCAGCGGCCCGTACGCCGGGCGGCCCGCGCCGTCGAGGATCTTGTCGACCATGGCCTCGCGGTCCACGGCGGCGTCCAGGGCCCGCCGGATCGCGCGGTCGCCGGTGACCTGGTTCGCGGTGGGGAGGGTGACGGCCCGGAAGTCGTAGGACCGGGCCTCGTAGGTGCGCTTGGCGTCGTCGCCCTGGAACGTGGCGGCGAGGTTGGGCGGGAGGACCGCGCCGTCGAGGTCGCCGGAGCGCAGGCGGGTGGCGCGCACGTTGTCGTCGCCGATGACCGCCATGGTGAAGGTCTTCACCTTCGGCTCGCCGTCCCAGTAGCGGGGGTTGGCCTTGAAGGTGAGCTTCTCGCCCTTGCTCCAGCCGGCGAGGACGTACGGCCCGGTGCCGACCGGCTTCGTGTTGAAGGAGCCGGTGTTGGGGTCCTGCTCGCCGGCGATGTGCTCGGGGACGACGGGCAGCACGGTGCGGGCGGCGAAGGGGGCGTAGGGGTACTTGAGGGTGAAGACGACCTGGTGGTCGCCGTTCGCCCGGACGTCCTTGACGGCGTCCAGCTCGCTCTTGAAGGTGTTGTTGGTCTTCGGGTCGAGGGCGGTCCGGTACGTGTAGACGACGTCGGCGGCCGTCAGCGGTTCGCCGTCGCTGAACTCGACCCCGTCGCGCAGGGTGTAGGTGTAGGTGCGGCCGCCGTCGGTGATCTTCGGCAGTCCGGCCGCCAGAGCGGGCTTCAGCCTCAGGTCGGCGTCGCGGGCGAGGAGCCCGTCGAAGATCTTGGAGTTCCCGTCCTTGCCGTAGCCGAGCAGCGGGCTGAGGGTGTCCGGCTCGGACGCCACCCCGAGCACGACCGACCCCGCGGACTTGCCGTCGCCCGAGCCGCCGCTGGGAGCCGAGCAGGCGGTGACCGCCGCGGCCAGCGCCGCCGTGACGGCGGCCCCTCGTATCCGACGGGTCGACATGTGACCTCACACCCTTGTTGCTCTAGCCATGTTGTTGCATAGACCTCGCAATTAAACAGGATCGGCGGGCTTCCCGGGTCCGGGTCGCCCGCCGATCCGTTCACCTTCGTGCGTTCAGGCCCGGGTCAGGGTGATGTCCCGGTCCTGGACCGCGTGGAAGGTGGGCAGCGGCAGGCCGCTGAAGCTGCGCAGCTCCATCAGGGTGGACTCGACGTGGGCCGCCCCGGCCACGAGCGCCCTGGACACGGTCCGGCCCGTGTTCGCCCAGCGGTGCGCCACGCCGTCGCACACGGCCCGGGTGCCGCCGATGCCGTGACGGGTCGTGGAGGCGCCCTGGCGCACGGAGGAGCTGACGAAGACCGGGCCGCTGGAGCCGGCGCAGCGGTAGGTGCCGGACAGGGTGACGGTGCCGTCGGTGGCGATCCGGCCCACGGCGTCGACCGTGACGGAACCGGCCGGGGCGGGGGCGGAGGCGGTGGCGGGCGCCGCGCCGGCACCGGCGAGCAGGAGCAGCGCGGCACCGGCCGCCGCGCCGAGAAGGGGACGTACACGCATGGGGGGAACCTCCCGAAAAGAGTGGAACTGTGGCTTCCACTCGTACCCGGCCCTTGAGGCGGGCGCCCGCGAGCCTCACCCTTTCGGCGGCGGCTCCGCGCCGGCCGTCGCGGAGCCGTCCTGGGAATGTCCTGGGCGTGTCACGCTTCCCGCCGGGCCGTTCCGATGAGTTCGGGACGGGAGGATGGTCTGTCTGTACGCGTCATACGAAATCCTTCGGATGGCCCTGCCGACGTGGAGGTGCGCCATGTGTGCCCACCAGCCCCTGTGCCCCGCGACCGACTCCCCCGCCGCGCACGTCGTGGCGGCCCGCCCCGAGCAGGGCTGGAGCCTGCTGTGTGACGGGACGGTCGTCTTCGACGACACCGGCGAACTGCTGCCGGACGGGCGCGTGGTGCAGCCGCGCCGGGCGACGGCACAGGGGCTGGCCGTCGCGGCCTGACCGGAGGGCCGCTCCACTGCGGCACGACGGTCGCTCTACGGCAGGACCGCGAAGCCGTCCAGTTCCACCATCGCCTCCGCGTCCCACAGCCGGACGACCTGGACGACCGCCATGGCGGGATAGTGGCGCCCCGCCGACTCGCGCCACAGACGGCCCAGTTCGGCCGCGTGCGTGCGGTACGCCTCGACGTCCGTGGCGTAGACGGTGACGCGGGCCAGGTCGGACGGTGTGCCGCCGGCCGCGGTGAGGGCGGCCAGCAGATTGGCGAGGGCCCTGCCGAACTGCTCGGGCAGGGTGCGGCCGACCACCTTGCCGTCGGTGTCGAGGGCGGTCTGCCCCGCCAGGAACACCACCCGTGACCCGGACGCCACGACGGCGTGGGAGAAGCCGGCCGGCGGGGACAGCTCGGGCGGATTGACGCGCTCGGTGCTCACGGGGCCTCCTGACGGGCGTACAACTCCTTGGCGATGATGCCGCGTTGCACCTCGCTGGCCCCCTCGTAGACGCGCGGGGCGCGCACCTCCCGGTAGAGGTGTTCGAGCAGGTGGCCGCGTTGCAGGGCACGGGCGCCGTGCAGCTGGACGGCCGCGTCGACGACGTACTGCGCGGTCTCGGTGGCGAGCAGTTTCGCCATCGCGGAGCGTCGGGGCACGTCCGGGGAGGCCGCGTCGTACGCGGATGCCGCCGCGTGAACCATCAGCCGGGCCGCCTCCGTGCGCAGGGCCATCTCGGCGACCTGGTGCGCGACGGTCTGCAGATCCCGCAGCTTGCCCCCGAAGGCGTCCCGCCCGGCGGTGTGGGCGAGGGTCGCGTCGAGAGCCGCCTGGGCCATGCCGACGGCGAACGCGCCGACGCTGGGCCGGAACAGGTTGAGCGTCCCCATGGCGACCCGGAAGCCGCGGTCGACCTCACCGAGCACGTCGTCGGCCGTCACGGGCACGGCGTCGAAGCCGAGGGCGCCGATGGGGTGCGGCGAGAGCATGTCGAGTCCGCGGCCGGTCAGGCCCGGCCGGTCGGCGGGCACGAGGAAGGCGGTCACGCCGCGGGCCCCGGAATCCGGGGTGGTCCGGGCGAAGACGGTGTAGAAGTCCGCCTCGGGGGCGTTGGAGATCCAGCACTTCTCTCCGGTGAGGCGCCAGCGGGCGGTGCCGTCGGGGGCGGCGGTGAGTGCCGCACCGGCCGGTGCCCGGCCGCCCGGTGAGGCGTCCGGCTCCGCCCTCAGCTCCAGCGCAGCCGCGTCCGATCCCGCCCCCGGCTCGCTCAGCGCGAAGGCCGCGATCGCCGTGCCGTCGGTGACCCCGGGGAGCCAGTGGGTGCGTTGTGCCCGGGTGCCGTAGGCGTGGACCGGGTGGGCGCCGAGGCCCTGGAGGGCCAGGGCCGTCTCGGCCTCCGTGCAGGCGTAGGCCAGGGACTCGCGCATCAGGCACAGGTCGAGCGCACCAGAGGTGAACAGGCGCCCCAGCAGTCCGAGGCCGCCGAGTTCGGCGACCAGGGCGCGGTTCACATGCCCCGGTTCGCCCTTGTCCGCCAACGGGCGGAGCCGTTCCGCGGCGAGGGTGCGCAGTTCGGCGCACCAGGCGAGTTGTGCCGGTTCGAGCGAGAATGCGGTCATCGCCGGTCCCTTCTCCGCCACCCTGCGTTCCGGCTGGGCCACTCCGAGGCTATCGCGGACCGTTGACTGTCGTCACCAACACGATACGCTCCAGGGGCGAGCCCACCACGCCAAGGGGGCGAACCGTATGCATCCACGGGGCACGGCCCACGTCGACTCCTTCGCCCGGGACCATCTGCCACCCCCGGACCAATGGCCCGAGCTCCGTTTCGATCTGCCGGAGCTGCACTACCCCGAACGGCTCAACTGCGCCGCCGAGCTGCTGCACGGCCCGCCCGACGACCGCCCGGCGTTCCTCACCGCCACCGGCGAGCCGTGGACGTACGGCGCTCTGCGCGCCCGCGTGGACCGCGTCGCGCATCTGCTCACCGGTGAACTCGGCGTCGTCCCCGGCAACCGGGTGCTGCTGCGCGGCCCCACCACGCCCTGGCTCGCGGCCTGCTGGCTGGCGGTGCTGAAGGCGGGGGCCGTGGCGGTCACGGTGCTCGCCCAGCAGCGCCCGCACGAGCTGAGCACGATGTGCGAGATCGCGCGGGTGCGGCACGCCCTGTGCGACATCCGGGCCGTCGACGACCTCGCCAAGGCCGAGATCCCCGGCCTGCGGATCACGGCCTACGGCGGTGACGCCCCTGACGACCTCCTCAACCGCCCGGCGCCCGGCACCCCGTACGAGGCCGTGGCGACGGCGGCCGACGACGTGGCGCTGATCGCCTTCACCTCCGGCACCACCGGCCGCCCCAAGGGCTGTATGCACGTCCACCGGGACGTCCTGGCGATCGCCGACACCTTCTCCCGGCACGTCCTGAAGCCCGGCGCGGACGACGTGTTCACGGGCAGCCCCCCGCTGGGCTTCACCTTCGGTCTCGGCGGGCTGGTGGTCTTCCCGCTGCGGGCCGGCGCGAGTGCCCTGCTGCTCGAACAGGCGGGCCCCCGGCAGCTGCTCCCCGCGATCGCCCGGCACCGGGTCTCCGTGCTGTTCACCGCGCCGACGGCGTACCGCGCGATGCTCGACGAGCTCGACGGGTACGACGTCTCCTCGCTGCGCCGCTGCGTCTCGGCCGGCGAGAACCTGCCCGCGGCCACCTGGCAGGCCTGGCGCGAGCGCACGGGCCTGCGCGTCATCAACGGCATCGGCGCCACCGAGTTGCTGCACATCTTCATCTCCGCGGCCGACGACCGGATCCGGCCCGGGACCACGGGCGTTCCCGTGCCGGGCTGGGACGCGCGCGTGCAGGACGCGGACGGCCGGCCCGTACCCGACGGGCAGCCGGGACTGCTCGCCGTACGCGGACCGGTCGGCTGCCGGTACCTCGCCGATCCGCGGCAGCGGGACTACGTGCGCGACGGCTGGAACATCACCGGCGACACCTACGTCCGCGACCCCGACGGCTACTTCCGCTACGTCGCCCGCGCCGACGACATGATCATCTCGGCCGGGTACAACATCGCCGGCCCCGAGGTGGAGGACGCGCTGCTGCGGCACCCGGACGTGGTGGAGGCGGCGGTCGTGGGGCGGCCCGACGAGGCCCGCGGGCAGGTCGTGCTGGCCTTCGCCGTCCTCAAGGAGGGCGCGCGGCGGGACGCCGAGGCGCTGCGCGCCTTCATGAAGAGCGAGCTGGCGCCGTACAAGTGCCCGCGCGAGATCGTCTTCCTGGACGCGCTGCCGCGCACGGCCACCGGCAAGCTCCAGCGGTTCAGACTGCGCGCCCACGGGGTACCGGAAGGCGACCGGGACTGATCCGTACGACCTAAGATGATCAACGTGTCCGACCAGCATGCACCACGGTCTCTCATCGTCACGCTCTACGGCGCGTACGGCCGCTTCGCGACGGGCCCCGTGCCCGTCGCCGAACTGATCCGGCTGCTCGCGGCGGTCGGCGTGGACGCCCCGTCCGTACGCTCCTCCGTCTCGCGGCTCAAGAGACGGGGACTGCTCGTGCCCGCCCGCACCGCCCAGGGCGCGGCCGGGTACGAACTGTCCCCGGACGCCCGCCAGTTGCTCGACGACGGTGACCGCCGCATCTACGCCTCGGCTCCGCCCGAGGACGAGGGCTGGGTGCTCGCGGTGTTCTCCGTGCCGGAGTCGGAGCGGCAGAAGCGGCACGTACTGCGCTCCCGGCTGGCCGGGCTCGGTTTCGGCACGGCCGCTCCGGGCGTGTGGATCGCGCCCGCGCGGCTCTACGAGGAGACCCGGCACACGCTCCAGCGGCTGCGGCTGGACGCGTACGTCGACTTCTTCCGCGGCGACCACCTCGGCTTCACCCCGACCGCCGAGGCCGTCGCCCGGTGGTGGGACCTGGCGGCCGTCGCCAAGGAGCACGAGGCGTTCCTCGACCGCCACGCGCGCGTGCTGCACGAGTGGGAGAAGCGCGAGGACACCCCGGCCGAGGAGGCATACCGGGACTACCTCCTCGCCCTGGACTCCTGGCGCCACCTCCCCTACACCGACCCGGGCCTGCCGTCCGAGCTGCTTCCCGCCGACTGGCCGGGGGTCCGCTCGTCGGCGGTGTTCCGGGGGCTGCACGAGCGGCTGCGGGACGCGGGAGCGGAGTTCGTGGGGCTCTGACCTCCGCACACCGCCCGGTTTGCCGCGTTTGCTCCGCTGTGGAACGGTCAAACGATGTCCGCGAGTGGACGGAGCGCACACCGGGAGGCGGACCGAGGGATGACCGTCACCACACCACCGAGGACGGCAGGCGCCCGCTCGGACCGGCTCCCGTGAGGCGGTGGGGGCGCTCGGTGCGCGGCGGGTGGGAGCGGGCCGGCGCGCACACCCTCGTCCGGCAGGGCAGCGAGGTGGAGTTGCTGCACCGGGCCATGGGGTTCGCCACGCTCGCCCTGGTCACGCTGGCACCGCTGCTGATCGTGGTCGCCGCCGCCGACCCCCTGGGGCGGGGCGGGTTCGCCTCGTGGCTGGCCGACGGGATGGGGCTGTCCGGGCGGTCCGCGCGGGTGCTGACGGACATCATCAGCCCGCCGCGCAAGGTCATCGGCACCACGAGCGTGTTCGGCGCGGTGGCGCTCGCCGTCTTCGGCGTCGCGTTCGGCGGGAGTGTGCAGAACGGCTACGAACGGATCTGGGGCCTGCCGTCGGGCCCGTGGCACCGGGTCTGGCGGCAGGCGGTGTGGATGATCGCGGTGACCGCGTACCTGTACCAGGAGGTGCAGACGCGGGGCCTGGCCTCGGGGCCGGAGCGGATCGCGCTGAGCGCGGCGTCCGGCGTGCTGTTCTTCTGGTGGGGGCAGCACTTCCTGCTGGGCGGACAGGTGCGCTGGCGCGATCTGCTCCCGGGGGCGGTGGCCACCGTGCTGGGGCTGGGCGGCCTGCGCATGTTCTCCTACTTCGTCTTCACCCCCCTCATCGTCACCAACGCCATCAGCTACGGAGCGGTCGGCGTGGTCCTCGTCGTGGAGTCCTGGCTCATCGGCGTGGGCTACGTCGTCTACGGCGGCGCGCTCCTCGGCCGCTGGGCCCTGGAGCACCACGGGCACGGGTATCGCGACAGGTAGCCGGCCTCTCAGCCGAGCCGCACGGACCGCGCCCGGACGCGGCGTGCCCCGTCCTCGCGGCGGCCCTGCCATCGGCCTGCCGCACGCAGCGCCGGGCGCGGGTTCTCCGCGCGCCGCCCACCGCGACCGCCGGCAACCGCGCGCCGGGCCCGGCCCCGCCCCGAGCACGGGGGCCTCGGCCGCCGACGCGGGGCGCGCCCAGCAGCGTCGGCTCGGCGGCACGGGATCCGCGGCCCGGGTCCGGCAGTCACAGGGACGGACCGGCCGTCTCCGGCGGCGCGGCCGGAAACGGCAGCGCCGTTCTGTACAAACGCACATGCCACCCCCAGGGATCCCGCTTCCGGCTCATGCGAACCCACAGGGGACTTTCCCCTCGCAGCTGCGGCATTATCATCGGCGCATGCCCAGCAGAGGGAGCGCAACCGTGATGACCCCAACCGTGCGCCGGAACCGCCGCCCGCTCCAGGGGGCCGCGGTGGCAGCCGCCGCCCTGCTGGCCCTGGGTGCCTGCTCGTCGTCCGGCGCGGACTCCTCCGCGAAGCCGGACTCCTCCGGGTCGGGCAAGCTCTCCGGTGAGGTGACCGTCTTCGCCGCGGCCTCGCTGAAGGAGAGCTTCACGACGCTGGGCGAGCGGTTCGAGAAGGAGCACCCCGGCACGAAGGTCACCTTCAGCTTCGGCGGCAGCGACTCCCTCGCCGCGAGCATCACCGGAGGCGCCCCGGCGGATGTCTTCGCCTCGGCCAGCCCCAAGACGATGAAGATCGTCACGGACGCCGAAGATGCCTCGGGCCCGCCCGTGACCTTCGTCCGCAACAAGCTGGAGATCGCCACCCTGCCGGGCAACCCGCACCACGTCTCCTCCCTGGAGGACCTCACCGCACCGGACCTGAAGGTCGTGCTGTGCGACAAGGAGGTGCCGTGCGGCGCCGCCGCTCACAAGGCCCTCGACGCGAGCGGGCTGAAGCTCACACCCGTCTCCTACGAGCAGGACGTCAAGGCCGCGCTCACCAAGGTGGAGCTTAAGGAGGCCGACGCCGCCGTCGTCTACAAGAGCGATGTCCACGCGGCGGGCGACAAGGTGGCGGGCGTGGAGTTCCCCGAATCCGCCGACGCCGTCAACGACTACCCGATCGCCCTGCTCAAGGACGCGAGGAACGCCGGGGCGGCCAAGGCGTTCATCGCGCTGGTGCGATCCGCCGAGGGCCAGAAGGTCCTGAGCGGGGCCGGGTTCCTCAAGCCGTGACCTCCCCGACCGCCAAATCCCGCGAAACGGCCGGCACCCTCCGGGGCGGCCCGCGGCGTCGGCGCGTGCGGACGGGCGTCCCGCTGCCCCTGCTGCTCCCCGCGCTGATCGGCCTGGCCTTCCTGATCGTGCCGCTGATCGCCCTGCTCGTGCGGACCCCGTGGCACAGCCTGCCCGAGCAGCTGACCAGTCCGGACGTGTGGCAGGCCCTCAGGCTGTCCCTGCTGTGCGCCACGGCGGCCACCGCGGCCAGCCTGGTCATCGGCGTGCCGCTGGCCTGGCTGCTGGCCCGCGTCGACTTCCCCGGCCGCGGCCTCGTACGCGCCCTGGTGACGCTCCCCCTCGTCCTGCCTCCGGTCGTCGGCGGTGTGGCGCTGCTGATGGCGCTCGGCCGCAACGGCATCGTGGGGCAGTGGCTCGACTCGTGGTTCGGGATCACGCTGCCCTTCACCACCGCCGGGGTCGTGATCGCGGAGGCGTTCGTGGCGATGCCGTTCCTCGTCATCAGCGTCGAGGGCACCCTGCGGGCCGCCGACCCTCGCTACGAGGAGGCGGCCGCCACCCTGGGGGCGTCCCGCTTCACCGCGTTCCGCCGGGTCACACTGCCGCTGATCGCGCCGGGCATCGCGGCGGGCGCGGTCCTCGCCTGGGCGCGGGCCCTCGGCGAGTTCGGCGCGACGATCACCTTCGCCGGCAACTTCCCCGGCCGTACACAGACCATGCCCCTGGCCGTCTACCTGGCCCTGCAGAGCGACCCGGAGGCAGCCATCGCCCTCAGCCTGGTGCTGCTGGCGGTGTCGGTCGCGGTGCTCGCCGGGTTGCGTGACCGCTGGATGCGTGCCGGATGACCGAGACCCACGAGCAGCACGCACACGCCGGCACCGCGACGGACGGACTCGACGCCCGTCTCGTCGTGGACCGCGGCGGCTTTCGTCTCGACGTGGCGCTGGCCGTCGCGCCCGGCGAGGTCGTCGCCCTGCTCGGGCCGAACGGCGCCGGCAAGACCACCGCGCTGCGCGCCCTCGCCGGCCTGACTCCGCTCTCCGGCGGCCATCTGCGGCTGGACGGCACGGAGCTGGACCGTACGCCGCCGGAGGGCCGCCCCGTCGGTGTCGTCTTCCAGGACTACCTGCTCTTCCCCCACCTCACAGCCCTCGACAACGTCGCCTTCGGCCCCCGCTGCCAGGGCGCGAGCAAGGCTGAGGCCAGGGCGCAGGCCGCCGAGTGGCTCGATCGCCTGGGCCTCGCGGCGCACACCGGCGCCAAGCCGCGCAGGCTCTCCGGCGGCCAGGCCCAGCGCGTCGCCCTCGCCCGGGCCCTGGCGACCCGCCCCCGGCTGCTGCTCCTCGACGAGCCGCTGGCGGCGCTGGACGCCCGCACCCGTCTGGAGGTCCGCGCCCGGCTCCGGCGCCATCTGGCCGACTTCGAGGCGGTCGCCGTGCTCGTCACCCATGATCCGCTCGACGCCATGGTGCTGGCGGACCGGCTGGTGGTCGTGGAGCACGGCCGGGTCGTCCAGGAGGGCACCCCGGCCGACATCGCCCGCCACCCCCGCACGGACTACATCGCGCAGCTGGTCGGCCTGAACCTCTACCGGGGCGAGGCCGACGGTCACGCCGTCCGCCTCGCCGACGGGCCGGTCCTCACCACCACGGAGGTCCTGTCCGGCCCGGTCTTCGTGGCGTTCCCGCCCGGGGCGGTCACCCTCCACCGCGACCGGCCCACCGGCTCCAGCGCCCGCAACCTGTGGCGCTGCGAGGTGGTCGGCCTGGAGACCCACGGCGACCAGATCCGGGCCGACCTCACCGGTGGCCTCCCCCTCGCCGCCGACCTCACGACGGTCGCCGCGGCCGAGCTCGACCTCCACCCGGGCGCGGAGGTCTGGGCGACGGTGAAGGCGACACAGACCCACGCCTACCCGGTCTGAATCCCCGCGGGTCAGGCCGCAGCCCTGACCGGCGAGCCCTCCGGGACGACGGCCTCACGCACGACGCGGCGGCGCCGGACCGGCAGGACCGTCGGGTGGGCGACGCCCCAGGCCGCGCCCTTGCAGACAAGTTCCTTGTAGAGCGCGGCGAACCGGCCGGTCAGGGCTGCCCGGACGGCGCGGTCGTCGGCGGTGACGTACTGGATCAGGCCGTCCCGGCGGCCCAGCGAGACGCACTGGTTGAAGTAGCGCAGCGGCACGTCCGGGAGCTTGCCACCGGTCAGACGGGCCGCGATGGAGTCGGCGGCCTGCCAGGCGGTGGGGATGCCCGAGGCGCACGACATCCGCAGGGGCTTGTCCGCGGGACCCCTCACCAGGGCCGCGTCACCGATGGCGTACACGTCCGGGTGCGACACCGAACGCATGGTCCGGTCGACCACGATCAGGCCGGTGCCGGTGACGTCCAGGGTGGTGGCCTGTGCGATCGGGTGGACGGCGAAACCCGTGGTCCAGACGGTGACCGCGGCCGGGAGGGTGGTGCCGTCGGCGGTGGTGACGCGGTCGGCTTCGACGGCGGTGACGGCGGTGTGTTCGTGGGCGGTGATGCCGAGCCGGTCGAAGACCTTGCGCAGATGCCGGGCGCCCCTGGCGGAGAGCCAGTCGCCGAGGCCGCCGCGGGCGGCGAGGGCGACGTCGAGGTCGGGGCGGGCCTCGGCGATCTCGGTCGCGGCCTCCACGCCGGTGAGGCCGCCGCCGACCACGACCACGGGCTCACCGGCGGCCAGGCCGGCCAGGCGCTCGCGCAGCCGGAGCGCTCCGGGACGACCGGCGATCTCGTGGGCGTGCTCGGCGGTACCGGGCACCCCCTGGTCGTTCCAGCCGCTGCCGAGGGCGTACACGAGGGTGTCGTACTCCAGTTCCTCTTCCCTGGGCTCCCCGGTGCCGTCGGCGCCGAGGGCGGCGACGGTGACGGTCCTGCGGTCGACGTCGAGGGCGGTGACCTTCCCCTGCTTCAGGGTGACACCGGTGCCCGCGAACATCTCGCCGAGGGGCCGGGGCGCGAGGTCCTGGCCGGATGCGAGCTGGTGCATCCGGACGCGCTCGACGAAGTCGGGCTCGGCGTTGACGAGAGTGAGGGCGACGTCTTCGCGGTGCAGCCGCCTGGCGAGGCGCCCGGCGGCGGTGGCTCCGGTGTAGCCGGCTCCGAGGACGACGATGCGGTGCTGCATGGCGTGACTCCTGTCATGACGGCTGTCTCCAGCGGACTCGACCCTTGAACCGGGCGGCCCGCCGTTTCCTGACAGGAACGCGATGTGAAGCACCTCACATCGGGATCGGTCAGCTCAGAAGGCGTCGAACAGGGGGTCCCCGTGGTCGCCGGCGGCCCATCGCCGGGTCGCGCGTTCCAGCTTGTCGGGGTTGACCTGGTTGCGGAACGCCGCGATGCCGTCGGCGGTGACCTCCAGGCACATGACGCCGATGACGCGGCCGTCGAGGACGGCCACGACGGCGGGGTCGCCGTTGGCGGTCGACGCGTAGACCGAGGGAGAGCCGCCGACCAGGGCGCGCTTGGCCTTGCCCGGTTTGAACAGGCCCCGCATGAACGTGGCGACCGCGAGGGCACCCTCGAACGCCTTGGCACGGGCCGGGACCTTCCCGCCGCCGTCGCCGACCGAGACGGCGTCCTGGGTGAGCAGCCGCACGAGCGGCTCGGTCCGGCCGCTGGCGGCGGCCGCGAGGAACTCGTCGATGATCCGGCGCGCGGCGGCGTCGTCGATCTCGGTGCGCGTGCGGGCCCTGCCCTGCGCGATGTGCTTCTTCGCGCGGTGGAGGATCTGCTGGCTGGCGGCCTCGGTGATGTCGAGGATCTCGGCGATCTCCCGGTGCGGACAGTCGAAGGCCTCCCGCAGCACGTACACCGCCCGCTCGTTCGGGGAGAGCCGCTCCAGCAGCACGAGCACCGCGTACGAGACCGATTCACGCTGCTCGGCGGTGTCGGCGGGCCCGAGCATGGGGTCCCCGGCGAGCAGCGGCTCGGGAAGCCACTGGCCCACATAGGTCTCGCGCCGCGCACGGGCCGAGGTGAGCTGGTTGAGGCACAGGTTGGTGAGCACCTTCGTCAGCCATGCCTCGGGGACCTCGATGCGGTCGGTGTCGGCGCCCTGCCAGCGCAGGAACGTCTCCTGCACGGCGTCCTCGGCCTCGCTCGCCGACCCGAGGAGCCGATAGGCCACGGCCTCCAGGCGCGGCCTGAAGGCCTCGAACCGGTCCACGTCCTCCACGCTCAACGCCATGCCCCGGATATTAACCGCCCTGTGCGCCGCCGCTTCCGAGGCTCAGCCGTGGTTTGGGGGCGTCCGTGCGGCCCGTCTGGGGGCGGCGGCTGCCCGCGCGGTAGGGGGCCGGCCAGGTCGCGCCCGGGCCCGTGTAGTCCTGCTCGGCCGCCGCGTGCAGGGTCCAGTGGGGGTCGTAGAGGTGGGGGCGGGCGAGGGCGCAGAGGTCGGTGCGGCCCGCCAGGATCAGGGAGTTGACGTCGTCCCAGGAGGAGATCGCGCCGACCGCGATCACCGGGATGCCGGTGGTGTGGCGGATCCGGTCCGCGAACGGCGTCTGGTACGACCGTCCGAACTCCGGCCGCTCGTCCGCCACGACCTGGCCCGTCGACACGTCGATCGCGTCGGCGCCGTGCGTGGCGAAGGCCCGGGCGATCTCGACGGCGTCCTCGGCGGTCGTCCCGCCCTCGGCCCAGTCCGTGGCGGAGATGCGGACGGTCATGGGCCGCTCCCCGGGCCACACGTCGCGTACGGCGTCGAAGACCTCCAACGGGAAGCGGAGCCGTTTGTCCAGGGTGCCTCCATAGGCGTCGGTGCGCCGGTTGGTCAGCGGGGAGAGGAACCCGGACAGCAGGTAGCCGTGCGCGCAGTGCAGCTCGAGCAGGTCGAAGCCGGCCCGGGCGGCGCGGACGGCGGACGCCGTGAACTGCTCGCGCACATCGGTGAGCTGGGCGCGGGACAGCTCGCGCGGCGTCTGGCTGAACCCCTTGTACGGGAGCGCCGAGGGGGCCACGAGCGACCAGTTGCCCTCTTGAAGCGGCTCGTCCATGCCCTCCCACATCAGCTTCGTGGAGCCCTTGCGGCCGCTGTGGCCGAGCTGCACGCCGATCGCGGTGCCGGGGGCCCGGTCGTGCACGAAGTTCGTGATCCGCTTCCAGGCCTCGGCCTGCCGGCCGGTGTAGAGCCCGGCGCAGCCGGGCGTGATCCGGCCCTCCTCGCTGACGCACACCATCTCGGTCATCACCAGCCCGGCCCCGCCCAGCGCCCGCGCGCCCAGGTGGACGAGGTGGAAGTCGCCGGGGACGCCGTCGGCCGCCGAGTACATGTCCATGGGCGAGACGACGACCCGGTTGCGCAGGGTCAGTCCGCGCAGCCGGAACGGTGTGAACATCGGGGGCGTGCCGGGCGGGCAGCCGAACTCGCGCTCCACCGACTCCGTGAAGCGGGCGTCGCGCAGCCTGAGATTGTCGTGCGTGACGCGGCGGCTGCGGGTGAGCAGGTTGAAGGCGAACTGGCGGGGCGGCTGGTCCAGGTACAGGCCGAGGTTCTCGAACCACTCCAGACTGGCCCGTGCCGCACGCTGCGTGGAGGCGACGACGGGGCGCCGCTCGGCCTCGTAGGCGGCCAGCGCCTCGGGCAGTGTGTCCCGCTCCTCCAGGCAGGCGGCCAGGGCCAGCGCGTCCTCGACGGCGAGCTTGGTGCCGGAGCCGATGGAGAAGTGTGCGGTGTGGGCGGCGTCCCCGAGGAGGACGAGGTTGCCGTGCGACCAGCGGTCGTTGACGACCGTGCGGAACGTCGTCCAGGTGGAGTTGTTCGACTTCAGGGGGCGGCCTCGGAGTGCCTCCGCGAAGATCTTGGCGCAGCGCTCGATCGACTCCGCTTCGTCGAGCTCGTCGAAACCGGCCGTCTGCCAGACCTCTTCGCGCATCTCGACGATCACCGTCGACGCGTCGGGTGCGTAGGGGTAGCCGTGGAGCTGCATCACGCCGTGTTCGGTCTCGGCGATCTCGAAGCGGAAGGAGTCGAAGGGGAAGTCGGCGGCGAGCCAGATGTAGCGGCAGCGGTGGGCCGTCACCCGGGGGCGGAAGACGTCCGCGTGGGTCTCGCGGGTGGTGCTGTGTACGCCGTCCGCGGCGATGACCAGGTCGTGGGTCCGAGTGAGGTCGTCCGGGGCCTCGGTGTGGAAGCGGAGGGCGACGCCGAGGGCGCGGCAGCGGGCGTGGAGGATCTCCAGGAGGCGCTGGCGTCCCAGGGCCGCGAAGCCGTGTCCTGTGGAGGTGTGGCGGGTGTCGCGGTGGACGATGTCGATGTCGTCCCAGCGGGTGAAGTGCTGCTGGAGGGCCTCGTGGACCTCGGGGTCGGCGTGTTCTATGCCGCCGAGGGTTTCGTCGGAGAGGACCACGCCGAAGCCGAAGGTGCTGTCCGGGGGGTTGCGTTCCCAGACGGTGATGTCCCGTTCCGGGTCCAGGCGTTTGAGGAGGGCGGCGGCGTAGAGGCCGCCGGGGCCGCCGCCGATGACCGCCACGCGCAGGGGGTGGCCGGTGTTGTGGTGCGGCTGCGGGTGCGTCGTGGCTTGTCGCGCGGTTCCCCGCGCCGCCCCTGAGGGGATAGCGGTCACCGTCCGCTCCATTTGGGAGGGCGCTTCTCGGTGAACGCCGCGTGGAACTCCGCGTAGTCCTCCCCCGTCATCAGGAGGGCCTGGGTCGAGGCGTCCAGTTCGATCGAGGCCGCGAGGGGCATGTCCAGTTCCGACGTCAGCAACGCCTTTGTCTGGGCGTACGCCAGGGCCGGGCCCTGGGCCAGGCGGTGGGCCAGTCGCTGTGAGGTCTCGTCCGCCCGGCCCTCCTCCGTCAGCTCGCTGATCAGGCCGATGCGCTCGGCCTCCAGGGCCCGGACCGGGTCGCCCAGCATCAGCAGGCGGGTCGCGTGGCCCAGGCCGACGACCCGGGGCAGGAGGTAGGCCGCGCCCATGTCGCCGCCGGAGAGGCCGACGCGGGTGAAGAGGAAGGCGAAGCGGGCGGTGGGGTCGGCGACGCGGAAGTCCGCGGCCAGGGCGAGGACCGCTCCGGCGCCCGCCGCCACGCCGTGCAGCGACGCGATCACCGGGAACGGGCACTCCCTGACCGCGCGGACCACCTGGCCGGTCATCCGGTTGAAGTCGAGGAGCTGGGCGGTGTCCATGCTCAGGGTCGCGCCGATGATCTCGTCGACGTCGCCGCCGGAGCAGAAGCCGCGGCCCTCGCCGGCGAGCACCAAGGCCCGTACGGACCGCTCCCGGGACAGCTCCGCGAGCAGGTCGCGCAGGTCGGCGTAGGCGCCGAAGGTGAGTGCGTTGAGTTTCTCGGGGCGGGCCAGAGTGACGGTCGCGACGCCGTCGGCGACCTCGACGCGCAGATGCTCCCAGCCGGGGGTGCGGACGGCGGAGCCGGTGAAGGGACTCATGACGTGCGGCCTCCTCGGGCGGGCACTGCCTCACTGAGCTCTACCCCCCGAAGCTATCACTCATCCGTGACTGTCGTCATGAGTGCGCGATAGACCGTCCGGGTAGGACTTCGATGTGGGCCCGGCGTGACCTGGGCCGGTTACATCCGTCACAGATCGTCCACACCGGCGTAACGGCGGGAGCAGCTGTGCGCGGCACCGCGTTCACCTGGGTAAGCCGTCCGGCAAGGGGGCGAAGGCGCCTCCGGCGGTGCCCCTCGGACGTCTCCGGAGAGCGGCGCCGTACCATTCGTAAGGTTGAAAGCAGGATGTCCTGCTCCATGAACGGACCCGCCGTGTACGAACTCTCCTCAGCTCCCGCCTCCTGGCGCATCGCGCTGCCGCACACCGCAGCGGCGGTGCCCGTGGCCCGTGCCCTGGTCCGTACGGCGCTGGCCGAGCTGGAGCACGGGGCGGACTGCGACACCGCGGAGCTGCTCACGGCGGAGCTGGTGGCCAACGCCGTGGAGCACACCACGGGCGAGACGCCGATCGAGCTGGTCGTGCAGCTGATGCCGTCGGGCTGCCAGGTCGAGGTGCACGACACCGACCCGGCCCCGCCCGGCGACCTCACCTGCCCGGCCGGCGGACCACCCGACCCCTGGCAGGAGCACGGGCGCGGGCTGCTGCTGATCCGCACCCTGAGTTCCTCCTGCGGGCACCGGCCGACCGAGTCCGGCAAGGCGGTCTGGTTCAGACTGCCCGTGATGCCGGCTCAGCGGCGTCCGTCGGCGTAAGGACTGTTCGCGAGGGGTCAGGCAAGGGTTGCCACCATGACCGCCTTGATGGTGTGCATCCGGTTCTCCGCCTCGTCGAAGACGACCGAGTGGGCCGACTCGAAAACCTCGTCGGAGACCTCCAGGTACTCCAGGCCGTGCGCCGCGTGGATCTCCTGGCCGACCTTGGTGCCGAGGTCATGGAAGGCGGGCAGGCAGTGCAGGAACTTCACGTCCGGGTTCCCGGTGGCCCGCAGGACGTCCATGGTCACGGCGTACGGGGCGAGGGCGGCGATGCGCTCGGCCCAGACCTCCTTCGGCTCGCCCATGGAGACCCAGACGTCCGTGGCGACGAAGTCGGCGCCGCGGACCCCCTCGTCCACCGTCTCGGTGAGCGTGACGCGGGCGCCGCTGGTCGCGGCGAGCGCGCGGGCCCGGTCGACGACCTCCTGGGCCGGCCAGTACTCCTTCGGTGCGACGAGCCGGACGTCCATGCCGAGCAGGGCGCCGGTGACCAGGTAGGAGTTGCCCATGTTGAAGCGGGCGTCGCCCAGGTAGGCGAAGGCGGTCTCCGTCAGCGGCTTGGCGCAGTGCTCGGTCATGGTCAGCACGTCGGCGAGCATTTGGGTCGGGTGCCAGTCGTCGGTGAGCCCGTTGTAGACGGGGACACCGGCGTGCGCCGCCAGCTCCTCCACCTTCTGCTGGCTGTCGCCCCGGTACTCGATCGCGTCGTACATCCGGCCCAGCACCCGCGCCGTGTCCTTGACCGACTCCTTGTGCCCGATCTGGGACCCGGAGGGGTCGAGGTAGGTGGTCGAGGCGCCCTGGTCGGCGGCCGCGACCTCGAACGCGCAGCGGGTGCGGGTGGAGGTCTTCTCGAAGATCAGCGCGATGTTCCGGCCCCGGAGGTACTGGGTCTCGGCCCCGGCCTTCTTGGCGGCCTTCAGTTCCGCGGCCAGCTCGACCAGAGCGCGGAACTCGTCCTCGGTGAAGTCCAGCTCCTTGACGAGGTGGCGGCCGGCGAGGGCGGTCGGGACAGTCGCCATGGGGGCGCTCCAGGGATACGGGGACACAGACTCCTGGAATACTATACGAAAGACAGCATGTCTATACGGGGCCTCCTGGACCGCCCGATTCCCCGGGCTCCTAGACGGGATCCCGTTCGACCGGGCAGCTCATGCACCGCGGCCCGCCCCTTCCCCGTCCCAGCTCGCTGCCCGGGATCTCTATCACCTCGATGCCTTGTTTGCGCAGGTGGGTGTTGGTGGTGGCGTTCCGCTCGTAGGCGACCACGACCCCGGGTTCGACGGCGAGGACGTTGCAGCCGTCGTCCCACTGCTCGCGTTCGGCCGCGTGCACGTCCTGGGTCGCGGTCAGCACCCGGATCTCGTTGAGGCCGAGCGCGGCGGCGATGGCGCGGTGCATGTGCTCCGGCGGATGGTCGGTGACCTTCAGCTCCTTGTCGCCGACGCCCGGTTCGATGGTGTACGAGCGGAGCATGCCGAGACCCGCGTACTGGGTGAAGGTGTCGCCGTCGACCATCGTCATCACCGTGTCTAGGTGCATGAAGGCACGCCGCTTGGGCATGTCGAGGGCCACGATCGTCTCGGCGGACCCGGCGGCGAACAGCTTGTGCGCGAGCATCTCCACCGCCTGCGGAGTGGTGCGCTCGCTCATGCCGATGAGCACCGCCCCGTTGCCGATGACCAGCACGTCCCCGCCCTCGATGGTGGACGGGTAGTCGGCCTGCCCCTTCGACCACTCGTGGAAGGTCTCGTCGCGGAACAGCGGGTGATGCCGGTAGATCGCCTCGAAGTGCACGGTCTCGCGCTGCCGCGCGGGCCAGCGCATGGCGTTGATGGACACGCCGTCGTAGATCCAGGCGGAGGTGTCGCGGGTGAAGAGGTGGTTGGGCAGCGGGCCCAGCAGGAAGTCGTCCAGTTCCATGACGTGGAAGCGCACGGAGGTCGGCTCCGGGTGCACGTCGAGGAACTCGCGTTTCGTCATGCCGCCGACCAGGACCTCGGCCAGCTCTCGCGCGGGCAGGTTCTCGAAGGCGGCTCTGAGCGGGTCGGTGGCCAGCGGGCCGTACTCCTTCTCGTCGAAGACCCGCTCCAGGACGAGGGATCTGGCCGCCGGGACCTCGAGCGTCTCGGCCAGCAGGTCGCCGAAGAGGTGGACGGCGACACCGCGGTCGCGCAGCACATCGGCGAACCCGTCGTGTTCGGCGCGGGCCCTGCGCACCCACAGCACGTCGTCGAAGAGCAGCGAGGTCTTGTTGCTGGGGGTGAGCCTTTTGAGCTCGAGATCGGGCCGGTGCAGGATGACGCGGCGCAGCCGCCCGGCCTCGGAGTGGACGTGGTATGCCATGCCTCCATCCTCACCATCGGAGGGCGCGTTGACGCGCTCCTCGCCCGTTTCCGTGACCGCCAGTTCTCGTCACGGCGACGACAAACGCGACGGGGCCGGCTCACACCCGGGGCGACGGCTCCAGCAGCTCTTCCGGCCGGGCGAGCATCCGGCGGGCGGCCCGGCCCGGTTCGAGGATCGTCCGGGCGACGATCCAGCCCGCGAGGGCATGCGGCTCGGCCGGGGCGTCGGCCAGGACGTCGGCGTACCGGACGAGCGCGGCGGCCGCGTCCCCGGCGGCGAGGTGCTCGTCGGCGGTGCGCGGGGCGGCGGGGCGGGTGGCGAGGCCGTGGGTGCGCAGGTCCGGCCAAGAGGTGCGGTCGGGGCGGAAGCGGAGGTCCGACGGCGCGGCGACCGGGGCGGGCACCACGTTGCGCAGCCGCCACTCGGTGCGGTGCAGGGCGGCGGCGGTGCGGGCGCGGCTCAGCGCGGCCGGGGGGACCTCCTCCCGCAGCCAGCCGTCCAGGGTGCCGGCGAGCCCCGACACGAGGGCGCGGCCCTGCACGGTCAGACGGCCGCTGGTCAGCAGGGTGCGCACGGCCAGACGGCTCTGCAACCGGCGCAGGGCGAAGAAGTAGCCGGCGCGCTCGACCGCCTCGGCCTCCCGCGCACCGGCCAGCCGGTCCCGCCAGAAACCCGCGACGCCGGTGAAGGCGTACGCGCCGTGCAGCAGGCCGGTGAGGTGGCGGGGGTCGGTGCGCCAGGGCGCGTAGTAGCGCTCGGCCCGGTCGTCCTCCAGCAGTGGGAACAGGTGCAGGAGGGCGGCCAGCTTGCTGTGCTGGAGCTCGTGCACCAGGGTCTCGGCGAGGGCGAGCGCGGAGGCCGGGCGGACGATGAGCATGCCGCCGAAGGAGTCGCCACTGGAGGCCGAGACCTGGACGAAGGGCAGCGGGGGCGGGCTGACGCCGGTGCGCCCGAAGGGCACGATCGCCCGGATCATGGCGGGGTCGACCCGCCCCGGGCCCGGCCTGCCCGGGCGGGCGAGGATCCGCGCGGCCTCGCCGAACAACCGCTGCCACTCCTGTGCCTCGTCCTCGTCGAGCCGGGTGGGGGGCAGGTGGTCGTCGAGATCGCGGTAGGGGTCGAGGTCTTCGAGGACGACCGTGACGGCGGCCTCGCCGCCGGGTCCGGTGTGGGTCAGGGTGCGCAGCGGGAGCCAGGTGTCCCCGTCGGCGCCGGCGCGCTGCCGCAGCGGACGGCAGATCACCCGCACCGAGCCGTTCGTGCGGCCCGGCCCCTCGACCGTCAGCTCCCCGCCGGCCGTCGCGGCCCGGCCGACCGCCAGGCCCTCTCTCGGGTAGGGGAGTTGGACCATCCCGAGTCCGGGCAGCGGCAGCCGCCCGTCGGTGAGCGCAACATCGAAGACCGTCTCCGTGCCCGCGTGCAAGGACGCCGAGAGGGCGAGCGCGCTCAGGTGGCCCGCCTCCGCCCAGAGCGGCGGCCCGGTGGCCGTGCCGTGGACCCGGCGCAGCATGTGGGAGATCCAGCCGCCGGTCGGCGGGGCCAGCAGCAGGCGTTCGACCGGCTCAGGCGACTTCTCGGCCGCCTCCTTGAACACCCGCCAGGCTTCGGCGACCGGGGTGAGGGGGGTGGGCAGGGCGTCGAGATGGCCGAGGAGGGTGCGCAGGAGCAGCAACCGCCGCGCCCGTTCCGCCCGTTCGAGGAAGGCGACGGCCGCCGCGGAGCCACCTCCGGCGGCCAGCTCCGCGAAGAGCCGGTCCGGCATGCGGAAGGGGGCGAGGTGCTGCTCGCTGGTCATCGTCGCGGACCTCCGGTCGGTTGGCGGACATGCGGGGACCCCGGTGCGCGTACGGGTGTCGCACCGGGGCTCTGCCGTCGGGACGGTCGGCGGCTAGTCGGCTCGGGCGCCCGAGCCTCCTCCTTCACCGCTCCTCATGCTGCTGCGGGCGCGCAGCACCTCGGTCAGCAGGCGTGTGGTGGGGGGCAGGGTGGGGAGACCGTCCACGGCGCTCAGGGGCAGCGCCGCGAGGTCCGCCAGATCGGATTCCCAGACGTCGGTCCCCGCCGTGGCGACGGCCGGTTCAGGTGCGGCGGCTCCGGCGTGGTGCAGAACGGGCGGCTGGTCCAAGATGCTCCCCCTTCTCGCACGGTGGCACGCGATGCCCCGTGTCTTTCCATCATGGCCATTACCCCCCGGGGCGAAAACCGTACGATCACGCCACTGATCATCGCCGATCACGCCGAGGCGCCGACGAGGGCGCCAACGCGTCCAGTGCGGCGGCGAGTTCGTGCTTCAGTTCCGGATCGTCGTCGACGGACACCACGGCGTCGAACAGGTCGCGCAGCGCCTCCGGGTTCCGCCGGGCGAGCCCGCCGAGGATGTTGACGACGTCGGTGCGCGCCCTGCTGTTGCGGCGCAGTACGGCTGTGACACGGGGGTTCAGTGCGGCGACGACGGTCTGCCGTTCGTCGGGGTCGTGCATCAGGGGGTAGGCGAGCAGGGCCTCCACCGCCCGCTGCAACGCCGCGAGAGGCCGCGGCGCGGAGGGCGGTCCGGCCGGGGGCAGGGTCTCGGTGCGGTCGGCGCCCTGGAGCCGGATCTCGGGGTGCTGAAGAGTACGGCCCTCGTCCCTGAGGGCCGCGATGCGCGCCCGAACGGCCGGAAACAGTTCCTCCGGATCGGGTGGCGCGGGCAGAACGGCCGCCCGGTCGGCCAGCAGACCGAGCAGGACGTCGGAGAACAGGCCCGTGGCACGGACGGGATCGTTGGCCGCCGCCCTGCCCCGGCCGGCGGCGCGCAGCACGGTCTGCCGATGCGCGTGCCCGGGCCGGCCCACGGGCAGGGCGTCGGCGGGCAGCGCCTCCTGAAAGGCGAGGTCCTCCTCGAACGTCTCGCAGGCGTCCACGATCCACATCTGCTCGCGCAGACCGGGCACGGCGTCGCCCGCGTACCGGGCGAGCGCGGAGTCCAGGTCGATGGCCACCTTGTCGTCGACGCCCGCGTCCGCGCAGAACAGCCGGAGCCTCCCGGACCTGTCCAGTACGCCGTGGCCGCCCCACCACACCCACAGCACGTCGCCCTGGGCCCGGGACAGTTCACGGACGAGGACCCGGCGCAGGGTCGCCCGGTCCGCACTCCGGTACGGGACGGGCGAGTCGTACGGCGCCGACGGGGCCAGGTGCAGCCGCAGTTGTTCCTCCGGCACCCCGGCGTCCCGCAGCAGGCGCCAGAACCGTACGGCGTCCCGGGCGGGGCCGGGCAGCCGCCAGGCGTCCCCGGCCTCGTACGCCTCGATCCCCACGACGAGGGCGTGCACCCGGGTGGGGTCGACGGACGGCGTCGGCCCGCTCACGGCAGGTGGTCCACGATGTGGCGGTACACGGCGGGGTTCGTCCAGTAGGCGCTGTGCGCGGCGGGGAACGGCTGGCCGCTGTCGACGGCGACATCGGTGACGCGGCCGGGAAAGAGTCCCGCACCGAGGTAGCCGAGCAGATCGCGCGGGTCGTACAGGTTCAGCCAGGCGGGGACGTACGGCGGCAGGGGCGTGGGGTGTTCGAGGGACGGCAGGGAGCCCGACTCGTAGAGGAAGGGCCCCTGGGAGCCCGCCGTCACCAGGAGCCGGACCTGGGGCAGCGGGGCGGAGACCAGCGTGTCGAGGGCGATGATGCCGCCGAGGCTGTGGCCGACCACGGCGACGGGCGGCTCCAGGCCGGCGAGGAGGGTGCGCAGGCCGTCCCGGAAGGCCGCGCCCCGGCTCAGGTAGCGCAGGATGTCGCCGGCGGCGGGGTGGGCGGCCTCGGTGAGGGCCCGCCGGCGGCGTTCGACGGCGCGCGCTGCCACCGCTCCGGCCGTCCGCAGCAGGGCGGAGCGCAGCCCGCGCTCCGTACCCGGGGGTGGTGCGCCGAGGGCCTCGGCGATCCGGCCGGTGACGGCGTCACGGGTCTCGCCGACCGGAACGAGCGGGGAGCCGGCGTCGAGGGCGTCGGCTATGAGGCGTGCGGTGAGACAGCGGGCGGCGAGAGCGGCGAGGTCCGCCGGGTCGAGGGCGTCGGCGGCGGGTCCGAGCAGGGGGTGGGCGGCCAGGTCGGTGGCGGCCCGGGCCAGTCCGGGGCCCAGTCCGGCCGCGGGTGCGTCCCCTCGGGCGGCGAGTGCGGTGAGCAGCGCCCGTATGCGCTGCTGTGGCGGTACGGAGCCGGGCGGGCGTTCGACGGCCGGGCCGGATCCGGCGGCGGCCAGGGCCAGTTCGGCGTACGGGTCGGCATAGAGGGCGGCCCATGCCGCGGCCGTCCCGTCGCCCGGGGCCGGCCCCGCGGGGCCTTCGCCGAGACCGCGTGTGGTGCCGGACCGGGGCGGCAGGCTCGCCCCACCGGCCGCGAGCGTGGCACCGTGTGCCGCTCCCCAGGCGTAGGGCACGACGCGCAGGCCGTCACGCTGTGCGGCGAGTCCGGCCGTCACCCGTGCGACCAGCGCGGAGAGGCCCGGCTCGCGGACCCCGGTCCCGTGGACGAAGACGACCGCCGTCATGCGCCCCCCGTGACACGACTGCTTTGGTGATACCAACTTAGCAGTAGCGCTTGGGGAGTTGACGGCCGTCACATGGGCATGGGAGCGATGTCGCACTCGATGCGGCGGCGCTGGCGGGCGGCCTGGAGCCAGGGGTGGTCGGTGCGCAGCACTGCGGCGAAGCCCTCCACCGCCTTGCGCTGAAGCACGTCCGCCTCCTCACCGCGCCCGAGGCCCCGCAGATCGAGGGCGAGGTTGGAGGTGCAGGAGAGGGTGAGCGGGTGGTCCTCGCCCGCCACCTCGGTCAGCAGCGGCAGGTTGGCGGAGTCGATCGCGTGCGCCCGCTCGAAGTCGAGCCGGGCATAGGCGGTGTTGGCCTGGCCGATGCCGACGGTGAGGGTGATGACGTGCTGCGCTCCGACCGTGTCGCTCAGCCGCCGCACCACGTCGTCCTCCAGCTCCTGCGCGGTGTCCAGGGCGCCCAGGGCCCGCTCGGTGGCGGCCAGGTTCGCCCTGGTCACCAGGGTGTGGGCGTGGTTCTCGCCGATGCGCCGCACCAGCCGGGCCACGGTGGACTGCGCGAGCCGGTACGAGCCGTCCAGGTCCCCGGCCAGCCGCCGGTCGACAAGGACGTTGGTCGCCGTGGTCAGTGAGTCGAGATGCTCGTCGCCGTAGCGGGACTTGAAGTTGCGCAGGGTCTCCTCGGCGAGCTTGGCGCCTTCTGCGAGGTCTCCGTCCCGGCGGCGGCAGACTCCGAGGTCACGGGCGATGCGCAAGGTCAGGGGGTGCTTCTCGCCGAGGGCGCTGAGCGCCCGGCGGTAGACGTCCTCCTGCCATTCGCGCGCCTTGGGGTACCGGCCCGCCTCGCGCATGTCGATGCCGACGCAGTGCAGGGTGTTGAGCGTGAAGAAGCTCATCTCACCGAACAGCGTGTCACGCTGGCGGGCTGTCTCCTGGTCGAGCGGCAGTGCTTCCCTGAACTCCCCGCACAGTCTCAGGTCGACGCCCCAGCTGTGGCTGCCCCGCAGGGTGGCCGGGTCGTCGGGACCGAAGAGCGACCGGGCCAGTTCGGTGGCCTCCTTGCCCAGGTCCCGCGCCTCCTGGAAGCGGCCCTGGTACCGGCGGGCGTCGGACATCTCGCACAGGGAGTCGATGAGTTCCTCGGGCTCGACCTGCACCCGGCGGGAGACCTCCAGCGCCTTCTCGGTGAGCGGGATCGACTCGGCGATCTGGCCCACCTGGCGCAGCAGGAAGGCGAAGCCCTTGGTCATCCGGATGACATAGATGTCGTCCTCGCCCGAGGCGGCGAGCCACGCGCTCCACGCCTGCCGGCCGAAGGCCGCTGCGTTCTCGTGGTCGCCCCAGTAGTAGAGGAACCACATGGTGTCGTAGACCAGGTCACGCACATAGGGGTCGGTGCTGGTCACGGCCTGGGAGGCGAGGACGTGGGGCAGCAGCGCCTGGTAGTCGCGCCACTCCTGGGAGGAGCCGAAGGGGCCGCGGTTGGCGGCGGACAGCAGCTGGTGGGCGGCGTCCCGCATCCTCTCGCGTTCCTCCTCGCTCAGCTTGGCGAGGAGCACGGTCTGGAGGAGCCGGTGCATCTGCAGGGTGCCCGCACGCGGGTCGACCTTGATCAGGGAGAACTGGCTGAGGTCGCGGATGGCCCGGTTCAGTTTGATCGGCTCGCGCAGCATCGGGTCGACCTGCGGCGTGATGTTGACGCCCCGGCTGCTGCGCAGGATCGAGCGCGGAATCGGCTCGGGGGCCATGCTGGCGCAGATGTCGAGCAGCTGCCGGGCGCCCGGATTGTTCTCCCTGATGCGCTCCAGGGAGATGTCCCAGGCGGCGGCGACGGAGACCGGGTAGTCGGGGCTCTGCTCGATCTCGAGGATCTCCGGGCTGCGCTGGGCGAGCAGTTCGAGGTACTCGTCGACCTCCATGCCCGTGACACCGAGCCAGGCGCCCGCCTGCTCCACGGCGAGCGGCAGGTCGCCGAGCGCTTCGGCGAGCCGGTCGGCGTCCTCCCGGGGCAGGTCCTTGGCGCGCTTCTGGAGCAGTTCGATGGACTCGTCGCGCTCGAAGACGTTCACCGGCAGCGAGGTGGCCACCCGTTCCCAGCCCCGGTTCCGGGAGGTGACGATGACCTTGCCCGGCCCGTTGTGCGGGAAGTAGCCGCGCACCGCCTCGATGTCCTCGGCGTTGTCGAAGACCAGCAGCCAGTTGTCGTACGGCGTCCCGGTGCGCAGCGCCTCCAGCACGGCGGGCACGGCGGTGTTGGCCGCGGCGGCGCCCAGGCTGTCCTGGCCGGCCGGGGCGACGCCCAGCTGGGAGGCGAGGGAGGACAGCGCGGCCAGGATGAGGCTCTCGCGCTCGGCGGGGATCCAGCAGATGATCCGGTACTCGCGCGGGTGGGTGTAGATGTACTCCAGCGCCAGCTGGGACTTGCCGACACCACCGAGGCCGTGCAGGGCGTTGGGTAGCACGGCCGCGGTGTCCTGGGCGGCGAGCTGCTCCTCCACGGCCCTCAGCAGCGCCTGACGGCCGACGAACGAGGTGTTACGCATGGGGACGTTCACCAGTAGGGCCGGCGTTGCGGTCGTGGTGCTCTGCATGAGCGGCTCTGCCTCCGGGGTCTCTTGTCGGTGCGCGCCGGCCGTCGAAGACGGCACGGATTCTCCCGTCAGATCGGACATTTCCGAATTCGGGTTAGTGTCCGCTGGGCTGGATGGAGTCGTGTCGCCCGGGTTATTCACCTGTGGGGGTGGATGTGCGGACGCGGTGCTCTCCCCCTGTACGGCCGCGGCGGGCGCGTGCCTGGACAGGTTCGGTTCGATGCGTTTGGCCCGCTCGGAGTAGGGGCCCGACAGGGCTCGCATCACGGCCAGTTCGCTGCGCGCCCAGCCGGGTTCGGCCGGGTCGGGCAGCCTGGTGCGCAGCGGGTCGTGCAGGGCGGCGCGCAGGGCGACGCCCCGCTCGCCCGCGGCGGGCAGCTCGCCCACCACGCTGACCGTGCGTGCGAGTTGGCTGCGGGTGGTGGTCGCGAGCAGCGCTTCGCGGACACCCTCGGCGAACTCGGGGCGCCCCTGCTCTCCGCCCTCCCAATCGATCAGCCCGCCCATGAGGATCTCGGCGAGGTGGTCGGGGCCGGTCTCCGGCATGACCCGCCTGCGCAGCTGCTCGACAAGGTCGAAGTCGAAGGGGATGGCGGCCAGTTGGGTCGCGAGCCGACGGGCGGAGGGGGTGGCGAGACTGAAGAAGCGCCGTACGGCGGCGGTGGCGGCACGGGGGAGGCGCGGAGCGCGCAGACCGGGGGCGGGGGCGCCCTTGCTCAGGGCCCCCGCCAGCACCACGGGCAGCGACCGCCGTACGCCGCGCCCGCCGGTGACCAGATCGGACCAGGCGGCGAGGGAGGCGGGCTTCAGGGAGAGCACCGGGACGGCGACGGAGCCGTCGCCCGCCTCGGGCAGCGGCCGCATCGGGTCGGGGCCGCCGGGCGGCGCCCAGTGCCCGAGGCCGTCGTTGGGCGCTCCGAAGCCTCCGGCCTCCAGGACGGCCGGGTAGGGGTAGAGCGAGGACCGGTGGCGCAAGTGCGGCGGCAGCAGGTGGACGAGAGCGGTGGGGCCGGCGTGGGCGAGGCGGCCGAGGAGTTCGTCGGCGGCGGTGGCGGCCCAGCCGTGGGCGAGTCCGTCGGTGACGACGAGGAAGATCCGGCTGCCCCGGCCGTCGAGCAGTTCGGCCGGGTCGGCGACGGCCCGGCCCGTGGGCCAGCGCAGGGTGGCGGTGCCGGTGCGCGGCACGGTCGCCCGGATCGTGCGCACGCTCCGGAAGGCGCCGCTGTGCTCGGCGGCGCGGGCGAGGCGTGCGGCGCTCTGCTCCCAGATCCGCATCGTGGGCGCGTCGTCGAGCAGCAGCACCAGGTCGAAGGCGGAGACCCGGGCGGGCCGCAGGAACGGCATCCACAGCCCGTCGGCGAGGCCCTGTTCGGCGGTGGTCTCCTCGTCCAGCTCCAGGCTGCTGCGGGACGGGATGCGGCGGGCCAGGTGGTGCAGGGCTCGCGCGAGCAGGGCCGTGACGCGGCCGGGGCCGGACGGGTCGGGTTCGGCCCGGGGCAGCAGCGGCGGCCCGAGGTGCAGAGTGAAGCGGCCTTCGGGGTGGGGTGAGAAGCGGCCGGCGGCCCGGGAGACAGCCCGGTCGGCGAGGGGGATCGAGGCGGGGGTGCGGCCGGCCGGCGGGGGCTCGGGGAAAGCGTCCTCGGCGTCGGCCGCGGGCGGGCCGGGGAGTGCGTCGTCGTCGGCGGCGGGCCGGGACAGTCGTTCGGTCTCGGCGTCCTGCGGGCCCGCGGTGTCCGCTTCCGGGACCGGGGCCTCCTGGGCCGCGCCGCCGGGACGGCCGTACCGGCTCCAGTGCGCGGCGAGCCATACCGCGTCGGCGAACTCCTGCCAGCGCGGTACGAAGTGGTCGGGAGCGGCCGGGCCCCGGTCCCCGCGCTCGCCCGCGGGCGGCTCGGGGTACACCGAAGGAGGCGGCGACGATCCCGATGCGGGATCCCCGTCGCCGGGTCCGGATGCGCGCTCCCGGGTCATCAGCGGCCCTTCGCGAGGTCGCGGAGCAGCAGTTCGACGAGCTTACGCCCGTCACCGTCAGCCTGAAAACCACCCGCAGTAGTCATCTGGACAGCGTTGAGCAACTGGTCGAGGGAGTGGACTCCGCCCGCCTGGACCCGCTGAACGAACAGGTCGACGAGGTCTTCGGTGCCTTGCGGCCGGAGCCCGAGATGGCCCTCCACCATGGCCAGTAGTTGCTCCCGGGTGGGGGTGTGCATCTCCATCGGCAGGCAGCGACGACGGAAGGCGGCGGGGAATTCCCGCTCCCCGTTGCTGGTGATCACCACGACCGGGAACTCCCGGCACTCGACCCGTCCGTTGCGCACCACCGCCCGGCTCCCCGGGTCGCTGGTGTGCACGCTCGCCGCGTCGGCGGCGTCGCGCACCAGCTCCGGAACCTCATAACTTCCATTCTCCAGAACGTGCAACAGGTCGTTCGGCAGGTCGATGTCGCTCTTGTCGAGTTCGTCGACGAGCAGCACCCGGGGCCGGTCGTAGGGCAGCAGGGCGGTACCGAGGGGCCCCAGTGTAATGAACTCGCCTATAACCGGCGCAAGTTGACGATCCTTTGACGTGGCCGAGGAGTTGACGCTCTGTTCGTCGTCTTCGAACACCGGCTCCGCCCGCGCCGTGTCCCGCAGTCCGGCCTGCCAGGCGGCGATGGCCTGGGCACGGCCCATGGCGTCGTGGACGTACAAGCCGTCCCGCAGGCTGGTCCGGCTCACCACGTTCCATTCGAGTACCCGGCCGAGCCCCAGCTCACGCGAGATCAGGTAGGCGAGCGTCGACTTGCCGACGCCCGGAGGGCCGGTGATCAGCAGCGGGCGGCGCAGCAGCAGGGCGGCGTTGACCGTCTCTATCTGCTCCTCGTCGAGCTGCGGGGTGAGGCCGCCGGGGCCCAGCCGGCGCAGTGCCGCCTCGGCGTCGTCCGGGGGCGGGGCCTGGACCGGACCGCCACGGAACCTCCGCCAGGGCGGCGGGTCGGGCAGCACGGGCGGGGTGCCCTGCGGGCGTCCGGTGGCGTGGAAGACCCGCCAGTCGTCCGCGGCCGTCCGTTCCTGTGCGCTCATGCCGAAGCCTCCTAGCTCAGCTGGCGAGATCGCCGGGGTCGGTGGCCTGGAGGTCGACGACACGTGTGGGGTCGTCCCACAGGAATCCGACGTTCCGGGCCAGATACTGGACCGCGTCCTCCGCGCCGCTCTCGGCGTTCAGACGCATGCGGTGAATGACGGAAGGAAGCTGGACGGGCAGCGTGACGGCGGCGAAGACCGCGGTCACCACCTCGCGCCTCTCCTCTTTGAACACACCTCTGCGGTCCCAGACGGCCAGCCCGACCCCCTCCGCGATCGCCGCTTTGAGTGCCTCCAGAGCCGGTGCCCCGGTCGGCGCGTCCAACAGCACTGCCGTCCTTCTGGATTCCCCGGCGAGCGCGATCTGCCACGCGCGCAGCCGCCGGGCGTCCGCTTCCCGCCAGGCGTGCACCGTGATCCCGTGCTGCTTCAGCGCCGCCCAACGCCGCAGCCACTGCTGCCGGACCACGGCGTTGTCCGTACGCATGCGTTCCAGGCTGCGTAGATGCACCCCGTACCGCAGGCTGAGCGGAGTGGGCTCACCGTCGCCTATGGCGAACGTCAACCCCGCCACATCGTGGTTCATCAGATCGTACGGAAGGATGAACTCTATGTACGCGGGCGGCTCCTGGCGTCCGCCCGCATCCGGTTCGCGCGGCACCAGCCAGAGTTGGGTGCCGTGCCGGAGCGCCTCGTCCACCGCGCGGCCGAGGTCGTCCAGGGGGATCGTGTCCGGCTCGCCGGGGCGCGGGTCCCAGCGCCCCGGGGTCGCGTTGGTCCAGGTCCGCACGACCACGTCCGTGCTGCCGTCCCGGGCCGGTTCGACGGCCACGACGAGGGTGCGGGGGATGTCGGGCGACCACACCACCGCCGCGCGTCTGTCCCGGCGTCTGCCCAACTGCGCGGTCAGGCCCGCGCGTCCGGTCCAGTCATCGACCCAGCCGGTCAGCGCGAGGCGGTGCTCGACGGTCCCGGCAAGAGCGGCCGCGTGGTCGAGGAGCAGGACCACGGGCGGCAGGCCGTCCTCCTGCACGTTCCATTCCAGGAGATGTGCGAACAGCTGCTCGGGGGTGAGTCCGTCGGGGAGGTCCAGGCCGGCGAGCTCCTCGGCCAGGCCGTCCCGTAATCGTGCGGCGGGCAGGTCGCCGCGGGAGAGCGCGACGCGTGCGCTCTTCTCGTCGTCCTTGGACAGCGGTCCGGCCAGGGTGGGGGCAGGGGCGATCAGCCGGTCGAGTTCGTCTCCGGCCGGGGCTCCCTCGAGGATGCGGACCACCCCGACCAGTACGTGTTCCCCGCCCGCCACGCTCAGCGCGGCGGTCACCAGACTCACCACGTCCTCGCGGAGTTTGACGCCGCGGATGTCCACCTGCCGGCGGAGCTGGCCGCCCAGGAGGCCGGCGAACTGCACCCGGCTCGGCGCGTCCTCGACGCAGCCCAGCTCGCAGAGGACGTCGGTGAGCTGTAACAGCAGCTCGAAACCCGGCTGCTGCCCGGATGTGCCGCCGAACTCGCCGGGCGCCGTACCTGTCCGCACCGACTTTCCCCCTGAGTCGGTTCACCTGTCTGGGCCGACCAGCGAAGTTAGCACGGCAACCAGCGGTTAACCAGGGACGAATGGGACCGGAAGGGCGACGTCCGGCCAGGAGCGTCCCAGGCGGGACAAGCCTGGCCGGAATCGTGTGGGCCCCCGGCTCACAGCCTCGGGTCGACCGGCTCCGACTCCAGCGCCAGCACTCCGAACACCGCCTCGTGGACCCGCCACAGCGGCTCGCCCTCGGCCAGCCGGTCCAGGGCCTCCAGGCCCAGGGCGTACTCGCGGATCGCCAGGGACCGCTTGTGGTTGAGGAAGCGCGAGCGCAGGCGGGCGAGGTTCTCCGGGCGCGTGTACTCCGGGCCGTAGATGATCCGCAGGTACTCGCGGCCCCGGCACTTGATGCCGGGCTGGACCAGGCGGCCCTCGCCGTCGCGGACCACCGCGCCGACCGGCTTGACGACCATGCCCTCGCCGCCGCGGCCGGTCATCTCCAGCCACCAGTCGACGCCGGAGCGGACCGACTCCGCGTCGGCGGTGTCGACGTAGAGCCGCCGGGTGGTCTGCAGCAGGCCACTGCCGTCGTGCTCGACGAGCCGGTCGAGCAGGGCGAGCTGCTCGTCGTGCGGCAGGCCGGCCAGGCTGCGCCCCTGGACCGCGAGGATCTGGAACGGTGCCAGCCGGACGCCGTCCAAACCGTCGGTGGTCCAGCAGTAGCGGCGGTACGCCCGCGTGAACGCGGCCGCGTCCGCGGCGCGTTCGCCGGTGCGCGACAGCAGGTCCGCCACGTCCACACCGCGCGCCGCCGCGCCCTGCAGGGCGCCCAGGGCCTGTGGGAGCACCGCTCCGGACGCGGCGCCCACGGCGGCGTACTGCGAGCGCAGCAGCCCGGACGCCTTCAGCGACCAGGGCATCAGCTCGGCGTCCAGCAGCAGCCAGTCCGTCTCCAGCTCCTCCCAGAGGCCGGCCTCGCCGATCGCCGTGCGCACCCGGTCGAGGATCTCCTCGGTGAGGGCGTCGTCGTCGAGGAAGGGGCGGCCGGTGCGGGTGTAGAGCGAACCGCCGGGTCCTCCCCCACTCTCGGCTGCGCTCGAGCGGGAGGTGCCCCCGACGCCGAAGCGCTTGCGGGCCGCCTCGGCGTCGCGGCACACCAGGGCCACCGCCCGCGAGCCCATGTGCTTCTCCTCGCACACGACCCGCGCGACACCGTCCGCCGCGTACTGCGCGAAGGCCTCGGCCGGGTGCTCCAGGTAGCCGTCGATGTGACTCGTGGCCGTCGGGGCCATCGTCGGCGGCAGGTACGGCAGCAGCCTGGGGTCCACCGCGAAGCGGCTCATGACCTCCAGGGCGGCCGCCGCGTTCTCCTCGCGGATCGAGACGCGGCCCTGGTGCCGGGTCTCCACCACCCTGCGGCCCTGTACGTCGGCCAGGTCCAGCGGACGGCCGTCGTGCCCGCCGGGCGCCTCACTGCGCAGCGGCTTCGCCGGCTCGTACCAGACCCGCTCGGCGGGTACGTCGGCCAGCTCGCGCTCCGGCCAGCGCAGCGCGGTGAGCTTGCCGCCGAAGACCGCGCCGGTGTCCAGGCAGATGGTGTTGTTGAGCCAGGTCGCCTCCGGCACCGGGGTGTGGCCGTAGACGACCGCGGCCCGGCCCCGGTAGTCCTCCGCCCACGGGTAGCGCACGGGCAGGCCGAACTCGTCGGTCTCCCCGGTCGTGTCGCCGTACAGGGCGTGGCTGCGGACCCGGCCGGAGGTGCGGCCGTGGTACTTCTCGGGCAGGCCGGCGTGGCAGACGACGAGCCGGCCGCCGTCGAGGACGTAGTGGCTGACGAGGCCGTCGAGGAACTGCCGTACCTCGGCGACGAACTCCTCGCTCTCGCCCGCCATCTGCTCGATGGTCTCGGCGAGGCCGTGGGTGTGCTGGACCTTGCGGCCGCGCAGGTGACGGCCGTACTTGTTCTCGTGGTTGCCGGGCACGCACAGCGCGTTGCCGGACTTCACCATCGCCATCACACGGCGCAGCACGCCCGGGCTGTCCGGGCCGCGGTCGACCAGGTCGCCCACGAAGACGGCCGTACGGCCCTCCGGGTGGACCCCGTCGACGTAGCCGAGCTTGGCCAGCAGCGCCTCCAGTTCGGCGGCGCAGCCGTGGATGTCGCCGATGATGTCGAACGGGCCGGTGAGGTGGGTCAGGTCGTTGAAGCGCTTCTCGGTGACGATCGTGGTGTGCTCGACCTCGTCGACGCCGCGCAGGATGTGCACCTTGCGGAAGCCCTCGCGCTCCAGGTGCCTGAGGGAGCGGCGCAGTTCGCGGGTGTGGCGGTGGATGACCCGGCGGGGCATGTCGGCGCGGTCGGTGCGGGAGGCGTTGCGCTCGGCGCACACCTCCTCGGGCACGTCGAGCACGATCGCGATCGGCAGCACGTCGTACTGTTTGGCCAGGTCGATGAGCTGACGGCGGGCCTCGGGCTGCACGCTGGTCGCGTCCACGACCGTGCGGCGGCCGGCCGCGAGGCGCTTGCCCGCGATGTAGTGCAGGACGTCGAAGGCGTCCTTGGTGGCGCTCTGGTCGTTCTCGTCGTCCGAGACGAGACCGCGGCAGAAGTCGGACGAGATGATCTCGGTGGGCTTGAAGTGCCTACGGGCGAAGGTGGACTTGCCGGAGCCGGTGGCTCCGACCAGCACCACCAGGGACAGGTCGGTGACGGGCAGCACGCGCCCCTGCTGTACGTCGGTCATGCCGCCTTCGCCTCCTTCGGGGTGGTCATCGTGAACACGGCCATCTGGGTGGGCGGCCCCACCTCGGGGTCGTCCGGGCCGACGGGTACGAACTCGACGCCGTAGCCGTGCCGTTCGGCCACCGACTCGGCCCAGGCGCGGAACTGCGCGCGGGTCCACTCGAAGCGGTGGTCGCCGTGCCGGACGTGACCGGCCGGGAGGGATTCCCAGCGCACGTTGTACTCGACGTTCGGGGTGGTCACGAGGACCGTGCGCGGACGCGCGGAGCCGAACACCGCGTACTCCAGGGCGGGCAGCCGGGGCAGGTCGAGGTGCTCGATGACCTCGCTGAGCACGGCGGCGTCGTAGCCCTTGAGCCGGACGTCGGTGTAGGCGAGGGAGCCCTGGAAGAGCTCGACGCGGGACGCCTGCCGCTCGCCCATGCGGTCCAGCTTGAGGCGCCGGGAGGCGATGGTGAGCGCCCGCATCGACACGTCCACCCCCACGATCTCGGTGAACGCCGGGTCCTTGAGCAGCGTCTGCACCAACTGGCCCTGCCCGCAGCCCAGATCGAGAACCCGGGCGGCCTTGGACTGCCGGAGCGCCGTGACGATCGCCTCGCGGCGCCGCACGGCCAGCGGGGTCGGCTTCTCCTCGGCCTCGGTCTCCGCCCCGACCGCGTTGTCGATCTCCTCGACCTCGCTGTCGTCGGTCTCCGCGAGCCGCACCAGCTCCAGGCGCTCGGTGGCCTGCCGGGTCAGCGACCAGCGGCGCGAGAGGTAGCGGCTGGTGATCAGCCGCTGCTCCGGGTGGCCCGGCAGCCAGCCTTCTCCGGCGCGCAGCAGCTTGTCGACCTCGTCGGGGGCGACCCAGTAGTGCTTGGCGTCGTCGAGGACGGGGAGCAGGACGTAGAGGTGGCGCAGCGCCTCGGCGAGGGTGAGCGTGTCCGCTTCCAGGACGAGGCTCACGTACCGCGAGTCGCCCCACTCGGGGAACTCACTGTCCAGCGCCACGGGCTCGGCGGTGACGGCCCAGCCGAGCGGCTCGAAGAGCCCCCGTACGAGGTCGGGGCCGCCTCGGGCGGGCAGCGCGGGCACCTCCACGCGCAGCGGCCTGGCCTGGCCTGGCAGTTGTGGCCGGGCGTTGCAGACGCCCTTCATCGCGCTGGAGAAGACGCCGCTCAGCGCCACGGCGAGCAGGGAGGAGGCCGCATAGGGGCGGTCGTTGACGTACTGCGCGAGTGCCGCGTCCGGGGCACCGCCGCGGCCCTTGCCCTTGCCGCGCCTGACCAGTGCCACCGCGTCGACCTCCAGCAGCAGCGCCGCCGTGCAGCGCTGGGCTTCCGCCTCGGGGTAGAGGACGTGAGCCGTGCCGTAGGAGGTGGAGAACGCCTGTGCCTTGTCGGGATGCTTGTGCAGCAGGTAGCCGAGGTCGGTGGCGGGGCGTTCCGGGGTGCCGGTGGTGGTGATCGTCAGGAACATGCGGAGGGCCTCTCCGGCTGGGTGGACGTTTTCGGTGCCGTACGTGCGAGAGCCCCCAGGAAGGGTGATCCTGGGGGCTCGGCAGGACGACGCCCACAGCTTCGCACACCTGTGCCCACCAGCGCCTTCGTTTATGGAGGGCGGCTCGGCGGGCCCTTACGACAGCTGCGACCGCACCTGCGCGGAGATCAGTTCCAGGTGGTCGAGGTCGTCGAGGTCGAGGACCTGGAGGTAGATGCGGCGGGAGCCGATCTCGGCGTAGCGGCCGATCTTGTCGACGACCTCGGCCGGGGAGCCGGCCAGGCCGTTGAGCTTCAGCTCGTCGACCTCGCGGCCGATCGCGGCGGCCCGGCGGGCGACCTCCGCCTCGTCCCGGCCGACGCAGACGACGAGGGCGTTGGAGTACGTCAGCTCGTCGCCGCGGCGGCCCGCCTCCTCGGCGGCCGCGCGCACCCGGCCGAACTGGCGCTCGCTGTCCTCGACGGAGGCGAACGGCATGTTGAACTCGTCGGCGTACTTCGCGGCCAGCCGTGGGGTGCGGGACGGGCCGTGGCCGCCGACGAGCACGGGGATCTTGCGCTGCGCCGGCTTGGGCAGGGCGGGAGAGTCCGCGAGGTCGTAGTAGGTGCCGTGGAAGTCGAAGGTCTTGCCGGCCTCCGTCGCCCACAGGCCGGTGACGATCTCCAGCTGCTCCTCGAGGCGGGCGAACTTCTCCTTGGGGAAGGGGATGCCGTAGGCCTTGTGCTCTTCCTCGAACCAGCCCGCGCCGAGGCCGAGTTCGACCCGGCCGCCGGACATCTGGTCGACCTGGGCGACCTGGATGGCGAGCACGCCGGGCAGCCGGAAGGTGCCGGCGGTCATCAGGGTGCCGAGCCGGATGCGCTTGGTCTCGCGGGCGAGTCCGGCCAGGGTGATCCAGGCGTCGGTGGGGCCGGGCAGGCCGTCCACGTTGCCCATGCGGAGGTAGTGGTCGGAACGGAAGAAGGCGTCGAAGCCGAGGTCCTCGGTGGCCTTGGCGACGGTGAGCAGAGTGTCGTAGGTGGCCCCCTGCTGGGGCTCGGTGAAGATGCGAAGATCCATGCTTCCATCCTGCACGCCGGGGTGTGCGATCACGAGGTCGCCTCCCCAGGGCCGGCCGGTCCCCGGTCGGGTGAAATTACGTCCATACCGCGGGGCCCGGGTGACCGGGCCAGTGACCGGCCCCGACGGTGATCGTTGGCTCGGGCGGAGCCGGAGCCCCCGGCTTCCGCACCGGGGGGTGGACCACCGGGGCGTCACCCGCGTCGGCCTCCCCGGGGGCCGGGGGCCGAGGAGGCCGTCATGTCCGAAGAGACCGTGCCGCAGCAGGGCGGTGCCGGGCAGCCGAAAGGGCTGTTGCAGCAGATGGAGGAGCTGATGGCGGCGCTGAACGCGGATCTCTCCGATCTGCAGTCGGAGGCGGGTTTTCCGCCCATGGAATCCAAGGCGGATCAGCCCAGACCGCAGTAGCCGCAGACGGGTACGGCAGGCGCCGGAACGGCCGGTGGATCTGCCGGGGAATCGCCGGCGCCCTCCCTGGCCCGCCGGCGATTCACGGACGACCGGCTCAACGGCGGCGCCGGAGACCGCCCGGGCAGCCGGCCGCGGGCACCCAGCCGCCCGATTCCTTCAGGACGGCCCGGTCGATGGCCCGGCCCGGGGGCGCGTTCCGCAGCCGGGCCCGCCGCCGGGGCCCGTTCGAACGACTGGAGGCGTCTGTACTCGCCTGTACTCCGCAGCGAGCTGCTCAGCCTCGCCCGGCCGGGCCGACGCCGGGTCGCAGGGCTGGGCTACGCGCGATCCGTCGAGGCGGGGCTCCGACCAGAGGCGCCCCGGCGCGGGAAGAGCCCGGCCCCGTGCCCTCTCCCTTACCCCGCCTCCCTCTGCGGCATCGTCTGTTCCCGGTCCGCGAGTCTGCGGAGCATTTCCAGGACGCGGTCGCGGGACTCGTCCGCAGCGTCGATGGCCTCCATGCACTGCCAGTACGTGCCCTCGTCGTCGGCGGCGCTGGCCAGGGCGACGAGGGCGATGCCGACCTCGCCGAGGAGGCCACCGAGGTACATCAGGGTGTGGCGGGCGTCACCCAACTCGGTGAGCTGGCCCGCCCGCAGCTCACCGGGGGCCAGTTCCGGCGGGTCGAGGACACCGCAGCCCCGGCCCGCCAGCTCCGTCAACCCCAGCGCCTCGCCCCGCAGTTCGGGAGGTCCGGCGACCGCGAGGCGGCTGCCTATGGCTTGCGCGAGGGCCTGCGCCTGCCACACCTCGGCCAGGGTCTCCCGCGCGTCGCCGCCCGCCGCCAGGGACCGCCTGCTCGTCACGATGAGCCGCACCGCGTCCATGCGCTGCCCCCGTCTTGTCCGACGCGCTGTGCGCGTCCGTCTGCCCGCACTCCCTTGTTCACTACCCAGAGTGAAGGGGTGTGAGACGAAAAGCCAGAGGAAGGCGGAAATCTTCGGACAACAATTCGGATTCGGGCCGCGATTTGATTACGTAGCGTACAAGTGGATTTTTCCGCTCCAGGCGGCGGGGCGGTGCCGCTAGATGGGGAACCTCCGTTCGTTCCGGTCGATCTTCGCGTCCAGCGCCGCCAGCGGGTCGATGCCGAGCACCTCGCACAGTTGGAGCAGATACGCGAGCACGTCGGCGACCTCGTCGGTGACGCGGTGCGCGGTGTCCGGGTCGGCCATGACCCGGGCCGACTCCTCGGGCGTCAACCACTGGAAGATCTCGACCAGTTCGGACGCCTCGACGCTGAGGGCGGCGGCCAGGTTCTTGGGGGTGTGGTACGGCTGCCAGTTCCGCGCGGCGGCGAACGCGGCCAGCCGGCGTTGCAGGGTCGCCACGTCCAGGGGTTCGCCGCGGGGGCCGGGCTGCGGTGCGTCCAGTGGATCAGTCACGGTCCAGGTGTACCACCGCTGCTCCCTCCGTCCCGGCGGCCCAGGAGCCGTCGCTGACCGCGCCGAGCAGCCGGATGTGCCCCCGCTCGCACATCCGGGCCGCGAGACTCAGCAGTTCCCGCCGCTGCCGCGAATCCAGGCCCCGGTCGAAACCGTCGGCGAGGACCGTGAGCGTCTGGAGCGCGGCGGGCACCTCCCCGGCCGGGTCGACCTCCAGCACGCCGGGTCCGGTGAAGAGCACCAACGCGAGGGCGAGATAGCGCAGTTCGCCGTGGCCGAGCCGTCCCAGGTCCGTGTGGAAGCCGTCGCCCCGGTCGACGGCCGCGGTGACCGTGCCGGTGCCGTCCAGCCGGGCGAGCACGTCCGCCACCGGCCCCGCGCACCCCGCCCGCACCGCCGCCACGAACTGCGCGTGCCGCCGCCCGCACTCGGCGCGGGTGCGCCACAGCACGTCCGCGAGGTTGCCGCAGCCGCCCAGGAGACGGCCGGAGCCGGCCGCCACGGGGCCGCGCATACGGGCGGGTTCCGGGTCGCAGGCGAAGGCGGAGCGCAGGGCGACGACCATCTGCTCGGCGGCGGCCAGCACCCTGCACTGCCCGGGTGTCTTGCCGGCCACGCGCAGCGGCAGCAGGGCGGTGCCGAGCCGGTCGTCCGGGAGCGGCCCTCGGGTCACCGGCGTCGGCCCGGCCGTGTGCCAGGCCGCCTGCACGGCACGCTTGCCCGGGTCGCGCAGGGCGGTCTCCAGGAGGATCAGCCCGTCGGACGTCAACCGCTCGCCCACGACGCGCAGTTCGGGCTCGGCCTGTACGGCCACGTCGAGACGGACCGGGCCGGCGGGGCCGTCGGCCGTGCAGCCGATACGGAAACCGCGGCGGCGCTGCGCGTCGGGCCGGGCCCGTTCCGGGACACAGGCGACGGGGTCGGGGAACGCCTCGCCGAGCTCGGCGCCGCCCCCGAGCCGGGCGAGGGCCTCGTACGCCCGCAGCGCGCTGGTCTTGCCGCTGCCGCTGGGACCGGCGAGGAGAGTGAGGGGCCCGAGCGGGAACGCGGCGCGGCGGTGGGTGGTGAAGGCGGCCAGGCGCAGTTCGGTGACGCGGGGGCGGTCGGGGAGGGCGGGGTGTGTCATGTCCGGACGGTAGGGCTCCGCCGGCAGGACGAACCGTTCCGTCTCCGGGGGCTTCCTACGATCGAGCTACGGTCACCCCCGCGGTCACACCCCGGGGAGCCCCGCTCCCTCCATCAGCCCGGTCACCTCGGTCCCCGCCGGCGTCAGCAGGAACACGTTGCGGTCCACCCGGTGCATCCCGCTCGCCAGGCCGAAGACGACGCCCGTGCTGAAGTCGAGGACCCGCTTGGCGACCTCCGTCTCCGCGCCGGTGAGGTCGAGGAGGACGGGGACGCCCGCCATGAGCCGCTCGGCGACGTCACGGGCGTCGGCGAAGACGTTCACCCGCAGGACGACGAAACGGCGGCGGGTCTCCGTCTCGGCCTCGGGTATGGACCGGTGGCCGACGGAGGACGGCCAGGCGTCCCGGCCCCGCAGCGGTACGACCTGGGCGAGCCCCTCCCACTGTTCGTCGGTGACATCGTGGCTGTTCACCGGCATGCTCCGTCCTGGGTCGCGCTCGCTGTCTGCATCGGGCAATTCTTGCGCAGAGTCACCCGTTCGGCCCAACAGCGACACGCTCCGCCACCTCATTGCCCCTCACAACGGCCGGAAGGCGGATGTGTGACGGGCGTAACTGCTCGTGATCAAGCGATGTGACACCTGCGTAACGGGATGTTCGTACCGTCGACGGCATGACCACGACCCCCCGGCCGCAGCAGGAGACGCAGCGGGTGCGCACCGTCTGCTCGTACTGCGGTGTGGGCTGCGGCCTGGTGCTCGATGTGGGGACGGGCCCGGACGGGCGGCGCACGGTGCTGAAGGCGTCCGGTGACAAGGCGCATCCGGCGAACGCGGGCCGGCTGTGCACCAAGGGCGCGACCACGGCCGACATGCTGGCCGCACCCGGGCGGCTGACCACCGCGCTGGTGCGGGACGACCGGGGCGATGAGGCGGTCCCGGTGCCCGTGGCCGACGCGATCGCCGAGACGGCCGCGCGGCTGCGGTCGATCGTCGACGAACACGGGCCGGACGCGGTCGCCTTCTACGTCTCCGGACAGATGAGCCTGGAGGCGCAGTACCTGGCGAACAAGCTGGCCAAGGGGTTCGTGGGGACGAACCGGATCGAGTCGAACTCGCGGCTGTGCATGGCGAGCGCGGGCACCGGCTACAAGCTGTCGCTGGGCGCGGACGGGCCGCCCGGGTCGTACGAGGACTTCGACCGGGCGGACGCCTTCCTCGTCATCGGGTCGAACATGGCCGACTGCCATCCGATCCTGTTCCTGCGGATGATGGAGCGGGTCAAGGCGGGCGCCAAGCTGATCGTCGTCGATCCGCGGCGGACCGCGACCGCCGAGAAGGCCGACCTCTTCCTCCAGATCAGGCCGGGGACCGACCTCGCGTTGCTGAACGGCCTGCTGCGTCTGCTGCACGAGAGTGGACAGGTCGACGAGGAGTTCGTCACCGCGCACACCGAGGGCTGGGAGACGCTGCCCGGGTTCCTCGCCGACTACTCCCCGGCGGCCGTCGCCGAGATCACCGGCCTCGGTGAGGACGACCTGCGCGAGGCGGCCCGGATCATCGGCGCGGCGGGCCGGCGGTGGATGAGCTGCTGGACCATGGGCCTGAACCAGTCCACCCACGGCACCTGGAACACCAACGCCCTGGTCAACCTGCATCTGGCGACGGGCGCGATCTGCCGTCCGGGCGCCGGGCCGTTCTCCCTGACCGGGCAGCCCAACGCCATGGGCGGGCGCGAGATGGGCTACATGGGCCCGGGGCTGCCGGGGCAGCGGTCGGTGCTCGTCGAGGAGGAGCGGGCGTTCACCGAGGAGGTGTGGGAGCTGCCGCCGGGGACGCTGCGGGCCGACGGGGCCGGGCAGGGCACCGTCGAGATGTTCCGGCAGATGGCCGACGGGGAGATCAAGGCCTGCTGGATCATCTGCACCAACCCGGTCGCCTCGGTCGCCAACCGCCGCACGGTCATCGAGGGGCTGGAGGCCGCCGAGTTCGTCGTCGCGCAGGACGTGTTCACCGACACCGAGACCAACGCGTACGCCGATGTCGTCCTGCCCGGCGCGATGTGGACCGAGGCGGAGGGTGTCTTCGTCAACAGCGAGCGCAACCTCACCCTGACCCAGGCCGCCGCGGACCCGCCCGGGGAGGCGATGGCCGACTGGCGGATCATCGCCGAGGTGGCCTGCGCGATGGGGTACGAGAAGGGGTTCTCGTACGACAGCGCCGAGCAGATCTTCGAGGAGATCCGGCGGTTCCGGAACCCGAAGACGGGGTGGGATCTGCGCGGGGTCACCTACGAGCGGCTGCGGGAGACTCCCGTGCAGTGGCCGGCCGCGCGGGAGGACGGGCCGGAGCGCAATCCGATCCGGTACGTGGGGGAAGAGGGGCTGCGCTTTCCGACGGCTTCGGGACGGGCGGTCTTCTTCGCGCGGCCGCATCTGCCCGCCGCCGAGATGCCGGACGACGACTATCCGTTCGTGCTCAACACCGGGCGGGTCCAGCACCAGTGGCACACGCTCACCAAGACCGGGAAGGTCGCCAAACTCACCAAACTGAACCCCGGGCCGTTCGTGGAACTCCACCCCCAGGACGCCTCGGCGCTCGGGGTCGCCGACGGTGATCTCGTCGAGGTCGCCTCGCGGCGCGGGCGGGCCGTGCTGCCGGCGGTGGTGACGGACCGGGTGCGACCCGGGTGCTGTTTCGCGCCGTTCCACTGGAACGACCTGTTCGGGGAGTACCTGAGCATCAACGCGGTGACGAGCGACGCGGTGGACCCGCTGTCGTTCCAGCCGGAGTTCAAAGTGTGCGCGGTGTCGCTGGCGAAGGTGGCGGCGCCCGTACCGGAGACACCGGCCCTGACGCCCACGACGGTGACACCCGGCACCGCGAATCCCTTCGGCCTCGAACCCTCCCCTCCCCCTGTGCTCTCCGCCCAGGAGCGCCGGTACCTCACCGGTTTCCTCGCCGGGCTCGGCTCGGGCGCCCCTGGCGTGCCGGTGCTGCCGCCCGACGCGCCCTTCTCCCCCGAGCACGCGCTGTGGGTGAACGGGGTCCTGGCCGGCATGTACTCACGAACCGGGGCGGCGGCGCCGCAGGATCGGTCCGCAGGACGGGAGATCGTCGTGCTGTGGGCCTCGCAGACCGGGAACGCCGAGGAGTTCGCCACCGCCACCGCCGAGCGGCTGACCTCGACGGGGCACCGTACGACCCTCGTCGGCATGGACGACGCCGATGTCGGGGCGCTCGCCCGCACGGCGGACCTGCTGTTCATCACCAGCACCTTCGGCGATGGCGACGCACCCGACAACGGCTCGGGCTTCTGGGACGCGCTCCGCGGCGAGCGGGCCCCTCGGCTGGACGGGGTGCGGTACGCGGTGCTGGCCTTCGGCGACTCCTCCTACGACGACTTCTGCGGCCACGGGCGGCGGCTGGACGCGCGGCTCGACGAGCTGGGCGGGGTGCGGCTGGCCCCGCGTACGGACTGCGAGCCGGACTTCGAGCCGTCCGCCGGGGAGTGGCTCGACCAGGTGTTGTCGGCGCTGGGCGAGCGGTCCGACGTCCCGGCCGAGAAGCCCCGGACGAGGTCCAGGCCCGTCACCACCGCCCGCCTCGTCGGCAACCGGCTGCTCAGCCGGGCCGGGGCGGGCAAGGAGGTCCGGCGGTTCACCTTCGACACGAGCGGTACGGACCTGGCGTACGAGGCCGGGGACGCGCTCGGTGTGCGGCCGGTCAACGCGCCCGCCCTGGTGGAGGAGTGGCTGGCGGTGACCGGGGTGGACGCCGGGTCGGCCGTGACGGTCGACGGTGTCGGGGAGGTGCCGTTCGGCGAGGCGCTGCACCGGCATCTCGACATCACCCGGATCACCCCCGACCTGCTCCGCTTCGTCGCCGAACAGGCCCGGGACAAGCACGAGTTGCGCAGGCTGCTGCGGCCGGACAACAAGGACGGGCTGGCCCAGTGGAGCTGGGGGCGGCAGACCGTGGACGTGCTCACCGAGTACGCGGTGCGGGCGAGCGCCGAGGAGTGGGCCGGGGTGCTGCGCAAACTCCAGCCGAGGCTGTACTCCATATCGTCCAGCCCGCTGGCCGATCCCCACCGGGTGTCGCTGACGGTGTCCGTGGTGCGGTACGAGAGCCTGCACGGCCGGGCGCGCGGCGGGGTCTGCTCGCCGTTCCTCGCGGACGCCGAACCGGACACGGAGGTACCGGTGTTCGTGCAGCGCTCGCCGCACTTCCGGCCCCCGGCCGACGCCTCGACGCCGATGGTCATGGTCGGCCCGGGCACCGGCGTGGCGCCCTTCATCGGCTTCCTGCAGGAGCGGCGGGCGCTCGGCCACCGCGCCCCCAACTGGCTGTTCTTCGGGGAGCAGCACCGGGCGACGGACTTCTACTACGAGGACGAACTGACGGCGCTGCGCGACGAGGGCACCCTCACGCGGCTGGACACCGCCTTCTCCCGGGACCAGCGCAAGAAGGTGTACGTGCAGGACCGGATGCGCGAGCACGGGCCGGAGCTGTGGCACTGGCTGCGCGACGGGGCCCGCTTCTACGTCTGCGGCGACGCCTCCCGGATGGCGAAGGACGTGGACCGGGCACTGCGGGACATCGCGATGGCGCACGGCGGACTGGGCGAGGCCGAGGCCGCCGCGTATGTGAAGCAACTCGCGGCGGACAAGCGGTACATGCGGGACGTGTACTGACCTTCGGGGCCGAGGGCCGAGGGCCGGGGACCGAGGAGCCGGGGACCGAGGAGCCGGGGACCGAGGGGCCGGGGACCGAGGGGCCGGGGACCGAGGGGCCGGGAGCCCGGGGGGCGAGAGGCCCGCTTACCCGGATCACACCGGAATCTTCACCTCCCTCCGGGCCCCGCTCACCGGCGGCGATTAGCGTCCTGCGGCGTGTACTCGGCAGAAACCACGCTGGTGGTGCCCGGCCCGCGCACGCAGTCGGCGGTGTCGGCGGCGCCCGCTCCCCCGGCCCAGTGGCACCGCGTCCTGACCCTGCTCGCCGACATCGGCCTGCTGATCGGCACGCGGGCGGTGTGGACGTCGGCGGCCGGTCACCGGCCGGCCGTGGCCGCGGTGATCTCGCTGTGCTACGCCTCGATCCTGGCGTGCGGGGTGCTGGCCCTGGTCGTCCGCGGGGCCCGGTCGCTGGCCCGGGTGGACGGTTGCGTGCTGGTGACAGGCGTGACGCTCACCCTGTGCGCGTGGATCATGCTCCACAACGGCTCCGACGAGGCCCTCCTCACCACCCAGGCGGCGCGCGAACTGGCCGCGGGGCATCCGGTGTACGGGCAGCCGTGGCCCTGGCTCTTCGGCCACGGCGTCGCCCTCACCCCGACGGTGACCGGCGGCTACGACTACACCTACGGCTATCCGCCGCTGGCCCCGCTGCTGACGGTGCCGTTTCTGTGGCTGGGCCACGGCGGCACTCCGGCGACGGCGGTGAGCACCGGCGCGCTGATCGCCGGGACGGTCGCGCTGTGGCGGATGCTGCCGGCGCCGTGGCGGTCGGCGGCGACCCTGGTGTGTCTGGGCTTCGGGATGCTGCCGTCGTACGGGCGGCTCGGCTACCCGGCGATCGTGGCGCTGGCACTGCTGGTGCCGGTGGTGGTGCGCTGGACCCGGACCGGTCAGGGCGGACGGCTCGGGACGGCGGGTCTGGCGCGGGCCGTGTGTCTGGGGGTGGCGTGCGCGGCGCAGCAACTCCCCTGGTTCCTGGCGCCGTTCCTGCTGGCCGGGATCTACGCCGTGCGGCGCGGCGAGCTGGGCGGGCGGGCGGCGGCGCTGGTGGTGGTGGCGAGGTTCGCCGGGACCGCGGCCGGCGTGTGGCTGCTGATCAACGCGTACTTCGTGGTGAGCGAGCCGGGGCGCTGGCTCACGGGGATCGCCCTGCCGCTGACGCAGGGGGCGGTGCTGCACGGCCAGGGCGTGGTCGGCATCTCGCTGTATCTGACGGACGGCAGCGACCGGCTCGACTGGTACTCCCACGCGAGCCTGCTGCTCCTCGCCGGGCTGCTCGCGCTGTTCGTGCTGTTCGTACGACGGCTCGGCCCGGCCGCGACCGTACTGCCCTGGTGCGCCTTCTACCTGGCGACCCGGTCGCAGGACGGCTACTACCTGCTGATGACGCCGTTGTGGCTGGCGGCGGCGGTGACCGCTCCGGCGTCGGCGTTCGCGAGGGCCTTGCAGCCTCGCCCCGGCCTGCTGTCCGGGCCGCACCGCCGCCCTGCGCGGATCGCCGCGACGGCCCTGCTGCTGGCGCCGGCGCTGGCCTGCGCGGCCGTGGCGGCGACGGGCACACCGCCCCTGCGGATGCGGGTCACGGCGGCCCGGCACCCCACCGCGGCGACCGTCTCCCGCCTCGCCCTCCAGGTCACAAACACCGGCGACACGGCCCTCACCCCGCACTTCACCCTGACCACCGGCCAGGGCATGGACCCGTACTGGCGGGTCGTCCGGGGCCCGCGCACCCTGCCCGCGCACGGCACCGCCCGCTATGAACTCCGACCTCCCGCGGGCCGCTTCCCGCTCCCCCGGCCGGGTGTCCGGATCCGTCTGCGCGCGTTCACGGCGTCGCCGCAGACCCTGTCGAGCACGGATGTGCAGGCGGCGGTGCGCGCAGCGGGCTGACGGGGGGAAGCAGGGCCGCGTGGGCGACGGACGCCTTGGCTTCCGTGCCCTCGGGCGGCTGGATCTACACGGTCGTAGAATTCGGGAACACCGGAGCGACGACCAGCGTTGAACCGGAGACACGCCGCACGTAAGGAGCACGTTCTTGTCCGCCAGAGCGACGGACCCCCCGGGGCACAGTCCCCGACCATCCCGCCACGGCACCCATGATCGCGGCACACGGCGGGGTGGTGTTCGATGAGTGCCGCAGAGGCCCTGCTGGGCCTGCTCGCCGTGTTCGTGCTGACCGCCGGCACCGGCTACTTCGTGGCGCAGGAGTTCGCCTACGTCTCCGCCGACCGGCTCACCCTCGCCCGTGAGGCCGAGGCCGGGGACCGCAAGGCGGCCCGTGCCCTCAGGGTGCTGGAGCGGCTGTCGTTCATGCTGTCCGGCGCGCAGCTCGGCATCACCGTCACCGGGCTGGTGGTCGGCTTCATCGCCGAGCCGTCGGTGTCCGCGCTGCTCAGGCCCGCCCTGTCGGGGCTCGGCCTGCCCGACGCGGCCGTCAGCGGCATCGCCGTCGCACTCGCCTTCGTGCTGGCGACGGTCGTGCAGATGGTGCTGGGTGAACTCGCCCCGAAGAACCTCGCCATCGCCGTGCCCGAACGCCTGGCGAAGGCGCTGGCCCCGTCCACACTGGCGTATCTGAAGGTCGTCGGCCCGCTGGTACGGATCTTCGACAGCGCGGCCAACCGGCTGCTGCGCAAGGCCGGGATCGAGCCCGTCGAGGAACTGCACCACGGCGCCACGCTGGAGGAGCTGGGCCATCTGATCGGCGAGTCCCACGAGCGGGGCGAGCTGCCCGAGGACACCGCCGCGCTGCTGGACCACGCGCTGGAGTTCTCCGAGCGCGCCCTCGACGAGGTGATGGTGCCGCGCGCCGACGCCGTGTTCGTCCGCAAGGACGCCGGCGCCGAGGAGGCGGTCGGTCTGATCGCCCGGCACGGCCACTCCAACTACCCGGTGCTCGGCGACCACCCGGACGACATCGTGGGCGTGCTGGGCGTGCGCGAACTGATGGCGTTGCCCGCCGCACGTCTGGCCGGCGCGCGGGCCGGTGAGGTGGCCCGGCGACCGCTGCTGCTGCCGGACACGCTCGCGCTGCCCGACGCGGTGGCGCGGATGCGGGAGCAGGACGACGAGTTCGCGGTCGTCCTCGACGAGCACGGCGGCGTGGCGGGCATCGTCACCTACGAGGACATCGCCGAGGAGCTGGTGGGCGACATCGCCGACGAGTCCGACCAGGTCACCGTGCTCGCCGTCGCGGACGGCGACGGCTGGCTGGTGGACGCCGGCCGCCGCGTGGACGAGGTGTCCGAGGCGACCGGTGTCCGGCTGCCGGAGGACGACGACTACGACACCGTGGCCGGCCTGGTCGTGGACCGGCTCGGCCGCTTCCCGACGGTCGGCGACCGGGTCACGGTCGAGCTGCCCGGGGGCGGCCGGGCCCTGATCGACGTCCGCACGCTGGACCGGCACGTGGCCGACCGCGTCCGGATCAGCCCGCTCGTGGAAGCCGAGGAGATGGCGTGAGTTTCCCGATGGCGGTCTTCGTGACCGTGCTGCTGCTGATCGGCAGCGGTTTCTTCGTCGCGGCCGAGTTCGCGCTGGTCGCCGCCAAACGGCACCGCATGGAGAAGGCGGCGGCCGAGGGACGGCGCGGCGCCGGGGCGGCCCTGGCCGGGATGCGCGAGCTGTCGCTGATGCTGGCCGGCGCCCAGCTGGGCATCACCGTGTGCACGCTGGGCCTGGGCTCGGTGTCCAAGCCGGCGATCTCGCACGAACTCGACCCACTGCTGCACAAACTGGGCCTGCCCAGCGCCGTCAGCTACGGCGTGGCCTTCGCCGTGGCGATGGTCGTGGTGGTGTTCCTGCACATGGTGCTCGGCGAGATGGCGCCCAAGTCCTGGGCGATCGCCCACCCGGAGCGTTCGGCGATGCTGCTGTCGCCGCCCTTCCGGGCCGTGGTGCGGGCCGTACGTCCGCTGATCCGGCTGCTCAACTGGGTGAGCAACGCCCTGGTACGGCTGTGCCGCGTGGCCCCGCGCGACGAGCTGGCCTCGGTGCACAACCGGGAGCAGCTGACGCACCTGGTGGAGGAGTCGGAGCGGCTGGGCCTGATCAGCGCGACCGATTCAGAACTGCTGACCCGCTCGCTGACCGAGCCGGAGACACCGGTCGCCGCGCTGCGGATCCCGGCCGCCGAGATCACCTGGGTCGAGGGCGGCGCGGACCTCGACGCGCTGCTGCGCTTCGCCGCCGAGCACGACCGCACCCGGCTGCTGGTCCGGGAGAACGGCGCCGTCCTCGGCTCGGTGCACGCCCGGGACGCCCTGGTGGCCCGGCCCCGGGGGCGGGCCACGACCGCGCGGGACCTCGCCCGGCCGGTGCCCGAGCTGGCGGAGACCGCCACGGTCGCCGAGGCGATCGAGGTGCTGCGCCGCCGCCGGTCGTCCCTGGCCGTGGTGCGCGACGGCTCCGGCCGGCTCACCGGCCTGGTCACCCTGGACGACCTGCTGGCCCGCCTGATGCAGCCGGCCGCGGCGGTCTGACGGGGACGGGGCCCGAACATCCAGCACATCTGCACACCGCGCCCCGGGAGGCGGCGCGGCGTCCGGCCGGCCGCCGAGTCCCGGCTCCGGTGTGGGCACTTGGCGGCGAAGTGCCCGCTTCGGGAATCGGGGCGCAACGCCCTATCGCCCGGGCGGGCGACGGGCTGTGTGAAGGAGTGGGCGCATCCGGTGACCCCGTGGTCATAGGGGTGAAGGCGGTGGCGGAGCGGAGCCGCGCATCGCCGGTGAGCGGTTGGCTCTCCGCTCCGGGGAGTGCTTTGATCCTGCGCACGGCGGGAGCGGCCGGAACGGAATCCCGGTCCCCGGATTCCGGTTTCGCTCGCGCTCACCGCCATTGCGAGACATTCACGCGAAGGGAAACACCCCCATGAACCTCACCTCTCGGGTCGCCACCGCCGAGCTCTCCGACGCCGACCTGGACACCGTCGCCGGCGGCAACGCGGGCGGCGTCGGTGTCTCCGCGGGCCTCGTGGGCGGCCTCTCCGCCGGCCTGGTCGGCCCCCTGACCGGCGAGGCCTGCGCCACCGTGCAGGCGGTCCTCTCGCCGGAGGGCGCGGCTGCGGGCGCGAACGCGGGCGTGCACACGACGTCGCTCTGACGACATCCGCGCGGAGGGCCCCGGGAAGCGATTCCCGGGGCCCTTTCGTATCCGCGTCCGCGCACTCTCGCCCGTCACGGCCGCAAACGTGGGGGATTTGCGAAGCACGTGACGGAAATCTGGACACCACGGGGGTGGGTAACGCGGTGAACGGGCGTGACGCAGACTTACTCGGACCCCTCAGATCCCGGCTGCGAAGCGATAGGAACAGCACTGTGAAAACCGACTCGACCCGGACCGAAGAACTGCCGATCTACGAGAGCCTCATACGCGAACGCGGTGACGTCGTCGAGGAGGCCCGTGCGGTGGCAGAAGAGACCCAGCACCAGATGAGCCAGGCACTGAACGGCGTCGCCCCGACCCCGCGCGAGACCGGCGCGCACTGATCTCCGGGGGCCGTCCCGGCCCCGGTTCACCGTCCACGCCGCCTCACTGCGCTGTCTCTCCAGCGGGCCGGTTCGGTCAGGGCGCGGCTCGACGGGCCCCGGCCCGGGTGGCGGCCGTGTCGCGGAAGGCCCACGCCATCTCGGGTTCCGTCACAGAGCGGAAGACCCGCCGTACGGACGGTGTGCACAGGGCGGTGACGACGACGGCGGCGACCAGGGTGGCCGCGATCATGCCGACGGGGCCGCGGACCCAGGCCGGCTCGTACCAGCCCCCGTACTTCGCGGCCTGCGCGACGAAGCCGTGCAGCAGGTAGCCGGACAGGGTGCCGGCGCCCAGCGCGGTGAACCAGGTCCGGCGCCCGGGCACCCAGGCGAGGAAGCAGCCGGCCAGGACGAGGGAGCAGCCGAAGGCGGCCAGGGTCATCAGCGGCCCGTACCAGAGGGGGACGCCCAGCTCCCGGGCGCTGTCGGCGTGGAAGAACCAGGCGTAGTCCATCCGCGGCACCGCCCAGTACGCCATTCCCAGCGCGCAGACGGCCACCGGCACGGCGAGGATCCGTACCGTGCGCCGTCGCACCAGCCGGAAGTGCTCCGGCCGCAGCAGCAGACCGCACACGAAGTACGGCAGGAACTGCAGGGTGCGCTGCAGATCGAGGTCGTGGCCGATGGACGGCGCGGTCGTCGCCGCCATCGCGATGACCAGGGCGAGCGGGAGCGGCCACCGCACCAGCCGCCACAGGGGTGTGGTCAGCCGCCAGACGAACAGCGCCGCGAGGAACCAGGTGAGGTACAGGGGGTCCAGCAGGCTGACCGGGCGGTCGGGGTCCTGGCTGGTCCAGCGGGTGAAGTACGTGTACGCCGTCTCGAACACCACGTACGGGACGGCGACGCCGGTGACCAGGCGCCCGATGCGGGACGGGCTGCCGTCGAAGGTACGGGAGAAGTAGCCGGAGATGATGATGAACGCCGGCATGTGGAAGGCGTAGACGAGCATGTAGAGGGCGGTCACGGCCCTGCTGCCCTGACGCAGTGGCTCCCAGGCGTGCCCCACGGCCACGAGCACGATCGCGAGGTACTTGGCGTTGTCGAAGAACGCGTCCCGCTGCCGGACCGGGCGGGGCGCCGCGTCCTGCTCCTTGGTCCGCGTGCCCCGGGTCGCTTCGGCCCCTGGGCGGACCGGGGTCACCGTGTCACTCACGGGCCCTCCCGGAGCGACTGAGGGCGAGGGCGCCTCTTCCGGCCGGGAGTAAGGGAGTGGCGTGTGCGCAGAACATCGCCCGCACCCTAATCACAGGGCCGCGTGTTCGTTCAACTCGTAACGGACATGGCTCGCTTCGGTTCATGCCGGGCTATACGTGCCGAGGCGGGCGATCGTCTCCCGGTGTGCCCTTCCGGTGCTCAGGCCTCCTTCCACACGAGCACGGTCAGTACGGCGCTCGCGACGGTGACCGGGACGGGGGCCTGGTTCAGCAGCCGCACCCGCATGCTGCGGCCCGACGCGATCCGCTTCGTCACGGGCAGTACCGCGAAGGTGCCGCCGCCCGTGCCGACGATCTCGTGGATCGGATGGTCCGCGCGGTGCCGGTCACCCTGGTACTCCGACATGCGCGCCTGGACGACCGCGCCGACGGGCAGACCGTCGAGGTGGAGGCCGAGGGTTCCGCTGAAGCGGGCCGGGCCGCGGGCGAAGACGCTCCCTCCGGTGGCGTGGTCGCCGGTCTCGTCGGTCCACTCCGCAGTGAACTCGACCGAGTCCCAGGCGCCGGGCGCGAGGTGGTACCGCGCGGCGGCACCGAGGTTGACGTACTGGGGCATGGGGTCCTCTCCTTCCCACCGGCCCGCCGGGTGGGCCAGGGCGTCGGCGACGTCACGGCGGAAGCCCGCCATGTCGAATCCGCGCGGGTCGATCTTCCAGTCGCTCCATTCCAGGTGGCCGATGGCGCTCTTGCGGCCCCAGCCGTGCGCGCGGCAGATCGCGGCGGTGGCCTTGACCATCGCGACGTACTGGGCGGGCGGCCACGGGTCCTTGCCGTCGCCCTTGTTCTCGCACTCCCAGCCGTAGAACCGGGCGTTGCCGTCGACCGCGCCGGCCGAGCCGTCGTGCTCGTGCGTCGGGGGCGGGTACGTGCCGTACGACTCGCCGATGACGGCGTTGAGCACGTCGCCGTCGCCGCCGCCGGCATGGTTGGCCCGGCCGTTGCCGGTGAGGTGGACGACGCCGTCCTTGGTGACGCATCCGGTGGCGAGCGGGCCGGGCAGGGCGCTGTGGCCGTGGAAGATCAGCCCGACGACGTCCGTGCCGGGGCCGGTGACGGTGTGGTGGATCATCACGCCGTGCACGGGGCCCCAAGGGCCTTTGTGGTTCCGGTTGTTGGTGCGCCAGCCGGTGACCTCGTGAACGGCGCAGCCCTCGGCCTTCAACGCGGCGACGAGCCGGGCGGCGGTGAGCGGGGTGGCCATGAGTCAGTCCTCCGTTCCGGCGCGTCCGTGCCGGTCTGAAGACGGTCCGATCACATCTGGGGAGCGTGCCTGATCTCGGAGCTTGCCTGCCTCGGCAGCGTTCCGGTCCGCGGAGCTCGCTGCCGGGCCCTCACCATTCTCTCGCCGCTCGCCCCGTCGCTCACCCGGCCGTACGCCACGACCGCAAAATCGGCGTGATTACGACGGCGTCGCATCAGGGGCGGGCGGGGCACCTCCCGTCCCGGTGCGGGTCCGCAGCACGTCGTAGCCGACGAACTCGAACATGCGCAGGCCGGGGCGCGGCGGCCGAGGGGTGCCGGCGAACCGGTGCACCCCGACGCCGTAGCCGGCCTCCGGTTCGGACAGCCACCGCGGTTCGAACCCCTCCCTCTCGAACCACTCGCAGATCAGCGGCACCCGGTCGGGCTCGCCGCGGTGCCGGGTCCAGACGACGGTGCCGCCGGTCCTGCACAGCTGGGCGCATGCGCCGATGGTCCGCTCGATGTCGGGGTCGGTGATGTTGCCGAACACTCCGCAGACCAGCACGAGGTCCGCGGGAGCCAGGTCCTGGTACCGGTCGACGAGCGAGGCGTCACCCGTCACCACCTCGACCCCGTCCAGGTGTGCCCGGCGTGCCGTGTCCGAGGCCGCCTCGGCGTTGCGGGGGTCCAGTTCGACCAGTCTCGCCCGCACCTCGTGGCGCCGGGGGTGACGGGCGAGGACGTGGAGAAGGTCCCTGCCGTCCCCGGCGCACAGGCTGATCACCTTCAGCGGTCCGGCCGGGGCGTCGTCCAGGGCCTGGCGGATCTGCTGCCGCACGGTCCGCAGGCGCCGCGCCATCCAGGAATCGGCCGTGTCGTACTTGCCGTGCCACGCACTCCAGTCCATGGCCGCACCCTAGGCTCGGCCGGCCGTCGCGGACGACCGGATTCCGACCACCGTCCGCGGACCGCGGCGGGTCGGGTCAGGCCGGGTCCGTGGTGGGTTCCGCGCGGTAGGCGTCCAGGGCGGCGGCGCGTTCGTGGTACGGGATGCGGGAGAGCCGCGACACCATCGTCCACATGTCGCGCTCCGCGGCGAGGGTCTGCGGGAGGGTCAGGCCGAGGGATGCCGCGAGGGGTTTCCGGCCGGTGTTGACCAGGGCGCGGACGGCGGCCGCCCACTCGTCGGTCGCGGTGACCGCCGACCGGTACCAGACCGGCACGAGCGCGAGGAGTACGACGAGGGCGCTCAGCAGGGCGAGGCGGTCCGGCCGGCTGCCGGCCGCCAGGGCGAGAGCCGCCGCCAGGGCGACGGCGACGTGGCCGGACAGCAGGGCCACGAAGAAGTCGACGCTGGCGCGGGCGAGTTCACTCTGGCGGCGGATCTGGTCCGGGACGCAGCCGGTGAGTTCGTTCCACAGCAGCTGGGTGTCGAGGCGGTAGCGGTCCCAGCCGTACTCCTCGAAGCGGCGGATGGCGTTCCCGAGCCGGGTCGGGGCGATCTGGTCGTCGGCGATCGGGAACCGGGCGAACCGCTCACGCAGCAGCCCGCGCTGGACAGCGGTACGACGGCGGTCCCGTGCGGCGGCCCGGGCGAGCCGCGGGTCGGCCAGCAGCCTGGCGAGCTCCTGGGCGTCCTCGGTCCGCAGTGGCCCCTGCTCGGCCTCGCGGAGCTCCAGACGGAGCACGGTCAGCCGGTCCGCGAGGAACGCCCTGTTGCGGCGACCGCGCCGGCAGCCCGCTTCGAAGGCCCGGGCCGGCCACAGCAGGTACCCCTCCAGGAGCCGGTAGAGCGCGTTCTGGCAGGCGTTGGCGACCAGTCCGAGCAGCAGTGCCCCGGTCAGCAGGGTGAGGCCGGTGCCGAGTCCGCTCGCGCCGCGCAGCCGTTCGAGCGGGCCGAGGCCGCGCAGGCTCGGGGCGACGGCGAGCAGGAAGACGGTGAGATTCAGCGCGGTGGGCAGGATCCAGCCCACCAGCAGCGTCCAGGCCCCGCCCAGTACGCCTTTGGCGATGTCACCCATCGGCCGGGTCGGGCCATTCGTCGTCGTCGGAACCGGTGCTGGGGCCGGGTGGGGTGTGGCCGGCCGGGGTTTCGTAGCCGCCGGGGCGCGCGCGACCGGCGGGCATGGTCCGCATCGACGCCTCCCCGACAGGGCGCGCGGTGGGCAGGTGCGCCTCCAGCCGGTCGAGTGACCGGGCGAGAGCGGTGCCCGAGGCCAGGAACGGCTGGGCCGGTCCCGCCGCCGCGAGACGGGCGCGGAGCCGGGCGATGAGATCCGGCGTGACGCGGCCGGTCCGGGAGATCTCCTCGACGGCCGCGTCGCACTCGTCCCGCAGGGCGACGATCTCGTCCGTGCCTTGCAGGGGCGCGAGGTCGGACCGCACCTCCCCGAGGACGGCGAGGAGTTCGACGGCGCTCGCGTCCGGAGGCGGCGGGGACACGTAGCCCCACCTGCCGTCGCCGGGCGTGAAGTGCCGGTCCGGCCCACTGGCAGGGCCCGGCGCCGCGCTCTCCGGCCGCTCCCCCTCTGTTGCCATCAACTCTCCTCGGTCGCTGCCTCGTTCAGGCGGTCCGCTGATCCAACCGCATGCCGAGAGGGCGGGGCAATCCGGCGAGGCGGGTCATGCGCCGGGTCATCGGGAAGGCGGTCCGGCCGGTCCGCGACGCGATCGGGGGACGCGTCCGGGGAATGCTCCCGAGGGTCCCGCCCGGCTGACACGGCCCGCCTCGATGCCGGTTCGGCGCCCGGGAGAACGCGCGGCACCCACGGACGGAACCGGACCCGGTCATCACTGGTTCGGGCGGCGGTATGCCTTCACGACGCTGGCGTAGCTGTTCTTGGCGTGGCCCTGGGCGATGATGCCCTCCATCAGCGCCTCGGAGTACCTGGGCAGTTCGGTGTCGACGCCGAGCGCCTCGCTCTCCTCGACGAGGTGCTTGAGCGCGCCCAGGTGCGTCTCCAGGGTGGCGTCGTTGGCCGGGAACCTCTCGTCGCCGGCGTCGATCTGCGCGGCGTAGTCGGCCGTGAACATCTTGATGGCGTCCAGCCACATGTGCGCCCACGGCAGGAACTCCCGCGCCTTGACGCCGCCGGTCTCCACGATGGCAACGCCGTGCAGGAAGCTGTTGAGGGCGCCCCACATCAGGCCGAGCAGCGACACGTCGAACAGGGCGGGCTTGCCGTGGTCGGTGCCGAGGTAGGTGGTGCCGCCGCCGAGGAGCTTCAGAACGGGCTCGTGGGCGTCGAAGACGGACTGGTCACCGGCGTAGAAGACGACGGAGGTGGCGGCGCCGATGCCGGGCGGTGTGATCATGATGGCGCCGTCGAGGTACCGCGCGCCGTTCTTCTCCGCCCACGCGGCGGTCTGCCGGGCCTGCTCGGAGGAGCCCGTGGTCAGGTTGACGACGGTCTTGCCGCGCAGGGCGTCGCCGAGCGAGCCGATGACGTCGTGCACCACGTCGTACGTCGACACGCATACGACCACGAGGTCGCTCGCGGCGACGGCGTCGGCGGGGTCGGCGGCGAGGACCGCGCCGTCCGCGACGAGACGATCGGCCTTGTCCGCCGAGCGGTTCCACACGGTGGTGGCATGACCCGCCTTCAGGAAGGCGGCGGCCAGGGCCTGCCCCATCAGGCCGAGGCCGAGCACCGACACCGAGGTGTGGTTGTCACCCATGATCTGTTCCTCCAGTACGAAGTGGTGTGCTGTGCGGGCCGGCACGCGGGGGCCCGCCGATGGGAAGGCGGCTTGAGATGTTCCGCGGGGCGTGACGTCGGCTCAGAGAAAAACGCTGGGCCGGTCCGGACGCGGCCCCGGGCCGCTTTCCTCGGGGAACCCTGGCATCCGCCCCTTCGGATTCGCTTCGGACGACTTCGGAAAACGCTGCGGGGGCGCCCTCCGGACCGGCGGCAGAGCCCTTTTCGTCGCACGTGGCGCCGGTCGTCCGCCGGTTACGCTGAGATCATGGAGTTCGGGGTGCTGGGGCCGCTGGAGGTGCGCACGGACGAGAGTCGGGTCGTGCGGGTCCCCGAAGTCAAGGTGCGCATGCTCCTCGCCGATCTGCTCGCCCACCACGGGCAGGTCGTCCCGGCGGCGCGGCTCATCGAGGACCTGTGGGGCGGCTCGACGTTCACGGCACGGCCGACGGCGTCGCTCCAGGCCAAAGTCTCCCAGTTGCGGCGCGTGTTGGAGGACGCGGAGCCGGGCGGCCGCGAACGGATCGCACACCGGCCGCCCGGATACGTCCTGGACGTCCCGGCCGCAGCGCTCGACGCCGGGCGGTTCCGTGAACTGGTCACCCGGGCCCGGTCCGGCGAGGACCCGGTGACGCGGGCACCGCTGTACGCCGAGGCGCTGGCGCTGTGGCGGGGCCCCGCCTTCGCCGGGTTCGCGGACCAGCCGTCGGTGCGGCCGACGGCGGCGAGCCTGGAGGAGGAGCGGCTGGCGGCGGTGGAGGAACACGCCGGAGTCCGGCTGGAGTTGGGCGAGCACAGCATGCTGGTGGGCGAGCTGACGGAGCTGGTGGAGCGGCATCCGCTGCGCGAGGGACTGCGGGGCGCGTTGATGCGGGCGCTCTACCAGGCGGGCCGCTCCTCCGACGCGCTCGACTGCTTCAACGATCTGCGGCGCCGGCTCGACGAGGAGTTGGGGCTGACCCCCGGGCCGTCCCTGGAGGCGCTGCGGCAGGCCGTCCTGCGCCACGATCCGGTTCTGGCCCGCCCGGCACCCGGGGCATCGGCGGCGCCCGCGCGGTCCACCGCGGGGGTGCGGGCGGGGCCCGGGCCGGCCGGTTCGGCCTCGGCCCTGGTGGGCCGCGAACAGGACGTCCGGGCGATCCGGGCCCTGCTCTCACAGCACCGTCTGGTGACGCTCACCGGCCCGGGCGGGGTCGGCAAGACCCGTCTCGCCCAGGCCGCGGCGGAGAGTCCGGCGTGCGCGTTCGGCGAGGGCACCTGGCTGGTGGAGCTCGCGGACGCCGGGGGTCTGAAGCGGTTCGCCGGCGCGGAGGCCCTGGCCGAGCAGGTCATGGCGACGCTGGGAATCCGGGACAACCCCTCGGACGGCAACGCCAAGGGCCCGACGGACCGTCTGGCCACCGCGCTGGCCGGCCGGCGGCTGCTGCTCCTGCTGGACAACTGCGAACACGTCGTGGAGGCCGTCGCACGACTGGCCGCCCTGCTGCTGAGCCGGGCACCGCACCTGCGCATCCTGACGACCAGCCAGGAACCGCTGCGCACTCGGGACGAGACGGTGTACCCGGTGGCGCCCCTGTCGCTGCCCCCGGCGGACGACCCGGACCTCGACGCCCTGACGAGCGCGGGCGCCGTACGCCTCTTCCTGGACAGGACCAGGGCCACGACCCCGGAGTTCGTGCTCGACGCCACCACCGCCCCCCTCGTCGCCGATGTGTGCCGCCGTCTCGACGGCATCCCGCTCGCCCTGGAACTGGCCGCCACTCGCGTGAGATCGCTGGGCATCAGGGAACTGCACGACCGGCTCGACGATCGTCTCAAGGTGCTCAACAGCGGTTACCGGGACGCCCCTTCACGCCAGCGGACGCTGCGGGCCACGCTCGACTGGAGCTGGGGCCTGCTCGACGACCGCGAACGGACCGTGCTGCGCAGGCTGTCGGTGTTCGGCGAGGGGTGCGGACTGCGGGCCGCCGAGGACGTGTGCTCCGGCGGCGGCGTGTCCCCCGCCGACGTCGTCGACGCACTGAGCCTGCTCGTGGAACGCTCGCTGGCCGTCCGCACCGAGGGACCTCTGGGTGCGCGCTACCGGTTGCTGGAGTCCGTCGCGGTCTACGCGCGTGACCAACTCGCCGAGTCGGGTGAGTCCGCCGAGACCGCCGCCCGGTACCTGCGCCACTGCGTCCGCCTCGCCGAGCGGGCCCGGCCGCGTCTGCACGAGCGGGAGCAGTCCCGCTGGTTTTTGTACCTGGACCTGGAGACGGCGAACATGCAGCGCGCGCTGGCGGAGGCCGACCGCGCCGGGGCCGCGCGGGAAGCACTGCGCCTGGTCAACTCGCTGACCTGGTACTGGTACGTCCGTGGCCGGCTGGGCGAGGCCCGCAGGGCACTGGCGACGGCCCTGGACACGCCCGGTGAAGCCGCTCCCGAGGAGCGTGTGGAGGCGATGTTCTGGTACACCGGCATCCGCCTGCTGCTCGGCGAGCACGACGGGGAGTGCGACGCCCCGGAGGAGTGCCCGCCGGAGTCCACCCTGGAGTCGACCAGGGCCCAGTGGTTCCTGGCGCACGCGCAGTGGACGGTGGGGGCGCTGGTCGAGGGCGAGCGGCGCGCCGAGCGCGTCCTGGTCCGCTTCCGCACCCTGCGCGACGCGTGGGGCACCGCCGCCGCGCTGACCACACGCGCGTGTTTCGCCCTGGCCCGCGGGGACCTGGAGTCGCTGCGCGGCAACGCCGAGGAGGCCCGCGCCCACTTCGCGGAACTGGGCGACCTGTGGGGCCGGTTGAAGACGACGGACGTGCTCGGCAGGCTCGCCGAGATCAACGGCGACTACGACCTCGCCGCCCGGCTGCACCGGGAGAGCCTGAGCATCGCCCAGGCCCTGGAGGCATGGCCCGAGATGTCCACGAAGCTGTCGGGTCTCGGCAGGATCGCCCTGCTCACCCAGCGCTACGACGAGGCCGACGACCTGCACACGCGCGCCCTGCGCATCGCGGTCGGGCAGGGCAACCAGCCGGAGGAGCAGTTCGCCGCGCTCGGCCTCGCCCTGAGCGCCCGCCGCCAGGGCCACCTCGACGCCGCCGAGGAGTTGCTGCGCCCCTGGCTCGCCTGGAACCGCCGCCGCGGCGACGGCCCGGGACTGGCCTTGGTCCTGGCCGAGTTGGGGTTCATCGCCGAGCAGCGCGGCGACGCCAGGGGGGCGTTGGCGTACCACCGGGACGGCCTCGCGGCCGCCGCCACGACCAAGGACCCCCGCTCGGTCGCCCTGGCCCTGGAAGGCCTGGCAGGCGCCTACTCCCTGACAGACGCCCCGGAACGGGCGACCCGCCTCCTCGGCACGGCAGCAGCGACCCGCGAACGCGCCGGTGCTCCGCATCCACCGGCGGAGCGCGGAGACGTGGAACGCGTCGTGGGCCGCCTGCGCGCCGCCCTGAACGCAGCCGTCTACGCCCACGAGTTCACCCTGGGCACCCAGCAGCACCACGAGACCCGGACAACGGAGGAACTCCCCCACCAGGGGACGCCATGAGCCGGAACGTCTCCACTGGGGCGGGCGGCGGCCCGGTCAGGCCATGAAAGAGGCGGGTCGGCGGCCCCCTCCTCGGGTCCCCGCCCCCGGCCGGGGACGTACCCGCTGCCGGTGGCCGGTGGCCACCACTCGGCGTTGTTCCCGGCGGCTTCGCGCCGGGCATCCGGGCCGCTGGGCTCGCCGGTCACCGACGCGCCCTTCAAGGTCCGGACGATTCGTGTGAGGCGGACCCGAACTCCCGCCCGCGTTCGAGGCGATCGCCGTTCCCCTCCGCGGCACGGGAGCGGGCGAGGGCCCGCCGCCCGAATGCCATGGCGATCAGCCCCAAGGGGATGGCCGCGATGGCTCCCACCATCCCGTTGCCGGTGCCTGGCCCGCCGCTGGAGGTGGCCAGATGCACCACCGCGAGAGCCGTGCCGAGCAGGCCCACCGCCATGGCCGACATGGCGCCGGTGCGCGCGTTGCCGGTGCTGATACGGCCGGCGACACGGGCCAGGGCAAGCCAGCCGGTGATCACGCCGGTCAGCCCCACGCCGAGGGCCAGGTTGGCCCCCGTACGCCCGTCGCCGATGACGCCGCCCTCGGCGGCCACCGTCAGGACCTCTGCTGCGCTCACGCCGTCTCCTCCTTCGTAGTCGGCCGTGTTCGGCCGTGGTCGCCACCGTCGGCGCATCCTTCGTGCGGGAACTTCGTGCGGGAACAACGTCCGGGATTCGCTGTGCCTCGAGCGTGCCTGCCGACCGCACTGCCGGTCGTCCGGCGAGTGCGGTCTTTTCGGCCTGCCCTCGACATGGCAGGCGACTGCTGCGGATACGGCAGGCGGTGCGCCACTACCGCGGACGCGGTAGCCGGCCGCTCGTCCGCGGGCGGGACTCACCGGAGGCAGCGCCCGGCTAGGGTGCGCGCATGGACACAGGGCGTTTCCGTGTCCCGGCCGGTGCCGTGGACTGGGCGATCGCCGTCAGCGTGGCGGCACTGCTGCTGGGCACCGGCTTGTCCGGACCGCACCCGGCCGGAGCGCGTGCGCTGTTCGGCTCCGTGCTGCTGGCGGCCGGCGGTCTGACGCTGGTCGGGCGCCGCAGGGCTCCGATCGCCGTGCTGGCCGTCACCGGACTGTTCGCGGTGGGGTACGAGGCAGCCGGTTTTGACGTGCTCGCCGTGTCGTACCTGGTCGCGGTGTACGGGGCCGTGCGGACCGGGCACCGGACCCTGGCGGTGGCGGCATCGGTGTCCCTGCTCGTCGTCCTCCCCCTCGCGGCCCTGGTCTTCAACGACGGGTCGGCGCGCGAGGCATTCGCGCAGGCCCGGAACGTACTCGAAATCGCCTGGCTGGTGGCCGCGTTCGCCGCCGGGGAGGCGCTGCGGCAGGCCGAGCAGCGGGCGGACGAGGCCGAGCGAACCCGGGAGGAGACCGCGCGGCACCGGGCCGACGAGGAGCGGCTGCACATCGCGCGGGAGCTGCACGATTCACTCACCCACCAGATCTCGATCATCAAGGTGCAGTCCGAGGTCGCCGTCCACGTGGCCCGCAGGCGTGGCGAGCAGGTGCCCGGGACGCTGCTGGCGATCCGGGCGGCCGGGCGTGAGGCGACCAGGGAGTTGCGCGCGACCCTGGAAGCGCTGCGCGACGACGGCACGACCCCGCCGCAGAGCCTTGAGCACCTGCCCGGACTGGTGGAGCGAGCCCGTTCGATGGGTCTGGACGCGACGCTGACGGTCGAAGGGCAACAGCACGACGTGCCGGCCGCGGTGGGCCGGACCGCCTACCGCATCGTTCAGGAGGCGTTGACCAACACGGCCCGGCACGCCTGTGCCACCACCGCGACAGTCCGGATCGAGTACGGGCCCGCCACGCTGTCCGTCCAGGTCGACGACGACGGCAAGGCCACCCCCGATGACGCCCCGGTTCCCGGCCTCGGGCTGCTCGGCATGCGCGAACGCGTCAACGCCCTCGGCGGCCGGCTGCGCGCCGGACCGCGCACCGGGCACGGCTTCACCATCCAGGCAGAACTCCCCGTGGAACGAGCATCATGATCCGTGTCCTGCTGGTCGACGACCAGCCGCTCATCCGCAGCGGCTTCCGGGCGCTGCTCGACCTCGAAGACGACATCGAGGTGGTGGCCGAGGCCGGCGACGGCAGGGAGGCTTTGACGCTCGCCCATGAGCGTCTGCCCGATGTCGCGCTCATCGACATCCAGATGCCGGTCATGGACGGCATCGAGGCGACCCGGCGCATCGCCGCCGACCCCGCCCTGACCGGCGTGCACGTCGTCATGCTGACCAACTACGGCATGGACGAGTACGTCTTCGAGGCACTGCGCGCCGGCGCCGCCGGGTTCCTGGTCAAGGACATCGTGCCGGAGGACTTCCTGCACGCCGTACGGGTCGCCGCCCGCGGCGACGCCCTGCTCGCCCCGTCCCTCACCCGCAAGCTGATCCACCGGTACGTCACCCAGCCCCTCCCCACCGCCACCGGCGCCGCACTCGCGGAGCTGACCGGCCGCGAACGCGAAGCAGTCGCCCTGGCCGCACAGGGCCTGTCCAATGACCAGATCGCCGACCGCATGGTGATCAGCCCGATGACCGCGAAGACCCACATCAACCGGGCCATGACCAAACTGCACGCCCGCGACCGGGCCCAACTCGTGGTGTTCGCCTACGAGTCCGGCCTGGTCGCCCCACGCAACGCCTGACATCCCGGCAGCGGCTGCCGCCCGGCCGACGGCGGAGGTGCCGCAATACGATGTCCGTGACATACCAGCAGGTCAGCTGCCGTTTTCCGGTCTGCCGGAGGAGCCTTCGGGCACTCGGAGCGTCAAACGAGCGTCACGACTGGCCGGGGCGGCTTCCTTACTCAATCGCTTCGACCAGGCGAGCCAACAGGACGTCAGCCACCAGTTCCTCGAACACGGCGGTGAGACCTCGCGCTGTACGGGAGAAGTTCCGGCGGCGTCTGCCGAGTCGCTGGACCTGTTACAGGGGCCCCACCTCATCCGGGACGCCTCCCGCAACTCGTGTCCCGCACCCGGGCGGCCGCGTGACGGACATGCCGAAGCTGCGCACGCGGCTCCTGGCGCGAATCTGCACCGTGAGGGCTGTCTCCACAGCGGTCTCGTACTGAGGGCGACACGCAGGGCCATGATGAGCCTTCAGGAGAACCGCCGACATGTTCGCGTGCGTCTTGATCTACGGTGCCATCAGTCACCTAGGACGGGGAGGACCCGTGGAGCAGACCAGGACAGCGCTCGCCGAGCGAATCGCCGAGCAGCGAAGGGGAGTCGGCGACCCTCGGGCGTTGGTCGGTGAGATGCGTCGCTCGGTCCTTCTGGTGCCCACGGCCGGTGGGGGCCTTTGGTCGGCGTGGTCGGGCGGGGTGCGGTGGATCTGCGGGTTCACCGACGAGGCCGCACTGGCCCGGTTCGCCCTGCATCATGCATCCGGTGATCAGCCCATGGACTACGCGGCGCTGTTGGGTGCGCGCATCGTCGACGAGGTCGTGCCGTCCCTGGACGAGCCCGCTGGGCTGGCCGTCGACATCGCCACCGAGGACGGGTCGATGTTCTTCCCGCCGGTCGTCGGCATCGTTGCGGACGGCGTCGCCGTCGACTCCGGCGAGGCGCAGGAGGGGCGGGGCCATGGGCGGTGACGGGGCTGACCTGCAGTTCGACAAGGCGTCTGTCGCGAAGTTCACGCAGGGCGTGGGCGCGACCATCGACGGGCTCGGTGATCTGGGCGGCGCCACCGGTTCGGTGCTGGGCAAGGGCTTTTCGGAGCTGGCGATGACCGGGATGGAGGCCGGGCACCACGGCCTCTCGGTCGACTTCGAGGACTTCTGCGAGCGCTGGGAGTGGGGTGTGCGGGCCCTGGTGGGCGACGCCAGCGCGCTCGCGAACCGCCTCGGCCTGGCGGCGGGCACCCAGTGGGAGCACGACCAGTACGTCGAGGGCACGCTGAAGGTGGGCGTCAACTCCGTGATGGGCGGCAACCCGCACGCCACCGAGGAGGAGATCACCCAGCAGGGCTGGGGTGACATCGTCACGCCGGACTACCTCAACCCGGACTGGAGCGCGGAGTCGTTCGACCAGGCGGGTCAGGACATCGAGCAGACCTGGAAGGACACCGGCCGCACGGTTCTCACCGAGGGTGAGGGCGGCCGGCGGTCGCAGGCGATCATCGACGCGTCGGGGGTATCCGACGAGCAGTGGAACCAGGCACTGGACAACACCTTCGGGCCCTCGCCCGAGGAACGCGCCCAGCAGGCGCAGCAGCAGGGTGAGTCCGGGGGGAACTGACGGTGGGTATAGGCGACTTCATCAGCGACATCACGCCCGACTCGGTCGAGGACGCGGTCGAGGACGGTGTCGAATGGGCAGGCAACCGGGTCGAGGACGCCGGTAACTGGACCGCCGACCGGCTGCAGGACGTCGGCTGGGAGTCCGGCGCGGACTGGGTGCGTGAGCAGTCCCGGTCGGTCGCCAACCGGATGGGCGCCGAGGTCGACGAGATGGACCTCGGGCAGACCGAGGACAAGACCAAGCTGATCTACGGCAGCCCGAGCAAGGTCACCGCCACCGCCGACAAACTCCGGGCCTTTCAGACGGCCTTCGACGACGCCGGTGACGGTCTCAAGGGCCTGGACTCCTCCCGACTCAAGGGCGAGACGGCGAACGCGCTGCGCACCGCGGTGAGCACCCAGCCGCCCAAGTGGTACGCCGCCGCCGACGCCTGCGCGAAGGCGCTCGGCGCGCTCGACGCGTTCGCCGGCACGATCACCTGGGCGCAGGCACAGGCGCAGACGGCGATCGACAAGTGGAAGGAGGGCGTCAAGGCCTCCGAGGACGCCGCCGACGCCCACCGCAAGAAGGTCGACGGCTACAACGCCGCCGTCGACCGCTACAACGCCCAGCCCGCCGACAAGCGCGACCCGGCCTCGCTGCCGCCCAGGCCCGCGGCGACGTTCGAGGACCCCGGCAAGAAGCTGATGCAGGAGGCGCAGGACATCCTCGCCGAGGCCCGCAAGCAGCGGAACTCGGCAGCGGAAACGGCACGCACCGCGGTCCGCGCCGCCCGCGACATGGCCCCGCAAAAGCCCTCCTATGCCGAGCAACTGGCCGGCGGGTTCCAGGAGTTCCAGATCATGGGCGACCATGTCGGGGGCGGGATCATCAAGGGCACGGCGGGCATCCTCAACTTCGTCCGCAGCGTCAACCCCGTCGACCCGTACAACATCACGCACCCGGCCGAGTACGCCACATCCCTCAACAGCCTCGCCGCCGGCCTGATCGTCGCCGCCAACGACCCGGTCGGCACCGGCAAGCAGATGGTCAGCGACTTCATGAAGGACCCGGCCGAGGGCTTCGGCAGGCTGATTCCCGACCTCGCGCTGACCGCCGCCACCGGAGGCGGCGGCGCCGCGGTCAAGGGCATCCGCATCGCCGAGGAGGCCGCCGACGCCGCAAAGGCGCGCCGGCTGCTCGACGACGCCCCCGACGGCACCCACAACCGCCCCGACGGCGAGCGCACCACCGACGGCACCGACCCCGTCGACCTCGCCTCCGGCCGGATGTTCCTGCCCCAGACCGACCTCGAGATACCCGGTATCCTGCCGCTGGTCTTCACCCGCCGCACCGAGTCCGGCTGCACGGTCGGTCGCTTTCTCGGCCCCTCCTGGACCTCCACCGTCGACGAACGACTGGAGATCGACGCCATCGGCGTCGTCCACGTCACCGCCGACGGCCTCCTGATCCCCTACCCGCACCCGGTCCCCGGCGCGCCCACCACCCCGGCATCGGGCAGAGCCCGCGCCCTGCTGGCCCGCGACGCCGACGGCGACTACACGGTCACCGACCCCGACAGCGGCCTGACCTTCCACTTCACCGCCCCACCCGGCAGCGAACCAGGGGACGACGGCGAAGCCTGGCTGACGGGCATCACCGAACGCAACGGCCACACCATCACCATCGACCGCACGGACGACGGCCTGCCGCTGACCCTGGCCCACTCGGCGGGCCACCAGGTGAAGCTGTCCCTCGCCGACGGCCTGGTCACCGCCCTGTCCCTGGCAGGCACGGGCGAGGGCGGCGCGGACCTGCCCCTGATGAACTACGGCTACCAGGACGGCAACCTCACCACCGTCACCAAACCCTCCGGTGCCACCACCACCTTCGTCTACGACGACCGCCGCCGCGTCATCGCCTGGATCGACTCCAACAACAGCCGCTACGACTACATCTACGACGACCACGACCGCGTCATCGCCGAAGGCGGCGAAGCAGGCCACGTCCAGATCACCCTCACCTACACCGAACCCGACCCAGAAACCGGCCACCGCACCACCACACTCACCACCACCGGCGGACACACCACCCGCCACCTCATCGACCACCGCTGCCGGGTGATCGCCACCACCACCCCCCTCGGCCACACCACCCGCTACGCCTACGACACCCGCGGCAACCTACTCACCCGCACCGACCCGCTCGGACGCACCACCACCCACGCCTACGACGAGAACGACCGGCCGGTCGCCGTGCTCCGCCCGGACGGCAGCCGACTCGCCATGAAGCCCGGCCCGTTCGGGAGGTGCACGGACCTCCACGGCCCGGACGGCAGCCGCTGGGTCCAGAGCTTCGACGAGCGCGGTAATCGGGTAGCGGTCACCGATCCGGCCGGCCATACGACCCAGTACGCCTACGACGCTCGGGGATGCCTGACGTCGATCACCGACGCGCTGGGAGCCGTCACCACAGTCCGCTGCGACGCCATGGGCCAGCCCGTGCAGGTCATCGACCCTGCCGGCGGGACCACTCAGATTCAGCGCGACGTCCTCGGACATGCAAGACGCGTCACCGACCCCACAGGCGGCGTCACGTGCCTCGAATGGGACCCCGACGGCAATCTGGTCCGCCGGGAGACCCCGAACGGCACCACCGAGTCGTGGACCTACGACGGCGAGGGCAATCGCCTCACCCACACCGACCCGATCGGCGGGGTGTTCCGCTTCGAGTACACGCACTTCGACCTGGTGGCGGCCCGCACCCAGCCGAACGGAGGCCGGTACGAATTCGGGTACGACGCCGCCCTGCGGCTCACCCAGGTCACCAACCCGCAGGGCGCACGATGGACCTACGAGTACGACGCAGCCGGTCGCATGGTCTCGGAAACCGACTTCGACGGCCGCACCCTCATCTACCGCTACGACGCCGCCGGACAACTCATCTCCCGAACCGACTCGCTCGGACACGTCATCTCCTTCGAGCGAGACCAACTCGGCCAGGTGATCCGGAAGGACGCCGACGGCGAGATGACCACCTACGGCTACGACCGGGCCGGACGTCTGCTGCAGGCGTCCGGCCCGGACAGCGAACTCCTCTACATGTACGACCGCCTGGGACGGGTCAAGTCCGAGCTGGTGGACGGCCGCGCCATGAGTTACGCGTACAACGCCGTGGGCCGCCGCACCCGCCGTATCACTCCCACCGGCCACGTGACCACCTACACGTACAACGCCAGTGGCCGTCCCGAACGCCTGACCGCTGGAGGGTCCCCGGTCGTCTTCACCCATGATGCCGCGGGCCGTGAAACGGCTCGTGTCTTCGCGGACTTCGCCGACCCCCTCACCGTCACCTCGGCCTGGGACGAGGCCGGGCGGCTGTCCGCCAGTCACCTGACCGCCGGCGGCCGTACTCTCAACAGCCGTACCTACTCCTACCGCCCGGACGGCCACCTCAGCTCTAGCAGCGACCTCCTGTCGGGCACCCGCAGCTTCGACCTGGACGCGGTCGGCCACGTCACAGCCGTCCACGCTCAGGGGTGGACCGAGCGGTACGCCTACGACGCGAGCGGCAACCTCACCGAGGCGTCCTGGCCCGCTTCCCACCCTGGCAACGAAGCCACCGGACCGCGGACTTACGCCGGCACGGCGATCACCCGTGCCGGAGCCGTCCGCTTCGAGCACGACGCCATCGGCCGCATCACCCTGCGGCAGAAGACCCGTCTGTCCCGCAAACCCGACACCTGGCGCTACGAATGGGACGCCGAGAACCGGCTCACCTCGGTGATCGCCCCGGACGGCACCCGTTGGCGCTACCGCTACGACCCCCTGGGCCGCCGCGTCGCCAAGCAGCGTCTGGCAGACGGCGAGAGCGTGGCGGAGGAGATCCGGTTCGCCTGGGACGGCATGACCCTCTGCGAACAGACCGTTCACCGCCCCGACCTCCGGAACACAGTCGCCCTCACCTGGGACCATCGGTCCGGCGTTCCCCTCTCACAGACCGAGCGCATCCTCACGGCGGACACCCGTCAGGACGAGGTGGACCGGCGCTTCTTCGCCATCGCCACCGATCTCGTCGGGACCCCTACCGAGTTGATCGGCCAGGACGGCGACATCGCCTGGCGCACCCGCGCCACCCTCTGGGGCACCACCGCCTGGAGCAGTTCCAGCACGGCCTACACCCCGCTCCGCTTCCCCGGTCAGTACTACGACCCGGAAACCGGCCTGCACTACAACTTGTTCCGCCACTACGACCCTGGGACCGCGCGATACCTCACCCTCGACCCCCTCGGGCTCACTCCCGCGCCCAATCCCGCCACCTACGTCCACAACCCCCACACCTGGTCCGACCCCCTCGGACTCAGCCCGTATCCGCGTGGCGAGAAAGGCAACCCGTTCGAGAACCGTGCGGATGCGGAAGAGGCGGCTTACGAGCTCGCCGGTGTTCGTTACGGCGAAGAACCTATCGCCGAGTGGGTAGTCACCGGGGACAAGCAACTGAAGCACGCGCCGGATTATGTTTATTCGCCCGACCCGGCACATTGGGGTAATTTCCGACAATTCGAAACAGACAGTGGCTCGCGTGTCGTCGTCGAGCACACCCACGATCCGGCAGGCCCTCACTTCCATGCCGGCAAACCGAAGATCGATGACACCCGGAACTTCGTCAACTTCGGCTGGGACAATGCAAGGGTGCAGCGGCCCGACGGTAGTCTTGGCTATCCGGAGTCCATGGAGAGATATGCCAAGATAAACAAACCGGGTGGCGATCATCACCTGTTCTACGAAGGCGGCTGAATGCCGTGGGGGCCGACGAAAGGTCAGGGATCATGAACGACCGGCAGGCACCGGAGTGGCTGGACACCCTTGGGCGCTGCGGACTTGAGGTAACGGGGAAGGCGGCACCTGACGGCCCACCCGTGAACGCCGCCATCTATGCGGTCAGCGGATTCGAGGTGGAGCCGGTCGCCGCAGTCCCCGCCTCCACGTCCCACTCCGCCGAGGGACTGGACGAGGCGTGGCATCACCATGCTGCACAAGCTTCGCTCTACGGGGAGAACGGAGAGTTCCTCATCCTCCCGCCCGTACCTGGCGGGAGCCAGGTCGGCTGGGTGCGTGTAAAAGACCCGGTCGGCAAGAACCTCCCGTCCCGTATCTGCGCGGCGACGGGTTCACCCGAGTTCATGGCCGTTTCGGTTGACGGCCGCCACCTATGTGCCACCTCGGTCGAAGAATCCGACTACTGGGTCGTAGTGCACGAATTCTGAGGTCAGATGAGCGTCACGAGCCTCATTTCCCGGTCGGTTTGAGTGATGCGTTCGGTCGGTGTGCTGGTCAGGGCCCGGTAGATCTACCGGTACGACTACAGGAATCAGGGACCGGCGGTCGGGTTCATCGACCCGGCATCCCAGAAGATGGTCATGCTGCACGCCGATGGTAGATTCTGGTCGGCCTGGAAAATCGGTGACGAACAGTTCGGGGGAATCATCGACAAAGGGCTTCTGTGGTGACCGGTCCAGAACACGGAAAATCATCGGACCTGAGGATCGTGCTCGATACGGACGGCACTTTCACCTCGTCCTGGCTGCTTGGGAAGTCGGTGGCCCCGGTGCCTGTGGGCGCGCAGATCGACGCGGCGCCGGCTCGCCGGATCACGGACGGCTGCCGTGCCGTCGGGGCCTCCCACGTCCTCACCACGAGCCTCGCCGGCAACCCCGGTGCCACGTCCCGGCTTCCCGCCGACGCGGACTGCACGGGCATCCGCCCAGCGCTCCTGCTGCGCACACCCGATACGCAAGGAGCCGTGCTTTATCCGGAAGAAGGCTATGCACTGATCACGGGAACCGCCGCTTTCATGGCCGCGGCCGTCAACGAGGGCACCGACACAGCACGCGCACGCTTCGGCCGTCATGCGCGCGCTCTCCGGAAACGTCACCCCTCACTCGCGGCCATGGCCGCCTCTCCCCCCCCCGCCAGAGGGCGTGGTCCCACCCGGGCGACGTCGACCCGGGCAGTGCGGCAGCACGGCAACTGACGCTGCTGGACGCATTCACCGACGGGACGTGCAGCGCACCGGACTTCGCCCATGGCTGGTGGGAGGCCCGGCGGCTTTCCCAGGCGAACGGGGAGCGCGTCCGGGGGGCGCTCGAGGATCTCTTCGACCAAGAGAGGCCTTTGTGGCCTGCTCGGCTCCAGCTACCGAGGCACCGAGATGCAGCGGACGCTCGACTGTGTACTTGGCCGTCTTATAGCGAATGATCTCCATCGCGTGGCCGAGGTCAGTGGTGAAACTCTTTGCCGTCAACAGATCCAGGTACTGTCCGTACATGACCTCCGTACGCATCACGTCCAGCACAGGGAGAGCAGCAGCAAGCTGCGCCGGAGTGAGGCCGGCCGAGTGGAAAAGCTCCTGACTCCAGGCAAGAGCCAGGTCACCAAGCAGTATGGCGGCGTTTGTTCCGAATTCCATGGCGTCAGGGCGTGCAGCATACCTGCGGGCAAAGGCGCGGTGCACCGTCGGTTTACCCCGGCGCGTGGACGAGTTGTCCATAACGTCGTCATGAATCAAGGTGAACGCGTGAAACATCTCAAGCGAGGCGGCAATTCTCAGGACCTTCTCCGTGTCCGCGCTCTCGGCAGTGCTATGCCAGCCGACCAGGCAGAGAAGTGGTCTCATGCGTTTTCCGCCGGACCCCAGAAAGTCACGGAAAATCTCTATTGCTTCCGGAGGGAAACAGCCATCTGCGGCAGCCGTTGATTTCTCGACCAGGAAGGCTTCCAGGACGGAATCAACCGCGCTGCGCATCTCGTCAAGATTGAGGGGATCTAATGCCAGCATGGACCTGCTCATTTCTCACTCTTTCCTCTTCGCGTCTCAGGAATCCGGCCGAAGACATCTCCAGGCGACCGTGCCAGCTGCTGAATCGGAAGGTGCGCTCTCCAGGAAGCGGAGCGCGCCAAAGAGCACGGCGAGCCTGACGGTTCGCGCAAAAGGCGGAACAGGGCACACCGACTGCCCTCCGCCCACGGCGCTGAAGATCGGCCCCACTGCGCCCGGGTAGAGCCGAGGGCCGCACGGCGGTACGTGGCCTGCGGACAACCGTCATCCACCCCAGCTTGCCAGCAGCCGTAATAACTCTGCGGACGGTGAATCCGGCGCGGCATGACAGGTGATCAGAAACTGGTGGGGGTCGTTGGCGGGTGCCAGGACCTCGAACCAGAGAGTCAAGTCCCCTACCAATGGATGATGGATCCGTTTCGGACCGCGGATCATCTCCCTGCCTGTCCCACGGGACCAGATCAGATGAAAGTCCCTGCTTTCGGCAGAGAGTTCGTCGACAAGCGTGATGAGTTGCGAGTCATGGGGAGCACAAGCCATCTGCGTTCGTAAGTGATGGACCACTTCTAGGGCCTTGTGGTCCCAGTCGGGGAAGAGATCGTGAGCCCGGGGATCGAGAAACGTGATGCGAGCCCAGTTCCTTTGCCGAGGCGTCATGTCTCCGAAATCGCCGTACAGAGACGTGGCAAGGGTATTCCAGCCCAAAATATCCGTCTCCCGCCCCATCACGTAGGCTGGAACGTCGATTAATGCGTCTAATAACTGCTTCATCCCTGGACGCAGAGGGCTGCATTGCACCGGTTTTCTCCTCACGAGATGGATCGTGGCCATGCGTAAGCCAGCGGACTTGCCGCTGTGTCGAGGCCGGCCGTGTCGGAGGGGCGGCGGGGTGAGGGCTCGTACCGGTGTAGCCGGGGAAGGGGTCGGGCAGGCTTCACCGCGCCATGCGCCATCAGCGCAGCGCCCTCACGGCCTTGACGACCCTGCCTATCTGCTCGGGGGCAGTCAGCATGGTCGGCCCGAAACGCAGGTGCGGCTGGGCGTAGGGGGTCTCTGTGGCGATGACTTTGTGGACGGCGCGGAGTTCGTGTTCGGCATCGGCAGCGGCCCAGCCCTCCACAGTGCAGCAGACGACGCCGGCCGAAATAGACGGGTCGCGGGGGGTCAGAACGCGTACGTTGGGGAGCCGGTCCAGTTCGTCCTTGAGAAGGGTGGCCTGGGATGTGATGCGCTTGGCAATTCGGGCGCGGCCGATGGTCTCGTGGAAGCGGACGGCCGCGGGAACGGCCCAGCGTTGTTCGAAGGAGTGGTAGCCGCCAGGGGTGTTGAGGATCGCGGGCGCCGCCACCGGGTCGCGGTCGCCCACCCAGCCCTCATAGCCTTCACGGCTGAAGTTGGGAATCACCGGAGCCACGAATGGCCAGTGCTCGGGCTTGCCCCATAACAGGCCGGTACCGCGCGGGCCGTGCAGCCACTTGTGCGTGCTGGTGGCGAAGAAGTCGCAGCCGAGGTCCGTCATCGTAATGTTCTCGGCCGCGAATCCGTGGACGCCGTCCAGGCACAACAGGACGTGGTCGGAGAGGTCCCGCCTGGCATTGATGTCTCGCAACGCGTCGGCTATGGCACGCGCCGGCAGTTTCACGCCGTTGTCGGAGTTCACCCAAGTCAGAGCGAGCACACGGGTGCGGGGGGTGATCGAGCGGACAATCCGGGTGACGATCTCGTCCGGCGTCGCCATCGCCGGGTCGTCGTACAGCCTGATCTTGCGCACCGGGACACCGCCTCGCTGGTGGCGCAGGCGCAGCGCCTGGTGCGTGGCGTAGAAATCGTGCTCGCTGGTGAGTACCTCCTGGCCGCTACCCAGCCGCAGGCCGCCGTAGAGGAGTGCGAGCCCCATGGTGGTGCTGTCGGTCAACGCCACATCGTCTGCGTCGGTACCGAGGAAGCCCGCAAGCGATGTGCGCACTTCCAGGCTGCCGTCCTCGTCGATGAAGCCGGCTCCGGCAGCGATCGGGTCCGCGTCCAGCGCGTCGCGGTAGCGTTCGATGGCGTCGCGTACCTGGCGGGGGTGCGAGGCGAGGACAAACGCCGAGAACTGCAGGTAGTCACGCGACAGTGTGAACTGGTCGCGCACGGAACCCCAGTCTGCGGGGTCAAACCCGTGCTGGGAGGCGGCGGGATCAGCCTGAGCCGCACTGGCCGGTAATCCGATGGCTGCGGTGGCGCCGAGAGTAGCTGTGGCGAAGCCGCGACGGGTCAGCCCGCCTCGTGATGTCTCAGGTCGCGGGATGGCTACGCCGGTCCTGCCGGTCGTGTTCACAGTAGTCACCATTTGTCGTCAGAGGGGGAGCGGGGAATCATCCGTGTGACTGGGTCGGGTCTTGGAAGCCGTGTCCGTGCCGTGGTGTGGGTGCCGTCGCGCGTGCACCGCGATGGCCGTCGCCGTGATGACGGCCATCAGCTCCAGGCCGGCCGCGGTCCAGCCGACTGCGGGGACCCCGGACCGGTCGAGTGCGAGAGAGCCGAGGAAACCGCCCAGGGAGATGCCGATGTAGATGGCGCTGGCGTTCAGGGACAGCACGATGCCCGCGGACTCCGGTGCCAGCTCCACGAGGCGATGCTGCTGCACCGGAGCGAAGGACCAGCCGAAGATGCCCCAGACCACCAGAGCCACGGCGGCCAGGCCCGCGCCCAGCGAGCCGTGCACGCCCAGCGAACCGAGCGCCCCGAAGGAGGCCAGAGCGAGGGTGAGTCCGCAGGTGCTGATCACCATGAGCCGGGTCGTGGGATAGCGGTCGGCGGCCCGTCCGCCCAGCGCGTTGCCCCCCACAGCCGCGAGGCCGAAGACCATCAGCCAGATGCTGAGTGCTCCTCCGTGGATGCCGCCCACCGCGTCCAGGACCGGGCTCATGTATGTGAGGACGGTGAAGGCGCCGGAGATCCACAGCATGGTGAGGCCCAGCGTCGCGGGAACCCCCCGGGTCCGTGCCACCGACAGGCGTGCCCTGAGACCGATGGCGGGTTCCGGCGGCAGTGGAGGCAGCATCAGCACCAGTCCTGCGGTGGCCACGACGCTGAGGCCGGCCACGAACAGGAAGGTGGTCCGCCAGCCGAAGGCGCCGCCGATGAGGGTGCCCAGCGGCACGCCGGCCGCGGTGGCGATGGCGATACCGGCGCCCACGGTGCCCAGGGCCCGGCCCCGTTCTTCGGCGGGGACCAGTGCCGGTACGGCGGCGGCCGCGGCCGGAGTGAACACGGCGGCGGCGATCGCCGCCAGGACCCGTACGGCGAGCATTGTCCCGTACGAGTCGACGAGGGCGGCGGCGACGTTGGAAACGACGAACAGAGCGAGGCTGCCGATGAGGACCGGCCGACGCGGCAGATTACCGATCGCCAGGCCCAGCACGGGGGCGCCGATCGCGTAGGCGAGGGCGAACACGGTGACGAACTGGCCTGCCGCACTCTCGGTCACGTCGAGATCGTGCGCCATCTCGGGCAGCAGACCGGCGATGACATAGCCGTCGGTGCCGATGGCGAATGTGCCAACCGCCAGCAGGAGCAGCCAGACCCTGTGGGACATGAGGGGGGGTACCTCCAGAGGAGCGGACAGGGCGCCGTCGGGGCATCGGGCCACCCCCGCCTCGGTGGCGAGGTGCGGCCGACGGCATGGGTGCGCGGACCAAGGCGCGGTCACTGGGTCGAGGCCCGGGTCTGGCCCGGGATGCGCACGCCGGTGGACGGCATCGGAGCTTGTCAGGTGGTCTGCAGGAAGAGGTGGAGAAGGGCCAGCAGGGTCTCGGGGGCGTCTTCGGAGGGGAAGTGCCCGGTATCCGCCAGCTCGATCACCGGCGCATCGGGATAGGCCAGTTGAAACGCAGGGATGACGTAGCGCGGCAGGAGGGCGGTGTCGCGCATGCCCTCCACGAGAACGGCGGGCTTGGCCCGCAAAGCCGCGACAGCGTCCAGGTCCGGCGGTGCGGGTGTGACGTCCGGGTCCGGCGCCACCAGCTGCTGCGGGAAGCGGAGCACGCCTTGGCAGGCCGCCCGGTCGGTGAAGTGCGCGGCGTACGCACGAACCCAGGTGGGGGTGATGTGCTGTGGGCGCGTAATGGTCTGCAGCGCCAGCATCAGATGTGTGACGCTGCTACCTGCTCCGCCCAGGGTCTGCTCCAGCGTGCCGTTGGCGTGGGCCGCACTCGCCCAGCGGAACCAGTGGCTGTCAGCGAAGTTCTCCGCCATCAGCTTGTCGTAGCCGGGCAGGCCGAGCGGGAGGACCGTGTTGGTGGCGAAGACGCGGGCGATGCGGCCGGGGTGGCGTAATGCGAATCCGGTGCCGATGGGTCCGCCCCAGTCGTGCATGACGAGCGTGATGTCGTGCAGATCGAGCACGTCGACCAGCAGCGCTTCGAGATTGTCGATGTGCTCGCCGGCCAGATAGGTGCGGTCCGCGGGGGTGGCGCTCTTTCCGAACCCCATGTGGTCGGGGACGATGACCCGCCGTTCCCGGGAGAGGGGTCCGATCAGGTGCCGCCACAGATAGCCCCACGTGGGCTCGCCGTGCAGGAACACGACGGCGCCGCCGCCGTCGCGCGGACCTTCATCGACGTAATGCTGGCGAAATCCTGCGGCCTCCGTGAAATGCGGCGGGTAGGGCCAGGTCCTGTCGAAGGTCTCATCAGCTGGGATCATCATTCGCCCTTCTCATGCGCATGTTCACGACGACGCGGCCTCATGGGCCGTCCACTCGCCTCCGTCAGTCTTCGACATCCCAGAAGGATGAACAATGAACAGAACCGTCAATGATCACTGAATTCCCGCCAGCAGCCGTCGTTGGGCCGCGTATGCCAGTGCGCGGATCCCCCCTTTCGCTGGGGCAGCGATTCGGCGCCCAGGTGGGCACGGTTGGTGAGCAGTGGGCTGCCGTGGCGCTCGCAGGTTCGGGTGATCCGGTAGGCGCGGGCTGCGATGAGATCGTGCGCCTGTCCGGGCCCGTGGGCGGTGCCGACGCAGATGCCGAAGCCGGTCGCGATCTGGGCGAGGGTGTCGTGCCGGCGCAAGGACACCAGTCCGACCACGGCACGCCGACGCCATGGTCCCCAGCGCGCTCACCACGGCCCCCAGCCGAGGACTGCTTGTTCGTCACGTACGTCGACCACGTCGTCGTACGTGAGCGTGACCACCGGCTCCGGGATCCGGCTTGGCAATCGCCGCTCCGTCGGCGTCTGTTGGTGCGCGGCCGTGTCATCCAGTGCCGATCCGGCCGCCATCCGGTGGCGGCCACGTCCGTGCAGAGGCGAGGTGCGCGGACGCCGGGCGAGGCTTTCACACCCGCCCTCGTGCCGTCACACGCCGGTGAGCCCGTCGACCGACTCCCGGAGAAGATCGGCATGTCCGTTGTGGCGTGCGTACTCCTCAATGACGTGGCACAGGATCCATCGAAGGCTGGGGGCCCCACCGCCGGGCTGCGGGCGTCGGGCCGGGCGGTCGAGACCGCCCTTCGCCAACGCCTCCGTGGTCAGAGAACGGGAGCGAGCCACGGCATCCCGCCAGAGGGAAACGAGCTGCTCCGGAGTGTCATCGGCGGCCGAGTTCCAGTCCCAGTCGTTGTCGTCGCCCCAGTCGACTGCGTTCCACGGGGGCGCCGGAGCGTGGCCGTGAAGTCGCCGGGAGAACCACCAGTCCTCGGCGAAGGCCAGGTGCTTCAACAGCCCGCCCAGCGTCATGGTGGAGGCACCCACGGTCGCCCGAAGACCGGCTGCGTCCAGCCCCGAGCATTTCCATTCCAGTGTCGCGCGCTGGTAATCCAGAAAACCCAGCAACGTGACGGTCTCGTCGCCCGAAAGCGGGGGTTCTGGGCGCTTCTGATCGTCTAGCTCCATCATGCCCAGAATTATATCCGCCTTGCCTTCGCAGCGGCAGTGAATGAACCCCTTGGATTCATATCTGAATTCCCAGAAAATGACGGTTAATCAATTCACTGCCATTGGCTTCACAGGGCGAATTCTCCTCTGGTGAACCGCATGTAGCAGTAGTCGTCCAGCAGCTTCGGCAGTGACCTGCCCTCGCTGCCGAGGGCCGAGGCCAGCGCCCGCTCGTCCAGCCCGCTCTCGTCGAGCAGTCGCCGTGCCCATCCTCGTCCGAGGCGCTGGTGGGCCATGAACGCCACCGCGTCGCGGGCGCCGTGCAGGCTGTTCGCGATGGCGTCGTCCCATGGCATGAAGGTGCGCGGGCGCAGCCGGTACAGCGTCTTGGCCGCCGCCGTAGGCCCCAACGACCGCGGGCGCACGGGCGTCCCGACGGTAAGATTCGCCAGATCCGCGTAGTACTCGCCCAGCAATGTGATGTCCTCGTGGGTCAGCCGGGCGAGCGTCACCTCAGCCGGGACGATCGCACCCGCCCAGCGGGCCGCCCAGTCACGGATCCCGGCGTCGAACAGATCGGTCTCCCCGTCGCGTGGGTAGCGGATGCGGCACCCCCAGGAGTTGAGCCAGCGCAGCAGCGCCGTTCGGTGCTCTGGGATCGCGAGGTCCAGCGTCGGCGCGGTGGTCTCGGGTGTCGCCGTCTTGTCGACTCCCGGCAGTTGCGAGAACCGGCTCACCGCCGCTCGGAGCTGTGCCAGATCGGGCGCGTGCAGCCCGGCGACGGGCACGCTGATCAAAGGTCTGTCGGTCACGAGCTTCTCTCTATGGGGTCCGAAGACGCGTCAATGGATGGGGCCGCAACCACGGCCTGGGGCACGCCGTCCGATGTCGCCCCGACGGATGTCACTCGGTCAGCGCGTCGGCCCTTGAGGCTGAGGTAGAGCAGTGCGGCGCCGGTGACCGCGAGCGGCCAGAGGAGATACCGGCCCGACATGAGCAGCATGATCACCACCGCAGCGAGCGCAGCGACCGCCGCCGTCCGAGCCTTGCCTCGCTTCGGCAGCAGCCGCATCGCGGCGGCCACGCCGACGGCATACACCGCTACGAACGACCCTGTGGTCAACAGCACCAAGGGGCGGGCGCCCAGGCCGGCCACGGTCACGATGGCAAGTGTCAGCAGGGCGAGCGAGGAGACGATGCCGAGGCTGCGGCGTGGCACCTCGCCGACCCTGCTACCGCGGGTGAGCCAGGCCGGCAGCGCCCCGTCGCGGCTGAGTGCGGCACCGAGCTTGGCGGCGCCCGCGAAGTAGGCATTCATCGCTCCGAGAGTGAGGAGCAGCGCCGCCACCGCGGCCAGCATCCGGGCGTTGCCGCCCAAGCCCCGGGCCATGAGCTCTCCGAGCGGCGCCTCGGCGTGTGCGGCGCCCGGCCCCAGCACCGAGATGACGGCGAAGGCCACGGCCAGGTACAGCACACCGACGATGACGACTGCGGCCGTCGTCGCTCGGGGCAGGTCACGGCGCGGGGAGCGGAACTCACCCACCAGGTGGGTGATCGCCTCCCACCCGGCGAAGCTCCACACCAGCAGGGCTGCCGCCGGAGCGATCGTCGCCCAGCCGTGCGGTGCGAAGGGCCTCAGGTTGTCAGTGCTCGCGTGCGGCAGCGACAGGGCCACCGCCACCAGCAGCAGGGCGACGAGCAGCCCGGCCAGGGCAAACTGGAACCGCCCGGTCACCTGTACGCCCACCGCGTTGGAAGCGGTGACGACGGCCATCAGCGCGACCGCCGTCACCGTGGTGGTGGTCCCCCCGCCACCGAGCGCCGCCGACACGTAGGCGCCGCCGAAGAGAGCGGCCGCGCTCGCCCCCGGGGGCACCGCGAGGTAGAAACACCAGCCGACCACCGCTGCCGTACGGTCGCCGAACGCCAGGCGCGCGTAGGTCGACACCCCGCCCGCGTCCGGATGCCGTGCGCCCAGTGCCGCGAAGGTCGCCGCCAGCGGAGCCGACAGCAGCACGAGCGCGAGCCACGCGAGCAAGGAGGCGGGACCAGCGGCCTCGGCGGCGAGTGCGGGCAGGGCGATGACCCCGGTGCCCAGGACCGCGCCCACGTACATCGCCGTGCCCTGGAATACCGTGAGCCGACCCGCTGGCCGGCTCTTCGTCTCGCTCGTCTCGGAGCTCATGGAAGGAGGGTTCCTGACATGATCAGCATGAACAAGCGGCGGAAAAGACAGGGTGCGCTAAATTTCTGCCATGCAGCGACATGTTGTGGCCGTCGCCGTGACCGACGGTGCCCCGACCTTCGAACTGGCCGTTCCCTGCGAGGTGTTCGGCATCGACCGCAGTGACCTGGTCGATCCGTGGTATGAACTGCGCCTGTGTGCCGCGCAGCCCGGTCCGCTGCGCACCGCGGCCGGGCTTGTCGTGCCCGCCTCACACGGCCTGGACCATCTGGCCGAGGCGGATACCGTGGTGGTGGCGGCATGTTCCCGGGACGTGCAGATCGATCCTCCCGTCTCCCTGCTACAGGCCGTACGCGAGGCCCATGAGCTGGGTCGGCGTATCGTCTCCATATGCTCCGGCGCCTACGTGCTGGCGGCCGCGGGGCTGCTCGACGGGCGGCGGGCCACGGCACATTGGATGAACGCGATGGACTTCAGCCACCGCTTCCCCGACGTCGAGTTCGACCCGACGTCCCTCTACATCGAGGACGGCACCATCCTCACCTCGGCCGGCACGGGATCCGCCATCGACCTCTGCCTCCACCTGGTCCGCCAGGACTTCGGCTCCGCGGTCGCCAACGAGGTCGCCCGACGCATGGTCGTACCGCCACACCGCGAGGGCGGACAGGCCCAGTACGCGCGACCGCCCGTCCGGGTGCGCAGGACGAACGACACCCTCGCGCCCGTCCTGGAATGGGCCCGCCGCCGTCTGCACGAGCAGCTGACGGTGCCACAGCTCGCTGGCCAGGCGGGGCTGAGCGAGCGCACCTTCGCCCGTCGGTTCCGTGAGGCTCTCGGCACAACGCCCCTGCAGTGGGTCCTGCAGGAACGGGTCCGGCTCGCCCAGGAGCTGCTGGAGACGACTGACGACCCGGTGGAGAGCGTCGCACAACGCACCGGGTTCGGCAGCGCCACCAACCTCCGGTACCACTTCGGCCGGCTCACCGGTGTCTCCCCGCAGACGTACCGCCACGTCTTCCGCCATCGCGCGGCCCAGCAGCGGCGTGGGACGTCGCCATCCGGAATGCGCATCGGATGAGGGGGGGGAAGGCACCTTCCGGCGACCTCGACCGTGCCCGAAAACCTCGGAGCGACCCTGGAGTTCGAGCCCCTCCGCATGCCGCTCAGTGCCTGGAATTCTGCGAACGCTGTCGTTAATCCCGCGATTCGATCCGCCCCCCTGGCGACATACCAAACCGGCACTATGGTGAGCCCGTGATCGAATTACCTTCCCTGCCCAGCCATCCAGGTGCGACCAGGGCGCAGCACGTCCTGGCCCGTCTCGTGCGTCCTGCGATCGTGAACCACAGCATCCGCACCTATGTGTGGGCCGTCCTCGCGGGCGAACGACGGGGCATGGCCCCCGGCACCGACTACGACGACGATCTGCTGTTCTACGCCTGCTCGTTGCACGACCTCGGCACCTCGGACGCCTACGACGGCCCTCTCCGGTTCGAGGTGGATGGCGCTGACGCGGCCGCCGAGCTGCTGACCGCCGAGGGGCTGGATGCCGCCCGGGTCGACCAGGTGTGGGAGGCCATCGCCCTGCACACCTCACCCCATATCGCCGAAAGACGCGGCCCCATCACCCTGCTCACCCGGCTGGGCGTGCTGACCGACTTCGGCCAGGAGACGATCGACGATCCCGCCGTACGGGAGGAGGTGGAACGGCTCCACCCCCGGATGGACATCGAACGGGAGCTGACGGACGCCGTCGTCGCGCAGGCCGTGCGCAGGCCCGAGAAGGCTCCTCTCCATTCCTGGCCCGGCGGCCTTCTCCGCGCCCACCTCGACGCCGCCGTCTCTCACACCGCCGCACAGCCCGAAAGGACAGAAGCGTGACGGATTCCGCCGCCTCCCTCGCCCGCCCCACCGGGCCGGGCGCCTTCGACTTCCTGATCGGCACCTGGCATGTGACCAATCGCCGGCTGCGCGAACCGTTGTCCGGCAGCGGCGACTGGGAGGAGTTCCCCGCGACGGCTTAGACGTCATCTCAATTGGTGGATAATTGTGTAGATAGTCGCTGGCAGACGTGCTGTGGTGGCGGTTGAATGCCTTGGTGAGCGACTACTGGACACCCGCGCATCACGCGGTCGAGCACGAGGATGCGGAGACCCTGGCCCGGTTGCTGGCCGACGGTACCGATCCTGATGAGGTCTTCAGCAACATGACGCTGCTGACGCACGCAATCGACGCCGAGGGCGATGGCTCCCTGCAGAGTGGTCAACCGTTGACCGTGCACACCACTGCTGTGCTGCTGGCCTTCGGGGCTGACCCGGAGCTCGCCGATCCAGACGGTCGCACCCCCATGGACATGGCCAAGCACTACGGCCACGACTTGGCGGTGAAGCTGCTGCGGGCCCACATCAGCGGCCGAGCCGCCGGTAACAGATGAGGGTGCAGGCGATACTCGTGAAGGCGAGGAAATGCTCGGCCTTGCGCTCATAACGACGGTGGAGACGGCGGCAGCCGGCGAGCCAGGACATGGTGCGTTCGATCGTCCAACGATGACGTCCCAGCCGCTGGGAGGTCTCAACTCCCTTGCGGGCGATGCGGTGCCGGATGCCTCGGCAGCTTAACCATCGCCGCAGGTGGGCATAGTCGTAGCCCTTGTCGGCATGGAGCTTGCCGGGCTTGCGACGCCGGGGGCCCCGGCGGGACCGGACCGGCGGTATGCCCTTCACAAGCGGGATCAGGGCCTGGCTGTCATGGACGTTGGCACCCGAGGTCCCCACGGACAGGGGCAGACCGGTCCGCTCGGTGATCAAGTGGATCTTTGAGCCGTACTTGCCCCGGTCTACAGGATTCGGACCTGTCAGGTCCCCCTTTTCAGGGCGCGCATGTTCACCGAGTCGATCGCGCACCGCGACCAGTCCAGTTCGCCACGGGACCCGAGCTCGTCAAGCACCAGGCGGTGGAGCTTGGCCCACACCCTGGCCTTCGTCCACTCGGTGAAGCGTCGGTGAGCCGTCGCGCCGGACGGCCCGAACGACGCGGTCGGCAACTGCTGCCACGTGCAGCCCGAGGTCGCCACGAAGACGATCGCGGCCAGCACTTCGCGGTCGCCATGCCTCCGCCGGCCCCCACCCTGGGGCCGCGACGGCGCTTCCGGAACCACTCGCTGGAACAGCTCCCACAACTCATCCGGCACCAGCCGCTCGACGATCCTCACCACGACCGCCAGCTTACCCAGCCAAATGAGATGACTTCTAACTGCCGCAGCACTCTGTTCGACGGCGGAGCGAACCTGGACGAAATCGTCTTTCCCACCAAGGACTTCTCGGGCCTCACGTTGCGCCTGTACGACACAGAGCGCGACGAGTGGTCGCTGAACTGGGTCAACAGCCTCACCGGACGGATGTCCCCGTCGATCGTGGGCCGGTTCGGACCGAACGGGATCGGCGAGTTCCACGGGGAGGAGATCCACCAGGGCGCCTCCGTACGATGCCGTTTCATCTGGTCCGGGATCACGGCGGACTCGGCACGTTGGGAGCAGGCGTTCTCCACGACGGGGGGCGGCTGGGAGACCAACTGGATCATGGACTTCCGGCGTACTGCCTGACGGTTCGGGGGTACCGGCGTGCCGCTTGCCGGTACCCCCGTGGCACCGGCCTCAGGCGACCGTGCGGACCGGTAGCTCGACCAGGCCGTGCATGATGGTGCTGGCCTTCCAGCGGAACGTGTCCGGATCGGCGGCGAAGCTCAGGTCCGGGAAGCGCCGCAGCAGCCGGCCCACGCCGATCTCCACCTGGAGCCGGCCCAGGGGCGCACCCGCGCAGTAGTGAATGCCGTGACCGAAGGCCAGGTTTCCGCTGATCCTGCGGGTGATGTCCAGCTCGTCGCCGTTCTCGAACTTCTCCGCGTCCCGGTTGGCCGAGCCCAGCGCGACCACCACGATCTCACCGCCAGGAATCGTCACCCCGTTCAGCGGGATGTCGTCCGTGGTGAACCGGAAGGTCGCCAGGCCCACCGGCCCCTCGTAGCGCAGCATCTCGTCCACCGCGTTCGGCAGCAGTGACGGGTCGGACTTCAGCAGAGCCAGCTGGTCGGGGTTGCGCAACAGCGCGTGGACCGCGTTGCCGATCATGCTGAGCGTGGTGTCGTGGCCCGCGACCACGAGGAGAAAGACCATCGCGACCAGTTCGGACTTGGTGAGCCGGTCGCCGTCCTCGGTGACCTGGACGAGGGCGCTGAACATGTCCTCGCCCGGGTTGGCGTTCTTGGCGTCTATCAGTGCCTCGGTGAACGCGGTGACGGCGGCCGAAGCCGAAGCCACCTCCTCCTCGGTGTGGTTGGCACCGACCAGGGTGTTGGTCCACGAACGGAACACCGCACGGTCCTCAGGCGGCACGCCGAGCAGCTCCGCGAGCACGGTGATCGTGAGCGGGGCGGCGAACTGCTCGATGAGATCGGCTTGCGGGTTCTCGGCCAACCGGTCCAGCAGTTCGTCGGTGATCTCCTCGATTCTGGGGCGCAGCGCCTTGGCCCGGCGCTCGGTGAACGCCTTGCCGACCAGCCGGCGCAGCCGGGCGTGGTTCGGGGGATCGCTGTTGAGCATGTGCGCCGCCAGGTCGTTGTCGACCGCGGCCGGTGCTTCGGTGGGTGTCTCGGCATGCCGGGCGAACATCTCGTTGATGCGCCGGCCGTCCTTGCTCACCCGGCTGTCGGCCAGCAGCGCCCGCACATCGTCGTAGCGCGTCACCATCCAGACCTTGACACCGTGCGGCATCAAGACCTTGCGCGGCGGTCCCTCCTCCCGCAACCGGGCGTAGAGCGCGTAGGAGTCCTGTACGAAATCAGCGGGTATCTTTTCCAGGATCTCCGCCTGGGAATTCTGCATCTGTAATCCTCTCAATCCACCGGGGCCAGTACGTTGCCCGTGGACACCTCGACGATGCGGATCGCCTCTCGCGGGCAGGAATCCGCGACGGCCAATACCTCGTCGTCCGCGTCGATTTCGGCGTCGATCGGCTGCGACTGGCCGTTCCGCAACGTGAAGCGGTCGGGCCGGTCTCCCATACAGACTCCGGAGCCGATGCAGAAATCACGATCCACGGAAATATGCCAGCGGTTCTCAGTAGGCATGCACACCACTCCCATCTGTCGTCTTCAGGACAGCAGTAGAGAAATCGGTACCGCAGTGTTCGACAGCGAATCAGCCGCGCTGTCCTTCGGCAATGTTCACGCGATGGGCGAGGCGTTCAAGCGTGGCCGGTCATCACTTGAACGCGGCTCACCGGCCATCGCCGCGGATCACGGCTCGGGTGTCTCGCTCGGCGAGAAGACGACGAGCACCCGCAGGTCCTCGGTGATGGAATGGAAGCGATGCGGTACCCGCGCCGGCACGAAGCAGACCGAGCCGGCTGCCACCGGATGGTCCTTCTCACCGATCCGCAGCACCGCACGACCGGTGACGACGTGGTACAGCTCGTCCTCCGCGTGCGGCTGCTGGGGATCGGCGGCCCCGGCCTGCAGCGCGTACATCCCGGCGCTCATGGCGGGAACCCGGAGGAACTCCAGGTACCGGCGTTCCTCGGCGGCCTGACGGGCGTCCAGAGTCGCCAGGTCGTGCACCTCCGCGCCGCCGCCGTCAGTCATCTCCCACACCGTCCTCCTTCACGGGCGCGGCGGGCTCGTCCCGCCGCGCCCGTGCTTCCATCTGGGCCAGGCGGTCCGCCGAGAGCCGTTTGGGCACGACCATCGCCCAGGCGCCGACCACGAGTTCGGTCAGTTCGTCCTCGTCCAGCGGTGCCAGCCACACGCGGACCCAGTTGTACCGCTCGTCGGAGGGCACCGGCATGAAGTACTTCTCCGGCTCCGAGGCGATCAGCGCTACGCGTTCCTCCCGTGGAAACGCGAACCCCATGGACCGTTCATCCCGGGACAGCGCCACGTAGACGATCCGGCCGACCCGGAATTTGGTCTGGTCACGTACCAGCGCCTCCTCCGTGCGAGGCAGGGTGAGCGCCAGTGTCCGGACGTCCTGCGCCGTCGCCATCGTCCCCGTCCTTCCGCCCCTGTTGCTCAGCCTCGCTTTGACGAAGCTCCAGCGTGCAACATTTGACGCTACCGCCCGCCTTGAGCAGCTCGGCGACGTCCACCCCGACGGGATGGAAACCCCGGTCCTTCAGCATCTCGACCAAGCCCATCGCCGCCTGCGGCAGCACCACGTTGTATCCGTCGGAGAACGCGTTCAGCCCGAACACGTCCGCGTCCGCCTTCGCCACCTCGATGGCCCCCGGGAGCATCTCGCGCAGGACCGACAGGCTGCCGGGCGAGAAGGCGTCGGGGTAGTACATGATCTCGTCCGGCGACAGGACGGCCAGGGCCGTGTCACCGAACAGGACGGTTGATCCGCATACGACAGAAACCATGCAGCCGAGCGATCTGCCTGCGAATCCGCGCCGGCGAAGTCCGCTACGGGGCACTCGCGTACCGGAACGTGATCAACGCAATGCGCGCGTTGGCACCTTGTAGCGGACGCAAGCCGGATTTACCCATCCGATGTGTCGGCTCGGCGGGCAGCCGCGGCCCCAGCTGAGGCGGGCCGTGGCGACTCCCGCCCCTCCGCTGCGGCGGCCGTCACCCTGACGCCTCATCAGAACAAGCGTCGAATGAGCGTCAGCCCGTAAAGAGGGACCTCCTGCCCTAGCCGCCCACCTGCTGCGCAACCTCGCGTACCGTTCTCGGCAGACTCGTAAGCACCGTCGACCCTGTGGGCAGAGCCACCAGTCTCACCTGGAACGCCGACGGGCAGCTCGCCCGCCGTACGGCCCCGGACGGCGCCACCGAGTCATGGACCTACGACGGTGAGGGCAACTGCCTGACTCACACCTCTCCGGCTGGTGGAGTGACCCGGTTCGAGTACACCCACTTCGACCTCCTCACTGCCCGCACCGGGCCGGACGGCGCCCGCTACGCGTTCGAGTACGACACCGCCCTACGGCTTACCCGTGTCACCACTGCGCTTCCCCGGTCAGTACTACGACCCCGAAACCGGCCTCCACTACAACTACTTCCGCCACTACGACCCCGAGACCGGCCGCTACACGGCTCCGGACCCCCTCGGCCTCACGCCCGCGCCCAATCCGGTCACCTACGTCGACAACCCCCACACAGGCGCCGACCCGCTGGGACTCTCACCGAACTACCAAGTGGGCCAGACCCTGGGCGACACATCAAAGCTGAGCGGGTGGATTCCCACCAAGGTTCCGGCGGAGTCCGAGGCGGTCCTCCCGACATCCGCGAGTTCGGTGTGGAGGCTCAGGGCGCGGGTCCTCAACGCATGGGGCCGTCCATCCCCCAGCCATTCGAGAACAGCGGGAAGAAAGGCGCCTACAAACTTCCCGAATTCGACAGCCAGGGGAATAGCATCCGCTATACAGAATGGGGCACGGTGCAGTCGATCGACAACCCGAACTGGGGCGGCGAGAGGGTCGTGACCGGGTCGGACGGATCGGCGTACTACACTCCGACCCATTATCAGACGTACATCGTGATGGAGACCGGCCGATGAGCAACGCCATCTGGTGGGAACGATACGAGGAAGAAGTTTGTGTCGTCTCGACCGACTCCTCGCTCTCCGTTGCCCGCGCCCTGCCTCCCACCGGGCTGATCTACTCGGCCCGGATGCAAGGACAGGAAATGCCCGACTCCGACGGGGTGTTCACTCAGTTCTACGAGGCACTGCGCCTCCCGGACTACTTCGGCTGGAACTGGAACGCACTGCGGAACTGTTTGACCGATCTACACTGGATCAGCGCCAAGCATTTCCTCCTTACCGTCGATGACGCCGACGCCGTGCTTTCCGAGAGCGCCGAAGAACGCGAAATGCTCTTCCGTGCCCTGAACGACGCCGCTAAGTTCTGGGCGGGAAAGCCCGAGCTTCCGGGCCAGGAGAAGATCACTTTTCAGACCGTACTGCTGTGCCCGCCCGACGCTCAGGAGGAGGTGCTCCGCGAAATCAAGACCCATTGAGGCCGTCATACGCGGGGAACCTGTATCACCGACAGGTCCACAACCCGAACAGTCCCCACTACAATCCGGACGCGGCCCATGCCACACACATCCCCTGGCCGGCTCAGTTTCCACTTCCGTACTGGTGACGAACGGGTGTCTCACATTGAAGTCTCACGGCTTCATCGGTATCGCGCGAATGATTTCGGAAGCCGATGCACAGGCACGAGAACGCGCGGCCGACGAAGTGACCGACCACCTGGGTGCGTACACACCCGCCCAGGCGTCGGCTCTGGCGACATTGCTGGCGGCAACCGCTGTCTGTGAAAAGGAGAACTCCGCGCTGGAAGCCGAACTGCACGCCATCATCGAACTGACGTCCACGGGCCATGTCGGCCTTGAGCACATCGCACCTCTGGAGGAGATCGTCCTCGCCGACCTTCCTCCTCAACTCCGCGACTATGTCAGCGACCTACTGGAAGGATGAAGACCCAGGACGGGCAGGCACAGCCATCGGCAGGGGCCTGGCCCAGCCCGGCGTCGTAGTGGGCTGAAGCCTCACCGACGCCGCGCACCACCTGACCACGGCTTTCGCCGACGGTGGCAGTCATGGCAGAAGCGAGGACGCAGGCGGCCGAGGAACTGGCCCGGCGCTGGGCCACCGACCTGAGGTGGCAGGGCATCGAGCGCACCTACAGCGCCGAGGACGTCGTCCGGCTCTCGGGCAGTGTCCGTGAGGAGCACACCCCGGCGCGGCGCCGAGCGGCTGTGGCGCCAGCTGCACGAGCGGACTACATCCACGCGGTGGGCGCGCTCACCGGCGGTCATGCCGTCCAGCAGGTCTCGGCATTCTGCAAAGTTCCTGGAGACGGTCGCTGGACGAATTGCCTGCGTGATCTCGGGTACGTCTCAGCGCGTGCCTTACCTGACCGTCCAGTCCGGCGAACCGGCTACCGAGTCGCTCGACTGCTGTCTCATTCGCAGCCAAGCCCTCTGGCTCTGGTACGACGGCTCCTTCTGGGATGCCCTCCAGAGAGAAGAGCGCATCGGCGGCCGCAATCCCCCGCTCCACCGCGGCCGTTCGACGCACTGCACCCCCGTACTCATCTCTGCCCCCGCGTACCTCGACACTCCCTACGACACAGGGTAACGAGGCCAGCGCAATCGGCACACGTGACCTTAGACCTGTCGCCGTATGGCCCGAGCCCCGAGAACAGCCCTAACGCACTGCTCGACGGGTTGAGCCCGACAAGTCGATTGGCCCGCGCTATCTGATCCAGGACGACCACCTCACGCTCCTTAAGAAAGAGCGTCGAACGAGCGTCATGGCCGACGGCCTATCTCTCCTGCTCGAGTTGATACTGGTACACCCGGCTGTGCGCGCCTCTGATTGCCGTGACCGTCACGCTGCTGCTTGGACGGCAGGTCAGCTGTTGGAGCGGCTGCGAGATGACGCGTACGGAGACGGGAACGGTTCGGCCCTTCGGCCCGGAGACGGGGACGAGGAAGAAGTCGGAGGCCGGGCCGATACGGATGCGGCTCCGGCAGCTGGACCGACCGGCAGGGTCGGCATCCGGCCGCCGGGCGTTCCTCAACCCCGGATCTGGACTTCCTGCCAGAAGGTGGCGACCCGTGCGTTGAAGGCGTCGGGGACTTCCTGGAATGGCTGGTGGGCCTCGCCGGGCAGCACCTCGAACCGCGCCCCCGGGATCCTCTCGGCGACCGCGCGCCCGAGGCGCGGTGGCGTGGCGATGTCGAGTTCACCGGCCATTACCAGTGTCGGCGCGGTGATCTCAGACAGGCGGTCGAGCGTGTCGTGCGTCCGGAACGGTGCGAGCTGGCGCTGGAAAGCTTCGACGGACTGCGGATGCGGGAAGGCCATCGTCTCCTCGATGACCCTGTCGACCGTGCCGTCGTTGTGCGCCCGCGGCGTGTAGATCCACAGCAGGAACGCCTCCAGCATGGCGCGCTCATTCGGCGCGCGCTCGGCCATCCAGTGCCAGAAGCCCATCATCGAGTGAGAGTAGGCGTCGGGACGGGCCCATGTGCTCACCAGGACGAGACTGCGGACGAGCCGGGGATGGTTGAGTGCCAGCTCCTGCGCGATGCGGCTGCCTCCCGAGAAGCCCACGACATGCGCGGCTGGGATTTCCAGCGCGCGCAGCACCGCGGCGGCGTCGTCTGCCATCCCGGGCACCGACAGAGGTCCCGCGGGCAGCGGCGTACGCCCGGTGCCGCGGTTGTCGTAGGCGGTGAGACGGTAGCGGTCGGCGAGCCCGTCGAGCTGTGCCTGCCACGCCTCGGCGGGGTCGCTGAGCCCCGCGATGAGCAGGACGTCGGGCCCCTCACCCCGGCGCTCGACCCAGATCCCGCCGGCGTCTGTTTCGATCGTTTCGCCCATGCCCGGCCTCCTGGAACGGTCTCCGTGGAAAGCCCACACCCCCGTACTCACACCGTCCCACAGGTCTCGGACGGCTGCCTGTGCTGCGACGGCCTGAGCAGCCCGGGCCCTCCTCTGTCCCGCGATGGCGCCGCCTTCCGCCCGGCGCGATGCTGAAGAGACTGGAGGCGACCACCATGAACGAGACGTACCCTCGCGGCGCGGATCCGGCATCGAGCGGGCCGATCAGGCGGGAGCAGTGAACGCCCCGTGCTCCTCCTGGTGGCGCTGCAGGCCGGCGCCGAGCAGCTGGCGCGCCACCGCCTCGGCCACATAACCGGAGACGTTGTCGGTGAGCTTCCTCAGTTCGGCGACCTGCTCGGTCGGCAGCGTCACCGTGATCCGTGTCGTGTCCGCCATGACCCGAACGTACTGCGATATGCACGCCCTCGGGCCATCCGGCCTGCGGTTCCTCCGCTCCGATGGGCCACGGCCGACGGCGGCCCGGGGCCTCAACGGGAATCGGTGACTGTCAGCGGCCGACGGCAAGCGCCCTGAGTCTGTCGCCGATCACGGAGACACCGGGGCGGGGTTCGTTCACGTAGTACCAGGACTTGCGTCGGCGCAACAGCGCCTCGCCGTGCTCGCTCCAGGTGAATCCGGGCTTCCGCAACAGCTTCCGGAATGCAGCGTCGGCTGTCTCCGGATGAGCGGCAGCCAGTCGACGGATCGGCAGTGGCGCGATCGACTCCTCGCGCAGGTACGTGCGCAACAGGTCCTGGTGCTGCCTGCGGCCCGCGAGCGCCGGGTTCGCGAAGAGCTCCCGCAGCATTCCGTAGTCCGCGTAGAAGTTGAGCCCGTCGACCTCGTCGTAGATGACACCGATGCTGTCCGAGTCCGCCAGTTCTCGCGGTAGCTCGAAGAAGGGCAGGTCCAGGCCGGCTAACCGCCTGCCTCGGGCACGGTCGAGCCGTCCGGTGACAGCGGCCTCTTGGCGGTGGCGGTAGTTGGCGTTGAGGAGGTCCTCGGCTTCGGCACGCGGAAGGACCAGTTCGTCGCCGCCGCAGAACTCGACGAACGCGGCCCCCCGTACGGCGTCAGCCACGTTCAGCCCTCCCAGACAAACCGGTTCCGCGTGGGGCGTGAGGTGCCCGACCTCAACCGGCCCAGTGACGGTACGCCTCGATCCACTCCGCGCCCTCGGGCGCCGAGCTGGGCAACGGCAGCTCCAGGATTCCGATCGATTGCCGCATGCCGCCGCGAGAGCACAGGGCGACGATCCGTCCGTCCGGCGTGAGGTCGATGCCGTCCACGGTTATCTCGACGCCGAGAACCGCGGTGGTGAAGGGCAGGCCGAGGTGTTCCTCAAGCATGGTGAACAAACCGGTCAGCTGCTCGTCGTCCTTGTAGGCATCGACAGTCGCCTCTTCGATCATGGCCTCAAGCTCGGCCGTGTCCAACACGCCCATGGGGCAACACTAGCGACCCTCGGGCTGACACCGGGCGGCCATGGCGCTGCTGGTATCCCACATCCGGGACGACGAGGACGGATGGTGGCCCGTGGCACCGGCCGACACCGACCTCATCTCGGCACTCACCACGGTCTGGGCCTAGCGCATCAGCCATCGACCTGGACGAGACAGGACCGCCACCGCAAGTCCCAGGTGAACCATCCAGACCAGGAGCCGGGAGGCACAAGTTCACATCCCCGAATTTCCGCCATCCGGTCACCTCCGCCAAAGCCGCCTTGCCTTTCTGGCCGATGAGTATCGGCGGACGCTGGCCCTCTGATTTCACACTGGTCACCACGTCCGCCGCGAACGGCCTCCATCACGCGCTGCACGGTCTCTGCCAGGTTGACCTGTTCGGGATGCTCACGCAGGGCGCCCACCAGCGGTGCGCAGAGACCGCGGCCCCCGAAGCACCGTGGACGCGGACGGCAAGGTCCGGCAGTCAGTGCTGCTGAGCGGGCTTGATGTTCTGGTTGGCGTGGAAGAGGTTGTCCGGGTCGTACGTCCGCTTGACCTGCGCGAGCCGGTCGTAGTGGTCGCGGTAGGTGGCCCGAACCCGCTCCTGGTCCTCGCCCTGTCCCATGAAGTTCACGTACGAGCCGCCCATGGAGTGAGGGTGCATCTCCTCCCAGTAGTCGACACACCATTGCTTGATGGCCTCGGCGTTGGCGGGGTCGGGGTCGACGCCGGCGAAGACGCCGGACCAGACGGCGTCCCGGTAGCTCCACGCGGTGTCTTCCCGGCCCACGCGGTGGGCGGCCGCGTCGACCGGGTAGAGGTGCATCAGCGACAGCGGGGTGGGGAGGTTCTCGCCGTACTTGAGGTGCACGTCCACGGCGGCGTCCGGGATACGGTCGAAGAAGTCGCCGCGCCAGTACCACTGGTACCCGGTGGGGATCAGCTCGTCGAACAGGCTCTGCAACGCGGGATAGGGCATCGGTGCCGTGAAGTGGAAGACGGGCGGGGCGGGCTCGTTCACCGCGGCGAGGGCGTCCTCTGTGCGGTCCGGGTCACCGGTGTGACACCACACGATGCCGCACACCTTCCGGCCGTGGATCTCTTCGGGAAAGGGTGGGCCGGGCGGGATGGTGAACAGCGTGAAGAAGCCGTATATGTCCTCCGGGGCCTGCGGGAGGAAGTCTCGGTACCACGTGAGCACCTCGCGGGTGTGGTCGACCGGCCACGCGGTAATGCCGACCCCGACGGTGTTCACCGGGTGCAGGCGGTAGGTGAAGGAGGTCACGATGCCGAAGTTGCCGCCGCCACCGCGCAGGGCCCAGAACAGGTCCGGGTGCTCGGTCTCGCTTGCGGTGACGAAGCTGCCGTCGGCCAGTACGACGTCCGCGGCCAGCAGGTTGTCCACCGTCAGGCCGTACTTGCGGGTGAGGTATCCATGGCCACCGCCGAGGGTCAGGCCCCCCACGCCCGTCATCGACACAATGCCGGTGGGGGTGGCGAGCCCGAAGCCGTGGGTGGCGTGGTCGAGATCACGGAGCTGGCTGCCACCGCCCACTTGGGCGGTCCTCGCGGCGGGGTCGACCCGTACCCAGCGCATCGGCGACAGGTCGACGGTGACGCCGCCCTCCACGAGGCACAGGCCGGGACCGCTGTGTCCGCCACCCCGGACGGCGAGTTCCAGGCCGTTGGCGCGGATGAAGTTGACCGCATCCATGACATCCGCAGCGTCCGCGCACCGCACGAAGGCGGCGGGACGCTTGTCGATCATTGCGTTGTAGATTTTGCGAGCCTGGAGGTATTCGGGGTCCTGCGGGCCTATGACCGGCCCCCGCAGAGAGGTCTGCATCGCATCCAAGGTCGCACTGTCCATGGTGATCTCCTCGAGAGGCGCGGATTTCTTGCGCCCGGCTTCGTCCTTCCACGGCTGTCACCTCGATCACCCGCTGCTTGGACCGGGACTTCACCAAGTTGTCTCTGCGCCCGAGGCATTTCGCGGGCGTCGGCTCATCGGATGCCGCAAGGCTGACTTGTCCAGCGTCCCGCCGACTACCGAGCCCTGCAATTCCAGGATCTGCTCCTCCAGCTGTGGCCGGTGCTGCGCACCCTCGTCGGTCGTAGCGTGCGCGCCGTGTGGGAAGACGCCTTCCCCCAGCTCGCGTCCCGCACCCGGGCGTTCGCGTGACGGACATGCTGGAGCTGCACACGCGGCTCCTGGCTGATGTGATCGCACGCGGTTCCCCGTATCCAGAGCGGATTTCTTGCCTCTCTCGCGCAGAGCGTCAAATGAGCGTCACGCCGGGCAGCGGTGACGCCGCATGCCGATCTACTGCGAGGCGCCACACCTGGCCGCCGCGCGTGCAGGGGCGGGGAGACAAGGCTCGGTCACGGGAGTGGGCGGTCGAGCGGGGCACAGCCCCGGGGCCGATCACTCCGCCGGTATGCCGTCACGGTGACCCGACTCGATCGACCATGTCCGGCCGAGCCGGGTCACGTCAGCGCCGCCGCTGGTCAGCCCGTAGCTCGAAGTCTCCGTAGCTGTTGTCGACGGGGTTGACCGTGACTCCGGGGGCGACGATCTCGTCGATGGCGTCGAGCACGTCGGAAGACAGCGTGACGTCGGCGGATGGCAGGAACGCCTCCAACTGCTCCATGGTGCGCGGGCCGATGATCGCCGAGGTGACGCCGGGGTGGTTGATGACGAAGGCGACGGCCAGCTCGATCAGGGTGAGACCGGCCTTCTCCGCCAGGACGGCGAGCTGTTCGACGGCGTCGAGCTTGCGCTGGTTGGCGGGGGTGCTCATGTCGAACCGGGCCTGGGGGCGCGCCGCGGAGGCTGGGCCCTCGGAGGCGTTCTTGCGGTAGCGGCCGGAGAGCCACCCGCCGGAGAGCGGACTGTAGGTGAGCGTGCCCATGCCGTGACGGCGCACGGTGGGGAGCACGTCCTCCTCGATGCCCCGGACCAGGATCGAGTACGGCGGCTGCTCGGTCACGAACCGCTCCAGGTGCCGCTCCCGCGAGGTCCACTGGGCCTCGACGATCTGGGAGCCGGAGTAGGACGAGGAGCCGATGTAGCAGCTTGCGATGATCGACGTCGGGGCCAAGCTGGGGACCAGCTCTGACGGTGGGCACGGCAATTCGCCCCTGCCATAGGAGCCTTCCGCCTACCATTCAACAGCTCAGTGGGACACGGTTCCTGTTCGGGCTCCGGCCCACCCGTGGATGCTTCGTCAGCCCTGTGTGACGGGCTCCGCGGCCAGGTTCTCCCTGAAGAACGGCGTGGCCTCCGCCATGGCCCGGTCCACGTACTGGGGCACGTCGTAGAAGTCCATGTGCGTGCCGCCGTCGACGACCACGAGCTTCTTGGGGCTGCGTGCCCGGCTGTGCAACTCGGTGGAGTGCCACAGCGATCCCGCCTCACTCTGCCGGCCACAACGAGGACCGGCTGGGTGAGCTGGTCCTCAACCAGGTGGAAGGCGTCGAACGCGGCGATCTTGGAGAAGCTCCTGGTGAACAGGAACTGATTCTTGGCGTTCGGGTGCTGGGCGCGAGGGGTGAGGTAGCAGTCGTGCGCCTCGCGCATGTCGCGGTTGGTGTCCTCGTCGATGGCCCACGGCACGTACGGGGCCATCGCGGGCTCGGCGCCCTGGGCCTCGGCGGTGCGCTGCTTTGCCGCCTCGTCGAGGACCGCGGCGGCGGCGGAGTCGGGGTTGAGGCCGTACCAGTCGCGGCGAAAGCCGGTGCCCGTGTTGAAGGCACTGACCGTGGTGACCGCCTTGATGCGGTGGTCGGTCATGGTGGCGTTCACCGCGTAGCCGCCGCCGGCGCAGATACCGAGGGCGCCGATGCGCTCGGCGTCGATGTAGTCGAGCGTCTGCACGTGGTCCACGGCGGCGCGGATGTCCTCGACGCGGGCGTACGGGTCTTCGAGGTGGTGCGGCTCGCCGCCGCTGTCGCCCTGGTAGGAGGCGTCAAAGGCGAGGGCTACGAGGCCCTGCTCGGCCCGCTTGCGGGCGTACCGGCCCGCGGTCTGTTCCTTGACGCCGCCGGCGGATGGACGGTGACGATCGCAGCGTAGCTGCCCTTGGGGTCGAAGTTGTCGGGCACGTAGAGGTTGCCCGCCATGGCGATCGGGCCGTTGGGGAGGGTGATGGCTTCCATGGCCACTCTCCTTCCGTGTTTGTGCTCAGCTTCCGTGTTTGTGCTCAGCGCGGACGCTGCGCTCAGGCGTTGGTGTCGTCGTGGCCGAGGTTGCCGCCCAGCTCACGGGAGGCTTCGACCTGTGCGAGGAGTTCCCTGGCCTTGGCCGAGACGCCCTCGATGGCGTCGGCGCCGGCGACGAAGCGCAGCGGCGGCTGGTCCTGTCCGGCGAGGGTCAGCAGGGCGTGGGCGAGCTTGGCGGGGTCGCCGGGCTGCTGCCCGTTGATGCTCTTCCAGGCTTCGACCGTGGCGGTGGTGCGCTCGGCGTAGTCGTCGATGGTCGGCTCGGGCCAGGTGGTGGAGGCGTCCACGAGCAGCTCGGTGCGGAAGTAGCCGGGCTCCACGATCGTGGTGCGGATGCCGTACGGCTTGATGTCGTGGTGCAGGGCCTCCATCCAGCCCTCGACGGCGAACTTGGAGGCCGCGTAGGCGGAGGTGAACTCCGTGCCGACCTGACCGGCGAGCGAGGAGAGCGTGATGACGTGGCCGTCGCGCTGCCGGCGCATGACGGGCAGGACGGCACGCGTGACGTTCATCGGGCCGAAGAGGTTGGTCTCGATCTGCTGCCGCATGTGCGCGGGTGAGACCTCCTCGAAGTAGCCGGCAAAGAAATTACCGGCGTTGTTGATCAGGACGTCGATGCGGCCGAACCGGTCGACCGCGGCCTGCGCGGCCGCCTGCGCGTCCTCCAGACTGGTCACATCCAGCTTGGTGACCAGCAGGTTGTCCTGCGGCCCGCCGAGGGTCTTCTCGACCTCCTCGGGGCGGCGGCCGGTGGCGACGACCTGGTGGCCGGCCGCCAGGGCCTCGCGGACGATGTCCGTGCCCAGACCGCGTCCGGCACCGGTGATGAAGATGACCTTGCTCATGAGAGTTCCTTTCTTCGGGCTCCGCATACGGCGCCCGGTGTGTCCGTGCGGGGTGATTGACGGGTTGCGCCGACGGGGGGCCAGGCGCTGGAGGGGATCAGCCCTGGTCGGTGGGCATGATCCACAGCTCGCCGATGGCGGTGCGCCGGGGGCGGGTGACCATGTAGGCGACGCCGTCGGCGATGTCCTCGGCGGTGAGGACCTCGATCCGCCCGATGACGGGGTCGACCAGCTCGTTGCGGACCTCGGGCGTGTTGTGGCCGACCAGCTCGGTCTCCACGGCGCCCGGTTCCAGGACACCGACGCGCACGTGGCGCTGGGCGAGTTCCTGGCGCAGGGACTCGGTGAAGCCGTTCACGCCGAACTTGGTGAGGTTGTAGACGCCGTAGCCCTTGCTCGCCATGCGGCCCGCCTGCGAGCTGATGTTGACGATGTCGGCGACCTGGCGCGGGCCCTGTTCGGCGGCCCGCAGCAGATGCGGCAGCGCGGCACGGGTGGTGTAGAGCAGGCCCTGCAGGTTGACGGCGATCATGCGGTCCCACTCCTCGGCGTCCGCGCCGACCACGGGGCCCAGGAGCATCAGACCGGCATTGTTGACCAGCGTGTCAAGCCGTCCGAACCGCTCGACGACTTGCTCCACGGCCCCTTCGGCCTGGTTACGGTCAGCGATGTCCGCTTCCACCACCAGCGCCGTGCCGCCCGCCTTCTCGATCTCGGCGGCGAGTTCTTCCAGGCGGTCCTTGCGGCGGGCCACGAGCGCGACGGATGCACCGTGCTCGGCGAGCTCGCGGGCGGTAGCGGCGCCGATCCCGCTGCTCGCGCCGGTGACGAGAGCGACGGTGCCGGTCAGTTTCGATGCCACGAGGCTTGTCCTCTTCTCCAGACGTATGGGTGCGGGGGCAGACAGCGGGCATTACTGATCCCTTATGCGCTCTTTCTCGCACATACTGCGCACATCGGCATCGTCGTGCGGATGCCGGGGGCAGTGTCGTGAGCCCGCTATCCAGGCAACCACCCGCGAACGCCCCGTGGGCCGCCGTAAAGGGCACCGCTCTTCCGGGGGTCTGCCAGTACCCCCTTCCAAGGCGCCGACCTGCCGGTTCCGGCCGTACGGTGGACCCATGGACCGCAGCAGCGAGATCCGTGAGTTCCTGCGCACCCGCCGGGCCCGGATCACCCCCGAACAGGCCGGTCTCGCCCCGCACGGCGGCGCCCGCCGCGTACCGGGGCTGCGCCGCGAGGAAGTCGCCCAGCTCGCCGGGGTCAGCGTCGACTACTACGTCCGCCTGGAGCGAGGCCGCACCAAGGGCGTCTCCGAAACCGTCCTGGACGCCGTCGCCCGCGCCCTGCACCTCGACGAGACCGAACGCGCCCACCTCTTCGACCTCACCCAGCCCACCCCCGCCCGGACCCGCCGCAAGCGGCCGCTCGCCCCCCAGCGAGTCCACCCGGTCCTGTACCGGACCCTGGACTCTCTCAGCGTCCCCGCGGTGGTCCAGGGGCGACGCACAGACGTCCTTGCCGCCAACAAGCTCGCCCACGCCCTCTACACCGACTTCGAAGCCAGGCCCCGCCGCGAACGCAACTTCGCCCGCTTCGTCTTCCTCGACGAGGCCGCCCGCACGCTGTACGCCGACTGGGAGCAGGTCGCCGGCGACTGCTTGGCCTTGCTGCGCCTGTACGCCGGCCGGCACCCCGACGACCCGCAGCTCACGGAGCTGATCGGCGAGCTGTCCCTGCACAGCGACACCTTCCGCCGCCTGTGGGCCGACCACGACGTCATCGCCCACACCAGCGGCACCAAACGTCTCCACCACCCGCTCGTCGGCGACCTCACCCTCGACTACGTGGTTCTGGCAGTAGAAGGCGACCCCGAACAGACCCTGGTCATCTACACCCCGGAGCCGGCGTCCCCCTCTGCCGAAGCTCTCGACATCCTCGCCAGCTGGACCAGCACGTCCACCACCCGCCCCCACACCTCCGGACAGACACGCAACCCAGTCGGCTGCACTCAGCATGGTCCGTGGATCTACGGGATGGGCCGTCGGTGCTGGTGCGGTCACTGTCGTACTTCCTGCATGGTGTGAGCGGGCCTTCCAGCGGTCCTGGCGGTGACGGCCGAGGGCAGGATGTGGAGACCGGCCGGGGCGCTTTCCCGCGCGTGCGGCCGGCGGCCCGAACCCGCGCCCCAAGGTGTCGACCGGAGCGCGGGGCGGCTCGTCAGACGGCGGACCAGCCGTCGTCGACGGGCAGGACAGCGCCGTTGATCATCTCGGCGGCGTCGGAGGCGAGGAAGACGAGGACGGCGGCCTGCTCCTCCGGGGTGGACCGCCGGCCGAGGTTCGCCGAGAAGACCCTGGTCGCCGCCGGGCAGTGCACCAAGGTCGACCCGGCGGTCGCCCCGCAGGTGGCCGGGCTCCTCGGCTGCGGCGTGATGGCCGGCATTGTCAATTCCAAGGACACCGAGCCCGTCGAGGCGATCCTTGAGCTGACGGGCGGCTTCGGCGCCGACGTGGTCATCGAGGCCGTGGGCCGCCCGGAGACGTACAAGCAGGCGTTCTACGCACGCGACCTCGCCGGCACCGTCGTCCTCGTCGGCGTTCCCACGCCCGACATGATGCTCGAACTACCGCTGCTGGACGTCTTCGGTCGTGGCGGGGCGCTCAAGTCCTTCTGGTACGGCGACTGCCTGCCCTCCCGCGACTTCCCCCTGCTCATCGACCTGCACCTGCAAGGCCGCCTGCCGCTGGAGAAGTTCGTTACCGAGGCCATCCAACTGGACGAGGTGGAGGCTGCGTTCCAGCGGATGCATCACGGCGACGTGCTGCGCTCGGTGGTGGTGCTGTGACAATGGGGCTCTGCCGGGGCCACCCCAGGACGATCCCAGCGCGGGAGCGCCATCCCAGCACCAGAGGGCTCAGACGCCCCTCGGCACTCCTATGCGGCTTGCGCGCCGGCACCCTCGCTCGTCCCCTCCGAGGGCACGGGCCGCCATGTCGAGGGGCACGGGCCGCAGGTCACTGCCGCGGGTGACTGCTGCCACGACTAAGTCCGCGCCGTGGTGTGCGCCTATCGAGCAGCCGAGCAGGCACCGGGAGAACAGGTCGCTGACTGTGGCGAGTTGGAGCTTGCCCTCCTCGGTAACGCTTGCGTCATGTCGACCGCGGTGAAGTCCCGCTTCACGAAGTCCGGTGCGGCTGACCGCTTGCCATCGACGTGGGCGCGGCGTACGACCGCTCCCGCACGAGCTACCCGGTCTGCCAGGGTGCCCTCGAGGGCTGCGTCTGCCTGGAGCACGGCGCCCACTGCCCCATCCGCCCCTGGGCTTGACCTGCATGGTCACAATCCAGTACGCGACCAACGAACTAGTCACCGGCCTCGGGGACGTCTTCTGACCGCTTGGTCCTACTGGCCCTGCGCCTCAACCGCGCGTCGGAAACGGCCGAGACCGACACCGCGAACGCCGACCAGGACCTTCGCGGGCTTGACAGCCAGTCGAACGAGCGCCGTGACGCCCCATCAGAAGCAGCGTCGAACGAACGTCAAGATATGCCCCCAACCGCCCCTCACGAAGCCGAGGCAGAGCGCTCATCGCCCGCACCCCGCTGCTCGAAGCAGCAGGTGAGGCATGTGGCGCGAGCCTGCGACGCACTCCACGCGATGGACTTCGGGAAACAAATCGAGCGTACCCGCCACGCCTGGACCATCCAGCAGAACCCGCAGGTCAGAGCCCCTCCGCGGCAGGCTCCAGAATCGCCACGCCCTCCACATGATGCGTCATCGGAAGAATGTCGCATCGGTAGACGCCTCGAGAATGCGCAGGTCAGGTGAGCTTTCTGGGACCCTTCGGCGGTCTGCTGAACGTCCGGAGCGTCAAATGAGCGTCACCGCTCCCCCACGATGACCGCGACGGAGGGGCGCCACCCACCCGACCAGACAAGACCAGACAAAAGATGAAGCTGCCGAGCCCGAGGCTCAGGGAATGCGGCAGGTTCTTGCTGTTGAGGCATCGAAGAGCGCTCCGCGTGGAAGGTGGTGCTCACGAGGCAGGAGAGGAGAGAAGTGGTGGACTGGACGCTGGACGAGGGATTCGAGACACCCGGAGGGGTGGTGCGGTGGGGGGCCTTGGGCAGCGGAGACCCACTCGTACTGGTGCACGGCACGCCGTACTCCTCCTTCCTGTGGCGCGACATCGCTCCCGCGCTCGCCCGTACCCGCACGGTCTTCTTCTTCGACCATCTCGGCTTCGGCCAGTCCGAGCAGCACGAGAGCCAAGACCTGAGCCTCGCGGCTCACTCAAGGAACTTCGCTCAGCTGCTCGACCACTGGGGACTGTCCCGCCCCAGCGTCGTGGCTCACGACATCGGCGGGGCGGTAGCGCTGCGGACCCTGCTGCTGGAGGAGAGGAACTATCGGGACCTGACCCTCTTCGACGCGGTGAGCGGCGGCGAGTGGGAGCGGGGACTGTTCCGGCTCTTCCTGGAGCACGAGGAAGTCTTCCGCAAGCTTCCGGCCTACGCCCACGAAGCGCTGGTCGCAAGCCATCTGCGGCACGCCACGCACGTCGGCTTCCGGCCGGGAATCCTCGACACGTTCCTCGCGCCGTGGCGGGGGGAGGCAGGGCAGCCGGCGTTCTACCGTCAATACAGCCAGATCAGGCAGGCGGACACGGCCGCGTACGAGCACCTGCTGGGCGGTGTGTCGATTCCAGTGCGGATCCTCTGGGGCCGTGACGACCGCATTCTCCCTCCGGAGTACGCCGAGTGGCTGCACGAACGCGTTCCGCACGCCGAACTGCACTGGATCGATGACGCCGGCCACCTCCTCCAGGAAGACGCGCCCGGCCAGTTGTTGGCCTGCCTGACATCTGGTTTCGCATCAGCCTGAGCTGCGGGGCGGCCGAGCGGCTGATCCGGCCCGAAGACACCCGCGAGCACGAACCCTCCTGTTCGGGGGCGCGCCACGGGTCTCACTGTCCGGCGGAACGGGACGGGTTCCGCCTGCCGTCGGCGTACAGGGAGCCGAGAAGGGCCAGGGCATGCGCGGAGGGGCTGCCCGGTTCGGCGTGATAGATGACGAGTTGCTGGCCCGGGGCGTCCCGGACGTCGAAAGACTGGTAGGTGAGGGCGAGAGGGCCGACATCCGGGTGGAGAAGTTGCTTGGCGTCCTGGGTCTTTCCGCGCACGGTGTGCTGCGCCCACAGCCGCCGGAATGCGGCACTGTGTTCGGTCAGTGTGCCCACCAGGTCTCGCAGACGTGGGTGCTCGGGGTCGAAGCCGCTCGCCTGGCGCAGATTGGCGACGGCGGCCTGGGCGGCCCGGTCCCAGTCTTGGTAGAACACCCGTCCGGCTGGGTCGAGGAAGGTCATGCGGGCCAGGTTGTCCGCGGGAGTGAAGGGGGCGTAAAGCGCGTCGGCCAGGGCGTTGGCGGCCAGGAGGTCGAGGGTGCGGCTCATCACGAACGCCGGGGTGTGCGGGTAGCCGTCCATCAGCTGACGCAGCGCGGGACCGACGTGCTCGGTGGTGTGGAGGGAGCCTTGGCCGTCCGGTGACACTCCGGCCAGGCGGCGCAGGTGGCCGCGGGCGTCCCGGTCGAGCAGGAGGGCACGGCTGAGCGCGTCCAGCACCTGTGGCGAGGGATGGCGCTCGCGGCCCTGCTCCAGCCGGGTGTAGTAGTCGGCGTTCACGCCGGCCAGGACGGCGACCTCCTCGCGGCGCAGTCCGGCGACCCTGCGTACGCCGTGACTCGCCATGTTGACGTCCTGTGGCCGCAGGTGGGTACGGCGCGCGCGGAGGAATCCCCCGAGATGGTTGTCGTCCATGGCCTCCAGGCTAGGCAGTGGCTCCGCTCTCTGCCTGGGTGTGCCGCACCCAGGCAGAGAGCACCCTGGTACACCCGCGATGACCTGCGCAGACTCGGTCGGGCAAGACACCCGCACCCACCGAGGAAGGCAATGTGATGACAGGCGATGCGCGGAGCGGCCGCGATTCCGGGCATGCCGACGTGGCCGGCATGTGGATGACCGCGGGCGGTCAGATCCGCCCAGGAGCTGTTGCCGGACGGGCGCTACGACGAGGACCGGGGAGACCGGCGCAGCGCGTACACCGGCCGGTACACGGTGACCGGCGACCACCTCGACTACGACGACACCGGCTTCACCGCCACGGGCGACATCAGGGACGGCGTGCTCCACCACGAACACCTCGTGCTCTACCGCGAGGACCGGACGGAGAAGCCCTCGTGAGAAGGCGCGCCGGCGTCCTCGTTTCTCACGCCCACGGAAACGGAGTCCGCCGCGGTGGGGGCCCCTGGCCGCCGCCCCGTCACATAAGGAAGGCAGAGCAATGAAGCAGACCGACGAGATCGCCACGGGCGCCGACGGAACCGGGGCCGTTGCGGAGGTCTGCCCGCCACCCGGCATGCCGGCCCTGCTGGTGCTGTGCGCGGCTCATTTCATGGACGCCATAGACCTTTCGGACGTGGGCGTGGCCCTGCCCGCGATCCAGCGTGACCTGGGCATGGCTTCGGGCTCCTTGCAGTGGGTCGTGTCCGCCTACGCCCTCGGCTACGGCGGGTTCCTCCTCCTGGGCGGCCGGGTCGCCGATCTGTTCGGCCGGCGACGCGCTTTCCTGACCGCGGTCGCCGTCTTCGGCGTGGTGAGCGTGCTGGGAGCGCTCGCTCCGACCGGTGGCGTGCTGGTCGTGGCGCGGCTGGTGAAGGGGGTCGCCGCGGGCTTCCTGGCCCCGGCGGCTCTTTCTCTGATCACCACCAATTGGCCGGAGGGTCCGCGGCGCGGCCGTGCCCTCGGCTGGTACGCCACCGCCGGCGCCTGCGGCTTCATCGGCGGACTCGTTCTCGGCGGCGTACTGACCGAACTGTCGTGGCGGCTGGTCTTCGCGCTCCCTGTGCCCATCGCTGTGGGCGCGCTGGTCGCGGGGCTGCGCCTGCTCCCGGCGGACCCCCGGGGCAGCGTTCGCGAGAAGATGGACGTTCCTGGCACGCTGACGGCCACCGGAGCCCTGGTGCTCTTGGTCTACGCCCTCACCCAGGCTCCGTCGCACGGCTGGGTGTCCGCCCGCACCCTCGTTCTCCTCTTCGCCGCGGCCGGTCTGCTCGGCCTGTTCGCGCGGGTCGAGTCCCGCACACGCAGGCCCTTGGTCCCGCTGTCCTTCCTCACCCGGCGCACGACCGCCGGCGCCAACCTGACGATCTTCGCCATGTGGGGCGCCTACACATCGTTCGCGTTCCTCGCCACGCTCTACCTGCAGAACGTGCTGGACTGGTCGCCGTTGCAGACCGCCGGTGCCTTCGTCCCGCTGGGCCTCGCCAACGGCGCGCTGGCGCCGTTCGCGGGGCGGCTCGCCGCCCGGTTCGGAACGCACAGGATGATCGCCGCCGGGATGCTGCTCCTCGCGCTGTCCTACGCGCTGTTCTTCCGGATCGGCCCCCACAGCTCCTTCCTCACCGTGGTCCTGCCCGTCATGGTCGTCAACGGGATCGGCACCGCGGCGACCTTTCCCGCGCTGAACATGAGCGCCGTGACCGGGGTGCCGGACCGTGACCAAGGGCTGGCGGGAGCCCTGCTCAACACCTTCATGCAGATCGGCGGTGCCGTCGTCCTCGCCCTCGTCACTGCGGTCGTCGAAGCCGGACAGCGCACGAACCGGGGTGACCCCCTGGGGGGCTACGGCCTCGGTACCGGCGTCATCGTCGCCACCGTGCTCTTCGGCCTGGGCGCCGCGCTCCTCATCCGGCACCGGCCCGACAGCCGGGACCACTGACGACGGCCCCCCTTTCGGCCACGAAGCCGTCCGTGACCGCGCACGGACCCCCGACCCGACCCCACCAGGGAGCACCCAAATGATATCCACGACCCCGTCCACCGGAGCCGCCGAGTTCGCCGGGAAGACGGCCCTCGTCACCGGCGCCGCACGCGGTATCGGCAAGGAGACCGCATCCCTCCTCCACACCCGCGGCGCACACGTCGTCGCCCTCGACACACGTCCCGAACTCGCCGTTCTCTCGGAAGAGTTGCCCGGGGTCGTGACCGTGACCGGCGACGTCACCGCGGAAGAATCCGCCACCCGGGCGGTAGGTGCCGCCGTCGACGCCTTCGGCGGACTGGACATCCTGGTCAACAACGCCGGACGCACCCTGAACAAGCCCGTCACGCACACCACTGCACGGGACTGGGACAGCGTGATGGACGTCAACGCCCGCGGTGCCTTCCTCTTCGCCCGCGAAGCCTTCCGGGCCATGGAGGAGCGCGGCGGCGGCGCCATCGTCAGTACCGGTTCGTACGCGTCCACGGTCGGCCTGCCCGAAGGGGTCGCCTACAGCGCATCGAAGGGGGCTCTCGCCCAGCTGACCAAGGTGCTGGCACTGGAGGGCGGCCCCCTGGGCATCCGCGCGAACCTCGTCGCCGCAGGCGTTGTCGAGACCGACTTCCTCGACACCTTCCGCCCCGACAGCCGCGCCTATCTCGCGTCCTTCGCGGACGTCCACCCCCTGGGCAGGGTGGCGCAGCCCCGCGAGATCGCGGAAGTCCTGTGCTTCCTGGTCTCCCCGCGGTCCGCCTTCGTCACGGGCGCCGTTCTCCCCGCGGACGGCGGCTTCACCGCCGCCTGATCCGTCGTCCGCCCGCGGACAAGCGACACGATGAGAACATTCGTTCCTTACGTAATGTGCTTTGTGCTTATGCCCGAGAAGGAAACATCCGAAGGGCGGGAATGATCATGCACACGCCGCTGTCCACGGAACGGGAACCGCGTGCGGAGATCCGGGCAGCCATCGTGCAGACGCTCGGCCCGGTCGCCGGCCCGGGCAGGTGAACAACCGCAGCTTCCGCCTGCTGGCGAGGTCCCCCGACTACCCGGCGCGACTACCGACCGCCTGGTGGAGCGCTTCGGCTCCCCTCAGCCTGAGCGCCGGCTCGGACGATCCCGCCCACGCGGCCGCCCGGGCCGGGGTGATCACTTCGATCGGCTACGGCGGCTTCGTCTGCGGCCCGCCGCTGATCGGGGCCCTCGCCGACCGGACCGAGCCAACCACTTGGCCTCCACGGCCCGGTGGCCAGACCGCCCGATGAGCGAAGTGGTCAGCTGTCGGGTTTCTTCGAGCGCCGCGGGGCGGCGGCCTGGGTGGGGCGAGCGCCGGCCTCGATCTGCAGGGCGTACACGGCGTTCGTCACGAGCTCGCGCGCGTATGCGGCGTCCAGTCGGCCGGGGCGGAAGAGGATGCGGTACATGATCGGCGCCACGACACGGTCGATCAGCAGTTCCGTTTCGGGCACCGGCTCCCCCCGCTGCACCGCACGGGCCAACACGGCGTCGATCTGCTCTGCGGCATACGCCGAACACTGACCGGCATTGGTGCCGTCGGGGTCGCCGAGCAGGGCGTCCCGGATGTAGGCGCGCCCGGGCGGTGAGGCCATCTCGTCGAGGAACTGTTCCGCCCACGCGTCGAGATCGGCCCGCAGGCTTCCGAGATCGGCCGGATCCGTTTCCGGGCGCAGTCGTTCGACAGCCACGTCGGACAGGAGTTCCTGCAGGTCGCCCCAACGACGGTAGATCGTGGAGGGGGTCACGCCCGCCCGAGTGGCCACCATCGGGACCGTGAGCGCGTCGCGGCCCACCTCCCCTACGAGTTCACGTACCGCCGCATGGACGGACTCCTGTACGCGTGCGCTGCGCCCGCCGGGGCGGGCCATGGGCTTGGGACTCATGCGATCCACCTTAATGCGAATTTGTTGCTTCTAGCCGATGGCCGGCGTCGGCGACCCGCAGGGCTACGTATCCGGGCGCCCGAGCACGGCGGACGCCCCTGCGGCGGCGCAACCGCATGTCGGCTGACACGTCCGCCCTCCCTCAGGCGGCGAGGGGAGCAAGCCGCCCCGCGCCGGCCACCGACTCCTCGTAGACCCGGCCCACACGGAGCACCGTCGCGTCGCGGAAGGGGCGCGCCATCAGCTGCATACCGATCGGCAGTCCGGCGCGGTCGTGACCGACCGGCAGGGTGAGGGCCGGGACGCCGGTGATGTTGGCGGGGGCACAGAGGCGGACGTAGCTGTCCGACACGGCCTCGGTCGTGCCATCGGCCCACTCGACGGCTTCCTGCCCCGCCTCGGCGGCGGTCATCGGCACCGTCGGCGCGGCGAGGACGTCGATTCCGTCGAACATGCGAGCCCAGGCGTCTCGCATCATGGTGCGGGCCCGTTGGGCGCGGAGGTAGTCGCCCGCAGAGGTGAGTTCGCCGGCCTCCAGCAGGATGCGAACGTCCGCCGCGTACAGGTCGGGGGTGGCCCGCAGCGACCGCTCGTGGTACGCCGTGGCCTCGGGAACCATGAGCCCCCACTGAACGGCCTGGATGTAGCGCGCCATCGGGATCTCGACGTCGACGAGCTCCGCCCCCAGCTCCGCCAGCCGCTCGATCGCGCCGCGTACGGACTCCTCGACCTCGGGCGTGACCCGGTCGAAGTAGTGGTTCCGCGGTACGCCGACCTTCAGTCCTCGCAGGTCGCCTCCCGGGAAGCGGTCCAGCATGGGGCCGGACACGCTCGCCGGGTCGCGCGGGTCGTGGCCGGCGGTCGCCGACAGCACCAGCGCGGCGTCCTGGACGGTGCGGGTGAGAGGGCCCACATGGTCCAGGGACCAGGACAGCGAGGTCACGCCGGATCGCGGGAGGAGGCCGTAGGTCGGCTTGAGGCCCACCACGCCGTTCAGGGCCGCAGGCACCCGGATGGAACCGCCCGTGTCCGTGCCCATGGCGAACGTCGCCCCGCCGGCGGCGACGGCTACCGCCGAGCCGCCGCTCGACCCTCCCGCGACCCGGCTGTGGTCCCAGGCGTTGTTCGTCTGCGGAGTGGTCAGGCCGTAGGCGAACTCGTGCGTGTGCGTCTTGCCCAGGAGGACGGCCCCGGCGGCGCCGAGCCGTTCGGCCACCCGACTGTCGCGTTCCGCCACGTGCCCTGTCCGGACGTGCGAACTCGCCGTGGTGGGTATCCCCTCAGCGTCGATCAGATCCTTGAGCGCCATGGGGATCCCGTGCAGCGGCCCACGCGGTCCGCTTGCGGAGATCTCCCGTTCGGCGCGGACCGCTGCGGCCAGGGCCGCGTCGGCGGCGACGGTGACGTAGGCGCCCAGCCGTTCTTCGACGGCGGCAATACGGGCGAGCACCGATTCGGTGAGTTCGACGGGGGACAGCTCCCGTGCGCGCACCGCACGGGAGGCTTCGGTCAGCGACAGCTCAAACGGTTGCATCGGCGTTCCCCTGTCCGGCTCGGTAGGAGGACGCGGGAGGGGTCTCGCCGAAATCGAGCTCGCGCAACGTGCTGATCACGGAGTGGATGTAGTTGGCCGTCATGGCCACTTCTTCATGTCGGCCGTCCCCGAGGGGGAGCCCCGCCCGCAGCGCCCCTCGGGCTGCCTCTTGGGGGGTGAGTTCGCTGGTCATGGCTTCCTTCCGGATCTGTGCGGCGCGACGGGCCGGGGCTGGTACAGGACCTCCGACCACCGTAAACGCGAATCATTTGCTTTAGCCGATCGTAGGACCTACGGTGCCTTAAAGCAAACCAATCGCTTTTAGTACGGGAAGGACCCTCATGCAGAGCGTCCCCGCGGGCCTCACGCCTCCCCGCACCTCCCCATCCGGACGCCTGCCGTTCGCATTGCACACCTCGATCCTCATCGCGCTGCTCGCCGCATCCAGCGCGCCGACCCCGCTGTACCCCCACTACCAGGCTCAGTGGCAGTTGTCGGCCCTCGACATCACGGTGGTCTTCAGCGCCTACGCTCTGGCACTCCTGATCGCGCTGCTGACGACCGGAACCCTTTCCGACCACGTCGGACGCCGCCCCGTGCTCCTGGGCGCGCTCGCGGTCCAGGTCGCCTCCATGGCACTGTTCGCGACGGCCGACGGCCTGACCACCCTGATCGGCGCCCGCGTGCTGCAGGGCATCGCGACCGGCGCGGCGACCGGTGCAGCGGGTGCGGCTCTCCTCGACCTGGAAGACCCCGCCCGGCCGGGGCGCCCCGCTCTGGCCAACAGCATCGCGCCGGTGACGGGCATGGCGGCCGGCGTCCTGGCAGCCACCCTCATGGTGCGCTTCGCCCCCGTTCCGGCGATCACGGTGTACGCGGCCCTGACCGCCGTGTTCGCCGCGCAGGCCATCGCCCTGGTCTCGACGTCCGAGACCGTCCGCCGCCGTCCCGGAGCACTGCGCTCGACGCGGCCCCACCTGGCGCTGCCGTCGGCGGCCGCCCACGCTCTCCTGCTCAACGGCGCCGGCGTCGTCGCCGTCTGGGCACTCGGCGGCTTCTACTCGTCCCTGGGGCCGGGCTTCACACGGCTCATCTCCCCCGACGGACCCGAATACGCCGGCGGACTGGTCTTCTTCACGCTGACGGCCGTCGCCGCCCCGACGGTGTACTTCACGCGCAGGATGCGTGCCGACGTCTCCTCTCTTCTTGGGAGCTGCGCGGTGATTCCGGCGGCCGTCCTGACCCTGGGTGCCCTCTATCTCGCCGACCCCGTACTTGTCTTCACCGGGGCGGCGCTGGCCGGGTTCGGCTTCGGAGCTGTCTCCCAGGGTGCGCTGCGCGCGGTCGTCGACTCGGTACCGGCCCGGGAGAAGGGGGGCACGCTCGCCTCCTATTACGTACTCAGCTACCTGGCGATGAGTCTGCCCGCCATCGGCGCCGGCGCCCTCACCGCCGGCTTCGGACTGCGTGCGGCAGCACTGGCCTATGCCGGCTACGTGGCCGTACTGGCGACCGTCGCAGTCGCGACGCTGACCGCGCCGCTGCGCAGTCGGCGCCGGACACCGTCCTCGGAGGCCCACTCCGGCCCGGCAACGAGCAACTACACATCGGCCTCACCCGACACACCCGCTCCAGATATCTCCGTCCTCGCGACCCATAAAAGGTAAGGAAAGTCGCCGTGTTCACCCCATCGCAGACGATTAAGTCCACCACTCCCCCCGCCTCTTCGTGGACGGTGGGCAACCACACCGTACGACGCATCGACGAAGTGGTCCTGCCCGCCCAGACCGGTCCGTGGCTGCTGCCCGGGGCAACCACCGACCTCGTGAGCCGGACTCCCTGGCTGAGCCCCGAATTCACCGACGAACAAGGCGTCCTGCGCCTGGCGAGTCACAGCTTCGCCGTCGAGGTGGACGGCATGCGGGTGCTGGTGGACACCGGCATCGGAAACGGGAAGCGGCGCGCCAACCCTGCCTGGCACAACCTGAACAGCGACTACGCAGCACGGCTACGGACGGCGGGCTTCGCGCCGGAGAGCGTTGACGTCGTGGTCCTGACCCACCTCCACGCCGACCACGTGGGGTGGAACACGCGTGCCGAGGGCGACGCCTGGGTGCCCACCTTCCCGAACGCGCGCTATCTCACCTCACGCACCGAGTGGGACTACTGGGCGGGTGTGGACATGGAGGAGGCGCGTCGGCAGATGTTCCGGGACTCGGTCCATCCTGTCCGGGAAGCAGGTCTGTTCGACCTCATCGATGTCGCGGACGAGGGCACGGACGTCGCGCCGGGCATCCGTCTGCTGCCCACCCCCGGCCACACACCGGGGCAGGTAGCGGTGGAACTGAGCAGCCGTGGCGAGACCGCACTGGTCACCGGCGACAGCATCCACCACCCGGTCCAGATGGCGCATCCGGAGCTCTGCAGCTGTGTGGACGTCGCTCCCGAACTCGCGGCCAGGACCCGGAACCAGGTGCTCGACTCACTGGCCGGTACGTCAACTCTCCTGCTTGGGAGCCACTTCCCGCCGCCGACCGCCGGACACGTGCGACGCGAGGACGGCGGGTATCGACTGGTCCCGGCTCCCTCGAGGGTCACGCCCATCGGCGGCTGAAGCGGATCGCAGCACCCGGGACGTGCCGCGCACCGAGTCGCACCGGTTCGTGCGGGTGACGTCCTGGGCGTCCGCGACCGGACGGCCCGGAAGCGGCTATGAGACTCCTCCGGCATGCGCTCCGTCGTCATCGATGGGGCCGGGGGAAGTTACGACCGATCACCGGCTTGCGCCCTTTGCGTAAGCCGGCTGTCGGCTGTCCCTCGTGGGCGACAGTCACGCCGACGCGTCGCGAACGAGGGCAACCTGCCGGCCCCACTCGCCCATCGCCGGCCGAGCAACGCGGCCCTGCTTCAGTCTCACGAATCGAGCGTCATTCGAGCGTCAAGAATGATGAATGCCCGTCGCCGACATCGTTCGTACGAATCCCGCCACACCCTGTAACCGCAGGTCAGGCGAGTTTGAACAAGCAGTGCGTCTGCCCGACCCGCTGTACGGAGGGAAACAGGTCGAACGACCCACCTGGTCCGCACAACCGCAGGTCAGGCGCCCTTTGCGGCAGGTTCAAGAATCGCCACGCACTCCACGTGCGACGTCATCGGAAACAGATCAAACGCCCGAAGCGTCCGCACCCGATACCCCCCATCCCGGAAGTACCCCAGATCCCGCGCCAACGCAGCCGGATCGCACGCCACATACGCGATCCGCCGCGCGCTCAGCGAGGCCAGATGCTCCACCGTCTTGCGGCCGGCCCCCGCGCGCGGCGGGTCGAGGACGATCAGGTCGACCTCCTCGATGCCCGTGCGCGGCAGCACGCTCTCGACCTTGCCCTGTTCGATGCGGACGCGGTCGAACTCGGCGAGGTTGTGCCGCGCGTCCTCCACCGCCCGCTTGCCGGACTCGATGCCGAGGACCGCGCCCTGGTCTCCGACGCGGTCGGCGAGGGCGCCGGCGAAGAGGCCGACGCCGCAGTACAGGTCGAGGGCCATGTCGCCCTTGCGCGGCAGCAGGCCCTGCATGACGGCGGTCACCAGGGTGTCCGCGGCCTTCGGGTGGACCTGCCAGAAGCCGCCGTTGCCGACGCGGTGCGTGCGGCCGTCCGCGCGTTCGCGGACGAAGGGGCGGCCGTGGACGCGGTGGACACCGCCGGAGCGCTCGTCCACGCGCAGGACGGAGACCGGGCGGTCCAGTTCGACCAGCGGGAGGCGCGCGCCCGGCTTCGGCGTGAGGATCACCTGGCGGTCCTGGGAGCCCGTCGCCGCGATCGCCTCGACGGAGTCCATGCCCGTCCAGACCCGCTTCTCGATGCCCAGCTCGCTGACGCCCTCCGCGGCGATCATGCAGTGGTCGATCGGCTCCACCTCGTGGGAGCGGTGCCGGCGCAGGCCCGCCCGGCCGTCGGCGGTGACGGCGTACTGGACGCGGGTGCGCCACGCGGGGACCTGGCCCGCGGGCACCTTGTCGCCCTCGGCGGGCAGCACCGTGCCGTCCCAGCCGGCCTCCTCCGGGGTGAGCCCGGCGAGGTGCTGGAGCTGTTCGGCGATGACGTCGGCCTTCAGGCGCCGCTGCGCGCCCGGCTTGGCGTGCTGCCAGTCGCAGCCGCCGCAGCGTCCGGGGCCGGCGAACGGGCAGGGCTCGTCGATCCGGTCCTTGGAGGCGTCGAGCACGGTCACGGCGTCGGCGCGCAGGAACCGCGCGCCCTCCTCGCCCTCCGTCACCCGCGCCACGACCCGCTCACCGGGCAGCGCGTGCCGTACGAACAGCACCTGGCCCTCGGACGTGCGGGCGATACAGTGACCGCCGTGGGCGACGGGGCCGATCTCGACCTCGTACTCCTCCCCCACCAGCGATTTCCTCGGTTCTGCCTGCATGGCGGGGTGACTCCAAAGCGCGTGAGGGGCAAGGGCCGAACGGATGCGGCCGGACAACAGCCCACCAGTCTACGTGGCTGTCACCCGGCCGTTTCACACGAGCCGTCGGCTCACGACTTGTGCTCGGTGGACTCCTTCGAACGCACCTGCGCGGGACCGCGCCGCACCGACCCCGGCGCGTTCCAGTCCTGCTGCCTGCGGGCCCGCCGCTTGGCCGCCTCGGAGGACTGCAGCTGGTACGGCACCGAGGTGACCATGATCCCGGGCGTGAACAGCAGCCGGCCCTTCAGCCGCAGGGCGCTCTGGTTGTGCAGCAGGTGCTCGTACCAGTGGCCGACGACGTACTCGGGGATGATCACGGACACCGCGTCCCGTGGCGATTCCTTGCGCAGGCTCTTGACGTACTCGATGATCGGCCGCGTGATCTCGCGGTAGGGCGAGTCCAGGACCTTCAGCGGTACGTCGATGCCGCGGCGCTCCCACTCCTCGCGCAGGGCCTTGGTCTCCACCGGGTCGACGTTGACGCTGAGGGCCTCCAGGGTGTCCGAGCGCATCAGCTTGGCGTAGGCCAGAGCGCGCAGTGCCGGGCGGTGGATCTTGGAGATCAGCACGACCGAGTGGACGCGGGAGGGCCGTACGCTGTCGTCGCTCGGGCCCTCGGGGGCGGCGATCTCGGCGGCGACCCGGTCGTAGTGCTTACGGATGGCCGTCATCGTCGCGTAGAAGATCACCATGCCGAGCAGGGCGACCCACGCGCCGTGCGTGAACTTGGTGAGGAGGACGACGACCAGCACGAGGCCGGTGAAGAAGGCGCCGAAGGCGTTGATGGCGCGGGAGCGGATCATGTGGCGGCGCTTGGCCTGGTCCTTCTCGGTGGCCAGGTGGCGGTTCCAGTGCCGGACCATGCCGGTCTGGCTGAGCGTGAAGGACACGAACACGCCGACGATGTACAGCTGGATCAGGCGTGTGGAGTCGGCGCCGTAGATCCCCACCAGCAGTCCGGCGGCGCCGGCGAGGAGCACGATGCCGTTGGAGAAGGCCAGCCGGTCGCCGCGGGTGTGCAGCTGGCGCGGCAGGTAGCGGTCCTGGGCGAGGATCGAGCCGAGCAGCGGGAAGCCGTTGTAGGCGGTGTTGGCGGCGAGGAACAGCACCAGCGCGGTGGCGGCGGCCAGGACGATGAACAGGATGCTGTCCGCGCCGAAGACGGCCTCCGCGACCTGTGCGATCACCGGGTGCTGCACATAGTCCGGGCCGAGCGGGACGCCGTTGTGGACGAGGTCCCTGGCCGGGTTCTCGGCCATGCGGACGTCGGTGGCCGCGGCCAGCGCGATGATGCCGCAGAACATGGTGACGGCCAGCAGGCCCATCGCCGCGAGGGTGGTCGCGGCGTTCTTCGACTTGGGCTTGCGGAAGGCCGGGACGCCGTTGGAGATCGCCTCGACGCCGGTGAGGGCGGCGCAGCCGGAGGAGAAGGCGCGCAGCAGCAGGAAGAGCAGGGCGAAGCCGGCCAGGCCCTGGTGCTCGGGCTTGATGACGTAGTCCGCCGTCGGTGCCCGCATGGTGTCGTCCAGGACCAGTCCGCGGAAGGCGCCCCACGCGATCATGGTGAAGACGCCCGCGACGAAGATGTACGTCGGAATCGCGAACAGCGTGCCCGACTCGCGCACACCGCGCAGGTTCATCAGCGTCAGCAGCACGATCACACCGATCGCGCAGGCGACCTTGTGCTCGACGACGAAGGGGATCGCGGAGCCGAGGTTCTCGATGCCGGAGGAGATCGACACGGCGACGGTGAGGACGTAGTCGACGAGCAGCGCGCTGGCGACCGTCAGGCCCGCCTTGGGACCGAGGTTGGTGTTCGCGACCTCGTAGTCGCCGCCGCCACTGGGGTAGGCGTGCACGTTCTGCCGGTACGAGGCGACCACGGTGAACATCAGCACGACGACCGCGACGGCGATCCACGGGCTGAAGTGGTACGCCGTCACACCCGCGATCGACAGGACCAGCAGGACCTCGCCGGGCGCGTACGCAACGGAGGACAGCGGGTCGGAGGCGAATACGGGGAGTGCGATGCGCTTCGGCAGGAGCGTTTCGCCCAGCCGGTCGCTGCGCAGTGCGCGCCCGATCAGGATCCGTTTGGGCACGTCGGTCAGTTTGGACACAACAGAGGATCGTAGGCGTTCGATTGCGGGGTCGCCCACCCGCCACCCCTCATCGGCGTTCCGTCTGCTCTCCGAGTGAATTCACAGGCCCGTGCGGCTGCGGATTCCGCAGGTCACTCGCTTCCCATGCCTATATGACTAAGCCCTGTCCGTCTCACGGCCGTTGCCGCCCCTGGAGGTCCCATGCACACCCCCGCCCAGCTGATCGGCGCCGCGGCCACCCTCGTCGCCCTCGGAATCCTGACGCTGGCGAGCGTGCGCAGCATCAGCCGCCGCAAGGACGTGTCGCCGGGGGCGCGCTAGGAGTGCGGGGCGGCCCCCGGTTGCCCGGACCGTTCCAGCCCCGCCACGCCCGCGCTCAGTTCCTCCCGTCCGATGGCGGCGGCCCGGGTCGACGGGATCGTGCAGGCGTAGGCGCCGGCCACCGTGCCGTGCAGGGCGCTGCGGTGGGGTGGGGCGCCGTGCAGCCAGGCGTGGAGGAACGCGGCGGCGAAGGCGTCGCCCGCGCCGTTGGAGTCGACGACCGGGGCCGGGGGTGGGGCGGCGGGTACGTGGGTGAGGTCTCCGTCGGCCAGCAGGTACGCCCCGTCCGCCCCGGCCGTGGCGACGACGATCCGGGCCCTGCCGCGCTCGGTGATCCGCCGCATGGTCCGCTCCGGGTCGGTCAGGGCCGTGCTGGACAGGAAGACCAGGTCGGCCTGGTGGGCGAAGGGCTCGTGGTAAGGGTTGGAGCCGTCCCAGTCGTGCAGGTCGGTGGAGATCGTGAGGCCGGCCTCACGCAGGTCGGGCAGCGCGTGGGCGCACGGCTGGGTGATGACGACGTGGGCGTGCCGACTGGCGGCCGCGAGTGCGCGCACCGTGGCCTCGGGCAGCCGGTCCGTGTCGGCGGCCCGGGTCGCGTCGTAGAGGGACAGCCGCCTGCCGTCGGGGCCGACAAGGTTCACCGCGCGTTTGGTGCCGAGCGGCTGCGGGACGGCGGTGAGCCCGATGCCGTGTTCCTGGTGCAGCGCCCGGACGAGGTCGCCCTCGGGGTCGTCGCCGAGCAGGTCGAGGTGGTGCGTGCGCAGGCCCAGCGCGCTCGTCCCGAGTGCCACGAAGTCCCCGCTCTGGCCCGCCCGCGTCACGATCCCGGGCCGGATCATGTGGCTGTCCGCGAACGGCACGGGCAGCTCGGGCACGTGCACGATCGTGTCCACACCCGCGCCGCCCAGCACCAGGACGTCGATCTCGTGGCTCATGGCCTTCCGTTCCCCCGCACGTCGTCCACCGAAGGGCCCTGAGAGCCCATGGCCTGATTCCACCGGCGCCCCGGGAGGTGCCCCGGGGCGTTCGGCCTCAGCTCCTGGTCTGCGCTTCGATGCCGTCGAGCAGCAGCCCCAGCCCCACGGTGAAGCTGGTGTCCCAGTCCGCATCGCAGATGTAGTTGTTCGCCGCGACGGTCGGGTACTGGTCGCGCCGGCTTTCCAGGTACTCCTGTCCCCGCCTGGCGTCCTCGGCGGAGAGCTGAAGGCTGGACTGCGTGGCGGTGGCACCCATCACGTGGTTGTACAGCGCCCACGTCGCGGCGTTGAGCCGCTTGCCGGTCAGTCCGGCACGCACCAGACCGGACTGCAGGAACTCCATCCAGGCCAGGAAGTTCGGCCCCATCAGGGGCCGTTGCCGCGCGGGCAGGGTGGCCGCCCAGGGGTGCCGCAGCATCGCCTGCCGCCAGGTATTGACCAGCACCACGATGTCGTCCCGCGGATTCTCGGCGCGCTGGTCCGGGAGCGAGGTCTCCCCGAAGATGGCGTCGACCGCCAGGTCGATGACGTCACCCTTGGTCGCCACATGCCAGTACAGGGTCGTGGCACCCACCTGAAGCCGTTCGGCCAGGTGACGCATGGTGAGCCGGTCCATCCCCTCCTCGTCCAGCAGGGCGACCGCGGCCTGGACGATGCGTTCCCGCGTCAGCGGTGGTTCTCCCTTGTTGCCCCGCGGGGAGCGCAGCCAGACGTTGCCGATCCCGGCACCGGCCTGCCCCCTCGAGCGTTCCTTGCCCGCTATGACGTCCACCTCCGGATCCACGCGGCTCACCCCCGAGGGTGCACATCGCGTCACTGAGTGTTCGGGGCGAGTCTTGCACGCCGGGGCCCGCTCCCCGACGGCGAGCAAGCGGTAGGGTCGTCTTCACTAGACCAATGTTCGAGTCACCCGACCATCGTACGAGAGGCCGTGCCGGACATGAAGCAAGAAGTCCCGTTATCCCCTGAGTCCAAGAAGCGCTGGTGGACCCTCCCGGTCGTCAGCCTTGCCCAGCTGATGGTCGTGCTGGACGCCACCATCGTGAACATCGCACTCCCCTCGGCCCAGGAGACCCTGGGCATGACCGACACCGACCGCCACTGGGTGATCACGGCCTACGCCCTCGCCTTCGGCGGTCTGCTGCTTCTGGGCGGGCGCGTGTGCGGCGCGATCGGCCACCGGCGGGCCTTCGCCATCGGCCTGGTCGGCTTCGCGCTGGCCTCCGCGCTCGGCGGCGCGGCGGGCAACACCGGCACCCTCTTCGCGGCGCGTGCCGGGCAGGGCGTCTTCGCCGCGCTGCTGGCGCCGGCGGCGCTGTCGCTGCTCATCCTCACGTTCACCGACGGGCGCGAGCGCGCGAAGGCCTTCGGTGTCTTCGCCGGTGTCGGCGCGGGCGGAGCGGCCCTCGGCGTCGTGGCGGGCGGGCTGCTCACCGAGTACGCCACCTGGCGCTGGTGTCTCTACATCAACATCCCCATGACCGCGATCGCCCTGATCGGCGTCCCGCTCGTCCTGCGCGACCGCCCGGGCGGCAACCTGCGCGGCCTGGACGTTCCCGGGGTGCTGCTCAGCGCCGCCGGCCTCGTCTTTCTGGTCTACGGCTTCACCCGCGCGGAGCCCCACGGCTGGGGCGATCCGACGGTGCTCGCCCCGCTCATCGGCGGTGTGCTCCTGCTGGCCCTGTTCGTGCTGGTGGAGGCCAGGACGCGGCATCCGCTGCTGCCGCTGCGGATCCTGTTCCACCGAGTCCGTGGCACGGCGTTCGTCTCCGTGTTCCTGATGTTCGCCGCGATGTTCGGCTTCTACCTGTTCGTGAGCTACTACACGCAGACCATCCTCGGCTACTCGCCGGTCAAGGCGGGCATGACGCTGCTGGTGAACGCCGTGAGCACCACGGTCGGCGCGCTGCTCATCGCCGGCAGGCTGCACCGCCGGACCGCCCCCGACGTCCTGATCGCGGGCAGCCTGCTGTCGTCCGCCGCCGGGATGCTGATCCTCACGCAGCTGGAGGTGGGCAGCTCCCACGTGTTCGCGGTGTACCTCACGCCGTCCATGATCCTCACCGGCATCGGTCTCGGCTGCCTGCTCGCGACGGCGACGAACACGGCGACCGTCCGGCTCGACCCCGCCGAGGCGGGTGTCGCGTCGGCGGCGTACAACACGGTGCAGCAGGTGGGAGCCGCGTTCGGCACCGCGCTGCTCAACTCCATCGCGACGAGCGTCACCACGTCGTACCTCGAGGACCACGGGAACGGCACGGACTCCGTCAGCGCCGGGACGGTGCAGGGCTACACCGTGGCACTCTGGGCGGCCTTCGGCATCCTCGTGGGCGGCGCTCTCCTCGTCGGCCTCCTCTCACGAGGCGGATCCCGAACCTCCCGTCCTGAAGCGGTGGTCGAGACGACCCGCTGAGGCCGGCCCGCCCGACGGAGGAGGGACCAGCCGAGTTCCCGCTGCGCGACGCCCACCGGGGCCTGGGCCCTGCGAGACCCGAGGGTCCTGGTGGGTCCCCCCGGCCTTGCCTATACGTTGGACACAGGCGATCGGCCGGGCGTGCGGACACCGAACGGGATCACACCCGGCGTTCCCCGGCATGATGGTGCCTGGCGGCCCGCACAGAAGGCCGCGAAGTGCTGCCCGGCGAGCCGAGAGAGAGACATGAGCAGAACACTGACGCAGGCCGGAAGGTCTGCGGGAAGCGTGGTGTGAGGCCATGCACATCGTCATCATGGGTTGCGGACGGGTGGGTTCCGCGCTGGCCCAGAACCTGGAGCAACAGGGGCACACGGTCGCCGTGGTCGACCAGGACCCCACCGCCTTCCGCCGGCTGGGCTCCTCGTTCGGCGGCCGCCGGGTCACCGGTGTCGGCTTCGACCAGGACACCCTGCGCGAGGCCGGCATCGAGGAGGCCGGCGCCTTCGCCGCCGTCTCCAGCGGTGACAACTCCAACATCATCGCCGCTCGTGTGGCCCGCGAGATGTTCGGCATCGAGAACGTCGCCGCCCGCATCTACGACCCCCGCCGCGCGGAGGTCTACCAGCGTCTGGGCATCCCCACCGTCGCGACGGTCCGCTGGACGGCCGACCAGATGCTGCGCCGCCTGCTCCCCTCCGGCGCCGAGCCGCTGTGGCGCGACCCCACCGGCGGCGTCCAGCTCGCCGAGGTGCACACCTCCGCCGCCTGGGTCGGCCACAAGATCAGCCGGATGCAGGAGGAAACCGGCGTGCGCGTCGCGTTCCTGACCCGGCTCGGCGAGGCGGTCCTGCCCACCTCGCAGACGGTGCTGCAGGAGGGCGACCTGGTGCACGTGATGATGCGCACCGACGAGGTCGACAAGGTCGAGGCGGCGTTCGCCAAGGGTCCCGAAGAGGAGGGCGGTCACTGATGAGGGTCGCCATTGCCGGAGCCGGCGCCGTCGGCCGCTCGATCGCGGGCGAACTGCTGGAGAACGGCCACGAGGTCCTGCTGATCGACAAGGCGCCGACCGCCATCTCGGTCGAACGCGTCCCGCAGGCGGAGTGGCTGCTCGCCGACGCCTGCGAGATCACGTCCCTGGACGAGGCCGCGCTCCAGCGCTGCAACGTCGTGATCGCCGCGACCGGCGACGACAAGGTGAACCTGGTCGTCTCGCTCCTCGCCAAGACGGAGTACGGCGTCCCGCGCGTCGTCGCCCGTGTGAACAATCCCAAGAACGAGTGGTTGTTCAACGAGTCCTGGGGCGTGGACGTCGCCGTCTCCACCCCGCGTCTGATGTCGGCCCTGGTCGAGGAGGCGGTGAGCGTCGGCGACCTGGTCCGTCTGCTGCGCTTCAGCCACGGCGACGCCAACCTGGTCGAGCTGACCCTGCCGGAGGAGTCGGCGCTGGCCGGCACGCAGGTCGGCGACGTCGAGTGGCCGCAGGACACGTCCCTGGTGACGATCATCCGCGGCAACCGTGTCCTGACCCCCTCCCGGGAGGACTCCCTGGAGGCCGGCGACGAACTCCTCTTCGTGGCCGCCCAGGCCCGCGAGGAGCAGCTGGAGGACCTGCTGTCGGTACGGCGGAACGCGGCGAGCTGAGCGCGTCCGCGCGGGAGCAAGCGGAAGGGGCGTCCCGAGTGTTCGGGACGCCCCCTTCGTCAGCTCTGGGGGTTCACTGCTCGGCGGACCGGGCGGCAGCCTGCCGCTCTCGCTCCTCGGCCGCCTTCTCCTCCGCCTCCATCTCGGCGAACACGTCGATCGGCGCGGGCGCCTTCGCGAGGAACACCCACGTCAGGTACACCGCGAGCAGGAAGGGCGGGATCTTCAGAGCGACCAGGACCCAGCCCAGCTGGGTGGTGTCGGCCCACCAGTACAGCGGGAAGAGGATCGCGCACTTGGCGAGCAGGATCGCGCCCCAGGCGTAGCTGGCCTTCGCGTACGCCTTCTTGCGGCCCGGGTTCCGCGTGCGCCAGGAGAGGTTCTCCTTGAAGACCGGGCCGAGGATCAGCCCGATCAGCGGCGCCCCGCACAGGGTGGTGATGATGTAGGCGAGGCCCAGACCCAGCGTGTAGAGCATGCCGGGCAGGTAGAAGTCCTTGGCGTTGCCGGTCATCATCGCGAAGACGACACCGAAGGCCACGCCGAAGACACCGCTGAAGGCGTGCTTGACGGTGTCCTTCATCACCAGCCGGACCGCGACCAGCACCAGCGACACGGCCAGCGCCGCGATCGCCGACAGATGCAGGTCCTTGTTGATCGTGTAGATGGTGACGAAGAGGAGGCCGGGCAACACCGTCTCCACCATGCCCCGCACGCCGCCGAACGCCTCGAACAGGGCGGCCTCGGTCACCGCCCGGGCGTCGTCCGCAGATGTCTCTTCGGTCGGCTTGTCGAGCGACGTCACCGGCTACTCCCGTCCGAGGGGTCTCAGTTCGTACTTGGGATTGAACAGCACCCTGCGGCCCCGGCTCATCGAGATCCGGCCCGACGCGATCAGCTTGCGCCCCGGCTCTATCCCCACGATGGAGCGCCTGCCGAGCCACACCACGTCCAGCGCGGCGGAGCCGTCGAACAGCTCGGCCTCCAGGGCCGGTACTCCGGCGCGCGGCCGAAGGGTGACCGTGCGCAAGGTACCAGTAACCGTCACTATCTGGCGGTCCTGACAGTCTCCGATCCGGATGCAGCCGGCCGTCTCGCTGTCTTCGCGCAGTTCCTCGGACTCCAGGTCCTCCTGCGACGAGGAGAGCCGGTCGAGCATGCGCCGGAAACGGCCCACCGGCTTTTCGGATCGGGGAACAGCACTCATGTCTGAAGCGTACCGGGGCGTGCTGACGAAGGGCGAGAAGCCTGTTTCTCCAAGCGATGCCCCATCCCCGGCTCGGGGATACCGCATCCCCGGGAGCCGACCCCCGGACCCCGGCCGTGAGCCGCACCGCTCACTTCTCGAAGCGATACCCCATCCCCGGCTCAGTGATGAAGTGCTTCGGGTGGGAGGGATCCGCCTCCAGCTTCCGCCGCAACTGCGCCATGTACACGCGCAGATAGTTCGTCTCCGTCCCGTACGACGGCCCCCACACCTCCTGGAGCAGCTGCTTCTGCCCGACCAGGCGGCCGCTGTTGCGCACGAGGACCTCCAGCAGGTGCCACTCGGTGGGGGTCAGCCGTACGTCCTTGCCGACGCGGTTGACCTTCTTCGCGGCCAGGTCGACGGTGAACTCGCCGGTGTCGACGATCACGTCGCCCTCACCGCCGCCGGGTTCGGCCCGGCGTACGGCGGCCCGCAGCCGGGCCAGCAGCTCGTCCATGCCGAACGGCTTGGTGACGTAGTCGTCGGCACCCGCGTCCAGCGCCTCGACCTTCTCGTCGGAGGTGTGCCGGGCGGACAGCACCAGGATCGGCACCCGGGTCCAGCCGCGCAGGCCCCTGATCACCTCGACGCCGTCCATGTCGGGCAGCCCGAGGTCGAGGACGACCACGTCGGGATGGCGGGCGGCGGCGAGCCGGAGGGCGGTGGCCCCGTCGTGGGCCGCGTCGACCTCGTACGTGCGTGCCTTGAGGTTGATCACGAGGGCGCGCACGATCTGCGGCTCGTCGTCGACCACGAGGACGCGGGTCATGAGGCCTGCCTTTCCGGTTCTGCCGCGGGGTGGAGCTCCGGGCGGGTTCCGGCCACGCGGAGCGTGAGGACCATGGTGAGCCCGCCGCCGGGGGTGTCCTCGGCGTTCAGGGTGCCGCCCATGGCCTCGGCGAAGCCGCGCGCCACCGCGAGTCCCAGACCCACGCCCGCGCCGCGCGGTGCGTCGCCGTGGCGCTGGAAAGGCTCGAAGATGCGCTCCTTGGCCTCGTCGGGGACACCGGGCCCCCGGTCGACGACCCGCACCTCGACCCGGTCGGCGAGCGCGCTGGCGGCGACCATCACGGGCGCTCCGGGCGGACTGTACTTGACGGCGTTCTCGACGAGGTTGGCCATCGCCCGCTCCAGCAGCCCGGGGTCCACGGCGACCATGGGCAGGGTCTCGGGCACGTCCAGGCCGGCGCTGCCCTCGGGCACACCGCCGAGCGCCATCGGCACCACCTCGTCGAGGTCGATCTCGCGGAACAGCGGGGTGACGGTGCCGGTCTGGAGCCGGGACATGTCGAGCAGGTTGCCGACGAGGTGGTCGAGCCGGTCGGCGCCCTCCTCGATGCCCTCCAGCAGCTCGGCGCGGTCCTCCTCGGACCACTCGACGTCCTCGGAGCGCAGGGAGGTCACCGCGGCCTTGATCCCGGCGAGGGGGGTCCGCAGGTCATGGCTGACGGCGGCCAGGAGCGCCGTGCGGATGCGGTTGCCCTCGGCGAGCGTGCGGGCCCGGCCGGCCTCCTCGCGGAGCCGGCGGCGGTCCAGGACGACGGCGGCCTGGGCGGCGAAGGCGGCCAGCACCCGGCGGTCCTCGGCGGGCAGCACGCGGCCGGTCAGCGCCAGGGCCATGTGGTCGCCGACGGGCATGTCCACGTCCGCCTGGTCGGGCCGCTCGACGGGACGCCCCTGACCGACGCGGCCGGCGCAGGTCCACGGCTCGACGTCGCCCGCCCGTTCCAGCAGGGCCGCGGACTCCATGCCGAAGGTCTCCCGGACCCGCTCCAGCAGGTCCTCCAGGCCGGTCTCGCCGCGCAGCACGTTGCCGGCGAGGAAGGACAGGATCTCGGACTCGGCCCGCAGCCGGGCCGCCTGATGCGTACGGCGAGCGGCGAGATCGACCACGGAGGCCACCGCCACGCCGACCGCCACGAAGGTCACGATGGCGACGATGTTCCTCGGGTCGGCGATGGTCCACCGGTGCAGGGGCGGTGTGTAGAAGTAGTTCAGCAGCAGGGAGCCCACCGCCGCCGACGCCAGGGCGGGCAGCAGTCCGCCGAGCAGGGCCGCCGCCACCGTCAGCGCCAGGAACAGCAGCATGTCGTTGGCGAGGCCGAGGTCGACGGCGTTGAGCAGCGCCGCGAGGAGCGGCGGGCCGGCGACACCGGCGATCCAGCCCCACACCCGCCGGGACCGCCCGAGCCGCGCGCCCCGGGCCACCGGCAGCCCGCGGCCCTTGGCGACCTCGTCGTGGGTGACGATGTGCACGTCGAGGTCGGGCCCGGACTCCCGGGCGACCGTCGCGCCGACGCCGGGCCCGAAGACGTACTGCCAGGTCTTGCGGCGCGAGGAGCCCAGCACGATCTGGGTGGCGTTCACACCGCGGGCGAAGGCGAGCAGCGCGGCCGGTATGTCGTCGCCGATGACATGGTGGAACGTTCCGCCAAGATCTTCGACCAGGGTGCGCTGCAGGGCCAGCTCCTTGGGCGAGGCCGAGGTCAGCCCGTCGCTGCGGGCTATGTAGACGGCCAGCACCTCGCCGCCGGCGCCCTTCTCGGCCAGCCGGGCTCCCCGGCGGATGAGCGTGCGGCCCTCGGGCCCACCGGTCAGACCGACCACGATCCGCTCGCGCGAGCCCCAGATCCGCGACACCCGGTGCTCGCTGCGGTACTGGGTGAGGTAGGCGTCGACCCGGTCGGCCACCCACAGCAGCGCCAGCTCGCGCAGGGCGGTCAGGTTGCCCGGGCGGAAGTAGTTCGACAGGGCGGCGTCGACCTTGTCGGGCTGGTAGATGTTGCCGTGCGCCATCCGCCGCCGCAGCGCCTCCGGCGTCATGTCGACCAGCTCGACCTGGTCGGCCCGGCGTACCACCTCGTCCGGCACGGTCTCCTGCTGCCGCACGCCGGTGATCGACTCGACGACGTCGCCGAGGGATTCCAGGTGCTGGATGTTGACGGTCGAGACCACGTCGATCCCGGCGGCGAGCAGTTCCTCCACGTCCTGCCAGCGCTTGGCGTTGCGGGAGCCGGGGATGTTCGTGTGGGCGAGTTCGTCCACGAGGGCGACCTGGGGACGGCGGGCCAGGACGGCGTCGAGGTCCATCTCGGGGAAGACCCCGCCCCGGTACTCCAGCTCCCTGCGCGGCACCTGCTCCAGGCCGTGCAGCAGCACCTCGGTGCGGGGCCGGCCGTGGTGCTCGACGAAGGCCACCACGCAGTCGGTGCCCCGCTCGACACGGCGGTGCGCCTCGGACAGCATCGCGTACGTCTTGCCGACGCCCGGTGCCGCGCCGAGGTGGATCCGAAGCTTGCCGCGTGCCATGGCCCCATTGTCTTCCGGTGGTCTGCCGACTGCGCAGCGTCGACCCTACGGCCCAAGAGCGCGCCATACGGGTGCCGGGCACGGCTCCGGGGCGCACTTTGACGCAACTCTGACGCGGCCGGTCCGCTGGTGGACCGGGCACCGGGGTCCCCGCCCGGCGCCCGGCCGGTCAGGGGGTCACGCGGGGTTGTCGCCGTGGGTGAGGGTCTCCCAGGCGACGAAGAGGTTGTTGCTGCCCGCGGGGCGGCCTCGCTGGGTCAGGGTCGCGGTGTTGGTCATGGCGTGCCCGAGACGGTTGGCGAGGGCGTTGTGCCCGACCTCGGACACCGGCCCGAGCCCGAGCTTCAGGGAGCCGCCGCAAAGCCAGCCCTCGGCACCGGCGCCGAGCTGGTACCTGGCGTGGAAGCCGAGCCCGTGCCGCAGCCGCTCGCCCACGTCGGTGCCGTAGAGGTCCTGCCCCTGGATGCGGCTGGTCTCGGCGACGTGCGAGACGGCCGAGAGGCCGTAGCCGGTGTGCGTGAAGTCGCGGCAGGTCTCCTGGCTGAGTCCGTCGACGAAGGCCGTCTGCCCCTGCCAGTACTTGACGATCTTCTCCCGGGTGTTCAGGTTCTGGCTCGGCACGGTCCTCGGCAGCGCGCCGTCGGACTCCAGGTACACGTAGGCGGCCGTGCGCGTGCGGAACTTCGCCATGGCCTTGTCGTACGACGCCTTGTCCTCCAGGAAGACGGAGATGCCGACGGCGGCCTCCATCATCGACAGCTCCCAGTTCCCGTTGGAGTTCGAGCCGTTGATGATCTCGGGCAGGTAGACGGTGCGGAGCATGGTGGCGAAGCGGCCGGAGCCCGCCCAGCTCCCGGTGTACGTGTACTTGATGATCTCGGCGGCCCTGGGCCAGGAGGAGCCGGCCCAGCCGGTCTGCAGGGGCGCGTTGCTGTGGGTGTGGTCCCTGATCACGGCGGACCAGGCGTCCATCAGCTCGATCGCCTTGCGGGCGTGCCGTTCGTCGCGGGTGAGGTACCAGGCGAGCGCGTGGGTGTACGCGGCGATCGCGTCCTCGCGTTCGTCGGTGCAGCCGTGGTTGGGGTTGGAGTACGAACCGCACTCGACGACCGCCCGGGGCCTGGGCGTGCGGTTCAGGTCGGCGTACTTGCCCGCCATCATCTGGTCGAAGGCGCCCTTCCAGGGCTGGGCACCGGCGTCGACCTTGGACCGGGTGAAGTCCAGCTGGCCCTTGGAGACGGTGACGCCGGGGTGGACGAAGGTACCGGGGGCGCTGGGAGCGGCGTCGGCGGGCCGGGTGAGGGCACCGGCGACGAGGGCGGCCGAGACAGCGAGGAGGGCGGTTCTGCGCATGCGTGGGGGCCTTCCGTTCCTCTATATGAACGTGAAGCGCCTTTATGAACAGGCGCGCTGAACGGAGACGGTAGGTACAGACCAATGCACCGTCAAGGTTCCGCGCACGAGAAAGGGCCGCACCGTGGGGTGCGGCCCTGGTGTCTCTACGGGGTCAGCGGACCTCGGTGATCTCCGGTCCGCGCTGGAGCTGGCCCATTCCGCCGGCGAACCGGGAGCCCTCCTCCTCCTGCTGGACGCCCTCGGGGACCATCTGGGCGTCGTCCGGCAGCTTCAGGACGATCGGGTCACGGGGCGCCATCGGGCCCTCGCCGCGGACCACGACCGTGTCCCGGAAGATCTGCTCGAGCAGCCCGGCGGCCTGCGGCTGCACCGCGCCCTGGCCCGAGATGACCCCGCGCAGGAACCAGCGGGGGCCGTCCACGCCGACGAACCGCACGACCTGGAAGCCGCCGGTGCCGTCCGGCAGCTGTACGGGCACCTGGGCGCGCAGCTCCCAGCCCAGCGGCCCCTCGACCTCGTCGACGATGCCGCCCTGCTGGGTGATGCCGGTGCCGATCTCCTCGCGCACCTCGCCCCAGATGCCCTCGCGCTTGGGCGCTGCGAAGCCCTGCAGCTGGATGGCGCTGTCGCGCAGCACGACCGTGGCCGCCACGATCGCGTCGCCCGCGACCTCGACCCTGAGCTCCATGCCGTCGACGCCCGGCACGAACAGACCGCCCAGGTCCACCCGGCCTTCGCTCGGGTCACGGACCTCGGAGCTGTCCCAGGGCCCGTCGGGGCGCGGCGCCGGCTCGAGCCTCAGGCGCTCGCCCTCGCCGCCCGCCTCACTGTCGACACCGTCGACGACCTGCTCGGCCTCGCCGGCCGCGTCCTCGGCGGCATCCCTCTTCTTGCGACGTCCGAACACGTCACTGTCCTTCCCGGTCGGATACGACCGAAGCGTATCGATTCCCACCCGTCCGACCGCCCACGGCGGCCTGACCGCTTGTGCCGCTCCTGCCGTCCACCGCGGCATGGCCTCCGGTGGACCCGAAGCCCCCCTCGGCCCGCGCGGAGCCGGGAAGTTCCGCGACCTCCTGGAAGCGGACCCTCTCGACCTGCTGGACTACCAGTTGGGCAATCCGGTCGAAGCGCTCGAACCGCACGGCCTCGCGCGGGTCGAGATTCACCACGATCACCTTGATCTCCCCACGGTACCCGGCATCAACCGTCCCCGGGGCATTCACCAGGGCGACGCCGCAGCGGGCGGCCAGACCGGATCGCGGGTGCACGAAGGCCGCGTACCCCTCCGGCAGCGCCACAGACACTCCCGTGGGCAGCACGGCCCGCTCGCCCGGGGCCAGTTCGCACGCCTCCGTGGTCCGCAGATCGGCCCCCGCGTCACCGGGCTGCGCGTACGACGGCAGCGGTACGTCCGGATCGACGCGCCGGATCAGCACGTCCAGCGGCCGCCGGCTCACGGGGCTCGCGGGAGTGGTGGGGCTCACGGGGCTGCTGGGGCTGTCGGGCCGCACAGGACGTGCCGCGCTCACGGGTTCACCTCGAAGGCACGCGCGCGCCGGACCTGGTCCGGGTCGTTCATGGCCGCCTGGATCTCCTCCTGGCGGCCGTGGTCGACGAAGTGGTCGACCTTCACCTCGATGAAGAGCGCCTCCGCGCGCACGGCGACGGGTCCGTCGGGGCCGCCGACGCGTCCGGTCGCGGTGGAGTAGATCTTCCTTCCGGCCACCGCCGTCACCTCCGCCTCCAGGTGCAGCGTGGTACCGACGGGCACGGGCCGTACGAAGTCGGTCTCCAGCCGCCCGGTCACCGCGATCGTGCGCAGCAACCAGTTCAGCGAGCCGAGGGTCTCGTCCAGGGCGGAGGCGAGCACGCCACCGTGGGCGAGGCCCGGAGCGCCCTGGTGGGCGGGCTGGACGGTGAACTCGGCGGTCAGCGACACGCCCTCACCGGCCCGGGCCTCCAGGTGCAGTCCGTGCGGCTGGTCGCCGCCACAGCCGAAACACGCGCCGTAGTGCGCGCCGAGGAGCTCACCGGGCGCGGGCGCGTCCGGGTGCCGCACCGGCTGCACGGCGTCGGCCGGAGGCTGAAGAGCTGCGGAAGTACCACTCACAGCCGCAGACCTTACCCGCGCGTCGGCCCCTTCCGGACACCGTGCCAAGCTTGGCCCCATGCAGCTCTCCGCCGCCCCGTACGAAGAACGCCTCACCGCCCCGCGGACCTGGTGGCTGATCTCGTTCCTCGTGGGCGTCTCCATGGCCCTGATCCTGCTGCCGTTCGGCACACTGCCGATGCTCGGCGGCCTGGCCGGGGGCACCGCGGTCGCGGCCGTCGCCGCGAGCTCGTACGGATCGGTCCGCATCCGCGTGGTCGGCGACTCCCTGATCGCGGGAGAGGCGAAGATCCCGCTGGCGGCGCTGGGCGAGATGGAGGTGCTGGACCCCGAGGAGACCCGCGCCTGGCGCACCTACAAGGCCGACCCGCGCGCCTTCCTCCTGCTGCGCGCGTACATCCCCACGGCCCTGCGCGTGGTGGTCACGGACCCGCAGGACCCGACTCCGTACCTGTATCTGTCCACGCGCGAGCCGGAGCGCCTGGCGGAGGCGCTGCGGACGGCGAAGCAGGCGTAGCACACCTGCGCGGGGCGTCACCCGGCCGCCGTCCGACGGCCGGTCTCAGCGCCCCTCGTCGTGCTGGTGGCCGTGTCCGCCGTCGCGCCGGTGGCCCTCGTGGCGGCCCAGGGGGTCGTTGGTGATCTCGCCCATCTCCAGGACGTCCGCCGGACGTTCCAGGGCGGGGAGCGCCTCCACGGCCTCCCAGGACACCTGGATCTTGCGCAGGTCCCGGCGGATCCGGCCGGCGAGCTTTCTCGTCTCGCCGCGGTTCATGACCGCCCCCACGGCGGCGCCCACCAGGAACGGCATCAGGTTCGGCATGCTGCGGACCATTCGCTTCATGATCCGCTGCCGCAGTTCGCGCTTCATACGGCTGTTGAGCGCCGCGCTGAACGTCGACGGCTTGGACGCGTCGATCCCGCGTTCCCCCGACCACGAGTCGAGGTACGCGGTGCTGCGCTGTTTGAGATTGCCGGGCGGCCGTACGCCGTAGACCTCGTGGAGTTCGGCGATCAGCTTCAGCTCGATCATCGCGACGCCGGTGACCTCGGCGGCCAGTTCCGTCGGCATCGCCGGGGGCACGGGGAGCATCGCGGCCGCGCCGATACCCGCTCCGACCGTCGCCGTCGCGTTCGCGGCGCCCGCCACGAGCTTGTCCGCGAGCTCCTCGGGCCCGAGGCCCGGGAACTGCCTGCGCAGTGTCGCCAGGTCCCGCACGGGGACGCGCGGGGCCAGTTCGATGATCCGGTCGGCGAGGTAGGCGAGTCCGGCCCGGGCCCGGTCGCCGCCCTTGCGGGCGCCTTCCCTGGCCCGCTCCCGGATCGCCCCCGCCCGCCGTCTCGCGACGGGTGCGGGGACGTCCACCGACGCCGGGAGGTCACCCCGGTCCGCTGCCGGTTCGAGCGAGGCCGCCCCCGTACCGGATGAGCCTCGCTCGTCGTCACGCGCGCCGTACTGCGGGCCGTCCTTCGGCCCTTCGTCCGCTTTCCGCTTGGAGAAGCGGCGCTTCCAGGGAGGGGTCGAGCCAGTCACGGCCGACCCGTCCTCAGTCGCAGTCGCGGCAGATCGGCTGACCGTTCTTCTCCCGGGCCAGCTGGCTGCGGTGGTGCACCAGGAAGCAGCTCATGCACGTGAACTCGTCCTGCTGCTTCGGGAGCACCCGGACTGCCAGTTCCTCGTTCGAGAGATCGGCTCCGGGCAGCTCGAGGCCCTCTGCGGCCTCGAACTCGTCGACGTCCACGGCGGAGGCCGACTTGTCGTTCCTCCGAGCCTTCAGCTCTTCGAGACTGTCCGAGTCGACGTCGTCGTCGGTCTTGCGTGGAGTGTCGTAATCGGTTGCCATGGTCGCTCTCCCCCTCTGGGTGTCTGCGGTGTCTCCAGCGCACGTAACGCGTGAGAGGCCGGACTTGTGCCCGACCTGAGGCGGAGATTTTGCCTCACATCAAGGTCTGTTACTCAATCGACACCCAACCGGACCCCTCATGAGTGATCGGCTTGGATGGCGATGGGGACCGTACACGGTCCGAATGCCGCACGCCAAAGGCGTCTCACCGTGTACTTCCCGTGATCAAGACCCCCGAAAACCGGGATTTTCCCGGCTTTCCGACAACGGGCATGATCACGGAGAGTAGATGACCGGAAAGGCGTCCCTGTGATCGATCACACACGGTGCACGCACGGTAAAGCCTCAGAAATTCCGCGCAAAGCGAACATCCCCGTGTGCCGCCGAGTTGATCGGCGACATGATCTCAGATCGGCAGCGAGACTCGCATGACGAGTCCACCCCCCTCACGCGGCTGAGCGTAGATGTGCCCACCGTGCGCCCGGGCCACGGACCGGACGATGGACAGCCCGAGCCCGACGCCCTTGTCGCTGCCCGTCCGCTCCGTGCGCAGCCGCCGGAACGGCTCGAAGAGGTTGTCGATCTCGTACGCCGGCACGACCGGGCCCGTGTTGGAGACGACGAGGACCGCCTGGCCGTGCTGGACGTCGGTGGTGACCTCGACCCAGCCGCCCTCCGCCACGTTGTAGCGCACGGCGTTCTGCACCAGGTTGAGCGCGATCCGCTCCAGCAGCACGCCGTTGCCCTGGACGACCGCGGACTTCTGCTCGCCGCGGATGGTCACGCCCTTGCCCTCGGCCTCGGCGTGCACCTGGTCGATGGCCTGCGAGGCGACCTCGGCGAGATCCACCGGCCCCCGCTCGACGATCTGGTTGTCGCTGCGGGCGAGCAGCAGCAGGCCCTCCACGAGCTGCTCGCTGCGCTCGTTGGTGGCCAGCAGCGTCTTGCCGAGCTGCTGGAGCTCCATCGGCGCCTTCGGATCGGACAGGTGCACCTCGAGGAGCGTGCGGTTGATCGCCAGCGGCGTTCTCAGCTCGTGCGAGGCGTTGCCGACGAAGCGCTGCTGGGCGGTGAAGGCGCGCTGGAGCCGCTCCAGCATGTCGTCGAAGGTGTCCGCCAGCTCCTTCAGCTCGTCGTCCGGGCCGTCCAGCTCGATCCGGCGGGACAGGTCGGAGCCCGCCACCGCGCGGGCTGTGCGGGTGATCCGGCCCAGCGGGGAGAGCACCCGCCCGGCCATGGCATAGCCGAAGGCGAAGGCGATGACCGCCAGGCCCAGCAGGGCCAGGAGCGAGCGGCTGAGCAGATTGTCCAGGGCGTTCCGGCGCTGCTCGTTGACGCATGCGTTCATGGCGTCGTTGAACTCGCTGGGCGAGGCCTGCCCGGGCAGATTGCAGATGTCGCTGGTGACCTTGCCCTCGACGATCTTGAACGGCAGCTCGCTGCCCACGTTCAGGGCCTGCGCGGCCAGCAGGTAGATGATCGACAGCAGCAGAATGCCGGCGATCAGGAACATGCCGCCGTAGAGCAGCGTGAGCCTTATGCGGATGGTGGGGCGCAGCCACGGGAAGGGCGGCACGGGCCTTCTGGGGTCCCAGGTGGGCTTGGGGGGCGCCTGCGGAGGCGCGGGAGACGCTGCCACGGGGTATCAGATCCGGTAGCCGGAGCCGGGGACGGTGACGATGACGGGCGGCTCGCCCAGCTTGCGCCGCAGCGTCATGACCGTCACGCGCACGACGTTCGTGAACGGATCGGTGTTCTCGTCCCAGGCCTTCTCCAGGAGCTGCTCCGCGGAGACCACGGCGCCCTCGCTGCGCATCAGCACCTCCAGGACCGCGAACTCCTTGGGAGCGAGCTGGACCTCCTTGCCGTCGCGGAAGACCTCGCGGCGGTTGGGGTCGAGCTTGATCCCGGCGCGCTCCAGGACGGGCGGCAGGGGCACGCTGGTGCGCCGGCCGAGGGCGCGCACCCGCGCGATGAGCTCACTGAACGCGAACGGCTTGGGCAGGTAGTCGTCGGCGCCGATCTCCAGTCCCTCGACCCGGTCGCTGACGTCGCCGGAGGCCGTCAGCATCAGCACGCGCGTGGGCATGCCGAGTTCGACGATCTTGCGGCAGACGTCGTCGCCGTGCACGAGCGGGAGGTCGCGGTCGAGGACGACCACGTCGTAGTCGTTGACGCCGATGCGCTCCAGGGCGGCCGCACCGTCGTACACGACGTCGACGGCCATGGCCTCCCGGCGCAGTCCGGTGGCCACCGCATCGGCGAGCAGTTGCTCGTCCTCGACGACGAGTACGCGCACGTTCCTGGTCCTTCCTCATGTCCGCCCGCGTAGCCCGTCATCGGGCGCACGCGGGCAGGGGTCTTCGACGGTGCCTCGGTGTGTTGCCCTCCATCCTGCCCTTTTCGGCCATAAGTCGGAGGTAAGGCGGGTGGGAGGGCGGTGACCCGAGGGGGAATACGAGATTTTCTCCTCCGGTTAGGTTTCCACGGAGGGGAGCTGGGGGAGGACGGCTTTACATCCCACGATCACGCTCTGCTGGCGCCGCACCACCATGCGGTGCGCATCAATCCGCTTTTGCGCAGGGCGGGCGTGGATGTCCGGCACCGTCGCCGCCCGGCCGAGCGGCGCTGGGCATCCGCAGGCGGCGTGATCGTCCCTTCCGAACGGCACACCCCCGTGCCATCGACCCACGACCCAGGACGAGGGGGCGCAGCATGGACGCATTCACCGCAGGACTTCTGCAGCGCATAAGGGCGACCGAGTCCGATCTGTCCCGGGCTCGCGACGAGGGCGACGACTTCCTCGTCGACGTGGAGCAGGGCGAGCTCGACGACCTGCGCCGTCTCGCCGCCGAGCACGGTGTGGAGGTCGGCGCGACGAGCGTCTGATCAGGCTGTACGAGACGGGCCCCGGCGAATCCAGCGCCGGGGCCCGTCTCGTGGTCGCAGGGCGCGTCCACTCGGTGTTCAGCGGACCGCGGGCCGTCACCGGACGAGCCCCCGCGTTGATCAGTCGTGCCAGGCTCCGAAGTCCTCCAGGAGGCGCTGGAGGGGCTCGAAGACGCCGGGGCTACCCGCCACCGCCAGAGCGCCTGACGGGCGCTCTGCGGGGCGTCCACCGGTCAGCGCGCCCGCCTCCCGGGCGATCAGGTCCCCCGCCGCGAGATCCCAGGGGTGCAGGCCGCGCTCGTAGTAGCCGTCGAGGCGTCCCGCGGCCACGTCGCACAGGTCGACCGCGGCCGAGCCGCCGCGCCGGATGTCGCGCAGCAACGGGATCAGCCGCTGCGCCACATCGGCCTGGTGGGCGCGGACGTCGGCGACGTAGTTGAAGCCCGTGGAGACCAGCGCCTGGTCCAGGGGCGGCGCGGGGCGGCAGGCCAGCCTGCGCTCGCCGTCCCAGGCGCCGGTGGCCCAGGCCCCGCGGCCGCGCACGGCGTGGAACGTCTCGCCGCGCATCGGGGCCGTGACGACTCCGACGACGGTCTCGCCGTCCTGCTCGGCGGCGATGGAGACGGCCCAGGTGGGCAGCCCGTACAGGTAGTTCACCGTGCCGTCGAGCGGGTCGATCACCCAGCGGACGCCGCTGGTGCCCTCCGTGGCGGCGCCCTCCTCGCCGAGGACGCCGTCGTCCGGGCGGCGCTCGGCGATCAGGTCCGTGATCAGCTTCTCCGCCGCGATGTCCATCTCGGTGACGACGTCGATGGGGCTGGACTTGGTGGCGGCGACCGCGAGGTCGGCCGGGCGTCCGTCCCGCAGCAGCGCACCGGCGCGGCGCGCGGCCTCCTGGGCGAGTTCGAGCAGGTCCGTATGCAGGGAGTCGGTCACGGGGCTCCTCACGCGTAGGTGCTGTCGGCGCCCGCGGCGGCGGGCCGGGGGGCGCGGGCCGGGCAGCAGCCGACCGGGCAGAGGTCGTGGCTCGCCCCGAGGGCGCCCAGGGCGCACGGCGTGACGTCCTGCCCGCGCTCGGCGGCGGCGCGCTCCACGACGAGCTCGCGGATCGCGGCGGCGAACCTCGGATCGGCGCCGACGGTGGCCGAGCGCCGCATCGGCAGCCCGAGCTCCTCGGCCCTGGCCCTGGCCTCCGTGTCGAGGTCGTAGAGGACCTCCATGTGGTCGGAGACGAAGCCGATGGGGGCGATGACGACGGCCGGGACGCCGGCCGCGTGCCGCTCGTCGAGGTGGTCGCAGATGTCGGGCTCCAGCCACGGGATGTGCGGGGCACCGGAGCGGGACTGGTAGACGAGCTGCCAGGGGTGGTCCACGCCCGTGCGCTCCCGGACTGCGTCGGCGATCTGCTGCGCCACGTCCAGGTGCTGTTTCACGTACGCGCCGCCGTCGCCGTGCTCCTCGACGGGGCCGGAGGTGTCGGCGGAGGCCGTCGGGATCGAGTGCGTCGAGAAGGCGAGGTGAGCCCCGTCCCGCACGTCCACGGGAAGCTCGGCGAGGGACTGGAGCACCCCGTCGATCATGGGCTCCAGGAAGCCCGGGTGATTGAAGTAGTGCCGCAGCTTGTCGACCTTCGGCGGCTCCAGGCCCTCGGCCGCCAGGGCCGCGAGCGCGTCGGCGAGGTTCTCGCGGTACTGGCGGCAGCCCGAGTACGAGGCGTAGGCGCTGGTGGCGAGGACCAGGACGCGGCGGCGGCCGTCGCGGACCATCTCGCGCAGCGTGTCCGTCAGGTACGGCGCCCAGTTGCGGTTTCCCCAGTAGACCGGCAGGTCCAGGCCGTGCTCGGCGAAGTCCTTGCGCAGGGCGTCCAGCAGGGCGCGGTTCTGGTCGTTGATCGGGCTGACCCCGCCGAACAGGAAGTAGTGCTGCCCGACTTCCTTCAGTCGTTCCTTGGGGATGCCGCGCCCGCGCGTCACGTTCTCCAGGAACGGGACCACGTCGTCCGGGCCTTCCGGGCCGCCGAACGAGAGCAGGAGCAGGGCGTCGTAGGGGCTGACATCGCGCGCGTCTGGCATGAGTCGATCCTGCCACCCTGCACTGACAGCCGGGAAACGGCGGGGTGGCACCCGTGCGGCAGGCGGATCCGGGACTGGGCCGAACGGGTGCGGCCCGGGCCTCCAGGCGTAAGCTGTCTGGTCTGCCTTCGCTGCTTACCGAGCCCTTCGGAGACCCCGTTGCCCAGCCCCTACCGCGCCCTGTTCGCAGCCCCCGGCTCCAAGGGTTTCTCCGCTGCGGGCTTCCTCGGTCGCATCCCGGTCTCCATGATGGGCATCGGCGTGGTCACGATGATCTCCCAGGTCACCGGGAGGTACGGCCTGGCCGGCGCCCTGTCGGCCGTCATCGCGCTGTCCGCCGCGGCGGCCGGACCGCAGGTCTCGCGGCTGGTCGACCAGTACGGGCAGCGGCGCGTGCTGCGTCCGGCGACGTTGGTCTCGCTGACCGCGGCGGCCGTCCTTCTGTGTGCGGCGCACTACGGGTGGCCCGACTGGATGCTGTTCGTGGCGTGCGCGGGCATCGGCTGCGTCCCGAGCGTCGGCGCGATGATCCGGGCCCGCTGGGCGGCCCTGTACCGGGGGACGCCGCAGCTGCACACCGCGTACTCCTTCGAGTCCGTGATGGACGAGGTGTGCTTCGTCTTCGGGCCGATCATCTCCATCGGCCTGTCCACGGCCTGGTTTCCGGAGGCCGGTCCGCTGCTCGCCGCCTGTTTCCTGGCGGTCGGCGTCTTCTGGCTGACCGCGCAGCGCGCCACCGAGCCCGAACCCCACCCGCGCGAGCGGCGGGGCGGCGGTACGGCGATGCGCTCGCGGGGCCTTCAGGTCCTGGTGGCCACCTTCGTGGCGACCGGGGCGATCTTCGGGGCGGTCGACGTGGTCACCGTGGCCTTCGCCGACGAGGAGGGGCACAAGGCCGCCGCGAGCATCGTCCTCGCGGTGTACGCGGCGGGTTCCTGTGTGGCGGGCATGATCTTCGGGTTGCTGCACTTCGCCGGGGCGCCGGAACGCAGGTGGCTGCTGGGCGTGTGTGCCATGGCCGTGAGTATGATCCCCCTCCTACTGGTCGGAAACTTGCCGTTTCTGGCCGTGGCGCTGTTCGTTGCGGGTCTGTCCATCGCTCCTACGATGATCACGACGATGTCCCTCATCGAAGAGCACGTACCACGCGCGCAGCTCACCGAGGGCATGACCTGGGTGAGCACCGGGCTCGCGGCGGGTGTCGCACTCGGCTCCTCCGCGGCCGGCTGGGTGATCGACGCGGCCGGGGCGCGTGCCGGGTACGGGGTTCCGGCCGTGGCCGGAGCCGTCGCGGTCGCGGTGGGTTTCCTCGGGTTCCGCCGGCTCAAGCGACCGGCACCGGGTCGGGGAGGCTCCGTTGAGCAGCACAGCGAACGGAAAGAACGGCACGTGGCGTAACTGGGGTGGCAACGTCTCGGCACGTCCCGCGCGAGAGGTCACCCCTGCCTCCGTCGAGGAGCTGGCCGCCGCCGTGCGGCGGGCCGCCGAGGACGGGCTGAAGGTGAAGGCCGTCGGCGCCGGGCACTCTTTCACGTCCATAGCCGCGACGGACGGTGTGTTGATCCGTCCTCAACTGTTGACCGGCATACGCAACATTGATCGCGAGAACATGACGGTCACGGTGGAGGCCGGCACCCCGCTCAAAAGGCTCAACATGGCCCTCGCACGCGAAGGCCTGTCGCTCACGAACATGGGCGACATCATGGAGCAGACGGTCTCCGGGGCCACCAGTACCGGCACGCACGGCACGGGCCGCGACTCCGGCTCGATCGCCGCCCAGATCAAGGGCCTGGAGCTGGTCACCGCCGACGGCACGGTCCTCAGCTGCTCCGAGAAGGGCACCGACGAAGAACGCGCGGTCTTCGCCGCCGCCCGCGTCGGCCTCGGCGCCCTGGGCATCGTCACCGCGATCACCTTCGCCGTCGAGCCGGTCTTCCTGCTCACGGCCCGCGAGGAGCCGATGCCGTTGGACAAGGTCCTCTCCGACTTCGAGGAACTCTGGGCCGAGAACGAGCACTTCGAGTTCTACTGGTTCCCGCACACCGGCAGCACCAACACCAAGCGCAACAACCGCAGCGCGGGTCCGGAGAAGCCCGTGCCGCAGCTCCAGAGCTGGTTCGAGGACGAGTTCCTCTCGAACGGCGTCTTCCAGGTGGCCAACTGGGTCGGCCGCGCGGTGCCCGCCACGATCCCCGCGATCGCCCAGATCTCCAGCAAGGCCCTGTCCGCACGGACCTACACGGACATCCCTTACAAGGTCTTCACGTCCCCGCGCCGGGTGCGCTTCGTGGAGATGGAGTACGCCGTTCCACGCGCGGCCGTCGTCGACGCGCTGCGCGAGCTGAAGGCGATGGTCGACCGCTCCGGACTCAGGGTCAGCTTCCCCGTCGAGGTGCGCACCGCCCCCGCCGACGACATCATGCTGTCCACCGCCTCCGGCCGGGACAGCGCGTACATCGCCGTCCACATGTTCCAGGGCACGCCCTACCAGCGGTACTTCACCGCGGCCGAGCGCATCCTCACCGCCCACGAGGGCCGTCCGCACTGGGGCAAAGTCCACACGCGGGACGCCGAGTACTTCTCCCGGGTGTATCCGCGCTTCGACGAGTTCACGGCGCTGCGGGATCGTCTCGATCCGGATCGGCGATTCCAGAACGACTACTTGCGGAAGGTTCTGGGGGCGTAGGCGACGCACTGGGGGTGGTGTTCCCGGCGTCCTCGCTCCCCGTGGCGCTCGGGGTGGGAGTCGGGGTGGGGGCCGGGCTGAGGGTCGTACCGCCGCTCTCGCCGGTGGAGGGAGAGGCGGTCCCACCCTGCGGTGCGCCGGTGCCGGACGGGTCGGCCGTAGGGCCGTCGGGGGTGCCGGGGGCGTCGGAGCCGGACGTCCCGGAGGTGCCCGGGCCGCCCGGATCGGACTCCGGTGAGGAAGCGCCGCCGCCGGAGAAGGCGCCACCGACCGTCGTGCTGTGGCCGCCGCTGAGGTTGTGGCCCGAAGCCAGCTCGTAGGTGGTGATTCCGGCCATCGTCACGCCGAAGACGACGGCCGCCGCGAGCACCGGCCGCTTCCGGCTTCCGGCCCGCGCGCGGTACACGGTGCCCCGGGTGAACTCACCGGGCATCGAAGGGGCTTGCTCGGCGGACCCGGCCGCCGGCCGGGCGGCCACCGCCGTCGCGTCCCGGATCTGCTCGCCGGTGCGCTTGAGGAAGTGCTGGAAGAGGGTGCCGCCGCAGGTGGCGACCACACTGACGACGCCGGCACCGAGGATCGTGCCGTACACCCCGAACCAGGAAGCCAGTTTGGCCGCCAGGACGGCCGCCACGGCACCGCCTGCGACCTGCGGCACGTTCAGGTCGATCCGCTTGGGCTTACCCGTCCCGGGTTCGCTCGACTCGTCGACACCATCGGACCTTTCGCCCATCCCCGGATCTTGCCTGCCTTTCCCATACACGGTCGTTCAACTGCACAAGAAGGGGACGTGCGACCGAAACCCGTGGTTCCGATTCTGGTGATTACGTGAAGTTCCCCACGTTCAAGATCGCGGAACGGGGGCAGGGGGCGGCCAAGTCCCACCCCTCGCCAGAAGTTGGACGGCGCGCCAATCCACGCACGTGGCCCAAATGGAGTACTGTGGCGAGCCCTGGGTCCGGTCTCCCGTCAGGGTGTACAGGGCCTTTAAGGACCGCCGGGAGGGGGCTAGTTGCACAGGGTGACAGTGTTCGTCACTTAGCGTTGCGAATAGGTAACCGTGCCATAACGGCGATCCTGGGCCCGCGCCCGACACGCCGGGCAACTCGGCAAGGTTGTGGCAGGCTGCACCCGGGCAGGCCACACTCGACTAGCGGAAGCAGCGACGCACGTGACGTCGGCAGGCACCACCCGGGAGGTCCCCATGCCCGAACTGCGTGTCGTGGCCGTCTCGAATGACGGCACACGGCTGGTGCTGAAGGCTGCCGATTCTACGGAGTACACGCTTCCGATCGACGAACGCCTGCGCGCCGCCGTGCGCGGCGACCGTCCCCGTCTCGGCCAGATCGAGATCGAGGTCGAAAGCCACCTCCGCCCCCGCGACATCCAGGCGCGTATACGTGCAGGCGCGACCGCGGAAGAGGTCGCGCAGATGGCCGGCATCCCCGTCGACCGGGTGCGCCGCTTCGAGGGTCCCGTGCTCGCCGAGCGTGCCTTCATGGCCGAGCGGGCCCGCAAGACCCCGGTCCGCCGCCCCGGCGAGAACTCCGGGCCGCCGCTGGGCGAGGCGGTGCAGGAGCGGCTGCTGGTGCGCGGCGCCGACAAGGACACCGTCCAGTGGGACTCATGGCGGCGCGACGACGGCACGTGGGAGGTCCTGCTCGTCTACCGCGTCGCGAGTGAGCCGCACTCGGCGAGCTGGACGTACGACCCGCCCCGGCGGCTCGTCCAGGCCGTCGACGACGAGGCCCGCTCCCTGATCGGCGAGTCCGACGACCTGGCCGCTCCCGAGCCCAGCTTCCCGTTCGTCCCCCGGATCGCCCGGCTGCCGCGCGACAGACCGCTGGACCGCCCCGAGCGCGAGCGGCCCAGCCTGCCCGCGCAGGCGTCCGAACCGGACGAGGAGACCGCGGGCGAGCGCGACTCGCTGACCAGCCTGCTCGAAGCGGTGCCGAGCTTCCGCGGCGACCTGGTGGTTCCGGAACTCCCTCCGGCGGAACCCGAGGAGGAGCCCGTCGTCGCCGAAGTGGAAGAGGAGGAACCTCCGGCTCCTGCGGCCTCGGCCGGTTCCGCCTACGCGGACGTCCTCATGCCGCGATCCGTGGGCAGCCACCGCGACCGGCTCATCGGTGCCACCGACCGCCAGGCCGAGGCGGACGGCGTACGACCGGGCCGCAGGGCGGCCGTCCCGAGCTGGGACGAGATCGTGTTCGGGACGCGGCGCAAGAAGCAGGAGTAACCGAGCCGGCTCACGAACGACGAGGGCCGCGCCCCCACGGCGCGCGGCCCTGTCTTCGTGTCAGGTCACTGCGGGTCCGGACCGACGGCGACCGGCCGGCCCGGGTCGGAGGACCACTCCGACCACGACCCCACGTACAACTCGGCCGGAATACCGGCGGCCGCCAGCGCCAGGACCTCGTGGGCGGCGGAGACCCCCGACCCGCAGTACACGCCGACCCGTGCCCCCTCGGCCACGCCAAGTCCCTCGAACCTCGCCCGCAGTTCACCGGCGGGAAGGAAGCGCCCGTCGGCCCCCACGTTCTGAGTGGTGGGCGCCGACACCGCGCCCGGAATGTGCCCGGCCACCGGGTCGATCGGCTCCACCTCGCCCCGGTACCGCTCCCCCGCCCGCGCGTCCAGCAGCACACCGGACCGCGCCAGAGCCGCGGCGGCATCCGCGTCGAGCAACCCCGTCGCCCCCGGCTCGGGCACGAAGTCGCCCTCCGTCGGAGCCGGCACGGACTTCTCCAACGGCCCCTCCCAGGACGGCAACCCGCCGTCGAGGACCCGCACGTCCGGGTGACCCGTCCAGCGCAGCAGCCACCAGGCCCGGGCCGCCGCCCACCCCTGGCCGCCGTCGTAGACGACCACCGGCGTCCCGGCCGACACGCCCGCCCGGCGCATCGCTGCACCGAAGCGCGCGAGGTCGGGCAGCGGATGCCGGCCACCCTTGCCCGGCGCGGAGGCCAACTCCCGGTCCAGGTCGACGTAGACGGCCCCGGGGAGGTGCCCTGTCTCGTACTCGGCCCGGCCGTCGAACGGCGGCTCGCCGGCCGCCTTGGCCGCGGTGAGCTGCCAGCGGACGTCGAGCAGGACCGGCGGGTGGGCGCCCGTGAGGTCCCTCGCGAGGTCGGATGCGGAGATGATGGCGTTCATGGTCCCCATCCTCGCGCACGGGGGTGGCCGAGCCGTCCGTGTCCGGCTACTCTGCTCGGCCGGAGCGGATCGATCACGCCGCGTACGGGAACAAGCACATGCTGTACAGCTGAACGACACGGGACGAGAAGCGTGCCGCGAGGGACAGGGGCCCGCACATCGGGCATTCTCCCGGGCAGGGGGACGCCCCGCAGGGCCGCCCCGCCAGGCTGCGGAGAGCACGGCCACCGCCAGGCCGAGAAGAGAGTGACCATGACCGACGCACGGGGGTCCGCCGGCCCGAACGGTGACACACCCGCTCGGCACGTGCCCGGCGCGCCCTGCTGGGTGAGCCTGATGGTGCACGGCCCGGACGCGACCGAGGAGTTCTACGGAGCGCTGTTCGGCTGGGAGTTCCAGCCGGGCCCCCAGCAACTCGGCCCGTATGTGCGGGCGCTGCTCGACGGGCGCGAGGTGGCCGGCATCGGGCGGCTGCCACCGGACCGCCATCTGCCCATCGCGTGGACGCCCTACTTCGCCTCGGAGGACGTGGATCTGACGGCCGAGACGGTGCGCAGTCGCGGCGGCACGATCGGCGTGGGTCCGCTGGACGCCGCCGACGCCGGCCGGCTGGCGATCGGCTCCGACCCCTCGGGCGCGGTCTTCGGTATCTGGCAGGCGGCCGCGCACCTCGGCACCGCCGTCTCGGGCGTTCCCGGCACACCGGCCTGGAACGAGCTGCTGACCTTCGAGTCGGCGAGCGTCGCCAAGTTCTACCGGACGGTGTTCGGCTACGAGGAGGAGCCGGTGGTCTCCGCCGACCTCGACTACGTGACCCTGCACCTCGGCGGCGGACCCGTCGCCGGCATCCACGGACTGGGACGCGCCCTGCCCCGCGACCAGGGACCGCACTGGGTCACGTACTTCCAGGTCGCCGACGTCGACGATGCCCTGGACCACCTCGTCCACCTGGGCGGGCACGTCCTCAAGCCGGTGCGCGACACCGCCCACGGGCGGGTGGCGAGGGTGGCGGACCCGGAAGGGGCGCGGTTCGCGCTGCTGCAGCGGCCGAGCTGACAGCCGGAGAGCCGGCCGGGGGTCAGGCGGACGTCATCGGCAGCACGTCCGGGGACAGGGCTGCCGCGCGGGACGTCGCCGCGGTCATCCGGCGGCGGTGGTGACGGCGGCACAGGACCTCGTACCCGACCTCGTCGGGAGAGTGAGTGACGTCGCCGACGACCACCTGGGCGCCCTCGACGACCATCACCCCGCCTATCGTGCGGGCGTTGTGCGTGGCGCGGGCTCCGCACCAGCACAGGGCCTCGACCTGGAGCACCTCGACCCGGTCGGCCAGTTCCACCAGCCGCTGCGAGCCGGGGAACAGCTTGGAGCGGAAGTCGGTCGTGATACCGAAGGCGTAGACGTCGAGGCTCAGGTCGTCGACCACACGCGCGAGCTGGTCGATCTGCTCCGGCGCGAGGAACTGCGCCTCGTCGGCGATCACGTAGTCCGCTCGGCCGCCCTGCGAGAGGTGGTCGACGAGGTAGCCGTAGAGGTCCTGGCCGTCGCCGACCTCCACCGCGTCTGTGACCAGGCCCAGGCGCGAGGACAGCTTGCCCTCGCCGGCGCGGTCGTCGCGCGAGAAGATCATGCCCTGCAGGCCGCGCGCCGAGCGGTTGTGCTCGATCTGGAGAGCCAGCGTCGACTTCCCGCAGTCCATCGTTCCGCAGAAGAACACCAGCTCGGGCATGTGGAGTTGAGCACCTTTCGGCGTGGAAGGTCGGGGTGGGGCTGTTTCAGGAGCGTACTTCGAGCAGGGGGACCAGCTGCTCGGCGGGGGTCATCGAACCGTGGTTGCCGACCATCGCCGACTCCTTGGGCTCCCGCTCGGAGGCGATGAGCAGGACGTCGTCCCGCGCGGCCGCCACCACGTCGCCGATCCTGCCGTACACCCGTTCGTCGATCTGCGGGCCGAACCAGCCCGCCGCGATGGCCTCGTCGCGTGAGGCCACCCAGAACTGCTCGCCGAGCACCTCGCGCCAGCAGGTCAGGACGTCGTTCGCCGCGCCGGGCACCGCGTAGACATGGCGGGCGCGGCCCTCGCCGCCGAGCAGGGCGACACCGGCGCTCAGCTCCCAGTCCTCGTCGAAGTCGATGCGGTGCTGCTCGTCGAACGGCACGTCGATCATGCCGTGGTCGGCGGTGACGTAGAGGGCGCTGCGCGGCGGCAGTTGCTCGGCCAGGCGCTGGACCAGGCGGTCGGCGTACATGAGCTGACCGCGCCAGGCGTCCGAGTCGACGCCGAAGCGGTGGCCGGCGCCGTCGACCTCGGCGAAGTAGGTGTACACCAGGGAGCGGTCACCCGCGGCCAGTTGCTCGGCCGCCAGGTCCATGCGGTCCTCGCCGGTCAGTCGCCCCAGGAACGTTCCGCCACTGAGCGCGACCCTGGTCAGCGGGGTGTTCTCGAAGGTCGGGGACGACACCTGCGCGGCGTGCACCCCGGCCGCGTGCGCCAGCTGGAAGACCGTGGGGTACGGCTGCCAGGGGCCGGGCGGGGCCCACGGCTGCCAGCGCAGCTGGTTCATCAGCTCGCCGGTGTCCGGGTTGCGGACGGTGTAGCCGGGCAGGCCGTGCGCGCCGGGCGGCAGGCCGGTGCCGACGGAGGCGAGGGAGGTCGCCGTGGTCGCCGGGTAGCCGGCGGTGAGTGGACGCCCGGTGCCGCCGCGGGAGGTGGCGAGCAGGGACGTCATGAAGGGCGCGTCCTCGGGGTGCGCCCGCAGCTGCTCCCAGCCGAGGCCGTCGATCAGGAAGACGCAGTTCCGGTCGGCGGGGGTCAGCTCGGTGATCGTGGCGCTCATGTCCGGTACACCGAGGCCTGCGGCCAGGGTGGGCAGGAGGTCGGCCAGCGATCCGCTGCCGTACTCGGGTGCGGGTGCGGAGGCGACGGTGAGCGGTTCGGGGTAGTGGTCCCAGGCCGTCTTGGGCTGTGCCATCAGCGGGTCGTGTCCGCGGTCGCCTCGGAGAGGGCCTGCGCGAACGCGAGCGCCTCACGCACGGTCTCCGGTCCGTCCCCTGCCTCGCTGACGCGCAGACTGAGGTCGTCCGCCGTCGAGTTGCCCGTGTAGCCGTGATCCGCCTCGCAGTTGGGGTCGCCACAGGCGGCCGGCTCCAGGTCGATGCGGGAGACGGCGCCCCAGCCGATGGTGAGGACGACCTCGCGGGGCAGGGTTCCGGGCTTGTACGACTCGGGGTTGGCGACCACGCGGCTGACCACGATCGACGAGATGCGGCCGATCTTCACGGACTCCGTCGACGTCGTGGCGTACGGCGTCGGGGAGGTGCTGTCGGCGGCCTGTTCGTCGGTGTGGCTGACGATGAAGCGGTTGTCCGTGAGGACGAGCACCGTCACGTGCCGCCGCACCTCGTTCTGGTCGAACGTCGTCTCCTGGTGGACCAGGAACGACCGCATGGGCTCGCCGCCCACGGCGGCCTCCACCGCCTCGGCCACGAGGGCCGGGTAGTAGCCGCTGCGCTCGATCGCCGCCCGCAGCCCCTGGGTCGTCGTACTGGTCTTGGCCATGACGCCCATCCTACGGGGGACCACTGACTGCGAGGGACAGCTCGCCCCCTGTCAGTACGCGGGGAGTGTCCGCGGGCCGAGGTCGTCGCGCGCGGGCGGGGGCGCGAGGCGGACGGAGGCACCGAGGACGCTCAGGCCGTGCGAGGCGACGACGACCGGTTCCAGCGTGACCGCGACGACCTCGGGGTGGTCGTCGACCAGCCGGGACACCCGCAGCAGCAGTTCCTCCAGGGCGCGGGTGTCGGCCGGCGCGGAGCCGCGCCAGCCGAACAGCAGGGGGGCGGTGCGGATCGAGCGCACCAGCGAGGTCGCCTCCCGGTCGGTGACCGGGATGAGCCGGTGCGCCGTGTCCCCGAGCAGCTGCGAGGCGGCGCCGGCGAGCCCGAAAGAGAGCACGGCTCCGGCCGCGGGGTCGATGACGGCCCGTACGACGACGTCCACGCCGCGCGGCGCCATCCGCTGCACCACGGGGCGCAGCTCCTCGGGAGCGCCGAACTGCTCGGTCAACTCGGCGTACGCCCGGCGCAGTTGGTCTTCGTCGGCGAGGTCGAGGCGGACACCGCCCAGGTCGGCACGGTGCCTGAGGTGCGGGGCGGTGGCCTTGAGGGCCACGGGGTAGCCGAGGGTGCGGGCGGCTTCGGCGGCGGCGTCGGGGGCCGGGGCGGGCAGGGCGCGGTGGACCTGGACGCCGTAGTGGCCGAGGAGGTCGCAGGTCTCGTCCGTGCCGAGCGTGAGCCCCTGCCCGCGCGTGAGCAGGCCGTCGATCAGCGCGGCGGCGCCCTTCTCGTCGATGTCCTCGTACTCGGGCACCTTGCCCGGGTCGGCGGCGTCGCGCCGCCACTGCGCGTAGGTGACGGCCTGGCCGAGGGCGCGGACGGCACGCTCGGCGGCCGGGTAGGCGGGGATGAGGCGGGCGCCCTCCGGGGCCTCGGTCGTGGGGAGGCGTTCTTCGACGGGTGCCGGACCGGGGGCGGTCTGCGACGGGGTGCCCGCCGCGGCCTGCGGTGCCGTGCTCGCCGCCGCCGACAGGGCCTCCGCCAGGCCGCCGAGCTCCACGTGGACCACCAGGACCGGCTTGGCCGGGGCAGCGGCCGAGGCCGAGCGCAGTGCCTGCGCGAGGGCGGCGTCGCCGACAGAGCCCTCCCCCACCGCCGGTATGGCGGTGACGACGACGGCGTCGCACCGGTCGTCGGCCAGCGCGCGGGACAGGGCGGCGTGGAAGTCCGCCGCGGAGGCCGCGGTGGTCAGATCCCGCGGGGGGTGCGGCCGCAGGCCCTCGGCGAGGCACGCGTCGTACGTGAGCAGCCCGAGCGACTCCGAGTTGCCCAGGATCGCCACCCTGGGGCCGGCGGGCAGGGGCTGGCGGTCGAGCAGCAGGCCCGCGTCCACCAGCTCGGTGATGGTGTCGACGCGGATGACGCCGGCCTGCCGCAGCAGCGCCGACACGGTCTCGTGCGGCAGCCGGGTCGCCCGTACGGCGTGCCCCTGGGGTGCGGCGCCGTGCCGCGCGCCCTGGACGACGACCAGGGGCTTGGCGGCGGCGGTCCGGCGGGCGAGGCGGGTGAACTTGCGGGGGTTGCCGATGGACTCCAAGTACATGAGGACGACGTCGGTGTCGGGGTCCTCGTACCAGTACTGCAGTACATCGTTGCCGGAGACGTCGGCGCGGTTGCCGGAGGAGACGAAGGTGGAGACGCCGGTCACGCCCGTGACGCCGCCGCCGCGCCGGTGCAGCCGGGACAGCAGGGCGATGCCGATGGCGCCGGACTGGGCGAACAGGCCGATCCGGCCCGGGCGCGGCACCTCGGGGGCGAGGGAGGCGTTGAGCCGTACCCGCGGGGAGGTGTTGATGATGCCGAAGGCGTTGGGGCCGATGATGCGCATGCCGTACGTGCGCGCGTGCCGGACGAGGGCGCGCTGGCGTTCGCGCCCCTCGGGGCCGCTCTCGGCGTACCCCGCGGAGACCACGACGAGTCCCTGCACCCCGTGTTCGCCGCACTCGGTGATGACCTCGGGGACGTGCTCGGCCGGCACGGCGACGACCGCGAGGTCGACCGGGCCGTCGATGTCCCGCACCGAGCGGTGCGCGGGCACCCCGTCGAGCTCCTTGTGCCCCTCGGGAAGGGCTTTGTTCACGGCGTACAGACGGCCGCTGTAGCCGGCGTCCCGGATGTTGCCGAGGACGCTGCGGCCTACGCCGCCCGGCGTGCGCCCGGCGCCGATGACGGCGACCGAGCCGGGGGCGAGCAGCCGCTGCACGGAGCGCGCCTCGGCGCGGTGTTCGCGCGCGTACTGCACGGCCAGGGAGCGGTCGGTGGGTTCGAGGTCGAACTCCAGACGGACGACGCCGTCCTCGAAGCTGCGCTTCTGGGTGTAGCCGGCGTCCGTGAAGACCTTGATCATCTTGGAGTTGGCGGGCAGCACTTCGGCGGCGAAGCGGCGGATGCCGCGCTCGCGGGCGACGGCGCCGATGTGTTCGAGCAGGGCGGAGGCGACTCCGCGGCCCTGGTGGGCGTCCTGCACGAGGAAGGCGACCTCGGCCTCGTCGGCGGGTGCGGACGCGGGCGTTCCGTCGGCGCCGATCCGGTCGTAGCGTACGGTGGCGATGAACTCGCCGCCGACCGTGGCCGCGAGTCCCACCCGGTCCACAAAGTCGTGGTGCGTGAAGCGGTGGACGTCCTTGGCGGACAGGCGAGGGTACGGCGCGAAGAAGCGGTAGTACTTCGACTCGTCGGAGACCTGCTCATAGAAGCTGACCAGGCGATCGGCGTCATCAACGGTGATGGGCCGGATGCGTGCGGTACCCCCGTCGCGCAGCACCACGTCGGCTTCCCAGTGGGCGGGATACTCGTGCCGGTCCGGCGAGGTCTGCATGGGCCCCAGAGTACGGCTAGCGCCTGACAACGGCGCGAGGCAGTCTGTGGAGGGCGTCAGTCGGGTCGAGGCCGCGATCCGACGGCACCCCGGGGTGGTCTCCGAGGGCTGCTCCCGGCGCAGCTTCACGATATGGGAAACTGGTCTAGACAACCCTGAACACCGAAGGGCAGCAACACATGGCTGAGCGCCGCGTCAACGTCGGCTGGGCCGAGGGTCTCCACGCCCGCCCCGCCTCCATCTTCGTCCGAGCCGCCACGGCCGCAGGCGTCCCGGTGACGATCGCCAAGGCAGACGGCAAGCCCGTCAACGCGGCCTCGATGCTGGCCGTCCTGGGCCTCGGCGCGCAGGGTGGCGAGGAGATCGTCCTCGCCTCCGACGCCGAGGGCGCGGACGCCGCCCTGGACCGGCTGGCGAAGCTGGTCTCCGAGGGTCTCGAGGAACTGCCCGAGACCGTCTGATTTCCCGAGCGCCCGACCGGCGCACAGCGAAGGGCTCGTCCGAATTCACCGGGCGGGCCCTTCGCCATTCCCGGTCGGCACGGTCGGGAATTCACCGATTCCGGGCAGCGGAAATAGGGCCCCGGGAATTAGCCGCTCTCTTTGTATACGGCTGCCGTGTTAATGCCGCAGGCCCGCCGTGTTTACGGGATGTTGCGAGTTCCTCACACGGTCGGCGCGCTCGCCGGGGGAGCCGAGACGCAGGCGGTGCGCGCCCGTCGCGCGCTCGGTGTGCAGCGCCGTGACCGCCCGCGCGCGCTCGCCGTCCCCGCGCGCCACCGCGTCCACGATCGCGCCGTGCTCCGTCCAGGACTCCACCGGACTGACCGGTGCGTCCACGGCGTACATCCACGCGATCTTGTGACGAAGCTGGGTGAGCACCGACGTCAGCGGGGGGCTGCCGGAGGCCTGGGCGAGCGTCTCGTGGAACCAGCCGCCGAGAGAGCGCAGGTCCTCACTGCTTCCCCGGCGGGCCCGCTCCTGGCCCAGCCGGACCAGGCCGCGCAGCACCTTCAGATGCGACTCGGTGCGGCGCTGGGCGGCGCGGGCCGCTCCGAGCGGCTCCAGCAGCATGCGCATCTCCAGCAGGTCGGCGGCCTCCTGCTCGGTGGGTTCGGCCACGCACGCGCCCGCGTGCCGCCGGGTCACCACGAAGCCCTCGGCCTCCAGCGTGCGCAGGGCCTCCCGGACAGGGACCCGCGAGACGCCGTAGCGGCGCGCGAGGACTTCCTCGGTGAGCCGGCTGCCGTGCGGGTGCACACCCGCGACGATGTCGTCCCGGATGGCCGTGCACACCGAGTGCGCGGGAATACGCATGACCGACCTCCGCTTAATCCCCGTGAAACGCCGACGAGCGGCGCGTGTTCCGTGACTCTATTGCAATGAGCCGGAATTTCCGACGGCAGGCGGGAATCCATGGATATTTTTTGGACAGCCTGCCGCCCTAAACGCCGAAAGCCCCGGCTCGGGGAGCCGGGGCTTCGGGGACAGCGGAGAGGTTCCGGTCAGACGTTGACGCCGTGCGAGCGCAGGTAGGCGACCGGGTCGATGTCCGAACCGTACTCGGAGCTCGTACGGGCCTCGAAGTGCAGGTGCGGGCCGGTGACGTTGCCGGTCGCGCCGGACAGGCCGATCTGCTGGCCGGGGGCCACCTGCTGGCCCACCGAGACGCCGATGGAGGACAGGTGGCCGTACTGGGTGTACGTCCCGTCGTTCATCTTGATCACGATCTGGTTGCCGTAGGAGCCGCCCCAGCCGGCCTCGACGACGGTGCCCGCGCCGACCGCGTGGACGGAGGTGCCGGTGGCGGCGTGGAAGTCGACACCGGTGTGGCTCCCGGAGGACCACAGGCCGCTGCTGGCCTGGTAGCCGGTGGAGACGTACGAGCCGGAGATCGGGGACACGAAGGTGTTGAGGCGCTTGCGCTCGGCCTCGCGGGCGGCACGCTCCTTGGCCTCACGGGCCTTCTCGGCCGCCTCCTTGGCCTTCTCGGCCACCTCGGCGGCCCGCTTGCGGGCGGCCTCCTCGGCCTTCTGCTTGGCGGCGGCCTCGTCGGCGGCCTGCTGCTGCGCGACGGCCTGGGCGTCGATCTGCTGGGCCACGGTGTCGCCCATGGTGACGACCGGGGTGAGGCCGGTCTGCTCGGCGCTGGGCTCTGCGGCGAAGGCCGCGGGGGCGGCCACGGTGCCGATCACGCCGGTGGTGGCGAGGGCCGCGACGCCCGCCGCGCGGGCGGTGCCGCGCTGGATCCTGCTGGGACGACGGTGCTTCCCGGTGGCGCGAGTGAACGCCATGTAGTGGCTGGTCCTTTCCTTCCCTCTCGCCTACCGGGTTAGCTGACGGGTTCGGAGCAGGAAGGTCTCCTACGGACTCCCTCGCGGCTCGCGCGGGCGTCCGATTCACCCCAGGGACTGCGATGGGTCCCCGGCTCCCCTGGCTCGCGCCGTACGGGGACTCGGCGATGACTGTCCGGTGCCGCGGATGCGGCGCACTGCCTGACGAACAGCCCGGACGAAGCTAAGCGGCGCCACTTTCAATTCCCAAACGAATCCCGGCTTTTGTAGCGCATCCCACAGGGCAGACAGGCAACCTCCGTACCAATTCGGGCATAAAGGAGCCCTGGTGCCTTGGAAGGCAACCAGGGCCCCTGCGCGCGTGCCGCTACTCGGCGGCGACGACGGTGACTTCGCCGATACCCAGGGCCTCGACAGGTGCCTTGATCTGCGCCGCGTCACCGACGAGGACGGTCACCAGACGGTTCACCGGGAAGGCGCTCACGGCCGCCGCGGTGGCCTCCACGGTGCCGGTCGCGGCGAGCTGCCGGTACAGCGTGGCCTGGTAGTCGTCGGGCAGGTGCTGCTCGACCTGGTCGGCCAGCGTGCTCGCGACGGCCGCCGCCGTCTCGTACTTCAGCGGCGCCACGCCGACCAGGTTCTGCACGGCCACGTCCCGCTCCGCGTCGGTCAGCCCCTCGGCGGCGAGGGTGCGCAGCACCGTCCAGAGGTCCTGCAGGGCGGGGCCGGTGTTGGGCGTGTCGACGGAACCGCTGATGGCGAGCATCGCGGCACCCGTGCCGTCCGGGGTGGACCTGAGGACCTGGCCGAACGCCCGTACGCCGTAGGTGTAGCCCTTCTCCTCGCGCAGGACCCGGTCCAGGCGGGAGGTGAGGGTGCCGCCGAGGCAGTACGTGCCGAGCACCTGCGCGGGCCACACGCGGTCGTGCCGGTCCGGGCCGACCCGGCCGATCAGCAGCTGCGTCTGGACGGCGCCGGGGCGGTCCACGATGACGACCCGGCCGGTGTCGTCGGCGGTCACCGGCGGCACGGGGCGCGGCTCGGCCGAGGAGCCCGTCCAGGCACCCAGAGTGTCCCCGAGCAGGGCGTCGAGGTCGATGCCGGTGAGGTCGCCGACGACCACGGCGGTGGCCGTGGCGGGGCGGACGTGTTTCTCGTAGAAGCCGCGTACGGCCGCGGAGTCGATCGTGGCGACCGTCTCCTCGGTGCCCTGCCGGGGCCGCGACATGCGCGAGCCCGTCGGGAACAGCTCCTTGGAGAGCTCCTTGGCGGCGCGGCGGGAGGGATTGGCCAGCTCGTGCGGGATCTCGTCGAGGCGGTTGTTCACCAGCCGCTCGACCTCGCTGTCGGCGAACGCGGGCGCCCTCAGGGCGTCGGCGATCAGGTTCAGCCCCTTGGGGAGCCGCGAGACCGGCACCTCCAGGCTGATCCGGACGCCGGGGTGGTCGGCGTGCGCGTCGAGGGTGGCGCCCGCGCGCTCCAGCTCGGCGGCGAACTCCTCGGCGGAGTGCTTGTCGGTGCCCTCGGAGAAGGCCCGGGCCATGATCGTGGCCACACCGTCGAGGCCGGCCGGCTCGGCGTCCAGGGGGGCGTCCAGCAGCACCTCCACGGCGACGACCTGCTGGCCGGGGCGGTGACAGCGAAGCACCGTCAGGCCGTTGTCGAGCGTGCCGCGCTCGGGGGCCGGGAAGGCCCACGGCCGGGCGTCGCCCGCCTGCGGCCGGGAGTGGAAGTCCATCGTGGCGAGCTCGGTCACTTGGCCGCCTCCTCGTTCTCGTCGGTGGCCGCGGCTGCGATGTCCTCGGTGGCGACCTCGTCGGCGACGGGCTCGTAGACGAGCACCGCCCGGTTGTCGGGCCGCAGGCGGGCCTTGGCGACCTCCTGGACCTCCTCCGCCGTGATCTCCAGCACACGCTGGACGGCGGTCAGGGCGAGCTGCGGGTCGCCGAACAGCACGGCGTACCGGCACAGTTCGTCGGCGCGGCCCGCGACCGTGCCGAGCCGGTCCAGCCACTCGCGCTCCAGCTGGGCCTGGGCGCGCTCCATCTCCTCGGCCGTGGGGCCCTCCTCGGCGAACCGGGCGAGCTCCTCGTCGATGGCGGTCTCGATGACCGGAACCTCCACGTCACCGGAGGTCTTCACGTCCAGCCACCCCAGGGAGGGCGCCCCGGCGAGCCGCAGCAGGCCGAAGCCGGCCGCCACGGCCGTACGGTCACGCCGTACGAGGCGGTTGTAGAGGCGGGAGGACTCGCCGCCGCCGAGGACGGTGAGGGCCAGGTCGGCCGCGTCACACGCGCGCGTGCCGTCGTGCGGCAGCCGGTAGGCGGCCATCAGGGCGCGCGCCGGGACCTCCTCCTCGACGACCTCGCGCAGCTGCTCGCCGATGGTCTCCGGCAGCGAGCCGTCGCGCGGGGCGGGCTTGCCATCGTGACCGGGGATGGAGCCGAAGTACTTCTCGACCCAGGCCAGGGTCTGCTCCGGGTCGATGTCGCCGACCACGGAGAGCACGGCGTTGTTCGGCGCGTAGTAGGTGCGGAAGAACGCGCGGGCGTCCTCCAGGGTCGCCGCGTCCAGGTCGGCCATCGAGCCGATCGGGGTGTGGTGGTAGGGGTGGCCCTCGGGGTAGGCGAGGGCGGTCAGCTTCTCGAAGGCGGTGCCGTAGGGCACGTTGTCGTAGCGCTGGCGGCGCTCGTTCTTGACGACATCGCGCTGGTTCTCCATCGACTCGTCGTCGAGCGCGGTCAGCAGCGAGCCCATGCGGTCTGCCTCCAGCCAGAGGGCGAGCTCCAGCTGGTGGGCGGGCATGGTCTCGAAGTAGTTGGTCCGCTCGAAGCTGGTCGTGCCGTTCAGCGAGCCGCCCGCGCCCTGGACGAACTCGAAGTGGCCGTTGCCCTTGACCTGGGCGGATCCCTGGAACATCAAGTGCTCGAAAAGGTGAGCCAGGCCGGTGCGCCCCTTGACTTCGTGGCGTGAGCCGACGTCGTACCAGAGGCACACCGCCGCGACCGGGGTCAGGTGGTCCTCGGAGAGCACCACGCGCAGGCCGTTGGCCAGACGGTGCTCGGTCGCTGTCAGGCCCCCGGAGCCTGCCTGGGCTGTGGCCGTGTGACCCATGGGCATGTACGTCCCTTCGATCGCGAAGCGGTTGTTCAGACCGCGGATTCCTGCCGGTCCTGCCACTGTATGCAAGCGTGCGAAGCCCTGGTGAAGTTCCCGGCGGCGACCTGGGTCCGACAGCACCAGAGGCACTCCGCACCGGGTCCTGGTGCCGCTTGTCAGTGCGGCGGTCCACAATGGTCGGCGTCAGATCCGGATCGCAGCAGCATGAGCGAGCCGCAGGGGCGGTCGGTGACGAGAGGGCGAGCGCGCGCAGGCCCGAAGGGCTGAGCACGTTCGGCGTCCCGTCAGCGGCATGGACGCCCCGTAGGCGAGCGACCAGTAACAGGAGGAGCCGGCAGCGATGGCCCGCCGCAGCACGAAGACCCCGCCGCCCGACGACTCGTACGAGGAGCGGATCCTCGACATCGACGTCGTCGACGAGATGCAGGGCTCCTTCCTCGAGTACGCGTACTCGGTCATCTACTCCCGCGCCCTGCCGGACGCACGCGACGGCCTCAAGCCGGTGCACCGCCGCATCGTCTACCAGATGAGCGAGATGGGCCTGCGCCCCGAGCGCGGATACGTCAAGTGCGCCCGCGTCGTCGGCGAGGTGATGGGCAAGCTCCACCCGCACGGCGACGCGTCGATCTACGACGCCCTCGTTCGCATGGCCCAGCCCTTCTCGATGCGGGTCCCCCTGGTCGACGGCCACGGCAACTTCGGTTCGCTGGGCAACGACGACCCGCCGGCCGCCATGCGGTACACCGAGTGCCGGATGGCCGAGGCGACGAGCCTGATGACGGAGTCGATCGACGAGGACACCGTCGACTTCAACCCCAACTACGACGGCCAGGAGCAGGAGCCGGTGGCCCTGCCGGCCGCCTTCCCGAACCTCCTGGTCAACGGTGCCTCGGGCATCGCGGTCGGCATGGCCACGAACATGGCGCCGCACAACCTGCGCGAGGTCATCGCCGCAGCCCGCCACCTGATCAGGTTCCCGAACGCGGATCTCGACGCGCTGATGAAGCACGTCCCGGGCCCCGACCTGCCCACCGGCGGCCGGATCGTCGGCCTGTCCGGCATCCGGGACGCCTACGAGTCCGGCCGCGGCACGTTCAAGATCCGGGCGACGGTGTCGGTGGAGCCCGTGACGGCCCGCCGCAAGGGTCTCGTCGTCACGGAGCTGCCCTTCACGGTCGGCCCCGAGAAGGTCATCGCCAAGATCAAGGACCTGGTCGGCTCGAAGAAGATCCAGGGCATCGCCGACGTCAAGGACCTCACCGACCGCGCGCACGGCCTGCGCCTGGTCATCGAGATCAAGAACGGCTTCGTGCCGGAGGCGGTCCTGGAGCAGCTGTACAAGCTGACGCCGATGGAGGAGTCCTTCGGCATCAACAACGTGGCCCTGGTCGACGGCCAGCCGCTCACACTGGGCCTGAAGGAGCTCTTGGAGGTCTACCTCGACCATCGCTTCAACGTCGTACGGCGGCGCTCGGAGTTCCGCCGCAGCAAGAAGCGCGACCGGCTGCACCTGGTCGAGGGCCTGCTGACGGCCCTGCTGGACATCGACGAGGTCATCCGCCTGATCCGCTCCAGCGAGAACTCCGCGCAGGCCAAGCAGCGTCTGATGGAGCAGTTCTCGCTCAGCGAGGTGCAGACGCAGTACATCCTCGACACGCCGCTGCGCCGTCTGACCAAGTTCGACCGCATCGAGCTGGAGTCCGAGAAGGACCGGCTCAACGCGGAGATCGAGGAGCTGACGCGGATCCTCGACTCGGACACCGAGCTGCGCAAGCTGGTCTCCTCCGAACTGGCCACGGTCGCCAAGAAGTTCGGCACCGACCGGCGTACGGTCCTGCTGGAGTCGGGCGGTGCCCCGGTCGCGACCGTGCCGCTCCAGGTGGCCGACGACCCGTGCCGGGTGCTGCTGTCCTCCACGGGTCTGCTGGCCCGTACGGCCAACGGCGAGCCGTTCGCGGAGGATGCCGGTGCCAAGCGCGTGAAGCACGACGTGATCGTCTCGGCGGTGCCGGCCACCGCCCGCGGCGAGGTGGGCGCGGTCACCTCCGCGGGCCGGCTGCTGCGGCTGAACGTGATCGACCTGCCCCAGCTCCCGGAGACGCCGGCGGCGCCGAACCTCGCGGGGGGCGCGCCGCTCGCGGAGTTCGTCTCCCTGGAGGACGACGAGACGGTGGTCTGCCTGACCACGCTCGACGAGTCGTCGCCGGGCCTGGCGCTCGGCACGGCACAGGGCATCGTCAAGCGCGTGGTGCCGGACTATCCGGCCAACAAGGAAGAGCTCGAGGTGATCACCCTCAAGGAGGGCGACCGGATCGTCGGCGCGGTCGAGCTGCGCACGGGCGAGGAGGACCTGGTCTTCGTCACCGACGACGCGCAGCTGCTGCGCTTCCAGGCGTCCCAGGTCCGCCCGCAGGGCCGCCCGGCCGGCGGTGTGGCCGGCATCAAGCTCACCGAGGGCGCGAAGGTCATCTGCTTCACCGCGGTGGACCCGGCCGTGGACGCCGTCGTCTTCACCGTCGCGGGCTCGCGGGGCACGCTGGACGACTCCGTCCAGACGACGGCCAAACTGACCCCGTTCGACCAGTACCCGCGCAAGGGCCGCGCCACCGGCGGCGTCCGCTGCCAGCGGTTCCTGAAGGGCGAGGACTGTCTGTCCCTGGCCTGGGCGGGTCCCGTCCCGGCCCTGGCGGCCCAGAAGAACGGCACCCCGGCCGACCTCCCGGACATCGACCCGCGCCGCGACGGTTCGGGTGTGTCCCTGGCGAAGACGGTGGCGGTGGTGGCCGGGCCGGTCTAGGTCGGGTCCGCGAGGTCCTCCGCGGGATCGCGTACGTACCGCAGGACGCCCCACATGCCGTGCTCGTCGGCGTGTGGGGCCTCGCTCCTGCACGCCTCCAGCTCCTTGTCGAGGGCAGGGGCGTCGATTCCGGAGCCGATGAGGACCAGCTGGGTGAGGCGTTCACCGCCGCCGGGCCAGGGCTCCGGGTAGAAGCGCAGGAACCGCCCGACGGCATGGACGGCATAGCGGTTGCGGACGTCGTACGGCCCGAAGTCGACGTAGCCCTTGATCCGGTACAGCCCCTCGGGCCGGCTGTCGAGGAACGTCATCAGGCGGCGCGGGTGGAGGGGTTCCCGGGAGACGAACGACAGGCTGTCGTAGGCGGCGTGCAGGTGGCCGGCGTGGTCGTCCGTGCCGTGCTGGTGCGGGTCGCCGTCGTGCGGGTCGTGGTCGTGGGGGGCGTCCTCGTGCGGGTTGTCTTCGCGCGGGTTGTCTTCGCGCGGGTCGGCTGTGTGCGGGTCGGCTGTGTGCAGGTCGTCGAAGGAGAGCTGCCCGATGCGCTCCTCGCTGGGCCGGCAGTCGAAGAGGAACTCGGGGTCGATCCGGCCGTAGGTGGCCGGGACGACGGCAGCGCCGTCGACGAGGGACCGGACCAGCCGGAGGACACGTTCGCCGTCCGCCGCCCGGTCGAGCTTGTTGACCACGACGAGGTCGGCCAGGGCGAGGTGCCGGTCGATCTCGGGGTGCCTGGCCCGGGTGTCGTCGAACTCGGCGGCGTCGACGACCTCGACGAGCCCGCCGTACACGACCCCGGGATGCTCGCTGGCGAGCAGCATCCGCACGAGTTCCTGCGGCTCGGCGAGACCGCTGGCCTCGATGACGATGACGTCGATGCCGAGGGAGGGCTCCGCGAGCCGCTCCAGGTACTGGTCCAGTTCGCTCGCGTCGACGGCACAGCACAGACAGCCGTTGCCGAGGGAGACCGTCGAGTCGCCGAGCGCTCCCGCCACGGCCATCGCGTCGATCTCGATCGCCCCGAAGTCGTTGACGATCGCGCCGATACGGCTGCCGCCGCTGCGGTGCAGGAGGTGGTTGAGCAGGGTGGTCTTTCCCGAGCCGAGGAATCCGGCCAGGACGACGACCGGGATCTGCTGCGGTTTCGGGCTCGACTGGCTCACCGTGCGACCTCTCTCGCGCCGACGCGTGCACCGGCTCGCGTTCCCGGCACACAGGGTAAATGGGGATGCCGCCACAGGATACGAGCCGTGGGATCCACGCCGAAGTGAACGATTGTTAGCAGCACTCGCGGGGCAGACGTTGGGCATGGCGCCGGTTTGTGCGACCCTCGCTTCCCTCCGTGCGCCTCCTCTCCGCCTCCCCGCCGATCAGAGCCGCTCGGCACTCTGGGAGACGGCAAGCGCCGCCCACCGCTCGCCGGTCCCCTCCAGTCGACCCGCACCCCGACGACCGGCGGACGGCCGCCTGAACCGGGGGTTGACATGACCACACAGAAATACGGTTTCCGAGGGCTGAGGGCCACCGCCTCGGCAGGGATGGGCCTGGCGGCGGGTGCCGCCGTCGCCCTGGCCCTGCAGTGGCCCGCGTTCCACGCACTGCGTGCCCGGATCGAGCACCTGGAGGAGAGCGCGCAGTCGCAGCGCCGGACCAACTTCGCGCACCAGCAGCGTCTGCACTGGGAGTTGCTGAGCAAGGCGATGGACGATCCGGAACTGGCCGAGGTGCTCGACGCCTACGACGGGACCGTCTCCCCCAGGAAGCAGCGCCAGTTCCTCTTCGCCAACGCCCTCTACACCAATGCCCTGTGCTACTACCGCATGGGCAACGTGACCAGAGAGGAGTTCTTCGGCTTCGCCCGGAGCATGCTGCAGAACCCTCTCTTCAGGGAGTACTGGTACGCCACCCGCCCGCACCGGGCGACCCTCGTCGACAGCTCCGACGAGGCCGGACTGGGGCGCATGGTCGACGACCTTCTGGCGCAGCTGGAGGAGGCGGACATCGACGAGTGGTGGGTGGTCGGGGATCCGCCGGGCGAGTAGCTCCACACCTCGGCCGTAAGCGCCGCACCCCGCGGATCACTCTCCGGAACGCATCACACGGCTGGGCGGTAACGAACCCGTAAACCGGCGCGTTTCCCCAGATGCCAACAAGGTTGACTACTGCGCATCCCGCGAACCGGGTCGACCACCGCCGAACCGCCGCTCCACGCCGCCCGGTTGTCGAGGCCGCGGCCCCACAGGGCCGCATCGCACCGCAGGCGAGTGCGCACCACGCCTCGAGATCAAGGAACGCCAGAACAGTGAGCCACATCATCCGTCGGATTGGCACCCCTCCCAGCGCCCGGGGCAGTGCGACTGGTGCCAATTGCCCCGATATCTTCGAGCTGTCCGACGGCAGGTTCGCTGTGATCGGCACGGACCTCACCGAAGAACTCGACGGGAAGCTCCCCGCCGACGCGTCCAGGGCGGACTACGAGCGCATCGTCGTGGTCTCCCGCAGGACACTCATCGACGCCAAGAACGACATTCCTGACGCCTGACCCCGTCGGCCACTCATCGGCCGGACAGCGGTGGCCCGGCACCTTCCGGTGCCGGGCCACCGTAACGCCGGCTCGCCGCCGCCGGCACACTCCCGCGACGCGTTCGCTCAGGCGGGCACAGGCGCCGGCGCCTCCGGCCCCACGTACCGTGCCACCGGCCTGATGATCTTCGGGTCCTCCGCCTGCTCCAGGATGTTGGCACTCCAGCCCACCGCCCGAGCGGCGGCGAAGGTCGGGGTGAACATCTCGCGGGGCAGGCCGCAGAGTTCCATGACCACGCCCGCGTAGTACTCGACGTTGGTGTGGAGCTCCCGGCCGGGCTTCAGCTCCGCCAGGATCTCCTCGATGCGCCGTTCGACCTCGACGGCGAAGTCCACTCGCGGACCGCCGAACCCCTGGGCGACCTCTCGCAGCATCCGGGATCGCGGGTCCTCCGTGCGGTAGATCGCGTGCCCGAACCCCATGATGCGCTCACCGGCGAGCACCCGCTGACGCACCCAGGGGCCGATGCGGTCCGGGGTGCCGATCGCGTCCAGGGTGTCCAGCGCCCGGCTGGGCGCACCCCCGTGCAACGGGCCCGACAGCGCCGCCACGGCCCCGGCGAGGCATGCCGCCACATCCGCGCCCGTCGACGCGATGACCCGGGCTGTGAAGGTTGATGCATTGAATCCGTGATCAATGGTTGAGATCAGGTATTGCTCGATGGCTCGTGCGTGCTGCTCGGCCGGCACCGAATCGGTCAACATGTACAGGTAGTTCGCCGCATAGGTCAGATCCTCGCGCGGCTCCACCGGTTCGAGCCCCCGCCCAAGCCGGTGCAGGGCGGTGAGCAGCGTGGGTACGGCCGCGGCCGCCTCGATCGTGTCCTGCCGGCGCCGGTCGGCGTCGATGTCGTACACGGGGCGGAACCCCTTGGCCGCGCCCAGGAGGGACAGCGCGGTACGCATCCCGGCGAGCGGCCCGGAGTGCCCGCCGGCCGCAGCGATGGCCGGCAGCGCCGCTCGCACCTCGTCGGGCAGCCTCCGCAGTGCGGCGGTCTCGGCGGCGAAGGCCGCGCTCTGCTCGGCATCCGGCAGTTCACCGCGCACCAGCAGATGCCAGACGTCCTCGAAGCCGCGGGTCCGCGCGAGGTCGACGGCCGAGTACTGCCGATAGTGGTAGAAGCCCTCCAGACCGCGGACGTCACCGATCCGGGTGTCGGTGACGACGACGCCGGCGAGCCCCCGGGGCGCTTCGACAAGAGTGACTGCTGACCTGTTGACGGACATGACTTCCTCCCTGGACTTGATTCGACTGTCCATGATTGACTGAAGTCGTGTCAATATTGATTGAATCAATACATCAGTCAATGGTCCGCTAGACGGATACGGTGACCCCCATGCGCGATCAAGAACCCGCTCCCCCGGACACGGAACGGCGGCTGAGCACCAAGGAAGCGGCCGAGCTGCTCGGCGTGAAGCCGGAGACCGTGTACGCGTACGTGAGTCGGGGCCAGCTCAGCAGTCGGCGGGTGAGCGGCCGCCGGGGCAGCACCTTCGACGCCGGGGAGGTGCAGGCCCTCGCCCGGCGCAACAGGCGGGAGGGCGCGGGCACTTCCGGCTCCGGCGGCGAGCTGTCCGTCCGCACCCGCATCACGCTCATCGAGAGCGACCGCTACTTCTTCCGCGGTGTCGACGCGGTCGACCTGGCCGCCGGCCACACCTACGAGGAGGTCGCCGAGTGGCTGTGGACGGGCCGGATGCTCCCGGGCAGCACGTTCACCGCGCCCGCCGCTTCCGTCGCCGTCGCCCGCCGTGCCGTCGACGCACTGCCCGAACACGCGGCTCCGACCGACCTGTTGAGGGTCGCGACGATCGCCGCCGCCACCGCCGACCCGCTGCGGTTCGACCTGTCCGAGGACGCCGTGCTCGGCACCGCGCGCACTCTCATCCCCACCCTCGTGGCCGCTCTGCCTCCGGCGGGCCACCAGCGCCGAGACGAGGGCCCCCTGGCCCACCGCCTGTGGTCCCGGCTGTCGGTGCACAAGGACCCCGACGAGGCGTCCCTGCGCGCCCTGGACACCGCCCTCGCCCTCCTCGTCGACCACGACCTGGCCGCCTCCACCCTCGCGGTGCGCGTCGCCGCGTCGGCCCGTGCCCATGCCTACGCGGCGGTCTCCGCCGGGTTGGGCGTGATCGAGGGCCCGCTGCACGGCGCGGCCAGCGGGCTCGCCCACCGGCTGCTGCAGGACGTGCTCGACCAGGGCGACGCGGCACCCGTGATCACGGACGAACTGCGCGCCGGCCGCCGCATCCCGGGCCTGGGACACCGGCTCTACCCCGGCGAGGACCCACGCGCGCGTGCCCTGTTCGCGCTCCTGGAGCAGATCCCGCGCGCTGAGCCCGCTCTCCTCGCGGCCCGCGACATCGTCGAGACCACCGCCCGCCACGCCCCTCTGCACGCCAACGTGGACCTGGCCCTGGCCGTGCTCACCGCTTCCTGCGGCATGGCACCGACCGCGGGCGAGACGATCTTCGCCGTGGCCCGGACGGCGGGCTGGATCGCCCACGCGCTCGAGGAGTACGGCGAACGCCCGCTGCGGATGCGCCCGAGCGGTCTCTACGCGGGTCCGAAGCCTCCGCAGCCCCTGCCGGAGTAGCGCAGGACGGGGCCGAAGGTCACCGCGGCCGAAGTCAGGTTAGGCTCACCTCTGTGAGTACGTGCTCAAGCGTCTCCCGGGACTTCGACGAACCCGTTTCGGGAACCGCGGCCACCGCGACGACCTGGCTGTTGCTGGAACAGCCCGGTCCGTGGGGTGCCAAGGCGCTCACTTCGAGCCACCTGGACCCCGCCCTGGGGCGTGCCCTGGAGGCGGCCGCGAAGGACACGGGCGTACGCATCGCGCTCATCCGCCGCCCCGGGCGCCACGCGGACCGCCGCATGCCCGCAGCACGCCGGGTGTACGCGGCGCACGTCGTCCCGGGAAACGTGTGGCTGCACAGCGCCTCGACCTCGGACCCCGGGCAGCTGCTCGCTCTCGACTTCGCCGCACTGGGCCGGGGCGACCACCGCGCCTTCGACGCGCTGCTCGGCGGCCGGCCTCACGACGGCGACCCGCTCGCCCTTGTCTGCACCAACGGCAAGCGCGACCGCTGCTGCGCGCTCCTGGGCCGGCCCCTCGCGGCCGAGCTGGCGACGTCCGGGGTCGAGGGCGTCTGGGAGGTCACCCATCTGGGTGGTCACCGCTTCTCCCCCACGGTGCTCGTGCTGCCGTACGGATACGCGTACGGCCGGGCCGAGGCTCACTCCCTCAAAGAGGTCCTGCAGGGCGCCCGGGAGGGGCGGATCGTCGTGGAGGGGTGCCGGGGCAGCTCGGCCTGGGAACGGCCGGGCCAGGCCGCCGAGCTCGCCGTGCGCACCAGGACCGGCGAATACGACGCCCAGGCGCTGAGTGTCGTCCGCACGTCCGGCGCGGCCCCGCGCTGGGAGGTGACCGTCGTCCACACCGACGGACGCCGCTGGCAGGTCGACGTGGCCCAGGGCGCGGCCCTGCCGCCCCGCCCGGAGAGCTGCGGGGCGTCCGTCCTCGGCTCACCCGCGCGGACGGACGTGGTGGCGGTGCGCGAGGTGAGGCCGTCGACGGCGCCGACCTGGCCGGCTGACCGTCCGGCTCGCGTTCGGTCTGTGGCGGCCCGTCCAGCACGGACACGTCGCGTCAACCATTGATGCCGCCCGTCAAGCATGGATGCCGCCTTTCATGCACTGACACTGCCTCCGCACACATTGATCTGGAGATCCACGCCACACCCGTCTAGGGCAGGTGGCCGGCCGCACGTACGGTCTTGGGTATGAGCCCCACTCCCCCCGCACGCCGCCTGCGCCTCGGCCTGCCCCGGCGGGTGTTCTCGCAGGTCCTGCTGATGCAGGTGGCGATCGCCGCAGGAGTCGCGGTGCTCGCGACCGGATTGTTCCTCGCGCCCCTCAGCAACCAGCTGGACGACCAGGCGATGCGCCGCGCGCTCGCGATCGCGCAGACGACCGCGCAGCAGCCCGGGCTCGCGGCAGAGGTGAGGGACACGCCTCCATCGCCGAACGGTCCGGTGCAGAAAGAGGCGGAGCGGATCCGGAAGGCCACCCAGGCCGAGTACATCGTGGTGATGGACTGGCGGGGCGTGCGCTGGTCGCACACGGACCCGAAGCAGATCGGCGGCATCGTCTCGACCGACCCCGGCCAGGCCTTGGCCGGCAAGGAGATCATGGAGATCGACAGCGGCACCCTGGGCCGCTCCGCCCGGGGCAAGGTGCCGCTGCGCGACAGCGACGGCACCGTCGTCGGCGCCGTCTCGGTCGGCATCGCCTACGACAGCGTCCGTGCCCGCCTGATCCACGCGATCCCGGGGCTGCTCGCGTACGCCGGCGGTGCCCTGGCCGTGGGCGCGCTGGCCGCGTGGCTCATCTCCCGGCGGGTCCATCGGCAGACGAGGGACCTGGCCTTCTCGGACATCGCGGCGCTTCTGTCGGAACGCGAGGCGATGCTGCACGGCATCCGGGAGGGCGTCGTCGCCCTGGACCGCACCGGCCGCATCCGCCTCGTGAACGACGAAGCACAGCGCCTGCTGGGCCTGAGGGAAACGGTGGTAGGCCGTACGCCCGACGAGGCGCTCGGCGCGGGCCGTACGGCCGATGTTCTCGCCGGACGCGTCACCGGCACGGATCTGCTCACCGTGCGCGGCCAGCGGGTACTGGTCGCCAACCGTATGCCCACAGACGACGGCGGTGCCGTGGCCACCCTGCGCGACCGCACCGAGCTGGAGCAGCTGGGCCGCGAACTGGACTCCACCCACGGTCTGATCGACGCCCTGCGCGCCCAGGACCACGAGCACGCCAACCGGATGCACACGCTTCTGGGACTGCTCGAACTGGAGATGTACGACGACGCCGTCGAGTTCGTCGGCGAGGTGGTCGGCGATCACCGGGCCACCGCGGAACAGGTCACCGAGCGGATCGAGGACCCGCTGCTCGCCGCCCTCCTGGTCGGCAAGGCGACCGTCGCGGCCGAGCGGGGCGTCGTCCTGTGGGTGTCGGACCGGACCCGGCTGCCCGACCGGCTGGTCGACCCGCAGGGGCTCGTCACCGTCGTGGGGAACCTGGTGGACAACGCCCTCGACGCCGTCGCCGGCAAGCCGCACGCGCGCGTGGAGGTCGAACTGCGCGCCAAGGGGCGTACGGCGATCCTCAGGGTGCGCGACACCGGGCCGGGGATCCCGCCGCAGCACAGGGAGTTGATCTTCACGACGGGATGGTCTACGAAGAAGCCGCCGGCTCACCGCGAGCGGGGTATCGGACTTTCCCTGGTGCGCAGGCTGGCGGAGCGGCAGGGTGGCAGCGCGACCGTCGGCGAGGCGCACGGCGGGGGCGCGGAGTTCACCGTCGTCCTGCCCGAGGCGCTGGCCGAGCCGGATCCCCAACCGGCCGCACTGACCGTGCCGTCAGCTCCGCAGACCGTCGAGGAGGAGTCGAGATGATCGAGGTCCTGGTCGTGGACGACGACATGAGGGTCGCGCGGGTCAACGCCGCCTACGTCGAGAAGGTGCCGGGCTTCCATGTCGCCGGAGAGGCCCACAGCGCCACGGAGGCGCTGCACCGACTGGAGACGCTGCCCCGGCTGGACCTCGTGCTCCTGGACCACTACCTCCCGGACGCGACGGGGCTCGCGGTCGTCCAGGAGATGCGGCGGCGCGGTGACCAGACCGACGTGATCATGGTGACGGCGGCCCGGGACGTCTCCACCGTGCAGGCGGCGATGCGGCACGGCGCGCTGCAGTACCTGGTCAAACCGTTCGCCTTCGCCGGCCTGCGCGCCAAGCTGGAGGCCTACGCGGAGCTGCGCCGCACCCTGGACGGTGGCGGAGAGGCGGAACAGGCCGAGGTGGACCGCATCTTCGGGGCCCTGTCGGCGCCGTCCGAGCCCGACCTGCCCAAAGGGCACTCCCCCACCACCGCGGAGCTGGTCCGCCAGTCCCTGATGCACGCGGACGGGCCCCTGTCCGCCCAGGAGATCGCCGAGCGCACCGGGGTGAGCCGCCAGACCGCCCAGCGCTATCTGAAGCTCCTGGAGCGCACGGGACGGGCAAGACTGACCCTCAAGTACGGCGACGCGGGCCGCCCGGAACACCGTTACGTGTGGGCGACCCGCGGCTAGGACGTCCGCCTGCCGTGCTTCCGCGCGAACTCGGTGATGACTGCCACGGCAACGAAGGCAGCAGCCCTACGCCGCTCCCGCCCCGGTCAGCGACCGCACCTCGGTCTCCGCGTGCTTGGCCTCGTCAGGGACCTCCGTCGAGGTGAGCGTGCCCAGCCAACCCGCGAGGAAGCCCAGAGGGATCGAGACCAGACCCGGGTTCTGCAGGGGGAAGTACTGGAAGTCGATGCCCGGGAACAGCGAGTCCGGGCTGCCCGAGACGACCGGTGACAGCACCACGAGCACCACGGCCGGGGCCAGGCCGCCGTAGACGGCCCACACGGCGCCCCGAGTGGTGAAGCCGCGCCAGAACAGGGAGTAGAGCAGCACCGGCAGGTTCGCCGACGCGGCGACGGCGAAGGCCAGGCCCACCAGGAACGCCACGTTGAGGTCCCGCGCCAGCAGACCGAGGGCGATCGCCACCACGCCGACGCCGACGGCCGCGACACGGGCCACCGCCACCTCGCTGCGCGGCCTCCTGCCCCGGCGCCGCACAGACGCGTACAGGTCGTGGGCCACGGACGCCGAGGACGCGAGCGTGATGCCGGCGACCACGGCGAGGATCGTGGCGAAGGCGACCGCGGCGACGATCGCGAAGAGGACCGTCCCGCCGGTGGATCCCGCCCCACCGCCCAGATCGAGCGCCAGCAGCGGAACCGCCGTGTTCCCCGCCGCGTTCGACCCGCGCACCGCCTCCGGGCCCAGGACGGCGGCCGCACCGAATCCGAGCACGATCGTCATGAGGTAGAAGCCACCGATGAGCCCGACGGCCCAGACGACCGAGCGGCGGGCGGCGCGCGCGGTGGGCACGGTGTAGAAGCGCGACAGGATGTGCGGCAGCCCCGCCGTGCCCAGCACCAGAGCCAGCCCCAGACTGATGAAGTCGAAGCGGGCGGTCCAGTCCCCGCCGTACTTCAGCCCCGGCGCCAGAAACGCCTCCCCGTGCCCGCTGCGCTCGGCCGCCGTGAGCAGCAGCCGGTTCAGGTCGCCGTGAAAGCGCATCAGGACGAGCACCGTCAGCGCGATGGTGCCGCCGAGAAGCAGAACGGCCTTGACGATCTGGATCCACGTGGTCGCGCGCATCCCTCCCAACGACACATAGACCACCATGAGTGCGCCCACGCCGATGACGGTCCAGGCCCGCGCGGCGTCGCTCGTGCCCCCGAGCAGCAGCGCCACCAGGCTGCCCGCGCCGACCATCTGTGCCACCAGGTACAGAACAGACACCGTGACCGAGGAGGTTCCCGCCGCGATCCGTACCGGCCGTTCCCTCATCCGGGCCGCCACGACGTCGGCGAGCGTGAACCGGCCGCAGTTGCGAACCAGTTCGGCGACCAGGAACAGCACCACCAGCCACGCCACGAGGAACCCGACGACGTACAGCAGCCCGTCGTAGCCGAACAGCGCGATGAGCCCGGTGACGCCCAGGAAGGAGGCGGCCGACATGTAGTCACCCGCGATGGCAAAACCATTCTCCATGGGTGAGAAGAGCCGCCCGCCCGCGTAGAACTCCTCCGCCGAGCCACGCCGGTTGCGGCCGACCCATGTGGTGATCCCCAGCGTGACCGCGACGAACGCGCTGAAGAGCAGCAGCGCCAGCGTCTGGTGTTCCCCCGTCACGACGTACCACCGCTCACGCCACGCGTCAGTTCCTGTGTGTCCCACCGCAGTTCGAGCGCGGCTCGGTCCCTGCGCAGCCGTGCGTGCCGTGCGTACGCCCAGGTGAGCAGGAACGTGGACAGGAACTGCCCGAGACCTGCCACCATCGCGACGTTCACCGCTCCCGCCACGGGCCGCGCCATCAGCTCCGGCGCGGTCGTGGCAGCCACGACGTAGCCCACGTACCAGGCGAAGAAGGCGGCGAACGCCGGCACCACGAACCTCCGGTATCGCCTCCTCACCTCCTGAAAGGCCGCGCTGCGCTGCACTTCCAGGTACACGTCGGCCGCCGCGGCCCCCGTCCCGTCCTCCGTCCGTGCCGACGGGACCATCGGTGGGCCCTGAGCCCCGTCGGCGGCCGACTCGCCCCAGCCGGATGCGAGGGCGTCGTACCAAGGATCGTCGTACCTGAGCTGTCCGGCCTCCTCGGCCGGGACCGGGTCATGACCGTCGAGAGGCCCGACCCGGTTCTCCTGGCCGGCCCCGCCGCCACGGGGACGGCCCTTGCTTGGCTGCATGCCCAAGGATGGACAGAACGGGAAGATCCCCGACTCTTCTTCCCCTCGCTCTTCACCCCATCAGGTGACTAGCGGAACCGCCCAGCAGCTCGGCACGCTCCCGCATGCCCAGCAGACCGTACCCGGCACCCGTCCCGGTCAGTTCGCCCGGCGAGCCGCCAGAGTCCCGCACGTCCAGGGTCACTTCGTCCGGACGGTAGTCGAGCCTGATGCGGACCTTGGCGCCTGGTGCATGCTTGCGGACGTTCGTCAGAGCCTCCTGAGCCGCTCTGCGCACGGCCTGGGAAGCCTCGGCGGGCAGCGCCCTCCGTTCACCCGTGATGGTGATCTCGGCGCCCCCTACCGTGCCCACCAGCCCGCTCAGGAAATCCTCCAGCGGCGTCAGCTCCCCGCGCAGGGCGGAGAGCGCCTGCCGGGTCTCGGCGAGGCCGCCCCGCGCCATCTCCCGCGCTGCCACCACGCGTCCGTGGATCTGCTCCCGTTCCCCTCCCCGCTCGATCAGCAGCCGGGCCGCCTCCAGGTGCACGAGCTGGGCCGAGAGGCTGTGGGCCAGCACGTCGTGGATCTCACGCGCTGCGCGGGCCCGCTCTGCCAGCGCCGCCGTCTCCGCCTCCGCCGCACGCGCGGCCCGCTCCTGGGCGAGCAGCCGCTGGGCGCTGCCACGGGCCTCGGCATCGAGGCGCAGGGTGTATCCGGCAAGGCCGAGGCCGACTCCGTTGACGAGGGCCGTCAGCAGGTCGGCGTCGAGGACGGACCCGTACGAACCGAAGGCCACACCCGCTGCGATGAAGGCGGCTGTCGGGGGCAGCCGCTCCAGTGCCGCGACAGCACACCCGCACCACATCACCAGGGCCGCCACCGAGAACCCCGACACATGGGCCGCGACGACGATGCCCTGAAGCAGCGCGAACGACGCCAGCGACGGCCACAGCCGGTGCTGGAGCGTGGTGCGGAAGAACTCTCTGGCGAGAAGCGCGGCGAGAAGCACGCCCGCGACACCGGCCGTCGTCTTCCAGCCGAGCCCATGGCTGTCGACGAAGGCGCCCCACAACAGCATGCCAAGGACCAGGCCCCGCACCGACCAGGCCAGCACGCACCGGGAGATCGAGCGTCCCTCTCGGCTGAGCGCTTCCCGGGACGGCCAGCGTGTCCAGGCGTTCTCCTTCACACGCGCTCCCTCCCCACGGGCCGGGTCGTGCCGTCACCGCACGCCCCGCTCAACGGCACGGCAGGGCGCAGGGACTGTCCGCGCCAGGCCAGCATTCCGGACCGGACGAGGAGGGTGCCGGCGAGCCCCAGCAGCAGGGCGGAGCTGTCCTGGTGAACGCCTGCCACTGTGCCGAGCGCGAAGAGGCCGACGCGCAGACCGATGCCGACGGCCCAGACGGCGCCGCTCGCCGTGCTGCTCCTGCTCCAGACGGTGCCGTCCGGTTCCGCCCAGACGCGGGTGGTCCAGGCCCAGCCGACTCCGGTGGCCAGGCCGACGAGCAGCTCGGCGCCGAGCAGGAGCGCCGAGGCCGTGTGGTGGTGGGCGTCGAGCATGCCGGGCTCGCGCAGCGCGACGAGCACCAGGATCACGGGCAGCAGCCACCAGCGGCGCTCACCGCCGATCCTTCACGCACGGAACTGCCGGGCTATCACCACGACGGCAACGGCCACGATCACCAACGCGTCGACGAGCCCGGACATCACAGCCTCCGTGAGCGAGAAAGGAGATACCGGCAGCGACTGCCGCCGACGCCTTCGACGCTACGGAATTCGCCAGGCCACGGGATCGGAGCCTGGGTGGATCACGGGTGGATTCCCGGCCGTTCGTCTCTCCACCCGGGGGTGGAGAGACCTCTCGGCACGGCCGGGACGGCAGCCCGGCGCCGTGCATGCCGGACCGCCGCAGCACCGAGCGGGTCGCCGAACCCACCCGGCCGCAGTCGGCAACAGCCCGGCGCAGCGGCTACGCGTCGATCCGCGACCGGTCCAGCGTCGCAGCGGAGTTGGAGATGAACTCCTTGCGCGGCGCCACGTCGTTGCCCATCAGCAGGTCGAAGACCTGCTCGGCGGCCTCCAGGTCGGAGAGGTTGATCCGGCGCAGGGTGCGGTGGCGCGGGTCCATCGTCGTCTCGGCCAGCTGGTCGGCGTCCATCTCGCCGAGGCCCTTGTAGCGCTGGATGGAGTCCTTGTAGCGGATGCCCTTGCTCTGGAACTCCATGAGTGTGTCGCGCAGTTCGCGGTCCGAGTAGGTGTAGACGTACTTGTCCTGCCCCTTCTTCGGCTGGACGATCTCGATGCGGTGCAGCGGCGGCACCGCCGCGAAGACCCGGCCGGCCTCGACCATGGGCCGCATGTAGCGGTGGAACAGCGTCAGCAGCAGGGTGCGGATGTGTGAACCGTCGACATCGGCGTCGGTCATCATGATGATCTTGCCGTAGCGGGCGGTGTCGATGTCGAAGGTCCGGCCCGAGCCGGCTCCTATGACCTGGATGATCGCGCCGCACTCGGCGTTCTTCAGCATGTCCGTCACAGACGACTTCTGAACGTTGAGGATCTTGCCGCGGATCGGCAGCAGCGCCTGGAATTCGGAGTTCCGGGCGAGCTTCGCCGTGCCGAGCGCGGAGTCGCCCTCGACGATGAACAACTCGCTGCGGTCGACGTCGTCGCTGCGGCAGTCGGCCAGCTTGGCGGGCAGCGAGGAGGACTCCAGGGCCGTCTTGCGGCGCTGCGCGTCCTTGTGCTGCCGAGCGGCGATGCGCGTACGCGCCGCGGCGACGGCCTTCTCCAGCACGACACGGGCCTGCTGGGCGGCGTCCCGCTTCGTGGACGTCAGGAACGCCTTGAGTTCCTTCGTGACCACGTTGTTCACGATGCGGCGAGCCGCCGAGGTCCCGAGTACCTCCTTGGTCTGGCCTTCGAACTGGGGCTCGGCGAGGCGCACGGTGACGACCGCGGTCAGGCCCTCCAGGGCGTCGTCCTTGACGATGTCGTCCTCGGCGACGCGCAGGAGCTTCTTGGTGCGCAGCACCTCGTTCATCGTCTTGGCGACGGCCTGCTCGAAGCCGGCGACGTGGGTGCCGCCCTTGGGCGTGGCGATGATGTTGACGAACGACCGAAGCGTCGTGTCGTAGCCCGTCCCCCAGCGCAGTGCGACGTCGACGCCGAGCTCGCGGGTGACTTCGGTGGGCGTCATCTGGCCGTGGTCGTCCAGGACGGGGACGGTCTCCTTGAAGATGCCCTGCCCGGAGAAACGGAGGACGTCGCAGACCGGCTTGTCGTTCGCCAGGTACTCGCAGAACTCGCTGATTCCGCCGTCGAAGCGGAAGGACTCCTCACCCTTGCTGCCGCCCTCGCCGAGCCCGTACTCGTCGCGCACGACGATGGTCAGGCCGGGCACCAGGAATGCGGTCTGGCGGGCGCGCTGGTGCAGCGTCTCCAGGTTGAGCTTGGCGTCCTTGAGGAAGATCTGGCGGTCGGCCCAGTATCGCACGCGCGTGCCGGTGCGGGTCTTCGGGATCTTCTTGGTTTTGCGCAGGCCGCTCTTGGCCTCGAACTTGGCCTCCGCGCCGTTCCCGGCGAAGGCGCCGGGGACACCGCGCCGGAAGCTGATCGCGTGGGTGTGGCCGCTGCGGTCCACCTCGACGTCCAGTCGGGCGGACAGGGCGTTCACCACGGAGGCGCCCACGCCGTGCAGGCCGCCGGAGGCGGCATAGGAGCCGCCCCCGAACTTGCCGCCGGCGTGCAGCTTGGTCATGACGACCTCGACACCGGAGAGGCCGGTCTTGGGCTCGACGTCGATCGGGATGCCCCGGCCGTTGTCCCGGACCTCGACCGAGCCGTCGTCCTGGAGGATCACCTCGATGTGGTCGCAGTACCCGCCCAGGGCCTCGTCGACCGAGTTGTCGATGATCTCCCAGACGCAGTGCACCAAGCCACGGCTGTCGGTCGACCCGATGTACATACCCGGGCGTTTGCGCACGGCCTCGAGCCCCTCGAGGACGAGCAGGTGCCGCGCGGTGTAGTTGGACCCGTCCCGGTCTGCTCCTGCCAGCAGAGCTGTGGACGGCACGGACGTCTCGGCGGTCACGCGGTTCGCTCCTCGCTGAATTTCAGATGGGGCCCTCATGGGTAAGGGCGCGGCTTCAGTCACCGGTGAGAGGGTACCGAGGCCTGGTAGAGCCGTTGTAACGCCACCCTCGTCGGAAACTCACACTAGTCCAGACTCGCATACGTGTTCGATCCCTCGATTGAGTGAAGTACACATCACGTTCCCTTCCAGGCATGAACCATTTAGGCTCCGGGCACGTCCTCATGAACAACCGGCAACCCAGCCGGGAGGACCGACCACCGATACAACGCGAAGCCCCGTAAGACACATAGACACGCAATACGGCACATTCGCCGCCAACCGGCAGCAGACAGCCGCCTCGCAAAGATTCTTTCGAGGAAAAGCCACGAGCGGGAACGTTTTGGGGCTGGTTGGATGTTGACCCTGGTACGACAGCTCGTCGAGCTAGAGAAGAGGCGACGTGACTACTGTTCTGACCCCTGCGAGCCAGTTGACGGCCGCTGATCGCTGCGACCGCTGCGGCGCCCAGGCGTACCTGCGCGTCGTCCTGCTCAGCGGCGGAGAGCTGCTCTTCTGCGCCCACCACGGGCGCAAGTTCGAGCCGGAACTCAAGAAGATCGCCGCTGAGATACAGGACGAGACGGAGCGGCTCACGTCCGCTCCCGAGAACGCCTCCGAAGAAGAGCGCTGACACCTCGCGTCCGACGACGAGCCAGCCCGGCACAGGCCGGAGGACGGGCGGCTGCCTCTCCCACAGAGGCAGCCGCCCGTCCTCGTGCCACAACCCCGTCCAGGCTCCGCCAGACCGCCTCAGAGGCCTTCTGGCGCCCGTGTCCAGCCGAGCGTCCGCATGATGCCGGACACCCGCACGTACACCCCGGGGTTACCGGCCCGGCCACAGCCGATCCCCCAGGACACGAGCCCGATCAACCGCCCCTGGGCCACCAGCGGCCCCCCGCTGTCGCCCTGGCAGGCGTCCCGGCCCCCCTCGGCCTCCCCCGCGCACAGCATGCTCGTGGCGTCGTAGGTGCCGTCCGTACCGCCCGGATACACCTTCTCGCACAGCGCATCGGGGAGCACACGCACGTGCGCCGCCCGCAGACTGTCCGGGTACTCACCGGCACCCGAGGTGTCGCCCCATCCGTAGACCGTCGCGGTCCCACCCGCCGCGTACGCGGGGTCACCCTCGGCCGCCATGGTGATGACCGAGTCGCCGTGGAGCGGTTCGGCCAGAGTGAGCACGGCGAAATCCCCGGCATTGCTCACACCGTCATAGGCCGGGTTCACCCACGTGCGGCGCACGGCCACCTCCTGGCCGCCGCGGCCCGAGAGCAGGTCCGTGCGTCCGGCTATGACCTTGAGGTCCCGTACGCGCTCCGGCGGCCCGCCCAGGACGTCCTCGTCCAGACAGTGGGCCGCGGTGAGCACGGTGGTGCGGCCGACCGCCACACCGCCACAGAACTGACCCGCGCGCGTACCCCCGAACCGGTCACGACTGGACAGGGCCACCGTCCACGGGCTCTGGGAGGCCTCGACGGGAAAGCCGCCTATGACCACGCCGTCGGCGGCCGCAGGGGCGCTGGAGCCCATTGACAGGGCGGCTACCGCGGCGGCCAGGACCAGCGGCAGGACGAGAGCTCGAGCCAGTCGACGACACATACACACTCCTCACTCGGTGGTGTCCGTGGGACACCCAGAGTGATTCACGCGGTGAAACCCCGCACTCTCGACGAGGCGGCATCGCGAAGGCCCGGTCCCCTCGGGGAACCGGGCCTTCCGTGTCGTACGACCTCGCTCAGTCGAGGTAGTCGCGCAGCACCTGCGAACGGGACGGGTGGCGCAGCTTCGACATGGTCTTGGACTCGATCTGGCGGATCCGCTCACGCGTGACGCCGTAGACCTTGCCGATCTCGTCGAGGGTCTTCGGCTGACCGTCGGTGAGGCCGAAGCGCATCGAGACGACGCCCGCCTCGCGCTCGGACAGGGTGTCCAGGACGGAGTGCAGCTGCTCCTGCAGGAGCGTGAAGCTGACCGCGTCGGCCGGGACGACTGCCTCGGAGTCCTCGATGAGGTCGCCGAACTCGCTGTCGCCGTCCTCGCCCAGCGGCGTGTGCAGCGAGATGGGCTCGCGGCCGTACTTCTGTACCTCGATGACCTTCTCGGGGGTCATGTCGAGTTCCTTGGCCAGCTCCTCCGGGGTGGGCTCGCGGCCCAGGTCCTGGAGCATCTGGCGCTGCACGCGCGCGAGCTTGTTGATGACCTCGACCATGTGCACCGGGATACGAATGGTGCGGGCCTGGTCGGCCATGGCGCGGGTGATCGCCTGACGGATCCACCAGGTGGCGTACGTGGAGAACTTGTAGCCCTTGGTGTAGTCGAACTTCTCGACCGCGCGGATCAGACCGAGGTTGCCCTCCTGGATGAGGTCCAGGAACAGCATGCCGCGGCCGGTGTAGCGCTTGGCCAGGGAGACCACCAGACGGAGGTTGGCCTCCAGGAGGTGGTTCTTGGCGCGGCGGCCGTCCTCGGCGATGATCTCCAGCTCGCGCTTGAGCTTGGGGGCGAGCTTGTCGGCGTTGGCCAGCTTGTCCTCGGCGAACAGACCGGCCTCGATGCGCTTGGCGAGCTCGACCTCCTGCTCGGCGTTGAGCAGGGGGACCTTGCCGATCTGCTTGAGGTAGTCCTTGACCGGGTCGGCGGTGGCACCGGCGGCGGCGACCTGCTGCGCGGGCGCGTCGTCCTCGTCCTCGTCGGAGAGCACGAAGCCCGCGTTCTCGGGAGTGCCCTCGGGCTCCTCACCGGCCTTGCCGGGGGCTGCCTCCTCGAGCACCTCTTCCTCGACGACCTCGGCGTCGTCCTTCTTGGCGCTGGTCTTCTTGGCCGCCGTCTTCTTGGCGACGGTCTTCTTCGCGGCCGCCTTCTTGGCGGTCGTCTTCTTGGCAGCCGCCTTCTTGGCGGGCGCCTCCTCCTCGATGGCGGGCTCGGCGGCGGGCGCCGCCGGCGTGGCGGTGGCGGTGGCCTTCCGGGTGGTCACCGCCTTTGCCGCGACCGTCTTGGTGGCGGTGCGCTTGGCGGGACTCTTCGCTGCGACGCTCTTTCGGGTGCGCTTGGGCTCTGCGGCACTGACCATCAGCGTCACACCCTCTTCCTCGAGGATCTGGTTGAGGCTGCGCAATACGTTCTTCCACTGAGTGGCCGGAATCTGGTCAGCTTCGAAGGCCCGACGCACGTCATCGCCGGCGATCTGCCCCTCAGCCTTTCCCCGCTCGATGAGCGCCATGACAGAGACGGACTCGGCGATCTCCGGCGGGAGCGTACGGGATGTGCTGGCCGACACGAACAACCTCTCGGAACGTTGGAAAACGGCTTCCGGCCCCGTCCACAGTGGACAGGAGCCGACCGCCGGCTTGGGGATGGGCCGACGGCGCGGGCGGGGGCCGGGAAGATGCACAGCGCCGTGAACGGCGTCCGTATTCCCTCCGCGGCTGTCACCTCTTAGGTCATCGCGTTCTTCCCGCGAGCGTTACGCCCAATCCGCGTGGCCCGAGTCACACCCCGTAAGCGAACGAAAACGGTCAGACGCGGACAGAAGAGGTCACATGTAGTGCCAACTCGGCCACCCTGCCGAGCCCCGGCCCCTTCGCGCCGTCGGACCCCGCAGGATCTCAAGGATCCCACGGGGTCCGACGGGAGGCGGATCACCGATCAGGCACTGCCACAGGAGGGGGGTGGCACACCCGGCCGCGCCGCCCGCGGAACCCGGTCAGTGCTCGCGCGGGGCGGGCACGACCCGTTCCACCTCAGGGTGGACCGTGAGGAGCTGCCGCATGGCCACCTCGGCCGCCGCTCCGTCACCGGTGGCGAGGGCGTCACAGATGCGGCCATGGTGCGCCAGGGACGTCTCGTTCGGCCGGTCACAGCCCGTGACCGGGCCGCCCGAGACCTGTAGGGCCGCGGACACGATCCCGGAGAGGTGCTCCAGCATGCGGTTGCCCGCGACCTGGATGAGCAGCGAGTGGAACTCGGAGTCGGCGCGGGAGAACGTGAGCGCATCACCCTGGGCCATCGCGTGCCCCATGATCTCGACCATGTCCACAAGGCGCTGCTGGACGTCCTCACGGCCGTGCCCGGCTGCGAGGCGAGCGGCGAGCGGCTCCATCGTCCACCGCAGCTCGCTCAGCTCACGGCGCTGGTTGTCGCGCTGTGGCCCGAAGGCCCGCCACTCGATGATGTCCGGGTCGAGGAGGTTCCAGTCGCTGACGGGGCGCACGCGTGTGCCGACGTTCGGTCGGGCGCTCACCAGACCCTTGGCCTCCAGGACGCGGAGGGACTCACGGACGACGGTGCGGGAGACCTCGAAGCGCTGGCCGATCTCCTCGGGCACCAGCGGGCGGTCGGCGCCCAGGTCGCCGGAGACGATCATCTGACCCAGTTGCTGAACGAGTTGGCCGTGCAGCCCGCGGCCGCGGCTGCCCGCGGCGCGTCGGCCGACACGGCCCAGCTCGGGGTCCCCGCCGTCCCAGGCAGGGACCCCGACGCGGTCGACGGCGGGCGCCTCGGCGTACGGGTAGCGGTCGAGTTCGCCCGGGCTCGCGAGGCCGGAGTCAGCGGAGCGGGCGGCGGTCATCATGGTGTGCGCAAGGGTACTCACGCATCCTTTGTCGGCGTCGTCTCCAACTCCCTTGAGGTCTTTGGTGAAAAGCACACGAAAGGGTGATCGCTCACCCCGTCGCAATTGACGCCTTATCGGAAAGAAATGGGCGTTTCGCGGGGAGTTGTGCGCATGGCCGGACTAAGGGTTACGGACAGTCGTCACCGGAATCTGCTGCGCAGGGTGGCGAGCAGATACGCGCAGAGCAGCGCGGTGAGCGACAACGTCAGTGCTCCGCCCACAGGTTGCGAGATCACCGTGAGCGCGGCCTCCAGGTAGCGCTCTCCCCCGAAGGGCCATCGCGGCAGGAGGGTCTCTCGCAGTCGCACGGGAAGTCCGGCCGCGGTTCGCACGGACGGTCCGTTCACGAGCTTGTGCACGACGGGTACGACGAGGAGGGGGACGGCGGCCACCGCGGCGAGTCCGGCCGTGGTGGACCGGAAGACACCCGCGGCGAGTACGCCGGCCCAGGCGCAGCCGACCACGAGCCCGATCCAACTCGCACTCATGGGGAGCCAGGCGGCGGGAACCTGGGCGAGCTCCCGTCCGTAGACGAGATAGAGCACTTCGGCGTCGCAGCCGACGGTGAGGACGGCCAGTACGAGCGCGGTGGCCGAGGCGACGACCAGCTTGGCGGCCAGCAGCCCCAGCCGGCGGGGCACGGTGCCGCGGTCCGCCGCCAGGGCGGGGTGGCGGAACTCGTCGCCGAAGGCCAGCGCACCGAGCAGTCCCGCACCGAGCGCCGCGGGCGGCAGGGGCAGCTCCTGCGGCCATGCGGCCAGCAGGCGCGGCTGCGGAGTGTGCCCGATGCGCGCGAGCACGACGGCGGTCACGGCGGACACGGCAAGCACGACGGCCCCCGTCAGGAATCCGGTGCCGATCCCCGTGGCACGGCGGATCTCGTAGCGAAGGGGGCGGAGGGGGCTGGGGGCGGGGCGGACGGAGATGGGGGGCGGCAGAGGAGGCAGTGCGTCGAGCGTGCGAGCTGAGCGGGTGCCGGGGCCGGGTGGGGTGGGCGCGGTCGCCGTCGCCGTCGCCGTCGCCGTCGAAGGACTGTCGCTCGAGTGGCTGGTCGAGGAGGCGTCCAGGAGTCCGTGCGGTTCGGCGGCGGGCTGCGGGTGCCCGAAGGACAGCGACGGCCTGTCTGCGACCGGGGCCGGCGCGTCCGCGAGGGATCGCGGCTCAAGCGTGGGTCGCGGCTCGGTGGAGATGACCGCAGGGTCTGCGGAGGAAGGCGACGGCTCTGCGGCCTCCTCTGGTGCGGCCTGCTCCGGTGCGGCCTGCTCCGGTGCGCCTGAGGGAGATTTCGGCTCAAGCGTGGGCCGCGGCTCGGCCGGGAGGGGCGTGAGGTCTGTTGCGAACGGCCTCGACGGGTCGCGGGACGATGCCGGTTCTCCGGGCCGGGGCGCAAGAGTCGTCCGGTGCGTGTCAGTGACGCGCCGCCCTTGCTCGGCGAGGCTTCCGTCACGCGGCCCGCTTGCTTGAGAGAGGCCCGCACCGGGGCCCATGTCTCCGACCTCGTCGGCGAGTTGGTGAACGACGATGCCGTGGCGGAACGCGATCTCGCCGATGTCCGCGCAGGTACCGCCGTACACCGAAAGGCGGTTGCCGCCCTCTCGGACGACTTCGACAGAGCGCTGTGAGGTGCGGGCCTGTTTGGCCAGCAGCGCCGCCAGACGGGCCGCGTGCGGGCTGCGTACGGCGACACGGGGGCGGAGGCGGGTGCGCGAGAACTCCGCAGCCTCCTGGTCGGCCACGAGCCTGCCCTGCTCCAGGGTGACGACCCGGTCGGCGGTGCGCGCGGCCCCCTTGGGGTCGGCCGTGGTGAACAGGACGGTGCCCCCGTGGGCGGCGTGGGCGCGCAGCATGCCGTGCAGCCAGGCGCTCTCGCGGGTGGAGAGCCCGTCGGCCGGGTCGTCGAGGACGAGGGTGTGCGGGTCGGCCAGGAGCACGCAGGCCAGGCCGAGGCGGCGGTCCATGCCGCGGGAGAGGGTGCCGAGGCGTTCGTCGCGCAGGCTCACAAGCCCGACCGCCTCGAGGACTTCGTCGGCACGCCGGATCGGGACCCCCGCGGCGGCACACAGCATGCGCAGATGCCCGCGGACCGTGCGGGCGGGATGCCCGGGCACGTCGCCCAGCAGCACGCCGACCTCACGCGAGGGATGGGCGATGCGATGCAGGGGGCGGCCCCGGAAGTGGGTGATGCCGCGACCCTGTTGGAGTTCGAGCATGAGTCTGAGAACCGTCGTCTTGCCGGCGCCTGGTGCTCCGAGCAGCGCGGTGATGCGGCCCGCCCGCGCATCGAATGAGACGTCGTCGGCTGCGGGCGGAAGCTCCTTGCGGGGGTTGCTGGTCAGTCCGAAGGCCTGGATCACTCACAGCAAGATAGCGCGCTATGTCCGGTTTTTCGGGTATCGCACGGCCTACCTCGGACAGGCCCCTCACCCGTGACCGGACTGCGGGTGGATCGAGTTCCGGGCCCGGCACAGCCCGCGCCGGCCCGCCGCTCACACCTCGGGGCGCAGCATCGGGGGGTTGAGGAGCGTCGCGCCGCCGGCGCGGAAGAGCTGGGCCGGGCGTCCGCCCTGGCGGGTGGTCGTCCCACCGGTGGGGACGAGGAAGCCGGGTGTACCCGTGACCTTGCGGTGGAAGTTGCGCGGGTCGAGCGCCACGCCCCACACCGCCTCGTAGACACGGCGCAGTTCCCCGACGGTGAACTCGGGCGGGCAGAAGGCGGTGGCCAGCGACGAGTACTCGATCTTGGAGCGGGCTCGCTCCACTCCGTCCGCGAGGATCTGCGCGTGGTCGAAGGCGAGCGGCGCGCCGGGCTCGGCATCACGCCCGTAGCCGCCCTGCCGCAGCAGTTCCTCGACCGGAGCCCAGCGCGCGTTGCTGGCATCTCCGCCCGCTCGGGGCGCGGGCAGGTCGGGAGCGAGGGCGAGGTGGGCGACGCTGACGACTCTCATCCTGGGGTCCCGCTTGGGGTCTCCGTAGGTGGCGAGCTGCTCCAGATGTGCGCCGTTGTCCTGGGCCGGAACGGCAGGATCGTGGACGCGCAGTCCGGTCTCCTCGGCCAGCTCGCGTGCCGCGGCCTGCGCCAGGTCTTCGTCGGCCCGTACGAAACCGCCGGGCAGCGCCCAACGCCCCTGGAACGGCGGCTCACCCCTGCGTACCGCCAGCGCGCACAGAGCATGGCGGCGCACGGTCAGCACGACCAGGTCCACGGTGACGGCGAAGGGCGGAAACGCTGACGGGTCGTAGGGCATGCGGCGATCATAGTCGTCTGCCTGACGATAAACACTCCTTTCACCGGCCTCTTCACCTACTGATCCACTTCGGTCCGGTAGGGACTCCACCGCCTCTCCTCTTGTCCAGAATTGGCACGTCGTTGCACGTCACACCCCCAGTTGCAGTCCGTCGGCCGCCTCCTCGACCATGGCCAGGCCCAGTCGGCTGACCCGCACGGAGAACGGGGCGCCCGCCACGCGCAGCCCCGTGAAGCCGATCTCCCCGAGGGGCGCGCTGCGTACGGGGCGCAGGGTGACCGACCCGGCCGGGGCGTCGGGGCGGATACCGGCGAGGGTGGTCAGCAGCAGGACTCCGGCGGCCGCCGCTGTGGCCGCGGGGCGGCAAGCTGCCGGGTGCGGGAGCGGAGCGCCCCCTTCCGTACGCTGCTCCCCCGCGTACATCTCGGGCAGCCGGTGGCCGAAGGTCTCGGCGGCCGCGAGTACGCCCCGCAGCAGCGAGGTCGCTTCCTTCTCGTAGCCGGCGGCAGCCAGTCCCGCGACGGCGATCGCCGTCTCCTGAATCCGTACGGCTCCTGCGCGGTGGCCGAACGGATTGAACCCCGGTTCTTTGGCACCCAGCCCGCGCAGGCCCCACCCCGAGTCCATGACCGGGCTGCCGAGCAGCCGGGCGAGGTGCTCCGTCCGGACCTTGTCGAGGAGGCCGGGCGCCGACTCGCCTCCGCCCAGCAGGCCCGTGTCCAGGAGGTGCACGGCAGCCGCGCCCAGGTGGGGAACCAGGCTGCCGTCCGGCGCACGGGCGGCCGCGGGCCGGCCGCCCCCGCGGTCCTCGATCCAGAAGTCCTTTCGGAACGCGGTCCGTAGGGCCTGCGCCCACTGCCGGAGTGCCGCTCCCCCGGTCCGGCCGCAGGCGTCGAGCAGGTCGGCGCCGAGCAGGGCGGCACGGTGGGCGTGTGCCTGTGTCTCGCAGCGGACGGGCCCGCCCTGGTTCGGGTCGCGCAGGTACGTGCCGTCGCCCACGGTGGTCCGCAGCCATGACAGGCAGCGTTCGGCGGCGGGCAGCAGCTCTTCCGTCGCCTGGTCGGGGAGGCCCCAGAGGCGGGCCTCGGCGAGCAGGGCGGGGAAGAGCAGCGTGGCCTCTGTTCCGGTGCACTGCGGCGGAAGGTGCGGCCCGGCGTCTCTTCTGGGGCCGGGGATCATTCCGGACTGCGTTCCGGGGGCGAGGAGTTGGGTCCGGGCGAGGATCCGCAGCGTTCCCGCGGCGAGGCCGGTGCCGAGCGGCAGCGCCATCCGGGCGGCGACGAGCGCGTCGGCGGGAGCCATGCCACAGCGCCAGGGCGCCCCGGCCGCGAGGTGAGTGTCGGCGGGGTTCGCGGAGTCACGCAGGAGGAGGGCCTGGAGGTCCTCGATGCTCGTCCGCAGGAGGGCGGGGACTCTCTGGTCGTCGCCTTCCGCACGCGCGGCGGCCAGAGGGCTCGTCGCCGCGCGTCCCACGGCTCGGAGGGGTCCCGCGCCGTCCGGCCGCACACGCAGTTCGACGGTTCTGCTGCCGCCGGGCGGCAGGTCGAGCTCCCACCGCAACAGCCCGGCCGAGGCAAGGGCGTCCGAGGGAGGCGGTTCGGCCGTGACGGACGCGTTGCCGGTGGCGCAGGACCAGCGCAGGCCGGAGCCGTGGACACTGGCGGTGAGTTCGGGCCCCGCGCTGCCGGAGGCGATCGCCCCGAGATCGGCCAGGTCCGTGCCCAAGACGATCTCGACCGGCAGCCGCAGCGGGCGGGGAGCCGCGCTGTGCAGGGTGATCCGCTCCGTGCCGTCCGCGAAGCGGTTCCGTTCCACGATCACGTCCGGGTCCGGGCCCGCCTGCGGTGACGTGCGGAGTGTGCCCACGAACCGGGCACGGTCGGCCGAGGCCATCCGGGCCTGTACCGCGAGGGGTTCTCGTCCGGCGACCCGGATCTCGCACCGGGAGAGCACGCGCCGGCCGGCACGGTAGAACCCCTCAAGACCCCGGCCGGTCAGCTGCCCTTCCTCGGTCGAGATGGCTAGGCCGGGAAGGGCGACACAGATCATCGCCGTGTGGACGGGGGGCAAGTCGGCGGACCAGCGCAGTCCGGGGATCGTGGCCCCCCGGGGCGGGGGCGGAGACGAGCGCTCCCCGGACGAGGGATTCCGCCCCTGAGCGAAGGGCGGGGAGGCTGGGCCATACCCCGACCCCGCACCAGGGCGACGATTCTGGTTTGCCCACCGGGGAGACGAACGGCCGCGCCCCGGCGACGACGGGGGGCGCGAGTCGGGGCCGGTGGGCGCAGAGGGGTATGACGAGCTGCCGGGGAACCTCGGCCCGTAACCGTCCACACGTGCCGCTGGTCGCGGAGGGACGACCTGGTCCCCCGCCCAGGGCGCCGCCACCCCGGGCGAGTCGAGATCCGACCCGAGGGGCGGTGGGGGACCGCCCTGGGGGCGGTGGTCGTCGGCGGCGGCGGGCGGAGTCGGCTGTTGCATGGGAAGGTTTCCTCTGCGCTCGGTGCGCCTCGATCGGGTTCGGCGCCGGTACCGGAGGGCTCCGGCGGGGCAGGGGCAGTGCGGCGTCACAGCCCGTCCAGCCGTTCCGCCACTCAGGTGAACGGCGGGAGCGTCCTCCGAGTCACGCCTGTGGCCCGGCCCCACGCACGCAGGTGCCGCCCGCCGGAGGCTCACTCCTCCCCGTCCGTGCCCTGGCCGGGCCGTACGCCTTCCTGGCCCGTGTCCCGGCAGGGCAGGGCTGCCTTCTCCGACGTACGCGCACGCGTGCCGCCCGTTCGCACGCTGCCGGGCCGCGCGGTACCCGCCGTCGCCGCACGGCCTGCGCGAGGACCGGTTTGGGTGGCACCGGCAGGGTGCGTGGTGCCCGCCGGTGTGCGCCGACGGGAGGTCCGGGCGCCCGTGTCACGGCCTTCCGCGCCGGTACGGGCGGAGGCGGTGCCGGCGGGACGGGAACGGCGGCGACGACGTGACGGCACCACTGCCCGTGAAGGCCTGTCGTGCGACTCGGCCTCAGGCGGCACCGCAGCCGGTGAAGGCTTGCCGTACGACTCACCCCCGGGCGGCACCACTGCCCGTGAAGGCTTGCCGACGGGACGGAGGTCGGGCGGCGCCGCTACTGGTGAGGGCCTGTCGTGTCGCTCGATCTCGCGTGCCGCGGTCGTTTCGCATCCGTCGGCCGCGTCACCGTCCGCCCGTGCTTCCAAGAGGTCGGCCCCCACGCGCCCGCGGCCTTTGCGCTCCGCTCGCAGGCAGCTGCGGATCGACTCCGGGTCGAGACCTTCATTGCAGGCCTGGTGCAGGAGTCGGGCGAAGAGGTAGTCGGGATCGGCGCCCAGGGCCATGGCGAGGGCTTCGCGGGCCTCCAGTTCGTCGCCGGTGGACCATGCGACCCAGCCGGCGAGGGTGAGCGGCGCGGCGGCATGTTCGCCGTACGGCCCGACGCAGCGGCGAGCCAGTGTCCGCCAAAGGCGAAGGGCGCGCTCGGCTTCGTCTCCCTCCATCCACTCCGCCGCGCGGTCGCGGGTCGCTCGGTCCTGGAGGCCGAGGATCAGCCGGGCGGCCTCGTCGTGCCCGAGCAGTTCGTCGTCGCGGAGATCCGCCAGGAGCATGCCGGAGACGGCCTGCGCCTCGGCGAAGCGGTCCAGGATCCTCCCGGCCAGTTCCAGCGTCTCGTCGGCCACGGCGACACGGCCCGCGTCGTCCAGGATTTTCGGCACCAGCGCCATGCTGGCGGTGTCCAGGGCGGCCTCCTGCTCGAGGGCCGCGGCGTTCTCCCAGGGCAGCAGCCGGGCCCGGAGCTCCCGCAGTGTGCCGCGGACCTGGATACCGGCGTAGGTGGCCGCCGCGGCCAGCACAGAGGTGCCCGGCAGGCCCATGCGGGCTCCCTCGGGGGAGCAGCATGTCGCGTTGTCACAGCAGTACGACCAGTAGCGGCCCTCCGAGATGCACAGCGCCTCGACCACCACCACGCCGAGGGAACCGCACTCGACGCGCAGCCTCTGGGCCAGCGGCCGCAGCCGCTCCATCACCTGGCGGCCGCTCTGGCCCTTGTCCGGTTCCTGGCACAGGAAGGCGACCATCGACTCGGGCCGCGCGCCTCGGCGCTCGCTGCCCGTCACGAGGCCATGGGACAGTTGCCGGGCTGCGGAGGGCCAGTCGTCCGCGTTCGCGGGGATACCGAGCCGGGCCCGGCCTCCGAACCGCCCGCGGCCGTCCCTGTCGTGCAGGGCGACCAGGACGATGCTGTCCTCGGGGCGGTATCCGAGCAGGTACGGCAGGGCGTCGGCCAGTTCGGCCGGAGTACGCAGGGTTACCTGATGCTCGCCGCCGTGACTGTCGTACGCGGGGCTGGGGCCGTGCAGCCGGGACGCCTCGCTCGACTTCTTCTCCTGTTCACCGTTCTGGTGCCCGCTCTGCGCCTCGGGCCCGGTGATGTCACCGTGCTCTGGGGATCCGCTCGTTTCGCTGTGGTTCGTCATGCGAAGACGATCTCGCGGAACGCAAACCTCCGCTTGACCCTGTGGATAAGTCCGATCAGGGACACGTCAGCCGAGGCCGGCGCGTCCACAGCTCTCGGTGCACCGCTCCGGATGTCGGTGCCGTCCTGTTGTATGGAACGCATGGAGCACACGAGCAACACGGAACTCCGGGCGGCGGCCGACGCCGTCCTCACCCGTCTCGTCGGGGACGTCTCGGGAGAGGCCCGGCTGCGAGAGGACCAGTGGCGGGCGATCGAGGCGCTGGTCGCCGACAGACGCCGTGCCCTGGTCGTCCAGCGCACGGGCTGGGGCAAGTCCGCGGTGTATTTCGTGGCGACGTCGCTGCTGCGGGCGCGGGGCAGCGGTCCGACCGTGATCGTGTCCCCGCTGCTCGCGCTCATGCGCAACCAGGTCGAGGCGGCGGCTCGGGCCGGCATCCGCGCCCGGACCATCAACTCCTCCAACACGGAGGAGTGGGATGCCGTTCAGGACGAGATCGCCGCGGGTGAGGTGGACGTCCTGCTGGTGAGTCCCGAACGGCTCAACAACCCGGACTTCCGGGACCAGGTGCTCCCCCGGCTCTCGGCCGCCACCGGGCTCCTGGTGGTGGACGAAGCCCACTGCATCTCCGACTGGGGCCACGACTTCCGGCCGGACTACCGCAGGCTGCGCACCATGCTCGCCGATCTCCCACCAGGAGTGCCGGTGCTCGCGACCACCGCCACGGCCAACGCGCGCGTGACGGCCGACGTCGCGGAACAACTCGGCACCGGCGGCACCTCGGACGCCCTCGTGCTCCGGGGCCCGCTGGACCGGGACAGCCTGAGCCTGAGCGTGCTGCGGCTGTCGGACGCCGCGCACCGTATGGCCTGGCTCGCCGAGCACCTCGACGAACTGCCGGGGTCCGGAATCATCTACACCCTCACCGTGGCCGCCGCCGAGGAGGTCACCGCCTTCCTCCGGCAGCGGGGGCACACGGTCGCCTCGTACACGGGCAAGACGGAGAACGCCGATCGTCAGCAGGCCGAGGAGGATCTGCTCGGGAACAAGGTGAAGGCGCTGATCGCCACCTCAGCGCTCGGAATGGGCTTCGACAAGCCCGACCTGGGGTTCGTCGTGCACCTGGGCTCGCCCTCCTCCCCCATCGCCTACTACCAGCAGGTGGGCCGCGCAGGACGAGGTGTGAAGCATGCCGAGGTGCTCCTGCTCCCGGGCAAGGAGGACGAGGCGATCTGGAAGTACTTCGCGTCGCTCGCCTTCCCCTCGGAAGACCTGGTGCGCCGCACGCTCGACATCCTCGCGCACGCGGAGAAGCCCCTGTCGCTGCCCGCCCTGGAGCCCCTGGTGGAGCTGCGCCGCTCCCGCTTGGAGACCATGCTCAAGGTTCTCGACGTGGACGGGGCGGTCAAGCGCGTCAAGGGCGGCTGGATCGCGACCGGGCAGCCGTGGACGTACGACGCCGAGCGGTACGCGTGGGTGGCACGTCAGCGCGAGGCCGAGCAGCAGGCCATGCGCGCGTACGCGACGACGACCGATTGCCGTATGGAGTTCCTGCAGCGCCAGTTGGACGACGAGGCCGCCAAGACGTGCGGTCGCTGCGACAACTGCGCCGGTCCGCGCTTCGCCGCCGACACGTCCGAGGAGGCGCTCGACGCCGCGCGTGTGGACCTGGGCCGGGCAGGTGTCGAAGTGGAGCCCCGACGGATGTGGCCCACCGGGCTGCCGGCGATCGGAGTGGACCTCAAGGGACGCATCCCGGCCGGCGAACAGGCCGCTTCGGGACGCGCACTGGGGCGGCTGTCGGACATCGGGTGGGGCAACCGGCTGCGGCCCCTGCTCGCACCCCAGGCCCCCGACGGGCCCGTGCCCGACGACGTGGCGAAGGCAGTGGTCGACGTACTGGCCGACTGGGCCAGGGGTCCCGGCGGCTGGGCCCCGGGCGCACCGGAGGGCCGGCCCCGCCCGGCGGGCGTCGTCACCGTCGCCTCGCGCTCGCGACCGCAGCTGATCAACTCCCTCGGGGCGCGCATCGCTGAGATCGGCCGGCTGCCGCTGCTGGGCTCGGTCGAGTACACCGGGGACGCGCACTCGGGCTCCCGGAGCAACAGCGCCCAGCGGCTGAAGGCACTCGACGGGGCTCTGGTCGTGCCACCCGCCCTCGCGTCCGCCCTCGCCGAGGCCCAGGGCCCGGTCCTCCTCGTGGACGACTACACGGAGACCGGCTGGACCCTCGCGGTCGCGGCTCGCATGCTCCGACGCTCCGGCGCGCAGGGGGTGTTGCCGCTGGTGCTGGCCGTGCAGGGCTGACGGCGTGCCCGGGCTGGGGTGCTGCCCCGGCGCACACCCCTGGACGCCGCACACCCCCATGACGTACGAACGTGTCGTGCTCGAACGCCCCATGGGTGGTCCGGAGACACACGGTGGGGATATTAGCCGCGCATCATCTGATAACGGTCGGCTGCCTCAATTGCTCGTTGCCGCATTCAAGTTCGACAGGAAGAATTGAGGTCCGCTCCCGCACGGCTCGCCGGCCGCTCCGGTAGGGCTTCGCTGCGGTGCGCGCTCCCAGGAATCCGACCCCGCCCGCAGTGTGGGCGCGTAGCCGAAGGGAGGACCGTGACCTTCGGATTCGCTCCGGCCTCGGCAGCGGCGTCGACGTCCGCCGCTTCCGCCAACCGCTTGCTCGAACCCGCGGAATGGGCCGCCGCCGGGATCCCACTCCTGCGCAACCCCCGCGAGATCGTCAGCGGACTGCACGCCCGTCACCACCCGCAGCCCGCGACCGCTGTCGTCGCCGTGCTCGACCCGGACGAGCGGCTGCGGGCGAGCGCCTCGTTCGTGCGCCGTCCGGCCCCGGCCGACGGCTGGATGTTCCGCAACGCGCTGCTCGCACAGTTGCGCCGGGTCATCCCGCACGATCTGCGCCGCCGCACGCCGGTTCGTACGGCGGTGCTGCTCTACTGCCGTGAGGGCGACGCGCGTTGGACGGAGGAGGACGGCGCGTGGATGTGGGGCCTGCGCGACGCGTGCACCCTGCACGGGTTGCGCTGCGGGGCGTACATCACGCTGACTCGTGACGGCTGGCAGGTCCTGGGCGAGGGCCGTGGCGGACGCCGCCCTCACTCGGCCTCGGCACCGGAGCCGTTCGCCACGTCGGAGGCACCGCCACCCATACCGCGCACCGGCGGCGCCTCCGAGGTACTGCGCCGCGCAGCGGCGGCACGCTGAGCCCCGGCCAGACCCGATCCGGCACGGATCCGGGACCGCGCCCCCTCGCGCGGCACGCCCCGATTCCTACGAGGGCATCCGGGCAAGCACCCGAACCCTGACCTGGCCGAGCCGCAAGCACGGGGGGTCTGCCACAGCAGCACTCCTCAGCTCGACCAAGGCCTCACGCGGGAACGGTCTCCGGCCCTCCGGGCATGGCGAACCACCCACCGTGCAGGCGCCGCCGCGGCGGCGCCTGCAGTCCTCCCCCAGCGCGCTCTCGGGCGCTACGGCACCGGCTCAGACGCCCGCGCCCAGCACCGAGTTGATCCGCTGCGGGTCGCCGCAGACGATCAGCAGGGCGCCGGCCCGGGAGTGGGCCAGGGACAGGGCGCTCACGGCTGCGGCCTCGGGGCCGCCGTTGACGGCGACCACGACCACCGGACGCGACGCGGCGCGGGCCGCGATGGTGGCATCCGTGTAGAAGACGTCGTCGCCGGCGTCGTGCTGGGCCCAGTAGGAGGCTTCACCGAAGGACAGCTCGTGGGCGGCCCACGGGTGCTGCTCGCCTGTGGTGATCACCAGCACGTCGCCGGGGGCGCGACCCGAGTCCAGCAGCAGGTCCAAAGCCTCCTCGGCGGCGTCGAGCGCCCCCTCCACGGAAGCCGGGATGAGCTGGAGCTGCGGGGTGACCGCAGTGGCGGCACCGGCGGCGGGACCCGACGGGGCGGGCTCGGCGGCCACGTCGCGGGGCGCACGTTGCACCGGCGGCGCCGGCCGGAGAGGGCCGGGGCGGCCGGGACGCGACGGAGCCGCGGGACGGGGGCCGGGTACGGGACGGGGGGTCGGCGCGGTGCGGCCGCTGGCCGGAGTGGCGCGGGGACCCTGGGCACTCTCGTGAATCTGAGGCTCCTCGGGAATGAGAGGCATGACTTGATATTTATCAAACGTTGGTACGACCCGCGTCGGCGGGTGGCGTGCGAACGAAACCGTCAGAAATCGAAGCCGAGCTGACCCTCGATTTCCGGAACACTTCCGTCCGCCCAGCTGCGGACCTTCTTGAGGTGCCGCCACTGGGGCAGCGCATCAAGATACGCCCATGACAACCGGTGGTAGGGGGTGGGGCCCCGCTCCGCCAGTGCGGCCTTGTGCACGGGTGATGGATACCCGGCGTTGTCCGCAAAACCGAAGTCTGCATGGTCGATACCCAGTTCGGCCATCATTTTGTCGCGCTGGACCTTGGCGATCACCGAGGCCGCGGCGACCGCCACGCAGGACTGGTCGCCCTTGATCACCGTACGGACCCGCCAGGGCGCACCGAGGTAGTCGTGCTTGCCGTCGAGGATGACCGCGTCGGGACGGACCGGCAGCGTGTCCAGCGCCCGCCCCGCCGCGAGCCGCAGCGCGGCTGTCATTCCCAGGGTGTCTATCTCCTCCGGGGAGGCATGCCCCAGCGCGTATGACGACACCCAGGTCCGCAGTTCCTCGGCGAGGACGGTACGTCGTTTGATGGTGAGCAGCTTCGAGTCCGTCAGCCCATCGGGCGGACGGCGCAATCCGGTGACCGCCGCGCAGACGGTGACGGGACCGGCCCACGCGCCGCGCCCCACCTCGTCGACACCTGCAACGATCTTCGCTCCGGTCGTGGCGCGAAGGGAGCGCTCGACGGTGTGAGTAGGCGGTTCGTACGGCATGGCGCCCCTAGATTACGCCGCCCGGAACCGCCCGCGACACCCCGGTCCGCCGCGTCCGCGTCACGGCGGGTGAGACCCCCGGTCAGGCATCGTTCGGCCGCAGCAGCGGGACCATCAACTGGTCGGTCATCTCGTCGACTTCGCGATCCCGCCGTTCACAGCCGCACATCTTGAGCGGTACATCATCATCGCCGGTACGACGTCGAAGACATCACCGTTCGCGGTCACCGGGCGAAGCGCGAAACCCGGACACCTCCTTCGTCGGGGTGGCGTCGAACTGCTGCAGCGGTCTGGGCGCCGACGGCGACACCCTCCCCGCCGGCTCGCACAGTTGATGTCAGAACAACGGGCGGGCGATCACGGAGAGTTCCCGATGTGCACAGAGAGTTTCTGAAGGCGGCAGGAGCCCTGATGTCAGGCCGACGTGGGCACCCAGTCCGGAAGCGGCTCCGTCCGCTCGACCCACACTGCGGGCGGCGCCCCCGCCTTCCCCGAGGCGATCACGCCGCCGACAATGGCGCACGTGGTGTCGACGTCCCCGCCCACCTGGGCAGTCGTCCAGAACGCCTGCTCGTAGTCGCCGAGACTTCTGGCGGCCGACCAGAGGGCGAAGGGCACGGTGTCGTGGGCTGTCGTACGCCGTCCGCACCCCAGTACCGCCGCGACCGTGCCCGGGTCGCCGTAGTCGAGCATGTCCCGGGCCCGGCGGAGTCCCGCACCCACGGCGCTCTTCGGCACCAGGTCGATGACACCGTCGAGGAGGGTCTCGGCGCCGGGCGGCCCGTCCGGGGCGGCGGCGAAGGCGGCTGCCGCGGCGACGGCCATGGCCCCGACGACGGCCTCGCGGTGCTGATGGGTGGTGTAGGCCGAGATCTCCGCCTGGTGGGTCGCCTGCTCCGGATCGTCGGCGTACCAGGCGCCCAGCGGGGCGATCCGCATCGCCGCGCCGTTGCCCCAGGAGCCCTGTCCCTTGAAGAGCGCGGCAGCGAGTTTCCGCCAGTCGCCACCCTCCCGGACCAGGCGCAGCAGTCGGTTGACCGCAGGACCGTAGCCCCGGTCGAAGTCGTGGTGCTCGGCGAAGGAGCGGGCCAGCGCGTCCTGGTCGATGCGGTGGTGGGCGGCCAGGACGGCGACGACCGAGCCGGCCATCTCCGTGTCGTCCGTCCACTGCCACGGCCCGGACGGCACCTCGCGGCGCTTCAGCAGCGGGTAGTTCACCGGCACGAAGTACTGGGAACCCAGGGCGTCCCCGACGGACAGTCCGCGCAGGCAGGCCAGGGCGCGGTCCAGGCGCACGTCGGGGGAGGAATCAGCGGTCATCGCCCTGCCACTCTATCCGGTGATCCCGTACGGCTCGGGATCTCGCCAGCGGTCGAACGGCCGGTTGAGTGTGTACTTGCCGTCGTCCCCCAGAACGAGCATCCGCACCTCACCGTTCCCCGGGTTCGACAGCGACTCGAACTCCGCGACCGTCCAGTGGAACCACCGCATGCAGAACAGCCGCATCGCCAGGCCATGGGTGACGATGAGGACGTTCGGCGGGTGGTCGGGGTCCTCGAAGCTGCGGAACAGGCTCTCCAGGAACCCGCCGACCCGGTCGTAGACGTCGGCGCCGGACTCGCCCTGGGCGAATCGGTAGAAGAAGTGGCCGTAGGCGTCCCGGTAGGCCTTCTGGAGGCGGACCTCGTCCCGGTCCTGCCAGTTGCCCCAGTCCTGCTCACGCAGCCGGGGTTCCTCGCGCACCCGTATGAGTCCGGGGTCGAGGTGGAACGCGCGCAGGGTCTCGTGCGTACGACGATACGGGGAGACGTACACGCTGACCTGCTCGTCACCGAAGATCTCGCGCAACTGTTCGCCCGTCGCCTCCGCCTGCCGTCGGCCTCGCTCGGTCAGCGCCAGGGCATGGTCGGGTTCACGCTCGTAAACGGAGTCATCGACATTGCCCGTTGACTCGCCGTGCCGGACAAGGACGATGCGCCGTGGTCGTGCCATGCCAAGACCCTAGATCGAGTGAGGCCGGTGGAGCACTCCCCCCGCCCCCATACAGCGTAGGTCACACGATTCCCGCACCACAGGTCACACCGGTCGCACGCATGTCCGACCGGAACAGCTCCGTCGTCCGGGCTCACCCAGTCAGCACCGCGCCCGGAGCAACCCGCCCACCCGGAATCAGACCGTCCAACTTGATTCCATGTCCACGACGTCCCCGGTGAGCGCCGCCACGTCCGCCTCCGTCTGCGCCCTCAGGGCGAGCCGCTCCACGCGTTCGGTGCGGTACTTGCCGTGCTCGGCGGCTGATCGCCACATCGACAGCACCAGGAACTCGTTCCCGGGTGCCTCACCGAACAGCCCGCGCACCATGCCGGGCGAGCCGGCCATCGCCGGGTTCCAGACCTTTTCCTGCATCAGCACGAAGTGCTCGGCTCGCTCCTCGTGGATACGGCAGAGCGCCACCCGGAGCAGGTCGGCGTCCGTGAAGCGCGGTTCGAAACCGGTCTTCACGTCGAAGCGGTGGTCGAAGAGCCTGACCTGGGCGTTCTTGAACGTGCCGGCCTGGGCCGACGCGAGCCGGTCGTGAGACCGTGCCATGAAGGAGTCGTAGAAGGCGCGGCTCTCCCAGAACGCGAAGATGTGCGCCACGTCCTGCCGCCCCCGGCTCCAGCCACCCCCCTGCCCGCGAAAACCCGGCTCCCCCAGAAGCCCCGCCCACTTCCGCTGCCCCCGCTCGAAACCGCGGCGGTCCACCACGGTGCAGCGAATCCACTTGACCAGCACCGCGCCATGGTAAGGCCACGGAGCGTGGCGTCGGTCACTCTCGGCTGGACCGCTCCGCCACGCGCGTGCCCGCGCGCGTGGCAGGATGGACAAACACTCATGGACGCCCGTCAGTTGGGGCCAACGGACGGGCCGACGGGGAAGGGGACGCTGGTGGACGGGCTCAACAAGGGGCTTCGCAAGGTCGAGATCGCGGTGCGGTGGGATCCCAGCCCGGCGGGGCAGCCGTCCACCGATCTGGACCTGGTCGCGGCGACCTATCCGGCGGACGATCCGCACGGCGATCCCGCGTACGTGGTGCACTTCGACAGCCGCTCCCCCGACGGCACCATCACTCTCAACCGGGACAGCAAGGACGGCCAGGGCTTCGGCTACGACGAAGTCATGACGCTGGAACTCGACCGCCTCGACGTCCGGTACGCGCGCGTGGTGGTCGGTGTCGTCATCCAGCAGCGCCCGGCGGAGCGCACCTTCGTCAGTGTGAGCAACCCCGGACTGCGTATCCGCGAGGGGTACACCGTCTTGGCGGAGGACGACTTCGGCGGTGTCCTGGGGGCGACGGCGGCGACGGTCGCGGAGTTCGCCCGGGAGGGCTCCGGCCCGTGGGGCTTCCACCCCGGACTCCGTGGTTTCGAGGGCGATCCCGTGGACTTCACCAGGACGATGGGGGCGGCACAGCGGCCCTGACCTCGCCACCGCGACGAGGCGGGTACGACGAGAGGGGCACCGCCCGCAGGCGGTGCCCCTCCGTCATCGGCTCATGCGTTCGGCTCAGCTGCAGCCGCTGGTCGAGCCGCAGCCCTCGCAGATGTAGCAGGAACCGGCGCGCTGCATCTTCGTCCCGCAGGAGAAGCACAGCGGGGCGTCGGCCTGGATGCCAAGCTGCATCTCCACCAGTTCGGCGCTGGTGTGGGCCTGCTGCGGGGCGGGCTTGACCGCTTCCTCGGCCTTCGGAGCGGAAACGGCCTTCAGCTCCTGGGCGCGCGGCGCCGACTGGGCCAGGCCCTCGACGTCGACCTCGTCGTCGGACGGCTCGTAAGAGCCGGTCTCCAGGTGACGCTGACGCTCCTCGGCCGAGTGGATGCCGAGCGCGGAGCGGGTCTCGAAGGGCAGGAAGTCCAGCGCCAGGCGGCGGAAGATGTAGTCGACGATCGACTGCGCCATCCGCACGTCCGGGTCGTCCGTCATACCGGCCGGCTCGAAGCGCATGTTGGTGAACTTCGAGACGTACGTCTCCAGCGGCACGCCGTACTGGAGGCCGACGGAGACCGCGATGGAGAAGGCGTCCATCATGCCCGCGAGGGTCGAGCCCTGCTTGGACATCTTCAGGAAGACCTCGCCCAGACCGTCGTCCGGGTAGGAGTTGGCGGTCATGTAGCCCTCGGCGCCGCCGACGGTGAAGGACGTGGTGATGCCGGGACGTCCCTTCGGGAGGCGCTTGCGGACCGGGCGGTACTCGACGACCTTCTCGACCGCGGTACGGATCGTCTCCTCGGTCTTCTCCGTGATCTCGACCTTCTCCTTCTCCTTGGTCTTGGCGGAGAGGGGCTGGCCGACCTTGCAGTTGTCACGGTAGATCGCGAGCGCCTTGACGCCGAGCTTCCAGGCCTCGAAGTAGATCTCCTCGACCTCCTCGACGGTCGCCGTCTCCGGCATGTTGACCGTCTTGGAGATGGCGCCGGAGATCCACGGCTGGATCGCGGCCATCATACGGACGTGGCCCATCGGGGAGATGGCCCGCTCGCCCATGGCGCAGTCGAACACCTCGTAGTGCTCGGGCTTGAGCCCGGGGGCGTCGATCACGTTGCCGTTCTCGGCGATGTGGGCGACGATCGCCTCGATCTGCTCTTCCAGGTAGCCCATGCGGCGCAGGGCCTGCGGGACGGTGCCGTTGACGATCTGCATCGAGCCGCCGCCGACGAGCTTCTTGAACTTGACCAGCGCGAGGTCGGGCTCGACACCGGTGGTGTCGCAGGACATCGCCAGGCCGATGGTGCCGGTCGGGGCGAGCACGGACGCCTGGGAATTACGGAAACCGTTCTTCTCGCCGAGGCGCAGCACGTCCTGCCACGACTCGCTGGCGGCGGCCCACACCGGGGTGTCCAGGTCGTCCATGCGGACGGCCTTGTCGTTGGCGTCCGAGTGCTGCTTCATGACGCGCTTGTGGGCGTCGGCGTTGCGGGCGTAACCGTCGTACGGGCCGACGACCGAGGCGAGTTCGGCGGAGCGGCGGTAGGCCGTGCCGGTCATCAGGGAGGTGATGGCACCGGCGAGGGAGCGACCGCCGTCGGAGTCGTAGGCGTGGCCGGTGGCCATCAGCAGGGCACCGAGGTTGGCGTAGCCGATGCCGAGCTGGCGGAACGCGCGCGTGTTCTCGCCGATCTTCTGGGTCGGGAAGTCCGCGAAGCAGATCGAGATGTCCATCGCGGTGATGACCAACTCGACGACCTTCTGGAAACGCTCGGCCTCGAAGGACTGGTTGCCCTTGCCGTCGTCCTTCAGGAACTTCATCAGGTTCAGCGAGGCCAGGTTGCAGGACGTGTTGTCCAGGTGCATGTACTCGCTGCACGGGTTCGACGCGGTGATCCGGCCGGACTCGGGGCAGGTGTGCCAGGCGTTGATGGTGTCGTCGTACTGGATGCCGGGGTCGGCGCAGGCCCAGGCGGCTTCGGCGATCTTGCGGAAGAGCGCCTTGGCGTCGACCTCCTCGATGACCTCGCCGGTCATCCGGCCGCGCAGCCCGAACTGGCCGCCCTGGTCGACCGCCGTCATGAACTCGTCGTTGACACGGACCGAGTTGTTGGCGTTCTGGTACTGGACGGACGTGATGTCGTCGCCGCCCAGGTCCATGTCGTAGCCGGCGTCGCGCAGGACGCGGATCTTCTCTTCTTCCTTGACCTTGGTCTCGATGAAGTCCTCGATGTCCGGGTGGTCCACATCGAGGACGACCATCTTGGCGGCGCGTCGGGTGGCGCCACCGGACTTGATCGTTCCTGCGGAGGCGTCGGCACCGCGCATGAAGGAGACCGGGCCGGAGGCATTGCCGCCGGAGGACAGCAGTTCCTTGGAGGAACGGATCCGGGAGAGGTTCAGGCCGGCGCCGGAGCCGCCCTTGAAGATCATTCCCTCTTCCTTGTACCAGTCGAGGATCGACTCCATGGAGTCGTCGACGGACAGGATGAAGCAGGCGGAGACCTGCTGGGGCTGCTTGGTGCCGACGTTGAACCAGACAGGGCTGTTGAAGCTGAAGATCTGGTGCAGGAGGGCGTACGCCAGCTCGTGCTCGAAGATCTCGGCGTCGGCGGGCGAGGCGAAGTACTTGTGGTCCTCCCCGGCCTTCCGGTACGTCTTCACGATGCGGTCGATCAGCTGCTTCAGGCTGGTCTCGCGCTGCGGGGTGCCCACAGCACCGCGGAAGTACTTGCTGGTGACGATGTTGACCGCGTTCACCGACCAGAAGTCGGGGAACTCGACGCCACGCTGCTCGAAGTTGACCGAGCCGTCGCGCCAGTTGGTCATGACGACGTCACGGCGTTCCCATGCCACCTCGTCGTAGGGGTGGACCCCAGGGGTGGTGTGGATGCGCTCGATACGCAGGCTCTTGCTCGCCTTGGGGCTCTTGGCGCGGGAACTCCGTGCCGGACCGCTCGCCGTCTCTGTCATGCCGCCTCCCTGTACGGGCGAAAACGCCCTGAAGTGCCCCGTTGTTCCCGTGGCACGGTGTTCTGTCTGGTGTTGCGGGCACCCACTCACATCGCCCGCAACAGGTCTTCTCATCGCCGCCACCCGGCCGGGCCCGGAGCTGCCTTCCGGTCCGGCCCGCCGGTCAGTCGGCGGCGCCGGCGGGCTCGGGGATCTGTTCCGTCCCTTGGGGCCCGCGGTCGTCTTCCTGGCTCCCCGAAGCCGCGTCCTCGTGACCTCCGTCGTCCGCGTCGGGGTGTCCCGTCTGCGCCCTGAGTTCCTCGATGGCCGCCTCGAAGTCGTCGAGCGAGTCGAACGCCCTATAGACGGAGGCGAATCGCAGATAGGCGACGAGATCGAGCTCCTGCAACGGACCGAGTATGGCCAGCCCCACGTCGTGGGTGGTCAGCTCGGCGCTTCCGGTGGCCCGCACCGCCTCCTCGACCCGCTGGCCGAGCTGGGCGAGCGCGTCCTCGGTGACGGGCCGTCCCTGGCACGCCTTGCGCACACCATTGATGATCTTCGTACGACTGAAGGGCTCGGTGACTCCGGACCGCTTCACCACCATGAGCGAGCACGTCTCCACGGTCGTGAAACGACGGGAGCAGTCAGGGCACTGGCGGCGCCTGCGGATCGATGTGCCGTCGTCGGTCGTACGACTGTCGACGACACGGCTGTCGGGGTGCCTGCAGAAGGGGCAGTGCATGAACTCCCAACCCTCCTCACAGCAGACTCAATAGCCTCGCCGGGCCTCTTGCGCCCCACGAAGCAGCCCCAAGCATAGGCGATGACCATGGGCCTCGAGACCCGGGGGACCACAACTTCTGGGTCGCTGCCGCAATCCAACCACTAGATGTGGGGATTGACTCATACATCCACGCCGCTCCCGCGTGTCGCGCGTGTAGGCGCAGGTGGCGTGCGGCAGACCCTGCCGCACCGGCCCCGCGCCCCTCAGGAGACCCCGGCGCAAGGGCTTCGTCCGGGAGGCGGCGCCATCCGTTCCGGCACAGCCGTATCGCCGCGGCACATGCGGAGATACCGTGGGCGCCGCGAGGAGGGGGCGTGGGACTCCCGCACAGATGCGGGCTGGTCCCGGGGCAGGGGAATGCCGGATGGCAGACTGGGGACACCAGTCCACGAGGCGATCACCCCGGCGGTGAAGAGTACAGCAATGGGCCCTTTTGCCCGCCAGGTGGCGCGGCCGCCAATACACCCGGACACATGATCGCGTCCGGTGATTCGCGATTTTTCACTCGAACGTGTGTTTGGCGCAACCTTTCGAAAGCAACTACCGTTGTCCAGCAGGGAGACCATCGAGAGGGGCCGACGTGACCACCACCGCAGACAGTGCCGCCATTGCTGCCCAGGACCGCTCCCAGGGCCGACTGGAGCCGGTGCATGCGATGAACGAAGCCACGAACCCTGAGGGGCACAAGCGCTCCCTGCCGGGCCGACCTCCCGGCATCCGGGCGGACAGCTCCGGACTCACCGATCGCCAGCGCCGCGTGATCGAGGTCATCAGGGACTCCGTGCAGCGACGCGGCTACCCGCCGTCGATGCGGGAGATCGGTCAGGCCGTCGGCCTTTCCAGCACCTCCTCCGTCGCACACCAGCTCATGGCCCTGGAGCGCAAGGGTTTCCTGCGCCGTGACCCGCACCGCCCGCGGGCGTACGAGGTGCGCGGTTCCGACCAGGCCGCCTCGGTGCAGCCCACGGACACGGCGGGTAAGCCGGCCGCGTCGTACGTGCCGCTGGTCGGCCGGATTGCCGCCGGTGGCCCGATCCTCGCGGAGGAGTCCGTCGAGGACGTCTTCCCTCTCCCCCGCCAGCTCGTCGGCGACGGTGAGCTGTTCGTCCTGAAGGTCGTCGGTGACTCGATGATCGAGGCGGCGATCTGCGACGGCGACTGGGTCACGGTGCGGCGTCAGCCGGTCGCCGAGAACGGCGACATCGTGGCCGCGATGCTCGACGGCGAAGCCACCGTCAAGCGCTTCAAGCGCGAGGACGGCCATGTCTGGCTCCTGCCGCACAACGCGGCCTACGAGCCGATCCCCGGCGACGACGCGACCATCCTCGGCAAGGTGGTGGCCGTGCTGCGGCGCGTCTGACAGCGCGCCCCTGTCGGGCGGGCCCATCAGGCCCGCCCTCTGACCGGGCCCCGGGACCCCTGCGCCGGTTCCGGGGCCCTGCGCTGTCCGGGGGCGGTTGCCGTCCCTGGGCGGGCCCCAAAGGCCCATGCGGGTGGGGTTGGCCGGTGGCTCAGCTGCCGCAGGCCGACCCCCGCAGCTCAGTCGTCTTCCGACTGCTTGGCAGTCGCGTCGATCGCCGCCAGCGACTTCCGCACCTGGTTACGGTCCGTCGTGAACCAGAAGTCGGGTAGCGACGCCTTCAGATAGCCCCCGTACCGGGCCGTCGCCAGACGCTGGTCGAGCACGGCGACCACCCCGCGGTCGCCCGACGCCCGTACGAGACGGCCGGCGCCCTGGGCCATCAGGAGCGCCGCGTGGGTGGCGGCGACCGCCATGAAGCCGTTGCCGCCCGCGTCCTCGACGGCCTTCTGCCGGGCGCTCATCAGGGGGTCGTCCGGGCGCGGGAACGGGATCTTGTCCATGACGACCAGCTGGCAGCTGGGTCCCGGGACATCCACGCCCTGCCAGAGCGAGAGAGTGCCGAAGAGGCAGGTCTTCGGATCGGCCGCGAAGTTCTTGATGAGCTCGCCGAGCGTCTCCTCGCCCTGTAGGAGGATCGGGAACTCGGGGATACGGGAACGCAGCTCCTCGGCGGCCAGCTGGGCGCCCCGCATCGAGGAGAAGAGGCCGAGGGTGCGGCCGCCCGCGGCCTGGATCAGCTCCGTGAGTTCGTCGAGCATGTCCGCGCGATCGCCGTCCCGCGCGGGACGCGCCAGGTGCTTGGCGACGTAGAGAATGCCCTGCTTGCGGTAGTCGAACGGCGAGCCGACGTCGATGCCCTTCCACTTCGGGACGTCGTCGCCCTCGGTGCCCTCGGGGGCGAGGCCCAGGGAAGCGCCTACGCCGTTGAAGTCGCCGCCCAGCTTCAGCGTCGCGGACGTCAGGACCACGGAGCGGTCCGCGAAGAGCTTCTCCCGCAACAGTCCGGAGACGGACATGGGGGCGACGCGCAGGGAGGCGCCGAATCGGTCGTGGCGCTCGTACCAGACCACGTCCCACTCGGAGCCGTTCGTGATGCGCTCGGCCACGTCATGGACGTTCTCCACGGAGGCGAGGGCCTGTTTGCGGATGGCGTCCTCGTCCTGGACGGACTTGTCGCGGGTCGCGCCGATCGCGGAGATGACCGTGCGGCACGCGTCGCGAAGGGCCATGAGGGCGTACCCGAGGTCCTCGGGAATCTCCTCCAGACGGGCCGGCAGCGCCAGCTCCATCAGCCGTTCGAAACCCTCGGCGGCGGTCTGGAGCTGGTCGGCGGCCTTCTCGTTGACGAGTTTCGCGGCACGGCGCACCGCGCGGTTGACCTGGCCGGGGGTGAGCTCGCCGGTGGCGACTCCGGTGACCCGGGAGACCAGCTCGTGCGCCTCGTCGACGATCAGCACCTCGTGCTGCGGGAGCACCGGGGCACCCTCGATGGCGTCGATCGCGAGCAGCGCGTGGTTGGTGACGACGACCTCGGCGAGCTTGGCCCGCTCACGAGCCATCTCGGCGAAGCACTCCGCGCCGTACGCGCATTTCGAGGCGCCCAGGCACTCCCTCGACGACACCGACACCTGCGCCCAGGCCCGGTCCGAGATGCCGGGCGTGAGGTTGTCACGGTCGCCGGTCTCGGTCTCGTCGGCCCAGTCACGCACCCGCAGCAGGTCCTGACCCAGCTTGCTGGTGGGTGCGGCGGCCTCGAACTGGTCGAAGAGGCCCTCTTCCTCGTCCTGTGGAACCCCTTCGTGCATTCGGTGCAGGCACAGGTAGTTCGACCGGCCCTTGAGCATCGCGAACTCAGGGCGGCGGCGCAGCAGGGGGTGCAGCGACTCGACCGTTCTCGGCAGGTCGCGCTCCACCAGCTGGCGCTGCAGGGCCAAGGTGGCGGTCGCGACGACCACCCGCTCCCCGTGCGCCAGCGCGGGCACGAGGTAACCCAGCGACTTGCCGGTGCCTGTGCCGGCCTGGACCAGCAGGTGGGAGCCGTCGTCGATCGCTTCCTCGACGGCTTCGGCCATGGCCACCTGACCGGGGCGCTCCGTACCGCCGACGGCAGTGACGGCGGCATGCAGGAGTTCGGGGAGTGAGGGCTTCGTCATAGCGCGACCACCCTACGACCCCGCACTGACAAACGGGTGACCAAGGCGGGGGCGGGGGCTGGGATCAAGACCGTGGGCTCCTCGGGGGGCGGGGTGGGGACTGGCCGACCGGCTGGGTGAGTGAGGTCGTGGGAACGGCTCAGAAGATTCGCGCGCAGGGTGGGAACTGCGGCGGCACGGGCCGCGTTCAATAGGTGATGGCGCGGTGACACAGCGCTACAGCAGGTGCCGGAGTGACCGGTCTCGGACCATGAGGGCAGCCCGCTTGGCGGGCAGGTCGACCTCGGCCGAGAACCGGAAGCCGGCGGTCAGGAAAGCGGCGATGGAGGGGGTGTTGCGAATGTCGGGTTCCGCGATGACGCGTGCGCAGGAGGGCCGCTGTGCGAGAGCGAGATCGGCCACGGCCCGGAGCAGCAGACCGCCGAGGCCACGCCCCCGGTCGGCGACCCCGCCGACCAGGAGATGGATCCCCGTGTCATGAGGCCGGGCGGGGTAGTAACGGGCCAGCGGGTCGAGATCCGCCCGGTAGATCTCCCAGTAGCTCATCGGTGTTCCGTCCAGTACGCCGATGCACGGCACGCTGCGTCCGTCGCCGGCGAGCTGGACCCGCAGGTGGCCCTCCGTCACGTCCTGGGGTCCTGACAGCTCCCAGAACGCCGCGGCGGCGGGGTCGTTCATCCAGCGGCTGATGAGCGGAAGGTCGCGTTCGAGGCGCGCGGGGACGAGGTGGAACCCACCTGCCGGCGTGTCGGCCGGGCCCCATTCGGCGACGCGGTCGAGGAGGTCGTCATGGCGGAGGACGACGGAGGGTCGGGGCGGCCCGCCTGTCGCGGCGATGGAGGTGGAGGGCAGCGCCGTGTCCTGGTCCCGCCTCCGGGCTCCGTCACCGTCACCGTCACCGTCACCGTCACCGTCGAGCGTGTCAACCGCGACGAGCGCGATGAGCTCGTCCGGGAGCCGCAAGTCCATTGTGTCCTCGTTGTGCCCGGCCGCTCCGAGGCGCTCGCCGGGCAGCGCGCCGGGATCCGCGTCGGCGGTTGCGAGGCGGGAGCCGACGCGACCGAAGGTGTCGGCACCGGCGAAGTCCCCCGCCAAGTCGCCGTCGCAGGCGCCGGACTCGGACTCGGCATCGGCGCAGGCAGCGGAGTCGGCACCCGGTCTGGCGTCGGAGTCGGTACGAGACCCGGTGCCGGAGGCCACGTCGGCCATGACAGGGACGGCGATACCGGTCTTGGCGATCGGGTCGGAGGGAGGCACCGAACGCTCCTCTCGAAGAGGGGGTGGGGCATGTCCCCAGGGATGAAGGAGGTCAGTTGTGTCAGGGCCGATCAGGGCGGTCAGGAGTGCAGGGGGTTGGCGATGGTGACGTAGACGGACTGGGTGTCGACCGGGCCTACGAGTTCGTCGAGGCCGTGCAGCCGGGTCAGCAGGTTGGCCTTGCAGCGCAGGACGGGTGAGTCGAGCAGCCGGTCGGGCAGCGAGGTGCGCAGCCGGGCCGGACCGGAGGCGACGTTTCCGAGGAAGCGGCGGAAGGCGGCGAGCAGCAGCCGCTCGTCGGCCAGCCCCTGGGAGCCGAACGCGCCGATGAGGCCGAGCACGTTGTTGACGGCCAGGTAGTACACAAGCCGCTCGTCGGTGACCTCGTCGCAGACGAACGTGTCGCTGCGCTCTCCGATGCCGGGCAACCGGGCGTCGAGGTCCGCGCGCCGGGACTCGCGGAAGTAGTAGCCCTGGTTGTCGCGGTAGCGGCCGCCTGTGGGCCAGCCGTCGGCGTCCAGCAGAAGCAGAGTGTTCTGCTGGTGCGCTTCCAGGGCGACGCCGGCCTCACCGTCCAGCCAGAGGACAGGACGCACCACGTGCGCGAGGTAGCGCAGGAACCACTCGGTGGCGACGGCTCCCCGAGGGCGGCCGGTGCGGCGGGCGAGCCGCGTGACGACCTCGGCCAGCCGGGAGCGCAGAGCCGGGCCGCGCTTCTCCGGGCCCTCTGAAGCGTCCTCGGGCGGGGTCGGGGGGCACGGGCGCTGCGAAACGAGACCGGCGACGCAGGAGACGTCGTCCGAGGGGCTGAACGGGTTGTGGCGGATCACCACGTCCAGTCCGGGAGTCGGGGTGCCGTCGGCCGTGTCGACGGCGAGCCAGGCCGGGTCCCGGACGATGTCGAAGCCCGGGTGCACGGCCTGCCACTGCTGTGCGAGGCCGCTGCGGAGCAAGCGGTGGACCTCGACACCTCGGTGGAGTTCCTTGCGGAGGTTCTCGCGGCGGGAGTTGGTGATGCGCAGGCCCAGCGAGAGCTTGAGCATCGCGGGGGCATGGGTTCGGTAGACGGTTCGTAGGGAGGAGGTGGGGTGCCAGTGAGGGCCGAGGGTGCCGAGGTCGCGGAGCTGTCCGGTGTCCAGCAGGGCGGCGGTCTCCGGACGGTGCCGGACCTCGTGTGCCTGCCAGGGGTGCAGGGGAAGTAGGGCGTACCCGTCCGGCAACGCCGGCACGGTCCCGGCGAGGCGGGCGGTGAGCCGGGGCGCGGTGACAGGGCGGCCGCGTTCGGTCCAGGAGGAGTCGGTGGCGAGGACGGAGGGAGCGACAGCCATCCAGTGCAGGGGGAAGGAGCCGCGCGACTCGGGCGAGTACAGCGGTGCTTCGGTCTCGGAGAGACCCTCGCGGCTCTTCGGGGCCGGGTGCAGGGGGTGTCCGAGGACGAGTGCCTGTTCCGCGGAGAGGAAGAGGTCAGGGCCGTCGGCCGGGCGTTCCCGGCGGTCGGTGAGAAAGACGGTGACACGTCGGAGGGAGTCGGCAACACCTGCGACGAGCCCGACGCCGTCGGTGAGAGCAACGGTGTCGGAGCCGGGGGTACATGAGGGGAGGGAGTCGTGAGCGTGTTTGCCGGCAGAGCCGTCTACGGGCGTCTCCCTGGTGAGCAGGGCGGCGATTGTGACGGCGTCGGCCGGTGGGGCGTGGTCGGGAGCACCGGACAGACGAGGAGGGCCGAAGCGGTGCCAGCCTGTCGGGGACCAGTAGCGGACCGGGGCGAGCAGGGCCGTGCCGCTGGCGGGAAGGGGGATGCGCAGGAGGCCGTCGGCCGGGGCGGACTGGTCGGTCTCGCGCGCCCAGCAGCGGAGCAGGTTCTCCACGGCGGCGGCCCGGGCGACGGTGCCCGGGTCGGGATGTTCCAGGAGGTCAGGGCCATGGCCTTCGCTCAGCCCCAGGGCGAGTTTCGCCGTCGGCCGCTGATGCGGGACTCTCGGGTGCGGCGATGTCCGCGGCGTCCGGGCGCCGGCGGAGCCTTGTCCCGGCGTCGGTGCGTGGTCGTCGGGGTGGGGGGTGGCGTTCACGGCAGGTACCTCGTGAGGTGGTTCCGGATCATACGGATGGGGGCTGCGAGCCGAGGGAGCTTCACTCGGCGCGGTTTGGGGCGCGAGGGCGCGGTGTGCGGGCGGGCGGGGCCCATGGCGCCAGGCATCTGGCGGGCAGGCGTCTGGCGGACAGGCGACCCGGGCGCAGGCACCGCGTGGGCTCCCACGCCGTGGAAGCTCACCGCGTTCACGGTGCGGCTGCCGTGCCACCCCCACGGCACCGGGCCGCTGCCCGGACCGCGTCGGCCAGGCGGTCCAGTACGGCGGCCGCTTGTTCATCGGTGAGGGTCAGGGGCGGCAGCAGTTGCACGACGCTCGCGTGACGGCCGCCGAGTCCGACGATGAGGCCACGCCGCAGGCATTCCTGCTGGACCGCGACAGCCAGTTCCGGGGCGGCGGGGAGGGGTTGGCGGCCGCTGCCCTGCGTCACCGATGCCGCCACGCCGCTCTCCGCAGCTCCGGGAGCACCCGAAAAGCCGGAGTGCCCCTCCCCCTCCGGATCCACCAGCTCGACTCCGATCATCAGCCCCCTCCCCCGCACGTCCCCCACGCACGCGAGCTCGGAGGCGAGCTGCTGGAGTTGGCCCAGGATGCGCGCCCCCACGGTGGCCGCTCGCTCGGCGAGGGCGTTCTCGCGGACGTGGGCGAGGGTCGCCGTGCCGGCGGCCATGGCGAGTTGGTTGCCGGGGAAGGTGTCGGCGGGGGCGCCGGGTCCCCAGGCGTCGAGGTCGTCGCGGTGGACCACGACGGCCAGCGGCAGGCTGCCGCCGATGGCCTGGGAGAGAACCATCACGTCGGGGGTCACCCCGCTGTGCTCCACCGCCCAGAAGGCGCCGGTCCGGCCCACGCCGGTCTGCATCTCGTCGGCGATCAGCGGGATGGACCGGTCGGCGGTGAGCTGTCTCATGCGCCGCAGCCACGTGTCCGGTGCCGGGATCGCCCCGCCCTCGGCCTGGACGGGCTCGATGATCATCCCGGCGGGCAGCGGCGCGGCCCCGGGGTCGTCGAGGAGCGACTCGGTCCAGCGGGCGCCGAGGTCGGCCCCGCGCTCACCCCCGACACCGAAGGGGCAGCGGTAGTCCTGCGGGTAGGGCAGGCGCACGACCCGCCCGTCATGGGTGTCCGCGGAGGTGCCGTCGAGGACCCTGGCATTGCTTCCGTGAGCGGCGCCGGTGAACGCCAGGAGACCGCTCCGACCGGTCGCCGCGCGTACCAGCGCGTAGGCGGTCTCGACGGCTTCGCTGCCGGCCGGTCCGCAGAACCGCACGCGTGCCCGCTCGGCGAGGCCCGGCGGCAGAGTGCGCAACAGCTCGGTGAGGAAGGCGTCTTTCACGGGTGTCGCCAGGTCGAGGGCGTTCAGGGGCGCCCCGGAGTCGAGGACCTTGCGGATGGCCTCCAGGACGACCGGGTGGTTGTGGCCGAGGGCGAGCGTGCCGGCGCCGGAGAGGCAGTCCAGGTAGCGGCGGCCGTCCGCGCCCTCGATGGTCAGTCCACGGGCCCGCACCGGAACGATCGGCAGGGCACGGGCGTAGGTCCGGGCGGCGGATTCGCGCGCGGCCTGGCGGCGCAGGATCCCCTCGTGCGCGGAACGCGGAGTGAGGGCGGTGTCGTCGACGGCTCCGCGGGGGAGGGATTTCACCTGCGTACGCCCCACGGCGGCCTCCTCTGACGCACAACCCCCATGGGTGGATTCCGCCACGACTTCCCTGACCTCCCACTGATCACGGGCACAGAGGACCGCGCACAGACAGCAGGCCCCCCACCACTACCAACCGCGGACCACTCACCGGGTTACGGGTTGTCTCAAGATCCTTTCCGTAACGGAACTGTTGCGGATCCGTCGGATCGCCCCCACAGCCACCGCATAGTGTGTGGTGCCGTTCCCGGACGCCGTGAGGTCGTCCCGAACGTCCCGCGTGACAGCGGGAATCGGGGCCGAAGCGCCGGTTCGTCCACGTTCATTCCATACCAGGGGGAGTCAGATCATGCGATCCACACGGCCGTCGTCCCATGCCAGTCGAGGGGGGAGGGCGCGCCGCAGGAACTCCCCCGTCGTGGCCGCCGTGGCCCTCGCCTCGGCCCTAGCGCTGACCGCCACCGCCTGCGAGTCGGGCGATGCCGCGGCGGACGGTGAGGCCTCCGCGTCGGCCACCGCCTCCGACGACGGCAAGCTCAGGATCCCGGACGACATCAGGGACCGGCTCCGCGAGCACGGGATCGACATCGACAAGTGGAAGAACGGCGCCTGGAAGAACTGGGACCGGGACGACTGGCTGCGCGAGGCCAACGAGTACATCAACCCGATCATCGAGGGGCTCTGGGACCCGGACCGCATGCGGGAGGCCGAGGAGCCCGACCAGGGCGTCGACGACAGCGACCTCTCCGGTGACCAGGGCGTGACCGACCCGACGCCCGAGCCGGTCGAGGCGCAGGCGGTGCCGCCGTCGTACCACGCCAACGTCCCCACCGCCGGGAAGGTGTTCTTCGACTCCCCCAAGGGGTCGGCCGTGTGCTCGGCGACCGTGGTGAAGGACCCGGCCCACCCGGGCAAGTCCAACCTGGTGTGGACGGCCGGCCACTGCGTGCACGCGGGCAAGAAGGGCGGCTGGTACCGCAACATCGCGTTCGTGCCCTCGTACAACGACGACGGCAAGCCGGTGGAGGCGCTGGAGAACGCCACCCGTGAGGACGTCGCTCCCTACGGTGTCTGGTGGGGCGACTGGGCGCAGACCTCGGACCAGTGGATCGAGCAGGGCGGTTCGACGGGCGGCGACGGCGCGCCGTACGACTTCGCGGTCATCCATGTGACGCCGGAGAAGGGCAGCGGCGGCAAGTCGCTGGAGGAGATCATCGGTTCGGCGCTGCCGGTCGACTTCAAGGCGCCCGCGGTGCCGCAGGTGAAGAGCGTCACGGCGATCGGGTACCCGGCCGCGCCGCCCTACGACGGGCAGAAGCTGTACCGGTGCCAGGACCGGCCCGGGCGGCTGTCGGTCACCGCGTCGGATCCGACGATGTACCGCATCGGCTGCACCATGACCGGTGGTTCGTCCGGCGGCGGCTGGGTCGCGACCGGCTCGGACGGCAAGCCGGCGCTGGTGTCCAACACCTCGATCGGCCCGGTGACGTCCGGCTGGCTGGCCGGACCGCGCCTGGGCGGCGTGGCCGAGGGCGTGTACGACTCGGTGAGCAAGAAGTTCGCCGGACGGTGACGGCCGGCTGAACCACGCCGTCGGTGGGGTGACGCACCCCGCGAAAACCTTCACCGCCCCACCCCGGTACGCCCTCAACTCCCCGGGCATAGTGAGGTGTCGCGCGGGGCACCGGCGCCCCGCGCGCCCATGACCTGCACACGCAGCATGAGCCGGCACCAGCACCAGCACCAGCACCAGCACCAGCACCAGCACCACATTCGTACGCACAACGGGGGTCCTCGCACCATGCGTTCCACACGTACGCCCGCACGCAGGCGCCGGCGGCGCACCCTCCTCGCCGCCGCCGGGCTCGTCGCCGCCCTGGCGCTCACCGCGACCGCCTGTGGCGGTTCGGCGGATTCGGCGAGCGACAAGCCCGACGCCACCTCCTCCCAGGCCGCTGCGGACGGCGGCGGCAAGGTCAAGATCCCGGCCGATCTCGCGGGCAAGCTCAAGGAGCACGGGATCGACGTCGACCGCTGGAAGGACGGCGGCTGGAAGGACTGGGACAAGGACAAGTGGCTCAGTGACGCCAAGGACTTCATCAACCCGGTGATCGAGGGCCTCTGGAAGCCGGAGCGGATGCGGTCCGCCGAGGAGGCCGACAAGACGGTCACGACGAAGGACGCGTCGGCCGGCCAGGGCGTCAGCGACCCGGATCCCGCCCCCGTCCGGGCGCAGGCCGAGAAGACGCCGTACCACCGCAACGCGGCGCCGGTCGGCAAGGTCTTCTTCGACTCTCCCGACGGCCCGGCCGTCTGCTCCGGCACGGTCGTCAAGGACGTCAACCACCCGGGCAAGTCCAACCTGGTGTGGACGGCGGGCCACTGCGTGCACGCCGGCGGCAACGGCGGCTGGTACCGCAACATCGTCTTCGTCCCGGCCTACAACGACCTCGGCAAGTCCGAGGCGGAGCTGAGCAACGCGAGCCCGAGCGAGATCGCCCCGTACGGCAACTGGTGGGCGAACTGGGCCTCGACCTCGAACCAGTGGATCCAGGGCGGTTCCGAGACCGGCGGTGACGGAGCCGCGTACGACTACGCCGTGCTGCACGTGAAGCCGGAGCAGGGCGCCAAGTCTCTGGAGGAGACGGTCGGAGCCGCGCTGGACGTGGACTTCTCCGCCCCGTCCACGGCCGAGGCCGCCAAGATGGGCGCCTGGGGCTACCCGGCGGCGCCGCCCTACAGCGGCGAGAAGATGTTCAAGTGCGTCGACGTGCCGGGCCGGTTCTCGCTCAGCGCGTCTCTGCCGACGATGTACCGCATCGGCTGCGACATGACCGGCGGTTCGTCCGGTGGCGGCTGGTTCCGGGTCCTGAACGGCAAGTCGGTGCTCGTCTCCAACACCTCGATCGGCCCGGCCGACAACACCTGGCTGGCCGGCCCGCAGCTGGGCCGCGACGCCGAGGCGCTCTACCAGAACATGAGCAAGACGTACGGCGGTCAGTGACCCGTACATGCTGAAGGCCCGCCCCCTGGCGACAGGGGGCGGGCCTTCTCGCGTTCACACGAGACGCGCGCTCGGTCAGGCCGGGCTCAGAGCGCCGGCGCCGGAACGAACGGCGTGAGCTCCGCCGCCAGTTCCTCGTGCACCCGCACCTTGAGCAGGGTGCCCTCCGGGGTGTGCTCCTCGGAGATCACCTCGCCCTCGTCGTGGGCACGGGCGACCAGCTTGCCGCGCGTGTACGGCACGAGCGCCTCGATCTCGACCGACGGGCGCGGCAGCTCGTTGTCGATGAGCGCGAGCAGCTCCTCGATGCCCTGGCCGGTGCGGGCCGAGACGGCGATGGAGCGCTTCTCGACGCGCAGCAGCCGCTGCAGGGTGAGCGGGTCGGCCGCGTCGGCCTTGTTGATCACGACGATCTCGGGCACACCGGTGGCGCCGACGTCCCTGATCACCTCGCGTACGGCGGCCAGCTGCTCCTCCGGGACCGGGTGAGAGCCGTCCACCACGTGCAGGATCAGGTCGGACTCGCCGACCTCCTCCATCGTGGAGCGGAACGCCTCGACCAGGTGATGGGGCAGGTGGCGCACAAAGCCGACCGTGTCGGCCAGCGTGTACAGCCGTCCGCTCGGGGTCTCGGCCCGGCGCACGGTCGGGTCGAGGGTCGCGAACAGGGCGTTCTCGACCAGCACGCCCGCGCCCGTGAGGCGGTTGAGCAGCGAGGACTTGCCGGCGTTGGTGTAGCCCGCGATGGCCACGGACGGCACCTTGTGGCGCTTGCGCTCCTGGCGCTTGATCTCGCGGCCGGTCTTCATGTCCGCGATCTCCCGGCGCATCTTCGCCATCTTCTCGCGGATCCGTCGCCGGTCCGTCTCGATCTTGGTCTCACCGGGGCCACGGGTGGCGAGGCCGCCGCCCTTGCCGCCGCCCATCTGCCGGGACAGCGACTGACCCCAGCCGCGCAGTCGCGGCAGCATGTACTGCATCTGCGCGAGAGCGACCTGCGCCTTGCCCTCTCGGGACTTGGCGTGCTGGGCGAAGATGTCCAGGATCAGGGCCGTGCGGTCGATGACCTTGACCTTGACGACGTCCTCGAGGTGGATGAGCTGGCCCGGGCTGAGCTCACCGTCGCAGATGACGGTGTCCGCGCCCGTGTCAAGGACGATGTCGCGCAGCTCCTCGGCCTTGCCGGAGCCGATGTAGGTGGCCGCGTCGGGCTTGTCACGGCGCTGGGTGACACCGTCGAGCACCAGCGCGCCGGCCGTCTCGGCGAGGGCGGCGAGCTCCGCGAGGGAGTTGTCCGCGTCCTGCACGGTTCCCGAGGTCCAGACGCCGACGAGGACGACCCGCTCCAGCCGGAGCTGTCGGTATTCGACCTCGGTGACGTCCTCGAGCTCGGTGGAGAGGCCCGCCACACGGCGCAGAGCCGCGCGCTCGGAGCGGTCGAACTGCTCGCCGTCCCGCTCTCCGTCGATCTCGTGGCTCCAGGCGACGTCCTCTTCCATCAGGGCATCGGCCCGAAAACCCTCGGGGTGGCTGTGCGCGAAGCGCTGGGAGTCCTGGGAAAAGGAAGAAGAGGAGGTCATTGGATCCTTACGTAGATGGGAAGCCGTTCATTGTCTGCAACGCATGGGCGGTCCGGGAGATTCCCGGCACTCCGTACCGCGCCGACCTGAAGATGTTCGCACGGCACGGGGCGTCTCGTCACCGTGTTTACCGGGCGGGCGCCTGCGCCGACCGGGTCTGCTTCGCCGGGGCCTGCGGCTTCGGCGCCGGGGCCGCAGGCTTCGTGGGCGCCTCCGGCTTCCAGTCCGGGTGCCCGGGCATCGGCGGGGTCTTCTCGCCGTACAGCCAGCCCTGGAAGAAGCCGTCCAGGTCGCGCCCGGAGATCTCGGCGGCGAGCCGGACGAAGTCCTCCGTCGTGGCCGTGTCGTCCTGGTGGCGGCCGACCCAGGCGCGTTCCAGGCGTTCGAAGGCCGGGCGGCCGATCTCCTGGCGCAGGGCGTACAGGACGAGCGCGGACCCGTCGTAGACGTTGGGGCGGAAGATGCCGGTCTTGCGGCCGGGGTCGGGTGCCTTGGGCGCGGCGGGCGGTCCGCCGGCGGCGCGCCAGCGGTCGGATGCGCCGTAGGCGGCCTTCATCCGGTCCCGGATCGGTTTGCCGGCCTCCTCCTCGGCATACAGCGCCTCGTACCAGGTGGCGTGCCCCTCGTTGAGCCACAGGTCGGACCAGGTGCGGGGGCCGACGCTGTTGCCGAACCACTGGTGGGCCAGCTCGTGGACCATGATCGACTCCACGTACCACGTGGGGTGGACGGGCTCGGTGAAGAGTTCCCGTTCGAAGAGGGAGAGTGTCTGGGTCTCCAGTTCGAAGCCGGTGGAGGCGTTGGCCACGAGCAGGCCGTACGTCTCGAAGGGGTAGCGGCCGACCTTGCTCTCCATCCAGGCGATCTGGCCGGGGGTCTTCTCCAGCCAGGGTTCGAGCGCCTTGCGGTGCTCGGTCGGGACGACGTCCCGTACGGGCAGCCCGTGCGGGCCGGTGCGGTGCAGCACCGTGGAGCGGCCGATGGAGACCTGGGTCAGCTCGGTGGCCATGGGGTGCCGGGTGCGGTAGGTCCGGGTCGTCGAACCGCCGGACTTCTCCACTCCGGCGGGCAGGCCGTTGGCGACGGCCGTGTGACCGTCGGGCGCGGTGACGCGGATGGTGAACATGGCCTTGTCGGAGGGGTGGTCGTTGCACGGAAACACCAGGTGCGCGGCGTCGGCCTGGTTGGCCATGGCGAGGCCGTCCGCGGTGCGCACCCAGCCGCCCTCACGGCCCTTGGGGGGAACGGGATCGCTGGTGTGCCGCACGGTGATGCGCATCCAGTTGCCGTCCGACACCGAGTCCTCGGGCGTGATCACCAGGTCCTCGCCGGCGGTGCGGTACTGCGCGGGGTCGCCGTCGATCTCGACCGACTCGACCGTGCCGTGGGCGAAGTCCAGGTTGACGCGGTCCAGGTCGGCGGTCGTCCAGGCGTCGATGGTGGTGACGGCCCGCAGCGGCTCGCTGTTGTTGCCCGGATAGGTGAAGGAGAGGTCGTACGACGCCACGTCGTAGCCGGGGTTGCCGAGGTGCGGGAAGAGGCGGTCGCCGACGCCGAGCGGGACGACGGGGGCGCCGGCGGCGACGAGGCAGACGGAGATCGCCGAGGTGAGCAGGGCGGCGGCGGTGCGGCGACGGCGGATGGGGGTGGTGGCCTGGCTGTGGGGGGTCAGGAGCATGCCCCACGGCTATCATCGCGCGCGTGTACGGCGGGGACGGCGCGCTTCCGTCCCACCCGAACCGGGGACCGGGGCCTGCGCCGGGTGCCGCCCCGGCTGCCCGGGAGGCAGCCCGGAGGCCGCCCGGTCGGCTCAGCCGCTTCCCGCCCTCCTGGCCGACCCGGGGCCGAACCGACGCAGCCGCGTCCTGCCCGGAGAGCCCCGGGTCCCGGACCCCGCGCCCCGGACCGGCTCAGCCTCCCTGCGGCTGCGGCTGCGCCCGGCTGACGTCGTACACCCCGGCCACATTGCGCATCGCGCGCATCAGGGCGGGCAGGTGGCCGGCGTCCGGGAGCTGCACGGTGTACGTGTGCCGCACCTGCTGCTGGGCCGGGGGCTCGACCGTCGCCGAGACGATCTCGGCGCCCTCGGAGGCCATGGCCTCGGTGAGGTCGGCCAGCAGATGGGGACGGACGAACGATTCGGCGACCAGCGTGACCCGGCACTCGGCGGCCTCTCCCCAGCGCACGCCGACCTCCGTACGCCCCCCGTCCTTCATACGCGCCACAGCGGAGCACTCCACGCGGTGCACGGTGACCGCACCCCCCCGTACGGCGAAGCCGGTGATCTCGTCGGGCGGTACGGGCGTGCAGCAGCGGGCGAGCCGGACGGTCGCTCCGGGCAGGTCGGCGAGGACGTGGCCGGTGGCGGGACGGTCAGCGCACTGCTCGGGGGCGGCGTCCGGGTCGACTACGTCGGCGGGCCGGAGAGCCGTCCGGTGCTCGACGATCCGCGCCTCGCTCTGCTGGGACTCCGCCTGCGCCGGATGGGCGGTCAGCCACCGCTGGATGGCGATCCGGGCCGCGGGTGTGTGGGCGTGCTCCAGCCACTCCCGGGAAGGCTCCGACGCCGGGTCCTGGCCCATGAGGAGCTGGACGGTGTCGCCGTCCTTCAGGACGGTGCTCAGCGTCGCCAGGCGGCCGTTCACCCGGGCGCCGATGCAGGCATGCGCGTCCTCGCCGTACTGCGCGTACGCGGCGTCCACGCAGGTCGCGCCCTCGGGCAGGCCGAGTGTGCCGCCGTCGGGCCGGAAGACGGTGATCTCGCGGTCCTGGGCGAGGTCCTCGCGCAGGGTCGACCAGAAGTGGTCGGGGTCGGGTGCCGCCTCCTGCCAGTCGAGGAGCCGGGAGAGCCAGCCGGGGCGCGTGGGGTCGATGCGTTCGCCGTCGCCCGGGTCGTCGGGGGCCGGTGCGTAGGGGTTGCCGAGGGCGACGACGCCGGCCTCGGCGACCTTGTGCATCTGGTGCGTGCGGATGAGGACCTCGACGACCTGGCCGTCCTCGCGCGCCACGGCCGTGTGCAGCGACTGGTAGAGGTTGAACTTCGGTACGGCGATGAAGTCCTTGAACTCCGAGACCACCGGCTTCATACAGGTGTGCAGTTCACCCAGGACGCCGTAGCAGTCGGCGTCCTCGCTCACCAGGACCAGGACGCGGCCGAAGTCGGAGCCGCGGAGCCGGCCGCGTTTGCGGGAGACGCGGTGCACCGAGACGAAGTGGCGGGGCCGGATGAGGACTTCGGCCTGGATGTCCGCCTCGCGCAGTACACCGCGCACCTCGTCGGCTACCTCGGCGAGCGGGTCGTCCTCGCGGGCCGCGTTGCGGACGATCAGCTCCCTGGTGTGCGCGTACTCCTCGGGATGCAGGATCGCGAAGACCAGGTCTTCCAGTTCGGTCTTGAGTGCTTGGACACCGAGCCGTTCGGCGAGCGGGATGAGCACGTCACGTGTCACCTTGGCGATGCGCTCCTGTTTCTCGGGGCGCATGACGCCGAGGGTGCGCATGTTGTGCAGCCGGTCGGCGAGTTTGATCGACATGACGCGGACGTCGTTGCCGGTGGCGACGAGCATCTTGCGGAAGGTCTCGGGTTCGGCGGCGGCGCCGTAGTCGACCTTCTCCAGTTTGGTGACGCCGTCGACGAGGTAGCGGACCTCCTCGCCGAACTGGTCGCGGACCTGGTCGAGCGTCACGTCCGTGTCCTCGACGGTGTCGTGCAGCAGGGACGCGGTCAACGTCGTGGTCTCCGCGCCGAGTTCGGCGAGGATCAGGGTCACGGCGAGCGGGTGCGTGATGTACGGCTCGCCGCTCTTGCGCATCTGGCCGCGGTGTGATGACTCGGCCAGGACGTAGGCGTGGCGCAGGGTTTCGAGGTCCGCGTCGGGGTGGTGGGCGCGGTGGGCCTCGACGACATGGCTGATGGCGTCGGGCAGCCTGCCGCGGGCGGCGGGGCCGAGGAGGGCCGCGCGGCCGAGGCGGCGCAGGTCGATCCGGGGGCGGGCCTTTCTGCGGGGGGCTGTCGGCGTCACCGGTCCTGACACCGCGCCCGGCATCGGGCCTGGGGTCACGGAATTCGTGGCCTCCGCACTCATGGGCACCTCCGGCTGCGTCAACCGGCGGACGGGGTGCCCCAGAGCGGACACGGCTCAGGGGGCGGCTTCGATCCCCCGTCCGGGCCGGTGCTTGATGCTACCGAGCCCACCACGCCCGACTGACCGCCTCTCGCCGAGCGTGAAACTGATCACCCATTCGAGCGACGAATGTGAGGTTTGTACCCCCACTCGTCGCGACCTGTACGGTGGGATTCACGCCAAGTGGCCGGTAAGCAACGTGGATTCGGGCCGGGTGACCGATGGTGCGCGGGTGCGTCAGGACGACCGGTTCCGGCTCACGCGGACGTGGCGGATCGCAGCCAGTCCGCGTCGATCTCGCCCTCGGCCACGATCACGGCCGGGCCGGTCATCTCGATCTCGCCGTCGGGCCGCTCGGTGATCACCAGGGTGCCGCCGGGGACGTCCACGGTGTACGTCGCGGGGGTGCCCGTGGCCGTCGGGTCGGCTCCGTCGCGGCGGGCGGCGGCCACGGCGACCGCGCACGCGCCCGTGCCGCACGAGCGGGTCTCACCGGCGCCGCGCTCGTGCACGCGCATGGCGACGTGCCCGGGCGCGCGGTCGACCACGAACTCGACGTTCACACCGTCCGGGTAGGCGGCGGTCGGGCTGAAGGGCGGCGGGGAGTACAGGTCACCCGCGTGCGCCAGGTCGTCCACGAAGGCGACCGCGTGCGGGTTGCCCATATTGACGTTCCGCGCGGGCCAGCTGCGCTCGCCGACGCTCACCGTGACGTCACCGTCGGGGAGCACCGCCTTGCCCATGCCCACGGTCACGTCACCGTCCTTGGCGATGTGCACGGTCTTCACACCCCCGCGCGTGGCGATCGCGAGGTCTCCCTCGGTCACGTGACCGGCGCGCTGGAGGTAGCGCGCGAACACCCGCACGCCGTTGCCGCACATCTCCGCGATCGAGCCGTCGCCGTTGCGGTAGTCCATGAACCACTCCGCATCGGCCGCCATGCCCTTCGCCTCCGGGTGCGCGGCGGAGCGCACGACGTGCAGCAGCCCGTCACCGCCGATGCCCGCACGCCGGTCGCACAGGGTGGCGACGGCGGCCGGGGGCAGGTCCATGACGTTCTCGGGGTCCGGGACGATCACGAAGTCGTTCTCGGTGCCGTGACCCTTGAGGAAGGCGATCCGCGTGCTCATGCCTCGATCGTAAGGGGTGCCTGCGACAGCGCCTCCGCGTGCCTGCGACGGTGCCCGCGCGCCCCTTCGACCGTGCCCGCGCGCCCCTACCGCGGTCAGCGCAGCCGCGCCACGCGCCACACGGCGAGGACCACCACGAGGGCCACGACCAGGGCGTACCCGAGGGCGACCCGCCAGTCGGGTCTGCGGCCGGAGCCGCGGACCGGCAGGCCCGGCCAGGTGTAACCGACCCGGCGGGCGGCCATCATGCCCCAGCCGGCCGCGCACGAGCAGATCAGCAGGCCCAGCATGGCGATGACGGCCCCGCTGTCGCCGAAGTCGAAGGCGAGCGGGAACGCGAACATCAGGGAGCCCAGTGCCGCGAGGCTCACGATGGGGGCCAGCTGCCAGATGCGGAGCCGGCGCTGCGGGCGCAGCTCGACCTCGACCTCGTCGGCGAACATCTCGCCGGGCTCGGGACCGTCGTCCGTCACACCCTGCGTCTCGTCGGGCCCGTCGGAGCTGAGGTGGTCCGTCTCCTGCTCCGGCGCGTCCCCGCGCCCCGCCTCATCCCGCTCGGCGGTGATGTGATCGGTGCTTCGTGCGGTGTCGCGAGGGCCGGCCTCCATCGCCACGCGCCCTCCCAACTAGGACTCAACTCGGTCGATCGAAGCTCGATGATGGCACGCCGCAGAAGAACCGGATGACGGCCTGGGCGTCCCGATGCCATGACGTGATCAGGCTGTGACCGGTCGTTCGACCAAGGACAGCGCGACCTGCGGAAGTTCCGTGAGATCGGCCGCCGCCCCACTCAACCAGTGCACCCGCGGGTCGCGCCTGAACCATGAATCCTGGCGGCGCGCGAAGCGCTTGGTGGCACGGACGGTCTCGGTCCGCGCTTCCTCGAGGGTGCACTCCCCGGCGAGCGCCGCGAGCACCTGCTGGTAGCCGAGCGCGCGCGAGGCCGTACGCCCTTCACGCAACCCCTGCGCCTGGAGTGCACGCACCTCGTCCACCAGGCCGGCGTCCCACATCCGGTCGACCCGGCGCGCGATGCGCTCGTCGAGCTCGGGGCGGGCCACGTCGACGCCGATCTGGAGGGTGTCGTAGACCGAGTCGTGGCCGGGGAGGTTGGCCGTGAAGGGCCTGCCGGTGATCTCGATCACCTCCAGGGCGCGAACGACCCGGCGGCCGTTGCTCGGCAGGATCGCGCGAGCGGCCTCGGGGTCGGCTGCGGCCAGGCGGGCGTGCAGCGCGCCGGAGCCGCGCAAGGTGAGTTCCTCCTCCAGGCGGGCGCGGACCTCGGGGTCCGTACCGGGGAACTCCAGGTGGTCGACGGCGCCGCGCACATAGAGTCCGGAGCCGCCGACCAGGATCGGCCAGCGGCCCTCGGCGAGCAGGGCCTCGATCCGCTCCCGGGCCAGGCGCTGGTACTCGGCGACGGACGCCGTGACGGTCACGTCCCAGATGTCCAGCAGGTGGTGGGGGACGCCGTCACGCTCTTCGGGCGTCAGCTTGGCGGTGCCGATGTCCATCCCTCGGTAGAGCTGCATGGAGTCGGCGTTGACGACCTCGCCGCCGAGGCGTTGGGCCAGAAAAACGCCCAGATCGGACTTTCCGGCCGCAGTTGGTCCGACGACGGCGATGACGCGGGGGGCGGGGGGTGCACTGCTCACCGCCCCAGTCTCGCAAACCTCCCACCCTGGTCTCGAACGAGTTACGTGACGCCACGGTCGTGGGGTCGTTGCCCGTTGCGAGGTTCCTGCCGCCGGATCACAGAGGCGGCGGCCCGGGCCGCGCAAATTGACGCACCGGGCAACGCGGGATTTCGCCCGCACGAGTAACGTATGGAGTGGATATGGGCGTTTTTGCACGAATTCTCCGGCGGTCGAAGGCCACGGCGGAGACGCCTGCAGCCGAGGCTCAGACCGACACGGCGAAGGCCGGGCCCGAGGCCGAGGCGGCCGAGTCCGCGGAGACGAAGGGCACCGACGGAGCCGAGGAAGCGGCGGAGCCGGCCGGCGAGGCCACCGCCGAGGCCACCGAGTCCGAGGGCGTCGACATCCCCAAGCAGCAGTCCACCGAGAAGGCGGCCGACAACGAGGCCGGCGAGGGCGCCCGTACGTGACCGCCCCGCGCGAGGGAAGGTGAGCCATGGGTCTCCTGGACAACGTGAAAGCCAAGCTGGGCCCTGCCAAGGGCAAGGTCTCGGACCTCGCACAGCGGCACGAGGGCAAGATCCACCACGGTCTCGACAAGGCCGCGCAGGCCGTCGACAAGAGGACCAAGGGCAAGTGCAGCGACAGGATCCAGTCGGGCACGGGGCGGGCCAAAGGGGCCATGGGACGACTCGCGCACCAGGGCGAGAGCGGACCGGACGGGGGTGGCACGCCACCGCCGCCGGGCACGGGGACCATGCCGCCGGAGGCGGGCCGCACGGCACCGCCGCGGGATCCGGGTGGCACCACGCCGCCGGACGACGCACCACCGCCTGCTTCCTGACACGGACATCGGCACTCTGAAGGGCACATCGGTGGACGGCCGCGGAGCACAAGGGCTCCCGGCCGTCCGCCGTGTCACGCGCCCCGCCGCCCGGGTCTACGACCAGGCGGCGACGACGTATCCCACGCCGTACGGCGCGTCCTCGTACAGCAGCGATCCGCCGAGACCCGCACCCTCGGCCGCGCCCGCCAGGACCTGCCAGGGGGCCCGGCCGGACGCCTTCAGTGCGTGCGCCAGCCCGGTGTCCAGCGTGGTGAGTGCGGCCACGTCCGCCGCGCCGAGCGCCCGCGCGACCTCCGCGTCGAAGGGCGCCGCCCGCTCGTCCAGATAGCCGGGGGCCTTGAGCGTCCGGCACCCGCTGGCATCACCCATCACCAGCAGGGCCACGCGCTCGTCCCGGGCGGCGGTGTCCCTCCCCGTCCGCGCGCACAGCTCGGGCGGGTACGACTCCCCCACTCCGAGTCCCTCGACCGGTGCGTCGGACCACCCGGTCCGCTCCAGGAGCCAGGCGGCCACCGCCAGCGCGTATGGCAGCCGCTGTTCCGTGTCCGCGCCCTCGGCCGCTCCCAGCCGTACGTCGAGCTCGACGCCGAAGCCCCGGAAGGACCCCGCTGTTCCCTCCGGGTACGTCTCGCGCCCGGCGCCGTCCACCGGGCCGACGACCACGAGCCGGCCGGGCCTTGCGGCGGCGAGCACGCCCAGCGCGTCCGTGCAGGCGGCCCGCGCGGCGTCCAGTTCCGGAGCGGCGCCCGCGGCGACCTCGGGGACCAGAAGGGGCGGGCAGGGGCAGACAGCGGCGGCGGCAAGCATGATCGGCAGGGTAACTCTCAGAGGCCGCTGCCACCGCACAGGGCGGCAGCGGCCCGGCTCAGTCGCAGCCGCACCCGCTCGCCACGGCCGGCAGCGGCTCAGGGGCGCCGATCTTCGGCAGGCCCAGCATCACACCGACGGGCTTGGCCTTCTCGGCCGCGTTCCGCTTCTGCCAGGCGTCGCCCGCGCGTGTGCGGCGCACGTCCAGCACGGGGCCCTCGGCGAGAAGGTGGTGCGGGGCGGCGTAGGTGATCTCGACCGTGACCACGTCGCCGGGGCGGACCTCCTGGTCCGGCTTGGTGAAGTGGACGAGGCGGCTGTCGGGGGCGCGGCCGGACAGCCGGTGGGTGGTGTCGTCCTTGCGGCCCTCGCCCTCGGCGACCATCAGCTCCAGCGTGCGGCCGACCTGCTTCTTGTTCTCCTCCCAGGAGATCTCCTCCTGGAGGGCGACGAGCCGCTCGTAGCGCTCCTGGACGACCTTCTTGGGGATCTGGCCGCCCATCTCGGCGGCCGGGGTACCGGGGCGCTTGGAGTACTGGAAGGTGAAGGCCTGGGCGAAGCGTGCCTCGCGCACCACGTGCAGTGTCTGCTCGAAGTCCTCCTCGGTCTCGCCGGGGAAGCCCACGATGATGTCCGTGCTGATCGCGGCGTGCGGGATGGCGGCGCGGACCTTCTCGATGATCCCCAGGAAGCGCTCCTGGCGGTAGGAGCGGCGCATCGCCTTCAGGACCGGGTCCGAGCCGGACTGGAGCGGCATGTGCAGCTGCGGCATCACGTTCGGCGTCTCGGCCATGGCGGCGATGACGTCGTCGGTGAAGTCCCGCGGGTGCGGGGAGGTGAAGCGGACTCGCTCCAGGCCGTCGATCTTCCCGCAGGCGCGCAGCAGTTTGCTGAAGGCCTCGCGGTCGCCGATGTCGGAGCCGTAGGCGTTGACGTTCTGCCCGAGCAGCGTGATCTCGGAGACGCCCTCGGCGACCAGGGCCTCGATCTCGGCGAGGATGTCGCCGGGACGGCGGTCCTTCTCCTTGCCGCGCAGGGCCGGGACGATGCAGAAGGTGCAGGTGTTGTTGCAGCCGACGGAGATGGAGACCCAGGCCGCGTAGGCGCTCTCGCGGCGGGTGGGCAGCGTCGAGGGGAACGCCTCCAGCGACTCGGCGATCTCGACCTGCGCCTCCTCCTGCACGCGGGCGCGCTCCAGCAGGACCGGCAGCTTGCCGATGTTGTGCGTGCCGAAGACGACGTCCACCCAGGGCGCCCTCTTGACGATGGTGTCGCGGTCCTTCTGCGCGAGGCAGCCGCCGACCGCGATCTGCATGCCGGGCCGGCTCGCCTTCTTCGGGGCGAGGTGGCCTAGGTTGCCGTACAGCTTGTTGTCGGCGTTCTCCCGCACGGCGCAGGTGTTGAAGACGACGACGTCCGCCCCGTCGGCGCCCTCGGGGGCACGGACGTAGCCCGCGTCCTCCAGCAGTCCGGACAATCGCTCGGAGTCGTGGACGTTCATCTGGCACCCGTAGGTGCGTACCTCGTATGTGCGCGTGCCGCCCACTGACTGGCTCCGGTCGATGCTGCTCATGGGGACAAGGGTAGGCGGTCGGCGAAAGTGGCTCGGCCGCCTGTGGACAACCTCCGCCCCGGGCTCAGGGTTCGATGAGTCCGGCCCTGATCGCGTACCGGGTCAGCTCCAGGCGGTCGCGCATGCCGAGTTTCTGGAGGAGGTTGGCGCGGTGGCGCTCGACCGTCTTGGCGCTGATGAAGAGGAGTTCGCCGATCTCCTTCGAGGTGTGGCCCTCGGCGACCAGCTTGAGGATCTCCTCCTCGCGTTCGGTGATGGCCCTCTCCGGCAGGCCGTCGCCCCGGTGCAGCCGCTCGAGGTAGGAGCGGACGAGGGCGCGTTCGGCGCCCGGGTAGATGAACGGCTCGTCGCGCACGGCGGCCCGGCAGGCCTCGACCAGGTCGCGGTCGGCGACCGACTTGAGGACGTAACCGCTGGCTCCGGCCCTGAGCGCCTCGAAGAAGTACTCCTCGTTGTCGTACATGGTCAGGATGAGGATGTGCAGGTCGGGCAGTCGGCGGGAGAGCTCTCGGGCGGCCTGGAGGCCGGTCATCCGGGGCATGGCCACGTCCAGGACAGCCAGGTCGACGGGGGTTTCCCGGGCCCTGGCGACGGCCTCGGCGCCGTCCCCGGCCTCGGCCACGACCGTGAGGTCGGGCTCGCCGTCCAGGATGAGGCGCACTCCCCGGCGCACGAGAGTGTGGTCGTCGGCGAGCAGGACGCGGATCGGCGTGGACATCAGCGGGGTCCCTCAGTCACTGGTACGCGCACGGCCACCGGTATGCGCAGCCGTACGTCGGTGCCACCGCCCGGAGCCGGTTCCAGGGCCAGAGCGGCATCGATCAGCAGGGCGCGTTCACGCATGCCCGTGATGCCGGCGCCCTCGGGGGCGCCGCCCAGGCCCGTGCCGTTGTCGCGTACGAGGAGTTCGACGCCGCCGGGGATCGGCCGGAGACGGAGTTCGGCGCGGTCGGCTGCGGCGTGCCGGGCGGTGTTGGTCAGGCTCTCCTGGGCGACCCGGTAGACGACGAGTTCCGCTTCCCGGGTCAGGGCGGGGAGCTCGCCGGTGACGTGGTGGCGCACGGTCAGCCCGTGGGTCGCGAACTCGCCGGCGAGCGAACGCAGCGCGCTCGCCAGCCCGAGTTCCTCCAGGACCCCGGGGCGCAGCCGGCGGGCGATCCGGCGGATCTCGTCCAGGCCGGCCCGGGTCGCCTCCTGCGCCTGGCCCACCTCCTCGCGAAGGTCCTCGGGCGCCCGGTCGGCGACGCGCTTGAGCTGGAGGAGGACTGCGGTCAGGGTCTGCCCGACCTCGTCGTGCAGCTCCCGCGCGATCCGGTGCCGTTCCCCCTCCTGAGCGGACAGCGCCCGGGCGGCGCCCGTGGCCCGCTCGGCCTCCAGCCGGTCGAGCATCGTGTTGTACGTCGTGATCAGCCCGGCCGCCTCCGCCGGTCCCGCGACCACCGGCCGGGAGCCCGGACGCAGCAGGTCCGCGGTGGCCATGGCCCGGTCCAGCCGCTGCAGGGGCACCAGACCGAACCGCAGCACGAGCGCGTTGCCGGCGAGCAGCAGCACCAGACCGCCGAGCAGGACGAGGGCCTCGCCCGGGAGGACGGGGGTGGACACGGTGACCGGGCCGAGCAGCAACGCCGTGGCCACGACCAGGCCGGCGGCGTTGAGCGAGAAGATCCGCCAGAACAACGACACGCTTCTGGATCCGCTCCTTCCCGCCTTCGCGCAGTACACCGCCCTCTCCACCCTCTCCGGCGACCGGCCGCTGCGTATATCCGTCACGACACCCATGTCGTCACCGTACGGCCGGATGGGAGCATGCGGACTTGACCCGTCCGATGATCGACACCGCTCATCAGGCCGAGAAAGTACGACAAATCAGACGAACAAGGGGAAGCAACGTGTCAGCTCCGCGCCTGAGGGCGACGCCGCTACCGGGTATCGGGGTCCAGTACGACCTGGAGACCCGGGAACACCGCCATCTGTCGGTGGTGGCGCACCGCGACGGCACGCGCACGGTGAACGTGTACCGGTCCGACGATCCCGACTCCTGCGCCCAGTCCCTGAAGCTGACCAGCTCGGAGGCGGGCTCGCTGATCGACGCGCTGAAGCCGTCCCATCACAGCCCGAGCCTGCTGTACACCACGGATCTGGGGCTGGTCGCCGAGCGGATCGAGGTGGCCGCGACCTCGCGCTGGAACGGGCGGGTGCTGGGCGAGATGCGGATGCGGACGGAGACGGGCGCGTCGGTGGTGGCCGTGCTGCGCCGGGCCGAAGCCATCCCGTCGCCCACGCCGGACTTCCGGCTGGCCGGCGGTGACACGCTGATCGTCGTCGGGACCCGTGAGGGCGTAGACGCGGCCGCGGCCATACTCGGGCGGGAGTGAGCCGTTGCACTCCGCGGTTCTGCTCATCGAGTTCGGTTCCATCATTCTCGGCCTCGGCCTGCTCGGCCGGTTCGCCGCCCGCTTCCGGCTCTCGCCGATACCCCTGTACCTCCTGGCCGGTCTGGCCTTCGGTGAGGGCGGTCTGCTGCCGCTGGGCGCGAGCGAGGAGTTCGTCGCCACGGGCGCGGAGATCGGCGTCATCCTGCTGCTGTTGATGCTGGGTCTTGAGTACACGGCGAGCGACCTGGTCTCCAACCTCAAGACGCACTACCCGTCCGGTCTGGTCGACTGCGCCCTCAACGCGCTGCCCGGAGCGGCCGTGGCGCTGCTGCTCGGCTGGGGTCCGGTCGCCGCCGTCGTGCTGGCCGGTGTCACCTGGATCTCGTCGTCCGGCGTGATCGCGAAGGTGCTGGGCGATCTGGGCCGGGTCGGCAACCGGGAGACGCCGGTGATCCTCAGCGTGCTGGTGCTGGAGGACCTGGCGATGGCGGTGTATCTGCCCATCGTCACGGCGCTGGTGGCGGGAGCCGGGCTGATGGCCGGCAGTGTGACCCTGGCGATCGCGCTGGGCGCGGCCGGGCTCGTGCTGTTCCTGGCCTTGCGCTACGGCAGGCTCATCTCGCGGTTCGTCTCCAGCGACGACCCGGAGAAGCTGCTGCTGGTCGTGCTGGGCCTGACGATCCTGGTCGCGGGCGTCGCGCAACAGCTCCAGGTGTCGGCGGCAGTGGGGGCCTTCCTGGTGGGCATCGCGCTGTCGGGGGAGGTCGCGGAGGGTGCGCACACCCTGCTGAGCCCCCTGCGTGACCTGTTCGCGGCGGTCTTCTTCGTCTTCTTCGGGCTGCACACCGACCCGTCGAGCATCCCGCCCGTCCTGCTGCCCGCCCTCGGACTGGCCGTCGTCACCGCGCTGACGAAGATCGCCACCGGGTACTGGGCGGCCCGGCGGGCCGGGATCTCCGTCAAGGGCCGCTGGCGGGCGGGCGGCGCGCTGGTGGCCCGAGGCGAGTTCTCCATCGTCATCGCGGGCCTCGCGGTCGCGGCCGGTGTCGAACCGTCCCTCGGCCCCCTGGCTACCGCCTACGTGCTGATCCTGGTCGTTCTGGGCCCGCTCACCGCGCGCTACACCGAGCCGGTGGCGACCTGGTGGGCCCGGCGCCGCGAGCCCAGCCGCCCCGAGCCCGCGCCCGCGCCCCGGGCGGCCGAGGCCGAGGCGCCGGTCGGCGACTGACCGGCTGAGGAGGGTGGGCCGGGCGGCCCGGGTCCGGAGGGCCCGGAGCGTGACCCCCGGGTCAGGCTTCGGGCGGCCGAGGCACCGGTCGCCGACTGAGGAGGGTGGGTCGGGTGACCCGGGTCCGAAGGGCCCGGAGCGCAACAGCGGGAGCGTCGGTGTCACCACCGGCTACGGGGTTCCGGTGGCGGCTGACCCCCGGGTCAGGCGCCCCCGCCCGGCACCCACCCCTGCCTGCGCAGCACCCCCTGCACGTCCGGCGCTTCGTAGTGCTCCCCTTTGAGGACCTTGCCGTCCTCCCGGCGGGAGACCGAGCCGTCGGGGCCGATCTTCGTCATGTTGGAGCGTGGATCTCGGCGAGCACCGCGTCGAGGTCGATGCCGTGCACGAGCGCGGTGCCGTACGCGACGTAGACCACGTCCGCCAGTTCGTGCGCGAGCCGGTCGAGCGGGCCCCTCACCGACACCTCGGCGACCTCAGCGGCCTCCTCGGCGAGAAGTTCGCCGCGATGGGCCGCGAGTTCCGGGGAGACCTCCGTCGGCGTACTGCGGGCGTCCAGGCCGAAAGCGCGGTGGAATTCACGGACCAGGTCAGCGGGCGAGGAGCTCATGGAGGCGACTGTAGCGGCGGCCACTGACCCGGCCCCGCCCTCGCCCTATGACCCTTGCCCTGGTCAGGGGGGCACCCCGGCTGGCAGGATCGCCCGCATGTCCAGAACGCTCCCCCGAATCGGCAGGCGCCGGGCCCTGCAGGGCGGCGCCGCCTCCCTCGTGGTCCTCGGCCTGCTGCTGTGGTGGCTGCGCCCCTGGGCCGAGGAGCCGCCGAGCGGGACCATCACGTTCAGCACCGGCACCCGCGCGGGGGTCTACCACGAGTACGGGGAACTCCTGCGCAACGAGATCGACAAGGACATGCCCGACCTGAAGGTGCGGCTGCTGACCAGCGCCGGCTCACAGGAGAACGTCGCCGACGTGGCGACCGGCAAGGCCGACTTCGCGATCGCCGCCGCCGACGCGGCCGCCACGTACGAACTCGACAACGGCCCGGGCGCCGACCGGCTGCGGGGCCTCGCCCGCCTGTACGACGACTACGTCCAGCTCGTCGTACCGCCCGACTCGGACATCCACTCCGTCGCCGACCTGCGGGGCAAGCGCGTGGCCATAGGGCTGCCGAACTCCGGCGTACGGCTGATAGCCAACGGTGTGCTCAAGGCGGCCGGCATCGACCCGGAGAAGGACATCAAGCCGTCCTCGGACGGCATCGACACCGGGCCCAAGCGTCTGGGGCACGGCCTCGACGCGTTCTTCTGGTCGGGCGGGCTGCCCACGGACGGTCTCAGCCGCCTGGCCAAGAAGTCGGCGTCGGCCTTCCGCTTCGTGCCGATCGACGCCACCCTCGTCGCCAAACTGCACGACCAGGGCGGGGCCACGCGCTACTACCGCGCCACCAAGATGCCGGAGTCGGCCTACCCCACCATCCAGCGCGGCCATCCGGTGCCGACCCTGGCGGTGTCCAACGTGCTGCTCACCCGCAGCGACATGGATCCCCGGCTCACCGAGTGGCTGACCCGTACGGTGCTCGACAGCCGGGACCTCATCGGCGCGACCGTCCACTCCGCCCAACTGGTCGACGTCCGCACGGCGATCTACACCGACCCGCTGCAACTGCACGTAGGCGCCCAGCGCTACTACCAGTCGGTCAAGCCGTAGCGCCCGAGCCCGCCGCTGTCGCCTTCCGTCAGGCCCTCGCGCTCGGCGCCTCCGCTGTCACCATCAAGCCGTAGCCGCCGAACCGCCGCCCTCCGTCGTGCCTTGGCGCCCGACCCGTCTGCCGCCGCCGGCCGTCACGCCGCAGGCGCCGACCTCGGCACCGCCACCGTCACCTTCAGCCCGTGCGGCTCGTGACGGTCGTACGCGATCGAACCGCCGCCCGCCGCGAGCAGCGCTCGCGAGATGGACAGCCCGAGGCCCGAGCCCTTGATGTTCTGATGCCGGCCGCTGCGCCAGAAGCGGTCGCCGACGCGGGCCAGCTCCTCGTCGGTGAGGCCGGGGCCATGGTCGGTCACGACGACGGTCGAGGTGTCGCCGTAGGAGGAGACGGTCACCTCGACGGTCTGGTCCCCGGGCGTGAACTTCACCGCGTTGTCGATGACCGCGTCCAGCGCGCTGGACAGCGCGACCGGGTCGGCCCACGCGGTCGTCGGCGGGCAGTCCCCCACCAGGCGCACACCCTTGGCCTCGGCGGTCGGCGCCCAGGCCGCGAGGCGTTCGGCGGCGAGCTCCCCGATGTCGGTGATCCTCAGATCCGCCTCGGTGTGCTCGGCCAGCGCCAGATCGAGCAGGTCGTCCAGGACCTGCGCGAGACGCTTGCCCTCGGCCTGGACCGAGGCGATCTCCTTGTTGCCCTCGGGCAGCTCGAAGGAGAGCAGCTCGATGCGCAGCAGCAGCGCCGCGAGGGGGTTGCGCAGCTGGTGCGAGGCGTCGGCGACGAAGGCGCGCTGCTGCTCCAGCACGTCCTCGACGTTGTCGGCCATCTCGTTGAACGACCGGGCCAGGCGCTGGAGTTCCGGCGGCCCGCCGGCGGCCGCGACCCGGGACTTGAGCCGCCCGGTGGCGATGTCGTGGGTGGTGGCGTCCAGGACCCGTACGGGCTTGAGCACCCAGCCGGTCAGTCGCAGGGCGGCGCCGACGGCCAGCAGCATCGCGGCGAACTCACCCGCGCCGATGACCAGCCAGCCGTGCAGCGTGCGCGAGCGCATCTGCCCGGTCGGCGAGTCGGTGACGACGACCGCGACGACGTCGCCGTCCCGGATGACCGGCGAGGCCACCACGAGGTTGCGGCGCTGCCAGGGCCACACCTGCTTCGGATCGTGGCTGCGGCGGCTGAGCTTGGCCTCGGCGAAGGCGTCCCGGACCTCGCCCTCCTTGGGCAGGGACCACTCCTCCGGGGCGTGGGCCATGGGACTGCCCGTGCGGTAGAAGACACCGGCGCGGATGCCGTAGACCTCGTAGTAGCTGCGGAGCTCGCTGCTGAGGGTGGCCAGCCGCTCGTTCTCGAACGCGCCGGTGGTCCCGTCGGGCGAGTCGGTGACGAACTGCGCGAGGGCCGCGAAGCGCGCCGTGTCGTCGATCCGGTCGACCACGACCTTCTGCTGGTGCGCGCCGGCGAGGCTGACCGCGAGCGGGATGCCGAGCGCGAGGAGCACGGCCGCCATCAGGACGATGAGCAGCGGGAGCAGACGAGTGCGCACCCGGCCCCGCTATCCGGCGGGCGCGACGAGCCGGTAGCCGACTCCGCGTACGGTCTCGATGAGGGCCGGCATCCGCAGCTTGGCGCGCAGGGACGCGACGTGCACCTCCAGAGTGCGGCCGGTCCCTTCCCAGCTGGTCCGCCACACCTCGCTGATGATCTGCTCCCGGCGGAAGACCACGCCGGGCCGCTGCGCGAGCAGGGCCAGCAGGTCGAACTCCTTGCGGGTCAGCTGGATCACCGCCCCGTCCACGCTGACCCGGCGCGTGGGCAGCTCGATATGCACGGGGCCCAGTCGCAGCTCGGTCTCGATGCCGCTGGAGGTGTCCTCGTGGGAGTTCCGCCGGCTCACGGCGTGGATGCGGGCGAGCAGCTCCCCCGTGTCGTAGGGCTTCACCACGTAATCGTCGGCGCCGAGGTTGAGACCGTGGATGCGGGAGCGCACGTCGGAGCGGGCCGTGACCATGATCACCGGAGTGCTGGTGCGCTTGCGGATCTTGCCGCAGACCTCGTATCCGTCCTGGTCGGGCAGGCCGAGGTCGAGGAGGACGACACCGAAGCAGTCGCTCTCGGGAACGAGCGCCTGGAGGGCCTCCTCACCGCTGCGCGCGTGCGTGACATCGAACCCGTGCCGCGCCAGAACCGCCGACAGGGCGGCGGCGACATGGTTGTCGTCCTCGACGAGCAACAGTCTCACCCGGTCCCCCTTCGGTTCACTGGTCGTACGATCTGGATGTGTACAAAAAAGCGTGCACGCGCGCGCGTGCACCTTGTGCAGTCACGCTGATGGATGAGGACGGCGTCAAGAGGGTTCCGGTTGCGGAGAGCTTCCGTTACCCGGCTGGTATGAGCGCTGCTCCGAAGTGCTACGACACGTGTCCGATTGCTATCGGATCGTGATGCTCAGATTCCCCTCAGATGTAATGACGCAGGTCGTAGAGGGTTACTACTGTCCTCCGAAACCGAGGAGGACGGAGCCTGAGAGCGATGACCGAAGTATCGGTGGCCAAGGAAGATGTGGCCGCGACCGGAGAACTGGTCGTCCTGAAGAGCGTCAACAAGCACTTCGGCGCGTTGCACGTACTCCAGGACATCGACCTGACGATCGCCCGCGGTGAAGTCGTCGTGGTCATCGGGCCCTCCGGGTCCGGCAAGTCCACCCTGTGCCGCACCATCAACCGCCTGGAGACGACCGACTCCGGCACGATCACCATCGACGGCAAGCCGCTGCCCGCCGAGGGCAAGGCACTCGCGAAGCTGCGCGCCGACGTCGGAATGGTCTTCCAGTCCTTCAACCTCTTCGCGCACAAGACCGTGCTCGAGAACGTGATGCTCGGCCAGATCAAGGTCCGCAAGAAGGACAAGAAGGCCGCCGAGGAGCGGGCCCGGGCCCTGCTCGACCGGGTCGGCGTGAGCGCGCAGGCCGAGAAGTACCCGGCTCAGCTCTCCGGCGGCCAGCAGCAGCGCGTCGCCATCGCCCGGGCGCTGGCCATGGAGCCGAAGGTGATGCTCTTCGACGAGCCGACCTCCGCGCTCGACCCCGAGATGATCAACGAGGTGCTGGAGGTCATGCAGCAGCTCGCCCGCGACGGCATGACCATGATCGTCGTCACCCATGAGATGGGTTTCGCACGATCGGCCGCAAACCGCGTGGTGTTCATGGCGGACGGCCGAATCGTCGAGGAGGCTGCGCCCGACCAGTTCTTCAGCAATCCGCGCAGCGATCGTGCCAAGGACTTCCTGTCGAAGATCCTGCACCACTGAGGCGCGCGTCGCGCCCGCGACGATCCGCGTCACCCGCAACGACGGTTTTCTCTTCACGGCAAAGGATGTTCACAATGAAGCTCCGCAAGGTCTCCGCCGCGGCCGCCACCGCTCTCGTCCTCGCCCTGACCGCCACCGCCTGCGGTGGCGGCGACGGTGACTCCAACGGTTCCGGCTCCGGAGGCGGCGACAAGATCAAGATCGGCATCAAGTACGACCAGCCGGGTCTCGGCCTGAAGGAGCCCGACGGTTCCTTCTCCGGCTTCGACGTGGACGTGGCGACGTACGTGGCCAAGGAACTGGGCTACGAGCCCAACCAGATCGAGTGGGTCGAGACCAAGAGCGCCGACCGTGAGAACGCGCTGGCTCGCGGTGACGTGAAGATGATCGCGGCCACCTACTCGATCACCGACGAGCGCAAGCAGAAGGTCGACTTCGCCGGCCCGTACCTGCTGGCCCACCAGGACCTGCTCGTGACGGCGGACTCGGACATCAAGGAGGGCACGGACCTCAACGGCAAGAAGCTGTGCTCGGTGACCGGTTCCACCTCGGCTCAGAACGTCAGGGACAAGATTGCGCCGAAGGCCCAGCTCCAGCAGCTCGGCGGCTACTCGGAGTGCATCGCGGGTCTGCAGAGCGACCAGCTCGACGCCCTGACCACGGACGACGCGATCCTCGCCGGCTTCGCGGCGCAGGACCAGTACAAGGGGCAGTTCAAGCTCACCGGGCTCAAGCTGAGCAACGAGAACTACGGCATCGGTGTGAAGAAGGGCGACACCGCGACCGTGAACAAGATCAACGACGCGCTGGAGAAGATGGTCAGCGACGGCGCCTGGGAAAAGGCCGTCAAGGACAACTTCGGGCCGGCGAACTACAAGAACGAGCCGGCCCCGAAGATCGGCCAGATCGTCCAGTAAGGCGGGACTCCGCCGACGCAGGATCCCCGCCATCACAGCGGGGATCCGCAGGCGCGCCGCCGCCTCTCGCTCCTCCGGCGGCGGCGCGGCACGTCCGCTGTCCAAGCCACACACCCGGAAGCGCGGGAGATCGTGTTCGACTTTCTATCTGACTATGACGACCCGACCCTGCTGGGTGCCTTCTGGGTCACGGTGCAGCTCACCGTCCTCTCGGCCATCGGATCACTGATCTGGGGCACCATGCTGGCCGCTATGCGGGTCAGCCCGGTTCCACTGATGCGCGGGTTCGGCACCGCCTACGTGAACATCGTCCGGAACATCCCTCTCACCGTCATCATCGTCTTCACCTCGCTCGGCCTCGCCAACATCTTCGGCGTGACGATGGGCGCACCCGACGACTTCGAAGCCAAGGCGTTCCGCTTGGCGGTCCTCGGCCTCGTCGCCTACACCGCGGCCTTCGTCTGCGAGGCGATCCGCTCCGGCATCAACACCGTGCCTGTCGGACAGGCGGAGGCGGCCCGTGCCATCGGGCTGAGCTTCAGCCAGATCCTGCGGCTCGTCGTGTTGCCGCAGGCGTTCCGCTCCGTCATCGGACCGCTGGCCAACGTGCTCATCGCGTTGACCAAGAACACCACCGTGGCGGCCGCGATCGGCGTGGCGGAGGCCGCCCTCCTGATGAAGGAAATGATCGAGAACGAGGCACAGACGCTGCTCATCGGCGCGATCTTCGCCTTCGGTTTCGTGGTACTGACCCTGCCCACCGGCCTGCTCCTCGGCTGGCTGAGCAAGCGACTGGCGGTGAAGCGATGACGTCCGTCCTCTACGACGCCCCCGGCCCCCGGGCCAAGCGGCGCAACGTGCTCTTCTCGGTGGTCTTCTTCGTCCTGCTCGCCCTGCTGCTGTGGTGGGTCTGGCAGACCATGGACGACAAGGGCCAGCTGGAGTGGTCCCTGTGGAAGCCGTTCACCACGTCCGAAGCGTGGACGACGTACCTGCTGCCGGGCCTGGCTGACACCCTGAAGGCTGCGGCCCTCTCCATGGTCATCGCCCTTCCGCTGGGCGCCGTCCTCGGCATCGCACGCATGTCCGACCACCGCTGGGTGCGCATCCCGGCCGGTGCGGTGGTCGAATTCTTCCGGGCGATCCCCGTACTGCTGCTGATGCTGTTCGCCAACGAGTTCTATGTCCGCTCCACGGGAATCCCCAGTGATGAGCGGCCCCTGTACGCGGTGGTCACCGGCCTGGTGCTCTACAACGCCTCGGTCCTCGCCGAGATCGTACGCGCCGGCATCCTGTCCCTGCCCAAGGGACAGTCGGAGGCCGCCATGGCGGTCGGTCTGCGCAAGAGCCAGACGATGTCGAGCATCCTGCTCCCGCAGGCCGTCACCGCCATGCTGCCGGCCATCGTCAGCCAGCTGGTCGTCATCGTGAAGGACACCGCGCTGGGCGGCGTGATGCTCGGGTTCACCGAGCTGCTCAACACGCGCAGCACCCTCGCGGCCAACTACGCGAACGTCATCCCCAGCTTCATCGTGGTGGCGGTCATCTTCATCGTGCTGAACTTCATCCTCACGACTTTCGCCTCCTGGCTGGAGCGCAGGCTGCGCCGGAGCAAGCGCAGCACGGGTGCTGTTCTCGGCGCCGACAAGGTCGACGACGTGAACGCGGCCGAGGTGGGTGGCACCTACGGCACCGGTGCCGGCGGCTCGATCTGACGGCCCGCCAACCGCTGTTACCGTGGCCCGCCGGGGAACCGGCGGGCCACGGTCATGCCTAGCCATGAGCCATCCGGCTTCGACCACCCCTTGACACCCCATCAAGTGACGAGAGTGTCGCCCGGCTACCCTTGGGTGCGGGGCATGATCGCCACCGGCCGCCGGTCACTTGACGCAAGCACCGGCAATGGGTTGCATACGTTCTGTGATCGTGCACCCTGCTCCAACTTCCTGTTCACCCACGTCTCTCAGGACATCACCGCGGGCAGGGGGCGCCGCGCCGTGGACCCGGTGATCATCGTCGGAGCGGGGCCCGTGGGGCTCACGCTCGCCCTGGCGCTGGCGCGTCAGGAGGTGCCGTGCGTCGTTCTCGACGAGGGGCCGGGCAAGGACGAACCCCGTGCGGCGCGCACCGTCGTCCTGCGCGAGGACACCGCCGCCCTCGTGGAACGGCTGACCGGCATGCCCCTCGCCCGAGCCGGTGCGCACTGGGCCGGATGGCGGTCGATGCGGCGCAAGCAGGTGATGCGCGAGATCGTCTTCGACGGCAGTGAGCCGGCTCCCCTGCACATCGCCCAGCACGTGCTGACCGGTGCCCTGCGCGCGGCCATCGCGGGTGAACGGCTCGTCAAGGTCGCGGTGGAGAGCCGGCTCGACGGTGTCGAACAGGAGTCCTCGGGCGTCACGGCCCACACCCGCGGCCCCAAGGGCACATGGTGGCGCGGCAGTTACCTGGTCGGCTGTGACGGCCCCCGCTCGACCGTGCGCAAGATCCAGGACATCCGCTTCCCGGGCCGTACGGCGGTGGAACGTCACGCCGTCGCCGCGCTCCGTACGGAACTGCCCTGGCACGACGAGGCGTTGCTGCACCGTATGCCGCCCTGGCGCATGTCCGGCCCCTCGGCCGGCGAAGTCACCGCGCGCCCGCTGCCGGACGGCGTCTGGCGCCTGGACTGGCTCCTGCCACCCGGCAAGGACCTGGTCACACCCGAACTGCTGCTCACCCGTATCCGGGAGACGCTGGCCGGCTGGGCGGGCGGCACGACACCGCCGTACGAGCTGCTGGACACCGGTGTCCACACCGTCCACCACCGGCTGGCCCGCCGCTGGCGCGCCGACCGTGTGTTCCTCGCCGGCGACGCGGCCCACCTGCTCGGCGCGCTGGGCACGCACGGGCTGGACGAGGGCCTGCGGGACGCCGACAACCTCGCCTGGAAACTGGCCCTGGCCTGGCACCACGGGCCGCACGAGGAGCTCCTCGACAGCTACCAGACGGAACGCCGGGCGGTCGTCGCCGCCCGGCTGCGCGCCGCCGACCAGGCGCTGCCGCTGCTGCGCGGCGGTGGAGGGCTGCGCGCCGTCGTCCCCGGCTCGTCCCGGGGCCACGATGCTCTCCTCACGGAGGGTCACTTGGGGTACGGCCAGCTCGGTGCGCCGGGGGCGTACGCCGACTCGCCGCTCGCGCCCCGACACCTCGAAGGGCAGGCCCCGGTCGACACGCCACTCGGAGCACCGGTCACCGACGTACGGGTCACCGCGGAGGACGGCACCTTCGTACGGCTGCGGGACCGGCTCGGCCGCGGCGCGCTGCTGGTGCTGCTGATCGCGCCGGGCACGGGCGTCTGGGAGCGCAAGCACTGGGTCAGCGCGGGCATCATGCCGCAGCTCGCGGCGGCGGTCACGGCACTGCCGCACCCCGCCGAGCTGCTCGTCGCCGAAAAGTATCCGGGAGCGGCCGCGCACACGGTGCTCCTGGTGCGCCCCGACGGGCACCTCGTCACCGCGCTGAGCGGAGTACGCCCGGCCGATCTGTACGCGGCGGCGGAGGCCGTGGTGGGCGGACCGGTGAAAGCGCAGGCCGAGGCCGGTGCTTCGGCCGGCTCGCGCTGACGTCGGCCCCGGCGTGATGTGCTCACTGTCACGGTGCGTCCGCATGGTGACAGTGAGTTGACCTGTCCGGGCGGCCATGGTGTACTCCGCTGCGTGACCGACACTTGTGTGCGCCTGTGGCGGAGGGTCCATATGGACCTCCTCCGCTATGCGGGCTGCGTGTGTCGCCCGTCCTGCTGACTTCGCATTTCCCTTCCCTCTGTGCGCGCGCCGCGCTCTGTCCGTCGGCTGCCGCGCCCTCCTCGCGAACCTTCATCAGGACCTTCAGGACGGCACTCGTGTCTGTATCCCCTTCCGCGACCCCCTCTGTCTCCTCCGCCGGTTCGGCTCCCACGCAGGCCGTCCTCTACGACTTCGTCCGGCGCGCGGCCGCCGACAGCGAGCTGATCGACTCCTTGCCGCTCGACCCCGAGGGCCGTACGTGGGTGCGGCTGGACGGGCCCGGCGGCAGCGAGGCCTGGCTGATCGGCTGGCCGCCCGGCACGGGCACCGGCTGGCACGACCACGCCGACTCGGTCGGCGCCTTCCTGACCGCGTCGGGCGAACTCAAGGAGAACTCGCTCGCCGCGCGGCTGCCCACCGACGGCTGGAAGACCCTGGAACTCACCGAGGACGTGGACCGGGAACGCCGGCTGCGGGCCGGTCAGGGTCGGGCCTTCGGCCGGCACCACGTCCACGAGGTGCTCAACGAGTCCCCCGACCGGCACGCGATCTCCGTCCACGCCTACTACCCGCCTCTGCCGCAGATCCGCCGCTACAGCCGCAGCGGTCCGATCCTGCGCCTCGAGCAGGTCGAGCGACCGGAGGACTGGCAGTGAGCACCACACCCGGGCCGACGGGCCGCGACCCTCAACCGCCTCTCGGCATCGACGAGTTGCTGGAGCGGGTCCGGGCCGGCTACGAGCGGATCGAACCGCGGGAGGCGTACGAGGCCGCCCGGGCCGGCGACGCGCTCCTGGTCGACATCCGCTACGCCGCCCTGCGCGAACGGGACGGCCTCATCCCCGGCGCCCACATCGTCGAGCGCAACGAACTGGAGTGGCGCCTCGACCCCCGGGGCAGCCACCGACTCCCCGAGGCAACGAGCCACGCCCTGCGCATCGTCGTGATCTGCAACGAAGGCTACGCATCCAGTCTGGCGGCCCAGTCCTTGCAGCAACTGGGACTGCACCGGGCCACGGATCTGGTCGGGGGGTTCCAGGCTTGGCGGGGGGCCGGGCTGCCGGTGGTGTAACCACCTGGGAAGTCGCCTGAGCCGGTCACCTGGGAAGTCGCCTGAGCCGGTTCTGGCGGTTGTCGCGTCGGCAGCGAGAACCGGTCTTGAGCCTCCACTCGGGGGGGCTCCTCCTCCCCCCTCCCGCCCCCGTTTCAGACCTGCGTCAGCGGCACAGTCCGCTCAGAACCCCTCGTCCCCGAGAAACTCCGTGTCCTCCCCCTCCTCCTCCAGCGCCTGCCGGACGACCCGCAGGGCCATGCCCTCGGGGTAGCCCTTGCGGGCGAGCATGCCCGCGAGGCGGCGGAGGCGTTTGTCGCGGTCGAGGCCACGGGTGGAGCGGAGCTTGCGGGCGACGAGCTCATGCGCGGTCGCCTCTTCTTGCTCGGAGTCGAGCTGGGAGACGGCCTCGTCGATCAGTGTGGAGTCCACGCCCTTGGTCCGCAGCTCGCGGGCGAGCGCCCGCCGGGCCAGCCCTCTGCCGTGGTGCCGGGACTCCACCCACGCGTCCGCGAAGGCACCGTCGTTGATGAGGCCGACCTCTTCGAACCGCGACAGCACCTCCTCGGCGGCGTCGTCCGGGATCTGCCGCTTGCGCAGGGCGTCGGCGAGTTGCTTACGGGTCCGCGGGGTCCCGGTGAGCAGGCGCAGGCAGATCGCCCGAGCCTGCTCGACCGGGTCCCCTGGAGGTGCCTCCTGCTCGGCCCTCGACGAGGAGAGGGCACCTCCGTCCTCGGCATCAGCCGCCGCCTCACCGAAACCACGCCGACGACGACCCCGCCTGCCGCGCGGCCCGCCGTCACGCGAGCCGCCTCTGGGTGAGCCGCCCCCGTGCGGCCCGGTGTCGTCCCCGCCCTCGTACAGCCGGTCGCCCTCGTGTGGTGTGTCCTCGGGGCCGGCCTCCCCGTCCACGGCTGATCCCACGTCGCCTCCGGTGCCCCTACCCCGGGGGGCACCGGAGGCAACGTACTCGTACTCCGCCCAGTCGGTTCGCCGTGTCACGGGTCAGCTCTTGGCTGCGGCGGCCTTGGACTTGGCGGTCTTGGCCGGTGCCGGAGCGGGGACAGCGGGTGCCTCGTCGGCCGGTACGGAGACCGCGGCGTCCGTGACCGGCTCGGCGGCCGGCTCCGCGGGGCGCACGCCGACGCCCAGCTTCTCCTTGATCTTCTTCTCGATCTCGTTGGCGAGGTCGGGGTTGTCCTTCAGGAAGTTGCGCGCGTTCTCCTTGCCCTGGCCGAGCTGGTCGCCCTCGTACGTGTACCAGGCGCCGGCCTTGCGGACGAAGCCGTTCTCCACGCCCATGTCGATCAGGCCGCCCTCGCGGCTGATGCCGTGGCCGTAGAGGATGTCGAACTCGGCCTGCTTGAAGGGCGGGGCGACCTTGTTCTTGACGACCTTCACGCGAGTGCGGTTGCCGACCGCGTCCGTGCCGTCCTTCAGCGTCTCGATACGACGGATGTCGAGTCGCACCGAGGCGTAGAACTTCAGCGCCCGGCCACCGGTCGTGGTCTCCGGGGAGCCGAACATCACGCCGATCTTCTCGCGCAGCTGGTTGATGAAGATCGCGGTGGTCTTGGACTGGTTGAGCGCGCTGGTGATCTTCCGTAGGGCCTGGCTCATCAGGCGGGCCTGCAGACCGACGTGACTGTCGCCCATCTCGCCCTCGATCTCCGCACGCGGGACGAGCGCGGCGACGGAGTCGATGACGATGAGGTCGAGGGCGCCGGAGCGGACCAGCATGTCCACGATCTCCAGGGCCTGCTCGCCGTTGTCCGGCTGGGAGAGGATGAGGTTGTCGATGTCGACGCCGAGCTTCTTCGCGTACTCGGGGTCGAGTGCGTGCTCCGCGTCGACGAAGGCGACTTGGCCGCCGGCCTTCTGCGCGTTCGCCACCGCGTGCAGGGTCAGGGTGGTCTTACCGGAGGACTCCGGTCCGTAGACCTCGACGACGCGGCCGCGCGGCAGGCCGCCCACGCCGAGGGCCACGTCGAGGGCGGTGGACCCGGTCGGAATCACCTCGATTGGCTCGTTGACCCGGTCACCCATGCGCATGACCGCGCCCTTGCCGAACTGCCGTTCAATCTGTGCGAGTGCGGCATCCAGGGCCTTCTCGCGGTCGGTTCCTGCCATGGGTTCCACCCGATTTGCTTGAGTCGATCGCTTCACGTCAAAGACGCTAACGCCTGCCACTGACAATGCGCCCCGACGCACGTCCGGCCTGTGGATAACTGGGGCATTTATCTACCCAAAGTACGTCGAAATGCCCTTCGTTGAGCCTCGCCGGTCTGTCCATGAGAATGGATGTTCGATTTTCGTGTCAAGCGCACCACGCGGCACCGCGCACCTTGCCCCATGTCGGGGTGAGCTCGTGCCGGAGTACCGTGCGCCCCGCACGCAGGTGCGTGCACTCGAGGGGGGAGAGGCCGATGTGCCGGATCACCGCGGCTGGCAAGGAAGCCGCCGTCGCACGATTCCTTCAGGAGTTCCCCCAGGCACCGCAGTACGGCCGGGACCATCCCGCGCTACGCGGCTGTGACGACGTCACCTGGGCAGACTTCCCCGGTTGCCCCGCCGGGGTCCCGGCCCTCATGGGCGGTCTGCTGGATCCGGCCTCGGCTTCCGAGGCCGAGCGGGTGCTCTGCAACGTCCTGATGGACGGTGTCTTCAGGCTGGGCCCGGCCATGTCGGCAGCTCTGCCGTTCCTGCTCCGCCTCGCCGCCGATCCGGCGGTGCCGGTGCGGACCGAGCTGGTCGAGGTCCTGTTCGTCGTCGCGGAGCTCTCGCATCCCGTCGACGGAGGCAGTGAGCAGGCGATCCGGTTCTTGGGCAGCGATCGCGACCACCCGGAACGCGCACGGTGCCGGGCCGTGTTCTCCGAGCATGCCGAACTGGTGGGGGGTCTGCTGGACGACCGGACGCTGCCGGGCGGGCTCATCCCGCCCGACGAGCGGGCGAGCCTCCTGAAGGCCGCGACGCCGTAGGGTCCGGGCGGCTCGGGCCGCTCAGGAGGAGCGGGCCGCTCAGGAGGAGCGCTTTCCGGAGCCCCCGTCTCCGGGCCGCTCCGCCGTCGGCCGCCGTGCCCACAGCCCTCTCGCGCGCGTGAGCAGGCCCGGTCCCTCTCCCCGCCGGCGGTGGCCGTGCACCCGGGGGTCGTCCGTGACGTCGTAGCGCTTCACATACGCCCCGAGGAAGGCCTGGAGCGTGGCGATGGCGGGGATGGCGATCAGCGCGCCGACGGCGCCGAGGAGGGCGGTGCCGGCGATGACCGAGCCGAAGGCGACCGCGGGGTGGATGTCGACGGTCTTGGAGGTCAGCTTGGGTTGCAGCACGTAGTTCTCGAACTGCTGGTAGATGACGACGAAGACCAGCACCCACAGGGCGTACCAGGGATCCACAGTGAACGCGATCAGCATGGGCAGGGCGCCCGCGAGATAGGTGCCGATGGTGGGGATGAACTGCGACACCAGGCCCACCCACACGGCGAGCACGGGCGCGTAGGGCACGTCCAGGACCTGCAGCAGGACGAAGTGCGCCACGCCGGAGATCAGCGCCATCAGGCCGCGGGAGTAGATGTAGCCGCCGGTCTTGTTGACGGCGATCTCCCACGCGCGCAGTACCTCGGCCTGGCGGGCTGGCGGCAGGACCGAGCAGATCGCGCGGCGCAGTCGCGGGCCGTCGGCGGCGAAGTAGAACGAGAACAGGGCGATCGTGAGCAGTTGGAAGAGGCCCCCGATGACCTGGGCGGACACGGCCAGGACGCCGGTGGCGCTGTTCTGTACGTAGTTGCGCAGCCAGTCGGAGCGGAGCACGCCCTCCTGGATGTCGACGCGTTTCAGGTCGGTTCTGAAGTGCGTGTTGATCCAGTGGATGACGGAGTCGAGGTACGCGGGGAAGCCTTCGATCAGCTTGATGATCTGGTCCGCGAGGACGGAACCGAGCAGGGTGACGAAGCCGGCCGACACGATCATCACGCCGATGAAGACGACGAACGTGGCGAGCCCTCTGCGCATGCCGCGCGAGGCCATCCAGCTGACCGCGGGCTCTATGGCGAGCGCCAGGAAGAACGCGATGAGGATGTTGATCAGCAGGCCGGTGAGCTGGTGGAAGGCCCAGCTGCCCAGCTGGAACACGGCGACGAGGGCAAGCGCGAGCACCATGGCGCGGGGCAGCCAGCGCGGCATACGGCCGTTCGCCCCGGCCCCGCCGACCGGGGGCGGGGCGGGCGGCGTCGTACCGGAAGCTGGTGACTGCTGGGCTGCCTGCCCGGTCTCGTCAGTGGGTGCCACGGTCCAAGTCTGGCCCACACCACCGACAGCCGTGTACCCGCCTGCGATCTTCGTGACCGGTCAGCGACGTCCTCGGCCGGCCGGCCGATCCGGCCGACGGTCTCCGAGGCCGGTGAACCCTGCCCGCCGACGATCTCCGAGGCTCGTCGGCGACGGTCAGTGCCTCTCCCGGGGCACGTCCATCACCGAGCAGACGACCTGCCAGACCTCCTTGGCGCCCCAGCCGGCCGCGAGCGCCTCGTCCACGGTGCGCCCGCCGAGCTCGGACATCACGTGGTCGCGCGCGAAGGTTTCGGCGTAGCCAGGACCGAAGTGCTCCGCCATTCGCTGCCAGAAGACCGTCAACCGCATGACTCCAGTATCCCGCCCCTGGGGGTGGGCCTGAGCCGTGACCGCCTGCCGGCGCCGTTTCGCGCCCTACGGTCTGACCCATGGCCGAATCAGGAGCTACCGAAGTCCCCCCGACGCCCTCGCCGCACAGCCCCGTCACGCGCGCGGAGCGTTTCGTCCGGCTCACCGCGCGCGTGCTCGAGCAGCACCGCTTCGCCCACCACTTCCGGGGCGCCGCCGCCGACCCGGTGGAGACCGCCCTGGACGCCTACCGCAACGAGGACGGTGGGTACGGCCACGCGCTGGAGCCCGATCTGCGCGGCCCGGTCAGCCAGCCGCTGCACACCGCGCACGCCCTGCGGGTCCTGGACGCGATCGGACGCTGCGCCGGCCAGCGCGTGGAACGCATCTGCCGCTACCTGACGTCGGTCTCCACGGCGGACGGCGCCCTCCCCGCGATCCATCCCAGCCAGCGCGGCTACCCGACGGCTCCCTTCGTGACGGTGGTGGACGATCCGCCCAGCGACCTCCTGGCCACGGGGCCGGTGGTGGGGCTGCTGCACCGCAACGGGGTGTGGCACGCCTGGCTGTTCCGGGCCACGGACTTCTGCTGGCAGGCGGTCGAGGGCCTGGAGAAGTCGCACCCGTACGAGATCGAGGCCGCTGTGGCCTTCCTGGATTCCGCCCCTGACCGCCCGCGCGCGGAGGCGGCCGCCGGCCGTCTCGGCCGCCTGGTCCGCGAACACCGTCTCGCGGCCCTGGACCCCGACGACCTGGACGCGTATCCGGTGTCCCCCGGCTACGCCCCGGGGGAGCACCACTTCCCGTGCGACTACGCGCGGACACCGCGCTCGCTCGCGCGCGCGTGGTTCACGGACGAGGAGATGGCCCGGTCCCTGGACCATCTCGCGGCCCAGCAGCAGGAGGACGGCGGCTGGCCCGTCCGGTGGCGCCGCTGGGCCCCGGCCCCCGCCCTGGAGGCCCGCCCGCTCGTGACGATCGAGGCCCTGCGCGTGCTCAGCGCGTACGGCCACGTCATCGACTGATCACCCCGCCCCCATGGCCCGCACCCCCGCGGTCACCAGCACGGCCGCGGCGACGACGAGCAGGAACGGGGCGCGCAGCACCAGTGCGAGGGCCGCGGCGGCGAGTCCGGCGGCCCGCGCGTCCAGCACCGGCGTCTGCCCGTCGGCGAAGGTCTGCTGGGCGGTGAGGGCAGCGAGCAGCGCGACGGGCAGCAGCGCGGCGAGGCGTTTGACGACAGGCCGCTCCAGGGCCCCTTCGGGCACCAGGAGCCCGGCCAGCTTGACGGCGTAGCACCCGAGGACGGTCACACCGATCGCGATCCACACGTTCACCGTGCGTCCCCCTGTCCCCTGCGCCGGCCGTCCGCCCACAGCACGGCCGGCGCCGCCAGCGCGGCCAGCAGCACCGGCACCCCGGCGGGCAGGACGGGCAGCAGTCCGAGTCCCAGCAGCACGGCGAGCCCGGCGACGGCCCGCTCGGTGCCGGTCTTCAGCATCGGCGCGAGCAGCGCCAGAAACACCGCGGGGCCGGCGGCGTCCAGGCCCCACGCGTCGGTGTCCCCGATGGCCTCCGCGCCCACGGCGCCGAGCAGCGTGGTGAGGTTCCACAGGAGGTACAGGCTCAGCCCGGTCACGACGAACCCGAGCCGTGCGGCGCGCCGTGTGGGCTGGGCGAGCGCGACGGCGGCCGTCTCGTCGATCACCCACTGGGCGGCGAACGGCCGCACCGCGCGCGGGAGGGCCAGCAGCTGCGACAGACGCAAGCCGTAGAAGGCGTTCCGCACGCCCAGGAAGAAGGCCCCGGCGGCGGCGGTGAACGGGCTGCCCCCGGCCGCGAGGGCCCCTACCAGGGCGAACTGGGACGCACCGGTGAACACCAGAAGACTGAGCGCGCACGTCTGCAGCAGCGTGAGTCCGCTGCCAGCTGATGTCACTCCGAAGGCGAACCCGGACAGCCCGACGGCCACCCCGACCCCCAGGGCGTCGCGCACGACGGCCCGGTTCGCCTTCCCACCGATGTCCGCATCTTCGAGAGCTGTCTGATCTGCCACGACCCGCACGCTACGACCAGCGGCTACCGCAGATCTTGTACGTTCTTGCGCTCCCGTTGGTACGCCCCCGGAGGCACGCCGACCATCCGGCTGAAGTGCCGGTTGAGATGCGGCTGGTCGGTGAACCCGACGGCCAGGGCGACCTCGGAGGGCGCCGTCCCCGTGTCCAGCAGCCGCCGCGCCCGCCGGACCCGCGCGTCCGTGAGCCACGCGTGCGGCGGCATCCCGTAGACGCCCCGGAAGGCCCGCAGCAGGGCGAACGGGCTGGTCCCGAGGTCGGCCGCCAGTTGCTCCAGGGTCGGCGGATGTGCCATCCGCTCTTCCAGCACACCACGCGCGCGTGCCGCGATCCGGGCTCCCGCCGTCCGCACCTGGCGCCGGGGCAGGGGCCCGCCGTTCAATCGCAGCAGCCTGGTCACGGCGACCCGCAGCAGCGTGTCCGCAGCCAGCGCGTTGCCCTCGTCGGCGGCCCGCAGCACCTGGTGCACCAGACCCCCGGCATAGGGATCGTCGACCACCGGGCTGACGAACCCCGGCGTCCCGCGCAGTGAAGTCGTCTCGGCCGCGATCTCCCGCACCACCTCGGCCGAGGGGTACACGGCCCCGTACCGCCACCCTTCGGGCACCCCGGCCCGTCCCGTGTGCGGCGTGTCGGGATTCACCAGTGCGAGAGCCCCGGCTCCGGCGTACTGATCGCCCCCGCCGTGGTGGAAGACCTCCACCCCGTCGGCGATGGCGGCGATCACGAAGTTCTCGTGCGTGTGCCGCACGAACGTCTTGCGCACATACCGGGCCCGCAACAGATCGACCCCCGGCAGCTCGTCGTACTGCCAGTGCCGTGCGCGCTCGTTCATACGACCATTGTCCGCGGCCGCGGGCGACACGATGCACCCCGGCCGGCACCCCGGCGAAGCGGCAGGCCACGAGGCGGCGCGGCCCCTGTTGTCAGTGGGGCCACGAGGCGGCGAGGCCCCGTTGTCACTGGGGTCACGAGGCGGCGAGGCCCCGTTGTCAGTGCCGAGGTGCACGATGGACGCATGCCCAGCAATGCGCAGCGAGCCCTGGACGGCTTCTCCCCCGCGACCCGCGCCTGGTTCACGGGTGCCTTCTCCGCGCCCACCTCGGCCCAAGCCGGTGCGTGGCAGGCCATCCACGAGGGCTCGGACGTGCTGGTCGTCGCCCCCACCGGCTCCGGCAAGACCCTGGCGGCCTTCCTGGCCGCTCTGGACCAACTGGCCTCGGCGCCTCCCCCCGCCGACCCCAAGAAGCGCTGCCGCGTGCTGTACGTCTCGCCCTTGAAGGCCCTGGCGGTGGACGTCGAGCGCAACCTGCGCAGTCCGCTGACCGGCATCCGCCAGGAGTCCGTGCGCCTCGGCCTGCCCGAGCCCGAGGTCAAGGTGGGCATCCGCTCGGGCGACACCCCCGCCGCCGAGCGCCGAGCGCTGTCGACCCGTCCGCCGGACATCCTGATCACGACCCCGGAATCGCTGTTCTTGATGCTGACGTCGGCCACGCGCGACGCGCTGGCGGGCGTGGAGACGGTGATCCTCGACGAGGTGCACGCGGTCGCCGGCACCAAGCGCGGCGCCCATCTCGCGCTCTCCCTCGAGCGGCTGGACGACCTCCTCCCGAAGCCCGCCCGCCGCATCGGCCTCTCCGCGACGGTCCGCCCGGTGGACGAGGTGGCCCGTTACCTCTCGCCGCGCGGCAAGGTGGAGATCGTCCAGCCGGAGTCGGGCAAGGAGTTCGACCTGTCCGTGGTGGTCCCGGTCGAGGATCTGGGCGAGCTGGGCGGCTCCCCGGTGGCGGACGGCAAGGAGGGTGCCGAGCGCCCGTCCATCTGGCCGCATGTGGAAGAGCGGATCGCCGACCTCGTCCAGTCCCACCGCTCGACGATCGTCTTCGCGAACTCCCGCCGCCTCGCGGAGCGCCTCTGCAACCGCCTGAACGAGATCGCGTACGAGCGGGCCACGGGCGAGACGCTCGACGAGCACCACTCCCCCGCCGAGCTCATGGGCGGCTCGGGAGCAGCCCAGGGCGCCCCCCAGGTCATCGCCCGCGCCCACCACGGCTCGGTCTCCAAGGAGCAGCGCGCCCTGGTCGAGGAGGACCTCAAGGCGGGGCGCCTGCCCGCGGTGGTGGCGACGTCCAGTCTCGAACTGGGCATCGACATGGGCGCGGTGGATTTGGTCGTGCAGGTGGAGTCGCCGCCCTCCGTCGCCTCCGGCCTGCAGCGCGTCGGCCGTGCGGGGCACCAGGTGGGCGCGGTCTCCACCGGTGTGGTCTTCCCGAAGTATCGGGGCGACCTGGTGCAGGCGGCGGTGGTCACCGAGCGCATGCGCACCGGCTCCATCGAGTCCCTGAAGGTCCCCACCAACCCCCTGGACGTCCTGGCGCAGCAGGTGGTCGCCATGACGGCCCTGGACACGTGGCAGTTCGACGACCTCCTCGCCGCCGTCCGCCGGGCCGCCCCGTTCGCCTCACTGCCCGAGTCGGCCTTCACGGCGGTCCTCGACATGCTGGCCGGCCGCTACCCGTCCGACGCGTTCGCGGAGCTGCGCCCGCGCGTGGTGTGGGACCGCGTCACCGGCGAGATCACCGGCCGCCCCGGCGCACAGCGCCTCGCCGTCACCTCCGGCGGCACGATCCCCGACCGTGGCCTCTTCGGCGTCTTCCTCGCGGGCGCCGACCCCAAGAAGGGCGGCGGCCGGGTCGGCGAGCTCGACGAGGAGATGGTCTACGAGTCCCGCGTCGGCGACGTCTTCACGCTCGGCACCAGCTCCTGGCGCATCGAGGACATCACCCGCGACCGCGTCCTGGTCTCCCCGGCCCCCGGCGTGCCGGGCCGGCTGCCCTTCTGGAAGGGCGACCAGCTGGGGCGCCCGCTGGAACTGGGCCGGGCGGTGGGCGCGTTCCTGCGCGAGGTCGGGTCGCTGTCCAAGGACGACGCCCGTCTTCGCCTCCTCGCCGCCGGCCTCGACGCGTGGGCCGCTGAGAACGTGCTGTCGTACCTGGACGAGCAGCGCGAGGCCTGCGGCCACATCCCGGACGACCGGACGATCGTCGTGGAGCGCTTCCGCGACGAGCTCGGTGACTGGCGCGTGGTCGTGCACTCCCCCTTCGGCGCCCAGGTGCACGCCCCGTGGGCGCTCGCGCTCGGCGCGAAGCTGTCCGAGCGGTACGGCATGGACGCGCAGGTCATGCACGCCGACGACGGCATCGTGCTGCGCCTGCCGGACGCCGACCTGATGGGCCTGGACCTGCTGGACCAGGAGCCGGTGAAGATGGGCCGGGAGTACGACGCCGACCAGGCCCCGGTGGGCGCGGCGGACGTCGTCTTCGACAAGGGCGAGGTCGACCAGGTCGTCACCGATCAGGTGGGCAGTTCCGCCCTGTTCGCCTCGCGTTTCCGTGAGTGCGCCGCACGCGCGCTGCTGCTGCCGCGCCGCAACCCGGGCAAGCGCACCCCGCTGTGGCAGCAGCGCCAGCGCGCCTCGCAGCTGCTGCAGGTGGCCAGCGAGTTCGGCTCGTTCCCGATCGTCCTGGAGGCGGTCCGCGAGTGTCTCCAGGACGTCTTCGACGTCCCCGGGCTCGTCGAGCTGATGGGCGACCTGGAGTCCCGCAAGGTCCGCCTGGTCGAGGTCACCACTCCCGAGCCCTCCCCCTTCGCCCGCTCCCTCCTCTTCGGCTACGTCGCCCAGTTCCTGTACGAGGGCGACTCTCCGCTCGCCGAGCGCCGCGCCGCCGCCCTGTCGCTGGACTCCCGGCTGCTGGCCGAGCTGCTGGGTCAGGCGGAGCTGCGCGAGCTGCTCGACGCGGAGGTGCTGACCGAGCTGGAGCGGGAGCTCCAGTGGCTCACCGAGGACCGCCGCGCCAAGGACGCCGAGAGCGTCGCGGACCTCCTTCGCCTCCTGGGCCCGCTCACGGAGGCGGAACTGGCCGAGCGGGGCGCCGAACCGCAGTGGGCACAGGAACTGGCCGGTACCCGCCGCGCCATCCGGGTCCGGATCGGGGGCAGGGACCACTGGGCGGCGATCGAGGACGCGGGCCGCCTGCGCGACGCGCTGGGCACAGCCCTGCCGGTCGGCGTCCCGGAGGCCTTCACGGAGCCCGTCAAGGATCCGCTCGGCGACCTCCTGGCGCGCCACGCCCGCACCCACGGACCCTTCACCTCGGCCACGGCGGCGGCCCGTTTCGGCCTGGGCGTCGCCGTCACCGAAGGCGCCCTCCAGCGGCTCGCGGCGGCGGGCCGGGTCGTCCAGGGCGAGTTCCACCCGGCCGGGATCGGCCAGGAGTGGTGCGACGCTGCCGTGCTGCGCCGGCTGCGCCGCCGCTCCCTGGCAGCCCTGCGGCACGAACTGGAGCCGGTGCCTCCGGCCGCGCTCGCCCAGTTCCTCCCCCAGTGGCAGCACATCGGCAAGGGGCACTCCCTGCGCGGCGTCGACGGGCTGGTCCGCGCCATCGAGCAGGTCCAGGGCGCGTCCGTACCGGCCTCCGCCCTGGAGAAACTGGCCCTGCCCTCCCGGGTCGCGAACTACACCCCGGCGATGCTGGACGAGCTCACCGCCGCCGGTGAGGTGATCTGGGCCGGGGCGGGCTCTCTCCCCGGCAAGGACGGCTGGGTCTCCCTCTACCTGGCGGACGCGGCTCCCCTGCTCCTGCCGCCCCCGCACCCGTTGGAGCTGACCGCCCTGCACCAGTCCGTCCTGGACACCCTCTCCGCCGGCTACGGCCTGTTCTTCCGCCAGATCGCCGACCAGGTCCGCGCCACCACCCACCCCGAGGCCACCGACCCGCAACTGGCCGACGCCCTGTGGGACCTGGCCTGGTCCGGCCGCCTGACGAACGACACGCTCGCCCCCATGCGCTCCCTGCTCGGCTCGGGCCGCACCGCGGGCGCCACGGCCCACCGGGCCAAGCGCACGGTCCCGCGCGGCCGCTACGGCTCCCTGACGGCCGCGGCCCGCACCGCGTCCCGCTCCGGCCCGCCGACGGTCGCGGGCCGCTGGTCCCTGCTCCCGGCCCACGAAGCCGACCCCACCGTGCGCGCCCACGCCCTCGCCCGCACCCTCCTCGACCGGCACGGCGTGGTCACCAGGGGCGCCGTCGCGGCGGAGGGCGTCGAGGGCGGCTTCTCGGCGACCTACCGCGTCCTGTCCGTCTTCGAGGAGAGCGGCCAGGCCCGTCGGGGCTACGTGGTGGAGGGCCTCGGCGCCGCGCAGTTCGCGATGGACGGTGCGGTGGACCGTCTGCGCGCGGTGTCCAGCGCCCGCGACCGCGGCCAGGACCTGCCCGGCCCGCCTCCCGGCTCTGAACCCGACCCGTTCCCCGCTCATGACTTCGCCGGACCGGACGACTCCGCCCCTTCCCACGACCACACCGACGCCCCCGGCCCCGGCCCCGGCCTCGACGGCTTCCCCGACCTGGGCGCCTCCTACGACGCCCCCCGACCGTCCCCGGGCGAGTGGGTCTCGCCCCGCGACTACGCCCCGCAGGCCGCCCCGTCCTGGCAGAACGACGGGCGCGCGGCGTACGACCAAGGGTCTCCGGGCCGCCGTACCCGCCCTGACGGCGTTTCCCGGGCCGTCGTCCTCGCCGCCGCCGACCCGGCCAACGCGTACGGCGCCGCCCTGGCCTGGCCCGAGCCCCCGACGGGCGCCGGACACAAGCCGGGCCGCAAAGCGGGTTCCCTGGTGGTGCTCGTCGACGGTGAACTGACGCTCTACATGGAGCGCGGCGGCAAGACCCTGCTGGCCTGGGCCGCCGACCCGGAGGGCGCCCCCTCCGACGACCCCCGCCTGGGCACCGCCGCGGAGGCCCTCGCCGCGGCGGCGCGCGCGGGCTCGCTCGGCACGGTCACGGTGGAGCGCGTCAACGGCGCCCAGGCCCTGACCTCCCCCATCGGCGCCCTCCTGGAAGGAGCGGGCTTCATCGCGACGCCCCGAGGCCTCCGTCTGCGCGCCTGAGACGGCCTCCCGCCCACAGCCGCTCCGGCCGAGCACGCGCCCACCGTGCCACCCTTGACCCATGCCCGAAGGTGACACGGTCTGGCAGGCCGCGAGGCGGTTGCACGACGCCCTCGCGGGCAAGGTGCTGACCCGCAGCGACCTCAGGGTGCCCCGCTTCGCCACGGCCGACCTCACGGGCCGCGCAGTCCTGGACGTCACCGCGCGCGGCAAGCACCTCCTCACTCGTGTCGAGGGCGGCCTGACCCTCCACTCCCACCTGCGGATGGACGGCTCCTGGAAGGTGTACGGAAACGGCCAGCGCTGGAGCGGCGGCCCCGGCCACCAGATCCGCGCGATCCTCGGCACCACCGACCGCACGGCCGTCGGCTACCGCCTCCCCGTCCTGGAACTCCTGCGCACCACCGACGAGCAGCGCGCGGTCGGCCACCTCGGCCCCGACCTCCTCGGCCCCGACTGGGACCCCGACCGGGCTCTCGCCAACGTCCTCCAGGACCCCGCCCGCGAACTCGGCGAGGCCCTGCTCGACCAGCGCAACCTCGCCGGCATCGGCAATGTCTACAAGAGCGAGCTCTGCTTCCTCCTGGGCGTCACCCCCTGGCTGCCGGCCGGCGACCTGCCCGCCGACCGCGCGGCGAAGCTGCCCGCGCTCGCCAAAAAGCTGCTCGAGGCCAACCGCGACCGCCCCATCCGCAGCACCACGGGCCATCACGGCCAGGACCTCTTCGTCTACGGCCGCGCCCCCCGCCCCTGCCTGCGCTGCCGCACCTCGATCCGCGTCGCCGACCAGGGCGACGGCTCCCGCGAACGCCCCACCTACTGGTGCCCCACCTGTCAGCCAGGCCCTGCCCCCGCCCCGACCCGGCACAGCCGCACCAATTGACGACCCGTCAGAAACGCTCGTACGGTCCCTGTATGCCCGTCACGGCGTACGACCTCACCGGCCGCACCGCGTTCGTCACCGGCGCCGCGAGTGGCATCGGCCGCGCCTCGGCGCTTCTGCTCGCCGAGGCGGGCGCGACCGTGCATTGCGCCGACCATGACGCCGAGGGCCTGCACGAGACGGCGGCCCTGATCAAGGGCAACGGCGGCACAGCCCGCACCCACACCCTCGACGTCACCGACCGCACCCTGCTGAGGCAGGCCCTCACCTCCTGCGAACGCCTGGACGCCCTCGCCGCGGTCGCCGGGATCATGCATCGCAGCCCCGTGCTGGAGACCCGGGACGAGGACCTCGACCGAGTACTGAACGTCAACTTCAAGGGAGTGCTGTACGCCTGCCAGGAGGCCGCCCGCCTGATGATCGACCGCGGTACCCGGGGCAGCATCGTCACCATGGCCTCGGGCGCCGTCGACACAGGCGGCCCCGGTCTGCTCTGCTACGGCGCGGCCAAGGCGGCGGTGGTCCAGCTGACCAAGACCCTCGCGACGGAGGTCGGCCGGCACGGAATCCGCGTCAACGCGGTCGCCCCGGGCTGGATCCGTACGCCGATGACCGACCGCGAGGACAGCGAGTCGCAGGCGCACACGGAGTCCGTCATGGCCCGGATGTCACCCCTGGGCCGCGTGGGCGAGCCCGAGGACATCGCCCACGCGATCCTCCACCTGGCCTCCGACGCCTCGGCCTTCACAACGGGTCAGATCCTCCGCCCGAACGGGGGTGTGGCGATGCCGTGGTGACACAACCCGTGCGCCCATCAAGGCTCGCACCCCGGCCCCACCGACCGCCACGCCCGGCCCAGGACACCGGCTCATCGCCGCACCCACCCCCTGGCAGGCCCGTCGGCCGCCGAAACGACCGCCACGGCTCCCCCTCAGGACACCGACCGGTCCCCGCACCACCCACCCGGCCAAGCCCCCGACTGCCGACACCACCTGGGCACCCCTGCTCTGCCCCGACGAGCACGGTCCCGAGCAGCAGCTCGCGAACCGGCTGCGGCAGAGCTTCCGCGCCCACCACACCGCTCCCGCCCAGCCCACGAGCCACCGCCCCAACAAGGGCACGCCCCGGGCCACCACCCCTCACACAGCAACCGCCGCAGCCAAAACGCCCCCTACACTCCCCCCGACTTCACCCCCGCCGCACCGCCACCCCCGCCCCCGGCCCGCAAAACCCTCCGCCACCGCCCGGCCCCCACAACGCCCCGCGCCCGCCGCTTGGGCACGCAGTGCACGGGCAGCACGCTCAGCCCCCATCCCCCGGCCGCGACCGCCGCCTCCAGCACCCCCGCCTCAGGCACGGCCACGAGCCGCAGCACGGCCCACCACCACAGCGCCCCCATCCCGAGCGCGGCCCCGCGGGCCCCCCAGCGCCGACTCCCCCAGTGCGCTATCCCCGCCATGGCCGCCACCTCCAGCCCGACGCTATGCAGCCACCCGGGCCGGCGGACAGGGCGCACCACAGGCACACGGGCGCATCGCGCACACCGCTCAGGCCGTGCACGCGCACCCGGCCCACGCCACGCAGACCCTCGCGCCGAGCGATCGCGAAACTCGCGCCCGGCCCGTCACCCGCTCCCGCGCCCTCTCCCGTCACGTCACCCGTTCTCGGCCTGGAACATCCAGTGATGCTTCTCCAGGTCCGCCGTGATCCCGATGAAGATGTCCTGACTCACCGGATCCGGCTCACCGGTCGTCTCGACCCGCTGCCGCATGCGCGCGATCACCGCGGCCAGCGCTTCGACGAGCGCTCCCACGGCGGTCGTGTCGTCGACCCACCCTTCGGGGGTCACCCCGATCCCGCTGCCGACGGCCACCGTCGCGGCACGCCCGTCAGGAGAGATCCCGAGGGCCGCGGCGCGCTCGGCCACGGTGTCGGAGTACTTCCGCGCGGTGTCGACGACCTCGTCGAGCTGGAGATGCACGGAACGGAAGCGCGGCCCCACGACGTTCCAGTGGATCTGCTTCGCCACGAGGGCGAGGTCCACCAGATCGACAAGGGCACCTTGCAGCGCCTCGGACACGGTCTTCAGGTTCGCGTCCGACAACGGGCTCTTCACGACGTACATCCGCACCTCCGAGGACTGCCCCCGCCATCCCCTCAACGATGACCGCCACACGCCACACCGGCAAACGCACATGAATCAGACACGGCGCGCATGAGACGGCACGACGGCGTCAGCCTGCCCCCAGGCAAGCGAAAACCCCGGGCGGCACCCCTCCGGATCTTCCGGAAAGGCCCGGCCGGGGCCTCGATCATGCCGTGTGAGCGCAGAGCCTCACGCGGCGACGACGTCCACTGCTTCGGCAGGCGCCTTGATGGTCACCCGTTCCGGTGGCACACCGGCCACCGACACGGAGCCCAGCATCGAGCGAACCGGCGTGTGTACAGGCTCGCTGGGGGTGGCCGCAGCAGACTGGGCCAGCTCGGCGAGGGCGAGCTCGTCGCTCACTTCCCGCATGAGCTCGGACATCCGTACGTCCAGCGCGTCGCAGATGGCGGAGAGCAGCTCGGAGGAAGCCTCCTTCTGCCCCCGCTCCACCTCGGAGAGATAGCCGAGTGAGACTCGGGCGGACGAGGAGACTTCGCGCAGAGTACGGCCCTGGCGCTGGCGCTGCCGACGCAGCACGTCACCCAGCAGGCGACGGAGCAGAATCATCGGTGGCTCCCTCCTCGGACCGCGTAGCCGCATCCATTACGCCCCACCGTACCGCCTTGCGCCGCGGCCGTGCGGGGAGCGATGTCGTGTTCACTCAGGGCTGCAAACATCAAAACCCCCCGTTCCGTTCCGTATCCTGTGCCCGCTCATTCCCAGTCTGTTCGCCCGCAAGCTCCTTCAGGAGCAATGCGAGTACGCTCCGTACACTCTCTCTACGAATTTCCTCGCGGTCGCCGTTCAACCGCAGAGCCTCCACTTTTCCGCCGCCGGCAGAACCGGAATTTGCTCCGGCGGGTCCGTCCACCGCGACGAAAACCGTTCCGACGGCCTGTCCGTCCTGCGGTTCGGGACCCGCGACACCGGTGGTCGCGATGCCCCAGTCGGTGCCGAGCGCCTTGCGTACGCCTGCCGCCATCTGGGCCGCGACCTGCGGATCCACCGCCCCGCGCGCCGCCAGCAGGGTGGCGTCGACACCGAGCAGCTCGTGCTTCAGGTCGGTGGCGTAGGCGGTCACGGAGCCTCGGAAGACCTGGGACGCCCCGGGGACGGATGTGATGTCCGCCGCAACGAGGCCACCGGTCAGCGACTCCGCGACGGCGAGCGTCCTGCCCTTCACCGTGAGTAGTCGCACCACGTCGGTGGCCGTGGAACTCACGCTTCCTTCTCCTCCAACGCGGCCTTGCGCTCGGCGATTCCCTGCCTGCGCAGCACAATGGCCTGTTTCACATAGTCGAGCCCGGTCACCACGGTCAGCACGACCGCCGCGGCCATCACCCACCACCTCAGGGTGGCCAGCCATCCCGTCAGCGCCAGCACGTACATGCCGACGGCCACGCCCTGGGTGAGGGTCTTCAGCTTGCCTCCGCGGCTGGCGGGGATGACGCCGTAGCGGATCACCAGGAAACGCAGCAGGGTGATCCCGAGTTCCCTGCCGAGGATGACGCCGGTCACCCACCAGGGCAGATCGCCGAGCGCGGACAGACAGATCAGCGCCGCCCCCATGATCGCCTTGTCGGCGATGGGGTCGGCGATCTTCCCGAAGTCCGTGACCAGGTTGTACGTGCGCGCCAGGTGACCGTCGAACAGGTCGGTGATCATGGCGACGGCGAAGGCGGCCCAGGCGAGAGCCCGCCACACCGGGTCGTGGCCGCCGTCGGCGAGCATCAGCGCGACGAAGGCCGGCACGAGGACCAGCCGGAGCATGGTCAGGAGGTTGGCGATGTTCCAGACACTGGCCTGGTTGACGGCCGCGGCAGCGATCTTCCCGCCCCGCGGGGTCTTCCCTTCGCTCTGGGCGTCGACGTCGTCGCCCTCACCGTGGACGGTCTCACCGGCACCGGGTACCGCCGCGGCAGCCCCGCCGTGATCCACCCCGGACGAGGCACCGGGTCCCGCACCGGGCGCCCCGCCATCGGCAGACCGCACGGCCGGATGTCCGGCCGCCGCCCCCGGGGCCACGGGGGCCGCGGGGGCCGGAGCGCCCGCTCCGGCCGCTGCCCTTCTCGCGCCGGAGGAGCCTCCCGCCGCGGATGCCGGGACACCGGTCATCTGCCCGCCTCCTCACTCCACGCAGGCGACGTGAGCGAGCCCTGCAGCGGCTCGGCCACCAGGTCGACACCCTCCGTACCGACCACCTTCGCCTCGACCATACGGCCGCCCCGCAGACCCGCGCCGCTCGTGAGGAGCACCTGGCCGTCCGTCTCGGGCGCCTGGTGCTCCGCGCGGCCGTACACACCCTCCTCGTCGTCCACGGACTCGACGAGGACCCGCACCGTCTGGCCGACGCGGTCCTCGGCCCGCTGCGAGACGAGTTCCTCGGCCAGTCGGGAGATGTGGGCCAGCCGCTCGGCGACGACGTCCTCGTCGAGCTTGTCGGCGTAGGTCGCCGCCTCGGTGCCCTCCTCGTCGGAGTAGCCGAAGACGCCGATGGCGTCCAGCCGCGCGCCGTTCAGGAACCGCTCCAGCTCGGCGAGGTCGGCCTCGCTCTCGCCGGGGAAGCCCACGATGAAGTTGGAGCGCACGCCGGCCTCGGGCGCCTTGCTGCGGATGGTGTCGAGCAGTTCCAGGAACCGGTCGGTGTCACCGAAGCGGCGCATCGCGCGCAGCACGCCGGGCGCGGAGTGCTGGAAGGACAGGTCGAAGTAGGGCGCGACCTTCGGGGTCGAGGTCAGCACGTCGATGAGGCCGGGCCGCATCTCGGCGGGCTGCAGGTAGCTGACGCGGACGCGCTCGATGCCGTCGACTTCGGCGAGCTCGGGCAGCAGCGACTCCAGCAGACGGATGTCGCCCAGGTCCTTGCCGTAGGAGGTGTTGTTCTCGGAGACCAGCATGATCTCCTTCACGCCCTGCTCGGCCAGCCAGCGCGTCTCGTTCAGCACGTCGCTGGGGCGGCGGGAGATGAAGGAGCCGCGGAAGGAGGGGATGGCGCAGAAGGAGCAGCGCCGGTCGCAGCCGGAGGCGAGCTTGACGGAGGCGACCGGGGAGCCGTCCAGACGACGGCGCAGGGGTGCGCGCGGGCCGGAGGCCGGGGCGAGGCCCTCGGGAAGATCCGCCGGTGCGACGGCGGGCTCGGCCGGGCCGTGCCCGGGCAGTGCCACCTCGGCCGCCGACTCCTGGCGCTGCGCCGGGCTGATCGGCAGCAGCTTGCGCCGGTCGCGCGGGGTGTGCGCGGCGTGGATGCCACCGTTGAGGATGGTCTGCAGGCGGTCCGAGATGTCCGAGTAGTCGTCGAAGCCGAGCACGCCGTCGGCCTCGGGGAGGGCTTCGGCGAGTTCCTTGCCGTACCGCTCGGCCATGCAGCCCACCGCCACGACGGCCTGGGTTCTGCCGTGCCCCTTGAGGTCGTTGGCTTCGAGGAGGGCGTCGACGGAGTCCTTCTTCGCGGCTTCGACGAAGCCGCAGGTGTTCACGACAGCGACGTCCGCGTTCTCGGCGTCCTCCACGAGCTGCCAGCCGTCCGCCTCCAAACGGCCTGCGAGCTCCTCCGAGTCCACCTCGTTACGGGCGCAGCCAAGGGTGACGAGTGCGACGGTACGGCGTTCAGGCATGGGCTCAAGACTACTTCGTCCCGCTGACACCCCACGTCGACGGGGTTGGCCGTTTCCCGGCCAACCCCGTATCAACTGGACCTTTCGGTCTGATCACCCGGCCTCGGGGTCGCCCTTCGTGTAGGTCAGGCGCTCGACGGAGCCCGGCTGGAAGTTCTCCTCGATCTTCTTGCCGTTGACGAAGAGGTCGATCGCGCCGGCGTCGCCGAGAACGAGGTGGACCTTCGAGCTGTCCTGGAAAGTCTTCGAGTCGCCCCGCTTGAGGACACCATCGAAGATCATCCGGCCGTTGTGGTCCTTGGCGGCGATCCAGCTGCGGTCGTCGACGGCGGCCACCCGGACGGTCACCTTGTCCTGCGGCGCGGCCGCGATGGCGCTGTCGGACGGCTCGGGCTTGGGGTCTGCGGGCTTCTTGGTCTTGGTGGTCGGGGAGGCGGAGTCGCCGGGCGTGGAGCCCTCGGCCACGTTCGCCTCGTTGGCACCGTCGTCCCCGCCCTGGAACATGGTGAACCCGACGAAGCCGATCACGGCGACGATCGCGGCGACCATGGCCGCGGTCCAGTTGGGCCCCCGCCGCTCCGGACGGATACGTTCCGCCTCGAAGAGAGGGGCTGCCGGGGTCGGTGCCGGACGCCCGCCGTGCTCGTCGCCGTACTGGGCGAGCAGCGGCGCGGGATCGAGGTTGACGGCCTTGGCCAGGGTCCTGATGTGCCCACGGGCGTAGACGTCCCCACCGCAGGGGGAGAAGTCGTCCGCCTCGATCGCGTGCACGATGTTCATGCGGACCCGGGTGGCGCTACTGACGTCGTCGACGGTCAGCCCGGCGGCGATACGAGCCTGCTGCAGGGCATGGCCGATGGAGGGGCGGGCTTCCTCACGGTCTGCTTCGACGTGCTCGTTTTCGAACGGACGCTCGTCTTCAGGGGAGTTGCCGATGGACACGGGGGCGCCTTTCGAGCGTGTAGCCGCCTGTGCTGGAAGTTCAGTCTAGGGGGGTACCAAAAGGGTGGGGCAACCGGGCGGTGTCACTTTGTACGCCATCGGAATGGCCCGACATTCCGATGGTGGGTTCGCTGCTTGTCGCTTCCCTCAACTTGACGTACGCCGAAGGGAAACGGTTGCTCGATGATCCCTTACGGGTGAGTCACGATCCGGACACCCGATTGCCGTAACGCCCCGCGAGGCGATCACCGTGTCCCGTTTCCCTACTCTTCAGACTCCCCCCGGATCAGGGCGAGCACGCCATCCAGCTCATCAGGCTTCACAAGAACGTCACGTGCCTTCGAACCCTCGCTCGGTCCGACGATGTTCCGGGACTCCATCAGGTCCATCAGCCGGCCGGCCTTGGCGAAGCCGACGCGCAGCTTGCGCTGGAGCATGGACGTCGACCCGAACTGCGTGGAGACGACCAGTTCGGCCGCCTGGCACAGCAGGTCGAGGTCGTCGCCGATGTCCTCGTCGATCTCCTTCTTCTGCTTCGTGCCCACGACGACGTCGTCCCGGAAGACGGGGGTCATCTGGTCCTTGCAGTGCTGGACGACGCCCGCGATCTCCTCCTCGGTGACGAAGGCGCCCTGCATACGGGTGGGCTTGTTGGCCCCCATCGGCAGGAACAGCCCGTCGCCCTTGCCGATGAGCTTCTCGGCGCCGGGCTGGTCGAGGATGACCCGCGAGTCGGCCAGCGAGGACGTGGCGAACGCCAGCCGCGACGGCACGTTCGCCTTGATGAGACCGGTGACGACGTCCACCGACGGCCGCTGCGTGGCGAGCACCAGGTGGATGCCGGCCGCGCGCGCGAGCTGCGTGATGCGCACGATCGCGTCCTCGACGTCCCGCGGCGCGACCATCATCAGGTCGGCGAGCTCGTCGACGATGACCAGCAGGTAGGGGTACGGGTGGAGCTCGCGCTCGCTGCCCTCGGGCGGCTTGGCCTTGCCCTCGCGCACGGCCCGGTTGAAGTCGTCGATGTGCCGGTAGCCGTAGGCCGCCAGGTCGTCGTAGCGCAGGTCCATCTCGCGTACGACCCACTGGAGGGCCTCGGCGGCCCGCTTGGGGTTGGTGATGATCGGCGTGATCAGGTGCGGGATGCCCTCGTAGGCGGTCAGCTCGACCCGCTTGGGGTCGACCAGGATCATCCGCACGTCCTCGGGGGTCGCCCGCATCATGACCGAGGTGATCAGGCAGTTGATGCAGGACGACTTGCCGGAGCCGGTGGCCCCCGCGACCAGCATGTGCGGCATCTTCGCCAGCGAGTGCATGACGTAGCCGCCCTCGACGTCCTTGCCGAACGCGACCAGCATCGGGTCGTCGTCCTCGGCGGACTCCGCCAGACGCAGGACGTCGCCGAGGTTGACCATCTCCCGGTCGGTGTTGGGGATCTCGATGCCGACCGCCGACTTGCCGGGGATCGGGCTGATGATCCGTACGTCCGGGGAGGCGACGGCGTAGGCGATGTTCTTGGTCAGCGCGGTGATCCGCTCGACCTTCACGGCGGGGCCGAGCTCGACCTCGTAGCGCGTGACCGTCGGCCCTCGGGTGAAGCCGGTGACACTGGCGTCCACCTTGAACTCGGTGAAGACAGTGGTCAGTGACTCGACGATGAGGTCGTTGGCGGCGCTGCGGGCCTTGCCCGGGCCGCCGCGCTCCAGCAGGTCGAGGGACGGCAGGGAGTACGTGATGTCGCCGGAGAGCTGGAGCTGCTCCGCGCGCGGGGGCAGGTCGCGGGGCTTGGAGGGCGGGGACTTGGTGAGGTCGCGGACGCCCGCCTTCGGCTTCTGCGGCTCGGGCTTGTCCTGCTCGGGCTTTTCCTGCTTGAGCTTCTCCTGCTGGGGGCGCGCGGCCGGGACGGGCGTCGGCGTGGTCGCCTCCTGGTCCCCCACCCGCACGCCCTGGGTGAGGTCGGCGACGATCGGCGAGGGCGGCATGCCGTGCAGCACGGCACCGTCGAGCGCGGCGGCGGCCGCAGCGGCGACGTCCACGGCGTCCCTGGGCCGGTCCATGTCGGGCTGCGGCACCGCCGAGCGGCGGGGACGGCCCCGGCGCCGCGTGAGGGCCTCCTGCTCGGCACCGTCCGGGTCGTACGCCGCGGGCGCCGGCGCGCGCCTGCCGCGCGGGCGCGCGGGCAGGGCCTCGCGCCACTGCTCCTCGTAGCGCTCGTCGTCCTCGGCGAACCCGAACTCGTCCTCGGCCGGGTCGCGGACGATCCCGAGACGCACCCCGAGCAGCCGCAGCCGCTGCGGGATGGCGTTGACCGGGGTGGCCGTGACGACCAGCAGCCCGAAAACCGTCAGCAGCACCAAAAGCGGCACGGCGAGCACGTCACCCATGGCGTACGACAGCGGGGTCGCCATGGCCCAGCCGATGAGACCGCCGGCGTCCCTTATGGCCTGCATGCCGTCCCCGCGCGCGGGTGAGCCGCACGCGACGTGCACCTGGCCGAGCACGCCGATGACGAGCGCGGACAGGCCGATGACGATGCGTCCGTTGGCCTCGGGCTGCTCCGGGTGGCGGATGAACCGCACGGCGATGACGGCGAGGAGTATCGGTACGAGCAGGTCGAGCCGGCCGAAGGCGCCGGTCACCAGGATCTCGACGAGGTCGCCGACGGGGCCCTTGAGATCGGCCCAGGTGCCCGCGGCGACGATCAGAGCGATGCCGAGCAGCAGCAGGGCGACACCGTCCTTGCGGTGGGCCGGGTCGAGGTTCTTGGCGCCCTGCCCTATGCCGCGGAACACGGCGCCGACGGCGTGCGCCACACCGAGCCACACGGCGCGCACGAGCCGGTAGATGCCGCCGGTGGGGCTGGGGGCCGGTCTGGGCGCGACCTTCTTGGCCGCGGCCTTCCTGGCGGGCGCCTTCTTCGCGGGAGCCTTCTTGGCGGCGGCCTTCTTCGCCGGAGCCTTCCCGGCCGCCTTCTTCGCGGGCGGCGGCTTCTTGGCTGCGGAGGGACGTGAGGCCATGGGTGTGAGGTTACCGGGGGAGACGACAGGGGACACGCGTGTCTACCGCTTCACCCGTTCGTGTCGCTCCGGGAGAGGCACAAAACTGACGCGCGGTCACGGGCGGACAATCCCGCCTGCGCACACGTCAGTTCTGCGAAGACACCGAGGAGGGGCTCCCGGTGCCCGGCTCCAGCGCGTCCAGCGCCCGCCGCAACCCCGTGAGCTTGCGCTCCAGATGAGCCGCCGTGGCCACCGCGGCGGCGTCCGTCGACTCGTCGTTGAGCTGTTTGGTCAGCGCTTCGGCCTGCTCCTCGACGGCCGCGAGCCGTGCGGAGAGCTCCGCGAGCAGCCCGGCCGACTCCTTGGCCTCGCCGCCCGTGTCCTTGCCGTTGCCCTCCAACTGGAGCCGCAGCAGCGACGCCTGCTCCCGCAGCTGGCAGTTCTTCATGTACAGCTCGACGAAGACGGAGACCTTCGCGCGCAGCACCCACGGGTCGAACGGCTTGGAGATGTAGTCCACCGCGCCCGCCGCGTAGCCCCGGAAGGTGTGGTGCGGGCCGTGGTTGATCGCCGTGAGGAAGATGATCGGGATATCCCGGGTCCGCTCGCGGCGCTTGATGTGCGCGGCCGTCTCGAAGCCGTCCATGCCCGGCATCTGGACGTCCAGCAGGATGACCGCGAAGTCGTCCGTGAGCAGCGCTTTGAGCGCTTCCTCCCCGGACGATGCCCGCACCAGCGTCTGATCGAGCGCAGAGAGGATCGCCTCCAGCGCCAGCAGATTCTCCGGCCGGTCATCGACCAGGAGGATCTTGGCCTTCTGCACCATGGCCCGCCCTCCTCGCCCCGGCGTGGGGCCTCCCCTGTCCGCAGGACCTGCGGCAGCACCGGTGGGTGCCGCCCCAGGGGACGACTCCCTTGCGCCGCCCGTCCTTGTGCCGGTCATCGTAGCCGCACCCCGCCCGTCACCACACCCTGTCACCGTGATGTCACTGTGCACGTAGCGGAAACGCAGCGGGAGACCAGAAGGTTCCCCAGATCTTGTACTTCTACACGACTATGCGCACACCGGGTCGGCGACAGCGCGTGAACACCGAACCTTCCCGTCATGGTCGCGCAACTGCCCAACGTTCCCCTCATTCCCCTCGCATCCACTGATCCATCACCGCCAGCAGGTGATCGGGGTCGACCGGCTTGGTCACGTAGTCGGAAGCGCCCGACTCGATCGCCTTCTCGCGGTCGCCCTTCATCGCCTTCGCGGTCAGCGCGATGATCGGCAGCCCGGCGAACTGCGGCATCCTGCGGATCGCCGTGGTCGTCGCGTACCCGTCCATCTCGGGCATCATGATGTCCATCAGCACGACCGCCACGTCGTCGTGCTGCTCCAGGACCTCGATACCCTCGCGGCCGTTCTCGGCGTACAGCACGGACAGGCCGTGCTGCTCCAGGACGCTGGTCAGGGCGAAGACGTTGCGGATGTCGTCGTCGACGATCAGGACCTTCTGGCCGCCGAACCGGATGCCGCGGTTCGGCCTCGGCGCCGGCTCCTGCTCGGACGGGGTCCACTGCTCCAGCTGCGCGGAGCGCGGCGGCAGCTCGGGCATCCTGCGGCGCCGCCGGAACAGGGCGGCCGGCCCGTTCTGCGTCTCGCGGTACGACGACACCTCGGCCGGCGTCTCGGCCTCCACATCCGACAGCTCGGACGGGTCGGACTTCGACGCCACCAGGTCGCCGGCCTCCAGGGCGGGCAGCTGCTGCTGGTAGCCCTGCGGCGGCAGTTCGCTGGGGTGCAGCGGCAGATACAGCGTGAACGTCGAGCCACGGCCCGGCTCGCTCTGCGCGTAAATCTCACCGCCGAGCAGCTGAGCGATCTCCCGCGAGATGGACAACCCGAGACCCGTACCGCCGTACTTGCGGCTGGTCGTGCCGTCGGCCTGCTTGAACGCCTCGAAGATCACCCGCATCTTGCTGGACGCGATGCCGATCCCGGTGTCGGTCACGGAGAACGCGATCAGCTCGGCGTCCGGGTCGGTCAGCGACCCGGTCTCCAGCAACTGCTCCCGGATCTTCTGCGGCACGTCGTCCCGCGCCGGCCTGATCACCAGCTCCACCGACCCGGAGTCGGTGAACTTCACCGCGTTCGACAGCAGGTTGCGCAGCACCTGGAGCAGCCGCTGCTCGTCGGTGTGCAGCGTCGCGGGCAGCTCCGGCGACACCCGCACGGACAGGTCCAGGCCCTTCTCCGCGGTCAGCGGGCGGAAGGTGGCCTCCACGTAGTCCACGAGCTGGACGAGCGCGATCCGTGTCGGGGAGACGTCCATCTTGCCCGCCTCGACCTTCGACAGGTCGAGGATGTCGTTGATGAGCTGGAGCAGGTCGGAACCGGCCCCGTGGATCGTCTCGGCGAACTCGACCTGCTTCGGGGAGAGGTTCCCCTCGGCGTTGTCGGCGAGCAGCTTGGCCAGGATGAGCAGCGAGTTGAGCGGCGTACGCAGCTCGTGCGACATGTTCGCCAGGAACTCGCTCTTGTAGCGCATCGACACCGCGAGCTGCTCGGCGCGCTCCTCCAGGACCTGGCGCGCCTCCTCGATCTCGGTGTTCTTCACCTCGATGTCGCGGTTCTGCTGGGCCAGCAGCTCGGCCTTCTCCTCCAGTTCGGCGTTGGACGCCTGGAGGGCCTTCTGCCGCTGCTCCAACTCCGCCGAACGCTCCCGCAGTTGCTCGGTCAGCTCCTGCGACTGCGCCAGCAGCAGCTCGGTCTTGGTGTTGACGGAGATGGTGTTGACGCTCGTCGCGATCATCTCCGCGATCTGGTTGAGGAAGTCCTTCTGGATCTGTGTGAACGGCGTGAACGACGCCAGCTCGATCACCCCGAGCACACTGCCCTCGAACAGCACCGGCAGCACGATCACCTGCGCGGGCGGCGCCTCACCCAGCCCGGAGGAGATCCTCAGATAGCCGCTCGGCGCGTTCTCCACCAGGATCGTGCGCTTCTCCTCGGCGGCCGTCCCGACCAGCGCCTCCCCCGGCTGGAACGACGTCGGCATGGAGCCCATCGAGTAGCCGTACGAGCCGAGCATGCGCAGCTCGTACTGGTCGTCGTCCGCGGCGTTCACGTCCTCGCCGTCGACCAGCGGCATCGCCACGAAGAACGCGCCGTGCTGCGCGGAGACCACCGGGGTGAGCTCGCTCATGATCAGCGAGGCCACGTCCTCCAGGTCGCGGCGCCCCTGCATCAGCGCGGAGATCCGGGCCAGGTTGCCCTTGAGCCAGTCCTGCTCCTTGTTGGCGATCGTGGTGTCGCGCAGGTTGGCGATCATCTTGTTGATGTAGTCCTGAAGCTCCTGGATCTCTCCGGACGCGTCCACGTCGATCTTCAGGTTCAGATCGCCGCGGGTCACCGCGGTCGCCACGCGCGCGATGGCACGCACCTGCCGGGTCAGGTTCCCGGCCATCTCGTTCACCGACTCGGTCAGGTCCCGCCAGGTGCCGTCCACGTCACGCACGCGTGCCTGGCCGCCGAGCTGCCCTTCGGTGCCCACCTCGCGGGCGACCCGGGTGACCTCCTCCGCGAAGGACGACAGCTGGTCGACCATCGTGTTGATAGTCGTCTTCAGCTCGAGGATCTCGCCGCGCGCGTCGATGTCGATCTTCTTCGTCAGGTCACCCTTGGCGATGGCCGTGGTCACCATGGCGATGTTGCGCACCTGGCCGGTCAGGTTGGACGCCATCTGGTTCACGGACTCGGTCAGGTCCTTCCACGTACCGGCCACACCCGGTACGTGCGCCTGGCCGCCGAGGATGCCGTCGGTGCCCACCTCACGGGCCACCTTGGTGACCTGTTCGGCGAACGAACTCAGCGTCTTCACCATCGTGTTGATGGTGTCGGCGAGCTGCGCGACCTCACCGCGCGCCTCGATGGTGACCTGCCGCGTCAGGTCACCGTTGGCGACCGCCGCCGAGACCTGGGAGATGTTCCGCACCTGAGTGGTGAGGTTCTTGGCCATCAGGTTGACGTTGTCGCTCAGGTCCTTCCAGATGCCCGTGACACCCGGCACGTGCGCCTGGCCGCCCAAAATGCCCTCGGTGCCCACCTCACGGGCCACCCGGGTCACCTGCTCGGCGAAGGACGACAGCTGGTCGACCATGGTGTTGACCGTCGTGACCAGTTCGAGGATCTCGCCCTTGGCGTCGACGGTGATCTTCTTCGACAGATCTCCCCGGGCCACCGCTGTTGTGACCTCGGCGATGTTGCGCACCTGGATGGTCAGGTTGTTCGCCATGCCGTTCACGGACTGGGTGAGGTCCTTCCAGGTGCCGGAGACACCCTGCACCTCGGCCTGACCGCCCAGGATGCCCTCCGTACCCACCTCACGGGCCACACGCGTGACCTCTTCGGCGAAGGACGACAGCTGGTCCACCATCGTGTTCAGGGTGTTCTTCAGCTCCAGGATCTCCCCGCGCGCGTCCACGGTGATCTTCTGGGACAGGTCGCCCCGGGCCACGGCCGTGGCCACCTGGGCGATGTTGCGCACCTGGCCGGTCAGGTTGGACGCCATGCCGTTCACGGAATCCGTCAGGTCACGCCACACACCGGCCACACCCGGCACCTGCGCCTGACCGCCCAGCCGGCCGTCCGTACCCACCTCACGCGCGACCCGGGTCACCTGGTCGGCGAAGGCCGAGAGCTGGTCGACCATCGTGTTGATGGTGTTCTTCAGCTCCAGGATCTCCCCGCGCGCGTCCACATCGATCTTCTGCGACAGGTCACCCCGGGCCACGGCCGTCGTCACCTGCGCGATGTTGCGCACCTGGGAAGTGAGGTTCCCGGCCATCGAGTTGACGGAGTCGGTGAGCTCCTTCCACGTGCCCGACACACCGTCGACGCGCGCCTGACCGCCCAGGCGGCCCTCCGTGCCCACGTCCCGGGCCATCCGCGTCACCTGGTCGGCGAAGCTCGACAGCTGGTCCACCATCGTGTTCACGGTGTTCTTCAGCTTGAGCATCTCGCCGGAGACGTCGACGGTGACCTTCTGCGAGAGGTCGCCGTTGGCCACCGCCGTCGTCACCTGGGCGATGTTCCTCACCTGACCGGTGAGGTTGCGGAACGCCGTGTTGACGGAGTCCGTCAGGTCCTTCCACGTCCCCGCCGCGCCCGGCACCTGCGCCTGGCCGCCCAGCTCACCCTCGACACCGATCTCCCGCGCCACACGCGTCACTTCGGCACCGAAGGCAGACAGCTGGTCCACCATCGTGTTGACGGTGTTCTTCAGCTCCAGCATCTCGCCGGCCACGTCCACCGTGACCTTCTGCGACAGGTCACCATTGGCCACCGCCGTCGTCACCGCGGCGATGTCCCTCACCTGAGTGGTCAGGTTCCGGAAGACCGTGTTCACCGAATCGGTGAGGTCCTTCCACGTCCCCGCCGCACCCGGCACGTTCGCCTGACCGCCGAGACGCCCCTCGGCCCCGACCTCGTTGGCCACCCGCGTGACCTCGTCCGCGAAGATCCGCAGCGTCTCGGTCATCTGGTTGATCGTCTCGGCGAGCTGCGCGACCTCACCGCGCGCCGGCACGGTCACCTTCCGCGACAGATCACCGTTGGCGACCGCGGTCGTCACCTCCGCGATCCCGCGCACCTGGGCCGTGAGGTTCCCGGCCATGGTGTTCACCGAATCGGTGAGTTCCTTCCACACACCCGCGACCCCGGGCACCTGCGCCTGACCGCCCAGCGCACCCTCGGTGCCCACCTCACGGGCCACCCGGGTCACCTCGGAGGAGAACGCGGAGAGCTGGTCCACCATCGTGTTGACGGTGTTCTTCAGCTCCAGCATCTCGCCGGCCACCTGAACCGTGACCTTGCGGGACAGATCACCCTTGGCGACCGCTGTCGTCACCAGTGCGATGTCCCTCACCTGGGCCGTCAGCCGGTACGCCATCGTGTTGACGGAGTCCGTCAGATCGCGCCACGAACCCGACATACCTCGCACCCGGGCCTGCCCGCCCAGTTTGCCCTCGGTGCCCACCTCACTGGCCACCCGGGTGACCTCGTCGGTGAACGTCGACAGCTGGTCGACCAGGTTGTTGACGGTCCGCCCGACCTTCAGGAACTCGCCCCGCAACGGCTGACTGTTGCCGTCCGGCACCTGCGTCCGCAGCTCCATCCGCGGCGACAGATCACCCTCCGCCACCGCGGACAGCACCCGGCCGACCTCGGAAACCGGCCGCACCAGGTCGTCCACCAGGGCGTTCGAGTTGTCGATCGCCGTCGCCCAGGAGCCCTCACAGGCACCCGTCTCCAGCCGCTCGGTGAGCTTGCCCTCGCGGCCCACCATCCGCCGCACCCGCGACAGCTCACCCGTCAGATGCAGATTGCGGTCGGCCACCTCGTTGAAGACCGCCGCGATCTCGGCCATCACGCCGTCCCCGGACACCGTGAGCCGCTTGCGGAAGTTCCCGTCCCGCATCGACACCAAGGCCGCCATCAACCGGTTCAGGGCCGCCGTGTCCACCTCGGTCGTGCCACTACGCACCTTGCCCTGGTTGATCGGGGACTGTCCGCCTTTCGCGCGCGTTTTCTTGCCACGCGTCGCTGCGCCAGACTCCACTGTGTCCCTCCCGCAGGGGTCGACCGTCACTGCTGTGCTCGGGTACCACGCTCGGCGTACCAGTTACTACTGCGTATTCTCTGCCCTGCATACCAGGCCGTCTCCAGGGGGCTGCTGCCCAAGGTCGGCTTCGGGCACACAGCCTGCCCGGCCCTTCACAAGAAGCTTGCCCAGTGTTTCACCCCGGCGGAACCAGGCCATAACAGTTCGGCAGCTTCGCACATCGTCCGCACACCCTCCGGACGGAAACACTGCAGACCGGCATCCGCATGGACCGCGAAGGTAAGTAACCTTGCATCCGGCTGTCCAGCCGCGCCGGTCCGTCCGGCCTGGGCGGTGGCACGAAGACGAGCGGGCATCGGAGGGGCGGCCGCACACACATGACCACCGGACTGATCCCGGGGGGACAGCCCCCGGACCCCCGGCCGACGGGCACCCTGCCGCAACAGCGGCGGGAGCCGGCCGGCCACGCAGCCCAGCACGTCGAGAACCGGTCGAGGAGTTCTGTGATCACCGCGCGCGCGGCCGCCAGTTTCGAGCCCGTGGGGCGCTCGGTCGCGAGCGCCCGCTCCTTCGTCCGCGACACCCTCCAGGGCTGGGGCTTCGCCGACATCGTCGACGACGCCGTCGTTCTCACCAGCGAACTGGTGACCAACGCCGTGGTCCACGCCGGTACCTCCGCCGACGTGCTCTGCCTGCGCAGCGACGAGGGCGTACGCATCGAGGTGGCCGACCGCTACCCCGAACGCGAGATCCCCCTGCAGGCCACGGCCGTCAACATGGGCAGCCCCGACCGCGAGGGCGGCCGCGGCCTCCAGCTGTGCGCGGCCCTCGCCGGCCGCTGGGGCGTCGAGTACATCCCCACCCACAAGACCGTCTGGTTCCAACTGGACCTGCCCGCACGCGTGGTGGGCACCCGCGCGGCGGGACCGGCCCTCCCGTCCCACCTCCTCCCCCTCGCCGACGGCCGGGTACGCGTGGCCGTCATCCAGATCGACCGCACCGGCCACATCAACGCCTGGAACGAGGACGCCGAGGAACTCTTCGGCTACCCGGCCGAGCAGGTCACCGGCAAGCCCCTGACCGACCTCGCCGCCTGGCCGCACACCCCCGGCACCAGCACCGGCATCGCGGAGGCCCTGCGCCTCTCCCGCTGGGAAGGCAGCTACGGCATCCGCGCCGCCACCGGCCGCGTCACCCCCGTCTACGCCTCCCACCTGCGTGTCCGCGACACCGGCGGCGAACCGTCAACCGTGTGCCTCCTCGTACGGGACCACGAACGGGCAGTTCTGCAGACGCCCCTGCGCGTCCCCGCCTCCGACACCTCCTCCGGCTCCGAGGGCCAGAACACCGACCCCTTCGAGGTGTTCATCGGCTACCCCGCCCCGGACGACCTCGACGGCCTCCTCCAGCGCACGGTGGAGCGGGCCCGCGACATGCTCGACGGCGACTCGGCGTTCCTCCTGCTCGCCACCGACGACGAGACGGAGCTGGAGGTCCGCGCCTCCACGGGCCTGCCCTCGGCCCGCCAGCGCTTCGCACGCGTCCCCGTCGAGGCGGGCCCCGGCCGCTACGGTTCGGCCCGCATGCCGGCCGTCCACGACGATCTGACGGCGGTCCCCGGCGCGGTGCCGCTGCTGAACGGCACGGGCATGCGCTCGGTCGTCACGGTCCCGCTGAAGGTCGAGGGCCGCCTCACCGGCTCCCTCGGCGTCGCCGCCGAGGCTCCCGGCAGATACTCCAACGAGGAGGCCCTGCGCCTCCAGTTCGCCGCCGACCGCATCGCACTCGCCGTCGAATCGGCCCGCCTCGGCGAACTGGAACGCCTGCGCCGCGGCTCCCTGAACTTCCTGGTCGAGGCCTCCGACCTGCTCGCGGGCACCCTGGACCGCGACCAGACCCTGGCCCTGATGGCCCAGATGACGGTCCCTACCCTCGCCACCTGGTGCGCCGTCTACACCATCGCCCACCAGGCCTCGGAGCCGTACCTGTCGTACGTCCTGCATGAGGACGAGGAACTCATCGACGGCATCAAGTCCCTGCTGTCGAAGATCGCACCGCCCGACCCGGTCCCCACCCCGGGAGCCCGCGTCTGGTCGGCCCCCAGCGAGATGGCACACCGGGCCGCACTGCGCAGTTCCATGCGCAGCCTCGGCCTCAGCGGCAGCACGACCCGCGTCACACCCGGCATCGGCCCCACCCTGGCCACCGCCTCCGCCGTCGGCGGCGAGACCGTCGTTCTCCCCCTGGTCGCCCGCAACCGCGTCATCGGCATGCTGACCCTGGGCAAGCCGACCGACGAACACTTCCGCCAGGAGATCCTGGAACTCGCCGAGGACCTCTCCCGACGGGCCGCGCTGGCCCTGGACAACGCCCGCCTCTACTCGGAACGCACGGCGATCAGCCAGGCCCTCCAGCGCAGCCTCCTCCCCCCGGAACTCCCCACGATCGACGGCGTCGAGGTCGAGGTCATCTACCGCGCCGCGGGCGAGGGCAACGAGGTCGGCGGCGACTTCTACGACGTCTTCCCCATCCGCGACGGCGCCTACGGCTTCGCCATCGGCGACGTCTGCGGTACGGGCCCGAACGCGGCGGCGGTCACCGGCCTGGCCCGCCACGCCCTGCGCCTCCTGGCCCGCGAGGGCCTCAGCGGCCCGGCGGTCCTGGAGCGCTTGAACTCCGCCATCCTCGACGAAGGCGCCCGAAGCCGCTTCCTCACCCTCCTCTACGGCGAGATGCGCCCGCAGGAGGACGGCAGCGCGGAACTGAAGGTGGTCTGCGCCGGCCACCCGCTCCCGCTGCGCCTACGCCAGGACGGCACGGTCGAACCGGCCGCGGAGCCCCAGCCGCTCCTCGGCGTCATCGAGGACCTGGAGCTCTACGAGCAGACCGTCACCCTCGACCCGGGCGATGTCCTCCTGTGCGTCACGGACGGCGTCACCGAACGCCGGGAGGGCGCCCGCATGCTCGGCGACGACGGCCTCGCCGATGTCCTCACGACCTGCACGGGTCTCACGGCCGGCGCGGTGGCGGCCCGCATCATGCGCGCGGTGGAACGCTTCGCGTCGGACGCCCCTTCGGACGACATGGCGATCCTGGCGATGCGCGTCCCGGGCCTCCACAAGGACTAGAGAAACGCAGAAGGCCCCACCCGTGAGGGTGGGGCCTTTTCTACTTGAGCCCCCAAACGGAATCGAACCGTTGACCTTCTCCTTACCATGGAGACGCTCTACCGACTGAGCTATAGGGGCCTGTTGCTTTGCGAGGTCTCCCTCGCGGCAACGGAATAGATCATACCCCGAACAGGCCCGTGCTCCCAACCGCGTCAGAAGGCGGGCTGAAGAAGCCCTCCGAGGGCATTGCAGGCGGACACGATCCGATGCATGTCCCGCTTGGTCAGCGACGCATCCACGGGCAGCGCAAGAGTCTCGTCAGAAGCCCGTTCGGTCTCCGGCAGCGAAACACACCGCCGGAATTCGGGCAGCCTGTGCACGGGTGTCTTCACCGGCACTCGACACTCAACTCCCCTGGCCCGCACCGCCCGCGCAAAGGCATCCCGATCGGGCCGCCCATTGCCCGGAACCCGCACGACGTACTGCTGATAGGTGTGCCCGTCACCGTCGTCCGGTGTCCGCACACCCCTCAACTTCGCATCGAGATAGGCCGCCCGCTCCCTGCGCTGGGCTATCTCGTCGTACGGCGCCTCGGACTCCCCTTGCTCGAGCACCAGCAGTCCGTGCCGCTGCCCGAGGGCGTGCAGCCGCGCGAGGTCGGCGAGCCGGCCGAAGCGGTGGACGACGACAACGGCCGCGGTCCGCGAGGTGAGCGCCGCTTCCACGGCAGCGGCGTCGAGGCAGTAGGTGGCGGGATCTATGTCGGCGAACACCGGCAGAGCCCCGGCCATGGCCACGGCCTCGGCGACCTCGACGTTCCCGAAGGCCGGCACGACGACCTCGTCACCGAGTCCGACACCGGCGGCCCTGAGCATTGCAGCAGTACCCATGCTGTGCATGCTGGTTGCGCAACGTGAACTTCAAGTGACGCGCAACAAAAAAGGGTTGGACCCGGAACAGAAGTTCCGGGTCCAACCCTTTCAATGATTGTTCGGCGGCGTCCTACTCTCCCACAGGGTCCCCCCTGCAGTACCATCGGCGCTGTAAGGCTTAGCTTCCGGGTTCGGAATGTAACCGGGCGTTTCCCCTACGCTATAACCACCGAAACACTATGAAACTGTCGAACTATGCCGCACCATACCGTGACCATGGCATGGGGCCGTTCGTGGTTTCAGAACCAACACAGTGGACGCGAGCAACTGAGGACAAGCCCTCGGCCTATTAGTACCGGTCAACTCCACACGTTACCGTGCTTCCATATCCGGCCTATCAACCCAGTCGTCTACTGGGAGCCTTACCCTCTCAAGGAGGTGGGAATACTCATCTCGAAGCAGGCTTCCCGCTTAGATGCTTTCAGCGGTTATCCCTCCCGAACGTAGCCAACCAGCCATGCCCTTGGCAGGACAACTGGCACACCAGAGGTTCGTCCGTCCCGGTCCTCTCGTACTAGGGACAGCCCTTCTCAATATTCCTACGCGCACAGCGGATAGGGACCGAACTGTCTCACGACGTTCTAAACCCAGCTCGCGTACCGCTTTAATGGGCGAACAGCCCAACCCTTGGGACCGACTCCAGCCCCAGGATGCGACGAGCCGACATCGAGGTGCCAAACCATCCCGTCGATATGGACTCTTGGGGAAGATCAGCCTGTTATCCCCGGGGTACCTTTTATCCGTTGAGCGACGGCGCTTCCACAAGCCACCGCCGGATCACTAGTCCCGACTTTCGTCCCTGCTCGACCCGTCGGTCTCACAGTCAAGCTCCCTTGTGCACTTACACTCAACACCTGATTGCCAACCAGGCTGAGGGAACCTTTGGGCGCCTCCGTTACTCTTTAGGAGGCAACCGCCCCAGTTAAACTACCCATCAGACACTGTCCCTGATCCGGATCACGGACCCAGGTTAGACATCCAGCACGACCAGACTGGTATTTCAACGACGACTCCCCCTGAACTGGCGTCCAGAGTTCAAAGTCTCCCAGCTATCCTACACAAGCCGAACCGAACACCAATATCAAACTGTAGTAAAGGTCCCGGGGTCTTTCCGTCCTGCTGCGCGAAACGAGCATCTTTACTCGTAGTGCAATTTCACCGGGCCTATGGTTGAGACAGTCGAGAAGTCGTTACGCCATTCGTGCAGGTCGGAACTTACCCGACAAGGAATTTCGCTACCTTAGGATGGTTATAGTTACCACCGCCGTTTACTGGCGCTTAAGTTCTCAGCTTCGCCATGACGAATCATGACTAACCGGTCCCCTTAACGTTCCAGCACCGGGCAGGCGTCAGTCCGTATACATCGCCTTACGGCTTCGCACGGACCTGTGTTTTTAGTAAACAGTCGCTTCTCGCTGGTCTCTGCGGCCACCCCCAGCTCGAGGAGCAAGTCCTCTCACCAGTGATGGCCCCCCTTCTCCCGAAGTTACGGGGGCATTTTGCCGAGTTCCTTAACCATAGTTCACCCGAACGCCTCGGTATTCTCTACCTGACCACCTGAGTCGGTTTAGGGTACGGGCCGCCATGAAACTCGCTAGAGGCTTTTCTCGACAGCATAGGATCATCCACTTCACCACAATCGGCTCGGCATCAGGTCTCAGACTATTGCCAGGCGGATTTACCTACCTGACGTCCTACACCCTTACCCCGGGACAACCACCGCCCGGGATGGACTACCTTCCTGCGTCACCCCATCACTCACCTACTAACCGCTTGGTCCGGCGGCTCCACCACTTTCCTTTCCCCGAAGGGTCCGGAACGGCTTCACGGCCTTAGCATCACGATGCTCGATGTTTGACGCTTCACAGCGGGTACCGGAATATCAACCGGTTATCCATCGACTACGCCTGTCGGCCTCGCCTTAGGTCCCGACTTACCCTGGGCAGATCAGCTTGACCCAGGAACCCTTAGTCAATCGGCGCAAACGTTTCTCACGTTTGTATCGCTACTCATGCCTGCATTCTCACTCGTGAACCGTCCACAACTCGCTTCCGCGGCTGCTTCACCCGGCACACGACGCTCCCCTACCCATCCACACAGGCGTTGGCCCTATTGTGTGAATGACACGACTTCGGCGGTACGCTTGAGCCCCGCTACATTGTCGGCGCGGAATCACTAGACCAGTGAGCTATTACGCACTCTTTCAAGGGTGGCTGCTTCTAAGCCAACCTCCTGGTTGTCTCTGCGACTCCACATCCTTTCCCACTTAGCGTACGCTTAGGGGCCTTAGTCGATGCTCTGGGCTGTTTCCCTCTCGACCATGGAGCTTATCCCCCACAGTCTCACTGCCGCGCTCTCACTTACCGGCATTCGGAGTTTGGCTAAGGTCAGTAACCCGGTAGGGCCCATCGCCTATCCAGTGCTCTACCTCCGGCAAGAAACACACGACGCTGCACCTAAATGCATTTCGGGGAGAACCAGCTATCACGGAGTTTGATTGGCCTTTCACCCCTAACCACAGGTCATCCCCCAGGTTTTCAACCCTGGTGGGTTCGGTCCTCCACGAAGTCTTACCTCCGCTTCAACCTGCCCATGGCTAGATCACTCCGCTTCGGGTCTTGAGCGTGCTACTGAAACGCCCTATTCGGACTCGCTTTCGCTACGGCTTCCCCACACGGGTTAACCTCGCAACACACCGCAAACTCGCAGGCTCATTCTTCAAAAGGCACGCAGTCACGAGACGAAGAGCAAGCTCTCCGTCCGACGCTCCCACGGCTTGTAGGCACACGGTTTCAGGTACTATTTCACTCCGCTCCCGCGGTACTTTTCACCATTCCCTCACGGTACTATCCGCTATCGGTCACCAGGGAATATTTAGGCTTAGCGGGTGGTCCCGCCAGATTCACACGGGATTTCTCGGGCCCCGTGCTACTTGGGTGTCTCTCAAACGAGCCGTTGATGTTTCGACTACGGGGGTCTTACCCTCTACGCCGGACCTTTCGCATGTCCTTCGCCTACATCAACGGTTTCTGACTCGTCTCACGGCCGGCAGACCGTAAAAGAGAGATCCCACAACCCCGCATACGCAACCCCTGCCGGGTCTCACACGTATACGGTTTAGCCTCATCCGGTTTCGCTCGCCACTACTCCCGGAATCACGGTTGTTTTCTCTTCCTGCGGGTACTGAGATGTTTCACTTCCCCGCGTTCCCTCCACTTGCCCTATGTGTTCAGGCAAGGGTGACAGCCCATGACGACTGCCGGGTTTCCCCATTCGGAAACCCCCGGATCAAAGCCTGGTTGACGACTCCCCGGGGACTATCGTGGCCTCCCACGTCCTTCATCGGTTCCTGGTGCCAAGGCATCCACCGTGCGCCCTTAAAAACTTGGCCACAGATGCTCGCGTCCACTGTGCAGTTCTCAAACAACGACCAGCCACCCATCACCCCACCCTTACAGGCGAGTTCACTGGGGCCGGCGACTGAGGAAATCCATTCCCTCAGACACCCAACAGCGTGCCCGACATACTCCCCGCTCCCCTCAACGTTCCACACTCCGAAGAGCAGTACTAGAAGGAGAAGACGATCAAGTATGCCGAATAGTCAACGTTCCACCCATGAGCAACCAGCATCAGACATTCGCCGATGTACTGGCCTCTGACCGAGCGAACTCGGTAAGAAGTGCTCCTTAGAAAGGAGGTGATCCAGCCGCACCTTCCGGTACGGCTACCTTGTTACGACTTCGTCCCAATCGCCAGTCCCACCTTCGACAGCTCCCTCCCACAAGGGGTTGGGCCACCGGCTTCGGGTGTTACCGACTTTCGTGACGTGACGGGCGGTGTGTACAAGGCCCGGGAACGTATTCACCGCAGCAATGCTGATCTGCGATTACTAGCAACTCCGACTTCATGGGGTCGAGTTGCAGACCCCAATCCGAACTGAGACCGGCTTTTTGAGATTCGCTCCACCTCACGGTATCGCAGCTCATTGTACCGGCCATTGTAGCACGTGTGCAGCCCAAGACATAAGGGGCATGATGACTTGACGTCGTCCCCACCTTCCTCCGAGTTGACCCCGGCGGTCTCCTGTGAGTCCCCATCACCCCGAAGGGCATGCTGGCAACACAGAACAAGGGTTGCGCTCGTTGCGGGACTTAACCCAACATCTCACGACACGAGCTGACGACAGCCATGCACCACCTGTACACCGACCACAAGGGGGCGCCTGTCTCCAGACGTTTCCGGTGTATGTCAAGCCTTGGTAAGGTTCTTCGCGTTGCGTCGAATTAAGCCACATGCTCCGCTGCTTGTGCGGGCCCCCGTCAATTCCTTTGAGTTTTAGCCTTGCGGCCGTACTCCCCAGGCGGGGAACTTAATGCGTTAGCTGCGGCACCGACGACGTGGAATGTCGCCAACACCTAGTTCCCACCGTTTACGGCGTGGACTACCAGGGTATCTAATCCTGTTCGCTCCCCACGCTTTCGCTCCTCAGCGTCAGTAATGGCCCAGAGATCCGCCTTCGCCACCGGTGTTCCTCCTGATATCTGCGCATTTCACCGCTACACCAGGAATTCCGATCTCCCCTACCACACTCTAGCTAGCCCGTATCGAATGCAGACCCGGGGTTAAGCCCCGGGCTTTCACACCCGACGTGACAAGCCGCCTACGAGCTCTTTACGCCCAATAATTCCGGACAACGCTCGCGCCCTACGTATTACCGCGGCTGCTGGCACGTAGTTAGCCGGCGCTTCTTCTGCAGGTACCGTCACTTTCGCTTCTTCCCTGCTGAAAGAGGTTTACAACCCGAAGGCCGTCATCCCTCACGCGGCGTCGCTGCATCAGGCTTTCGCCCATTGTGCAATATTCCCCACTGCTGCCTCCCGTAGGAGTCTGGGCCGTGTCTCAGTCCCAGTGTGGCCGGTCGCCCTCTCAGGCCGGCTACCCGTCGTCGCCTTGGTGAGCCATTACCTCACCAACAAGCTGATAGGCCGCGGGCTCATCCTTCACCGCCGGAGCTTTTAACCTCCACCCAGGAGGATGGAAGTGTTATCCGGTATTAGACCCCGTTTCCAGGGCTTGTCCCAGAGTGAAGGGCAGATTGCCCACGTGTTACTCACCCGTTCGCCACTAATCCCCACCGAAGTGGTTCATCGTTCGACTTGCATGTGTTAAGCACGCCGCCAGCGTTCGTCCTGAGCCAGGATCAAACTCTCCGTGAATGTTTTCCCGTAATCGGGATGAACACCACGAGAGCGGAACAGTCAGGCGGAATAGGCCCGACCGTTCACAGCGTCCTCGCTGTGTTTTCTTCAAAGGAACCTCGTCCCAGCCGTAATGGCCGGAGACGGGGTATCAACATATCTGGCGTTGACTTTTGGCACGCTGTTGAGTTCTCAAGGAACGGTCGCTTCCTTTGTACTCACCCTCTCGGGCTTTCCTCCGGGCGCTTCCCTTCGGTCTTGCGTTTCCGACTCTATCAGATCTTTCCGATCCGATTTCCTCGGTGCTTTCCAGGTTCCCGCTTCCGCGTTTCCCTTTCCGGCGGCTCCGACTTTATCAGAAGATTCTGAGTCGGATTTCCCTTCCCGGCCGGGCATGGTCCTGGTGCCTGAGTTGGCCCGGGTGCCCCGTCGGGAGGAGTTGTAAACCTACTGGAGCGGGGCGCCTCGATGCAAATCGAGGCGCCCCGCTCCCAGTTGGCGTGAGCTCAGGTCCGACGGACCGTCAGACCTCCACCACCACGGGCAGGATCATCGGCCGGCGCCGGTAGGTGTCCGAGACCCACTTGCCCAGCGTGCGGCGCACCAGCTGCTGGAGCTGGTGGGGCTCGACCACGCCGTCCTGCGCGGAGCGTTCGAGCACCTCCGTGATCCGCGGGGTCACGTCAGCGAAGGCGGAGTCCTCGATGCCGGAGCCCCGGGCCTGAATGTGCGGGCCGCCGGTGATCTTCCCTGTGGACGAGTCGATGACCAGGAAGACCGAGATGATGCCCTCGTCACCGAGGATCCTGCGGTCCTTCAGTGCCGACTCGCCCACGTCACCGACCGAGAGGCCGTCGACGTACACGTAGCCGGCCTGGACCTTGCCGGAGATCTTCGCCTTGCCTTCGATGAGGTCGACGGCGACGCCGTCCTCGGCGATGACGATGCGATCGTGCGGGACACCGGTGAGGGCGCCGAGTTCGGCGTTGGCGCGCAGGTGGCGCCATTCGCCGTGCACCGGCATCAGGTTCTTGGGGCGGCAGATGTTGTAGAAGTACAGCAGCTCGCCCGCGGAGGCGTGGCCGGAGACGTGGACCTTGGCGTTGCCCTTGTGGACCACGTTGGCGCCCCAGCGGGTGAGGCCGTTGATCACGCGGTAGACCGCGTTCTCGTTGCCGGGGATCAGGGACGACGCCAGGATCACCGTGTCGCCCTGGACGATGCGGATCTGGTGGTCGCGGTTGGCCATGCGGGACAGGGCCGCCATCGGTTCGCCCTGGGAGCCCGTGCAGACCAGGACCACCTCGCTGTCCGGGAGGTCGTCGAGCGTCTTGACGTCCACGACCAGGCCCGGCGGGACCTTCAGATAGCCCAGGTCCCGGGCGATGCCCATGTTGCGGACCATCGAGCGGCCGACGAAGGCCACGCGGCGGCCGTACTCGTGCGCCGCGTCCAGGATCTGCTGGATGCGGTGGACGTGGCTGGCGAAGCTCGCGACGATGATGCGCTTGCGGGCGCCGGCGAAGACCTGGCGCAGGACGTTGGAGATCTCCCGCTCGGGCGGGACGAACCCCGGGACCTCGGCGTTCGTCGAGTCCGAGAGGAGGAGGTCGATGCCCTCCTCGCTCAGGCGTGCGAAGGCGTGGAGGTCCGTGAGGCGGCTGTCCAGCGGGAGCTGGTCCATCTTGAAGTCGCCGGTGTGGACCGCCATGCCCGCGGGGGTGCGGATGGCCACGGCCAGCGCGTCCGGGATGGAGTGGTTGACCGCGATGAACTCGCAGTCGAAGGGGCCGATGCGCTCACGGTGCCCCTCCACCACCTCCAGGGTGTAGGGGCGGATGCGGTGCTCCTGGAGCTTGGCCTCGATGAGGGCGAGGGTCAGCTTGGAGCCGATCAGCGGGATGTCCGGCTTCTCGCGCAGGAGGAAGGGGACGCCGCCGATGTGGTCCTCGTGGCCGTGCGTGAGCACGATGCCCTCGATGTCGTCGAGGCGGTCCCTGATGGACGAGAAGTCCGGCAGGATCAGGTCGATTCCGGGCTGCTCCTCCTCGGGGAAGAGCACTCCGCAGTCGACGATCAGCAGGCGGCCGCCGAATTCGAAGACCGTCATGTTCCGGCCGATTTCGCCGAGGCCGCCGAGCGGCGTGACCCGCAGGCCGCCTTCGGGGAGCGGCGGGGGCGTGCGGAGTTCGGGATGCGGATGACTCAAAAGACTCTCCTCACCACACACGCCACGTACCGGTGGGGCACGTGGCGCGCGTGACGTTCGTGCAGAAGCAGTTGTCTGTTTGGGATATGCGGGCACCGGTGGCCCGCTTATTCAGTTGTGAAGCTGTTGCGCGGGGGGCCGCGCGAAGTCTGATGTCAGAGCTGTACCCCGCCGGCGGCAAGATCGATCTTGAGTTGCTCGATCTCCTCGGGCGCGCATTCGACCATCGGGGCGCGCAGGGGCCCGCCGGGCAGTCCCTGCAGAGCGAGCGCCGCCTTGGTCGTCATCACGCCCTGGGTGCGGAACATGCCCGTGTACACGGCGAGCAGCTGCTGGTGGATCTCGGTGGCCTTCTGGACGTCGCCCGATGTGTATGCCTCGACCAGGGCGCGCAGCTCGGGGGTGACGACGTGGCCGACGACAGAGACGAAGCCGACCGCGCCGACCGAGAGCAGGGGCAGGTTCAGCATGTCGTCGCCGGAGTACCAGGCGAGGCCGGAGCGGGCGATGGCCCAGCTGGCGCGGCCGAGGTCGCCCTTGGCGTCCTTGTTGGCGACGATCCGCGGGTGCTCGGCGAGCCGGACGAGCGTCTCGGTGTTGATCGGGACGCCGCTGCGGCCGGGGATGTCGTAGAGCATCACCGGGAGGCCGGTGGTGTCGGCGACGGCCGTGAAGTGCCGGTAGAGGCCCTCCTGCGGGGGCTTGTTGTAGTACGGCGTCACGACGAGCAGGCCGTGTGCGCCGGTGCGCTCCGCCGTCCGGGCGAGTTCCATGCTGTGGTGGGTGTCGTTGGTGCCGACTCCGGCCACCACGTGGGCGCGGTCTCCGACCGCCTCCAGGACCGCCCGTACGAGATCCGCTTTCTCCGCGTCGCTGGTGGTCGGGGACTCGCCCGTGGTGCCGTTGATGACGAGGCCGTCGTTGCCTGCGTCCACCAGGTGGGTGGCGAGTCGCTGAGCGCCGTCGAGGTCGAGTGCGCCGTCCGCCGTGAAGGGCGTGACCATGGCGGTGAGGACCCGCCCGAAGGGGGTCTGCGGAGTCGAGGTCGGAGCCATGGGTTACACGCTACTCGTTGCTCAGGACCGGGTCTGCCCACGGGGCAGGCGACAAGTCGTGACAAAGGTGGAGCCCGGCACTGCCTGCTCGGGGGTTCAAGCAGTGCCGGACCCGTTTGATCAGGCTAGATGAACTTCTCCAAATGCCGCAATACGGACACTTCGCGCGGCTGAACCGTACATCTGTACCTGACCGGGGGCTGGGGCGCTTACGGCGCCACGCGTCCGTTCGCGTTGAAGGCGGCGTAGGTGAGCGGCATGAGCCGGGACCACTCGGCCTCCATCTTCTCGCCGACCATCTCGATCTCGCGCTGCGGGAAGGACGGGACCCTGGCCAGCTCGTGCTGGGTGCGCAGGCCGAGGAAGTGCATCAGCGAGCGGGCGTTGCAGGTGGCGTACATCGAGGAGTACAGGCCGACCGGGAGGACCGCGCGGGCCACCTCGCGGGCGACGCCGGCGGCGAGCATCTCCTGGTAGGCCTCGTACGCCTGCCGGTACGAGTCCTCCATGACGCGGCCGACCAGCTCCTGCTGGGCCTGGGTGCCCTCCACGAAGACGTACTTGCCCGGGCGGCCCTCCTGGACCAGCTTGCGGGACTCGTCGGGGACGTAGAAGACGGGCTGGAGCTCGCGGTAGCGACCGCTCTCCTCGTTGTACGACCAGCCGACGCGGTGCCGCATGAACTCGCGGAAGACGAAGATCGGGGCGCTGATGAGGAAGGTCATCGAGTTGTGCTCGAAGGGGCTGCCGTGCCGGTCCCGCATCAGGTAGTTGATCAGGCCCTTGGAACGCTCGGGGTCCTTGCCCAGCTCTTCCAGGGACTGCTCGCCGAGGGTCGAGACGCGGGCGGCGAAGAGGACGTCCGCGTCGGACGCGGTGTGCTTGACCAGCTCGACGGTGACGTCACTGCGGTAGCTGGGCTTGAGGTCGTCGGCGGGGATGTCGGTCACGGTTGGCAGGGCCTTCCCATCTCGTCGTGTGGCGACGCCACTCTACGGCCCGGCGAAACCCGTGCGATCGGTGCCGTGCCGCAATGAAGTCGGTGAAACAGGGCACCTGCGAGGGAGTTCGTTCGTCTCTACAGACGACAGTGATCCGTTCCACCCCTTAAGGAGAAGCACCCCTGATGTTCGGTCGGCGTGAACCCGTACCGTTTGCCTTCGTCGCCGAGGCCGACAGGTTCCGCAGCAATGTCACTCCCCCACCGCGCGAGCGGTCGTCCGTCGGCCAGATGGCCGGCCGTTGGCTGCTGGGGCTCACCATCGTGGCGGGGCTCGTGGGGTCCCTGGTCATCGGGACGCCCGCGCTGACGCCCGGCAAGACGGCTGATCAGCCTCAGCAGTCGCAGGCGTCCGAGAAGCGCTGAACCGCAGCGCACCGGCGGTGACTCCATCCGGCCCCCCGCCAGTGGTGACCGGGGACACAGATCGGTAGCCTCACCGGGCACAGCCCACGCATGGATCGAGTGAGGACCAGCCGTGCCCCTGCCCTTCCTGACGGCCGACCGCGTTTTCGAGGCGGCGGACGACGTTCCGTTGCCCTACGACGACCGTGACCGCTGGCGGCGGCCGTACCGGCCCGGGCCCTGGCGCGTCGCGGTTGCCGCGCTCGCGCTGCTGCTCGCCTCGTTCGTGCTGTTCGCGGCGGTCATCATCGCCGTGACGGCCCAACTGACGTCGGCCGCTGTGGTGTTCGCTCTCGCGCTGCTCGTCATCGCCGCGGCGCTGCGGCTGCTGCGCATGGGCGTGTGGGTCAGCGCCCGCGGGCTGCGGCACGCGGGTTTCCTCACGACGCGTACGACGTCCTGGGAGCAGGTCGTCTCCGTACGTACGGTGCAGCAGCCGGTGCGCTGGCTGGGACTGCCCCGGACCGTGCAGGGACAGGCGCTGCTGCTCGGACGCCAGGGCCGGGACGCGGGCGGTGTGCTGCCCCTGATGACGACGCACAACGCGGACTTCGTGGGCCGCATGGAGGCCTTCGACAGGGCGGCCGACGCGGTGGAGGCGTGGACCGAGGAGTACGGCCCGCGCTGACGTCCTCGACCCTCATGCCGGCGGGGCCGGACCGTATGCGCGGTCCGGCCCCGCCGGCATGAGTGGGGTGTGGTTCAGGCGGCTTCGGGCTGCTTGCCGTCGTGCAGGGCGATCGCGCGCTGCATCGCCTTGCGGGCGCGCGGGGTGTCGCGGGCGTCGTGGTAGGCGACGGCGAGGCGGAACCAGGTGCGCCAGTCGTCGGGGGCGTCCTCCGTCTCGGCCTTGCGCTTGGCGAAGACCTCGTCGGCCGAGTCGCGGTCGATGCGTCCGCTGGGGGTGCGCCGCAGTTCGTCGACGGGCAGCCCGCCCTCGGCGTCGAGTTCGGCGGCGAGTTGGCCGGCCTTGCGGGCGAACTGGGTGTTCTTCCACAGGAACCACAGGCCGATGACCGGCAGGATCAGCACGGCGACACCGAAGGTGACGGTGAGGGGTGTGCCGGTCTCGATGAGCAGGACGCCGCGGCTGCCGACCAGGACGAAGTAGACGACCAGGACGGCGGCGGTGAGGGCGTAGGTGAGCTTCGCGCGCATGACGGTCAGAGGCTCAGTTCAGGTCCAGGAAGTGTTCCAGGCCGAAGGTCAGGCCCGGGGTGCTCACCACGCGGCGGGCGCCGAGCAGGATGCCCGGCATGAAGCTGCTGTGGTGGAGCGAGTCGTGCCGGACCGTGAGGGTCTCGCCCTCGGCACCGAGCAGGACCTCCTGGTGGGCGAGCAGACCGCGCAGCCGGACGGCGTGGACCGGGACACCGTCGACGTCGGCGCCGCGGGCGCCGTCCAGGGCTGTGGCCGTGGCGTCGGGGGCCGGGGCGGTGCCGGCGGTGCGGCGGGCCTCGGCGATGAGCTGTGCGGTGCGCGTGGCGGTGCCAGAGGGGGCGTCCACCTTGTTCGGGTGGTGCAGCTCGACGACCTCGACGGACTCGAAGTAGGGGGCGGCGAGCTGCGCGAACTTCATGGTGAGGACGGCCCCGATGGAGAAGTTCGGCGCGATGAGCACGCCCGTCTCGGGGGAGGCGGACAGCCAGCCGTTCAGCTGCGCGAGGCGCTCGTCGGTCCAGCCGGTGGTGCCGACGACCGCGTGGATGCCGTGGCCGGCGCAGAACTCGAGGTTGGCCATGACCGAGTCGGGCGTGGTCAGTTCGACCGCGACCTGGGCGCCTGATTCGGTCAGCGTCTCCAGCTTGTCGCCCCGGCCGAGGGCGGCGACCAGTTCCATGTCCTCGGCGGCTTCGACGGCTCGTACGGCTTCCGAGCCGATCCGGCCCTTGGCGCCGAGGACCGCCACGCGCAGCTTGCTCATCTCTTGTGCTTCCTTCACCAGGGGGTGGTCAGGCGACCGCGTCGTTCAGCCGGGTCGCCTGTTTGTCCTTCAGCGGACCGATGACCGACAGGGAGGGCCGCCGTCCCAGGATCTCGCGGGCGACCTCGCGGACGTCGTCCGGGGTGACCGACGTTATCCGGGAGAGCATGTCGTCGACGGACATCTGCTCGCCCCAGCACAGCTCGCTCTTGCCGATACGGTTCATCAGCGCGCCGGTGTCCTCCAGGCCGAGGACCGTGGACCCCTGGAGCTGGCCGATCGCACGCCCTATCTCGTCGTCCGAGAGGCCGTGCTCGGCGACGTGGTCGAGTTCGTCGCGGCAGATCTTCAGCACGTCGTGGACCTGCGACGGGCGGCAGCCCGCGTATACGCCGAACAAGCCGCAGTCGGCGAAGCCCGAGGTGTACGAGTACACGCTGTAGGCCAGGCCGCGCTTCTCGCGGACCTCCTGGAAGAGACGGGAGGACATGCCGCCGCCGAGGGCCGTGTTCAGCACGCCCAGGGCCCAGCGCCGCTCGTCCGTGCGGGCCAGGCCCGGCATGCCGAGCACGACGTGCGCCTGCTCGGTCTTGCGGTCGATCAGCTCGACGCGGCCCGCGGTGCGCAGGGCACGCTTGCCGCTGCGCGGGGCGACGGGGTCGGCGGCGGGGTTCTTGAAGGCATCGGCCTTCTCGAAGGCGGCGCGGACCTGCCGTACGACCTGGGCGTGGTCGATGTTGCCGGCGCAGGCGACGACCAGGTGGGTCGGGTCGTAGTGCTTCTTGTAGAAGCGGCGGATGCGGTCGGCGGTGAGGGCGTTGACCGTGTCGACCGTGCCGAGGACCGGGCGGCCGAGGGGGTTGTCGCCGAACATCGTGTGCGCGAACAGGTCGTGCACGCAGTCGCCCGGGTCGTCCTCGGTCATGGCGATCTCTTCGAGGATGGCGCCCCGCTCGACGTTGACGTCCTCCTCGACGATCAGCGAGCCGGTCAGCATGTCGCAGACGACGTCGATGGCCAGCGGCAGGTCGTTGTCGAGCACGCGTGCGTAGTAGCACGTGTACTCCTTCGCCGTGAACGCGTTCATCTCGCCGCCGACGGCGTCGAGGGCGGAGGAGATGTCCAGGGCGGACCTGCGGCTGGTGCCCTTGAAGAGCAGGTGCTCCAGGTAGTGGGTCGCGCCGTTCAGGGCCGGGGTCTCGTCGCGGGAGCCGACGTGCGCCCAGATGCCGAAGGTCGCGGAGCGGACCGAGGGCAGGGTCTCGGTGACGATGCGCAGGCCGCCCGGGAGGGTGGTCTTGCGGACCGTGCCGATGCCGTTCTGGCCCTTGATGAGGGTTTGGGTACGGGCGACGGCCCGCGCCTCCGAGGAGGTGCGGGCCGTCGCCTTGAAACCGCGGGACGTCACTGGTCGCCGTCGTCCTTCTTCTCGTCGCCGTCTTCGCCCTCGATGACCGGGATCAGGGAGAGCTTGCCGCGGGAGTCGATCTCGGCGATCTCGACCTGGACCTTGGCGCCCACGCCGAGCACGTCCTCGACGTTCTCCACGCGCTTGCCGCCGGCGAGCTTGCGGATCTGCGAGATGTGCAGCAGACCGTCCTTGCCCGGGAGCAGCGACACGAACGCACCGAAGGTGGTCGTCTTCACGACCGTGCCCAGGTAGCGCTCGCCGACCTCCGGCATGGTCGGGTTGGCGATGCCGTTGATCGTGGTGCGGGCGGCCTCGGCGGACGGTCCGTCGACCGCGCCGATGTAGATCGTGCCGTCGTCCTCGATCGTGATGTCGGCGCCGGTGTCCTCCTGGATCTGGTTGATCATCTTGCCCTTGGGGCCGATGACCTCGCCGATCTTGTCCACGGGGATCTTGACGGTGATGATCCGCGGGGCGTTGGGGGACATCTCGTCCGGCGTGTCGATCGCTTCCATCATCACGTCGAGGATGTGGAGGCGGGCGTCACGGGCCTGCTTGAGGGCCGCGGCCAGGACGGAGGCCGGGATGCCGTCCAGCTTGGTGTCGAGCTGGAGGGCGGTCACGAAGTCCTTCGTGCCGGCGACCTTGAAGTCCATGTCGCCGAAGGCGTCCTCCGCACCGAGGATGTCGGTGAGGGTGACGTAGTGCGTCTCGCCCTCGATCTCCTGGGAGATCAGGCCCATGGCGATACCGGCGACGGGGGCCTTCAGCGGCACACCGGCGTTCAGCAGCGACATGGTGGAGGCGCAGACCGAGCCCATGGACGTCGAGCCGTTGGAGCTCAGCGCCTCGGAGACCTGGCGGATCGCGTAGGGGAACTCCTCGCGCGTCGGCAGGACCGGCACGAGAGCGCGCTCGGCGAGGGCGCCGTGGCCGATCTCGCGGCGCTTCGGGGAGCCGACGCGGCCGGTCTCGCCGGTGGAGTACGGCGGGAAGTTGTAGTTGTGCATGTAGCGCTTGCGGGTCACCGGGGAGAGCGTGTCCAGCTGCTGCTCCATGCGGAGCATGTTCAGGGTGGTGACGCCCAGGATCTGGGTCTCGCCACGCTCGAACACCGCGGAGCCGTGCACGCGCGGGATGGCCTCGACCTCGGCGGCCAGGGTGCGGATGTCGGTGACACCGCGGCCGTCGATGCGCTTCTTCTCCTTGATGACGCGCTCGCGGACCAGGGTCTTGGTCAGCGAGCGGTACGCGGCGGAGATCTCCTTCTCGCGGCCCTCGAACTCCGGCAGGAGCTTCTCGGCGGCGAGCGCCTTGACGCGGTCCAGCTCGGACTCGCGCTCCTGCTTGCCGGCGATGGTCAGCGCGGAGGCGAGCTCCGGCTTGACGGCGGCGGTGAGCGCCTCCAGGACGTCGTCCTGGTAGTCGAGGAAGACCGGGAACTCGCCGGTGGGCTTGGCGGCCTTCGCGGCGAGGTCGGCCTGGGCCTTGCAGAGCACCTTGATGAAGGGCTTCGCGGCGTCCAGACCGGCGGCGACGACCTCCTCGGTCGGCGCCTCGGCGCCGCCCTCGACCAGCTTGATGGTCTTCTCGGTGGCCTCGGCCTCGACCATCATGATCGCGACGTCGCCGTCCTCCAGGGCGCGGCCCGCGACGACCATGTCGAAGACGGCGTCCTCGAGCTCGGTGTGCGTCGGGAAGGCCACCCACTGGCCGCGGATCAGCGCGACGCGGACGCCGCCGATCGGGCCGGAGAAGGGCAGGCCGGCCAGCTGCGTGGACGCGGACGCGGCGTTGATCGCCACGACGTCGTACAGGTGGTCGGGGTTGAGCGCCATGATCGTGGCGACGACCTGGATCTCGTTGCGCAGGCCCTTCTTGAAGGAGGGGCGCAGCGGGCGGTCGATCAGGCGGCAGGTGAGGATCGCGTCCTCGGAGGGACGGCCCTCGCGGCGGAAGAAGCTGCCGGGGATCTTGCCGGCGGCGTACATCCGCTCCTCGACGTCCACCGTGAGGGGGAAGAAGTCGAGCTGGTCCTTGGGGTTCTTGGAGGCGGTGGTGGCCGACAGCACCATGGTGTCGTCGTCCAGGTACGCCACGGCGGAGCCGGCGGCCTGCTTGGCCAGGCGGCCCGTCTCGAAGCGGATGGTGCGGGTACCGAAGGTGCCATTGTCGATGACGGCCTCGGCGTAGTGGGTCTCGTTCTCCACTAGTGTTTTCTCCTCGTCCTCGTCTCGGCTGCCCGTGTGGCAGGGAGACGGTTGCGGAGAAGCGCGCCGTGCTGTGCGGGCCGGTCTTCGATCGAAGCACCCGGGGCTCACTTCCCCCGGGGGCCACTACCGAGGACCGGCGGCGGCTGGGTGCGCCTCTCCTCATTCGTGTCGTGCGGTGTCGTCTTCTTGTCGTGCTGCGTCGTCCGTATTGCGTTGTGCTACCACACTACAAAGCAGTGGTGACACTCCGCACGTACAGCAAAGGGAGCGGTCCCCTTTCCTTCGGGAACCGCTCCCCTCACGGCGTCTTACTTGGCGCCCGCCGCACCGCGGCGGATGCCGAGGCGGTCGACCAGCGCACGGAAGCGCTGGATGTCCTTCTTCGCCAGGTACTGGAGAAGGCGGCGACGCTGACCCACCAGGATCAGCAGACCACGGCGGGAGTGGTGGTCGTGCTTGTGGGTCTTGAGGTGCTCGGTCAGGTCCGAGATGCGGCGCGAGAGCATGGCGACCTGGACCTCGGGGGAGCCGGTGTCGCCCTCCTTCTGGCCGAACTCGGTGATGATCTGCTTCTTCGTAGCGGCGTCGAGCGGCACGCGTACTCCTCGTAGTCTGTGATGGCCACCGAGTGCCCCCGGTCTGTGTCTCGGGGGAGCTTCCATGACTCGGAAGGCGGGGATCCGCTGGGCGCGGCCTCCAGAGCGGTGAGCTCCGGGGGTGCGTACACAAACGGCCGTCGACCAGGGTACCAGGCGGTCGGGGTCCTCTTTGCCCTGGTCCTTCGAACCTCCCGGCCGGAGCGGAGGCGGCCACTAGGGTAAGCAGATTCGGATCGTTCGTACGTCGGGAAGGGGTCGCTGCGGCATGGCGGAGACGGCTGAGGAGATCAAGGCACGCAAGGAGCGGGAGCGGGACGAGCTCTACGCCCTCGACATCTCCGGTGTCGAGTGGCACAGCGCGCCGGGCACGGAGGGCCACGAGGAGCGGGTCGAGATCGCCTACCTGCCCGAGGGGGCCGTGGCGATGCGGTCGTCGCTCGACCCGGGCACGGTGCTGCGCTACACGGAGGCGGAGTGGCGGGCGTTCGTGCTGGGGGCGCGGGACGGGGAGTTCGATCTCGAGTCGGGGTCCCGCAGTGGGGGGCTCGGCCCGGAGTGACGGGCGGGCACGGGAGCCCTTACCGGGTCGTCGGGCACTCCCCGACGACCCGGTGCGTGGGTGTGGTGGGTCCGCCGCCCGGATGGATCGGGTGAGCACGGAGGGCAGCGGGTGAGCACGGAGGGCAGCGGGGCGGGGCTCAGCTGGTCATCGAGCGGACTGCCGAGTACACGTCGAACACCGCCAGGGTCAGCGGCACCAGGGTCAGCAGCACGAAGCCCTCGGCGATCTCCAGGAAGCGTCCCCAGAACGGGGTGAGGCCCCCACGCGAGACGATCAAACCGATCGCCGTGACGAGCGCGGCCGCCGCGGCGATCGCCGCGACGAGCCAGATGGTCCGGAGGTCGAGGTCGCTGCGGTCGCCCGTGAGGGCCTCGCGGACGATCGAGTGCGGCGGATTGAGTGCCAGCCCCAGGCCGAGCAGGACGAGAGAGGCGAGACCGGCGGCCAGGACGGGGGCCACCTGGCCGGTGTACCGGAAGAGATGGGCGCGCATCAGCATGGCCAGGCCGGTCGCCAGGGCCAGGAGCTGGGCCCAGACGTTCTCGGAGAATCCCAGGACCGCCGAGGAACCGACGGCGAGCAGCGCGCAGCCGCCCACCAGACCGACCAGGAGTTCGTGTCCACGCCGCGCCTGGGCGGCGACTCGCTCGGCGTCGACCGGCTCCTGAGGGGCGGGGTCGGTGTCGTACGCGCTGCGCGGGGCCGTGTTCGGGGTGTCGAAGCCGATCGGGAGCCGGGCGAAGCGCATCGACAGCCCCGGCAGGAAGGCCAGGCCCCCGACGGCGATCGGGGCGCACAGGGCGGCGATCTCGGAAGGCGCCCAGTCGGCGAGGATCGCCGCGAACACGGCGATCAGGCTGATGGCGGAGGCGACGACGAAGCCGACGAACGGGCCGTCCCCGCTCGGCGAGCACAGGGTGAGCAGGACCGAGGCCAGCAGCACCGCCGCGCAGGCGAGGAGGAACTGGAGCCGGCCGATGCCCTGCCCGTCGGCGAGCGGCAGGAGACCCGAGCCGGCCACGCCGACGTTGGGGAGGGCGCCGAGCCCCAGGGCGATGGCCGAGGCCCGGTCGTCGTAGACCCGGGCGCGCACGCAGGCCAGGACGACCAGGAGGACACCCGCGACGCCGGCGAGGATGCCGGGCAGGCTGTTCATGTCGTGCAGCGGGTCGCCCATCCAGGCCACGAAGGCCAGCAGGACCGGCAGTACGCCTCCCCCGACGAGACCGGCCGCGCGCGTCAGGTCGCCGCTCCACAGGGTGCGCTCGCTGGTCACGGCGGAGGCGACCGCCTCGGAGACGTCGTCGAAGACGGCGGGCGGCAGCGACTCGGAGAACGGGCGCAGCGCGAGGAGTTCGCCGTCGAGGATGCGCTGGGCGGCGAAGGAACGGGCACTGTCGAGAACAGTGCCGTCCCGGCGGACCAGGTGGTAGCCGACGGGCGCGCCCTCGGCGGGACCTTGCCGGGTGAGGGTGAGGATCTCCGGATAGAGGTCGGCGACCGGGATGTCGTCGGGCAGCGCCACGTCGATCCGGCTGTCGGGCGCGACGATGGTGACGCGGCAGAAACCGAGACCCGTGCCCGCCCCAGCGGGAGTTCCCGTACCGGGTCCCCTTCCGGTGGCTGCCGCGGAGGCCGTCATGCTCACCTGCTGCTCCCCCTCAGTGATGATTCTTTGCCTACGGTACGGAAGTCCTGCGCGGTCTTCCCGTCCCCGGTGACCGATCGTGCGGCGAGGCCGCGGGAACAGCCCTTCGTGCCGTCGCCGGGCTTCCGCGGCCGGCGGGATCTGCCGCAATGCCCCGTTTACTCCGGCTCAACTCGCGTGTGCCGACGCGAACTTCCGGCACCCTATCGCCCCTTGCGTCCAGGGGAGTCAGTAGGATCGCGCGGCGGCCCTGCGTCCGCCTGACACGGGGCGGCGGACGGACTCTCGGGCTGGTCGAGGGAATGGATGCCAGTGAGCCACATCGTCGTGAAGCGCCCGCCTCGGGTGCTGCCGTCCGAAGTGTCCACGCAGGACATCATCCTGCAGCCTCCACCGGAACTTCCGCGGGGCCATCGGGAGAGCGTGCTGATGCAACTCCTGCCGACGTTGGGCATGGGTGGCTCGGTGGTCTTCTTCTTCACGAGCGGGCAGCCGTTCATGAGGATCATGGGCATGGTCATGATCGCCTCGACCATCGCCATGTCCGTCGCGATGGTGATCCGCTTCCGCCGCGGCTCCCAGGGGGAGCTGGCGGACATGCGCCGCGACTACCTGAGCTACCTGGCGCAGACCCGGCGCACGGCCGTCGACACGGCGAAGACTCAGCGTGACGCGCAGTACTTCCTCCACCCCTCCCCCGAACAGCTGTGGGCCCTGGTCGCCGAGGGCAGCCGGGTCTGGGAACGACGCTCCGGCGACGAGGACTTCGCCCAGGTCCGCATCGGCCTCGGCGCGCAGTCCCTCGCCAGGACCCTCGTCGCCCCCGAAACCGCGCCCGTCGAGCAGCTGGAGCCGCTGACCGCGGGTGCGATGCAGCGCTTCCTCGCCGTCCACAGCACCCTGGACGACCTGCCGATGGCGGTCTCGTTGCGGGCGTTCTACCACGTCACGATCAGCGGCGATCCGCAGTCCGTACGGTCCTCCGCCCGGGCCATCACCGGCTCGCTGGCCGCACTGCACTCCCCGGAAGATCTCCTCATCGTGGTGGCGGCGGGACGCGAGGCCCTGCCCCACTGGGAGTGGGCCAAGTGGCTGCCGCACGTCCAAGCGCCCGGCGCCGTGGACGGAGCGGGCAGCCGCAGGCTGATCGACAGCGACAGCCGCGAACTGGAGAACCTCCTCGCCACCCGGCTGACCGGCCGCCCGCGCTTCCACCCGAACGCGGCGCCCCTGCCGGAGGAGCCCCACATCGTCGTCGTACTCGACGGCCTCACCCTGCCGCCGGACTCGGTCCTGGCCAATCCCGAAGGGCTCCAGGGCGTCACCGTCCTCGAGGTGGTCCCCGGCGAGCTCATCACAGGCGGCGGCGAGCTCTCCATCGTCGTACAGCCCGAAGCGCTGCACCTGGAGTCGGGACACGGTGTCGTCTACGAGGGAACCCCCGACGTCCTCTCCTACGAGTCCGCCGAAGCCCTCGCCCGGCAGCTGGCCCCGCTGCGGATGGCCTCGGGCGGTGACGACGACGAACCACTGCTCGCCAACCTGGAGTTCACCGATCTGCTGAACCTCGGTGACGCGGCGTCCGTCGACACCCAGCGCACCTGGCGGCCGCGTTCGCTGGCCGAGCGGCTGCGGGTGCCGATCGGGGTCGGCGAGGACGGACGCCCCGTGATGCTGGACCTCAAGGAGGCCGCCCAGGAGGGCATGGGCCCGCACGGCCTGTGCGTCGGTGCCACCGGCTCCGGCAAGTCGGAGCTGCTGCGCACGCTGGTACTGGGCCTCGCGGTCACCCATTCGTCGGAGACGCTGAACTTCGTCCTCGCGGACTTCAAGGGCGGCGCGACCTTCGCCGGCATGGCGCAGATGCCCCACGTCGCGGCCGTCATCACCAACCTCGCGGACGACCTCACCCTGGTCGACCGCATGGGCGACTCCATCCGCGGCGAACTCAACCGCCGCCAGGAGATGCTGCGCGACGCGGGCAACTACGCCAACATCCACGACTACGAGAAGGCCCGCGCGGCCGGTGCCGCCCTGCGGCCCATTCCGTCGCTGGTGCTGGTCATCGACGAGTTCAGTGAGCTGCTGACGGCGAAGCCCGACTTCATCGAGATGTTCGTGCAGATCGGCCGCATCGGCCGGTCGCTCGGTGTGCATCTGCTGCTGGCCTCGCAGCGCCTGGAGGAAGGCCGCCTGCGCGGTCTGGAGACCTACCTGTCGTACCGAGTCGGTCTGCGCACCTTCTCCGCCGCGGAGTCCCGCGCGGCGATCGGCGTACCGGACGCCTATGAGCTGCCGAACGTCCCCGGCTCCGGCCTTCTCAAATTCGGTACGGACGAAATGGTGCGCTTCAAAGCGGCCTACGTCTCCGGCGTGTACCGCTCGGGCACGCAGCGCACTGCGCTGGGCGGCGGCCCGCTGCCGATGAACCGGCGGCCGGTGCTGTTCACAGCGGCCGAGGTGCCGGTGCAGTACATGGCCGTGCCGCAGCAGCGCCCTTCGGCTTCGGACAGTCCGGAGGTCGACGACGCGCTCGCCGACACCGTGCTCGACGTGATCGTGCGCCGGCTGGAAGCCCAGGGCCCGGCCGCACACCAGGTGTGGCTGCCGCCGCTGGACAGTCCGCCGCCGCTCGACGGACTCCTGCCCGGCCTCACAGCGGTACAGGGCCGCGGCCTCACACAGCCGGGCTACGAAGGCGCCGGCCGCCTGGTCGTACCGGCGGGCCTGGTGGACAAGCCCTACGAGCAGCGCCGCGACCCGCTCTGGGTCGACTTCTCCGGCGCGGCCGGCCACATGCAGATCATCGGCGGCCCGCAGTCCGGCAAGTCGACGCTCCTGCGCACCCTGATCTCGGCGTTCGCACTCACGCACACGCCGTACGAAGTGCAGTTCTACGGCCTCGACTTCGGCGGTGGCGGCATGGCGGCGGTGGCCGGCCTGCCGCACGTGGGCGGGGTCGCCTCACGCCTGGATCCGGAGCGCGTCCGGCGCACGGTGGCCGAGGTGTACGGCGTGCTGAACCGCCGCGAGGAGTACTTCCGCTCCGCGGGCATCGCCTCGATCGCGGACTTCCGGGCCAGGCGGGCCCGGGGCGAGATCCCGGTCACGGATCAGCCCTGGGGTGACGTGTTCCTGGTCATCGACGGCTGGGGCAACTTCCGCGCGGACTACGAGGCGATGGACCAGGTGATCCACGACATCGCGGCGCGCGGTCTCGGCTACGGCGTCCACCTGATCCTGACGGCCTCACGCTCGATGGAGGTCAGGGCCAACCTCAAGGACCATCTGATGAACCGCCTGGAGCTGCGGCTCGGCGACACGATGGACTCCGAGCTGGACCGCAAGGTGGCCGCGAACGTCCCGGCGGGGGTGCCCGGCCGCGGACAGGCGCCGCAGAAGCTGCATTTCATGGCGGCGGTGCCGCGCATAGACGGTCTCACCTCCGACACGGACCTGGCCGACGCCACGGCCGCCCTCGCAACCGAGGTCTCCCGGCACTGGCAGGCCCCCGGCGCCCCCGAAGTCCGTCTGCTGCCGCGCGAGTTCCCGGCCGATCAACTCCCCCCAGGCGATCGCTTCCCGCGCCGCGGCGTCGCCTTCGCCCTCGACGAGGACAACCTCGAACCGGTCTTCGTGGACTTCGAGCAGGACCCGTTCTTCCTCGTCTTCGGCGAGAGCGAGTCGGGCAAGTCGAACCTGCTGCGGCTGCTGATCCAGCAGCTGACGCAGCGGTACTCCGGCGACGAGGCGAAGCTGTTCGTCATCGACAACCGGCGCTCACTGCTGGACGTGACGCCGTCGTCGCACCTCGCCGAATACATCCCCATGTCCAACTCCATGGACCACCACATGGCCGCCCTGGCAGACCTGATGAAACGCCGCACACCGACAGCCGACGTCACCGCCCAGCAGCTGCGGGACCGGAGCTGGTGGCGCGGACCCACGGTGTACGTCGTCGTCGACGACTACGACCTCGTTGCCACGTCGAGCGGGAATCCGCTGGCTGGGTTGACGGAGCTGTTGCCGTTCGCACGGGATGTGGGGGTGCGGTTCATCATCGCGCGGTCGACGGCGGGTGCGGGGCGGGCTTCGTACGAGGCGTTCATGCAGCGGGTGAAGGAACTGGGGGCGCAGGGGGTCGTGCTGGCCGGCGATCCGGGTGAGGGGGACCTGCTCGGCGGGGTTCGGCCGCGGCCCATGCCGGCGGGGCGGGGGGTCTTCGTGTCTCGGCGGAGGGGGAAGCCGTTGGTGCAGATCGGGTTGAGTCCGGAAGGGGCGTTCTGATGGTCGGGGTCGGGATCTTCCTGCTCCTGCTCGCTCCTCAGGCTCGGCGGGATGGACCTGGTTGATCAAGAGGCGCTCTGGTGGCGCTTCCAGGCACGCCGCTTCACTGACCGAGAGGAACGAACCGTCAGAAGCGGGGTACGGAGGTCGGCGAATTCTGCTTCTTTCACTCGCAGCGGTCATGGTCGTGATGGCCGTGTGGTAGTTCATCAGCCTTGATTACATCGAGTCCGGTGGGCTTGAGGATTGAGACGAGTGGACCAGTCTCAGGGGATTGTGCAGGTGCGAGTAGCGACTCGGACGGGAGGGGACCTCTGACTAGGGTCTGGCTACGCTGACCAAAGCGTGATCGTCCAGGAACTGGGCGGAGCGCAATCGTCCGGGAGCCGCTCGGGCGAAGATACCGGGGGAAAGGGCACACCGATGGCGTGGGATGAGTGGGAACAGCTGAAGTCCAAGGCGGCGGAGCAGCAGTCGAAGACGCGAATGCAGCTGAACCAGTACCCGGCCGACCAGGGGTGCCTGGCAACTCCAGGTCTTCGTCCAAACGAAGGGTTTCGGCCAGGTCTTGATCCAGGCGCGGATGTCCTTCTCCAGGGTCTGGACGTTCTTGTGGGCGCCTCGCCGTATCTGCTTGTCGGTGAGCAGGCCGAACCACCGCTCGACCTGGTTGAGCCAGGAGCTGCTGGTGGGGGTGAAACGCACGTGGAAGCGCGGGTGTGCGGCCAGCCACCGCTGAATGGCGGGGGTCTTGTGCGTGGAGGCGTTGTCGCAGATCAGGTGGACGTCCAGGCCGGCGGGCACTTCCTTGTCGATCCGGATCAGGAACTTCTTGAACTCCACGGCGCGATGCCGGCGATGGACTGGCCGATCACCTCGCCGGTGGCCGTGTTCAGCACAGCGAACAGGGTGGTGACGCCGCCGCGCACGTAGTCATGGGTACGGCGCTCGGGCATGCCCGGCATCATCGGCAGCACGGGTGCTGACCGGTCCAGGGCCTGGATCTGTGTCTTCTCGTCCACGCACAGCACCAGTGCGTGTTCGGGCGGGGCGAGATAGAGCCCGACCACGTCACGGACCTTCTTGATGAACTGCGCGTCCTTCGAAAGCTTGAAGGTGTCCACCAGGTGCGGCTTGAGGCCGAAGGTCCGCCAGATCCGCGCGATGGCCGACTGGGACAGGCCCACCTCCTTGGCCATGGACCGCGTTGACCAGTGCGTGGCGTCCTTCGGCGTGGTCTCCAGCGTCTTGACGACCACTTCCTCGACCTGGCCTTCGGTGATCTTCCGCGGTCCGCCCAGACGCGGTTCGTCGGTCAGGCCCTCCAACCGGTCCCGCATGAACCGGGCCCGCCACCGGCTCACCGTGTGTGCCTCGACGCCCAGCCGGTCCGCAACGTCCTTGTTCGAAGCGCCCGTTGCGCTTCCCAGCACGATCCGGCACCGCAGGGCCAGCGCCTGAGAGGACGTCCGGCGCCTGGCCCAGCGGGCCAATGTCGCACGCTCGTCGTCGTCCAGCAGCTCGGCCTTCGGCCGTCCCGTCCTCGCCATCCGGACATCATGTCGAACCAGCACTGACTTACGCAGCGAATTCCCGACTCAGGACACTAGGCGTCAGTCAACGCCCTCCTGGGGGAGAGACCAACGTTGTGCGTGGCTGCTAAGCAAGGAGCGGCTGGCCTCACAGTTTCCCGAAGATCACTCCGCGCCAGGTCCAGCCCGACTTGAGGACGATGTCCTGCAGGGGGTTGCGTAGCTCCGAGGCGTCGAAACGGAATGTCTCTGTCGCCTGGAGGCGGCCGCTCTCCCCGCGTTGGATCGTGTAGCGGCGGGAAACGGTCCTGTCGGGCCCGCGCGTGTACTGCTTGGAAATCGCAAGTCTCGGCGGATTCCCGACTCGGGTGACCTCCCGCCCTTCCTCAAGGACACGCACCTCATGGTCCTCCTCGACCAGACGCATCCTGATCTGGACGGCGCGAGTCAGCTGGGACTGAATGAAGAACGTCTGCCAGGCGGGCTCTGCCATCCGCCACTCAGCCACCAGGTCGGCGCCCCCTGCGGCGCCGTTACGGATGATGTACGGGACATCGGACCGGTTGAGGCCGAGCAGGGCTGACCGCACCTCCTCGGCTGGGCGGGGCGCGACACCGTCATCGGGGTGCTTGGTTCCGGTCAGATTGTCGAAGAGGCCCATGAGGTCAACTTACGACGGTCCAGGTTGCCGGTGCCACACGTGCCGCCTGCGGAGACGCCTATGAAGCCGTGTTGGCATCCAGGCGGACTGTGCGCACGAAGTCCTGGAAGTCGCTGAGGACATAGGAATGTTGGGATGCAGTGGCGGTCAGGACCAGGCGTATCACAGCCCGCTTACTCGGATCGGCGACGTCCAGTATGGATAGGTACACCTGCGACTGCACGAGGTCGCGAGCCACGCCCCCGACGACGGCCGAGACGGCCAGCGTCTGTGTGAAGCCGGGTGCGTCCGCTGAACCGATCTCGTGGTGGCTGGTGACTTTCACCGACGTGGCAGCCTGGCGCAAGCGCTCCACCGAGTCATGGGCGATCGCGGACAGCCTCGCCGCGTCCGGGCGGTACTCACCATCGATCATGACGTTCGCAGTGAATCGGGCATCCGGTTGCGGGTGCAGTGCGACGAACGAGGCCTCCGGCACTCCGACTGCATCCGGCGGTGCAGCACGCCAGCCTTCCGGCAGTTCGAACTGAATCGGTACGGGCAGAGCGGTGGGCATATCGGGCCATCCTTACTGCGGCAGTGGGGCTGCGGGGACGTGCATCAGAACAGGCTGCCGATCCCATCGGCTACCCATTCGGCGGATTCCCCCACGGCGTCGGCCGCATCGCCCGCAGTGTTGGCGATCTTCCCCGGATCGGCGGTGACCTCAAGCCCTACCGCGCCACCGAGAAGGGGAGAGAGCCCGACTTTGGGGGCCCAGTGCCACGTGCCGTTGGCGTCCTTGCTGAAGTTCAGGGTTGCCTCGGCGCCAGGGCCGGCCCATCCCTCGGCTGTGGTGCCCACTCCGATTCCCCCGATGTCCACACCTCCGAAGGCACCTGCCTTCGCACCCGCGAACGCCTCGCCGCCCAACTGCACGCCATCGAGACCGGCCCCCGCATTGGCACCGACCTCTGCGCCGACCATGCTTTCCGCCCGTCCATACACCCCGACGGGGCCGAGGTCGGTGCGTCCCTTGGCAGAGGCTTCGCCACCGGCGAAGGCGCCGGCTTCGCCCTGGATGCCCTCGTTGGTGATGCCACCGGCCGCGGAGACCTTAGCGCCCGCGTAGGCTTCGGCCTCCCCGGCGAGCTTCATCGGCCCGTTGGCGAGTGAGCCCTCCGCGCTCGCGCGGCCCAGGTCGGCATGCGCCTCAGCCTCACCCAACTTGCCAGCCCCCGTGTCGGGCCCGGTGACCGATGTTCCGACGCCGGGGCCGGAGGCTTCGGACTCGCCTTCGGAGACCCACCCGTCGGGTTTCGTCTTTGGGTCCGGCTTGCCTGCCTTCGCCAGGTCACCTACTGCGTGCGCGTTAAATCCGCCGAATCCGATGCCGTCCGCCGAACCATCGCTCGTCGCGCGGGCCAGCGCACGCTTCACGCTCTGGTCGGCCTCGTCGACGGCTTTGATCGCCTTGGCGATGTCGTCCGTCCAGCTCTGTGCCTTCTCTCGGGCATCGGCCAGCAGTAGAGGGTAGTCGGGGTCGTGATGGAGGGCGTACTTCTCCTGTTCGGAGAGGTTGTCGTACCCGACATAGGTCGCCTTGCCAGAGCCGTCGACCTTGTAGTCCTTCTTCTCCGCGTCTTGTACAAGGTCCTTGACCGCCTTCTGCAAGCGGGTCAGCTCGGTGTGTGCATCCGTAAGAAGACTGGCGATGGCCAACGCCTCTGCCTGGGCCGCTCCGAACTCGAAAGCAGTGGCCGAGGCGTACTGCTGCTGCGCGCCGTACGCGAGCCCCTGCCAGTTCCCGTTGCCAAGAACACTCTGCACATGCTTCTCATAGTCGGTCTTCAGCTCACCGAAGCGATCGCTCATCTTCCTCCACGCCTTGGACACGTCCGCGAGCGGAGACAGATCAATCGTCATCACGTCGTGGTAGTTCAGCGCCATGACTGGCCCTGTCACATCCCGTCGAAGCTGCTGGGGAGCCGTACCCCGGCCACCTGCGCGCCGACGGTTGTGTCCTGGCTCTGAAGGATGTTCTTCGTGCCGTGCAGCCCGTTCAACTCCTGCTGCAACCGCCCCATCAGCCGGTTCGCCTGCCCGTGCCAGACGGTCAGCGCATCGGAGAGACCTTGTTCCAAGGCCCAGCCGGAGAACCCTTTCAGTCCGGTGTCCGGCTTGATCAGGAGGCTTTTTGGGGGCGCCGGGGCGACGTAGAACGGCTGCACCGCTCCACCGCCCTCCGCGATGCGGGCAGCAGCCTGGGTGTCCGGCAGCAGCTCCTCTTCCAGGTACTTCGCCGCGCGCTTCTTGTCGCTCGGCGAACTCGCAAGTGTTTGCTCGCCACCGGCTCCGGACCCCATGGAACAACCCCCGTCGCATTCGCGCATTCTAGGCTTCACACCAATGGGTGCATCACGCCAGCTACTCGAGCACCTTACCGGTTCACCGCCGATCCTTGGCGCCCGCCCTCAGGTCTGAACGAGCTCCTTAATACGTACAAGTGATAGCCGTTGAGCAAGCAGTCAAAAGGGACGCGGTTTGACCGTACGGACGACGATGCTAGCGGATACTGCTCCGCCGATCGCATCCAGCACCGCACGGCCAGGGCTCATCCGAGAAGCCTTCTCATCTCAGCAGCCGACCTCTGTCCATGCCCAGATTCCCGTAGCCCCGGATGGTGAGGGCCGGCGAAGCTCCGCACGACATGCCTCTGGGCCGGTGAAGAACGGCGCGCTCGTCAATTCGCAGCCGGGGAAGCCGTTTCGTCGGCCTTGATATCGAAGTTGATCTGGTCTCCCTCGACGGACGTCACCTTGACAGTTACGCCCAAGGTGCTGCCATCCTTCGCTGTGAGCTTGCACCGGGTGGTCGTGCCGACCTTGGCAGCGAGGTTCTCGGGGCAGGTGATGTCCGGCTTGGGCTTGCCCGTTGTTGCGGCGAGCTTTTCGGCGACGATGGTGGCCAGCTTGTCCGCAGACATTTGCGGTGTGGTGGACTTTCCGGCGTGCACCGACGCCGAGCACCCTGCGAGCAACGTGCAGGCGGCTACGGCCGAGAGACTCCATGTTGCTGCGGACGAACGGGCTTTGGGCATTGTGAACTCCGTACCAGCTGATCAGGACAAGAAGACGCCGAAAGCATACTTGGCAGGGCTGCTCGGCGTGCCGCTGATGGGACTTCCCGGCGGGAACCGGTAAAGGAAACGCCTCTGGAAGAAGAGCTTCGGGTCCCACCCGCTGGCCCTATGCGTGCGAACACGCACAAGTGCCTGGCGATGCGGCTACGCACCGGCAGCGCCGACTTGAACACGGTTGCCGACCATCTGAAGGTACTAGCCAACGCTTTGGTCCAGGTGCCCGGCGCCTCGACGGCGAAGACTAATACGGGGCCGCACGATGGTGCGCTGGCGCAACACTCCCCCTCTCTCCCACCAAGGAGAAAATCCGGCTCTTTTGATGCAGTGCAGGGTGGGCACCTCCCGTGCGTGCCCACCCTGGTTTTGCAGACTGCGCGCTCCTACTGGAAGTAGCTGGCGCCCTTCAGGTCGCCGCCTCGGTAGTCACCGCCGGCGGTGTGGACTCGCTGCGAGATGTTGACCAGTGCCTGGTGGATGCCTCGCGCGTGTGTGTCCCACTGCTTGGACTTCTTCTGGAACTCCTCGTACGCTTCGCCGCCCCAGCCCGAGGACACGTTGAGCACGGCCTGCTTCAGGGCCTCGAGGTCCTCCTCGAGCTTCTTTGCCTGATTGCCGAGCTCAGTGGCGAGCGCATCCATGGTGCCGTACGTGACGGCAAGTTCGTCGTAGTGTGCTCCGGACATGTTTCCCTCGTTTCTGTGCAGATTTCAGCCGGACTGCGCAGTCCGGACCGCGGTGCGGCTAGCTGCCGCCGATGGCTCGTCAGTAGCCTCAGTAGCTGTTGAGCGCCGACGTCTTGCCACCGAGATCGTCTACCGAAATCTGCTTGAGGTCGGCTTCGATCTGGTTCTCGAGGTTGCGCTTGTCGGTCTTGTTCAGGTTGATGCCCTCGAGGAAGTCGTCGAGCATCTTGCCGATCGCGACCATGTGCTGGTTGATTTCCGTCTGCTTCGTGTTGAACGCCTGGGCGCCCTGTCCCCTCCAGGCCTTCTCGATCATGTCGATCGTTCCCTGCAGCTTCGCGAGCGATCCCCTGATGTTGTCGTATCGATCGACGACCTCAGTCTGAAGCCTCTGTACGTCGCCTTCATTAAGCTTGCGGTCGACCATTTCGGCACTCCCCTTCGTAAGAGCTGTGGTTCGCTTCCGAGCGCGTCATCGCGCCGGAGAGGTCGTGTGTGACCGGTTGACCCGCGTGAGTCGTCATGCCTTTCGCCGCGAGCGGATCACCGCGAAGACGCCGCCCCCGATCACCAGGGCCGCGCCTGCGGCTCCGAGAGCGACCCACATCGTGGTGTTGTCGGACGACTCCGAGGTCGATCCTGCCGCCGAAGTCTGGCCGCCAGAAGGGCCCTTGGGGGCCTGTGACGAGGTTGATGCGGGAGCGGAGGGTGAGGCGGTGACGCCCGTGACGCCGGTCCCGTTCTCAAAGCTGAGGGGGTCGGTGGCGGCAGACCCCGGGTTGATGTCGCTGTTCTCCAGCACCTTGCGGGGGCGGACGGCGCCGTAGCCGAGGTAGTTGCTCCGCTCGCCCTTCGCCCAGGTGCGGCCAGCTGTATCGATCATGGTGCGCAGGACCTGGTTGGCCGTCCAGTCGGGGTGGGCGGACCAGATGAGGGCGGCTGAGGCGGAGGCGATGGCCGTTGCCATACTTGTTCCATCGCCGTCGTCGCAATACGAGCGGAATGTCGCGTCGCACCAATAGGGCACGTTGAGACCTGGGGCCCCCAGATCGACATAGTTGCCGAACTCCGAGAAGTCGCCTACTTTCCCCTTGTCGTCAGCGGCAGCCACCCCCACTACATAAGGATAGGCCGCCGGGTAGCCAATAAAGTTTTTCGATCCGGCGTCGTTTCCGGTAGCAGCGAACATCAGTTTGCCCTTGGAGTGGGCGTACTTGATGACCTTCTCCACGTCTGGGTCGATGATGTCACTGCCGAACGACATGTTGATGATGCGAGCATCACTGTCAGCCGCAGCCTTGATCGCATCGCCGACTGACGGTGTCTTCTTCTTGTCGGTGCTGCTCACGCCTTTGGAGAGCACTCGATAGGGGACGATTTTCGCACCCGGGGCTAGGCCTTGCATACCGCCTCCAGCGCCGGTACCGGCGATCAACTCCGCCATGCTGGTGCCGTGGCCTTTGTAGTCCTCAGTGGCGTTGTGCGAGACCGCCTCCGGCGCCTCGTCTCCGAGCACCTGGCCCTTCAAGGAAGATGTATCCGGATTCACGCCGGTGTCCAGCACGGCAACTTTGACGCCTTTGCCGGTGCTGATCTTCCACATGTCTTCGGCGTGCATCGCGTTCAAGTACCACTGCTTCGACTGAACGTCTGCGGCGGCCGCACTCGGGGCCAGTCCCGAAGACATGACTGCGAAAGCACCGAGTGCCGCGCACGCGGTGGACACCCGTCTTCCGACACGTCCTGCGAAGAACGCCGTCAATCCGCCACGTGGGCTGGTCCCTGTCATGCCTCTGTAGATCCTCGCTCTGATCAGTCAGTCACTGGTGGCGTGTTGCGTCGCGGGGTCTCCGGTTGAGACTCACCCTCACGATCCCTGCGGTTCGTGTTTCGCCGGTTTCCCGTGCGGCCGTGCGGCGCGCCTGCGCCGCCTCCGGTGGGTCCACCGCTTTTCCCTGCTGGGGCTCGCCCCTTCGGTGTACCGACGACGCCGTCGGCATTGCCCGCGGCTGGACGCGCAGTCTGGCCCGGACGAGCGCCAGGAGTAGAGTTCGGCGCCCCGATCACTCCGCGCTGCCCGATTTGGCCGACGCGCGCTCGGGAGCCGGTGTTGCCACCGGCGCCGACGACCGTACCGCGCGGGACCTTGGAACCGGTCACCCCTTGAGGACCTGCGGCGGGCCTTCCTCCGACAACTCCATTGCCGCGCGCCGCACCTGTGGCACTCGAACCGCCCGCACGGTCGCTCGCCGGCCCTCCGACAGTGCGTGGCATTCCGCCGGAGATGCCTCGGCCCATGGGGGACGCGCTGCCACCTCGAGCACCTGACTGCCCCGTGGTGGTGGCGTGCCCCATGGGGCCTGTTGCGCCTCGACCGCCGACGGTCCCGCTCGGAGTGCCTGTGCGACCTTGAGCCGAGATCGGGGCCCTGTTGCCGTTCGCTCCGCCGAAGGCCGAGGTGCGGCCGGCCGGCCCACTGAGGGCAGGAGGAACCGTGCCGGAGGGAAAGGGAGGGGCTGTCCCTCCGTTTGCGCCATGGGGACCAGTCATCGTCGGCGCCACACTGGTCGACGGCCTCGTGGCTTCCTGGGGCGGCAGGGTGCCCACGCTGTCGATTTTCGTGCCGACGTTCGCATCCGAGGAAACGGTGGGGGCGTCCACATGCTTGAGCGGCGGCCTAGTGTCTCCCGAACGGGCGTGCTCAGTCGCCGTACTCGCCGTATTCGATGAGTCATGTCCGGCCACCACGGGCTGGTGCGGGCCCCCTAGCCCTCCGATGCCTTGCTCACCAACGTTTCTGAGATCCCCATAGTCCGGATCCGGCTTAGGCACCCCCACATCCGGCATAGGCTCGAACGTCGGCGGCTCCTGCGCCGCCATGATCTCTTCCGACACCGCGTAGAAGGACGCCAGCCGGTTCATCTGGTTGATCGCCTCTTGGCGGTCCTTCTCGGCCTTGACCGCAGCCGCGTACTCCGCGTTGCTCTCGATTTGCTTGGGCGTCGGAATGTCCGCGACCGCCTTGGGGTCCTCTCGGGTGTCGCGCGGCGGCATGGCGCTGCGGACGGAGGCGAGGCCCGTGGCCGCTGCCGTGACCTGGGTGCCGGCGGCGTCGGCGAAGGCGGCGAGTTTGCGGGCGTGGATGACGAGATTGGCGCCCCATTTACGGAAGGCCTCGCCCGACTCGCCTTCCCAGTCGACCCGGGTGATGTGGCCTTCGAGTTCCTCCGCGGCGTCTTCGATGGCGGTCTGGGCGTTCAGCAGGGCAGTGCCCGCAAGTTCCAGGTCCTCTGGTTTTGCGGACTCGACCATGTCGATCATGGCGTTCAGGGCGTGGCCCTCGAAGTTCGTCTTGCCGAAGACACGGGGGACGTTCCAGCCGAAGGGGAGGAGCTGGGCGACCCCCGTCGCGCCGCTCACCATGTCGATGGCGCTGACCTGCGCCGCGGCCTGCTCCTTCTCCGCCTGGTGCGATTCCTGGGGCTTCTGCTTGTCGCTCACTAGTAGGTGACCGTCCGCTCGTCGTTGCTCTTCGGCGCGGACGCGCCCTGCTTCGCAGCCTCCGCCGCTTCCCTCTCCTGCCTCGCTTCAAGCTGCTGACGGCCGATCTCAGTCCTGATCTCCCAGAACCGCCGCCGCTCCTCCTCGTCGATGTTGCTGAAGTTTCCGCCCGCGCCCATGACGGCGATCTGCATCGCCTCGATCTGAAGGCCCAGGTTCTTGGAGAGGGCGGTGAGACGTTCGTGGACGCGCTCGTACTGGCTGTGGAGGCCCTTGGCCTCGGCGAAGCCGCCCGAGCCGCTGAAAGAGGCCTGGGAGAGGGCATGCGCCGCGATCTTCTGCGGGCTGCCGGGTGAGCCCTCGAATGTGGAGAGCACGGCATCGACACGCTTCTTGAAGGTTCCCAGTGCCTCCAAGCCGACTTTGAAACCCTCCGCAGGCAGCATGCCTTCCCTCCCCGTTCCCCGTTGATGAAGTCGTTGAGCGGTGCACAGGTGTTGAACCGATCGGCACACTCGCTGACCACTGTAGTCATCGTGTGAGGCGCGGCCAACTGAACTTCGTGGTATGTGAGTTACCTGGGGGACCAGTCCCGGCCGAGCCGCGAAGTCAGCAACCCCCCTCATGCGTCGTCACCGCGAAGTCGTACGAAGGCACCGTCACCGTCCCCTCACCTCCCGCGATTCCCGGCGGATCGTAGTCCCCGTCCTTCGACCGGGTGCGTGTGACCTGCATGCAGAAGGGCGTGTCGGCGCCCGTGACCGTGTAGCGCGCCTCGGAAGCGGTGTTCGGGTCGGCGGGCGTCGCGGTCACGCCGTACTGCGGGGCGTCGCCGCCGCCGTGCTCGACGACCTCTTGCTCGATTTTCGTCGCGTACTCGTCGATCCAGCCGGTGTCGTTGTCCTCGGCATAGATGTCGCCGAAGCCGGAGCTGCCGTCCAAGGCATCCGTGGCCCCCTGCACCGCAGTCGTCAACTCGGCGTCGTCCCACGTCGTGTCATCGGAGACTCCGAAGCCCTGCACACACAGGTAGATGCCGACGCCGGCCAGAGCGACGAACACGACGCGAGCGGTGATGAACGAGGCGTCGGACAGTTCTTCGGCCGACGGGTTGATGCCGGCGCGCCACGCCCGGACGCGGTCCGCCTTGACGCAGGCCATGGCCAGCAGCACGGCGGACAGGATGAGGCCGAGCACATTCAGTTCGGTCAGCGCCTCCATGATCCGCCCTACACCCGTCGCTTCTGCCTGCGCCGCGCGTCCCGGAGCGCCACCGCCGTGCCGCCCATCCCCGCGACGAGGACCACCGCGCCCACGGCCACGTAGGTGGCAAGGCGGGCGTTGCGTTCCTCGACGGTTTCACCGATCTGGAATTTGGCCGGGGTGGGGGCTTCCGGTTTGCCGAGGCCTGCTTGGGGGTTGGGGGACTCTATGGGATGTTCGTCATCCGTCAGGGCGCGTACGGGGTCGACCACTCCCCAGCCGACCAGGCGGTCGTGGCCCGCCGTGGTGCGCTCCGCGGTCTGTTCGATCTGGGCGACGATCTGCCGGGCCGTCCAGTCGGGGTGTTTCGCCTTGATCAGCGCCGCGAGGCCGGCGACGTACGGCGCCGAGAAGCTCGTACCGTTGTCGGAGCAGTGGCCGCCCTTGGGGACGGTGGAGATCATGTCGACACCGGGGGCCGCGACGCCGACGAACTCGCCGGACTGGGAGAAGGCGGCGCGCTCGTTGTTGCGGTCCGAGGCGGCGACGGCGAGGACACCCTCGTAGGAAGCCGGGTACGTCTCCTTGACGTTGCCGCCGAGGCCGTCGTTGCCCGCGGAGGCCACGACCACGATCTTCTTGTTCAGGGCCTGGTCGATCGCCAGCTTCAGATCGGACGTCGACGGCATCGGTTGTGAGGTGTCCTGGGAGATGTTGATGACGTCGGCCCCCGCCTGGACGGCGTAGCGGATCGCGTCAGTCAGGGTGCCGACGTCGCCGTTGCCCTCCGCGTCGTTCTGCTGGATCGGGATGATCGTCGCATCGGGGGCCAGGCCCACGAAGCCGGTGCCCTTGACGGGCCGGGCCGCGATGATGCCGGCGACCTTGGTGCCGTGGCCGACCGTGTCCGTGGTGCCGTTCTCCTTTCCCCGCTCGATCGGGTTGCCGTCGTCGTCCTTGAGGTTCTTGGGCAGGAAGTTGCGGCCGCTCTTCACGTCGACCGCGTCGGTGAGTTGGGGATTCGTCACGTCGACGCCGGTGTCGATCACCGCCACCCGCATGCCCTTGCCCGTGGACTGGCTCCACAGCTCGTCCAGGAGGACCCGTTGCAGGGACCAGGGGCGGCCCGGGTACTTGCCGTTGGGGAACGCGCACTGGTCGGAGTACGGGAGGTCGGCCGCTGCCGCGGGGGGCGCGATGACGACGGGGGCGGTGGTGAGCAGGGTCGCCGCCGTCACCGCGGTCGCCCTGTGGAGGAAGGAGGGCACGTGTGGCATGTCCGGACTCCTCAGGAACCCTGCGGCTGGCGTGCCGCCGTCGTCGACAGGCGTGGGCCGGTGGGCAGGAACTCCGACCAGGCGGCGGGGATCGGCGCGGGGTCCACGTCCTTGTAGCCGAGCCGGGTCTGGGCCTGCTGGGCCTCCTGCTGGGCCTGCTGGCGGTCCTTGGCCGTCGTACCGATGCCGGCGTCGTCCGCGCCACTGTCGGCGTTGGACTGCAGGACGTAGCGCAGGCCCGTGTCGGTGACGAGGAAGACGGGGCCGGCCTTGGTCTGCCTGCCCTGGAACTGGCGGTAGAGCTGGCCGGAGCCGGGCGTGACGTAGGCGCTGGAGGAGCCGGTGGGGAGCTTGGCCGGAAAGTCCGTGCCGGCCCAGGTGCTCAGGGTCGTGGCGCCCGAGCCGGCGTTGACGCCGCGCAGGACGTTGCAGACGGTTCCGCGGCTTCCTGCCGTGCCGGAGGCTTCGTTGACGGGCTGGGGGTCCTCGGTCGGCCAGCGGTGCTCGGTGCCGAACGGCTTGCCGGGGACGATGGCACCCGGGCTCATGTCCTCGGCTTTACCGGCCTGGCCGAGGGAGGCCAGGTCCTCGCTGAACAGCAGGAGTTGGGCGACGAAGGCCGAGACGGGGGCGACCCGGCCGGGCAGCACCACGTAGTACTGGTCGCTGTTGAGGTCGGACGCCTTGAGGACCATGCCGACCTTGTTGGTCTTCTCGTCCAGTTGGCCTGGGGCGTCGGCCGCGATACCGACCTGGTCGGGGATCTTCGGGAAGGAGATCGGGTCGCCGGTGTGCAGGGTCTCCAGCCACTCGTCGGAGACCTTCTGCGGCTTACGTCCGGAGCCGACGACGGCGCGCAGCAGCAGTTCGTTGCTCTTGTCGATGGGGTACGAGCGTCCGCTCGCGTCCACCACGTAGTGGTTTCCGTCCGGGGAGGCGACGTAGAGCAGTTGTCCGCCCGTCAGCTTTTCGCCTTTGCCCTCGGTCGCTTTCAGGTCGCGGGAGGCGAGGACCAGGGCCGCCTTCTGGATGGACTCGCCGCCCGCGCCGGGGCGTTCGCAGACCGCCCAGCGCTTCTCGCCGCCCGCCTCGGACGCCGAGGGAAGACGGTCGGGCGCGTACGGGATGCCGATGGTGGGTCCGTGCGGGATCTTGCCGTTGTCGAGGACGGACTCGGCGACGGTCACCACCTCGCCCTGGCCCTCGTTGAGGAGCAGCTTCGCGGACGCCATGTTGAGGACCGGGTGCAGCTGGACCTGTTTGCCGGTCTTCAGGATGACGTAGCGCGTGGTCGAGTCGCTGGCGACGATCACCTTGGCGTTGGGCTCGTCCCAGCCCTTGGGTGCGGTGGGCTTGAACATGCCCCAGGCCCCGAACACGGCCATGACGACCACACCCACGATGACGCCGGGGATGACCGCGCGCAGCGGACGAGGCGCCCCCTCCTCCGAACCGTCGGGCGACGACTGCAGGAAGGCCGCGAGCATGCGGCGCTTCGCGAAGGTGTAGGCGTTGAGCTGATCGCGCCGAGATGCCATCTCTGCTTGTCTCTCCCCGTGTTCACATGTGCCGCGCTCGCCGGGTGTGACATGGTCGCCCACCCCGGTGTCAGAGCGGCCCCCTACTATGCCTGGTATCCGCGGGGACTTGCGGAGCGGGTAGGGTACCCGGGCCTTCACGGGCCTTGTGCGGTGCTGAGACACCAGCGAGTTGTCAGCAAAACGGGGGGATGGAGTGATGGCTTCCGGAACGCGCGCCCGGTCCCGTGACCGATCGCGGACACGGGGCGCTTCGGCGCCCCGGCAGGGACCGGCGCAGCGGTCGGCCTCGCCGGGCGCACTCCACTCCAAGGTGCGTTCAGGTCAGGTCGGGGCATTCCGGATGCAACGCCTTGTCCTGTTCGAGGTCGCGGCCGCCATCCTGCTCGTCGGATGGGTGATCGATCCCGTTGCAGCGGTGCCTGCGGCTGTCCTCGCCGGCTGTCTGGTGCTGCTCTCCTTCCTCCGTCGCCGCGGGCGTTCCCTGCCTGAATGGCTGGCCACGGCTCAGGCGTTGCGTGCACGGCAGCGGCGGGCCGCGAGCAGGCCGATACCGGAGGGCACGGAGCCGGGGCTGGCGCCGGCCGTGGAGTGCGACCCGAGTCTGCGGACGTACACGTACACCGGCCGTGACCGCCGACCTGTCGGAATCGTCGGGGACGGTACGTTCGTCACCGCGGTCCTGCATGTCGAGGCCGACGCCACCGCGCTGCGGGCCGAGCGGAACCAACAGCCGTTGCCGCTCTCTCTGGTGTACGACGCCCTGGAGGTGGACGGCATCCGGCTGGAGTCGGCGCAGGTCGTGCTCCACACCCAGCCCGCGCCCGCGATCCATCTGCCCCAGCAGTCCGTGGCCGTCGCCAACTACGCGCCCCTGCAGGAGCAGACGGGTGCGCCGGCCGTACGCATCACGTGGATCGCGTTGAAGCTCGACCCGGAACTGTGCCCGGAGGCAGTGGCCGCGCGCGGGGGCGGCCTGGTCGGAGCACAGAAGTGCGTCGTGCGTGCCGCCGATCATCTCGCGAGCCGACTCACCGGAGCCGGATTCCGGGCGACCCTCCTCGACGAGGAGCAGCTGATCTCCGCCATCGCCACTTCGGCCTGCGCCAACCCGCTGGTGACGGCGGAGGCCGGGCGGACGGACGCGCGGGAGCGGCGGACCGAGGAGTCCGGCCGCAACTGGCGCTGCGACAACCGCAGACACACCACGTACTGGATCCGCCGGTGGCCCGTGCTGGGTGGCGAGAGGGCGCCGTCGCTGCCGCAGCTCGTCGCTCTGGTCACGGCCGTCCCCACCCTCGCCACCACCTTCAGTCTCACGCTCAGGCGGGCAGAGCGGAAGGAGGTGTCCGTCTGCGGGCACCTGCGGGTGACCGGGCGCAGCGACGACGAACTCGTCGCCGCCCGGCGCGCGGTGCAGACCGCGGCCCGGCACACGGGCATGGGGCTCGCCCGCCTCGACCGCGAACAGGTGCCCGGCATGCTCGCCACTCTGCCCCTCGGAGGTGCCCGGTGACGGCCACGACCCCGCGCGCAGGACAGGCGGCGGCCACCGGACGGGGCGAGCCGCAGACCTCTACTCCCGAGCGGGCGCGTGAACTACTGCGCCGCGGCTTCGGGCTGATCGGCCCGAGACACCCGCGGCACTCCGTGAGCGTCGACCAACTGGACACCCTCGCCCTCCCCGTCGCCGACGACGGTGTCGTCATCGGTGTGGACGCGGAGAGCCGGCCCGCGGTACTCGGGCTCAATCGGCCGTTGCCGTACGACGTCGTCCTCATCGGCGGGCTGTGGACCGTGCAGGTCATCGCACTCAGGGCGGCGGCGACGGGGACGCGGGTCGCCGTGGAGACCGGGCGGCCGCAGGTCTGGATGCGGATGGTGCACGCCATGGGGGGCGGTCAGAACGGGATGGCCGTGTACGACGTCGGGCGGGTGCCGCCGCTGGGTGCCTCAGCCGGTACGCCGGTGCTGGTGGTGCGGGACTGCGGGATGCGGCCACCTCGCGGTCGCGTGGTCTCCGGGCCCTGGCAGTCGGTGTTGACCCTGTTGCCGTACGTCAGCCCGGTCGCTCCGCGGCTCGTGCGGCAGGCGCGGCTGGTCGGGATCCAGCGGGTGTCGCCGGACGAGGCCACGGAACTGGGCCGCACGATGGCCCTCACCCGGGCCGAGATGGACTCCCTGCCGGGACTCTCCGACGGCCTCACCCTGTGGTGCAGCGACCGCGATCGGCAATACGTGATGACACAGCCCACGGACGCGGAGACAGGGTTGTTGGGTACGCCACGTCGGATGGACTGACGGACCGCGTAGCGAAACCGTTCGCGGCACCCGGTTTGTCAACTGTTGCTCCAGCAATTACGTCGCATTTGCCTGGTTTTCGAGGTCCAGCGTTGCTGTGGAGGGGCAGACGGGCCTGCCGGGGCGGGGCGTGTGGTGATTAGGCTGGGACAGGGCTCGACGTCGGACCCCGTGGAGTGGGCGTCGGCGTCCCAGGGGCAAGCGGGGGAGCCTGTGCAGCGGACGACCTCGGACGACCCCTCGAAACGCCTCAAACGACGTCGCACGACGTCGGACGACAAGCAAGGGTCGCCCCAGCACGGCATGAGGGTGCTCGACCACACCAGGAGGAACACTGTGAGCAGCGATCGGGACGGGAACCGCGGGGGCTGGGCGACACCCGGCGATGACCAGCCCGACGCGGAGTCCGCAGCAGAGATGACGGGCGAGTTCACCATCGACTACGCGCCGCCCGCCTGGTACACGCAGAACGCCTCGGGCAGCGCGAGCTCCGGGCAAGGGGCGAGGCCGGGGGCGTCGGAGGAGTCCGGCGCTTCGGCGACGCCCGGGGGCTCCGGAGGGCCGGGGGCTTCCGGTGCGCCCGACGGTTCGGGGGCTGCGGGGGTGCCTGAGGATTCCGGGATGCCGAAGGGGCCGGTGCCGCCGCTGCCCGGTCTCACTCCGCCGCCGCACGCCAACCCCACCGGTGGGCCTTCGTCCCTCCCGTCGTCCTTTCCGTCGTCCTTCCCTGGGCAGGCTCCGGCGCCCGAGGCGCCCTTCACTCCCCCAGCGCCGCCGCCCGCTCCGGGCGCTCCTTTCACACCTCCCGCGCCCGCGCCGGGTACGCCCTTCACGCCGCCGGCGCCGCCCGCGCCTTCGTCGGGGAATCCTTCGGCCGTGCCCAGGCTTCCGATGGGAGGCGGGTTCGAGCCGCAGGGGTCGCAGCCCGGGGCTCCGCCTCAGGGGCAGCCCGAGGCGCCCGCGGGGGACGCGGCCTCTCCTTCAGCCGTGCCGAACATGCCCGCGGGTGGGTATCAGGCCCAGTGGACGCCGCCGGCCCCGCCGGAGGCGGCTCCCACCACGCCGGAGGTTCCGGCCGCTCCTCCCGCTCCCCCGGTTGCTTCCCCTGCCGTTGCTCCCCCCGGAGAGGAAGCGGAGCCGGCGAACGGTGATCTGGAGAGTGGCGCCACCATGCGTTTCTCCGCCGCCGCGCTGAAGCGGGAGATCGAGGAGCATGCCACTGCGGAGGCGGCTTCCACGCCCGACGTACCCGGTGCCCCCGACACCGCCGGTACCTCCGAAGCTCCCGATGCTCCCGACGCCCCCAGGGTGCCGGGGGCCGAAGGCGAGGGTGACGTCGAGGCGGCGGCCGCCGACGAGGCCGGCAGCGGTGTCCGTACGGATGACGCGGAGGACCACGGTCCTGATGCGGAGGTCGACGACGCCGACGCGCTCTCGGAGTACGCGCTGGACGCGGACGCCTTCGCAGACGTGCCGTCGGCCGGGAAGGCCGAGCCGGAGGGCACGCGGCCGGAGGGGGAAGACGTGTCGCCCCTGGTTTTCGAGCCGCATGCCGTGTCAGCCGACGACAGCGAGTCCGAGGACGCCGACGTCCAGGACAGCGCGCACGACGACGCGCGTTCGGAGGAAGCCGAATCCAAGGACGCCGAGGCGGAGAACGCCGTGCTCCAGGACGCCCCCTCGGAGGCCGACGAGCCGGCCGACGTCCAGCCCGAGCCTGAGAATGCCGTACCGGCCGCCCCGGCCCCAGGGGCCCCGCAGAGCACGCCGTCCGACTCGACTCCGTCGGCCCCGCAGGGCGTGCCGCCCCTGCCGCCGTCGTACCAGCCGGCCGCCCCGGCGCCCGCGAACCAGTGGCCCGTGCAGCCTCAGCAGCAGCCCCAGCCGGAGGCTCAGCCCGCCGCCTCGCACGTGCCCGCGCAGGGACAGCCGGTGCCGCCGCAGCCCTCGGTACCGGCCCAGCAGCCACCGTTCCAGCCTCAGGCTCCTCAGCCCGCGCCTGCCGCCTGGAACCAGCAGCCCGCTCCGACGCCGCCGAACCAGCCGCCCGCCCAGCCCGTACCGCAGCCCGGCGGCTACGGTTTCCCGCACCAGGGAACTCAGCCCCCAGCCGCGCCGAACGCCCAGGGCGGCTACGGCTTCCCGCAACAGGGCGCCCCCGCCCCGGCAGCCCAGCAGCCCGGCACCCCGCCCACCCCCGTGCCGACCTCGCAGGACGGCTACGGCTTCCCGCACCCCGGAGCCCCGGCCCCGGTCGCACAGCCCCCGGCCCAGCAGCCGGTCGGCCCGCACGCGCCCCACGCCCAAGGCGGCTACGGCTTCCCCCAGCAGGGCGCCCCCGCCCCGGCAGCCCAGCAGCCCCCGGCCCAGCACCCCGGCCCTCCGCCCACTCCCGCACCGACCCCGCAGGACGGCTACGGCTTCCCGCACCCCGGCGTTCCCCACGCCCAGGGCGGCTACGGCTTCCCCCAGCCGCCCGCCCAGCAGGCCCAGCCCCACCCGGGCATCCCCCCGCAGGCCCAGCCGCAGCCCGGGGCCCAGCCGCCGCACGCCGGGCAGCCCGACCAGTCGGGTCACCCGGGTCAGCCCGGCCAGCCCCAGCAGCCCGTGGACCCCCGTACCGGTGCCGCCTGGCCGCAGCCCATGCAGCACGACCAGCGGCAGCCGACCAACCCCGGGGCCGCGCCGCTCGGATACACCGCTGCCGTGGAGCTGTCGTCCGACCGGCTGCTCAACAGCAAGAAGCAGAAGACGAAGAGCAGCCGTCCGGCGGCCGGTGGCGGCCGGTTCAAGCTCGGTGGCAAGAAGGAGGAGGCCGAGCGGCAGCGGAAGCTGGACCTGATCCGCACGCCCGTGCTGTCCTGCTACCGCATCGCGGTGATCAGCCTCAAGGGCGGTGTCGGCAAGACGACGACGACCACCGCGCTCGGCGCCACGCTCGCCACCGAGCGGCAGGACAAGATCCTCGCGATCGACGCCAACCCGGACGCGGGCACCCTCGGGCGCCGTGTGCGGCGGGAGACCGGGGCCACCATCCGTGACCTCGTCCAGGCGATCCCGTACCTCAACTCGTACATGGACATCCGGCGGTTCACGTCCCAGGCGCCCTCCGGCCTGGAGATCATCGCCAACGACGTCGACCCGGCCGTGTCCACGACGTTCAACGACGAGGACTACCGGCGCGCGATCGACGTGCTGGGCAAGCAGTACCCGGTGATCCTCACCGACTCCGGTACCGGTCTGCTCTACAGCGCCATGCGCGGTGTGCTGGACCTCGCCGACCAGCTCATCATCATCTCGACGCCGTCCGTGGACGGTGCGAGCAGCGCGAGCACGACGCTGGACTGGCTGTCCGCGCACGGGTACGCCGATCTCGTCTCGCGGTCCCTCACCGTCATCTCCGGGGTCCGCGAGACCGGCAAGATGATCAAGGTCGAGGACATCGTGACGCACTTCGAGTCGCGCTGCCGGGGCGTCGTCGTCGTGCCCTTCGACGAGCATCTCGCCGCCGGTGCCGAGGTCGACCTCGACATGATGCGGCCGAAGGTGCGGGAGGCGTACTTCAACCTCGCGGCGATGGTCGCCGAGGACCTCGTCCGCCACCAGCAGTCGCACGGCCTGTGGACGTCCGACGGCAACCCGCCGCCGGTCGCGGCCCCGCCGCTGCCGGGCCAGCCCGGGCCCGGTCAGCCCATGCCCGGGCAGCCCTACGCCCAGCCCCCGTACCCCGGGCAGCAGCAGCCGGCTCCCGGTCAGCAGGTCCCCGGCCAGCCGGGCCCGTACCCGCAGCAGCAGCCGCCGCAGCCGCAGCCGCAGCCCGGCCAGCCGTACGCCCAGCCCGGGCAGCCGTATCCGCAGCAGGGTCAGCAGCCCCCGGCCCAACCCGGTCAGCCGTACCCGCAGGCCGCGGTCCAGCCGCCCTACCCGCAGCCGGGGCAGCAGTCCGGGCAGCCGTACCCCCAGCCGGGCGGGCCCCCGGCCGCTCCCCCGCAGCCGGGCTACGGCTACCCCCAGCCCGGTCAGCCGGGGCAGTCCGACGGGCAGACCCCGCCGCCCCCGCCTCCGACGCAGTAATCACCTCACCCGATCGGCCCCTTTCGAGGGGCCGATCCCCGATGGGCCCGCGCCGATCCGACTCGGCGCGGGCCTCGGCGCGTTCAGGGGCGAAATCCGTTGCCAGGCCCTGGCCAGGAGCGCGTCAGTGGTCTCGACCAATGGGGGTGAAAAGCTCGCCAATTCGTTATTTCCGCAGGCCACAAGGGGTGAACACGCCGTTGACGGGTGGAGACGGCCGCTGGTACACACACATCACGCATCTGACAGCTGATCAACCCGTCCTTCCCGTCCGAGCGATGACGCGAGGTCCGCCCATGGGCACGAACGATCAGAAACGCAGCCTCCCGCACGGCCTCCGGCTCGTCGCCCTGGCCGGGGCGGCCGCGCTCACCCTCACCGCCACTCTCGCGACCCCGCTCGACCCGGCGCCCCGGCAGGCCCGGGCGGCCGACGACGGCAAGAAGGTGCTGACCGTCGCCGTGGCGCAGAGCGTGGACTCGCTCAGCCCGTTCCTGGCGGTCCGGCTGCTCAGCACGAGCATTCACCGGCTCATGTACGAGTACCTGACCAACTACGACCCCAAGGACAACCACGCCATCCCGGGCCTGGCCACCAAGTGGGAGCCGTCGCCGGACAAGCTGACCTGGACGTACACGATCCGCTCCAACTCCGCGTGGTCGGACGGGCAGCAGGCCACCGCCCAGGACGCGGCGTGGACGTTCAACAAGATGATGACCGACACCGGCGCGGCCACGGCGAACGGCAGCTACGTCGGGAACTTCGAGAAGGTATCGGCCCCGAGCCCCACCAAGCTGGTCATCGAGCTGAAGAAGCCGCAGGCCACGATGGCCGCCCTGGACGTGCCGATCGTGCCGAAGCACGTGTGGGAGAAGGTCTCGGACTTCTCCGAGTTCAACAACGACAAGAGCTTCCCCGTCGTGGGGAACGGGCCGTTCGTGCTGAGCGGCTACAAGGCCGACAGCTATGTCCGGCTCAAGGCCAACAAGACCTTCTGGCGCGGGTCGCCGAAGTTCGACGAGCTGGTCTTCCGCTACTACAAGGACCAGGACGCGGCCGTCTCGGCGCTGCGCAAGGGCGAGGTGTCCTTCGTCGCCGGGTCCCCGTCCCTGACGCCCGCTCAGGCGGAGTCCCTCAAGGGCGCGGACGACATCCAGGTCAACGACGCCCCCGGCCGCCGCTTCTACGCCCTCGCCACCAACCCGGGCGCGAAGGCGAAGAACGGCGAGAAGTTCGGCGACGGCCACCCCTCCCTGCTGGACCAGCGGGTGCGCAACGCGCTGTTCCGGGCGGTCGACCGCGAGGCCATCATCGACAAGGTGTTCCGGGGCCACGCCGTCGAGGGCGAGGGCTACATCCCGCCGCGCTTCCAGGACTACTTCTGGAAGCCGTCCGCCGACCAGAAACTGGCGTACGACCCGGCCGAGGCGGCCCGGCTGCTCGACCGGGCGGGCTACAAGAAGAACGGCGACGGCAAACGCGTCGGCAAGGACGGCAAGCCCATCACCTACCGCGTGCTGTGCCACGCCACCGACCCGAACGACAAGGCGGTCGGCAAGTACCTCCAGGAGTGGTGGGGCGAGCTCGGCATCGGCGTCCGGCTCAACTGCCTGGACAACGTGACCGACCCGTGGCTGGCCGGCAAGTACGACCTGGCGTTCGACGGCTGGTCGGTCAACCCCGACCCGGACTTCGTGCTGTCCATCCACACCTGTGGGGCGCTGCCGGCGACCCCGGAGGAGACGGGCGCGACCGACAACTTCATCTGCGACAAGAAGTACGACGAGCTCTACGCCCGGCAGCTGACCGAGTACGACCCCGCCAAACGGGCGGACATCGTCAAGCAGATGGAGTCGCGGCTGTACGACCTCGGGTACATGAACGTCATGGCGTATCCGAACGCGGTCGAGGCCTTCCGGACGGACCAGATCAAGTCGATCACGACGATGCCGGCGAAGGCGGGCAACATCTACGGCCAGGACGGCTACTGGAGCTGGTGGTCGGCAGTCCCGGCGGACTCCGACGGCTCCTCCGACAACGCGTCGTCGACGGGGGTCGTGGTCGGCGTCGTCGCGGGTGTCGTGGTCCTGGCCGGGCTCGGTGCCTTCGCGGCGATGCGGCGGCGGGCCACCGCCGAGGAACGCGAGTGAAGCGGCGAGCGGGTACTCATGACCGCTGACGCGACCCCCGCGCTGGTCGAGGACAAGCAGCAGACCGCGGCCGGGCCGCGGGTACGCAAGGGCTCCGCGTACCCGCGGTACCTGGCGGGCAAGGTGGCGGGTGCTGCCGTATCGCTGCTGGCCGTGCTCGTGACCAGCTTCTTCCTCTTCCGGCTGATTCCCGGCGACCCGGTGAAGACCATGACGGGCGGCCGTCAGGTGTCGGCGGAGCAGCTGGCCGCCTATCGCGAGGAGTTCGGGCTCGACCTGCCGCTGTGGCGGCAGTTCACGGACTACTGCGGCAAGGCGCTCACGGGCGACTTCGGGACGTCGTACCAGTTCCGCGCCCCCGTCGTCGACAAGATCACCGAGGCGCTGCCGAACACCCTGCTGCTCACCGGGACCGCCTTCGTCCTCTACACCGTGCTCGGCATCTTCCTCGGCACCCGGTCGGCATGGCGGCGCGGCGGGCTCGGCGACCGGTTCAACACCGGCCTGGCGCTGACCCTGTACTCCATCCCGTCCTTCTGGCTGGGGCTGCTGCTGATCATCGTGCTGTCGGTGGGCATCGGCCCGCTCCCGGGGATGTTCCCGACCGGTGGCATGGAGTCGGGCGGCGAGGAGGGCTTCGCGTACGTCCTCGACGTGGCGCACCATCTGGTGCTGCCGGTGGTGACGCTGGTGGCCGTGGAGTACGGGCAGACGCTGCTGGTCACACGGTCGGCGCTGCTGGACGAGATGGGCAGCGACTATCTGACGACCGCGCGGGCCAAGGGACTACGCGACGATCTCGTACGCCGCCGGCACGCCGTGCCGAACGCGCTGCTGCCGACCGTGACCCTGATCTTCATCAACCTCGGCCGGACGGTGGCGGGTGTGATCCTCGTGGAGACGGTGTTCTCCTGGCCCGGCCTCGGCGGGCTGTTCTACCAGGCGCTGAGCGTGCCCGACCTGCCGCTCGTGCAGGGGTTGTTCTTCGTGTTCGCCGCCGCCGTGATCCTGATGAACACCCTCGCCGACCTGGTCTATCCGCTGCTTGACCCCCGGGTGGCCCGATGACGACGACGACCGGGACAGCCCCGAGCCCCCGCGCCCTCGCCCGGCAGCGGCGCCGGGCGTCCGTCGCCCGCTTCTGGCGGCAGTACCGCTCCGAACGGGCGGGGCTGTACGGCCTGACCGCGCTCTCGCTGTGCGCGCTGCTGGCGCTGTTCGCACCGCTGGTCGTCGGCTCCGACGTGAGCAGCGTGACCGACGCGCCGGGGCGTCCGATGCAGAGCCCGAGCGCCGGGTTCCCGCTCGGCACCGACCAGTTCGGGCGGGACCTGCTGGGCCTGGTGATCTGGGGTTCGCGGGTGTCGCTGCTGGTCGGGCTGCTCGCCGCTGTGCTGTCGGTGGCGATCGGCACCCTGATCGGGGTGACGGCGGGGCATTTCAAGGGCTGGTACGCGACGGTGATGATGCGGATCACCGACTGGTTCCTGGTCATGCCGACGCTGGTGCTGGCGATCGCCCTGGCGACCGTGATGTCCCGCTCGCTGACCACGACCGTCGTCGCGATCGGCGTGACCACCTGGCCGACCACGGCCCGGCTGGTGCGCGCGCAGACCCTCGCCGTGGAGACCCGGCCGTACATCGAGCGGGCGAAGGCCCTCGGCGGCGGCCACTGGCACATCATGTCCCGGCACGTCCTGCCCAATGTGATGCCGCTGGTGCTGGCCCAGACGACCTTGATCATCTCCTCGGCCATCCTCGCCGAGGCGACGCTCGCCTTCCTCGGCCTCGGCGACCCGACGGTCGTGTCGTGGGGCGGGCTGCTCCAGGACGCGCGTGAGGCGGGCGCGGTCAGTGCCGGGGACTGGTGGTACCTGGTGCCGCCGGGCATCGCCATCGCCGTGGTGGCGCTGGCGTTCACACTGTGCGGGCGGGCCGTGGAGTCCGTCCTCAACCCCAGGCTGGGGGTGTCGCGTTGAGTCTGCTCGACGTCAGGAACCTGACCGTGACCTACGCGGGCGGGGCGGCCGCCGTGCGCGGGGTGGACCTGCGTCTGGAGGCGGGGCAGAAGCTCGGCCTCGCCGGGGAGTCCGGCTGCGGCAAGTCCACGCTGGCGCTGGCCCTGCTGCGGCTGCTGCCGTCGGGCGCCCGCATCACCGGGGAGGTACTCCTCGACGGCGAGGACGTGCTGACCATGAAGTGGGGCCGGGTCCGGGCGGTCCGCTGGGCCGGGGCCTCCGTCGTCTTCCAGGGCGCGATGCACTCCCTCAACGCCGTGCACCGCATCGGCGACCAGATCGCCGAGCCGATCCTGCTGCACAAGAAGGCCACCGCGGCCGGGGCGAAGAGGAAGACCGGCGAGCTGCTGGAGCAGGTCGGGCTGCCGGCCGCCCGCGCGGACGCCTACCCGCACGAGCTGTCCGGCGGCCAGCGCCAGCGCGTCATGATCGCCATGGCCCTGGCCTGCGACCCACAACTGATCATCGCCGACGAGCCGACCACCGCGCTGGACGTGATGATCCAGGCCCAGATCCTCCGGCTCATCGAGCAGCTGGTTTCGGACCAGGACCTCGGACTGATCATGATCAGCCACGACCTGGCGGTCCTCGCCGACACCTGTGACCGGCTCGCGGTGATGTACGCGGGCCGGGTGGTCGAGGAGGGGCCGGCCGCCCAGGTGTACGAGGACGCCCGGCATCCGTACGCCAGGGCCCTGTCGGCCGCGTTCCCGCGCATCGGCGACCCGGCGTCCCGGTTCGCTCCGCAGGGACTCGCGGGCGACCCGCCGGACCCGGCCGCGCTGCCGTCCGGCTGCACGTTCCATCCCCGGTGTCCGGTGGCGCTGGAGTCGTGTGGCGAGGAGGACCCGGCGCTGCGCGAAGCGGGAGCGGAGCGGCGGGCGGCGTGTGTGCTGGTCGGCCTGCCGGGAGCGGAGTCCCGTGCGGCGGCCCGGGATCCGCAGGCCCGCGGTGAGCGGCCGGCAGAGGAACCGGAGGCCCTGGAGGAAGCGAGGCCCAGCACGCCATGACCACGTCCCCCACAGCCCCCGAGGTCACCACGGCCCCGCTGCTGAGCGCCCAGGGCCTCCACGTCACCTTCCCCGGCCGGCACGGCGGCCCCCGGGCCCGGGCGGTGGACGGCGTCGACCTCGACATCCGCCCCGGCGAGATCGTCGCGCTGGTCGGCGAGTCCGGCTGCGGCAAGACGACCCTGGCCCGCAGCCTGCTCGGTCTGGTCGAGCCGACGGCGGGCCGGGTCACGTTCGACGGCCGCCCGCTGGACTACTCCGGCCGGTCCCTCAAGGCCTACCGCAAACGCGTCCAGCTGGTCCTCCAGGACCCGAGCGGCTCACTCAACCCCCGGCACACGGTGTACGACGCGGTCGCCGAGGGCCTGCGCATCCACCGCTACGGCGGCGACGAGCGCACAGCGGTCGCCGATGCCCTGTCCCGGGCCGGTCTGCGTCCCCCTGAGCGCTTCTTCCTGCGCTATCCGCACGAGCTGTCAGGTGGGCAGCGCCAGCGGGTCGTCATCGCCGGCGCGCTCGTCCTGGAGCCCGAACTCCTCGTCGCCGACGAGCCGGTGGCGTCCCTCGACGCCTCGGTGCGCGGCGAGATCCTCGCCCTGCTGCTGCGGCTGCGCTCCGAACTCGGGCTCTCGGCCCTGGTCGTCACGCACGACCTGGGTCTGGCCTGGAACATCGCCGCCCGGGTCGCTGTGATGTACCTGGGCCGGATCGTGGAGACGGGCGCCGTGGAGCAGGTCCTGACGGCCCCCGGGCACCCGTACACCCAGGCGCTGCTGTCCGTCCTCCCCGAGGCCCCGGGCGCCCCGGTGGTCCTCACGGGCGAGCCCCCGGACCCGTCCCGCGTCCCGTCGGGCTGCCGCTTCCACGCCCGTTGCCAGATCCTCGCAAGCGGCGAGGCGGAACGGGCGGGCGTCGCGGACGCGTGCCGCGACCAGGATCCGGAGATCCTCGACGGGGGCGGCACGGCCCAGGTGGCATGCCACTGGGCGAAACGCTGAAGGCGAAGCCGGACGGGACGGCCCGGCTAGGTGTGAGACCCCCCGGCGTGGGCGAGGGCGCTGGGGGTGCGGCAGCCGACGATCGCCGGGGCCTCCTGGACGAGCGTGTCGTCGGTGAGCGCTTCCACCATGAACAGGGCGAAGTCCACCCGCCGCGTCAGGTTGCTTGCCAGTACCGGGTCGCCCACACGCCGGCTCCACACGGGCAGGCCCTGGCTCTCGCCCTCCTCCAGGGAGCTGCCGCGCACCACGGTCCACCGGGTGTCGCTGGCGAACACCCGCCGGCACGCCTCGACCTGGTCGTCGAGTTCGACGGCGCGGACCAGCTTGGCCAGCACGGTGGCGATCCGGACGCCCAGGATGAACAGCCGTGAGTACGTGTCCTTGCCGTCGCGGGTGATGTGCCAGCCGCAGGAGAAGACCAGGCGCGCGCCCGGCCGTGCGTGGTCGAGCACAGCCTGCGCCGTGCCCGACGCGTACTGCCGTACACCCCACGGCACCAGCACCGTCAGTACCCCGTCGCAACCGGCGACCGCCCGCCGGATCACCTCCGGGTCGTTCGTGTCTCCGACGTCGAGGCGATGTCGCTCTACCACCACGTCGCGGGCCGGGAAGACATCCTCGACGGCATGGTGGACGCGGTGTTCGGCGAAATCGACCTACCGCCGCGCGACACGGACTGGAAGAGTGCCCTGCGCCACCGCGCGGACTCCGCCCGTGCCGTCCTGCGGCGCCACCCCTGGGCCGTCGGCCTCATGGACTCCCGCTCCCAGCCCGGCCCGGCGACCCTGCGTCATCACGACGCCGTCATCGGAACGCTGCGCGCGGGAGGATTCTCCGTCCCCATGGCCGCGCACGCCGTCTCGCTGATCGACAGCTACCTGTGCGGGTTCGTGCTCCAGGAGCTGAGCCTGCCGTTCAGAGGCGCCGCTGAGCTGGACGAGGTGGCGGGTGCCATCGTGCGCGACATGCCCGCCGACACCTACCCCCACCTCACCGAACTGGCCACCGAGCACGTCCTCAAGCCCGGCTACGACTATGCCGACGAGTTCACCTTCGGTCTCACCCTCATCCTCGACGCCCTCCACTCGGACGAGGCCGCGAGCGCGTAGCGATAACGCGGAGGCGCCGGGGAGGTCAGGCGGACCGCTCGGCCGCCGCCACCAGCTCCCGGCAGCGCTTGACGTCCTCGGCGATCTGCTCCAGCAGCGCGTCCAGCGTGTCGAACCTGGCCTGCCCCCGCACGAACGACAGGAAGTCGACGGCGACATGGAGGCCGTACAGGTCGAGCCCCACCCGGTCGATGGCGTACGCCTCCACCGTGCGCTCGGTCCCCTCGAACTGCGGATTCGTCCCCACGGAGATCGCGGCCGGCATCGCTTCGCCCTGGGCGTGCAACCAGCCGGCGTACACACCGTCGGCCGGGATGGCCGTGTGTGGCAGCGTCTCGACGTTGGCGGTCGGGAAGCCCATTTCGCGCCCGCGCTGGGCGCCTCGGACGACGACGCCCTCGACCCGGTGCGGACGCCCCAGGATCTCGGCCGCGCCCGTGACGTCGCCCTCGGCGACCAGCCGCCGCGTCAGGGTGGAGGAGAACGGCTCGCCGCCGCCCGCCTCGCCGGTCACGTACAGGTCGACGACCTCGACCTCGAAGTCGTAGGTCTTGCCCTGCGTGGACAGGAACTCCACGTTCCCGGCGGCCTTGTGACCGAAGCGGAAGTTCGGGCCCTCGACGACCGCCTTGGCGTGGAGCTTGTCGACCAGGACCTTGACGACGAAGTCGGCCGGGGACAGCTTCGAGAACTCGGTCGTGAAGGGGAGGATGAGTACCGCGTCCACGCCCAGGCCGGCCATGAGTTCGGCGCGGCGGTGGTGCGGGGCGAGCAACGGCGGGTGGCTGCCGGGGCGGACGACCTCGCTGGGGTGCGGGTCGAAGGTGACGACGACGGCGGGCACGCCCAGCTCCCGGGCGCGGTCCACGGCATGCCGGATGATCAGCTGGTGCCCGCGGTGCACTCCGTCGTAGGAGCCGATGGTGACGACGCTGCGCCCCCAGTCCTGGGGGATGTCCTCCAAGCCACGCCAGCGCTGCACTGTGCCTGCTCCTTGTCGAAAGCTCGTCGAACCCGTGTCCGGTCGGTTGTCCGGATTGCCTCGTGCGCAGGACTAAGGGTGCCATGCCGGGTGCCTCCTGCCCGCATCGGCATGGGGGCTGTGACCGGGCGCACGACACCGCATCACGCCCCGCGCCCGGGAGGCCGGTCACACGGGGACGCCCGCGCCCGCCAGGTTCTCGATCAGCCGGTGGGCACTCGGCCCGACCAGCGCCGCCCACTCCTCGGGCGCGTCGGCCAGCCAGGCGGCCGCGCGGGCGGCGAAGCCGGGCACGTGCCGGCCCAGGTCGACCAGGGCGCGGTCGAAGCGGGTGGCGCCCTCCGGGGTGCGCACGAGGAGCAGGCCGATGCGGTGGACGAGGTCGCGCAGGTCGTCGCCGCCGTTGCGGGCGGCGGCGTGCAGCAGCGCGTCGAGGACGTCGGTGTCGTGCTCGCGGGCCAGGAGCGCGTCGCGCAGTTCGCGGCGCAGCGGACGCGAGGCGGGGACGCCGGGCGGGGTGAGGACGGCGGCGAGGGCGCAGCGCAGCCGCACCGGGCCGTCCTCCAACAGGCCGGTGACCAACGGCAGGAGCACGGGCCGGGCGGCGGTGCCCCGGTCGAGCCGCTGGTCGGCGTACGCGGCCACCTGCCCGGCGAGTTCCGGCCGCAGCTCCGCCGCCCGGCACACCAGCGCGGCGATCCGCCGGGCCAGGCCGGGCGGGGTGGCGTCGGCGAGTGCCCGCAGCGCCTCCTCCGCGTCCGGCCGCTCCAGGCGGGCCGCGAAGGCCCCGAGGACCGGCTCGGGGTCGGTCAGGAGGGCGCCGGCCAGCGCGTCCGGCGAGAACCGCTGGTCGCCCGCCGCCAAGTACTCCAGCGCCCGCGGCAGGTAGCGGGCCCGGGTGTGCGGGTCCTGGACGAGGAGGGCGAGCGCGCCGCCGTGCAGGGCGCGGTCCGCGGGGCGGGCGAGCAGCGTGAGGGCCGCGTAGCGCAGGAGGGCGCGGTCGCCTCCGGTGCTCACGTGCGGCGCGACACGCAGTCCGTGCGCCACCGCGGCGCTCCGCCGCACGGGCCGCTCGTCGCCCGCCCACCGGTCGACGGCCCGGCACACCGCCGACGGCTCCTCCTCGGCCAGCACGGCGAGCAGTTCGTCGGCCCGGCGGTGCGCGCGGTCGACGAGCACGTCCGCCAGCTCGTCCAGGGCACCGTGGCGGTGGGTGTGCAGCAGCGCCTGCGCGGCCGTGGCCACGGTCGCGTGCGGGGTGGCGGGCAGCGGCTGCTCGTCGTCGAACCAGCGGGCGAGCTGTGGTTGCACGGCGGTGGGGTCGGCGGCGAGGAGTCCGGCGACGGCGTCCAGGAAGCGGGGTCCGGCCTCGCACGGCGGCCCGTCGGCGTGGACCAGCCGCCGCAGCAGCGCGCAGCGCGCCTCCTCCGGGAGCCGTACGCCGGTCCAGAAGCCGGGCCCGACCTCCTGCGGCACGGGCCGCTCCTGCCGCCGCCAGGCCACGATCCGGTCGGCGAGCAGCCCCAGCACCTCGGTGTACGGCGTCGCGTCGGGCAGGGCCGACAGCGTCCCGGCGAGCAGCCGGGCGGCCCACCAGGAGCGTGGATCGGCGTCCAGGGCGTGCACCAGGTCCGCCAGGCGGGAGGCCAGCCGGCCGGCGCCGTGCTGTCGGGCGAGGTACAGCAGGGCCTGGACGACCGGCCCGATGCGGTGGTGCGGCACGGGGTCGGACTGCGTGTCCTCGCCGCGGTGGACGAGGGCCCGCAGAGCCTCGTCGAGGTCGAGGTGCGTGCCCTGGAGCCAGTCGGCAAGCCCTTCGTGCGCGAAGCGGTAGCCGGATCCGGCGGGCACGAGCAGGCCCTCGGCGAGCACGGCCGTCGCCCAGCCCGAGCAGCCGCCGAGCCGCGCCGGGGCGGGCCCCCACGGGAACACCGCCTCGAACGCCTCCCGGTCCAGGTCTCCCGGTCCCGGGCCGAGGCTGCGCCGGGCGGCCTCGTGCACCTGCCCGGCGACCCGGGCGGCGAGTCGGCGGACGGCCGTGCCGTGCAGGCCGTTGCCGGCGGCCAGCCGCTCGGCGACGCGCAGGCACATCAGATCCAGGTAGGCCGCGAAGACGTCGTTCCGGTCGGCCGCGGCCGCCTCGAAGGGCTCGGTGACGGCAGCCCGGACCTCGGCGAGGAGACCGAGGGTGAGGGGATGCCGGGCGTCGGCCGGGACGAGAGCGCGATCGGGGATGCCGTGGCTCCGGCACGCCTGCCGGGCCTCGTCCTCGGTGAGGTCGCCGAGACGCACGCACCGCTCCGCCGGGAAGGAGGCGGTCTCCCAGTACTCCGCCCGGCACGCCACCACCAGCCGGGCTCCCGCCTCCCGCAGCCACCGCGTGGTCCCGTCCGTCCAGTCCGTCAGACGGCGGGCCAGGGCCGGTGGCATCTCCTCGGGACCGTCGAGAAGGAGCAGCAGAGGGCGGCCCAGGGCGTGGGCCAGCCGGGCGAGGCGCTCGGGCGTGGTGTCGCCCAGGCCGGCCCGAGCGGAGGCGGCCGCCACGGCGGGAGCGGCCCGCTCCAGCGCCCGGCGTGCCGCGTCCGCCACCGACGCGTCGCCGTCCCGCAGTTCACAGCCGCGCAGCCACAGCGTGGGCTGCCCGTCCCGCCGGCGCCGCGCGGCGAGCGCCGCGAGTTCCGTCGTACGACCGCTGCCCGGTGGTCCGACGAGGCCGAGCACGGTCGCCGAGCCTCCCGTGAACGCGGTGAACTCGGCCGCCACGGCCACCCGTTCGACCGGTTGCGGGACACCGGTACCGCCGGGCGGGCCGTCCAGCCCCAGCGACGTACCGGTCAGCTCCAGCACCCCGGCCAGATTGAGGTCCGCGCCATAGGCGGGGACCGTCGCCGCGTTCTCGGCGAGCAGTCCGGCGAGCGGGCCCGCCGCTCCGGCGGCTCGCGCATGCAGCGGTACGGCGAAACCGACGTCACGGTGATCGGAGCTGAGGGCGGTGCCGAGCACCCCCACCACGGCACCGGTCACGGCGTCGAGCACGGGCCCGCCGGCCGCTCCGCCGCCCAGCCGCAGCGCGTCCCGCCCTGCCGTGCCGACCGCCAGTTCCAGCGCGTCGTCGAGGCTGTGGAAGCCGTCCCTGGCCGCGTAGGTCACGGGGGTCGAGCCCAGCACCCGCGCCTCGCGCCAGCCGCCGGCGGCGATGCGCACATAGGCGCCGGTCCCGGTCCCGTCCCGCACGGTGACGGGCAGCGGCGGCACGCCGAGCCCCTCGGTCCGTACGAGGGCCAGGCCCAGCGCGGGCAGCGGGGTGACCGCGTCGGCGGACACGACCCGGCGGCGGTCCCCGGCGCCGTACAGGACGAGCCGGGGCAGGCCGTCGACGGCCTCGTGGCTGGTGATCAGCGTGCCGTGGTGGTCGGCCAGGAAGCCGGTGCCGCGGGGGCGGCCGGCCGGATCGTGCATACGGACGAGGGCGTCGCCGGGGATCGCCGAGTCCTCGTGCCCTGCTGTTCCGGGGCGGTCCGTGGAGCCTTGTGGGCTGTCGTCCGCTTCCCGGGACCGGTTCCGCGACGCCATCGTCGAGCCTCCCCGCCGTACACCCGTGCCCTCGTGTTCGACAGTAGGGGCGGGATGATCAGCGGGACAGATCGCTCTGCGAAAGCGCCCCCTTCCGCTCCCCCGGTTCACTCCGAGCGCCCGCACGGACGGGTGAAGGAAGCGGGCCGGCTGGATAACCCTAGGGGTGGGGGAACCGAGGGGGACCGTGGAGCGGCGGCGGTGGAGGTACCCCGTGGCCGCCGCTCCGCGGGCGGACAGCCGGTCCCCCGGTTCCTCCGTCAGGCGAAGACGGCCAGGCTCTTCGCCTTGCCCCGCTGCTCCTCGACGAGCGCGAGGAAGCGGCCCTCCGGGTCGAAGACGGCGACGGGGCCGGAGCCCGCGTACGTCTCGGGCATCTCCAGCCGTACGCCGTTGGTGAGCAGCTTGGCCCGCCGTGCGTCGACGTCCCAGCGGGGGAACGCGGCCGTGGCGGCCTCGGCGATCGGCATCACGGTCAGCTCCTGCTGGAGCTGGTCGAGGGTGCGGGCCGCGTCCAGCTTGTAGGGGCCGACACGGGTGCGGCGCAGCGCGGTGAGGTGACCGCCGACGCCCAGGCCGGCGCCCAGGTCGCGGGCCAGGGCCCGGATGTAGGTGCCGGAGGAGCAGACGACCGAGACGACCAGGTCGAGTACGGCGGTGCCGTCGTCGGCGACGGCGTCCCGGACGTCGTACACGCCGAAGGAGGAGACCCTGACGGGCCGGGCCGGGATCTCGAACTCCTCGCCCTCCCGGGCCCGCTTGTAGGAGCGCACGCCGTTGATCTTGATGGCGCTGACCTTGGACGGCACCTGCATGATGTCGCCGGTCAGCTCGGCGATGCCGGCGTCGATGGCGTCGCGGGTGACCTCGGAGGCGTCCGTGGCGGAGGTGATGTCCCCCTCGGCGTCGTCCGTGAGGGTGTTCTGCCCGAGCCGGATGGTGCCCAGGTACTCCTTCTCGGTCAGCGCGAGGTGGCCGAGGAGCTTGGTGGCCTTCTCGACGCCGAGGACGAGGACGCCCGTCGCCATCGGGTCGAGGGTGCCTGCGTGCCCGACGCGTCGCGTTCTGGCGATGCCGCGCATCTTGGCGACGACGTCATGCGAAGTGAAGCCCGACGGCTTGTCGACGATGACAAGGCCGTCGGGCGTGGTGTGCTTCTGGGTCATTCGGCGGTGTCGTCCGTCTCGTCGTCCTCGTCGGGCTTGCGGTACGGGTCGGCGTCGCCGGCGTACTTCGCGCCCGCGGACGCCTCGCGCACCTTCTCGTCGGACTGGCGCGCCTTGTCGAGGAGGTTCTCGATGGTGCGGGCGTTGTCCGGGAGGGCGTCCATGACGAAGGCCAGGGTCGGCGTGAACTTCACACCGGCGGCCCGGCCCACCTCGGAGCGCAGGACGCCCTTGGCGCTCTCCAGGCCGGCGGCGGCCGCCGCGCGCTCCTCGTCGTCCCCGTACACCGTGTAGAAGACGGTCGCCTCCCTGAGGTCACCCGTCACCCGGGTGTCCGTGATGGTGACGTGCGAGCCGAGCCGCGGGTCCTTGATCCCGCGCTGCAGCTTCTGGGCCACCACCTCTCGGATGAGGTCCGCCAGCCTCTTAGCCCGCGCGTTGTCGGCCACTGGTCCGTCTCCTTAAGTGCTTACTTGTTGCTTCAGTCTTCGTCGCTGTGGAGCCTGCGTCGAACCGAGAGCAGTTCGACTTCGGGCCGCCCGGCGACGAACCGCTCACAGCGGTCCAGTACGTCGGTGAGGTGTCCCGTCTCCCCTGAGACCACCGCGAGCCCGATCTCGGCCCTGCGGTGGAGGTCCTGGTTGCCCGTCTCCGCCGCGCTCACCCCGTACTTGCGCTGGAGTTCGGCCACGATCGGACGGACGAGAGAGCGTTTTTCCTTGAGCGAGTGGACGTCGCCGAGGAGTAGATCGAAGGACAGAGTCCCCACATACATGTGTGTATCCGGATGTCCCGCCGGTTCGGGGTACGGGCGCCACGCTTCGACGCCGATACGGGAACCGTACACGCAACGGCCGGGGCCGATCGACGGAATAAGTCCCGTCGATCGGCCCCGATCGTGGCTCAGGTCAGACGCGCGGCTTCTCGCGCATCTCGTACGTCGCGATGACGTCGTCGACCTTGATGTCGTTGAAGTTGCCGAGGTTGATACCGCCCTCGAACCCTTCGCGGATCTCGGTGACGTCGTCCTTGAAGCGACGCAGGCCATCGATGTTGAGGTTCTCCGCGACCACCTTGCCGTCGCGGATGAGGCGCGCCTTGGTGTTGCGCTTGACCTCGCCGGAGCGGATGAGAACACCCGCGATGTTGCCCAGCTTGGACGACTTGAAGACCTCGCGGATCTCCGCCGTACCGAGCTCGACCTCTTCGTACTCCGGCTTGAGCATGCCCTTGAGGGCCGCCTCGATCTCCTCGATCGCCTGGTAGATGACCGAGTAGTACCGGACGTCGACACCCTCGCGCTCGGCCATCTGCTGCGCACGCCCGGCGGCGCGCACGTTGAAGCCGATGACGATGGCGTCGGAGCCCATGGCCAGGTCGATGTCGGACTCCGTGACCGCACCGACACCGCGGTGCAGGACGCGGATGTCGACCTCTTCGCCGACGTCCAGCTGGAGCAGCGAGGACTCGAGCGCCTCGACGGATCCGGAAGCGTCACCCTTGATGATGAGGTTGAGCTGCTGGACCTCGCCGGCCTTGAGCACCTTGTCCAGGTCCTCGAGGGAGACGCGGCGCGTGCGCTTGGCGAAGGCCGCGTTGCGCTCGCGGGCGGCACGCTTCTCGGCGATCTGACGGGCCGTACGGTCCTCGTCGACCACCAGGAAGTTGTCACCCGCACCCGGGACGTTGGTCAGGCCCAGGACCTGGACCGGCGTCGACGGGCCGGCCTCGGCCACGCTGTTGCCGTTGTCGTCGTGCATCGCCCGGACTCGGCCGTACGCGTCGCCGACCACCATGGTGTCGCCGACCCGCAGCGTGCCGCGCTGGACGAGGACCGTCGACACGGCACCACGGCCGCGGTCGAGACGGGACTCGATCGAGATGCCCTGCGCGTCCTGGTGCGGGTTGGCCCGCAGGTCGAGCGAGGCATCGGCCGTGAGGATCACGGCCTCCAGCAGGGAGTCGATGTGCAGACCCTGCTTGGCGGAGATGTCGACGAACATGGTGTCGCCGCCGTACTCCTCGGCCACCAGGCCGTACTCGGTCAGCTGACCGCGCACCTTGGTCGGGTCCGCGCCCTCGACGTCGATCTTGTTGACCGCGACGACGATCGGGACCTCGGCCGCCTTGGCGTGGTTGAGCGCCTCGACCGTCTGCGGCATGACGCCGTCGTTGGCCGCGACGACCAGGATCGCGATGTCCGTCGACCTCGCACCACGGGCACGCATGGCGGTGAACGCCTCGTGACCCGGGGTGTCGATGAAGGTGATCTTGCGCTCTTCCTCGTTGACCTCGGTCGCGACCTGGTAGGCACCGATGTGCTGGGTGATGCCGCCGGCCTCGCCCGCGATGACGTTCGTCTTGCGGATGGCGTCGAGGAGCCGGGTCTTACCGTGGTCGACGTGACCCATGACGGTGACGACCGGCGGGCGGACCATCAGGTCCTCCTCGTCGCCCTCGTCCTCGCCGAACTCGATGTCGAAGGACTCCAGGAGCTCGCGGTCCTCCTCCTCGGGGCTGACGATCTGAACCGTGTAGTTCATCTCGCCGGCCAGGAGGTGCAGCGTCTCGTCGGAGACGGACTGCGTGGCCGTGACCATCTCACCGAGGTTCATCATGACCGCGACGAGCGACGCCGGGTTGGCGTTGATCTTCTCCGCGAAGTCGGTGAGCGAGGCACCGCGCGACAGGCGAACGGTCTCGCCGTTGCCGCGAGGCAGCATCACACCGCCGACCGACGGGGCCTGCATGGCCTCGTACTCCTGACGGCGCTGCCGCTTCGACTTGCGGCCACGACGCGCCGGACCGCCGGGACGGCCGAACGCACCCTGCGTGCCACCACGGCCACCGGGACCGCCGGGGCGACCACCGAAGCCGGGACGGCCACCGCCGCCGGGACCACCGGGACGACCGGCGAAACCGCCGCCACCGCCACCGGGACCACCGGGACGACCGGCGAAACCGCCACCGCCGCCACCGGGACGACCGGCGAAGCCGCCGCCACCCGGGCGACCGCCACCGCCACCGGGACGACCGCCACCGCCACCGGGACCACGGCCACCGGGGCCACCGCCACCGGGACGCGGACCGGCAGCCGGACGCTGCGGCATCATGCCGGGGTTGGGACGAGGGCCGCCGGGACCGCCGCCGGGACGCGGACCGCCGCCCTGCGGGCGGGGCATGCCGCCCGGGGTCGGACGCGCGCCGCCCGGAGACTGCGGACGAGGACCGCCGCCGGCACCTTGCGGACGGGGACCGCCCTGGCCCTGGCCCTGCGGACGCGGGGCGCCGCCGGGCGCACCGGGGCCGCCCGGACGCGGGGCACCACCCGGACGGGGCGCCTGGGGGCGCGCCATACCGGTGGAACCACCAGAGGTGAACGGGTTGTTGCCGGGACGGGGACCCGCCGGACGGGCACCGGGACGAGCGGCGCCGCCACCCTGACGCGGAGCGCCGGGACGGTCGCCGCGGTCACCGCGGTCACCGCGGTCACCACGGCCCTGGCCTCCCTGGCCGGGACCACCCTGGCGCGGAGAACCCGGACGCGACGCCTGGCCGGCCGGACGCGGGGCGCCCGGACGCGGTCCGGAACCCTGCGGCGAGGACGGTGCGGACGGCGCCGCGGGAGCCGACGGGGGTGCCGTGAACTCGGGCGTGGTCGGAGCCGGGGACGCCGGGGCGGGCCGCGGCGCGGGCTTCGGGCCCGGGGTGGGACGGGGGCCGGGAGCAGCCGGCGCGGCGGGAGCCGCGGGCTTCTCGGCGGCGGCCGGCTTGGGGGCCGGCGGGCGCGGGGCGGCCGGACGGGCAGCCTGCGCGGGGGAGGGGGCGCCCGGCTTCGCCGGGGCAGCCTTGCGGGCAGGGGCGGACTTGCCGCCTCCGCTGCCCTGCTGGAGGGCGTCCGTCAGCTTGCGTACGACAGGCGCTTCGATCGTCGAAGACGCCGAACGGACGAATTCACCGAGTTCCTGGAGCTTGGCCATGACGACCTTGCTCTCGACACCGAACTCCTTGGCGAGTTCGTAGACCCGGACCTTAGCCACTTCGCTCCTTTGAGGTCCGGGTTGCGTCCGGACCGTCGCTAGTTCATGGGCGTACTCATCGCGTACTCATCGAGTGCTCATCGCAATCTCGACCTGCTTTCGACTCGCGAGGTACCTAGCCGCACGGGGTTCCGTACGGCACGTCTTACCGTGTTGCCTGCTCGGCAACTGTTGTCTGCTCGACGTATCGGCGCAACGCCTTTGTGTCGAGCGGCCCCGGGACGCGCAGTGCCCGCGGGAACGCCCGGCGGCGTACCGCCTGGTCGAGACAGACCGGTGCGGGGTGTACGTACGCACCCCGGCCGGGCAGCGTACCGCGTGGATCAGGAACGCATGCGTCCTTGATCGCGACGATCCGCAACAGTTCGGCCTTGGCCGCTCGCTCCCGACACCCCACACAGGTGCGTTCAGGGCATGCTCGGGCGCACGTCCGGCCAGACACTGTTAAGTCTACCTCCCCGTACGCTCCTCACCCCTTTGGGGCAGGATTCGAACAGATGCCGCGCAGGAACCTGTCGTGATCTGAACGATGCGCGGCTTGGATCTATTCCTCGGAGCCGTTCCCGGCCGGCTCCGTGTCCGGGCGGATGTCGATCCGCCAGCCGGTCAGCCGGGCCGCGAGGCGGGCGTTCTGCCCTTCCTTGCCGATGGCCAGGGACAGCTGGTAGTCGGGCACCGTCACCCGGGCCGACCGGGTCGCCATGTCCACGATCTCCACCTTGGAGACCCGGGCCGGGGACAGCGCGTTCGCCACCATGTCGGCCGGGTCATCCGACCAGTCGACGATGTCGATCTTCTCGCCGTTCAGCTCACCCATGACGTTGCGCACACGGCCGCCCATGGGGCCGATGCAGGCGCCCTTGGCGTTCAGGCCCGATCGGGTGGACCGTACGGCGATCTTCGTGCGATGACCGGCCTCACGGGCGATCGCGGCGATCTCCACCGACCCGTCGGCGATCTCCGGCACCTCCAGGGCGAAGAGCTTCTTCACCAGGTTGGGGTGCGTGCGCGACAGCGTCACGGACGGGCCGCGGACGCCCTTGGCGACCCGGACGACGTAGCTGCGCAGCCGCATGCCGTGCGGGTAGGTCTCCCCCGCCACCTGCTCCTGCACCGGCAGGATGGCCTCGAGCTTGCCGATGTCGACGAGCACGTTCTTCGGGTCGCGGCCCTGCTGGACCACGCCGGTGACGATGTCGCCCTCGCGGCCGGCGTACTCACCGAGCGTCGCGTCGTCCTCGGCGTCGCGCAGGCGCTGCAGGATGACCTGCTTGGCCGTGGTGGCGGCGATACGGCCGAAACCGGACGGGGTGTCGTCGAACTCGCGGGGCTCCTGGCCCTCCTCGAGGTCGTCGGGGTCCTCCTTCGCCCACACGGTCACATGGCCGGTCTCCCGGTTGAGCTCCACGCGCGCGTGGCGGCGGCTTCCCTCGGTGCGGTGGTAGGCGATGAGGAGGGCCGACTCGATCGCCTCGACCAGCAGGGGGAAGGAGATCTCCTTCTCCCGTACCAAGCCCCGCAGGGCGCTCATGTCGATGTCCACGGCTACGCCTCCTCTTCCTTCTTGTTGTCCTTGCGGCTGAACTCGACCTGGACACGCGCCCGGACGATGTCGTCGAAGGCGAGTCTGCGCGCGGTGGCCTTGCGGCCCTTCACCCCGGGCACCTCGGTGTCGACACCCTCGTCGTCGACCTTCAGGATCCTGGCGACCAGCTCGCCGCCCTCGGCCAGCTGGAACTTCACCAGCCGGTCCGTGGCTCGGACGTAGTGCCGGTGTTCCGTGAGGAGGCGCTCCGCGCCCGGGGTGCCGACCTCGAGGGTGTACTCGCCCTCGCCCATCGCGTCCGTCTCGTCGAGCTTCGCCGAGAGCGCGCGGCTCACATCGGCGATCTGGTCCAGGTCGGCGCCCGTGTCCGAGTCGACGACGACGCGCAGCACACGCTTGCGGCCGACGGAGTCCACTTCGATCTCTTCGAGATCCAGGCCCTGGGAGCTGACGAGCGGTTCCAGGAGCTCTCGCAGCCTCTCGCTCTGGGTGGTGCTCATCCGGGTGACTCCTCGGCCGCGTGTGCTGTTGTGGGATGGGTCGCGTGTCTGATCAAAGGGTATCCGGTCGCGGGGAGTGTTGCCGTCCACCCGGTCACGAACGGTGCCGCTGAGTGATGCCGGGCGGGGGCCCGGGTACCGTGATCACGGGCGTGCAGCCCTTGCGGTCCCTTCTCTCTCGCATACCTCTCGAATGTTTCTCGAAACGAGCCCCGAGGACGTCTGACGTGCCGTTCCCCTCATCGCCGCGTGCCCGCTCGGGGCCGCGCAGAAGGAGTCTGCTCACCGTCGCCCCGGCGGCCCTCGCCCTGGCGGGCTGCACCGGCGGGGATTCCGGCGGCCCGGCCGGTGACGGTCCGTCGGCCGCCGACCGGGCCGCACGCGCGCGTGCGGCCCGGGACAGCGAGGGGCTGGTGGAGCGCTACGACGCGGTGATCGCCGCCCGGCCGGGACTCGCGGGGCGGCTGCGGCCGCTGCGCGAGGAGGTCGTACGGCACGCGAAGGCCTTCGGCGGTGGCCGGAAGGCATCGCCTTCCGCCTCTCCTTCGGCAGCGGCGTCCTCTGCGGCCTCGCCCTTCCCGTCCGAGGCTGTGCCGGGGAACGACAAGGACGCTCTCGCCGGGCTCGCCGCGGCGGAGAAGGAGCTCGCAGACCGGCGGGCCAAGGCACTGGGCGGGGTGCCGGGCGAGCTGGCCCGGCTGCTGGCGTCGGTGGCGGCGGCCGGGGCGGCGCACGTGTATCTGCTGACGGAGGGGGACGCGTGAGCGAGGACAAGGACCGGGAGCTGCGGGCCCTGCAGGCGGCGCTGGCGGCCGAGCACGCGGCGGTGTACGGGTACGGCGTCGTCGGCGGGAGGATCGGCGACGGGCAGCGCACCGAGGCACTCACGGCGTACGACGCTCACCGGGCGCGCAGGGATGCGCTGGTGCGCGAGGTGAAGGACCTGGGGGGCCGGCCGGTGGCCGCGTCCGCCGGTTACGCGCTGCCCTTCCAGGTGCCGGACTCGGCGGCGGCCGTGCGGCTCGCCGCCGAGCTGGAGGACCGGGTGGCCGGGGTGTACGCCGACCTGGTGCGCGCGGCGGGCGGCGGGCGGCGGGCCCTGGCCGCCGAGGCCCTGCGGGAGGCGGCGGTGCGGGCGGTGCGCTGGCGGGGCGAGAGCGTAGCCTTCCCTGGGCTCGCCGAGCGGGCCGGCACGGCCCCGCCCTCGGCGGCGCCGACGGCGTGACCTGCGCAGGCCACGCACCGCGGACAGCACGAAGGGAACGACTCGCGCATGGTTTTCGAACCGCCGAAGCGTCTGGTCAGGGCGCTCGGTGAGACGGCGCCGGACGGTGACGACTGGCTGGAGAAGCTGCCCGAGGCGGCGCAGCAGGCCGTCGCGCTACGCGAGTTGACCGTGGAGCGGGTGCAGGTGCCCGGCGGGCGCAGCAGCCTGGTCGTGCTGGTGCGGGCGGCCGACGGGACGCCCGCCGTGCTCAAGCTGGCGCCGGGCCGGTCCCGCCCGGAGGCGGAGCGGGCCGCGCTGGCGCACTGGGCCGGGCGGGGTGCCGTGCAGCTGCTCGAACCTTCCCCGGGCTCCGGGCTCGGCTCGAGCAGCGAGGTCCCCCCGTCCGCGGCGGGCGTGCTGCTGCTGGAGCGGCTGCGTCCGGACGTGTCGGTGCGGTCGCTGCCGGAGGCGAAGGCGCTGCTGGAGGCGGCGGGGACGCTGCGGCGGCTGTGGGTCGAGCCGCCCGCCGGCTTCCCCTTCGAGACCGTGGCCGAGCGGACCGGCCGGCAGGCCGAGGCGATGCGGGCACGGGCGCAGGCCGATCCCGAGGTGGCCCCGCTGGTCGGCCTGGCGCTCGCGGCGCGCGAGGAGCTGCTGGCCGCGCCGCCCGAACACCGGCTGCTGCACGGCACGTTCCGGCAGAGCAAGGTGCTCGGCGGGGAGCGGATGCCGTGGCTGGCCGTGGGGCCCGACCCGGTGGTCGGCGAGTGTGCCTTCGATCTGGCCCGGCTGGTCCGGGACCGGGTGGAGGACCTGATCGCCCAGCCGTCCGGCGCGGCCACGACCCGGCGCCGGGTGAAGCGGCTCGCCGAGTCCCTGGACGTGGACCAGGAGCGGCTGCGGGGCTGGACACTGTTCCGGGCAGTGGAGTCGGGCGTGCGGGCGCGGCGGGTCGGGCGGCCGCGGGACGCCGAGGTGCTGCTGGAGTTCGCGGGCTGGCTGTGAGTGCTCGGGAACGGGACCGCTGAGGCGGTCATCGGCGCGGGCCCACTCCGGTCCGGAACCGGGAGGCCACGCAGGCACCGGCGCGGGCGCAAGGGGCCCGGGGCCACGCCGGCACCGGCACAGACACGAACGCGCCGGAACCCACGCCGCCACCCCACGCAGACACGAACGCACGGAAACCACGCAGGCCCCGGCACAGACACGAACGCGCCGGAAGACCACGCCGCCACCCACGCAGACGCGACGGGCCTACGGGCCGCGGCGGCGGCGCCGCGCAGGCGCTCCGGGTTGGAGCGTCTGCGCGAGTACCGGCACGGGTGGGGGCGGCTGCGCGACGGGGCGTCCGGGGCGGGGCGGTCTCTCGCTGCGGCGGCCCCTTCGGGGCTACGCCGTGAGGCGGGCGACGGCCTCCTCGACCGTGAGTTCCTCGCGCTCGCCGGTGCGGCGGTCCTTCAGTTCCACCACGCCGTCGGCCGCGCGCCGGCCGGCCACCAGGATCTGCGGTACGCCGATCAGCTCGGAGTCCGTGAACTTGACGCCCGGGGAGACGCCGGGGCGGTCGTCGACCAGGACGCGGACACCGGCCGCGGCCAGCTTCCCGGAGATGTCGAGGGCCAGTTCGGTCTGGAGAGCCTTGCCGGCGGCGACCACGTGGACGTCGGCCGGGGCGACCTCGGCGGGCCAGCACAGGCCCTTGTCGTCGGCGCTCTGCTCTGCCAGGGCGGCCACCGCGCGGGAGACGCCGATGCCGTAGGAGCCCATCGTGACGCGGACCGGCTTGCCGTTCTGGCCGAGGACGTCGAGCTTGAGGGCGTCGGCGTACTTGCGGCCCAGCTGGAAGATGTGGCCGATCTCGATGGCGCGGTCGAGGACGAGGCCCGTGCCGCACGTCGGGCAGGGGTCGCCCTCCTGCACGACCACGACGTCGACGTACTGGTCGACCTCGAAGTCACGGCCCGCTACGACGTTCTTCGTGTGCGTGCCGGCCTTGTTGGCACCGGTGATCCAGGCCGTGCCCGGGGCGACCCGCGGGTCGGCGAGGTAGGTGACCTTGTCGAGGCCCTGCGGTCCGACGTAGCCGCGGACCAGGTCGGGGCGGGCCGCGAAGTCCGTCTCGGTGACCAGCTCGACGGCGGCCGGGGCGAAGTGCGCCTCGACCTTGGCCAGGTCGACCTCGCGGTCCCCGGGGACGCCGACGGCGACGATCTCGCCGTCGACCTTCACCAGGAGGTTCTTCAGCGTGGCCGAGGCCGGGACGCCGAGGGAGGCGGCGAGGGTCTCGATGGTCGGGGTGTCGGGGGTCGGGATGTCCTCGGCGGCCGGCACGTCCGAGGCGTCGACGGGCTTCAACTCGTACGTGATCGCCTCGGTGTTGGCGGCGAAGTCGCAGTTGGGGCAGTCGGCGAAGGTGTCCTCGCCGGCCTCGGCGGGGGCCAGGAACTCCTCGGACTTGGAGCCGCCCATCGCACCGGCGGTCGCGGCGCAGATCCGGTAGTCGAGGCCGAGGCGCGCGAAGATCTTCTGGTAGGCCTCGCGGTGCAGGGCGTAGGACCGGGCGAGGCCCTCGTCCTCGGTGTCGAAGGAGTAGGAGTCCTTCATCAGGAACTCGCGGCCGCGCAGGATGCCGGCGCGGGGGCGGGCCTCGTCGCGGTACTTGTTCTGGATCTGGTAGAGGATGACCGGCAGGTCCTTGTAGGAGGACGCCTGGTCCTTCACCAGGAGGGTGAAGATCTCCTCGTGGGTGGGGCCGAGGAGGTAGTCGCCTCCCCTGCGGTCCTGCAGGCGGAACAGCTCGGGGCCGTACTCGTCCCAGCGGCCGGTGGCCTCGTAGGGCTCGCGCGGCAGGATGGCGGGGAGCAGGACCTCCTGGGCGCCGACGGCGTCCATCTCCTCACGGACGATCCGCTCGACGTTGGCCAGCACCTTCTTGCCGAGGGGCAGCCAGCTCCAGATGCCGGCGGCGGTGCGCCGGACATAGCCGGCGCGGACGAGGAGCTTGTGGCTGAGGACCTCGGCGTCGGCCGGGTCGTCGCGCAACGTCTTCGCCAACAACTGGGACATGCGCTGGACCGGTGCGTTCGCCATGGTTCCTCTGCTCCTGCTGCGTGTAGGTGATGGCAGGAGGTTATCCGGGGGGCGCGCGGCGGTGGAAATCGGTTATCCGCGGCTCAGGGGCAGGGGGGCGCCCATCACTGCGTACGGCTTGGGCGCGCTGGGGAAGAGGACCTGGCCGGCGAGGTCCTGGTAGCCGAGGGAGCGGTAGAGGGCGCGGGCCGGGCTGTCGGTGTCGATCGCGGAGAGGATCGAGCGGGGTTCGGCGGCGCCGTCGGTGATCGTGGTGATCAGGGAGCGTCCGAGGCCGCGGTTCTGGTGCTCCGGGTGGACGTGCAGTTCGGTGATCACGAAGGAGTCGTCGAGCCAGTGGTCGTGGCCGTTCGCCCGGAGGTACGGCTCCACGACGGTGGACCACCAGTGGGTGCGGTCGTTGGGCATGCCGTAGACGAAACCGACCAGGTTGCCGTCGGCTGTCGCGCCGAGGGCGCGGGCGCCGGGGTAGGTCATGTGGCGCAGGACGATCTGGCGGCGGACGGCGACTTCGTCGGGGCCGAGACCGAAGGCCACGGCTTGGACGGCCAGGGCCTCGTCGACGTGGGCGGAGAGGTCGAGGGAGCCGATCACCAGGTCCATGGCGGGGAGCCTACAGGGGGGTTTCGGTCGTCAGCCGGGTGCGGGCTGTCTTTGGCTGGTCGCGCGCACGCGGCGCCGCGCATCGATACCGTCCCGCGCCCCTCGGAGGCGTGTTTCAGAACAGGACGCTCATGAAGGCGCCGACCTCCTGGAAGCCGACCCTTGTGTACGTCCTCCTGGCCGCCGTGTTGAAGTCGTTGACGTAGAGGCTGGCCACGGGGGCGACGTCGGCGAGGGCGTAGCGCAGTACGGCCGCCATGCCGGGGGCCGCCAGGCCGGTGCCCCGGTGTTCGGGGGCCACCCACACGCCCTGGATCTGGCAGGCGCGGTGCGTCGCGGCGCCGATCTCGGCCTTGAAGACGACCTTGCCGTCCGAGTCGAAGCGGGCGAAGGCGCGGCCGGAGCCCACGAGTTCGGCGACGCGGGCCTGGTAGAGCAGGCCGCCGTCGCCGGCCAGCGGGGAGACGCCGACCTCCTCGGTGAACATCGCCACGCACGCCGGCATGATCGTCTCCATCTCGTCCTTGCGGACGCGGCGGACGTACGGGTCCGGGGCGATGCCGGCCGGCAGGCGGTCGGCCACCATGAGGGGTTGGTGGCGGCGGACCTCGCGGGCCGGGCCCCAGTGGGGTTCCAGCAGCCGCCACAGGTCGGAGGCGGCGCCGGAGGGGCCGACGATGGAGGAGCAGCGGCGGCCGGCCCGGCGGGCGCGGTCGGCGAAGGCGCGGACGGCGCGCGGTCCGGCGCAGATCGGGACCAGGTTGGCGCCGGCGTAGCAGAGGGATGTGAGGATGCCGTCCTCGTACCAGCCCCACATCTCGCCGCCGAGCCGCCACGGGTCGAGCCCGGCGATCTGCACGCGGGACGTCACGAAAGCGTTCGCGACCGGCTCACGGTCGAGGACGGCGAGCGCGGCGTCCAGGTCGCTCGGTTCGAGGACCCGTGAGGTCGTCTGGGTCAACACGTGCGGGGGCCTCACACACTGGGGACGGCTGGTCCCCGCACTATAGCTGCGCTGCCTGGGCGGGTCGCCTCGGAGCTCGGGAGTGACGCTTCGCCGGCGGGTGCGGGTTCGTCGTGGCTTGTCGCGCCGTTCCCCGAGCCCCCGGGAATGGGCGCGGGTCGACCGGCGTCGAGGACCGTCAGCCCGCGACCGCCACCGACGGCTCGCCCGAGGCCACGCCGTCCTGTTCCATCTGCTCGGCCAGCTTCATGGCCTCTTCGATGAGGGTCTCCACGATCTTGGACTCGGGGACGGTCTTGATGACCTCGCCCTTGACGAAGATCTGGCCCTTGCCGTTGCCGGAGGCGACGCCGAGGTCGGCCTCGCGGGCCTCGCCGGGGCCGTTGACGACGCAGCCCATGACGGCGACGCGGAGCGGGACCTCCATGCCGGTGAGGCCGGCGGTGACCTCTTCGGCCAGCTTGTAGACGTCGACCTGGGCGCGGCCGCAGGACGGGCAGGAGACGATCTCCAGGCCGCGCTGCTTGAGGTTGAGCGACTCCAGGATCTGGTTGCCGACCTTGACCTCCTCGACCGGCGGGGCCGAGAGGGAGACGCGGATCGTGTCGCCGATGCCCTGGGAGAGCAGGGCGCCGAAGGCGACGGCCGACTTGATGGTGCCCTGGAAGGCCGGGCCCGCCTCCGTGACGCCGAGGTGCAGCGGGTAGTCGCACTGGGCGGCGAGCTGCTTGTACGCCTCGATCATGACGACCGGGTCGTTGTGCTTGACGGAGATCTTGATGTCGCGGAAGTCGTGCTCCTCGAAGAGGGACGCCTCCCACAGGGCCGACTCGACGAGGGCCTCGGGGGTCGCCTTGCCGTACTTCTGCAGGAGGCGCCGGTCGAGGGAGCCGGCGTTGACACCGATGCGGATCGGGGTGCCGTGGTCCCGGGCCGCCTTGGCGATCTCCTTGACCTTGTCGTCGAACTGCTTGATGTTGCCCGGGTTCACGCGGACCGCGGCGCAGCCCGCCTCGATCGCGGAGAAGACGTACTTGGGCTGGAAGTGGATGTCGGCGATGACCGGGAGCTGCGACTTGCGGGCGATGGTCGCGAGGGCGTCGGCGTCGTCCTGGGTCGGGCAGGCGACACGGACGATCTGGCAGCCCGACGCGGTGAGTTCGGCGATCTGCTGGAGCGTGGCACCGATGTCCGACGTGCGTGTCGTGGTCATCGACTGCACCGAGACAGGGGCGTCTCCGCCGACGGCCACGGATCCGACCTGGATCTGGCGGCTCTTCCGGCGCTCGGCGAGCTTGGTCGGAACGGACGGCATGCCGAGAGAAATCGCAGTCATCTGCTGTGCAACCCCAAGTCGTGGATCAAGGTCCGGTCCCGTGAGCAGCGGGCTCCGAGCTTCGAGATTACGGCACGTGCCTCGGCGCGGGCACATCCCACCCGTAGTGCCACTCGATGGGAGGCGGCCCGGCGGAAAGTATGCCGAGCCGCCTCGAACTGCGTATGACTAGGAGATTCTCACCGGGTTAACCACGTCCGCGATCAGGACCAGGATCGTGAAGCAGATGAAGATCCCGGCGACGACGTAGGCGACCGGCATGAGCTTCGCCACGTCGAAGGGGCCCGGGTCCGGCCGGCGCAGCACCTTGGCCGTGTTGCGGCGCAGCGACTCCCACAGCGCGCCCGCGATGTGGCCGCCGTCGAGCGGCAGCAGCGGGAGCATGTTGAACAGGAACAGGGAGAGGTTGAAGCCGGCGACCAGCATGAGGGCCATGGCCAGCTGCTGGGTGGGTGGGATGTCGAGGGTGAAGATCTCGCCGCCGACGCGGGCCGCGCCGACCACGCCCATCGGGGAGTCGGCCTCGCGCGGCGCGCCGTCGAAGGCCGCGTTCCACAGGGCCGGGACCTTGCCGGGCAGGGCGGCCAGGGAGTCGACGGCCTCGCCGATCCGGTCGCCCATCCAGGTCACGGAGTCGCCGAGGTCCTGCTTGACCACGCCCGTGGCGGCGCTGAAGCCGAGGAAGCCCGCCTGGACGTACTGGCCTTCGACGATCTGGCCACTGGAGTCCTTCTTGGCGACCTGGTTGGTGGCGATCTTGGCGTGCAGGGTGACGTCCTGGCCCTTGCGGTCGACGACGATCGGCACCTCCTTGCCGGGGGTGGCGCGGATCAGGTCGGACAGCTTGTTCCAGTCGTCGGTCTTGACGCCGTTGAAGGAGACGATCTTGTCGCCGGCCTTGAGCCCGGCGGCGGCGGCCGGGGCGGCCGGGTCGCCCTTCTCGCACTTGTCCCGGTTCTCGTTCTGCGCGATGACGCACTGGGAGACCGAGCTGACCGTGGTGGTCTGCTGGGTGATGCCGAAGCCCATCAGGACGGTGAGGAACAGCGCCACCGCCAGGATCAGGTTCATGAAGGGGCCCGCGAACATCACGATCACGCGCTTCCAGGGGGCGCGCGTGTAGAACATGCGCTTCTCGTCGCCCGGCTTGAGCTCCTCGTAGGCGGCGGTGCGGGCGTCCTCGATCATGCCGCGCCACGGGGAGGTGGAGCGGGCCTCCATGCGGCCGTCGGGGCCGGGCGGGAACATGCCGATCATGCGGATGTAGCCGCCGAACGGGATGGCCTTGATGCCGTACTCCGTCTCGCCCTTGTTGCGCGAGAAGAGCGTGGGGCCGAAGCCGACCATGTACTGCGGCACGCGGATGCCGAAGAGCTTGGCGGTGGACAGGTGCCCCAGCTCGTGCCACGCGATCGAGAACAGCAGGCCGACCGCGAAGAGGACTATGCCGAGGATGAACATCAGGGTCGTCATGCACGGGCCTCCGCCGTCTGTGCCGCCAGTTGCCGGGCCCGGGTGCGCGCCCAGGTCTCCGCTTCGAGGACGTCCGACACGGTGAGTGAGGTTCCCGTACGCGGTGTGCCGTGCTCCTCGACGACCCGGGTGACGGTGTCCATGATCCCGTTGAAGGACAGTGCGCCCTGGCGGAACGCCTCCACGCACTCCTCGTTGGCCGCATTGAACACCGCCGGGGCGGTGCCCGCGAGCTCGCCCACGTGCCGGGCGAGGTTCACCGAGGGGAAGGCCTCGTTGTCGAGCGGGAAGAACTCCCAGGTCGAGGCCTTGCTCCAGTCGAAGGTGGGCGCCGCGTCGGGCACCCGCTCGGGCCAGCCGAGGCCGATGGCGATGGGCCCGCGCATGTCGGGCGGGGTCGCCTGGGCCAGTGTCGATCCATCCGTGAACTCAACCATCGAGTGGACATACGACTGGGGATGCACGACGACCTCAATGCGGTCGAAGGGAATGTCGTAGAGGAGGTGTGCCTCGATGACCTCCAGGCCCTTGTTGACGAGGGTCGCGGAGTTGATCGTGATGACCGGGCCCATGGCCCAGGTGGGGTGGGCGAGGGCTTCCTCGACGGTGACGCTCGCGAGCTCGGCCTTCGTACGGCCGCGGAAGGGGCCGCCGGAGGCGGTGACGACCAGCTTGCGGACGTCGGCGCGGGTGCCGGCGGCCAGGGCCTGGAAGAGTGCGGCGTGCTCGGAGTCGACCGGGATGATCTGCCCGGGCTTGGCGAGGGCCTTGACCAGCGGGCCGCCCACGATGAGCGACTCCTTGTTGGCGAGCGCGAGGGTGCGGCCCGCCTCCAGGGCGGCCAGGGTCGGGGCGAGGCCGATGGAGCCGGTGATGCCGTTCAGGACGGTGTGGCAGTCGGACACCGCGAGCTGGGTGGCGGCGTCCGGCCCGGCGAGGAGCTCGGGGAGCGGCTCGCTCGTGCCGTACTGCGCGGTGAGCGCCTCGCGCAGGGCCGGCAGGACGTCCTCGCGGGCCACCGCGACGGTGCGCACCCGCAGCCGGTACGCCTGCTCGGCGAGCAGGGCGACCCGGCCGCCGTTGGCCGAGAGGCCGGTGACGCGGAACCGGTCGGGGTTGCGCAGCACGAGGTCGATGGCCTGGGTCCCGATGGACCCGGTGGAGCCGAGGATCACCACGTCCTTGGGACCGTCTCCCGCTACGGGGTCGTAGACCAGGTGGGGATCGGCGAGGGGGGCTGGACTGTCGCTCATTGCTCCATTGTTGCCGTAAGGGCGGTGTGTGAGGACAGCGCATCCCCCTCACGGGGGGTGTGTTACCGGCCATCGCCTCACGCACGCGCACGAGATCACGGCGCGTCTCCTCATGGGGGGCGCGGTTCCACGACGCCGCGCCCCCCCCATGAGCTCGGTCAGCGGATCGGCCGGTGGACGTTCTCCTTCTGGCTCGGCCCCGGTGTCGCGTCCGCGATCCAGGGGCCCTCGCCCGACGGGTCGACGATGCCCTGCTCCAGCCACTCGTACGTGCCCGACAGGACGCCCTTGACGACCTTGCGGTCGAGGTCGTCGGTGTTGGTCCACAGGCGGGTGAAGAGCTCCTCGATCCGGATCCTGGCCTGGCGGCAGAAGACGTCGGCGAGCTGGTAGGCCTCACGGCCGTGGTCGCCCTGGCCGCGTAGCAGTTCGGCCCGGACGCAGGACGCGCTCATGGCGAACAGTTCGGCGCCGATGTCGACGATCCGGCCGAGGAAGCCCTGCTTGGACTCCATGCGGCCCTGCCAGCGGGACATGGCGTAGAAGGTGGAGCGGGCGAGCTTGCGGGCGGTGCGCTCGACGTAGCGCAGGTGCCCGGAGAGGTCCACCTCGTGTTTGAACTCGCCGTAGGAGGCCGGGAGCTGGCCGGGCCCGGCGACCAGTTTCGGCAGCCACTTGGCGTAGAACACGCCCGCGTTCGCGCCCGCCTTCGCCTTGTCGCCGAGGGACTTGTCGGGGTCGATGAGGTCGCCGGCGACCGAGAGGTGGGCGTCGACGGCCTCGCGTGCGATGAGCAGGTGCATGATCTCGGTGGAGCCCTCGAAGATGCGGTTGATGCGCAGGTCGCGCAGGAGCTGCTCGGCGGGGACGCCGCGCTCGCCGCGGGCCCTCAGGGAGTCGGCCGTCTCGAAGCCGCGGCCGCCGCGGATCTGGACGAGTTCGTCGGCCATCGTCCAGGCCATCTCGGAGGCGTACAGCTTGGCGAGGGCGCCTTCGATGCGGATGTCGTTGCGGTCCTCGTCGGCCATCTGCGAGGCCAGGTCCGTCACGGCTTCCAGGGCGAAGGTGGTGGCCGCGATGAAGGAGATCTTGGAGCCGACCGCCTCGTGGTGCGCGACGGGCTTGCCCCACTGCTCGCGGGCCGCCGACCACTCCCGGGCGATCTTCAGGCACCACTTGCCGGCCGCGACGCAGGAGGCCGGCAGGGACAGCCGCCCGGTGTTGAGGGTGGTCAGGGCGATCTTCAGGCCCTGGCCCTCCTCGCCGACGCGGTTGGCGGCGGGGACGCGGACCTGGTGGAAGCGGGTGACGCCGTTCTCGATGCCGCGCAGTCCCATGAAGGCGTTGCGGTTCTCCACGGTGACGCCCGGCGAGTTCGTCTCGACGACGAAAGCGGTGATGCCGCCGCGGTGGCCCTCGCTCTTCGGGACCCGGGCCATGACGACCAGCAGGTCGGCGACGACTCCGTTGGTCGTCCACAGCTTCACGCCGTCGAGGACGTAGTCGTCGCCGTCGGGTACGGCCGTGGTGGCGAGGCGGGCCGGGTCGGAGCCGACGTCGGGCTCGGTGAGCAGGAAGGCGCTGATGTCCGTGCGGGCGCAGCGCGGCAGGAAGCGCTCGCGCTGCTCCTGCGTGCCGAACAGCTTCAGGGGCTGGGGCACGCCGATCGACTGGTGCGCGGAGAGCAGCACGCCGATCGCGGGGCTGGCGGAGCCGGCCAGGGAGAGCGCCTTGTTGTAGTACACCTGCCCGAGGCCGAGACCGCCGTACTTGGTGTCGATCTTCATGCCGAAGGCGCCGAGCTCCTTCAGCCCGTCGATCACCTCGTCGGGGATCCGGGCCTCGCGCTCGATGAGGGCCCCGTCGACCTTCGTCTCGACGAAGTCGCGGAGCTTGGCGAGGAACTCCTCGCCGCGCTGGGCGACCTCGTCGTCCGGGAGGGGGTGGGGGTGGATGAGGTCGAGCCGGAAGCGGCCGAGGAACAGCTCCTTGGCGAAGCTGGGCTTGCGCCAGTGCTGTTCCCGGGCGGCCTCCGCCACCTCACGGGCCTCCCGCTCGGTGACGGCGGGACGGGAAGAGGGGGTAGTGGAAGCGGACATGAGGGGCACCTCGCCGCAACTAGGAAGATTGAGGACCGTTTCGTTACTGACCAGTGCTACTGGATCGTTGGTACCCGAATCCGGACGCTCCCACCAGTCCCCGCGCGTCCGTTCAGCCGAAGGGGGCGGAGCGCGCCCGGCACTTGTCGCGCGCCTGACGACGGTGTTGCATCGAGGTGCCGTCCCGGCGACGACTCCCTGCCCTGAGAGCGCTCCGGGAAAACCGTATCGAAGCGCTTCGACAACCTATGGACACCCACTCCTGCTGGAGCTACTGTCGAACCACCCTCACCCACCGTTATCAGCAACGCGCATTGTCGAAGCGCTTCACAAGAGCTTGGAGAGCTGGATGGTCACCCTCGCCGAGGTCGCCCAGCACGCCGGAGTCTCGGCGAGCACGGTGAGCTATGTCCTCAGCGGCAAGCGGTCCATCTCCGCGAACACCCGGCAGCGGGTCGAGCGGAGCATCCGCGAGCTCGGGTACCACCCGAACGCCGGGGCCCGTGCCCTGGCCAGCAGCAAGTCGAACATCATCGCGCTGATGGTCCCGCTGCGCACGGACATGTACGTGCCCGTGATGATGGAGATCGCCATCGCCGTGGCGACCTCCGCCCGCGCCCACGGGTACGACGTGCTGCTGCTCACCGGCGAGGAGGGCCCCGACGCGGTGCGCCGCGTGGCGGGCAGCGGGCTCGCCGACGGGATGATCCTGATGGACGTCGAGCTCGACGACGAGCGGCTGCCGTTGCTGCGCGCGACGGACCAGCCGTCCGTGCTGATCGGGCTGCCCGCCGACACCTCGGGTCTGACCTGCGTCGATCTGGACTTCCGGGCGACAGGTGCGCTGTGCGTGGAGCACCTGGCCAAGCAGGGGCACCAGGACATCGCTGTCATCGGGGAGGCCCCGGCCGTCTACGAGCGGCACACCGGCTTCGCCGAACGCACCCTGGACGGACTCCGGTCCCGGTCCCGTGAGCTGGGGGTGCGGCTGCTGCACCGGCCGTGCGAGGGAGGGTACGACGCGATGGCGGTGACGCTCGCCCGGATCCTCGACGAACGCCCGGACACCTCGGGACTCATCGTGCAGAACGAGTCGGCGGTGGAGCCGCTGCTCGCGCTGCTGCGGCAGCAGGGCCGGGCCGTGCCGGAGGACGTGTCGGTGGTCGCGATCTGCCCCGACCAGGTCGCGATGCAGGCCTCGGTGCGGCTCACGTCGGTCGCCATCCCCGCGCAGGAGATGGGCCGGCACGCCGTGGACCACCTGGTCGCCAAGCTCGAGGGGCGGGGCAGCGACGAGGTCGTGCTGATCGCGCCCGAGCTGACGGCACGGGGGAGCACGGGGCCGGCGCCGACCCGGTCGTAGGCCCCTCGTCCCCACCCGTCGTGAACACCGCCCTCCTCTGAGGGCACCCCCATGTCTGCACTCCTCCAGGAGCACAGGAGCACGCCACGTGAATCAGCCTGCCGAAACCCAGCCCCAGGTGAGCCTGGCGCAGTCCTCCCCCACCGTCGGCACGTTCCGCGAGCGGGGCGGCGCGCTGGAGTGGAGCGGCCGTCAGGAGACCGTCCGGATCGAGCCGTGGGGTCCGGACGCGGTCCGGGTGCGTGCCCGGCTCGGCGGTCCGGTCCTCGAAGGACTCCCGGGCGCGCTGCTCGACGAGGCTCCCGCCACGCCGTCGACGGTGAAGATCGAGGACGGCCAGGGACTGCTGACCGTCGGCGCGCTCACCGTCGAGGTGAGCGCCGAGGGCCTGATCCGCTTCCTGCGGACGGAGGACTCCGCCGAGATCCTCGCCGAGGACCGCGCCCACTTCTGGTGGCCCGGCTCCCGCCTCTACACGGCCGTCGGCAACGGCCACCACCGTCTGGAGCAGCGCTTCGCCGCCTACGACGACGAGAAGCTGTACGGCCTCGGCCAGCACCAGCACGGGCGCCTGGACCAGAAGGGCCTGGTGCTGGACCTGGTCCAGCGCAACGCCGAGGTCGGCATCCCGGTGCTGACCTCCAGCCGCGGCTACACCCTGCTGTGGAACAACCCGGCGATCGGCCGCGTGGAGCTGGCACACAACGGCACCCGGTGGGTCGCCGACTCGGCGCGGCAGATCGACTACTGGATCACGGCGGGCGAACCGGCCGCCGCCCAGCGCCGCTACAGCGCGGTCACCGGCCGGACGCCGATGCTGCCTCAGTGGGCGGCGGGCTTCTGGCAGTGCAAGCTGCGCTACCGCACCCAGGACGAACTCATGGCGGTGGCCCGGGAATACAAGCGGCGCGGGCTGCCCATCTCGGCGATCGTCTGCGACTTCTTCCACTGGACGCACCTCGGCGACTGGAAGTTCGACCCGAAGGAGTGGCCGGACCCGGCGGCGATGGTGCGCGAGCTGGAGGAGCTCGGCATCAAGCTGGTGGTCAGCGTCTGGCCGTCGGTGTCGCCGCTGAGCGAGAACCACCCGGTCCTGGAACAGCGCGGCTGGTTCATCGGCACCCAGTACGGCCCGATGGCGCACGCCGACTGGCCCGACAAGGAGGTCGCCTCCACGGTCCAGGTGGCCTTCTACGACGCCACCAACCCGGAGGCCCGGGAGTTCGTGTGGTCGAAGGTGAAGGAGAACTACCTCGACCCGTACGGCATCACGGCGTTCTGGCTGGACGCCTGCGAGCCGGAGCTGAAGCCGGGCTTCCAGGAGAACCTGCGCTACTGGGCGGGCCCGGGCCTGGAGGTCGGCAACTCCTACCCCGCGGAGAACGCCCGCACGTTCTACGAGGGCCTTGCGGCCACCGGCGAGGAGGAGATCGTCACCCTCAACCGCTCGGCGTGGGCGGGCAGTCAGCGCTACGGCGCCGCCCTGTGGTCGGGTGACATCGGCACGGACTTCCCGACCCTGCGCCGCCAGATCGCGGCCGGCCTGAACACGGCCCTGTCGGGCATCCCGTGGTGGAACACCGATATCGGCGGCTTCCACGGCGGCGACCCGGACGACCCGGCCTACCGGGAGGTGATGGTCCGCTGGTTCCAGTTCGGCGCGCTGTCCCCGCTGATGCGGCTGCACGGCTTCCGCGACCCGGGCATGCCGCTGGGCCCGGAGATGACCGGCGGCCCGAACGAGGTGTGGTCGTACGGCGAGGAGGCCGGGACGATCCTGGAGCGGTACCTGCGGCTGCGCGAGCGGCTGAAGCCGTATGTGCTGGACGTCATGCGGGCGGCCCACGAGGAGGGCCTGCCGGTGATGCGGCCGCTGTTCCTGGAGTTCCCGGACGACCAGGCGACCTGGTCGGTCGACGACTCCTACCTGTTCGGCCCTGACCTGCTGGTCGCCCCGGTGCTGACGGCCGGCGCCACCGCCCGCACGGCGTACCTGCCGGCGGGGGCGTCCTGGACGGACGCCTGGACGGGTGAGACGTACGAGGGCGGCCGGGCCGTGACGGTCGACGCCCCGCTGGACCGCATCCCGCTCTTCCTGCGGGACGGGGCGCGGCTGCCTGTAGCGGAGTAGCCGCGTCGAAGGGGGTGGCCGGACCGATGGAGGTCTTCCGGCCATCCCCTTTCGCCTGCCCGTCCAACTTCGGTCCACTCAAGGCAAGTTCAAGAGGGTAGGTTTCCCGCGTGTCCTCGTCTCCGATCGCCCTCACCCTCGCCAACCTGGCACTGCGGCCCGCCTTCGGCTCCCGCAGGGACCCCGGACGGATCTTCGACCGCATCGTGGTGGAGGCCGGGGAGGCGCCGGGAGACCGGGAGTTCGTCGACGACTTCCGGGCCCTGCTGGGCTGGTGGGCGAAGGCCGAGCACCTCACCCCGGTCGGCTGGCAGGCCGCCCAGGGGCACGTCCGGCGCCAGCTCGCCAACCGGGCGCGGGTGCGGCGGCTGATCGCCGAGCATCCGCAGATCGAGCGGGAGCCGATCGAGAAGCCGGTGTTCGTGGTGGGGCTGCCGCGCACCGCGACCACGGTCACGCACTCGGTGCTGTCGATCTCGGACGAACACCGATGTCCTTCGCTGTGGGAACTGCTCACGCCCGATCTGGAATTGCCGCCCCGGCAGCGACGGAAGGCGGTCACGGCCGGGCGCCGGATGGTGCAGGGCACGGACCTGTTCGCGCCGCGCTTCCGTGACATCCACGCGATGGCCGCCGAGGGCCCCGAGGAGTGCACCTTCGCCCTGCCGCACGCCCTGATGCCGTTCTCCCAGGCCCGGATCCCCGAGTACCTGGCCTGGCACTGCGAGCGCGACTTCACCGCCGACTACCGGTACCTCAAGCAGGTCTACCAGGTGCTCCAGTACGGCCGTCCGCGGCGGCGCTGGATGCTGAAGTCCCCCATGCACCTGGAGAACCTGGACGCGCTGCTGACGGTCTTCCCCGACGCGACGATCGTGTGGTGCCACCGCGACCCGGTGACCGTCGTGGCGTCCTTCTGCTCCCTGATCGAGCACGGCATGGCCGTCAGCACCCGCCCCGTCGACCTGACCGGCATCGGCGCCACCTGGCTGGGCCTGCTGAGCAGGGCCATGACGCGCGGTCTCGCCGCCCGGGCCGCCATCCCCGCGCAGCAGCTGGTGGACGCCCCGTACTCCTGGCTGGGCTCGGATCCCACGACCGGCGCCCCGAAGCTCTACGCCGCTGTCGGCGCCCCGTGGACCGGGGCCGACGCGGCCCGGCTCCCCGCGGCCGTCGCCCGCCCCAAGGGCGCCCGCAAGCACACCTACGACCTGTCCCGCTACGGCCTGACGCGCGACCGGGTCGAGTCGGCCTTCGCCGAGTACAACGTGCTGCGGGCCGAGGTCGACCGCGCCTGACGGCACGGCCGGCCCCGGCCACCGCGACGGATCAGCTGCTGCTGACCGTCAGGTTGTTGGTGGTGAAGTTCAGCCCGCCGGACGACGAGGTGATCTCGTAGCCGAACTGCACGTCACCGATCGTCTCGTTGCCCATCCACTTCTTGGTGTCCTTGATCCACTTCAGGATCGGCAGCATGTTGACGCTGCCGGAGCTGGAGTCGGACGTCCGCAGGAACGAGAAGACCTCGTTGCTGCCGTTGCTGCCCTTGTACACGTTCCAGGTGTGACCGCCGAGGGTGACGGACCCCTGAGAGGTGCCGATGGGGCCGACGGCGCCGTTGTAGTTGACCCAGAGCATGATCTCGTAGTCGTAGTCGGTGTCCCAGATGTCGTACGACGTGTTGTACGCGCCGGACGACGGGACGCTGACGTTGTAGTTGCTGGTCAGCGAGGACAGGGAGGTGATCGACTTGTTGATCACCTTCTTGGAGTTGGGGTAGGACTTGATCCCGCCGGTGTTGGGGTGGTCGGCCCAGGCGCCCCAGTTGGTGCCGGAGTTGGCCCAGATGCACTGGCTGCCGGCGCCGCCGCCCCAGATGTTGTTGTAGAGCGTGTAGCCGTTGAGGCTGGTGTTGCCCCACTGGTCGCACGAGTTCCAGACGGCGGCGGAGGCGGGGGCGGAGGCGAGGCCGATGGTGGCGCCGAGTGCCAGGGCGGGAGCCAGCAGGGCCTTGGTGACCCTGCTCAGCGTGCGTGATGCCATGGTGTCCCTTCCATGGGTGGGGGGGGGTGGGGGGAACTACCACGCCCTCAGGGCGAGGACGTGGTCTTCTCCGGCGACGAGGTGGAGGGATTCTGCGCCGGAGGAAGTCCGCAGTTCGACGCGGTGGGTGCGGCCGGGCCGGATGACGGCGCGGGCGCCGTCCCGCGTCCAGGTGAGGTCGAGCTCGGCCCCGAACCGGGTGCGCACCCCGCGCAGGGCACCTTCGGGGTACGCCGCCGGCGGCGCGGGCAGCAGGACCAGCCGGTCGGGGGTCGACTGGACGAGCATCTCGATCAGCACGGCGGGCAGGGTGTGCGCGGCGTCGGCGTTGTAGACGTCACGGCCGGGGTAGTGGGCGCTCATCAGGGAGGCGTGGAAGAAGTCGCCGTCCAGGACCTGGCCGAGGGCGTGGGCGACGCGGCCCGCGTCCCGGAGCCGGGCCGCGATGAGGGCGTGGTGCAGATGGCCGTGCGCGGAGTCGTTCTCGGCGCCGCGCAGTTCGAGGGCGCGGTGTGCGGCGGCGGCGAGTTCGGGGGTGTCGTAGGGGGTGATCTCGTCGAGCGGCCAGACGCCGTAGAGGTGGCTGAGGTGCCGGTGGTCGTAGGAGTCGGTGAGGCCGGGCCACGCCCATTCGGCCAGGGCTCCGTCCTCGTTGATCCGGTGCGGCGGGAGCCGGTCGGCGAGGGCGTTCCAGCGGTCCGCGTCGGGGCCCGGGTGGTAGGCGGCGGCCGTGCGCAGGGCGTGGCGGGCCGCGGAGAGGTCCATGGCCGCGTTGAGGGTGCCCCAGCTCGCGTTGGCGGGCCGGTTCTCGGGTGAGTAGGAGGGGACGACGACGAGGTCGCCGTTCTCGTCCGTCCTGGTGAGGAAGTCCTCGTAGAACAGGGCGACTTCGGCGAGTGCGGCGGCGGTGCGCGGGTCGCGGGTGCCGTGGGTCTCGTCGTGGTCGACGAGCGGCTTGAGCAGCCAGTCGGCGCCGGCGGTCCACAGGTGCAGCGGGTACTCACGGTTGTAGTGGTAGGAGTGGCCGGACTCGCCGTCGGTGTGGGCGGGGGCGACGACGCCCCGGGCTCCGAAGATCGCGCGGGCGTTGTCGCGCCAGTCGGGAAGCTGTCGCCGGATCAGGTTCGCGTGGGCTTCGGTGACCTCGGGGAGGGCGGCGGCAGCAGCCGAGGCGGTCTGGAGGTTGAGGTTGGCGTCGTTGGTGAACGCGCCCGACCAGGCGGTGTTCCAGTCGCCGGTCCACAGTCCGGTCAGGCGGGGCGGGAAGAGGCCGCTCGCGCAGAGCAGGTGGTAGCGCCCGGCCGCGAAGAGGCGTTCCAGCAGGGCGGCGCTGCGGGGCTGCTTGAGCAGCTCCGAGCCCGGCAGGGCCCGTTCGGCGGGGTCGGCGGCGAGGTCGAGGGTGACGCGGTCGTAGGCGGTGCGGTGGAGCGCGAGGTGGCGGTCGAGGAGCTCGTCGAACTCGGTCGGCAGGTCGCGCAGGGCACGGCCCTCGGCGACCACGTCGAGTTCGCCGGTGTGCCGGTGCACCCGGGTGAGGAGCAGCACGGACCGGGCGCCCTCGATGTGCACGCCCGGGGGCACGAGGGTGGTCGTGCCGCCGGTGACGGTGACTTGGGTGACGCCGGTGCAGGCCCGGTCGCTGTCCGGGTAGCGGGCGCGCAGGCTGAGCAGGGCGCCCTCGGGGGTGAGGACGGCTCCGTGGCCGATGCCCAGTCCGGCGGGAGCGCCGGGCAGCCGGGGGTCCAGGTCGACGTCGAGGGTGAGGCCCGGTCCGCCGACGTGCTGGACGATCACGTCGTCGGCGCGGGAGACGAAGACCCGGCCGGTCCAGCCGGCACAGGCCGCACTGACCACGCCGGTGGTGAAGTCGACGTCACGGCGATAGTCGTGACCGGCGTCGGCGGGCCGGTTCAGCCGGACCTGGAAGGCGGGGTGGAAGGGCTGCACCCACTGGTGCGGGCGGCCGTCCGTGAAATCCTCGGCGGCTCCGGTGTCCCCCGCCAGGAGGCGGTCCTGGAGCGCGGCCAGGTCGCCGGCGAGCTGCGGGGGGCGGGGGTCCCGGCCGTTGGGCCGCACCAGGGTGTGGTGCGTGACGACGACCCGCTCGGCGTGCGGATCACCGAACACCAGGGCGCCGTGCCGGCCGTTGCCGCTGAGGAAGGCGTCCTCCCAGCGGGCGGCCGGGTGCGGCTCCCAGGTGCCGTGGACGGGAGCGGAGGCGGTCATGGCCGGAGCACCGCCGCCTCGTAGCGGCCGAGGGTGACCCGGTCGGTGACGTCCGCCCCGGTCAGCAGGTCGCGGTGGGTGCCGGGCACCTCGACGGTCACCGGCTCCCGGCCGTGGTTGAGCACGAACAGCACCTCGCCCCGGCGCACGGCCTCGACCTGTTCGGGGAGGCCGTCGAGCACCGGCCGGACGTCCACGCCCCCGGCGATCGAGGCCAGCAGGCCGCGCAGCGCCTCGGGCTCCGGAAGCGTGGAGACGTACCAGGCCCGGCCCTTGCGCAGGACGGCGGGCAGTCCGTCGAGTTCGCCGCCCTTGTACGGGACGGTCTCCTCGGCGGTGCCGTCTCCCTCCAGCTCCTCGGACCACAGTGTGCCCCGGAAGCCCTCACAGGCGACGGTCTCCCCCGCGTCCAGCGGCCACCACTCGTGCAGCGTGCGGATGCCGAACAGGTCGCGCAGCCGGGCGTCCATGCCGCCGGGGCGCACACGGTCGTCCTGGTCGGCGACGCCGGTCTGGAACCCGCAGACTAGGGTGCCGCCCTGCCGTACGTAGGCGAGGAGATTGTCGATCGCCGCGTCGGTGAGGGCGTACAGCTGGGGCACGACGACCAGCGAGTACGACGTCAGGTCGTGCTCGGGGTGGGCGAAGTCGGTGGTGAGGTGCGCCTGCCACAGGGCGCGGTGCCAGGCGCGCAGCACGTCCGGGTACTCCACCTGACTGGACAGGCGGCCGTCCTGGGCGCCGGCCCACCAGGCGTGCCAGTCGTGCAGGACGGCGACGTTCGCGGTGATGTGCCGGCCGCTCACCTCGGGCGCGATCCGCTCCAGGTCGGCGCCGAGCCGCTTGACCTCCTGGTACGTCCGGCCCTCCTCCCCCGCGTGGCTGACCATGCCGGAGTGGAACTTCTCCGCGCCCTGCCGCGACTGCCGCCACTGGAAGTAGCAGACGGCGTCGGCTCCCCGGGCCACCGCCTGGAGGGACCACAGCCGGTTGAGGCCGCGCGGCTTGGGGTGGTTCACGCCCCGCCAGTTGACCGGCCCGGCCGCCTGTTCCATCAGCATCCAGGGCCCGCGCGCCTGGGAGCGGGTCATGTCCTGGACCAGGGCGCCGTTCTGCGCGCCGAGGGGGTCGCGCGGGTCGGGGTAGAGGTCGACGGAGACGACGTCCTCCTCCTGCGCCCAGCGCCACGCGTCCTGCCCGAACCACAGCGGCATGAAGTTGCTGGTGACCGGCAGGTGCGGGGTGTGCCGGCGGACGATGTCCCGCTCGGCGGTGTAACACTCCAGGAGCATGTCGGAGGTGAAGCGGCGGAAGTCCAGGACCTGGCCGGGGTTGCGCATGTAGTGCGGCAGGCGGGGCGGCAGGATGCCGTCCCAGGTGTCGTAGCCCTGGCTCCAGAAGGCGGTGCCCCAGGCCTCGTTGAGGGCGTCGAGCGTGCCGTACTTCTCGCGCAGCCACCGTCGGAAGGCGGCTGCGGCCTCGTCGCCGTGGTCGAAGGTGCAGTATTCGTTGTTGATGTGCCACATCGTCAGGGCCGGGTGGCCGCCGTAGCGGGCGGCCAGGTCCTCGGTGATGGCGGCGGCATAGCGCCGGTAGGTGGCGCTGGAGTGCGAGAAGTGCTGCCGGCCGCCCCACCACTCGGTGCGGCCGTCCTCGGTGACGGGCAGGGTGTCGGGGTGCAGCCGGCCCATCCAGGGCGGGGGCGAGGAGGTGGGCGTGGCGAGGACGACGCCGATGCCGCTGTCGTGCATCAGGTCCATCAGTGTGTCCAGCCAGCCGAACTCCCGTGCTCCCGGCTCCGGTTCGAGCGTCGACCAGGAGAAGACGCCGAGGGTGACCGAGTTGACGCCGGCGGCCTTCATCAGCCGGACGTCCTCGTGCCAGGTCTCCTCGGGCCACTGCTCCGGGTTGTAGTCGCCGCCGAAGAGGAGACGGCCCCGGGTGGCGTCGCTCAGGCCGGGCCGATTCCTCTCGGGCATCAGGCGGGCTCCCCGTACTGCACGCCGCGTCCGTTGGTGGCGATGTACACGCGGCCGTAGACGCGCGGGTCGCCGGTGACGGCGGCGCCGATCCAGCCCCATTGGCGCCGGTCGTCGTTGATCCGCGTCCAGGTCTTCGCCTCGTCGTCCGAGCGGTACACGGCGGTGATGGTCTCGGTGGAGCCGACCATGTAGATCGCCGGGTAGGAGGCGCCCTCGGCGGCCTTGCCGAAGCCGAGGGTGTACGAGGCCCAGCAGCTGGCGACCTTGGTGAAGGTCGCGCCGCCGTCGGTCGAGCGGTACAGCCCGTTCCACTTGAGGCTCAGCCAGAGGTCGCCGGAGCGCCCAGGGGCGGCGGTCAGCTGGAACTCGGTGTCGCCCGAGTTCAGGCCGGTGGCCCGCGCGGTGAAGTTCCGGCCGCCGTCGGTGCTGGCGTGGAGCGTGCCGGTGGTGGTGTCGAAGGCGTAGAAGCGGGTCGGGTCGACCGGGTCGGCGAGCGGCGTGGCGCCCTTGGGGAAGGTGGCGACCTCGGACCAGGTGCCGCCGTTGTCGGCCGAGCGGTAGCCGGGGTTGGCCGTGCCGAAGGACCACAGCAGCACGCTGCCGTCGGCGTTGGCGGCGATCGGCCCCGGCGCGGACTTGGCGACGTCCGGCTGGGCCTTGAAAGGTGCCCAGGTCTTGCCGCCGTCGTTCGACCAGGCGCCGTTGCCGTGGTCGCCCCACCCGGCCCGCACGACGTACGACGGCTTGGCCGCGGCCAGCGACAGGCCCGTCGCCGTGCCGAACACCGGGTTCGACGCCATGCCGCGCGACGGGGACGCCGTGAGCCGCTCGTGGTACATCACGCCGATGTCCCCGGAGCCGCTGAGCAGGTGCGCCTGACCGGTCGGGGGCGAGATCAGCTGCCGTATGGACGCCTCCTCCACACCGCGGATCTGCGGGGCCCAGCACTTGAGGTCGCGGGTGCCGTAGAGGGTCGCGCCGGTGCCGTAGACGACGTGCCGGGAGTCGTACGGGTCGAGCCCGACGGCCTGGATCCACCAGCCGAACTTGGGCTCGTCGGCGCCGAAGGTGAGGTAGGGCGTCTCGGAGACGTCGAGGACGGCCTTGTCCTTCAGGGACTTCCAGGTGCGACCGCCGTCGGTGGTGCGGTACAGGGTGTCGATCAGCGACCAGCGGTTGTTGGTGGAGACGACGACGGTCCCGGGGCGACGGGCGTCCACGGCGACACCGCCGTAACCGAAGGAGTCGGTCCCGCCGTCATCGGTCGGCCCGCCGGGCTTCACCGGCGTGACCTCGGTCCATTTCCCGTTCGTCGTGTGCAGCTTGTGCACGCTGCCGTCGGACTGCCCGTTGGGGCCGGGGGCGTTGGCGTACGTGACGTACAGCTCGCGCGTGTGCTTGTCGTACGCGGCCCGGATCGGCACCCGGGCGGCGGTGCCGGTGGGCTGCCCGGGGACGGCCTCCCAGGTCGTGCCGTCGGCGGTGCGGTACAGGTTGGGCCGGCCGGCCGTGCCGTCGGAGTCGCCCCAGCCGGCGTAGACCGTACGGCCCGCCGCGACGAGGAGGGTGACGCCCTGGCCCGTGGCGCTGGGCGCGGCCGGGAAGCTCACGGCCTTGAACGTCGCACCCCGGTCGGTGGACTTGAGCAGCCCGTCGTGCCGGGTGCCGAGCCACAGCGTGTCGCTGTCCCGGGGATCGACCAGCAGCCGCTCACCGCATCCGCGCCCGTCCTCGTTGGCCCCGAGCTTGACGGTCAGGTCGGTGCGCTTCCAGGTGGCACCCCGGTCCTCGGACCGCAGCACGGCCCCGTTGCCGGCCCAGGACTGCGCGTACGTGCCCAGGGAGAGGTACAGCCGGTTCGGATGGGCCGGGTCGACGGCCATGGCCTCGACGCCGAGCAGGTTCCAGTCGTCCCAGCCGATGTGGTCGGTCAGCGGGGTCCACCGGTCGGTCCGGTCGTCCCAGCGGTAGGCACCGCCGATGTCGGTACGGAGGTAGGCGAGCCCGCGTACGGAGGGGTGGAACAGCACGCCGGTGATGAATCCGGTGCCGCCCTGGACGGCGTTGCGCCAGCGGTATCCGCTCTTCGCGGCGGCCGCGGGTGTGACGGCGCCGGCGTGCCCCTGAGCGACCGGAAGGGAGACGACCGCGGCGACGGCAGCGGTCCCGGCCAGCACGGAACGTCTGCTGAGGTGAAACGTGCTCATGACATACCTCGGTTCTTGCAAGAGGGGAAAGTGGGTGCCCTCAGGGGCGCGGGGAGCTGCGCGGCAAGCCACGAAGCAGCCGCGGACGACGAACGACGGACGGCCCTACGGTCAGCCCTTCACGGCCCCCGTGAGCATGCCCTTCTTGAAATGCCTCTGGACGAACGGCGAAATCACGGCCACCGGCAGCAACGCCATCACCATCACGGCCATCTGGATCGCGAGCGCGGAGATCTGCCCGGTCTTGATCGCCTGACTCACCCCGACCGGCGCTTCCTGCTTCTGCACCAGCTGGATCATGACGTTCTGCAGCGGCATCATGCTCTGGTCACTGAGATAGATCGACGCGTTGAACCAGGCACTCCAGTACCCCACCGCGTAGAACAGCGTGATCACCGCGATGACGGCCCGCGAGAGCGGCAGGACGATCTGCCAGAGGATCCGCCAGTCTCCCGCCCCGTCGATGCGCGCACTGTCGATGAGCTCCGGCGAGATGCCCATGAAGAACGCGCGCAGCACGAGGATGTTGAAGACGCTCACCGCGCTCGGCAGGATCAGCGCGAGATACGTGTCGGTCAGGCCCAGGGACTGCACCAGCAGATACGTCGGAATGAGCCCGGCCCCGAAGAACATCGTCGCGAGCAGCGTCATCAGCAGCCAGCGGTGACCCAGCGACCCGCTGCGGGACAGGCCGTAGGCGGCCAGCACCGACACCGTCATGGAGAACACCGTGCCGGCCAGCGTGACGCACACACTGACGATGGCGGCCCGGGTCACCTGCCCGCCGCTCAGCAGTTCCTGGTAGGCGATGAAGGTGATGTCCTTCGGGATCACCACGAGCCCGCCGGCCGCGTTGATGGTCTGCTTCGAGGACAGGCTGGTGACGATGACGATCCACAGCGGGAACAGGACCGCAAGGCAGGCGGCGGCCAGCACGATGCCCTTGCCCGCGAGGCCGGCCTTGCCGGGCTCGTCCTCCCAGACGGGCCTCGGCGGAGCCTCCCACCAGCGGGGTTCGCGCGCCGCCTCGTCGAGGGCGGCCTTGTCGATGACGGCGGTCACTTCTTGTACACCCCCTGCTCGCCCATGAAGTGGGCCACCTTGTTCGCGGCGAGGACGAGCGCCACACTCACCAGGCCCTTGATCAGTCCGGCCGCAGCCGCATAACTGAAGTCCTGGTTGCGGACGCCGTTCCACCACACATAGGTGTCGAGAACCTCCGCCGCCCCCGGTCCGACCGCGTCGCGTTGCAGCAGGATCTGCTCGAAGCCGACGGTGAGCGCGTCACCGACCCGCAGCACCAGCAGCAGGGCGATCACGGGCCGCAGCGCGGGGAGCGTGACGTGCCACATCCGGCGCCAGCGCCCGGCCCCGTCCATGGCCGCCGCCTCGTACAGGTCGGGGCTCACGGAGGCGAGTGCGGCGAGGAAGACGATGATGCCCCAGCCCGCGTCCTTCCAGACGCCCTCGGCCGTCACCAGGAACTTGAAGATCCCGGGGTCGGTCATGAGGTCGAAGCCCTCGTAGCCGTGCTGGCGCAGGGTCTGCGCGATGATGCCCGCTCCGCCGAAGATCTGCTGGAAGACGGTGATCACCAGCACCCAGGAGAAGAAGTGCGGCAGGTAGAGGATCGCCTGCGACACCGCCCGGATCCGCGGCCTGATCACGCTGTTGATGAGCAGCGCGAGCACGATCGGGATGGGGAAGAACAGCACCAGCTGAAGGCCGAACAGCACGAGCGTGTTCCGTACGGCGTCCCAGAACGCCGAGTCCGCGAAGATCCGCTCGAACTGCTCGACGCCCACCCAGGGGCTCTCCAGCATCGCGACGAAGCCGTTGGAGCTGACGTAGGGGTCGTACTCCTGGAAAGCGACGACATTGCCCAGGATCGGTATGTAGTTGAAGACCAGGACCAGCGCGACGGCCGGCAGGGTCATCAGGATCAGCGTGCGGTCGCGGCGCAACCGCAGCCTGAGGCTCAGCTTGCCGGAAAGTTTCTTCTTCCCCGGCTGCTCCCCGGTGGCGTCCGCCGCCCGGGAAGCCGTCTCGGTGGTCTCCGCCTCGGCCCTGCTGCGAGGCACCGTGCTGTTGGACACGGATTTCTCCTTGCCTCAGCGCCGGGTCACTGCGCGGAACCGTTGGTGTCGTGCAGCTTCTGGTACCAGTCCCGCAGCTTGTCGCCGCCCTGCTTCTTCCAGTCGGAGACGGCCTGCTGCACATCGCTGATCTTCTTGCGGCCGCGGACGACGTCGTCCTCCAGCTGCTCGAAGTCGTTGGAGAGGTTGGTGTAGCGCGTCGGCTCGGTGATCTGCATGCCCCAAAAGGTGGACTTCTTGGTGAAGCCGCCCATCCGCTGCTGCCACTCCACCTGCTCCTTCGCGATGTCCGGGAAATCCGGGTGCGCGATGGTCGGGGCAGGGCTCGCGAGCATCACGTAGGCGTTCACGACCTCCTGGTTGCCCTTGTCGTTCTTGGTGGGCACCCCGTCCTTGACGGTGTAGTGCGTGCCCTCCACCCCGTAGTTGGTGAGCATGTACTCCTTGGTGCCGTACGGGGCGGCGGTGACGTTGGCGGCGGCCAGGATGTCCTCGACGACGGCCTTGGAGGCGCGCTTGCTGACGAAGGCGAAGATGCCCGCGGGCGAGCCGGCCCACAGGGTGGGGTCACCGCCGTCGGCGCCGAAGATGTCCATGCCGGAGATCCGGAAGTCGTTGTTCTGGCCCGCCTGCTCGGCCATCTTGCCCCACCAGTCCGAGATGTTGTTGTTGTAGATCAGCACCTGGCCGGCGGTGAAACGGTCGCCCGCCGTGCCCTGGACCGCCTTGGCGTCGGGGTGGACCACACCCGCTGTGTACAGCTTGCGCGTCCACTCCAGCGCTTCGAGGTACTCCTCGGTCTCGACCCGGTAGATCATCTTGCCGTCGGCCAGGTTCCAGCCGAGCGGCTTCTCGCTGCCGGAGAGCACGCCGAAGAAGTTGAAGGCGGACCACTTCATGTCGTCGCAGGCCCACACCTTGGACTTGGACCGGGTGATCTCCTTGGCGAGGGCGAGGAACTCGTCCGGGGACTTGGGGAGCTCGTAGCCCTCCTTGTCGAAGATGTCCTTGCGGTAGAAGGGCACGATGCCGTTGACCGAGGGGGCGGGCTGGGGCAGGCCGCGCAGCTTGCCGCCGAAGATGGAGTACTGCCATGCACCGCTCGGGATGGCCGCGAGGTTCGGGTACTTCTTGACCGCGTCCCCGGACAGGTAGGGGCCGAGGTCGGCGAACTTGCTGATGATGGCGCTGGGTATCTTGCCGCCCATGTTCCAGCTGGGGATGACCACGACGTCCGGCAGGTCGCTGGAGGCGAGGACCGCGCCGAGTTTCTCGTCGTAGGTCATGCCGTCCTGGTTCTGCCAGGTGATGTCGACGCCGATCAGGTCGTTCATCGCCTTGTAGTAGGCGTTGTCACCCTTCGGAGGCGTGCCCCAGAACGGCGACATGATCTTGATGGAGCCGCCCTTGCCGAGCTTCTTCGGCACCGAGCCCTTGAGGTCGGCCAGGCTGAGCTTGCTGGTGAAGCCCATGGCCGAGCCGTTCTTGGACGGGATGTCCGGCGAGACCACGTTGCTCGCGACGTAGGCCGGCAGCAGCTTCTTGGCGCTCTTGCCGGCCGTGGTGCCGTCCTTCGAACCGCTGTCCGACCCGCCGCAGGCGGCGAGCAGCGGTACCCCGCCGGCCACGGCTGCGGTGGCGACCGCCGTGGAGGCGAGGAAACTTCTCCGGCTCGGTCCGGAGGAGGCGGAGGCGGCGTTCGGCGTCATTGCGTCAACCCTTCATGGCGCACCAGGACACCCGGCGGAGGGCCGTCGGCTGCGGTGTCTCGAGTGGAACTGGCTGAGCCGAAGCGATACTCCGACGCGTGACGCGGAATGTGCACCACCGGGTGGCGGACTTCACAGTCGAAGCGCTTCGATGTTGCTGCGAGGTTAAGTGAACACCCAGGGGTGCACAAGGGGCGATTCCAAGATTCCTCCGAGGTGTGCACGAGCGCGTGCGGCTCTCGTGGGCCGTTGGAATGCCGCCCGAAGCTCGGAGTTGTTGCGCCGAGGTGTCTTGACACCCACCCCTGCGCCGATCGAGCATCGAAGCGCTTCGAAAGGGCCTTGCCGCTCCATCGCAAAGGGATTCCCACGTGACCGCACACCCGCCGCCCATGCCGCCGTTCCGCGATCCGCGCCTGTCGTTCGCGAAGCGGATCGACGACCTCCTGTCGCGGCTCACGATCGAGGAGAAGACCGCGTTCCTGCATCAGTTCGCGCCCGCGGTCGAGCGGCTCGGTGTCGCCGCCTTCCGCACCGGCCAGGAGGCCCTGCACGGCGTGGCATGGATGGGCCCGGCGACGGTGTTCCCGCAGGCGGTCGGCCTCGGGGCCACCTGGAACCCGGAGCTGGTGCGGCGCGTCGGCGACGCGGTGTCCAAGGAGATCCGCGCGATGCGCGCCAAGGACGACCGGGTCGGCCTCAACGTCTGGGCCCCGACGGTCAACCTGCTGCGCCACCCTCTGTGGGGCCGCAACGAGGAGGGCTACTCGGAGGACCCGAAGCTCACCTCGGCGATCGCCACGGCCTACACGCGCGGTCTGCGCGGCGACCACCCCACCTACTGGCGCACCGCGCCCGTGCTGAAGCACTGGCTGGCCCACAACAACGAGACGGACCGCTCCACGACGTCGAGCTCGGTGCGCCCGCGCGTGCTGCACGAGTACGACCTGCGGGCCTTCCGCGAGACCGTCGAGGCGGGCGCGGTGGCCGGGGTGATGCCGGCGTACAACCTGGTCAACGGCCGTCCCAACCACGTCTCCCCGTATCTGTCCGAGCACCTGCGGACCTGGACGGAAGAGGACCTGCTGGTCTGCTCGGACGCGGGCGCGCCGAGCAACCTGGTCGACTCCGAGCACTACTTCGACACCCACGAGGAGGCCACCGCCGCCTCCCTCGTCGCGGGCGTCGACAGCTTCACCGACCACGGCACGGACTCCTCGCAGATGACCGGGCGGCTGCGCGGCGCCCTGGAGCGCGGTCTGCTGACCGAGGCCGATCTCGACACGGCCGTCCGCCGCCAGCTCTCGGTCCGCTTCCGGCTCGGCGAGTTCGACCCGGAGTACGACCCGCACGACGCGACCGGCGAGTTCGACACCCCGGCGCACCGCGCCCTCGCCCTGGAGGCCGCCGAGCAGGCGGTCGTGCTGCTCAAGAACGACGGGGTGCTGCCGCTCGCCCCCGACACTCGCATCGCGGTGGTCGGGCTGCTCGCCGACGAGTGCAAGCTCGACTGGTACAGCGGCACGCTCATCCACCGCTCGACCCCGCTGGAGGGCCTGTACGAGCGGTTCGGCGCGGAGCGGGTGGAGTTCGCGGAGGGTGTGGACCGGGTCCGGCTGAAGACCTCCGCGGGCGCGTTCCTGCACGTGCCGGTGGCCGAGGGGGCCGCCGCCGAGGTGCGCGGCGCCGAGGGCGCCCTCGACCCGGCACTGCTCACGGGCCGCACCGACCTGCCCGCGCTCACGACCGACGCCGGCGGCACCGAACTGGCGCTCGCGGACTGGGGCGAGGGAGTCCTGACCCTGCGCGCCCCCGACGGCCGCTACCTCTCGGTCGCCGACGACGGCTACCTGCGCGCCTCCGCCGACCAGCCGGGCGGCTGGATCGTGCAGGAGACGTTCCGGCTGGAACCGCACGGGAACGGGCACCTCCTGAAGCACCTGGGGACGGGTCGCCATGTGTCTGTCTCCGCCGACGGCGTGAAGGTTGCCGACGAAGATCCCGAGGTCTTCGAGCTGGTCGTCGCCGAGCGGGGCGAGGAGGCGGTGGCGCGTGCCGCCGCGGCGGCCGACGTGGTCGTGGTGGTCGCGGGCAACGACCCGTACATCAACGGGCGCGAGACCGAGGACCGTACGACTCTGCGCCTGCCGGAACAGCAGGAGCGGCTGCTGCGGGCGGCCCGCGCGGCGAACCCGGCCACCGTGCTGGCGCTGGTCTCCGCCTACCCGTACGCCGTCGACCCCGCCGAGCTCCCGGCGGTGCTGTGGAGCGCGCACGGCGGCCAGGCGGCCGGCACCGCCCTGGCCCGCGTCCTGGCCGGTGACGTCTCCCCCGCCGGGCGCCTCCCGCAGACCTGGTACGCCGACGACGCCGACCTGCCCGGCCTCCTCGACTACGACGTGATCGGCGCCCGCCAGACGTACCTGTACTTCGAGGGGACGCCCCTGTTCCCCTTCGGGCACGGCCTGTCGTACGCGTCGTTCGCGTACGGCGACCTGACGGCCCGGGCCGAGGAGACGACGGTGCGGGTCTCCTTCTCCGTCACCAACACCGGTGACGTCACGGCCGACGAGGTGGCCCAGCTCTACACCCGGGCCGTCGACGCGTCCGTGCCGCGTCCGCGCCGCGAGCTGCTGGACCACCGCCGTGTCACCCTCGCCCCGGGGGCCACGGCCGAGCTGAGCTTCGAAGTCCCGCTGACCGCTTTCGGGTTCTGGGACGTGGCCCAGGACCGGTGGCGCGTGGAGCCGGGCGGGTACGAGCTGCTGGCCGGGGCGTCCAGCGAGGACGTCCGGCTGCGGACGACCCTCACGCTCGACGGTGAGCCGGCCCTGCCGCGCGCGGTCGTCACGGACGGCCTCCCGGCGGCCGGGTTCGACGAGCACAGCGGCATCGAGATCGTCGACCGGACGAAGGTCTCGGGCGACGCGGTGACACCGGCGGGCACGGCGACGGGCGAACTGGTCTATCGCGCCTGTGACTTCGGGCGGGGCGTCTCCGAGGTGACGGTGGAGGTGGCCGGCGAGGGCACGGTCGAGCTCTCCCTCGACGGCGGCCAGGCACTCGCGGTGCTGTCTCCCGCCTCACCGACATCGGGTCCGTACGACTACGTCACGCTCGGCGCGTCCGTCGTCGCCGCGGGCGTCCACGACGTGCACCTCAGGCTGCGCGGCCCGCTGCGGCTCGCGCACGTCGGCTTCTCCGGCTGAGGGTCCGGAGCAGGCCGGCGCAGAGAAGGGGCCCGGCACCGGAAGGCATCGGTGCCGGGCCCCTTCGCAGAGCCTATATGAAAATGGTTTCCATAAGCTAGGGGGTGGCTAGAGGTCGATGCCGGTGAGGACCAGCACCCGCTCGTAGGTGTAGTCCTCCATGGCGAACCGCACGCCCTCGCGGCCCACACCGGACTGCTTGACGCCGCCGTACGGCATCTGGTCGGCGCGGTAGGACGGCACGTCGCCGATGACCACGCCGCCGACCTCCAAGGCGCGGTGGGCGCGGAAGGCGGTCTGCAGGTCGTGGGTGAACACGCCCGCCTGGAGGCCGTACTTGGAGTCGTTGACGGCGGCGAAGGCCGCGGCCTCGCCGTTCACCTTCTGCACCGTGAGGACCGGCCCGAAGACCTCCTCGCAGGAGAGCGTGACACCGGCCGGAACCTCGGCCAGGACGGTCGGCGCGTAGGAGGCGCCGTCGCGCTTTCCGCCGGTGAGCAGTTGAGCCCCGGAGTCCACGGCCTCCTGGACCCACGTCTCCACGCGCCGGGCGGCGTCCTCGCTGACCAGCGGGCCGACGTCGGTCTTGTCGTCGCTCGGGTCACCGGTGACCTGGGCCTCGACGGCGGCGACGACGCGCGGCAGCAGCCGGTCGTACACCGAGGCGTCGGCGATGACCCGCTGCACGGAGATGCAGGACTGGCCGCCCTGGTAGTTGGAGAAGGTGGCGATGCGGGTCGCGGCCCATTCCAGATCCTCGTCGCTCGCCCAGTCGGCGAGGACGACGGCCGCGCCGTTGCCGCCCAGTTCCAGGGTGCAGTGCTTGCGCGGCACCGAGTCCATGATCGCGTAGCCGACCTTTTCGGAGCCGGTGAAGGAGATCACGGGCAGGCGCTCGTCCTGTACGAGGGCGGGCATCTTGTCGTTGGCGACCGGCAGGATGCTCCAGGAGCCCGCGGGCAGCTCGGTCTCGGCCAGCAGGTCGCCGATGATCAGGCCGGACAGCGGGGTCGCCGGAGCCGGCTTCAGGATGATCGGGGCACCGGCGGCGATGGCCGGGGCGATCTTGTGGGCGCAGAGGTTCAACGGGAAGTTGAAGGGCGCGATGCCGAGCACGACGCCCTTCGGGAAGCGGCGGGTGAGGGCGAGCCGGCCCTGGCCGCCGAGGTCGGTGTCGAGGCGCTGGGCCTCGCCGCCGTTGAACCGCCGGGCCTCCTCGGCAGCGAACCGGAACACGGACACGGCCCGCCCGACCTCGCCGCGCGCCCACTTCAGGGGCTTGCCGTTCTCGGCGGAGATCAGCTGCGCGATCTCCTCGGTGCGCTCGACCAGGCGCTTGCTCACGTGGTCGAGGGCGGCGGCCCGGACATGGGCGGGGGTGGCGGCGAACTCGTCCAGGACGGCGTGCGCGGCGGCCACGGCCTCCTCGACCTGCGCGTCGGTCGGCACGCTCACCTTGCCGACGAGCCGCCCGTCCCACGGCGAGCTGACGTCGAAGGTGTCCTCGCCGGTGGCCTGGCGGCCGGCGAGCCAGAAGGCGTGGGTGGCTGCCACATCGTTCTCGGGCATTTTGGTTCCGGCCCTTCGGCGTTGGGGGTGATCCTGTGCTGCGGGACCAACGGTAGGCGCGAGGTGGCCGAAGGGCGTTTGTCCGGGCCGTAGCAGTGGGGGACGCGGACACTCCGGATTGGCTACTCGGTGGTGGTCGCCTTCAGGGCGAGCCAGAGCTCCATGCGGACGTCCGGGTCGTCCAGGGAGCGGCCCAGGATCTCCTCGACCCGGCGCATGCGGTAGCGCAGGGTGTGGCGGTGGACGCCGAGTTCGGCCGCCGCCGCGTCCCACTGGCCGTGCTTGGACAGCCAGGCGCGCAGGGAGGCGACGAGGTCGCCGCGGCCGGTGGCGTCATGCTCGTTCAGCGGCCGCAGTATCCCGTCGGCGAACGCCCGCACCGCGTCGTCCGCCAGCAGCGGCAGCACCGATCCGGCCGCCATCCGCTCGTGCTCCACGAGGACGCGCCCGCGCCGCCGCGCCACCGACAGCGCCTGCCGGGCCTGCTTGTACGCTGCGGACGCGGCGATGGGCCCGGCCGGTGCCGACAGGCCGACGACCAGTTCGTCGTCCTCGCCGCCCGGCACCTTCTCGCGTATGCCGGCCCGGGCCGTCTCCAGGGCGGCCGCGTACTCCCCGCAGGCCGCCGCGGCGGCGCCGCCGTCCGCGGCCAGCACCACCAGCCGCTCCCCCTCCGGCACCACCAGCACGGCCTCGCCGGCCCGGGCCGCCGCGGACTCCACGACGTCGGCGAGCGCCGCGAGGGGGTCGCCGCCGGTGTCGGCCGCGGCGAGCGCCGCGGCCGAGGGCCGCTCGACGGGCGGAGCGCCCTTGCGTGCCTCGGCCCGGGCCAGCGCGGCCGACGCCGACACCGGCACCCGCTCCGCGACCATCATCCGGAACGGCGCGTCCAGCAGCTCGCCGTACAGGTCCCCGGCGACCGCGCGGGCATGGTCCGGCTCCCCGGCCAGCAGCATGCGCAGCACCGCCGCGCCGACCCGCTGCTCGGCCGCCTGGAGGGACCGGGAGCGTTCCGTGGTCAGGGTCAGCAGCGCGATGGCCGAGTGGACGGCGTAGCGCTCGGCGGTGCCCGGGGCGGCGGCCGTACCGACGGCGAGGGCAGCCCGGGGCCGCCGGCCGGTGCCGAGGGTGTGCAGCTCGATCCGGTCCTCGTTCTCCGGCCCACCGACCACCGAGGAGGCGGGCGCGGGGCGGTCCCGCAGCGTCTGCACGTCACCGGTGAGCCGCGCGGCGCGCCGCCCCGCCCACTCCGGGGCCGTGGCGACGACCGCGCCCGAGGCGTCGTACAGCGCCGCCCATCCGTCGACCTGCGAGGCCAGCGCCGCCAGCAGCCCCTCCGGGCCCCCGGCCTGGGCCTGCCGGGTCAGCTCGCGCTGGGCGGCGAACCCGGCGGTGACGGCCCGGTACTGGTCGGCGGCGATCGCGGCGGACACGGCCTTGCTGATGGCGAGGAACGGGGTGCGGCGCGGCACCTCCAGCAGTGGCAGGCCCTCCTCCTCGGCCGCGTCGACGAGCGCCTCGGGGATCTCCTCGTAGTTGACGCCGACGGCGAAGCCGAGCCCCACCACGCCGGCCCCGGCCAGCCGCCGCACGTAGCGGCGCATGGCCTCCGGGTCCTCGGCGTCCAGCTTGAGCGCGGTGATCAGCAGCAGTTCCCCGCCCTCCATGTAGGGCACGGGGTCGGCGAGCTCACTGGGGTGCGCCCAGCGGACCGGCACGTCGAGGCGGTGTTCGCCTGCCCGCACGGTCAGTTTCAGCGCGGAGTGGTGGACGAGCGAGGCGAGCGTCGGGGGCATGAGGCCTTCTGCGTCAGGGCTGTGTGATCTCTGTGGTCTTTTGGCCGCCTCGTATGAACGACCTGTGACGATTCTGCCTCACCGTACGGTCCCCGCGTACCGCACGGCTGGGAAGGGTCAGCCCCGCAGATCCACCAGCAGCGGTGGCGCGTGCTCGCCCTTGACGTCGGTCAGCGACAGCACCGCGTGCCCCGCCGGCACGCCGTGCGCCAGCTCGGAGGCGGACCAGCGCTCCCGCTCGACCTGCCGCACGGTCACCGCCCGCGCGGTCGGGGCCTTGCCGGTGATCACCCGGCGCAGCATGTGCACGGCCTTGCCCGCCGGGGTCTCCGCGATGATCTGCCGGTCGGTGACGTCCCGGGCCTCGGTCCACTCCTTGCCCCAGACCTCGGCGAAGTCCTGCCCGTCCCACGGCGTGAGTCCCGCCAGCGCCATCCGGCATCCGGTGGCCCCGAGCAGCGGCCCCCGCAGCGGCCGGGCCACGTCGTCCAGCGTCCGCAGGGTGAGCACGACTCCGGCGTTGCCGGACCGCAGCCGCTGGATGCCCCGCACGGCCTCGGGCGTCACCACCCCGGTCGCGTCGTCCAGCAGCAGGCACGCGAACAGCGACCGGTCCTCGCGTACGGCGACACTCGCCGTGAACTGCGCGAGCACGAGCCGGGCCAGCATCTTGGAGGCGTCGGCGTGCCCACGCTGGGGCAGGTCGATGCGCACCCGCACCGGATGGTCGAGGGCCTTGAGGGTGAAGGGCCGGGACTGACCGGAGGTGTCGAAGAACCCGGCGAAGGCGGGCCGGTCGAGCAGCGCCACGCGGTCGCCCAGCGCCCCGGCGACGTCCCCGGGCTGCCCCATCTGCCGCTCCCGGGCGTCGAGCTCGCGCAGCAGCGACTCCTGCCCGGCCTCGTGGAGGCCCTGCCGCAGCGCGGCGAACGGACCCGGCGACCCGTCCAGCAGCTGCCGCAGCTCCGGTACGGAGGGGAAACGCCCGTGCACGGCCCGGAACGGCCCGAGCAGCTGGGCGAGGACGGTGGTGGACCGGCGGCTGTCGCTGCCGGGATGCGGATCGGCGAGATCTCCGACGAGCGCCTCGGCGAGCACGGCAGCGGCCTCGTCCGGGTCGGCGCTGCCCCCGTACAGATCGAGGTCGTACTCGGACTCCTGGTTCCCGATCCGTACGACCACGTCATACGCGTCGGCCGGCCCGAGCCCCGCGCCGGCCGCCCCGACGACGACCACGGCGGCGCGCCCGGCGAGGGCGTGCAGACAGAGCGACTCGGCGAGAGGACGGACGACGGTCCCGGTCTTGCCGGAGCCGGCGGGGCCGACGGCCACGAGCGAGGTGCCGAGCAGGTCGGGCCCGAGGGCCAGCCCCGTGTCGCGGTAGGCGTAGGGGTTGCGGGCGTCGTCCACGGTGGTCCCCAGCCGCACCTGTCCGGTGACGAGGTCGTGCCGGGCGAGCCGGGCGGGCAGGTCGCGCTCCCCGGAGGGGTGCAGGCACGCGGCGGCACCGTCCTTGAGCACGGCGCCGCTGAAGGTGGCGAGGCTGTGCCGTCCGGTGCGTACGCCCTGCCAGGCACGGAGGATCCGGGCATGGTCGACGTCCCGCATCAGCCCGGTACGGGCCTCGGCGGCGAGGCGCTCGGCGGCGTCGGCGGCACCGGCGGCGCGCAGTTCGTTCCACTGGGCCGGGTCGTCCTCGGGGGTCGTCCGGGTTTCCAGTGCCTCCGGCCGACGGAAGCGGGGGGTGACGAAGCGGCGCCACACCTCGCCCCAGCGGCCCAGCCGGGCCGCCCCGACCATGATCCCCAGGGCGACGAGCAGCTCGTACCCCCGGTAGACGATGAACGTCCCGGTCTCCCCGAGATCGCTGTCTCCGCCCCGCCAGGCGTCGGGAACGATCAGGTCGAACGGCACCCACCACCAGGTGCCGAGGTACCCGTTCTGCAGCAGCGACCAGATCAGCCATCCCACGAGGAAGGCGATCAGCGCCCCGCTCAGCAGCTGCCGGGTGGGGATCTCCTCGGGTTCTTCCGCGGGCCGCGGGCGGTGCCCGAACCGCCACACGCCCGGCGCGGCGTCGGGGCGTGGCGCGCGCAGCCAGGTGAGGAACGCCGACCCGTCCGGCAGCGGCGGCATCCCGGGGGCCCGGGGTGGCCGGGGCGGCATCGCGGGCACCTGAGGAGGTGCCGCCGGGCGCGGCACGGGACTCGCATGCGTACCCCGCGCGTCCTGCGTCCCGTCGCTGTCCATCGCCCTTGCCCCCTGACCAGCCGCTCCGTCCACCATCAGCGAGCCAATCTAACGCCCTCCGCTGGGGAGTTCACCGCTTACGCGGCCGGGTCGTGGGCACCAGCCCACGAGACTGCCATGTCCACCCCGGACAACGCGCTCCGCCGACAACGCCCACATGGAGCATGCCCACCCCCCTTCTCCCGCCCTAGCCTGCGAGAAAAGAAGCCGAGCGTCCGTAAGAGACCATCCGCACCACCCCAGGAGCCCCGCATGACCGCACTTCCGCAGGAGCGCCGCGTCGTCACCGCCATTCCCGGTCCGAAGTCGCAGGAGCTGCAGGCTCGGCGTACCGCCGCGGTCGCGCAGGGCGTGGGGTCCGTGCTGCCCGTGTTCACGGCGCGGGCGGGCGGCGGGATCATCGAGGACGTCGACGGCAACCGGCTGATCGACTTCGGGTCGGGCATCGCCGTGACGTCCGTGGGCGCCTCCGCCGAGGCCGTCGTACGGCGGGCGTCGGCGCAGCTCGCCGACTTCACCCACACCTGCTTCATGGTCACGCCCTACGAGGGGTACGTCGAGGTCGCCGAGGCGCTCGCCGAGCTGACCCCCGGTGACCACGCCAAGAAGAGCGCCCTGTTCAACTCCGGCGCCGAGGCCGTCGAGAACGCCGTGAAGATCGCCCGGGCGTACACCAAGCGGCAGGCCGTCGTGGTGTTCGACCACGGCTACCACGGCCGCACCAACCTCACCATGGCGCTGACCGCGAAGAACATGCCGTACAAGCACGGCTTCGGCCCGTTCGCCCCCGAGGTGTACCGGGTGCCGGTGGCGTACGGCTACCGCTGGCCGACCGGGCCTGAGAACGCCGGCCCCGAGGCCGCCGCGCAGGCCATCGACCAGATCAGCAAGCAGGTCGGCGCGGAGAACGTCGCCGCGATCATCATCGAGCCGGTGCTCGGCGAGGGCGGCTTCATCGAGCCGGCCAAGGGCTTCCTGCCGGCGATCAGCCGGTTCGCGAAGGACCACGGCATCGTCTTCGTCGCCGACGAGATCCAGTCCGGCTTCTGCCGTACGGGCCAGTGGTTCGCGTGCGAGGACGAGGGCATCGTCCCGGACCTCATCACGACGGCGAAGGGCATCGCCGGCGGTCTGCCGCTCGCGGCCGTCACCGGGCGCGCCGAGATCATGGACGCCGCGCACGCCGGCGGCCTGGGCGGCACCTACGGCGGCAACCCGGTCGCCTGCGCGGGTGCGCTCGGCTCGATCGAGACGATGAAGGAACTCGACCTCAACGCCAGGGCGAAGAACATCGAGGCCGTCATGAAGGCCCGCCTCACCGCCATGGCCGAGAAGTTCGACCTCATCGGGGATGTCCGGGGCCGGGGCGCCATGATCGCCATCGAGCTGGTCAAGGACCGCGCCACCAAGGAGCCGAACCCGGAGGCGACCGCCGCACTCGCCAAGGCCTGCCACGCCGAGGGCCTGCTGGTCCTGACCTGTGGCACCTACGGCAACGTGCTCCGTTTCCTGCCCCCGCTGGTGATCGGCGAGGACCTGCTGAACGAGGGCCTGGACATCATCGAGCAGGCGTTCTCCCGCATCTGAACCGCCCTCGCGCGCATCTGAGCCACCGTCCGGGCAGGTGAGCCGCCCCGGTTCCGCTACCGGGGCGGCGAGCTGCAGAGCCTGTGAAGAAGGTGTGCGAGGTGGATGACAGGGGGCCCTACGGCCTGTCCTGCGCCCCGCCCCTGTCGTAGGTTCTACCCAGATGAGAGATACACCCCGCCCACAGGGGACTGTGGGTGACATCAGGCCGGGGCCTCCCCAGCTTCGACCTGGTCGTGCCCTCGCGCACACAACCGGAGCCTGAGGCTCTGGATCTCCTCACCGATCGGACAGTCGCCCGCCCCAAACCCCCCGGGGCGCGCGACGTTCCGGTCCGGACGGCCGCCCCGGAACCACCCCCCCTGTTCCGGGGCGGCCGACCTCCCTCTACGCCCCCTTCCTGAGCATCTCGGTGAGTGCCGAGACGCTGTGCGGGCCGTGACCCGCCTCGGCCGCCCTCCGCAACAGGTCGTTCAGGGGTACCAGCCAGGCGGTGTCGACGTTCGCCTCCTCCGCCAGGTCCGCGTCATGGGCCGCGCCCGCGAGGAAAAGGTCCACCGAACTCGCGCCGTCGCTGTAGTCGCCCCTGTCGATCTCCGCGGCGTAGACCGGCAGCAGTGCCTTGATCATGTCCAGCCACTTGCCCGCGAACCGCACCATCGACTCCACCCGCAGTCCCCGCGCCTGGACGGCGGCGGCCCCCTGGAAGAAGCCGACGAGCGCGGGCAGCAGCATCGCGCCCACGGCCATCTCGTACAACGCGGCGAGATCGGGTTCCTCCCCGAGGTGGAGGGTGTCGCCTCCCAGCACCCTCAGAGTCGCTCCGTACTCCTCGAAGACGCCCCGGTCACCGCTGTAGTAGAGGAGGGTGTCCGGTTCTCCCACCGCCGCAGGTACGTTCTTGACCGCGCCGGCGAGCAGGCGGGCGCCGTGCGTGCCGGCCCAGGCGGCCGTTTCGCGGGCGTCGGCGGGGGAACCGCTGTTCAGGGTGACGAGGGCCCGGCCCCGTAGCGCCCCGGCGGCCGGCCGTAGCGCCGCGCGGGTGTCCGCGAAGGTGGTCAGGCAGGTCACGACCAGCCCGCTCGCCCCGACCGCGTCCGCGACCGACGCGGCGTGCACCGCTCCCTGCTCCACCAGGGGCTCGGCTCGGGCCGGGGTGCGGTTCCAGACCGTCGTCGGATGTCCTGCCGCCAGAAACGCTCCGGCGAGTGCCCGGCCCATCGAACCCGTCCCGATGACGGTCACTGGCGTGCGGTTGTCCCCAGCCATGTTTCTCTCCCTTGTTCTCCGTACGGGAATCCATGCTGGGTGGTCGCGTACATTCCCTCAAGTACCTACTTTTTTCTCGGGTACTGACAGTTTTGTTCGTATGGAGGGGCGAAGGATGAAGCGGACGTACACGTGTGGGCTGGATGCGGCGATCGCCGTCATGGGCGGCAAGTGGAAGGGTCTGATTCTGTTCTCGCTCGGGGAAGGCCCTTTACGCTTCGGTGAGTTGCGGCGCGCGGTGGCCGGCATCAGCGAACGGGTGCTGATTCTTCAGCTGCGGGAGATGGAGAACAGCGGTCTGGTGCACCGGGAGGTGCACCAGCAGGTTCCGCCGAAGGTGGAGTACTCGCTGACGGAATTCGGCCGTTCCCTCAATGCCGCGATGGCGCCGCTCGGGGAATGGGGCGAGGACAACCTTCAGCGGATCGAGGCCATTCCGTGAGGGGAATTCATTGCCTTTCGGTTGTCGGCGCGGGCTCCGGGCGGTGAATCCCCCGCGGGCGGTAGCCCAGGACGTCGGCCAGGCCGAGAGCATCCGCGAGCAGCCAGATGATCGCGAGCCACATCTCCGTGCCCTGCAGCCCGGGTTCACGGCCCGGCCCGGTGCCGTCGGACGTGGGGCCGAAGCCGAAGCCCTGGCCGGGGTGCCAGCGGCGCAGGGCGGCGGAGAGCTGGGTCGCCGCCCAGGCGCGGGTCTCCTCTCCACGGTGCGTGGTCTGCCGGCCACAGAGCCACAGAGGGTGGATCACGTCCAGGACGTTGCAGGCGTTCTCGCGGCCGGGCGCGAAGTGGCGGGTGTCGCGCGCGTGGTCGAGGACGGTGTCGATCACACGCTCCGGGTACGGCACGGGCAGGCCGAACTGGGCGAAGGAACCGCGGGTGAGCCGGTAGTAGCCGTTGACCATCTGCAGGCGCCCGGACTCCTGGCTGGGTGAGCCCCACATCCCGGTCCACGGGTCGGCGTGGGTGTGCAGCCAGCCGAACAGCGCCTCCAGCGCGCCCGGCGCGGCCGCCTCGCCTCCGGCGCACAGGTTCCAGTGCGCGGCGGTGGCCCAGGAGTCGACCCACGCCCCGGCGTGCCAGGCACGGCCGTCCCAGGGCAGTGCGCCGAGGTGCCGGACCAGCCGGTCGGCCGTCGTGGTCCGCACCGCATGGACCGGGTGGGCGAAGGAACTGCCGAGCAGGTCCAGCGCGTAGCCGACGCACAGCACGTGATAGGCCGGGGGCCCGTCGTCCTCGGGCAGCCCGGCCGGTCCGGGCAGCGGCGGGGCCGCGCCGTACTCGGGGACCAGACCGGTGGCGGGGTCCTGCGACGCCCGGAGCCGCTCGACGTGCCCGGCGGCCGGCAGGTGCGACGGTACGTCTCCGAGGAGCAGGTCGGCGATCTCGACGGCGTCGCAGTGGGCCCGCACGGTCGGCTCGCTGCCGGGCCGGTCGGCGTAGCGGCCGGTGTCCGGACGCCAGGAGCGGTTCAGCAGATCGGTCGCCTGAGCCCGGGCGGTCTCGGCGAAGGCCGCCAGTTCCTCGGCGAGGGTCTCGGTGCCGGCCGGGCGCTTCGTCCCGCGCGGCTCGCGCCGGTCCCGGATCCGGCGCGCCGGGTTGCCCGCCGCCACCGACCACGCCGGCAGGTCCTTCGTGACGACCGCCCCCGCGCCGACGACGCAGTGGTCGCCGATGGTGACCCCGTCGACGACGACCACGTGCGAGCCGATCCACACGTCGTCACCGACCGTGATCCCCCGGCTGGTGACCGGCTGCTGATGGACCGGCAGGCCGGGCGCGGAGCCGTGGTTGAAGCCGAGCAGCGAGCTGTGCGCGCCGATGCGCACCCCGTCTCCGAGGGTGACGGTGCCCCGCACCACCGTGAAGGGATTGACGGTGCAGTCGGCGCCCGTGCGTATCTCGCCGGTGACGTAGGCCTGGGCCGCGATGTACGAGCGGTCGCCCAGGTGCAGGAGGTCCGGGTACACCGCGGCCGTCTCCGCCACGAAGCAGCCTTCGCCCAGACGCACCTCCCCGGGCCCGGCGAGCAGCCGCTGCTGCCGCTGATCCTGTGCGGCGCGCTGCTCCTCGGAGGCCTGTCCGGCGAAGAGCCAGGGGCAGTGGTCGAAGAGGCCGGCGTCGTGGGACGGCTGGTTCACGTGATCCTCCGCAGGGGCCGCTGGTCGGCGTCTGTGCTCGTGCCAAGCTGTGCCCCATGCCGATCTCCGCGAACCAGGAACGCGCCACGCTCCCGGGCTCCGTCGCCCTCCTGCTCGCCCTTCCGGCCCTCCTCTTCGCCCTGATCACCTGGCAGGTCGTCGCCGACGGCCCGCTCGTCCGGCTCGACGAGCGCCTCAGCCGCCTCCTCGTGAACCCGGACCGCTGCTCCGAACTCCTCGCCGACCTGGGCAACATCCAGGTCGCGGTCCCGGTCCTCGCCGTCGCGCTCGGATACGTCGCCGTACGCCACCGTCGCGCCGGCGCGGACCGCTGGTGGCTGCCCGTCGCCGCGGCGGCCCTGCTCATGGCCCTGGTCCCGGCGCTGGTCGTCCCGCTCAAGGTGCTCACCGACCGCCCGGGCACCCCGGCCGTCCCGCCCGGTACCGGCTACTACCCCTCGGGCCACACCGCCACCGCCGCCATCGCCTACGGCTCCGCGACCCTGCTCCTGCTCCCCTGGCTCCGCACGGCCCTGGCCCGCCGCGCTCTGATCACCCTCTGCGTCGCTCTCGTCCTCGGTGCGAGCTACGGCCTGGTCCGCCGCGGCTACCACTGGCCCCTGGACGTGGTGGGCAGCTGGTGTCTGTGCGCGGTGCTCCTGTCGTCGCTGTGGCTGTTCGTCGGGACGGCGAAGACACCCGGGCGGTCTCACGCACCGGGGCCCTGACCGTCGTTCTCCGTCGCCAGCCCCGCCGCCGCCTCGTGCATCGCCAGTTCCAGCAGGGCCGGATCCGTCAGCAGGCCCGAGCCGTCCGGTGGGACCAGCCAGCGGACGCCACCGGGTGAGGAACGGCCCGGGTACGGCACCACGATCCAGGTGCCCGCGCCCGCCGTGCGGATGCCCGTGCCGAGCCAGCGGGCCGCGGTGCCCGGCGGCACGAAGAAACCCATGCGCGCGTCACCGAAGTCGACGAGCACGGGCCCCGGCCGGTCGAGGACACGGCTCAGCACGTCGAGCGTGGCGTAACCGAGTTCGCCGGGCAGGATGAGCACGTCCCAGGCGCTGCCTGCCGGCAGCAGCGCGACCCCGAGCGGGTTGCGCTCCCACTCCCAGCGGCAGGCCTCGGGGTCGGGTGCCACGGATGCGAGCCACTCGACCGCCGTCTTCGGACCGGTCATCGGAAAGACCCCCTTCTCTCTCGCGGATCTCGCGGACGCGCGGGGCGTCCGGAGGCCATCACGAGGGAGACGGGGGTTCCCCCCCGGTCATTACGCGGGTTCCGGCAGCTCGTTGGGGTGAACCGGATCACACTCGGTCGATCAGCTGTCGAATCCCAGCCCCAGCCGGTCCATCGTGCGCAGCCACAGGTTGCGGCGACCGCCCTGGGCGTCCGCGCGGGCCAGGGACCACTTGGTGAGGGCGATGCCCGTCCAGGCGAACGGCTCGGGCGGGAACGGCAGCGGCTTCTTGCGGACCATCTCCAGTTCGGTGCGCTCGGTGCGCTCCCCCGCCAGCAGGTCCAGCATCACCTCGGCGCCGAACCGGGTGGCGCCGACGCCGAGGCCGGTGTACCCGGCCGCGTACGCCACCCTGCTCTGGTGCGCGGTGCCGAAGAACGCCGAGAAGCGGGAGCAGGTGTCGATCGCGCCGCCCCAGGCGTGGCTGAAGCGAACGTCCTCCAGTTGCGGGAAGCAGGTGAAGAAGTGCCCGGCGAGCTTGGCGTAGGTCTCGGGGCGGTCGTCGTACTCGGCGCGGACCCGGCCGCCGTAGGGGTAGATCGCGTCGTAGCCGCCCCAGAGGATCCGGTTGTCGGCGGACAGGCGGAAGTAGTGGAACTGGTTGGCGCTGTCGCCGAGGCCCTGGCGGTTCTTCCAGCCGATCGAGTCGAGCTGCCCGGCGGTGAGCGGCTCGGTCATCAGGGCGTAGTCGTAGACCGGGACGGTGTACGAGCGGACGCGTCTGACCAGGTTCGGGAAGATGTTGGTGCCGAGGGCGACCCGGCGGGCGCGGATCCGGCCGTAGGGGGTGCGTACGGCCATGCCGGCCCCGTACGGCTTCAGGGTCAGGGCGGGGGTGTGCTCGTAGACGCGGACGCCCAGCTCCACGCATGCCCGCTTCAGGCCCCAGGCGAGCTTCGCCGGGTTCAGCATGGCGACGCCCCTGCGGTCCCACAGGCCCGCCTGGAAGGTGGGTGAGTCGACCTGCTCCCGTACGGCGTCGGCGTCCAGGAACTCGACGCCCTCGGCCAGGCCCCGGCGGGATGTCTCCTCGTGCCACTCGCGCAGTTCCCGCGCCTGGTAGGGCTCGGTGGCGACGTCGATCTCGCCGGTGCGTTCGAAGTCGCAGTCGAGGGAGTGCCGGGCGACGGCCGCCTCGATCGCGTCGAGGTTGCGGTCGCCCAGCTCCTGGAGCTTGTGGATCTCGTCGGGCCAGCGGGCGAGGCCGTTGGGCAGGCCGTGGGTGAGGGAGGCGGCGCAGAACCCGCCGTTGCGGCCGGAGGCGGCCCAGCCCGCCTCGCGGCCCTCCACCAGCACCACGTCCCGCTGCGGGTCGCGTTCCTTGGCGATCAGCGCCGTCCACAGCCCGCTGTAGCCGCCGCCGACGACCAGCAGGTCGCAGGTCTCGGAGGTGGTGAGGGCGGGTTCGGGACGGGGCCGGCCGGGGTCGTCCAGCCAGTACGGGACCGGCTGGGCGTCGGAAAGCGAACGGGTCCACTGATTCATGGCGCTCGGGGCCATGATGTCAACTCCCTACGGTTAAGCCTTTTGTCTGTTGCGGCGGTTTCCGGCGAGCATGGAAACCAGGACGAACAGTACGGCGACGACGAACATGGTCGTGCCGATGACATTGATCTGAACGGGCGTTCCGCGCTGCGCCGAGCCCCAGACGAACATGGGGAACGTGACGGTCGAGCCGGCGTTGAAATTGGTGATGATGAAGTCGTCGAAGGAGAGCGCGAAGGCGAGCAGGGCGCCCGCCGCGATGCCCGGAGCCGCGATGGGCAGCGTGACCCGGACGAAGGTCTGGAACGGGCCCGCGTACAAGTCCCGTGCCGCCTCCTCCAATTTCGGGTCCATCGACATCACACGCGCCTTGACGGCCGTGACCACGAAACTCAGGCAGAACATGATGTGGGCGATGAGAATCGTCCAGAAGCCCAGCTGGGCGCCCATGTTGAGGAACAGGGTGAGCAGCGAGGCGGCCATGACGACCTCGGGCATCGCCATCGGCAGGAAGATCAGCGAGTTCACGGCGCCGCGGGCGCGGAACCGGTAGCGGACCAGGGCGAAGGCGATCAGGGTGCCGAGGAGTGTGGCGCCGAGTGTCGCCCAGAACGCGATCTGGAGGCTGAGGGACAGCGATCCGCACAGTCCGGAGACGCCGCACGGATCCTTCCAGGCGTCCAGGGAGAACTGCTGCCATTCGTAGTTGAAGCGCCCCTTCGGTTTGTTGAAGGAGAACACCGTCACGATGACGTTCGGCAGGAGCAGATAGCCGAGGGTCAGCAGTCCCGCCAGGACGACGAGATTTCTCTTGAGCCAGTTGACGAAGGGCATTTAGACCAGATCCTCCGTCCCGGACCTGCGGATGTAGAGCGTGACCATGAGCAGAATGGCCGCCATGAGAATGAAGGAGAGCGCCGCGGCCGTCGGATAGTCGAGCACTCTCAGGAACTGCGTCTGGATGACGTTTCCGACCATGCGGGTGTCGGTCGAGCCGAGCAGATCGGCGTTCACGTAGTCACCGGCCGCCGGAATGAAGGTGAGCAGCGTGCCGGAGACGACGCCCGGCATCGACAGCGGGAAGGTGACCTTGCGGAACGTCGTCGAGGGGCGTGCGTACAGATCGCCGGCGGCCTCGTGGAGCCGTCCGTCGATGCGCTCCAGTGAGGTGTAGAGCGGCAGGATCATGAACGGCAGGAAGTTGTACGTCAGACCGCACACCACCGCGAGGGGCGTGGCGAGGACGCGGTCGCCGGCGGTCCAGCCGAGCCAGCTGGTGACGTCCAGGACGTGCAGCGTGTTGAGCGCGCCGACGACCGGGCCGCCGTCCGCGAGGATCGTCTTCCAGGCGAGGGTGCGGATCAGGAAGCTGGTGAAGAACGGCGCGATCACCAGGATCATGATCAGGTTCCGCCAGCGGCCCGCGCGGAAGGCGATCAGATACGCCAGCGGGTAGCCGAGCAGCAGGCACAGGATCGTCGCCGTGCCGGCGTAGAGCACCGAGCGGACGAACTGCGGCCAGTACGCGGACAGCGCGTCCCAGTACGTGGCGAAGTGCCAGGTGACCTTGTAGCCCTCCTCCAGGGAGCCCGTCTGCACGGACGTGGAGGCCTGGTAGATCATCGGCAGCGCGAAGAAGACGACCAGCCAGAGGATGCCGGGCAGCAGCAGCCAGTACGGCGTCCAGCGGCCCCTGCGCTTCGGGGGCTTCGGTTCGGGGGCTTGCGGCGCGAGGGGTGGTGGCGCCTCGGTGAGTGTCGACATCAGGCCGCCTCTTCCACTCCGGCGTCGGCGTCCTGGGCGGCGTCCAGGCCGAAGGTGTGGGCCGGGTTCCAGTGCAGGACGACCTCGGCGCCGGGCACCAGGCGGGGGTCCCGGTCGATGTTCTGGGCGTAGACCTCGAAGTCGGAGCAGACCGGGCTGTCGACGACGTACTGCGTGGAGACGCCGATGAAGCTGGAGTCGGCGATCCGCCCCGTGATGCGGTTGCGGCCCTCCGGGATGGCGCCGGCGTCGTCCGCGTGGGTGAGGGAGATCTTCTCCGGGCGGACGCCGGCCAGCACCTTGCCGCCGGTCGTCGTGGGCGCGGAACAGCGCGCCTCCGGCAGGACGAGTTTGCCGCCGCCCGCCTTCAGCACGATCTCCTCGCCGCTCCTGGAGTCGACCTCGGCCTCGATGAAGTTGGAGGTGCCGAGGAAGTTCGCGACGAAGGTGGTGCGCGGGTTCTCGTAGAGGTCGGTGGGCGCGCCCAGCTGCTCGACGCGGCCCGCGTTCATCACGGCGACCGTGTCGGCCATCGTCATGGCCTCCTCCTGGTCGTGGGTGACGTGGATGAAGGTGATGCCGACCTCGGTCTGGATGCGCTTGAGCTCCAGCTGCATCTGGCGGCGCAGCTTCAGGTCGAGGGCGCCGAGCGGCTCGTCGAGCAGGAGCACCTTGGGGTGGTTGATCAGGGCGCGGGCCACGGCGACGCGCTGCTGCTGGCCGCCGGAGAGCTGGTGCGGCTTCTTGCGGGCCTGCTCGCCGAGCTGCACGAGCTCCAGCATCTCCTCGACCTGCTTCTTCACCGACTTCAGGCCGCGCCGGCGCAGGCCGAAGGCGACGTTCTCGAAGATGTCGAGGTGCGGGAAGAGGGCGTACGACTGGAAGACCGTGTTCACCGGCCGCTTGTACGGGGGCAGCGCGGTGACGTCCTGGTCGCCCAGGTGCACGGTGCCCGACGTGGGCTCCTCCAGGCCGGCGATCATGCGCAGGGTGGTGGTCTTGCCGCAGCCGGAGGCGCCGAGCAGGGCGAAGAAGGAGCCCTGCGGCACGGTCAGGTCGAGCGGGTGCACGGCGGTGAAGGCGCCGTAGGTCTTGGCTATGCCCGTGAGGCGGACGTCGCCGCTGGGGTCTGTCTTGTTCGTCATGGTGGTCACGCCCCCGTCAGCTTCGCGAACTTCGCTTCGAACTCGGTCTCTTCCTTCGAGCTCAGCGAGCGGAAGGCGTGGGACTTGGCGGCCATGGCCTTGTCGGGGATGATCAGCGGGTTGTTCGCCGCGTCCTCGTCGATCTTTTCCAGCTCGGCCTTCACGCCGTCGACGGGGCACACGTAGTTGATGTACGCGGCGAGTTCGGCGGCCGCCTTCGGCTCGTAGTAGAAGTCGATGAGCCGCTCGGCGTTGGTCTTGTGGCGGGCCTTGTTGGGGATCAGCAGGTTGTCGGTCGACGTCACGTAGCCGCTGTCCGGGATGAGGAAGTCGATGTCGGGGCTGTCCGCCTTGAGCTGGACGACGTCCCCGGCCCAGGCGACGCAGGCCGCGAAGTCGCCGCTGGTCAGGTCCGAGGTGTAGTCGTTGCCCGTGAAGCGGCGGATCTGGCCCTTGTCGACGGCCTTCTGGAGGCGGGCGACGGCAGCGTCGTAGTCGTCGGCGGTGAAGTCCGCCGGGTCCTTGCCCATGTCGAGCAGGGTCATGCCGATGCTGTCGCGCATCTCCGACAGGAAGCCGACCCGGCCCTTGAGCTTGGGGTTGTCGAGCAGGTCGGATATCGACTTCACCTCGACGCCGTCGAGGGCCTTCTTGTTGTACGCGATGACGGTGGAGATGCCCTGCCAGACGTACGAGTAGGCGCGGCCCGGGTCCCAGTCGGGGCTGCGGAACTGGGCCGACAGGTTGGCGTAGGCGTGCGGCAGGTTGCTCGGGTCGAGTTTCTGCACCCAGCCGAGGCGGATGAGGCGGGCGGCCAGCCAGTCGGTGAGGACGATGAGGTCGCGGCCGGTGTCCTGGCCCGCGGCGAGCTGCGGCTTGATCTTGCCGAAGAACTCGTTGTTGTCGTTGATGTCCTCGGTGTACGTGACCTTGATGCCGGTGCGTTGCGTGAACTGCTCCAGCGTCGGGTGGTGCTTGCCGCTGTCGTCGACGTCCATGTACTCGGTCCAGTTGGAGAAGTTCACCGTCTTCTCCTTGGCCGAGTGGTCCTGCGCCGAGACGCCGCCCTTGGACTGGCCGGCTGCCGGGATGCCGCAGGCGCTCAGCGCCCCGAGGCCGCCGGCCGCGAGCGCCCCGCCCGCGGAGGCGCGCAGCAGGGACCGCCGGGTGAGGGCGGCCCTGCCGTTGGTGACACTCCGCCGCATGGCGGCCACTTGGGCCGGGGACAGGCGGTCGGGCTCGTACTGCTCCATGCGCGTGGTTGCCCTTTCGGAGGGTGGGCGGCCGGTGGTCAGGCGGCCTGCGTACGACTATCGGTCCCCGAAGACGGTGCGGTGCCAGTCCTTCGCGGCCACCGCGGTGTTGTCGAACATGACGTGCTTGATCTGGGTGTACTCCTCGAACGAGTACGCGGACATGTCCTTGCCGTAGCCGGAGGACTTGTAGCCGCCGTGCGGCATCTCGCTGATGATCGGGATGTGGTCGTTGACCCACACGCAGCCCGCCTTGATCTCGCGCGTGGCCCGGTTCGCCCGGTACACGTCCCGGCTCCAGGCGGAGGCGGCGAGCCCGTACGGGGTGTCGTTGGCGAGCGCGAGGCCCTCGTCGTCGGTGTCGAACGGCAGCACGACCAGGACCGGTCCGAAGATCTCGGACTGGACGACCTCGCTGTCCTGGGCCGCGTCGGCGATCAGGGTGGGCCGGTAGTAGGCGCCCTTGGCGAGCTCGCCCTCGGGTGCCTCGCCGCCGGTCACCACGCGCGCGTAGGCCCGCGCCCGGTCGACGAACCCGGCGACCCGGTCCCGCTGGGCGTGCGAGATCAGCGGGCCGAGGTCGGTCCCGGCGGCGAAGGGGTCGCCGAGCCGGACCGTCTCCATGAGCGCCGCGGTCCGCTCCACGAAGGCGTCGTACAGCGGCCGCTGCACGTACGCGCGCGTGGCGGCCGTGCAGTCCTGCCCGGTGTTGATGAGCGCGCCCGCGACCGCGCCGTGGGCGGCGGCCTCCAGGTCGGCGTCGTCGAAGACCACGAAGGGCGCCTTGCCGCCGAGCTCCAGGTGGAGGCGCTTGACGGTGGCGGTGGCGACCTCGGCGACACGCTTGCCGACGGCGGTGGAGCCGGTGAAGGAGGTCATCGCCACGTCCGGGTGGCCGACGAGGTGCTCTCCGGCCTCCCGGCCGGTGCCGGTGACGATGTTGATCACACCGTCCGGGATCCCGGCGTCGGTGGCCGCCCGCGCGAAGAGCAGTGAGGTCAGCGGGGTGAGCTCGGCGGGCTTCAGGACGATGGTGTTGCCCGCGGCGATCGCCGGGAGGATCTTCCAGGCGGCCATCTGCAGGGGGTAGTTCCAGGGGGCGATCGACCCGACGACCCCGATGGGCTCGCGCCGGACGTACGAGGTGTGGTCGCCGGAGTACTCACCGGCGGACTGGCCCTGCAGAAGACGTGCGGCACCGGCGAAGAAGGCGGTGTTGTCGATGGTCCCCGGGACGTCGAACTCACGGGTCAGCTTCAGCGGCTTGCCGCACTGGAGCGACTCGGCGCGGGCGAAGTCCTCGGCCCGGTCGGCCAGGACCGCGGCGAACCGGTGCAGGGCGTCGGACCGCTCGCCGGGGGTGGCTCCCGCCCAGCCGGGGAAGGCCGCGCGGGCGGCGGCGACGGCCCGGTCGACGTCGGCCGTGCCCGCCAGCTCGTAGGTGAGGACCTCCTCACCCGACGCCGGGTCGGTGACGGCGTGCGTGCGGCCGGAGGTACCCCTGGTCAGGCGCCCCGCGATGTACTGCGCGCCCTGCGCGAAGCGCTCCTCGGCCGGAAATCGGTCCGGGGTGGCAGTGCCCGGGTTGTGCATGTCGCTCTCCTCCGTGTCCCCTGATGGGGCCGGCGTGGCTCAGGCTCGATTTGAGTGCCGATCCTGACAGAGGTATGCCACTCCAACAAGTGATTCCGTTGTTGATTTTTGGTTACGCGACGGAATCTGTCGACCAGGTGTCGAGTTCGCCGCGAAAAGGCAGGACGCTGTGTCAGTGGCGCGTGCCAGACTCGCGTGCATGGAGAAGATCACGGGGGCGGTCGGCTCGCAGGAGGACCTGATCAGGGCGGTCCGCGCGGGGGCCAGGGTCAAGTATCTGCACTTCTGGGGGCATCGGCCGCGGCCGGACGGCCGGATCGGTGCGAGCTGTCTGAGCCAGTGGTGGCCGTCGCCGTTCACGGTGGACGGCGCGGTGTACGCGACGGCCGAGCACTGGATGATGGCGGAGAAGGCCCGGCTCTTCGAGGACCCGGCGGCGGAGCGGGCCGCGCTGGCCGCCGGGCATCCCGCCGAGGCGAAGAAGGCCGGGCGGCTGGTGCGCGGGTTCGACGAGACGGTGTGGGTGCGGGAGCGGTTCCGGATCGTCGTCGAGGGCAGCGTCCACAAGTTCGCCGCGCATCCCGCACTGCTGGCGTACCTGCTGGGCACGGGCGACCGGGTGCTGGTCGAGGCGAGCCCCGTGGACCGGGTGTGGGGCATCGGGCTGGCCGCGGACGACGAGGCGGCGATGGATCCGCAGCGGTGGCGGGGGCCGAATCTGCTGGGGTTCGCGCTGATGGAGGCGCGGGAACGGCTGCGGACGGCGGGAGCATGAGTGAGGGGCCGGCCCCCTGGACCGGCCCCTGCTGAACTCCGGGAGTTCCGTTCAGGCAGCCGCGCCGAGCCCGCCCATGATGCTGGCGAACAGCAGGAAGCCGAGCAGCGGAAGGATCACGGTGGCGATGATGCCGCAGACCAGGCCCGCGGTCGCCGCGCCCTTGTTGGTGGCCTCACCGCGGGTGGCCCTGCCGCGGCCGATGGCGCCGAAGATGATCGCGAGAATGCCCAGGATCACGCCGAAGAACCACATGATGAACGTCACGCTGCACACCACGCCGATGATGCCCAGCACCAGCCCCGTGGTTCCCATGCCGTTGCTGGGCTGCGCGGGCATCCCGTAGCCGGGCGCCTGCGGGTAACCCACGGGCGGCGCGGCCGGGTAGCCGGGGCTGCCCTGGGGGTAGCCGTAGCCCGGGCCGGGCTGCTGCGGATAGCCGTACCCGGGGGCCGGCTGCTGCGGCGGCTGGGCCGGCGGGCCGAAACCACCCGGGGGCGGGTTGGTGTTGGACATGGACGATCTCCCCTCCGTTGTCAGACCAGGGCATCGTAGTGGCCAAGTCGGCCGTGGAGGGCGGCAGTTTCAGCGCTGGGACGGGGCCGTGGCCACCGGACCGAGGGCGCCGTAGTACGGGTCGTCGTCGTAGTCGTCGCTGTTGATCGCGGCCGTGATGCCGACGGCGATCAGGACGATCACCGCGATGCCGAGGATGATCCCGATGATGCCCATGATCAGACCGGCCTGGGCCTGACCGTGGTTGGTGGCCACTCCGGCCTCGGCCCGCTTGCGGCCCTTGATGCCGAAGACGACGGCGAGGATGCCGGTGACCAGGGAGACCACACCGTAGAGGCAGAAGAGGGTGCAGGAGATGATGCCGAGCACCATCGCGGCGACGCCCATGCCGTTCTGGGGGGCCATGGGCATGCCGGGCCAGCCGTGTCCCGCCGGGGGGTAGCCGGAGTAACCGGGGTAGCCGTAGCCGCCGGGGGCTCCCGGACCGGTGGGGGCCACGGGCGGGGGCGGCACGGCCCCGGCGCCGGTGCCGGACGGGTCGTACTGCGGCGTACCGGTGGGCGGGGTGAATCCCGGCATGGAGGTGACCGTGGCCTGGTCGTGCACGGACGGTGGCTGCGGCGCCGGGTTCTTGTCGAGCGAGGGCTTGCTCTCCGGTGGCGCCCACGGGTCGTGGCTGCCGCCGTCTGGCTGCGTCGCGTCCGTCATCGTGCGTCCCCCCTGGGTCGATCGTGCCGCCATGCTACGGGGCCGTTCGATGGCGGCCACAGGGCGGGTGCGGGGGCCGGTCAGGCCACCGTGGCGGGGCCGCGGGATCTCCGGCACCACCGTGGCGGGGCCGCGGGATCGCCACGGCCCCGCGCCCCCGAAAAGCCGCACCGTCCCACCGCATACGATGAATCCGAGTCATCGATCAGCCGATCACCCGCGCCCGCCCGCCCTGTGCAGGCCGAGGCGCCGTTCCGGGGAGGAACCTTGACCCAGCATCTCGTCGACCCGCGCGCCCCGCGCGACCTCACGGCGTTCATCGCGAACCTGCCCAAGGCCGAACTGCATGTGCACCACGTGGGCTCCGCCTCCCCCCGGATCGTCTCCGAACTGGCCGCGCGGCACCCCGACTCGAAGGTGCCGACCGACCCCGAGGCGCTGGCCGACTACTTCACGTTCACCGACTTCGCGCACTTCATCGACGTGTACCTGTCGGTCGTCGACCTGATCCGCACCCCGGAGGACGTCCGGCTGCTGACGTACGAGGTGGCCCGGGACCTGGCCCGGCAGCAGGTGCGGTACGCCGAGCTGACCATCACTCCCTTCTCGTCCACCCGCCGCGGCATCGACGAGCGCGCCTTCATGGACGCGATCGAGGACGCCCGCAAGGCCGCCGAGGCCGAGTTCGGGACCGTGCTGCGCTGGTGCTTCGACATCCCCGGCGAGGCGGGTCTGCAGGCCGCCGAGGAGACGACCCGGCTCGCCACCGACGACCGGCTGCGCCCCGAGGGCCTGGTCTCCTTCGGTCTCGGCGGGCCCGAGGTCGGCGTGGAGCGGCCGCAGTTCAAGCCGTACTTCGACCGGGCGATCGCCGCCGGGCTGCACTCCGTCCCGCACGCCGGCGAGACGACCGGCCCGCAGACGGTGTGGGACGCGCTGACCCACCTGCGGGCCGAGCGCATCGGGCACGGCACCAGCTCCGCGCAGGACCCGAAGCTGCTCGCGCACCTCGCCGAGCACCGGATCCCGCTGGAGGTGTGCCCGACCTCGAACATCGCCACCCGCGCGGTCCGCACCCTCGACGAGCACCCGATCAAGGAGTTCGTGCGGGCCGGGGTCCTCGTCACGATCAACTCCGACGACCCGCCGATGTTCGGCACCGACCTCGACAACGAGTACGCGGTCGCCGCCCGACTGCTGGACCTCGACGAGCGCGGCCTGGCCGAGCTGGCGAAGAACGCCGTCGAGGCGTCCTTCCTGGAGGCGGGGGGCAAGGCCCGGATCACGGACGAGATCGACACGTACACCGCGCAGTGGCTCTCCCGGTGACGCCCGCCCCGGTCGCCGTGGCCCACCGGGGCGACCCCTACCGCGTCCGTGAGAACACCGTCGCCTCGCTGCGTTCCGCGCTGCGCCGAGGCGCGGACGCGGTGGAGATCGACGTACGGCTCACCCGGGACGGTGTGCCGGTGCTGCTGCACGACGCGACGCTGAAACGGCTCTGGGAGCACGAGCGGCCGCTGCTCGCGCTGTCCTTCGAGGAAGTGCGCGGACTGACCGGCGGCGGGGTGCCCCCCTTGGCCGAGGCACTGACCGCGACCGCCGGGCACCGGGTGATGATCGACCTGCCCGGGTCGCCCGAGGTGCGGGCGGTGCGCCGGATCATGGGCGTCGTGGAGGAGGCCGGGGCGGCGGACCGCGTCTACTACTGTGCGGGCGCCGACGCCATGCTCGCCGTGCGCGCGGCCGACGCGGACGCCGAGATCGCCCTCACCTGGACGACCCTGGCCCCGCCCCGGCCCGTGCTGCTGGAGGCGATCCGCCCGCGCTGGCTCAACTACCGCTTCTCGCTGGTGGACCGCCCTCTCGCCGAGCGCGTGCACGGCGACGGCTGCCTGCTGTCCGTCTGGACCCCCGACACCCGCCGCTCCATGCGACGGCTGCTTCAGGCGGGCGTGGACTCGATCACGACGAACCGCGTCGACGTGCTGTGCGCTACACGCGCGAGCGCTGCGGCACCGTCGCAGGATCGGCCGGGGTCGAGCGCGTGACGTACTGCGGCACCGGCGCGCTGTCCGTGCCGGTGTCGCGGACGAGTCCGTAGCGGATGGCGCCCTGGGCGGGGCCCTCGCCGACGTCCTTCTCCACGGCGTCCCGGTTCGACGGGAAGACGATGAGGCCGTAGTCGCAGCCCCGTTCGTTCTGGGTGAGGGTGACGGTGCCGTCGAGGTAGAAGTACTCGTTCTGCCACATCTGCTGGGTGCCGGGCGGCAGGACGGCGTAGCCGATGTCGGGGCCGCCCATGCCGGTGGCGTAGCCGTTCGGGGCGCCGGGCAGCGGGTCGTCCATCCGGCGCGAGCCGCCGGACGCCACGTGGAACAGCCTGCCCTTCAGGCCGGTCCAGGAGGGCATGACCAGCGCGCCGGGCCGGGACTTGGGCGAGATCTGCCAGCGGACCAGGACGTAGCCCTGCCCGGTGAGGGTCACGCTGTCGCCGCGGTGCTGCATGACGGCCTTCGGGCCGCCGGTGCTGGTGATGCCGGACTCGGGGCGGCGCGGCAGGGCGGCGGGCCGGGCGTTCGGGTCGGGAGCGCGGTCGACGGCGTCGACGACCGTGCCGTACGGGTCGGTCTTCTTCGTCGCCGAGGGCGAGGACTTGGGGGTGGGGGCGACCGGGGCGGAGGAGCGCGGCGGGGCGGAGGTGGCCGTTGCCGTGGGGGTGATCGCGGCCCGGGGCGGCGGGGCGTCCGGCGGCTGGGTGACGACGTAGGCGCCGCCCGCGAGGATCGTCGCGCCCGCCGTCATCGCGACGGCCGGCTTGGTGAGCGCGCCGAGCAGCTTGGCGGACCAGCCGGCGGAGGTGGCCGCCACCGCGGTCTTGCCGCCGAAGGCGAGCGACAGGGTGAAGCCGACGGGCAGCGGGACGAGGGCGATGCCGACCAGGAGGCGTTCGGCAGGGACGACCGCCTCGCGGGTGTCGCCGCAGTAGCCGCAGCCGCGGACGTGCCGGGCCAGCCGCTTGCGCCACACCGAGTCGGGCCGGCCGTTCCAGCGGCCGGTCACCTCGCGCAGGTCGGGGCAGGCGCCGTCCAGGGCGCGGACGATGCCGCGCGAGGTCTCCAGGCGCTCCTTCATCCGCTGGACGCGCACCGCGGCGTGCTGCCGGGTGATGCCCACGGCGGCGGCCAGCTCGCGCCGGGTCAGTTCGCCCGCGACCTCCAGCCACCACAGCGACAGCAGCTGCCGGTCGTCGTCGTCGAGCCACCGCACCGCCTCGGCGACCTCGCGCCGCTGGCCCTCCAGCTGGAGCCGCAGCACGGTCAGTTCGGCGAAGTCGGAGGCCGCTGCCTCCTCCAGCCGGTCCGGGGTCCGCCGCCGGGCCCGGTCGCGGATCTGCCGCATGGCGATCGCCACCAGCCAGGACCGGAAGCTGTCCGGGTCGCGCAGCGAGCCGAGGTTGTCGACCGCGCGCAGCATGGTCTCCTGGACGACGTCGTCGACGTCGGCGTGCCCGTTCAGGGCCCGGCCCACGATGTTGTAGACCAGCGGCAGCCAGCCCGCGACCAGCTCGTCCAGCGCCCGCCGGTCGCCGGCCTGTGCGGCCGTGATGACGGCGCGCCAGTTCTCACTGTCCACGGGGCCCCTCGCCGGCTGGGATCGGTACTTTTCCGCACGCACCTTCTCAGGCGGCCCGGGGGTCTTGGCTATGTGGGGGATCACATGCGGGGAGACGGCGTGAAGGTTTCCGGGATAACGGTTTTTCTCAGCCGCTGAGCACCGGGGTGGCCACCGGCGCGGTCAGCGCCTCCAGCCGCTTGATCCGCTGCCGTACGACATACAGCGGGATCACCCCGAACACCCCGAAGGCCATGTCGATCACCGACCACCAGAAGGGGATCTGGCGGATCGGTCCGCAGATCAGGGCGAGCGGCACGATGCCCGCACAGGCGATCATCGCGAACTCGACGACCCAGATGTTGCGGACCGGGTCACGGTAGGGCCCGTAGAAGGCGACCGCGATCACCAGGTGCGCGAAGGCCAGCCAGTCCGTGCCGTAGAGGAGGAAGGGGTAGTCGGCGTCGGCCCGGTCGAGACCGGTCCGGACGCGCGCGATCCAGTCCGTCAGGCCGGGCAGGTACTCGCCGACGGACAGCGCGCGCAACAGGTCCTCGGTCCAGCGCAGCTCATGCACCAGGGGAAAGGCCGTGGCGCCGCTCAGCACCAGGCACACGACGAAGAAGACCAGCCAGGCGCGGATGCCCTTCACGAGGGCGGCTCTGTCGCTCATGGCGGCACTCTACGCCCATGTTGAACATGTTCAAAAACAGTTTCCGCGGGCAGCGGAACGGCCCCGGGCGAGGCAGAGTGCCGCCCGGGGCCGTGAGGTCAGAACCGCGTGACTACGCGTCCAGCGACGTCATCACGTGCTTGATCCGCGTGTAGTCGTCGAAGCCGTACCCCGAGAGGTCCTTGCCGTAGCCGGACTTCTTGAAGCCGCCGTGCGGCATCTCGGCGACCAGCGGGATGTGGGTGTTGATCCACACGCAGCCGAAGTCGAGCTTCTTGGACATCCGCATGGCGCGGCCGTGATCCTTGGTCCACACGGAGGAGGCCAGCGCGTACTCGACGCCGTTGGCCCACTCCACCGCCTGCTCCTCGCCGGAGAATGACTGCACGGTGATGACCGGGCCGAAGACCTCCTTCTGGATGATCTCGTCGGTCTGCTTCAGGCCCGAGACGACGGTCGGCGCGTAGAAGTAGCCCTTGTCGCCGACCCGCTTGCCGCCGGCCTCCACGCGCGCGTGCGCGGGCAGCCGGTCGATGAAGCCCTCGACCTGCTTGAGCTGGTTGGGGTTGTTGAGCGGGCCGAACAGCACGTCCTCGTCGTCCGGCTGCCCGGTCTTCGTCTCGGAGGCGGCCTTCGCGAGCGCGGAGACGAACTCGTCGTGGATGGACTCGTGGACGAGCACGCGCGTGGCGGCCGTGCAGTCCTGGCCGGCGTTGAAGTAGCCCGCGACCGAGATGCCCTCGACGGCCTTGGCGATGTCGGTGTCCTCGAAGACCACGACCGGGGCCTTGCCGCCCAGCTCCAGGTGGACGCGCTTGACGTCCTTGGAGGCGGACTCCGCGACCTGGATGCCGGCCCGCACGGAACCGGTGATGGAGGCCATCGCCGGGGTCTCGTGCTCGACCATCAGGCGGCCGGTCTCGCGGTCGCCGCAGATGACGTTGAAGACGCCCTTGGGGACGATCGAACCGATGATCTCGGCGATGAGGACCGTCGAGGCCGGGGTGGTGTCGGACGGCTTCAGCACGACGGTGTTGCCCGCCGCGATCGCCGGGGCGAACTTCCACACGGCCATCATCATCGGGTAGTTCCACGGCGCGACCTGCGCGCAGACGCCGACCGGCTCGCGGCGCACGATGGAGGTGAGGCCCTCCATGTACTCGCCGGCCGAGCGGCCCTCGAGCATCCGCGCCGCACCCGCGAAGAAGCGGATCTGGTCGACCATCGGCGGGATCTCCTCGGAGCGGGTCAGCCCGACCGGCTTGCCCGTGTTCTCCACCTCGGCCGCGATCAGCTCCTCGGCGCGCTCCTCGAAGGCGTCCGCGATCTTCAGCAGGGCCTTCTGGCGCTCGGCGGGCGTGGTGTCACGCCAGCCGGGAAAGGCCTCGGCGGCCGCCGCCATCGCGGCGTCCACGTCCGCCTGCCCGGACAGCGGAGCGGTCGCGTACGCCTCGCCCGTCGCGGGATTGACCACCTCGGTGGTCCGTCCGTCGGCGGCGTCCCGGAACTCACCGCCGATGTAGTTGCGCAGACGACGCAGCTCGGTGCTCACTGCCGGCCCTCCAGTTCGGATGTCCAGTACTTGAGACACCCACCCTAGTCGGCCGACCCACGTTTTCAACACCCCCGCTCCCTTCGATCGTGCGGAATCCGCAGGACTCGGGGACTTAAACAACGGATTTCATTGATCGTGGCTTGCGGAAGTGTCGAGACCTCGTGCACAGTGACCTCGTGGCCAGTCGAAGCGCAGACCAGAAGGGGTCGCGGGAGCCCCGCGAGCCCTCCCGCGAGTCCAGGAACGGCAGCTCGCCTCAGCTGGACGCCGTCTCCCTCGCCATCATCGAGCAGCTCCAGGAGGACGGCCGCCGGCCGTACGCCGCCATCGGCAAGGCCGTGGGCCTGTCGGAGGCGGCCGTGCGCCAGCGCGTCCAGAAGCTGCTCGACCAGGGCGTGATGCAGATCGTCGCCGTCACGGACCCGCTCACCGTGGGCTTCCGCAGACAGGCGATGGTCGGCGTCAACGTGGAGGGCGACGTGGAGTCGGTCGCCGACGCGCTGTCGGCCATGTCCGAATGCGAGTACGTGGTGATGACCGCGGGCTCCTTCGACCTGATGGTGGAGATCGTCTGCGAGGACGACGACCACCTTCTGGACGTCATCAACAAACGCATCCGGGCCGTACCCGGAGTGCGCTCCACCGAGAGCTTCGTCTACCTCAAGCTCAAGAAGCAGACCTACATGTGGGGAACCCGATAACCGTGAGGACCCGATAGCCGTGAGCAAGGACCTCTCCCAGACCGCGTACGACCACCTGTGGATGCACTTCACGCGCATGTCGTCGTACGAGAACGCCCCCGTCCCCACCATCGTCCGGGGCGAGGGCACGTACATCTACGACGACAAGGGCAAGCGCTACCTGGACGGCCTCGCCGGCCTCTTCGTGGTGCAGGCCGGACACGGCCGGGTCGAGCTCGCCGAGACCGCCTTCAAGCAGGCGCAGGAGCTCGCGTTCTTCCCGGTGTGGTCCTACGCCCACCCCAAGGCCGTCGAGCTGGCCGAGCGTCTCGCCGGGCACGCGCCGGGCGACCTGAACAAGGTCTTCTTCACCACCGGCGGCGGTGAGGCGGTCGAGACCGCCTGGAAGCTCGCCAAGCAGTACTTCAAGCTGGTCGGCAAGCCCACCAAGCACAAGGTCATCTCCCGTGCGGTCGCCTACCACGGCACCCCGCAGGGCGCCCTGTCCATCACCGGCCTGCCGGCTCTGAAGGCCCCCTTCGAGCCGTTGGTCCCGGGCGCGCACAAGGTCCCGAACACCAACATCTACCGCGCCCCGATCCACGGCGACGACCCGGAGGCCTACGGCCGCTGGGCCGCCGACCAGATCGAGCAGCAGATCCTCTTCGAGGGCGCGGACACGGTCGCCGCGGTCTTCCTGGAGCCGGTGCAGAACGCAGGCGGCTGCTTCCCGCCGCCGCCCGGCTACTTCCAGCGGGTCCGCGAGATCTGCGACCGATACGACGTGCTGCTCGTGTCGGACGAGGTCATCTGCGCCTTCGGCCGGCTGGGCACGTACTTCGCCTGCGACAAGTTCGACTACGTGCCGGACATGATCACCTGCGCCAAGGGCATGACCTCGGGCTACTCCCCGATCGGCGCCTGCATCATCTCCGACCGCCTGGCCGAGCCGTTCTACAAGGGCGACAACACCTTCCTGCACGGCTACACCTTCGGCGGCCACCCGGTCTCCGCGGCCGTGGGCCTGGCCAACCTCGACCTGTTCGAGCGCGAGAACCTCAACCAGCACGTCCTGGACAACGAGGGCAACTTCCGCGCCACCCTGGAGAAGCTCCACGACCTGCCGATCGTCGGCGACGTCCGCGGCAACGGCTTCTTCTACGGCATCGAGCTGGTCAAGGACAAGCACACCAAGGAGTCCTTCAACGACGAGGAGACCGAGCGCGTCCTGTACGGGTTCCTCTCCAAGGCGCTGTACGACAACGGCCTGTACTGCCGCGCCGACGACCGCGGCGACCCGGTCGTCCAGCTCGCCCCGCCGCTGATCTCGGACCAGTCGACGTTCGACGAGATCGAGCAGATCCTGCGCGCCACCCTGTCGGAGGCGTGGACCAAGCTCTGACCGGCCGTCGCTCCGATCGTCTGCCTGGATGATCAACACCGGCCCCGGTGCCGCCCGTTCGAGTGAGAAACGGCGGCCCGGGGCCGCGTGCTGTCCGGCGTCCCGCCGCCTTCTGCCTAGCGTGCCCAGTGACCGATCGGCCCTGCCTTCGTTCCCCCGCACGGGGGATGGACACGGGAACTACGGATCTGAACCGAGGTGTACGCGCATGGAGGCCCCGCCGGACAACGACGTGCTCTGGGCACGCGCCCTGCACTTCCAGCACGACGACGGCTCGCCCGCGCTCTGCGGCGTCTCGCTCGGCGTGCGCGAGGGCGAGATCCTCGCCCTGAGCGGACCGCGCGGCAGCGGCAAGACGACCCTGCTGCGGTGCCTGTCCGGCCTGGTGCCCGTCCGGCGCGGCGAGGTCTGGTTCAACAGCGTGCCCGTGCACACCATGGGCCCCCTCACCCGCGAGCGGCTGCGCCGCGACCGCTTCGGCTGGATCGACCCGGCCCCCTCCCTGGTGCCTGAGCTCAACGCCTGGGAGAACGCCGCGCTGCCGCTGATGCTGCGCGGCACCAGCCGGCGCCGCGCCAAGACCACGGCCCTGGAGTGGCTGGAGCGCCTGGACATCGGCGACAGCGCCCGCAAACGCCCGCACCAGCTGGTGCAGGCCGAGCGTCAGCGGGTCTGCATCGCCCGCGCCCTCGCCCCCGCGCCGTCGGTCCTGTTCGCCGACGAGCCCACGGCGCCCCTGCACCGCGCCGACCGCGCCCATGTGCTGCGCACCCTCACCACGGCGGCCCGCTCCCACCGCATCACCGTCGTCCTGGCCACCCACGACGCCGAGACCGCGGCCCTCGCCGACCGCACGGTGTCCCTGCTCGACGGGCGGCGCGTGCAGACGGTGCACCTGCCGCCGGTCAGCGAGAACGCCGAGCCGGAAGGCCGGGCAGCGTGCTCGCTCTCCGTCTGACCCGCGGCGCCCACCCCGCCGTCCAGCTGCGCCGCCTCCTGGTCGCGGCCGCCTCGGCGGGCACAGGTCTCCTGCTGCTCTGCGCCCTCGGCTACGCGATGGGCCACCCCGGCTCCACCGGCTCCGCCGTGCTGCGGCTGGCCTGGTGCGCCGCCCCGCTGGCCGCCACGGTGTACTTCGCGGTCGCGGTGGCCCGTACCGACCCCGGCACCAAGCCCCGCACGGGCCTCTCGGCGATCGGCCTCGGCCCGGTGCGCATGATGGCCCTCTCGGCGACGACGACGGCCCTGTCCTGCACGCTCGGCTCGATGCTGGCCCTGCTCGTCTTCCTGCACCTGCGGGGCGACCTGACGGGCATGCCCTTCGACGGCGCCGCCGCCGAGTCCCTCGCCGCGGGCCGGCCCCTGCCGCTGCCGGGCGCCCTGACGCTGCTGGCCTTCGTGCCCGTCGGCGCGTCGGTGGCGGTGGCGCTGGCCCTGCGACCGCGTGAGGCGCAGCCGACCGGGCCCCGGGCGGCCCGGATGTACGGCCGCTTCGGCGCCTACCGGCGCACCAGCACCCGCGAGACCTTCGGGGCGTACGGCCGGTTCGGCCGGCAGATCACCCGGCCCACGAACGGCGGCACCGCCGAGCCCGCCGCGAAGAGCGGCCCGCCGGCGGCCCGGACGAGCGGGTCGGCGGCGGCGGTCGCGGCCCCCGGCGGGACGGTGAGCGCGGTCGCGGACCCCCCGGCCCAGCTGCCCGGCCACCCGCTCGATGACCCGGCTCATGCGACCGCCCCGCACCCGGCCCGACCGGAAGCGGCGGATGCGAGCGCCCCGGCCGGCGATCCCGCCCAGTGGCTCAGCCCGCGCGCCGCGACGCCGGACGCCGCCGGTGCCATCAGCCCCGCCGGGGCCCTGACACGGCACCCGGGCCCGCACGCCGCGGCGCCCGACGACGCCGACGGTGCCACCGCCCCCGACGCGACCCTGCCGGACAGCACCGCCGCCCCCTCCGGTCTCCCCTGGGGCATCACCGTGCTGGCCGCGGGCCTCGCCGTGGAGAGCTACACGAGCCGCACCGCCCCCACGCCCCCCGACCTCTCCTTCTCCGGCGCCTCCCCCGGCGTGATGGCGGGCTGGGCGCTGGCCGCCGTCGGGCTGGCCCTGGCCGGTCCGGGCCTGACCCATCTGTGCGGACGGCTGCTCCAGTCGGCCCGCCCCGGTGCCCTGCGGCTCCTGGCCGGCCGCATCCTCATGGCGGAGGCCATGCGCATCGGACGCCCCCTCGGCGTCGTCTGCGCGGTCCTGTCCGCCGCGTGGGCCATGGCGCTGCTGCACGCCCCGGACGGGCTCTCGCTCGGCCCGCTCACCACCCTCGGCGTGCTCCTCGTGGCCGGCTGCACCGTGGCGACGCTCCTCACGGCCGCCGTCGAGGCCCGGCAGGCCCGCGCCGGAACCACCGCCGCACTGTTGCGGCTCGGCGCCCCCGCCACGATGCTGCGCGGCGCCGCCGCCCTGCGCGCGGGCGCGCTGCTCGCCCTGTTCGGTCCGCTCACCCTGACGGTCGCGGAACTGGCGGCGCTCCCCCTGGCGCGCTGAGCCCCACGGCCTTCGCCGGAGAACTCGTACGAAAAAAATCTCCGATCCGCGATGAGTTCCGGACCGGCGCCCGGTCTATCCCCGCGTAACGACACGGACTTGATGGGAGAGACCTCGCATGTACCAGCAGATGATCTTCGTGAACCTGTGCACCGGCGACCTGGACGCCTCGAAGAAGTTCTTCACGGAGCTCGGCTTCACGATCAACGAGCAGTTCAGCGACGACACCACCGCCTCCGTCGTGATCAGCGAGACCATCGTGGTGATGGTGCACACCAAGGAGAAGTACTCCCAGTTCACGAAGAAGGAGATCGCGGACTCGACGAAGACCAGCGAGGCGCTGCTCGCGCTGAGCGCCGAGAGCCGCGAGAAGGTCGACGAGCTGGTCGAGAAGGCGGTCGCGGCGGGCGGTTCCGTCTCGGGCGAGACCCAGGACCACGGCTTCATGTACGGCCGCGCCTTCGACGACGTGGACGGCCACACCTTCGAGGTCGTGTGGATGGACCCGACGGCCGTCGAGGGCTGAGATGCGCTGTGCCAGCATGGGCGGGTGCAGACGATGCCCGCCCATGCGGCCCACCATGACGACCGTGAGATAGAGACCCTCGAGGAGTTCGACGCGACCGTCTCCGCGCGCGGCACACTCGCCGGATACCGCGTCCAGGCCGTCGATCTGACGGATCGTACGCGCGAACTGCTCACCACGGACACGGCGGGCGCGGTCTTCCTCGGCTGCGCGATGCGCGAGGACGCGGCCGCGAAGATCCGCGGCGACGGCGCCCTGGTCTTCCCCCCGGTCCCGGGCCTGCCGTTCGACCCGTACCGCGGCCTGGTCTACTCACCGGACGAACTCTTCGCGTCGCTGGCCGACGGCTACGAGGCCACGCCCGACGCCCTCGCCTACGCCTGGTTCCAGCGCACGAAGGCGGACCGCGACATCCACGCGTCCATGCTCCGCGCGGTCCACGACGACTCCGTCTCGGACGCGCTCGACGAACTGCTGTCCGGTGCCCGGATCGTGGGCGTCATGGGCGGCCACGCGATGGCCCGCGGCACCGAGGAGTACGCCGGCGCCGCACGCCTCGGACGGGAGCTGACCCGGGCCGGGTTCACGGTCGCCACCGGTGGCGGCCCGGGCGCGATGGAGGCCGCGAACCTCGGCGCGTACGCCGCCCCCTTCGGCGACGAGATGCTCACCGAGTCGCTCGGACTTCTCGGCAAGGCACCGCACTTCACTCCGTCGATCACCCAGTGGGCGTCGGCCGCCTTCGAGATTCGCACCCGCTGGCCGCAGGGCGGCCGTTCGGTGGGCATCCCGACCTGGTTCTACGGCCACGAGCCGCCGAACGCCTTCGCCTCCCACATCGCCAAGTACTTCGCCAACGCCACCCGCGAGGACGGCCTGCTGGCCCGGTCCAACGCGGGCGTGGTGTTCCTGCCGGGCGCCGCCGGGACCGTACAGGAGATCTTCGACAACGCGACGCCCAACTACTACCAGTCGCGCGGCGAGCCGACGCCGATGGTGCTGGTGAACCGCGTGCACTGGACGGAGAAGCTGCCCGCATGGCCGCTGCTCCGGTCGCTGGCCGGGGGGCGTTCGATGGAGGCGCGGATCGCGCTGGTGGAGCGGATCGAGGAGGCGCCGGAGGCGTTGAAACGTCTCGGAGGTTAATAAGAAGGCAAAGCAAGTGCTTGCAAGCTGCATATGCGTTGACACTACTTATGTAGCGCTTATAAACCTGTGAGCCTCCCGGCAGTGCTGATGTTCAGTCAACACTGCCTCAGCCCCCCGCATTAGCAATCCTGTAAAGGACAAACGTGGCAGTTCTGTCCGTATCCCGCCGCGCACGTGCCGTGCGTGTCCTCGGTGTCGTCTCCGCCTCGGCCGCGCTCGCGCTCGGCACCGCCGGCAACGCGCTCGCCTGCGACATCAGCGAGTTCTCCGCCGAGGCGAAGTGCGACGGCGACAAGGGCGTCATCACCGTCACCGACGTGGACCCCGCTGGCATCCCGGCCACGGTCACCGTGTACCTGCAGAACAACGGCGCCGACGCGAAGAAGGTGGGCGAGCAGGTGGTCAAGGGCTCGCGCGAAGGCACCACCATCACCTTCGCCGACGACTGGAAGCCGAACGCCCAGTACCGCATCCACGTCAAGGCCGCTCAGTACGTCGACGAGGACATCAAGCCCAACCTCGTCACCCCGGCCACGGCCTGCAAGAAGGAGGAGGAGCCCCCGGCTTCGACTCCCCCGGCGACGCCGACCCCGTCGGCCTCCCCCTCCCAGCCGGCGGAGGAGACCGGGACCCCGGCTCCGGAGCCTTCGGAGAGCCAGAGCACCTCGCCGGCGGCCAACGCGCCCGCCCCGGCCGGTGACTCCAACCTCGCCGAGACCGGTGCCGACTCCAACACCGGCATCATCGCCGGCATCGCGGCGGCCCTGGTCGTCGTCGGTGGCGGTGCGGTGTTCTTCGGCATGCGCCGTCGCGGGGCGAACAGCGACAGCTGACGCCCGCGCACACCGTGATGTGGCCCGTCCCCGATCCATGGGGGCGGGCCACGTCCCGTCTCACCCGAACGTCGCCCGCTCCAGCCAGAACTCCAGCAACTTCCGCTCCCCCAGCACCTCCAGCTCCTGGGCGTCCAGCGGCAGCCGCCGGTAGAACGCGAGCAGCACGGAGGTGAGCGGCCCGCGCAGGGCGACCGTGGCCTGCTCGTGTCCCCGGCGCCAGCGGACACCGTCCTCGGCGAGCTCGACAACCCACTCGGCGTTCAGCCCGGCCCCGGTGTCGGTGGCGTGCAGGTGGATGCTGCGGCCCTCGCCGCGCAGTTCGCTCGCCACGTCGTGCGGCTCCGTGCGCTGCACGTACGCCACGATCTGCAGCCACTCGTCGATCGCGTCGGCGGCCACGTCGGGCGCGACCTCGTAGGGCAGCCCGGCGGCGAGCGTGGCGTCGGCGCGGTGCACGGTGATCTCGTGCGTCATCCGGCGGGCCCAGAACCCGGAGCTGAGGGTCCCCGCCCAGCCCCACACCTTCGCGTCCGGCCCGGCCGCCCGCAGCGCGGCGACGACCTGGTCGCCGGTCTCCGCCAGCCACGCGTCCAGGACGGCGGCCTCACCCCGGCCCTCGGGCCCTTCGACACCCGGCACCTGCTCCTCGGGCACCTCCTCCTGGGCCCGGGTCCGCACCATGAGCTCCACCCAGCGCAGGGCGCCGCCCATGTGCCGGACCAGGTCCTCCAGCGACCAGTCCGGACAGGTGGGCACGGTGCCGGACAGCTCGGCGCCGGAGGTCACGACCGACCTCAACAGACCGACTTGGTGGGCGATTTCGTCACAGTAGCGGTCGTGTGCGAGTAGCGTCATGTCCCGCACCCTAAGCGGGCGCCGATCAGTCGAGCACGGCGATTTCGGCCGCGTCGAACTCCACGCCGACCTCGTCCCCGACCTCCGGTGCCGCCCGCAGCGCACACGCCGCCTCCAGGCGCGGGGCGTCCTCGGGCTGGAGGCGCACGGCGACATGGGTGCCCTTGAAGGTACGCGCGGTCACCGTGCAGCGCAGACCCGCGTCGGCGGGCACCAGGCGCACTCCGGCGGGCCGCACCAGCAGGGTCCGGGTGCCCTGCGGGGCATCCTCCGGCACCGGCACCTTGCCCCACGGCGTGTCCGCGGCCTCCGTCCCGACCGTCGCCTCGACCACGTTCTCGAAGCCGAGGAAGCGGGCGACGAACGCGTCGGCGGGCCGCTGCCACACCTCGAGGGGCGTACCGGACTGGGCGATCCGCCCGTCCCGCATCACCACGACCCGGTCGGCCAGCGCGAAGGCCTCCCCCTGGTCGTGTGTCACGGCGAGCACGGTCGTGCCCAACCGGCCGAACAACTCCTTCAGTTCGACCACCAGCCGCTCCCTGAGCGACCGGTCGAGCTGCCCCAGCGGCTCGTCCAGCATCAGCAGCCGGGGGCTCGGGGCGAGGGCCCGGGCCAGCGCCACCCGCTGCTGCTCGCCGCCGGACAGCGCGGCGATCGCCCGGCGGCCCGCGCCCGGCAGCCCCACGAGGTCCAGCAACTCCTGCACCCGCTCGGCCTGTCGCCGCTTCGACTCGCCGTGCATCCGCAGCCCGAAGGCCACGTTGCCGCCCACGTCCCGCTGCGGGAACAGCTGGTGGTCCTGGAACATCAGCCCCACGCCCCGCCTGTGCGCGGGCACGCCCGCCTGGTCGCGTCCGTCGAGCACCACCTGCCCGGAGTCGAGCGGCTGCAGCCCGGCCACCGCCCGCAGCAGGGTCGACTTGCCGCTGCCGCTGGGCCCGAGCACGCACACGGTCTCGTGCTCGGCGACCTCCAGATCGACGGCGTCAAGCACCGCCCGCCCGCCGAAACGGACCGTCGCGCCCCGCAGAGCCAGCAGCATCAGAACTCCCCCGTCCGGTCCGTGCGGAGCCTCTCCAGCACCAGCAGGGCCACGGCGCACACCACCATCAGAATCGTCGAAAGGGCCATCGCCTGGCCGTAGTTGAGGTCACCGGGCCGCCCCAGCAGCCGGGCCACGGCCACCGGCAGCGTCGGCCGGTCGGGACGTGCGATGAACACCGTCGCGCCGAACTCCCCCAGGGACACGGCGAAGGCGAACCCGGCCGCGATCAGCAGCGCCCGCCGCACCATCGGCAGGTCCACCTCCCGCCACACCCGCCAGGGCGAGGCCCCGAGCACCGAGGCCGCCTCGCGCAGCCGCACGTCCACCGCCCGCAGCACGGGCAGCATGGTCCGCACCACGAACGGCACCCCGACCAGCGCCTGCGCGAGCGGCACCAGGATCCACGAGGACCTGAGGTCCAGCGGCGGCTCGTCGAGAGAGATCAGGAACCCGAAGCCGACGGTCACCGCGGACACCCCCAGCGGCAGCATCAGCAGCGCGTCGAAGCCACGCACGAACCGCCCGGCGTCCCGGCGCGTGAGCGCGACGGCGGCCAGAGCGCCGATCAGCACGGCGATGAGCGTGGCGGCGACGGCGTACGACAGGGAATTGCCGATCGCCTCGATCGGCGGGACCAGGAACACTCCCCCGTCCTCACGGGTCAGCGCCCGGTAGTAGCCGAAGCCGGGCGGGCCCAGGGACCGCTGCACCAGCACCGCCAGCGGCAGCACGAGCAGCACGGCCACGGTGACGAGCACCCCGCCCAGCAGCGCCCACTGCCCCGCGCCGCGCGGCCGGCGCGCGGTCGCGGAGGCGTCCATCAGCCGCAGCGCGGTCTCCCGCCGCCGCACGGTCCAGGCGTGCACCGCGAGGATCGCGCCCACCGCGACGAACTGGATCATGGTCAGTACGGCCGCGGTGGACAGGTCGAAGATCTCGGACGTCTGCCGGTAGATCTCCACCTCCAGGGTGGAGAAGGTGGGCCCGCCGAGAATCTGCACGACGCCGAAGGAGGTGAAGGTGAACAGGAAGACCATGAGCGCGGCGGCGGCCACGGCCGGGGCGAGGGCGGGCAGGGTGACCTGCCGCCAGGCCCTCAGCGGGGACGCGCCGAGCATCCGGGCCGCCTCCTCCTGCCGCGGGTCGAGCTGCGCCCAGAGCCCGCCGACGGTACGGACGACGACCGCGTAGTTGAAGAAGACGTGCGCGAGCAGGATCGCCCAGACGGTGGTGTCCAGCCGTACGCCCCACAGTTCGTCGAGCAGCCCGCCCCGCCCGACCAGCGCCAGGAACGCCGTACCGACGACGACCGTCGGCAGCACGAACGGGACGGTCACGACCGCCCGCAGAACCTGCTTGCCGGGGAAGTCGAAGCGCGCGAAGACGTAGGCGCCGGGGAGCGCGACGAGCAGCGTGAGCGCGGTGGAGACGAACGCCTGCCAGGTGGTGAACCACAGCACGTGCCGGACGTCGGACTGCGCCAGCACCTCCCCGATCCGCCCGAGGTGCCAGGTCCCGTCGGTCTTCAGGCCGCGCGCGACGATCGCGGCGACGGGGTAGGCGAAGAAGACCGCGAAGAACGCGACGGGCACGGCCAGCAGACCGAACCGCGCCGCCGCGCCTCGCCTGCGAGCGGCTACTTCAGTACGAGTGAGGTCCACGACTTGACCCACTGGTCACGGTGGTCGGCGATCTTCGCCGGGTCCATGGTCTCCGGGTCCTTCGCCTGCGGCCCGTACTTCACGAACTCAGTCGGCACCTGGGCGCCCTCGCGCACCGGGTACACGAACATGTTCATCGGCATGTCCTCCTGGAACCGCTGCGTGAGCAGGAAGTCCAGGAACGCCTTGCCGCCCGTGGGGTTCTTCGCGTTGCTGAGCAGCCCGGCGTACTCGACCTGCCGGAAGCAGGTGCCCTCGGCGACCCCGGTCGGTGCCGTGCTCGGCTTCGGGTCGGCGAAGACGACCTCGGCGGGCGGCGAGGAGGCGTACGACACGACGAGCGGACGGTCGCCCTTGGCCTTCTTGCCGCCGGCCGAGCCGGAGAACTCCTCGTTGTAGGCCTGCTCCCAGCCGTCGACGACCTTCACGCCGTTGGCCTTGAGCTTCTTCCAGTAGCTCTCCCACCCGTCGTCGCCGTACTGCGCGGCGGTGCCGAGCAGGAAGCCGAGGCCGGGCGAGGAGGCGGAGGCGTTCTCGGTGACGAGCAGGTTCTTGTACGCGGGCTTGACGAGATCGTCGAAGCTCTTCGGCGGCTGGATCTTGTGGTCGGCGAAGTACTTCTTGTCGTAGTTGACGCAGATGTCGCCGGTGTCCACGGGCGTGACCCGGTGCTTGTCCTGGTCGACGCGGTACTCCGCCTTGATCCGGTCGGCGCCCTTCGCCTCGTACGGCTGGAAGAGGCCGTTGTCGAGGGCGCGCGACAGCAGCGTGTTGTCGACGCCGAAGAAGACGTCGCCCTGCGGGTTGCCCTTGGTCAGGATGGCCTTGTTGACGGCCTGCCCGGCGTCGCCGTCCTTCAGGACGTCGACCTTGTAGCCGGACTGCTTCTCGAAGGCCGCGATGACGTCCTTGGACGCGGCCCACGAGTCGTGGCTGACGAGCGTCACGGTCTTGGAGTCGCCGGACCCCTGACCGCTGTCGGACGACCCGCACGCGGCGAGAGTACCGACCATGCCGAGCCCGACGACCACCGCCGTCAGCCGCTTTGCGTTGATGCTCACTGAATTCCTCCTGGAGTGACCAGGAGAAGACGCGGCCCTGCCCGGGACTTCCGAGGTCCCGGGCAGGGCGCAACAGCTCGAGTGGTGACCGATCTCCCTACCCAGAATGACCTGGGCCAGGTTCGGAGGGTCTGCGGCCGTGTGCCGCACTCTCAGCGCTGTGGCGCTCCCCTGTCGGAATATGCAGGTGTCGAATATGAAGGTGTGCTTACGACGGCCAGACTACCGTTCGGTGGCCGCGAGCTGACCACACGCCCCGTCGATCTCCTGACCACGGGTGTCCCGGATCGTCACCGGCACACCGTGGGCGGCGATGGCCTCCATGAACGCCTTCTCGTCCTCGGGCCGTGAGGCGGTCCACTTGGAGCCGGGCGTCGGGTTCAGCGGGATCAGGTTGACGTGCACCGGCCTGCCCTTGAGCATCCGGCCGAGCCGGTCACCGCGCCACGCCTGGTCGTTGATGTCCCGGATCAGCGCGTACTCGATGGACAGCCGCCGCCCGGACTTGGCGCTGTACTCGAAGCCGGCGTCCAGCACCTCGCGGACCTTCCAGCGCGTGTTCACGGGGACGAGGGTGTCGCGCAGCTCGTCGTCGGGGGCGTGCAGCGAGATGGCGAGGCGGCACTTGAAGCCCTCGTCGGAGAACCGGTGGATGGCCGGGACGAGCCCGACCGTCGAGACGGTGATGCCGCGCTGCGAGAGCCCCAGCCCGTCGGGCTCGGGGTCGGTGAGCCGCCGGATGGATCCGATGACCCGGTTGTAGTTGGCGAGCGGCTCGCCCATGCCCATGAAGACGATGTTGCTGAGCCGCGCGGGACCGCCGGGGACCTCCCCGTCCCGCAGGGCCCGCATGCCGTCCACGATCTGGTGCACGATCTCGGCGGTGGACAGATTCCGGTCGAGACCGGCCTGCCCGGTCGCGCAGAACGGGCAGTTCATCCCGCATCCGGCCTGCGAGCTGATGCACATGGTCACCCGGTCCGGGTAGCGCATCAGCACGGACTCGACGAGCGTCCCGTCGAACAGCCGCCACAGCGTCTTGCGGGTGGTGCCCTGGTCGGTGGACAGATGCCGCACGACGGTCATCAGCTCGGGCAGCAACGCCTCCTGCAGCCGCCCCCGGGCACCGGCCGGAATATCGGTCCACTGCTCCGGATCATGCGCGTACCGCGCGAAGTAGTGCTGCGAGAGCTGCTTGGCACGAAACGGCTTCTCCCCGACAGCGGCTACGGCCTCCTTGCGCTCGGCAGGAGTGAGATCGGCGAGATGCCGCGGCGGCTTCTTGGCTCCGCGGGGGGCTACGAAAGTGAGTTCTCCGGGTGCAGGCATAACCCTCCCAGTGTCGCAGATCAACTCGGGGAGCCCAGGCCGGAGAGGGGTGGGGGTGGTCACCTGTGGGTGCCGACTGTCAGCGTTGGTCGGTCTCGGACGGCCCAGGGGGCTCGCGGTCGCGATCACCGCTTTACGAGTTCGAGCCGGTCCCTAAGCGGACAACTCTCAGGTGTCCGCGCCGTTGGTGGTCGGCAGGAGTGCGGCCAATTCGGCGTCGTCCGGGCGGTGGGCCGCCTCGGCTGCCTTACGCAGAACTGCGCGGTCGACCTTGTCCACATCAGCGATTAGACGAATCACCACGCCGTCGTCGGGCACCGCGTATTCGTGGCTGTCACCGGCCTTGCGGTACCAGGCGTCGCCGTCGTGCTCACAGGTGACCTGCTTCTCTGACACCTCGCCCAGCGGCTGCTTGGGGCAGCTCTCCGCCGTCATCGTGCCATGCCCCACGAAGAGGCCGAACTTGGTGGCACCCTTCTCGGACCGATACGCGGCAACGAACTCGTCGTTGTACTCGCCAACCGACTCCTGGAACACGGTGTAGCCGGAGACCTTGGTGACATAGACGAGTTCCGGCGCGACCCCCCAGTCTCCCGCGGCGGCGTCAAGGTCGGCGCTGTCGGCGGCCGTACCGCCGCTCTTGTCCGCGTCGCATCCTGTAAGGAGAACGGGCAACAAGAGAAGGGGGAGCAGCGCACGCGCGGGTCGCATCATGCGCACATCCTTTCGCATGGGCATGCCACAGGCACAGCACTTTCTGGATTCCCTCAGATCCCGACCAGGCCGGTCACGGCACAGCCGACCTGGTGCGCGATCAACCACCGCCGAGCAGATCGAGGATGTGGGGCCACGCCGCCTCGCCCAGGAGCGCGTCGGCTTCAGCTGTGCCCCCGTACTCGAAGTGCCCGGACGCCGGCGCCGGGCTCTCGCCAGGAAGGCGTGGTCGGTGGCCGGCGTCGTCACGGGCGATCAGACGCACGGTCGCCCCGGTCGAGCGCCGGCGCCGAGCCAGCTGCCGAGCGAAGGGCAGCGACGGCCACATCGCGTCGTCGCCGCCTGCGACCAGGAGCAGATCGGCTCTGGCCGCTTCCACGGGGATCTCCGTCGGCGGAAGCGAGTGAGCGAAGGTCCGCTCGCTCAGTTCGTACCATCCGCGGATGGCCACGGGGCCGCTGTCCGGCTCCGCGGGAATCCAGGAATCGTCCATCGGGACGAACGGCAGCGGCCGCTCCCGCCACGTCCAGGACGAGCGGTACGGGCGGTGCGCTCCGTCGCGGCCCCGGCCGACGTTGCACCAGACCCGCGAGGTGGGTGACAGCGCAAGGGCCACGTCCACGCGCGGATCGTGCACCGCCGTGAGCAAGGCCGCTTCAGCGCCCTTGGAGGTGCCGAGGATTCCGATGCGTCGCGCTCCGCCCCGGCGAAGGAATTCGACGGCGGTGGTGAAGGTCTCCAGGGGAACCTCGCAGATTCCCGGGGGCTGCCCAGGCCCGCCGAACCAGCGGATCGCCAACGCTGTGAAGCCCTGCTGAGCAAAGAGGCGCGCGCGCTCACGTTCGACGCGCCCGCTGGATCCCCCAAGAACCAGGACGCCGACGTCGCTGCCGCGGGCTGGAGCGGCCAGAACACCTTCCCAAGGACCGGCCGGTTCGCGCTCGGTTATGTCCACGTGCCCCCTGTCGTCCTCACGGCTGGACCCCCCGTCGTCGGCACCGCAGGGGAGGCTACGCCCTACTCGCCCGTGTGCTCCAGCCGGTCCTTGAGGAGCTGCTCGTTGCGCGGGAGTTCCTTGCGGACCTGGGGGCGTACGACGAGGGGGACCATGACCTTGCCCATGCCGTGGCCCTCGAAGTCGATGTCGATCGTGACGTGGGAGCGGCGGCCCTCGTCATAGGGTTCGACCTCGCCGTGCACCTGCGCCCGCACCGGGCCGTCGACGCCGCGCATGCCCCAGCTGTGCGGCGGGTCGTACTCGGTGACCTCCATGGTCATCGGCATCACGCGGCGGCCGATGTGCCGGGTCACCCGGACCTTGCTGCCGACGCCGACGGGCCCTTCGTCGAGGCGCTCCGCGGACACGGCGCTCAGCTGCCACTCCGGCATGCGCGGAGCGTCCATGACGTACTGGTAGACCTCCTCGGGACGGCGGTCGACGTCGATGCTCTCTCGGATGATGGCCATGATGACCTCCTTTGGGAGATACATCTGAATCGTCCCACCTCAGGCCCCCGGACGTCTCCCCGAGACGTCAGCGAGCTCCCGCCCAGCCGGACGGGAGCTCGCTGACGAAGACGACCTGTTCAGCCGGAGCCGACGAAGAGCACGAGCAGCAGCCACACCACAGGAGCCGTGGGCAGCAGCGAGTCGAGCCGGTCCATGATGCCGCCGTGGCCCGGCAGCAGCGTGCCCATGTCCTTGATGCCGAGGTCCCGCTTGATCATGGACTCGCCGAGGTCGCCGAGCGTGGCCGTGACCGCGACCGCGAGGCCCAGCACCAGGCCCTGCCACCAGGCGCCGTCGTCGATGAGGAACTGCATGCACAGTGCCCCCGCGACCATGGCGAACGAGACCGCCCCGAGCAGGCCCTCGCGGGTCTTGCCGGGGCTGATGCGGGGGGCGAGCTTGTGCCGGCCGAACCGCCAGCCGACGGCGTAGGCCCCGGTGTCGCTGACGACCGTGAGCAGCAGGAAGGTGAGCACCCGCTGCGGTCCGTCGTCCGCGGTCAGCATCATCGCGACGAAGGTCGCCAGGAACGGCACGTAGAACGCCGCGAAGACGCCCGCGGTGACGTCCCTCAGGTAGCCCTCAGGCGGTTCCGTCATGCGCCAGACCAGGACGGCCAGCGCCGTGAGCGCCATGGCCACCCACGCGCCCTCGGCGCCCCGCACGTACCCGGCGACGACCATCGCGGCACCGCCGAGCGCGAGCGGCACGAGGGGCGCCCGGATGCCCTTGCGTTCCTCCAGCCGCTTGGTCAGCTCCCACAGGCCCACCACCACGGCCACCGCGACGACACCGACGAACACGGCCTTGACGACGAACAGCGACGCGACGATCACCGCACCGAGCCCGACACCGACCCCTATCGCGGCACTCAGGTCGCGACCCGCGCTCTTCTTCGGCGGCTTGGGCGCCGGCTGCGAGGGGTCGGGCATGGGCTCCGGATTCGTGTCGTTTCGGACCGGGGCGCCGCTCGGCCGAGCAGCCCCCCGGTCGTCATCCTGGTTTCCGCCGAATTCGGTCACGTCGGGCACGATGGGCATGGGGCGAGTCTGAGGCGCTTCATACGCATCGTATGCGGGACCCGCCGGAGCGGCCCCCGGGACGTGACCCTGGCCGGGGCTGTGGACCTGCCCGTGGCCGGGGCTCTGCACGTGCCCGTGGCCGTGCCCTTGGTCGGTGGGCCCCCAGTACCCGGCCTGTGGCGGCGCCCCCCAGGAAGAGTCGTTCATCAGACCTCGAGCAGCTCCGCTTCCTTGTGCTTCAGGAGCTCGTCCACCTGTGCGACGTACTTCGCGGTGGTGTCGTCGAGCTCCTTCTCCGCACGGCGGCCCTCGTCCTCGCCGACCTCGCCGTCCTTGATCAGCTTGTCGATGGCGTCCTTGGCCTTGCGGCGCACGGAGCGGATGGAGACCTTGGCGTCCTCACCCTTGCTCTTGGCGACCTTGATGTACTCGCGGCGGCGCTCCTCGGTCAGCTCGGGGAACACCACCCGGATGATGTTGCCGTCGTTGCTCGGGTTGACGCCCAGGTCGGAGTCGCGGATGGCCTGCTCGATGTTGCGCAGGGCCGTCTTGTCGAACGGGGTCACCACCGCCATGCGCGGCTCCGGCACGGAGAACGAAGCCAGCTGGTTGATCGGCGTCGGCGCGCCGTAGTAGTCGGCCACGATCTTGTTGAACATCGCCGGGTGCGCACGGCCGGTGCGGATCGCGGCGAAGTCCTCCTTGGCGACCACGACGGCCTTCTCCATCTTCTCCTCGGCCTCGAGGAGGGTCTCTTCGATCACCACTTGCTCCTGCGTGTCTTGAGTAGGCCCGGCTGCGGTTCCATGTGGGGCGGCGGCCGGCTGCGTCGCGTCTTCTTCCTGCACGGTTCCCGACCGACAGGACATTGTCCATCCCCCGGCCCGGCTCCGTCCCGTCCGTCCCCCGGACGGGGTTGTACCCGGGGTGTCAGTCCCGGCTGCCGGGGTCCCCCACCAGCGTGCCGATCTTCTCACCCTTGACGGCACGTCCGATGTTGCCCTCCGCCAGCAGCTCGAAGACCACGATCGGGAGCTTGTTGTCGCGGCACAGCGTCACGGCCGTGGCGTCGGCGACCTTCAGATCGCGCGTGATGACCTCGCCGTAGCCGAGGTGATCGAACTTCACCGCGTCCGGGTTGGTCTTGGGGTCGGAGTCGTAGACCCCGTCCACGCCGTTCTTGCCCATCAGCAGCGCCTCCGCGTCGATCTCCAGGGCGCGCTGGGCCGCGGTGGTGTCGGTGGAGAAGTACGGCATGCCCATCCCGGCGCCGAAGATGACCACACGGCCCTTCTCCAGGTGACGCACGGCGCGCAGCGGGATGTAGGGCTCGGCGACCTGGCCCATGGTGATGGCGGTCTGCACCCGGCAGTCCACGCCCACCTTCTCCAGGAAGTCCTGGAGGGCGAGGCAGTTCATGACCGTGCCGAGCATGCCCATGTAGTCGGAGCGGGCCCGGTCCATGCCGCGCTGCTGCAGTTCGGCACCGCGGAAGAAGTTGCCGCCGCCGATGACGATCGCGATCTCCGCGCCGTCGCGCACGACGGCCGCGATCTCACGGGCGATCTTGTGCACCACGTCGGGGTCGACGCCAAGGCCCCCGCCACCGGAGAAGGCCTCTCCGGACAGCTTCAGCAGAAACCGGCCGCGCACTTTGCCGTCGTCGCTCTTCTGGGCCTTGGTCATGGGGGATCCCGCCTCTTTCACGTGTTGCACATACCAAGAAGGCCATTGCCGGTGGGGCGGGTTTCGCATCCCATACGGCAATGGCCTCCTCGTCAGATCTGCTGTCGTCCGCCACTTATGTGACGGCGTACGCGGACGACTGCTGTCGACCCTATCGGGGTCGGGCGTCGAGCGCGGTACGGACTCAGATGCCGACCTTGATGCGCGTGAAGCGCTTCAGGGTGACACCGGCCTCGTCCAGGACCTTCTGGACGGACTTCTTGTTGTCGAGCGCGTACGGCTGGCCGAGCAGCGTGGCGTCCTTGAAGAAGCCGTTGAGGCGACCCTCGACGATCTTCGGCAGGGCGGCCTCGGGCTTGCCCTCGGCGCGGGTGGTCTCCTCGGCGACGCGGCGCTCGGACTCGACGACGTCGGCCGGCACGTCCTCCTTGGAGAGGTACTTCGGCGCGAAGGCGGCGATGTGCTGGGCGACGCCCTTGGCGATCTCCGCGTTCGGCTTGTCCAGCTCGACGAGGACACCGATCTGCGGGGGGAGGTCGGGCATCGTGCGGTGCATGTACGCCGTCACGTAGCCGTCGGCGAACTGCGCGAAGCGGTCCAGGACGATCTTCTCGCCCAGGTTGGCGTTGGCCTCGTCGACGAACGCCTGGACCGTCTTGCCGGCCTCGATCTCGGAGGCGAGCAGGGCCTCGAGGTCGGCCGGGGAGGTCTTGGCGACGTGCTCGGCGATGGTGTTGGCCGCGGCCTGGAACTTGTCACCCTTGGCGACGAAGTCCGTCTCGCACTTCAGCTCGACCAGGACACCGGAGGCGTTGTCGTCGGCGATGATCGAGACGACGGCACCGTTCTCGGCGGAACGGCCCTCGCGCTTGGCGACGCCCTTCTGGCCCTTGATGCGGAGTGCCTCGACGGCCTTCTCGACGTTGCCCTCGGCCTCGTCCAGCGCCTTCTTGCAGTCCATCATGCCGGCGCCCGTGAGCTCACGGAGCTTCTTGACGTCGGCGGCGGTGTAGTTCGCCATGAGTCTGTGAATCTCTCTCGAAGTCTGGAAGATCGAAGATCTGCGGATGCGCCCCATGGAGCCGGAAGGCGCGTCCTTGCGCTGACCTACGGGTCAACGGCGGGAGCGGACTCCACCGCGCCGAAGGCGCTGGTGGATACGGGCCGCTCCCGCCGTCAACTCGGACTGACGGGTCAGGCCTGCTCGGCCTCGGCCGGCTTCTCGTCCTCGGCCGGCTTCTCGGCTTCGGCGGCGGGGGCCTCGGCGGCCGGAGCAGCCTCGTCGGCGGGGGCGGCCTCAGCGGCCGGGGCAGCCTCGTCGGCCGGAGCGGCCTCAGCAGCCGGGGCGGCCTCAGCGGCCGGAGCAGCCTCGTCGGTCTTCTTCTCGCCCTCGAGCAGGTCGCGCTCCCACGCGGCCAGCGGCTCGCCCGCGGCCTTGTCGCCCTTGCCCTCGGTGGCGACACCGGAGCGGGAGATGAGGCCCTCGGCGACCGCGTCCGCGATCACACGGGTGAGCAGGGTGACGGAGCGGATCGCGTCGTCGTTGCCCGGGATCTTGTAGTCGACCTCGTCGGGGTCGCAGTTGGTGTCGAGGATCGCGACGACCGGGATGTTCAGCTTCCGGGCCTCACCAACGGCGATGTGCTCCTTCTTGGTGTCCACGATCCAGACGGCGCTGGGCACCTTCTGCATCTCGCGGATACCGCCGAGGGTCTTCTCCAGCTTGGCCTTCTCGCGCGAGAGCACGAGAAGCTCCTTCTTGGTCAGACCGGACGCGGCGACGTCCTCGAAGTCGATCTGCTCGAGCTCCTTGAGGCGCTGCAGACGCTTGTAGACGGTCGAGAAGTTGGTGAGCATGCCGCCCAGCCAGCGCTGGTTGACGAAGGGCATGCCGACGCGGGTGGCCTGCTCGGCGATGGCCTCCTGCGCCTGCTTCTTCGTGCCGACGAACATGACCGTGCCGCCGTGGGCGACGGTCTCCTTGACGAACTCGTAGGCGCGGTCGATGTACGACAGCGACTGGAGCAGGTCGATGATGTAGATGCCGTTGCGCTCCGTGAAGATGAAGCGCTTCATCTTCGGGTTCCAACGACGGGTCTGGTGACCGAAGTGGACGCCGCTCTCCAGCAGCTCCCGCATCGTGACGACGGCCATGGCCGTATCTCCTTGAATTTCTCGGTTGTGCCGCGGATGCCGGACGGCTTCCGCGCCTGACGCCCACTGCGCGCCGTTCCACGAGGGACCGAGGGGCGCTGATACGGGCCCGTTGCCGGGGTTCATATCGGGGCGTGCGAAGTCGACCCGATGACTCGGGTCGCCATCAGAAGTGTACGGGACCCGCGGGGTGCCGGATGACGCCGTTGTCCACAACCGGGCACCCGTCCACAGCCGCGAGCGGCGACACCGGCGTTCCGGGACGCTTTCCGCATGCGAGCGAACCGATGTGTGCGTGTCTGTGCGCGCCTGATCCTGCTGGTGATCGTCACGGCGACGGCCCTGCTGGCCCCTCCCCCACCCCTGTTCGCGGCGGGTACGCCCCTTGCGGACGCCGCCGTCCCGGCGATCGGCCGCACCTGGCCCGTCGGCTTACGTCCCCGGGTCCTGCGGGGCTGGGAGCCCCCGGCCACGGCCTACGGCCCGGGCCACCGGGGCGTGGACCTGGCGGCGCCCACGGGCACACCGGTTCGAGCGGTGGCCGCGGGCCGGGTCTCCTTCGCGGGCCGGGTGGCCGGCAAGGGGGTCGTCTCGGTGGACCTCACGGGGACGGGCGATCCCCCCTTGCGCACGACGTACGAACCGGTGACGGCAACGGTCGAGAAGGGTGCGGAGGTGGAGCCGGGCGAGGTGATCGGCACCGTGGACGCGAGCGGCTCCCACTGCACGGCGGCCACGTGCGTCCACTGGGGGCTGCGCCGCGGCGAGGAGTACATGAACCCGCTGTCGCTCCTGCCGCCCTGGCTCCTGCACAGGGGCCCGTCGAGGCTGCTTCCGGTACGGGGCACCCAGCTGCCCCACTGAGGGCGAGCCACCCCCTGACCTCAGCCCCGGCGCCGTCAGCCCCGCACAGTCCTGGGCACCCAGCCGCCCCCTGAGGGCGAGCCACCCGGCCCGGCTCCGGCGCCGTCAGCCCCGCACACCCCGCAGAGCCATGGAAACCGCCGCATCGACGATGGCGGCCGGCTCCTCCGCCGCCCCCAGCTCGATCCTCCGCACGGCCGCGTCCACCACCCCCTGCAACAACATCGCCGCCAGCCGGGGCTGCTCGTGGCCCAGCTCGCCCAGCGCCTCGACGATCATCGCGACCAGCCCGCCGTGCGCCGCCCGGATCTTCTCCCGCGCCCCCGCATCGAGCTCACTGGCGGAGATCGCGACCACGGCCCGGTGCCGCCGGTCCCCGACCAGCTCCAGCTGCTGCCGCACATACGCCTCGACCTTGGCCTCGGCCGTCTCGGCCCGCTCCATCGCCGCCGACACGTCCGCCGCCCAGACCGGGAAGTCGACCTCGCACAGCTCCTCGACCACGGCCGCCCGTGACCGGAAGTACTCGTAGACGGACGATCGCGCGAGGCCCGTCCGCTCGGCGAGGGCCGGGAAGGTCAGCGCCTCCGTACCGCCCTCGGACAACAAGGAACGAGCCGCGTCCAGCAGGGCGGCTCGCTGCATCGACCGGTGCTCGGCCACGGAGGCCGCTCGAATCCTTGGCACGTCAACACTCTACGGACGCCTCCCGCCGGACGGGAGTGCCTGTTGCCGGCCCGATCACATCCGGCCAGGTCAGCGGCCGAAGCTCGCCAGTTTCGCTCTCAGTTGCAGCACCGACTTGGTGTGGATCTGGCTGACGCGGCTCTCGGTCACACCCAGCACGTTCCCGATCTCGGCCAGGGTGAGGCCCTCGTAGTAGTACAGCGTGACCACGGTCTTCTCCCGGTCGGGCAGCGTGTTGATCGCCCGCGCCAGGAACCTCCGCAGCTCCCGGTCCTCGGCGACCTCGACGGGGTTGTCGGCGGCGGTGTCCTCCAGCGTGTCCATGACGCTGAGCCCGTCGCCGCCCTCACCGCTCCCGTGCAGCAGCTCCTCCAGGGCCACCACGTTGGCCAGCGACAACTGGCTGAACACCGCGTGGAGTTCCTCGACGGCGATGCCCATCTCGGAGGCCACCTCGCCCTCGGTCGGGGTCCGCCGCAGCCGTGCCTCCAGCGTGGCGTACGCACGCTCCACGTTGCGCGCCTTCTGCCGCACCGAGCGGGGGATCCAGTCCAGGGCCCGCAGTTCGTCGATCATCGCGCCGCGGATCCGGGTGATCGCGTACGTCTCGAACTTGATCTCGCGGCCGATGTCGAACTTCTCGATCGCGTCGATCAGCCCGAACACCCCGGACGAGACGAAGTCCGCCTGCTCGACGTTGGACGGCAGTCCCACGCTGACCCGTCCCGCGACGTACTTCACCAGCGGCGAGTAGTGCAGGATCAGCTGCTCACGCAGCCGCTCGTCCCCCGTCGCCTTGTACGACCGCCACAACTCGTCGAGTGTCGAGGGAGCGGGCGGCCGCACGCTGCCACCGTCACGGGCGGCTGGGGGGATCGCCGCCCGGTCGGACCCGGAGGTGTGCTGGGGCATTCGTCGCCTTGTGCCGTTCTGCTGCGCAGTGGTGCTGCTGGGGTGAGCTGTCTGTCTGATGTCGAGTTGCCTGTCCGTGTCGGGATCCACGTGAGCGTAGCGTGACTGCGGTGTCGCGGTGCGCGAAGGGCGGAGGCCGAGGCGGGCGCAGAGATGTTCCGGAGGACGTCCCTCCAGGGCGTCGCGGTCGCTCGGTGTGATCACCCAAGGGCCCCAACTGGGCGCATTTCCAAGGGATGTCGGGGTTCCCCCGGACGGCCGAACACAGACGGTCAACTCAGCCCGCGACCATCGCGGACCGACATCACCGCCTGGCGTGTCAACTTCCAGCCGTCGCCGTGTCGTTCGACGTAACCGAGTGCTCGGAGTTCGTACAGTCTCGCGATCGCGTCGTCCTGTGCGGTCTGTGCGGAGCGCGCGATCTCGTCCGGCCGGGCCACCCCGCGTCCGGGCAGTGCGGCGAGCACCTGCCGGGTGGCTGGTTCCAGCAGGTCCCGGGGCAGGACGGGGCCCCGCCGGTCGGGGGCCAGCTCTCCGATGTCACCGACCAGTTCGACGACGTCCGTGACGTCGGTGACCAGGGTGGCCTCTGCGCGCAGCAGATCGTGCACTCCGGCGGAGAGCCCGCTGGTGGCCGGGCCCGGCACGCCCATCGTGTGCCGGCCGAGGCGCTGGGCCGCCCGTGCGGTGACCAGGGAGCCGCTGCGGTGGGCGGCCTCGACGACCACCGTGCCGCGGGTGAGGGCGGCGATCACTCTGTTCCGCAGGATGAACCGGCTCGGCGTCGGATGATCGCCGGGTGGCAACTCGCCGATCACCAGCCCCTGTTCGGCGATTCTGCTGATCAGCCGGGTGTGGCCGCGGGGGTAGGGCCGGTCGACGCCGCAGGCGAGGACGGCGACGGTGGCGCCGCCGGCTCCGAGCGCTCCGCGATGGGCGGCGCCGTCGACTCCGTAGGCGCCGCCGGAGACCACGACCCAGCCCTGCTCGGCGAGACCGGCGGCGAGGGTCGCGGCCATATGGGCCCCGTACTCGGTGCAGGCCCGGGCGCCGACCACGGCGACCGACTTCAGCGCCCACATCCGCAGGCTGGGCCGCCCGCGCACCCACAGCCCCAGGGGCCGGGCATCCCCCAGATCGTCGAGCTGCCCCGGCCACTCCACGCCCCCGGGAGACACGAACCGCACGCCGGCGTCCCGGGCTGCCTCCAGGTCCCGACGCGGCCGGGCGGCCTGCGCCCTGGCCACCAGCCCGGCCCACCGCTTCCCGCTCACCCCTGGCAGCGCAACCCCGCCCTCCCCCAGCCGCCGTACCACTGCCCCGACGCCGAGCTCCCGAACCCAGCGCCCGCCGACTTCGTCACCGGGCTCGATGACACGAGTCAGCAGGATGCGGCCGAGCAGCTCGTCGTCAGGTTCGTCGCCGGCGCTCATGTCAGTGCCCCGATGGCCATGGGGACGCCTCGCGGCACACCGGTGCGCAGCTGGAGCGCGAGGGCGACGTCCGTGGCGTCGGGCCGGTCGTGGCCGACGAGGTCGGCGAGGGTCCAGGCCACGCGCAGGACGCGATCGAGGCCGCGGGCGGTCAGGACGCCCCGCTCCAGGTTCCGCTCGGCCTCGTCCATCGCGCCGGGCACGGCGTACCAGCGGCTGCGCAGCTCACGGCCGGGCACCTCGCTGTTCGTGCACCAGGGGGTGCCGGCAAGGCGCCCCGCGGCCCGTTCCCGGGCCGCCCGGACCCGGTCGGCGACGGTCGCGGTCGATTCGCCCCTGGCGCCGGAGGCGGTCAGTTCGGTGCGGGTGACGCGGTCCACCTCGACGCGCAGGTCGACCCGGTCCAGGAGCGGGCCGGAGAGCCTGGCCTGGTAGCGGCGGATGACCGAGGGCGGGCACTCGCACAGGTCGTCGCGCTGCGAGAACCGGCCGCAGGGGCAGGGGTTGGCCGCGAGCACCATGAGGAACTTCGCCGGGAAACGCACGACTCCCGCGCTGCGCGCGATCACGACATGCCCCGCCTCCAGCGGCTGCCGCAGCGCGTCCAGAGCCCGGCTGCTGAATTCCGGCGTCTCGTCCAGGAACAACACCCCGCGATGAGACAGCGACACCGCGCCGGGCCGCGCGATACCCGGGCCGCCGCCCACGAGTGCCTGCATGGTGGCCGAGTGGTGCGGGGCGCAGTAGGGGGCGACATCGATCAGCGGCTTGCCCGGGGGCAGCAGGCCCGCCACCGAGTGGACCGCGGTGACCTCGAGCGACTCCTGCCGGCCGAGGCGGGGCAGGATGGCCGGCAGCCGCTCGGCGAGCATCGTCTTGCCGGCGCCGGGCGGGCCTTCGAGGAAGAGGTGGTGCCCGAACTGCGCGGTATTGCACCTGATGCACGATCCGAAGGGGCCTCAGGCCGCTGATCTCGGACAACGCTCGACCACCTCCATACCGTACATCAACTCTGTGACCTGGCAGTTTGCTAGAGAGTTCCCGCCTACTGCAAGATTCGCGCATTGAACGGGAAGGATGTGTGGGGTGTCGAACGGCGTAAGACCGCCCATAACGGGGGCGGCCCGGCTGGAGTTGGTGGACGGGGTTGCCCTACTGCATCCCGAAGACGCGGTCTTCGAGGCGATGCTCAGCGGGTTCGCCAAGCAGCAGCGGGGCGGCCGTCGGCTCGACAAAAAGACGGTCAAGGGCCGTGACGGGCAGCTTCGCCGTTTCGCGCTGTTCACGAACGAGTACCCGTGGAACTGGACGGCCTCGCACATGGACGAGTGGATGATGTCCCTGATCAGCGAGAAAGGGCTGGCCCACTCGACGCTGCGGTCCTACCAGCTGACGGTGCGGCTGTTCTGCGACTTCCTGATTAGCCCGGCCTACGAGTGGGCGGACGAGTGCGAGAAGCGGTTCGGCACGCACCCGGTGCAGATCTGCCACGAGTGGAACACCGTCCAGCACCTGACCGACTACGAGGGCCGGGCCGAGAGGCGGCCGTTCACCCGGGAGGAACTGCAGAAGTTCCTCGACTACTGCGACGACCGGATCGACGTCGCGGCCCGCAGCCGCCGCAAGGGTGCTCTGGCGGCCTACCGCGACGCGACGCTGTTCAAGGTGCTCTACGGCTGGGGCCTGCGCCGGAACGAGGGCTGCAAGCTCGACCTGGTGGACTTCCACCGCAACGCGGCGGCGCCCGAGCTGGGCCGGTACGGGATGCTCCAGGTCCGCTGGGGCAAGGCGACGAAGGGCTCGCCGCCGCGGCGTCGGAACGTCGCCAGCGTGATGCCGTGGGCGGTGGAGGCTGTCGAGGACTACGTGGTCAACATCCGGCCGCGGTTCGGCGTCCCGGACCACCCGGCCCTGTGGTTGACCGAACGCGGGGGCCGCCTTCAGCCGCGCGAGGTCAACGACCGCTTCACCACCTACCGCGACGCGATCGGTCTGCCGCCGGAGCTGACCCCGCACTCGCTTCGCCACAGCCACGTCACGCACCAGATTGAGGACGGTGTCGACCCGAAGTTCGTACAGGATCAGGTCGGTCACCGCTACGCCAGCACGACCGCCATCTACACGGCGGTCAGCGGCGACTTCATGAACACAATGATGCGCAAGGCCCTGGACCGGGCCTTCGAACGGGACGCGGACATGGGAGGCACCGGATGACGGCCAAGCTGGACTACACCTGGCGGCTGCGCGAAATCATGGCCGAGCAGGGCATGTTCACCACTGCCGCCTTGCAGCCGCTGCTGGCCGAACGCGGAGTGACGCTGTCCACCAGTCAGGTCTACCGGCTGGTGACGGAGAAGCCGGAACGTCTCAGCCTGAAGGTACTGATGGCCCTGCTCGACATCTTCGGCTGCCCCATGGACGACCTGATCAAGCCGACCGCCTCCGCTAGGGCCACCCGCAGCAAGCGCACGGCCGACGGCACCGAAGCGGGCATCGGCACGCTTCGCCCGCCGCGGGCACGGATCACCGGGCCGGAGAAATGACCTCTGCACCTGCTGTTCCGCTTCCTGAACCGGACGACATCGTGGTCTCCGTCGTGGCCGGCGTCGAGCCGGACCTGACCGAGAAAGTCGTACGCCAGGCGGTCGCCGACGCGGCGGCTTCCCGGGCCAAGCGCCGCCGCCTGGCCCGCGCTCTCACCGACGACCCGGACCTGCTGACCTCCGGCCGCCCCGAGGGCCCACCCGTGGTCGGTGACTTCATCCGGTCCTTGCTCGCCCACGGCTCCCGCCGGGCCGTCCTGCCGAAGTGCGCCGACTGCGGAAGCGTGAAGAAGCTGACCAGTCTGCGGGCCGACGGCAAGCGCGTCTGCGGTCCATGCGCCCACAACACCCGTGCCGCGTCGCTGAGTTGCGTCGAGTGCTCCCGACCGGCTCGGATCTACCGCCGCACCCGCACCGGTGAGGTGATCTGCCGCGACTGCTTCCAGATGCCCGACGGCGACCCGGTCGCCCTGATCAGCGCGGCCGTCACCGCCGTCGCCCCGGACGCCGATCCTGCGACTGTCCGCCGGGCCGTCGAGTCGGTCGTCCCGGTCGGCAACGTCTACCTGATGTTCCGGCTGCTCTGGGAGATCGAGGACACCCCAGGCATGCTGACCGGCGAGGGCGCCAAGGGGTCCGCGCGGGCCGCCCGGCTGATCACCGCGCTAACCGACGCAGGTATCGCCGTCACCGCTCCGGCCTGCCACGGCTGCGGCGAGGTCCGGCCGCTCACCCACGTGTTCGACGGCCATCGCTGCTGCCTGCTGTGTTACCGCAAGGCCAACTCCGCGGCCTGCGGGCACTGCGGCAAGGAGAGGCCCGTCGCGACCCGCCGCCCGGACGGGACCCCGCTGTGTTCGGCTTGCACGCGCCACGAGGCCGACCATCTGATCATCTGCGTCCTCTGCGACCGGGTCCGCCCCGTCGGACGACGCACCGAGGACGGGCCGCTCTGCCGCGCATGCTTCCGGCCGACCCTGCGGACCTGCTCGTTCTGCGGCAAGGGGCCCCGCCGCTGTTACCGGGCGGCGACCGGGATGCCCCGCTGCGACACCTGCTCACGCACCCGCCGGACCTGCGTGGGCTGCGGGAAGAACAAGTACGCCGCTGCCCGGACCGAGGACGGCCATCTCTGCGAGACCTGCTGGCAAAGGAATCCGATCTCCTTCAACCCCTGCCGGCTCTGCGGCACGATCGAGTATCTGCACAGTTACGGCCGCTGCCACAGCTGCGTCCGTGACCAGCTGGTCCGCGACGCCCTCTCCCGCGACGGCGCCATGCCCCCCCGCCTCCAGCCGGTCCACGACGTCCTGATCGCCAGCGGAGCCATGGCCGGGTTGAAGTTGCTGGCCAAGCCCAGTACCCGCACGATCCTCTACGCGCTCGTGGACGGCACCTGCCCACTCACCCACGAGGGCCTGGACGCGCTCCTGCCAAACAAGTCCGTGGCCTTCCTACGGGCCGCCCTGGTCACCGCCGGCGCCCTGCCCGCACGCGACGAACGGTTCGCGGCCCTGGAACAGTGGATCGCCTCGACGACCGAGGCGGTCACCGACGACAGCGAACGCAAGCTCGTCCGGCGCTTCGCGACCTGGCACCACCTGCGGCGCCTTCGACGCGAAGCCACGAAGCATCCGGTCACCGCGACCCAGACGACGGCGGTCCGGGCCAGCATCCGCGGCGCCGTCGCCCTGCTGGTCTGGCTTCGCGAGCACGGCACTGAACTCGGGCTCTGCAGCCAGGTTCACCTGGACGAGTGGATCGACAGCGGGTCCACGACCCGCTATGACGCCCGCGGATTCGTCGAGTGGTGCCGCAAGAACCGGCACATCGGCAAGGGCCTGGAGATCGCGGCCCGCGAGAAGCTGAGCCACGTCCGGCCCACGGACGAGGACGAACGCTGGGCGCTCAGCCGTCGCCTGATGCACGACGACGGCCTCGCCATCGAGGACCGTTTCGCTGGGCTCCTCGTCTTGCTCTACGCCCAGCCCCTCACCACGGTCTCCCAGCTGCCGGTCACGGCGGTGATCGTCGCGGACTCGCAGACGTCGCTGATGCTGGGCGACAGTCCCCTGCTGCTGCCTGATCCATTGGACAAGCTCGCCCGGCAGCTTCTCGCTCGGCGACGCGGGCACGTCACTATCGGTGCTTCGTCAGACTCGCCTTGGCTCTTCCCCGGAGCCTTCGCGGGCCAGCCCCTCAGCAACGAACACCTGGGCACCCGGCTCAAGCGGATGGGCATCTACTCACGTCCGGGCCGGACCTCCGCGCTGATGGGGCTCTCCACACAGCTGCCGGCGGCAGTTCTCACTGAGCTCCTGGGCATCAGCCCCGAGACCGCCACCGCCTGGACCCAGGAAGGAGGCAACTGGGCACGTTACGCGGCCGAGCTTCCAGGTCGACCGCGCCCCGCATCCCCACAGCCCGGCCCTGGGTGTCTGCGCAACCCGGACTGACGATCCTGCTGGCTCATTCGGTCATGAGGCGGGGGAGAGACCGACGCCGGCAACGTGGTTGACGCCGCTGCGGTCGAGCGGGTGGCCGTTCCATCCTGCGGTCGAGGTCCAACGAGCAGCCAGCCCCGCTCGGCACGGAATAAGCCAGCAGGATCGTCACCGACCGCAAACGTCGGCATCAGCGCGGCCTGACGTTCTGTCGGGGTCCTGACATGACAAGTCGGCCGCGGCGCCCGACTGGGGCGTCTCATGAATGATCATTGCCCGATGTCCCGGGCGTCCTCTCCGCTTCCTTCCACCAGTTGGTCGATGATGTGTTGAACAATGCGCACGTCGGGGTGGTCGGGGCCCAGCATTCGCACCTAGATGATCGATTCCAAGGGATCGTGCACCGCCCGGCGCCGTCGCCGGTAGATGGATAGCCTGCCGGGATGTCCTCGGTGAACCTGCGTCACTCAGTCCGCGCGGTCGTCCTCGATGAGGGTGACCGCATCCTGCTGTGCCGCTTCACCATTCCCAGGCCGACCGGCACGGTGGTCGTGTGGGCGGCTCCCGGTGGTGGTGTCGAGCGTGGCGAGACGCCGCTTGCCGCGCTACGTCGCGAGTTGCATGAAGAGGTAGGGCTGGTCGTCGATACCGACCCTCCACATGTGTGGCACCAGCAGGTCGTCGCCCCTGGCCACGCAGCAGGCTACGACGGAGTGGTCAACGACTATTTCCTTGTCCGTACCGCCTCGTTCCCTCCACGCGGCGCGATGTCCGACAGCGAACTCGCCGCCGAGAACATCGATGGCTTCCGCTGGTGGTGCCTTCGGGATATCGCCGACTACTGCGGTTCCGAGCTGTTCTCACCCCGCGACCTCGCCACACCGTTGGCGGCGCTGATCGCGGAGGGCGTTCCGGCCAGACCGGTGCCGCTCGGCCTATAAGCCTCGCACCCGACGATGGGACACAGCCCCAAACCGCTGACGGGAACTTGCAGATGGCCTGCACACACGAGGCGAGGGAGCCCAACGTCAGTGTGTGAAGACAGAGCTGGACTCCCTCGCGACCGCACTTTACGTGAAGACCGACGACCTACTGAGGGACTCACCCCATCTCGCGCCATGGCGGCCAGCCGTGGGCATCGCCCCTAAGCTCACCGACGCCGAGCTGGTCACCTTGGCGATGATGCAGGCCATGCTCGGCGTCACCTCCGAGGCCAGGTGGCTCCGCCACGCCCGTTCCCACCTGCGGCATCTCTTCCCGTACCTGCCCCAGCAGCCCGGCTACAACAAACGGCTGCGCAAGGCCGCCGGACTGCTTCGGCGCGTCACCCGGCTCCTGGCCCCCGACACCAGTGCGTGGAGCGACGATGTGTGGATCGTGGACTCCACGCCGGTGGAATGCGGCCGCTCACGCGAGACCGTCAAAAGCTCCGACCTGACCGGATGGGCCGAGTACGGGTACTGCGCCAGCCACAGCCGCTTCTTCTGGGGCCTGCGGCTGCACCTGGTGTGCACCCTCCAGGGCCTGCCCGTCGCCTTCGCCCTGACCGGTGCCAAGGCCGACGAGCGCGAGACCCGGCTGGACCTCCTCGCCGCCGAACACACTGATCGGCGACAGGAACTACTTCGGAAGGGGCTTCGAGCACGAGCTGGCCGAGCAGGACATCCGGCTGCTGCGGCCGGCCCGCAAGGGCGAGCCGGAGCGGGCCGCAGCGCCGCTGTTCAAGCCGTTGCGGCAGGTCATCGAGTCGGTCAACGAGACCTTCAAGGGCCAACTCGATCTCGAACAGCACCGAGCACGCACGCCCGGCGGTGTCATCGCCCGCGTCATGCAGCGAATCCTCGCCCTGACCGCCGCGATCTGGCACAACGACCACACCGGACAGCCCGTCCTACGCTCACTGACCGCCTACGATCACTGACCCCTTGGAATAGATCATCTAGTCGGCCAGTGTCTGTGCCGCCCTGGCCGCATCCCACGCTTCCCCCCACCAGGTGGCGAGGTTGTGGCGGGTGGTGAGGGTGTGAGGGTGGTCGGGACCCAGCACCCGCACCATGTCGGCCAGCAGCTCGGCGAACGCCTGCACCGCCCCGACCGCATCCCCCGCCTCCCCCCGCCAAGCGGCAAGGTTGCCCCGGCTGGTGAGGGTGTCGGGGTGGTCGGGACCCAGCACCCGCATCCGGCTGGCCAGCAGGTCGGCGCACGCCTGTGCCGCCCCGGCCGCATCCCCAGCCCTCCCCCGCCAGGTGGCGAGGTTGTGCCGGGTGGTGAGGGTGTGGGGGTGGTCGGGACCCAGCACCCGCACGATGTCGGCCAGCAGCTCGGCGAACGCCTGTGCCGCCCCGGCCGCATCCCCCGCCGTCCCCCGCATGGCGGCGAGGTTGCCCCGGCTGGTGAGGGTGTCAGGGTGGTCGGGACCCAGCACCCGCACCATGTCGGCCAGCAGGTCGGCGAACGCCTGCACCGCCCCGACCGCATCCCCCGCCCTCCCCCGCCAAGCAGCGAGGCTGCTCCGGGCGGCGAGGGTGTCGGGGTGGTCGGGACCCAGTAGCCGCACCATGTCGGCCAGCAGGTCGGCGAGCGCCTGTGCCGCCCCGGCCGCGTCCCCCGCCTCCCCCCGCATGGCGGCGACGTCGTGCCGGGCGGTGAGGATGTCGGGGTGGTCGGGACCCAGCACCCGCATCCGGTTGGCCAGCAGGTCGGCGAGCGCCTGTGCCGCCCCGACCGCATCCCCCGCCCTCCCCCGCCAAGCAGCGAGGCTGCTCCGGGCGGCGAGGGTATCGGGGTGGTCGGGACCCAGTAGCCGCACCATGTCGGCCAGCAGGTCGGCGAACGCCTGTGCCGCCCCGGCCGCGTCCCCCGCCTCTCCCCGCATGGCGGCAAGGTTGTGCCGGGTGGTGAGGGTGTGCAGGTGGTCGGGACCCAGTAGCCGCACGATGTCGGCCAGCAGCTCGGCGAACGCCTGCACCGCCCCGGCCACATCCCCCGACTCCCCCCGCATGGCGGCGAGGTTGCCCCGGGCTGCGAAGGTGTCGGGGTGGTCGGGACCCAGCACCCGCATCCGGTCGGCCAGCAGGTCGGCGAACGCCTGTGCCGCCCCGGCCACATCCCCCGCCTCCCCCCGCATGGCGGCGAGGTTGTGCCGGGTGGTGAGGGTGTGCAGGTGGTCGGGACCCAGCACCCGCACCATGTCGGCCAGCAGCTCGGCGAACGCCTGCACCGCCCCGGCCACATCCCCCGACTCCCCCCGCCAGGTGGCGAGGTTCCCCCGGGCGGTGAGGGTATCGGGGTGGTCGGGGCCGAGACGGCTGCGGGCGCTGGCGGCGAGGTGGTCGAAGTGGTCGATGGCGGCGGTGACCTGACCGGATTCGCCGAGGCTGCGGCCGAGGCGGTACAGCACCGTGTGCGTGTCCGGCCGGTACAGGCCGTCGCCGGCGTGGCGGATGAGGGCATCGGTGTTGGTGCGCAGGGCCTGGGCGAGGGCGGTGTCGCGTTCGGTCTTCGGCCAGACGGCGGCCAGGGCATCGGCGGCGGTGTGCGCGGCATGGTCGTGCTGGTGGGGGGTGTAGTCCTCGCGGGTGGCGCGCTGGATGAGCTGGTGGACGCGAACGGCCTGATGGGGTGTGTCCGGTTGGTGGTCGATGAGGCTGAGCCGGTCCAGGGCGCGCAGGGCGCGTACCGCGTCCGAGCAGGAGACGGGGGCCGGTTGCGGGGTAGGACCGGTTGTGGTGCGGTGTGCGGCGAGGTGGATGCGGGCCGGCTCACTGGTCAGGACGGACTGGGGGATGCCGTTGGCGTCGAGCAGGGCAGCCAGGTGGAGCATAGGCCGGGCCAAGCCGGCGGGGCGCAGGATGTCGGCGCGGTCGATGGACAGGGACCAGGCAGCGGCGAGGGCGGTGGCCTGCTCGTCGGGCAGGGCATCAGGGGCGAGGTCGGTGAGTTTCGTGGCGCGGTCGGCCAGCAGACTGCGGTAGGTGGCCGCGGCCTCGCCGGAGTCGATGAGATAGGCGGCGGCCTGGGCCAGGGCCAGGGGCAGGTGTCCGAGGTCGGCGGCGAGGGTGGTGAGCTGGTCGGCGGGCTCGGTGCGGCCGTGGGCGTTCAGGGCTGCGGTGAGGTAGGCGACCGATTCGTCGGGGGTGAACAGGCCGACCTCGATCCGTCGGCGGCCGTCTCCGAACAGGGCGGCGTCGCGGCGGCGGGTGGTGAGCAGGGTCCGGCCGTGCGGGCTGGCGGGCGGCCACAGGCTGTAACGGTTGCCGGGGGCGTTTGAGTGGACGATGAGGTCGCTGGGGTCGGCGATGTCGTCCAGGACGATCAGCCACCGGCACGGCCGTTGTTCGGGCTTGGGGGTCAGCCAGGCCAGGAACTGTTTCGCGGCCTGCTCGGGGTCCTCGGGGTCGGCCCGGCACAGCTCGACGCCGGCCTGCGCGTATGCGCTCACCACGGAGGACTGGGCGCTCGCGGTGACCCAGACCAGGACGTCCAGGCCGTCGTCGTCCCATGCGGCGCGGGCGTAGTCGGCGGCGAGCTGAGTCTTGCCGACTCCGCCCATCCCGGTCAGCACCTGGGTGAGTACGGCGGTGCCCCCGCTCTCGACCGCCGCCCGCAGCCGGTCTGCCTCGGCGCGGTGCTGGAAGGACCGTGCCTCGGACGGGATCACACCGACCTGGTGCGGCCAGGAGGCTGGTTCTCGCGGTGGGTGCTGCACAGTCAGCCTGTGAACGTAGCCGGTGATGGCGGTTCCGCCGCCGGTGGCCACCGCGTCTCCGGTGCCAGACAGGTGTACCGAGGCGGGGGACTCAGGGCCGCTTCCCGGGGCCGGGCCGCAGTAACCGGTCACGGTCGTCTCATCATCGGCGGCCTCGGCGTTGCCGGTATCCACCACGGTCACCGACGGCTCAGGCTCCTCATCCCGTGCCGTGCGCGATGATGCCTTCGTCATGACCGCGGGCCTAGTTCGAGTAGTCGATGCCGGAGACGGAGTTCTTGCCGCTGGCCTCTCCCGTCCGCTTGGCTGTGGCCGAGCCACGGCCCCGGCCGCCGGGCCGCCGGATGCCGGTGATGCCGCCGCGGCTGGCTATTCCGGTCCGGACGGTCCTATCTGTGGGCCCGGCAGAAGACGGACGCTGGAACAGGGCCCAGAGCAAGGCGGCAATGCCGACGGCGGCCTGAACCGTGGCCCCGGCCAGTTGCCCCGCCCCGGGACTGTCCAGCAGCCAGATCAGCGGTGTGGACAGGACGCCGGCGATCGCCAGCACGATGACCGTGATCTTCCATCCCTGCGACATAACGGCTCCCTTTCGCCCCCACATGCCCGCCGCCAGATGACCGACGGCTCACCACTTCGCATCATCCCGCGCAGTTCTCGCCTGAACCAGGAAACGCACTTTTCGGCATCGCGGTTCCCGCCGCGACCGTCGCCCGCCATGCCGCCAGGCACTCCCCCCGCCGCACGTCGCCGAACATGACACCCCTCGTCTGCGGCTGGTGACGATTCTGCTGGCTTGTTCGGTCAAGTGGCGAGGGAGAGGTCGAGTCGGGCAAGGTGGCTGACGCGGGTGCGGTCGAGCGGGTGGCCGTTCCACCAGGCATCGAGGCGTATGAGGTTGAGCGCGACGGCGGAGAAGACGTGCTCCAGGTGGGTCTTCTGGAGGCCGAGTAGCGGGCACGTCGGGCCCCGTGCCGCGACCGCCCGCGCGGTCAGTTCGGGCACCTTCGGCCACGGCCTCCGCCGCATCGACATTCCACACCCCACCCGCGACCGGGAACGCCAAGACGGCCGCTGCTGTCCCCACCAACGAGCCGCCAGCCCCGCCGGGCACGGAATAAGCCAGCAGGATCACCACCGGGCCTGCGTACCCGGCCCAGAGGCTCCTCGCCGGCAACTTGCCGATAGTGACGTCGCCGGTCGGTTCCATGTCTTCCTCGTTGCTGAGAGTGATGATGCCAACCGGCCATTCTGCTGCATTGCCCGCCCAGGCGTGTAGGCGCTGCCGGCAGCGCGCCAGCGCGCCATCCCCGCGTCCTCCAGGTGCTGGCGTGCCGATTCCTGGATCTCCTCGTGGCCGAGGACGTACGCGAGGGATTCCGTGTCCGGTCGCGAGTTGCGCGCCTGGGCCACGGAGCTCCGCCCGGCCATCGCGTGCAGACGGTCCTTGATCCTCCAGACGGGTTCACCGGTCAAACGGACAGGTCGGCGCCGGTGAGCCCGCCACCGGCGGAAGTGATCAGCCCGAGGAGGCTCTGTTCCAGCAGGGAGCCGTTGAGCAACCGCTTGAGGTCGCGTTCCATGTCCTTGCGGGCGACCCGGACGTGTTCGGAAGGCAGCAGCGCCCACGTCGCGCAGGGGGTGGTCGGCGGCAACGGCGGGTTCAGCCGGCCCGAAACCACGATGCGCATGCCGTGCGGCGGCTCGGCCAGCAGCAGTCCGGCAACGCTGTACGAGTCGGGGGTGGAACTTCGCGTGATTCCCCAGGCTGAAGTTCATGGACGTCCCCATGGGGAAGGCGGAGTTGCTCCGCGGCGACCAGGCGGACGACGCACTTCCCTGGCCGCCCGGCAACCAGCCGATCCTTTAGGTCCGAGCCGGGCGGTCAAGGATGAGCGCAGCTCATCGCGGTAGCGACGCCGCAGGCGTCCTTGACGGCCCGGCTCGGACCGGACACTTCACTGCCGGGCGGCCCGCCCCCTTCCCCCCTCACCCGAATCGTACAAACGAGCGGGGACTACGGAGCCGGTCTGGGGAATTACATGACCGGCGACATCGGGGTCGGGGTCGGCGATCCCCCCGGTCCTCGTCCAGGCCGTCGACCACCAGCACCAGCCGCTCGCCCCGCTCGCGGGAGTGCCGCGCGGCCTCGGCGAGCCTGGGCGCGACCGACGCGGCCGTCAGGGACTGGCCGTAGCAGAGTTATCCACAGGCGTGCGCGGGGCTGGCTGCGGGCCCGTACGGTGTGGGCTTCACTGATCACGAGCACGGGGGTGCGATGTGCCGTACGAGGTCGCCTGGCGATCCAGGCGGAGGATGCGCTGGAGGAACTGCGGCCGCAGGGTCGCCAGGAGGTCATGGAGACGATCGCCGCGGCACTGGTGCAGCCGCGCGAGTGGCCCGAGCCCGGCGGATGGCATGCAGCGGTTGTCTTCGGGCCTCGCTCGTGGGTGGCGTTCACCGCGTTCCTCGGCGGCATTGAGGTGATCGACGTCGGCTGGGCGGGCTGACGCAGTCTGGTGCCTTCGCAAGGAGCGCGGCTGCGCAGGCCAGTACGTCTCGCGGCGTGTGTTCGGTGAGCAGACCGCGCAGCTGGGACTCAAGGCGGTGACGTCGCTCCCGCGTGAGTGCGGTTGTGATGCGTTCGCCCAGGACGTCGCGGGGGCGTCGGCCGCATGCGGCCGCCTCGCGGCGGATCGCGGCTTCGGCGTCCCGGTCAAGGGCGACATTGAGCAGGACGCGGCCACGGCGGTCGGGGTAGTGCGTGCTCAGCACGTCGATCGGCACCACCGTGTCCAGCCGGCGCCGCAGCCTGTGCAGGGCCCGGCCTGGGCTCCTGCCACTTTGTACCGTCATCAGCCGGGTGCGGTCGGCGTTCGCTGCGAACCTCACCCTGTGACGGGCCCGGTCGAGTTCCCGGGCAGTGGCGGGTCTGGTCAAGGAGATCTCGATGGCGTACTGGTGCGTCGTCACAAGTGGGTCCTTCGTCGTGTGTGGCTGCCGGGGTTGGGGCGGCGCCGGTGAGTGGGCAAGCGGGTGTGGACGTGCTCGTGGTGGCGCAGTGGGTCGAAGAGCTCCCAGTCGGCGACAGTGAGGTCCCCGGCTGTGGGGGTCGCGTCGTGCTGCGGGCACCGCTGGCTGCGCCAGCGCAGCTGTTCCTGGTACGGCAGCGCGGACAGGCTGTAGACGGCCATGACGTCCGAGGGAAGCGCCAGCTGTCCGCTTTGCGCGGTCACGGGCATCAGGGTCCACGCGCCCCGCAGGGCGGCAGGGCCGAGCACCTTGGCGGTGCAGCGGACGCGGCGCCGGGTCTGGGTGACGCACTGGATCTCCTCGACCGGGCAGGACGCCAGGTAGCGGACAAACAGCAGCTGCACGATCGGCCGGCTCGGACGGCAGACCTCCTCACCTGGGTTCGGGCCACCCGGTGCTGGGGCCTCGGACGGGGCAAAGAGCCCGGCATCGAGCAGCCTGCGCGTGCACAGGGCCAGAGACCGGCGCAGCCCGGACAGTCGGGGTGCATCGGGCGGCGCCGGACGCGCGGGACACAGCACGGCGTGGGCAACGCGGCACCAGGTGCTCCCGTCGCCCGAGGGGTGAGCGACGCCGGAGCTGACGTGCCAGCGGCAAGACTCCGGCACCTGGTCGGTCGGCAGTTCGTGCGGATGCAGTCGTACCCGGCGCTCGTCGCTGCGCACGTACCACTCGACCGGATTGCCGCACTCGCGGCAGGAGGCCGTCTGGCCGCAGCGCAACAACCGGCTGACACCCTCCGGGTCAACCCGAAGGGACCGCCGCAGGGGGGCGCTTGCACGGCTGCTGTCCCAGCGCCGCGTAGAAGGATGAGGCGAAGAGCACATGCGGGCGAACCTGCCAGCCAACACGCCGCTCAGACACCACCCGGCCCGCCGGACCCCCCAGCCAGCCCAATACTGGGCGACGCCAGTGCGAGCCATTGATCGAGCATTCGAAACGCCGTTGCCGTTTCGGGTGATTCGCGGCAGCCGTCGCACATCCTCGATCAGCCGTCGGCGGCCCCGGGCAGCCCGTGCCCGCGACAGAGGGCCACGAAGAGCTCGTCGAACGGCGTGTCGAATGCATGGGCGAGGGCATGCCAGGTCTTGAGCGTGCCGACGGTGCGCCCCTGCTCAATCTCGATCACAGTGCGCCTGGCCAGACCGCTGCGGGTCGCGAGTTCGTCGTAGCTCCACCCGCGGGCGGCCCGTAGCCGCGCCAGCTCCAGCCGTAGCGCGTCGAGGTCCGGATCGGGCGGAAAGATCGTCACCCGACCATCCGACGGTGCAGACCCCTGCCCTGTCAGTGCAGACCTCTGCCCTATTTCTCCGGCAATCCCGATACGGAGGGGGCAGAGGTCTGCACTACGGTGGCGGCCGCCCGGTCTGGGCGAGGAGGGGCCGGTGCGGGAACGGAAGGAGGGACACTTGTACACGCGACTGCACACAGCGTGCCCTGCGGCGCCGCGCGCCTGGACGGTGGAACTCCGGTCTCAGGCCGGCCAGCTAGTCCTGACATGCCTGCAGTGCCCCTCCGGCGGCCGACCGGTCACCGCGGCCTCCGCCCGCTCGGCGGCGCTGGCCCACCTTGCCCGGCATGCCCGCGCCGATCTGAGAGCGCCTCACCTGCGGACGTGTCACTGCCATGAACGTGGCTGCGGCTGGCACCGGCGTCACCGCGGGTGCGCCGGGCCCATCCGCCTGCTCCTGTCCTGTGAACGCGGCGGTCGGGTGTGGCGCCTCGCCGACGCCTGCGGCGCTTGCGCCGCGGCAACGGCTCACGCTGCCGTCGTACCTGACACCGTGTTGGCCCAGACGCCCTGCCTACCCTCTGGCGGGCTTCGCCGCAGGAGGACCAGAGGGCCAGGCGAGCACGTACGCGTGGCCGAGATCCTCAGCTACCTGGCCGTGGCCCTGCCTTCGGACACATCAGCCGGGGCGCGACTTATCGCCCTTCAGGTCGCGCTGCGAGTGAACGCCGTCCTGCGGGTTGACCTTCCCGCGGGCCTGCTGCGCAGTCTTCGTATCGACAGCCCGGCAGCCTGCCGTGAGCTGGAACGGGCGCGGTGGCTGAGCGTCGTTGCCGGCCCCGGAACAGAGGGGGTAGCACTGCAGCTTCGCGATGCCACGCTACTGACCCAGGCCCCCGCCCGTCCCGATCGAAGGCGCGCTGCCGACTGGGCACTGCGGCGTGGGAGCCTCGCGCGGACGCGCGGGACAGAGCCCAGGCTGCAGCTACTGGGCGTGTATCTCGCGGCGTACAGCGATCCGGACTTGGGAGTGGGACTGCGTGAATACGACCGGGTCGTGCACGACTGCGGCATGCCCGATCACCGCCTATCCCGGGCTCTGCACGACCTCGCGGACAACGGTGTTCTGAAGACGTGGCAGATCTGCCCTGACTCGGGTGACCTGCACTGGAAGCTTTCACCGGGGCAACGGTGAGCGTCCAGGTCCTGTGCGCCGAGGCTGCCCTACGGGACGTCCGAAGCATCACGGAGCCCTGGTGCCCGACGCACCTCGCCCCAGCCTCCAAGTCGGCATTCCCTCAATCAGGTTCAGAGACCACTGTCGGGTCCGGCCCTTCGGAGCCGACACGCGCGCCGGCCCTTGCGGCGGAGCAGAAAGCGGTGGCTCCGGGGAGCCTGAGCCGACAGGATCCAGGTATGTCAGATGAATGGCCCCCGCCCGGGCACTCCTTCCATTACCGGATGAGCACACAGCTGGACGGTGGACCGTCTTTCGACCTGGACATCACCACCCCCAGAGCCCGGTCGAGCGTGGACATCTCCACCTTCAGGGTCGGGCGCCACGGAGGCCCGGACGAAGCCGACCTCGCTTACCGTGAACGCCTCTACGGGCTGATCGGCGCCATCGTGGTCGCCGGCGGCCATGTCGAGGCGGCCATGAAGCGGCTCATACTGCTACTGAGAGACGAGCAGGGCGGCTTCTCGCTCGTCGACAAAACATGGTCCGACCTTCACAAACTGCTGGTGGCGCAATCCCGCAGGAGCATTCCACAGGCCACCGCACTCGCCGAGATCCTTGAGTGGGGCGAGGTCAACGAGCTCAAGCGCCGCCGTGACGATGCCGTTCACGCTTCCTGGTGGAACTGGGACGGCGTGGGCGTCATGCGCTCCCGCTTCTTCAGGAAGCAGGATGGCGCCAACATAGTCTGCACCCTTGAGGACCTCGAGGAGGATGCGAGGCTGCTCTTCGCGTACGCCGAGAAGCTCGACCTGCTTCTCGAAGCGGATTGGCCGCAGGCGAGACTGCCACGCCGGACCTGAGCACCCTCTCCTGCCGTTTCCCGGCGGAACGCGGACGTACAGGCACGACCCCGTGCGGGCGAGGGAGTCCGCCGGCAGGCAACGCGACGTCACCCGGTGTCCCGGGATCGCCTGTTGCTGACGCTCCGTGCTGGCTCCACGATTATCTAGGGCTGTCAAGTGTCCTAGCAGGTCGAGCGACTGATCTGGCGTAAGGCGCGTAAGGGACGCTACTCGGCGCACGGCTACAGGAGGGGTGAGCCGATGGAGGCGCCTGGCCTCAGCCGGACTGGAGGTTCCGGGAAGGATCATGCCGAAGATCTAAATGGGTCGAGCCTGTGGACAGAAGCCGCCAGCGTGCTGCCGCCAGGAGGGCTCGTGCTTACGTCAACTGTGCATCCCGCCCCGATTCCCGCGTTTCTGCGGCATCAGCAGGTCCGGGCCCGGCAGCAACATACCGTGCGGGACTGACAACACCCCCCTGTGGAGCGGAGTTCGCAAGTCGCAAGGCGGGTTCAGTCCGAGGTGTCGACGCTAGGGTTGTCGGCAGCGTGAAGATCGCTTCGGGGAGGCAGGCGGACGGACGCGTACAGCGTGTCGAGCGAAATTCCCAGCTCGGTGGCCAGAGCGGCGACGGTGAAGAACTCTGGTGTGGACGTACGTCCCTTTTCGATACTCCGCACGGTCTCGACGGAGATCCCCGCACTGCGGGCGACGGCCTCGGCCGAGCGCCCGGAGTTCCGCCGGGCCTGCGTCAGGCGGGAGGCCAGCATCTGCCCGCGCCGCCGTGCGTCGGGATCAAGCCTCCTCCGTGACATGGGTGTAACTATACCTGTATCATTACCCCATGACGGTGAACGCGGCGGCCCCTTCCCCCAGTTGGCCTGAGGACGCGCTGCGGCTGAACGCCGTCTGCCCGTACTACACAATGTTTCCGCTGGACTTCCCGCTCCAGCAGCTCGCCGCCCACCCCGAGGCCACCAGAGTGCTGGACCCGTTCTGCGGACGTGGCACCACGCTGTATGCCGCGCGCCTGGCAGGACTGCCGTCGGTGGGCATCGACATCAATCCGGTGGCCGCCGCCATCGCCCAGGCGAAGCTCATCCAGGTCACACCTGGCGCGGTGGTCCGCCTCGCCCAGCAGATCCTCGACGGCGACTCTCGGGGCGAAGTACCCGAGGGCGATTTCTGGCAGTGGTGCTTCGAGCGGGAGACGCTGCGCGAGTTGGTGACACTGCGCGAGGTACTGCTGGAGATGACCACGCCTACGTCGGCCATGCTGCGGGCGGTCCTGCTGGGCATCCTGCACGGCCCCCGCAACAAGAACCTCCCCTCGTACCTGTCGAACCAGATGCCGCGCACCTACGCCTCCAAGCCCGCTTACGCGGTGAAGTACTGGTCCACACGCGGCATGAAGCCGGTACGCGTCCCGACCCTGGAGGTCATCGAGCGGCGGGCCGCACGACTGCTGGACGCGGCCCCGCTCGCCCACGGCGGAAAGGTCCACCTGGGTGACTCCGTCGCGACCCTCAACGGCCTACGACAGAAGTTCGATCTGGTCGTCACCTCGCCTCCGTACTACGGCATGCGCACCTACGTGGCCGACCAGTGGCTGCGTTCCTGGTTTCTCGGCGGCCCTGCAGAGGTCCCCTACGGCACCCACGGGCAGATCGCCCGCCAGCCAAACCAGGAGTCCTTCATCCAGGCGCTTGCCGAGGTATGGGCCGCCGCCGCCCGCCGCTGCAACCAGGGCGCCCGGCTCGCGATCCGCTTCGGAGCCCTTCCCTCGGCCCGCACCGACCCGGAGGCCATGCTGGTGGCCTCCGTGAAGGAGGCGAAGGCCGGATGGGTCGTCAGGGAAGTCCGCCAGGCCGGCGTTCCGCCGAAGCGCACGCGGCAGGCCGAGCAGTTCGGCAAGGCCGGCTCCGCCGTCGACGAGATCGACCTGATCGCCGAACTGGTCGGACTGCCCCGCTGAACAGGTAACCCGGTTACTTCCCACAACTTCATAACTGATTGTCAGTGCCCCGTGGCATGCTGTGTGGGCCAGATGAGTGAACCACTCACCTGTGACAGTCAGAGCGTGGTGTTGGGGAGAAGCGCATGTTCGACGCGGACCAGATCAAGCAGCTCAAGCAACTGATCGGCGAACAGGTCGAAGCCGGCCGCGCGGAGCTGGACAAGCTGGTCGAGCAGACCCACGCCATCCGCTCCGAGGTCAGGGTGATCAAGCCGCGGGCGGCGACATCGGTCGCGCTGATGGCATCCGACGGCGGCAACAACAAGGTCGCCTTCAACCCCTTCTACCTCCAGGTCGTTCGCGTCGTGGACTCCAGCGGCAAAGAGCTGTGCATGGAGGTGGTCTCCCCGATCTCCGACATCGACGCCCTGGGCCGCCACCAGTTCCACGAGGACGGCAGCCCTCGCACCGCGCTGGGCCGGATGATGCACGGCCTGGGCGTCGAACGCCTCCAGGACCTCTCGCCGATGATGTCCGGCAAGTCCCCAAGCTGGGTGCAGGTCTTCCGCGACCTGTGCGAGTGGGCCACGCTGTACGACCTCATCTGCCACCGCGACTACGCGGTCGACACGCTGATCGTCCGCGACGGCCTGCTCCGCGCCAAGATCTTCAAGGGCGAACTGTTCGTAAAAATGGGTGGGTTGATGCATGACGCCATAGAGCGCATCCGGCGTCAGGACCGGCGCAAGGTGTGGCTGGTGGGACTGGCAAAAAACACCCAGGTCCTGGAGTACTACCGGCTGGCGATGTCGCTCTCGGGGGTGTTCAACAACGGCTCCCCCTGCTTCGCCAAGGTCCCCGCCGCGATGCTGGACGAGGTGTACCTCTGGGACGAATACACCCGGGACATCGAGGACGACTCCACGGGCGAGAAGCCGAAGTTCAACATTGGATCGATGTACTTCGTGCGCTTCGGCCCGCACTCTGGCGACCCCATCTGGACTGTGGACGTCATGTCCCGCCAGGACAAGGAGGCCCAGGCGATCTTCGGCTACCTGCAGGCTGACGCGGTGGCCGGTTTCCCCATCCCGTTCTACCCGAACTGCATCCAGCAGGCCGACAGCTACTCCCGCGTCGCCGACCTGGACATGGACATCATCGAAGACCAGCTCGTCGACGCCGTCCGTGACCAAGTCGGCGAGGACAAGGCCCCGGTCATCGACGCCCTGCGACTGGCCTCCGATGTGGCCGCCCGCCGCTACGAGTAACGCACCCTGCCCGTTCTGAATCCTGCGGAGTCACGAACCATCATGAGCCTGTTCGAGCGCGACAAGATCGTCGGAACCTTCCGCGGCTTCGCCGAAAGCGGCATGGAGTTCCACGCCGACCTCGTCCTGCCGCACCACGACGACTTTCAGACTATGGCCATGCACGGCCAATTCGTCCTCGTCCAGCTCGAACACGAGCAGGAGGCGATCCTCGGACGTATCACCACCATCTCTTCCCAGGGGCGCCTCGTCTCTCCCATCGGCGAGGACTACGCCACCCGCGCCGTGCGCGACCAGCGGCCTATCCCCGACGAACTGCGTGAGCGCTACCTGAAGTACAAAGTCGACATCCGCATCCTCGGCGTGCTCCGCCAGGAAGGCGACAAGTACATCTTCGTCCCCAGCCACCGCCGCCTCCCGCACGTCGGTGCCCAGGTCGCGCTGCTGGGCGACGACCTGCTCGCCGAGGTCGTCAACGCCAACGACACCGACGGAGGAGCGGTCCCCATTGGCTACCTCGCCTTCGGCGAGTTCGTCTACGCCGGCAACGACAAGCGCGTCGGCGACACCTCTTGGATGCAGATCCAGCAGCCCACCATCATGCCGACCTTCCAGATCGACAAGCTCGTCGCCCGCCGCAGCTTCGTCTTCGCCCGCGCTGGCTTCGGCAAGTCCAACCTCGTCAAGCTGCTCTTCTCCGCCCTGTACGAGGACCAGCCCAAGGTCCCGCGGCGTAACGGCGAAGCGCCGGTCGGCACGATCATCTTCGACCCGGACGGCGAGTACTTCTGGCCCGACTTCAAGGGCCGCCCAGCCCTGTGCGACGTTCCCCATCTGCGCGATAAGCTCGTCGTCTTCACCAACCGCAAGGGTCCCAGCCCCTTCTACCAGTCCTTCGTCGTCAACGGCGTCAAGATGAACATCAAGGAGCTGCAGGCTTCCCGTGTCCTGGGCATTGCGCTGCCGCCGGAGAAGCAGGACCAGCAGAACGTCGTCAAGCTCAAGTCCCTCAGCGGCCCCAAGTGGAGCCGCCTCGTTGACCTGATCCACCGCGACAAGTACGGCGCCGACCGCGACGAGGTTCGAGAGATCCTCAAGCTCGGCGAGAGCCAGGAGGCGGAGACCAACGCGGCAATCGGAAACATGACCCGTGTTGTCAACGCTCTGCACGACCCCGACAGCCAGTTGCTCAGCGCTCTGAAGGATTGCCTGTCGCAGGGCAAGCTGTGCGTCGTCGACATCTCCCAGATGCGCGGCTCTCAGGGACTCCAGCTCGCCGGCGTGATCCTCGGCGACATCTTCGAGCACAACCAGAACCAGTTCACCGAGGCCGAGCCGAAGTCCATCCCCACCATCGCCGTCATCGAAGAGGCTCAGTCCGTCCTTGGCGGCTCCAGCCAGAGCGAGGACGGCCCCTTCGTCTCCTGGGTCAAGGAAGGCCGCAAGTACGACCTCGGGGCCTTGCTGATCACCCAGCAGCCGGGCAGCCTCCCGCAGGAGCTCCTCAGCCAGGGCGACAACTTCTTCGTCTTCCACCTGTTGTCCCAAGGCGACCTGATCTCCCTGAAGAAAGCCAACGCCCACTTCTCCGAGGACCTCCTAGCCACCCTCCTCAACGAGCCTCTCGTCGGCAACGGTATCTACTGGTCCAGCGCGCCCGGCACCGACCGCCACTCACGTCCGTACCCTGTCTCCGTACGCGTCCTCAGCTTCGAGGACTCCTACAACATGGCCGATCCCGATTACGCGCTCCCTGCCCCCGCCAGCTTCGCCGTCCAGGCCCGCACCGCCGTCGAGGAACGCCGCTCCGAAGCACGGGCCGCTTCGGCCAGCCTGGCCGCCAGCCACCCCCAGAACGAAGGACCCACCCCCGACGACGGTGACGCCCCGGCGGCCGACGACACCGCCATCGCTATTGCTCACCTCAGGGACAAACCCGAGTTCCAGCGGAAGATCCAGACCCCTGAAGGGATCAAGTGGGGCCGGATCGGCTTCCTGCTCGCGGAGAAGGCGCCTGCTCACGCACAGCGCACCGACTCGGCGAAGGATTGGGGATTTGGCCTGGTCAAGGAGGCATTGGATCGTCTCTACCCCGGCAACTGGGAGTCCGTACCGCGGACGGAGCCCGGCAGCACCGAAACCCGCAAGTGGGTCATGCTCAAGGAACACGCTCCGAAGTCTGAGCCGCAAGCGGACACGAAGAACGACGCCAAGCTCTTTGACACCGTAAAGACTGAAGAGGAGCCCCCCTTCTAAGCTCGTGCCACCGCCGAGGAAGGAGTGGCATGACCGCCGGCAACCGCAGCACCCCGCTGACCCGGGCCGAGAGCGACCTTCTTCAGACTCTCTCGGCCCGGTGGACGATGCACATCCTGCTAGCACTGCATACCGCCGACGGCTCGGGACGATTCGGCGAAATCCAGGAAGCCGTCACCGGGATCTCCAACCGTGTGCTCTCCAGCCGCCTTGCGGACCTGGAGGAACGCAGGTTGGTATCCAGGAACGTGACAGCGACCCGGCCGGTCAGCATCACCTACCGGCTCACCGACCTCGGCCAACAAGTTGCTGCCGCTCTGACCCGCCTGCGCGAGGTAGCGAAGTCCCCCTTCAACGCTTAAGTCCGGTGCGCCGAGGGGCAATACCTGAGACTCTGTGATCCAAATCTCAGATCAGATAGAGGCTCAGAGCGTGATCATTCTCGATGCGTGCATCGTCCGGGGTCTCAGCCTGGACGACAGCAGCGCCGACCTGCTGCGGGCGCTGCGCGCCGTCGGCGAACGCGTCGCCATTCCTTGGATGGTGGCGGAGGAACTCCTCGCACAACGGGTCCTCAGCCACCAAGAAGGCCACGACGCGGCAGCCGCGGCGCTGGCCAACTACGCGCGCCACACGCCGTGGAAACCGAGGTATCAGGTTGAGAAGCCCGACGTCGAACGCGTCCGGAAGCACTGGACTGCGGCGTTCGGGACTCTCGTAGAGACACTTCCGCCGAGCCCAGCGGCCATGCAAGCGGCCTTTTTCCGCGAAGCGAACGCTCTCCCGCCCTGTAAGAAGCAGGGAAGGAACAAGACCGGGACGAGGGACGCCGTCATCTGGCTCTCGGCGATCGAGTACGCCCGCGAGCACCGCGAGGAGACCGTCTGCTTCGTCAGCGGCAACACCACGGACTTCGGGAAGGGCAGCGGGTATCCCCCGCCGATGGACCAGGATGTCGCTGACCTCGGCGACCGGTTCATTCACTTCACGAAGCTCGACGAGGTGATCGAACGGTTTACGAAGCGCACAGAGACAGACGAGGTTCTCGCGGCCGAGATCCTCGGCTCACGAACGGTGCTCATCAGCATGGGGGAGGCGGCAGAGAAGCGCCTCGGCGCCTTGAGTGAGACCTTCCCGTGCACGACGCTTGGCCGCGAGGTCGGGCAGGAGACGGCAGTTATGTCCGCTGCGGGCTGGGTCGCGGTCAGGGCGTCGCTCCGCTCCGTGGACAAGCTCCGGGCGTACCGGATCGGCGAGCACGAGTGGTACACGGCCGTCGTCCGGTGGCGTATCTCTGGCATCGCCTACTTCGGCGACGGCGATTTCAGTGCCGGTTCCGCAGGCTCGTCCTGGACCACGTCTGTCCTGTTCACCCCGGACGCCGCCAACCCCCGCTTGACGATCCTCCGCTACGACCTGCCCCTCCCACTTTCCTCCGAGGAGTTCATGTCCCTCGGGCTCAACCAAGCAGTCATTTCGCTCGCCCCGCTAGCCGACGTCATTCTGATGCTCGCTCCAGCGATCAAGAAGCTTGCGCCGCGCGGACTTCCTCGGGCCTACGAAGGGGCGCTGGTGAAGCAGGCTCGACAGAGTGCCCTGGAGCGGCGGCTGAAGGCCGTACTGGCGGACGAAGAAGACGATGCGTAGACGCGAACTGGTCAGCTCCGGTCCCGGCCGGATCCCCCGCCACCGCCGCCTCCGATGCTGCGCCCGTACCGCTGCGCCCTGTGGCTGACCCGTCCGCCGACCTGGCCCCTGCGCGCGGCCGGCGACTTCACGGACGACGTGCCGACGAGGTGTAAGCCCACGCAATGTTCACGACGCTGACCCTCGACTTGGGATGCCCCCCCGGAGGCCCAACAGGACCCGTGCTGGACGAGGGTGCGACCACTGAGTCAAGATCGAGTTGAGGGGGAGGGGAAACTTGAACGAGAAGACTTTCACCGAGATGGCGAGCCGGTTCCTGCGCGCGTCCCTGGACTCGTGGCGCCAAGGGAACCACGCTTTCGCTGTCCTACACGCTGGTGTCGGATGCGAGCACATCCTCAAGGCCTTGCTGTGCCGTCACAACCCCTTGTTGATCGCTGAGAAGGGTGACCAGTCCTTCCGTTTTCACTCTCTTGGCCACGGGGATGCGAACGGCGTCAAGCCTCTCTCTGAGGCAAGGACCATCGGCATACTCGAAGCCTTCAAGACTGCAGCCGTCTTCATGCGCGGCCGTATGCCGGTGAATGAACGGACTTTTCGGCCATTCGCTGACTCCCGCAACGGCGTTGCGCACTCTGCCTACCTCGATGACATGGCCGTCAGGAAGGTCATCGAAACGGGTGTCCAGGTCGTCGAGTCTGTCCGCGCCGAGCTAGGCCTGGACCCAGCTGACTTCTGGGGCGAATACACGAGCGTCTTCGCAGATCTAAGCCAGGTTGCCTCCGTGCCCGCCCCCGCAGGGCCGGCCGAACGGCCTCTTCTGGAACCCTTGGCCCAACAACTTGCACTCGCCGCGCGCGAGCGTGCCCGCTCAGGTGTCTCGGTAGCCCTCAGCACAGGCATTGAAGCCGCCTCCTGGGACGAGGCCACAATGTCCAGAGAGCTCGAAGGGGATGTCACCCGCACTGCGCTGGACGCTGCACTGGTCACTGCACTACGGATCGAGGGATCCCAAGCCGGGCAAGCCGCCGAGAGGCTGCTCGTAGAGTACGGAGTGCTCCCGCTCCCTGCATCGCTGTCCTCCCACGAGGACCCTGGCGTCATGCAGCGGTTCCATACTGCTGTAACGGTCAAGGTCATGATCGCTTCAGGTGTCATCGCTGGACTCGTCGACGTGCAGGGTCGCCACCGCGATATGCCCCTAGTTGACATGCTGATCTATCTCGACCAAAGAGGCTGCCTGATAGGCAGTCGGGCAAGCGGTGACCACGTGTGGTGGCGTGAGTGCCCGGCCTGCGGTTACGCCGGCAACGTGTACGGGGACCTCAGCCCCGTACCCTGCCGCTGCGATGAGTGGGCGCAGTCGTGTATCCACCCTGGCGGGGTTGTCGACGTCGGAACGGTCGAGTCCTTCTCCTGTCCCTTCTGCGGCCTCTCCCTGAGCAACCGCGGGGAAATCGTCACGGCGGGCATCGAATCGCGTACCGAAGCCCCGGAAGAAGATCGGTGAGCAAGCGCGACGGCTGGAGCACGAGTAGGTCTAAGGGCTTGCAGATCATTAACATGTCGTCTTGATCTTGTTGCCGGGTGTGCTCGTTTGGGCGTGGACCCGAGCCTGGGCGACCGATGGGGTCGTCGCGGGCAGAATGACGATGCCGTGTGCCTTGAGCAACCGCCTGTTCTTCAGGAGCATGCGATGGCGGTACAGCTGGTGGCGAACGGTACGGCTAGGAGTTCGGCGGCCAGGGCGATGCGGCCTGCCTGACCAGCGTGAAAGCCATGGCTGGTCAGCGCAAAATAGATTGTGAGAGGAGGCGGCATGGCGGTAAAGGCAAAGCTAGAGGGCCATACCTTCGATCTAGATGCCTTGGTGGAACTCTTCCGCGAGGGCGACCCGAGGGTTAGCAAGGAGGAGGACGGCTACTACCTGAACTCGGCTGAGTTGGTCGGCCTCATGAACGACGGTGGGCGGTTGTTCGAGGCGGCTACTCACCTTCTCCAGCGAGTGACAGGGGTGGCACGTGTCCTGGACAGCAGCTTTCGGCCCGTCAGTCTGCCCGGCACCTTCGTGGAGGATGACGGCACGGGTAACAGGCGGCGTCACCATATTGTGCAGGCTGACACCGCTGTGGTTCGGTCCAAGGCGTACGGCGTAGTTCTGTCAGTGGGTGATGGACAGTCGCCACCATCTCAACCCCCGCCCCCATCACCGCCAGAAGGACCGCCATACATGCAGTTGGCGTCGAGCCACGTCGATGTGGCCGAGACTCTGGAAATCCTGGGCAGGTCAAGCGTTTCGCTAACCTGGGTTGATCTCTACAAGGTCTATGAAATTGTGCGTGGCAACGTGGGAGGCGATAAGCAACTCAAGGCGACGCAGTGGGTGTCCAGTGGTGATCTGTCTGCGTTTACGGCATCAGCTAATCGACCTGATGTGAGTGGCAGCGATGCGCGTCATGCAAGGGCTACCGGGGCTGGACTTCCGAAACGGACGATGAACCTGGCCGAGGGCGAGGCTTTCGTTCGCAGTCTGGTATTGGCCTGGTGGAACTACCTCGGTGGTCAGCCTTCAGCTTAAGGGCTTGCAGATCATCAAGGTGTTGGACGACCTCACCAACTCTCTGGCCCCCGACGGCAATACGCGGCGGGGTCGCCGCCACCAGCCGCACCGCCATCGCACGCTCCTGAAGAACAGGCGGTTGCTGAAGGCAAGGGCATCGTCATTCTGCCCGCGACGACCCCATCGGTCGCCCAGGCCCGGAGCACAACCAGCAACAAGATCAAACCAACGCGTTGATTCCCGCAAGCCCTAAGCCACAATGCCTGCCCCAATGACAGTGGCGAGGCCTGCGGGGACGGGCAGCGTGGCCTTGGCGCGACGGCGCTGAGCCCGGTACTCGACAGCACGGGAAATGGTGGCGATCTACCCTGATCGATCCCTTCCTCAGGCCGTACTTCATGAAGGACGGAGGCTAGAGATCTGGATATGTAATTTCTTTGGGATGATCTCTCAGGCTCTTCAGCGTCAGCACGCCCTGTTCTACTTTATCAACGAGAAATAGCTCGCGAGTCTTGCAATCGGAGCATACGTCCACGGACGCCAGGGGCCAAAGGTCGAGCGGCGCTTTTGTAGGGCCATTCCCTATGTAGATGCGCTTGGGTCTCAACGGGCGCTGACTGGACTCCTCAAGAGGTTCCCAAGCCGGGTGGCTCCCACGGAGACGCTGCTTTACCAGGTTGAAAGAGGCCGTATCGAGGTACTCGCACCGCTCGACCCAATCCCAATGCGTAGTGGCGAGCCAAGATACCGATCTAAGGGTCCGCAGGACGAGGTGTTCAAGTTCATCTGCAGCGTCGCCGATCTCGTGCATTTCACGCACGCCATGAGCATGGGCTGACCCACTATTTCTGAATTCCTTGATCCCTCTAAGCAGCAAGTGTGCATCCCCGCGGGCGTCAGGATCTAGGATCGCCCCTGGTGCGGCCCGCCAGCCAAGAATCGTCGTCCATGTGCCGAAGGTGGCGCCGGATCGAAATTTCTGCCTCAAAGTCTTGAGGAACTCTTCCTTGTCAGCCTGCGCCAACTCTGCCAGGGCGATGATCCCGAGTGTTCGCGCGATACCTTCCCCGAGCTTCAGCAGGGAATCCATTCGCTCCGCCGGATGGGTACTTGGCGCAATACTGCTGATTCGGTACCTTCGGGCCAGTGCTGCCACATGAAATGGGTAGCTCCATTCTGCCCGCGATACTGGATCTTCGAGTGCCTGCGTCAGTCCACCAATCAATAGCGCCTCAGCATCAGCCGCCTGTATGGTCCTGCGTAGCTCTTGAATATTTGAGTCTGCTCCTGAGAATACGTTCGGCAGCAGATCAGATGTCGCGGCCCGGAGCCTGTGTCGGGCGGACTGCACATTCTCGAGGAGATCGTCAAATTCCTCGGCCCGGACAACGTCGACAGGAACCGGCAGCATCATCAGGTCAGATCCTGCGGGCAACTGCTTCGTAGCTGCTGGGGAATTCAGCCACTCGCAGAGGGCTCTACCGGTCCCTGGATCCTGAGGGCGAAGGACGATCAGGGATGTGACAGCTTGGCCGAATAGCTGAGGTAGAAGACGCCAGCTTCCCGACCGCCCCACGATGTCACCGCCGGCGCACGGCGTCAGCGCAGTTATTCCTTCAGGCGGAGAAGGAATCTCCAGAGCAGAATCAACCACGTGAAGATCTTGAGCTCGCAGATAGCGCAGCTTCTCCTTCAAGTAGGAGTTTGCGTCCTCGGGCGACTCCTCGGTTTCGCTGTTTTGGGGTCCGACTCTCTCAGTCACAAGGCGACAGAACTCTTCGAGCGGTTCAAAGGTAGCCTTGAGGCGGGCCACGAAAAACAGTTCCGGTCTGATCTGATAGCCCGTCTTGGTCTTGGCCGGGTCGATCCATGCGTCCGGGATTTTCGGTTTGATCTCGTGCGCGAGGTAGTCATCGACATCCGCGCCCAGGGGAATCCTTTTGTACTCACGCAACTTCGCGTCTGCCTCTACCACCCCTCTCACTCGCTGGATTTCGCCTCTTGGGTCCCGTACACCAATCGCGTCACGCACTGCTTTGGCGAACGGTCCTCCTGTGGGCCAACTCAGGCCAGCCACCGCCACGACCCTCTTCATCGCCGTCAGCGCCTGCGGCTGAGTGTCCCAGGATGAGCCCCGCAGTGTCCTCACGGCCGCCACGAACTGCTCACTCTTTTCAAGCCTCTGTACCGGCTTCGCCGCTGCCAACGCTGTCAGCGTTTCGTCGTTGGCCTCAAAGCGGAGCTTCAATGGCTGCTCCACCGTGACCTGCTGGTACCCGAAGTACTCGTTGTGGAGGACCTTCACCTTGGCATGACGTGGGCTCTTGGGGTCTTGCGCAACCTCCAGCGCCTGTTCGTATAGCTCAGTGATCGCACGGACGTGCTCGTTGCCTACTTCCCGACGCTTATCCCCCATGGACTTGCGCATCTTCTGCCACTCGTCACGCGCATCCAGCAAGACCACTCGGCCCTTACGGTCAGATGTCTTGCGATTCGTGATAATCCAGAGGTATGTAAAAACGCCAGTGTTGTAGAACAACTGTTCCGGAAGGGCGACGATTCCTTCCAGCCAGTCATTTTCCAGTATCCATCGCCGGATTTCCGATTCGCCCGATCCGGCCGCACCATTTGACAGGGGTGATCCGTTAAAAATGATCGCGACGCGGGAACCTCCCTCCCCGTTCACGTCTACCGGCTTCATTTTGGAGATCATGTGCTGAAGAAATAGAAGCGAGCCGTCGTTGATACGCGGCAGTCCGGCGCCGAAGCGGCCGGACGCCCCGAGGTGCTGGTGCTCGCGCTCGACCTCTTCTTTTGCTTTTTTCCATTCAATGCCGTATGGGGGATTAGCAAGGAGGTAGTCGAACTTTCGCTGCGCATGCCCATCATCGGTAAGGGAATCACCGAACGCAATATTGCCTGGGCTCTTTCCCTTGATCAAGAAATCCGACTGGCAGATAGCCCACGACTCTGGGTTAAGCTCCTGCCCGTACGCGTCGACGGTCGCATCTGGATTCAGCTCCTTAATGTGATCCTCGACAGCGCTAAGCATTCCGCCCGTGCCACACGCCGGGTCCATGACAGTGCGGACAGCGCCTGGAGCGGTGACGATATCGCTATCCGGAGAAACCAAAAGATTTACTGTCAGCCTGATGGCATCACGCGGGGTAAAATGCTCACCGGCCGTCTCATTGGAGTGCTCCGCGAACCGGCGAATGAGCTCCTCGAATACGATGCTCATTCTGTGATCGGGTACAACATCAGGGCGCAAATCGAGATCGGCAAATTTACCGGTCACATGTTGGAGCAGTCCAGCGCCGTCCAGCCGCCGAGTCTGCCCGTCGAAATCAAAGCGATCCAGAATCCCGCGAGCTTCGTCCGAGAATGCCCTGACGTAGAGTTGAAGATTTTTCGCCGTGTTCTCCGGATCCGAGGCGATTCCCCTCAGCGTCAGGTGACTCGTGTTGTAGAAGACGTGTCCAGAGGCACGCTGCAGGAGACCCTTCGGGACGATCTCGCTGTCCTCATACTGGTCAGAGAGATCCGCAACTTTGTCGCGCGTTGGCTCTAGTACGCACTCCAGTCGGCGCAACACAGTAAACGGCAGGATAACCTTCCCGTAATCGGATTGTTTATAGTCGCCGCGCAAAAGGTCAGCGACGGACCAGACCAAACCAGTTAGATGCTGCACGCCGTCGTTCACTGAAGCCCCCGAACAGATAGCCAATGTTCAAGGAGAATCGTCCCATGGGTGAGCAGCGTGACGGGTAGGAACTGCCAACAAGGCGCTCATGGGGCACTGTGCACAGCCTCGGTTCGGTGAAGCAGCGCTCCGATCCCTCGCTCCTGCGCACCGAGTCAAGGTCCTCATGCCCAACGGGGCGTCCGTACGGTTGAGATTTATGCTCAGCAGCTCGACCAGCCCATACATCCGGGTTTGCCCATAATGCTCTTTGGCCCGCGCGCTGGGCCGACCTCCAGCCAGGCAGCCAAGCTATTCCTCAGGTTCCGATAGCTGGGGTTACCAATACCCGCTGCGGCCACCTCCACGGCCGTGCGCGCCGAGGTCTGCCCGACGACGTCCGCCAGGTCATGGCCGTGGTCGTGCTGGGCCGCGCCGACGCTGTGCATGCCCGTGGCCGCGCCGGTCCCGGGCATGCGCAGCCCGGCCAGCAAGGGGTCCGGGCGGCCCTGCTCGTCCGGCTCCTCGTCGGGCACCGGTTCGTCGGCCAGAATGGCGATCAACTGCCGCAGGCTGCGGACGCCCAGCACCGACACGCCGGGCACGAGGGACGCCTCGGCGGCGGCGCACTCCGGCACCACCACCTGCTCATAGCCCGCGTCGGCCGCCGCCAGCACCGCCGGCAGCACCCCTCGCACCGGCCGCACCCGCCCGTCCAGCCCGAGTTCGCCGATCATCACGATGTCGGCGAGCACCCGCGGGTCGACGCGCTCCGCCGCGCCCAGCACGGCCGCGGCGACGGCCAGGTCGAAGCCGCTGCCGGACTTCGGTACCGAGGCCGGACTCAGGCCGACCGTGAGCTTCTTCTGGGGCCAGGCCGCGCCCGAGTTGACGACCGCGGCGCGCACCCGGTCCCGGCTCTCCGTGAGGCTCTTGTCGGGCAGCCCCACCAGCGTGAACGCCGCGACGCCGGGTTCGAGGTCGGCCTGCACCTCGACGACCACGCCCTCGACGCCCACCAGCGCCACCGAACACGTACGGGCGAATGCCATTCAGACCACCCCCCGCACATGCTCGACCACGGCGGCGCCGCGGGCCGGCAGCAGCACCCCGACCACGTCGATGCGGACCCCTCCGGGCGGTGCGCCTCCGTGTGCCTGGATCCACCGCTCGGCGAGATCCCGCAGCCGCTCCGCCTTCTGCGGGGTCACGGCCGCCATCGGATGCTCGAAGGGACCCTCCCTGCGGGTCTTCACCTCGCAGACGACCAGGACGTCCCCGTCCCTGGCCACGATGTCGATCTCGCCGGTCCAGCCGGAGCGCCAGTTGCGCTCCAGGACCGTCAGACCGGCCTCGGCCAGCCGGCGTGCGGCCAGGCTCTCCCCGTACTTACCCATGGCACTGCGTGCCAGATGTGCGGTCATGTCGGCACCACCTCCGGCGCCAACGATCACGCACCCACCACCGTGAAGTGGATCTTGGTGGACAGCTCAGCGACTGTGGACAACCTCGTCACCCTCCCGGGTGATCGAGCGGGCGTCACCCGCTCGGCAGCTCCAGGTCGCTCTTGTTCAGCTCCTCGATGTTCACGTCCTTGAACGTGAGGACCCGGACCTGCTTCACGAACCGTGCCGGCCGATACATGTCCCACACCCAGGCATCCGCCATGGACACCTCGAAAAACACCTCACCCTGGACCGAGTGCACCTGCATCTCGTAGTCATTGGTCAGGTAGAAGCGCCGCTCGGTCTCGATCACGTATTTGAACAGACCGACGACATCGCGGTACTCCCGGTAGAGCTTCAGCTCCATCTCGGTCTCGTACTTCTCGAGGTCCTCGGCGCTCATGGCATGTTCCCCTTCAGCCGTGCGATCCCCCCATTGTGCGCCAGTCCCGTGAGCCCCTAGACGATTTCCGGGTCAAGGATCACAGGCCTGGCCGGGGGACCTTCGTCGAGCAGCGTGCGCAGCAGCCCGGCGAGTCTGGTCGGATACACCGTCTCATGTGCCCGGCCCAGTTCCGGACACGTCCACCAGCGCGCTCCGGCGACACTGCGCCGTTCCAGCTCGGTCAGCCCGGTGGCGGCCACCGCCGTGCGCTCCGTACGAGCCAGGTAGTACCACTCGTCCTGGTCCCAGCGGCGGCCCGCGAACGGGAAGGAGCACCTCCGCCGCCACAGCACGGGGCCGAGCTCGACCTCGGTGATGCCCGTCTCCTCGGCGAGTTCCCGCAGGGCGGCCTGTTCACGGGTCTCGTCACCCTCCACTCCCCCGCCGGGGGTGAACCACCAGGCGTCGGCCGGATCGTCTGGCTCGTGCCCGTGCAGCATCAGGATGCGGTCCTGCGGGTCGAGCAGCACGACCCGGGCCACCTTGCGCAGCCCGCCCTCGTAGGTGTCCTGGCCCGCCCCCACGGCCTCAGCGGACACCTGTGGGCTCCGCGCTCGCCCGGCGGGCCCGGGCCGCGCCCGCCCGCTTGGCGAGGGGCCCGTAGGCGCCTCCGCCCAGGACGAGAACGGCGCCGGCGATCACGAGGACGGTGATCGTCCGCAGCGGGCCGGGCGAGGAGAGGGTGCTGAGCGCCTCGAAGCCGGTGGGGCGCTCCAGCATTCCCTTCATGGGCCAGACGACGGCGTCGACGCGGGCGTCCACGGCAGAGCTCGCCACCGTGCCGCTGGCGGCGTCGGTCAGGTGGGCCGTTGAGTCCACGGAGTTGCCTCGCTCGTCGCCGAGCAGGAAGAGACGGCCCTCGGGGACGGTCACCGTCGGGAAGTTGCTCATCTCGGCCGGTGTGCCCTTGGGCAGGTACGTTTCGTCGATCTCCTTGCCGTTGACCTTCAGCTTGCCGTCCTGGCAGCAGGAGACCGTGTCGCCGCCGACGGCGACCACGCGCTTGACCATCGGCGCGTTGGCCCAGGTCGCGTCCTTGAAGACGACCACGTCACCGCGGCGCACCTCGGCGCCGTCGACGCGCTGCGCCAGGATCCGGTCGCCCGCGTCGATCGTCGGAGTCATCGAACTGGTGGGGACGGTGTACGGCCGGTAGACCACCGCTCCCCAGGCGAAACCACCCAGGAACAGCACAAGGCCCAGTGCGACGGCCAGCCCGGACAACCGCTGTCCGGTCCGGCTGCCCACCGGGCCCGTGCCGGGGCCACCGCCGCGCGGGGCCGTGTGCGTCATGCTCTCGCCACCCATGGGTCCGCACCCTACCCGGGGGTACCGGCCGGGGTCAGCCCATGGCCGGGTTCACGGCTTCCTGCGGCGCCAGAGCACCACCGGCACCACACCGAGGAGCGCGATCCCCTGCGGTGCGACCGGCAGACCCGCCGCGTTCGGCTGGGCGTTCAGACCGGACTGGTCGAAGGTGTCCGGCACCGGCAGCGTGGACCAGCGGTTGATCGGCCAGGCGACGACGACGGCACGGCCGACGACATCCTTCACCGGGACCATGCCGTGGTTCTTGTCGGACTGGTTGTAGCGGGAGTCCCGCGAGTTTTGCCGGTGGTCGCCCATGACCCAGATGTAGCCCTCGGGGACCTTCACCTTGAACTTGCCGCCCTGGTCGTCGACGCTGCACGGCGTGTTACCGGCGTAGACGTACGACCGCTCGTCCAGCGCCTTGCCGTTGACCGTGAGCGGGCCGGTGCCAACGCACTGGATCGTGTCGCCGCCGACGCCGATGACGCGCTTGATGAGGTCCTTCTCCTCCGCGGACGGCATGAGGCCGATCCAGCTGAGGAAGGTCTGCAGGGCGTTCGGATCCGCGGTCGGCTCGCCGGCCAGCCAGTTGTCCGGGTCGTGGAAGACGACGACCTCGCCGCGCTCGGGCTCGGAGCCGAACCAGGGGGTGAGTTTGTCGACCAGGACGCGGTCACCCTGCTGGAGGGTGTTCTGCATCGAGTCGGAGGGGATGGAGAACGCCTGCACCAGGAAGGTCTTGATCAGCAGCGCCAGTACCAGCGCGATACCGATCAGGATGGGCAACTCCTTCCAGAAGGAGCGCGGCTTCTTCGGTGTCCGGGCCGTACCGCCCGGCCCCTGGCCCTCGGCTGTCGTGTGCTCGCCCGTCACCTTGTCGTCCTCGGCTGCCCCGGAGTCACTCCCGGAGGTCACGGCGCTGTCCGCGGCCGGGACGGCGGATTCCGCGGGGCGTCCGCGATGCTCCTCGCCGTCGTGTCCGGACCGTGCGCCAACCGCCACATCCCCCACGCCAACTCCTCACTCTGTGCCGCCGCCTGCCCCACACACGACGCAGGCCCACCACTCCCATAACGAGCGGGAGTTCCGCAGGGGTCGGGAGCTGGATCGTTCCGTTCGAATCGTAGGGGGCAACCCTATGCGACAGTTCGGGAGCAGCGGTCGACCCGGTGGCCGAGTCGGACACGGAGGCGTACGTATTCGGTTCCTCCAGCATGTTCCAGTGTCCGAAGGGCCAGGCGATGACCATGGCGCGGCCCACCACCTCGCCTTCGGAGACCGTGCCCCCGTAGTCGGTGTCCTGGTGGGCGCGGGAGTCCGCGGAGTTGTTCCGGTGGTCGCCCATCACCCACAGCCGCCCCTGGGGGACCGTGATGTCGAACGGCGTGTCGGACGGGGCGATTCCGGGGTACAGGTAGTCCTCGTTCAGCGGGACGCCGTTGACGGTCACGCGCCCCTGCGTGTCGCAGCACTGGACGCGGTCGCCGCCGACGCCGACGACCCGCTTAATGAGGTCCTTCTCGTTCTCGGAGGGCAGCAGGCCGATGAAGGTGAGCCCTTCCTTGACCTGCTTGATGACGACGGGGTCGTCCTTCTGCGTGGTGGGCTGCTCGTCCTTGAGCCAGCCGCCGGGATCCTTGAAGACGACGACGTCCCCGCGCTGCGGCTTGGAGCCGAACCACGGGGTGAGTTTGTCGACCAGGACGCGGTCGCCGATCTGGATCGTCTGTTCCATGGAGCCGGACGGGATGACGAAGGCCTGGACGAGGAACGTCTTCAGCACGAGCGCTATCAGGACGGCGACGCCCACGAGGAGCGGTATCTCCTTGACGGCACCGCGCCTGCGGCGCCGCTTGACCTTGCGCTGGAGTTTGCGGCGCTCGGCCCGCGTACGGCCCCCGGACGGGCCGGCGGCGCGCCGGGCGCCGGTGGGCAGCAGGTTCTCCGCGGGGCCCGCAGGGACGCCGCGCGGTTTGCCGCGGTTACCCATGGGCGCCCGCCCTTCCGGCGGCTGGCACACGCGCGTAGGCGTCCGGGCGGTGCAGCCGGGTGGCGTGGCCGAAGGGCCAGATGATCCAGTCGGCGCGGCCGATCACGTCGCCGACGGGGATCATGCCGCCACCCGGCGAGCCGAGGTGGTCGCGGGAGTCGCTGGAGTCGCTGCGGTGGTCGCCGAGGACGAACAGGGTGCCGCCGGGCACGACGACGTCGAAGGCCACCGTGGACGGGCTGTCGCCCGGGTACAGGAAGCCCGACTCGTCGACCGGCCGGCCGTTCACCCGGATCCTCCCCTCCCTGTCGCAGCAGACCACGTGGTCTCCCCCCACGCCCACAACGCGTTTGATGTAGTCCGCGTGCCCGAAGTACCCGGTCCCGTCGAACACGACGATGTCTCCCCGCTGCGGCGCGGCACCGAAACGGTATGCCAACTTATTTACGAGAACCCGGTCCCCGACCCTCAATCCCTGCTCCATGGATCCGCTGGGGATCTGGAACGGCCGCAGCACGAACGTACTGAGCGACAGCAGGAACAACAGGCAGACCAGCAGGGTGAGAGTGATCCGGCCGCCCGGGACCCAGTCGGTGACACGCGACACCAACACGAAACGCGACCGGCCCTCCGGCCCTGCGGAGTCCGAGGTTGTTTCCTCGGAATCGGAAGGGCGGGAGGAGCGGTCGCGCTCCGTGTGCTGTGCTTCGGTGTCCATCGGAGCCAGATGCTATCCGGCCCCGACGCGAACCCCGGAGAGCGCTCAGTTCTCGCGCTTCTCCTTGATCTTCGCGGCCTTGCCGCGCAGCTCGCGCAGGTAGTACAGCTTGGCGCGGCGGACGTCACCCTTGGTGACGAGCTCGATCTTCTCCACGATCGGGGTGTGCACCGGGAAGGTGCGCTCGACGCCGACGGAGAAGGAGACCTTGCGAACCGTGAAGGTCTCGCGCACGCCGGAGCCCTGGCGGCGGATCACGACGCCCTTGAACTGCTGCACACGGGAGCGGTTGCCCTCGATGACGCGGACGTGCACGTTGACCGTGTCGCCCGGGCGGAAGGCGGGGACGTCGCTACGCAGCGACGCGGTGTCGACGGTGTCGAGCAGGTGAGACATTTCGTCTGCTTTCCTCGCTGATGCCACAGGTCATCAACGGAAACTAGGTGTTTCGGAGTGAGGGTTGCGCGGGTCGGGGCGGACGTCGTCTCCCCCTGTGGCAGGGGCGCACGCCGGACGGACGCACAACAGCTGGCTATTCTTCCACGCCGTCGGTCCTGCGCCAAAATCGGTCGTACGGCTCCCCCGCCGGGTCGGGTGCCCAGCCCAGGATGGATAGCATCTCGCGGTCCTTCTTGTCGAAGGCCTTGGGGTCGCACCGCTCGATGAGGTCGGGCCGGTGGGCGGTGGTGCGCTTCAGGGCCTGGTCGCGGCGCCAGCGGGCGATCTTCCCGTGGTGGCCGCTGAGCAGTACGTCGGGGATGTCCCGGCCGCGCCACTCGGGCGGCTTGGTGTAGACGGGCCCCTCCAGCAGGTTTGCCATGGCGCCGGGCGCGAAGGAGTCGTCCCGGTGGGACTCGGCGTTGCCCAGGACCCCGGGCAGCAGCCGAGCCACGGCCTCGGTGACGACGAGGACGGCCGCCTCGCCGCCGGCCAGGACATAGTCGCCGATGGACACCTCGTAGACCGGCATCCGTGTCGCGTACTCGTCGACGACGCGGCGGTCGATGCCCTCGTAGCGGGCCGGCGTGAAGATCAGCCAGGGGCGCTCGGAGAGGTGGACGGCGAGTTCCTGGGTGAAGGGGCGGCCGCTGGGGGTGGGCACGATGAGGGCGGGCGCCCGGGAGCCCGTCTCGTAACCGTCGGCCAGGACGGAGTCCAGTGCGTCCCCCCACGGCTCGGTCTTCATGACCATGCCGGGGCCGCCGCCGTAGGGGGTGTCGTCGACGGTGTTGTGGCGGTCGTAGGTCCAGGAACGAAGATCGTGGACGTGCACGTCGAGCTGTCCACGCGCGCGTGCCTTGCCGACCAGCGAGACGTTCAGCGGTTCCAGGTACTCGGGAAAGATCGTGACGACGTCGAGGCGCATTACGACTCTTCCCGGCCGGAGGCGTCTTCCCGGCTGGAGGCGATCTCGGCGCGGTCGTCGATCAGGCCCGGCGGCGGGGTGATGACGGCCTTCTGCTCCTCGAGGTCGATCTCGGCGACGATCTCCTCGACGAAGGGGATCAGCACCTCACTGCCGTCGGGGCGCGCCACGATGAACAGGTCCTGCGAGGGTAGGTGCGAGATCTCCGTGATGCGGCCGACCTCGGTGCCGTCCGCGGTGACCACGTCGAGGTCGATGAGCTGGTGGTCGTAGTACTCGTCCTCGCCCTCGGGCAGTTCCTCGGGGTCGATGTCGGCGATCAGGAGGGTGTTGCGCAGGGCCTCGGCGCCGGTGCGGTCGCTGACGCCCTCGAAGCGCAGCAGGAGGCGGCCGCTGTGGACGCGGCCCGTCTCGATGGTGAGCGGTCCCGCGGCGGCGGGATCGGTGGTGAGTACGGCACCGGGGCCGAGCCTCAGCTCCGGCTCGTCGGTCCGCACCTCGACGGTGACCTCACCCTTGATGCCATGGGCACGGCCGATCCGTGCGACTACCAGCTGCACGTGTCCATTCTCCTGTCATACGACTGCGGGCCGGGGACGGCCCTGTGGCCCTCCCCGGCCCGAGCCGGTTGCGCGATTGGCGTCAGCGGACGTGGTCCACGTCGACGAGATCGACGCGGACGCCGCGACCGCCGATGGCGCCCACGACGGTGCGCAGGGCGCGTGCGGTGCGGCCGTTGCGGCCGATCACCTTGCCGAGGTCGTCCGGGTGGACCCGGACCTCGAGCACGCGACCGCGACGCAGGTCACGCGAGGCGACCTGCACATCGTCAGGGTTGTCGACGATGCCCTTCACGAGGTGCTCGAGAGCCTCCTCGAGCATGCTCAGGCCTCGGTCGAAGCGGACTCAGCGGCGGCCTCGTCCTTCTTCTCAGCCTTCTTCTTCTGGGTGATCGCCTCACCCTTACCCTCGTCGTCACCGCCGATGGCCTCGAACGACGGGCGCGCGGCCTTCTCGGGCTGCGTCAGCAGCGGAGCCGGGGCGGGCTCGCCCTTGTACTTCTGCCAGTCGCCGGTCTTCTTGAGGATGGCCATCACGGGCTCGGTCGGCTGCGCGCCGACACCGAGCCAGTACGCCACACGCTCGGCGTCGACCTCGATCACCGACGGGTGGTACGTCGGGTGGTACTTGCCGATCTCCTCGATGGCCCGGCCGTCACGGCGGGTACGGGAGTCGGCGACGACGATGCGGTAGTGAGGCGAACGGATCTTGCCCAGACGCTTCAGCTTGATCTTGACTGCCACGGGAGTGGGTTCTCCTGGTTTTGACGTGGTTGGGCACGGCGGGAATGCCGCGTGGGGTTGCGGTACCCGAGTGCCCGATGGACGCGTCAGCCGGAGGCGAGAGGGTTCCTATGCGGCTGTCGAGTACAGCTAGCCATTGTGCCACACCCCATGGGTCGCTCCGGCCCGGGGCCCGGGTCGGAGCGACCGGGCATGCCGACGGCGCACCCGGCGTGGAGGTGGGACACGTCGGGTGCGCACCGGCCGAGCCATGCGCCTTGAGACCGGCAGCCACGAGATGCCGGTGAAGGGCGTCAGCTCGCTACCGCTTCCACGACGTCCGGGATCCGGAACGGCTTGCCGCAGCCGCCGCAGACGATCGGCGCTTGGGCGAGGACCGACGGGACGACCCGGACGTTGCGGCCGCAGTCGCAGACCGCCTTGACGCGGACGCCGCCGCCGGAAGAGCCGTGCCGGGCGGCCGGGCCCCGGAAGGTGCGGGGGGTGTCGGAGGAGGTCGCTGCGGTGTGGGCCTTCAAGGCCCGCTGGAGACGCTCCATCGTCGGCCGGTAGCGGCGCTTCGCCTCGGGGGTGAGCGTGACCAGGGAGAAGCCGCTGCTGGGGTGCGGTTCCTCGGGGTGGTCCAGGCCCAGCTCCTCGGCGATCGCGAGGAATCTGCGGTTGTGGTAGCGGCCGGCGCGGGAGGTGTCGCGGACGCCGCGCGCGGCGGCGATGCCATGGACTGCCTCATGGAGCAGCCGCTCGAAGGAGAGCTCGTGACCGCACGCGGACGACGACTCCCCGATCAGGGACTCTGGCGCGGCAAGGTCGGGCAGCTCGGGGTGGTACCGCTGAATGTCGGCCCACGCCTGTGCCAGCTCTGCGGCGAGAACAGGTGGTGTCTGTGTCGTGCTCACGTAATGACAACGAGCCGGGGTGCCCCAGTGTTCCGATTCCGGGCCATCCCAAATAATTTGCACGTACCCGTCAGTTGCCTCTGATGCGTCCCGACGAGGGCGGGTGCGCTGATCTGTGGAGAAGCCTCACAGCTCACCACAAGGTGGTGCGTAGTCCCGCGTACGCCCACCCGTCTCCCGCCACCGCCCTCAAACGAGACTCTTCGGGCCCCCGAGCGGCGCGCAGACGAAGTCCGCGCGCCGGGGAAGCAGGGGGTCATGAGAACGCAAGAGGCGTTTCGGCCGCCTTGCGTCGCACCCGGTGAGCGCGTGCCCTGACTCAGTAAGCGCGTGCGACGACCGCGACGTTACCGGGTGCGTCACCGTCGTCCGGCACCGACCCGTCCTCGGCGACCAGACACCGTACGGTGACGGCGTGATCGGCCAGCTCGGCCTCGCCCTCCTCGCCGAGCACGGCCCACGGGATGCGCGCCCAGCCGCCGGCCGTGGCGGCCTCGACGGCCTCCGCGAGGGTCGAGACCTCGCTCGTACGGGACTCGCGGCGCTCGCGGGACTGCTTCAGCAGCAGCGCCTGGTCCTCTTCGAGGACCTCGGGGAGCAGTTCGGCCAGGGCGTCCAGGGGGACCGGCTCCTTGCCTCCGGGGATGCGCCGGGCCAGCATCGCGGTGCCGTTCTCCAAGTCGCGCGGGCCGATCTCGATCCGGACCGGCACGCCCTTGAGCTCCCAGTCGACGGCGCGGCGGCCGAAGGGGATGTCGGTGCGGTCGTCGACGTGGACACGGACACCGGCCGCCTTGAGCCGGCCGCCGAGCTCACGGACTTCGGCCAGAACCGGCTCCTCGCCCTTGATGGCGAGCACCACGGCCTGGATCTGCGCCAGCCGGGGCGGGACGCGCAGGCCGTTGTCGTCGCCGTGCATCATCACCAGGGCGCCGATCATGCGGGTGGTGGAACCCCAGGAGGTCTGCCAGACCAGCTCCTGCCGGCTGTCCCTGGACAGGTACCGGGTGTTGAAGGCCTTCGCGAAGTTCTGGCCCAGTTCGTGGCTCGTGGCCATCTGGAGGGCCTTGCCGTCGCCCATCATGCCTTCGAGCGTGAGGGTGTTGACAGCGCCTGCGAACCGCTCCTTGACGGTCTTGCGGCCGGGGACGACGTCCATCGCGAGGACGTTCAGCATGAAGTCCTCGTAGACCCGCCGGTGAATGTGCGCGGCGAAATCGCGTGCCTCCTCGTACGTGGCGTGCGCGGTGTGGCCCTCCTGCCAGAGGAACTCGGACGTCCGCAGGAACAGGCGGGGCCGCAGCTCCCAGCGCACGACGTTCGCCCACTGGTTGATGAGCAGCGGCAGATCGCGGTAGCTCTGCACCCACTTCGCGAAGTACTCGTTGATGATCATCTCGGAGGTGGGGCGGACCACGGCGGGCTCTTCGAGTTCCTTGCCGCCGCCGTGGGTGACCACGGCCAGCTCGGGCGCGAAGCCCTCCACGTGGTCGGCCTCCCGGGCGAGGTACGACTCGGGGATCAGTAGCGGGAAGTACGCGTTCTGGGTGCCCGTCTCCTTGATGCGGGCGTCCATCTCCGCCTGCATCCGCTCCCACAGCCCGTATCCGTACGGTCGGATGACCATGGTGCCGCGCACCGGACCGTTGTCGGCGAGCTCCGCCTTGGTGATCAAGTCCTGGTACCAGCGCGGGAAATCGTCCGCCCGGGGGGTGAGAACGGGTGCCTTGGCCATGGCGGGATGGTACGGGCCCAGGTTGCCGGAATGTGAAATCTCGCCATAGGCACATGACAACTCATAAGCCCTGCCGCATTCCACTGGACGACAGGTCGAGGGGGGAGTTTCCTGGCATACGGGGGTAGTGCGAGCGCACTGTCACGGGGGCCATGGAATCGGGCAAGAGGCAACTCTCGGCGGATTGGGGCGCTTACTTATGACACCTACGCTCGTGCGGCAGCACCTGCCTCACGCGGGGGCCGTACCCCGCGTGGACCTGCGTGCACGCGCGCGTGACTGGTCCGAGATCCAGGAGCGGATGCTCGTACCGCTCTACGAGGCCGTCTACGAGCGACTGGAAGTGGGTCCCGCCACGCGGCTGCTCGGCCTCGGCTGCGGTTCCGGGCTCTCCCTGCTGATGGCCGCCGCCCGGGGAGCGGCGGTCACCGGTGTCGACGCTTCCCCCGAAAGAATGGCCCTGGCGCGGGAGCGGCTGCTGTCCCGGACGCCGGGCACGCGTACGCGTCCAGACACCCGGCTGGTCGACGGCTCGCCCCGGGACACCGCGGTGCCGGGCGCTCCTGGGCACACCCTGGTGACCGCCTTCGAGCCGATCGGGTGCCTGGCGGGCGACTCGGAGGGGCTGGGCGGGCTGCTCGCGGAGGCGACGCCGCTCGCCCAGCGCGGTGCGGCCGTGGTGCTGGCCGGCTGGGGCCCGCCGGAGCGGTGTGCCACGGCGTCCGTGATGCGGGTGGCCACGAAGCTGGCGGAGCCTCTGCGCCAGTCGGGCAGCTGGCGTCCGGCCTGCCGCGACGACCTGGAGGACGTCGCCCAGCGGGCCGGGCTCAAGCCGGACGGCTCGGGGCGGGTGGCGTGCCCCTTCGGCTACGCCGACGTGGACAGCGCGGTGCGCGGCCTGAAGTCGACGGGCCTGTTCGACGCGGCGATGACGGCGACGGACCAGGTGCAGGTGGACAAGGAGCTGACCGAGGCCCTGCATCCGCACCAGCGCCAGGACGGGACGGTGTGGATGCCGAACGTGTTCCGGTACCTGATCGCCCGGACGCCCTGACCAAAGCGTCTTTCGATGCGGGTGTGAATGGTGTGAAGAAAGCACCATGGGGTGCTTTTGGTTTCCCCAAGTGGATCAAGAACGCTTAACGTGATCCACCGCTCGGGGAACCTACACATCTGCATACAGGAGCTGTTGTGCCGCACCACCAGACCGCGCTGCGTCTCGTCGCGCCCGTCGCCGTCCTCGCTCTGACGCTCACCGCCTGCGGTGGCGGCGACGACAACGCCGACGCGAAGAGCCCGGCCACCGAGAAGGCCAAGGTCTTCCCTTCGCCGGAGCCGGTTTCCGGCGGTGAGATGGGGGCCGGCGAGAGCGCCACGGGCAAGGTCGCGGAGGACCCGGGCGAGGTCACCTACGAGGTTCTGGCACAGAAGGTCGACGTAGGCACCGAGGCGGAGGCGGCGAAGGTCGTCTCCGAGCCGGACAAGGTCAAGGGCAAGGTGCTGGCCGTCGCGCACCTGAAGTACACGCACAAGAGCGGACCCGCCCTCACCGAGGGTTCCGACGTGCACGACGGCACCACGGTCTTCGCCGACGGACAGCGCGGCACCGTCCTCATCGGCGCGTCCGAGGACGCCGCGGGCTGCGAGGACCCCTACGACGTCGAGAGCTGGAAGCAGGGCGAGAGCCATGTCTTCTGCGAGACGTACGTGATCCCGGCGAACGCCAAGAGCGTCGAGGTCCACTGGGCCGAGGAGGACGGCGAGCCGTACATCTGGAAGTTCCCGAACGGCTGACCTGCGAGCCGCCTGCACACCACTGAGGGCGCCCCCCTCCAGACAAGGGGGGCGCCCTCACCGCGGTCCGGACGGCCGTCAGCCCATGAACTTCTTGAACTCGTCGGGGAGTTCGAAGTCCTTGCCGCCCTGCTGCGGCAGCCCGAAGGCGCCGCCGCCCTCGGCCGCGGCGGCCCGGCGGGCGGCCTCCTCCTGCTCCTGCTGCTTGCGCTTCATCGGGTTGCCGGAGCGCTGCTTGCCCTTGGCCTGCTTCTGCTTCTTCTTCGTCCGGCCGGGGCCACCACCCATCCCCGGCATCCCCGGCATCCCGGGCATGCCGCCGCCCTGGGCCATGCGGGACATCATCTTGCGGGCCTCGAAGAACCGCTCGACCAGGTTCTTGACCGCGCTGACGTCGACACCGGAGCCCTTGGCGATCCGGGCGCGGCGGGAGCCGTTGATGAGCGTCGGCTCCTGGCGCTCGGCCGGGGTCATCGACTTGATGATGGCGGCCGTGCGGTCGACGTCCCGCTCGTCCAGGTTGTTGATCTGGTCCTTCATCTGGCCCATGCCCGGCAGCATGCCGAGCAGCTTGGAGATGGAGCCCATCTTGCGGACCTGCTCCATCTGGGCCAGGAAGTCGTCCAGGGTGAAGTCCTGGCCCTTCTTGGACGCCAGCTTGGAGGCCATCTTCTCGGCCTCTTCCTGGCTGAACGTCTTCTCCGCCTGCTCGATCAGGGTGAGCAGGTCACCCATGTCGAGGATGCGGGAAGCCATCCGGTCAGGGTGGAAGGCGTCGAAGTCGTCGAGCTTCTCGCCGTTCGACGCGAACATGATCGGCTTGCCGGTGATCTGCCGGATGGACAGCGCGGCACCACCGCGGGCGTCGCCGTCGAGCTTGGAGAGCACCACGCCGTCGAAGCCGACGCCGTCGCGGAAGGCCTCGGCGGTGTTGACGGCGTCCTGGCCGATCATCGCGTCGACGACGAACAGGATCTCGTCCGGGGAGACGGCGTCGCGGATGTCCGCGGCCTGCTGCATCATCTCCTGGTCGATGCCGAGGCGGCCGGCGGTGTCCACGATCACGATGTCGTGGACCTTGGACTTGGCGTGCTCGATGGAGTCCTTGGCGACCTTGACCGGGTCACCGACGCCGTTGCCCGGCTCGGGGGCGTAGACCGCGACACCGGCACGCTCGGCGACGACGCTGAGCTGGTTGACGGCGTTGGGGCGCTGGAGGTCGCAGGCGACCAGCAGCGGCGAGTGGCCCTGCTCCTTCAGCCAGTGGCCGAGCTTGCCCGCGAGGGTGGTCTTACCGGCACCCTGCAGACCCGCCAGCATGATCACGGTGGGCGGCTGCTTGGCGAAGCGCAGACGCCGGGTCTCGCCGCCGAGGATGGTGACCAGCTCGTCGTTGACGATCTTGAGGACCTGCTGGGCGGGGTTCAGCGCCTTGCTGACCTCGGCACCGAGGGCGCGCTCCTTGACGTTCTTGATGAACGTCCGGACGACGGGAAGCGCCACGTCCGCCTCGAGGAGCGCGATCCGGATCTCGCGCGCCGTGGCGTCGATGTCCGCCTCGGAGAGCCGTCCCTTGCCGCGCAGGTTCTTGAAGGTCGCTGAGAGGCGATCGGAAAGAGTATCGAACACGGCGCTCGCGGTCCTCAGGGTTGGTGGCTACAGGGAATCGCCCTCCAGGGTATCCCGGCGTGACAAGTCGCCGGGTCGGCCTCACCCACGCAGTGTCTCCTCCAGCTTCCGTGCCACCGCCGCCGCCTCGTCCCCGGGCAGGGGCGCGCCCTCCTGGCCGGTCACGTAGAAGGCGTCGACGGCGTTGGCGCCGAGCGTCGAGACATGCGCGCTGCGCACCCGTACGCTCGCGTCCTCCAGGGCACGGCCGATGCGGAACAGCAGGCCGGGCGCGTCCTGGGAGCGGACCTCGATGACCGTGGCCAGCCGGGAGGCGGCCGGGTGGACCGACACCCGGGCCGCGGGGGCGACCACGCCCCGGCGGCGCGGATAGGCCGCGTCCCGTTCGGCGAGGCGGCCGGCGATGTCCAGGGAGCCGTCCAGGGCACGGACGAGGTCCGAGCGCAGGCGGGCGGCCTGCGGCAGGGAGCCGTACTCGGCGGCGACCCGCCAGTCCAGCAGCAGGACGGAGCCGTCGACGCCGTCCGGGAGGTGCAGGGAGCGCAGCTCGGCGGTGCGTACGGTCAGCCGGTGCATGGCGAGGACTCCGGCCACCGCGGGCAGTACCCGGGGCTGGTCGGGGACGGCGATGAGCAGCTCCACGCCGAGCGGCTCGGGCTCGCCGGACGGCTCCTGCCCGGCGGGCGGCTCGGTCTGGGCCCGCAGCGAGAGCACGGGGCTGCCCGTCGCTGCCGCCTCGAGGGCGAGCCGCTCCTGCTCGGCGGTCGGCGCTGCCTCCTCGGGGTCGTCCGGGGCGTCCCCGGCGAGCACCGCCGCGACCCGCTTGACCAGGTCGGCGACGAGCGAGCCGCGCCAGGAGGACCAGGCGGCCGGGCCGGTCGCGAGGGCGTCGGCCTCGGTGAGGGCGTGCAGCAGCTCCAGGGTGCCCTGGGAGCCGACGGCCTCGGCGACGGAGCGCACGGTCGCAGGGTCCTCCAGGTCGCGCCGGGTGGCGGTCTCGACGAGGAGCAGGTGGTGCCGTACGAGGGTGGCGATGACGGTCACGTCGTGGTGGTCGAAGCCGATGCGGGCGGCCACGTCCTTGGCGATGATCTCGCCGGCGACCGAGTGGTCCCCGGGCCAACCCTTGCCGATGTCGTGCAGCAGCGCGGCGACCAGCAGCAGGTCGGGGCGGCTGACCCGGCGGGTGAACTCGGAGGCGCGCACCGCGGTCTCGATCAGGTGCCGGTCGACGGTCCACAGGTGCACGGCGTTGCGCTGCGGGCGGCAGCGGACCCGCTCCCAGTCGGGCAGCAGCCGGGTGATCAGCCCCTCGGCCTCCAGCGCCTCCCAGACCTCGATGGTGGGGCGGCCGGAGCCGAGCAGGGTGACGAGCTGTTCGCGTGCCTCGGCGGGCCAGGGCGTGGGAACCGGGCGCACGGTGGCGGCCAGACGCCGTACGGCGTGCAGGGAGAGCGGGAGTCCGGCCTGCGCGGCGGCGGCCGCGGCGCGCAGCGGCAGCACCGGGTCGCGCTCGGGACGCGCGGCGCGGGCAAGCACCACCTCGCCGTCCTGCTCGACCACGCCCTCGGCCAGCGGAGACCGCTCGGTGGCCGGTTTCCCGCCGCCGCCCAGCATGGCGCGCAGCCGGGGCCGCACGGCGCGCGACCGCAGTACGCGTCCCACCTCGCGCCAGGTGACGTCACTGGCGTACGAGACGACCCGGGCCGCCTCGTACACCTGCCGCAGCAGCGTGTCCGCGTCGAGCAGGCCGAGTTCGGCGGCCACCTGGTCCTGTTCCTGGAGGGCGAGCCGGTCGGTGGCGCGCCCGGTGGCCAGGTGCAGGGCGTCGCGGACGTCGAGGAGCCGGCGCCGGGCGTCGGCGAGGCCCTCGCGCGGGGCGTCGGCGAGCCAGGAGGCGGCGACGGCGCGCAGGGCGGTGGCGTCCCGCAGCCCGCCGCGGGCCTCCTTCAGGTCGGGCTCCAGCAGGTACTGCAACTCGCCCTGGCGCTCGGCGCGCTCGGCGCACAGCTCCTGGAGTTCGGGGAGGCGTTTGGGTGCCTGGTTGCGCCAGTCGGCCAGGACGGCCGTGCGCAGTGCGGCGGTGAGGCCGAGGTCGCCGGCGAGGTGCCGGGCGTCCAGCAGGCCGAGCTGCACCTTGAGGTCCTCACCGGCGGTCTTGCGGGCCTCGGCGGGTGTGCGGACCGAGTGGTCGAGGTCCAGGCCGAGGTCCCAGACGGGGTACCAGAGCCGGTCGGCGAGGGTGGCGACCGCCTTGGTGTCGCTGCCGTCGTGCAGCAGGAGCAGGTCGAGGTCGCTGCGCGGGGACAGCTCACCGCGTCCGTAACCGCCGACGGCCACCAGGGAGACCCCGCGCAGCCCCTCGGCGCCCGCGCTGAACAGGCCGGTCAGCCAGTCGTCCGTCAGCTCGGCCAGGGCAGCACGGCGCGGCGGCCCGGACCGCGCCTCCTCGGTGAGGAGACGCAGCCGGGCCGCCGCGTAGCCGCTGGGTCCCGAGTCCTCTGCTTCTTTCTGCACGTCCGTACCCGTCACCCAGTGGCTCCTGTTCCGTTCGCCTGTCTAAAGGACCTTCAGAGCGCGTCGGGTCCGCGCTCACCGGTCCTGACCCGTACGGCCGTCTCGACCGGGATGGACCAGACCTTGCCGTCGCCGATCTTGCCGGTGCGGGCCGCCTTGACCACCACGTCGATCAGCTGCTCGGCGTCGTCGTCCTCGACCAGGACCTCGATGCGGATCTTGGGCACCAGGTCGACGGTGTACTCGGCACCGCGGTAGACCTCGGTGTGGCCCCTCTGACGACCGTAGCCGCTGGCCTCGGTGACCGTCAGGCCGTGTACTCCGAAGGCCTGCAGGGCCTCCTTGATCTCGTCGAGCCGGTGCGGCTTCACGACGGCGGTGATGAGCTTCATGCGTCCACCTTCTTGCTCGCGGCTGCGGCGACCGGGGCCACGGCCGTCTTGGCGGCACCGCCCCCGGCACCGCTGAAGTCGTATGCGGTCTCGGCGTGCTCGGCCTGGTCGATGCCGGCGACCTCGTCGTCCTCGGGGACCCTCATGCCCATGGTCTTGTCGAGGATGAAGGCGAGGATCGCGGAGACGATCAGGGAGTAGGCGAGCACCGCGAAGACACCGGCGCACTGCTTCCAGAACTGGGTCAGGCCGCCGCCGTAGAAGAGGCCCTCGACGGTGGACTGGCCCTTGCCGCTGGCGAAGAGGCCGATCAGCAGGGAGCCGAGGACACCGCCGACCAGGTGGACGCCGACGACGTCGAGGGAGTCGTCGTAACCGAACTTGTACTTCAGGCCGACGGCCATGGCGCACAGCACACCGGCGATGGCGCCGACGGCGATCGCGCCCATCGGGGTGACCGCACCACCCGCGGGGGTGATGGCGACCAGACCCGCGACCGCGCCGGAGGCGGCGCCCAGCGTGGTGAACGCGCCGTGGCGGATCTTCTCGTAGATGAGCCAGGCCAGCATGGCGGCGGCGGTGGCGACCTGCGTGTTGACGAACATCAGCGCGCCGACGCCGTCGTCGTTGCCGAGCCAGGAGCCGGCGTTGAAGCCGAACCAGCCGAACCACAGCAGACCGGCGCCGAGCATGACCAGCGGCAGGCTGTGCGGGCGCATCGGGTCCTTCTTGAAGCCGACGCGCTTGCCGATGACGAGGATCACGCCGAGCGCCGCGGCACCGGCGTTGATGTGCACCGCCGTACCACCGGCGAAGTCGATGACGCCCAGCTCGAAGGCCCAGCCGCCGGCGCCCCAGACCCAGTGCGCGACCGGGAAGTAGACGACCGTGGCCCACAGGGCGATGAACAGCGCCCAGGCGCTGAACTTCACGCGGTCCGCGAGGGCGCCGCTGATCAGGGCGGGCGTGATGATCGCGAACATCAGCTGGAAGACCAGGAACACGAACACCGGGATCGTGTAGCCGGGCCACAGCTCCGTCAGGCCGATGTTGCCGAGGCCGACCCAGTCGGAGTTCCAGCCGATGAGGCTGCCGGAGTCGGTGCCGAACGCCATGGAGAAGCCGTACAGCACCCACAGGATGGTGACGATCCCGAGGCTGATGAAGCTCATCATCAGCATGTTCAGGGTGCTCTTGACGCGGACCATGCCTCCGTAGAAGAAGGCCAGACCCGGTGTCATGAGCATCACCAGGGCGGAACAGATGAGCATGAACCCTGTGTTCGCGGCAGACAGCTTGGGAGCTTCTGCGGCAAGGGTGATGGCTGGTGCCATCGGCGTCTCCTCGTCATTGGTACGGCCCCGTGCGGGCGAAGCCTCGAGCGGAATGAGGGGTGGGCCGGTTATGCGCCACGAGATTGACGCAGCGCGGTTTCGGTGGAAGCCCCTCGTTGTTTCGCGGCCGTGACGAAGGCGCCTGCTGTGTTACGCCTCGATGAACTGCCGGATTGCGGTCGCGCCGATCGTTATCGTGGCGCAACCTTCGGTTTCAGGCAGACGGGGGGAACACAGACCGGCCGCGGTCGGCCTTCCGATGACCTGGCATGGGGGAGCCGAGTCGGGCAGTTCGGGAGGGCCGGCCGCGGCCGGGGTTCCGGGGGTGGTGCGGCTTCTCAGACCGCCTCGGCGGTCTCGGGCAGCTCGGCGGCGAGCAGCTCGGTGAGGTCGACGACCTCACCCAGGTCGCCGAAGTCGCGGGCTGCGGTGTCCACCGTCTTTCGGATACGGGTGTTGACGCGCTCGGAACGGACCTTCTTGGCGACCCGCATGGCCTCGGTGGCGAAGACCGTGCTCTGCTCGGGCTCGCGCTGGAGGAGGTGCACCGTGGCCATGCCGATGAGGTTCAGTGCGTACGACCGCTGGTGCTCGCCGTCCTCGGCGAAGAGCTCCACGGCCCGGTTCATCAGGGGCTCGGCCAGCGAGGCGTACGTGGGGCTGCGGCCGGCGACGTAGGCCAGGTCGCGGTAGGAGTGGGAGTTCTCGCCGTACAGCTCGGCCTCCGAGAAGAAGCGGATCCAGTCGGGATCCGGCTCATCCCACTCGTCGGCCTCGGAGAAGGTGTCCTCGGCCATCCGCACCGCCCGCTTGCACTTGCCGGGCTGCCCCATGTTGGCGTAGGCGCGGGCCTCCATCGCATACAGCATCGACTGGGTGCGCGGGCTCGCGCAGTCCCGGCTGCCGTACTGCGCGAGGTGGATCAGCTCCAGCGCGTCGTCGGGCCGGCCGAGGTGGATCATCTGGCGGCTCATGCTGGACAGCACGTACGAGCCGAGGGGCCGGTCACCGGCCTCCTTGGCGGCGTGCAGCGCGAGGACGAAGTACTTCTGCGCGGTCGGCTGGAGCCCGATGTCGTACGACATCCAGCCGGCCAGCTCGGCGAGTTCGGCAGCGACCTTGAACAGCCGCCGGGTGGTGCTTTCCGGCTGGGGCTCCTGGAGCAGATCGGTCACCTCGTGCAACTGGCCGACGACCGCCTTGCGGCGCAGGCCGCCGCCGCACTGGGCGTCCCACTGCCGGAACATCACCGTCGTGGACTCCAGCAGGTCCAGCTCGGGCTTGGACAGCCGGCCGCGGGCGCGCCCGGAACCGGGGTCGGGCTCGGAGCGCGGGGCCGCAGGTGAGGGGACGAGCCAGCGCTGCATGGGCTCGATGAGGGCCGGGCCCGCAGACAGGACCAGCGAGCTCCCGAGGAAGCCGCGCCGCGCCAGCATCAGGTCGCTGCGCGAGAACTCGCTGAGCAGGGCCACGGTCTGCGGGCCCGTCCAGGGAAGGTCGACGCCGGTCGCGGAGGGGGACTGGCGCGCGGTGCGCAGCCCCAGGTCCTCGACGGAGACGACGACGCCGAAGCGCTCCGAGAACAGCTCGGACAGGATCCTGGGGATCGGCTCGCGCGGGTTCTCGCCGTCGAGCCAGCGGCGCACGCGGGAGGTGTCCGTGGAGATGTGGTTGGCGCCCAGCTGACGTGCCCTGCGGTTGACCTGGCGGGCGAGCTCGCCCTTGGACCAGCCGCTGCGTACGAACCAGGAGGTGAGCAGCTCGTTCTGGCGCTTGTCAGCGTGCGTCGCGCTCGCAGCGTTCGTTCCGCTTCCGCCGTTGCCGCTCACTGGAACGCCCCCATCCCTGAGACCACTTGTCGCCGAGTGCGCCAAGCCCTATCAGCATGCCGGTTCGTACGACCGTCCGTCCGGCCCTTGTCACCCTTCGAACGCAATGACGACTTGCCTCCGGCATACCCACGAGTGCATGTGCCCCCAGGACTCGTGCACACAAAGTAATCCTACGATCACCCGTCCAGCCACGGCTCACACGGAAACGCCACCATTCGCCACCCCTTCGAATGAACTCACGTACGGCTACGCGCGATTCACTTGACACAGCACAACCAGGATCGGGTGCAGCGATGCACTCGGGGGCGCGCGTCGTCGGGCACGCCACCCTGGGCACTTCCGGACGCTGAGTGAACGCACCGCCATCGGGAAGGCGGAAACAGAGAGTCACGCACCGCGTCCGCAGCGTAACCACCGGTGCGTCGGACCCGTTGGAGGGGGCATGGGCTTCACGATCGGGATCAGCCGGGGCATGCGCGACATCCGGTCCGGCTCACGCCGCCGCGGCCGCACGTCGGACGGCACAGCCGTGGCCGAGTACACCGGACTGTGGGGCTGGGACGTGGTCCCGGGCGCCCGCGCCTCGGCGGGCGCCTGCTCCTGCGGCCGCGGCGACTGCCCGGCGCCGGGCGCGCATCCGCTGCACTTCGCGCCGGTGCTCCCCGGCGGCGCGACGCTGGACGACGTGACCGAGACCTGGGGCGAGTTCCCCGGCGCCTCGGTGATGCTGCCGGTCGGCCGGGCGTTCGACGTCATCGAGGTGGCCGAGCCCGCCGGCTGCCGTGCGCTGGCCCGGCTGGAGCGCATGGGCCTGCCCGTCGGCCCGGTCGCGGCGACCCCGGACGGCCGCGCCCACTTCTTCGTCGCCCCCGGCGCCGCCACCGACCTGCCCGGCCTGCTCTACCGCATGGGCTGGGACGACCCGGCCGCCCTCGACCTGCGCGGCCTCGGCCCAGGCGCGCACATCACGGCTCCGCCCTCCGACCGCGGCGGCCTCGGCCCCGTCCGCTGGCTGCGCTCCCCCGCCCTGGACTCGGCGTCCCGGCCGCCGGAGGCCCGCCTGGTGCTGGGCACGCTGGCGTACGTGGCACACCGGTCGCGGGCGTAGGCGCGGCAAGGACACAGAGCGAAGCGCCCGGCCCCGACTGGACCTCGGGGCGGGCGCTTCGCTGTGCACATACGACTTTCGTAGGTGATTCCCGGGCAGGTGCCGAGCTCACTCTCCGATAAGGGCGTCAACGAACGCCTCCGGCTCGAACGGCGCCAGATCGTCCGCGCCCTCGCCGAGCCCGATGAGCTTGACCGGGACGCCCAGCTCACGCTGGACCGCGACCACGATGCCACCCTTGGCCGTGCCGTCGAGCTTGGTGAGCACGATGCCGGTGATGTTGACGACCTCGGCGAAGACCCGGGCCTGGACCAGGCCGTTCTGGCCGGTGGTGGCGTCCAGGACGAGCAGCACCTCGTCGACCGGGGCCTGCTTCTCCACGACCCGCTTGACCTTGCCGAGCTCGTCCATGAGGCCGGTCTTGGTGTGCAGACGGCCTGCGGTGTCGATGAGCACGACGTTCGCGCCCATCTCCTTGCCCTCCTTGACCGCGTCGAAGGCCACGGACGCCGGGTCGCCGCCCTCGGGGCCGCGCACGGTGTGGGCGCCGACGCGCTCTCCCCACGTCTGGAGCTGGTCGGCTGCGGCGGCACGGAAGGTGTCGGCGGCGCCGAGGACCACGCTCTGGCCGTCGGCCACCAGGACGCGGGCGAGCTTGCCGGTGGTGGTGGTCTTGCCGGTGCCGTTGACGCCGACGACCATCACGATGCCGGGCTTGCGGTCCTCCGGCTCGGTCTTGACCGCGCGGTCCATGTCGCGGCCGACCAGCGTGACCAGTTCCTCGCGGAGCAGGGTGCGCAGTTCCTCGGGGGTGCGGGTGCCGAGCACCTTCACACGCTCACGCAGACGCTCGACCAGTTCCTGGGTGGGCAGCACGCCGACGTCGGCGGTGAGCAGCGTGTCCTCGATCTCCTCCCAGGTGTCCTCGTCGAGATGCTCGCGGGACAGCAGGGTGAGCAGTCCCTTGCCGAGGGCGTTCTGCGAGCGGGAGAGCCGGGTACGCAGCCGGATCAGACGGCCGGCGGTGGGTTCCGGGATCTCGATCTCGGGAGCTTCGGCGGGCGGCTCCTCGACTACGACCGGAGCCGAGCCGTCCGGGAGATCCACCTCCTCTATCGTGCGCCGCGGTTCCTCCCGCGGCGTCTCGGCCTCGTCGCCGACGTGCGGCTCGGCCGGTGGGGCGGTGATGTCGGGCGCTGCGGGCGGGGGCGGGGGCAGCTGCTTCTTGCGCCGGCTGCCGACGATGAGCCCGCCGAGCGCGCCGAGCACGACCACGGCGATGACTACAGCAAGGATGACGATTTCCATAACAAGCCCAGTATGGCGTGACCGCCCGCTCAGCCGTTCGTTGTCCACGCGGGGCCGCGAAAGCCCCACCGGGCCGGGCTGGCCCGCGGTCCGGCCTCGCGTCGGCCGGAAGCCTCTGAAGGCGGAGTCACACCGGGTCCAGTATCAGGACTCGCAGGGTGCGCGGAGCAGCGCCCCCAGGGTGTGTCACGCCCCATGCGGTGGGGCGTGACACACCCTTCCCGTCTCACCATGCATCTATGGCAACCTGACGGTACGTCAGCTATGGTCCCCCGACACCCGCCCGGCGGAGGGAGACACCCCATGCCCGTCACGGTCGTACGCTTCAACCTGGTCGCTCCCGGGGCCGGCCCCGCCGAGCTCGGCGCCCGGTACCGGGCGGCCCTGGAGATGGCGGCGTACGCCGACGACCGGGGTATGACCACCGTGCAGACGGAGGAGCACCACGGGGCCGAGAACAACTGGCTGCCGTCCCCGTTCGCCTTCGCGGGAGCCGTCTTCGGCGCCACCCGGCGTGTCGCGGTCACCGTCTCGGCGATCATCGGCCCGCTGCACGATCCGCTGCGGCTGGCCGAGGAGGTCGCCGTTCTGGACCTGCTGAGCAACGGCCGGCTGGTGACGGTCGCCGGGATCGGATACCGGCCGGAGGAGTACGACTTGTTCGGCGTGGACTTCGCCCGGCGCGGCAAGCTCCAGGACGAGCTGCTGGAGACCCTGCTCAAGGCGTGGACCGGCGATGCCTTCTCCTACCGGGGCCGCACGGTCCGCATCACGCCGCGCCCCTTCACCGAACCGCACCCGCTGCTTTTGGTCGGCGGCTCCTCCAGGGCAGCCGCCCGCCGCGCCGCCCGGCTCGGCCTGCCCTTCTTTCCCAGCGCGCATCTGCCGGAGCTGGAGGCGTACTACAAGGAGCTGCTCGTCGAGTACGGCACCGAGGGCTGGGTGATGATGCCCGCCGCCGAGACACCCCTGCTGCACGTGGCCGAGGACCCGGACCGGGCCTGGGCGCGGTACGGGCGGCACTTCCTGCACGAGGCGCGGACGTACGCCTCCTGGCAGTCCGGAGCGGTGCGCTCGGCGGTGAAGTCGGCCGCGACGACGGTCGAGGACCTGCGCGCGGAGGGCGTCTACCGGATCCTCACCCCGGACGCGTGCGTGGCGCTGGGGCTGGACTCCTATGTCCTGCATCCGCTGGCGGGCGGGATGCCGGTGGAGGAGGGGTGGCGCAGTCTGCGGCTGTTCTGCGAGCGGGTGCTGCCACGGCTGGCGGGCTGACGTCCCCGATATCCGCTGGCACGTCGCCGTCCGTCGGTGATGCACTGCGCGCATGACCTTGGCGGTGGATGTGTTCGTGCGCGACGCGAACGGCGAGTGGCGCGTCCTCGACGTCCCGCAGGGGTGCGACGACTCGGCGGGCTTCGAGTCCTGGCGCCGGACGGTGTGGGGCTCGGAGACGGTGCGCTCACTGGGCGCCCGCCGCCTTCCGGTCCTGGCCGAGGACAACCTGTTCGTCGAGGCCGACGAGGTGCCCGGTTTCCTGCGGGAGGTGGCACTGCTGCGGGCGAACCTCGATCTGATCGCCGCCACCACCGAGCGGCCGCGCGGGATCACGGAGCGCCGGGACCAGCTCGGCTCACGGCTGCGGAACATCGAAGCGACCGCCCTGCGCGCCCTGGAAAGCGGTGCCGGCGTACTGATCTGGTGAGGGACAGACCGCCGCCCCGGCTCGGGCAGTGGCCGAATCGGGGCGGCGGCGGTTACGGGGAGAGGGGCAGCGGGGACTTTGGCCCTTCTCCCCGAGCGCGGGGGCGGGTCAGCCCATCTCCTCCAGGGCCTTGCCCTTCGTCTCCTTGACGAACTTCAGGACGAACGGGATCGAGAGCGCGGCGAACGCGGTGTAGATCACGTACGTCACGGAGAGGTTCCAGTCGGCCAGCGACGGGAAGCTCGCGGTGATGGCCCAGTTGGCGATCCACTGCGCGGCGGCGGCCACGCCCAGCGCGGCGGCACGGATCCGGTTCGGGAACATCTCGCCGAGCATGACCCAGACGACCACACCCCAGGACAGGGCGAAGAAGAGGACGAAGATGTGCGCGGCGATCAGGGCGATCCAGCCCTGCGCGGCCGGCAGCCTGCCGTCGACCAGGTGGTACGAGAACGCCCAGGCCTCCAGCGCCAGGCCGACGACCATGCCGACCGAGCCGATGATCGCGAGCGGCCTGCGTCCGATGCGGTCGACGAAGATCATCGCGATGACCGTGCCGAGGATGTTGATGATCGACGTGGTGAAGGAGTAGAAGAACGAGTCCGTCGGGTCGACACCGACCGACTGCCACAGCGTCGAGGAGTAGTAGAACGCGACGTTGATGCCGACGAACTGCTGGAAGACCGACAGGCCGATGCCGATCCAGACGATCGGCTTGAAGAAGAAGCTGCCGCCGAGCAGGTCCTTGAAGCTCGACCGGTGCTCGCTCTGCATGGCGCCCTCGATCTCGGCGACACGGGCGTCGAGGTCCACGTCCTTGCCCTCGACCTCGATGAGGATCTCGCGGGCGCGCTCGTGCTTGCCGACGGAGATGAGGAAGCGCGGGGACTCGGGGATGGCGAAGGAGAGCAGGCCGTAGAGGACGGCCGGGACGACCATGACGCCGAGCATGACCTGCCAGGCCTCCAGGCCCATCAGCTTGCCGCGCTGGTCACCGCCGGCGGCGTTCAGCAGGCCCCAGTTGACCAGCTGCGAGACGGCGATGCCGATGACGATCGCGGCCTGCTGGAAGGAGCCGAGCCGGCCACGGTAGGCGGGCGGGGCGACCTCGGCGATGTAGGCCGGGCCGATCACGGAGGCCATGCCGATGGCGAAGCCGCCGACGACGCGCCAGAAGGCGAGGTCCCACAGCGCGAAGGGCAGCGCGGAGCCTACGGCGCTGATGGTGAAGAGGACCGCGGCGATCTGCATGCACCGGATACGGCCGATCCGGTCGGCTATGCGGCCGGCGGTGGCGGCGCCGATGGCGCAGCCGATGAGGGCGATGGCGATGACCTGGGCCAGGGCTGCGGAGCCGACGTCGTAGCGGCCTCGGATGGCCTCGACGGCACCGTTGATCACGGAGCTGTCGTAGCCGAAGAGGAAACCGCCCATCGCGGCCGCCGCCGCGATGAAGATGACGTGCCCGAGATGATCGGGGTGAGCCGTCCTGGCTCCTGACTTGGGTGCCTGCGCTGTGCTGGTCACGTGTACTCCTCGGGCCACCGGCAACGCTGCCGGAGGGGATCAGCCCTTCGAGGTGCCACCTGAAGGTACCTGAAGGTAAAAGGAACGTTGCCGAGACTATTCCTTCAAGTTTCGAAGTCAATAGCTCTTCTGCTGTGAATCAGGGCAGGCGTGTGGTGGCTATGTGTTCAAGAGTTGAAGTCACCGAGGAGCCGCAGGTGGGACCGGTGTACGCGCCACGCATCTAGCGGAGGCGCTGGCTGATGACCTTCGACACACCGTCGCCCTGCATGGAGACGCCGTAGAGCGCGTCGGCGACCTCCATCGTGCGCTTCTGGTGGGTGATCACGATCAGCTGGGAGACTTCCTGGAGCTCCTGCATGATCCGGATGAGCCGCTGGAGGTTGGTGTCGTCGAGGGCGGCCTCGACCTCGTCCATGACATAGAACGGACTGGGCCGCGCCTTGAAGATCGACACGAGCATCGCCACCGCCGTCAGCGACCGCTCCCCGCCCGAGAGCAGCGACAGCCGCTTGACCTTCTTGCCCGGCGGACGCGCCTCGACGTCCACGCCCGTGGTGAGCATGTTGTCGGGGTCGGTCAGCACCAGCCGCCCCTCACCACCGGGGAACAGGCGGCTGAAGACGCCCTCGAACTCCCGGGCCGTGTCGCGGAAGGCCTCGGTGAAGACCTGCTCGACGCGCTCGTCGACCTCCTTCACCACCTGCAGGAGGTCCGCCCGCGTCTTCTTCAGGTCCTCGAGCTGCTCGCTGAGGAACTGGTGGCGCTCCTCCAGCGCCGCGAACTCCTCCAGGGCGAGCGGGTTCACCTTGCCGAGCTGCTGGTAGGCACGCTCGGCCGACTTCAGGCGCTTCTCCTGCTCGGCCCGGACGAACGACTTCGGCCGGTTGCGCGGATGCTCCGGATCCTCCGGCAGCTCCTCGCCCTCGGCGGGGGGCGAGGGCGGCACGAGCTGGTGCGGTCCGTACTCCGCCACCAGTCCGGCCGGTTCGACACCCAGCTCCTCCAGCGCCTTGGTCTCCAACTGCTCGATGCGCAGCCGCTTCTCGGCGCCGAGTACCTCGCCGCGGTGAACCGAATCCGTCAACTTGTCGAGTTCCGCCTTGAGATCGCGCCCCTCGGTGCGGGCGCGGGCGAGTTCCTGCTCCCGGCGGGCCTTGGCGGCCTCGGCGGCGGTGCGCTCCTCGTCGGCTCGGGCCAGGGAGACCTCGACGTGCGCGAGCAGCTGCCGGGCGCCCGAGCCGACGGCCTCGGCGACGGCCGCCTCGTGCCGCAGCCGGGCCCGCCGCTGCTCGGCACGCGCGCGTGCCTCGCGCTCCGCGCGAGCGGCCCGGTCCAGGGAGTCGGCCCGTCCGGCCAGGCCCTTGACGCGTTCCTCGTGCGTACGGACCTGGAGGCGGGCCTCCATCTCGGTCTGGCGCGCGTTGGCACCGTCGGCTGCGAGCCGGTCCCGGGCAGAGGTGTCGGGCTCCTCCTCGATCGGCATCTCCTCGGCGACGACGAGCCGCTCGGCGAGTTCCTCGACCTCTTCGAGCGCCTTGTCGAGGGCCTCCTGCGCCCGGGCCGCGGCGGCGGTGGACCGCTCCGCCTCCCCTGCCGCGCCGCGCGCCTGTCCGCCGAGCCGGCCGAGCTGCTGGGCGACGGCGGACTTCTCCCGGTCGGCGGCCCGGCGCCGCGCCCCCAGCTCCTCGACCAGGCCGGCGCACTCCTCGCGGCGCTCGACGGCCGCGTGCTGGGTCTCGGCGAGCTCCTCGCACCGGACGGCCAGCTCTTCCAGGTCGGCTGCCGCCTCGTCGACGGAGGCCTGTACTTCGAGGAGGCTGGGGGCGCCCGCGGAGCCGCCGTGGGCGAAGTGCGCGCCGAGCAGGTCGCCCTCGGCCGTTACGGCGGTGAGGCCGGGGTGGGTGTAGACGAGGTCTTCTGCGTCTTCGAGGGTGCCGACTACGACGATGCCGTGCAGGAGACGGCGTACGGCGGGCATGAGGTCAGCGGGACCACGCACCAGGTCGGCGGCGAAGGGGTGTCGGGTGTCCGCGGGTTCGTCGTGGCTGGTCGCGCCCACGCGGCGGCAGCCGCACGTCGGATGCAGCCCCGCGCCCCCAGGGGAAGGATCTGCGGCCAGGAGCAGAGTCGCCCTGCCTCCGTCCTGTTTGCGCAGGAGTCTGATCGCGTCTGCTGCCGAAGACGGGCTCGTCACCGCGATCGCGTCCGCCGCAGCTCCGAAGGCGGCCGCGAGGGCGACTTCGTGCCCCGGGCTCACCGTGAGGAGTTCCGCCGCCGGGCCGAGGAGGCCGGAGAGACGGTCCTTCGCCGCGAGCAGTATCCCGGTGCCGTCCTTGCGGCGCAGTCCGAGTGCCAGGGCCTCGTGGCGGGCCTGCGTGGCGGCGCGCTTGCGTTCCGCCGCCGTGGCCGCCTCGCGCGCTGCCGTGAGGGCGGCCTCGGCCTCGGCCAGCTGCTGCTTCGCCGCCTCGTGCTGCCCGGCGAGTTCCGCGTCGCCGGCGTCGAGGCCGTCGACCTCGGTCTTGAGGGCCTCGTACTCCTCCTGGGCGGCGACGGCACGTTCCCGCGCCTCGTCGCGGGCCGCGGCCAGGCGCTCGATCTCGGCCTGGGCGGAGGCCGCGCGGGAGCGGGCCGCGTTGACCTGGCCGCTGAGCCGGGCCAGGCCCTCGCGCCGGTCGGCGATGGCGCGGGCGGCGTCCTTCAGGCGCCGTTCCTCCTGGGTGAGCGCGCGTTCCAGCTCCGCGCGGTGGGCGACCGTGTCCTCCAGGGCGCGCTCGGCCGCCTCCAGAGCCGCCTCCAGCTCGGCCTCCTGCTCACGGATGCGGGCGGCCTCGCGCTCCATGTCCTCGGGGTCGCGGCCGCGTCGCTCCTCGGGGGGCGCGGAGGTGGCGCTCTTCACGCGGGCGTCGGCCAGCGAGATCGTGCCCCGCACCCGCTCGGCCAGCTGGGAGAGCTCGTACCAGGTCTGCTGGGCGCCCTGGAGGCGCGGCGTGAGCTGCCGTACCTCGTCCTCCAGGAGGGCCTCACGCTGGAGCGCCTTGCGCAGTTCCTGTTCGGCGGACTCCTTGCGCTCCTTCAGCGCGGCCTCGTCGGCGACCTCGGCGTTGAGGGCCTCCCGGAGCCGTACGAGGTCGTCGGCCAGCAGGCGCAGGCGGGCGTCGCGCAGGTCGGCCTGGATGACGGCGGCCCTGCGGGCGACGGCGGCCTGACGGCCGAGGGGCTTGAGCTGCCGTCTGAGCTCGTCGGTGAGGTCCTGCACGCGCGCGAGGTTGGCCTGCATCGCGTCCAGCTTGCGCAGCGCCTTCTCCTTGCGCTTGCGGTGCTTGAGAACTCCGGCGGCCTCCTCGATGAAGGCGCGGCGGCCCATGGGATCGGCATGCAGCACGGAGTCGAGCTGGCCCTGCCCGACGATCACGTGCATCTCGCGGCCGATGCCGGAGTCGGAGAGGAGTTCCTGGATGTCGAGGAGGCGGCAGGTGTCGCCGTTGATCTGGTATTCGCTGCCGCCGTTGCGGAACATGATCCGCGTGATGGTGACCTCGGCGTACTCGATGGGCAGGGCCCCGTCGGAGTTGTCGATGGTCAGGGACACCTCGGCGCGGCCCAGTGGGGGGCGGCCGGTGGTGCCGGCGAAGATGACGTCCTCCATCTTGCCGCCGCGCAGCGATTTGGCGCCCTGCTCGCCCATGACCCAGCTGAGCGCGTCGACGACGTTGGACTTGCCCGAGCCGTTCGGTCCGACGACGCACGTGATCCCCGGCTCGAACCGGAGGGTGGTCGCCGAGGCGAACGACTTGAACCCGCGGAGGGTCAGGGCCTTGAGGTGCACGCCGCCGGACTCTACCGCCCGGGTTGGTCTCACTCCATGAACCCACGGTTTCGCCGTTGAACGCGCAGGGCACATCAGACGTTAAAGACGGTGAAAGGATGCGGGAGCAAGAAAGAAGGGACGCCGACAGGGCGTCCCTTGCACTTCTGACAACTAGGCGGTTATGACGAGCCGCCCAACCACTGCTGTACTGGTGTGGAGCGTGCAGTGATCAGGTGAGCGCAGGCTCCGCCTGGTGTGCGTCAACGCTCTCCATGATCCTGTCGTGAGAAGCGGCAGCCGTCAGCGCTTCGTTCTCCGCCTGGATTCGTCCGAGTTCGGATTCCAGGTCCTGGACGCGCTGCTGGAGCCGTCGCATCTCGGCGAGGAGTCGAGGGTCGGAGCCGCCGACGTAACCGAGAAGCGCCTTTGCCATGATGGATGGTCCTCCACAATGCGTGACCGACCGCTGCGGTGTGGGTCGTGAGGGATTCGCACCCGCAGTCTTGGCAGGGCCTGGAGTTGTACTGCCGTTCAGCCATGCCAAACAGCTAAGGTGCGCGGGGCTTTCAGCGTCTCACCAAAAAGTTTGACGGTCAACACGATCACGCCCCGTATTGGGGGGCGACCCGGGCACGCGCGGCCTGGAACGGCCGTACTGCGGCTTCTACGGGGCCCTCGGGGCGTGGCGATCATCCTTGCGTGCGGAACGTGCCAAGGCAAGCGGTTCTGGCAATCACCAGCGAGTTTCCGTCCTGGGCGGTCGCCTGCGAGCCGTCCGCGGGCGGCCTCGGGAGCCGCCCGGCGGGCGTGCTCAGCGGATGGCGAAGCCGTCGTAGCCGCCGCGAGGTGTGTCCCAGATCTCGGTGACGCCTTCCACGCGGCCGGGCGTGTCGTCACTCTGGAGCCACTCCAGCAACCCTTCGCAGGCCTCGCGCCCGCCCTCGGCGACCACTTGGACGCGGCCGTCGCCCAAATTGAGAGCAAAGCCACTCAGGCCGCCGATCTCCAGAGCCTTGGCCCGCGTGAACCAGCGGAAACCCACACCTTGGACGCGTCCACGCACCCAGGCGACCATTCGCACATCCTCGCTCATGACTGCAACCTAACCGCCCAATCTCCCTCCGGGCACTTCCTCCACTTGCGCCATGCGGTACCGTCCCCCCTCAACGAATCTCATATGAAACTCACACGATCGAGTGAGTTTGGTGTTGATCTCGAGGACGAGTCGACCGCCAGGACGAGGAAGGCCAGGACATGGGACGCCACCGACGCTCCGACGCCGGCCGCGCCGCCACGGGCCGCGCCACGGGAATCACCCACGCCGACGGCTTCGCGGAGGGCCACGATCCGCTGTACTCCACCGCGGAGGACGACGCCCCGACGATGGGCATCGCGCCCTATCTGAACCCGGAGGCGTACGCCGGCAGCTACGGGAAGAGCGAGGCCTACCTGTTCGGGGCGGAGGGGCCCACCGCGGGTGACCACGGCGATACCGCCGTCTTCGCGAGCGACGGCTTCACGCCCGACGGCGGCGCCCGGCGCGCGGGTTCGCACCGCCGCCGTAAGAAGACCGCGCGTCCGATGCGCACCGGACTGCTCGGCGTCTCCGCCGCCGTCGCCCTCGGCACGGTCGCGGTCGCCACCGGCGCCGTGCCCGGCCTCGAGAACTACCAGCTCGGCGGCAACGGCGGGGCCGACAAGGTCCAGGCCGGGGACACGCCGACGAACACTCCGGTCGAGCAGGGCGGCACCTCCGGCAGCGCCGACAGCCGGGACGAGACGTCCACCAGCCGGGACGCCGAGCGTTCCGGCTCTCCGTCGCCGTCCGCCTCGAAGTCGTCGGCCGCGCCGACGAAGACGCCGGAGAAGACGGCGAAGCCGGAGAAGACGCAGGAGAAGACTCCGGAGAAGAAGAAGCCGGCGGCCACTCCGAGCGAGAAGCCGGACCACACGCCCTCACGTGAGGCCACGAAGGCGCCGAAGGCGCCCGGCGCCTCCGCCGCCCTGTCCGGGGAGTCCGCGGCCGCGGCCCAGGTGCTCAGCCTCGTGAACGAGGAGCGGGCCAAGGTGGGCTGCAGCCCGGTCGCCGCCAACAGCGCCCTGACCGGCCTGGCCCAGAGCTACAGCGAGGACATGGCCGCGCGGGGCTTCTTCGACCACACCGACCCGGACGGCCGCACTCCCTGGGACCGGGCCGAGAAGGCCGGGATATCCAACCTCGGCGGCGAGAACATCGCCCGCGGCCAGGCCGACGCCGCTGCCGTGATGGACGCCTGGATGAATAGCCCCGGCCACCGCGCCAACATACTGAACTGCGACTTCAAGACGCTGGGCGTCGGCGTCGAGCTCGGCTCCGGCGGCCCCTGGTGGACGCAGAACTTCGGCTATTGAGATAATCGCAGGTCAGACGGTTAGGCACCCTCGTGGGCCGTCTCCGGGCCGTCAACGGCGGGTTCCGCCTCCGAGAAGATGCGGTCCACGGCGGCGCAGCACCGAGGCATAGAAGTGGTCTGCCCAGAGGTGAGTCACGAAGAGCTGTGGTCCCGCGTCAGCAAGCGGTATGTCCGGCACGAGGACGATCCGAACTCGATCTAGCGATTCGCGGCCCCGGAGCCCGACGAGCGGCACCTTGTCTACGTCGGGGATCCGGAGCCCGCCCTTAAGACGCTGCAATCGGAGCTAGACCGCTCATAGCCGGGACCACGAGGCCGCCAGGGCACGAGTTACAGGTTTCTCTACCTCATCGAGTTACAGGTTTCTACATCATCAAGGCCCGCTAGCGGCAGCGGGGGCGTGGGACGGGGGAAACCCTCTGTTGCTGGTGCGGTCGGCTCCACGGCTATAGGCAGCCACTTTGGGGCGAGCCTCTAAGATCATGGCCCCAACGTCGTGCTTTACCGGGCAAGTCCACGAACTGCCCGACGCGACGCAAGCTCACGGGGCCATGATCATTCGACCCGGGCAGCACCAGTTCGAAGCCGCTGCGCTGCCCCAGACAGTTCGGCCTGCGAAAACGGGAACAGCAGATCAGCCGCTGGTCGAACTACTCGACCGAACAGCGTCAACCACAGTGGCCCCAGTCGGTATTGTCGCCGGTGGTTCCGATTTCCCCACCAAATCGTACGCACGACCCTGCGGCATAGATTTTCACGGGACCAGCGTACTGAGTGTAGTAGCCCGAGTCTGTGACCTTTGTCCCCCCGAGCACCTCAATCCACACCTTCATGCGCAACTTGACCCCAGGAGTGCGCGAGGTGGCAACGGCGCAGTTATAACCATTGCTGTAATAGAGGTCTGCCCAGCCGGTATCGAAGGACACGTGATCAATCTTGGTTCCGGCGCACCCCGAAGCCGCTTGAGCGGTTCCCGTCCCCGTGAACAGCATCGATCCGGCAAGGGCCGCTACGGTCGCAGCCGCCCCAAAACCTTGAATTCCCTTGAATAGCTGCATTTACCCCTCTTCCGTCGAAAGCAAAAAGATACCCAAGGCGCGGAATTGCATCCTTATATTAAAGTAAGGTGACTCGCCTGTCCGTTCAGGCATCTAATTGCGGCCGTGCAGTGGCCGCCTGGATGACAACGCCGACGGAAAGCCCAGGCCGGCGGCCAGACCCTTGCTAACTTCTGGTTAGTGCAACCTGTCGGTTAGCGCTGCGCTGGCGTAGGCTGGGCATATGACCACCACCCAGGAGCTCACGGAGGGGCTCGACGACCTCCCGTACAACGTGTTCGCCAAGGCCTGTCCGTCGCGCGGCACGCTGGAGCACGTCACGGGCCGCTGGGGCGGCCTCGCGCTCGGCGCCCTGTACGAGGGCTCGCTGCGCTTCAACGAGCTGCGCCGCCGCGTCGACGGGGTGAGCGAGAAGATGCTGTCCCAGACGCTGCACGCCCTGGAGCGCGACGGCCTGGTCCACCGCGAGGCCCAGCCGACCAATCCGCCCCGGGTGGACTACGAACTGACGCCGCTGGGGCACGCCGTGGCGGAGCGGCTGCTCGCCCTGATCCACTGCGTGGAGGGCAGCATGGACGAGGTCCTGGCCGCGCGCGAGCGGTACGACTTCGCTAGGGCGTGATCCGCGGCGGCCGCTGGCACTTCGGGCAGTAGTAGCTCGACCGGTTCATCCAGGGCCGCCGCCGCATGGGCGTGCCGCAGCGCCGGCAGGGCAGGCCCTCGCGGCCGTACGCGTCGAGCGACCGGTCGAAGTAGCCCGACTCACCGTTGACGTTGACGTACAGGCTGTCGAAGCTGGTGCCGCCCACCGCGAGGGCCGCGTTCATCACGTCCCGCACATGGCCCAGGAGCATCAGGGTGCGCGGGCGCGTGAAGGTCGCTGTGGGGTGCTCGTAGTGGATGCGGGCGCGCCACAGGGCCTCGTCCGCGTAGATGTTGCCGACGCCGCTGATCAGCGACTGGTCGAGCAGGGCCCGCTTGATCGTGGACCGCTTGCGGCGCAGCGCCCGGTGGAAGGCCTCGTCGTCGAAGAGCGGATCCAGCGGGTCGCGGGCGATGTGCGCGATGACGTCGGGCAGGCCGTCGGGGGTGTTCTCGTGCAGCGAGAGGCCGCCGAAGGTGCGCTGGTCGACGAAGCGGAGTTCGGTGTCCAGGGCGTCGGTGAAGCGGACGCGGACGCGCAGGTGCTTCTCGTCCGGGGCCGTGTGCGGCTGGACCAGGAGCTGGCCGCTCATGCCGAGGTGGGCCAGGATCGACTGGTCCGTGTCCTCCAGGGGCAGCCACAGGTACTTGCCGCGGCGGCTGGGCACGCCGATGCGGTGGCCCTTCAGGCGGTGCGCGAAGTCGTCGGCGCCCGCGAGGTGGCGGCGTACGGCGCGCGGGTGCAGCACCTCGGTCTCGGCGACGGTGCGGTGGGCGACCCACCGCTGAAGTCCGCGCCGTACGACCTCGACCTCGGGCAACTCGGGCATGGGGGTCCCCCGTCACAAGCCTGCGGATGACCCGAGCGCCCGCCCCCGGCAGGGGCGGGCGCTCAGGTGCGCTGTGCTGGGCCGGCCGCCGGGTGAGGGCGGGCGGCTGTCAGCCGTCGACGCTGCCGTCGACGGCCGTGTGGGCGGCTTGAGCCGCTGCCGTCTGCGTCGCCTCGGCGTCTTTCGCCGCCTTGGCGCGCTCGTCCGCCGCGGCCCGGATGGACCGCCATGCGGACTCGGCGGCCTGCTGCTCCGCCTCCTTCTTGCTGCGGCCGGTGCCGGTGCCGTACGAGACGCCTCCGACGCGGGCGGCAGCAGTGAAGGTCTTCTCGTGGTCGGGGCCGGTCTCCGTGACCAGGTACTCGGGAACGCCGAGCCCCTCGCTCGCGGTGAGCTCCTGGAGACTGGTCTTCCAGTCCAGGCCGGCTCCGAGGTTCGAGGACTTCTCGATCAGGGGGTCGAACAGGCGGTGTACCAGCTCCGCCGCCGAGTCCAGCCCCTGGTCGAGATAGACCGCGCCGATCACCGCTTCCAGGGTGTCGGCAAGGATGGACGCCTTGTCCCGCCCGCCCGTGCCCTCTTCACCGCGGCCGAGCCGGATGAAGGAGCCCAGGTCGAGCCCGCGGCCCACTTCGGCGAGCGCACGCGAGTTCACCACCGCGGCCCGCAGCTTGGCCAGTTGGCCTTCTGGCAGGTCGGGGTGGGTGCGGTACAGCGTGTCCGTGACCACGAGGCCGAGGACGGAGTCCCCGAGGAACTCCAGGCGCTCGTTGGTCGGCAGACCGCCGTTCTCGTATGCGTACGACCGGTGGGTCAGTGCGCGTACCAGAAGGGCGGACTCGAGCTTGTAGCCGAGCCGCCCTTCCAGAAGCGTGTGGGACGAGGCCTGGTTGTTGTCCGCCGGAGCACTCCCGCTCACACGGGAAGACTTGTTCTTAGGCGTGGACACAGTGCCTCTCACCAGCCGCTCAGACCTCGAGGACCTGGCGCTTGTTGTAAGTGCCGCACGACGGGCACGCGATGTGCTGCTGCTTGGGCTCGTGGCAGCGCTCGCACGCAACCAGGGTGGGGACCGCAGCCTTCCACTGCGACCGGCGGTGGCGCGTGTTGCTGCGCGACATCTTCCGCTTCGGAACAGCCACGGCTACTTCTCCTGCTTCTCGTCGACGCCCGCTTCGGCGCCGCTCATCTCGTCCTTCTCGCCGTCCTTCATGGTGCCGGCGAGTCCCTGCAATGCCGCCCAACGGATGTCGACGGCGTCGTGGTGGTGGTCCGGGTCGTCCGCCAGCCGCGCGCCACACTCGGCACACAGACCGGGGCAGTCTTCCCGGCACACCGGCTGCATCGGCAGTGCGAGCACCACCGCATCACGCAGCACGGGCTCGAGGTCGAACAAGCCGTCCTCGAGGAAGAGCCTGTCCTCGTCGTCCTCGGCGTCGTCGCCCGGTTCCGCGATCACGCGGCCCCGGTCGTCGGCGTCAGGGTACGAGAACATCTCCTGGAACTCCGCTGCGAGCTGCTGCTCGAGCGGCTCCAGACACCTTACGCACTCCCCCTCGGCCGAGGCACGGGCGGTGCCTGTGACGAGCACCCCTTCCATGACCGACTCCAGGCGGAGTTCGAGCTCCACCGGGGCGCCTTCCGGCACTCCGATGACTCCCTTGAGACCGAGGTCCTGGGGAGCGTCGACCGTGCGAGTCAGGCGCTGCTGCGCACCAGGCCGCCGACCCAGCTCGTGTGTGTCGAACACGAGGGGGTTGCGGTGGTCGAGGCGGGCGTTCAGAACCATTCCTGCTTTCGATCTGCTGAGCGGGGACGCCGCCCTTCGGTGTTCCCGGGCAGCGTTGATCGCGGACGTACGCGCGACCGAAGAGCCAGGATACTGGACCTTTCGCCGTCGGCCCAATCCGGTATTCAGCCCTGGCCGCGGCCCTGCTCGTAGGCCCGCAACTGCTCGGCGCTGATCATGCCGGTGTCGAAGAGACTGGTCTCGTCGAGGGCGTACCCCTGCTGGCCCTGTTGCGCCTGTGAAGCATGCTGCGGCTGCTGCTGGACCTGGTGCGGGTCGTAGGGGGCCTGCTGGGGGTCGTAGCCCTGGTAGGCGTAGGGATCGGCCTGCTGGTAGCCGTACGGGTCCTGCTGGGAGTCGTAGGCCTGCTGCGGGTAGCCGGCGTAGGGGTCGGGCTGGTGCTGGTAGCCGTAGGCGGGCTGTGGCTGTGTGTAGTCCGGCTGTTCGGCGGGCCGCTGGGCCGGGGGCTTCTGCTCGGCCGGGGCGGCCAGGTCGGCGAGGTAGTCGGCGTCGCTGGAGTGCTGGACGGTGCTCGCGTCGTCGGCGAGGGCGCCGAGGTCGTCGGTGGCGATCCGGCCGTGCAGCTTCTGCCGACCGCGGCCGACGGCGTCCAGGGTCTTGGCGAGGACCGCCTCGAAGGCGCCGAGCTTGACGTCGACGTACTCGTCGGCGCTGCGGCGCTGGGTCTCCGGGTCGTGGCTGCGCTCGGGGGCGTCCTCGTCCTCGTAGCCCTGCTCGTCGGTGCCGGGGCCGGTGCCCAGGAGCTTCTCGCGGCCGCGGCCGACGGAGCCCAGGGTCTTGGTGAGGACGACCTCGAAGTTGGCGAGCTTGGAGTCGACGTACTCGTCGGCCTCGGCGCGGATCTCCTCGGCCTCCTGGCGGGCCTCGGCGAGGATCCGGTCGGCCTCGGCCTGGGAGCGGCGGGCGACCTCGGTGCCGGAGATCAGCGAACCGCGCTCGGCGTGCGCGCTCTCGATGATCCGCTGGGCCTCCTGGCGGGCCTGCTCGACCATCTGCTCTCGGCCGCCGATCAGCTCCTGGGCCTGGGCGAGGGAGTCGGGCAGCGCCGCGCGCACCTCTTCCAGCATCGCGAGCAGGTCGGCGCGGTTGACCACGCACGAGGCCGACATGGGCATGGACCGGGCGCCGGAGACCGCGGAGACGATCTCGTCGAGCTTCTTCTGCACGTCCACCGTGTGCTCGCCACTCTCTACAGATGCGTTGGAGACGGACGGGACGACTGTACGGCCATGGGGTGGCACCGGAACACCGGGTGACGGGCAGTCAGGCTCCGGGTGGACGTCCGGGCCCGGTTCAGTCCCTCCTCAGGCGCTCGGTGAGGACCCCCAGGACCTCCGCGGGCACCAGGTGGGAGACGTCGCCGCCCCAGGTCGCGACCTCCTTGACCAGGGAGGACGACAGGAAGCTGTAGGTGGGGTTGGTGGGGATGAAGAGGGTCTCCACGCCCGAGAGGCCGTTGTTCATCTGGGCCATCTGCAACTCATAGTCGAAGTCGCTGACCGCCCGGAGACCCTTGACGATGGCGGGGATCTCGCGCTGCTTGCAGAAGTCCACGAGCAGGCCGTGGAAGGCCTCCACGCGCACGTTGCCGTACTCGGCGGTGACCTGGCGGATCAGGTCGATCCGCTCCTCGATCTCGAACAGGCCCTTCTTGGCCTGGTTGATCATCACCGCGACGTAGACCTCGTCGTACAGCCTGGAGGCGCGGGAGATGATGTCGAGGTGTCCGTTGGTGATCGGGTCGAACGACCCGGGACAGACGGCGCGGCGCACTTGTGATCCCTCGCTCTCCGGTCCGGTCATCGTGCGTCTTCGCACGTAGAGGCGGCGCGACCGTACCAAAACGTTCCCTCGCCGTAGCGGCGGGCCCGGAGGGGTTCGAAACCCTCGGGCCAACGGAATTCACCGCCTCTGGTGCTGCGCTCCACGGTGACGAGGGCTTCCTCCGCGAGCCAGCCCTCTGTACGGAGTGTGAGGAGGATCTCCCGAAGATCGTCGTCCGTGACGGCGTACGGGGGGTCGAGGAAGACGAGGTCGTACGGCTCGCCGGGGGGCGGGGTGCGGATGATCTGTTCCGCTTTGCCTGCTCTGACCTCGGCGCCGGGGAGACCAAGGCTCTTCACGTTCTCGCGGACCGTGCGGACGGCTTTGGCGTCGGCTTCGACGAGGAGGGTGGGGCCGGCGCCCCGGGAGAGGGCTTCCAGCCCCACGGCTCCTGATCCGGCGTAGAGGTCGAGGACCCGTTCGCCTTGCAGGGGGCCGCCGAGGAGGGACTGCCAGGTGGAGAAGAGACCTTCGCGTGCGCGGTCGGAGGTGGGGCGGGTGCCGGTGCCTGGGGGTACGGCCAGGCGACGTCCGCCGGCTGTACCGGCGATCACGCGGGTCATCTGTGGTCCTTGGTCGTGGGCGGCTTCAGGTATCAGTTTGGCTGGTCGCGCCCCCGCGGCGGTAGCCGCATACGGATTACGCCCCGCGCCCCTGAGGGAGAGTCGGTCATCCTCACCCCTTGTCCAAGTACTGCTCTCTCTCCTCGTCCAGAAGGGCGCCCAGAGCCGTGCGCAGGCCGGGAAGGCCGGTCAGCTCCGGGTCGGCCGCCACGACGGCTGTCGCCTCCTCCCTCGCCTCCGCGATGATCTCCTCGTCCTCGATGACCGCGAGCATTCTGAGGCTGGTGCGGGCCCCCGACTGGGCCTGGCCCAGGACGTCGCCCTCACGGCGTTGTTCGAGGTCGATGCGGGAGAGTTCGAAGCCGTCGAGCGTGGAGGCGACCGCGTTGAGGCGCTGGCGGGCCGCGCTCGCCTCGGGCATCTCGGAGACCAGGAGGCACAGGCCGGGTGCCGAGCCACGGCCGACGCGGCCGCGCAGCTGGTGGAGCTGGGAGACGCCGAAACGGTCGGCGTCCATGATCACCATGGCGGTGGCGTTGGGGACGTTGACGCCGACCTCGATGACCGTCGTGGCGACCAGGACGTCGGTGTCGCCGGCGGCGAAGCGGCGCATGGCTGCGTCCTTGTCGTCGGGGTGCATCCTGCCGTGCAGGACTTCGACCCGCAGGCCCTGGAGGGGGCCCTTGGACAGGTGCTCGGCGACGTCGAGGACGGCGAGGGGCGGGCGCTTCTCCGCGGCGTCCTCCGGGGACTCCGGCGGCTTCTTCTTGCCGGACTTCTTGGCATCGTCCTCCTCGTCACCGATGCGGGGGCAGACGACGTACGCCTGGTGGCCGTTCTCCACCTCCTCGCGGACCCTTTCCCACGCGCGGGACAGGAAGTGGGGCTTGTCGGCGGCCGGGACCACATGGCTGGCGATCGGCGAGCGGCCGGCCGGCAGCTGGTCGAGGACGGAGGTCTCCAGGTCGCCGAAGACGGTCATGGCGACCGTGCGCGGGATGGGTGTGGCCGTCATGACCAGCAGGTGCGGGGGCTGTTTGCCCTTGCCGCGCAGGGCGTCGCGCTGCTCGACGCCGAAGCGGTGCTGTTCGTCGACCACGACCAGGCCCAGGTCGTGGAACTGCACCTTGTCCTCGATCAGCGCGTGCGTGCCGATGACGATGCCGGCTTCGCCGGTGGTGAGGTCGAGCAGGGCGTGGCGCCGGGCGGCCGTCCCCATGGAACCGGTGAGCAGCACCACCTTGGTGGCCTGCTCGGCCCCGCCCAGCATGCCGCCCTCGGCCAGCTCGCCCATCATCTCGACGATGGACCGGTGGTGCTGCTGCGCGAGCACTTCGGTGGGCGCGAGCATGGCGGCCTGGCCCCCGGCATCGACGGTGGCGAGCATGGCGCGCAGGGCGACCATGGTGTTGTGGGTGACCGTGAAGTTGTCCGTGACATACGCACGGCTCGGGTGGGCCACGCTGATGCACTGCACGGGCTTGCGGCCCACGTACTCCACGGCCCGGATGCCACGTCGGAACGTGTTGTCCTTCGGCCGCGAACGGAGGCGCTCGGCCTTGCGGGTGAGCCGGAACGGGGCGTACTCGTCAGGCAGGGCCACGGACACGGTGTAGGCGGCCTGCTCCGGGAGCACCCGTGCGCGCCCGCCGAGCGAACGTACGAGCCAGGCGACGTCCTCCGCGAGCCGGTGTGAAGCAGAGCGCAGGGAGATGCCCCTGTCGTCGGTGTGGACCGTGCCGTCCGTGTCCATGAGCCCTTGCAGCAGGGCGAGACGGTCCTTGATCGACGCGTTCTTGAAATCGTCCGGGACGAATGTGGCGTGGGACGCCGCTCCCCACAGGCCCAGTCCACGCAGAGCCTGGATGACGGGGTTCCGCACACCTCCGGTCCGCTCCACGAGCTGGATCGTGTGGTGGCGTCCTCCTCCCGTCACCGGTACCAGCCGGCAGTAGGGCGCCACTGCCGCTGCCACCGCGTCATGGATCTCCTCGTCGATGGTGGAGAGCCGGAGGTCGTGCCGGAACGAGCCGTCTCCCAGCAGCGCACCGAGCAGGTACGGGTCGAGGGGCAGTCCGGCGTCGCCGCCCAGATCGACCGGCCTGGCCGCAGGGATGTACCACTTCGGGGAACCGTCGGCCTTGAGGGTGTCGAGACGGATCTCCCGCGTCGTCCTGACCTCGGGTGCCTGGCCGCGGTGCCACCCGCGACCGGTACCGACGATCCAGAGGTGCTCGTCATCGCACTCGACGGAACTCCCGTCGGACAGGACGAGGCGCCACACGTCGCGCTCTCCCTGCGGGAAGACACCGTCGATCAGCGCGATCTCCCCCTCCGGCACCACCACCTCCTGACCGACCCGCAGATCGCCCATGCGGCGAAAGCCTGTGGGGGTGAGGACCAGCGAGTCGAGGGGCTGGGCCTTGCCCGATCCCACCTCCCCTTGCAGCAGCCGGTGCATCGGGTGGTCGGTGGCCAGGTCGTCGAAGATCTCCCGGGAGACGCGCTGCTGGCCGTCGGTGAGCGTGAAGGGGAGGCGGGCGTCGAAGGCGGTGAGGAGCCCGTCGGGGGCGGGTTTGCGGGGGACGGCGGGGAGTTGGGCGTCAGCGTGGCGGCGGCGGGCCAGGGCCACCTGGAGGACGAAGGCCTCGTCCCACTTGAGGCGGGAGCGGGCGTCCTCGATGTCCGCCTTGGTGTGCGGGCGGTGGATCTTGAGGAGGGCTTCGGGGAGCGGGACCAGGCCGCGGCCCAGGCGCAGGCCGTCCGGGAGCGGGTCGACGGCCTCCTGGGCCGTGGGCAGGACCGTCTGGATCGCCTTGCCGATCTTCCAGGACTCCAGCTTGGCGGTGGCGGGGTAGATCGGGATCAGGGCGCCCGCCCAGGTCTCGACGGACTCCTCCGGGTCGCCGCGCAGCAACTCGTAGGCCGGATGCGCGAGTTGGAGGCGGCGGTTGAAGACGGAGACCTTGCCCGCGAACATCGCGCGTGTGCCCGGCAGAAGTTCCTTGTGGGGCTTGTGGACGCCTGCGCCGAAGAAGACCAGTTGGAGCCGGCCGCTGCCGTCCGTGATCGTGACCTCCAGGCGCTGGCCCTTGCCGCGCGGGGCCTTGGCGGAGGCGAACGAGTGCAGGCGGGCGTCCGCGACCTGGGCGACCACCGTGACGTGCTCGTCCATGGGGAGGTCGGCGAGGTGGGTGAGCTGGCCGCGCTCCTCGTATCTGCGCGGGTAGTGGTGGAGGAGGTCGCCGACGGTGAGCAGGCCGAGATGCTCGGCCATCACCTTCGCGGTGGCGGGGCCGAGCACCGACTTCAGCGGTTGGCGCAGGGGTTCTTCCAGTGCGGGCACGAGATCCATTGCACACCACGCCACTGACAATGGCTCCCAGGCCGCGGCCGGGCCGCCGTAAAGATCCCGGAAGCCCCTGGTCAGGCGGCTGGTTCGGGCCTTAGGATGACGCGCTCCCGGCCCTCTTTCGCGGTCACCGCCCCACCGGGACCGCCCGACCCCGCGCCGTCGCGAGTCCCCCACCGGCGCCGTGAAGATGGACTCCCAGACCTCACAGGCATCCCAGCCCTCCCCTTCGCCCCCGCCACCTCATACGTTCCAGGTCGACCTGCGTGGTCTGGTGGACCTGCTCTCCCACCACCTCTACTCCAGTCCCAGGGTGTATCTGCGCGAGCTGCTGCAGAACGCCGTGGACGCCATCACAGCCAGACGTGCGGACGAGCCCGGCGCCCCCGCCCGGGTGCGGATCCATGCGGAGGGCGGTGCCTTGCGGGTCGAGGACACCGGCGTGGGACTCACCGAGGCGGACGTGCACAGCCTGCTGGCCACCATCGGGCGCAGTTCGAAGCGCGCCGAGGGGCTCGAGGAGGCCCGGTCCGACTTCCTCGGGCAGTTCGGCATCGGACTGCTGGCCTGCTTCGTCGTCGCCGAGCGGATCCGGGTGGTCAGCCGCAGTGCCCGTACGCCCGGGGCGCCGCCGGTGGAGTGGACGGCGTCCGACGACGGTTCGTACACCGTGCGAGAGCTGCCGGACGCCGAGCGGCCCGAACCGGGCACCACCGTGCATCTGGTGGCCCGGGCGGGGGTCGCGGAGTGGCTCTCGCCCGAGCGGGTCGAGGCGTTGGCCCGGGATTTCGGGTCGCTGCTGCCGTACGACGTCCGGGTCGGCGACGAGGCGGTCACCGACCTTCCGGCGCCCTGGGACCGTCCGTATCCGGGCCCGGCGGCCCGCCGTGTCGCCCTCGCCCGGCACTGCCACGACCTGTTCGGCTTCACCCCGCTGGACACGATCGACCTGTCCGTGCCGCTGGCCGGCATCCGCGGGGTGGCGTATGTGCTGCCGTCGGCGGTGAGCCCGGCCCAGCGCGCGGGTCACCGGGTGCACCTGAAGGGCATGCTGCTGACCGAGCGGGCCGAACAGCTGCTGCCCGACTGGGCGTTCTTCGTGCGGTGCGTGCTCGACACGGACAGTCTGCGGCCCACGGCGTCGCGCGAGTCGCTGTACGAGGACGAGACGCTGGCCGGTGTGCGGGAGGCGCTGGGGGAGCGGATCCGGGCCTGGCTGACGGGCATGGCGGCCGGTGATCCGGAGCGGCTGGCGGCGTTCCTGTCGGTGCACCACCTGGGCGTGAAGTCCCTGGCCCGGCACGACCGGGAGATGCTGCGCACGATGCTGCCGTGGCTGCCGTTCGAGACGACCGACGGGCGGCTGTCCCTGGAGGAGTTCGCGCAGCGGCACCCGGTGGTGCACTTCACGCGGACCGTCGAGGAGTACCGGCAGGTCGCACCGATCGCGTCCGCACAGGGCATCGGCGTGATCAACGGCGGCTACACGTATGACAGCGAGCTGGTGGAGGCGCTGCCCTCGGTACGCCCGGGGACCGTGGTCGCCGAGCTGGATGCGGAGACGGTGACCGCGCATCTGGACGCCGTCGACCCCGCCGAGGAGCTGGCCCTGTCCGGTTTCCTGGCGGCCGCTCGGGCCCGGCTCGACCCGCTGGGCTGTGACGTCGTGCTGCGGGCCTTCCACCCGCTCTCCGTGCCCGCGCTGCACCTCGACGACCGGGACGTCCGGCACGAGCGGGCCCGGGCGGACGCGGAGGCACAGGCCGACGATCTGTGGGCGGGGATCCTTGGCTCCCTGCGGGGCAGTGCTCCCCGCGCGCGTCTGGTGCTCAACCACCTCAACCCACTGGTCCGGCGGATCAGCTCGCTGCCCGACCCGGAGCTGATCGGCACCGCGACGGAGTCGCTGTACGGGCAGGCCCTGCTGATGGCGCAGCGCCCGCTCAGGCCCGCCGACTCCGCGCTGCTCAACCGCGCGTTCATCGGCCTCCTGGAGTGGGCCACGCACAGCGAGGACGGTCAGGCATGAGGGAGATCACGGACTTCGACGCCCTGCGCGAGGCGATGGCGGAGAACTCCGGGCAGCCGGAGGGGCCGGCCCGCAACGCGCGCGCGGAGGAGCTGCTGACGGCGGCCGAGAAGCTGGACGTTCCGCTCGCCGTGATCGAGGCGCTCGGCCACCAGCTGAAGGTCTACAACTACAGCTCGGAGAAGGGGAAGATGTTCGTTCCCTTCGCGCGCCTGCTGCGCATGTGGGACGAGCGGCCCGAGGACTTCGACGCGTACGAGACGCACTCGCTGCACTGGGTCTTCAAATGGGTCTCGGCGGGCATGCTCGACCAGCCGCACATCCCGCTCGCCTCGATCGAGAAGTGGCTCGGCGAGATGGAGCACCGTTACCGGCTCGCCGGGCACTCCGAGCGGGCCGTGCGCAGCGCCGAGCACAGTGTGGCCGCGCATGTCGGGGACGTGACGCGGGCCGAGCGGGCGTACGCCGCGTGGCTGGCCGCCGACCGGGACACCATGGCCGACTGCCACGCCTGCGAGCTGCACGGGCAGGGCTGGTGGCAGGCGGAGCAGGGCCGGGACGCGCAGGCGCTGGAGCTGTGGCGGCCGGTGCTGGAGGGTGAGTACGCCTGCGCTCACGAGCCGCACACGGCCCTCGCGTCCTCCTTGGTGCCACTGCTGCGGCTGGGGCGCGAGGAAGAAGCCCGGTCCAGCCATCTGCGGGGATTGCGGCTCGTCCGGGCGATGGAGAGCATGCGTGGCGCGTACGCGGAGCACGTGGAGTTCTGCGCGCTCACCGGCAACGAGGCGCGGGGCCTGGAGCTGCTCGCGGAGCGGCCGGCGTACTTCACGGACGACGGGCATCCGCAGAGCAAGCTGGACTTCATGAGCGTGGTGGCCCTGCTCATGGACCGCCTGACCGGGCTCGGACTGGGCGACCGGCAGGTGCCGGGCCCGGCCGGCCGGGAGTGGACCGCCCGCGAACTCGCCACGCACGCGCGCGGGGAGGCCCTCGCCCTGGCGGCGCGCTTCGACGAACGCAACGGCACGACGCATGTGGGCGAGCGGGCACGCGCGCGTATGGCGCGGCAACCGCTCGCGGAGCGGCTGCCGCTGGGGGTGCGGTCGGTACGGCCGGTGCCGCCGTCCGCTCCCCCGGCGGTCGTGGCCTCGAAGGCCTCCGGCACCGGGCAGCCGGACCTGCCCGCCCTGCTGGACGAGGCGCGGCGGCTGTCGGACGCCCTGATGCCGGGCGCCGTGGAGGCGTGGGCGGTGGCCGCCGAGGCCGCAAAGGGCGCCGAGCTGGATCCGCGCGACCGCGCCGAGATGGCCGACCACGAGGCGATGTCCCTCGGCCCCGAGGGCACCGAGCTCTTCGAACGGGCCGCCGGCCTCTACACGGAGGCGGGCGACCCGGGCGAGGCCCTGGCGGCACGCGCGCGTGGGGCGTACGTCCGCGCGCTCGCCGGCGACGTGGACGGCGCCGTCGCGGCGGTGACCGGCCCGTACGACGAGATCCTCGCGCTGTACGCCGCGGACGGCACCGGGATACGGCAGACGGCGTCCGTCGTGATGAGCCGGGCGCGGATCCTGACGCGCCGGGCGCATGGCGCCGAGGGCGACGCGGCTGCTCTCGCCGAGGCCGAGGCCGCCGTCCGGGAGGTCCTCGCGCTCGTCGACGGCCGGACCGGGAAGGACGTACGGCTGACCGCGCGGGTCGCCGAGGCTCAGGCGATGCTCGGGGAGCTGGCGGGGCTGGCCGGGGATCTGGGGACGGCCGCGGAGCTGTTCGCACGGGGCGCGGCGGCGTTCGTCGCGGCGGGGCTGCCCTGGTTCGCGGTGGAGTACGAGGCCCGGCTGGCCTCCCTGGCCCACCACCTCGGCGACATGGCGGAGGCGGAACGGGCGCTGCGGGCGGCCCTGGAGCACGGTGGATCGCAGCTGGAGGCGCCCGGACGGGCCCAGCTGCACCTTCAGCTCGCCGAGGTCGTCGGCGGCCGGGGCGAGGCCGCGGAGGCCGCCCGGCACGCCCTGGAGGCCGCCCACTGGGCGGACGAGGCGGGCGAGTCGGCGACGCTGGGTGCCTGGGCGCGACAGCAGCTCGGCGGGTTCCTGCTGCGGCAGGGGCGGTGGGCCGAGGCCGCGGAGGTGCTGGAGTCGGCGCTGCCCGACCTGACCGCCGAGACGCACGGCGACGGAGCGGTGGTGCAGACGCAGTGGTGGCTCGGCGACTGCCTGAGCGAGCTGGGCGAGCACCGCGCGGCCGCCGAACGGCGCCTGCGGGCCGCCGAGATCGCCCGGCACTGGCCCGAGCAGCACGACCACGCGACCCTCGCCCACCTGGCCGGCGAGTCCCTCGGGCAGGCCGGACTGCCCGCCGAGGCGGACCGGGCCTACGCACGCGCGGGCGACCTGTGGCGCGAACTCGGCAACGTCCACGGCCTGATCCGCTCCCTGCGCGCCCGCGCCTGGCTGGCGCTCCGCGCGGAGGACGGGCTGGGAGAGGCACGCGGCCTGATGGCGGACGCGGTGCGGGAGTGCGAGGCGGCGCTGGAGGCAGCGTCCGACGAGGAGTCCCGGCAACAGCTCGTCGCCGAACTCGGCCAGACCCACCAGCAGTTCGGTGACCTGCTGGCCCGCTCCGCCCCGGAGGACGCCGAAGCCGCCTCGGTCGCCGAGGTGTTCGAGGAGGCACTGGCCCAAGTGGTGCGTTCGGCCACGGTGTTCGCCTCCCTCGGGGACGGCGCCCTGCACAGCCGCACCGGCGCGGAACTCGCCGCGGGCCGGCTGGAGGCGGACCTGGGCCGGCCCGCCGACGCGGTGGCACGCGCGCGTGCGGTGCTGGCGGCGTACGACGGACACGCCGGCGCGGAGACGGGTCACGGGGACGGTGAGGGCGAGACGGTGCGGGCCCGCCGGGCGGAGGCGCAGCAGCTGTTGCAGCTCCTGACGGAGCGGCGGGACTGAGGCCCGGCCCTACTCCACGCCGATGAGGAGCAGGGCCCCCTGCCGTCCGCCCCGGTACACGACCGTGTCGACGGCGAGGTATCCCTCGCGGACCCGGCCCTCCAGATGCTCGGCGACGGTGTCGGGGACGTCGTCGCCGAGGACCAGGGTGACCATCTCGCCCCCGGCCGAGAGCATGCGGTCCAGAACGGTCTCGGCGGTCACCGCGATGTCCGAGCCGATCACGGCCACGTCCCCGTCGATCAGTCCCAGGACGTCGCCGGCCTGGCAGATGCCGGCCATGGTCCAGGACTGGCGTTCGGCGACGGCGACCTCGGCGTAGCGGGTGGCCCCGGCGGCAGAGGTCATGGACACGACGTCCTCGTCGAAACGGCGATCCGGCTCGTGCACGGCCAGTGCCGCGATGCCCTGGACCGCCGAGCGGGTCGGGATCAGGGCCACGCGGATGCCCTCCGTGCGGACCTGCTCGGCGGCGGCCGCGGCGGTGTGGCGCAGGTCGGCGTCGTTGGGCAGCAGCACGACCTCGCGCGCGTGGGCCCGCCGTACGGCCTGGACGAGCTCGCCGCTCGCGGGCGGCTCCCCGGGGCGTGCGAGCACGGTCGTCGCGCCGGCCTCGGTGTACAGCCCGGCCAGGCCCTCGCCGGGCACGACGGCCACGACGGCCCGCTGGGCGCGTTCCCGGGGCGGTCGCTCGGCTCCGGTGGCGTGGACGTCGTCAGCGCCGAAGTGCGTGATGCGGATCCGGTGGGGCCGCCCGGCCTCGATGCCGGCCTCGACGGCGGCGCCCGCGTCGTCCACATGGACGTGGACGTTCCACAGCCCGTCGCCGCCGACCACCACGAGGGAGTCCCCGAGGGCGTCGAGCCGCTCCCGCAGCCGCTCCACGGCCCGGTCCTCGGCCTCCAGGAGGTAGATCACCTCGAAGGCCGGCCCGTCCTGGTCCGGCACGGCGGCGGCGCTGTCGGCGCACTCGTCCAGGACGCCGTCGACCGGCACGGGGCCTGCCGCGGGGCCCACGCGCGCGCGGGGGCCCCCGGAGGGGCCGGTGCACGCGCTGCCGGCCACCCCCTCCCGTGTCCTCTCCCCCGTGAACGTCTCCACCAGCGCCCCGAGCACCGCGACCAGCCCTCGTCCGCCGGCGTCGACCACCCCGGCGCGTTCCAGGACGGGCAGCTGGCCCGGGGTCGCGGCGAGGGCCGTGCGGGCTCCGTCGTAGGCCGCCCGGGCCACGGCCCCGCAGTCGCCCTCCGCTCCGTCCGCGGCGTCGGCGGCGGCCGAGGCGACCGTGAGGACGGTGCCCTCGACGGGGTGGGCGACGGCCCGGCGGGCGGAGTCGGCCGCGTGCCGCAGGGCGAGCCGCAGGCCCCGGCCGTCGGCCTGGGCGGTGTCGTCGTCGGCCAGTACCTGGGCCATGCCGCGCAGCAGCTGGGCGAGGATCGTCCCGGAGTTCCCGCGGGCGCCGATGAGCGCCCCGTGCGCCATCGCCCGCGCGGCGTCGGCGAGCGTCGGCCCGTCCGGGCCGGACCCGGCCGCGTGCCCGGCGAAGACCGCCTCGACGGCCGCGACGGCCGACTCCACGGTCAGATACAGATTCGTGCCGGTGTCCCCGTCCGCGACCGGATAGACGTTGATCGCGTCGATTTCCTCACGCGCCCGCCCCAGTGTGCCGAGCGCGAGACCGCACCAGGTGCGCACCGCGAGAGCATCGAAGAATGTCTGCGGCACCTGCGCCACCACGCCTCCCTGAGCTGCCGGACGTGGCACGCAGCGTAGACCCCGGGGCGGTGTTCACCGGAAGAGGGAGGGGACCGGGCCCCTGAGCTGCCATGGTAGTTTCGTTGCACGGGTGCAGCCGTTGTATGCTGCTCCGGTTGCCCGATCTGATCGGGCCTTCTCCCTGGCAACGCCACTCAGATTTCGACCGGCTCCTCAAAGCCCGAGAATCTTGATCCCGGCCTGCCGGGATCAACCGTAAGTGCATCTGAAGTCTTTGGAGTGACCCGTGGCTGCCAACTGCGACGTCTGCGGCAAGGGGCCGGGCTTCGGCAACAACATCTCGCACTCGCACCGCCGTACGCCCCGTCGCTGGAACCCGAACATCCAGCGTGTGCGTACCGTGGTGGGCGGGACGCCGAAGCGCGTGAACGCTTGCACCTCGTGCATCAAGGCCGGCAAGGTCTCGCGCTGACGCTCAGCTAGCGCGCGGCCACTGCTGGTTCGCTGCAAAGCCGGCCCACCTCTGGTGGGCCGGCTCTTTGCCGTGCCTGGACATCAGCGCGCGGGACCGGCCCGGAAGCGCCAGCCGTGATCCACGGGCCCGATTCCCCCACCGAGCGCGAACCCGGCCGCGACGGCCCCCGTGACGTACTGCTTCGCCGCCGCCACCGCCTCCGGCACGGACCGCCCCTTCGCGAGCTGGGCGGCGATCGCGGAGGCGAGCGTGCAGCCGGTGCCGTGGGTGTGGCGGTTGTCATGCCTCGGCGCCCGCAGCCAGTGCTCCTCGGAGCCGTCGGTGAGCAGATCGACGGCGTCCCCGGGCAGGTGTCCGCCCTTGATCAGCACCCAGCGCGGCCCGTACGCGAGGACGGCCGCCGCCGCCTCCCGCATCTCCCGCTCCGACTCGACCCGTACGCCCGTGATCTGGGCCACCTCGTCGAGGTTCGGTGTGGCGACCGTCGCCGCCGGCAGCAGCTTCGTACGGACGGAGTCCAGGGCGGAGGCGGCGAGCAGGGCGTCGCCGTGCTTCGAGACGCCCACCGGGTCGACGACCGCCGGGGCGTCCGTGCCCCTGATCAACTCGGCGACCGCCTCCACCAGTTCCGCGGAGGCCAGCATCCCGGTCTTGACCGCCTGGACGCCGATGTCGTCGACGACGCTGCGGTACTGGGCGCGCACGGCCTCCACGGGCAGTTCCCAAGCCCCCTGCACGCCGAGGGAGTTCTGCGCGGTCACCGCCGTGACGACGCTCATGCCGTGCACGCCGAGCGCGAGCATCGTCTTGAGGTCGGCCTGGATGCCCGCGCCGCCGCCGGAGTCGGAGCCCGCCACCGTGAGGACGTTGGGGATCATGACTCTATGTCCCCGAAGTGGTCCCAGCCGCCCTTGCTGGTCCACGGCGCCCCGTCGACCGTCACCTGGGGCAGCGCCGAGGGGTTGAGGACCTCGCCGATGACCTTCCAGCGGGCGGGCAGCTTCACGTCCGGCGGGAACGTCGCCACGATCGCGTGGTCCTCTCCCCCGGTCAGCACCCACTGCATGGGGTCGACCCCGACGGCCTGCCCGATGTCGTTCATCTGGGACGGGATGTCGATCGCCCCGGAGCGGATGTCGATGCGCACCTTGCTGGCCTCGGCGATGTGCCCGAGGTCCGCGATCAGCCCGTCGCTCACGTCGCACATCGCGGTTGCCCCGAGCCCGGCGGCGGCGGGACCCGCGTGGTACGGCGGTTCGGGCCGTCGGTGAGCCTCCACGAACGCCCGCGGCGAGCGGAACCCCCGGGACAGCACCGCGAACCCGGCCGCCGACCAGCCCAGCCAGCCGGTCACGGCGACGAGGTCGCCCGGCTGGGCGCCCGCCCGCGTCACCGGCTCCTGGTTACGCAGGTCGCCGAGCGCGGTGATCGACACCATGATCGAGTCGCCGCGTACGACATCACCGCCGACCACGGCGGCGCCCGCCACCTGGCATTCGTCGCGCAGGCCGTCCATCAGCTCGCTCGGCCAGGTCACCGGCAGTTCGGCCGGGACGACCAGGCCGAGCAGCAGCGCGGTCGGTACGGCGCCCATGGCGGCGATGTCGGCGAGGTTCTGCGCGGCCGCCTTGCGGCCCACGTCGTAGGCCGTCGACCAGTCCCGCCGGAAGTGCCGGCCCTCCACCAGGATGTCCGTGCTCGCCACGACCCTGCGGTCGGGCGCCGCCACCACGGCGGCGTCGTCGCCGGGGCCTACCCGGACCGCCGGGGTGGTGGTCAGACGGGAGGTGAGCTCCCTGATGAGCCCGAACTCACCGAGCTCACCAACAGTGCCCTTCATTGCCCTTTCTCCCCTTCTGTCCCTGTCCGTGCCCGGTCGCGAGGCATCTCAGCCCTCGCTACGGTCGAGGTGACCGTCAAGTTCTGCCGGACCTGCACCCCGGCGCGCAAGACCCGGTCCCCGCAGGTCTCCCCGCGGCGAGCGGCGACGCGATACCGTGGCGTTCCTTTTCCCCACATGATCCTCGTGGCCGCCCTGGAGGTTCCGTGGTACAGGCGTACATCCTGATCCAGACGGAGGTCGGCAAGGCGTCGACCGTCGCCGAGACGATCAGCAAGATCCCTGGGGTCATCCAGGCCGAGGACGTGACGGGACCGTACGACGTGATCGTGCGGGCCCAGGCCGACACCGTCGACGATCTCGGTCGCATGGTGGTCGCCAAGGTCCAGCAGGTGGACGGCATCACCCGCACCCTGACCTGCCCGGTCGTCCATCTGTAGCCCCCGTCTACCCTGTGCCGGTGAACTCTTTCCGTCACCGGCACCGTTGTGTCTTCCGCGTGTTCCGCCTGCCCGCTGTCGCGCTGTTGATCACTGTCGCGGGCTGCTCCTCAGCAGACGACAGCGCGTCGGCGGCGGTTCCCAGTCCGGACGCGAAGGTCGCGGAACTGTGTCGGAACCTGGACAAGGTACTGCCCGCGAAGGTGGACGGTGAGCGCCGCGAGGATCCCGAACCCGCGTCGGCGCTGACGGCGGGCTGGGGCAGCCCGGCGATCATACTTCGCTGCGGTGTGCCGCAGCCGCCCAAGATGATCGACCCGAAGGTCGCGGACGGGCGGGATCCGGACGCGGTCGCCGGCGGTGTGAACGGCGTCGACTGGCTGATGGAGGAGCAGGACGGCGGCGGGTACCGGTTCACCACCGCCAACCGGGAGGCGTACGTCGAGGTCCGGGCGCCGCAGGGCGTGGACAGCTCGAGTGTGCTGATCGATCTGGCCTCGGCCGTGAAGAAGGCGATCCCCGAGGGGATCGCCTCCTGAGCGCCGCGCCAGTGCTCCCGCCCTGAGTCCGCGGGCCGTTCGTGGCTGATCGCGCAGTTCCCCGCGCCCCTTGCGGGTCGATTCAGCGCAGGCCCGTCGAGCGCCGCAGGGCCGCCCGCACCAGCCGGTCGATCAGCTCGGGGTAGCCGACCCCGCTCGCCTGCCACATCTGCGGGTACATCGAGATGGGCGTGAAGCCGGGCATCGTGTTGATCTCGTTGATCACGAACTCGCCGTCGTCGGTGAGGAAGAAGTCCGCGCGGACCAGGCCCTCGCAGGACGCCGCCTCGAAGGCGTCGACCGCAAGGCGCTGCACCTCGGCCGTCTCCTCGGGCGTCAGCGGCGCCGGGACGATGCCGGGCGTGGAGTCGATGTACTTGGCCTCGAAGTCGTAGTACGCCTGCGCCTCGGGCGGGGGGATCTCCGCGGGCAGGGAGGCGCGGGGGCCGTCCTCGAACTCCAGGACGCCGCACTCGATCTCGCGGCCGCGCAGGGCGGCCTCCACGAGGATCTTCGGGTCGTGCCGCCGGGCCTCGGCGATCGCCTCGTCGAGGCCTGAGAGGTCGTCGACCTTGGTGATGCCGATGGAGGAACCGGCGCGCGAGGGCTTCACGAACAGCGGCCAGCCGTGCTCACCGGCGAAGTCCACGATCTTCTTGCGGGCGGCGGCATCGCCGCGCTCCCACTCGCGCGGCCGGATCACCACGTACGGGCCCACCTTCAGCCCGAAGGAGGTGAACACCCGCTTCATGTACTCCTTGTCCTGGCCCACGGCCGAGGCGAGCACACCCGAACCCACGTAGGGGACTCCGGAGAGCTCCAGGAGGCCCTGGAGAGTGCCGTCCTCGCCGTACGGACCGTGCAGCACCGGGAAGACCACGTCGACCTCGCCGAGCGCCTTGGGAACCGATCCCGGCTCGCTGTAGACGACTTCGCGGTTGGCGGGGTCGACCGGGAGGATCACCGCGCCCTCGGCGGACTCGGCGAGGGCGTCGACGCTCGGCGGGCGCCGGTCGACGATCGCCATCCGCTCCGGTTCGTCCGCCGTGAGCGCCCAACGCCCGTCCTGGGTGATGCCGATCGGCAGGACGTCGTACTTCGTCCGGTCGATGGCCTTGAGGACGGCGCCGGCGGTGACCACGGAGATCCCGTGTTCGGAGCTGCGCCCGCCGAACACGACGGCCACACGCGGCTTGCGAGGCGGCTGCTCGGGGCTCTGGGGGAGGTTCTCGGTGCTCATATCGCGTTGAGGGTACCCGTTGGTAGGTCCGGTAGTAAGCGCCGTCGGCGTCGCGTCGCTCAGCGTCGTTCCGGCTTTGCGCTGCGCGACATCAGCTCTTTGAGGGCCACCACCGGGGGCTTGCCCTCGTGCACGATGTCGACGACCGTCTCCGTGATCGGCATGTCGACGCCGTGCCGGCGGGCCAGATCCAGCACCGACTCGCAGGACTTGACGCCCTCAGCGGTCTGCTTGGTGACCGCGATGGTCTCCTGCAGGGTCATGCCCTTGCCGAGGTTGGTGCCGAAGGTGTGGTTGCGCGACAGCGGCGAGGAGCAGGTGGCCACCAGGTCGCCCAGGCCGGCGAGTCCGGAGAAGGTCAGCGGGTCGGCGCCGAGCGCCATGCCGAGCCGGGTCGTCTCGGCGAGACCACGGGTGATGAGCGAACCCTTGGCGTTGTCGCCGAGGCCCATGCCGTCCGCGATGCCCACGGCGAGGCCGATGACGTTCTTCACTGCTCCGCCCAGTTCGCAACCCACCACGTCCGTATTGGTGTACGGGCGGAAGTACGGCGTGTGGCAGGCGGCCTGGAGCCGCTGGGCGACGGCCTCGTCGGTGCAGGCGACCACGGCCGCGGCCGGCATCCGCGCGGCGATCTCCCGGGCCAGGTTGGGCCCCGTCACCACGGCGATCCGGTCCGGGCCGACCTTGGCGACGTCGTCGATGACCTCGCTCATCCGCATCGCGGAGCCGAGTTCGACGCCCTTCATCAGCGACACCAGGACCGTGCCGGGGGCGAGGAGCGGGCTCCACTCGGCGAGGTTGCCGCGCAGGGTCTGCGAGGGCACCGACAGGACCGTGAAGTCGGCGTCCGCCGCGGCTTCGGCCGGATCCGTGGTGGCCCGCACGTTCTCCGGGAGCTCGACGCCCGGGAAGTAGTCGGGATTGGTTCGCGTGGAGTTGATCGCCTCCACGACCTCCGGGCGGCGCCCCCACAGGGTGACCTCGCACCCCGCGTCGGCGAGCACCATGCCGAAGGCCGTACCCCACGAACCGGCGCTCAGTACCGCCGCCTTGACCGGCTTGCTCACTTACCCAGCCCCTCTTCCTGCACGGTCTGCCCGGACTTCTGATGCGTCTGCGTCTGCGTGCGGCGCCGCTGCTCGATCCGCTCCCGGCGCGGGTCGTACGGCGTCTCGGGCGCCTTCTCGCCGCGGATCAGCTCCAGCTGGGCGGTCACAGCGGCCATGATGACCTCCGTGGCCTCCTTCAGCAGGTCCGCGGTCATCTCCCGGTCGTAGAACCGCGCGAGGTCCACCGGCGGCCCGGCGAGCACGCGGTGCGTCTTGCGCGGCAGCAGATGCGGCTTCTTCGCGTACGGCGGCAGCAACTCGTTGCAGCCCCACTGGGCGACGGGGATCACCGGGCACTTCGTCTGCAGGGCGACCCGCGCGGCCCCGGTCTTGCCGGTCATGGGCCAGCCGTCCGGGTCGCGGGTGAGGGTGCCCTCGGGATAGAAGGCGACGCATTCCCCGCGGTCCACGGCCTCGATCGCGGCCCGGAAGGCGCTCAGCGCGTCCGTGCTCTCGCGGTAGACGGGGATCTGCCCGGTGCCCCGCATCGCGGCGCCGACGAATCCCTTCTTGAAAAGCCCGCTCTTCGCGAGGAATCGCGGGACCCGCCCGGTGTTGTACTGAAAGTGCGCGTAAGCGAAGGGGTCGATGTGCGAATTGTGGTTCACCGCGGTGATAAATCCACCCTCGGCCGGAATGTGCTCCATTCCACGCCAGTCCCGCCTGAGCAGAACCACCAGCGGCGGTTTGCAGATCACCGCGGCCAAGCGGTACCAGAAGCCGATTCTGCGGCGGGGCACGCGGACACCTTCCTCTAGGGCCTGAAGCGGGGGCCACGGGGGGCCGCACAAGTGTCGCCCCAGCCCGCCGGTCTGTCGAGAACACCGTACGCCCCGGCACCTCGCCCACCCGATGCCCCGGGTGACAATGACCGCGACAAGAGGAGGACGGAACACCCGTGCAGTGGACCCTGGTCGTACCCCTGAAACCCCTGGCCCAGGCCAAGAGCAGGCTTGCGGACACCGCGGACGACGGGCTGCGGCCGGACCTGGCGCTGGCCTTCGCCCAGGACACGGTGGCGGCCGCGCTGGCCTGCCCGGCGGTAGGGGATGTGGCAGTCGTCACGGGCGACGCCCGCGCGGGCCGTGAGCTGACCGCACTGGGCGCCGCGATCATCCCCGACGAGCCGGGCGGCGGCCTCAACGCCGCCCTCGCACACGCGACGCGGGTCGTACGGTCCGCCCGCCCGGCCCGCGCGGTTGCCGCACTCAACGCGGATCTGCCGGCCCTGCGCCCCACGGAATTGTCCCGGGTACTCGACGCCGCCGCTGAATTCCCGCGTGCATTTCTCCCGGACGCGGCCGCAATCGGCACGACTCTGCTGGCCGCCGCCCCGGGCCGCGAATTGCGCCCGGCCTTCGGTACGGATTCCCGGGCCCGGCACCGCGCCTCCGGCGCCGTGGAACTGCCCCTCGCCGCGGTGGATTCCGTACGCCAGGACGTGGACACCGGCGACGACCTGCGCAGCGCGCTGGCCCTGGGGGTCGGCCCTCATACGGCCGCGGCCGCCGCGCGGTTGCTGATACCCGGGCAGTAGGCTGCGGCCCATGCAGGCGACCGCGTACACGTACGACCCCGAAAGCCGCAGCGGGCAGGTGCTTCTGGACGACGGCACCCCGGTGCCCTTCGACGCGGCCGCGTTCGACGCGGGGGGCCTCAGGCTGCTGCGCCCGGGCCAGCGGGTCCGTATCGAGGTGGAGGGTGCGAAGGACGCGCTCCGGATCACTCTGGTGACCCTGCAGACCCTGTGACCACATGCTGAACACGCCGCGGGCCGGACTCCGTGCGGAGTCCGGCCCGGCGCGTGAGTACCCCGGCGCCCTTACTTCTTGCGGGCAGTGGTCTTCTTGGCGGTGGTTTTGCGCGCCGTCGACTTCTTGGCCGGCGCCTTCTTGGCCGTGGCCTTCTTCGCCGGGGCCTTCTTCGCGGTGGTCTTCTTCGCGGCGGTGGTCTTGGACGTCGCCGTGGTCTTCTTGGCGGGCGCCTTCTTCGCCGTGGTCTTCTTCGCGGCCGCGGTCTTCGTGGTGGCCTTCTTCGCCGTCGTCTTCTTGGCGGTGGTCTTCTTCGCGGCGGCCGACTTCGTGGTCGCCTTCTTGGCGGCGGCCTTCTTGACCGTCGCGCCGGCACCGCCGGTCAGGCTGCCCTTCGGCGCCTTCTTGACGGAGACCTCGCCGCCGCGCGGCAGCTTCTTCGAGCCGCTGACCAGGTCCTTGAAGCCCTGACCAGCGCGGAAGCGCGGAACGGAGGTCTTCTTGACCCGAACCCGCTCGCCCGTCTGGGGGTTACGGGCGTACCGGGCCGGACGGTCGACCTTCTCGAACGAACCGAAGCCGGTGACCGAGACCCGCTCACCCGAGACGACCGCGCGGACGATGGCGTCCAGTACATGGTCGACAGCATCGGCGGCTTGCTGGCGGCCGCCCATCTTGTCGGCAATCGCTTCTACGAGCTGCGCCTTGTTCACGTCTTCCCCTTCGGAGACATCGCCAGAACGAAAGTGTTCAAGCTTTTTCGCACGTTAGGCAGATATATACCGCAAATCAAACACGAAACGGGCTTATCACCCTTGTGCCGCAACGAACTCGACGGTGTCGAGGGGTTCAGCGTTCCTCGTCGGGGATTCGCCCCTCGTCGAGGTCCGCGGTGAACCGCTCCAGCCGCCTTGCCGCGTCGGCGAGATCGTGCTTGGCCGCGGCCGTAATGACCAGCAGCTTCCGGGTCAGCGCCATCCGTACGCCCTCCGGGACTTGCAGTGCGCGCACCCTTGTGTGCGCTTCCTTGAGTTGGTCCGCGACTGCCGCATAGAGCTCGAGTTGGCCGTCGTGTTCCATGCACAGATTGTGCCATCTGGGGCGAGTTGTCGCCTGCGCAGGGGACAACTGTCGCCTCAAGCGGCCTTCCGAGCACACGTGGAAGTCACGGCTGTACCCCTCGGCTACCCCGGCAACCACCGGCATAACGCGGGAAGTTGGCAGCTGAACAGCGGGTGGGCAGGGCCGTTCGGGTGCAGACACAGCTGTACCCCCGATCGGGCTGATCGGGGGTACAGAGGGGGTGTTGCAGTGGCCGAAAGTCGCCTTGTTCCAGGGCGGCGGACCGTGCCCGGGGTCAGACCGGGAGCGTCCGCGGTTTGAACGCCGGGCGCTTCGCCTCGTACGCGGAGATGTCCGCCTCGTTCTGCAGGGTGATCGAGATGTCGTCGAGGCCGTTCAGCAGCCGCCAGCGGGAGTTCTCGTCCAGCTCGAAGGAGGCGGTGATGCCCTCGGCGCGCACCTCGCGGCTCTCCAGGTCGACGGTGATCTCGGCCTGCGGGTCCTTCTCGGTGAGCTCCCACAGCGCGTCCACGGTCTTCTGCTCCGACACGACCGTGAGCAGGCCGTTCTTGAGCGAGTTGCCGCGGAAGATGTCGGCGAAGCGGGAGGAGATCACGGCCTTGAAGCCGTAGTTCTGCAGCGCCCAGACGGCGTGCTCACGGGAGGAGCCGGTGCCGAAGTCGGGGCCGGCGACCAGGACGGTCGCGCCCTGCCGCTCGGGCTGGTTGAGGATGAAGGACTCATCCTTGCGCCAGGCCTCGAACAGCCCGTCCTCGAACCCGTCGCGCGTGACCTTCTTGAGCCAGTGGGCGGGGATGATCTGGTCGGTGTCGACGTTGCTGCGGCGCAGCGGGACGGCCCGGCCGGTGTGGGTGGTGAAGGCTTCCATGGGTGATCAGACTCCAGCGGGCGTGGGGGCGTCGGCGGCGGACAGGTCGGCCGGGGAGGCCAGGTGGCCCAGGACGGCGGTGGCGGCGGCGACCTGCGGAGACACCAGGTGGGTGCGGCCGCCCTTGCCCTGCCGGCCCTCGAAGTTGCGGTTGGAGGTGGACGCGGAGCGCTCACCCGGGGCCAGCTGGTCGGGGTTCATGCCCAGGCACATCGAGCAGCCCGCGTGCCGCCACTCGGCGCCGGCCTCCTTGAAGACGACGTCCAGCCCCTCGGAAACGGCCTGCAGACCGACGCGCGCGGAGCCCGGGACGACCAGCATCCGTACGCCGTCGGCGACTTTGCGGTCCTTGATCAGCTCGGCGGCGGCGCGCAGGTCCTCGATGCGGCCGTTGGTGCACGAGCCTACGAAGACGGTGTCCACCTTGATGGAGCGCAGCGGCTGCCCGGCCTCCAACCCCATGTACTCCAGGGCCTTTTCCGCGGCGTAGCGCTCCGATGCGTCTTCGTACGAAGCGGGATCGGGGACGGACGCCGAAAGCGGTGCGCCCTGGCCCGGGTTGGTACCCCAGGTGACGAACGGCGACAGTCCGGAGGCGTCGATGACGACCTCGGCGTCGAACTCGGCGTCCTCGTCCGTCCTGAGCGTCTTCCAGTACGCGACGGCCGCGTCCCAGTCCTCGCCCTCGGGGGCGTGCGGGCGGCCCTTGAGGTAGTCGAAGGTGGTCTCGTCCGGGGCGATCATGCCCGCGCGGGCGCCGGCTTCGATCGACATGTTGCAGATGGTCATGCGGGCTTCCATCGAGAGCTTCTCGATGGCCTCGCCGCGGTACTCCAGGACGTAGCCCTGGCCGCCGCCCGTGCCGATCTTCGCGATGATCGCCAGGATCAGGTCCTTGGCGGTGACGCCCTCGGGCAGTTCACCGTCGACCGTGATCGCCATGGTCTTCGGGCGGGACATCGGCAGCGTCTGGGTGGCCAGCACGTGTTCCACCTGGGAGGTGCCGATGCCGAACGCCAGCGCGCCGAAGGCGCCGTGCGTGGAGGTGTGGGAGTCGCCGCAGACCACGGTCATGCCGGGCTGGGTCAGGCCCAGCTGCGGGCCGACGACGTGCACGACGCCCTGCTCGACGTCGCCCAGCGGGTGCAGACGCACACCGAAGTCGGCGGCGTTCTTGCGCAGCGTCTCCAGCTGCACCCGGGAGACCGGATCCGCGATCGGCTTGTCGATGTCGAGGGTCGGGGTGTTGTGGTCCTCGGTGGCGATGGTGAGGTCCAGACGCCGCACGCCGCGGCCGCTCTTGCGGAGGCCGTCGAAGGCCTGCGGGCTGGTCACCTCGTGCAGCAGGTGCAGATCGATGAAGAGAAGGTCGGGCTCGCCCTCCGCGCGCCGGACGACATGGTCGTCCCAGACTTTCTCCGCGAGTGTCCTACCCATCGCTTTTCCCTCCGGACGGCGACGATCCGCCGACCCAACTAGAGATCTTGAGGAGGCGGTGCCCGTACCCCTGATTCCGGGCACACACCACCAGGCCCTTACGTCACGGGCCGTTGTGACTTCGTGATTCCAGGGTGGCGCGTTCCACGGAAAATTGAACTTGCGTTTCACAGAGTGAGACGCAAGTATCGTTTCATGGACAACAGTAGCGGCGTCGGCGTTCTGGACAAGGCGGCCCTCGTCCTGAGCGCTCTGGAGTCCGGTCCGGCCACCCTCGCGGGTCTGGTCGGTGCCACCGGACTGGCACGACCCACGGCCCACCGCCTGGCCGTGGCCCTGGAACACCACCGCTTGGTGGCGCGCGACATGCAGGGCCGTTTCATTCTCGGCCCTCGCCTGGCAGAGCTTGCCGCGGCCGCGGGTGAGGACCGTCTCCTCGCCACCGCCGGCCCGGTGCTCACGCATCTTCGTGACATCACGGGCGAGAGCGCCCAGCTCTATCGCCGCCAGGGCGACATGCGTATCTGCGTCGCCGCGGCGGAGCGTCTGTCCGGCCTGCGGGACACGGTCCCGGTCGGTTCGACGCTCACGATGAAGGCCGGCTCCTCGGCGCAGATCCTGATGGCCTGGGAGGAGCCGGAGCGGCTGCACCGCGGGTTGCAGGGGGCGCGCTTCACGGCGACGGCCCTGTCGGGTGTGCGGCGGCGGGGCTGGGCGCAGTCGATCGGTGAGCGGGAGCCGGGCGTCGCGTCCGTGTCCGCGCCCGTGCGGGGGCCGTCGAACCGGGTGGTGGCGGCGGTGTCCGTCTCCGGGCCGATCGAGCGGCTGTCGCGGCACCCTGGGCGTATGCACGCGCAGGCCGTGATCGATGCCGCGGGGCGCCTCTCCGAGGCGCTTCGGCGCACCGGCTGAACCGGCGGCGTGTTTGGAGGAGGTCGGCCTCAACGCCGCGGCAGGCCTTCTCCGACTCAGCGCCATGGCAGAGGCGGTTTCGTCGTCGAGTGCGGGGCGGCGGTGGTTGCTCGCGCGGTTCCCCACGCCTATGGGTTGGACATGAAAAGGCCCTCCACCGAAGTGGAGGGCCTTTTGCTGATGTACCCCCGACCGGATTCGAACCGGCGCTACCGCCTTGAGAGGGCGGCGTGCTAGGCCGCTACACAACGGGGGCCTGGACACTGCGTTTCCGCAGGTCCGAGCTGGTCTACCTGGACTCGAACCAAGACTAACTGAACCAGAATCAGCCGTGCTGCCAATTACACCATAGACCAATGTGGTTTAGACCAGTCAGTACCCCCGACCGGATTCGAACCGGCGCTACCGCCTTGAGAGGGCGGCGTGCTAGGCCGCTACACAACGGGGGCCCTAGCAGTCCCGCGAAGATCGTCGATCGCACGGAACCAGTACCCCCGACCGGATTCGAACCGGCGCTACTGCCTTGAGAGGGCAGCGTGCTAGGCCGCTACACAACGGGGGCGATGCAGATGAGCTCTGCGAGCTGGCCTACCTGGACTCGAACCAAGACTAACTGAACCAGAATCAGTCGTGCTGCCAATTACACCATAGGCCACTGGAACGCAAGCCCCCGAAGGGTTCGTGTTCTAGCTGTGCGCCTGGGGTTCCGGCCTTCCGGCCCGCTCCCGCGGCGCAGGAAGAACATTACCCGAAGGTGGACGGGGCTCCAAAACGAGTATCCGAGCCGAGCAGGGACGGCAGTTCGGCGAGGGAGGCGATGCGGTGCGGCCCGACGGGCGGGTCGATCGTGGCGTACAGACCACTGCGGTCGATCCACACCGACAGCAGTCCGGCGTCGGCGGCACCCCGTCCGTCGATCTCCGGGTGGTCACCGACGTAGGCGACCTGGTGCGGCGCCAGCCCGAGGAATTCGCAGGCCGCGAGGAACGCTCCGGCCTCGGGCTTGGAGACGCCGAGCTCGGCCGCGCACAGGATGGTCTCGAAACGGTCGTGGACGCCGAGGGCGCGCAGCTTGCGGTCCTGGATGTGGAGGCTGGAGTTGGAGAGCACGGCGTGCCGGTGGCTGGCGGAGAGCGCGTCGAGGACGGGCAGGACGTCCGGGAAGAGGGCCCAGACCTCCTCGTAGTGGGTGAGGTACCGCTGGAACCACGCGTCGGCCTCGGCGTCGGTGAGGCGCCGGTCCAGGAACACCCGTACGCGGTCGCGCCGCTGGCCCTCGAAGGTGGCCTCGCCGGCGGAGAAGCGGGCCCACTGCAGGTGGGTGATCTCCCGCCAGTGGTCGATGGCCTGCTCGACGCTGTCGTAGCGGTCGAGCAGGCCCTCGGCCGTGAGGTGGGCGTGCATGCCGAGGCGGTCGGCGGTGGTGTAGTCGAAGAGGGTGTCGTCGACGTCCCAGACCACGGCTTGGATGCTCATACTCCGACCGTACCCACCGCGTCCCGCGCTCAGCCCGGGTTCAGAGTGCCGGAGAGCTTCAGGTCAAGGCCCTGGCCGTCGCGGGGGTGGGCGGTGAGCTTCCAGGCGGGGGCGTACGGCGGCCCCGGTGGAGGCACCGGTCAGCGCGCGGACGAGCGTGCCGGAGGCGTCGCAGGCGGCGTCGCCGGTAAGGCGGGTGGACGGGCTCAGGGCAGGGCTGCGGCGGGTCTGGGGTCCGTCGGTCCGCTCCGGCGGCGTCCAGCTGGAAGCCGCCGGAGCGGACCGGGGCACCCGGCGTCGCGCCGTGGAGGAACAACTCGCCGCCCGCCACGGCCAGTCCCCGCACGCCGGTCGCGGCGGGGGCCCGGGTCACCCTGGCGGTGGTGGGGCCGCCGCTGCCGGTGGGGGTGATTGGCCGGAAGGGTGAACTCCGGGTGGCGGCTGGGCGGACATGGCGAGGGCGGCGCCCGAACCGGACGCCGCCCTCGCCGTGTGTGGTGCTTCGCGTTACGCGGCCAGCTTCGCCAGTGCCGCGTCGATGCGGGCCAGGGTGGTCTCCTTGCCCAGGATCTCCAGGGACTCGAAGAGCGGCAGCCCGACCGTGCGGCCGGTGACCGCGACGCGGACGGGGGCCTGGGCCTTGCCGAGCTTGAGGCCGTGGGCCTCGCCGGCGGCCAGGACGGCTTCCTTGAGCGACTCGGCGGAGGTCCAGTCGGCCGCCTCCAGCTTCTCGCGGGCCGTGCGCAGCAGGGCGTCCGAGCCCTCCTTCATGGCCTTGATCCAGCTGGCCTCGTCCTCCACCGGCTCCGGCAGGAACAGGAAGTCGACGTTGTCGGTGATCTCGGAGAGGACCTTGAGGCGGGTCTGCGCGTGCGGCGCGACGGCCTGCCACTTCGCCTCGTCGAAGGCCTCCGGGGCCCAGGGGGCGAACGGCGCCTGGAGCCAGGGGCGGCAGCGCTCGGTGAAGTCCTTCACATCCAGCAGGCGGATGTGGTCGCCGTTGATGGCCTCGCACTTCTTCAGGTCGAAGCGGGCCGGGTTGGGGTTCACGTCGGAGATCTCGAACGCCGCGATCATCTCGTCGATTCCGAAGACGTCCTGGTCGGCCGAGAGGGACCAGCCGAGCAGGGAGAGGTAGTTGAGCAGGCCCTCGGGGAGGAAGCCGCGCTCCCGGTAGAGGTTCAGGGAGGACTGCGGGTCGCGCTTGGAGAGCTTCTTGTTGCCCTCGCCCATCACGTACGGCAGGTGGCCGAAGGACGGGATCTCCTTGGCGAGGCCCAGCTCGGTCAGCGCCTTGTACAGGGCGATCTGGCGCGGGGTGGAGGAGAGCAGGTCCTCTCCGCGCAGGACGTGGGTGATCTCCATCAGGGCGTCGTCGACCGGGTTGACCAGCGTGTACAGCGGGGCGCCGTTGGCGCGGACGATGCCGTAGTCCGGGACGTTCTCCGGGGTGAAGGTCAGTTCGCCGCGGACCAGGTCGGTGAAGGTGATCGTCTCGTCGGGCATCCGGAAGCGGACGATCGGCTCGCGGCCCTGGGCCTGGTACTCCTCGACCTGGGCGTCGGTCAGCGCACGGCAGTGGCCGTCGTAGCCGGAGGGCTTGCCGGCGGCGCGGGCGGCCTCGCGGCGGGTGTCCAGCTCGTCCTGGGAGCAGTAGCAGCGGTAGGCGTGGCCGGCGTCGAGCAGCTTCTGCGCGACCTCCTTGTAGAGGTCCATGCGCTGCGACTGGCGGTACGGCGCGTGCGGGCCGCCGACCTCGGGGCCCTCGTCCCAGTCGAAGCCCAGCCAGCGCATCGAGTCGAGCAGCTGGGTGTACGACTCCTCGGAGTCGCGGGCCGCGTCGGTGTCCTCGATGCGGAACACCAGGGTGCCCTGGTGGTGCTTGGCGAACGCCCAGTTGAACAGGGCGGTGCGGACCAGGCCCACGTGGGGGTTACCGGTGGGCGAGGGGCAGAAACGGACGCGTACGGGGGAGCCGGGTGCGCTAGCCACGCTTGACAACCTTGTTGGTGAGAGTGCCGATGCCTTCGATGGTGACGGCGACCTCGTCGCCGACGTTCAGGGGGCCGACCCCAGCCGGGGTGCCGGTGAGGATCACGTCGCCGGGGAGCAGCGTCATGGCCTCGGAGATGTTGACGATCAGGTCCTCGACGGAGTGGATCATCTCGCTGGTGCGGCCCAGCTGGCGCTGCTGGCCGTTGACCGTGAGCTGGATGGTGAGGTCGCTCGCGTCCAGGTCCGTCTCCACCCAGGGGCCGAGGGGGCAGGAGCTGTCGAAGCCCTTGGCCCGGGCCCACTGCTTCTCGCGCTTCTGCACGTCGCGGGCGGTGATGTCGTTGGCGCAGGTGTAGCCGAAGATCACGTCCTTGACGCGCTCGCGCGGGACCTCGCGGCACATCCGGCCGATGACCACGGCCAGCTCGGCCTCGTGGTGCACCTCCTGGGAGAAGGAGGGGTACTGGATCTCGTCGCCGGTACCGATCACCGAGGTGGACGGCTTGAAGAAGGCGAAGGGGGCGTCGGGTACCTCGTGGCCCAGCTCGCGCGCGTGCTCGGCGTAGTTGCGGCCGAAGGCCACGACCTTGTTGGGGAGCACCGGCGGCAGCAGCCTGACCTTGCCGACCGGCACCTTCGTGCCGGAGAGCTCGAAGTCCGCGAACGGGATGCCCTTGATGATGTCCAGGACGAGTTCGTCCTGCTTGTCGCCCTCGATGGCGCCGAAGGCGACGTTCCCGTCGATGGAGAACCTGGCGATGCGCACGGGATGCTTGGCCCCTTGACTGAAGCGGCTGGAGTCTGACGCTCCAGGCTAACGCGGGGAGACCTCCCCGCCCCGCGCATTACGAAGGGGCGCCCCGTCGCGGGGGGCGCCCCTCGAGAATCCGTGTCCTGCCGCCCTGAGCAACCGGCGGCCGGTACGCGTACTACCTGGTGTCACTCAGCGGTCGCGGCGGCCGCGACGGGGATCTCCATGAGGACGGTGCGCTTGGGGTTTGCGGTCTGGGCCGGCAGTTCGACGGGGTGCTCCGGCTGCTCCGGCGTCTGCAGTTCGTCGGCGTCGTTCAGGTGCGCCAGCGTCGTGCGTCGCGGGTTGGCGATCTTGTGGAACATCGTCGTCGTCTTCACTGTTTACTTGACCCTGTCCTGTGACGGGCGCCGGACAGGGGTGTGAACCCCGGACGGGCGCGGGTTGTCGGTTGTGCCATCGCTGTAAAGCGTCAGGCTAAACATGCGATTCCCCGGCCCGGTCGCACGGATACCATGATCAGCATGTGAGTTTTCTCACGAATCAGAGGGCGAATCGGTCAATCCGGACTCGCACCCCACCCTAACGAAACGGACATTGGCTCACTGAAGCCATCATTCCGCTCCTGATCATGGCGACTGGGACACCCGGCACGGGTAGGCGACTCGCGGACTTACGTCCGAAATAGACGAACTCGCTTTCTACGGCCGGTGATCCGGCACTCACGTGGTGTCACCTACATCACGGCTCGGCCTACGGGCCTTGTTGGAGATCCTGTGCTGTGCTGGAATCTCACGGACCGCCGCAGGATCGAGCCGGCGCACAGGGGGCGCACAGTCGCGCCGAGTGGCGGCGAGAAGGGGGAGCCAGCGCCGGTCACTCAAGACCACCACGGGGGCGTATTTCAGGGCGTCCCCAGAACGCCGACACCGTGCCCCGCCGTTCAGGCGACGGGGTGCCTGGTCCAGAGGTTGCGACGCTAGTGCAGGGACGTTTCAAGAGGGATGGCAACGCTTCGGCGGAGCCGGAGCCGCACGGCGGGACTGGCCCCATGAATGGCGGCCCCTCGCCCCAGCACGCCCAGAACCAGGGCCCGGCCGGTGACGGCGGCGAGCGCTCCGGGCGCCCCGGCACGTCGACCCCCTCGGGGTCCGCGGGCCCTTCCCCGGCGCTGAAGCCGCCGACGGGCCCGACCGGCCCCGGGCCGCGAATAGCCCTGCGCAACTGGCGCATCTCCACGCGACTGGTGTCGCTGCTCGCCCTCCCGGTGGTCGCGGCCACCTCGCTGGGCGCACTGCGTATCAACCAGTCCATGGACGACATCCAGCAGCTCGACAACATGAAGCTGCTGACGGACATGACCAAGCAGGCCACCGAGCTGTCGGCGGCGCTCCAGGAGGAGCGCGACCAGTCGGCCGGCCCGCTCGCGCACGGCGGCAAGGCGACCGACTTCACGGTCAAGGGGCTTCGCGAGAAGACCGACCGGGCCAGGAAGAACTTCCTCGACAGTTCCGAGGAGATCGACGGCGCCAGCAAGGACGGCAACCTCAAGGGCGTCCGCGAGTACCTCGTCCAGCTCGCCGGTGAGCTGGGCGACCTGGAGCAGATCCGCAAGGGCGCCTACGCCTCCGAGGACAACTCCACACAGACGATCGAGGCGTACCACCGTCTGATCGAGAACCTGATCGACCTCTCCCAGGACATGGCCGAGGCGACCAGCAACCCGGACATGATCCAGCGCACGCGTGCGCTGGCGGCGTTCTCCTCCGCCAAGGAGTACTCCTCGATCCAGCGCGCGGCCCTGGCGGCCGCGCTGCCCGCGAGCAACACCACGACCGGCAAGCTCTCGCCGAACGACCGGCTCTACGCCGAGTCGGCCCTGGAGAGCCAGAATTCCGAGATCCGCAGCTTCAAGAGCATCTACGGCGAGGACTCCGCCGCCGAGCTGCTCAAGCCGATCGAGGACGGCGGCAACTCCACGATCAAGGCCACCGACCTCTACGCGGGCCGTGTCCTGGTCTCCGCGAGCGGTCTCGCCCAGCAGGACAAGCGGTCCTACCGCGACTGGCTGGACGACAGCTCCACCAAGATCCAACAGATGAAGAACATCGAGCACACGCTGCTCGAGGAGATGGAGCAGAAGGCCCGCGAGCTGCGCAGCGCCACCGAGCGCGACGCGATCATCTCCGGTGCCCTGATCCTGATCGTGCTCGGTGTGTCGCTGGTCGGCGCCTTCGTCGTGGCGCGGTCCATGATCCGCTCGCTGCGCCGCCTGGAGGACACCGCGACCAGGGTCGCCTCCGACCGCCTGCCCGAGCTGGTCAAGCAGCTGTCCGAGTCCGACCCGCAGGACGTCGACACGTCCGTGGAGTCGGTCGGTGTGCACTCCCGGGACGAGATCGGCCGGGTGGCCGCGGCCTTCGACGACGTGCACCGCGAGGCGGTCCGCCTCGCCGCCGAGCAGGCCCTGCTGCGGGGCAACGTCAACGCGATGTTCACCAACCTCTCGCGCCGCTCCCAGGGTCTGATCCAGCGCCAGCTGTCGCTGATCTCCGAACTGGAGTCCCGCGAGGCCGACCCTGACCAGCTGTCCTCGCTGTTCAAGCTCGACCACCTCGCGACCCGCATGCGCCGTAACGGCGAGAACCTCCTCGTCCTCGCGGGTGAGGAGCCCGGCCGGCGCTGGACCCGCCCGGTCCCGCTGGTCGACGTGCTCCGCGCCGCCGCCTCCGAGGTGGAGCAGTACGAGCGCATCGAGCTGGCCTCGGTGCCGACCACCGAGGTCGCCGGCCGCGTGGTCAACGACCTCGTGCACCTGCTCGCCGAGCTGCTCGAGAACGCCACCTCGTTCTCCTCGCCGCAGACCAAGGTCAAGGTCACCGGTCACGCGCTGCCCGACGGCCGGGTGCTGATCGAGATCCACGACACCGGTATCGGTCTGTCGCCGGAGGACCTGGCGGCGATCAACGAGCGGCTCGCCTCTCCCCCGACGGTGGACGTCTCCGTCTCCCGCCGCATGGGTCTGTTCGTGGTCGGCCGGCTCTCCCAGCGGCACGGCATCCGCATCCAGCTGCGCCCGTCCGACTCCGGTGGCACGACCGCGCTGGTCATGCTGCCCGTCGATGTCGCCCAGGGCGGCAGGAAGCCCCAGCCCAAGCAGCCCGGTCAGCCGCCGGTCGGTGGCGGCGGTCCCGCCGCCGCGCAGGCCGCCGCCGGTGCGGCCGCAGCCCGGCGCGCCGCCGGTACCGGCCAGGGTGGCGGTGTCCTCGGGGCCGGTGCGTCCGGCGGTGCCTTCGGCGGCGGTGCGTCCGGCGGTGGCCGGCTCGGTCCCGGTCAGAGCCCGCGGGCCGCACTGCCCGGGCGGGACGCGGACGGTGGCCGTCCCGGAGCGCCGGGCGGTGCGCGCGGACCGCAGGGTCCCGGCCCGTCGGCGTCCGAGCAGGGTGGTCCCTCGCAGGGCCGTCCGGCTCCGGCCGGTGCCGGTGCCGGGTTCGGCCAGCAGGCGCCGGGAGCCCCGCAGGGTCTGCAGGCCGCGGGCACCAACGGGCCGCAGGGCCAGGGCGCCTTCGGCGGTGGCCGCAGCCGGAAGAAGCAGAGCGGCAACGGCGAACAGGGCAAGGGCCGCAGGCCGCAGCTGCCGCCGCGCGGCGGGCCGCGGGCCGAGCTGCCCGGCGGCGACGCGCAGCCGCGCGTTCCGAGCTGGAGCGACGAGAACGCCCGGCCTCCGGTGCCGCGTGCCTCGCTGGACGCCCCGCGCGGCCACGAGGAGCAGGACGTCTCCCGTACGTCTTCCCTGCCGCGCGTCGACGACCGTCAGGGTCCCGGCGCGACGGCGGAGATGCCGGCCGTGCCGCGCGACGACGACCGGCAGGGCCTCGGCTCGCCGGCCGACTTCGGCGCCGCTCAGCACGCGGACCCGTTCGGCCCCGACGCGAACGCGCCGCAGGGCCAGGGCCAGTTCGTCCGCCCGGACGTCTTCGGCACCCCGGGCGGCCACCGCGACCCGTCGTCCACGTCGGGCCAGTACCCGGCGCCGCAGTCCTACGACAACGGCTCCACCGGCCAGTACCCGGCACCCCGCCAGGACAACGGCTCCACCGGCCAGTACCCGGCACCCCGCCAGGACAACGGCTCGACCAGCCAGTACCCCGCCCCGCGGCAGGACAACGGCTCGACCGGCCAGTACCCGGCACCCCGCCAGGACAACGGCTCCGGGCGGCCCACCCTCCCGGGTCCGGCCACGCCGGCCGACCCCGCGGGCACGGGTCAGTACGAGCGGCCGCAGGCCAACGGTGGCCGGGGTCCGGCCGACTTCGGCGCCCCGCGTCCGCCCGCCCCGCAGGCCCGGCACGTCCGGCAGGAGCCCGAGGCCCTGCCGCCGGCGTCCGGCCCGGGCGACGGTCGTACTCCGCTGTACGACACGCTGGAGACCAACTGGTTCCACGGCCAGCAGGAGCAGCAGCCGCAGAACGACGGCTCAGCTCCGGCCGCCCCGCAGCAACCGCAGGGGTCCACCGGTCCTCAGCGGTCCGCCCCCGCCGGCTGGCGCTCCTCGCCGAACGACGACCTCGTCCGCCAGGCCGAGCGAGTCCGCCAGCCCGCCGCGGGTGGTGTCACCACCTCCGGTCTGCCGCGCCGGGTGCCCCGGGCGAACCTCGTCCCGGGCACGGCTCAGCAGCAAACCCACCAGAGCGGTCCGCAGGTCTCGCGTGCGCCTGATGACGTACGCGGCCGGCTGACCAATCTCCGTCGGGGAATCGCACAGGGTCGTCAGGCCGGGTCCACCCAGACCGGCAGCCACCCACGGCCCACTCACCAGCAGGAGCGTTAGTTGAGTCCGATGAGCCAGGCGGCACAGAATCTCAACTGGTTGATCACCAACTTCGTGGACAACACCCCCGGGGTGTCCCACACCGTCGTCGTGTCCGCCGACGGTCTCCTCCTGGCGCTGTCGGAGGGCTTCCCGCGTGACCGCGCGGACCAGCTCGCGGCCGTCGCGTCGGGCCTGACGTCACTGACGGCAGGCGCCTCCCGGATCTTCGAGGGCGGTGAGGTGGCGCAGACGGTGGTGGAGATGGAGCGAGGGTTCCTCTTCCTCATGTCCGTCTCGGACGGCTCGTCCCTCGCCGTACTCGCCCACCCCGACTGCGACATCGGCCTCGTCGGCTACGAGATGGCGCTCCTGGTCGACCGCGCGGGCGCGGTCCTCACCCCCGACCTGCGAGCTGAGCTCCAAGGCAGTCTGCTGCACTGATCGGCCCCGGCACCACCCGTCTCACCACATCACCGTCCGGCTGCCACACACCCCACACAGGCCCCGTCAGACGGCTTGCTGACCGACTTGCTGTCCCGCCCGGAGGACCCATGACCCCGCCCACCGCCTCTCATGATCCGTACGCGGAGCCGTACGAGGACGAGGGCGACCAGCCGCTGGTACGGCCGTACGCCATGACCGGCGGCCGGACCCGGCCGCGCTATCAGCTGGCCATCGAGGCACTGATCAGCACGACCGCGGACCCCGCCGCCCTCATGGGGCTGCTCCCGGAGCACCAGCGGATCTGCCACCTCTGCCGTGAGGTGAAGTCGGTGGCCGAGGTCTCGGCACTGCTCAACATGCCGCTGGGTGTGGCCCGGATCCTGGTCGCGGACCTCGCCGAGGCCGGTCTCGTCGCGATCCACCAGCCGGGCGGCGACGACGCCACCGGCGCTCCGGACGTGACACTGCTCGAAAGGGTGCTCAGTGGACTTCGCAAGCTCTGACCCGGGTCGATCCACCACCTCCGCGAAGATAGTGGTGGCGGGCGGCTTCGGCGTGGGCAAGACCACGTTCGTGGGTGCCGTCTCGGAGATCAACCCGCTGCGTACCGAGGCCGTGATGACCTCGGCCAGCGCGGGCATCGACGACCTGACGCACACCGGGGACAAGACCACCACCACGGTGGCCATGGACTTCGGCCGTATCACCCTGGACCAGGACCTGATCCTGTACCTCTTCGGTACGCCGGGCCAGGACCGCTTCTGGTTCATGTGGGACGACCTGGTGCGCGGCGCCATCGGCGCGGTGGTGCTCGTGGACACCCGGCGCCTGGCCGACTGCTTCCCGGCCGTCGACTACTTCGAGAACTCGGGTCTGCCATTCGTCGTGGCGCTGAACGGCTTCGACGGGCAGCAGCCCTACCAGCCCGAAGAGGTGCGCGAGGCGCTGCAGATCGGACCGGACACCCCGATCATCACGACGGACGCCCGGCACCGGGCCGATGCGAAGAGCGCCCTGATCACGCTGGTCGAGCACGCTCTGATGGCACGGCTGAGGTAGCACGCAATTCAGAAGCGCCATACGGCAGTTGTCGTAGATACACCGGAGCCGACTGTGTCCTTTGACACGGTCGGCCAAGGTGTTCATAACGTTTCGGCAGAGGAATCGGGTGGTACGGCCACGCGTCGCGCACATCCGGTCTCGCTGCGCGCACAATCGCCCCGCCTTTTGGCGGGGCTCGCTCTTTATGACCGTTTTATCTGGGGCTTACATCACGTCGATTCCCCGCCCTGGACTGTTTGGAAGAGCGCAGGTCGTCGTGCTGGAATGCCTGAACTGCCCAATAGTCAATGACGTACTCGTCCATCGAGGCGTGTTGGGCTCTGAACACTGCGGCACAACGTTGGTGCCGACCGCCGAGAGGTTGTTGGTCGAGTGAGGCGAAGCAAGAACAGTCCCGAGCCGTCGGCCCGGGGCAACTTCACCCCGCCGCCGCGCACAGCGGCGCCCGCCCCCGTGCCCGGTTCGGAACCGACGGCCGCGCCCGCCGAGAGCGGCGGCCGTCTCTCCCCTCGCAACTGGCGCGTGGCGACCAGGCTGAACGCGATCCTGCTCATACCCGTGCTGGTCGGCCTCGTCATGGGCGGCTTCCAGGTGAAGAGCTCGATTGACACCTGGCAGGAGGCCGAGGACGCGGAGAACACCGCGCGTCTGGTCCGCGCCGCCCTGGCCTACGGCAACGAGCTGCTCGTCGAACGCGACGTGACCGCCGCGCCCCTGCTCCAGGGCAAGGGCGCCAAGGACCCGACGGTCGTGAAAGCCCGCGCGAACACCGACAAGGCGGCCGACGCCTTCGACGAGGCCGTCAAGAACATGCCCGACCGGCCCGGCCTGGAGCGGCGCCTGAAGCGCTTCCGTGAGGTGGAGCCGAAGCTGACGCAGCTGCGTGCGGCCGCCTACACCAGCCAGCTCAAGGGCGTGCAGACCGAAGAGGGCTACGTCGAGACCGAGCACAGGCTGCTGGAGTTCGCCAACGAGCTCGGCCTGGGCACCGGCAACATCACCAGCTACGGCCGTACCGTCTACGCCATCTCCCTGACCAAGGGCGCACTCTCCCTCCAGCGCTCCATCGGCATGCACATGCTGATCAAGCCCGGTCCGGACGGCGGCAACCTGGCCAGCCAGCGCATTGCTCTGTCCTCGTACGCCTACCTGGAGCGCATCGCCATCCAGGAGTACGAGAGCGGCGGCACCGAAGCGGACTTCGCCAAGCTCACGGCGGCCGAGAAGCAGATCAAGACCGATGGCGCGAAGATGGCCGCGGAGGCCAAGGCCAAGGACCCGGACTACGTGCCGCCGCCCGCCAACCCCACCACGATGGTGGCCAGGATCGCGGCAATGCCGTCCACGGACCCGAGCGAGCGCGCCGACCTCGCCCAGGGGGGCATCACCGCGCAGAACTGGTGGGCCGTCACCACGCTGAAGTTCGACGCGTACAACAAGATCGAGACGGAACTGGCCGACAGGGCGGTGACCGAGGCGTCCGACATCGCCGACGACGCCCAGCGCGACGCGTACATCACCGGTGCCGCCGTCGTGGTCGCCCTGCTTCTCGCCTTCATCCTGGCCGGCGCGGTCGCCCGTCAGATGAGCCGCTCGATGCGCCAGCTGCGCAACGCCGCCTTCGGTATCGCCGAGCAGCGTCTGCCGATGCTGGTCGACCAGCTCTCCCGCACCGACCCCGGCCGCGTCGACACCCGTGTCCAGGCCATCCCGATCACCACCACCGACGAGATCGGCGAGGTCGCCCGCGCCTTCGACCAGGTCCACCGCGAGGCCGTCCGGCTCGCCGCCGAGCAGGCCCTGCTGCGGGGCAACATCAACGCGATCTTCACCAACCTGTCGCGCCGCAACCAGTCGCTGATCGAGGGCCAGCTGACCCTGATCACCGACCTGGAGAACAACGAGGCCGACCCGGACCAGCTGGAGAACCTCTTCAAGCTGGACCACCTCGCGACCCGTATGCGCCGCAACGGCGAGAACCTCCTCGTCCTCGCCGGCGAGGAGCCCGGCCGCCGCTGGGACCAGCCGGTGCCGCTGGTCGACGTGCTGCGCGCCGCCTCCTCCGAGGTGGAGCAGTACGAGCGCGTCGAGCTGTCGGGCGTGCCGGAGGCGGAGATCCACGGCCGGGCCGTGACCGACCTCGTGCACCTGCTCGCCGAGCTGCTGGAGAACGCGACGACGTTCTCCTCCCCGCAGACCAAGGTCCGCGTGACCGCCACCCGGCTCCCCGACGGCCGCGTCATGATCGAGATCCACGACAAGGGCATCGGCCTCACCGCCGAGGACTTCGCGGACATCAACCACAAGCTGGCCAACCCGCCGACCGTGGACGCCGCGATCTCGCAGCGCATGGGCCTGTTCGTGGTCGGCCGGCTGTCCGACCGGCACGGCATCCGCGTCCAGCTGCGCCCCTCGGGCGAGCAGGCCGGCACGACCTCGCTGGTCATGCTGCCGGACGCGATCACCCACGGTGGTGGCGGCGAGCAGCACGTGGACCGCGACGAGTTCACCGTCTCGCAGATCATCCCGGAGCAGAACTTCGGCGGCGGCGGCGAGAACTTCGGCCAGCCCATGCGCACGGCCGCGGAGCTCGGCTTCGACGACAGCCGCTACTCCGACGTCCCCGACGACATACGTGAACTGGACCCCGTCGGCCGCTCCCTGATGCGCGAGGAGCGCCGGGCGGCCCTGGAGGCCCAGTCGCACGAGCACCCCGCGCTGCCCGGGCAGAACAGCCAGGAGCCCAACCAGGCGACCGGGTACCGCGACGAGTACAACGGCCGGCAGGGCTACGACACCGGGCAGGCCTACGACACCGGCCAGACCGGCTACCCGGAGCAGCAGCCGTCCGCGTACGACCACCAGGCGCCGTACGAGGAGCAGCAGGCGTCGTACCAGGAGCAGCAGGCGTCGTACCAGGAGCAGCAGCAGGCGTCGTACGAGGAGCCTCAGCGGTCTGCGTACGACGAGCAGTACTACGCGCCGAACGGCGGTCTGCCGCAGAACGACACCTTCTCGCCGAACGGCGGCTACCCGGAGCCCTCCTATGCGGAGCCGGCCCAGGAGGAGTCCCCGGCGCCGGGCTCGGGCGGCCCGGGCGGTTTCGCCGCGTTCGAGCAGCGGCGCCACCAGGATGACTGGCCGCAGCAGGACGGCTACCAGAACGGCTACCCGAGCCAGTACCCTGCTCAGACCCCGGAAACGGAATCTGCGCAGGCCGCTGACGCGAGTGAGCAGGACCGCGTAGGCTTCGACCGTCCGGGACCGGCCCCCTCCAACGGGCACACGCTGACGGACGCCGGGCTCCCCCGCCGCGGAGCCACCGCGAGCGGTACGAACGGCGCGGGTGGCGCACGGCACGCGAGCCCGGAGCCGCCGGCCTCCGCCCCGGAGAGCAACGGCGACAACAGCTGGCGCTCGGCCAACGACGAGCGGTGGCAGCAGGCCTCGCAGCTCCGGAAGCCCAAGGCGGGCGGGGTCACCTCCTCCGGCCTGCCGAGGCGGGTGCCCAAGGCCAACCTGATCGAGGGAGCCGCCGAGAGCACCCCCCAGGGAGGCCCACAGGTCTCCCGCGCCCCGGAGGACGTCCGGGGCAGGCTGAGCAACCTGCGTCGAGGCGTCCAGCGCGGGCGCAGCGCAGGCAGTGAAACGAACGGCCAGGGCTTCGGTCCTGACAGCACCTACAACCAGGAGCGTTAGTGTGAGCCCGATGAGCCAGGCGGCACAGAACCTGAACTGGTTGATCACCAACTTCGTGGACAACACCCCGGGGGTGTCCCACACGGTGGTGGTCTCCGCCGACGGACTCCTTCTGGCGATGTCCGAAGGCTTCCCCCGCGACCGCGCCGACCAGCTCGCGGCCGTCGCCTCCGGTCTGACGTCGCTGACGGCGGGCGCTTCCCGGATCTTCGAGGGCGGCGCCGTCAACCAGACCGTTGTGGAGATGGAGCGGGGATTCCTCTTCATCATGTCCGTATCCGACGGCTCGTCGCTCGCGGTTCTCGCACATCCCGAGGCGGACATCGGCCTCATCGGGTACGAGATGGCACTGCTGGTGGACCGAGCCGGTACGGTCCTGACACCGGACCTTCGTGCAGAGCTCCAGGGGAGCCTGCTCAACTAACAGACGGACGGTGCGTTTTGGCGTCCCGTGGCCGTAAGGTTTCGGGACGCGGCTCCACAGCGATGGGTGTCAGGCACAGTCGGAGGAGGAGAAAGTGGCAACACCCCCAGGCGGTTCGTCTTCGGGCAACTGGTCGTACGGTCCTGCCCAGGGCCAGGGCGACGGTGGTCAGAACCCGAACCGTTACAACTTCCCCTCCGCACCCAGCCACCGGCAGCCGTACGCGCCGCAGGGCCCCGGCCCGTCGCCGTACGACCAGCCGCCGGCGCCGCGTATCCAGCCCGTGCAGCCGCAGCGCCGCACCCCGGAGCCGGCGCCCGGCGGGGCGTCGAACAACCACAATCCGTTGGTGCGTCCGTACGCCATGACCGGCGGCCGGACCCGCCCGCGCTACCAGCTCGCCATCGAGGCGCTGGTGCACACCACTGCGCAGCCGCACCAGATGCAGGGCCAGTTGCCCGAGCATCAGCGGATCTGCAACCTCTGCCGGGAAATCAAGTCGGTCGCCGAGATCTCGGCGCTCCTCACGATCCCTCTCGGCGTGGCCAGGATCCTCGTCGCCGACTTGGCGGAGGCGGGACTGGTCGCCATCCATCAGCCCGGCGGCGACGAGAGCGCCGGCGGCCAGCCAGACGTGACACTGCTCGAAAGGGTGCTCAGTGGACTTCGCAAGCTCTAGCGGAGGGCCTTCCCGCTCCACCACGTCCGCGAAGATCGTGGTGGCTGGCGGCTTCGGCGTGGGCAAGACCACGTTCGTGGGTGCCGTCTCGGAGATCAATCCGCTGCGCACAGAGGCCGTCATGACGTCCGCTTCGGCCGGCATCGACGACCTCACCCACACCGGGGACAAGACCACCACCACGGTGGCCATGGACTTCGGCCGTATCACCCTGGACCAGGACCTGATCCTGTACCTCTTCGGTACGCCGGGCCAGGACCGCTTCTGGTTCATGTGGGACGACCTGGTGCGCGGCGCCATCGGCGCGATCGTGCTGGTCGACACGAGGAGGCTCGCCGACTGCTTCCCCGCCGTCGACTACTTCGAGAACAGCGGCCTGCCGTTCGTCATCGCGCTGAACGGCTTCGACGGCCAGCAGCCGTACACGCCCGACGAGGTCCGGGAAGCGCTCCAGATCGGTCCTGACACCCCGATCATCACGACCGACGCCCGCCACCGGGCCGACGCCAAGTCGGCGCTGATCACGCTGGTGGAGCACGCGCTGATGGCGCGTCTGCGGTAGTCACCCCGTCTGTCCTGCGGCCCTCGTTCCTCCTGTGGGAGGTGTGGGGGCCGCGGTGTTTCGTCCTGGGAGGGGGCGCGGTGAGCGCGGAGGCGGCGGCGTTACGGCTGGGCACGATCGTGGCAAGGACGGCGGCCGACATCTGGCTGGGCGGCAGGCGGCGACAGCAGGAGCGGCACTCCTCGCTGACGGAGCTGGTACGGCTACGGGTGCCCGGGCTGCGGCTGCAGCGGAGTGTGGAGCGACAGTTCGGGCAGATCACCGACGCGGTGTTCGACCGGCTGGAGCCGTATCTGGAGCACGAGTTCCGGGGGCTGGACGAGGCCGGACGGCAGGCCGTGGTCGACGCGGTGTGCGACACGTTCGCGCGGGCTGACCTCTCGGACGAGGCCGTGTTCGCGGCGGACGCCAACCCGGCGGAGCTGATCCGCCGCATCACCGGGTCGGTGCGTGCCCCGGTCGGGCTGAGCGAGGCGGAGTCCCGGCTGTACGAGATGCTCTTCGCCGAGTGCGTCGAGTACTACGTACGGATCGTGCGGAGTCTGCCCGTCTTCGAGGAGCGGGCGGCGGCGGAGCTCCTGGCGCGGACGGCCACGCTCGGCGCCGAGGTGGCCCGGCTCCTGGAGCGGCTGCCGGACCGCTCCCTGCTCGCCCCGGACGGCACGGACCGGGACACGGCGTTCCGGCGCCGGTACCTGGAGCTGGTCAGCCGGGACCTGGACGAGGTGGAGTTGTTCCGGCGTACGTCGGACCGGGCGGCGGGGCCGCGGGTGCGGTTGTCGGTGGCGTACGCGAGCCTGCGGGCGACCGGGGACGACGGGTCCCGGCGCCGGACCGTCCGTTCCCTGTCCCGGCTGCGGCCCGACATGAGCGACTGGGAGGAGGCCGGGGGCGAGAGCTCCGGGATGCGGGTCGAGACCGGGCTCAGCGGTGCCTCGCGGGTGCTGCTGCGCGGCGAGGCGGGTTCGGGCAAGACGACCCTGCTGCGCTGGCTGGCCGTGACGGCCGCCCGCGGCGCCTTTTCCGGGGAGCTGGCCGACTGGAACGGTCTGACGCCCGTCCTGGTCAAGCTGCGGGAGTACAGCGGCCGTACGCCACCGGCTCCCGACGCGATGCTCGACGGGATCGCCGGGCCGATCACCGGCATCATGCCCAAGGGCTGGGTGGAGCGGCAGCTGGACTCGGGACGGGCCCTGCTGCTGATCGACGGCGTGGACGAACTGCTCGACCGGGAGCGCCGGGCGGTCCGGGACTGGCTGCGCAAGCTCCTGATGGCGTACGACGGGGTCCGCGTGGTGGTCACCTCCCGCCCGGCGGCGGCCGGCGCGGACTGGCTGCGCGGGGAGCACTTCACCGCGCTGCACCTGGACCGCATGCGCCCGCCGGACCTGGCGGCCTTCGTACGGCAGTGGCACCAGGCGGTTCGGGAACTGGGCGAGGACCTGCCCTGTCCCGTGGACGACCTCCCGCTGTACGAGCAGTCCCTGCTGACCAGTCTGAAGGACCGCCCGCACCTCCAGTCGCTCGCGGGTACTCCCCTGCTGGCCGCGATGCTCTGCGCCCTGCACCTCAACCGGGGCCGGCAACTGCCCCGGGACCGGATGGAGTTGTACCGGAACGCGCTGCACACCCTGGTCCACGACCGGGATGCCGACCGGAACGTGCCGAGCGCGGTGGACAGCAAACTGAGTCTCAACGACAAGCTCGTCATCCTGCGGGATCTGGCCTGGCGGTTGTCGGACAACAACCGCAGCGAGATCTCCGTTGAGCAGGCCGCCGTGCACGTCGGCAGGAAGCTGCGGGCGATGCGGCACCTGGACGGCATGGAGGGCGGGCGGGTGCTGGACCAGTTGCGCCACCGCTCCGGCATCCTCCGCTCCCCCGCCGAGGCCCGCCTGGACTTCGTGCACCGGACCTTCCAGGAGTACCTCGCCTCGTCGGAGGCGGCCGAGGAGGACCGGATGGGCAACCTGGTCGAGCGGGCGCATCTGGACCTGTGGCGGGAGACGGTCATCATGGCGGCGGGCCATGCGAACGCCCGCCAGCGGGAGGAACTGCTGGGCGGGATCCTCGACCGGGCCGAACGGGAGCCCCGGCACGCGCGGACGCTGCGGCTGCTGGCGGCGTCCTGCCAGGAGACGTTGCCCTCGGTCTCGGAGCGGCTGGCGCAGCGCCTGGACGAGGCCGTGGCGCACTTGCTGCCTGCACGCCGCGAGACGGATCCGCCCGCCCTGGCGGCGGTGGGGCCGAGCCTGCTGCGCAGACTGCCGCAGTCGCTGGGCGCGTTGACGGAGAAGGCCGCCGTTCAGACCGTGCGGACGGTGGCGCTGATCGGCGGTGAGGAGGCACTGGACCTGCTCGCGGGATACGTGGAGGACCGGCGAGACACCGTGATCGATGAACTGGTCGACGCGTGGGGCTACTTCGACGCCGAGGCCTACGCCGGGCGCGTGCTGTCCCGGCTGCCCCTGGAAGGCCGCCGGCTCCGCGTCACGCACTCCGGTCAGTGGCGTCTGCTGACCGAGGTGGGGCCCTTCGCCGGTCTCTCCATCAGCTTGCCCTTCGAGGAGTTCGCCACCCTGGCGGACGTGCCGCCACTGGCGGTTCTGTCGGTCTTCGACCTACGGGGCGAAGCGGACCTCGCCGTGCTGCGGGCCCATCCTGGCCTGACCTTCCTCGTACTGCTGGCTCATGCACCGGTCAGAGGTCTGGAAGTCCTGGGCGAACTGCGCCGTCTGCAGTTCCTGTCCCTCGGCGTGAGGAACACACCGGACTTGGGAGATCTACGGCTGGCCCCGGATATGGATCACCTCGACCTCTGGGGAGTCACCGCCGCTTCCGACGTGTCCAGTCTGGCGAACCACGCCGGTCTTTCCCGTGTAACCCTGCTCACCGAGGAGTTCTGCCTGCCCAGAGGGCTGGACTCGGTGGCGGCCATGCCCGGGCTGCACCTGTCCCTGCACGGCGTCGACGTCGCCGCCTGGCTGCGTTCACCCGGCTTCGTCCCGCCCAGGCTGGCGGAGCTCAGGTTGTACAACTGCGTCCTGCCGGAGGATCCAGGCGCTCTGCGGTTCCGCGGCGTGCAGGTCGTCGTCCGCTGACACCCGCACCACGGCCCCGCCCTCCCGAAGGAGGACGGGGCCGTGAGGGCGTGAAGAGGTCAGCGCCAGCTGTGCGGGGCGCGGAAGCCCGGCTCGCGTTCCAGGCGGCGCCAGCCCGCCTTGATGCGGCCGCGGTGGGCCGGGGTCGGGTCGGTGGGGCGGGCGGCGGCGCGGGCCAGGAGGATGGCCGTGATGGCGGCGACCTCCTCGGGCTCGGCGTGGCCCTTCTCGACGCGGATGTCAGGCGATTCCATGGGTGTCAGTCTCCATGAGGAAGATGTCCGCCGGGTTACTGCGGCGGGTTGCCGTGCTTGCGGGACGGCAGGTCCGCGTGCTTGGTCTGGAGCATGGCGAGGGACTTGATGAGCACCTCGCGGGTCTCGGCGGGGTCGATGACGTCGTCGACCAGGCCCCGCTCGGCCGCGTAGTAGGGGTGCATCAGCTCGGACTTGTACTCCTTGACCATGCGGGCCCGCATGGCCTCGGGGTCCTCGGCCTCGGCGATCTGGCGGCGGAAGATGACGTTGGCCGCGCCCTCCGCGCCCATGACGGCGATCTCGTTCGTCGGCCAGGCGTAGGTGAGGTCCGCACCGATGGACTGGCTGTCCATGACGATGTACGCACCTCCGTAGGCCTTGCGCAGGATCAGCGAGATCCTCGGCACGGTCGCGTTGCAGTAGGCGTACAGGAGCTTCGCGCCGTGGCGGATGATGCCACCGTGCTCCTGGTCGACGCCCGGCAGGAAGCCGGGGACGTCCAGAAGAGTGACGATCGGGATGTTGAACGCGTCGCACATCTGGACGAAGCGGGCCGCCTTCTCGGAGGCCTCGATGTCCAGCACTCCCGCCAGCGACTGGGGCTGGTTCGCCACGATGCCGACGACCTGGCCGTCCATCCGGCCCAGCGCGCAGATGATGTTGCGGGCCCAGCGCTCGTGCACCTCGAGGTAGTCGCCGTCGTCGACGATCTCCTCGATGACCTTGGCCATGTCGTACGGCCGGTTGCCGTCCGCCGGGACCAGGTCCAGGAGGACGTCCGAGCGGCGGCCGGCCGTGTCCGAGGGCTCCGTGCGGGGCGGGTTCTCGCGGTTGTTCTGCGGGAGCATCGACAGGAGGTAGCGGACCTCGGCGATGCAGGTCTCCTCGTCGTCGTAGGCGAAGTGGCAGACACCGGACGTCTCGGCGTGGACGTCCGCACCGCCCAGGCCGTTCTGCGTGATCTCCTCGCCGGTGACCGCCTTGACGACGTCGGGGCCGGTGATGAACATCTGCGAGGTCTCGCGGACCATGAAGACGAAGTCGGTGAGGGCGGGGCTGTAGGCCGCGCCGCCCGCGCAGGGGCCGAGCATGACCGAGATCTGCGGGATCACGCCCGAGGCCTTGGTGTTGCGCTGGAAGATGCCGCCGTAGCCGGCGAGCGCCGAGACGCCCTCCTGGATGCGGGCGCCGGCTCCGTCGTTCAGCGACACCAGCGGGGCACCGGCCGCGATGGCCATGTCCATGATCTTGTGGATCTTCGTGGCGTGGGCCTCGCCCAGGGCGCCGCCGAAGATGCGGAAGTCGTGCGCGTAGACGAAGACCGTGCGGCCCTCCACCGTGCCCCAGCCGGTGATCACACCGTCGGTGTACGGCTTCTTGGCCTCCAGGCCGAAGCCCGTGGCCCGGTGCCGGCGCAACTGCTCGACCTCCCGGAAGGACTCCGGGTCGAGAAGGAGTTCGATGCGCTCCCGCGCGGTCAGCTTGCCCTTGGCGTGCTGCGCCTCGGTCGCCTTCTCGCTCGGTCCGGCCACCGCCTGCGCACGGATCTCGTGCAGTTCGGCCACGCGTCCGCGCGCGTCGGTCGGCTCGCCCGGCGCCTCATCCAAAACGGTCATGTAGTGACCTTACGAAGCCAACCCATGAATGCGGGCCGTCGACTCCTCACAGTCTCCGGCGTGTTTTCCTGGTACCCCTGAACAGAACCATGGCGGGGTGCAGCCTTTTCGACTGCTCAGAGGCGGTGCGGCTTGTAAGGGTCCGACAAGGCTCACGCGAGCGTCACCTCACATCGGTGGGTCGCGCAAGCCGTCCCCGGGGTGATGACGAGGCGGAGCCGGGTGCCTGTCGAGTGTGCCTCGACCGTCTCGTCCACGTGCACGACGCGGCGGACCGGGTGGTCCCAGACGATCTCCAGCGGCTGGCCCGTGCGGGGCGGTTCGCTCACGCAGAGGGTAGCGGTACGGCCCCGGCGGACGATCAGCACGCTCGCGCCGCCGGAGGCGGAGAGCGGGCCCGCCGTCCCCGCCTGCCAGAAGTTGGCGGCCGTGCAGCCGAGGGACGGCACGGTGACCGCCTGGCGGCCGGCGTCGTTGGCGAGGACCGACAGCCAGCGGCGGTCGGAGGCGCGGCGCGCGACCGCGCGTCGGGAGGCCCCGGGCATCAGGACGTAGGCGTACGCGGCGTCTTCGGGGTCGGTGCCGTGCTCGAGCCAGAGGGTCTGCCAGCGGCGGGTGCGCCGCTCCGGCGTGCCGGCGGTGTTGATGTCGGACCAGGCGCCGGTGCGGTCCTCGCGCAGCGCCTTCGGCTCGCGGCCGAGCAGGACCCAGCCGCCGTGGTCCTCCAGGTGGGCCCAGTTCGGCCCCTTGACGAAGCGTTGGGTGCCGGATGCGCCGAGGTTGCGGTTGTCGACGACCGTCTCGACCGGGACGCCGTCGGCGCAGGTGATCCCGGCGCCCAGGCAGATCACCGCGTCCGCGACGCAGAACCAGGACTTGCGGGCTTCGAGGGTGGAGCCGAGGCCCTTGAGGTGCTGGCCGATGGCCGCGTACACGCCGTCGGTGGTGCCGCCGACCCAGCGCGCGTCCGGGCGGGCCGTGCCCCACTCGCCGCCTTCACGGTCGGCGAGCCGCTTGGTGGAGACAGTGGTGCCGGGCAGCCGGTACCAGTCGACGGTCGGCCAGAACCAGTCCGTGTACTGGTCGCTCGCGCCCGCCCACCAGCTGACCATGCCCGCGCCGGTGTGCCAGCCGCGGGGGTTCTCGCCGTTGCCGCACTCGTAGTGGGCGATGCGGTCGCCGGCCATGGCGATGTTCACGGTGAAACCGGGGCCGCGGTGGACGGCACGGTCCATGGCGGCGAAGAGGTGGTGCCCGGCGGGTTCGGGCGCGGCCGGGGCGGGTGATTCGGCGATGGCGTGCAGCCGGGCCAGATCGGCGACGCCGAACTGGGGTGCCGTCAGGATCGGGGTCACGGTGTCCCGGTCGATCCAGCCCTTGACGCGGGCGTGCCAGCGGTCGCGTTCCGCCGGGCTCGCACCGGCCGCGAGCAGGGCGATGGCGGCGATGAGCTGGTGGCCGTGGTAGTGGTCGCTGCGCATGACCTTGCGGTCGTCGGTGGTGAGGTGACCGCGGCTGATGGCCCGGCCGTTGACGCTGTCCATGACCAGCCCGTCGTGGATGAGCGGCACGTAGGCGCGCTCGACGCTGTCGAGGACGATCTGCCGGTTGGGGTCGGTGACCTCCCAGCCGGATCCGGCGAGCAGGGCGAAGAGCCGGCCGAGGCCGTCGAGCATGACCTGGCCGTACGTGCCCGAGTAGGCGACCCAGGTGTGCTGGACGAAGGAGCCGTCGGCGTAGAGGCCGTCGCCCCGGGTGACGTACGGGAAGACCGGGGAGAGCGCGTCCCGGGCGAGGGCGATCTTGGCGGGGTCGCGGCCGAGGATACCGCGCAGGGCGACGGAGCGGCACAGGTCGACGCGGTTGGCGCCGGTGGAGGTGCCGCTGTAGTCGCCGAGGGCCGAGTCGGGGACGAAGTGGTCGACGGCGGCGCATACGGCGCTGACGCGGGCCTCCCCCAGCTCCTCGTGCAGGGCGGCCGCGATGTCGGTGAGCAGCCGGGGGCTGCCGATCTGCCACTCCCACCAGTTGCCGTAGCGGGTGGTGGAGGGGTTGTAGACAGCGGCGGAGAGGTGGTCGAGGCCGCGCAGGATGCCGGCGAGGAGGCCGGGGTCGGCGGTCGAGCCGGTGCCCTGCTGGACGTAGGCCCGGGTCATGGTCCACAGGCGGCCGTAGCTGAGGGTGATGCCGGTCGGCGGGTCGAAGGGATGCCCGGGCCAGAGGGAGTCCGCCGCCGGGGCCATGCTCGCGCGCAGGGCGCGGGCGAGTGCGCCGGTCTCGGCGAGCCGGGTGGCGTAGGGCTCGGCCTTCGGGTCGTAACCCGTGCCGAGGGCGATGCCGAGCCAGCGGCGGCGCAGGGTGTCGTACGGATCGCCAGGAGCACCTTGGTCGCCGGACGCGCCCGACGCGTCGGCGCCCCGGCCGGCGGGCGCCGCGCCACCGGTCGCCGCGAGGACCGCGGCCGCCAGCAGCAGGGCCCGGCGGCTGGGCCGGAGCAGGGCGGCGGCCCCGGCCGTACGGCGGGGGAAGAGGCGGCGCTGGGGAGACATGCCCATGCCCTACCACGGGGAGGCGGTCACCTGAACGGTGGAGCCGGCCGGAGTGACCGGAACGGGCGAACGGCGGGAGTGACCGGGGCGGGCGGGGGGACGGCCAGGTGACCGGAACCGGGACGCAAGGGGGACCGTGACGGGGGGAACGGCCAGGGTGACCGGAACCGGGGGCAAGAGGGACCGGGACGGGGGAACGGCCAACCGGAACCGGGAGGGCAAGGGGGCTGGGGCGGGGGGACGGTCAGCGTGACCGGAACCGGGAGGCAAGGGGGGCCGGGGCGGGGGGAACGGCCAGGGTGACCGGAACCGGGAGGCAAGGGGGGGCCGGGGCGGGGGGGGACGGCCAGGGTGACCGGAACCGGGAGGCAAGGGGGGGCCGGGGCGGGGGGGACGGCCAGGGTGACCGGAACCGGGGGGCAAGGGGGCCGGGACACGGGGACGGCCAGGGTGACCGGAACCGGGACGCAAGAGGGACGGGAACCGGGCAGAGCAAGGGTGACCGGCAGCCCCAGCCGGGTGGCCGCCGTGCCCGCCGCGATGCCGGCCGGCGCGAGCGGCAGCATGGCGGCGTTCAACGCCGCGCCCGCGGATCACTGGCCGGGGTGGGCACGAGCCGGGAACGGCCCGGGTGACCGGACCAGGAACAGCCCGGGTGACCGGAACGGGAACGGCCGGCGGGGGTCAGCCGAAGCGGTTCAACAGGCGGCGGTACAGGCCCGGCGCGAGGCCGCGGACCCGGCCGGGGAGGGTCAGCCAGGTGGGGACGTAAGCCTCGTCGCGGTTGTGCCGGACGGCCTCCCAGATCGTGCCGGCGACGCAGCCGGGCGAGAGGAGACCGGCGCGGGTGCCGTCGTAGGGCCTGCCGCGGCGGGCGTGGAAGGCCGTGTCGACGGCTCCGGGCACGACGAAGGTCACGCCCACGCCCGTACCGCGCAGTTCCTGGCGCAGCGCCTCGGCGAAGGCGGCCAGGCCGGCCTTGGCGGCGGAGTACACCGCCTCCTCCCGCAGGCCCACGCAGCCCGCGACCGAGCCGAGCAGCACCACGCGCCCCCGCCCGGCCGCGATCATGGAGGGCAGCACCTCGCGCACGAGGTGGAGCGTGGCGTTGAGGTCCAGGGTCAGCACCCGGTCGATGTCGGTGTGCGGCATGGCGGTGAAGGGGCCCGTCCAGCCCATGCCCGCCCCGGCGACCAGGACGTCGATCCGGCCGGTGGTGTGCAGCGCGGACCGGGCCAGCAGGCGCGGGCCGTCCGGGGCCGCGAGGTCGGCGGGCAGCAGGACGGCCGAGGTGCCGGACGCCGTCTGCTCCAGGCGGTGCCGGTCGCGTCCGCTGAGGAGCAGCTGCCAGCCGTCCATGGCGAACCGCCGTGCCGTGGCCGCCCCGATGCCGGAGGAGGCACCGGTGACCAGGGCCACGCGCCGGTCGAGTCGTCGCGGCGGCCCGTACTGGTTCACCCGGCCGGGGACGGGGGTCGTGGAGCGGCGCGGGGCGGGGTCCGCCGGTGGGTCGTAGGCCGAGCCGGAGCCGGTGAGTGTCACGAGTCGCTCTCCCCTGCGCTGTGCGTCCGCCGTGGTCTCGTCTGTCTCCATACGGTCACTGGAAACGGAACCCCGTCTCGCCGGACACCGCCACCGCACGGCGGGCCGCCTGGGCCCGGTGCGACACGCCACCGCCGAGCGCACCGGCAGGCTCCGGCCCGTGCGCCACCGCGTTCCGGGCCGCCACCCACCGCGTCCGGCAGGACCACCCCTGCGGGCCGCGCGATTGCGCCGACCGGGGGTACGGGAGGGTGCGGCGGACGCGGGGCGACACACCCGGCGAAGATGTTGAACATTGAACGGAATAGGTCTACGGTGAGTCTCGTTGGAGTAGTTAAACGTTCAACTTCACGCACAGGAGGCACACCTCATGAGCATCTTCAGCCGCAACGACGCCCAGACCGCCACCGCCACCGGTGCCGCCGTGAGCCCCGAGCTCGCCGCTCTGACCGGCGACTACACGATCGACCCCGCGCACTCGACGATCGGCTTCGTGGCCCGGCACGCCATGGTCACCAACGTCAAGGGCAGCTTCCAGGACTTCACCGGCACGCTCCGGCTCGACGGCACCGACCCGTCGCGGTCGACGGCCTCCATCGACGTCGTGATGGACAGCATCAGCACGGGCAACGCCGACCGCGACGGCCACCTCAAGAGCGCGGACTTCTTCAAGGCGGACGAGTTCCCGGCCATGACGTTCCGCTCCACCAAGGCGGAGGCGCTCGGCGGTGACGACTACCGGATCACCGGCGACCTGACGATCCTCGGCACCACCCGGCCCCTCGCCATCGACCTGGAGTTCAACGGCGCCGCGAAGGACCCCTTCGGCAACGAGCGCGTCGGTTTCGAGGGCAAGGCGGAGATCCTGCGCTCCGAGTGGGGTCTGACCTGGAACGCGGCGCTGGAGACCGGCGGCGTCCTGGTCTCCGACAAGATCAAGCTCAACTTCGACATCTCGGCCATCAGGAACGCGTGAGCCCCGCGGGGCCGGCCCGGTGACGTCACCCGGGCCGGTCTGGCCGGTTCCCGCCCCTTGTGCAAAGACTGTCGGCGTTCCCATAATCCAGCAGCAGTATTTTGACCAGTCCATGCCAGCACATGGACGTTCTTTTTGCCCTTGCTGCTGTCATGCACTCGTCAATCTGATGCTTCGGTTGCACCTCCCCAGTCAACCCCCCACGGAAGGCATCACGTTGAAGAGACTTCTCACGGCCCTCAAGAGATGCGCGGTCCTCGGCGCCGCCGCGCTCGCGATCGCCAGTCTCCAGCCCGTCTCCGCCGCGCAGGCCGCCCCGTCGCCCGTCGTCGGCGGGACCCGGGCCGCGCAGGGCGAGTTCCCGTTCATGGTCCGGCTCTCCATGGGCTGTGGCGGCGCGCTCTACACCCAGCAGATCGTGCTCACGGCCGCGCACTGCGTGAGCCGGTCCGGCAACAACACCGGCATCACCGCCACCGCGGGGGTCGTCGACCTCCAGTCCACCAGCGGCCGGGTCCAGGTCCGCTCCACCAAGGTGCTGCGCGCCCCCGGCTACAACGGCACCGGCAAGGACTGGGCGCTCATCAAGCTCGCCCAGCCCATCAACCTGCCGACCCTGAAGATTGCCACCACCGCGCAGTACAACACCGGTGACTTCACCGTGGCCGGCTGGGGCGCGAACCGTGAGGGCGGCTCCCAGCAGCGCTACCTCCTGAAGGCGACCGTGCCGTTCGTCGGCGACGCCGCGTGCAAGGCCTACGGCGGCCTGTACAGCGGCCTCGTCGCGAGCGAGGAGATCTGCGCCGGCTTCGACGCGGGAGGTGTCGACACCTGTCAGGGCGACTCCGGCGGCCCGATGTTCCGCAAGGACAGCGCGGGCGGCTGGATCCAGGTCGGCATCGTCAGCTGGGGCGAGGGCTGCGCCCGGCCCGAGGCTCCCGGCGTCTACACGGAGGTCTCCACCTTCGCCTCCGCCATCGCGTCGGCGGCGTCGACTCTCTGACCTGCGGCTTCAGGGCCCGACACCGAGGGGTGTCGGGCCCGCCCCATGCGGCGGACGGGCCCTGCGGTCTCACCGTCCTCGCGCCCGGTACCGCCTCGCACGTCACGCCGGGCCGCCACCAGGCATCGGGCCCGCCCCATGCGGTCGAAAGACCCCGCCGCCTCCCCCGCCCCCGGCCCGGACTCCCGTCGGGCTCAGCGGTCCGATGCCTGTGACTCCAGCTTCACGACCGCCGCCGCCACCTGCGCGGCCCGGCTCTCCGTCGTCCTGGCTCGGAGTACGCCGAGCATCGCCAGGTAGCGGTCCGTGCGTCCGAGTGTCTCGAAGGCCGCCGCGGCCCGGGGGCTGCGGGCCAGCGCTGCCGCCAGGTCGTCCGGGACCTCGGCCTCCTTCTGGGACGCGTACGCCGCCTCCCACCGGCCGTCCGCCCGTGCCGCCGCCACCTCCGCGCGTCCGCCGGGCCGCATCCGCCCGGCGGCGGCCAGCTCCTCGATCCGCCGGACGTTGACCATGGACCAGAGACTGTCGGGGCGCCGCGGGGTGATCCGCTGGAGGTAGTACGTCTCGTCAAGCCCCTTGCGCTGCCCGGTGATCCACCCGTGGCACAGCGCCACGTCGTTGACGTCGGCGGCGCTGACGGAGGGGACGCCCGAACCCTTCTTCGCGATCCTGACCCAGAGGCCGGGATGCGGGGCCGGGTGGCCGGTGAGCCAGGAGTCCAGGCCGGCCGTGGTATCGAAGGAGAGAGGGCCGGTGCCGTCGGAGGTGGTCATGGCATCACCGTAGGGAGGATGTAGGACAGTTTCCGTCCGCTATGCGAGCAGCGCGCGGGCCTGTTCGCGGGCGTGGGCGATGGCGTCCGTGAAGACGCCCAAGCCGTGGGCGACCAGGGCACCCTCGTGCAGGAGCATCAGCGTCCGGGCCGTCGAGTCCGCCGTCTCGGGCGCGATTTCCTCGGTGAGGCGCGTGAACAGGGCGAGCATCCACCGCTTCTGCCCGGTGATGATCGGGTGGGCCGGATGGGCGGGGTCGCTGATCTCCGCGTGGGCGTTGACCATGCTGCACCCCTTGGGGCTGAACTCCTCCGCCCAGGCGCGCGAGGCGTCGAACACGGCCAGGACGCGCTCGCGCGGGTCCGGCCCGGCCGCGTCGAGGCGCTCGGCAAGGAAGGCCCGCCAGCGCTCGTCGCGGTCCGCCAGGTACTCCACGACGATCTGCTCCTTGGAGCCGAACCGGTCGTAGAGAGTCTTCTTCGTGACCCCGGCCTCGGCGGCGATGAGGTCGACGCCGACGGCATGGATGCCGCGCTCGTAGAACAGCCTGGCGGCGGCCGTCAGGGCACGGCGGGCGGCGGGCGTCATCGTGATCCGGCGCGGGTTCTGGTCGGTGGTACCCATGACACCAGACTATACCGATCTGTATAGTGAGCGGGGAACGAGTAAACCGATCTGTCTACTGGTTGTGATGTCGTGAACGTCCTTCTCTCGCTCGCCTTCGTCCTGTGCTGGAGTTCCGGATTCATCGGGGCCAAGCTCGGCGCCGGCAGCGCATCCGCGCTGACGATCCTGACGTGGCGGTTCCTGCCCCTTGCCGTCGTCCTCGTCGCCGTCGCCGTCGTCATGCGAGCGGCCTGGCGAGGCCTCACCACCCGGGACCTGACCCGGCAGGCCGTGGTCGGCGTGCTGTCGCAGAGCGGCTATCTGCTCAGCGTGTACTACGCCATCCAGCTCGGCGTCTCCAGCGGTACGACGGCCCTGATCGACGGTGTCCAGCCCCTGGTCGCCGGCGCCCTCGCCGGACCGCTGCTGGGGCAGTACGTCTCGGGCCGGCAGTGGATCGGGCTGGGCCTGGGGGTGAGCGGCGTCGCCGTGGTCACGCTGGCCGACGCGGCGGCGGGCGGCGATGTGGCGTGGTGGGCGTACGCCGTGCCGCTGCTCGGCATGCTGTCCCTGGTCGCGGCGACGTTCCTGGAGAGCCGGTCCCGCTCGCGGGTCGCCCCGTCGGTGTCGCTGACCGTCCACTGCGTCACCAGCGCGGTCCTCTTCTCCGTGCTGGCCCTGGCCACCGGGACCGCCGCACCGCCCGCCCAGGGGGACTTCTGGGTGGCGGTCGCCTGGCTCGTGGGGCTGTCCACGTTCGGCGGGTACGGGCTGTACTGGCTCATCCTGAAGCGCTCCGGCGTCACCCGGGTCAACACGCTGATGTTCCTGATGGCCCCGGTCACCGCGGTATGGGGTGCGCTGATGTTCGGTGAGCCGTTCGGCGTGCAGACCGCCCTCGGGCTGACCGTCTGCCTCGCGGCGGTCGTCATCGTCCATCGCGGTGGCGACCGGAGGGACACGCCCCCGACCGCCGCCCGGGCGGAGCCGGAGGAAAACCGGTGGACCCGGTCCCCAGGGCCCGCCTAGCCTTCCGTCCATGTCCAGCCCCGAGGCGTCCAGAATGCGGCCACCGGCTCTCCGGTGGCTGCTCGTGACGCCGATGCCGGGCCGCTGAGGCCGCCCGCTCGCTCCGCTGCCGGTTTGCCGTCCGACCTGTCGTGTCCGACGTCGACTTCCGGTGCGGAGCTTCTTCATGCCGTTCGCTCTTCTTCTGCTGGGCCTTGCCGTGTTCGCGCAAGGCACGTCCGAGTTCATGCTGTCCGGGCTGGTGCCGGACATCGCGCGGGATCTGGGGGTGTCCGTTCCCGCGGCGGGGGCACTGACCTCCGCCTTCGCGGCCGGGATGGTCGTGGGAGCGCCACTCGTGGCGGGGCTCGCGCGGCGCTGGCCGCGGCGGGGCGCGCTCCTGGCGTTCCTCGTCATCTTCCTCGCCGTTCATGTCGTCGGTGCGCTCACCGACAGCTTCACGGTCCTGCTCGCCACGCGGGTGGTGGGGGCGTTCGCCAACGCCGGGTTCCTCGCCGTCGCCCTGGTCGCGGCCGTGGGCATGGTCCCGGCCGATGCGAAGGGGCGGGCCGCGTCCACGCTGCTGGGCGGGGTGACGCTGGCGTGTGTGGCCGGGGTGCCGGCCGGGGCCGTGCTCGGCGAACTATGGGGCTGGCGTGCGGCGTTCTGGGCCGTGGCGCTGGTGTCACTGCCCGCGCTGGTCGCGGTGGCGCGGTCCGTGCCGGGTGGTGCGGCCGAGGGTGCGCCGCCCGCGTTGCGCGGTGAACTGCGGTCGCTGCGCAACCCCCGGCTGCTCCTCACCCTGCTGCTGGGTGCCCTCGTGAACGGCGCGACGTTCTGCACCTTCACCTATCTCGCGCCGCTGGTCACCGAGGTGACGGGGCTGGGCGACCCCTGGGTTCCCGGGGTCCTGGCACTGTTCGGGGCCGGGGCGTTCACGGGGGTGACCGCCGCGGGGCGCTTCGCCGACCGGCGTCCCCTGCCGTTTCTCACGGCTGGGGGCCTCGCACTGGGTGCGGGCTGGTGCGCCCTGGCCCTCGGGGCCGGACACCCGGTCCCGGCACTCGCGCTCGTCTTCGCGCAGGGTGCCCTGTCCTTTGGCGTCGGCTCCACGCTGATCGCCCGGGCGCTGTACGCGGCACAGGGGGCGCCGACGCTGGCCGGGGGTTTCGCGACGGCGGCGTTCAACGTGGGGGCGGCGGTGGGCCCCTGGGCCGGAGGCGCGGTGATCGGCGCGGGGTTCGGATACCGGGCGCCGGTGTGGGTCAGCGCGGCTCTGGTCGCTGCGGCGTTCGCGGTCGCCGGGGTGGCGGTGCGGCGGCAGCAAGCCGTGGGCCAGCGGACGCCACGTCACTGAGCTCGCGTGCCGTAGCGGGCAGGCGCTGGTCGGAACCGGTCCCCCGGGTGCCGTGAAGCGCAGGCCCTGATCGGAACCCGCCCCCGGTGCCGTGAAGCACAGACTCCGGCCCGAACCCGCCCCCCGGCACTGCGAAGCCGGGCACGGGCCCGGGGTCAGAACCCGCCCGCCGCCCCTTGAAGCCCTGTCCCGGGTCAGAACCCGCCCGCCGCGCACCGCGAAGCTCGGGTTCGGGCCCGAGGTTAGAACCCGCCCCCTGGAGCCCTGTCCCGGGTCAGAACCCGCCCGCCGCGCACCGCGAAGCTCGGGCTCGGGCCCGAGGTTAGAACCCGCCCCCTGGAGCCCTGGCCCGGGTCAGAACGCCCCCCCGCGCACCCTGAAGCTCGGGCTCGGGCTCGGGGTCGGGGTCAGAATCCGCCCCCGAAGTCCCCGCCACCGCCGAAGCCTCCGCCGCCGCCGAAGTCCCCATCCCCTCCTCCGAAACCGCCCCCGAAATCGCCGGTGTCGAAGTCCGCGCCGGAGACGTCGCCGCCCTCGTAGCCGCCGAAGTCGCCGTAGCCGGAGCCGTAGTCGGCCCCGTAGGCGGGGGCGGCCATCATGCTGCCGAGCATGGTGCCGACGAGGAGGCCAGGCAGCAGGCCGCCGCCGAAGTAGCCGCCGGCCCAGGGGCCGTACGCCGGTCCGGCCTCCCAGTAGGGGCGGCGGCCGTGGTCGGTGTCGACCTCGCGGATCACCGGGTCGCGGCCCTCGGCGAGACGCCGCTCGTCGGCCGCGCAGACCGGGACCTCGCGGGCGGCGCCGGCCGGGGGCGTCCAGGTGGCGTCGGCGACCGAGGGGCCGTGGCGCGGGTCGAAGAAGCAGGGCGGGCGGCGCTCCGGCAGCGCGTCGCCCTCGCGGCGGGCCGCGAGCCGGGCCAGCGAGAACCGGCCGTCCTCCACGGCCTGGGTGACGGCCCGGACGTCCTCCGGTTTCGCCGCGGCCGCCATCAGGGACTTCGCCTGCTCGTAGCAGTCCAGGGCACGCTCGTAGTCGGTGCGCATCGCGTCGTCGGCGCCGGGTTCGCCGGGATGGAAGTCGAGGCGGTCGAGTTCCTCGCCGAACGCGGTGATGTCCTCGTCGACGACCACCCGCAGCTTCTCCAGCGCGGCCCGCTGCTCCTCCTCGTGGCGGCGCCGGTTGCGGCGGACCAGGGCGTAGGCGCCCGCGCCGCCGGCCGCGGCCAGGGCGCCGATCGTGACCAGGCCGCCGACGGGCACGTCCGTGCCCGAGCCGTCGCTCCAGCTGCTCGGCGCCGAACCGCCCACGTTACGCAGGGCGTCATCGACGAAGTCGTTCAGCTGGGCCTTGGTGTCGCCCGCGTCCTGCACCGCCGTGACCAGGTTGGACACCGCCTGCCGGCCCATCACGGAGCTGTCGGCGCGGGCGTCGAACCGGTCCCCGAGGTGAATGCCGTACAGGCCGGTCACGCCGGTCTCGGTGCGGAGGTTCCGGAAGAGGTCCTGCGTGGGGTAGCCGGCCGGGAGAACCGCCACGAAGACGGGTTTGTCCGCGTCCTTGATCTTGTCGGCGAGCGCCTCCGCGTCCGACGCCGCCAGTTGCCCGGAGGCGGCCGGATCGACGTAGACGGGGTTCTCGCGCAGTTCCTGGGCGACCTTGGAGAGGTCGGTGGCCGCGTGCGCGCCCGGCGCACCGGCCAGCAGCACCGCCAGTACGGCGGCGACCGGCACGATCAGCAGACGTACGACGGTACGCACCAGTGCGGCCTTCATATGTTCGAAGCTACCCGAATCCGCACAGAAAGGGTTATCCGCCGAGGCAGGGATTTGTGGACACGGCTGCGCCTAGGATGCCTCTGGCCATCCAGGAGGGGCGGGAACAGGGACATGTTCGGACGACGCAGGGCTGCGGACATGACGGTGTCCGAGCTGACCGAGCTGGACCGGTCGCGCACGCGGGCCGATCTGCTGTGGGAGCTGTTCCGGCATGCCGAGGCGGAGGTGACGTCGGCGATCGGCTGGTATCTGGCGCGGCGCCGGGGACCGTCGCTGTGGTCGCGTTCCCTGCGGGCGCTCGCCACGCTGCTGGGCGTCGTCGGCACGCTCACGCCGCTGGTGCACGCGGCCTCGCCCACGGCCGTGCAGCCCGAGTGGGGCTTCGTGTTCCTGGCCGGCGGGGCGGGCTGCGTGCTCTTCGACCGGATCTTCGGGTTCTCGGCGTCCTGGACCCGCTACATCCGCGCGGAGATGGCGTTGCAGCAGATCCTCAAGAAGGCGCAGTCCGACTGGGCGCAGGCGTTCCTCAGGACCACCGACTCCCCCAGCGACAAGGAGCAGGCCGCCCTGCTCGGGGTGATCGAGCGGCTGCGGACCGACGCGCAGCGGATCATCGAGGACGAGGGCGCGGCGTGGGTCGGCTATCTGGCCGACGGCGTCGAGGAGCTGACCCGCTCCACCAGCAGCGCCACCGGCCAGCGCTCCCACACGGCGGGCCTCTTCCGCCTCGACCGGACCCCCGGCCGTGACCGGGGCGGCGAGGTCCCGGTACCGCGGTCCCGGGACACGGCGATGTGACACGCGCCCCGGGTGCCCGGCCCGGCCGGACCGTGGCTACTCCGCCGGAGCGACCCCCGCGCGCAGCAGCCCGTAGGTGTAGGCGTCCTCCAGGGCCTGCCAGCTCGCGGCGATGACGTTGTCGGCGACGCCGACCGTCGACCACTCGCCGGTGCCGTCGGACGTGGAGATCAGCACACGGGTCGTGGAGTTGGAGCCGTGCTTGCCCTCCAGGATGCGGACCTTGTAGTCCACCAGTTCCAGCTTGGCGAGCTGGGGGTAGATCTTCTCCAGGCCCACGCGCAGGGACCGGTCCAGGGCGTTGACCGGGCCGTTGCCCTCGGCCGTGGCGACGATGCGCTCGCCCTTGGCCCACAGCTTGACCGTGGCCTCGTTGGCGTGGGAGCCGTCGGGCCGGTCCTCCACGATGGCGCGCCAGGACTCGACCTCGAAGTACCGCAGCGGCTTGCCCTGGACCTCGGCGCGCAGGAGGAGTTCGAAGCTCGCGTCGGCCGCCTCGTACGTGTAGCCCCTGAGCTCGCGCTCCTTCACCCGCTCGACGACCCGGCCGACCAGCTCCCGGTCGCCGCCGAGGTCGACGCCGAGTTCCTTGCCCTTGAGCTCGATGGAGGCACGCCCGGCCATGTCGGAGACCAGCATCCGCATGGTGTTGCCGACCTGCTCGGGGTCGATGTGCTGGTACAGGTCCGGGTCGACCTTGATGGCCGAGGCGTGCAGGCCGGCCTTGTGGGCGAAGGCGGAGAGGCCGACGTAGGGCTGGTGCGTGGAGGGGGTGAGGTTGACGACCTCGGCGATGGCGTGCGAGATGCGGGTCATCTCGCGCAGGCGCCCCTCGGGCAGGACCTTCTTGCCGTACTTCAGCTCCAGGGCCGCCACGACCGGGAACAGGTTGGCGTTGCCGACGCGCTCGCCGTAGCCGTTGGCCGTGCACTGGACGTGGGTCGCGCCCGCGTCGACGGCGGCCAGGGTGTTGGCGACCGCGCAGCCCGTGTCGTCCTGGGCGTGGATGCCGAGCCGGGCGCCGGTGTCCGCGAGGACCGTGGAGACGACGGCCTGGATCTGGGCCGGGAGCATGCCGCCGTTGGTGTCGCACAGGACGACGACGTCCGCACCGGCCTCCGAGGCCGTACGGACGACCGCCTTGGCGTATTCGGGGTTGGCGCGGTAGCCGTCGAAGAAGTGCTCGCAGTCGATGAAGACCCGGCGGCCCTGCTCCTTGAGGAAGGACACGGTGTCGCGGACCATCGCCAGGTTCTCGTCCAGGGTGGTGCGCAGGGCGAGCTCGACATGGCGGTCGTGCGACTTGGCGACCAGCGTGATCACCGGCGCGCCGGACTCCAGGAGCGCCCTGACCTGCGGGTCCTGGGCGGCGGTGGTTCCGGCGCGGCGGGTGGAGCCGAACGCGACGAGCTGGGCGTGCCGGAAGTCGATCTCCTGCTGGGCGCGGGCGAAGAACTCGGTGTCCCGCGGGTTCGCGCCCGGCCAGCCGCCCTCGATGAAGCCCACGCCGAAGTCGTCCAGGTGCCGCGCGATGGCCAGCTTGTCCGCGACCGTGAGGTTGATGCCCTCCCGCTGGGCGCCGTCGCGCAGGGTGGTGTCGAAGACGTGGAACGAATCGTCGAGCTCGCTGGTTTCGGTCATGGTGTCAAGGCTCCTGAGGATGGGATCTCGGTCATACCGGAATGACCGGCTCCACCGCCCTCACATAGTCCCTCGCGCTCTCGCCTCCGGCTGTGGGTGGGCCAGAAATGCGAAAAACCTCTCGCGGGTGCGAGAGGTCTGCGCGCGGGTCGAGGACGACGGTGTCCGCCCGTACCTGGTCGTACGTGGCGGTCACTGCGGACCGGCGCGCCTGCTGCCAATAATCATGGCGAACGAGAGCACGGGGGCAGTCTGGCACAACCCCCGCGCTTCGCTCACCGCCGTCTCAGGATGCGGTCGGTCACTTCAGTCGGCGGACGTAGACGTGCGAGGTGTCGTACGTGTCGCCGGGCACGAGGTCGGCCGATGAGCTGCTGAACGCGACGGTGCGGCCGTCGCGGTCGATCACCGGGGCGGACACGCTCTGGCCGTTCGGGCCGCCCTGGGCGTCCGGACTGGCGAGGACGGTGCGCCCGGCGCGCAGGTCGCGGACGTACGCGCGGGTCGTGTGGTTCGTGTCGCCCGGGTCGGCCGAGGCGAAGGCCAGATACCGGTTGTCGGCGCTGAGCCGCGGATACGCGGTGAAGGCGGCCGGGTCGGCGGCGTCGATCCGGCGCAGCTCACCCGTGTTCAGGTCGCGGACGAAGACGTTGTGCCCCTGGTTGGTGTCGCCCGGGGTGAGCTGCGAGTCGAGCGAGTTGAAGACCGCGTACCGGCCGTCCGCGCTGACCTGCGGGAACTCGGTCTGTCCGTCGGAGGTCCGGCCGTCCGGGGCCCGGTCGGCCCGGATCAGCTCGCCGCTCGGGACGTCACGGACGTATGCGTCGCTCCAGTCGCCCGAGGCGGGGTGCGGGACGAAGAACTGGTAGCCGACGCGCTTGCCGTCGGCGCTGATGGACGGGTGAGTGGCGGCGGTCTTGCGGTCACCGGCGGCGGGCACCTGGCTGATGCGGACCGCCTTGCCGCTGGTGCGGTCGACCCGGTAGACGCGTCCCCAGCGGTCCTCGCCCTCGCCGAAGCCGGACTGCTGGGCGACGAAGGCGACGTAGCGGCCGTCGGCGCTGATGGCGGGCTGACGGCCGGTGTCGTAGCCGGTGTCGACGGTGTCCTTGATCCGCTGCACGGCGCCGGTGGTGAGGTCCTCGACCCAGATGTGGCTCAGGCCGTCGCTCGCGGTGGTGGCGCTGAAGGCCAGGTAGCGGCCGTTGCCGCTCAGGGCGACGTCCTCGATGGAGCCGTCCACCGAACGGCCGGCCGGCCGGGTCGTGCCGGTTTTCAGATCACGGACGAAGGCGTCGGCGGTGCCGTCGGTGTCCCCGGCGACGAGGTTGTCGGCGCTGGAGACGAAGGCGAGATGTCGGCCGTCGGCGCTCAGGCTCGGCCCGCCGGAGGGGCCGTTGCCGTCGGTGCCGTCCGGGGCGACGCTCGCCTTCTCGGTCCGCGGTGCCGTGGTCGCGGCGGCCGCGGGCAGAGCTGCGGCGGTGCCGAGCGCGACGGCCAGGACCACGCCGAGCGCGACGGACGTGGCCCTCTTGGTGCTGATCATGTAAGTGTTCCCCCTGTGTTCCCCGTGGACGCTGATCCCCCGGCCCCGCGCCGAGGGCTCCCCCGAGCCAACATCACCAAGGGCCGGAGGGTCAATCCGTCGTATTGAGTACAACCCGGGCGTGCGTTCAGGTGTCCGCGAGGAGACTGTCGGCGAGGAACTCGTGCACGTGGCGCAGGATCTGCGCCCGGTCGGTGCCGCGCAGGCCGATCGCCACGTGGAGGGAGAAGCCGTCCAGCAGGGCCCGCAGACGGGCGGCGAAGCGGTCCGGGTCGACGCGCCGGAACTCGCCCCGCGAGATGCCCTCTGCGAGCAGTGCGACCAGGTCGCGGTGCCAGGCGCCCTCGATCGCGGCCTGCCGGTCGCGGGCGTCGGCGTCGGCGTTCTGCGAGCGGTTCCAGACCTCCAGCCACAGCGACCAGTGCGGGTCGCGGTGGCCGTCGGGGACGTACAGGTCGACGTAGACGTCGAGGCGTTCGCGGGCGGGCGCGGTCCGGGTCAGCAAGCGCCCCCGCTCGACCCCGAGCCGGCCCTCGCTCCACTCCAGGGTGCGCAGCAGCAGCTCGTCCTTGGAGCCGAAGTAGTAGAGCAGGTGCCCGCTGCTCATGCCGACCTCGCGCCCGAGCGCGGCCATGGTGAGCTTCTCCAGGCCGCGCTGGGCGATCATCTCCATGGCGGCGGCGAGCACGTCCTCGCGGGGCGGGGCCTGCCTTCGCCCACCGGCCATGTGCACTCCTAGGTCCTCGGCTGCTGCTGGGTGATGCAGTGGATGCCTCCACCGCCCGCGAAGATCGTACGGGCGTCCACCAGCGTCACGGTCCGCTCGGGGAACAGCCGGCGGAAGATGCCGGCTGCGATCTCGTCGCGCGGGTCGTCGAAGCCGCACAGCACCACGCCGCCGTTGCAGAGGTAGTGGTTGATGTAGGAGTAGTCAGCCCAGTGGCCGTCGGCCTCCAGGACGGTCGGGGCAGGGATCTCGACGACCTCCAGGCGGCGGCCGCGCGCGTCCGTCCGGGCCTTCAGCAGGCCGATGACCTCCCGGGTCACCTCGTGGTCGGGGTGGGCGGGGTCCGGCTGCGAGTGGGCCACGACGACGCCCGGCCGGGCGAAGGCCGCGACGATGTCGACGTGGCCGAGGGTGCCGAAACCGGGGTGGGGGTACCCCCTGCCCGAGCGAGGCGGAGAGCTTGGGGGAGGGTAGTCGCCGGTCAGGCCGCGCGGCAGCCAGATCGCCTTGCGGGTGCCGAGCTGGGCGTGGATCTCGGCCTCGACCTGCTCGCGGGTCCAGCCCGGGTTGCGCTCCGGGCCGAGCTGGACGGTCTCGGTCAGCAGGACGGTGCCCTCGCCGTCGACATGGATCGCCCCGCCCTCGTTGACGAGCTTCGAGGCGTACGTGCGTGCCCCGGCGAGGTCCGCGACGTGCCCGGCGATCTTCGCGTCGTGCTCCCAGCGGGCCCAATCCTGGGCGCCCCAGCCGTTGAACGTCCAGTCGACGGCAGCCAGTTCGCCCTTCCCGTTGGTGAGGAAGGTCGGGCCGATGTCACGCATCCAGGCGTCGTCGAGGTCCCGCTCGACCGTGTCGATGCCCTCACCCAGCAGCGCCCGCGCCTCGCCCGACTGCCCCGGCCCGCACACCACCGTCACCGGTTCGAAGCGGCGGACGGCCCGGGCGACCGCGGCCCAGGCGACGCGGGCGGCGGCCAGCTCCCCGGGGTCTTCGAAGGTGGGGTTCGGGCCCGGCCAGGCCATCCAGGTCCGCTCGTGCGGAACCCATTCGGCGGGCATGCGGAAGCCGTCGGCGGCTGCGGACATGGTTGATCCTCAGAGGAAGTAGAGACGGTTGAGGGAGACGGACTCGGCGGGTTCGGAGCGCAGCGGCTCGCCGTCGAGGGTGACCAGACCGGTGCGCTGGTCGACGTCGACGGCTCCGGTACGGGAGTTGAGGCGCAGGTCGGCCGGGCCGATGCCGCGGGTGCCGCGCACGGTGACCCTGCGGCGGCGGGTCGGCATGGTGTCGTGCCCCTGGTCGAGCGCGGCCCGGGCGACGAACGCCACCGAGATGTCGGCCGGTGTCGCCCCGTGTGCGCCGAACTGCGGCCCGAGGACGAGGGGTTCGCAGGTGTCGGTCGCCGCGTTCGGGTCGCCGGTCACGCCGTACGCCGGGAAGCCGGCCTTCAGCACGAGCTGCGGCTTGGCGCCGAAGTACTCGGGCCGCCACAGCACGATGTCGGCGAGCTTGCCGGTCTCGATCGACCCGACCTCGTGCGCGAGCCCGTGCGCGAGGGCCGGGTTGATGGTCAGCTTGGCCATGTAGCGCAGGACGCGCTCGTTGTCGTGCTCGTCGTTCGGGGCACCGAACTCGGCCTTCATCTTCCCGGCCATGGCGAACGTACGGCGGACCGTCTCGCCCGCGCGTCCCATGCCCTGCGCGTCCGAGGAGGTGATCCCGATGGCGCCCAGGTCGTGCAGGACGTCCTCGGCGCCCATGGTTCCGGCCCTGATGCGGTCCCGGGCCATGGCGGCGTCGCCGGGCAGGTCGGTCTTCAGGTCGTGGACCGAGACGATCATGCCGTAGTGCTCGGCGACGGCGTCCCGGCCGAAGGGCAGGGTCGGGTTGGTGGAGGAGCCGATGACGTTCGGTACGCCCGCCATCTTCAGGACGTTGGGGACGTGCCCGCCGCCGCAGCCCTCGATGTGGAAGGCGTGGATGGTCCGGCCCTCCAGCACCCGCAGGGTGTCCTCGACGGAGAGGCACTCGTTCAGCCCGTCGCTGTGCAGGGCGACTTGGACGTCGTGCTCCTCGGCGACGCGTAGTGCCGTGTCCAGCGCGCGGGTGTGGGCGCCCATGTCCTCGTGCACCTTGAAGCCGGACGCGCCGCCCTCGGCCAGGGCCTCGATGAGGGGTGCCGGGTGGGACGACGAGCCCCGGCCCAGGAAGCCGATGTTGACCGGCCAGGCGTCGAACGCGTTGAACGCGTGCCGCAGCGCCCAGGGCGAGTTGACGCCGACGCCCCACACCGGGCCGAACTCCTGCCCGATGATCGTGGTCACGCCGGAGGCGAGCGAGGCCTCCATGACGCGCGGCGACAGCAGGTGGACGTGGGTGTCGACGGCCCCGGCGGTGGCGATGAGGCCCTCGCCGGAGACGATGGAGGTGCCCGTGCCGACGACGACGTCGACTCCGTCGAGGGTGTCGGGGTTACCGGCCCGCCCGATCGAGCGGATCCGGCCCTCGCGGATGCCGATCGAGACCTTCCGGATGCCCTGCACGGCGTCGATCACCACGACGTTGCTGACCACGACGTCACAGGTCTCCCGGACCGCGGCGGCCTTCAGGTGCAGTCCGTCACGGGCGGTCTTGCCGAACCCGGCGAGGAACTCCTCGCCGTACCGCTGGGAGTCGGACTCGACGCGAATGGTCAGCCCCGAGTCACCGAGACGGATGCGGTCGCCGGCGCGGGGGCCGTGGGTGGCGGCGTACTCGTGCGGGGTGAGGCGGCGGGCCTCGGCGGGATGGCCTCCCGGGCGGCTCATCGCTCCGCCTCCTGCCCGGGTGTGCCCGGCGCGACCGGGCGCACGCGGCCGCCGGCGCGGCCGTGGACGGCCGCCCGCTCGGCAGAGCGACCTCCCGGCCGCCCCATCACCCGCCCCGCACACCCGGCGGGGCCGCACCCCAGGCGGCTCATCGCTCGCCCCGCGCACCCGGCGGGGCCGCGCCCCTGGCGCCTCATCGTTCGACCTCCTGCTCAGGCGGTGTGTCCGGTATGCCGAGGTAGCCGCAGGCGGCGGCCCGGCGCAGTGCCTCCTCGCGGGCGCCGGGGGCGTCCAGCGGTCCGTCGACCAGCCCGGCGAACCCGATCGCGATCCGCTCACCCCCCATCGGCACCAGCCCGACCTCGACGCTCTCCCCCGGCCCGAACCGCACGGACGACCCCGCGGGCACGGCGAGCCGCATGCCGTAGGCCCGCCCGCGGTCGAAGTCGAGCCGCGGGTTGGCCTCGAAGAAGTGGAAGTGGGAGGTCACCGAGACGGGCACCGCCGCGGTGTTCGTGACCGTGAGCCGTTCGGCCGGCTCGGGTTCGGCCTGCTCCGGCCCGGGCAGCAGCGCACCCGGGGCGTCCGGGCCCGAGCCGCCGCCGACGGGGTCGGAGACGACCGCGAGCCGTGAGCCGTCGTCGAAGACGGCCTCCACGTGCACCTCGGTGACGACGGCGGCGACACCGGGCAGCACGTCGTCCGGGCCGAGCACCGCCCGCGCGCGCTCGATCGCCTCGGCAAGCCGTGCGCCGTCCCGGGCGGCCTCGCACACGGTGTCCGCGACCAGGGCGGTCGTCTCCGGCACGTTCAGCCGCAGACCGCGCGCCCTGCGGGCCCGGGCCAGCTCGGCGGCCGAGAAGAGCAGCAGCCGGTCACGTTCGGTGGGGGTCAGTCTCACGCCTGGGCACCTCCTTGCCATCCACAGTTTAGAGCATCACTCTAACCGGGGATTTCCGCAACCCACGGGTTGCCGTCGCACAGCCGGCAAGGTTTATTTGAGCGTTGCTCCAATATGCTGCGGCCCCGGGCTCGACTTCAGTCGAGCCCGGGGCCGTGGAGGCGACTTCCGCTTCCTGTCCGACCGGATGGGGCGGTGGGTGGACACAGGCCGGGGGCCGGAAACGGAGTCCCCGGGGTGCGGGGCTACTCAGCCCAGACGGTGCATCCAACCGTGCGCGTCGGAGGCCGTACCCCGCTGAACATCGAGCAGCGCCTGCCGCAGCCGCAGCGTGACCTCGCCCGGCTCTCCCCCGCTCTGCTTCCACTCCGCCCCGGCCCGCTTCACCGTACCGACGGGGGTGATCACCGCGGCCGTACCGCAGGCGAACACCTCGGTCAGCGACCCGTTCTCCGCGTCCCGCTGCCACTGGTCGACCGAGACCCGGCCTTCCTCCGCCTCGTATCCGAGGTCACGGGCGACGGCGAGCAGGGAGTCGCGCGTGACACCCTCAAGGATCGACCCGGTGAGCGACGGCGTGACGATCTTGTCGCCGTACACGAAGTACAGGTTCATGCCGCCCAGCTCCTCGACCCACGTGTGCTCCACGGCGTCGAGGTAGCAGACCTGGTCGCAGCCCTTCGCCGCGGCCTCGGCCTGCGCGAGCAGGGACGCCGCGTAGTTGCCGCCCGTCTTCGCGTCACCCATGCCGCCGGGGACGGCACGGACGCGGTCCTCGGAGACCCAGATGGACACCGGCTTCACACCACCGGGGAAGTACGCCCCGGCCGGAGAGGCGATCACCAGGAACAGGTACTCGTTGGCCGGCTTCACACCCAGCCCGACCTCGGTGGCGATCATGAACGGGCGCAGGTAGAGGGACTCCTCGCCGCCGTGCGCCGGCACCCATGCCTTGTCCTGCTTCACCAGGGCGTCGCACGCCTCGATGAACGTCTCGACCGGCAGCTCGGGCATCGCGAGCCGGCGCGCGGAGCGCTGGAACCGCTCGGCGTTCTTCTCGGGGCGGAAGGTGGCGACGGACCCGTCGGGCTGGCGGTAGGCCTTCAGCCCCTCGAAGATCTCCTGGGCGTAGTGCAGGACCGTGGTGGCGGGGTCCAGGGAGATCGGCGCGTACGGCACGAGCTGACCGTCGTGCCAGCCGCGGCCTTCCGTCCACTTGATCGTCACCATGTGGTCGGTGAAGTGGCGGCCGAAACCGGGGTTGGCCAGGATCCCCGCGCGTTCCGCGGCGGAGAGCGGGTTGGCGGAGGGCTTGAGCTCGATCGTGGGCGTCGTCATGGGTTGATGTCCTTCACCGGTTGTAGTGACGGGCCGCGCTCGGTACTGCTCTGATGGTGACCAGTGCTAGGACGTCCGAGCATTCCCTCATTCCGCGGCCTCGCGTTCGATTATCGCCCGGGGGCGGCGGCGGAAGGAACGGGGTGAATGCGGCCCGGTGGTCGATGGTGGCACCCGGCGGGAACATGCGGAAGCCGCCGGGTGCGGATGCGACCCGGCGGCTTGCGGAAAGCAGCGGCGGGTCAGCCGGCTACGCGTACGGCGAGCGCGTCGCCGATCTCCGAGGTGGAGCGGGCGGGCTTGCCGGCGCGCTCGCCGAGGTCGGCGGCGACCGCCTCGTCGATGCGGGCGGCCTCGGCCTCGTAGCCGAGGTGGCGCAGGAGCAGGGCGACGGACAGCACGGTGGCGGTCGGGTCGGCCTTGCCCTGGCCGGCGATGTCCGGGGCCGAGCCGTGCACGGGCTCGAACATCGAGGGGAAGTCGCCGGCCGGGTTGATGTTCCCGCTGGCGGCGACGCCGATGCCGCCGGAGACGGCCGCGGCGAGGTCGGTGACGATGTCGCCGAAGAGGTTGTCGGTGACGATCACGTCGAAGCGCTCGGGCTGCGTGACGAGGTAGATCGTCGCCGCGTCCACGTGCATGTACTCGGTGGTGACCTCGGGGAACTCCTCGGCCACCTTGTTGAAGATGTTCGTCCACAGGTGACCCGCGAAGGTCAGCACGTTGTTCTTGTGGATCAGCGCCAGCTTCTTGCGCGGGCGGGCCTGGGCACGGGCGAAGGCGTCGCGGACCACGCGCTCGACACCGAAGGCCGTGTTCACGGAGACCTCGGTGGCGACCTCGTGCTCGGTGCCCTTGCGGATCGTGCCGCCGTTGCCGGTGTACGGGCCCTCGGTGCCCTCGCGGACCACGACGAAGTCGATCTGCGGCTCGCCCGCGAGCGGGGTGGCGACACCCGGCAGGAGCTTCGACGGGCGCAGGTTGACGTGGTGGTCGAAAGCGAAGCGGAGCTTGAGCAGGAAGCCGCGCTCCAGGACGCCGGACGGCACGCTCGGGTCGCCGATCGCGCCGAGCAGGATGGCGTCGTGCCGCTTCAGGGCGTCGAGGTCGGCGTCGGTGAGGGTCTCACCGGTGGCGTGGTAGCGCCGGGCGCCGAAGTCGTACTCCTCGGTCTCCAGCTTCACATCCTGCGGAAGGACGGCGGAGAGGACCTTCAGACCTTCGGCCACGACCTCCTGGCCGATGCCGTCACCGGGGATCACTGCGAGATTGAGGCTGCGAGACATGCGGGCACCCTACTCCCCGTCCCATGGGATGACACTCGGTGTCCGTGATGCGGACAGGTGGGAGGCACCCGACCGGGGGACGGCACGCGTCCGCCCGGTGCCGTTCACCCGCACGTGGTGCGGACGTTGGCCTACGCTGGGAAGTTCACTGGACATGGAGATCCCCCACTTCGGCATCCCGCCCGAGCTCGCCGGCCGCATGAGCATGGCGGAGCAGCACGAGTACCTGCGGACGCGACTGTCGCGGCGGCGCACCCTGGTGACCGCGGGCGCGGTGGCGAGCGGACTGCTGACCGGCTGCTCCGGTTCCGGCTCCCGTTCCGGGCAGGGCGGCGCCACGGCGTCCGGGAGCCCGTCGCCCAGCACGTCGAAGGCGCCCGGTTCCCTCATCACGCCCTTCGGCCGCCATCTCGCCTTCGGCGCCGACCCGAAGACGCAGATGCGGATCTCCTGGCAGGTGCCGCTCGCGGTACGGGGGCCCTACGTCCGGGTGGGTCTGCGCCCCGACGACCTCGGCCGCAAGGTCGATGCGGAGCTGCGCGCCCTGCACACCCCCGAGCTGAAGGGCGTACGGGCGGCGGTCGAGCAGTACTACCCGCACGCCGCGCTGGACGGTCTGCGCCCGGACACGACGTACTACTACGGCGTCGGCCACGAGGGCTTCGACCCGGCCTCCCCGCGGCACCGCTCGACCGTCACGTCGTTCCGCACGGCACCCGCGAGCCCGCCGGAGCGGTTCGTGTTCACCGCGTTCGGCGACCAGGGCGTCGGCGAGGAGGCGGCCCTGAACGACCGAACGCTTCTGCGCCGCGAGCCCGCGTTCCATCTGCACGCCGGCGACATCTGCTACGCCGACCCCACCGGCAAGGGCAAGGAGTCGGACGTCTTCGACGCGAGCCAGTGGGACCGGTTCCTCAAGCAGACCGAGCCGGTGGCCAGGTCGGTGCCGTGGATGGTGACGACCGGCAACCACGACATGGAGGCCTGGTACTCACCCGACGGCTACGGCGGCCAACTCGCCCGGTTCTCCCTGCCGGACAGCGGCTTCGACGCGCGTACGGCACCGGGCGTGTACGCCTTCACGTACGGCAACGTCGGCGTTATCGCGCTGGACGCGAACGACGTGTCGTACGAGATCCCCGCCAACTTCGGCTACACGGAGGGGAGGCAGACGCGGTGGCTGGACAGGAAGCTCGGCGAGTTGAGGAGTTCGAAGGACGTCGACTTCATCGTCGTGTTCTTCCACCACTGCGCGTACTCGACGTCCACGCACGCCTCCGACGGCGGGGTGCGCGCCGAGTGGCTGCCGTTGTTCGCCCGGCACGAGGTGGACCTGGTGATCAACGGGCACAACCACGTCTACGAGCGGACGGATGCCATCCGGGGCGGCGAGGTGGGCAGGCCGGTGCCGGTCGGCGGCACGACGGATCCGCGGCGGGACGGGATCGTGTACGTCACCGCGGGCGGCGGCGGCAAGGAGCTGTACGGCTTCCCCGACGGCGTGAAGGAGAGCTACGAGGGGAACGCCGCCGACCACGAGCCGGTCGCCACGTTCCGGTGGACCACGTCACGGGAGACCAAGGCGGAGTCGGCACAGTGGTCGCGGGTGCGCTACCGCGGCTTCTCGTTCCTCTCGGTGGAGGCGGAGAGCGGCGCCAGGCCGGGACTGAAGGTGTCGGCGCTGACGTCGAGCGGTGCGCGGATCGACCATTTCGAGGTGCGGCGCGGGGCGTGAAGGCCCCGCACCGCGCCTCGTCGGGCGGCTCCCGTCCTGATGCGGCTCAGTGGCCGCTGGATCCGCCGTTGTCCCTGCGGTCGAGGGCGCGCTGGAGCGCTGCGGCGGCGTTCTTGCGGTCGGATTCGGTCGTACGGGAAACGTGACGGACTCGGCGGCGGACGGTCGTCTCGGCCATGGGAAATCGACTCCTTCGACAGCACGGAGTGCACAGGGAGGGTTACGAGACGCCGGAAGGGGCGGAGAGCAGCGGTGCCGCAGGGGTTGCCTGCACGGGGCCCGGCTCACGTCCGCCATTCGCTTGGTCGAGCGAGACGTTCGGCTCCTACAAAGCTAAGGGAGCGCGGAGCGTCTGTCTCCACAATTACTCGGACTTCCTACTATCTGAGACGGTGGATTGGGTCACACTGCTGTGACCTGCGGTGATCTCTTAGAGGACGTCGCCGTCGCGCCAGTCGAAGAGCAGTTCCTGCCCGGGGTCGAGGGAGCCGGCCAGGGCGGCACGGACGTAGGTGCCGCCCTCCTCGTCCGGCAGGCGGACGATGCCGTCCCGCGGGCTGAGGGCATGCACCTGACCGGTCCACGGCTCCCAGCCGCGGGAGGTGTAGAGCCGGGCCCCGTCGTCGCTGGCGGACAGGGCGCCGAGGTCGTAGGCGCGGTCGACGACGCGTTCCAGTTCCGCCATGACCAGCCCGCCGAGGCCGGTGCGGCGCGCGTCGGCACGGACGGCGACGTTCTCGACGTACCCGGTGCGCAGCCACGTACCGCGGTGCCGCACCCGGCGCATCACGACCGCGCCGTGCGCGGCGAGCCCCGAGTCGTCGTGGACGAGGGCGTGCATGCCGCCGAGGCCGTGGTCCCAGTCGTCGTCGCCGAAGTCGCCGTCGAACGCGGCGTCCAGGAGGCCGCGCACGGCGTCGAGTTCGGCGGGGGTGAGGTCGGCGGTGTGGGCGGTGCGCACGCGGGTGGTCATCGTGCCAGTCTTCCCCCGGGCATGCCGACGGGCCAGGTGATTTCGTCACCTGGCCCGTCGGTGTGGCTGGGTGTCAGCCCATGTGCGGGTACGGGTAGTCCGTCGGCGGGACCAGCGTCTCCTTGATGGCGCGGGTCAGGGTCCAGCGCATCAGGTTCTGCGGGGCGCCGGCCTTGTCGTTGGTGCCGGAGGCGCGGCCGCCGCCGAAGGGCTGCTGGCCGACGACGGCACCGGTCGACTTGTCGTTGATGTAGAAGTTGCCGGCCGCGTAGCGCAGCTTGTCCATGGTGTAGGCCGCCGCCGCGCGGTCGTTCGCGATGACCGCGCCGGTCAGGGCGTAGTCGGAGACGGACTCCATCTGGGTCAGCATCTCGTCGTAACTGCCGGCCGAGCTGTCGTCGTACACGTGCACGGCGAGGATCGGGCCGAAGTACTCGGTGCGGAAGACCTCGTTCTCCGGGTCCGTGCACTCGATGACCGTCGGGCGGACGAAGTACCCCTCGGAGTCGTCGTAGGTGCCGCCCGCGACGATCGTGCAGGAGGCGTCGTTCTTGGCGCGGTCGATGGCGGCCTTGTTCTTGGCGAAGGCACGCTCGTCGATGACGGCGCCGATGAAGTTCGACAGGTCGGTGACGTCACCCATCTTGATGCCGTCGACCTCGGCGGCGAACTCCTCCTTGAAGCCGGAGTTCCAGATCGAGGCGGGGACGTACGCGCGGGACGTGGCGCTGCACTTCTGGCCCTGGTACTCGAAGGCACCGCGGGTCAGGGCGGTCTTCAGGATGGCCGGGTCGGCCGACGGGTGGGCGACGAGGAAGTCCTTGCCGCCGGTCTCGCCGACCAGCCGGGGGTAGGTGCGGTACTTCTCGATGTTCGCGCCGACCGTCTTCCACAGGTACTGGAAGGTCGGGGTCGAGCCGGTGAAGTGGATGCCGGCGAGGTCGCGGTGCTCCAGGGCGACCTTGGAGACCTCGATGCCGTCGCCGGTGACGAGGTTGATGACGCCCTTGGGCAGACCGGCCTCCTCCAGCAGCTGCATGAGCAGCACGGCGGCGTGGGTCTGCGTCGGGGACGGCTTCCAGACGACGACGTTGCCCATCAGGGCCGGGGCCGTCGGCAGGTTGCCCGCGATGGCGGTGAAGTTGAAGGGCGTGACCGCGTAGACGAAGCCCTCCAGCGGGCGGTGGTCCAGACGGTTCCACACGCCCGGGGCGTTGGCCGGCGGCTGCTCGGCCAGCAGGTTGCGGGCGTAGGAGACGTTGAAGCGCCAGAAGTCGATCAGCTCGCAGGGCGTGTCGATCTCGGCCTGCTGGGCGGTCTTGGACTGGCCGAGCATGGTCGAGGCGGCGAGCGTCTCGCGCCACGGGCCGGACAGCAGCTCGGCGGCACGCAGGATGATCGCCGCGCGGTCGTCGAAGGACAGGGCGCGCCAGGCGGGCGCGGCGGCCAGGGCCGCGTCGATCGCGTCCTGGGCGTCCGCCTGCGTGGCGTTGCGGTACGTGCCGAGCACGGCCTGGTGGTTGTGCGGCTGGACGACCTGGAAGGCCTCGCCGCCGCCCATCCGCTTCTCGCCGCCGATGGTGCAGGGCAGGTCGACGGGGTTGTCGGCCAGCTCCTTCAGCCGGGCCTCCAGCCGGGCCCGCTCGGGCGAGCCGGGGGCGTAGCCCTGCACCGGCTCGTTGACGGGGGTGGGGACCTGGGTCACAGCGTCCATGGTTTCCGTAACTCCTTACTGAGCGGTGTTTCGGTCTCAGCCCTTGAAGGGCTGTCAGCCCTTGGTGAGCATCGAGCGGGCGAAGAAGCGCAGGTTGGCCGGCTTCTCCGCGAGACGGCGCATGAAGTAGCCGTACCAGTCGGTGCCGTACGCGGTGTACACGCGCATCCGGTGGCCCTCGGCGGCCAGCCGCCGGTGCTCCTCGGTGCGGATGCCATAGAGCATCTGGAACTCGTACTCGTCGAGCTTGCGCCCGGCCTGGTGGGCGAGTTCCTGGCCGATCGCGATCAGGCGCGGGTCGTGGGACCCGATCATCGGGTACCCCTCCCCCGCCATCAGCGTCCTCAGAACCCGGACGTAGGCCCGGTCGATCTCGTGTTTGTCCTGGTACGCGACCGAGGCCGGCTCCTTGTACGCGCCCTTGACCAGACGCACCCGGCTGCCGCTCGCGGCGAGTCGGCGGGCGTCGGCCTCGGTGCGGAAGAGGTACGCCTGGATGACGCAGCCGGTCTGCGGGAAGTCCTTCCGCAGTTCCTCGTGGATGGCGAACATCGAGTCGAGGGTGGTGTGGTCCTCGGCGTCGAGCGTGACCGTGGTGCCGATCTCGGCGGCGGCCTCGACGACCGGGCGGACGTTCTTCAGGGCCAGCTCGTGGCCGTCCTGGAATGTGCGGGTGGGCCCGCAGGGCCCTTCGAACAGGGCGGTGGTGGGTGACGGGAGGGCCTGTCCGAACATCGACAGCTTGACCGACATCTCGGCGCGGGTGCCGAGCTCCAGCGGCTTGAGGCGGTCGACGAGCTCCAGGTAGGCGTCCCGGGCGGCGGCGGCCTGCGTGGGGTTGGTGATGTCCTCGCCGACGACGTCCATCGTCAGCTCGAGGCCGTCGTCCGCGAGGTCCCGGACGACGGGGACGATGTCGTCGACGTCCTCGCCCGGGATGAAGCGGTCGACGACCTGCTTGGTCACCGGGGCCGCCGAGACCAGGCGTCGCATCCGGTCGCTGCGCGACGCGGCGAGAATCACGGGACCCAGCACGGGGCACCTCCAGAGCACAAGCAACGTGAAGGCCGGACCCCGCGCGTCTGACGCGTCGGGTACGGCACGGAGAACCACCGTGAAACCTAAGGATCCTCCCGATCGTCTGCCATCGACAGCTGTCACGCATCCGTGCCGCAGATCTCAGACAGATGTATGAAGGGCTCCGGGAAGTGCGCGACAATGCCCGGGTGACGTCGGAACACAGGGGCGACTACGAGGAGCTGGTCGACGAGATCTCGGAGCTGCTCGGCGCGCCCGCGACCTTGGAGAACCGGGACTTCGAGCTGATCGCCTTCGGGGCGTACGACAGTGAGGGCGACCTCGATCCGTCGGCCCTGGACCCCGTGCGCACCCGCTCGATCCTCACCCGCCGCTCGACGGCGGCGGTCCGGGCGTGGTTCGAGGGCTTCGGCATCACCCGGGCGGCGGGCCCGGTCCGTATCCCCCCGACACCGGAGGCCGGGGTCTACCGGGGCCGGATCTGCCTCCCCGTCCGGCACCGGGGCGTGGTGCACGGCTACGTCTGGCTCCTGGACGACGATCCCGGCCCGAGCGAACCCCAGCTCGCCGCGGCCATGCAGGTCACGGCCCGCATCGGTGCCCTGCTCGCGGACGAGGCCCAGCACGGCGCCGACCTCAGCCGCGAATTGAGGGCGGTCCTCACCGCCGAGCGCGGCTGGCAGGGCGACATGGCCATCGCCGAGCTCCGCACCGCTCTCGGCCCCCGCGCCGACGGCCTCCATGCCCTGATGTGCGTCGCCCCCTGGCCCTCGGCCGACCCCGACGACGCCCCGTCGGTCCGCGCGGTCCCGGGCGCGACGGCCCTGTGCACCCTGCCGTGGGGGGCGACGGCCCAGTGCCTGGCGGTCCTGATCCGCCTGCGCTCCCCGGACGTCCTGACACCGGCGACGACGGCGGCGGGGCGGTTGCTGGAGCGGGCGCGTGGGGGGAGCGGACCGGCGAGCGCGACTGCGCAGGGGTCGGGCGGCAGCGGTTCGAGCGGAGCCACCACCGCCGGCACGGACGGCGCCTCGGGCGCAGCCGGGAGCCCCGCCGCCGGTATCGCCACCCCCCGCTCCGGCCTCGCCGGCCTGGCGACCGCCTGGTGGGAGGCGTCGGCGGCCGCCCGGGCGGCGCTGGCCGAGGCGCGGTTCGGGCCGGTCGCGCAGTGGGCGTCGATCGGGCCGTTCCGGCTGCTCACGGCCCTGCCCCCGGAAGTCGCCCACGACCCCGTCGCCCGCACGCTGCTCGCCCCGGTCCACCACGACCTGGCCCGTACCGCCGAGGTCTACCTCGACTGCGCGGGCCAGGCCGCCCGGGCCGCCGCCGAGCTGGGCATCCACCGCCAGACCCTGTACTACCGCCTGTCCCGGATCGAGAAGCTCACCGGCCTCGACCTGGACGACGGCGAGGACCGCCTGCTGCTGCACATGGCTCTGAAAGGGGCTCGGCTCGCCCCCGGCGAGACCCCAGGGCCGTCCGGGTGAGAACCCTCGCCCGAACGGGCGGTTTCAGGACGGCCCCCCAACCTCGGTGGCCGCGGCCGGTCACGGTTCTTCCGGTGTGCCATCGGCGGGAGGAGCTCACGTGCGGAACCGACGTGCCTGGTCTGCGACACGAGCGGCGGTGACGGGTCTGGCCTGCGGGGTGCTCGCGCTCGCGCTGCCGGGAGCTCACGCGAGTGCCGGGCCCGGGGGTAGCGCGCGAGCGGCGTCCGGGGCCGGGCCTGCCGCCCCGGAGGAAGGGGGCGCGTCGGTCGTCGTCGAGTGGATGCACACGGCGGATGCCATCATCAAGGCCGAGGCCCGCCCGTCCCCGGCCGAGCTGTTCATCCTTCAGTCCTACGTCTCCACCGCCGTCTACAACGCCGTCGTCGGCGTCACGGGCCGCTTCACCCCGTACCAGTGGGACGAGCGGGCACCTCGTACGGCCTCGTCCGCGGCGGCCGCCGCCTCGGCGGCGCACCAGGTGCTGCGCCATCGCTTCCCCGGGGCCGCGCCCCGGCTGGACACCGCCCTGACCGGCACCCTCGCGCAGATCCCCGACGGCGAGGCCGAGGAGGAGGGCATCGCGTTCGGGAAGCTCGCCGCCGACCACGTCATCGGCCTGCGCCGCGGTGACGGCCGCGGCGCGTCGGTGCGCTTTCCCGCCCGCCCGCGACCCGGCGTCTGGCGGCCCACTCCTCCCGGCCACGAGCCCTTCACCACGGCCTGGGTCGGCAGGGTCCGGCCCCTGCTGCTGGATTCCCCGCACCAGTTCCGCCCCGGCCCGCCGCCTTCCCTCCGCTCGGCCCGGTACGCGAAGGACCTCAATGAACTGGCGTACTACGGAGGGCTGACCGGCTCGCGCCGGACCCCCGAACAGACGGACACCGCGCTGTACTTCGTCGCCCCGGACCTGCAGGAGGCCCTGGGCGACCACGCCACCCGGCACGGACTCGGCATCGCCGAGACGGCGCGCCTGTACGCGGCGGCCAACACGGTCCAGGCGGACGCCGTCATCACCGCCTGGGACTCCAAACTGCACTACGGCACCTGGCGCCCTGTCACCGCCATCCGGGAGGCGGACAGCGACGGCAACCCGGCGACCCGGCCGGACCGGGGCTGGGAGCCGCTGCTCGACACCCCGTCACATCCGGACTACCTCAGCGGCCACGCCACCATGGGCGGCGCGCTGATGCGCATGCTGACCGGGATCCTCGGCACCCCTGAGGTCGACCTGCGCATCCGGTCGGCCACCACCGGTACGACCCGCCACTACCGCTACGCCCACGCGTACGAGCGGGACGTCGTCGACGCCCGGATCTGGGGCGGGATCCACACCCGGACGGCCGACGAGGCGGGAGCCGCCACGGGCCGGCGACTCGCGGCCTGGGCACTGCGGAAGTACTTCCGTCCGGTCCCCTGACCGTCGGGCCGCTTCTGAAAACGATTGTCATCATGCTACGGTCGTGGCGCGTTCAACCATTGACCATGCCTTTGCCGAGGTGTCCCGTGCGCGTCCCTGCTCGTCTCGTCCCCCTCATAGCCGTCACCGCGGCCTCCGCCCTGCTCACCGGATGCTTCTCGGGCGGCGACGGCGACTCCGCCTCCGGCCAGGGCAAGCGCATCCGTCTGGCGATGATGCAGCCCCCGCGTTCCGGCCTGTCCCCGCTGTCTGACGACGCCTTCAAACTGTCGCGCTGGTCCACGGCCGAGACCCTCGTGAAGCTCGACGCGGACGGTGACGCCGAGCCCGCCCTGGCCACCGAGTGGAAGCAGTCCGGCCCGAGCTGGAGCTTCACCCTGCGCGACGGAGTCACCTTCCACGACGGGACGAAGCTCACCGCCGAAGCCGTCGTCAACTCCCTCACCAGGGCCGCCGCCGCCTCCCCCAAGCCCCGCATCCTCGACGGCGTGGACCTGACCGCGAAGGCCGACGGCGACAAGGTCACCGTCACCACCGCCACCGAGGACCCCCTGGTCCCGCAGCGGCTCAGCTCCCCGCAGCTGTCGATCCTCGCCGCCAAGGCCTACCGGGGCAAGACCGTCAACCCCGTCGGCGCGGGTACCGGCCCCTTCGAGCTGACGAAGGCCAACGGCACCTCCTCCGCCGCCCTCGACCGCTACGACGGCTACTGGGGCAAGAAGGCCAAGGCCCCGGGCATCGACGTGCGGTTCGTGCCCGACGGCACCGCCCGCGCGGCGGCCCTGCGCAGCGGCGAGGCCGACATCGTCGAGGCGGTGCCGGTGTCGCAGGCGGCGGTGCTGGACCAGGACCTGATCACCGAGGTCCCCATGCCGCGCACCAACACCCTGTACCTCAACACCGAGAAGGGCGCCTTCAAGGACGCCGCGGTGCGGGCGGCGGCCCGCGAGGCGGTCGACGCCGAGTCGATCGTGAAGGGCGTGTACGAGGGGCGCGCCGACGTCGCCGAGGGGCTGCTCGGCCCCGCCCTGCCGTGGGCGGCCGAGCTGCGGAAGCCGGTGCGGCGGGCCAAGGCCGGCGACCCGGCCGGCAAGACGATCACCCTCGGCACCTTCACCGACCGCGCCGAGCTGCCCGAGGTGGCCGCCGCGCTGCAACAGCAGCTGCAGAAGGCCGGGTTCAAGGTGAAGCTCGACGTCCGCGAGTACGCCAACATCGAGTCCGACGCGCTGGCGGGCGAGTTCGACGCGTTCATCCTCTCCCGGGCCACCGTCCTCGACTCCGGCGATCCGGCCGCCTACCTCTACAGCGACTTCGCCTCCGACGGCTCCTTCAACATCTCCCAGCTCGCGGACGCCGACGTGGACAAGGCCCTGGGGAAGGCCGGCCGGACGCCGACCGGTGACGCCCGGCGCAAGGCGGTCATCGCCGCCGAGGCCGCCGTGCTCGGCACCGACGCCGCCGTGCCCATGCTGCACGAGCGCGTGATCCAGGGCGATGCCGCCGGTGTGGCCGACGCGGCCCACGACCCGCGTGAGCGGGAGCTGGTCACGGCGGACACCTACCTCAAGTGAAGGTCCGTATACGCCGGTTGGCGGGTGCCGCCACGCTGACCCGCCTGCTCTGCCTGATCGCCGTCCTGGCCGCCGTCGGGCTGCTGCCCTGGCTCTCCGGCAGGGACCCGGCCCTGGCCGTGCTGCGAGCCCGCTCCGCCGAGCAGGATCCGACCGAGGAAGCCCTGAACTCCGTACGGCGGGACCTCGGCCTGGACGCCGGCCCTCTGTCCCTGCTGGGCGGCTGGGCCTCGGACCTGCTGCACGGCGACCTCGGCACCTCCTGGGTGTCGGGCACCGAGGTCCTGCCCTCGGTGGTCTCCGGACTCCAGGTGTCGCTGGTGCTGATGGGCGCCTCGCTCGCCGTGGCGCTGCTGCTGGCGTGCGCGCTGGTCGCGCCGGTGCTGGTGCGGGGCCGGGCCTCGGCCGGGGCGTGGGCCGCGATGCTGGCCGCCGTACCCGAGTTCCTGCTGGCCACCGTCGCGCTGCTGGTGTTCGGGGTGTGGCTGGGATGGCTGCCGACGTCGGGCTGGGTGGGACCGGAGAACATGGTCCTGCCGGCCGTGGCCCTCGGCGTCCCCGGCGGCGGGCTGCTCGGCCGTCTGGTCGCGGACGCCCTGCCCGCCGTACTCGACGAGCGGTGGGTGGAGCTGTGGCGGGGCGCGGGGGTGAGCCGGGCGCGGATCGCGGGCGCCGCGCTGCGCCGTGTCCTGCCGCCCCTGGTCCCGCAGTTCGGCATGGTCGCCGTGGGGTTCACCGGCGGCGCGGTCGCCGTGGAGACGGTCTTCGCCGTGCCGGGCATCGGCCGCAGCGCGCTCGGTGCGGCCAAGTCGCAGGATCTGCCGCTGCTCCAGGGCTCGGTGCTCGCGCTGCTCGCGCTCGGCCTGGTCACGGGCGCGCTGGCGGCATTCGCCCGACGACGGCTGCTGGGCCCGGCCCTGCGGGACGCCTCGCTGGCGCTGCCTCCGGCGCGGCCGGTGCGCGCACATCCCGCGATCCCGTTGTCGCTGTTCACCGTCCTCGCCGTGACCATCGGCTGGGGCCTGCTGCGCGACCCCTACGCCGTGAACACCACGGCCCGGCTGGCCGCGCCCTCCTGGACCCACCCGCTCGGCACCGACGGCCTCGGCCGTGACGTGCTCGCCCGGCTGGGCCACGGCGCCGCCTCCACGGTCGGCACGGCGGCGGCCGTCTGCCTGCTGAGCCTGCTGGTCGCGCTCGCCCTCGGTTTCCTGCCCCGGATCGCGGAGGGCGCGGCGGACATCGCCAACGCCCTGCCCCCGGTGATCGTCGGCATCCTGGTGGCGGCAGCCGCCGGTCCCGGCACCGGCGGCGCCGCCCTCGCGGTCGCGCTGATCTCCTGGCCGGCCCTGTCCGCGCACGCGGCGGCGCTGGTGCAGGAGGTACGGGCGTCGGCGTTCCTGACCGCTCAACGGGCCATCGGAGCGAGCCCGTTCTGGATCCTCACCCGGCACGTCCTGCCGTCCGTGGCCGCCCCGGTCGCCCGCCACGCCCTGCTGCGCCTGCCGGGCATCGCCCTGGCCCTGGCCTCACTGGGCTTCCTGGGACTGGGCGCCCAGCCGCCCGCACCCGAGTGGGGCCTGCTGCTCGACGAGTCCCGCGCCTACGTGGAACGCGCCCCGTGGGCGGCCCTCGCCCCGGCGGTGGCCCTGGCCCTGCTCGCCGGCCTCGCGGTGTCGGGGGCGGCGCTGACGCAGGGCCGGAGGATACGGCGCGTCACCCCCGCTCCGGTCAAGAAGGAGGCCCCCGTTGGAGTCTGAGCCACTGCTGTCGGTGCGCGAACTGCGGATCTCCTTCGACGGGGTCGAGGTGGTGCGCGGCCTGTCCTTCGACGTACGACCGCGCGAAGTGCTGGCGATCGTCGGCGAGTCGGGAGCGGGCAAGTCCCTCACGGCCCGTGCGCTCCTCGGCATGCTGCCGCGCGCCGCGGCCACGAGCGGGACGATCAGCCCGGACCTCTCGGCCCAGCGCGGCCGGCGCGTCTCCCTGGTCCCGCAGGACGCCCTGTCCGCGTTGTCGCCCGTGCACCGGGTCGGCGACCAACTCGCGGCCGCCGTACGGTCGGTGGCCGGCGTCTCCCGCAAGGAGGCCCGGGCCCGGGCGGTCGCGGCGCTCGACCGCGTCGGCATCCCGGACGCGGCGCGCAGGGCGCGGGCCTACCCGCACGAGTACTCCGGCGGTATGCGCCAGCGCGCGGTGATCGCCATGGCCACGGTCAACGAGCCGGACATCGTGGTCGCCGACGAGCCCACCACCGCCCTCGACGAGGAGCGCCGCGACCAGGTGCTGCGGCTGCTCGCCGAGCAGCGGGAGGCCGTCGGCGCCGCGCTCGTCCTGGTCACGCACGACATGGACGCCGTACAGGGCCACGCGGACCGCGTGCTGGTCCTGTACGCCGGTCGCCTCACCGAACTCGGTGCGGCGGGCGAGGTGCTGACCCGTCCCCGCGCCCCCTACACGGCCGGCCTGCTCGCCTCCCTCCCGCACCACGCGGCCCCGGGTCGCCGCCTCCCCGCCCTGCACGGCACCCCACCCGCCCCGGGCGCGCTCCCGCCGGGCTGCGCCTTCGCCCCACGCTGCCCGCTCGCGGCGGGCCCCTGCCACACGGCGGAACCGGAGCCCCGGCAGGTGGCCGGCCGCCTGCTCGCCTGCCACCGCCCGGAGGATCTCCCCCACCCGGCCACCGACCTGTTCCTCGAGGAGCGGCAGTCCGCATGAGCGACGATCCCCTGCTCGATGTCCGCGACCTGGTCGTCCGCTACGGCCCGGTCACCGCCGTGGACGGCGCCTCCTTCTCCCTGGCCGCCGGCGAGACGCTCGCCCTGAACGGCCCGTCCGGCTGCGGCAAGTCGTCCACCGCCCTGGCGGTACTCCAGCTGCGCCGCCCGGACGCCGGACGCGTGCGCTTCGAAGGCAGGGAGCTGACGTCCCTCCCGGAACGCGAACTGCGCTCCCTGCGCCCCCGCATGCAGCCCGTCTTCCAGGATCCGTACGGCACGCTCAGCCCCCGCCACCGCATCCGGGACGCCATCGCCGAACCACTGAAGGTCCAGGGCCGCTGGCATCCCACCGACGGCCCCGACCGCGTCGCCGGACTCCTCGACCGCGTCGGCCTCGACCCCGCGTACGGCGACCGCCGGCCGCACGAACTCTCCGGCGGCCAGTGCCAGCGCGCCGGCATCGCCCGCGCCCTGGCCTCCGATCCTCGCCTGCTGGTCCTGGACGAACCGGTGTCGTCACTGGACCCGTCGGTGCGGGCGGGCGTGCTCAATCTGCTCGCCGACCTCCAGGACGACCTGGGCCTGGGCTACCTGTTCATCTGCCACGACCGGGCGGTCGTACGGCACTTCGCGGACCGGGTGATCGAGATGCGCGAGGGGCGCGTCACGTCTCCTTGACGCCCTCGATCACCTGGCGGAGCCCCGCCGCCAGCTGACCCGCCTCCGGCGCCCTCTCGGGGTCGAACGTCCACTGCGCCATGAGCCCCATCATCAGGGTCAGGTAGAAGTACCCGAGGGTGTCCACCCGCTCCTCGGGGACGTCCTCCTCGCGCCCTCCGTGGAAGAGCGTGACGATGCCGCGCGCCCCCTCCCGCTGGGCCCGGGCGAGATGCTCCCGCACCTCCGGCAGCTGGTCCCCCATGGCGACGATCTCCGTGCTGAGCCGCCACATGGACCCTGGGTCGCGCATGGTCCCGATGATGTTCGCCCACACCTCGGTGAACCGCTCCAACGAACCCGGCTCGCCCCCCAGCTCGCCGCCGCCCTCGAACGCGTCGGACATCCCCTCCACCATCTCGACGTACGCCTGCGCCAGCAGCGCGTCCTTCGAGCCGTAGTGGTAGCCGATCGACGCCAGGTTGGTCCCCGACTCCTTGACGATGTCGCGCGCGGTCGTGCGCAGGAAGCCCTTCGCCAGCAGGCAGCGCTTGGCGCCTTCCAGCAGATCCTCACGGTGTCCCATGGCATGTCACCCTATCCGGCACCCAGACGAGCGTATTAAACACACGTACTAGACAAGCGTTTAAGACGCTCGTACAGTCCTGCCCATGACGACCGAACCCCACCCGCACGCCCTCGCCGGCCGCCGCGAATGGACAGCCCTGAGCGTGCTGATGCTTCCGCTGCTGCTCGTCTCGATGGACGTGTCGGTGCTCTACTTCGCGGTCCCTCAGATCAGCGCCGATCTGGAACCCACCGGCACCCAGCAGCTGTGGATCTTCGACATCTACGCCTTCGTCCTGGCCGGACTGCTGATGACGATGGGCGCGCTGGGCGACCGCATCGGCCGCCGCAAGCTGCTGCTGATCGGCGCCGCCGCCTTCGGAGCCGCCTCGCTGGCCGCGGCGTACGCCCACAACCCTGAGGCCCTGATCGCGGCCCGCGCGCTGCTGGGCATCGGCGGCGCGACCCTGATGCCGTCGACCCTGGCGCTGGTCCGCACGATGTTCACCGACCCCGCGCAGCGCGCGAAGGCGATCGCCCTGTGGTCCGGCGTGATGACCGGCGGCGTCGCGCTCGGCTCGGTGATGAGCGGACTGCTCGTCGAGCACTTCTGGTGGGGCTCGGTCTTCCTGGTCAACCTGCCCGCGATGGCCCTGCTGCTGGTCCTCGGCCCGATCCTGCTCCCCGAGTCGAGGGACCCCTCCCCCGGCCGCTTCGACTGGCTGAGCGTGCCGCTGTCGATGGCGGCGGTGCTCCCGGTGATCCACGGCCTGAAGGAGATCACGACGGAGGGCTGGAACGTCCGGTACGTCGTCTCGATCACCGTCGGTTTGCTCTTCGCGGCCCTCTTCGTCCACCGCCAGCGCACGTCGGCCTCACCCATGATCCCGCCCGCGCTGTTCCGCGTCCGCGGCTTCGGGCCCGGCGTCGCGCTCAACCTGCTCTCCCTGTTCGCGATGATGGGCTCGGCGTTCTTCACCACCCAGTACATCCAGTCGGTGCTGGGCAAGAGCGCGCTGGAGGCCTCGCTGTGGTCGCTGCTCCCGTCGGTGCCGATCGGCCTGGCGGCTCCGATGGCTGCCGTGCTGGTCCAGAAGGGCCTGTCCCGCACGACGGTCGTCACGGCGGGCTTCGTCATCTCCGCGAGCGGTTACGGGCTGCTGGCCCTCGCCGGCCCGGACTCGATGTGGCTCGTGCTGAGCGCGTGCGGTGTCCTGGCCTTCGGCATCGTGATGGTGACGACCCAGGTCATGGACCTGGCGATGGGCGCGGCCCCGGTGGAACGGGCGGCCACCGCCTCCTCCCTGATGGAGACCGGCGCGGAGTTCGGCGGCGCCCTGGGCATGGCGGTCCTGGGCTCGATCGGTACGGCCGTCTACCGCCGCGAGATCCCCGGCTCCGCCCCGGCCCCCGCCCACGAGACGCTGGGCGGCGCGCTGGCCGTGGCCGAGCAACTGCCGGGGCGTACGGGGGACGCCCTGGCGACGACGGCCCGGGAGGCCTTCACCAGCGGGATGAACGGGGCGGCGCTCGCGGGCGCGGCCCTGCTGCTGGGCGCGGCGGTGCTGGCGGCGATCACGCTGCGCCGGGTCGAGGTGCGGGAGCACGCATACGAAACGCCGGACGAGCCGAAGAATCTCAGCCCGTCCGGCGTGTGAGGACGAGTCCGTTCAGGGCGAACGGGGGCCCGGGGGCGACAGCCCCCGGGAAGGTCAGGCCAGGTTCACCGAACGAGCGGACGTGGCGCCGATCTCCGCCGCGACCTCGGCCAGCACACCGGCCGTCACCGTGTCGTCCACGGTCAGCACCGCCAGCGCCTCGCCGCCGGCCGCCGCCCGCGACACCTGCATGCCGGCGATGTTGAGGCCGGCCTCACCGAGGATGCGGCCCACCGTGCCGACGACACCGGGGCGGTCCTCGTACTTGAGCACGATCATGTGATCGGCGAGCGCGAGGTCGACGTCGAACTCCCCGACGGCGACGATCTTCTGGAGGTGCTTGGGGCCGGCCAGCGTGCCGGACACCGACACCTCCTCGCCGTCGGCGAGGGTGCCGCGCACCGTGACGACGTTGCGGTGCTCGGTCGCCTCGGAGCTGGTGGTGAGGCGCACCTCGACACCGCGCTCCTGCGCGAACAGCGGGGCGTTGACGTACGACACCGTCTCGTCGACGACGTCCTCGAAGACACCCTTGAGCGCGGACAGCTCCAGCACCTTCACGTCGTGCTGGGTGATCTCGCCGTAGACCTCGACATCGAGGCGGACCGCGACCTCACCGGCGAGCGCGGTGAAGATCCGGCCCAGCCGCTCGGCGAGCGGCAGACCCGGCTTGACGTCCTCGGCGATGACGCCGCCCTGCACGTTCACCGCGTCCGGCACGAGCTCACCGGCGAGGGCGAGGCGCACCGAGCGGGCGACGGCGATACCGGCCTTCTCCTGCGCCTCGTCGGTGGAAGCGCCGAGGTGCGGGGTGGCCACGACCTGGTCGAACTCGAACAGCGGGGAGTCCGTGCAGGGCTCCTTCGCGTACACGTCAAGACCGGCACCGGCGACCCGGCCCTCCTTGAGGGCGGAGTACAGCGCCTCCTCGTCGACGATCCCGCCACGCGCGGCGTTGACGATGCGCACGCTCGGCTTGACCTTGCGCAGCGCCTCGTCGCCGATCAGACCGAGGGTCTCGGGGGTCTTGGGGAGGTGGACGGTGATGAAGTCGGAGACCTCGAGCAGCTCGTCCAGCGACAGCACCTTGACGCCCATCTGGGCGGCGCGCGCCGGCTGCACGTAGGGGTCGTAGGCGACGACCTTCATGCCGAAGGCCGACATGCGCTGCGCGACGAGCGCGCCGATGCGGCCGAGGCCCACGACACCGAGGGTCTTCTCGGCCAGCTCGACGCCGGTGTACTTGCTGCGCTTCCACTCGCCGTTCTTCAGCGCTGCATTGGCCTGCGGGATGTTGCGGGCCGTGGCGACCAGCAGACCGCAGGCCAGCTCGGCGGCGGTCACGATGTTCGAGGTGGGGGCGTTGACGACCATCACGCCGGCCTTGGTGGCGGCGGAGACGTCCACGTTGTCCAGGCCGACGCCGGCTCGTGCGACGACCTTCAGCTTCTTCGCGGCGGCGATCGCCTCGGCGTCGACCTTGGTGGCCGAGCGGACCAGGATCGCGTCCACGTCGGCGATGGCCGGGAGCAGCTCGGCTCGGTCCGCGCCGTTGCAGTGCCGGATCTCGAAGTCCGGGCCCAGCGCGTCGACGGTGGCGGGCGACAGTTCTTCAGCGATGAGTACGACGGGTTTCGAGCTCACGTGAGTCCTCACAAGTCCAGTGCTGCGGACGGCCGTCCCGACGGCCGCAGGCGGTGGAGGGTGGTGGCCGCGTGGAAGACGCACGACGCTGTGGGCCTGACGCGTATGTATGTGTGCAGCAGTCTAGTGGCGCATGGGGCGTCGTCTTGCGCCGCTGCGGAAGGATCACCCGTCCGTGGCCGGACGGGATGGACAACGCCGTACCACCGACGTTACCCGGGGTTCGCCGAAGGGGCCGGAGCGAGATGCTCCGGCCCCTCGGGCAGGCGGCTTACGCCTCCTCGTCGACCCAGCTCATGAGCTTGCGCAGCTCCTTGCCGGTGGTCTCCAGCAGGTGCTCGGAGTCCTGCTTCTTGTACTCGTTGTACTTCTTCAGGCCGCCGTGGTACTCGTCCATCCACTGCTGCGCGAAGGTGCCGTCCTGGATCTCGGCGAGGACCTTCTTCATCTCGGCCTTGGTGGCGTCCGTGATGATCCGCGGGCCGGTGACGTAGTCGCCCCACTCGGCGGTCTCGGAGATCGACCAGCGCATCTTCTCCAGGCCGCCCTCGTACATGAGGTCCACGATCAGCTTCAGCTCGTGCAGGCACTCGAAGTAGGCGATCTCCGGCTGGTAGCCGGCCTCGGTCAGCGTCTCGAAGCCCGCCTTGACCAGCGCCGCGGTGCCACCACAGAGAACGGCCTGCTCACCGAACAGGTCGGTCTCGGTCTCCTCGGTGAAGGTCGTCTTGATGACGCCGGCGCGGGTGCCGCCGATGCCCTTGGCGTACGACAGGGCCAGCGCGAAGCCGTTGCCCGTGGCGTCCTGCTCGACGGCCGCGATGCAGGGAACGCCGCGGCCCTCCTCGTACTGGCGGCGGACCAGGTGGCCCGGGCCCTTCGGGGCGACCATGCAGACGTCCACGCCGGCCGGGGGCTTGATGAAGCCGAAGCGGATGTTCAGGCCGTGGCCGAAGAACAGCGCGTCGCCGTCCTTCAGGTTGTCCTTGATGTGCTCCTCGTAGACCTGGGCCTGGATCGGGTCCGGGACGAGGATCATGATGACGTCGGCCTCGGCGGCGGCCTCCGAGGGGCTCACCACGCGCAGGCCCTGCTCCTCGGCCTTGGCCTTGGACTTGGAGCCCTCGTGCAGACCGACGCGCACGTCGACACCCGAGTCACGGAGCGACAGCGCGTGGGCGTGGCCCTGGCTGCCGTAACCGATGACCGCGACCTTGCGGCCCTGGATGATGGACAGGTCGGCGTCGGCGTCGTAGAACAGCTCGGCCACTTTGGGTTCTCTCCTCGGGAGTGCAGGTGTTGCGTCCCACCGTATGACGGGGGGCGGAAGGGAAGCTCGATGGTCTCGGAATACGGGCGGTCGGCGGCGCGTCGGCCGCCCGTTTCGGGTCTTAGGCCGACCGGTCCAGGGCGCGCAGCGACCGGTCCGTGATGGAACGGGAGCCGCGGCCGATCGCGATCGTGCCGGACTGGACGAGCTCCTTGATGCCGTACGGCTCCAGCATCTTGAGCATCGCGGTCAGCTTCTCGCCGGACCCGGTGGCCTCGATGGTGACGGCCTCCGGGGAGACGTCGACGGTCTTGGCGCGGAACAGCTGGACGATCTCGACGATCTGGGAGCGCGTCTCGTTGTCGGCGCGCACCTTGACCAGGACGAGTTCGCGCTGCACCGCCTGCGACGGCTCCAGCTCGACGATCTTCAGCACGTTGACGAGCTTGTTGAGCTGCTTGGTCACCTGCTCCAGCGGCAGGTCCTCCACGCCCACGACGATGGTGATGCGGGAGATGTCGGGGTGCTCGGTGACGCCGACCGCGAGCGAGTCGATGTTGAAGCCGCGCCGGGAGAACAGGGCGGCGATCCGGGCGAGGATGCCGGGCGTGTTCTCCACCAGGACGGAGAGCGTGTGCTTGGACATGGGTCTGATTCCTTTACCTGCGGCTCTCAGTCGTCTTCGTTGTCGCCGAAGTCGGGGCGGACGTCCCGGGCGGCCATGATCTCGTCGTTGGAGGTGCCGGCGGCGACCATCGGCCACACCATCGCGTCCTCGTGGACGATGAAGTCGACGACCACCGGGCGGTCGTTGATGGAGTTCGCCTCTTCGATGACCTTGTCGAGGTCGTCCGGGGACTCGCAGCGGATCGCGTAGCAGCCCATGGCCTCCGACAGCTTCACGAAGTCGGGGACGCGGGTGCCGCGGGCCTGGGGGTTGACGTCCTCCGGACCGGAGTGCAGGACGGTGTTGGAGTACCGCTGGTTGTAGAAGAGGGTCTGCCACTGGCGGACCATCCCGAGGGCGCCGTTGTTGATGACGGCGACCTTGATCGGGATGTTGTTCAGGGCGCAGGTGGCCAGCTCCTGATTGGTCATCTGGAAGCAGCCGTCGCCGTCGATCGCCCAGACGGTGCGGTCGGGCGCGCCGGCCTTGGCTCCCATGGCGGCCGGGACCGCGTAGCCCATGGTTCCGGCGCCGCCGGAGTTCAGCCAGGTGGCGGGCTTGTCGTACTCGATGAAGTGCGCGGCCCACATCTGGTGCTGGCCGACGCCCGCCGTGAAGATCGTGCCCTCGGGCGCCAGCTGCCCGATGCGCTCGATGACCTGCTGCGGGGAGAGCGAGCCGTCCTCGGGCTGGTCGTAGCCGAGCGGGTACGTCTCGCGCCAGCGGTCGAGGTCGGCCCACCAGGCGGTGTAGTCGCCCTGGTGGCCCTCGGCGTGCTCCTTCTGGACCGCCTGGACGAGGTCGGCGATGACCTCGCGCGCGTCACCGACGATCGGCACGTCGGCGGGGCGGTTCTTGCCGATCTCGGCCGGGTCGATGTCGGCGTGCACGATCTTGGCGTACGGGGCGAAGCTGTCCAGCTTGCCGGTGACGCGGTCGTCGAAGCGGGCTCCGAGGGCGACGATCAGGTCGGCCTTCTGCAGCGCGGTGACGGCGGCCACCGAGCCGTGCATGCCGGGCATGCCCAGGTGCTGGGGGTGGTTGTCGGGGAACGAGCCGAGCGCCATCAGGGTGGTGGTGACGGGCGCGCCGGTGAGCTCGGCGAGGACCTTCAGCTCGGCGGTGGCCTTGGCCTTGAGCACGCCGCCGCCGACGTACAGGACGGGCCGCTTGGCCTGGGTGATCAGCTTGGCGGCCTCGCGGATCTGCTTGGCGTGCGGCTTGGTCACCGGGCGGTAGCCGGGCAGGTCCATGGCGGGCGGCCAGGAGAAGGTCGTCTTCGCCTGGAGGGCGTCCTTGGCGATGTCGACCAGCACCGGGCCGGGGCGGCCGGTGGAGGCGATGTGGAAGGCCTGCGCGATGATCCGCGGGATGTCCTCCGCCTTGGTGACGAGGAAGTTGTGCTTGGTGATCGGCATGCTGATGCCGACGATGTCCGCCTCTTGGAACGCGTCCGTGCCGATCGCCTTGGAGGCGACCTGGCCGGTGATCGCGACCATCGGCACGGAGTCCATGTGCGCGTCGGCGATCGGCGTGACCAGGTTGGTGGCGCCGGGGCCGGAGGTCGCCATGCAGACGCCCACCTTGCCGGTGGCCTGCGCGTAGCCCTCGGCCGCGTGGCCGGCGCCCTGCTCGTGACGGACCAGGACGTGACGCACCTTGACGGAGTCCATCAGCGGGTCGTACGCCGGAAGGATGCACCCGCCGGGAATGCCGAATACCGTGTCGGCGCCGACCTCCTCGAGAGAGCGGATGAGGGCCTGCGCGCCCGTCACCTGCTCGGGGGCGGAGTGATGTCCTCCGGATCGGGGCCGGGGCTGCGGGTGGTGGGCCCCGGTGGCCTGCTCGGTCATCGGCATTCTCTTCTCAGATGCTGAGGGTTTTTGCGAGGTTTGTACGGTCTTCGGCTGCTGCACGAAAGGCGCCTGTGCAACAAAAAACCCCTCGTGCCATAAGGCAAGCGAGGGGAGCGCGCCGGGTGGGGTCGCTGAGCGGTCGAGGCTCAGCGTCAGCCGACGCGCTTTCCAAGTACGAGAATTCGGGTGCGCATGGCACTGACCCTCTCCCCGGCACGCACTCACTGTCAAGTGGGTGGGACGGGAGTCTCATTATGTGAGCGAAGGGCCGTGCCGCCTCCGATGACTGCGGACACACCCGAGCTGTACACCCGCGGGGCGCCGCCCGCGAACGCCGGTTCGACCGGCCCGTTCGGCACCGGATAGTGACCGGATGCGAGCGCCCGGCGCAGCCGGTATTCGTCGAGCGGCCCGGAGAACGCCATGCCCTGGCCGTGCGTGCAGCCCATCGCGCGCAGGGCGATGACCTGCTCGGGCAGATCCACCCCGTCGGCCACGGACTTCAGCCCGAGGTCGCCCGCGATGCGCAGCAGTCCGCTGGTGATCTTGTGCAGGCGCGCCGACTCGACGACACCCTCGACCAGTCCGCGGTCGAGCTTCAGGATGTCGACGGGGAGCCGCCGCAGGGCCGTGATCGCCGCGTAGCCGCTTCCGAACCCGTCGAGCGCGATCCGTACGCCGACCCGCCGCAGGGCGCCCAGACGCCGCTCCAGCTCGTCCAGCGAGACCCTCGGGTCGGCATCGGACAGCTCGATGATCAGCGACCCGGACGGCAGCCCGTGCCGCGTGAGCAGCGCCTCGATCGAGCCGAGCGGCATCGACCGGTCCAGCAGCCGGCGGGCACTCATCCGTACGACGACCGGTACGGACAGCCCGGTCGCGTGCCGTTCGGCGGCCTGCTCGACGGCCTCCTCGATCAACCACCGGCCCAGCTCGGCGGTCTTGTCGCTGTCCTCGGCCACCCGCAGGAACTCCGCCGGGGTGAAGAGCACCCCTTGGGAGGAGCGCCAGCGTGCCTGCGCGGCCACCGACGCGATCCGGCCGTCCTCCAGGGACACCACCGGCTGGTGCAGCAGGGCGAACTCCCCGTCGTGCAGCGCGGCCCGCAGGCGGGTGGCGAGCTCCGCCTTGCGGACGACGTCCTGCTGCATCTGCGGCTTGTACAGCTCGACGCGCCCCTTGCCGCCGGCCTTGGCGCGGTACATGGCCAGGTCCGCGTTGCGCAGCAGTTCGCCCGCGCCGAGGCCCGCTTCCGCGAAGGCCACGCCGATGGAGGCGTTGACACGGACATCGTTGCCGTCGATCAGATAGGGCTGGGACAGCGTCGTCCTGAGGCGGTCGGCGAGCTCCAGGATGTGCCGCTCCCGGGCGTCCCGGTCGCGGGTGTTGTCCCCGGCGATCAGGGCCGCGAACTCGTCCCCGCCGAGCCGGGACGCGGTGTCGCCGTGCCGGACGGATTCCTGGAGTCTGCGGGCGGCCTGGACGAGCAGCTCGTCCCCGGCCTGGTGCCCGATCGTGTCGTTGACGGCCTTGAAGCCGTCCAGGTCGATGAACAGCACGGCCGTGTTCCGCAGGGCCACACCCCGGTCGGAGGCGCGGCGGCCCGAGAGGGCGTGCTGGACGCGCTTGGTGAACAGGGCGCGGTTGGGCAGGTCCGTGAGCGGGTCGTGCTCCGCGTTGTGCTGCAACTGGGCCTGCAGGCGCACCCTTTCGGTCACGTCCCGGCTGTTGAAGATGAGGCCGCCGTGATGGCAGTTGACGGTCGACTCGACGTTCAGCCAGCCTGCCCCACTCTCGGTTTCGCTCGAGCGGGAGGTGCCCCCACCACCCGAGCGGAACCGGCACTCGATGCGCGTGGTGGGTTCCTCGACCGGGTTGGCGGCGAGGAATCTGCGCACCTCGTGCACGACGCAGCCCAGGTCCTCGGGGTGGATGAGGTGGGCCAGTTCCGTACCCACCAGTTCCTCCGCCGGGCGGCCGTACACACCTGCGGCGGCCGGGGAGACGTACCTCAGGACGCCGCTGGGTGCGGCGATCATGATGACGTCGCTGGAGCCCTGCACCAGGGAGCGGAAGTGGTTCTCCTTCTGCGCCAGTTCCTGGGTGAGGGTGATGTTGTCGAGCAGCATGATGCCCTGGCGCACGACCAGCGCGAGCACCACCGTGCCCCCGGTCAGCAGGACCACGCGGTCGACGCTGCGGCCGTTGAGGACGTTGTAGAGGATCCCCAGGGTGCACACGGCGGCCGCGAGATACGGCGTGAGGGCGGCGAGGGAGCCGGAGATGGGCCGGGCGGCCGGGTACCGGCTGTGCTCGGCGCCCGGCAGGGGCATCGGGTGGTGGGGGCCGCTGCGCTGCCCCGGCACGTGCTCGTGCACCACGCGGGTGTGTCCCGTCCCGCCGTGCCGGTCCTGGCCGTGCCGGTCGCCCTCCGCGCGGGGCGCGGCCCACGGGGCGTACGCCAGGAGCAGCGAACCGGCGAACCAGCCCGCGTCGAGCAGCTGGCCGGAGCGGTAGTCGTGGTGCATGAGCGGCGAGGTGAACAGGGCGTCGCACATCACGGTCAGCGCGAGGGCGCCGATGGCGGTGTTGACCGCGGAGCGGTTCACCGCGGACCGCCTGAAGTGCAGGGCGAGCACCATGCTGACCAGCGCGATGTCGAGCAGCGGGTACGCCAGCGACAGCGCGGTGTGCGCCACGCCCGGCCCTTCGGACTTCGCGGCCTGGGCGAGGGCGAGGCTCCAGGCCAGCGTCAGCAGCGAGCCGCCGATCAGCCAGGCGTCCAGCCCGAGACAGACCCAGCCGGCCTTGGTGACCGGCCGCTTGGCGAGCACGAGCAGTCCGACGATCGCGGGCGGCGCGAAGCAGAGGAAGAACAGGTCGGCGTAGCTGGGAGTGGGCACGGGCAGTCCCAGGACCACCTCGTACCACCCCCAGACCAGGTTGCCCAGGGCGGCCATGGCCGAGGAGAGGCCGAACAGCAGCCAGGCGGGCCGAAAGCGGGTGCGGCGGCTGCGGGCGGAGACGAAGCACGAGACGGCGGCGGTGGCGGCCGCGGCGCTCAGGCCGAAGTCGCCCATGAACAGTGCCACTTCGTACGAACCCCAGCCGAGCGCGGAACCGACGGCGTATCCCGCGCAGACCAGGGCGAGGACGAGTTGGAGGGCCAGGCCCGGCCGGTGGCCGGCGACCGGCGTGCGGGGCAGCAGCGCGCCCGGTGACGGAGGCTGTGCCCGCAGCGCTCCGTCCAGCGTGGGGGTGGGGGGCGCGCTCACCGGGCCCTCCCGGTCCGCGCCGCTCCCGGGTCCCGCGGGCCCCGGTGGACCGGCTGGTCATGCCTTCTGCGGCTGCCGGGCCTGCGGTGGTGATGGCTGTGTTCGGTGTGGTGCCCGCTGTGGTTTTCGCTGTGGTGGGTGTGGTGGCCGCCGTGATCGGCGTGGTGACCGCGTCCGCTCGCGGCCGTCCGCCAGGGTCGCCGCCGGCCGCCCCGCCCCGTCGGATCGCTCGTCCAAAGGCCGTGCATCGCCTGTCGCCCCCCTCACAGTCCGAAGTGTCCGTCCCCGGCGCCGAACAGTCCCCGGCGCAGCCCCTGTCGGGACGATACACCAGTCTCGTCACTCAGGGACATAGGTTCTCTACGCTCCGTGACGATCAACAGATATATGAGTACCCACCGCGCCCGAAGGATTGCGGACGGTACTCGAAGGTCTCTCAGTCGGTTGATGCACCCGTCGTAAGGATCACGTTGCGGAGCGGCTCCCGGTTCACATAACGGTTCAACTGGTCCACCAGGAGCCGCTTGGCGCGCGGAAAGAACGCGGAGGTGGGTCCGCCGACGTGGGGGCTGATGAGTACCCCCGGCGCACGCCACAGGGGGTGCTCGCGCGCCGGCGGCTCCGGATCGGTGACGTCCAGGGCGGCGGTGATGCGGCCGCTCTCGAGTTCGGCGAGCAGGGCCTTGGTGTCGACGACGGGGCCGCGGGCGACGTTGACGAGGAGCGCGCCGTCCTTCATCCGGGACAGGAAGTCGGCTCCGGCCAGGCCGCGGGTGGTTTCGGTGAGCGGCGTGGACAGGATGACGACGTCCGCTTCCGGCAGCAGCGCGGGAAGTTCGGTGAGCGGATGCACCGGACCGCGCGCCGTGGTGCGCTCGGAGCGCGCGACGCGCGCCACCCGCGCCACCTCGAACGGAACGAGCCGGTCCTCGATGGCCTCGCCGATCGAGCCGTACCCCACGATGAGGACGTTCTTGTCGGCGAGCGCGGGCCGGAACCCGCCCAGCCACTCTCCCCGGTCCTGTGCGCGGACGAAGTCGGGGATCCCGCGCAGCGAGGCCAGGATCAGCGCGAGGGTGAGCTCGCCGGTGCTGGCCTCGTGCACCCCGCGCGCATTGCACAGCCGCACGCCCGCGGGCAGGTGCCCGAGCCCCGGCTCCACGTGGTCGATCCCGGCGGAGAGGGTCTGCACGACCTGGACGTTGCTCATCCGCCCCATGGGGCGCACGCACAGCGGGCTGGGCTTCATGTAGGGGACGACGTAGAAGGCGCAGTCGGCCGGGTCCGCGGGGAAGTCCTCCCCGCCGTCCCAGAAGCGGTAGTCCGGGCCCTCGGGGAGTCCCTCGATCTCGTCCGGCGGGATGGGCAGCCACACGTCAGCAGTCATGCTCTGGAGGCTATGTCAGGAGCGTGCGACGGCAGAGGTTAGGTTGGGGTGGCTCGAACAGGGAGGGTCACGACCAGGTGGAGCGCAGGACGATCGGCGCGGCGGCGCTCGCGGTGGGGGCCGTCGGACTCGGGTGCATGCCGATGAGCTGGGCCTACAGCGCGTCGAGGCGGCGCGGCGACGAGTCGCTCAGGGCGGTGCACCGGGCGCTCGACCTGGGCGCGTCCCTGCTGGACACGGCCGACATGTACGGCCCCTTCACCAACGAGCTCCTGGTGGGGCGGGCGTTGAAGGAGCGGCGGTCCGACGCGTTCGTGTCGACGAAGGTCGGGCTGCTCGTGGGCGACCAGCACATCGTCGCCAACGGCCGCCCCGGGTATGTGAAGCGGGCCTGCGACGCGTCGCTGCGGCGGCTCCAGACGGACGTCATCGACCTCTACCAGCTGCACCGGGCCGACCCCGAGGTGCCGGTGGAGGAGACCTGGGGCGCGATGGCGGAGCTCGTCCAGGCCGGGAAGGTACGGGCGCTCGGCCTGTGCGCGGTGGGGGCGCGGGCCGGCCGCCGGTCCGGGGCCCGGCTGCACGACGGGACGATCCGCCAGCTGGAGCGGGTGCAGCAGGTCTTCCCGGTGAGCGCGGTGCAGGCGGAGCTGTCGGTGTGGTCGCCGGAGGCGCTGGAGACCCTGCTGCCGTGGTGCCGGACGCGGGGCGTGGGTTTCCTCGCCGCGATGCCGCTGGGCAACGGCTTCCTGACCGGCAGGCTGCGGCCCGGCGCGGGCTTCGAGGCGGACGACCCGCGCGCCCGGCACCCCCGCTTCACCGCCGAGATGATGGCCGCGAACCAGCCGGTCGTCGCGGGACTGCGCCGGGTGGCCCGCCGGCACGGCACGGACGTCACGCCCGCCCAGGTCGCCCTCGCGTGGGTGCTGGCCCAGGGCCCGCACGTGGTCCCGGTGCCGGGTACGAAGCAGGAGCGCTGGGTCACGGAGAACACGGCCGCGGCGGCACTGCGACTGACCCCCGACGATCTCAGGGAGATAGCGAAGCTGCCGCCCGCCCAGGGGTCGTGGGACTGAGCCCCGGTTCCGCCTCCGGTGCGTTTCGGGCAAACCCCTTGTTCCTGGTTCGGCGTTGCGTGATCGGGAACCTGGGAGCCGCGAGCGGTGTATGACAGGGAGAGGACCTGCCCCGTCGAAGGGACCATGATCGTGCCACGTCGAGCCGTCCCGACCGTGCTGGCCGCCGCGCTCCTGCTGACGGCCGGCTGCTCCTCCGACGGCGGAGGATCGTCCGGCGAGGACGAGAGCACCTCACCGAGCCGTACGGCGCCGGGGTCGTCCACGCCGCCGCGGCAGGCCGCCGAGGAGACACCTCCCGCCCGGGGCTCGGTGAAGGTGGTGCGCACCGTCGCCGAGGGCCTGGAGTCCCCCTGGGGTCTCGCTCCGCTGCCGGGCGGCGGCCTGCTCGTCGCCTCCCGGGACGACGGGACGATCCTCCGAGTCGACGAGAAGACCGGCAGGAAGACCGAACTGGGCGAGGTGCCGGGGGTCTCGGCGGCCGGCGAGGGCGGCCTCCTCGGCATCGCCCTGTCCCCCGACTACGCCTCGGACCACATGGTCTACGCCTACTTCACCTCTGCCTCCGACAACCGCGTCGTCCGCATGATCTACAACGAGCAGAAGCCCTCCGGCGAGCAGCTCGGCGCGCCCGACACGGTCTTCAAGGGCATCCCCAAGGGCTTCATCCACAACGGTGGCCGCATCGAGTTCGGCCCCGACAAGATGCTGTACGTGGGCACGGGCGAGAGCGGCGAGACCGGCCTGTCCCAGGACAAGGACTCCATGGGCGGCAAGATCCTGCGCCTGACCCCGGAGGGCGAGCCGGCGCCGGGCAACCCGTTCCCGGACTCGCCGGTGTACTCCTACGGCCACCGCAATGTGCAGGGCCTCGCCTGGGACGGAAAGCAGCGGCTGTTCGCCTCGGAGTTCGGCCAGGACACCTGGGACGAGCTCAACGCGATCAAGCCGGGTGACAACTACGGCTGGCCGGAGGCCGAGGGCGAGTCCGACGACTCGCAGTTCCACAACCCGATCGACCAGTGGAGCACGGCCGAGGCCTCCCCCAGCGGCATCGCCCACGCCGAGGGGTCGATCTGGATGGCGGGCCTGCGCGGCAAGCGGCTGTGGCGCATCCCGCTGAACGGCACCGAGGCCTCGGCCGAGCCGCAGGCCTTCCTGGAGGGCGAGTACGGCCGGCTGCGCACGGTGGTGCCGGCGGGCGGCGACCGGCTGTGGCTGGTGACCAGCAACACGGACGGCCGGGGCAGCCCGAAGGACGGGGACGACCGGATCCTGGAGCTGCGGGTGAGCTAGGGCCCGCGGGGAGTCAGTGCTCGGGCTCCTCGCCGGACGGGCGTACGACGACCTTCCCGGACGCCAGGTCTATCGGCCCGCGTCCGGGGTCGCCGTCCCCGACGTCCTCACGGGTCAGTTCCAGGCGGTTCTGCTCGTCGCGGGTGTGCTTGCGCCCGGGCGAGAACAGTTCCTCGAACACGTTGAACAACGGAGCCTCCCTGGGCCGCGGGATCCGCGACGTCCTTTCCAGCGTATGCCTCAGCCCGCCGGGCCGGGCATGAGCATTTCGGCCGGGAACAGCCCCAGCCGGTGCGCCACCGCCGCGGCCTCGCCCCGCCCGGAGACACCGAGCTTGCCCAGGATGTTGGAGACGTGCACGCTCGCGGTCTTCGGCGAGATGAACAGCTCCTGCGCGATGCGGCGGTTGGTGTGGCCGGCGGCGACCAGGCGCAGCACGTCCCGTTCCCGGCTGGTGAGGCCGAGGGCCTCGACGGGGTCGGCCGGCCCGGGGCCGGGCTCCGCGGCGGGGGTGAGCGGGAGGCGGGCACGCCGGCCGAGCGCGGTGGCGGCGTCGGCGAGCGGCCGGGCGCCGAGGTGCCGGGCGACGGTGTGGGCGAGGCGGAGCAGTTCCGTGGCACGCTCGCGCTCGTCCTCGCCGCCGCACGTCAGCAGGGACTCGGCCAGGCGGTACCGGACGCGGGCGAGGTCGTAGGGCCGGCCCAGGGGTTCGAAGGCGGTGACCACCTCCGACCAGGTGTCCGGGGCGCTCCGGCCCTCGGCGCGGTGCAGTTCGGCGCGGACCCACTGTTCGTGGGCGAGCCAGACGGGGGCGTGGGTGGTGAGGCGCTTGACGGTGCCGAAGATGCCGTCCAGGACCTGCTCGCGGCCGTCACGGGCGGCGGGCAGGGCCCGGGCGTCGGCCTCGGCGGTGGCCGCTTGGAGCAGCAGCGGCCAGGCGTAGCGCTGGGTGCCGAGCGGGAAGCCGGACTCCAGGGTGCGGGCCAGTTCGGCGCGGGCGTCGGCCAGGCGGCCCTCGGCGGCGGCGACGGCGATGGTGAGGCAGGAGATCGGCAGGTCGTGCTGCGGCATGGGGTCGTGCGGGCCGTAGGAGGCGCGGGCCTCGGCGAGATGGCGGGCGGCCTCGGGCACCTGGCCCCGGGCGAGTGCGAGGAACGCCAGGCTGTTGGCGCCGGCTCCGTAGGGCGCGGCCGTCTGCCCGTGCCGCTGGGCGCTGACGGCCGCCTCGGCGGCCTCGTCCCAGCGGCCCAGGGAGATGAGCGACTCGGCGAGGTTGCCCCGGACCCAGCCCTCGGACTCGGTCAGTCGCATCCTGCAGGTGAGCCGCAGGCCCTCGCGCAGGATGTCCACGGCCTCTTCGGAGCGCCCGATGCCTTCCAGGGTGGAGGGCAGGTTCACATGGCTGCGCCCCACGACGGCCGCGAGACCACGGGCCACCACTTCGTCCCTGACCTCGTACAGGTGGGCGAGCCCGGCTTCGATCTGCCCGGCCTCGACCATGAGTCCGCCGAGGGTGAGCCGGGCGTTGGACTCGATCTCGTCGGCGCCCACCATGCGCGCGTACTCCACGGCCCGCTCGGCGGCCGTCAGGGCCTCCGGGCCGGGCTCGCGGAGCATCGACCAGTGCGCGACCGTGGCCAGCACCTCGGCGTGCACCTCGGACGGCGGCAGGCCGCGGACCAGGTCCTGCGCGGTGGCGATCTCCTTCCAGCCGTCGCCCCGGGCGAGCCGCTGCACCAGCCGGGAGCGCTGGATCCAGAACCAGGCGGTGCGCAGGGAGTCGTCCTCGTCGTCCAGCAGGCGCAGTGCCCGCTTGGTGATCTTCAGGGCCCGTTCGCGCTCTCCGCAGAGCCGTCCGGCGACGGCCGCCTCGGCCAGCAGGTCCAGATAGCGCAGCGGGGTGGTGGCGGGGTCGCAGCCGCAGGGCGGGTAGACCTCGGCGTAGTCGACGGGGCGCAGGGTCCGGCGTACATCGTCGGGGGCGGCGTCCCACAGCTCCATCGCCCGTTCCAGAAGCCGCAGTTGCTCGGAGTAGGCGTGGCGCCGGCGGGCCTCGACGGAGGCTTCGAGGACGGCGGGCAGGGCCTTGGCGGCGTCGTGGGCGTGGTACCAGTAGCTGGCCAGGCGCGTCGCCCGCTGGTCGGCGGGGACGAGGGCCGGGTCGCTCTCCAGTGCTTCGGCGTAGCGGCGGTTGAGGCGGGAGCGTTCGCCGGGGAGAAGGTCGTCGCTGACGGCCTCGCGGACCAGGGAGTGGCGGAAACGGTAGCCGTCGCCGCCGGGTGCGGGGGCGAGGATGCTGGCGTTCACGGCGGCCCGCAGGGCCTCGATGAGATCGTCCTCGGCGAGCCGGGCGACGGCGGACAGCAACCGGTACTCGACGGTGGAGCCGCCCTCGGCGACGATCCGGGCGACCTGCTGGGCGGATTCCGGCAGCCCTTCCACGCGGACGAGCAGCAGGTCGCGCAGGGAGTCGGCCAGGCCCGTCCGACAGCCCTCGTGGGCGGCGACGGCGAGTTCCTCGACGAAGAAGGCGTTGCCGTCGGAGCGTTCGAAGATCGCGTCGACCTGGTCCGGCTCGGGTTCCTGGGCGAGGATCCCGGCGACCTGGCGGCCCACCTCGTCGCGGTTGAAGCGGGCGAGTTCGAGGCGGCGGATCGTGCGGAGCCGGTCGAGTTCGGCGAGCAGGGGCCTGAGCGGGTGGCGGCGGTGGATGTCGTCGGAGCGGTAGGTGGCGAGGACGACGAGGCGGCCGGTGCGCAGGGTGCGGAAGAGGTAGGAGAGCAGATGACGGGTGGAGGCGTCGGCCCAGTGCAGATCCTCCAGGGCGAGCACGACGGTGTGCTCGGCGGCGACCCGCTCCAGCAGGCGGGCGGTGAGCTCGAAGAGGCGGGCCATGCCGTCCTCGTCGTGCCGTCCGGTCCTCGACTCGCCCAGCTCGGGCAGCAGCCGCGCCAGTTCCTCCTCCTGGCCGGCGGCCGCGGCGGTCAGCTCACCGGGGAGTTCGCGGCGCAGGGCGCGCAGTGCGGTGGAGAAGGGGGCGAAGGGCAGCCCGTCGGCGCCGATCTCCACGCAGCCGCCGAGTGCGACCACCGCCCCGCGGCGGCGGGCGGCGGCGGTGAACTCCTCGACCAGGCGGGTCTTGCCGACTCCGGCCTCCCCGCCGATGAGCAGCGCCTGCGGCTCGCCCTCGCGGGCGCGGACGAGCGCGTCGTGCAGCGTGCCCAGTTCCTCGGCACGGCCGACGAACACGGGGCTGACGGACCTGGTCTCCACGGCCCCGAGCATCGCATGCGGGTCCGACGGCGCGGCACCGGTTTTCCGACGAACAGCCGGAGCAGCGGCCGCCGTTCCCGTGCGAACGACGACCGCTGCTCCCCGGACGGCCACGCCCGCGGCCGGTCCCGCCCCGGTCTTCACGCGGTCCGGGCGGACCGGAGCCGGCGGAAGCGGCGGCTATGGCTTTCGTGCTCGGCGGAGTCTGCGCTCGCTTCGTGGCGGGCCGCGCGGCGGGCCCGGGCGGCCTCGCGGACCAGGCGCTCGTGGTCGGCCCGGCGCAGGAGGTCGGAGGTGCGCGTCTGCTGGAGCTCGTACTCGTACATGGTGTGTCCCTTGAGGAGAGGCCGGTCACGGAGTGTTCCTCCGCGATGACTTCACTCTCGTCCACCGGGTGGGGCCGCCACATCGGGAGAGTTCCGCATCTTCGGCGCCGGGAGGGGCCTTAGACGCGGCTGAGGGGCCTCAGGGGCTCCGTAAGGTGCTTACGGAACCGCCTGAGGCCCCTCAGGACCTGCGCGCTCTCAGCTCGCGGACGGCAGTCCGAGCAGGACGTCGGTGTACTTGAGGACGGCCAGGAACAGGCCGATGACGCCGAGCGCGACTCCCGCCCAGGCGACGGACTTGATCCAGGGGGCCTGGATCCTGCCCGGCGTGCCGAACGCGGGCCGGGCGAGCGTCACGACGCCGACGACCAGCGCGATCAGCGCGAACAGGCCGCCCCACAGGGCGGTGGTCTGCCAGGCGTCGCCGTAGACCGCCTGGATCTGCTGGGCCACGCCCGCGTTCTGCGCGGTCTCCAGCTGACCGATGAGGTTCTGGCGGGCGGAGGCCACGGTGCCGATCCAGCTGCCGGTGAGCGAGACGACGCCCAGTGCGGCGGAGACCACGGCGGCGGCGCCCTGGCCGACGCCGGAGGGGCTCTCCTCCTTGATCGGCGCATCCTCGGCCGCGGCCGGGACCTCGGCCTGGGGCACCTCGTCGGACTTGGTGGTGTCCACCGCCTTCTCGTCGGTCGTGGCCTTGGTGGCCTCGGTCTCGTCCACTGCGTTCGTTGCCATGTTTCGCACCGTAGGGTCGCTGTCTGAGAAGTCTCTTAATGATCGTTGTGAGCGGCACGCGCGCGTGTGGCGCGCCACTCGGGCGCCAGCACCGACCAGACTTCGAGATCGTGCCGTACGCCACCATAGGGGTGGGCCTCACGTCGTACACCGTCACGGGTCATCCCGAGCCGCCGCGCCACGTTGAGACTCGCCCGATTGCCGGAGGCGGCGACCCACTCGACGCGGTGGATGCCGCGTTCCTCGACGGCCCAGTCGATGAGGACCCGCATCGCGCGCGTGACCAGTCCCCGGCCCGTCGCGGCCGGCTCCAGCCAGCAGCCGACCTCGCAGTTTCCGGTCGCCGCGTCGAAGTTCAGGAACAGCACTCCGCCCACCAGCGTCCCCTCCAGCCACAGGCCGTGCAGGGACCCCGTGTCGGCGGCGCGCATGTCGGCGTAGCGCTGGAGCTTCGCCCGGGCCGAGAGCAGGTCCGTCTCGGTCGTCCCGAACGGGATGTACCGGCCGATGAACTCCCGCCCCCGCTCCAGGTGCGCCAGGAACTCCCCGGCGTGCCAGGGCTCCAGGGGCCTCAGCTCGGCGCCGTCACCCAGGGATATCGCGTACATCCCGCTGCCGCTCCTCCTCCGCCAGGACGTCCGCCACCTCGGCGTCCGTCGCGGCGGCCAGCCTCTCATGGGCGGCGCGGCTCTCGGGCGGCTCGATGCTGACGCGCGGCATGCGCTTGTCCAGCCAGCGGGGCAGCCACCAGTTGGCGCCGCCGAGCAGGTGCATCAGGGCCGGGACGAGGAGCGTGCGCAGGACGAAGGCGTCCAGGGCGACGGCGGCGGCCAGGGCGATGCCGAACATGGCGATCACCCGGTCGCCGCTGAGCACGAAGGCCAGGAAGACGGAGATCATGATGACCGCCGCCGAGTTGATGACCCGGCTGGTCTCGGCGAGTCCGACGCGCACGGCCCGCCGGTTGTCGCCGGTCTCCAGCCACTCCTCGTACATCCGGCTGACCAGGAAGACCTGGTAGTCCATGGAGAGGCCGAAGAGCACCGACACCATGATCACGGGCAGGAAGGGCTCGATGGGCCCCGCGCTGCCGAGGCCGAGCAGTTCGCTGCCCCAGCCCCACTGGAAGATCGCGACCACCACCCCGAAGGCGGAGGCGACGGCGGCGACGTTCATCGCGGCGGCCTTCAGCGGGATGCCGACGGACCGGAAGGCGAGCAGGAGCAGCAGACAGCCCAGGCCGATGACGACCCCGACGAACACCGGCAGCTTGGAGACGATGACGTCGGCGAAGTCGTCGTAGCCGGCCGTCATGCCGCCCACCTGCACATCGAGCGAGGTGCCCGCCTCGGCGCGCGGCAGCACATCGCCGCGCAGCCGGTCGACGAGGTCGCTGGTGTCCGTCGACTGCGGGGAGGACTCGGGGACGACGGTGAGGTATGCGGTGTGGCCGCCGGAGTCGAAGGTCACGGGGGTCACCGAGGCGACGCCGTCGGTGGTGCGGAGCGTGCCGTCGAGGTTGTCCAGGGCGAGCTTGTCGTCGGCGCCGTCGACCTCGGTGACGAGGGTGAGCGGGCCGTTGACCCCCGGGCCGAAACCGTCGGCGAGCAGGTCGTAGGCCTGGCGGGTGGTGGCCGTCCTGGGGTCGTTGCCCTGGTCGGAGGTGCCCAGGTGCAGGGAGAAGGTGGGCAGTGCGAGGACGGCCATGACGGCCAGGGCGACCGCGCCGAGCACCTTGGGGTGGCGCTCCACGAACGCCGACCAGCGGGCGGCGAAGCCGGTGGGCAGCTCGGGTTGCGGCCCGTGCTCCGCGAGGCGGCGGCGCTCACGGCGGCTGAGCGCGCGCATGCCTATGAAGGACAGCAGGGCGGGCAGCAGCGTCACGGACGCGGCGACGGTGAGGATCACGGTGAGGCTGGCCGCGACGGCGACGCCGTTGAGGAAGCTCAGCCGGAGGATCAGCATGCCGAGCAGGGCGATGCAAACGGTGGCACCCGCGAAGACGACCGCGCGTCCCGTGGTCGCGACGGCGTTCGTGGCGGCCTCGGCGACGGACAGCCCGCGTTTCAGCCCGCGCCGGTGTCTGGTGACGATGAACAGCGCGTAGTCGATGCCGACGCCGAGCCCGATCAGCAGGCCCAGCATGGGCGCGAAGTCGGCGACGGTCATGGCGTGCCCGAGCAGCACGATCCCGGCATAGGCGGTGCCGACGCCGACCAGGGCGGTGGCGATGGGCAGCAGGGAGGCGGCGAGCGAGCCGAAGGCGAGGAACAGCACCACCGCGGCGACGATCACCCCGACGATCTCGGCGAGGTGCCCGCCGGAGGATTCGGTGAGCGCGACGGCGCTGCCGCCCAGCTCCACCCGGAGCCCGTCGGTCTCGGCGCTCTTCGCGGTGTCGACGACGGCCCGCGCCTCGCCCTCGGCGATGTCCTCGGCCTGGTCGTGGAAGGTGACCGAGGCGTACGCCGTGCGGCCGTCCGCGCTGATGCGGCCCGTGCCCGGCCCGTCGTAGGGGCTGGTGACCGAGGCCACGCCGGGGAGGTTCTCGATCCGGTCCAGGGTGCGGGCCATCGTCTGCTCGACGTCGGCCGCGCGGACGCTGCCGGACGTGGTGTGCCAGACGACGGTGTCGCTGTCCCCGCCGAGCTGCGGGAAGCCCTCGTGCAGCAGCTCGGTGGCGCGGCCCGACTCGGTGCCGGGGACCTCGTAGTCGTTCGAGTACGTGGTGCCGGCGACGGCGGCGCCCGCGGCGATCCCCGCGAACGCGAGGAGCCACAGCAGGACGCTGAGCAGACGGCGCTGGACACACCAGCGGGCGAGGGCTGCCACGAAAACGTGCTCCCGGAGTTGCCTTGTGTGGATCTTTGACCGGGAACAGTCGTACATGACCTGAACAGCCAGCAAAGAACGCATGAGCAATGCGTCGCCACTCTTACAAACTCACGAGATCATTTGTCTGTTTCGTGGGCTTATTCACAGCGGCCCGAACAGCGCGCCCGGCGGGGAAAACCGGGTGCGGGGCCGGGGGGCCGGCTGTTAGCGTCCGCTGGTCCGAGGAATGCCCGCGGCATACCGCCGCCCGGCCGAAGCAGGTGCATTGTTTGACGGTCCGACCGAGCTCCTACGCATCCCCTTTCTTCCTCAAGGACTCAAGGAGCCCGTTCACCGATGTCGGACATCACCACCCGGAACACGAACGACCCCCTCAGTGACCGTGTGAGCCACCCCGGCTACCCGCGCAGCAACGGCTACGACGCCCGCTGGACCATCGACAACCAGATGGGCCCGCACGCGCTGTGGCTGCTGGAGTGGCTGGCCCCCGCCCTGGGGCTCGACACCCTGAGCCCCGGCTCCCGCGTGCTCGACCTGGGCTGCGGCCGCGCCATGACGTCGGTCTTCCTCGCCAAGGAGTACGACGCCCAGGTCACCGCCGCCGACCTGTGGGTCAAGCCCGACGAGAACGCCGGGCGCATCGCCGAGGCGGGTGTCGCCGACCGCGTCCTGCCCGTGTTCGCCGAGGCGCACGACCTGCCGTTCGGCGAGAGCAGCTTCGACGCCATCGTCTCCATCGACGCGTACCAGTACTTCGGCACCAATGACCTTTACCTGCCCCAGCTGACGCGCCTGCTGAAGCCCGGCGGGCGGATCGGCGTCGTCGTACCGGCACTGCGCGAGGAGATCGACGGCGTCGAGCCGCCGGAGCACCTCAAGCCGTACTGGGAGCCCGGTTTCTGGTGCTTCCACACCGCCGCGTGGTGGCGGCGCCACTGGACCCGCAGCGGGGCGGTGGCGGTCGAGACGGCCGACTGGCTGGACGACGGCTGGCGCGACTGGCTGCGCTGGTGCGAGGTCGTGGCCGAGGAGCACACGGACGAGTGGCACGTCCGGATGGCCGGCCAGTGCGCCGAGATGCTGCGCCTCGACCGGGGCGAGACGCTGGGCTTCGTGCGAGTCGTGGGACGCCGCCTCTGACGGCGTGACGAGGGGGGATGCGCCGGGTTCGGTGCATCCCCCCTCGGTCGCGTCCGCGGGGCTCAGCCCTCGCTGACGCCCAGCTTCTCCAGGATCAGCTCCTTGACGCGGGCCGCGTCGGCCTGGCCGCGCGTGGCCTTCATGACGGCGCCGACGAGCGCACCGGCAGCGGCCACCTTGCCGCCGCGGATCTTGTCCGCGACGCCCGGGTTGCCGACGATGGCCTCCTCGACGGCGGTGGTGAGCGCGCCCTCGTCGGAGACGACCTTCAGACCGCGCTTGTCGACGACCTCGTCCGGGGTGCCCTCGCCCGCGAGGACGCCCTCGATGACCTGCCGGGCCAGCTTGTCGTTCAGGTCGCCCTTCGCGACGAGCTCGGTGACCCGGGCCACCTGCTGCGGCGTGATCGCCAGCTCGTCGAGCGTCTTGCCCGACTCGTTGGCGCTGCGGGCCAGCTCGCCCATCCACCACTTGCGGGCGGAGGCGGCGTCGGCCCCGGCCTCGATCGTGGCGACGATGGGCTCCAGCGCACCGGCGTTGAGGATCGCCTGCATGTCGGTGGCCGAGACGCCCCACTCCTCACGGAGCCGGCTGCGGCGGACCAGCGGCAGCTCGGGCAGCCCGGACCGGATCTCCTCGACCCACTCACGGGAGGGGGCCACCGGGACGAGGTCGGGCTCCGGGAAGTACCGGTAGTCCTCGGCCTCCTCCTTCACACGGCCCGAGGTCGTCGAGCCCGTGTCCTCGTGGAAGTGCCGGGTCTCCTGGATGATCGTGCCGCCGGACGACAGCACGGCCGCGTGCCGCTGGATCTCGAAGCGGGCCGCGCGCTCCACGGACCTGAGCGAGTTGACGTTCTTCGTCTCGGAACGCGTGCCGAACTTCTCCCGGCCGTGCGGGCGCAGCGACAGGTTCACGTCGCAGCGCATCTGGCCCATCTCCATCCGGGCCTCGGAGACGCCGAGCGCCTTGATGAGCTCGCGCAGCTCACGGACGTAGGCCCGCGCGACCTCGGGGGCACGCTCGCCCGCGCCCTCGATCGGCTTGGTGACGATCTCGATGAGCGGGATGCCGGCGCGGTTGTAGTCCAGCAGCGAGTGCGAGGCGCCGTGGATACGGCCCGTCGCGCCACCGACGTGCGTCGACTTGCCGGTGTCCTCCTCCATGTGGGCGCGCTCGATCTGCACGCGGAAGGTCTCGCCGTCCTCCAGCTGCACGTCGAGGTAGCCGTTGAAGGCGATCGGCTCGTCGTACTGGGAGGTCTGGAAGTTCTTCGGCATGTCCGGATAGAAGTAGTTCTTCCGGGCGAAGCGGCACCACTCGGCGATCTCGCAGTTCAGCGCGAGGCCGATCTTGATGGCGGACTCGACGCCGGTCGCGTTGACGACCGGGAGCGCGCCGGGCATGCCGAGGCAGACCGGGCAGGTCTGCGTGTTGGCGTCCTGGCCGAGAGCGGTCGAACAGCCGCAGAACATCTTGGTCTTGGTGCCGAGTTCCACATGGACCTCGAGGCCCATGACGGGGTCGTACGACGCGAGTGCGTCCTCGTACGACACCAGGTCGGTCGTGGTGGTCACGGTGAGTACTTCCCTCTCAGCCCAGCAGGACGTCGTCGTCGCCCAGCCGCTTCAGCTCGCGGTAGAGAATGGCCAGGTTGGTGACGACCGCGGCTCCGGTGACGACGGCGTCGAGCAGCCGCAGCGTGTCGCTGTCACCGCGGGCCTTCTTGATCTGCTTGTAGACGCCGACGGCGCCGAACGCCGACGTGGCCATCGACACGTAGAGACCGGACTTGGAGCTCTTGAAGCCCTTGGCCTTGGACAGTGCGCTCACAGCGACGGAGCCTCCTCGATCAGCGGGTGGCCCCACTTTTCCACGAAGGCGGCCTCGACGGCTGCACCCACCTTGTACAGGCGGTCGTCCTTCATGACGGGGGCGATGATCTGCAGGCCGACCGGGAGGTCGTCCTCCGGGGCGAGACCGCACGGCAGCGACATGGCCGCGTTGCCCGCCAGGTTGGTCGGGATGGTGCACAGGTCGGCGAGGTACATCGCCATCGGGTCGTCGGCGCGCTCGCCGATCGCGAAGGCGGTGGTCGGGGTCGTCGGGGAGACGATCACGTCGACCTGCTCGAACGCCTTGTCGAAGTCCTGCTTGATGAGCGTGCGGACCTTCTGGGCGCTGCCGTAGTAGGCGTCGTAGTACCCGCTCGACAGGGCGTACGTGCCGAGCATGATGCGGCGCTTGACCTCGGGGCCGAAGCCGGCCTCGCGGGTGAGGGAGGTGACCTCCTCGGCGGAGTGCGTGCCGTCGTCGCCGGTCCGCAGGCCGTAGCGCAGGCCGTCGAAGCGGGCGAGGTTGGAGGAGCACTCGGACGGCGCGATCAGGTAGTACGCCGACAGCGCCAGGTCGAAGGAGGGGCAGTCCAGCTCGACGATCTCGGCGCCCAGCTCCTTCAGCAGCGCGACGGACTCGTCGAACCGCTGGATGACGCCGGCCTGGTAGCCCTCGCCGCGGAACTGCTTGACGACGCCGACGCGCATGCCCTCGACCGAGCCGTTGCGGGCGGCCTCGACGACCTGCGGGACCGGGGCGTCGATGGACGTGGAGTCGAGCGGGTCGTGCCCGGCGATGACCTCGTGCAGCAGGGCCGCGTCCAGGACCGTGCGGGCGCAGGGCCCGCCCTGGTCGAGGGAGGACGAGAAGGCGACCATGCCGTACCGGGAGACCGCGCCGTACGTCGGCTTCACACCGACCGTGCCGGTGACGGCGGCGGGCTGGCGGATGGAACCGCCGGTGTCCGTGCCGATGGCGAGCGGGGCCTGGAAGGAGGCCAGCGCGGCGGACGAACCGCCACCCGAGCCGCCGGGGATCTTGGTCAGGTCCCAGGGGTTGCCGGTCGGGCCGTAGGCGCTGTTCTCGGTGGAGGACCCCATGGCGAACTCGTCCATGTTGGTCTTGCCGAGGATGACGATGTCGGCGGCCTTCAGACGCTGGGTGACGGTCGCGTCGTAGGGCGGGATCCAGCCCTCGAGGATCTTCGAGCCGACCGTGGTCGGGATGCCCTCGGTGGTGAAGATGTCCTTCAGCGCGAGCGGGACGCCGGCGAGAGAGCCGAGCTTCTCGCCCCTGTCCCGCTTCGCGTCGACGGCGCGGGCCTGGGCGAGGGCGCCCTCGCGGTCGACGTGCAGGAAGGCGTGCACCTTCTCGTCGACGGCCTCGATGCGGGCGAGGTGGGCCTCGGTGACCTCGACGGCCGTGAGCTCGCCGGAGGCGATCTTCGCGGCGGTCTCGGCGGCCGTGAGCTTGATGATGTTGACGTTGTCCGTCATGGCGGTTAGTCCTCCCCCAGGATCTGCGGCACCTTGAAACGCTGCTGCTCCTGGGCCGGGGCGCCGGAGAGCGCCTGCTCGGGGGTGAGCGACGGACGGACCTCGTCCGCGCGCATGACGTTCGTCAGCGGGAGCGGGTGCGAGGTCGGCGGTACGTCTTGGTCGGCGACCTCGCTGACGCGGGCGACCGCGCCGATGATGTCGTCCAGCTGTCCCGCGAAGTGGTCGAGCTCTTCGGGCTTCAGCTCCAGACGCGCCAGCCGGGCGAGGTGGGCGACCTCCTCGCGCGTGATGCCAGGCATGCAGCGATCCTCTGGGGTGAGTGAATGTGGTGTGGCCTAATCCTATGGGGCTGGGGGCCGTGCCCGTGAAACGGTTTGCCGCCCCGGATGCCTGTCGGGGCGCCCTCAGACCGCGAAGAGCAGTCCGGCGCTGATCAGGACGATGACCGCGGTGGCGAAGTGGACCCCGAAGGCCACCGCCTTCGTACCGCCGTGGCGCAGCACGATCAGGGTGTCGCCCAGCGGTACGAGTGCCACGGCGAGCATGAACCAGGCCTCGGCTCCGGCCCCCGCGAAGGCGAGCAGCGCCAGACCGACCAGCCCGAGAGTGCCGTCCCGCAGGCCCTTGATCGTCAGGTAGGCCCCGGCATCGCCGCCGGGGTCGGCCGGAACGCCGTAACCGGCGGCGGCGGCAGCCGGCTGGAACAGGAACCGGTAGCCGAGGAACAGGCAGAACAGGTTGAGCACGACGGCCAGGGTGTAGGCGGTGACGGTCATGGCTCTCTCCGATTTTTTGAGTTTCTAGCAGCGCTAGGGACAAGAGCGAAGCTAGCAGAGCATCGGCAGGAACGCTAGCAGTGCTAGAATTCGGCCCATGACGATCCAGACGCGCCGGGAGCGCGAACGAGCGGAACGCGAGCGGCTGATCGTGACGGCCGCACGGGAACTGGCGGAGGCGGAAGGCTGGGACGCGGTGACCACGCGCCGGCTCGCCGAGGAGATCGAGTACAGCCAGCCCGTCCTCTACAGCCACTTCAAGGGCAAGGGCGCCATCATGGCGGCGGTGGCGGTGCAGGGCTGCGCGGACCTGGCCGACGAGCTGCGGGCGGCGCGCACGGCGGCCGGGAGCGCCCGCGAGGCACTGGCGGCGGTGGGCGGCGCGTACACCGCCTTCGCCCGGCGGCGGCCCGCGCTCTACGACGTGATCTTCACGCTCGCCGTGGACCTGCCCTTCGCCACCCCCGAGGCGCCGGCCGCTCTCCAGGACGCCTTCGGTGAACTGCTGCAGGCCGTCCTGCCGATCGCGGCGGACGGCGAGGACACGGGTTTGCTGACGGAGACGTACTGGGCCGGGCTGCACGGGCTGGTGACCCTGATGCGCAGCGGTCGGCTACCCGAGGAGGCACACGAGCGACGACTGGCACTGCTGATCGGCCACTTCGTGCCGCCCGGCACGAGCTGAGCGCTCACCCGAGGGAAGTGCAGCAGCCTGCGAGCCGAACAAGCGGGGGGGCCGGCCTACTCGTCGGCCGTCGCCGCGGGCAACGCGGCACGCGGTCGCTGCCACCCCCGGGGCCCCCGCGCCCGCAGCCACGCCGTGGTCTCCTCCGGGGGCATCGCGGCGGCGACCAGCCAGCCCTGGACGGCGTCGCAGCCGAGGTCGCGCAGGCGTTCCCAGGTCTCGTCGTCCTCGACGCCCTCGGCGACGACGAGCAGGCCGAGGGAGTGGGCCAGGTCGACTGTGCAGCGCACGATCTCGGCGTCCTCGGTGTCCACCGCGAGCCGGGCCACGAACGAACGGTCGATCTTCAGCTCGCTGACCGGGAGCCGGCGCAGGTGCACGAGCGAGGAGTAGCCCGTGCCGAAGTCGTCCAGGGACATCTTCACGCCGTGCGCGGTCAGTTGGTTGAGGGTGTCGGCGGCGCGCTGCGGGTCCTCCAGGAGGACGTGCTCGGTGATCTCCAGTTGGAGCGCTCCCGCCGGGACGCCGTGCCGGGCCAGCCGGGCGGCGACGGAGCCGGCGAAGCCGGGGCTGTGCACGTCGCGCGGGGAGACGTTCACCGCGACCGGGACGAACAGGCCCTGGTCGCGCCAGTGCGCGACCTGGCCGAGCGCGGTCTCCAGCACGTACTCGGTGAGATGCGGCATCAGACCCGAGGACTCGGCGATCGCTATGAACTCGTCCGGCGGCACCTTGCCCCGCTCCGGGTGCACCCAGCGGACCAGGGCCTCCAGGCCCGCGACCTGCCCGTCGAAGCGGACCTTGGGCTGGTAGTGCAGATGCACCTCGTGTGCGTCGAGGGCGCGGCGCAGATCGCCCAGCAGGCCGAGACGGTCGGGGGTGTTGGAATCGCGCTTGGACTCGTAGACCTCGACACCGGTGCGGTCCCGCTTCGCCTGGTACATCGCCACATCCGCCCGCCGCAGCAGCCCTTCGGCGTCCAGGGCGTGGTCGGGGAAGACGGCGACTCCGGCACTGGCCTCCAGGACGAGGGTGAGACCGTCGAGGTCGAGGGGGGAGCTGAGGGCGGCGACGAGGTTGCGGGCGATCCGGGTCGCGGAGGTCGTGGAGTCGGCGACCGGCAGTAAGACGGCGAACTCGTCCCCGCCGAGCCGGGCGGCCTCCGCCCCGCGTGGCAGGGCCACCCGCAGCCGGTCGGCGATCTGCAGCAGCAGCCGGTCACCGGCGAGATGACCGAGCGTGTCGTTGACCGACCGGAACCGGTCGAGGTCGATCAGCATCAGCGCGGCGCGGGCGTCGATCCGCTCCGCGTCGTCCAGCGCGGTCCAGATGCGCTCCAGCAGCCACTGGCGGTTGGGCAGCCCGGTCAGCGGGTCGCGCAGCTGCTCCTCCGCCCGGGCCCTGGCTATCCACAGGGTGGAGTCCAGGGCGATCAGGGGGATGGAGAACAGCGGCAGCAGGATCGGCTTGGCCACGGCGACCACGCAGACCAGCGGCGCGATGCCCAGCAGCGCGACGGCGACCAGGCCCTGTCTGGCCAGGGCGGTGCGGGCGACGGTGGGCAGTCCGGGGCGCGGGGCGTGCAGATACCAGAGCAGGACGCGGGTGACCATCAGGTAGGCGACGGCGACCAGGACCACCTCGGGTGCCGTGGCGAGCGTCCAGGCGGCGGGATCCGCCGGGGACTCGACGGACGGCACGGTTCCGAAGACGCCCAGCACGAGTGCGCCGGCGCCGATGCCGAGGAGGTCGACCGCACCGTGCAGCACGCCCTGGCGCCAGCGGTTGCGGCGGGCTATGCCGACCAGCACGACGACCGTGAGGCTGACCATGCCGGCCGGAACCCAGCCGTAGAGCAGCAGCACGGCGAGGGTGAGGGCGGCGCCCGAGCCGGTGCCGCCCCACCAGCGGGAGCGGCCCAGCATGACGAGGTGGCCGACGATGATGCCGGTGAGCACGGCCAGCGCCCAGCCGGCCGTGCCCGCCGGGAAGAGCGCGTGGCCGCCGGTGAAGGCGCGGTAGAAGCCGGCGCCCAGGACGAATCCGGCCGCCGCGACGACGGCCGCGGGCAGCGCGGGCCAGGAGTGGTGCTGTTCGCCGTCCGCGTCGTCCGCGCCGGTCAGTCCGGGCGGATGTTCGGTGATCGGCTGTGCGCCGGGGCCGTCCGCGGCGCGCCCCCCGCCGCCACGCCCCTGCGGGGTGTACTGTCCGACGGCGCGCACCTCCGTAACCGGACGTCCCGCCGGCCGCCCGGCCCCACGGACTGCGCGCCATGCGACCGCCAAGCGGCGCAGGCGCAGCCGTGAGCCCCGCACGGCGCTCTCGGTCGGTTCCATTCCCGTCCCTCTCACAGCCGGCGGTGCCCACGCCCCGCGGCCCGGTGCCCGACAACCCTCAACGGCCCGCGCCCGAAAACCCTTCCCCGCGCTCTGTGCGAGCACGAAGATGCCCCGACCGCAGCTGGGCACGGCAGGCGCACATCTCAACAGTAGGCCGCAGAAGGCTTCCACGGGCAGCGGTCGCCGACGGTTGCCCGAATGCGCCTCAGCCACCCGTATGCATCTGGTATGCGCCGAACGGGTGGCCTTCAACCGCTACTCCTCGGCCGAAAGGGCGACTTCGGCCGCCGCGTCCGGTCCCTGCTCCAGCAGGACCCCGAAACCCTCCTCGTTCAGAACCGGAACCTTCAGCTGCATCGCCTTGTCGTACTTCGTCCCGGGGCTGTCCCCCACCACGACGAACGAGGTCTTCTTCGAAACCGAGCCGGTCACCTTCGCTCCGCGGCTCTGCAGCGCCTCCTTGGCACCGTCCCGCGTGAAGTGTTCGAGGGTGCCCGTGACGACGACGGTGAGGCCTTCGAGGGGGCGCGGCCCTTCGTCCTCGCCGGTGCTCTCCTCCTCCAGGCGGACGCCGGCGGCCTTCCACTTGCGGATGATCTCGCGGTGCCAGTCCTCGGCGAACCACTCCTTGACGGCGGTGGCCACGATCTGGCCGACGCCGTCGGTGTTCTTCAGTTCCTCCTCCGTGGCCTGGTCGATCCGCTCGATCGAGCGGAACTCGCGGGCCAGCGCCTCGGCGGCGACGGGGCCGACGTGACGGATCGACAGGCTGGTGAGGAGGCGGGCGAGGGGGCGCTCCTTGGCCGCGGCGATGTTCTCCAGCATGGCGACCGCGTTCTTGCGGGGCTCGCCCTGCTGGTTGGCGAAGATCGTGGCGACCTTCTCCTCGCCGGTCTTCGGGTCGCGCTTGGGCAGCCCGCTGTCCGGGTCGAGGACGTACGCCTTGATGGGCAGCAGCTGCTCGATGGTGAGGTCGAACAGGTCGCCCTCGTCGGCCAGCGGCGGGGTCTTCGGCTCCAGCGGGGCGGTGAGGGCGGCGGCGGCGACGTAGCCGAAGTGCTCGATGTCCAGGGCCTTGCGGCCCGCGAGGTAGAACAGGCGCTCGCGCAACTGGGCCGGGCAAGTACGGGCGTTGGGGCAGCGCAGGTCGACGTCGCCCTCCTTCATCGGCCGCAGCGCCGTACCGCACTCGGGGCACTCGCCCGGCATGACGAACTCGCGCTCGGTGCCGTCGCGCAGGTCGGCGACGGGGCCGAGGATCTCCGGGATGACGTCACCGGCCTTGCGCAGCACGACCGTGTCCCCGATGAGGACGCCCTTGGCCTTGACCACGTCCTGGTTGTGCAGCGTGGCGAACTCGACCTCGGAGCCCGCGACCGTGACCGGCTCGACCTGGGCGTAGGGAGTGACGCGACCCGTGCGGCCCACGCCCACGCGGATGTTGACGAGCTTGGTGTTGACCTCCTCCGGCGCGTACTTGTACGCGATCGCCCAGCGCGGGGCGCGCGAGGTGGAGCCGAGGCGGCCCTGGAGGGGGATCTGGTCGAGCTTGACGACCACGCCGTCGATCTCGTGCTCCACGGAGTGGCGGTTCTCGCCGAAGTAGGCGATGAACTCCCGTACGCCTTCCAGGCCGTCGACCACCTTGTTGTGCCGGGAGGTGGGCAGGCCCCAGGTCTTGAGGAGGTCGTAGGCCTGGGAGAGCCGGGTCAGGCCGGTGAAGCCCTCCAGGGCGCCGATGCCGTGGACCACCATGTGCAGGGGGCGGGTGGCCGTGACGCGCGGGTCCTTCTGGCGCAGTGAACCGGCCGCCGCGTTGCGCGGGTTGGCGAAGGGCTTGTCACCGGCCTCGACGAGGCGGGCGTTGAGCTCCTGGAACTTCTCCATCGGGAAGTAGACCTCGCCGCGGATCTCCACGAGGTCGGGGACGTCGTCGCCCTTGAGGCGGTCGGGGATCTCCGCGATCGTCCGCACGTTCGGTGTGATGTCCTCGCCGGTGCGGCCGTCGCCGCGGGTGGCCGCGCGGGTGAGGCGGCCGTGCTCGTAGGTGAGGTTCACGGCGAGGCCGTCGACCTTCAGCTCGCACAGGAAGTGGTACTTCTGCTCGCCCAGTTCCCTGGCGATGCGCTCCGTCCAGGCGGCCATCTCCTCGTCGTTGAACGTGTTGTCGAGGGAGAGCATGCGCTGGCGGTGCTCGACCGCCGTGAACTCCGTCTCGTAGGACCCGGAGACCTTCTGGGTCGGTGAGTCCGGGGTGCGCAGCTCCGGGTGCTCCTCCTCCAGCGCCTCCAGGGAACGCAGCAGCTGGTCGAACTCCGCGTCGCTGACGACGGGAGCGTCCTTCACGTAGTAGCGGAAGCGGTGCTCCTCGATCTGCTCCGCGAGGCGCGCGTGCTTCTCCCGTGCCTCGGCGGGCACCGTCGTCGTCTCCGCTTGCTTGTCGCCGGCCACCGTGTCGTCCTCCCGTTACTCTGGGTTGTCCGCGAGGGATCTCGCCGCCCGGGCGCAGTGCGCGAGAGCCGTGCGCGCGTACCCCGGGGAGGCCCCCGCGAGTCCGCACACCGGGGTGACCGTGACCGCCTCCGCGAGAAGCCCCGGTGACAGCCCCAGCCTGCGCCACAGCGTCCTGACACCCATGACGCTACCGGCAGGGTCTGACAATGCGTCCCCCGTGGACGGGACGACACCGGCGAAGAGCCGGGTGCCGCCCTCCACGGCCTCCCCGATCACCTCGTCGTCACGCTCGGTGAGCAGGGAGAAGTCGAAGGAGACCGCGGCCGCGCCGGCCCGGCGGAGCAGGGCGAACGGGACGTCGGGGGCGCAGGAGTGCACGACGACGGGGCCGTCGGTGTGCACCCCGACGAGGTCGCGCAGCGTCTGCTCGACGAGCTGCCGGTCGACGGCCCGGTGGGTGCGGTAACCGCTGGCGCTCTTCACCTGGCCCCGCAGGACGGGGGTGAGGGACGGCTCGTCGAGCTGGAGGACGAGCTGCGCGCCGGGGATCCGCCGCTGGACTTCGGCGAGATGCACACGCAGTCCCTCGGCGAGGGAGGCCGCGAGGTCACGGCTGGCCCCGGCATCGGAGACGGCGGCCTCGCCGTTCCTCATCTCCAGGTTGGCGGCGAGGGTCCAGGGGCCGACGGCCTGGACCTTCAGCGGCCCCTCGTACTCCTGCGTGCACTCCTCCAGGGCGTCGAGGTCCTCGCCGAGCCAGGAGCGGGCCCGCTTGGTGTCGCGCCCCGGCCGGTCCCCCAGCCGCCATCCGCTGGGCTCCACGCGCGCGTACAGCTCGACGAGGAGGCCGGCCGTCCGTCCGATCATGTCGGCGCCCGGCCCCCGGGCGGGCAGTTCGGGCAGGAAGGGGAAGTCCTCGAAGGTGCCGGTGACGGTTTTGGCGGCCTCACGGGCGTCGCCGCCCGGCATGGACCCCACGCCGGTGGCGGCGCCGAACCTGAACTGGCTGTTTTCGCTCACCGGAGCAGCCTACGCAGCGCCCTGGCCGGGTCAGCCTCCCGGGCGCACCGTCAGGTCGTTGACCTCCGCGTCCCTCGGCAGGTCCAGGGCCATGAGGATCGTCGTGGCGACCGACTCCGGGTCGATCCACTTCGAGGCGTCGTACTCCTTGCCCTCCTGCTGGTGGACCTTGGCCTGCATGGGGCTGGCCGTGCGGCCGGGGTAGACCGAGGTGACGCGGACTCCGCCCGCGTGCTCCTCGTGGCGCAGGGAGTCGGCGAGGGCCTTCAGGCCGTGCTTGGAGGCGGCGTACGCGGACCAGTCGGCGTGGGCGTTGAGGCCGGCGCCGGAGTTGACGAAGAGCACGTGGCCGCGGGCGGCGCGCAGTTGGGGCAGGAAGTGACGGGTCAGCTCGGCGGGAGCGATCAGGTTGACGTTGAGCTGATGGCGCCAGGTCTTCGGGGTGAGTTCGCCGACCGGCCCGAGGTCGACGACGCCGGCGATGTGCAGCAGCGAGTCCACGCGGTCCGGCAGCGACTGGTGGGAGAAGGCCCAGGAGAGCTTGTCGGGGTCGGCGAGGTCGCCGACCAGGGTCCGCGCCCCGGGGAACTCGGCCGCCAGCTCCTTGGCACGGCCCGCGTCGCGCGCGTGCAGCACGAGGTCGTCCCCGCGCGCGTGCAGGCGGCGGGCCACGGCCGCGCCGATGCCGGAGCCGGCTCCGGTGATCACATGAGTAGCCATGCCCGCCATGCTCGCATCAGCCCCGGATCACTCGATGCCCCGGCTCTCCTCCAGGTACGCCAGGGCCCCCACCGGCTCCTCGGCGAAGAACACCAGGTCGGTGAGCGGCCGGGGCAGGAAGCCCTCGGCGTCCATGCGGCGGAACTGCTCCTTCAGGCCGTCGTAGAAGCCCGCGGTGTTGAGCAGGACCACCGGCTTGTCGGTGTGCCCGTGCTTCTTCAGCTCCAGGATCTCGGTCGCCTCGTCGAGCGTGCCCGTGCCGCCCACCATGATCACCACGGCGTCGGCCCTCTCCAGGAGCAGCTTCTTGCGCTCGGCGAGGTCCTTCGCGATGACCATCTCGTCGACGCCCGGGCGGGCCTTGGCCGCGAGGAACTGCACGGAGACGCCGGCCAGCCGGCCGCCCGCCTCCTGCACCCCGTCGGCGACCACCTTCATCAGGCCGACGTCGGAGCCGCCCCACACGAGCGTGTGACCGCCCTTGCCCAGCAGCTTGGCGAACTCCCGCGCGGGACGGGTGTAGCGCTCGTCGAGGTCGGCGGCGGACAGGAAGACACAGATGTTCATGAACCCACCGTACGGGCCCGGTCCGCCGCCGCGGTGACCCGCATTTTGGACTGCCGGTGCGGGAGGCGTTCCCAGTCGTCCATGAACCGGGCGTCCAGGCCGTGCCGCGCGGCGAGGCCGGTGAGGGTCCGCGTCCGGTAGTAGAAGTCCTCGTGCAGAACCTGGTGCTCCTCGCCCTCGGTGCGGTCGAAGGTGAAGTCGAAGAACCCGCCGGGCGCGAGGATCCGGCCGACGTGGGCGAAGCACTCCTCGATGACGTGCAGCGGCGAGTGCGAGAAGACGCTGTGCGCGTGCACGACGTCGAAGTGCGCGTCCGGCAGGAAGGCGAAGGTGAGGTCGTCGGCGAGGGCCAGGTAGGGCAGTTTGGGCTGGAGCTTCTCGGCCACGAGGGTGTCCTGGGCGGCGAGCAGGATGTGCGGCGAGATGTCGATGCCGTAGTAGTGCCCGGTGTCGAGGTGGCCGATGAACAGCCGCCCGGCACGCAGGTTGCCGCAGCCGATCTCCAGCATCCGGTGGTGCGGCTGGAGGCCGTGGCCCACCAGGTAGTCGAACTGCATGCGGCCGATCCGCGCCCACTGCTCGCGCGAGGGGTTGTGCCCCACCGCCGCCTCGGTGCTGCGGGCCGCGTCCGAGGCCATCACGGCCCGGTAGTACGCGATGTGGTCGGGGTGGCGCAGCCGCAGCCAGGCGTCCCGCACCACGCGCCGGGCGTGCGCGGGTACCCGCTCCGGGTGGCGCAGGGCGTACCGGAGCTGGTGCAGCGGACTGGAGCGGTTTCCGGCCGTTTCCGTGGCGCGCATGGGGACCTCCTGCCGCAAGGGAAGAACTCCGCTTCAGCCTGCGCTGTACCCAAGGAGTCGGCTACCCGAGGAGGGGCGATCGTGACCACAGGGCATCGCATCACCATCGAGCCGAGCGGCGGGCACGTGCGCGTGGTGCACGGCGGGCAGGTGCTGGCGGAGAGCGACCGGTCGCTGGTCCTGCGCGAGACGGGCTGTCCCGAGCGGTACTACATCCCGCCCGAGGACGTCCGCCTGGACCTGCTGACGCCGTCCGGCTCCCAGACGTACTGCCCGTTCAAGGGCACCGCCTCCTACTGGTCCCTGCCGGACGCGACGGACCTCGTCTGGGCGTATCCGGACCCCAAGCCGGACGTCGCCGAGATCAAGGACCACCTGTGCTTCTACGAGGTGGAAGTGTTCTGATCGGCTGACGCGCCGCCCGCCTCATCGATGAACACCGCGCCGTGCGGCAGTCTGCATGAGCATGGACAAGAAGATCCTTTCGCGCGACGGCACCCGCATCGCCTACGAGAGCACCGGCCGCGGCCCCGCGGTCGTCCTGGTGAGCGGCGCGATGTCGACGGGCGGCACTCTGGCGCCGCTGGCCGTGTCGCTCTCGGAGCGTTTCCAGGCCGTGGTGTACGACCGCCGTGGCCGCGGCGCCAGCGCGGACACGGCGCCGTACGCCGTGGAGCGTGAGGTCGAGGACCTGGCCGCGGTGATCGAGGCGGTGGGCGGCGAGGCACTCCTGTACGGCATCTCCTCGGGCGGTGCACTGGCGCTGGAGGCGGCGGCCAGCGGCCTGCCGGTGCGGCGTGTGGCCGTCTACGAGACGCCGTTCGCGATGTCCGAGGAGGGCGTCAAGGAGCGCGCCGAGTACACCGAGCGGCTGACGGAGGCGCTCGGCGAGGGGCGGCGCGGGGACGCGGTCGAACTGTTCCTGCGGCTGACCGGCCTGGCCGAGGGGGTGATCCAGGGCGCCCGCCAGTCCCCCATGTGGGCCGGCATGGAGGCGATGGCCTCCAGCCTCGCCTACGACGACGCCGTCATGCGGGACGGCCGCGTCCCCCGCTCCCGGCTGGGCTCGGTCGGTGTGCCCGTCCTGGCGGTCGCGGGCGACGCGAGCCCGGGGTGGCTGCGCGAGTCGGCCCGGGCGATCGCGGACTCCGTCCCCGAGGGCACGTACCGCACGCTCCAGGGGCAGACGCACATGGTCGAGCCGAACGTGCTGGCGCCGGTGCTGACCGAGTTCTTCAGCCGGGACTGAGTCGGGCGGCACGGGGGCACGCGCGCGTGGAGCCCGCCGCCGGGTCCGGCGGCGGGATCAGGCCACGCCCGCCGTCGCCCGCACCGTCGAGGCGATCGTCGCCGAGCCCACCACGCGCGTGCCGTCGTACAGCACGATCGCCTGGCCGGGGGCGACGCCGCGGACGGGCTCGGTGAAGACGACCTCCAGGGAACCGTCGACGACTTCGGCGGTGACCTCGGTCTCGCCGCCGTGGGCGCGCAGCTGGGCGGTGTAGCTGCCGGGGCCCGTGGGGGCGGCGCCGCACCAGCGGGGCTTGATGGCCGTGAGGGCGCTGACGTCCAGGGCGGACGCCGGGCCGACGGTCACCGTGTTGTCCACCGGAGAGATGTCCAGGACGTAGCGCGGCTTGCCGTCGGGGGCCGGGGTGCCGATGCGCAGGCCCTTGCGCTGGCCGATGGTGAAGCCGTACGCGCCTTCGTGGGTGCCGAGCCGGTTGCCGGACTCGTCGACGATGTCGCCCTCGGAGCGGCCGAGCCGGTTCGCGAGGAAGCCCTGGGTGTCGCCGTCGGCGATGAAACAGATGTCGTGCGAGTCGGGCTTCTTGGCCACGGCCAGGCCCCTGCGCTCGGCCTCCGCGCGGATCTCGTCCTTGGTGGTGACGGTGTCGCCGAGCGGGAACAGCGCGTGGGCGAGCTGCCGGTCGTCCAGCACGCCGAGGACGTAACTCTGGTCCTTGGCCATGTCGGAGGCGCGGTGCAGTTCGCGGGTGCCGTCCTCGCGGACGATCACCTGGGCGTAGTGGCCCGTGCAGACCGCGTCGAAGCCGAGCGCGAGCGCCTTGTCGAGGAGGGCGGCGAACTTGATCTTCTCGTTGCAGCGCAGGCAGGGGTTGGGGGTGCGGCCGGCCTCGTACTCGGCGACGAAGTCCTCGACGACGTCCTCGCGGAAGCGGTCGGCGAGGTCCCACACGTAGAACGGGATGCCGATGACGTCCGCGGCGCGGCGGGCGTCGCGTGAGTCCTCGATGGTGCAGCAGCCCCGCGCGCCGGTCCGGAAGGATTGGGGATTGGCGGAGAGCGCGAGGTGGACGCCGGTCACGTCATGGCCCGCTTCGGCCGCGCGGGCGGCGGCGACGGCGGAGTCGACTCCGCCGGACATGGCGGCCAGGACGCGGAGGGGGCGGGGGCGCTGCGGGGTTTCAGTCATAACCCTTCCAGGGTAAGGGGGCGCGGGAACCAGGGCCGCCGAGTATCCGTTGTCGATCACATGGGACAGCGGAAGGCTTCGAAGGACGGCGACCGGAAGATCGGCCGTCGCGCGCTGCTGATCGGCGGGACGGTGGCCGCGGCGGGCTCCGCCGTGCTGGCCCGAGACGAGCTGGCGCGGCTGTGGTGGCGCGCCCCGGGCGTCGAGAAGCCGCGTGTGGAAGGTGCGGTCGACTACACGGGCGCGCGCTGGGTGGCGGCGTCGGACGCGAACTGGCGCCGTGCGGACCGGCCCGACGACTTCGGCATAGACATGGTGATCGTCCATGTCACGCAGGGCAGCTTCGACAGTGCGGTGAAGGCCTTCCAGGACCCGGGGCACAAGGCGGCCACGCACTACATCGTCCGGCAGGACGGGCACGTCACGCAGATGATCCGCGAGCTGGACGTGGCGTACCACGTCCGCGACTACAACGAGCGCAGTGTCGGCATCGAGCACGAGGGCTTCGTGGACCGCCCGCAGGACCTCACGGACGAGATGTACGAGGCCTCGGCGCGCCTGACCGCCCGGATATGCGCGCGCTACGACATCCCGGTCGACCGCGAGCACATCATCGGCCACGTGGAGGTGCCGGGCACGGACCACACGGACCCGGGGCGGCACTGGGACTGGGAGAAGTACATGCGTCTGGTGCGGCGGGCGGGTACGACACCGGCCTGACCGTCCGGGCCCGTCGGCAACACCCTTTACGTCAGTCCCGCCGCCCGCGCCCGTTCCACCGCCGGGCCGATGGCCTTCGCCAGGGCCTCGATGTCGGCCTCGGTGGAGGTGTGGCCGAGGGAGAAGCGCAGGGTGCCGCGGGCCAGGTCGGGGTCGGTGCCGGTGGCGAGGAGGACATGGCTGGGCTGGGCGACGCCGGCGGTGCAGGCGGAGCCGGTGGAGCACTCGATGCCCTGGGCGTCGAGCAGGAGCAGCAGGGAGTCGCCCTCGCAGCCGGGGAAGGTGAAGTGCGCGTTCGCCGGGAGGCGCCGCTGCGGGTCCGGGTCACCGCCGAGGATCGCGTCCGGCACGGCCGAACGGACCGCGCTGACGAGGGCGTCGCGCAGGGCGCCGATCTCGCGGGCGAACCACTCGCGCTGCTCGGCGGCCAGCCGCCCGGCTACGGCGAAGGAGGCGATGGCGGGGACGTCGAGGGTGCCGGAGCGCACATGGCGCTCCTGGCCGCCGCCGTGCAGGACCGGTACGGGGGCGTGCTCCCGGCCGAGGACCAGCGCGCCGATGCCGTAGGGCCCGCCGATCTTGTGGCCCGAGACCGTCATCGCGGCGAGGCCGGAGGCGGCGAAGTCCACGGGGATCTGGCCGAAGGCCTGGACGGCGTCCGAGTGCAGCGGGACTGCGAACTCGGCTGCGGTTTCGGCGAGTTCACGGATCGGCAGGACGGTCCCGATCTCGTTGTTCGCCCACATGACGGTGGCGAGGGCCACGTCGTCGGGGTTGCGGGCGATCGCCTCGCGCAGGGCGTCCGGGTGGACGCGGCCGTGGGAGTCGACCGGCAGGTACTCGACGGTGGCGCCCTCGTGTTCGCCGAGCCAGTGCACGGCGTCGAGGACCGCGTGGTGTTCGACGGGGCTGGCGAGGACGCGGGTGCGGGCCGGGTCGGCGTCGCGGCGCGACCAGTAGAGGCCCTTGACTGCGAGGTTGTCGGCCTCCGTGCCGCCCGAGGTGAAGACGACCTCGCTGGGGCGGGCGCCGAGGGCTTCGGCGAGGGTCTCGCGGGCCTCCTCGACGGTGCGGCGGGCCTGCCTGCCGGATGCGTGGAGGGAGGACGCGTTGCCGGTGGCACCCAGCTGGGCGGTGAGCGCCTCTGCCGCCTCCGGGAGCATCGGGGTGGTCGCGGCGTGGTCGAGGTAAGCCATGGTGAGCCCGATTCTACGGCTCCCCTTCGACCGGCCTCAGAGCAAGGCTGGCCGAACGTGAACCGCTTTCCGGCGCGGCGACGGCCCGTCGTCCCCGGGCCCGGCCGCGGCGTACCGGCGGACGGCTGTCCGACGGCGGCTCAGAAGCTCCACGAGATGGTGCTGTCGAACTCCATGAAGGCCGCGAGGACCAGAAGGTCGGCAACGCCCAGACCCAGGCCGAGCCACGCACGGCCGCGACGCTCGGTGCCGCGCCACAGGGCGACACTCGCCAGCACGATGGCGATCGGGCCGAGGAAGAGATTGAGCACGAGCAGGCCGAGCAGGCCGAGGATGAAGGACGCGACGGCCATGCCGTCGGTGTCACGGATGCCGGTGCGGCGTGAGGCCGGAGCGGTGAGCTGCATGGTGATCGACTCCCGAAGTCGGTTCGAAAAGGTGGTGGTCGGTGTCAGTGGGCCTGCGTGTGGCGGCGGCGGCCGCGCTCGCGCAGCGCGAAGATGCCGAGCCAGACGGCGATGACGGCACCGACGGCGACGGAGAAGGTGAGCGGCGCGTGGGCCACGGTGCCCAGCACGACACCCAGCAGCAGGAGTGCGGCGACGATGAACAGCACGGGTAACAGCTCCCAGGGTTTCGGTGAACGGTTGTAGTTACAGTTGTTCACTGACTTCCCAGTCTAGCGCCTCTCATGACTTTTCAATTCCAGAGAACAGTTGTTAACTGCATGGTATGAGTCACACCCTCGGCATCCGGCAGGCCCAGAAGCAGAAGACCCGGCAGGCACTCCTGGACGCGGCCCTCGCGCTGCTGGAGGAGCAGAGCCTGAGCAGCCTGGGACTGCGCGAGGTCACCCGCGCCGTCGGTGTCGCCCCGACCGCCTTCTACCGCCACTTCCGCTCCACGGCGGATCTGGGCGTGGCCCTGGTCGAGGAGGCGCTGGGCAGCCTGCACCCGATGATCCGGACGACGGTGTCCACGACGGGTGACCACGAGGAACGCATCACGCGCGCCATCGACCTGATCGCCCGTCACGTCGACGGGTACCCCGCCCATGTCCGGTTCATCGCCCGTGAACGACATGGCGGAGTTCAGCCGGTCCGGGAGGCGATACGGGACCAACTGGCCCGGTTCGCCCAGGAGGTCAAGGACGAACTGGCCAAGGACTCGATGTCCCGCGGCTGGAGCGAGGACGACCTGCTGATGCTCGCGCATCTCTACGTCGACCAGATGCTGAGCACGGCGTCGCTGTTCCTGGAGGCCCTGGAGGGGCCGGAGGAGGAGCGCGCGGAGCGCACCCGGCGCCTCACCCGGCTTGCGACCCGCCAGATGCGGCTGATCGGCCTCGGCCGGCAGCATTGGCTGGATTGACGCCCTCGGACAACGCGCGGGGGCGGCGCGCCCGTTCACCGGACGCGCCGCCCTCGCCGTGCCCCGGGCGCACCCGAACCGGCCTCTCCTGCGCCTAGCGCACCCAGCGCCCCTGCGCCTACTACTCCTACTGCTCCTTCTGCGACTGCTGCCCCTGCCCGCCCGTGGCCTGGCCGCCGTCACCCAGGCCGCCGCAGCCACCGCCCTGGCCCCCGCCGGGACCGCCCTGGCCGCCCTGCCCGCCCCCCGGCGCGCCGCCGGGCATCCCCGAAGGAGCCCCGGAGGGCGCACCCGTCGGCTTGGCACCCGCCAAGGCGGCACCCGACGGAGTTCCCGAGGGCGCGCCGGAAGGGGCCCCGGCAGGAGCACCGGATGGAGCGCCCGAAGCCGCCCCCGAGGGTGCCTGACAGGCCTGCCGCTCGGACCCGCCGCCACTGTTCGAGGAGGAAGAGGAGTCACCCGAGCCGCAGGCGACCAGGGCCAGGGGCGAGAGCGCCAGCAGGGCCACGGCGGGGAGAAGACGCACACGCTTCATGAGAGACAGCTCCAGGGAAGATGAGGGAGTCGTGAGGCGAGTACTCAACCAACGCCGCTTGGGCCTCCCTTGGGGCCGCCCTGTGACCTGCCTGTCAGCGAGGCAAAGTTCAGCCCAGCCGGGCCCGCGCCAACTGCCGGGACTGCGCGACCAGCCGGTCCGTGCTGTCCCACACCTCGGCGTCCTCCTCCAGGAAGCCGCCGGCGAGGTTGCGCGTGGTGATCGACACCCGCAGCGGGCCCGGGGCCGGGCGGCAGCGGACGTGCACGGTCAGCTCGACGGTGGGGACCCAGCCCTTCAGCCCGATCTCGAAGGCGGTGGGCGGCAGGGCGTCGACCGCGAGCAGCAGGGAGAGCGGGTCGGGGTCGCGTCCGTCCTTGAGTCCGAACCAGGCCCGCATCTCGCCCTTGCCGGAGGGCTGCCCGAGGGCCCAGCCGAGGGTGGACGGGTCGAGCTTGAGCATCAGCCGGTCGGCGATGGCCGAACTGCCGTCGACGGGGGCGGGCCCGTCCTCGGGGCCGAAGCAGTGCTCCAGCGGCGGGATCGCGGGCGGCCGGGCCGTGGTGCGGACGTCGTCGGGCAGGGCGTCCAGGTCGCCGTAGGAGGCGAGGACGCGGATGCGTTCCACCTCGCGGCCCTCGTCGTCGCGCTGGAAGAGCGAGGCCTGGCCGGTCGACAGGGTGCGGCCGGTGCGGACGACGTCCGTGCGGACGACCGCCGGGCCGGGCTGGGACGCGGTCAGGTAGTGCGCCGAGATCGTGAAGGGGTCGGCGTGCGGCAGGGTGTCCGCGAGGGCACGGCCCAGGACGGCCAGCAGGTAGCCGCCGTTGACGGCGCTGATGATCGTCCAGCCGGCGGAGAGGTCGATGTCGTAGACGCCCGGCGCGCGGCGGGTGAGCGCGGTGTCGCGGTCGAACTCGCTGTCGCCGATCGTGGCCCGGGCGGCCGGGGCGGTGGCTGCTTCTGGCATGGCTGAACAGTACAAGAACTTACTACTAAGCGGTAGCTTTCCAGTTCAGGTCCGGGCCGGTCACGCCCGGGTGAGACTCGGGCAATTTCTCGGTAAGTGTCCGACTCGTCCGTAAACCCTCACGCCCCTTCCGCCCTCTGCAGGAGCATGAGCCTCACCGGAACACCGTTCCTCTGCACGCTGGTCGTCCTGTCCGTCGCCGCCCTCGCACTGCCGCTGGTCCTGTGGTCACGCGTCCGCGGGCCCCGGGCCCTGCGTACCGCGGCCCGGGCGCTGATGCTGCTGTTCGCGCAGGGGACGGCCGTGGCCCTGGTCTTCACGCTGGTCAACAACGCCAACAACCTGTACGACAACTGGGCCGACCTGCTCGGCACCGGCGACCATGTGCAGCAGGCGGCGAATCTGGGCGCCGACGGCACCGGCGGCATCTCGCTCGAGCGGCTGCCCAAGGTGCGGCAGACCTTCGAGCCCGCCACCGGACCCGGGATGGGCGCGGCCGGCGGGGTGCGGGTGACCCAGCTCAGGGGCCGGGTGTCGGGTGTGAACGCCGAGGTCTACGTGTGGCTGCCGCCCCAGTACGGCGAACCGGCCTACCGGCACCACAGGTTCCCGGTCGTGGAGCTGCTGCCCGGCTACCCCGGCTCGGCGAAGGCGTGGTTCGGCTCGCTGCACGCGCACGAGCAGCTGGAGCCGCTGATGCGTGGGGGCCGGGTGGCCCCGTTCATCCTGGTCGCGCCCCGCACCAACCTGCTGGCCGGTGTGGACACCGGCTGCGCCAACATCCCGGGCACGGTCAACGCCGACACCTGGCTGAGCGTCGACGTGCCGAAGATGGTCCTGGACAACTTCCGCGCCGAGTCCGCCCCGCAGGGCTGGGCCGTCGCCGGCTACTCGGCCGGGGCGCACTGCGCGGCCAGGCTCGCCGTCGCCCACCCCGACCGCTACCGGGCCGCCGTCAGCCTGTCCGGCTACAACGACCCGATCGGCGAACGCGACTCGCTCACCGCGCAGAGCCCCGCCCTGCGCACCGAGAACAACCCTTACCTGATGCTGCGCAGGGCGCCCGTCCCGCCGCGCATCGCGCTGTACCTCTCCGGCCAGCCGCGCGACGGCTACGAGGCCGCCGTGGCCCTGGAGCAGACCGCGAAGGCGCCGACGACCGTGCACGTGGTGTACATCCCGAAGAGCGCGGGCGGCCACAACATGGCGCTGTGGCGGCCGCAGGTGGTCCCGGTGTTCCGCTGGCTGACCCAGGAGATGGGCCTGCGCCCTGTCACGGCAGGACGGGCTGCTCCTCCTCGCTCACCGTCGACCGCCGGTGCCACGCCCGCGGAGCTCGCCAGTGGTACCGCATCGCGAGCAGGCGCAGTGCGAAGGCGGTGACCACCGCGAGCCCGCTGGTGAGCGGGTTCAGCGCGTCGTAGCGCAGGCACAGGGCGGCCAGGGCGGAGCCGACGATGGCCGGGACGGCGTACAGGTCGCGGTCCCAGCGCAGCAGCGAGGGCACCTCGTTGGCGAGGACGTCCCGCAGCACACCGCCGCCCACGGCGGTGGTCAGACCCAGGCCGGCGGAGGCGGTCAGGCCGAGCCCGTACTCGTACGCCTTGATCGTGCCGGCGACGCAGAACAGGCCGAGGCCGGCCGCGTCGAAGACGTTCACCGCGCCCTGGATGCGCTCCACCTGGGGGTGCAGGAAGAAGACGAGGAGGGTGGCGAGCAGCGGGGTGAGGAAGTACCCCAGGTCCGTGAAGGCGGCGGGCGGTACGGCCCCGATGACCAGGTCGCGGAACAGGCCGCCGCCCAGGGCGGTGACCTCGGCGAGGACGGCCATGCCGAACACGTCGAAGTTCTTGCGCACGGCCAGCAGGGCGCCGGAGATCGCGAAGACGAAGATGCCGATCAGGTCGAGCGTGTGCTGGACGGACGGGCTGAAGAGTTGCTGGAGCACCCCGACATTTTCACCCACGGGTGAGCCCCCGCCCTGATGTGCGAGGGCGGGGGCTCGGCCGGACTCACTTCTCCACGGGGGTGGCGCCGCCGTTCTCCGCGGCGACCTCCTTGGCCGAGGACAGCAGCTTGGTGTCCTGCGGCTGCTGGTCCTCGAAGTTCTCCGGGTGGTGACAGGCGACCTGCTGCCCGACCCGCAGCTCCTTGAGCGGCGGCTCGGTCGTCTTGCAGATCTGCGTCGCCTTCCAGCAGCGGGTGTGGAAGCGGCAGCCGCTCGGCGGGGCGATCGGCGAGGGCACGTCGCCCTTGAGCAGGATGCGCTCGCTCTTGACGCCCCGGCGCTTGGGATCCGGAATCGGCACGGCCGACAGCAGGGCCTTGGAGTACGGGTGCATCGGCGACTTGTACAGCTTGTCGCGGTCCGCCAGTTCGACGATCTTGCCGAGGTACATCACCGCGATCCGGTCGGAGACGTGCCGGACGACCGACAGGTCGTGCGCGATGATCACGTACGTCAGGCCCAGTTCCTCCTGGAGGTCGTCCAGCAGGTTCACCACCTGCGCCTGGATCGACACGTCCAGCGCGGAGACCGGCTCGTCCGCCACCACCAGCTTGGGGTTGAGCGCGAGCGCGCGGGCGATGCCGATGCGCTGGCGCTGGCCGCCGGAGAACTCGTGCGGATAGCGGTTGTAGTGCTCGGGGTTGAGGCCGACCACCGACAGCAGCCGCTGGACCTCCTTCTTCACACCGCCCTCGGGATCGACGCCCTGCAGCCGGAAGGGGGCACCGACGATCGTGCCGATCGTGTGGCGGGGGTTCAGCGACGAGTACGGGTCCTGGAAGATCATCTGCACGTCGCGGCGCATGGGGCGCAGCTCGCCGGTCTTCAGGTGCGTGATGTCCTTGCCCTGGAACTCGACCGAACCGCCGGTCGGTTCGAGCAGCCGGGTGATCAGCCGGCCCATGGTGGACTTGCCGCAGCCCGACTCGCCGACGACGCCGAGCGTCTCGCCCTGGCGCACCTCGAAGTCGATGCCGTCGACGGCACGCACCGCGCCGGTCTGCCGCTGGAGCAGGCCCTTGCGGATCGGGAAGTGCTTCTGAAGGCCGGTCACCTTCAGCAGGACCTCGCCGTCGGCGGTGGTGCCCTTGGTGAGGGTGCCCGCGCTGGTGTCCGGTGTGCTCACCGTTTTGTCGTCGCTCACAGCTTCGGCGCAATCTCTTCGGTCCAGATACGCTCCCGCTGCTCCTGCGTCATGTGGCAGGCGGCCCAGTGCGAGCCGCCGACCTCGGTCAGCTCGGGGCGGACCGTGCGGGTGACGTCGTCCTTGGGGATGTCCGCGTACGGGCAGCGCGGATGGAAGGCGCAGCCGGACGGGAGGTTGATGAGGGAGGGCGGCGCGCCCTTGATCGGGATGAGCCGGTCGGTCTCGTCGCGGTCCAGACGCGGCATCGAGCCGAGCAGGCCCCAGGTGTAGGGGTGGCGGGGCTCGGAGAACACGTCCTCGGCGGGGCCGCGCTCGATGCACCGGCCGCCGTACATGACCAGCAGGTCGTCGGCCATCTCGGCGACCACACCCAGGTCGTGGGTGATCATGATGACCGCGGAGCCGAACTCCTTCTGCAGGTCCCGGATCAGGTCGAGGATCTGCGCCTGCACGGTGACGTCCAGGGCGGTGGTCGGCTCGTCGGCGATGAGCAGCTCGGGGTTGTTCACCAGCGACATGGCGATCATGGCGCGCTGGCGCATACCGCCGGAGAACTCGTGCGGGTAGCCGTTGACGCGCTCGGCCGGCTCGGGGATGCCGACGCGGTCGAGCATCTCGATCGCCCGCTGCTTGGCGGCCTTCTTGCTGACGTCGTGGTGGACGCGGTACGCCTCGACGATCTGCTGCCCGACCGAGTAGTACGGGTGCATCGCCGACAGCGGGTCCTGGAAGATCATGGCCATCTTCCGGCCGCGCAGCCGCCGTACGGCGTCGGGGTCGGCCGCGATCAGCTCCTGGCCGTCCAGCCAGACCTCGCCGGAGACCTTGGCGCGCGCCGAGCGGTGCAGGCCCATCACGCCGAGCGACGTGACCGACTTGCCGGAGCCGGACTCGCCCACGATGCCCAGGGTCCTGCCCTTGCGCACGTCGAAACTGACGCCGTCGACGGACTTGACCAGACCGTCGTCGGTGTCGAAGTGGATGCGCAGATCACGGACGGACAGGAACACGTCGTCCGGGGCGGACGCGGCGGTGGTGTCCGGTTCGCCGAGCGCGGCTTTGTCGAGCTTGCTCACGAGTACCTCACCCGGGGGTCGATGGCGGCGTACACCAGGTCGACGATCAGATTGCAGAAGACGATGAAGAACGCGGCGACCATCGTCACGCCCATGATGATCGGCAGGTCGTTCGTCTGGATGGACTGGATGGCGTAGGCGCCGATGCCCTGGAGCGAGAAGACGGTCTCCGTGAGCACCGCGGAGCCGATGAGGATGCCGAAGTCCATGCCGAAGATCGTGACGATCGGGGTGAGAGCGGAGCGCAGGCCGTGCTTGGCCACGACCGTGGTCTCCTTCAGACCCTTGGCCCTGGCCGTTCTGATGTAGTCCTCGCTCATCGTCTCCAGCATGCCCGCCCGGGTGAGCCGGGCGTAGAGCGCGGAGAAGAGGAAGGCGAGGCTGATCCAGGGCAGCACCAGGTGCCAGGCCCATTCCGCGGGGTTCTCGGTGAACGGGACGTAGTCGACGCTGTCCCAGATGGGGATCTCGTAGACGAAGAGCGCGAGCAGGATCTGGCCGGTGAAGAAGATCGGGAGCGAAACGCCGGCGAGGGCGATGAACATCGCGGTGCGGTCGATCGGCTTGCCCTTGCGCAGCGCCGAGATGACACCGGTCATGACACCGAAGACCACCCAGATCACCGCGGCACCGACGGCCAGCGAGAGGGAGACGGGGATCCGCTCCAGGAGCTGGGGCCACACCTCGACGTGGTTCTTGAAGGAGTACCCGAAGCAGGGTGCGCTGCAGTGCGTCGCGTCGGGACCGAACCGGTAGTCCGCGCCCGCCACGATGCCCTTGACGAAGTTCCAGTACTGCTCGTAGACGGGCAGATCAAGCCCCAGGTTCTGCTTGATCGCGGCGACGGACTCGGGGTTCGCGTCCTTGCCGACGTACTGGGTGGCCAACTGGTCGGCCGTCTGCCCCCCGAGGCGGGGGACGAGGAAGAAGATGGCGAAGGTGACTGCGCTGACCACCAGCAGCAACAGCACCGCGCCCATGACGCGTCGGAGGATGTACGCAGCCACAGCTGTACGGCCCCGGGTGGCCGCGGCGGGGTCGTCCGCCGCGGCCACCCGGTGCCTTCACCTGCCTTTCGAAAGGATCCGGCCTGCTGAATTACTTCGAGGAGCTCATCAGCAGGTAGTCGTACATGCCGAGGTAGGCCTGCGTGACGGTGACGTTGTTCGCGGACGTCGGCCGGAGCAGCAGGTTCTTGCGGTAGACCAGCGGGACGACCGAGGCGTTGTCGAGGACCATCTTGTCGATGTCACCCCAGGCCTTGGTGCGGGCCGCGTCGTCGGTGTTGGCGATCGCGTCCGTCAGGGCCTTGTTGATCTTCGGGTCGTCCAGCTCCATCAGGTTGTTGCCGCCCGAGGGCTTGATCGCGGCACCGTTGATGATCTGGTCGAGGAAGCCGTAGCCGGTCGGCCAGTCGGCACCCCACGCCATCGAGAGCATGCCGAGCTTGTTGTCGTGGACGTAGCTCGGGACACCGGCGAAGTTGGAGAAGTACTTGCCGGAGGGGAACTGCTTGATCTCGACGTTGATGCCGATCTTCTTCAGCGACGCCTGGGTGGCGGTCGCGGCGGCGATCTCGGCGGGGCGGTCGGAGCGGGCGGTCAAGATGGTGTCGAAGCCGTTCGGCTTGCCGCACGCCTTCAGCGCCGCCTTGGCCTTGGCCGCGTCACCCTTGTGACCGTCGGTGGCGTAGGTGTCGAACTTGGTGTAGCCGTTCACGGACGGCGGCAGCAGCGTGGTCGCCACGTCGCCCTTCGGCGAACCGCCCATGGCGTCGAGCACCGACTGCTTGTCGAGGCCCCACTGCACGGCCTTGCGGCACTCGGCGTTGTCGAACGGCTTCACGTTGACGTTGAGCGCGATGTACTGCGTGGCGCCCGCGTAGGAGCTGTCCGTCTGGTTGGCGTACTTGCCGCGCAGCACCTTCGGCTGGGTCTGCGGCTGCACACCCGTGCCGGCCGCGTCAGCCGTGATCTTGTCGGAGAGCAGGTTGTTGTCGACCGTGACCGGGTTGACCTTGAACTTGATCGTGATCTTGTCCGGCAGGGCCTTGCGGACCGGGTCCGTCTTGGCGTCCCACTGCTTGTTGCGCACGAGGGTGGCGCCGCGGCCCTCCTCGTAGGACTGGAACTGGTACGGGCCGGAGGACTGGATGGCCTGCACGTACTTCGCACCGGTGTCCTTGGACTGCGGCACCGGAGCCGTCTGCGAGAACGTCGCCAGGTAGTCGAAGTCGGCGAACGGCTGCTTCAGCTTGAAGACGATCGTCCGGTCGTCCGGCGTCTCGATGGACTTGATGCCCTCGGCGGACTTGTCCTTGTAGGGGCCCTTGTACTTGTCACCGCCCTCCAGGTACGACTTGAAGTACGTCGGGCCGTTGGACAGCGCCTCGGGCGCGAAGTTGGAGCGCTCGATGGCGTACTTCACGTCCTTGGACGTCACCGGGGTGCCGTCCTGGAACTTCACACCCGCACGCAGCTTGTACGTCCAGGTCTTGGCGTCCGGGCTGGACTTGCCGAGTCCCTCGGCGAGGTCCGGCACTACCTCCAGGCCTTCCTTGCCCGCAGCCGGTTTGAACGTGGTGAGCGTTCTGCCGTAGAGGCGGGAGAAGTTCTGGACCCAGCCGTAGTACGTGTTGCCCGGGTCGAGGGAGTCCGGCACGTCCGAGTGCTCGTACGTGACGGTCCCTCCCTTCTTGTCCGACGCGTTGACGATCGAGTTCAGCGCGGCGTCCTTCTTGCCGTTGCCTCCCCCGTCGTTGTCGTCACCTCCGCCGCCGCACGCGGCAGCACCCAGCGACAGTGCCAGGACCGACGCAACGCCGGCGGTCACCCTTCTCGTCTTCACCTGAGGAAGCCCCCTCTTTCGATGGATCACTTGCTGCGAGGGTCGAGGGCGTCACGCAGCCCGTCACCCAGCAGGTTGAAGGCCAGGACGGTGATGAAGATCGCCAGTCCGGGCACGAACATGTACTGCGGATCAGCCGTGTAGAGGTCCACAGCGTTGCTGAGCATGCCGCCCCAGGAGGCCTGCGGCGGAGCGATACCGACACCGAGGAAGCTCAGTGCGGCCTCGAACAGGATGTTCGTCGGGATGATCAGCGTCGAGTAGACGAGGATCGGTGCGACGAGGTTCGGGAGAAGCTCCCGGAACAGGATGTACGGGCCGCGTGCCCCGAGGCTCGTGGAGGCCTCGATGAACTCCCGCTTGCGCAGGGTCATCGTCTGGGCGCGCACGATGCGGCCGATGTACGGCCAGCTGAAGAAGCCGATCACGAAGATCAGCACGCAGATGCGCAGCGGCAGGCCTTCCAGGCCGAAGAAACCGTCCTGCACCGAGGCGGAGATCGAGATGGCGAACAGCAGCAGGGGGAAAGCCAGGAAGGTGTCCATGAGCCTGCTGATCACGCTGTCGATCCAGCCGCCGTAGTAGCCGGCGACGACACCGAGCACGGTGCCGATGCACACGGACAACAGCGTGGCGCCGCCCGCGACCAGGAGGGAGACCCAGGAGCCGTCGATGATGCGGGCGAGCATGTCGCGGCCGTACTGGGGGTCCACACCGAGCGGGTGGTCCCAACTCATGCCTCCCCAGCCGCCCTTGGGGGCGAGCAGCGCCGGGTCGATGAGGTCCTGGTTGAACTTGTTCGGATCGAGGTTGAAGATCCACTGGATCGGCTTGGAGAACACCGCCATCAGCACGAGCAGGATGACGACGACGCCTCCCGCCATCGCCACCTTGTCCCGCTTGAAGCGCATCCAGGCGATCTGGGTGAGCGAGCGCCCTTCGATCTGGCTCTTCTTGACCCCGGAGAGCACGGCCTCGGGCTGTGCTCCGGCTTCCGCCCCGGTGGTCTCGATCGGTGCGGTCACGGTGCGATTGACCCCTCTCGACCCGGCGATCGCCGAGCCCCTGGCTGCCGCTGTAGCGGTTTTGTTTGTCTCGTACACGAGACCGACCCGGCCCGTGTCTTGCGGGGAGTCTTCAACGCTTTGGCGATCTGTTGCCAGACTTGGCGGTGAAAGGATGCGTAAACGTGATGCTGTCTGCGAGGTTCCGTTATCCGGACAGCGGGTAACGGGGGTCGGACGCGCTGGAATAGGGGAATTTTAGGACACAGAGACGCATTCCGCCTCTATCTACGCGCGGAGAGCTGAGCGATTCTCGCGTTCGCGGAGTGGCGCGGGAGGGGCTCCGGGAGGCTGCTTCCAGCCGATCAGTACCGGCCCTGGGCCGGAGGGTATCCGTAGCCGGAGGCCGGGGCCTGGACGGGGGCGGTGGCGTGCGCCTCGCGGTCGTAGAAGGGGCGGGCCTTCGCCCGCAGCCACAGGGCGACCGGGTCGTGCTCGTCGGACATGGCGACGGTCGACACGGGGAGCCCGTCCGGCACGGCACCGAGGGACTGCTGCATCATCGCGCGCACGGAGTCCACGGCCGGCGGCGAGGTGTCGTACACATCCAGTCCGATGGCGAGGTACGGCGCCCCGAGCGCGGGCTGCACCCAGGCGCGGCGCAGCGTGCGGACGGCCGCAGTGCGGTGGGCGTTCTGCGCGAGCAGGGCGTAGAACTGCGGGATCTCGATGGCGGGTTCGGACAGGCGCAGGGGGCCGGCGGGCTGGCGGTCCAGGCCCGTGGCGATCCGGCGCAGGTCGAGCCAGGGGATGCCGACGCCGCCGCCGGGGGCGTGCGGGTTGAGCCAGAGGCCGAAGTGGTCGGGGTAGAGCGCGCGGGCGACGTCGACGCCGTCGACCACCTCGTACGAGCGGTTCCAGCCGCTGGCCGAGAGCTCCTGGGCGGAGGTCACGCAGGGGGCGTAGCCATAGCCGTCGACGTCCATGTTTCCGTACTGGGCGTCTGGGGAGCCGGCCTGGCCGTGCCACAGGAGCATCCAGATCTGGCCGGTGTGCGGGGTCGCGAGCGCGCGCAGGAGTGCCTCGTAGGCGTCGTAACGCCCGGGCGTGACCTGGCGCAGTATGTGCTCGACCTGTCCGGCCGCGGCCGTGCCGCTCGCGCTCACCTTTACCGCCCCTTCGTACAACGCCTCGACCGTGCCCTAGCTTAAGCCCGCGCGCCGACTCGGGACTTGCCCTCGCTCGACGGGGCGGGTCCGTCGGTGGCTTGTCGCGCCCACGCGGCGGAGCCGCATGGTGTCACAGCCCCGCGCCCCTGAGTCGCCGCCCTACCGCTGGTAGAAGGGCCGGACCCTGTCCCTCATCCAGTTGCCCACCGGGTCCTCCGTCACGTCCAGGAGCACCAGGTTGACCGGCCAGGGAGCCGGGGCGGCGGTGACGGCACGGCTGAGGGCGTCCAAGGGGAGGGCGCGCAGGTCGCCTTCCCACTGGGAGAGTTCGACGCCCACGAACATCACGGGGTCGGCGGTCTCGATGGCCGCGAGGCAGCGGCGGGCCGTGACGACGACGCCCGTCGCCTCGAACTCGGCGGAGGCGGCGGCCAGGAAGTCCACCGGGTCGTCCTGCCAGTCGGGCTCGAAGAGGCGGACCCGGCCGCCGCTCGCGGGACCGTCCAGCGGGGTCCGGCCGGCCCGGCACAGCTCAGCCACGGCCGGCGGCGGGAGCGGGATGCCGACCACACCACCGGGGTTGACGGCTATGCCCGCGTGTGGGGGCAGGCCGCGGGCGAACTCCACGGCGGGCGCGATGGTGTACGACATGTGGGAGCCGGCGACCTGGCGGAACTGCTCCTCGGAGCTGAACACCGGCACGAACGCCTGGCCGTCGATCTCGATGCCGGGCAGGTCGAGGGGGCCGCTGTGCGGGCCGCCGCCGCTGGGCAGCGGGATCCATACGAAGCTCCGGCCGAGCACCTCGACGATCCGCCCGCCGGCCGCCGGTCCGGCGCTGAGGGAGGCCGAGAGCACCTCCTCCAGCTCGTTGCCGGGCCAACCGCCGTGCGGGTGGGTCTGCGTCTGCGCCGGAAAGTCCGCGGAGAAGTCCGCCGGGATGTCCATCTTCCTACCGCCTGCCTGGAACCACTGCTGTGGCTCAAAAGGCTAACGGCTCAGGGGCGCGAGGAGGCCGGCCTGTGGACGACGGGGCGGGCCCGGGGGCCCCTCAGCCCGTGAAGCCGATTCTGTGGAGCGCGTTCGCCGCGTCCCGGTCGGCCAGGACGGCCGAGCCGCAGCCGGAAGGGAGGTCGCCGCGTTCCACCGCGCGCAGGAGGCGGGTGCTGGCCGCGCGGTGGCGCAGGAACGCGTAGCGCGAGACACCGCGGCCCCGGTCGCGCTGGCCGGCCAGGGCCTGCTCGGGGGTGACGTCGAGGAGGAGCAGGTGGAGCGTGCCGCCGCGGCGGCGGGCCTCGCGGGCGAGCCAGCGGCGGACCCAGGCCTGCGTGCCGCAGTCGTGCACCACGATGCCCTCACCCGTGCGCAGGGCACGGCGCAGCCCGGCGTAGTGGGCGAGGCGGACGAGCGGGCGGTAGAGCGCGTACGGCAGGGCGCGCGGCATGCGGCGGGCCCAGCGGTCACGGGTGTCCTGGGAGTCGACGCGCCGGTCCGGTACCGCGCGCCGCATCAGCGTGGACTTGCCGCTGCCGGGCAGGCCCGTGACCACGACGAGGTCGCGGGGGCCGAACAGCAGCGCGTGCGGGCCGCGCCCGGCGCGGTCGCGCAGATCGCGGACGACCGGCGCCGGCACCGGGGCGCGGACCGCCCGGACCGGAGCGGCGGCCGGCTGCTCGGGCAGCGCCATGCCCGTCGTCGCGTACGCGGTGGTCCTGTTCACCGTGATCGTCCTCCCCTGGGGCCAGGTACGGAGTCCCATCCCCGCCGAGTGTAAAGAGAAGGTAATGCCGCAGGCCTCTCATTTACGTGCTTGTCCTGCAACAGGGCTGCTACAGGTCGCCGTGTCCGGCGGGCGGGACTCGTGCACTCCCTGGAAAGGTCCCCCTGCCGCGCCGGAAGGATGCGTGCAATGATGTGCGCGCCAACTGCATACCGGCCGTTTGAATCCGCGCGGGAGAGTCCCCAGCACCGCAAGAGCTGAGGCGCCGAAGGAGCAAGTCCCTCCCTTGAATCTCTCAGGCCCCGTTACCGCGCGGGCGAGGCACATCTGAAAAGCGGGCCGCCCCCTGTGTGCGACACGAGGCGTGGCCCCACCCAAGGTGCAAGCCAGGACCCGTGTGGTCATGGCGAACCTCTCAGGTTCCGATGACAGATGGGGAGGAACGACCTCGCCCGTCATTGCCTTGGGAGACGACCGACCGTGAGCAGTACAGGAGAACTCCGTCACACCGCGCTCGATGCCCTGCATCGTTCGCTCGGCGCGACGATGACCGACTTCGCCGGCTGGGACATGCCCCTGCGCTACGGCTCCGAGCGCGACGAGCACACCGCCGTGCGCACGAAGGCCGGGCTCTTCGACCTCTCCCACATGGGGGAGATCACCGTCACCGGCCCGCAGGCCGCCGCCCTCCTCGACTTCGCCCTGGTGGGCAACATCGGCGGTGTGAAGCCGGGCCGCGCCCGCTACACCATGATCTGCCGGGCCGACGGCGGCATCCTGGACGACCTGATCGTCTACCGGCTGGGCGAGACCGAGGCCGCTTCTTCCGAATACCTGGTCGTCGCCAACGCCTCCAACGCCCAGGTGGTCCTGGACGCGCTGACCGAGCGCGCCGCCGGCTTCGACGCCGAGGTGCGCGACGACCGGGACGCCTACGCGCTGATCGCCGTACAGGGTCCGCGGTCGCCGGGGATCCTGAAGTCCCTGACCGACGCCGACCTGGACGGCCTGAAGTACTACGCCGGGCTGCCCGGCACGGTCGCGGGCGTCCCGGCCCTGATCGCCCGGACCGGCTACACCGGCGAGGACGGCTTCGAGCTGTTCGTGAAGCCCGAGCACGCGGTGGAGCTGTGGCAGGCCCTGACCAAGGCCGGCGAGGGCGCCGGGCTGGCCCCGTGCGGCCTGTCCTGCCGCGACACGCTGCGCCTGGAGGCGGGCATGCCGCTGTACGGGCACGAGCTGAGCACCTCCCTCACGCCCTTCGACGCCGGGCTCGGCCGGGTGGTGAAGTTCGAGAAGGAGGGTGACTTCGTGGGGCGCGAGGCCCTGCGCGAGGCCGCCGCCCGCGCCGAGGCCCAGCCGCCGCGTGTGCTCGTCGGCCTGGTCGCCGAGGGCCGCCGGGTCCCGCGCGCCGGGTACGCGGTCGTCGTCGGCGGCGAGGTGATCGGCGAGGTCACCTCCGGCGCCCCCTCCCCCACCCTCGGCAAGCCGATCGCGATGGCGTACGTCGACGCCGCGCACGCCGCGCCCGGCACGACCGGAGTGGGCGTGGACATCCGGGGCAGTCACGAGCCGTACGAGGTCGTGGCGCTGCCGTTCTACAAGCGCCAGAAGTAGACACTGGCCAAAGGGCCGCGGCAGCGGCCCCGTGCCCGTCGTCCCAGCTCACCAGCAGTCCCCCCTTCCACAGCACTCCCGCGCGTACAGGAGAATCCAGGCCATGAGCAACCCCAAAGAGCTGCGCTACAGCAAGGAGCACGAGTGGCTGTCGGCCGCCGAGGACGGCGTCTCGACGGTCGGCATCACGGAGCACGCGGCCAACGCGCTCGGCGATGTCGTGTTCGTCCAGCTTCCCGAGGTCGGTGACTCCGTGTCCGCCGGCGAGACCTGCGGCGAGCTGGAGTCGACCAAGTCGGTGTCCGACCTGTACTCCCCCGTCTCCGGTGAGGTCACCGAGGTCAACGAGGACGTCGTGAACGACCCGTCGCTGGTGAACTCGGCCCCCTTCGAGGGCGGCTGGCTGTTCAAGGTGCGGATCACGGACGAGCCGGGCGACCTGCTCTCCGCCGACGAGTACACCGCGTTCTCCGCGGGCTGAGGAGTCGTAGCCGTATGTCCGTCCTGAACACACCCCTGCACGAGCTCGACCCGGCGGTCGCCGCCGCGGTCGACGCCGAGCTGCACCGTCAGCAGTCCACGCTCGAGATGATCGCCTCGGAGAACTTCGCGCCGGTCGCGGTCATGGAGGCGCAGGGCTCGGTCCTCACCAACAAGTACGCCGAGGGCTACCCGGGCCGCCGCTACTACGGCGGCTGCGAGCACGTCGACGTGGTCGAGCAGATCGCGATCGACCGCGTCAAGGAGCTGTTCGGCGCCGAGCACGCCAACGTGCAGCCGCACTCGGGCGCCCAGGCCAACGCGGCCGCGATGTTCGCGCTGCTCAAGCCGGGCGACACCATCATGGGTCTGAACCTCGCCCACGGCGGGCACCTGACCCACGGCATGAAGATCAACTTCTCCGGCAAGCTCTACGACGTCGTCGCCTACCACGTGGGCGAGGACGGCCGGGTCGACATGGCCGAGGTGGAGCGGCTGGCGAAGGAGTCCAAGCCGAAGCTGATCGTCGCCGGCTGGTCGGCGTACCCGCGGCAGCTGGACTTCGCGGAGTTCCGCCGGATCGCGGACGAGGCCGGTGCGTACCTGATGGTCGACATGGCCCACTTCGCGGGTCTCGTGGCGGCCGGGCTGCACCCGAACCCGGTGCCGCACGCGCACGTGGTCACCACCACGACCCACAAGACGCTGGGCGGCCCGCGCGGCGGTGTGATCCTCTCCACGGCCGAACTGGCCAAGAAGATCAACTCCGCCGTCTTCCCCGGTCAGCAGGGCGGTCCGCTGGAGCATGTGATCGCCGCCAAGGCGGTCGCCTTCAAGGTCGCCGCCTCGCAGGACTTCAAGGAGCGCCAGCGCCGTACGCTGGAGGGTGCCCGCATCCTGGCCGAGCGTCTGGTGAAGGACGACGTCCGGGCCGTGGGCGTGGACGTCCTGTCCGGCGGCACGGACGTGCACCTCGTCCTGGTCGACCTGCGCCACTCGGAGCTGGACGGCCAGCAGGCCGAGGACCGCCTCCACGAGGTGGGCATCACGGTCAACCGGAACGCGATCCCGGACGACCCGCGTCCGCCGATGGTGACGTCCGGTCTGCGGATCGGCACCCCGGCTCTGGCGACCCGGGGCTTCGAAACCGAGGACTTCGCGGAGGTCGCGGACGTCATCGCCGAGGCGCTGAAGCCGTCCTACGACGTGCAGGCCCTCAAGGCCCGGGTGAAGGCCCTGGCCGACAAGCACCCGCTGTACCCGGGTGTGAACAAGTAACGAAGAAACCTTTCGGGTGCCGCGCCGGCCACAAGCGGGCGCGGCACCCACCCCCTCTGCACCACCCCCGTAGTCAGGAGTTCCCCCGTGGCCATCTCGGTCTTCGACCTGTTCTCGATCGGCATCGGCCCGTCCAGCTCCCACACCGTCGGCCCGATGCGGGCGGCCCGGATGTTCGCCCGGCGGCTGCGCAACGAGGAGCTGCTGGCCCCGACGGCACAGGTCCGCGCGGAGCTGTACGGCTCGCTCGGCGCGACCGGGCACGGCCACGGCACGCCCAAGGCGGTGCTGCTCGGCCTGGAGGGCGACTCGCCCCGCACGGTGGACGTCGCGAGCGCCGACGAGCGGGTGGAGGCGATCAAAACCGGCGGCCGGCTGAACCTGCTCGGCGAGCACGAGGTCGCGTTCTCCTTCGACGACGACATGGTCCTGCACCGCCGCAAGGCCCTGCCGTACCACGCGAACGGCATGACGCTGTGGGCGTACGACGCCTCGGGCACGGAGCTGCTGACGAAGACGTACTACTCGGTCGGCGGCGGGTTCGTCGTCGACGAGGACGCGGTCGGGGCGGACCGCATCAAACTCGACGACACCGTCCTGAAGCACCCCTTCCGCACGGGTGACGAGCTGCTGCGCCTGACCGAGGAGACGGGCCTGTCCATCTCCGCGCTGATGCTGGAGAACGAGCGGGCCTGGCGCAGCGAGGAGGAGATCCGCGAAGGCCTGCTGGAGATCTGGCAGGTGATGCGGGACTGCGTGGCGCGCGGCCTGTCCCAGGAGGGCATCCTGCCGGGCGGTCTCAAAGTGCGCCGCCGGGCCGCGAACACCGCGCGCAAGCTGCGCTCCGAAGGCGACCCGCTGGCCCTGTCCATGGAGTGGATCACCCTCTACGCCATGGCGGTCAACGAGGAGAACGCCGCGGGCGGCCGGGTCGTCACCGCCCCCACCAACGGCGCCGCCGGCATCATCCCGGCGGTCCTGCACTACTACGTCAACTTCGTGCCGGGCGCCGACGAGGAGGGTGTGGTCCGCTTCCTGCTCGCCGCGGGCGCGATCGGCATGCTCTTCAAGGAGAACGCCTCCATCTCCGGCGCCGAGGTCGGCTGCCAGGGCGAGGTCGGCTCCGCCTGCTCCATGGCCGCGGGCGCCCTGGCCGAGGTCCTCGGCGGCTCGCCCGAGCAGGTCGAGAACGCCGCCGAGATCGGCATGGAGCACAACCTCGGCCTCACCTGCGATCCCGTAGGCGGCCTGGTCCAGATCCCCTGCATCGAACGCAACGGCATGGCCGCGGTCAAGGCCGTCACGGCCGCCCGCATGGCGATGCGCGGCGACGGCTCTCACAAGGTGTCCCTGGACAAGGTCATCAAGACGATGAAGGACACCGGCGCGGACATGTCGGTGAAGTACAAGGAGACGGCCCGGGGCGGGCTGGCGGTGAACATCATCGAGTGCTGACCCTCTCCCGGCCGACGGCCTGACGGCTGCCCTCGCTCCCTCCTAAGCTGGGTTCTTCGAGCACAGGGGGTGGGGCGCGGTGGCGAGGCGGCCGGAGAGTGTCGATGTCGTGGCGGCGGTGCGGCGGGTCTTCCACGACGGGCTGGCGAGCGGGAAGTCCGCGTTCGCCCAGGAGTTCCCGGCCTGGACCGGGGCGACGGCCTCGGATCTGCGCAGACGGTTCGTGGACCGGCCGGACGAGTCCTCGGACACCTTCCTGGTCAAGCTGCGGCGGCAGCTCGACGGCGCCCCGGACACGACGATCGTGCTGGCGGCCGAGCTGCTGTTCGTGAACATGGCACCGCTCGTGCCCGAGCAGATCGGGCTGGCCAAGAAGCGGCAGATCCTTGGCGAGGTGCTGTCCTGGGCCGACCGCCCGGTGGCTGTTCCGGAGGATCTGGAGCCGGGCCTGAAGGGCTTCCTGCACGGCGGCCAGGGCTTTTTGAACTACCGCTGGGCCCAGTTCCAGATCCTGGTGCTGCTGGTGGAGCGGCTCGCGGGCATGACCGGCACCGAGCGGGAGGCGGTGCTGAAGGATCCGCTGGAGTTCAAGGCCTTGTGCCTGGGCATCCAGGAGTCGGTCGGGCACAAGAAGGGGCGGGCGCAGATCCACGTCCTGCTGTTTCTGCTCTTCCCGGACTTCTACCAGCCGATCGCCAGCGCCTACCACAAGCAGGAGATCGTCAAGGCGTTCGCGGACGAGCTCCCCGAGCCCACCGGAGACGACGACCGCGACCTGCTGGAGCTGTGCCGGACCCTGCGGGCGCAGACCGGGGAGCCGGTCGACTTCTACGACGAGCCGTGGGTGCGCAGGTGGCGCAGGGGGGCCGTCGAGCACGCCCAGCGCGGCTGGCTGGTGCGCGGATACGACGTGGACGGCCGCAACTTCGTCCCGGACTGGCTCCGGCGCGGCTACTGCTCGCTGTCCTGGCGGGAGATGCCCGAACTCCCCGCCGGCTCGGTTAAGCAGCACGTGCAGCAGGCCGTCGCCGAGGCGATGCCGGACGGCAGCGCCCAGATGCGCGCCCAGGCGGCGTACCAGCTGCACGCCTTCCTCACCCTGATGCAGCCCGGCGACCTGGTCGTCACGGTGACGCCGGACGAGGTCCACGTCGGCACGGTCCAGGGCCCGGCTGAGTACGACGCCTCGGACGGCTTGGACAACGCCCGCCGCAGGCCGGTGAACTGGGCCACCGCCGAGCGGCCGCTCGTGCGCGCGGAGCTGCCCGAGCGGGTGCAGGCCCGGCTGCCACTGCCGCCCGCGCTGTACGACGTCAGCAGCATCGCGGCCGAACTCGCCGAGCGCGCCGGGCTGGAGGACGTCGTCGCCGAGGAGCTCGTCGACGTCGACGTCACCAAGCCGCTGGAACTGCCGCCCGTCACCGAGGAGCTGGCCGCGCGGCTGCTGATGCCGCTTGAGTGGCTCCGGGAGACCGCCGAGCAGCTGCAGGAGCACGGGCAGCTCGTCTTCCACGGCCCGCCCGGCACGGGGAAGACCTACCTGGCGCGTGCCCTGGCTCGGCATCTCGCCGGGCCCGACCGGGTGGAGCTCGTGCAGTTCCACCCCTCGTACACCTACGAGGACTTCTTCGAGGGCTTCCGTCCCGTCCGGGGCGAGGACGGCTCGGTGGTGTTCGACATCGTGCCCGGGCCGTTCCGGCTACTCGCCGAACGCGCCGCGAAGGACCCGGCCAACCCGTACGTCCTGGTCATCGACGAGATCAACCGGGCCAACCTGGCGAAGGTCTTCGGCGAGCTGTACTTCCTGCTGGAGTACCGCGAGGAGCCCGTCACCACCCAGTACAGCCCGCACGCCCCGTTCACTTTGCCGGGCAACCTGTTCCTCGTCGGCACGATGAACACCGCCGACCGTTCGATCGCCCTGGTCGACGCGGCGATGCGGCGCAGGTTCGCCTTCCGCCGGCTCTCCCCCGAGAAGCCGCCGGTCCGGGGCCTGCTGGACCGCTGGCTGCGGGAGCGCGGCCTGCCGGACACCGCCGCCCGGCTGCTGGACGAGCTCAACGCCCGGCTCGGGGACGCCGACCGCGCCGTCGGTCCGTCGTACCTGATGAAGCCCGCCGCCGCCCGGCCGGAGGGGCTCGACCTCGTCTGGCGCACCCAGATCCTGCCCCTGCTGGAGGACCAGCTCTACGGGACCGGGACCGACGTGGAGGAGGAGTACGGCCTGCCCGCCCTGCGCGCGGCGCTCGGGGCGGCCCCGGAGGAGGCGTGAGCGGCCTCTTGCTCACCGTGCCGGAGACCGGCCCCGGCATCGTGCGGGAGCTGACGGGCGACCAGCTCGCCGCGCTGCTCACCGTGCCGGGCCTGGTGCGGCTGACCCCGGCGGCGGGCGGACGCTGGCGCCTGCGGGGGAACCAGAAGGCCGGGCTGGTCCGGCTGCGCACCCCCTCCGGGGGAACGGTCCAGCTCCACCTGCGTCCCAAACTCCCCGTGCGGGACCTGCTGTTCCTGCTCTCCTACTCCCCCCACGACCCCTGGCGGCCCGAGCCGGTCGACGCGGCCGAGTCCGACGAACTCCTGCCCGCGGTCGCCGACCTGCTCGCCCGGACCGCCCGCCGCACGCTCGACACCGGAGTGCTGCACGGCTACCGCACGGTCGAGGAGGACCTGCCCCTGATCCGCGGCCGGATCCGCACGGCGGACCAGCTGCGCCGCGTCGGCCTGCCGCTGCCCGTCGCCGTGCGCTACGACGACCACACCCCCGACATCGCCGAGAACCGCCTCCTGCTCACGGCCCTGCACCTGGCCTCCCGGCTGCCCGGAGTCCCGGTACGCACCCGCCAGGCCCTGCACCACCTCGCCGGCCATCTCACCGGCGTCCGCGCCCTCCACGCAGGTGCGCCCCTGCCCCGCTGGACACCGAACCGCCTCAACTCCCGCTACTCGCGTGTGCTGCGGCTAGCGGAGCTGGTGCTGTCCGCCCGCTCCGTCCAGCCGGACGGCGCCAGCCCCGTCGCGGTGGACGGTTTCCTGCTCGACCTGCCGGACGTGTTCGAGCGGTTCCTCACGGTGGCGCTCGGCGACGTCCTCGCCCGTCGGGGGATCCGGTGCGCCGGGCAGGAGGGGCACCACCGACTGGACGAGGCCCGCCTGGTGCGGCTGCGGCCGGACATCGTGCTGTACCGGGCGGGCCGTCCGGTCTCCGTCGTCGACGCGAAGTACGTGTTCCTCGACGGGGCCGCACCCTCCACCGACCACCTCGGCCAGCTGCTCGGCTACTGCACCGCGCTCGGCCTGCCGCACGGCCATCTCGTCTACGCCGCCACCGCCCGGGACGGGCCCACGGACCACGTCATCCGCCGCGCCGGCATCACCGTCACCACCCACGCCCTGGACCTCGCCCGCCCACCGGCCGGGCTCCTGTCGGCCGTCGCGGAACTGGCGGACCGGATCACCGCCACGGCGGCCGGCACCCGCCCCGACGGCCGCACCGCGCACGCGGGCTGAGGAAGGCCTGGTCTATCCGCAGAAGGCCGGCGTGCGCTCCGGGGACGCCTGCGCCAGGGCCTTCTCGACCGCTTCGACGCCGTCGCGCAGGCCGTAGACCGGCGTGTCGGGCTGCTGGCGCCAGGAGTCTTCGATGCCGCCCGCGTCGACGGTGTCGAACCCGAGCGCGTCGATCAGGTCCCGTACCTTGCGCTTGGCCGCCTCGTCGTCGCCGGCCACCGGCAGGGCCATCCGGCCCGGGTCGCCTGCGGGGAGCGGCCGGTCCAGGATGTCCTGGGCGAAGGTCCCGTTGAAGGCCTTGACGACCGGGTGGCCGAGTCGGCGCTCCGTCCAGCGGCTCTCGGTGAGGCCGTCGTCCTCGATCGCGGCGATCCTGCCGTCACGCTGCCGCGGGTAGTAGTTGCCGGTGTCGATGACCGCGACGCCGTCCGCCGCGCCGTCGAACAGACCGGAGGGAAGGTCCGGGACCGCCTTCAGCGGGATGGTGACGACGACGATCTCGGCGCCCCGCGCCGCCTGCGCGACCGTCACGGGTGTCGCGCCGGTCTCCTGCGCCAGGGCCGTGAGCGTCTCGGGGCCTCGGGAGTTGGCGACGGACACGTCGTGACCGAGGGCGGTGAGCCGCCGGGTCAGGTTGCCGCCGATGTTGCCCGCTCCGATGATGCCGATCTTCATGTCCTCGCCTTGCCCTTCCGGAGATGAACAGCGCCTCGCGGAGCCGTCGTGACCGGGGTCAACCTCCGGGACGGGCGGGCTATTCCGAGTCCGAGAAGGTGGTCCTCGCGCGTGTCACGCCAGGGCATGCGCGAGGGGCCCGGTCCGACGATCGCGGACCGGGCCCCTTCGCTCGGCGAACCGGCGAGCCTGCGCCTACTTGTTCAGGTAGGCCCAGAACTCGTCGAAGCTCAGCTGCTTGTCGCCGTCGAGGTCGCGGGTCTTGATGACGACCTCGGCGACCGACTCCGTGACGTTCCAGTCGCCCGACCGGGCGAGGGCGGCCTTGAACTCGGCAGCGGTGATGAATCCGTCCCCGTCCGTATCGATCCGCTCGAACTGCTTGCGTGCTTCCTCGATGTCCGCCACCGATCCGCCCCTCATCTCGTGCTGTACGTCCTGGCGACGCAGGTCTGACGCAGGTCAGGTTAACGGGCCGTGTGTGCCTCCAGCGCGGCGACCACCCAGGTGAACTCCTCGCGGTAGGCCGCCCCGGGCCCGGTGCCCTTCACCACGGCGAGCAACTCGCGGTACCGGGCGACCTGGTGAGTGGCGTGCGACCGCAGCCGGGTGAGCACGGTGGCGGGGTCGGCGTCGCCCAGCAGCTCGCGCAGCACGTCGGCCGCCGCCGGTGACTCGGGGGCGATGCCCCGCTCGCGGGCCTCGGCTCCCAGCTGCACGAGCCGCCGGGAGAACCACAGGGACGCCCCGGCGGGCGCGTCATGACCGCGGTCGGCCGCGTTGAACTCGGCCACCTTGCGCATCGCGCCCGGAAGTCCGGGTCCCGGAGCATCTCGGCCAGCTCCAGCCAGGCGTCGACCTGCTCGGGGGTGGGCTCCTCGGGCAGATCCGCGGCGGTGCTCCGCATGCGGTCACGGATCACCGGGTCCGCGGTGTCCAGCCCGTGGAACACCTCGTCCACGAACTCCTCCACGATCCGCCGCCGCTCGGCCGCCGACAGGCGTGCCAGTCTGTTCACGACAGTCATCTCCTCCGCATCGGAACCCCGCTTCGCCACCGTCGACAGCACCGCGCGGGTCACCTTGAGCGACCGGATCTGCGCGTCCAGGGCGACCACGTGCGCTGCCGCGATCTGCGCGACCGTCGTCTCCCCGGCCAGGACCCGGCGGACGTCCGCCAGGCCGAGGCCGAGCTCGCGCAGGGTGCGGACCAGCTCCAGTCGCGCCACGGACGCCGCGTCGTACAGCCGGTAGCCGCCCGCGGACCGGGCCACCGGGGGCAGGGCGCCCTCGTCGGACCAGTAGCGGATGGTGCGCACGGTGAGTCCGGTGACCCGGGCCAGTTCCCCGATGGTGAGCAGTCCGGTGCCGTCGTCGATCATGTCGGCGAGTCTGGACCCTCCTGCGGGTGGAGACTCAAGGAGCCTCGGAGGTGCTGCTCAGTGCCAGGGGTCGTAGTGCGGGTTGCTTTCGCACTCGCTCATGATCTCCGTCCTGGTCTGCTTGTCGACCGGGCAGACGCCGATGACGTACTGGCGGGCGATGCCGCCGGGGAAGGCGACCTCCTGCTGGTCGGCCCACTTGTGGGTGTCGCCGATGGTCTGGTTGACGTCGATGCCGCCGGGGGCGTCGACGTAGTAGTTGAAGGCGGACTTCCACTTCTTGAACAGGTCGTGGTCGTACGTCGTCGACACGTACGGGGACGGCTGGTTGATCAGGACGTACTTCTCCAGGTCGTACTGGCCGTTCACGACGTCCTTGGGGTGGAAGCCCTCCTCGAAGATCACGGAGGGGCCGCGGCCGTCGGCGCGGTAGAGGGTGCCGCAGGTGGTGCGCCAGGACGGGTCGGGGGTGATGCGGCCGACGTCGACCCGGCGGTCGGCGGCGGCCTTGGCCTTGTCGTCGAACTGGACGGGACACGCGGCCGGCGCGGGGGCGGCGGCCCTGGCGGTGGCGGCCGGAGCCTGGGTGGGCGCGGCGCCCGTGGTGGTGAGGACGGCCGCGAGGCTGAGTGCGGCGGCAGCGGTCCGCCGCCGCAGGCGAAGAGCGATCATGCACGGCACAATCGCGGTTCTGCCGCGGCGGAACCGGGACCCTCACTCGATCAGGGCGTGTCAACTTCCCTTCGGTGGACGGCGGATGGTGTCACCGGAAAATGCCCGTATGGCCGAGCGAGTAGCGGCCCGGCTGCGGGTAGACCGCGAGGCCGTGCGGGCCGCTGCCGACCGGGATACGGGCGAGCTGGGTGCCGGTGCGGGTGTCGATGGCGTACACCTCGGCGTCGTAGCGGCCGGACAGCCACAGCACCTTGCCGTCGGCGGAGACGCCGCCCATGTCGGGGCTGCCGCCGTCGGGCAGGTCCCACTTCTTGGTCAGCTTGTCCTGGGTGAAGTCGAAGACGGAGACGGTGCCCTCGCCGCGGTTGGACACGTACATCTCGCGGGAGTCGCGGCTGACGTAGAGGCCGTGGCAGCCCTTGCCGGTGGGCATCAGGGTGGGCTCGGTGAACTTGTCGCCGTCCAGGACCCACATGCCGTGGGCCATCATGTCGGCGATGTAGAACTTCTTGCCGTCGGGCGAGATCTTCACGTCCTGCGGCATGGCGCCCTCGAACGGCAGCCGCTGCTGCCCGACCACCTCCATGCGCTCGGTGTCGACCTTGAGCAGTTCGCCGCTGAACTCGCAGGAGACGATGAAATAGCGGCCGTCGAGGGAGAAGTCGGCGTGGTTGACGCCGTAGCAGGAGACCGGGACGGTCTTCTTGATCTTCATGGAGTGCGGGTCGCGGAAGACCAGCTCGCGGTCGAGGGAGGCCATGACGACGGCGTATCTGCCGTTGGGCGTGAAGTAGAGGTTGTAGGGGTCGTGGACCTCGACCTCCTTGCCCGCCTTGCCGGTCTTCGGGTCGATCGGGGTGAGGGTGTGGCCGCGGTTGTTGTTGACCCAGAGCGTCTTCAGGTCCCAGGAGGGCACGACGTGCTGGGGCTGCCGGCCCACGGGGATCGTCTCGATGATCTCGTAGGTCTTCGGGTCGATGACGGAGACCGTGTCGGACTCGGTGTTGGGGACGTAGACCCGGGACGGGAAGTCCTTGACCACCGGGGACAGTTTGTTCGGGCGGTCGGCCGCGTAGACGTCCTCGGGGTCCAGGACGGGCGGCATGCCGGGCAGGCCCTCGACGGGCTTCTTCTCGGGCGGGGCGGGAACGGCGGCCTTGGTGCCGCGCGCCTCGGAGGTCCGTTCCCCGCTCCCGGTGCCACAGGCGGCGAGGACGGCGAGGGCGGCACCCGCGACCAGGGCGCTCTTGACGAAATGGCGGTGCATTGCACCATTTAATGGGCGCGTCGGAGGGAAACCCGTGATTCGTCCGTCCGGCGACCGGGTGAGGCATGGCGCGCGCTCAGCGATCGGCGACCCGCATCTCGAACCAGGTGGTCTTGCCCCGGGGCAGCAGATCGACCCCCCAGCGGTCGGCCAGCTTGTCGACGAGGAACAGGCCCCGGCCGCTGATGTCCAGCTCCTGGACCGGCATCAGGCACGGCAGCCCCCGGGAGGGGTCGCGCACCTCGACGCGGATCCAGCCACGGCGCCGGTGCAGCCGCAGTCCGAAGACGCGGGCGCCGGTGTGGCGGACGGCGTTGCCGACCAGTTCGGAGACGAGCAGGACCGCGTCCTCCGTGGTCTTGGGGGTGAGCCCCCACTGGCGCAGGACCACGACCTGGGTGAGGCGCCGGGCGGTGGCCGCGGACTCGGGGCGGGACGGCAGTGGAACCTCTGCCTCCGCCGGGTTGCCGTACAACTCGAGCGCCTTGAGCGCGTGTTCGTCCTCGACGGTCGGCGACCAGCGCGCCGCGGCCGCATGAGCGTGTCCCCGCGGCTGTTCCATACCCTCCAGCCCCGCCATGCCCCCATCATGGCCGCCCGGAGCGCCCGACGGGGCCGTTCCCGGGGAATACGCCCCCCGGGACGGGCGGTGAACCGGCGGGCGTCCGCCATATGCCAAAGGCACTTCGGAACCGCCCGCACCCCGTACGACCTGCCGGAATGTTCCGTTCCGGGGTGAGCGGCGGACTTCCCCGGCCAGATGCGCTTAAGGCTGCCTTAAGGCTGCCATAAACCGCCCCATCGAGGGACCCCGGTTCAGACACCGTGCCAATTGCAAGCCCCTGGAGGGATGTTCAGAGGAACTTCGCCTTGCCCGGGCCCTCCTCCACGAAGCTGCGCATCCCGCGCTCGCGGTCCTCGGTGGCGAACAGGCCCGCGAACCAGTTCCGTTCGATCGCGAGACCCGTGTCGATGTCCGTCTCCAGGCCCGTGTCGATCGACTCCTTCGCGGCGCGCAGCGCGAGCGCCGGGCCCTGCGCCAGCTTCGTGGCCCAGGCGTGCGCCTGCGCGTAGACCTCGTCGGCGGGGACGACCCGGTCCACCAGACCGAGCTCCCGGGCCTCGTCGGCCTTCACCATCCGGCCCGTGAAGATGAGGTCCTTGGCCTTGGAGGGGCCCACCAGGCGGGCCAGGCGCTGGGTGCCGCCGGCGCCGGGGATCAGGCCGAGCAGAATCTCCGGCTGGCCGAGCTTGGCGTTCTCGCCGGCGATGCGGAAGTCGGCACACAGGGCGAGCTCGCAGCCGCCGCCCAGCGCGTAGCCCGTCACGGCCGCGACGACCGGCTTGGGGATCCGGGCCACCGCCGTGAACGAGTCCTGCAGGGCGCGGGCGCGCAGGACCATCGCGGTGTGGTCCATCGCCTGCATCTCCTTGATGTCCGCGCCGGCCGCGAACACCTTCTCGCCGCCGTAGATCACCACGGCCCGGACGTCCGCGCGGCGCGTGGCCTCCTCGGCGAGTTCCTTCAGCCGGTCCTGCGTGGCGATGTCCAGCGCGTTCATGGGCGGGCGGTCGAGACGGAGGGTGCCGACGCCTTCAGCGACTTCGAGAGAGACGGTCATAGGCAGCAGGTTAACGGCCACTAACGCCCAGGGCCCCGGTGCGGTCCGTCACACCGGGGCCCTGGGGTCGGGGAAGAATTACTTCTTCCACTTCTCCCACGACATGTTCCAGCCGTTGAGCCCGTTGTCCGGGTCGACGATCCGGTCCTCGGAGTTCTTGACGACCACCACGTCGCCGACCATCGAGTGGTTGAAGAACCACGCGGCCGGCACCTTCTTGTCCCAGCCGCCGCGCACGTCGCGCAGACCGATGCAGCCGTGGCTGGCGTTGTAGTTGCCGAAGGCGCCGCTCGCCCAGTAGTTGCCGTGCAGGAACGTGCCGGAGGTGGTCAGGCGGATGGCGTGCGGGACGTCCTTGATGTCGTACTCGCCGCCGTAGCCGACCGTCTCGCCGTTCATCCGGGTCACCGGGAGCATCTCGCTGATGACCATCTGGCCGTTCCAGGTCTCCATGCCGGGCTGGCCGGTGGTGACCGGGATGGTCTTGACGACCTTGCCGTCGCGCATGACCTTCATGGTGAGCTTCTTGGCGTCGACGACGGAGACCTGGTTGCGGCCGATGGTGAACTTCACCGTCTTGTCCTGCTCGCCGTAGACGCCGGAGCGGCCTTCGACGCCGTCGAGGTTCAGGTCGACGGTCACCTTGGTGCCGGACTTCCAGTACTTCTCGGGGCGGAAGTCGAGCCGGTCGTTTCCGAACCAGTGGCCCTCGACGTCGACGGCCGGCTCCGTCTTGATGCGGATGGCCTTCTCGACGTCCTCCGGGTTGGTGATGCCCCGCGAGAAGCGGATGGAGAACGGCATCCCGACGCCGACCTCGGAGCCGTCCTCCGGGGTGAAGGTGCCGATGAAGGTGTTCTCCGGGGTCAGCGTGGTGAAGCCCGCGTCCTCCGCGGCCGTGCGGCCCTCGGAGTCCTTGGCGACCGCGTGGACCGTGTACTTGGTGGCGCCGGCCAGGTGGGTGGACGGCGTCCAGCTGGCGCCGTCCCCGGATATCTCGCCGTCGACCTTCTTGCCCTTGGTGTCCTTGACCTCGACCTCGGTCAGCTTCCCCTTCGTGGCGGTGACCTTCAGCGCACCGCTCGTGTCGACGGACTTGGCTCCGTCCTTGGGGGTGATGCCGACGACCGCCTCGGACTGCTTGCTCTGCGCGGCGTCCGAGTCCTTGACCTTGTTGTCACCCCCGCCGGAACCGGAGCCGGTCCCCCCGCCGCCACACGCCGTGACGGCGAGCAGCAGCACGCCGAGTATCAGCGCGAGCACTCCGTTACCGCGTCCAACCGACGCCCCCGATATCGGTCGCCCGTTCAAGTGGTTCTCCCCTCCCCGGGCCTGGTCAGGCCCGCACCCCGCGCGTCCCCCGCGCGTCGGCGAATAGTAACCACAGGGTGGACGGCACCGGCGGCCCGCGATTGTCACTGTTCGGTCCCAACAGATCACCGGGTCAACCCGCCCCCTTGTCGGGCTACTTCACCGCACTGCCCGCCTTCCATGCATTCCAGCCCATATTCCATCCTCCGAGCCCGTTGTCGGGAGAGACCTTTTTGTCATTGCTGTTCACGACCTCGACGACGTCCCCGATGAGGCTGCGGTCGAAGAACCAGCCGGCCGGGGTGTCCGACCCGCCGCCCTTCACATCGCGCAGACCGATGCAGCCGTGGCTGACGTTGGTGCGGCCGAAGACGGTGTGGTGCGCCCAGTAGTTGCCGTGCAGGAAGGTGCCGGAGTCGGTCAGGCGCATGGCGTGCGGGACGTCCGGGATGTCGTACTCACCCTTGCCGTCGCGCTTCTTGAAGCCGACCGTGGCGCCGTTCATGCGGGTGACGTCGAGCATCTCGGTCACCACCATCTTGCCGTTGTACGTGGTGTTCTTGGGCGCGCCCGCCGTGACGGGCACGGTGGCGAGGGGCTCGCCGTCGCGCCGGACCTCCATGGAGTGCGCGGCGGCGTCGACCACGGAGACCTGGCTGCGGCCGACGGTGAAGGAGAACGTCTTGTGCTGCAGGCCGTAGACACCGGGTGCCCCCTCGACGTCGCGCAGGCGCAGGGCGACGGTGACCTGGGTGCCGGGTTTCCAGTAGTCCTCGGGGCGGAAGTCGAGGCGGGTCTTCCCGAACCAGTGCGGGCGGATCTCGACGGCCGGGCGGGCGGTGACGCGCACCGCGCGTTCGACCGCGGCCCGGTTCGCGATCTTCCGGTTGAACTCCAGGGAGACGATCATTCCGGTGCCGACCGTGGCGCGGTTCTCCGGGGCGACGTAGCCGATGAAGCGCTCCTCGGGGACGTACGTCGTGAAGGTGGTGTGCCGGGCCGAGCGGCGTCCGTCGCCGTCCACGGCCACCGCGTCGATCGTGTACTTGGCGGCCAGTGCGAGCCGCTCCTCGTCGGGTTCCCAGATCAGGCCGTCGGCGGAGAGGTGCCCGGGCACCGGGGACTCCTGCGCGTCCTGCGACCTGACGACCTTCACCTTCTCCAGCCGGCCGTCGGGCACGCGCACCCGCAGCTTCTTCCCGGGGCGCACTCCCCTGCTGCCGTCGTCGGGCGAGACCTTGATGACGTCCTCGGGCGCCGGGGGCGCGCCGAACGCCCCGGCGATCCCGCCCGCGTCGTCCGAGGTACAGCCCGTGGCCCCGGCGAGGAGCCCTGCCCATGTCACTACGGCGGCCAGCGCGGCCCTCGCGCGCCGCGCGCGCCCTTGTACGTGCCTCACGAGGTACCCAACGACCGGCCGTGTCCCCGGGAAACGACCATGCCCGCCCCCGGGGAAACGTGAGTGCGACCCACGCTCTGGGCAGAACAGTGGGGAGGACGACGCGCAGGGGAGCCGCGACCCGGGCCGCAGCACAGGGCCGCACCCCTCTGTCCCCCGTCGTCCCACGAGCCGCGGGAGGCTGACAGGTGTCCAGCGCAGCCGAGCAGGAGGCGGTGGCCGGTCATCAGGCCACCGGGAACGGGCGCCAGACCGCCGCCGTGAACGGCGCACGGCGGGCCGCGCCGCCGCCCACCGTGCCCGCGTGGCCGGGCGCGCCGACCCCGCTGGGCGCCCGGTTCCGGGTCGGCCCGGACGGCGTGGCGGGCACCAACTTCGCGTTGTGGGCGGGCGGGGCCGAGGGCGTCGAGCTGTGCCTCTTCGACGAGGCGGGCAAGGAGTCGCGGGTCCGGCTCGCCGAGCTGACCCACGAGATCTGGCACGGCTTCGTCCCCGGCGTGCTGCCCGGGCAGCGCTACGGCTACCGGGTGCACGGCCGCTGGGACCCCTGGACGGGCGCCCGCTGGAACCCGGCGAAGCTGCTCCTCGACCCGTACGCGCGGGCGGTGGACGGGGACTTCAGTCTGCCGCCGGAGGTGTACGGGCACGTGCGCGACTGGCCGCAGCAGCATGTCGCCGACACCGTGCGCGACGACCGGGACTCGGCGCCGCATGTCCCGAAGGGGGTCGTCGTCCACGATGACGACGACTGGGCCGACGACCGCCGCCCGAAGACGCCGTGGGCCGACTCGGTGATCTACGAGCTGCACGTCAAGGGCTTCACCCGGCTGCACCCGGGCATCCCCGAGGAGCTGCGCGGCACCTACGCCGGCCTCGCGCACCCGGCTGCGGTCGAGCACCTGGTGAAACTGGGCGTGACGGCGGTGGAGCTGCTGCCGGTGCACCAGTTCGCCCACGAGGACCATCTGCTGCGCAGAAGCCTCAAGAACTACTGGGGCTACAACTCCATCGGATACTTCGCCCCGCACGCGGCCTACGCGGCCTCCGGGACGACCGGCCAGCAGGTCGGCGAGTTCAAGCGGATGGTGCGCGCCCTGCACGCGGCCGGGATCGAGGTCATCCTCGACGTGGTCTACAACCACACCGCCGAGGCGGGTGAACTCGGCCCGGCCCTGTCCCTCAAGGGCATCGACAACCGCGGCTACTACCGCCTCCAGGACGACGCCCGCCGCTACGCCGACTACACCGGCTGCGGGAACACCCTGCACGTGGTGCAGCCGCAGGTGCTGCGCCTGATCACCGACTCACTGCGCTACTGGGTCACGGAGATGGGCGTGGACGGCTTCCGCTTCGACCTGGCGGCGGCGCTGGCCCGTTCCATGCACGACGTCGACATGCTCTCCCCGTTCCTGGCGGTCATCGCCCAGGACCCGGTGCTGCGCCGGGTGAAGCTGATCGCCGAGCCGTGGGACGTGGGGTCGGGCGGCTACCAGGTGGGGGCGTTCCCGCCGCTGTGGACGGAGTGGAACGACCGGTACCGCAACGCCGTACGGGACTTCTGGCGGCATGCGCTGCCGGACGTGCGGGAGATGGGTTACCGCCTGTCGGGCTCCAGCGACCTGTACGCCTGGGGCGGCCGCAGGCCGTACGCGTCCGTCAACTTCATCACGGCGCACGACGGTTTCACGCTGCGCGACCTGGTGAGTTACGAACGCAAGCACAACGAGGCCAACGGCGAGGGCAACCGGGACGGCACGGACGACAACCGGGCCTGGAACTGCGGCACCGAGGGCGAGACGGACGACGAGGGCGTCCGGGCGCTCAGGCGGCGGCAGCTGAGGAACCTCCTGACCACCCTGCTGCTGTCGACGGGCGTGCCCATGCTGGTCGCGGGCGACGAACTGGGCCGCACCCAGCGCGGCAACAACAACGCCTACTGCCAGGACAACGAGATCAGCTGGCTTGACTGGGAGCTGCTGGAGGAGCCGGGCTGGCAGGCCCTGTTCGCGCTGACCTCCCGGCTGATCGAGCTGCGCCACCGCCACCCGGTGCTCAGGCGCCGGGCGTTCTTCTCGGGCCGGGCCCAGACCGCGGACGGGCTGCGCGACCTGGCCTGGTTCACGTCCCGGGGCACGGAGATGACGGAGCGGGACTGGTACGCGCCCGCCGCCACGCTGGGCATGTACCTGTCCGGCCGGGACATCCCGGGCCGCGACGAGCGCGGGGAGCAGATCCTCGACGACAGCTTTCTGGCCGTGCTGCACGCGGGCGAGGGGCCGGTGAACTTCCAGTTGCCGGGGCCGCCCTGGGCCGAGCGGTACGAGGTCGTCGTCGACACGAGCCTGGAGGAGCAGGGGGAGGCGCCGGGCGTGGAGCACCGGGCGGGCACGGAGATCACGATGCCGGCGCGGGCGGTACTGCTGCTGCGGGTGGCGGGGTGAGTCCACGTCCGCGGCCTGATCCGATCGACAGGCTCAGGTCGTGTCCGCAAAGTCCCGTCGTTCGCCCGGAGGGCGGGCCCCGCGGCGTCTGGTGCGTGCTCTCGGCGTGCCGGGCGGAGACCCTCGTACCGGATGTACTTGAGGCTTCGCCCGGTGCGGCGAGAGTGCGGGCCAGGCGTCGCGGGGCAGGCGGGGCTTCGCGGACACGGCCTAGCCGAGGATCCCCCGGTCGTAGGCCACCGCCACCGCCGCCGCGCGGTCCTTGACGCCGAGCTTGGCGTAGAGGTGGGTGAGGTGGGTCTTCACGGTCGCCTCGCTGATGAACAGTTCGCGGGCGATCTCGCGGTTGGAGGTGCCCTTGGCCACCAGGGCGAGGACCTCGCGTTCGCGGGCGGAGAGCGGCTCGTTGCCCGGGGCCCTGGGCGTACGGACCGCGGAGACGAGGCGGGAGGCCACCGCCGGGGAGAGGACCGTACGGCCTTCCGACGCCGCCCGTACCGCCGTGAACAACTCCTCGCGGGGGGCGTCCTTCAGGAGGTAGCCCGTCGCGCCCGCCTCGATCGCGGGAAGTGTGTCGGAGTCGGTGTCGTAGGTGGTGAGGACGAGGACCTTGGCGCGGGCGCCGGTTCGGCTCAGTTCGCGGATGGCGTCCACTCCCCCGCCGCCCGGCATGCGCAGATCCATCAGGATCACGTCCGGGTCGAGGCCCGCGGCGAGCGAGACCGCCTCGACGCCGTTCGACGCCTCCCCCAGGACGTGGAAGCCCGGAGCGGACTCGAACATGCCGCGCAGGCCGTCCCGGACGACGGGGTGGTCGTCGACGATCAGCAGGGTGATCGGGGCGTCCCCCGTCATGGCGTCCTCAGTCATGGCGGACCAACGGTACGCGAGCCGACACCGCCGTACCGTGGCCCGGTTCGGACTCGACGGTGAGGGAGCCGGCGATGCGTTCGGCGCGGGCGCGCATGCCGGGCAGGCCGAAACCGCCGGTGCTGGTGCGTTCCCGTACGGCGGTCCGGTCGAAGCCGCGGCCGTCGTCACGGATGTCCAGGGTGACCTCGTCGCCCATGAAGGACAGGGTGACGCCGACGCGGGTGGCGTGCGCGTGCCGTGCGGTGTTGGACAGGGCCTCCTGGGCGATGCGCAGCAGGGTGGCCGCGACCTCGTCGTGGAGCTGCTCGACCGTGCCCGTGACGGTGAACCGCACGTGCACGCCGGTGCGTTCGGACCATTGCGACGCGGTCTTCTCCAGGGCCTCGGGCAGGCCGCCGTGCGCGAGGGCGACGGGGGCGAGGTTGTGCACGGAGCGGCGGGCCTCGCCGAGGCTGTGGCGGGCCAGGTCCGTCGCCCGGGCCGCGTGCTGCCGGGCCAGGTCCGGGTCGGGGGTGTTCGCCACGACCTGGAGCTGGGCGATGATGCCGGCCAGCCCCTGGGCGATGGTGTCGTGGATCTCGGCGGCCAGCCGGCGGCGCTCGTCGGCGACCCCGGCCTCCCTCGCCTGTACCAGGAGCTGGGCGTGCAGGGCCGCGTTCTCGTCGAGGGCCTGCTGCAACGCCGCGTTGGTGCGCTCCAGTTCGCTGATGGTGCCGGTCTGGATGCGGGTGCGTTCCTCCTCGCGCGCGGCCAGCCGGCCGAACACGACGATGAGTGCGATGTGGATGCCGAGCAGCCCGCCGAACACCGCCCAGGCCAGCGGCCCGCGCGGGGGCATGCCGCCGGACTGGGAGCCCGCGATCGTCACCGCGGTGCCCAGCAGCCCGAGTTGGAGGGCGCGCCCCCGCAGCAGCCGCTCGGGGCCGACGAAACCGGCGGCGGCGTAGAAGGCGAAGAAGGGGTTGCACCAGCTGAGGGCGAAGCCGAGCGCCCAGCGCACGAAGTAGTAGCAGGCGCCCGGCGCCGACGGGGCCAGGGGCCGCTCGCGGGACCACCGCCCCCACGCCAGCTGCAGGACCACCGCGGCGCCGGTCAGGGCGAGCGCCGTGTACCGCTCCGCCGCGCTCATGCCGACCACGTCCACCGTCGCCAGCGAGAGCAGCGCGCCGGCCGCGAGCATCCCGTACGGTCCCCAGCGGAAGTACGCGGCCCACCGCTGCTCGACACCCGCCAGGTCCGTCATGCCACCAGTCTCGGCCACGGCCCCGCTCCCTCCCCCGGCTCCGGTCATTCCCACCGGAACCAGCGGGCGGCGGACACCGAGAGCACCGCCGTCCACGCCGCGAGTACGGACAGGTGCCCCCACCCCGGCCAGCCGCCCGCGGCCGCCTCGTCCAGCGCCCGCGCGGCGGCGCCGAACGGGGTGCACTCGACGATGCGGGCCAGCACGTCCGGCATGGCCTGCACCGGCACCCACACCCCTGCGCAGAACATCATGGGGAAGAAGACCGCGGTCCCGATCGCCGTCGCGATCTTCGTCGTCCGGGCCCGGGCCGAGACCACCGCTCCGAGGGAGAGCGCGGCGAGCACGGCGAGGAGCAGCGCGAGCAGGTACCCGGCCGGCTGCTCGGGCAGCCGTACATCGAAGGCGAGCCGTCCCACCGTGAGCGTCAGGAGCGCTGAGGTCAGCGCCGCCAGGCCGTTCACCAGCATCTGGGCGGCCAACAGGGACACCGGCCGGACCGGGGTGGTGGACAGCCGGCGCAGGATTCCGTTCTCGCGGTAGCCGGTGATGGTCGGCGGCATCGCCTGCACCCCGGCCATGACCAGGGCGATCAGGACGCTCACGGGCACGTAGACGTCGACGGTCCGCAACCCGCCGAGCCCGTCCTGCGCCTCGCGGAACGACGGCACGGAGCCGAGGATGCCCAGGAGCAGGCTGGGGAAGAGCAGGATCCAGAAGAGACTGCCCGGCTCGCGGCGGAAGAGCCGGAACTCGCTGCGCAGCACAGCCGGGTTGATCAGGGCGGTGCTCATGCGGAGGCCTCCGTCAGGTCCAGGAACGCGTCGTCCAGCGTGGCGTCGGTGACGCGGAGCTGGTGGGCGGTGATGTGGTGGCGGGCGAGCAGGGAGAGCACGGCGTTGACCGTGTCGTCCGTGCCGGACAGCGTGATCCGGCCGTCCTTGTTCTCCATCGCCACCAGGGCGGGGAGGTCGTTCAGCGCGCGGTCGTCCAGCGGTTCGGACGGGGTGAAGCTGATGACGGTGGCGCCCGCGGAGCGGCGGATCAGCCCGGCCGGGGTGTCCAGGGCGGCCACCCGGCCCCGGTCGATCACCGCGATCCGGTCGCACAACCGCTGCGCCTCCTCCATGAAGTGGGTGACGAGCAGCACGGTGACACCCCGGGCGCGGACGTCCTCGATGAGCTGCCAGGTGTCCCGGCGGGCCCGCGGATCGAGGCCGGTGGTGAGCTCGTCGAGGACCACGACCCGGGGGTCGCCGATCAGGGCGAGCGCGATGAACAGGCGCTGCTTCTGACCGCCGGAGAGCTTGGCGAACCGGGTGGACAGCTTCTCCTCCAGCCCGAGGCGTTCGGCCAGGGGGCGCCAGTCGGCGGGGCAGGGATAGAACGTGCTGTACAGCTCCAGTGCCTCGCGGACGGTGAGTTTCGGCTGGAGCGTGCTCTCCTGGAGCTGGGCGCCCAGGACCAGTGCGACCCGTTCGTGGTCGGCGACGGGGTCGAGGCCGGTCACGCGGACGCGGCCGGAGTCGGGCACGCGCAGCCCCTCGACACATTCGACGGTGGTGGTCTTCCCGGCGCCGTTCGGGCCGAGGATCCCGAAGATCTCGCCCTCCTCCACGGCGAAGGAGACACCGTCGACGGCGAGACGGCCGGCGTAACTCTTGCGCAGCTCGGTGACTTCGATGACAGGTGCGGTCGGCATACGAGGAGGATCCCGGCGGGGCGGGGCCCGCCACATCGGCCGTCACGCTCGAACGGACATCAGCCGATCGGCTGATGCGGCGGTACGACCCGGCCGGTGACGCCGTACGACCTGCCGGTGGCGCCGTACAGCGCGGCCGGTGGCGCCGTACGACCCGGCCGGTGCGCCGTACGGCCCGTCGAACGCCCAGGTCGTAGGACCAAGGACCGATTCCGGTCCGGCGGAAACTCGGTGGGCAGTGTCAGTGGCGATCCGTAGGCTCGCTGCTGATGGCCACGACACCCGCCCCCGCCCAGGACCGTTCCGCCGTCCGTACGCTGCTGCGCCTGTGGCCGTACGTGCGGCCCGTGCGGGCGCGGCTGTTCAGCGCCGCGTTCGTCGCGATACTCGCCTCCTGCGTGGGCCTGGTGATCCCGCTCGTCCTGAAGTGGATGGTGGACGGGCCGATCGCCGGCCGGGACCCGGCGGGGGTGTGGCTCGGCGCGCTGTGCCTGCTGCTGCTCGGTTTCACGGAGGCCCTGCTCTTCGGCCTGCGGCGGTGGCTGGTGGCCCGGCCGCTCTCGCACGTCGAGGCGTCGATGCGGGCGGCTCTGTACCGCCACCTCCAGCGGCTGCCGGTGGCCTTCCACGACCGGTGGGCCTCGGGGCAGCTGCTGTCCCGGGGGATGACGGACCTGATGCTGCTGCGCATGTTCCTCGCCTTCCCGCTGACGTTCCTCCTGGTCAACGGGGTGACGATCCTCGTCGGCGTGATCATCATGCTGCTTCAGGACTGGACGCTGGGGCTGGTCATCCTCGGGCCCGCCGTGCCCGTCCTGGTCACCTGCGTGATCTTCGAGAAGCGTTACGCGCTGCTGGCCCGGCGCGCCCAGGACCAGGTCGGCGACCTGACGACGGTCGTCGAGGAGAGCGTGCTGGGCATCCGCATCATCAAGGGCTTCGGCCACCACCGGAGCCAGGCACGGACGTTCCGCGACCTGTCGAGGACGCTGCGCGGCACGGAACTGCGCAAGGCGCGGCTGCTGGCCACGATCTGGGGCGTCATCGTGACGCTGCCGGAGGTGGCGATCGGGGCGGCGCTGGTGGTGGGGGTCGTCCAGGTGGCCGACGGTGTCCTGTCGGCGGGGACGCTGGTGGCGTTCCTGTCGACGGCGCTGGCGCTGCGGTGGCCGGTGGAGTCGATCGGGTTCCTGCTGGCGATGAGCCAGGAGGCGGCGACGGCGACGGAGCGGTACTTCGAGGTGATGGACGAGGAGGTGGAGGGAGCTTCCCCCTCAGGCGCGCGTGCCGGTGCGAAGCAGCCGGGAGACAGAGGGCTCCGCTTCCACGACGTCCGGTTCCGCTACCCCGACGCCCCGCCCGGCACCCCGCCCGTCCTCCAGCACATCGACCTGCACATCCGCCCGGGCGAGTCCATGGCCCTGGTCGGCGCCACCGGCAGCGGCAAGACCACCCTCACCGCGCTCGTCCCCCGCCTCTACGAGCTGACCTCGGGCCGCATCACCCTCGACGGCGTCGACATCACGGACCTGTCCAGGGACGCGCTGCGCGCCAAGGTCGCCGTGGCGTTCGAGGAGCCCACCCTGTTCTCGGCCGCGGTCGGCGACAACGTTCTCATGGGGGCGAAGGACACCGCCGGCGCGGCCGACCTGGAGCGTGCGCTCGCCGTCGCCCAGGCCGACTTCGTGCACGCCCTGCCCCAGGGGACGGACACCCAGGTGGGCGAGCAGGGCCTGAGCCTCTCCGGCGGTCAGCGCCAGCGCCTCGCGCTCGCCCGGGCCGTCGTCGGGCAACCGGAGTTCCTCGTCCTGGACGACCCGCTGTCGGCCCTGGACGTGCACACCGAGGCCGCCGTGGAGGCCGCCCTGCGGCAGGTCCTCGCGGACACCACCGCCCTGATCGTGGCGCACCGCCCCTCGACCGTGCTGCTCGCCGACCGCGTCGCGCTGCTGTCCGGGGGCCGGATCGCCGCGGTCGGCACCCACCACGAACTGCTGCGGACGAACGCCGAGTACGCGCATCTGATGTCAGGGGAAGAGGAGGGCGCACGATGACGGCGGCCACCAGCGCACCGGCCGGCAACAAACCCGACGGGCGACCCGGCGACCTGCCCGCCGCCACCGGCGACCCCTTCGACCGGGACGTCCTGCCCACGCCGCCGGGTGCCACCGGAGCCCTGCTGCGCTCCCTGCTCGCGCCCCTGAAGGCCCGGGTCGCGGTCACGACGATTCTGCTGCTGCTCCAGCAGGCGGTCGTGCAGGCGGGCCCGCTGCTCGTGGCGTACGCCATCGACCGTGCCGTACCGGCGTTCCGCTCGCAGGACCACGGGCCGCTGATCGCGGTGGGTGCCGGCTACCTGGCGTGCGCGCTGGCCGCGGGCGGGCTGCAGTTCGCCTTCGTCGGTGCCGCGGCCCGGGTCAGCCAGGACGTGCTGCTCGATCTGCGCGGCCGGATCTTTCGCCACGCGCAGGCGCTGAGCGTCGACTTCCACGAGCGCTACACCTCGGGCCGGCTCATCTCCCGCTCCACGGCCGACGTGGAGTCGCTGCGCGAACTGCTGGACGAGGGCCTCCAGGAACTCGTGACGGTCATCCTCTCCTTCGTCTACATCTCGGCGATGCTGCTCTGGCTCGACCTGGGCCTCGGGGGCGTGGCGGTGGCGTCCCTGGTGCCGCTCTACGCCCTCGTGCGGTGGTACCAGCGGCGGGCCGGCCGGGTGTACCGGGCACGGTCGACCGCGATCGCGGCCGTCATCGTCAAGTTCGTCGAGACGATGAACGGCATCCGGCCCGTGCGCGCCTTCCGCCGCGAGGCCGCCAACGACGCGGACTTCGGCGTGCTCAACCGGCGGCACGAACGCGTCAACGGCGACGCGCTGCTGGAAATGGCCCGCTACGTCACCGGCTCGCGGCTGGTCGCCAACATGGCGGTCGCGGCGATCGTGCTGTGGGGCGCCCACCGGGTCGCGGACGGCACACTGGCCCTCGGTGTGCTGGCGGCGGCCGTGCTGTACCTGCGGCGGCTGTACGACCCGATCGACCGGCTCGGGATGTTCCTGAACTCCTACCAGTCGGCGGCGGCCTCCCTGGAGAAGATCGCCGGCCTGCTCGCCCAGACCCCGTCGGTCCCCGAGCCGGCCGCTCCCCGGCAGCTCCCGCCGCTCGAGAGCGAACACCCCGGCCGCGAAGTGGTCTTCGACGGCGTCCGCTTCGCCTACCGCACCGGCGGCGAGGTCCTGCCCACGTTCGACCTCACCCTCCCGGCCGGGCAGACAGTCGCGGTCGTGGGCTCCACAGGCGCCGGCAAGTCGACGCTGGCCAAGCTGCTGGCCCGGTTCTACGACCCCTCCGACGGCCGGGTGCTGCTGGACGGCGTCGACCTGCGCGACCTGGCCGTGCCCGAGCTGCGCCGCGGGGTGGTCATGGTGACGCAGGAGGCGTTCCTGTTCTCCGGCACGGTCGCCGACAACATCGCGATCGGCCGCCCGGACGCCACCCGAGAGGAGATCGAGCAGGCGGCGAAGGAGATCGGCGCGCACGACTTCATCAGCGCCCTGCCCGACGGCTACGACACCGACGTACGCAAACGGGGCGGCCGCATCTCCGCCGGGCAGCGGCAACTGGTGGCGTTCGCCCGGGCCTTGCTGGCCGACCCGGCCGTGCTGATCCTCGACGAGGCGACCAGCTCGCTGGACATCCCCGGGGAGCGTGCGGTGCAGCGGGCCATGACGACCGTGCTGAAGGGCCGTACGGCCGTGGTCATCGCGCACCGGCTGTCGACCGTCGAGATCGCGGACCGGGTCCTGGTGATGGAGCACGGCCGGATCGTGGAGGACGGCGAACCGGCCGAACTCATCGAAGGCACGGGCAGGTTCGCGGATCTGCACCGGGCCTGGCGGGACAGTCTGGCGTAGGACGGCGGCGGCAGAGGGCGGGCGGATGATCGACGCGTACGAGGACCCCGGCACACCCGACCGGCGCGGCGGCGCCCGCTACCTGTGGTGGCTGGTCACCCGGCAGCCCGGGCGGTGCGCCGCCGGGGCGATGTTCGGCAGCGTGTGGATGGTGCTGCTGGCGGCGACGCCGTACCTGATGTCCCGGGCGATCGACGACGGCCTGGAGCCCGGCGACATGGGCGCGCTGGCGTTCTGGAGCGGCGCGCTGTTCGTGGTCGGGGCGTTCAACGCCTGGCTGAGCATCATGCGGCACCGCACGATGACCCGGGTCCGTATGGACGCCAACTTCCGCACGGTGAAGGTCGTCGTCGGCCAGGCGGTGCGGCTCGGCTCCTCGCTGTCGCGGCAGATGGGCGCTGGCGAGGTCGTCACGATCGGTGTGGGTGACGTCCAGACGATCAGCCAGTCCCTGACGGTCGTCGGCCCCGGGGTCGGCGCGGTCGTGGCCTATCTGGTGGTCGCGGCCCTGCTGATCTCGGTCTCTCCGCTGATCGCCGCGGTCGTCCTGCTCGGCATCCCGGTCATCGTCCTGCTGGTCGGCCCGCTGCTCGGCCGGTTGCAGGGTTCGGAGGCGGAGTATCGCGAACGGCAGGGCGTGCTGACCGCCCGCATCGGCGACCTCGCCGGCGGCCTGCGGGTCCTCGCCGGCCTGGGCGGCAAGGACCTGGTCTCGGACGCCTTCCGCCGGGACTCCCAGCGGCTGCGCGAACAGGGCTACCGGGTCGGCGCGGTGACCAGCTGGGTCCAGGCCCTCGGCATCGGCCTGCCCACCCTGTTTCTGGCCGTGGTGACCTGGCTCGCGGCCCGCCTGGCCGCGCGGGGCCACATCACCGTGGGCGAGCTGGTGTCGGTCTACGGCTATGTGGCGGTCCTGGTGGGCCCGGTGTCCTTCTGGGTCGAGTGCGGCTACCAGATCAGCCGCGGCCTGGTGTGCGCACGACGGGTCGTCCACTTCCTGCGCCTGGAGCCGATGGCGGACACCGGCACCCGGGACGCCCCGTCCGAACCCGCGGTCCTGTACGACCCCGAGTCGGGCGTACGGATCCGGCCGGGCCGCCTGACGGCCCTGGTGGCGGAACACCCCGCCGATGCCACGGCAGTGGCGGACCGCCTGGCCCGCTACGCCCCGTCGAACGCGACGTGGGGCGAGACGCGCCTGGAAGAGATCGCCCTGCACCAGGTCAGGGCCCGCATCCTGCTGGCGGACCACGAGGCGGACCTGTTCGCGGGAACCCTGTACCAGATGATCGGCGCTCCGGGCACGTCCCGAAGGGGCGCGGGGAACTGCGCGACAAGCCACAACGCACCCGCGGACGCCACGTCACCCCACCCGGCAACCCGGACAGCGCTCCACACCGCCGCAGCCGAAGACATCGTCCAGGCCCTCCCCGACGGCCTGAATTCCTTGATGAGCGCCCAGGCCCGCAACCTCTCCGGCGGCCAGCGCCAGCGCATCCGCCTGGCAAGGGCCCTTCTCGCCGACCCGGAGATCCTCCTCGCCATCGAGCCCACCTCGGCCCTGGACGCCCACACGGAAGCCACCGTCGCGGCCCGGCTCGGCACGGCACGTCAGGGCCGCACCACGGTCGTCACCACCACCTCCCCGCTGGTCCTCGACCACACGGACACCGTCCACTTCCTGAAGGACGGCAAAGTCGTCGCCACCGGCACCCACCACGAACTCCTCGACACCACCCCCGGCTACCGGACCGTCGTCGCGCGGGACACCGGGGAAACCGGGGAAACCGGGGACATCGAGGAGCCCGAGGAGGCCCTGGGATGACCCGCACCCACCTGCCCGTCGCCGCACGGCGGGACGTCCGGCGCGCGATGCTGGACCTCGTACGGGCCGACACCCGCGCCTTCACCACCGTCCTCGGCCTCAACGCCCTCGCCGCCCTGGCCGGTCTGGCGGGACCCTGGCTGCTGGGCCGGATGATCGACGACGTAGGGGCAGGCCGCGGCGTGGAAGCCGTGGACCGGCTCGCCCTCGCCCTCCTCCTGTGCGCCCTCGCCCAGTTGCTGCTGGCCCGCTGGGCCCGCTACGTGGGCCACCGCTTCGGCGAACGCACCCTGGCCCGCGTCCGGGAGAGGTTCGTGGACCGTGCCCTCGCCCTGCCCGCGTCGGTCGTGGAACGCGCCGGCACCGGCGACCTCACCGCCCGCGGCACCTCGGACGTCACGACCGTCGGCAACACCCTGCGCGACGCCGGCCCGGTCCTGCTCATCAACCTGGTCCAGTGCCTGTTCCTGATCGGCGCGGTGTTCCTCCTGGACCCCCTGCTGGGCGCCGTCGGCGTGCTCGGACTGACCCCGGTCCAACTGGCGTTGCGCTGGTACCTGCGCCGGGCCCGGGACGGCTATCTCGCCGAGGGCGCGGCCACGTCCGACGTCGCGGAGATCCTCGCGGCGACCGCGTCCGGTGCCCGTACGGTCGAGGCGTTCCGTCTGGAGAGGCAGCGCAAGGCCGCGAGCCGGGAGGCCCTGGAGACGTCCCGCCGCAGCCGCTTCCACACGCTCTACCTGCGCAGCGTGTTCTTCCCGGCGGTGGAGGTGTCGTACGTCCTGCCCGTGGCCGGTGTGCTGGTGATCGGCGGTGCGCTGCACTCCTCGGGTGGGATGAGTCTGGGGGCGGTGGTGACGGCGGCCCTGTATCTGCACCAGTTGAGCAATCCGCTGGACGAGATCCTGGTCCGGGTCGAGCAACTGCAGAGCAGCGGCGCCTCGTTCGCCCGGGTGGAGGGACTGGCCCGGGCGCCGCGCGCCGCCGGTGAGGGCGAGTGTCCGGATCCGGACGGTGACCGCATCGATGCCGTCGGGGTGCGCTACGCGTACGACGGGGGCGTCGAGGTACTGCGTGGCGTCGATCTGACGGTGCGGCCCGGGGAGCGGCTGGCCATGGTCGGGCCGTCCGGTGCCGGCAAGACCACGCTGAGCCGGCTGATGGCGGGCATCGACGCGCCGACCGCCGGCTCGGTGACCGTCGGCGGAGTGCCGGTCGTCGCGCTGGGGCCGGAGCGGCTGCGCCGCCAGGTCGTCCTGGTCACCCAGGAGCACCATGTGTTCCTGGGCTCGGTCCGCGACAATCTGCGGATCGCCGAACCGGCGGCGCGGGACGAGGAGTTGTGGGAGGCGCTGGCCGTGGTGGGTGCCGACGCGTGGGTGCGGGGGCTGCCGCAGGGTCTTGACACCCCGCTGGGCCAGGGCGGTTGCCGTACCGACGGCTCGCAGGCCCAGCAACTCGCCCTGGCCCGGGTGGTGCTGGCGGACCCGCACACGCTGATCCTCGACGAGGCGACCGCGCTGCTCGACCCGACGACCGCCCGGCACACCGAGCGGGCCCTGGCCGCCGTCCTCGAAGGGCGCACCGTCATCGCCGTCGCGCACCGGCTGCACACCGCGCACGACGCCGACCGGGTGGCCGTGATGGAGGACGGCCTGCTGACCGAACTCGGCACGCACGACGAACTGGTGGCGGCCGACGGGGCCTACGCGGCGCTGTGGCACTCCTGGCACGGGGACCTGCCCGAGGATCGCGAAGCGTCCGCATAACGAACATGAACTTCCGGTCAACGAACCGTTTCCGGCCATTGTGTTGACGCGGTCCTGACAGAAAGCGCGCTCGCCTGCCACGCTTCCCACGACTGCTCCACAGAAACCCCACAGCAACACCTCCACCTCCCCAGGCCGGGCGACCCCCGGTCCCGCAGAAGGAGTCAGTGTTGAGAAGCAGTTCCTCGCGAAGAGGCACCTCCCACAGACGCACTCCCCACACCCCCCGCCGCACCGCGGCCGTGGCCCTCGCCGGCGTCGCCGCGCTGATCGCCGCCGCCGTCCAGAGCGGCACCGCCACCGCAGCCCCGGAGAAGGCACCGTCGGCCGCGAGCAAGGCGAACCCCGGCTCGGAGTCGGTCAAGCTCACCCCCGCCCAGCGCGCCGCACTGATCCGCGAGGCCGACGCCGCCAAGGCCAGGACCGCGAAGGACCTGGGCCTCGGCGCCAAGGAGAAGCTGGTCGTCCGTGACGTCCTGAAGGACCGCGACGGCACCGTGCACACGCGCTACGAGCGCACCTACGACGGCCTGCCGGTCCTCGGCGGTGACCTGGTCGTCCAGGGCACGAAGGCGGACGCCACCGCGGCCGTCGTGAAGGCCAGTCGCGCCGCCGTCAAGCCCGCCACGACGAAGGCCGCGGTGCCCGCCGCGAAGGCCCGGCAGCAGGCCCTGTCCGCGGGCAAGGCGGACGAGGCCAAGAGCCCCGGCATCAACCGCGAGCCCCGTAAGGTGATCTGGGCCGCGAGCGGCAAGCCGGTCGTGGCCTACGAGACGGTCGTCGGCGGCTTCCAGCACGACGGCACCCCGCAGGAACTGCACGTGGTCACCGACGCCACCAGCGGCGAGAAGCTGTACGAGTGGGAGGCGATCGAGACCGGCACCGGCAACACGGTGTACTCCGGCACGGTCGACCTCACCACCACCCAGTCCGGGTCGGCGTACAACCTCACCGACGGCGCCCGCGGCAACCACAAGACGTACAACCTCAACCGCGGCACCTCGGGCACCGGCACCCTGTTCTCCGGCCCGGACGACGTCTGGGGCAACGGCACCCCGTCCAACCTGGAGTCCGCGGGCGCCGACGCGCACTACGGTGCCGCCCTGACCTGGGACTACTACAAGAACGTGCACGGCCGCTCCGGCATCCGCGGCGACGGCGTGGGCGCGTACTCCCGGGTCCACTACGGCAACAACTACGTCAACGCGTTCTGGTCGGACAGCTGCTTCTGCATGACCTACGGCGACGGCTCGGGCAACGCCAACCCGCTGACGTCGATCGACGTGGCCGCGCACGAGATGACCCACGGGCTCACCTCGAACACCGCGGGCCTCAACTACTCCGGCGAGTCCGGCGGCCTGAACGAGGCCACCAGCGACATCTTCGGCTCGACCGTCGAGTTCTACGCGAAGAACTCCTCCGACGTCGGTGACTACCTCATCGGCGAGGAGATCGACATCAACGGCGACGGCACGCCGCTGCGCTACATGGACAAGCCGAGCAAGGACGGCGCGTCCAAGGACGCCTGGTACTCGGGCATCGGCTCGATCGACGTGCACTACTCGTCCGGCCCGGCGAACCACTTCTTCTACCTGCTGAGCGAGGGCAGCGGCACCAAGACCATCAACGGTGTCACGTACGACTCGCCCACCTCGGACGGCCTCCCGGTCACCGGCATCGGCCGGGACAAGGCGGAGAAGATCTGGTTCCGCGCGCTGACCACGAAGTTCACCTCGACCACCAACTACGCGGGCGCCCGCACCGGCACCCTCGCGGCCACCGGTGAGCTCTACGGCACGGACAGCGCCGAGTACAAGGCGGTCCAGGACGCGTGGGCGGGCATCAACGTCGGCGCCCGCTCCGGCGGCGGAGGCGGCGGCGGCACGTCCTTCGAGAACGCCGCCGACGTGTCGATCCCGGACCGGGGCGCGGCGGTCACCTCCTCGGTCACCGTCTCCGGCCGGACGGGCAACGCACCGTCCAACCTCCAGGTCGCGGTGAACATCGTCCACACCTACATCGGTGACCTCAAGGTGGAGCTGGTCGCCCCCGACGGCACGGCGTACACGCTGAAGGGGTACGGCACCGGCGGAAGCGCGGACAACCTCGACACCACCTACACGGTGAACGCGTCCTCCGAGGTGGCCAACGGCGCCTGGAAGCTGCGGGTCCAGGACAACGCGGCCCGCGACACCGGCTACATCAACAGCTGGAAGCTGACCTTCCCGTAGGCCTGTCGACCCGTAGGCCGCCAGGCCCGTAGCCAGTAGGCCCTCAAGTCAGGGCGCCGCCCCGGTGGGTTCGAATCCCCCGGGGCGGCGTCCGTTCCACGTGTCCGGCCGGTACACCTCGTCGGCGATTTCCGGCCAACATCACGGCCACTCCTGACATGTACGCGCCCCAAGTGCCACTCTTCCCCCACGCCGCACAGCACCACAGCACTTCCCCCACACCGAGGAGCTTGTGTGTCCACCTCTTTCTACGCGCGTCAAAGCGCGCCACGCTGGCCATCGCCACCGCCGTCGCCGCCGGCGCCCTGCTCACCACCGGCCTGACCTCCGGCAGCAGCGTGGCCGCGGACTCCGCGAGCAAGCCGGCCCTCGCCGCCGCCCCCGTCCTGCTCTCCGCGCCCGCCCGCACCGCGCTCATCCAGGAGCAGCAGGCGGACGCCACGCGGACCGCGGACGAGATAGGCCTCGGCGCCCAGGAGAAGCTGGTCGTCAAGGACGTCGTGAAGGACGCCGACGGCTCGGTCCACACGCGCTACGAACGCACCTACGCGGGCCTGCCGGTCCTCGGCGGCGACCTCGTGGTGCACGAGTCGAAGTCCGGCGCGGACAAGGGCGTCACCAGAGCCACCAAGGCGGCCCTGAAGGTCGCCTCGCTCAAGCCCCAGGTCACCGCCGCCAAGGCGGAGAAGCAGGCCGTGGCCCTCGCCAAGGGGGCCGGCTCGGCCAAGACCGAGGCGGACTCCGCGCCCCGCAAGGTGATCTGGGCGGCCGACGGCAAGCCCACCCTCGCCTACGAGACCGTCGTCGGCGGCCTCCAGGAGGACGGCACGCCGAACGAGCTGCACGTCATCACGGACGCCGCGACCGGCGAGAAGCTGTACGAGTACCAGGGCATCGAGACCGGCACCGGCAACACCACGTACAGCGGCAAGGTCACCCTGACCACCACCAAGTCCGGGTCGTCCTACAACCTGACGGACGGCACGCGCGGCGGCCACAAGACGTACAACCTCAACCGCGGCACCTCCGGCACCGGCACCCTCTTCTCCGGTTCCGACGACGTCTGGGGCACCGGCAACCCCTCCAACCTGGAGACCGCCGCCGCCGACGCGCACTACGGCGCCCAGGTGACCTGGGACTTCTACAAGAGCACCTTCGGCCGCAGCGGCATCCGCAACGACGGCAAGGCCGCCTACTCGCGCGTCCACTACGGCAACAACTACGTCAACGCCTTCTGGTCCGACAGCTGCTTCTGCATGACCTACGGCGACGGCTCGGGCAACACCAACCCGCTGACCTCGCTCGATGTGGCCGCCCACGAGATGAGCCACGGCCTGACCTCGGCCACGGCCGGGCTCAACTACAGCGGGGAGTCCGGCGGCCTGAACGAGGCCACCAGCGACATCTTCGGCGCGGGCGCGGAGTTCTTCGCCAACAACTCCTCCGACGCCGGTGACTACCTCATCGGCGAGGAGATCGACATCAACGGCGACGGCACGCCGCTGCGCTACATGGACAAGCCCAGCAAGGACGGCGCGTCCAAGGACAGCTGGTCCTCCAGCCTCGGCGGGGTGGACGTCCACTACTCCTCCGGTCCGGCCAACCACTTCTTCTACCTGCTGTCCGAGGGCAGCGGCTCGAAGACGATCAACGGCGTGACCTACAACTCGCCCACGTCCAACGGCTCCACGGTCGCCGGCATCGGCCGGACCAAGGCGTTGCAGATCTGGTACAAGGCGCTGACGACGTACATGACGTCGACGACCAAGTACGCGCAGGCCCGCACGGCGACCCTGAACGCGGCCTCGGCGCTGTACGGCGCGTCCAGCACCGAGTACAAGGCGGTCGCCTCCGCCTGGTCGGCCGTCAACGTCGGCTGACCGAAGCACGACCACGGGCGGTACCCGGAGCGAAGGCGGGTCCGGGTACCGCCCTAGTCTTGGTGACCGTGTCTGATCCGGATCCGAAGAACTTCACCTACGCCGATGTCGGCGCCACCCGCGACCAGGGCTTCTGCCCGCCGGGCTTCCACGCGATGAACGTACGCACCCGCCTCGGCGAGGGCGAGGAGGTCTTCCGCCGGGCCTCGGAAGCGGTCCTCACCTGGGAGATGCACCGGGCGATGGGCGTGGGCATCGACGCGGCCTCGGACCGCGCCGCCCCCGGCGTCGACGTCACGGTCACCCTCGCCGGCATGATCAAGGCCCCCTGCCGCGTGGTGTGGACCGTGGAGGAACCCCGCCGCGCCGGCTGGGCCTACGGCACGTTGCCCGGCCACCCGGAGAGCGGCGAGGAGTCCTTCGTGGTCGACCGCACGGGAGACGGCACCGTCTGGCTGACGGTGAACGCCTTCAGCCGTGCGGCCAAGTGGTACGCGAAGGCGGGCGGCCCCGCGACCAGGGGATTCCAGCACGCGTACGCACGCAGGTGCGGCACCGTCCTACGGAACCTCGCGACGCTGGGTGGCGGGGACACCTGAGGGGCGCGGGGCTGCATCGATGTGCGGCTCCGCCGCGGGGCGCAACCAGCCTCCCCCCACACCCGCAGACGGCGACTCACCGCATCAACAACCCCGCAGCCGCCACCAGATCCTCCGAAGGCCCGGCCACAAGCCCCAACTCCGCACTCGAGGCCAACAGCCGATGCGCGGGAAGGATCCGCACCGTATACCCAAAAGGCCCGGTGCGATCGAGGGACAAGGGCCCTTCATAGACCCAGCGCCCGTCCTGGTCGGGTGACCCCACCGGCTTCAACGGAACGACCGCCGCGTCGGCGATGCGGTCCTCCTCGTCCACACGCCCCGAGACGACCTGCACATCCACGTCATCCGGCCCGAGGTCACCGAGCCCGACCCGCACCCGAAGCCCCAGGGTCGTACCGAGCTCGGCCAGAGCTTCGGACGCGGACGTCTCCACATGGTCGACCGTGACCCCCGGCCACGCCGCCCGTACCCGCCCCTTCCACTCGGCGAGCCCGCGTGCCGTGTCCGGGCCCATGGACCGGTGGGAGAGAGCGGCGGGCGCGTAGAGCCGCTCCACGTACTCGCGGACCATCCGCCCCGCCAGCACCTTCGGCCCGAGCAGGCTCAGCGTGTGCCGGACCATCTCGATCCACCGGTCGGGCAGCCCGCTGCGCCCGCGCTCGTAGAAGCGGGGCGTCACCCGCTGCTCCAGCAGGTCGTACAGCGCCGTGGCCTCTATGTCGTCGCGGTGGTCCGGGTCGGTCCCGGCACCGTCGGCCGTGGGGATGGACCAGCCGAAGTCGGGCTGGAACCACTCGTCCCACCAGCCGTCGAGGACGGACAGATTCAGACAGCCGTTGAGCGCCGCCTTCATGCCGGAGGTGCCGCAGGCCTCCAGAGGCCTGAGCGGGTTGTTCAGCCAGATGTCGCAGCCGGGGTACAGCTTCTGCGCCATCGCCATGCCGTAGTCCGGCAGGAACACGATCCGGTGCCGCACCCGCGGGTCGTCCGCGAACCGCACCAGCTCCTGGATCAGCCGCTTCCCGCCGTCGTCCGCCGGGTGCGCCTTGCCCGCCACGACGATCTGGACCGGCCGCTCGGGGTGCAGCAGCAGGTCCATCAGCCGGTCCCGGTCGCGCAGCATCAGCGTCAGGCGCTTGTACGACGGGACGCGCCGGGCGAAGCCGATGGTCAGGACGTCCGGGTCGAGCACGCCGTCGATCCAGCCCAGCTCGGCCGTATGGGCGCCGCGCTGTCGCCAGGAGGCCCGCAGACGCTCCCGCACCTCGGTCACGAGCTGCTCGCGCAGCACCCGCCGCAGCTCGAAGATGTCCTGGTCGGGGATGTCGGCCACCGCGTCCCAGCGGTCCGAGCCGCCGACGGTCAGCGCGTCCTCGGCGCGCTGGGCGCCGATCTGCCGGGCGCCGAGCCGGAACACCTCGGGGGCGACCCAGGTGGGGGCGTGCACCCCGTTGGTCACGGAGGTGATCGGCACCTCGTCGGCGTCGAAGCCGGGCCACAGGCCGGAGAACATCTCGCGGCTGACGTTGCCGTGCAGCAGGGAGACCCCGTTGGCGCGCTGGGCCAAGCGCAGGCCCATCACGGCCATGTTGAACAGGTTGGGCTCCCCGCCGGGGTAGCTCTCCATGCCGAGCCGCAGGATGCGGTCGACGTCGATGCGGGGCAGCTCGGCGTCGGGGCCGAAGTGGCGGGCTACCAGCTCCCGGTCGAAGCGGTCGATGCCGGCCGGGACGGGGGTGTGGGTGGTGAACACGGTCCCGGCGCGGACCGACTCCAGCGCGGAGCCGAAGTCCAGTCCTTCGGCGCACAGTTCGGCGATGCGCTCCAGGCCGAGGAACCCAGCGTGTCCCTCGTTGGTGTGGAACACCTCCGGCGCGGGGTGACCGGTCAGCCGGCAGTACGTCCGTACCGCCCGGACACCTCCTATGCCGAGGAGCATCTCCTGGAGCAGCCGGTGCTCGCTGCCGCCGCCGTAGAGCCGGTCGGTCACGCCGCGCTCGCCCAGGTCGTTCTCCTCGACGTCGGAGTCCAGCATCAGCAGCGGGACCCGGCCGACCTGCGCCAGCCAGATCCGGGCGTGCAGCTGCTTGCCGCCGGGCAGGGCGAGGGCGACCTGGGCGGGGGTGCCGTCGGGCTCCTCGAGCTGGACGACGGGCAGCTCGTTCGGGTCGAGGACGGGGTAGTGCTCCTGCTGCCAGCCGTCCCGGGACAGGGTCTGACGGAAGTAGCCGTGCCGGTAGAGCAGGCCGACGCCGATCAGCGGGACACCGAGGTCGCTGGCCGCCTTGAGGTGGTCGCCGGCCAGGATGCCGAGGCCGCCGGAGTACTGGGGCAGGGCGGCCGTGATGCCGAACTCGGGTGAGAAGTAGGCGATCGCCGCGGGCAGTTCCTCGGGCTGGGTCTGGTACCAGCGCTCGCCGGTCGTGTAGTCGTGCAGATCGCCCGCGACCGCGGCGAGGCGGCGCAGGAACGGGCCGTCCCCGGCCAGCTCCGCCAGCCGCGCCGGCGGCACGCTGCCGAGCAGCCGGACGGGGTCGCCGCCCGAGGCGGCCCACCGCTCGGGGTCGACGGACCGGAACAGGTCACGGGTCTCCGCGTGCCACGACCAGCGCAGGTTACGGGCCAGATCGCTGAGGGGCCTGAGGGGGTCGGGGAGAACGGGTCGGACGGTGAATCGACGGATCGCCTTCACGGGTTCCACCTCGGCGCGTTCGCTGGATTTCGCAGGGCTTCGACGACGTCTCCTACGACAGTACCGGCGTCGGTGCCTCCGCCGCTGAGGCTCCGCCACCCGACCCCCGATCGGCCTGAACAGCACCATCCGCGGATATGGCCGATTCCGCCCCCATAGGCGTCCTTGTGGTGCTTCACGCGTCACGAGAGGCTGCCTCTGGCGTACCGGTCCGCGCTCGCCGCTCGCGGCGGCGCGCGGCAGCCGTGCGCCGAGTCGAGGAGGGGAACTCGGACCATGACTCGGACGCGCGAGCGGCAGCTGCGCCGGACGGGGGGCCTGGTGGCGGCGGTCTGTGCCGCGGCGTTCTCGGCCATCACCCTGCCCGCGCACGCCGTACCGGAGGGGCGGATACTCGGCGCCGGATCACCCGGCTCCGTGCACGGAAGTTACCTGGTGACGCTGAAGGAGGGCACGGAGGCCCGGTCGGCGGCCGGACAGGGCCTCGCCGGAGCGTACGGGGTGGAGATCAGCCACACCTACGGCACGGTCCTGAACGGCTACGCGGTCCGGGCGGACGAGAGACGGGCCGGGCGGCTGGCCGCCGACCCGCGGGTCGCCTCGGTCGTCCAGGACACGCGCGTGCGGCTCGACGGCACCCAGGAGAACCCGCCGTCCTGGGGGCTGGACCGCGTGGACCAGCCGAAGCCGCCGCTGGACCGGAGCTACACCTGGCCCCGGTCGGCCGGCGCGGGGGTGACGGTGTACGTGATCGACACCGGCGTCCGGACCACCCACGAGGACTTCGGCGGCCGGGCGGGTCACGGCTGGGACTTCGTCGGGGACGACAGGGTCGCCGCGGACGCCAACGGCCACGGCACACACGTCGCCGGCACGGCGGCGGGGACGTCCCACGGCGTCGCCAAGAAGGCCCGGATCGTCTCGGTGCGTGTCCTCGACGCCGCGGGCGGGGGCACCACGGCCCGGGTGATCGCCGGGATCGACTGGGTGACCCGGCACGCGAAGAAGCCCGCGGTCGCCAACCTCAGCCTGGGCGGCCCGCGCAACGACCGCCTGGACGCCGCCGTGCGGGCGTCCATCGCCTCCGGCGTCACCTACACGGTCGCCGCGGGCAACGACGGCAGGCCGGCCGGCCTGTACTCCCCGGGGAGCGTCAAGCAGGCCGTCACGGTCGGCGCGACCGACCGCAAGGATGCAAAACCGGCCTTCTCCAACCACGGTCCGGCGCTCGATCTGTTCGCCCCGGGCGTCGGCATCACCTCGGCCTCCGCCGCGAGCGACACCGCGCGGGCCATCTATTCGGGTACCTCGATGGCGGCTCCGCACGCCGCGGGCGCGGCCGCGCTCTATCTGGATGATCATCCGAAATCGACTCCGGCCCAGGTCGGGAGGGCTTTGACCGCCGGAGCGGCGACCGGGAAGGTCTCCGGCCGGGGCACAGGTTCGCCGGACAAATTACTGCGGGTGCCGCGCGGGTAGGGCGAAGGAGCAGCCACGCCAGGGGGCCGGCCTCGTCCGTCGCGGACGAGGCCGGTCTTGTGTGTCGACATACGCGTGAGTAGTTAACAAAGTGCCGGATTGCCCACCCGAATAGGGTGGGAAGGCTCCTGCGGGTACCCCTCTCAGGAGCACCACGCAGGACCCACCTCCCCACAGACATCCGCCTACCCACGTTGACGCGGACAGGAGCGGTCATGCCCGCCAAGCACCATTCGCCAGCACCCCCCAACCGCCGCACCACCGGGGCGCGCGCACCCGGCGGCGAAGCACGCCCCGCGCGCCCGGCCGAGGCCGGTCCGCCGGCCCCGCCACCACCACCCGTGATCGCCACGACCGCCGTCGGGCGCATACCCGTGCTGGACGTCCGCCCGGTGGTCCAGCACGGACGGCGGCCGGCGAAGGCCGTCACCGGCGAGACCTTCGATATCTCGGCGACCGTGTTCCGGGAGGGGCACGACGCGGTGGCCGCCAATGTCGTCCTGAAGGACCCCGAGGGCCGGCCCGGCCCGTGGACGCCCCTGCGGGAGCTGGCCCCGGGGACGGACCGATGGGGCGCCACGGTCACCGCCGGGGAACCCGGCCTGTGGACGTTCACCGTCGAGGCATGGGGGGACCCGGTCGGTACCTGGCGCCACCACGCCGAGATCAAGATCCCGGCGGGCATGGACACGGACGTCGTCCTGGAGGAGGGCGCGCGTCTGTACGAGCGGGCGGCCGCCGGTGTGCCCGAGGAGGAGGGACTGCGCGACGTGATCCTCACCGCCGTCGACGCCCTGCGGGACGAGGGCCGCCCCGCGGCGGCTCGTCTGGCGGCGGCGCTGACGCCGGAGGTGGACGAGGTCCTGGACCGGCATCCGCTGCGGGATCTGGTCACCAGCAGCGAGCCGCTGCCCCTGCTGGTGGAGCGGGAGCGGGCCCTGTACGGCTCCTGGTACGAGTTCTTCCCGCGTTCGGAGGGCACCGCGCAGCAGCCCCACGGCACGTTCCGCACCGCCGCGCGACGGCTGCCGGCGATCGCCGCGATGGGCTTCGACGTGGTCTACCTGCCGCCGATCCACCCCATCGGCACCACCTTCCGCAAGGGCAAGAACAACACCCTCTCCCCCGGCCCGGACGACGTCGGCGTGCCCTGGGCGATCGGCTCGCCCGAGGGCGGCCACGACGCCGTCCACCCGGATCTGGGCACGCTGGAGGACTTCGCCTGGTTCGTTCAGCGGGCACGTCAGCTGGGCATGGAAGTGGCCCTGGACTTCGCGTTGCAGTGCTCCCCGGACCACCCCTGGGTGCACAAGCACCCGGAGTGGTTCCACCACCGCCCGGACGGCACCATCGCCTATGCGGAGAACCCGCCGAAGAAGTACCAGGACATCTACCCCATCGCCTTCGACACCGACATGGACGGCCTGATCGCCGAGACGGTGCGGGTGCTGCGGCACTGGATGGACGTGGGGGTGCGGATCTTCCGGGTGGACAACCCGCACACCAAGCCGGTCGTCTTCTGGGAGCGGGTCATCGGGGAGGTCAACCGCACCGACCCCGATGTGATCTTCCTGGCCGAGGCGTTCACGCGGCCGGCGATGATGCACACCCTGGCCCAGATCGGTTTCCAGCAGTCGTACACGTACTTCACCTGGCGCAACACCAAGCAGGAGCTGACCGAGTACCTCACCGAACTCTCCGGTGAGGCCGCGTCCTACATGCGGCCGAACTTCTTCGCCAACACCCCCGACATCCTGCACGCCTACCTCCAGCACGGCGGCCGGCCCGCCTTCGAGGTCCGGGCCGTGCTCGCGGCGACCCTCTCGCCCACCTGGGGCATCTACTCCGGCTACGAGCTGTGTGAGAACACCCCGCTGAAAGAAGGCGGCGAGGAGTACCTGGACTCGGAGAAGTACCAGCTCAGGCACCGCGACTGGACCACCGCCGAACGCGAGGGCCGCACCCTCACCCCGCTGCTGACCCGGCTCAACACCATCCGGCGGCAGAACCCGGCCCTCCAGCAACTGCGTGACATCCATTTCCACAACGCCGACCAGGAAGCGGTGATCGCCTACTCGAAGCGGAAGGGTTCGAACACGGTTCTGGTGGTCGCCAACCTCGACCCCCACCACACCCAGGAGGCCACGGTCTCGTTGGACATGCCGCAACTCGGCCTGGACTGGCACGAGTCGGTGCCGGTGCGCGACGAGCTCACCGGCGAGACCTACCACTGGGGCAGGGCCAACTATGTGCGCCTCGAACCGGGCCACAGGCCCGCGCACGTCTTCTCGGTCCTGCGACCGTCCACCCCGGAGATCGGAGGGTCACCCACAACATGATCGTCAACGAACCCGTTCCGGACACCTTCGAGGACACTCCCGCGCGGGACAGGGATCCCGACTGGTTCAAACGCGCCGTCTTCTACGAGGTGCTCGTCCGCTCGTTCCAGGACAGCAACGGCGACGGCGTCGGCGACCTCAAGGGCCTCACGTCCAAGCTCGACTACCTCCAGTGGCTCGGCGTCGACTGTCTGTGGCTGCCACCGTTCTTCAAGTCCCCGCTGCGCGACGGCGGCTACGACGTCTCCGACTACACGGCCGTGCTGCCGGAGTTCGGCGACCTGGCCGACTTCGTGGAGTTCGTCGACGCCGCCCACCAGCGCGGCATGCGCGTGATCATCGACTTCGTCATGAACCACACCAGCGACCAGCACCCGTGGTTCCAGGAGTCGCGCAAAGACCCCGACGGGCCCTACGGCGACTACTACGTGTGGGCCGACGACGACAAGCAGTTCCAGGACGCGCGGATCATCTTCGTCGACACCGAGGCCTCCAACTGGACCTACGACCCGGTCCGCAAGCAGTACTACTGGCATCGCTTCTTCTCCCACCAGCCGGACCTCAACTACGAGAACCCGGCCGTGCAGGAGGAGATGATCTCCGCGCTGAAGTTCTGGCTGGACCTGGGCATCGACGGGTTCCGGCTGGACGCGGTGCCGTACCTGTACCAGCAGGAGGGCACGAACTGCGAGAACCTCCCGGAGACGCACGACTTCCTGAAGCGGGTGCGCAAGGAGATCGACGCGCAGTACCCGGACACGGTGGTGCTGGCGGAGGCCAACCAGTGGCCGGAGGACGTCGTCGACTACTTCGGCGACTACGCCGCCGGCGGCGACGAGTGCCACATGGCGTTCCACTTCCCGGTCATGCCGCGGATCTTCATGGCGGTCCGCAGGGAGTCCCGCTACCCGGTCTCCGAGATCCTCGCCAAGACCCCGGCCATCCCGTCCGGCTGCCAGTGGGGCATCTTCCTGCGCAACCACGACGAGCTGACGCTCGAGATGGTCACCGACGAAGAGCGCGACTACATGTGGGCCGAGTACGCCAAAGACCCCCGCATGCGTGCCAACATCGGCATCCGCAGGCGGCTCGCCCCCCTGCTGGACAACGACCGCAACCAGATCGAGCTGTTCACGGCCCTGCTGCTGTCGCTGCCGGGCTCGCCGATCCTGTACTACGGCGACGAGATCGGCATGGGCGACAACATCTGGCTCGGCGACCGCGACGCGGTGCGCACGCCGATGCAGTGGACGCCCGACCGCAACGCGGGGTTCTCCTCGTGTGATCCGGGGCGGCTGTTCCTGCCCACGATCATGGACCCGGTCTACGGCTACCAGGTCACGAGCGTCGAGGCGTCCATGGCCTCGCCGTCGTCGCTGCTGCACTGGACCCGCCGCATGATCGAGATCCGCAAGCAGAACCCCGCCTTCGGGCTCGGCTCGTACACCGAGCTGCCGTCGACGAACCCCGCCGTGCTGGCGTTCCTGCGGGAGTACGAGGACGACCTGGTGCTGTGCGTCAACAACTTCTCGCGCTTCGCGCAGCCCACGGAGCTGGATCTGAGCGCCTTCGAGGGACGGCACCCGGTGGAGCTGTTCGGCGGGGTCCGCTTCCCGGCGATCGGCGAGCTGCCGTACCTGCTGACCCTCGGGGGCCACGGGTTCTACTGGTTCAGGCTCCGCAGGGAGACCATGTGAGGCCTGAAAAGGCCTGTTGAGGCCTGATCCGCGGAGCGGGCCGCAAACCCCGGCGGCGGGGCGTTTCCCCCGCCCCGCCCGGGGCACGCATCAGTAACACCCCGCCCACCCGCGTGAGCCGGAGGGGCGCCGTCCGGGGCCGGCCGCAGGCGCCGGAGGCGCACCACAAACGGGTGAAAGGACGCGACGCCATGTCGGAAGCCGTCACACGCACCGTCACCGCCCCGCCCGGCCTTCTCGCATCCCTGGATCCGCTGCTGCGGGAGTGGCTGCCGCGGCAGCGCTGGTTCGCGGGCAAGGGACGACCGGTCACCGGGTTCACGCTGGTCGAGGCCACCGAACTGCTCCCGGCCACGTCCAAGCTGGGCCTGTACCACCTGCTCGTCCGCGCCCATCAGCCCGTCGTGCCCTCCCACGGGGCGCCCGGCCACCCCGGTGACTGCTACCAGCTGCTGATAGGCGTGCGCGAGGCGCTGCCGCCTCGGCTGGCGCCCGCGCTGATCGGACATGTGCCGACGGGGCCGCTGGCCGGCCGGACCGTCTACGACGCACTGCACGACACCAGGCCCGCCGAGCTGCTCCTGGAGGCGCTGCGCACCCGCGCCCGGGTCGGCAGGCTCCGCTTCGAACGGGACCCCGGGCAGGACATCCGCTCCGGGCTGGTGCCGCGTGTGGTGACCGCCGAGCAGTCCAACTCGTCGATCGTCTACGGAGATACGTTCATCCTGAAGCTGCTTCGCCGGATCGTGCCCGGGGTCAACCCCGATCTGGAGCTGCCGCTCGCGCTGGCCCGCGAGGGCTGCCCCCGGGTGCCCGCGCCGACGGCCTGGATGGTCGCGGACATCTCCCCCACGGCGGACCCGGTCGTCTCGGCGAGCCCCATGGACCCGGCCGGCCAGCCGTACGTCCTGGGGGTGCTCCAGCCGTTCCTGCAGGGCGCCTCCGACGGCTGGGAGCTGGCGCTGCGCGAGCTGGCCAAGGGCGAGGACTTCGCCGCCGAGGCGCGGGCACTGGGGCGGGCCACCGCAGAAGTGCACACCGCGCTGGCCCGGGCGTTGCCGACCGTCACGCTCGGTCACATGCAGCTCCAGCTCATGGTCGACGGCATGATCGAGCGGCTGGACGCGGCCGTCCAGGCGGTGCCCGCGCTGCGGCCGTACGCCGGTGGGCTGCGGTCGGCGTTCACGGCGCTGGGCGATCTGGCCGCCGAGGGCCGCGCCTGGACCGCGCAGCGGGTGCACGGCGATCTGCACCTCGGGCAGTGCCTGCGCTCGCCGTCCGGCGAGTGGTGGCTGATCGACTTCGAGGGCGAGCCGGCCCGGCCGCTGGCCGAGCGGCGCATGCCGCAGCCGGCCGTGCGGGACGTCGCCGGCATGCTGCGGTCCTTCGACTACGCGGCACGCTCGGCCGATCCTCCCCAGCCGGACTGGGCCGAGACCTGCCGCGCCGCGTACTGCTCCGGCTACGCGGAGGCCTCCGGCCGCGACCCGCGCACCGACCCGGTGCTGCTGCGCGCGTACGAGACCGACAAGGCGATCTACGAGGTGGTGTACGAGGCCAGGCACCGCCCCGACTGGCTGCCGGTGCCCCTGGCCGCCATAGACCGGCTCGCCTCGACCGGCCACCTGACCTGACCGACCCACCCTCGCCCTGGAGGCTCCGCCCGTGACCCCCCGCCCTGAGTCCAGCGGTTCGCGTCCCAAGGGGACCGCCGGGGAGAAGATCCCCGAGCAGCCCACGGCCGCCCAGCAGAAGAGCGCCGCGAAGAAGACGGCGGTGCCCAAACAGGCAGCGGCGAAGAAGGCGGCCCCCGCGAAGACGACCGCCAAGAAGGCCGCCGCAGGCAGGACCACCGTCGGCAAGACCGTGGCCAAGAAGGCGGCGACGAAGAAGACGGCCACCAAGAAGGCGGCGGTCGAGCAACCCGCGGCCGAGGCCGCGGTGAAGAAGACCACCGCGAAGAAGACGGCCGTGAAGAAAACGGCCGCCAAGAAGGCCACGACGGTCAAGGCGACGGCTGCCAAGACCACTGCCACGAAGACCGCGGCCGTGAAGACCACAGCGGCCAAGACCACGGCCGCGAAGTCCACTGCGGCCAAGTCCACGGCTGCGAAGTCGGCCGCGAAGAAGGCCACCGCCGCCAAGAGCACCGCCACGAAGTCCCCCGCCCAGAAGGCCACGACCACCAGGAGCACCGCCGCCAAGGACCCCGCGAAGAAGGCCGTCGCGAAGAAAGGTGCGGTCAAGAAGGCCCCGGCCCGGAAGGCCCCCGCCGGGAAGACCGCTGCCGCCGCCCAGGCCGTTCCGCCGGAGATGGAGGTCGCCGTCTCGCCCGCCGTCGGCGCGGTGGACCGGGACCGGCTGCTCGCCGGAACCCACCACGCCCCGCACTCCGTGCTCGGCGCGCACCCCGTGCCCGGCGGCGTCGCCTTCCGGGCGTTCCGGCCGTACGCCCTGTCGGTCACCGTCGTCGCCGGGGAGCTGCGAGCCGAGCTGCACGACGACGGGGAGGGGTTCTTCTCCGGCGTGCTGCCGCTGCGGGAGGTCCCGGCGTACCGGCTGGTCGTGCAGTACGAGGGGACGGTCCTGGAGACCGAGGACGCCTACCGCTTCCTGCCCACGCTGGGTGACCTCGACCTGCATCTGATCGGCGAGGGCCGGCACGAGGAGCTGTGGACGGCGCTGGGCGCGCACCCGATGACCCACGAGGGCGTGACCGGCACCCGGTTCGCGGTGTGGGCGCCGAACGCGCGCGGTGTGCGCGTGGCCGGCACCTTCAACTTCTGGGACGGCACCGGGCACGTCATGCGGTCGCTGGGCTCGTCCGGGGTGTGGGAGCTGTTCCTGCCGGACGTCGGCGAGGGCGAGCTGTACAAGTTCGAGATCACCCGGCCCGACGGTTCGAAGACGATGCGCGCCGACCCGCTGGCCCGCCGCACGGAGGTGCCGCCCGCGACGTCGTCGGTCATCACGTCCTCGGAGTACGAGTGGGGCGACGCCGAGTGGCTGGCGCGGCGCGCCGAGGCCCCGGCGCACGAGGCGCCGTTCTCGGTGTACGAGGTGCATCTGGCGTCCTGGCGACCCGGACTGACGTACCGCCAGCTCGCCGAGCAGCTCCCCCGGTATGTGCGGAACCTGGGCTTCACGCACGTGGAGCTGATGCCGGTCGCGGAGCATCCGTTCGGCGGCTCCTGGGGTTATCAGGTGACCGGCTTCTACGCGCCGACGGCCCGGCTGGGGACGCCCGACGACTTCCGGTACCTGGTCGACGCGCTGCACCAGGCCGGTATCGGCGTCCTCATGGACTGGGTGCCGGCGCACTTCCCGCGCGACGACTGGGCGCTGGCCGAGTTCGACGGCCGGCCCGTGTACGAGCACGAGGATCCGCTGCGGGCCGCGCACCCCGACTGGGGCACGCTGGAGTTCGACTTCGGGCGCAACGAGGTGCGCAACTTCCTCGTCGCGAACGCCGTGTACTGGTGCGAGGAGTTCCACATCGACGGCCTGCGGGTCGACGCCGTCGCCTCGATGCTCTACCTGGACTATTCGCGTGAGCCGGGCCAGTGGACGCCCAACGAGCACGGCGGCCGGGAGAACCTGGACGCGGTGGCGTTCCTGCAGGAGATGAACGCGACGGTGTACCGCAGGGTGCCCGGCGTGGTCACGATCGCCGAGGAGTCCACCGCCTGGGACGGCGTCACCCGCGCCACCCACCACAAGGGCCCGAGCGGCTTCGGCGGGCTCGGGTTCGGGCTGAAGTGGAACATGGGCTGGATGCACGACACGTTGCAGTACATGAGCCACGAGCCGGTGCACCGCAAGTACCACCACCACGAGATGACGTTCTCGATGGTGTACGCCTACAGCGAGAACTACGTCCTGCCGATCTCCCACGACGAGGTCGTGCACGGCAAGGGCTCCCTGGTGTCGAAGATGCCGGGCGACTGGTGGCAGCAGCGCGCCGGGGTCCGGTCCTACCTCGGCTTCATGTGGGCCCACCCGGGCAAGCAACTGCTGTTCATGGGCCAGGAGTTCGCACAGGGCGCCGAGTGGTCCGAGGCGCACGGCCCCGACTGGTGGCTGCTGGAGCCGGGCTACGGGGCCGAGCCCGACCACCGGGGCGTGCGCGACCTGGTCCGCGACCTGAACACCGTCTACCGTGCGACCCCGGCGCTGTGGCGCCTGGACACGGACCCGGCCGGTTTCGAGTGGATCGTCGGGGACGCCGCCGACGACAACGTCCTCGCGTTCCTGCGGCTGGACCCGGAGGGCGTCCCGGTGCTGGCGGTGTCCAACTTCGCGCCGGTGACCCGCCCGGACTACCGCCTGGGCGTCCCCGATGACGTCCCCGCCTGGCACGAGGCCGTCAATACCGACGCGGCCCGCTACGGCGGCAGCGACGTCACCAACCCCGACCCGGTCAAACCGGAACCCCTGGCCTGGCACGGCCGCCCGGCCAGCATCCGACTGACCCTGCCGCCCCTGGCGACGGTGTGGCTGCGGCCGGCGTAGGAGGCCCGGGCCGCCTGTGACAGGGCTGTGACCGGAGGAGTGGCTTCCGTCACGGCCCGTCCGGGCCGGCCCTGGTGGGGTTGCCGCATGGATGCCACCACCCCGCGGGGCCGGCCGTGCTGATGGGCTTGGGAGTCTCGATGGCCTGTGCCGTCGGCGCGCTCGTGGCCGGGGCGGGGGTCGTCGCGATGGCGCTTCCCGGCCGGCCCGAGCCGTGGCCGGCGCATCTGATGCGCCGTGCGGCGGCGACGGCCGGGTGGGCGGCCGCGGCCGTGTACGCGATGGGGTTCTTCGCCGTCCTGGCGTCGGAGTCCGGCTTCAACGACGGGGCGAACTCGGTCCCGGCTCCGGCCTGCCGCGACGGCTTCGACCCGGCCACGATCGAGGGCCTGAGCCACCACCGGTCCTCGTACCTGCCACTCCGCTTCGACTGCGTCCGAGACGACGGCTCCGTATACTCCGCTGATTCCGGCTATGGGTGGATGAACGGGGCGAGCGCCTCACTCGCCCTGTCCGCCGCCCTGCTCGCCATCGGCGCGGGCTACGCGAGCGAGCTGCGCGCCCGGAAGGCGGCCGTGACGCCGTGACGCTGCTTCCCGTCTTCGCCGGGCTGGTGGTCGGCTGGGTCGCGCTGTGCGGGCTGCTGGCGCATCCCCTGCTGCCGCTGTGGGTGAAGACCTCGGTCTTCTGGTCGATGCCGCTCACCGCCCTCACCTGGGTGTTCATCATGGTGGCGGACGATGCCGGCCTGTTCCCGGAGACCGCTCCCTGCCCCGGGGAGCCCTCTCAGGAAGGCGTCATCGGGAGCGGAAAGGTGACGGGAGTCTCCACGGCGTTTCCGCCGCGGGCCTACTGCGAGTGGGAGGACGGCACCGTCTACGAGCTCACGCCCGGAGCCGAGTTCCTGTTCTGGGTGTTCTTCGCCATGACGGTCGTACCGCTCGCGACCGGACTGTGGCACGCCCTGCGGGATCCGAAGGCGCTTCTGCGGTAGACGGCCCCGCACCCGGCCGTCAGCGGGCGGGTACGGGGCCACTCCGCTACCCGAAGGCCTCCGTCAGGGACTTCGGCAGTTCCCCGGTGTGCAGCACGCCCAGCCGCTGGGTGGCCCGGGTCAGCGCCACGTACAGGTCGCTGGTGCCGTACCGGCCGGGTTCGACCACGAGGACGGAGTCGAACTCCAGGCCCTTGGCCTGGCGCGGGTCGAGCAGGACCACCGTCTGTGTGAGGTCGGGTTCGGCGCCCGCCGTGACACCGTCCAGCCGGGCCGCGAGGGAGCGGTGGAGGTCGCGCGGCGCGATCACCGCGAGCCTGCCTTCGGCCGGGGTGAGCTCCCCGACCGCCTTGGCCACGGCGCCCGGGAGGTCGTCGGTGGCATGCGCCCAGGGGCGTACGCCCGTGGAACGGACCGAGCTGGGCGGCTCGAACTCCGGGTCCTCGGCGCGGACCACGGCCGCCGCGACGTCCATGATCTCGGCCGGGGTGCGGTAGTTGACGCCCAGCCGGGTGTGCTCCCAGCGGTCCTCGACGTACGGGGAGAGGATGCCCGACCAGGAGCCGACCCCGGCCGCCTCCGCGGTCTGTGCCGGGTCGCCGACCAGGGTCATCGAGCGGGTGGGGCTGCGCCGCATCAGCAACCGCCACGCCATGGGCGACAGCTCCTGCGCCTCGTCGACGATGATGTGCCCGAACGCCCAGGTGCGGTCGGCGGCCGCGCGCTCGGCGGCGCTGCGGTGGTCGTCCTCCTCGTGCCGCTCGGCGAAGCGCTCGGCGTCGATGATGTCGTGCGCGGACAGCACCTCGGAGCTCTCGGGGTCGTCCTCCTCCTTGTCCTCGAACTCGTAGGTCCGGGACGCGTACGACACGTCCAGCACGCCCTGGGCGTAGGCGATCTGCCGCTCCCGCTCGCGCTGGGCGCGCTCGCGGGCGAGCCGGTCGTCGTCGCCGAGGAGTTCGGCGGCCTCGTCGAGCAGCGGCACGTCCGCGACCGTCCAGCGCCGGGTCACGGGGCGGCGTACGGCGTCGGCGTCCTCGGCGGGCAGGAACTCCTCCGGCGCGGCGAGGAAGTCCGCGACGAGCCGCTGCGGGGTCAGCAGCGGCCACAGCTGCTCGATGGCCGACCAGACTTCGGGGTTCTCGGCGAGGTCGTCGCGGATCTGGGTGATGTCGCTGGGGTCGAGCATGCTGGACCCGTCGAAGGGGTCGGTGCCGATCCGCTCGGCGTACAGGTCGGTCAGGGCGTTGAGGATGTGGCCCTCGAAGTGCTCGCGGGCGGCGTTGTGGGGCAGCTTCGCGGCACGGGCGCGTTCGCGGGCGACGTTGACCAGACCGTCGTCGAGCATGAGGACCTCGCGGTCGTGCTCGATGGCGATCACCGGGTCGGGCAGGCCCTGCCGGCTGCGCACGACCTCGGCGAGCACCTCGGCCATCTCCGCACGGCCCTTCACGGCGGCTGCCCCGGGCGTGTCGGTCGCGGTCGCCTTCACCCCGGGGAACAGCTCGCCCACGGTCGCGAGGAGCACCCCCGTCTCGCCGAGGGAGGGCAGCACCTCACCGATGTAGCCGAGGAACGCCGGGTTGGGCCCGACGATCAGCACGGCCCGCTTGGCGAGCAGTTCCCGGTGCTCGTAGAGCAGGTAGGCGGCGCGGTGCAGGGCGACGGCCGTCTTGCCGGTGCCCGGGCCGCCCTCCACCACCATGACGCCGCGGTGCGGGGCGCGGATGATGCGGTCCTGGTCGGCCTGGATGGTCTGCACGATGTCGCTCATGCGGCCGGTGCGCGCGGAGTTGAGGGCGGCGAGCAGTACGGCGTCGCCGGTGGGGTCCTCGTGGCCGGTGCGGGTCTGGTCGCCGAGGTCGAGGATCTCGTCGTGCAGGTGGGTGACCTCGCGGCCGTCGGTGGCGATGTGCCGCCGGCGCCTGAGGCCCATCGGGGTGTGGCCGGTGGCCAGGTAGAAGGGGCGGGCGACATCGGCGCGCCAGTCGATCAGGACGGGGGTGCGCTCGGCGTCGTCGGTGCGCAGGCCGATGCGGCCGATGCGGTGGGTGACGCCCGAGGTGAGGTCGATCCGGCCGAAGCACAGGGAGCCGTCCACCGCGTTCAGCGCGGCGAGCAGCCCGGAGCGCTCGGCCACGAGGATGTCCCGCTCGAGTCTGGCCTGCATGGGGGTGTTGCCCTGCGCGAGCGCGTCCGTGACGGAGGTCTCGGCGACGCCGCGCAGCGCGTCCACACGCGCGTACAACCCGTCGATGAATTCCTGTTCCTGTCGCAATTCATCGTCCGGAAATTCGGTGTTTGACAATTCCACTCCCGCCCGGATATACTGTGCTCACTGAACTTCACTGTGACGTCAATCGACTTGAAGTCACGAACAAACAAATATACGCAAGGAAATCCCCCGAGCGCAATTGCTCGGGGGATTTCCTCGTTCCGGGCGCGTCCGGTCACAGCACGTCGGCCAGCTCCTGGAGCAGTCGCCGCTTGGCCCGCGCGCCCACCATCGCCTTCACGGGCTCCCCGCCGCGGAACACCATGAAGGTCGGCATGGAGAGCACCTTGTAGGCGTTGGTGGTCTCCGGATTGGAGTCGACGTCCAGCTGCACGACCTTCAGCCGGTCGCCCTCCTCGGAGGCGAGGGCCTTGAGGACCGGGCCCATCTGCCGGCACGGCGGGCACCAGTCGGCGGTGAACTCCACCAGCACCGGCAGCTCTGCCCCGATCACCTCCGCCTCGAAGTCCGCGTCCGTCACATCCATCACGCCTGTCACCATGGGTCCCCTCCCAGCTCGCAAGCAGGCTCCGGACCGCCCGGAACCTCCGCCTCGGCGGCCAGCTCGGCGCGCGCCAGCTCGGCCCGCTCCAGCTGCCGCGCGACGGTGTCCCGCACGCCGGTCAGCTGGCCGATCAGCGCGTCGAGTTCGTCCAGCTTGCGCCGGTAGACCGCGAGCGACGCCGGGCACGAGTCGCCCTCGGGGTGCCCGGCCCGCAGACACTCCACGAAGGGCCGTGTCTCCTCCAGGTCGAACCCGAAGTCCTGCAGCGTCCTGATCTGCCGGAGCAGCCGCAGATCGCTCTCGTCATAGGCCCGGTAGCCGTTGCCGGTGCGCCGCGCGGGCAGCAGCCCCCGCGACTCGTAGTACCGCAGCGTCCGCGTCGTGGTCCCGGCCCGTGCGGCCAGCTCGCCGATTCGCATGCGCACGAACGTAATCCTTGACCCCCGCGTCAAGGCAACAGCGGTTTCCGCTCCACCGGGGAGGTCAGCACGATCGACGTCGTGGTGCGGCCGAGCGCGGAGACGCCCTCCAGGACGTTCTCCAGATGGACGGTGTCCCGGACGGCGACCTTGAGGATCCAGCAGTCCTCCCCGACCACGTGGTGCACCTCGGTGATCTCGGGACGCTCGATCAGCTCCAGGGTCCTGGGGTGCTTGAGGGTGTAGCCGCCGTGCGGGTTCACGCGGATGAACGCCTGGATGCCGTAGCCGAGCCGGGCCGGCACGACGTGGGCGCCGTAGCCGCTGATCACACCCGCCGCCTCCAGCCGTCGCACCCGCTCGGTGACGGCCGCGGGGCTGAGCCTGACCCGGCGGCCCAGCTCGCTGAGCTTGATCCGGCCGTCGGTCTGGAGCAGTTGGAGGATCTGCCGGTCCAGCGCGTCGAAGGCCACCGATGTTTCGTCGGCGGCGGTGCGTAGATGCCGTGGTTCTTTCGGCGTGGCGGCCTGAACTCCCATGGTTCCCCCTTCAGAGCGTGGATGTACGCCGGGAGAATTATGAACATGGAAAAGGCCCTGAACGTCCTGGTCATCGGCGGGAACCGTTACGTCGGAAAGCGTCTGATCGCACGGCTGCTCTCCGAAGGCCACCGTGTCACCGTGCTGAACCGGGGGTCCTCCCCGCCGCCCGCCGGGGTGGAGCAGTTGCGCGCCGACCGGGACGACGAGCGGTCGCTGACCGGCGCGCTCGGCTCCCGGGTCTTCGACGTCGTCGTCGACCAGGTCTGTTACACCCCGCGCCAGGCGGCGATCGCCCGCCGCGTCTTCACCGGCCGCACCCGCCGCTATGTGCTGACCTCGACGGTCGAGGTGTACGAGTACGAGGACTCCCCCGCCCTCGTACGGGAGGAGGCCGTCGACCCGTCCACCGTCACCGTCGACCCGGATCAGCCCTGGGACGACCCCGCGTTCCTGGAGGCCCACTACGGGGAGGGCAAGCGGCAGGCCGAGGCGGTCCTCGCGGCCGGGCCGGAGTTCGAGTCCACGGCGGTGCGGGTCGCCCATGTGCTGGGCGGCGACGACGACTTCACGGGCAGGCTGGCCCACTACGCCGAGCGGATCCGCACGGGCGAGCCGATCGCCGTGCCGACGTCGAACCGGCCGGCCACCTACGTGTACGTCGAGGAGATCGCCCGCTTCCTGGCCTGGACGGCGGGCGAGGACTTCACCGGGCCGGTGAACGCCGCCTCCCCCGGGGCGCTGAGCACCGAGGAGCTGTGCGCGGCGGTGGCCGCTCATGTCCCCGGCGGCCGGACCGAGTTCCGGCCCATCGAGGTCGGCGAGGTCTCGCCGTTCTCCTTCCGCCGCTCCTACGGCATGGACAACGCCCGGGCCGCCCGGCTCGGGTTCACCTTCAGCGACACCCGGCAGTGGCTGCCGCGGGCCGTCGCCGAGACGCTCGGGAAGGGCGACTGACATGCGCTACCGCAGACTCGGCGGGCTGTGGGTGAGCGCGGTCGGGCTCGGCGCGATGCCGCTGTCCATCGAGGGCCGGCCGGACGAGGAGCGCGCCCTGGCCACCGTGCATGCCGCGCTCGACGCGGGCGTGACCCTTCTGGACACGGCCGACTCGTACCATCTGCCGGGTGCGGAGCCCGGCCACAACGAACGTCTGGTGGCCCGCGCGCTGGCCGCCTACGGCGGCGACACCTCCGGCGTCCTGGTGGCGACGAAGGGCGGCCGCGGCCGCCCGGCGGGCGGCGACTGGACGGTCAACGGCTCCCCACGCCACCTCAAGGCCGCCGCCGAGGCGTCGCGCAAGCGGCTGGGAGTGGAGGCGATCGGCCTCTACCAGCTGCACAAGCCCGACCCCGCGGTGCCCTTCGAGGAGTCGGCTGGCGCGCTGCGCGAGCTGCTCGACGCGGGCACGATCCGGCTGGCGGGCCTGTCCAACGTGGACGCCGACCAGATCCGCAAGGGGCGCGAGATCCTCGGCGACCGGCTGGTGTCGGTGCAGAACCGGTACTCCCCCGCCGTCCGGGACAGCGAGCCGGAGCTGCGGCTGTGCGCGGAACTGGGGTTGGCGTTCCTGCCGTGGAGCCCGCTGGGCGGGCTGGCCCGCAGCTCCCTGGACGGGCCGTCGCGCACGGAGGGAGCCGGCCGCTTCGGCGCCTTCCACGCGGTGGCGGCGGAGCGTGGCGTCAGTCCTCAACAGGTCGGGCTGGCCTGGCTGCTGGCCCGGTCCCCGGCGGTCGTCCCGATTCCCGGGGCGAGCCGTCCGGAGACGGCCGGGGGCTCGGCGGCCGCGGCGGACCTGCTGCTCACGGCGGAGGAAAGGGCCCGGCTGGACGAGGCGGCGGGGCCGGTTCGCGCCTAGGCCGTGTCCACGAAGGGCCGCCTGCCCCGCCGGGGGGGGCGGCTCGGCCGGGCCGTCGACCGGGACGAGGCCGCCCAGGCCGCCCGGCCGGTTCTCGCCTGGCCGTCGACGGGGACAGCCTGCGGAACGGCCCGGTGCAGGTGCCCCGCAGGGGATACGTGCCGGGCACGGCGTGTGCGGGCTGCCGGGCGCCCGCGCGGTGCCGACACCACTCCGGGCCGCTGGAAGCGCCGGACGGCCCCCGGCGCACCTTCTCGCCGCAGCAGAGCGCACCCTCCGGGTGGGCGACGCGCCTCACGGGCACCCCTTGGAGCCGGGCGCGCGCGTGGCGCCTGCCGCCCTTCGGCGGTGGCGCCACGTCCGCGACAGGCCTCAGCGGGCCCCGGCCGACTCCGGTTCCTTGTCCTCCGCGGCGGGCTCGTCCACCGTCTTCGACTTGCCGGGCAGCAGCAGCGCCACCACCACTGTGCCGACGCCCAGGATCACGGCCCCGATCAGGCTGGTGTGGGCGACCGCGTCGGAGAACGCGGACCCGACCGCGTCGGCCATCTGCCGGGCACCTCCGCCGAGCTGTTCGGCCTGCGCCCGAAGCCGCTCGGCCTGCTGGGGGTCGCTGGTGTGCGCGGCCTGCTCGGCGAGCTGCCGGGCCTTGTCGCCGATGCCCTGGGCGACGGCGTACCCGGCGCCGACGGAGTCCTGGGCCGTGGACAGGGAGCCGGCGGGGAGCTTGCTGCCGGCCGTGGCGTCCGAGAGGTGGCCGGAGTACGACGTGGCCAGCAGCGAGCCCAGGATGGCGATGCCCAGCGAACCGCCGAGCTCCAGCGACGTGTCGTTCACCGCGCCGCCGACGCCCAGCTCCGACTCCGGGAACGCCCCCATGATGGCGTCCGTGCAGGGCGAGAGGGCGAGCCCGATCGAGAGGCCGAGGACGACCAGGGGCGCGACGAAGTCGCCGTACGACGAATCCGAACCGACCTGGGTGAGCAGTGCCAGGGCCGCCGTGCCGCCGACCATGCCGGCCGTGACGGTCCACTTCATGCCGACCCGGGGCGTGAGGAGACCGGTGAGGGCCGCTCCGACGAACACGGCGCCCGCCAGCGGCAGCATGCGCAGGCCCGTGTCCAGGGCGTCGTAGCCGAGGACGAACTGGAGGTGCTGCGTCAGGTAGTAGAAGGCGCCGAAGACCGCAAGGAAGAACAGGGCGACGGCGAGGTTGGAGCCGGCGAAGCCGCGGTCGGTGAAGCGGCGGACGTCGAGGAGCGGGCGCGGGTGGCGCAGCTCCCACAGGACGAAGGCGAGAAGCCCGGCTCCGGCGACGACGGCCGCCGTGACGGCCTTGGCGCCCCAGCCGAAGTGCGGCCCCTCGATGATCATGTAGACCAGCGCGGCGATCCACACCACCGACAGCAGTCCGCCGCCGTAGTCGATGCGCCCGCGGTCGGCGGCCTTCGACGGCGGTACGAGGGCGAGGGCGCCGAAGAGGGCGAGGATCGCGACGGGGACGTTGATGAGGAACGTCGAGGACCAGCCGTGGTCCTCCAGCAGCGCGCCGGCGACCAGCGGTCCCGCCGCGATGGCGAGTCCGGCCGTGGCGGTCCACAGGGTGATGGCCTTGGCGCGTTCGGCGCGCGGGAAGGTCGCGGCGAGCAGGGACAGCGTGGCGGGCATGATCATCGCGGCGCCGGCGCCCATCACGGCCCGTGCGGCGATGACCGTCGCGGAGCTGTCGGCGAGGTAGCCGAAGACGGAGCCGCCCGCGAACACGACCAGCCCGAGGACGAGCGCGCCGCGGCGGCTGTACTTGTCGCCTATCGCGCCGAGCAGCAGCATCAGCGCGGCGTAGGGGACGGTGTATCCGTCGATCACCCACTGCAGGTCGGCGCTGGTCAGGCCGAGGTCCTCGGTCATGTCGGGCGCGGCGACGGTGAGGGCGGTGTTGGCCATCACGATGATCAGCAGGCTGAGGCAGAGCACGAGGAGCGCCCACCAGCGGCGTGCGTAGGGGCGGTCCGTCCTCTCGGCCGGTTCGTTCATGACGAGTCGCATGGCAGGGGTTGCCTTCCTCGCTGTTTGCACACAGCTGTGCATTTACACAACGCTGTGCAATCTACGCCGTTGCACAGTACTGTGCAACTCGATGGGGAAGGGGCTGCCAACCACCGCAGGATTCATCAGTGAACGTGTGAAGCTTTCCGAGTGGGCGGCACGTAACGGCGTGCACTACCAGACCGCGTGGACGTGGGCGAAAGATGGCCGCATGCCGGTCCCTGTACGCCAAACGCCGTCCGGGACGGGGCTGGTCGACGAGCCCGCCGCGGAGGCGTCCGGGCGAGTTGTGGCGTACTGCCGCGTCTCCTCGGCTGACCAGAAGCCGGACCTTGACCGGCAGGTCGCCCGCGTGGTCCAGGGAGCCACCGGTCTCGGTCTGCCGGTCGCGGATGTCGTCACCGAAGTCGGCTCGGGACTGAACGGACGCCGCCGCGAACTGCACAGGATCCTGTCCGACCCGGCCGCGGCCGTGATCGTGGTCGAGCACCGCGACCGCCTCGCCCGGTTCGGTGTCGAGCACTTGGAGGCCGTGCTGTCGGCGTCCGGTCGGCGCCTGGTCGTCCTCGACCCCGCCGACACCGCCGACGACTTGGTGCGGGACATCACCGAAGTACTGACCTCGATGTGTGCGCGCCTGTACGGGCGGCGGGCGGCGGGCGGCGGGCGGCGAAGAACCGTGCCGCCCGCGCGGTGGCCGTGGCGACAGGCGAGGCCGCCGGGTGAGAAGTTTCAGCCGCGGTCCGGCTTTGTGGTGCAGGCGTTCCGGTTCGCGCTGGACCCGAAACGCCGCACAGGAGCGTGCTCTTCGGTCGCACTGCGGCGCGGCCCGTGCGGCGCACTGCCGCACCAGCGGCAGAAGGAAACGAGAGACCGTACTCAAGCCGAAGCCCTCACGCTGTGGTGAAGAGACGGACCTTCCGGGCCGAGACGACCGGGATGCTGAAATCCAATGAGGATCGAAGCAACGGCACAATGACGTCCATGACCACGGGTACCAGCCGCGCCGATGCCAACCGCCGCCGCATCCTCGACGTCGCCCTCGCCGAGCTGCTGCGCGACCCCGACGCGTCCATGGACCAGATCGCACGGGCCGCGGGCGTCGTACGGCGGACGGTGTACGGGCACTTCCCGAGCCGCGAGGCGCTGATCAGCACGCTCGTCGACGAGGCCGTGGAAGCCCTGTCGAGCGCGCACGCGGCGGGCCGTGCGGGCGTGCGGGACCCGGCGGAGGCGGTGGCGCGCTCGGTGCTGGCGGTGTGGGAGCTCGCCGACCGCTACCGGCTGCTGATCGCTCTCGCCCAGCGCACGGTCACCATGCAGGGCATCCGGGAACGGCTCGCCCCGGTCCGGGAGGCCGCCACCGGAGTACTCCGGCGCGGCCTCGACCAGGGGGTCTTCACCTCACCGCTGCCCGCGCCGGCCCTGGCGTACGTGCAGGAGCAGATGCTGGTCGCGCTGATGGAGGCGGTGAACGACGGGCTCGTGGCAGCGCAAGAGGCGGGCCGCTGCGCCGCGGTCACCATCCTGACCGCGGCGGGCGTGCCCGCCTCCGATGCCACCGAGCTGGTGGCGAAGCTGAACGACTGATCTTCTCGAGCAGCGCTTCTCCAGCAGCGATCGATCCTCTGAGCAGCGATCGATCCTTTGGAGAAGCGATTGATCTTCTGGGGAATCGATTGATCTTCTTGACGTGCGGACCGGGCGGCTGAGCGACGGGGGGACACCCAGCCGCCCGGAGTCTCGCGGGGGGCGGCGCGGCCGTCAGGCCTTCGCCAGTGCCTTCTCGCCGCCCTGCTCGGGCACCTCCACGTGCTCCTCGGCCGGGCCGTCGTGGCCGTCGTCCAGCAGCGTCTTCTCGTCGAAGGGCAGCTGACCGGCGAGGACCTGGTTGACCCGCTCCTTGTCGATCTCCTTCGTCCAGGTACCGATCAGCACGGTGGCCACGGCGTTGCCGGCGAAGTTGGTCAGGGCGCGGGCCTCGCTCATGAAGCGGTCGATGCCGACGATGAGGCCGATGCCGTCCACCAGGGCCGGCTTGTGCGACTGCAAACCACCGGCCAGGGTCGCGAGGCCGGCTCCGGTGACACCGGCGGCACCCTTGGAGGCGACCAGCAGGAAGAGCAGCAGCGGGATCTGCTCGCCGATCGACATCGGCGTGCCCATGGCGTCGGCGATGAACAGCGAGGCCATGGTCATGTAGATCATGGTGCCGTCGAGGTTGAAGGAGTAGCCGGTCGGGACTGTGATGCCGACCACCGGCTTGCTGACACCCAGGTGCTCCATCTTCGCGATGAGCCGCGGCAGCGCCGACTCGGAGGAGGACGTGGACAGGATCAGCAGGAACTCCCGGCCCAGGTACTTGAACAGCGTGAAGATGTTCAGGCCGGAGATGACGCGCAGCAGGGCGCCGAGCACGATGAAGACGAACAGGAAACAGGTGGCGTAGAAGCCGAGCATCAGCACGGCGAGGCTCTTGAGCGCGTCCACGCCCGCGGAGCCGGTGACGGCGGCGATGGCGCCGAAGGCACCGATCGGGGCGGCCCACATCACCATGGCGAGGATGCGGAAGACGAGCCGCTGGATGTGCTCGATGCCGCGCAGGATCGGCTGGCCGGCCGAGCCCATGCCCTGCAGCGCGAAGCCGGCGAGCAGGGCGATCAGCAGGGTCTGCAGGACCGACTCGTTGGTGAAGGCCGACACGATCGTGGTCGGGATGATGCCGAGCAGGAACTCCGTGGTGTTCTTCGCCTCGGCGTCGATCTGCGCGTGACCGGCGTCCTTGATCGCGTCGGTCACGGCGAGGCCGGTGCCCGGCTCCAGGATGTTGCCGACGACCAGGCCGATGCCCAGCGCGACCAGCGACATCACCATGAAGTAACCCAGGGCGATACCACCGACGGCGCCGACCTTGGCGGCCTTGCGTACCGAGCCGATGCCCAGCACGATCGTGCAGAAGATGATCGGCGAGATCATCATCTTGATCAGCGCCACGAAACCCGTGCCGATCGGCTTCAGCTCTTGCGCGAAGTCCGGTGCGGCCAGACCGACGGCGATACCGGCGGCGACCGCGATGATCACCGCGATGTAGAGATAGTGCGTGCGGTCCCGCTTGGCCTTGGGTGCGGCAGGTGCCGTATCGGCTGCGCTGGTCACGGCGGCCCTCCTTGACGACGTCGTCGGCATCACCGGCGTGCGGCTCACGTCCGGGGGAAAAGGGAGCGGGGGCTCCCGGAGATGCGTTATGGGGAATGCCGTGACTATGTCCTGCTGTGTGAGCGCGGTCACCCTTCCGTTCATATAGTTCACAATCAGCCACGAGGCAGACTGACGACATGCGCTTCTCCGTCCCGGGTCCCCGCAGTCTTGCGGGCCAGCTCTTCGCCATGCAGGCCGTACTGATAGCGGTCGTCGTGGCCGGATACGCGCTGTTCACCTACGTCAGCGACCGCAGCCAGGCCGAGGAGGCCGCGGCGCGCCAGGCCAGGGCGGTGGCGCGGTCCGTCGCCGACTCCCCGTCGGTGCTGACGGCCGCCCGCGCCCCCGACCCGACCGCCGAGCTCCAGCCGTACGCGCTGAAGGTGATGCGGGACACCGAGGTCGACTTCATCACGATCATGGACCCGCGGGGCATCCGCTGGACGCACCCCGACCCGAAGCAGATCGGCCAGACCTTCCAGGGGCACACCGAGCGGGCCCTGCGGGGCGAGACCTTCACCGAGACCTACACCGGCACGCTCGGCCCGTCGGTCCGCGCGGTCACCCCGATCCAGGACGGCCCGAGGGTGGTCGGCCTGGTCAGCGCGGGCATCCGGGTCGAGCAGATAACCCAGCGGGTCCAGGACCAGCTGACGGCCCTGCTCGGCGTCGCGGCCGGCGCGCTGGTGCTGGGAGCGGTCGGCACGTACGTCATCAACGCCCGGCTGCGCCGCCACACCCACGGCATGAACGCCGCCGAGCTCAGCCGGATGCACGACTACCACCAGGCCGCCCTGCACGCCGTACGCGAGGGGCTGCTGATGCTGGACGGGCAGTACCGTGTGGCGCTGATCAACGACGGAGGGCGGGAACTGCTCGGCGTGACCGAGGACGTGGTGGGCCGGTCGGTGGCGGAGCTCGGGCTGCCCGCCCCGCTGACGGGCGCGCTGCTGGCCTCCGAGCCGCGCGTCGACGAGGTGCATCTGACCGCGGCCCGGGTCCTGGTGATCAACACCTCGCCGGTGTCGGGCGGCGAGCGGCGCGGTACGGTCGCCACCTTGCGCGATGTCACCGAACTCCAGTCACTGATGGGCGAGTTGGATTCCGAGCGAGGCTTCACACAGGCGCTGCGCTCACAGGCGCACGAGGCGGCGAACCGGCTGCACACGGTCGTCTCGCTGATCGAGCTGGGCCGGGCGGAGGAAGCGGTGGAGTTCGCGACGGCCGAGCTGGAGCTGGCGCAGGCACTGACCGACCAGGTCGTGGCGGCGGTGAGCGAGCCGGTGCTGGCGGCACTGCTGCTGGGCAAGACGGCCCAGGCGAACGAGCGGGGCGTGGAGCTGATGGTGTCGGAGGACAGCAGCCTCGACGACGGCCTGCTGCCCGAGACCCTGCCGGCGCGGGACCTGGTGACCATCCTCGGCAACCTGATCGACAACGCCGTGGACGCGGCGCAGGGCAGCGTGCGGGCCAGGGTGACGGTGGCGGCGTACACCAGAAACGCCGATGCCCCCGAGCTGGTGCTGCGGGTCTCGGACACGGGCCCGGGCGTGGACCCCGAACACGCCGAGGCGGTCTTCCAGCGAGGCTTTACGACGAAGCCGGCGGGCCCGGGCGGCCGGGGCCTCGGGCTGGCGCTGGTACGGCAGGCGGCCCAGCGGCACGAGGGCTCCCTGACGGTGGCGGAGGCCGACGGGGGCGGGGCGGAGTTCGAGGTACGGCTGCCGCTCGGGGGGTCCGGGACGGCGGCCGAGGGCGTGCCCTGCGGGGCCGCGCCGGCCACAGGCGCTGGAGGCGACGCATGACGAGCAGCGAGAAGGACATCCGCGTCCTGGTGGTGGAGGACGACCCGGTCGCCGCCGACGCGCACGTGCTGTACGTCGGCCGGGTACCGGGGTTCGTGGCCGTGGGCAAGGCGCACTCGGGCGCGGAGGCCCGCCGGGCCCTGGACCGCACCCCGGTCGACCTGCTCCTGCTCGACCTGCACCTGCCGGACGTGCACGGGCTGCAGCTGGCACGCTCCCTGCGGACGGCCGGACACCACGCCGACGTGATAGCGGTGACGTCGGCCCGTGACCTGGCCGTCGTCCGCGAGGGCGTCTCGCTGGGGGTCGTGCAGTACGTGCTGAAGCCGTTCACCTTCGCGACCCTGCGCGACCGCCTCGTGCGCTACGCCGAGTTCCACGCGGCGGTCGGCGAGGCGAGCGGCCAGGACGAGGTGGACCGGGCGCTCGCGGCCCTGCGCGCGCCCGGCCCGGCCGCGCTGCCCAAGGGTCTGAGCGCGCCGACGCTGGAGCGCGTGACGGTGGCCCTGCGCGACAGCGCGGAGGGCCTCACGGCCGCCGGCGTCGCGGAATCGGTCGGCATCTCCCGCATCACGGCCCGCCGTTACCTGGAACACCTGGTCGACGCGGGCCGCGCGGCGCGCCGCCCGCAGTACGGCACGGTGGGGCGCCCGGAGTTGCAGTACCGCTGGGTCACGGGCCAGTGACGGTTCATCAGCCGCCGATCGAACCGCCGCACACGCATTGACCTGACTAGACCACTCAACTTAGGTTCACGACGCAGCCACCCGGCCACAACGCAGTGCGCCCGTAGGAGGTCGTGCCCGTGCGCCCCACCGCCGCCCTCACACCCCTCGTCGCCCTCGTCCTCGCCTCGACCGCCCTCACCGCCTGCGGCGGGGGTTCCGGCAGCGACCCGGACACCGTGAAGGTCTCCTTCAAACAGTCCACGGACAACTCCGTCAAGGTGATGGACACCTATCTCGCGGACATCAGGCAGCAGTTCGAGAAGGCTCACCCCGGCAAGAAGGTCGAGCTCGTCCCGATCAAGGCCCCGGACTCGGAGTACTACACCAAGCTCCAGCAGATGCTCCGCTCCCCCAAGACCGCCCCCGACCTGGTCTACGAGGACACCTTCCTCATCAACTCGGACATCACCAGCGGCTATCTGAAGCCCCTCGACCCGTACCTCGCCAAGTGGCCGGACTGGGACCGGTTCATCGACACGGCGAAGGCGGCGGCCAAGGGCGAGGACGGCAAGACGTACGGCGTCCCCGACGGCACCGACACCCGCGGCCTGTGGTTCAACAAGGACATCTTCGCCAAGGCCGGCCTCCCCGCCGACTGGCAGCCGAGGACCTGGGACGACGTCCTCACCGCGGCCCGCACCATCAAGAAGAAGGTCCCCGACGTCATCCCGCTCAACGTCTACACCGGCAAACCGGTCGGCGAGGCGGCCACCATGCAGACCTTCGAGATGCTCCTCTACGGCACGAACGACGGCCGCACCGACCCCCTCTACGACAAGAACGCGAAGAAGTGGATCGCCGGCGGCCAGGGCTTCGAGGACGCCCTCGCCTTCGTCGAGACGGTCTACGAGGAGAAGCTGGGCCCGGACGTCTCCGACGCGCTCGACCCGAACGTCATGACCCGGGTCCGCGGCGAGTGGCTGCCGCAGGGCAAGCTGGCCATCGCCCTCGACGGCTCCTGGCTCCCCCAGGACTGGCTGCCCGGCAGCGGCCATGAATGGCCCGAGTGGTCGAAGACGCTGGGCCTGGCGGCCATGCCCACGCAGAACGGCCAGGCACCCGGCAAGGTGAGCATGTCCGGCGGCTGGACCTGGTCCATCCCGGCCAAGGCCGGAAACCCGGACCTTGCCTTCGAGTTCATCAAGACGATGCAGACCAGGGCGAACGCGCAGAAGTGGTACGTCGCCAACTCGGGCATCGCGGTCCGCGAGGACGTCGCCGAGGACCCCGCCTACGTCGACGCCCAGCCCGGCATCAACTTCTTCACCGACCTGGTGGCGACGACGCACTACCGCCCCGCCTACCCGGCCTACCCGAAGGTCTCCACGGCCGTCCAGGAGGCGATGGAGGGCGTGACGACGGGCGACACGTCGGTGGAGGAGGCGACGAGCGCCTACACGGACGCGCTGAAGGACGCGACGGACGACCAGGTGGTCGAGCGGTGAGTGAGGGCCCCCGGGCATGACCGCCACCGCACCCCGCCCGCGACTGGCCAAGACCCCCGAGGACACGCACCCGGCACGCGGCCCCCGCCTGCCGGTGCGACTCCTGCCCCTGACCCCCGCGGTCGTCCTCCTGCTCCTCTTCCTCGCCGGCCCGATCGCCTACTGCGTCTACATCGCCTTCACCGATCTCCAGCTGACCGGCCAGGCCCGGGCGTCGTTCGTCGGCTTCGACAACTTCACGCGGGCCTTCGGGGACGAGGCGTTCCTCAACGCCGTATGGCTGACCCTGGTGTTCACGGTCGTGTCGTCCCTCATCGGGCAGAACACCCTCGGCCTGGCTCTCGCCGCGCTGATGCAGCGCGCGTCGAAACCGGTGCGCACCCTCACCGGCGGCATCGTGGTCACGGCGTGGGTCCTGCCGGAGGTCGTCGCCGGCTTCCTGCTCTACGCATTCTTCCGCCGCGAGGGCACCTTGAACGCCATCCTGGACTGGCTGCACCTGCCCTCCCAGAACTGGCTGTTCACCCTGCCGATCCTGGCGGTGTCCTTCGCCAACGTCTGGCGCGGTACGGCCTTCTCGATGCTGGTCTACTCGGCCGCGCTGAACGAGATCCCCCAGGAGATCACCGAGGCGGCGGAGGTCGACGGGGCAGGCGGCTGGCGACGCATGTGGCACATCACTCTGCCCATGATCCGCCGCTCCATCGGCACGAACCTGATGCTCAACACCCTGCAGACCCTCTCGGTCTTCGGCCTGATCTGGGTGATGACGAGAGGCGGCCCGGGCGGCAGAAGCCAGACGCTGCCGCTCTTCATGTACGAACAGGCCTTCCAGAACAGCCTCATCGGCTACGGCACGGCGGTCGCCCTGCTGCTGCTCCTGGTCGGCTCGCTCTTCTCCCTCGTCTACCTGCGCCTGTTGCGGACGGAGGTCTGACACGCATGGCCCACACCCTCACGTCCCGCCGCACGACACGCCGCCTGGCAGCGGACGCGGGCCTCCTGATGGTCGCCGCCGCGTTCGTTCTGCCCCTGGTCTGGGTGGTCCTGTCGGCCCTGGACCCCCACGCGGGTCTGCGGGTGAAGACACCCGACGGCCTGACCCTCGACAACTTCGACGCGATCCTCACCCCCGAGATCACCTTCACCCCCCTCCTCAACAGCATGATCCTGTGCGGCGGCGCGACCCTGCTGACGGTGGTCTGCGCGGCCCTGGCCGCCTACCCGCTCTCCCGCTTCCGCTCCCGCTTCAACCGCCCGTTCCTCCTCACCATCCTCTTCGCCACGAGCCTCCCCATCACCGCGATCATGGTTCCGGTCTACGCGCTCTTCGTCCAGGTGGACCTGATCGACACCACGCAGGGCACGATCCTCTTCTTCACGGCGTCCCAACTCCCCTTCGCCATCTGGCTGATGAAGAACTTCATGGACGGCGTACCGAAGGAGCTGGAGGAGGCCGCCTGGACCGACGGGGCGTCGGCGTTCCAGTCCCTGATCCGCATCGTGCTGCCCCTGATGGGCCCGGGCGTAGCCGTGGTGACGGTCTTCTGCTTCGTCATGATGTGGGGCAACTTCTTCGTCCCCTTCATGCTCCTGCTCACCCCCGACCAGATGCCGGCGTCGGTCAGCATCAACGACTTCTTCGGCAACCGAGGCATGGTGGCGTACGGCCAGCTGGCGGCGTTCTCCCTCGTCTACTCGACGCCGGTGATCCTCCTGTACGTCCTGATCGCACGACGCCTGGGAGGAGGCTTCGCCCTGGGCGGGGCGGTCAAGGGCTGAACGGCGCGGCCCGCAGCAGGGAGGACGAGCGGCTGGAGTAGCCCTGCGCGTCAGGCGCCCGGCGTCGGTGCTGAGGCCGGGTGGGTGCGCAACTCGGCGCGACGAGGTGCCGCTGCGCCCACCCGTGCCGCCCTTAGCGGCACGCATGCCCGCAGCGGGGGCGGCCCGCACCCGCCGTCGTACGCAAGGGGACGTGTCGGGGGGTGTCCGCCCGCAGCTGGTTGGCGCGTCAACGAACAGTCAGTCGGTATGACACCCCATCGCGCCGTTCCGAGGACGGACACCCCCCGACACGGCCCCGACCCACCACCACCGGGCAGGCGCAGACAACGCGCACCCCCACCGAGGCAGGCGTCACCGCACCAGACACGGCCGCTTCGCATCGAACGACCACCCCGGAACCAGACACCGCATCGCCACCGCATCGTCCCGCGCCCCCAGCGCCTTCTCCAGGTACAGCTCATGCGCCGCCAGCAGCCGTTCCATGTCGAGGCCGACGCCCAGCCCCGGCGCATCGGGAACGGCGATCTCGCCGCCCACGATCCGGGGCGGCTCGACGGTCAGCCGCTCCAGCCCCTCCTGCCAGATCCAGTGCGTGTCCAGCGCGTTGTACTCCCCCGGCGCCGCGGCCCCGCAGTGCGTCACCATCGCAAGCGAGATGTCGAAGTGGTTGTTGGAGTGGCACCCCCACGTCAGCCCCATCGCGTTACACAACTGCGCCACCCGCACCGACCCCTGCATGGTCCAGAAGTGCGGATCGGCCAGCGGAATGGACACCGACTGAAGCGCCAGCGCATGCGCCATCTGACGCCAGTCCGTGGCGATCATGTTCGTCGCGGTCGGCAACCCCGTCGCCCGCCGGAACTCCGCGAGCACCTCCCGCCCCGAGTACCCGCCCTCCGCCCCGCACGGATCCTCGGCATAAGCCAGCGTCCCCACCAACGGCGCGCACAACTCCACCGCCTCCCGCAGCGACCACGCCCCGTTCGGATCCAGAGTGACCCGCGCCTGGGGAAAGCGCCGCTTCAGCGCCCGGACCGCCGCGACCTCCTCGCTCCCCTCCAGCACACCGCCCTTGAGCTTGAAGTCCCGGAACCCGTACAGGTCGTACGCCGCCTCGGCCTGCCGCACGATCGCCTCCGCGGACAACGCCTCCTCGTGGCGCACCCGGTACCACTCCACCGAGGAGCCGGGCTCCCGCACGTACTCCAGATCCGTCCGGTCCGGGTCGCCCAGGTAGAAGAGATAGCCCAGCACCCGCACGGAGGCGCGCTGCTGCCCGTCCCCCAGCAGCGCCGCCACCGGCACGTCGAGGTGCTGCCCCAGCAGGTCCAGCAGCGCCGACTCGACCGCCGTGACGGTGTGCACCGTGGTCCGCAGGTCGAAGGTCTGCGCACCCCGCCCACCCGCGTCCCGGTCGGCGAACCGCTCACCGATCTCGCGGAGCACCCGCTTGTAATCGCCGACCTTCGCCCCGACGACCAGGGACTCCGCGTCCCGCAGTGTCCGTGTGATCTTCTCCCCGCCGGGCACCTCGCCCAGCCCGGTCCGCCCCTCGGAGTCGGTGAGCACGACGACGTTGCGGGTGAAGTACGGCCCGTGCGCGCCGGAGAGATTCAGCTCCATGCTGTCCCGCCCGGCGACGGGATAGACGGCGAACGCCGTGACGACCGGCTGCTGACCGATGCTCATCATTGCCCCTTCTCGAAAACCCGGTTCACAGACTCAGAACGTCGAGAACCCACTCGACCACCAGCACCCCGCCGAGCCCGAGCACGGCCAGCACCGTCGTATAAGACGTACGGACCTTGATCGCCTCGACGACCGACAGGTTGAAGTACTCCTTGAACAGCCAGAACCCGGGGTCGTTCACATGCGAGAAGGCGATGGAGCCGCAGGCGACGGCCAGCACCATGACCTCCGGGTGGACCCCACTGCCGGCCAGCAGCGGCAACGCCACCCCGGAGGCCGTGACGACGGCGACGGTGGCCGAGCCGAGGGCGATCCGCAGGATGACGGCGACGAGCCAGGCGAGGACGATCGGGGAGATGGACCAGCCGTCCGTGGCGTCCTTGATGTAGTCGGAGATCCCCCCCTCGACCAGGACGTTCTTGAACGCCCCGCCCGCGCCGATCACCAGAAGGATCATCGCCATCGCCTGGGCCGCCGACGTGCAGGACGCCCCGACGTCGCTCAGGCTGCGCCCGATGCGCGGCCCGAACGCCCACACGGCCAGGCACAGCGTCAGCAGCAGCGCGATGGGCGCCGACCCGAGGAACGCGACGGTGTGCAGCAGGGGGCTCTCGCCCGACGTGGCCATGTCGGTCACCGCTGCGGCGACGATCAGCACGACGGGGAAGAGCGCCACGCACAGCGACCAGCCGAGGCCCGGCATCTCCTCGTCGGTGAACTCGCGTTCGCTGACCAGGCCCTTGGGGATGGACGGCGTCAGCCGCGCGACGAACGGAAGCCGGGGCCAGGTCAGGGCGATGAGCGCGCCGACGGGCACGGCGATGAACAGGCCGTAGAACAGGGTCAGTCCGACGGAGGCGTGGAAGGTCGCGGCGACGGCGGTGGGGCCGGGGTGCGGGGGCAGGAAGCTGTGCATGGTGGACAGCGAGATGGACATCGGCAGGCCCACCCACAGCAGTCTCGCCCCGGTGACCCTGACCAGCGTGAACGCGATGGGCACGACGATGATGAAGGCGACCTCGTAGAACATGGTCACGCCGATCAGCATGGACGTGACCACCATGGCCACCTGGACCCAGCGCGGCCCGAAGGCGTCGAGGAGCTTGCCGGCTATGCGCTGGGCGGCGCCGGAGTCCCCCATCACGCGGCCCACCATCGCGCCGAGCCCGATGGTCAGCATGGTGTCGCCGATCTGGTCCCCGATGCCTTCCGAGAGGACGTCCGGGATGGTCGCCACCGGAATGCCCTGGACCAGCGCCACCCCCACCGCCACGAGCAGCAGTGCGGCGAAGCCGTTCAGTCTCAGCCTGGTCATGAGGAGAAGCAGGATCACAACGCTGATCCCGACGACGAGCAGAGGCAAGGCAGTTCCCCTTTGAACCGGTGTCTCATCCCTGTATGCAGATGGCGTCCACGTATGAAGATGGAGGCTAAGTGGATGAACGGATCGGGTCAATGGGTCGGACGATCACGAATCGAGGGGGACCTACGATGAGCCCATGCAGGAGAGCAGAGGCGTCCGCGGCGTGAAGTCGGCGGCACGGACCGTCGCACTGCTCGAACTCCTCGCCGAACGGGGCGAGGAACCCTCGCGCCTCGACCAGCTCGCGCAGGACCTGGACGTGCCGCGCAGCAGCATGTATCAGCTGCTCCAGACGCTCGTCGACTCCGGCTGGGTCCGCACCGACGCCACCGGCTCCCTCTACGGCATCGGCATCCGCGCGCTGCTCACCGGAACGGGATACCTGGACGGCGACCGGCGCATCCGGCTGGTCCGCCCCTACCTCGACGAGGCGTCGGACGCGCTCGGCGAGACCATCCACCTGGCACGGCTCGACGGCCGGGACGTCGTCTACCTCGCCACCCGCGAGTCCCACGAGTACCTGCGCACCATCAGCCGGGTCGGCCGTCGCGTCCCCGCGCATGCCGGAGCGCTCGGCAAGGCACTGCTCGCCGAGCGCCCCGACGAGGAACTGCCCCTCGGTGACGAGCCGTTGACCGCCCTGACGGAGAACACGCACACCGGCCGTGCCGCCCTGCTCGCCGACCTGGCCGGGGTGCGCGAGCGCGGCTACTCCGTCGACCGCGAGGAGACGGTGCCCGGCATCGCCGGCTTCGGCTTCGCCCTGCGCTACGGCACACCGGTGGTCGACGCCATCAGCTGCTCGGTTCCGGTGGCCCGGCTGACCGGTGAGCACGAGGACCGCATCATCGCCGTGATGCGGGAGGTCCGGGCGCGGATCGAGTCCCGGCTTCCCCCGGCCGCCCCGGGCGCACCCGACTGGCGCTAGGTGTATTGAGCACGAGCGTTGTTGACACCTGGTGCTCGAGTTGATCAAAGGCGAAGACCTCCGGTGTGGTGGAGCTGTCTAGGACTGCACCGCACAGGAGGTCTTCGTGTCCCACCGTAATGCCCGGCTGACCGTTCATGGCAGGCGGCTGCTGGTCGAGCGGGTCCATTCCGGGCGGCCGGTGGCGCATGTCGCCGCCGAGCTCGGTGTTTCACGGGCTACTGCCCACAAGTGGGTGCGCAGGTGGCGGGCCGAAGGCTCGGCAGGTCTGGCAGACCGTTCCAGCCGACCGCTCACGACCCCGCAACGCACCCCCGCCGCCACCGAGCGGGAAGTCTGCGAGCTGCGGCGGGCCCGCAAGCTCGGGCCGGCCCGGATCGGCCCGGTCCTGGGCCTGCCCGCCTCGACCGTGCATCGCATCCTGACCCGCCATGGCCTCAACCGGCTGGCCTGGCTCGACCGGCCCACCGGCACCGTGATCCGCCGCTACGAACGCGACCGCCCGGGCGAGCTGATCCACGTCGACGTGAAGAAACTCGGCCGGATACCCGACGGCGGTGGCCACAAAGTCCGCGGCCGCGACGCCGGCCGCCCCATCCGCGGGATGGGCTTCGACTACGTCCATTCCGCCGTCGACGACCACTCCCGCCTCGCCTACAGCGAGATCCAGGCGGACGAGAAGGTCGCGACCTGCGCGGGCTTCCTCACCCGCGCGGCCGCGTTCTTCCACGCGCACGGCATCACCGCAGTCGAGCGGGTCCTCACCGACAACGCCTGGGCCTACCGCAAGGGACTGGCCTGGAAGCAGGCCCTCGCTGAGATCGGCGCCACAGGAAAGCTGACCCGCGCCTACCGACCCCAGACGAACGGCAAGGTCGAACGCTTCAACCGCACCTTGCTCGACGAGTGGGCCTACCTACAGCCCTACACCAGCAACGCTGAGCGGACCGCAGCCCTCGACACCTTCCTGCACACCTACAACTACCATCGCTGCCACACCGCACTCGGAGGCCAACCCCCGATCAGCCGCGTCAACAACCCTGTGGGTCAATACAGCTAGGCCGTGTCCGCGAAGTCCCGGCCGCCCCGCCCTCCGGGCGAACGACGGGACTTCGCGAACACGACCCAGGAAGCGTTCAGGCAGGGCGGTTCACGGCCCGCCGCCCACCGGGGCCGTGCTCCAGGTCAGCCGTCCGCCCCCTCCGGCAGCACGCCCGTCCGGAACGGCTCGACTCCCTCCAGCCGCCGCACCCGCGTCGGCTCGATCAGCAGCATCACCCGGCGCTCCCCCGGCAGCAGCCACGGGTAGCGGTCCTCGCCGAGGTACTTCCGCGCGAGCCGGTCCATCGCCCGCTCCGCCTCCTCGCCCTCCACGAACCGCACGACCTTCCCGCGGATCTCGGCGCGGTCGTAGGGGTTCGCGGGGTCGTGGTGGGACAGCGAAACGTACGGATTGCGCCGCACATTCTCCTCCTTCACCCGCCCCACCGAGGTGTTGACCATGACGTACTCCCCTTCGATGTCCGCCCACATGGGCGACACCTGAGGCGCCCCGTCCGACCCCACCGTCGCGAGGTGCCAGAAGTTCGGCGCGCGAAGACGCTCGCGAATATGCCCGTTGAGCTTGCCGTTCATGTGACGCACTGCCTTTCCGGACCCACGATCACCGGGCCCGGCGCCATCCTCGCCCGCACACCCGTCCACCCGACAGACGATCTTCAGCCCCACTCGAACCCGCCGGTAGCCGTAGCTTCCTACAATCCGTGATCCTGGCCGAACAGACCGTAGTCGGCACAGCCCCGCGCCCCTAGCTTGTGGCGCGTGCGCCGACCTTCACCCCATCCGAACGAGCCCTCCCCCACGACGACGACTCCGCCCTTCAACGCCCCCGCCGCCCGCCGCCTGCGCGCCGCCCTCGGCATGACCCCCGAGCACGTCGCGTACGGCATGCGCGTCTCGTACGGTCACCCGCACGTATCCCCGGACCATGTCATCGCCTGGGAACGCGGGGCCACGGCCCCGTCCAACTCCGAACTCACCGGCCTCGCGGGCGTGCTGTGGTGCTCACCCGCCGAACTCATCGGCAGACCGCGCACCCTGCGCGAACACCGCATCGCCCGCTGCCTCGCCCCGGAGGACGTGGCCCGGGCCGTGGGGCACGACGTGCACACGTACCTGCGAATGGAGGAGACCGACATCTGGCGCGGCACGGACCGCCAGTCCGCCGCCCTGGCCGATCTGCTCGGGCTCGGCCTGCCCGACTTCGTCACCGTCACGGGCCGGAACACCAAGCTCGGCGAACTGCTGCGCAGCGCCGCCACCACCCGCTGGCAGGCCTACGTCCGCCCGGTGGCCAAACTCGTGCCCCTGGACCGGCGGTGCCTGGAGAACGTCCTGCGGGCCCTGCACGAGGACTACCAGGGGCACATGGCCGCCACCCTGAGCTGGGGCGGCGGCAGCGGTGACGCGGGCGGCGCCGGCCAGGACTTCCTGGACCGGATCGTGGAGCACTTCTGGACGAAGCTCCAGGACGACGACGACCTGGAGGCCGGCTGGAAAACCGACGTCTAGAAGACCGACTCGGCCTCGTCCATCCGGTCCTTCGGCACCGTCTTCAGCTCGGTCACGGCCTCCGCGAGCGGGACCATCACGATGTCCGTCCCGCGCAGGGCGGTCATCCGGCCGAACAGCCCCTGGTGCGCCGCCTCCACCGCGTGCCAGCCGAACCGCGTGGCGAGCACCCGGTCGTAGGCGGTCGGCGAGCCACCGCGCTGGACGTGGCCGAGGATGACCGGCTTGGCCTCCTTGCCGAGGCGCCGCTCCAGCTCGTGGGCGAGGGCGGTGCCGATGCCCTGGAAGCGCTCATGGCCGAACTTGTCTATGGCGCCCTTGTTGTAGTCCATGGAGCCGTCGGCCGGGTGGGCGCCCTCGGCGACGCAGACCACCGCGAACTTCTTGCCGCGGGCGAACCGCTCCTCGACCATCTTCACGAGGTCGGCCGGGTCGAACGGCCGCTCGGGCAGGCAGATCCCGTGCGCACCGGCCGCCATGCCCGACTCCAGCGCGATCCAGCCCGCGTGCCGGCCCATGACCTCCACGACCATCACCCGCTGGTGGGACTCGGCGGTGGTCTTCAGGCGGTCCATCGCCTCGGTGGCGACGCCCACGGCGGTGTCGAAACCGAAGGTGCGGTCCGTGGAGGAGATGTCGTTGTCGATCGTCTTCGGGACGCCCACGACGGGCAGGCCCGCGTCGCTCAGCATGCGCGCGGCCGTCAGCGTGCCCTCGCCGCCGATCGGGATCAGCGCGTCGATGCCGAACTCGTGGATCATGTCGGAGGCGTTCTCGCAGGCCTCGCGGAGCCGGTCACGCTCCAGCCGGGACGAACCGAGGATGGTGCCGCCGCGGGCGAGGATGCCGCTGACCGCGTTCAGGTCGAGGGAGCGGTAGCGGCCGTCGAGCAGGCCCGCGTAGCCGTCCTCGAAGCCGATGACCTCGTCGCCGTAATTGTCGACCGCCCGGTGCACGACCGACCGGATCACGGCGTTCAGGCCGGGGCAGTCGCCGCCTGCGGTGAGAACTCCGATACGCATCGTGCTGTGTCTCCTGCTCGCTGTTGACACCGGTGAGCCACTGCCGATTGTTTCACGCTCCACGGCCCGGTGCGGCACCCCGACCTGACGGGCGTCTTATCTAGCGACAGAGGTATTGTCAAGAGGGTTCTGCTCACCTCGGTGGGCGATTTTTGTGCCCCAGGCTGGACAGCCGATGGGTGTGAGGCCTCCCCCACTCCAGACGAAACGGAGAGCGCGCGTGACCCGCAGCGTGTACGTGACCGGCATCGACCGCGGCGACGGACGCCAGGTCGTCGAACTGGGGGTCATGGAGCTCCTCACCCGGCAGGTCGACCGGGTCGGTGTGTTCCGCCCCCTGGTCCACGACGGGCCCGACCGCCTCTTCGAGCTGCTGCGCGCCCGCTACCGGCTCACCCAGGACCCGGCGACCGTCTACGGCATGGACTACCACGAGGCGTCCGCCCTCCAGGCCGAGGCCGGCACCGACGAGCTGGTGTCCACCCTCGTCGACCGCTTCCACTTGGTCGCCCGTGACTACGACGTCGTCCTGGTCCTCGGCACCGACTACGCCGGCACCCAGCTCCCGGACGAGCTGTCGCTCAACGCCCGGCTGGCGAACGAGTTCGGCGCGTCCGTGATCCCGGTCGTCGGCGGCCGCAAGCAGACCCTGGAGTCCGTGCTCGCCGAGACGCGCAACGCCTACCGCGCCTACGACACGCTGGGCTGCGACGTCCTGGCCATGGTCGCCAACCGGGTGGCCCGCGAGGACCGCGACGAGATCGCCGGCCAGCTCGACTCCCGGCTGCCGGTGCCCTGTTACGTCCTGCCCGACGAACCCGCGCTGTCCGCGCCGACCGTCTCGCAGATCGGCCACGCCCTCGGCGCCAAGGTGGTGCTCGGCGACGACTCGGGGCTCGCCCGGGACGTGCTCGGCTTCGTCTTCGGCGGCGCGATGCTGCCGAACTTCCTGGGCGCCCTGACCCCGGGCTGCCTCGTCGTCACCCCGGGCGACCGCGCCGACCTGGTCGTCGGAGCGCTCGCCGCGCACAGCGCCGGGACCCCGCCCATAGCGGGTGTGCTGCTCACGCTGGACGAGGTGCCCGGCGACCACATCCTCACGCTCGCCGACCGCCTCGCCCCCGGCACCCCGGTGCTGTCGGTGGCCGGCACCAGCTTCCCCACCGCAGAGCAGCTGTTCTCCCTGGAGGGCAAGCTCAACGCGGCCACTCCGCGCAAGGCCGAGCGGGCCCTCGGCCTGTTCGAGCGGTACGCCGACACCGGCGACCTCGCGCGCCGCGTCTCCGCGCCGAGCAGCGACCGCGTCACCCCGATGATGTTCGAGCACAAGCTGCTGGAGCAGGCCCGCTCCGATCTGCGCCGGATCGTCCTGCCCGAGGGCACCGAGGAGCGCGTGCTGCACGCCGCCGAGGTGCTGCTGCGCAGGGGGGTGTGCGACCTGACGCTGCTCGGGCCGGCCGACCAGATCCGCAAGAAGGCCGCCGACCTCGGCATCGACCTCGGCGAGTCCCAGCTGATCGACCCGGCCGCCTCCGAACTGCGCGACGTCTTCGCCGAGAAGTACGCGGCCCTGCGCGCCCACCGGGGCGTCACGGTGGAGCTGGCCTACGACGTCGTCTCCGACGTGAACTACTTCGGCACGCTGATGGTCCAGGAGGGCCTCGCCGACGGCATGGTGTCGGGCTCGGTGCACTCCACGGCCGCGACCATCCGCCCGGCCTTCGAGATCATCAAGACCAGGGGGGCCGCGCGAAGCGCGTCAGGTAGGGCGGTGGTGGGAGACGGGAGGGCCAAGCCGGACACCGACATCGTCTCGTCGGTGTTCTTCATGTGCCTGGCCGACAAGGTCCTCGTCTACGGCGACTGCGCGGTCAACCCGGACCCGAACGCCGAGCAGCTGGCCGACATCGCCATCCAGTCGGCGACCACGGCCGAGCAGTTCGGTGTGGAGCCGCGGATCGCGATGCTGTCGTACTCCACCGGCACCTCCGGCTCCGGCGCCGACGTCGACAAGGTGCGCGAGGCCACCGAGCTCGTGCGCTCGCGCCGGCCCGACCTGAAGATCGAGGGCCCGATCCAGTACGACGCCGCCGTGGAGCCGTCGGTCGCGGCGACCAAGCTGCCCGGCTCCGAGGTCGCCGGGCAGGCGAGCGTGCTGATCTTCCCCGACCTGAACACCGGCAACAACACCTACAAGGCCGTGCAGCGCTCGGCCGGCGCGATCGCCGTCGGGCCGGTGCTGCAGGGTCTGCGCAAGCCGGTCAACGACCTGTCCCGGGGCGCCATGGTCTCGGACATCGTGAACACCGTCGCCATCACGGCGATCCAGGCCCAGTCCCCCGCCCCGGCCCCGAGCGAGAAGGCGACCGCCCAGTGAGCAGCCCGACCCGTGTCCTCGTCCTCAACTCCGGCTCCTCGTCGTTGAAGTACCAGCTGCTCGACATGCGCGACAGCAGCCGGCTGGCGGTGGGTCTGGTCGAGCGCATCGGCGAGCAGACCTCCCGGCTGAAGCACACCCCGGCCGGCGGCGAGAGCCGGGAGCGCGGCGGTGCGATCGCCGACCACGACGCCGCGCTGAAGGCCGTGGCCGAGGAGCTCGCCAAGGACGGTCTGGGCCTGGACTCGACCGAACTGGCCGCGATCGGGCACCGCGTGGTGCACGGCGGCAAGTCCTTCACCGAGCCGACCGTGATCGACGACGCCGTGCTCGCCGAGATCGAGCGCCTCATCCCGGTGGCCCCGCTGCACAACCCGGCCAACCTCACCGGGATCCGCACGGCCCGGGCGCTGCGGCCCGACCTGCCGCAGGTCGCCGTCTTCGACACCGCCTTCCACACGACGATGCCGGAGTCGGCCGCCCGCTACGCGATCGACGTGAAGACGGCCGACGAGCACCGCATCCGCCGCTACGGCTTCCACGGCACCTCCCACGCCTACGTCTCCCGCGCCACGGCGGAGCTGCTGGGCAAGGACCCCGCCGAGACGAACGTGATCGTGCTGCACCTGGGCAACGGGGCGTCGGCCTCGGCCGTGCGGGGCGGTCGTTGCGTGGACACCTCCATGGGGCTGACGCCTTTGGAGGGGCTCGTGATGGGTACGCGCTCCGGAGACATGGACCCCGCCGTCATCTTCCATTTGATGCGTGTTGGTGGAATGTCCGCCGACGAGATCGACACTCTTCTCAACAAGAAGAGCGGTCTGACCGGTCTGTGCGGTGACAACGACATGAGGGAGATCCGCCGCCGCGTCGACGAGGGCGACGAGCAGGCGGAGCTGGCGTTCGACATCTACATTCACCGGCTGAAGAAGTACATCGGCGCCTATTACGCCGTACTCGGGCGGGTGGACGCGGTCGCCTTCACCGCCGGTGTCGGTGAGAACGCGGCGCCCGTGCGGGAGGCGGCCCTGGCGGGCCTGGAGGAGCTGGGCCTGGCGGTGGACGGCGAGCGCAACGCCGTACGGGGGGACGAGGCGCGGCTGATCTCGCCGGAAGGCGCCCGGGTCGCGGTGGCGGTGGTCCCTACTGACGAGGAATTGGAGATCGCGACACAGACCTACGCGCTGGTAATTGGTTCGGGGAATCACACCTGAGCGGCATCCCGCCCTTTTGTATTTTCCGCCAGACGGAATATTCCGTTGCGAAACAAACCGATAGGATCGCCCCATGCGCCGTTCGAAAATCGTCTGTACTCTCGGCCCCGCGGTCGACTCCCACGATCAGCTTGTCGCGTTGATCGAAGCCGGCATGAACGTGGCCCGCTTCAACTTCAGCCACGGCTCGCACGCCGAGCACCAGGGCCGGTACGACCGGGTCCGTGCCGCCGCCAAGGAAACCGGCCGGGCCATCGGTGTCCTCGCCGACCTCCAGGGCCCGAAGATCCGCCTGGAGACCTTCGCCGAGGGCCCCGTGGAGCTGGTGCGCGGTGACGAGTTCACCATCACCACCGAGGACGTCCCGGGCGACAAGACGATCTGCGGGACGACCTACAAGGGCCTGCCCGGTGACGTCACCAAGGGCGACCAGGTGCTCATCAACGACGGCAACGTCGAGCTGAAGGTCACCGAGGTCGAGGGCCCCCGGGTGAAGACGATCGTCATCGAGGGCGGCGTCATCTCCGACCACAAGGGCATCAACCTGCCCGGCGCGGCCGTCAACGTGCCCGCCCTGTCCGAGAAGGACATCGAGGACCTGCGCTTCGCGCTGCGCATGGGCTGCGACCTGGTCGCGCTGTCCTTCGTCCGCGACGCCAAGGACGTCCAGGACGTCCACCGCATCATGGACGAGGAGGGCCGCCGCGTCCCGGTCATCGCCAAGGTGGAGAAGCCGCAGGCGGTGCAGAACATGGAGGACGTCGTGATGGCGTTCGACGGCGTGATGGTCGCCCGCGGTGACCTCGCCGTCGAGTACCCGCTCGAGAAGGTCCCCATGGTGCAGAAGCGCCTGATCGAGCTGTGCCGGCGCAACGCCAAGCCGGTGATCGTGGCGACCCAGATGATGGAGTCGATGATCACCAACTCGCGTCCGACCCGCGCCGAGGCCTCCGACGTGGCCAACGCGATCCTGGACGGTGCCGACGCGGTCATGCTGTCCGCCGAGTCGAGCGTGGGCGCGTACCCGATCGAGACCGTGAAGACGATGTCGAAGATCGTCACCGCGGCCGAGCAGGAGCTGATGTCCAAGGGGCTCCAGCCGCTCGTCCCGGGCAAGAAGCCGCGTACGCAGGGCGGTTCGGTGGCCCGTGCGGCCTGCGAGATCGCCGACTTCCTCGGCGGCCGGGGCCTGGTGGCCTTCACACAGTCCGGCGACACCGCCCGCCGGCTCTCGCGCTACCGCGCGGTCCAGCCGATCATCGCCTTCACCACCGACGAGGGCACCCGCAACCAGATGGCGCTGAGCTGGGGCGTGGAGCCGTACGTGGTGCCGTTCGTCAACAGCACCGACGAGATGGTCGCCCTGGTGGAGCAGGAGCTGGTGAAGCTCAACCGCTTCAACGAGGGCGACATCGTGGTCATCACCGCCGGCTCGCCCCCCGGCGTGCCCGGCACCACCAACATGGTGCGGGTCCACCACCTGGGCGAGGCCAAGGGCTGATCCGTGAAGGGCCGTGAAGGCCCGTACACGCCGCCGAGGGCGCCCCCTGGGATCCAGGGGGCGCCCTCGGTGTGTGCGGCTCCCGAACGGGCTCTGAGGGGCGCTCAGCCGGTGACGAAGTTGTGCAGCCCGGGCACGTGCAGGGTCCCGCCGAACTGACCGGCCTGCTGCACCTTGACGTTGGTGAAGTAGATCAGCGGGATGTTCAGCGGCGGCGGGTGCTCCGGGTCGAACGTGATGGGGATCAGCCCGAGCAGGTTGCCGGAGATGCTCTCCGTGTACATCACGGTGTCGCCGTCGCGGATCGTGGACGTCGAGCCCTTGGCCGCCTGCACGTGGTAGGTCTTGCCGGACTGCTTGTCCTTGACCGTCTGGTGCAGGTCGCCGATGTCGGTGCCGTCGGAGATGACGTACTTCAGCACCTTCTTGACGGTGCCGTTGGCGGTCCGCACCTCCACGATGCCCTGGTAGTCGGCGCCCTTCAGCGTCAGCGAGCTGGCGTTGAGGAACCACGGGTCGTCGGGCAGCGGCACCTTGTTGTCGACGCCGCCCTCGGCGTCGGTGGCGGCCGGGCAGTCGTCGGGGTCCGTGGTGGCACTCGGGGAGGGGCTGGGCGAGGCGGTGGCCTCCTTGGCCTTCTCCGCCGCCTCCTCGGCCGCCTTCTCGACGGCCTTGGTGGCGTCCTCCACCGTCTTGCCGGTGTCCTTCACCGTCTCGGACGCCTTGCCGGTGGTGTCCTTGACGGTGTCCTCGACCGTGCCGGTGGCCTTCTCGGTCGTGTCCTCCGCGTCGCCGGAGGCGTCCTCGGCCGGCTTCTCGGTGCTCTCCGACGCCGAGGCCGACGGGGTCGGGCCGGGGCTCGCCCCGTCCTTGTTCCCGCCGTCGAAGATGCCGCCGATCGCGTCGCCGATGTCCTCCAGCACGTTGCCGCCGCTCTCGGACGGCGAGGGGGACGGAGTGGCGGCCGCGTCGTCGCCGCCCGTGGCGGGCGTGCTCGGGGACGGGGCCGGCTTCGGCTCGGTCTTGTCGTCGGAACCTGAATCCGACGAAGAGGAACCGCCGTCGTTCGCGTCCGTGCCGCCCGAGGGGGACGGCTCCGGGGTCGTGTCGTCCTGCTCGTCCGTCGCGCCGTCGCTCGCCGAGGGGGACGGCGTGGGCGAGGCGGACTCCTCGCCCTTGGAGTCCTTGTCGGAGTCCTCCAGGGCCGCCACACAGTCCTTGTACTCGTCGGCCGTCAGGCTCTTCGACGTCGGGGCCGCCGGGGTGTCGCTGTCGGCGATGGCGAGCGTCGACGTGAAGCCCATGCCCATGAGCACCGCCGTCGGCATCGCCGCCATGGCTATCGCCTTGCCGGTCGGCCTGCTGAACCTGGTGAACAGCGGCTTCTTGGGTGCCGCGTGGCGCGGCCCGGTTCTCACACGGGACGCCCCCACATCAGCCCCGTGGGTCACCTCGTCAGCCGGCACTGTGCCTCCCGTTCGCCCCGTTGGCCGGGTTCGTTCCTGACAGATCGTTCGGCTCGTCCACCCCGTCCACGGGCCGCAGCACCGTGGTGTCGTGGTCGGTGGCCTCGGGAGTCCCGCCCGTGCCGGTGCTGGCCATGGCGACGGGCTGACCCGCGGGCGGTGCGCCCGGCGCCCAGGCCACGGCCATCGCCCCGCCCACGAGGGCGAGGAGGAAGCCGATGAGGAAGCCGCCGAGGTTGGACACGGGGATGGACACCAGCGCCAGCAGGATCGCCGCGACTCCCGCGAAGACGCGGACGTGCTTCTGGAACCAGAGGCTGACGCCCAGTACGACGAGCAGCACGCCGATGATCAGGGACCCGGCACCCGCGGTGGTCGCCATCGCCAGCGTCAGGTGACCGATCTGGAGGTTCGCGTACGGGAAGTAGGCGATGGGCAGTCCACTGAGGAGGACCAACAGCCCGGCCCAGAACGGCCGCTCACCCCGCCAGGCGCGGAACTGCTGCCTCCGGACGGTGAACTGGCCGGTGGCGGCAGGAGTCTCGGCGCTCATGGAAAAACAGCTCCCTGGTACAGCGTTGCTGTGGTGGTGATGTGGGCCCCGCGTGAAGGCGCGGCCGGAAGGTGGACGGGCGGGGGCGCCACCGGCTCCCCCGCCCGTCATCGAGTGCTTAGTAGCACTCCTTGACACCCGTCGACAGCGACATCTTCAGGCCGCTGAGCTTGAAGGTTCCGGCGGTGGTCGCCCACGCCGTCTGCTTCACGTCGGACAGGATCGCCCGGTCGGCCTGCTGGGCGAAGCCGTACGGGTTCGCCGTCTCGCCCTTCCTCATGGCCGGACCCTTGCTGGCGTCCTTGGCGGCCACACCGATGTCGATGTTCTCGAACGTCGCGTCGGCGCTGAGGTCGGCGACGTCGATGTAGAGGTTCTGGGCCTCGACCGGCTTCGCACCCTGACCCGCACGCAGGATCAGGCTGACGTTCCCGAGCACCGGAATGTTCGGGGTGACGACCGACTGGCACAGGTTCTTGATCGTCGCCGTCTTGAACGACGAGACCGCGACCGGGTGGACGGCCTTCTTGCCGTCCATCGTGTAACCCTCGTCGAGGGCGCCGTACTGCGAGAAGCCCTCTCCGACGAGCTGGTCGGTCGTGACCTTGAACGACTGCCCGGAGACACTGAACGACGCGGCGAGAGCGCCCTGCGCGAGGGCGACACCTATCGCAGCCGTGGCGGCGACGCTGGGCACCATGACCACAGCGAACCGCTTCCATCTGGTCCCGCCACGCACCTGGGACTCCATATTTCCTCCTTCTCGGACGTACATCTCCTGTCCTGGCTCGCCCCGATTGGCGGCACAGCCGGGCAGGGATGGGAGAAGTGCTACGTCCTCGGGAAGGAGAGCGCCTGCACTCGGCGGCGCAACTGCGCCCGAATCACCGGCGATCACCCCCGAGCGACAACCACTGGTCGCGCCTGACACGCATCACGCACAACCCTGCTGGACAGGCTTCGCCGGATGAGCGAAGACCCCCCTGTCCAAGAGCCGGCGCCACTGCCGCCGGCTCTGCTCGGTGGGGACCCAGGACGTCCCGCGACCCAACCGGCTGCCGGGGTACGGGATTGGACCGAGCGTGGCCGATCGTGGTGCATTCTCGCCGCCCGCACAAGGGGGTTCGTTACTCGCTAGTAACGGCCGGATAACCGAACAACGACCCATCGGTCTCGGTCGGCGACACAGGGTGGTGTCGAACGGCAGTACAAAGCTGTTGATCGATGGACAGAATCCGACAGATCTACGCCTGCGACTTACTCGTAGTAACAGCGGCCGCGATTACCAAGTTTTGGTAAAACGCGGCCGCAGTGACCCTCTGTCGGCAAACTTTTCACGCGGGCACCACATGCCCGCGCGTTTAACGACTGGTCAGAACAGGGCGCGCGCCAGAGCCCTGCGCGCTGCGATCACGCGGGGGTCGTCGGGCCCGACGACCTCGAACAGCTCCAGCAGCCGCATCCGGACGGCGTCCCGGTCGTCACCCACCGTGCGCGACACGGTCTCGATGAGCCGGCCGAAGGCGTCCTCGACATGGCCGCCCACCAGATCCAGGTCGGCGGCGGCGATCTGCGCCTGCACATCGGCCGGCTTGTCGGCCGCGTCCCGGCGCACCTGCTGCGGGTCGACACCCTGCACCCGCTGGAGCAACTCGGCCTGGGCGAGGCCCAGTTTGGCCTCCTCGTTGCCCGGGTCCTCGTTCAGTACGTTCTTGTACGCCTGGACGGCGCCGGACAGGTCGCCCGAGTCCAGCGCCTGCACGGCGGCCTCGAGGAGCCCGTCGTGCGGACCGGCCGGCCGCTCGGGAGCCGCCGGGGTGCCGCCCGGGTCGGCCTCGGGGTCGACGGTGAGACCGGTCAGGCCGAAGCGCTGCTCGCCGACCTGCACCAGCTGGTCCAGGGTCTGCCGGATCTGCTCCTCGCCCGCCGCCCCCTGGAAGAGCGGCAGCGCCTGCCCCGCGACGACCGCGAACACCGCGGGGATTCCCTGGATGCCGAACTGCTGCATCAGCATCTGGTTGGCGTCGACGTCGATCTTGGCGAGCAGGAAGCGGCCGTTGTACTCGACGGCCAGCCGCTCCAGGACCGGGCTGAGCTGCTTGCAGGGCTCACACCACTCGGCCCAGAAGTCGATGACGACGGGCACCTCGGCGGAACGCTGCAGGACGTCCTGCTCGAACCCCGCCTCATCGACGTCGATGACGAGATCGGTCGGGGAGATCGCCCCCGTCCCGCCCTCCCGGGCGGACTGCGCGCGCGCCTGCTCCGCCTTCGCCTTGGCCTCCTGGGCCGCCTTCACCGCGGCGAGGTCGACGACTCCGCTCATGGACATGTTCCGTGGCTGCATGCGCCTATCCTCCCCCGTACTGCGCGCGCGTGTGAAAAACGGTGTGAAAGCCAGGCCGTTCCGGTGCCTTTCGGCGCCGGGTCCCCACCCCACGCCGGTGTGCTGAGGCCCGTGTACGTCCAGCACGGGCTTTCGCTACGAGTCGTAGCGTAATGCCACAGCGGAGTTCCGGGACACCACCCCCCGGTGATCTCCCTCACGGCCGCACGGGAACCGCCGGTTTATGGTCGGAAGATGCAGAGCCGCAGCCCAGCCAGCCGCACCGGGCGCCCGCGCAGCGCCGCGGCGGACGCCGCGATCCTGGCCGCGACACGCGAGGCTCTGGTGGAACTGGGCTGGTCCAAGCTCACCCTGGCAGACGTCGCGACCCGCGCCGGGGTTGCGAAAACGACGATCTATCGCCGCTGGCCGGGCAAGAACGAACTGGTCGTCGACGCGGTCGCGGAACTCTTCGACGAGCTGGAGCTCCCCGACCGCGGCTCCCTGGCCGCCGACATCGAGGGGGTCGTCCTCCAGTTCGCCACGATCCTGGCGCTGCCGGAGGCGAGAAGCGGCCTGATGGCGGTCGTGGCGGAAGCCACCCGCGACGAGGCCCTGCGGGAACGCATCCGGGCCTCGGTCGTCGACCGCCAGAAGCGCCTGGTCCTGGAGGGCCGCGCCCGGGCCCAGGCCCGGGGCGAACTCCCTCCGGAACCGGACCCCGCCGCGTCCGCCCGCACCGTCGACCTGATCTTCGACATGGTGGCGGGAGCGGTGGTCCACCGCACCCTGGTCAGCGCGGAACCCGCGGACGAGGAATGGGTCCGCGGCTTCACCAGGGTGCTGCTGCACGGGCTGGGCGGCCAGGGCACCTAGGGTGTGGCCGCAGAGTCCCGCCTGCCCCGCGACGCCCGGCACGCCCCAGGTCAGTCAGAACCCTGGGGGTTCGGTGTACACCCCCCACTCGTCCCGCAGGACCCCGCAGATCTCGCCGAGCGTCGCCTCCGCCCGCACCGCGTCCAGCATGGGCTCGATCATGTTCCCGCCGTCCCGGGCCGCGGAGAGCATGCCCTCCAGCGCCGCTCGGACCCGCGCGTCGTCCCGCCCGGCCTTCCGCCCGCCGAGCGCCCGGACCTGCTCACGCTCCACCTCGTGGCTGACCCGCAGGATCTCCAGATCCCCGGTCACCGACCCGGTGTGCACATTCACCCCGACGACCTTCTTGTCGCCCTTCTCCAGCGACTGCTGGTACCGGAACGCCGACTCGGCGATCTCCCCGGTGAACCAGCCGTCCTCGATCCCGCGCAGGATCCCGGAGGTGATCGGGCCGATGGGGTGCTTCCCGTCGGGGTGTGCCCGCAGCCCGCGCTCCTTGATCTGCTCGAAGATCTTCTCCGCGTCCGCCTCGATCCGGTCGGTCAGCTGCTCGACGTACCAGGAGCCGCCCAGCGGGTCGGCCACGTTGGCGACGCCGGTCTCCTCCATCAGCACCTGCTGCGTGCGCAGCGCGATCTCCGCGGCCTGCTCGCTCGGCAGGGCGAGGGTCTCGTCGAGCGCGTTGGTGTGCAGCGAGTTCGTCCCGCCGAGCACGGCCGCCAGGGCCTCCACGGCCGTGCGGACGACGTTGTTGTACGGCTGCTGCGCGGTGAGGGAGACGCCCGCGGTCTGGGTGTGGAAGCGCAGCCACTGCGCCTTCTCGGACCGGGCGCCGTAGACGTCGCGCATCCAGCGGGCCCAGATCCGCCGCGCCGCGCGGAACTTGGCGATCTCCTCGAAGAAGTCGACGTGCGCGTCGAAGAAGAAGGACAGGCCGGGGGCGAAGACGTCCACGTCCAGCCCGCGCGAGAGACCCAGCTCGACGTACCCGAAACCGTCCGCCAACGTGTACGCCAGCTCCTGCGCGGCCGTCGACCCGGCCTCGCGGATGTGGTAGCCGGAGACGGACAGCGGCTTGTACGCGGGGATGCCGGCCGCGCAGTACTCCATGAGGTCGCCGATGAGCCGCAGATGCGGTTCGGGCTGGAAGAGCCACTCCTTCTGGGCGATGTACTCCTTGAAGATGTCCGTCTGGAGCGTGCCGTTCAGGACGGACGGGTCGACGCCCTGCCGTTCGGCGGCGACCAGGTACATGCAGAAGACGGGGACGGCCGGGCCGCTGATGGTCATCGACGTCGTGACGTCACCCAGCGGGATGTCCTTGAACAGCACCTCCATGTCGGCCGCGGAGTCGATGGCGACGCCGCAGTGCCCGACCTCGCCCAGCGAGCGGGGGTCGTCGGAGTCGCGGCCCATGAGCGTCGGCATGTCGAAGGCGACCGAGAGCCCGCCTCCGCCGTTGCGGAGGATCATCTTGTAGCGCTCGTTGGTCTGCTCGGCGTTGCCGAAGCCGGCGAACTGCCGGATGGTCCACGTCCGCCCTCGGTAGCCGGTCGCGTACAGGCCGCGGGTGAAGGGGTACTCCCCCGGCCAGCCGATCCGCTCGAACCCGTCGTAGGTGTCACCGGGCCGCGGCCCGTACACCGGCTCCACGGGGTCGCCGGAGAGCGTGGTGAAGTCGGCCTCGCGCTTGCGCGCGGCGTCGTACCGGGCCTGCCAGCGGCGGCGGCCCTCCTCGGTGGCGTCAGCGTCCATACCCTCGAATTTACTTGGACGTCCTAGTAAATGTCGATGGCTGAGGGGAGTGACCTGGCGAACGGGTGAGGACGACCGCCGCACGCACGCGTGCGGCGGCGGGGCGCCGAAGCGCGCCTACGCCTTGGCGGGCGCGGGCGAGTCCTCCGCGAGCCGGGACTCCAGCTCGTGGCTGATCTTGCGCTCCACGAAGAACGCGGCCGTCGGAACGGTCCCGGCGAGCAGCACCCAGATCTGCTTGCCCACCGGCCACTTCGCCTTGGAGCCCAGGTCGAAGGCGAAGATCAGGTACACGACGTACAGCCAGCCGTGCGCGATGCTGACGACGCGCGTGAAGTCGGCCGCGCCGTTCAGGTCGAGCACATACTTGCCGATCATGCCGAAGGTCAGCAGGACCAGCAGCACGCCGGTGACGTAGGCCATCACGCGATAGCGGGTCAGCACGCTCTTTTTCATGCGGTCGAGCGTAACGACCCGTTCCGGCGGATCTTGCCCCGGGTCACTCCTCCTCGAAGTCGCCCGCCGAGACGCGCAGCGGCCGCAGCATCGCGAAGATCTCCGCGCACTCCTCCGCGTCGTACACCCCGAGCCCGAAGTCCATCGCCATCAGGTCGCGGGTGGCCGACTCGACGACCTCGCGGCCCTTGTCGGTGATGCTGGCGAGGGTGCCGCGGCCGTCGTTCGGGTTGGGCCGCTTGCCGACCAGACCCGACCTCACCAGCCGGTCCACGGTGTTCGTCACGGACGTGGGGTGCACCATGAGGCGCTCGCCGATCTTGGACATCGGCAGCTCGCCGGACTTGGAGAAGGTGAGCAGCACCAGCGCCTCATAGCGCGCGAACGTCAGCCCGTACGGCCTGACCACCGCGTCGACCTCGGCGAGGAGGATCTGCTGGGCGCGCATGATCGAGGTGATCGCGGCCATGGACGGCACGTTTCCCCAGCGCTGCTTCCAGCGTTCGTCGGCGCGCGCGATCGGATCGAAGGAGAGACTGAGCGGCTTCGGCACGAACCCGACCTTACCGGCCGGTCACATGGTGGTCAGCCCTGTCTCGCCCTTCGGGCGCGCGGCATCGGTTCCGGTACGAGGGCGCGGCGAGGCCATGTCCTTTCCATGGCGTTTCACTCCAATGTGTAACGATTGGCGTCCCCTTTGTCACGGCACGTCACCTTCCCCAGGGAGCGGCATGACCCGGCTGATCCACGCCCTCGCGGCCCTCGCGGTGCTCGGTCTCGCCGCGGGCTGCTCGTCCGGCACCGACACGGCGTCCGACGTCGACGCCAGGGAGGCCGGCTACGCGGCCGGCTCCTCCCCCTTCTGGGTCGACCCCGAGAGCCCCGCGGCCCGGCAGGCACGGCTCTGGCAGCGGCAGGGCCGCGGGCAGGACGCCGAGCTGATCCGGCGGATCGCCGACCAGCCGGTCGCGCTGTGGCCGGCGGGCGAGATCGACCCGGCGCCGATGGTGAATGCGGCGGCCTCGGCGGCGAGCCGGGAGGGGAAGACCGCGGTCTTCGTCGCGTACAACATCCCGCACCGGGACTGCGGCCAGCACTCGGCGGGCGGGGCGGCGGACGGGAACGCCTACCGGGAGTGGATCGGGAAGTTCGCCGACGCCCTCGGCGAGGCCGAGGCCCTGGTCGTCCTGGAGCCCGACGCGGTCGCGCACGTCGTGGACGGCTGCACCCCCGGCGAGTACCACGCCGAGCGCGAGCAGCTGCTCGGCGAGGCGATCGCCCGGCTCAAGCAGCAGCCGAACACCAAGGTGTACCTGGACGCGGGCAACGCGGACTGGATCCGTGAGTCGGCCAAGCTGGTGGAGCCGCTGAAGCGGGCCGGGATCGAGCAGGCCGACGGCTTCGCGCTCAACGTCTCCAACTTCCAGACGACCGAGGTGACCACCACGTACGGCGTGCGGCTGGCCGAGGCCCTCGGCGGCAGGCACTTCGTGGTCGACACCAGCCGCAACGGCAACGGGCCCCTGCCCGGCGTGTGGTGCAACCCGCCGGGCCGGGCGCTCGGCACCCCGCCGACGACCGGCACCGGTGAACCCGTCGTGGACGCCTTCCTGTGGGTCAAGCGGCCCGGGGAGTCGGACGGGACCTGCGAGGGCGGCCCGGCCGCCGGGCGCTGGTGGCCGGAGTACGCCCTGGAGCTGGCCCGCAACGCCAAGGGCTGAGCCGGGCCCCGCTCACTCCACGTGCACCCACTTGGCCCGTGAGGGCGTGCCCTCGGCGTCCGAGACGAACAGCATGTACCAGCCGGGCGGCATCAGCGCCGGGTCGCGCGGCACCTCGAACGTCACCGCGTCGCCCTTCCTGGTGATGTCCAGCGCGATGGAGCGCTGCTCGACGTCGGTCGTGTGCGTGACCGCGCTGGGCCGCATCAGCCGGGCCTGGGCCACCCGCTCCGGGTGGTCCGTACGGAACGTGATGCGGTGGTCGTCGTCCAGTGTCCGCGGCCCGTCCTTCAGCGCGGGGCGGTTGCGGGCGTTCTTGTGCAGCGAGGGCGGGGTGAAGACCTCCATGCGCTGCTCGAAGTGGCCCAGCTTGGTGTTCTGCTGGTCGTCGAAGAGCGGGTCGGAGCCGAACGTGGCGACCCGGCCGTCGGGCAGCAGCAGTGCCTCGGAGTGGTAGTTGCGGCCCACCTCTGGCGAGGCGGCCTCCCGGAAGGCGTTGCTCTTCGGGTCGTAGAACTGGGCCTTGAGGATGTTGCTGGCGCTGCGGCCGCGGTAGTCCCTGGAGCCGTTGGACGTGAACACGGTGTCGTCCGGCATGATCACGCTGTTCAGGTAGCGCGTGCCCTGCGGCAGGTCGGGGCCGTCCTCGAAGGCCGGGTTGTCCTTCTTCAGGTCCACGACGGCGGTGCGCGAGGTGGCCTTCTTCGACTCGCCGACGCCGCCCCCGCCGAGGATCATCACCTTCTGGTCCTGCGCCGGGGGCAGCAGCACCGAGGCCGAGGTCTCCGTCTGGTCGAGGTCGGTGAGGCCCGGCACCTTCTCGAACGTGTTCGTCTCCAGGTCCCACAGCCCCGGCTCGCGCCCCTGGTCGGCGGGCCCGTAGCCGGCGTTGGAGGCCGGGTAGAACAGCTTGCCGCCCTTGGTGAGGAACAGTGCCGGGTACGTCGGGAAGTACCGCTTGGGTCCCGGTGACCACTTCTTGGTCTCCGGGTCGTAGATCTCGTTGTCGCCCGGGTCGATCATCCCGACGTCGTCGAGGCCGGACACCGCGAGGACCCGGCCGTCGTCGAGGCCCACGAGCGTCGGGTACCAGCGGGCCTTGCGCATGGGGTCGACGGGGACGTACTTCTCGGCCTTCGGGTCGAACTCGTAGGCGGCGCGGATGCCCTGGAAGTCCTGCTTGTCGAGGGTGATCTTCTCCGACAGGCCGTAGGTGTTCTCGGCGGCCTTGCCCTTCAGGCCGACGACCTCGTACTGCGCCCGCTTCTCGGTGGCCGACAGCGGGCCCTTGTCCACGGCCTCCACGAAGACACGGGCCTCGGCGGCGGTGACCTTGGTCTTCCAGGGCTGCATCACGCCACGGCTGTTGTACGTGACCTTGAAGCTGCGCTTGGCCTTGGGGACGGTGACGTCGAACCGGGTGACGTACTCGACGCCGGCCGGGGAGCGGAAGCGGGTGCCCTTCTTCAGGAACACCGCCTTGTCCGGGTTCTCGTTCTTCACGCGCATGCCGCCGCCGGCCCGGGTCACCTCGCCGTCGAGGAGTTCGTAGCGGGCGGTGCCGCCGGCCACCAGCAGGCGGCCGTCGGGGAGCTGCGCGTGGCCGGCGCAGAAGAAGTCCTCCGGGGTGGGGATCTTCTTGAACGTGTTCTTCTCCGGGTCCCACAGGACGGTGTCGAACTCGCCCTTGTCGAACTTGCGCTGCTCGTTGCCCGACCCGGCGACGATCAGCACCTTGCCGGTGTGCAGCAGGGCCGCGTGGATGGCGTTGGTGCGGTACTCCTCGGGGATGTCGAGCCGGCTCCAGGAGCCGTACTTCGCCTTGTACTCGGGCTGGGCGATCTCGTACGCGTGGTACTGCTCGGAGACGAAGTCCAGTGCGGCCGGGGCGTTGAGGCTTGCCAGGACCGCGATGCCGCCGATGCCCAGGACGGTCTTCTTGGTCTTCTGCGAGGGCTGGTACGCCATGGCCTAGTTGCCTCCTGTCGTGGTGCCGGAGACCGGGGCCGCCGCCGGGGACGCGGTGGCGAGCGCCGGGGCGGGCTCCTTGCTTTCGGGCACGCGCGCGTGCGTGGGCGCGGGCGACTGCGCGGGCTGCGGCCGGTGCTCGCGCTGCTCGCGCAGCAGCGTGGCGGCCCACACCCCGACCGGCGCCAGGGAGATCGCCATGGCGAGGACGGCCCAGGTGCGCATCGCCGCGTGCGTGTGGTCCAGGGCGGCCGACGCGGCCAGGGACGTGGCCAGCAGGGCCGCCCAGAAGAGGTGGATGCGGAAGGTGGCGGGCCGGTCGGGGCTGGCGTCGCCGCCCTTGGGCGTGACGACGAAACGGCTGGGGCGGCACAGCAGGGCCTCACCCAGGGACTTGAGGTAGATCGGCGCCGACAGGGCCGACATCGCCATGCCGGCCAGGCCGCCCGAGCCCTCCGGTTCGTGCGGGGAGACGTTGTGCCGGCGGTTCCACAGATACAGGCCGATCTGGAGCGCGGCCGCGTCGCTGTAGAGCATCATCCACACCGACGCGGAGACCTGGGTGCCGGAGGCGCCGAACCAGAGGAAGAGGAAGCAGCTGAGGATGCCCAGCAGCCAGTTGACGGCCGTCATCGGGTAGTAGACGAGCATGAGGGTGTAGGACAGCAGGCGGCCCGGCGGCATGCTGAAGGGCGCCTTCCAGTACTGCCGGAGAAGCGTCTCGTAGGTGCCGCGCGACCAGCGCATCTGCTGGGTGAAGAAGTCGGTCCAGGAGGCGGGGCCCTCACCGACGGCGAGCACGTCCGGGGTGTAGACGGAGCACCAGTGGCGGCCCGTCGCCGGATTGCGGTGCCGGTGGATCTCGAAGCCCGTGGCCATGTCCTCGGTGATGGAGTCGTACAGGCCGCCGATCTGCTTGACGGCGGTGATGCGTACGACGTTGTTGGTGCCGACGAACATGGGGGCGCGGTAGCGGTTGCCGGCGCGCTGGATCAGGGCGTGGAAGAGGAACTGCTGGGACTCGGCCGCCTTGGTGACGGGGTTGTGGTAGTTGCCGTACACCTGCGGTCCCACGACGAAGGCCACGTCCGGGTCGCGGAAGTAGCCCAGCATCCGCTCCAGGAAGTCCGGGTGCGGGACGTGGTCGGTGTCGACGGACGCGAAGAAGTCGTACGCGTCGCCGTGCATCGCGACCCAGGCGTTGTAGTTGCCGTGCTTGGTGCGGGCCTTGTGGGCGCCCTTGGAGCGGTTCCACTCCGGGACACCGAGCCGCGTGAAGTGCCGCACGCCGAGTTCCGCGCACAGGATCCTGGCCCGGTCGTCGTCGCCCTCGTCGAGGAGCCAGACGTCGAGGGGGCCGGTGTGGTGGATGCGGACGGCTCCCTCCAAAGTCGCGCGGACCATGGAGAGGGGCTCCTTGCCGGGCACGTACGTGGTGAGGAAGGCGACGCGGGTGCCGGCTTCGGGGACGACGGGGACGGGGTCGCGGGCGACCATCGTGGCGTGCGCGACGGAGGCGACGTTGACGAGCATGAAGAGTTCGATGAGCCCGATGGAGATCAGCATGGTGACGTCGAGCCCGATGAGCCAGCGTTCGGCGCCCTCGCGTTCCACCCAGTGGGTGGGCCAGACGAGGTAGGCCAGCAGGGCACCCGTCAGCAGCGGGGCGAGGCTCATCAGGAGGACGGCTCGTATTCGGCGGGGCTCGCGGGAGAGGAGCGAGGCGTACTGGACCCGGTACGCCGCACCGGACGGCTTCGTGAGCGGTCCGGCGAGTCGGCTGTGGGAGTCGTAGTCGTAGCCCTCCGGCCGCACAGCGCCCTCCAGAAGATCGACGTGATCGAAGCGCGACACCCCGATACCCATACGAAAGTGGATCTTTGGGGCGGTGTCGAACTGGGGGCGTCCAGGCGGGTGGGGGCACGGGGGCGCTGTGACGGCGGGCCCCGACGGCGAGAACCCCGGCCTGACCGGGCCGGGGTTCTCGTCGTCACCGCTGCTCTCGGCGCCTACTCGGCGAGGTGCCGCTCCACGGTCTCCACCTTGGACGTGAGGCCGTCCGTCACGCCGGGGCGGATGTCCGCCTTGAGGACGAGGGAGACCCGGGGCGCCCGCCGCTCGACGGCGGCGACCGCGCGCCGGACGACGTCCATGACCTCGTCCCACTCCCCTTCGACGGAGGTGAACATGGCGTCGGTGCGGTTCGGCAGCCCCGACTCCCGCACCACCCGCACGGCATCGGCGACGTACTCCCCCACGTCCTCGCCGACGCCGAGCGGCGTCACGGAAAAGGCGACGATCACGCGCCCACCACGCCATCCTGGCGGGCCCGGGAGGCGATGACCGCGTCTTCGGCCTCACGCCGCAGCCTGCGCTCGGCGAAGAACCCGCCGGTGGGCAGCACCGAGAGGACGAAGTACAGCGCGGCGGTCTTCAGCGACCACTTCGTCCGGTTCCACGCGTCGGCCCAGAAGATCACGTACAGGACGAACAGCACCCCGTGCACCATGCCCATCACCGGCACGGCGTTGAAGTCCGTGGTCCGCTTCAGCACGGAACAGACCAGCAGGAGAAGGAAGGAGATCGCCTCGGGGGCCGAGACCAGGCGGAGGCGGCGGATGGCGGTGGCGGTCTTGATGTCCACGGGTCACCTTCGGTGGGAGAGACGCGGCGGTCTGGACGAGCTGAACGGCTTGTACGGGTCCGACGGTTTGTGAACGCACGCACAAGCGTCCCGCCCATTGTGGCAAACCGCCACGGGCTCCGGCGCCCAGGGGTGCGGTCAGGGTCGTTCTCCACCCACGGGCCCTGTCCGTGGGGCCCGGCCTGCGGCTACCTTCCAGTCGTGGCGATGTTCCGACTTCAGAGCAGCAAGGTGCTCGCCGTCGACATGACCGGGGATGCCGTGAAGGCGAAGAACGGCTCGATGGTCGCGTACGACGGGGAGATGGCCTTCAAGAAGCTCAGCGGTGGCGGCGAGGGCATCCGGGGCATGGTGACCCGGCGGCTGACCGGTGAGCAGATGACGTTGATGGAGGTGAAGGGGCGCGGGACCTGCTGGTTCGCGGACCGGGCCTCCGAGATCAACCTGGTTGGCATCCAGGGCGACAAGCTCTACGTCGAGTCGAGCAACCTGCTCGCGACCGACGGCGGGCTGCGCACGGGGACGGAGTTCACCGGCCTGCGGGGTGCCTCGCAGGGCAACGGACTGTTCACGACGACCGTCGAGGGCCACGGCCAGGCGGCGATCATGTCGGACGGCCCGGCGGTGGTGCTGCGGGTGAGCGCGCAGTACCCGCTGACCGTCGACCCGGGGGCGTACGTGGCGCACCAGGGCAACCTGCGGCAGTCCTTCCAGTCCGGTGTGACGTTCCGCACCCTGCTCGGGGAGGGCGGCGGTGAGGCCTTCCAGATGCGGTTCGAGGGGGACGGTCTGGTGTACGTGCAGCCGAGCGAGCGGAACACGATCGCGGGAGACGTGTGAGATGGCCTTCCGGGAGATCAACGCGAAGATGGTCGAGGCGACGGTCGCGCCGGGTCAGAAGCTGTTCAGTCAGCGCGGCGCGATGCTCGCCTACCAGGGCGAGGTGTCGTTCACGCCCAACACGGCGGGCGGCCAGGGCGGGATCATGTCGATGATCGGCCGCCGGGTCGCCGACGAGGACACGCCCCTGATGACCGTCGAGGGCAGCGGCACGGTCCTCTTCGGGCACGGCGGGCACCACATCCAGGTGATCCGGCTGACCGGCGACACGCTGTACGTGGAGGCGGACCGCCTCCTGGCCTTCGAGGGCTCGCTCCAGCAGGGCACGATGTTCCTGGGCTCGCAGGGCGGCGTCATGGGCATGGTGCGGGGCCAGGTCAGCGGCCAGGGACTGTTCACGACGACGCTGAAGGGGCACGGGGCCGTCGCGGTCATGGCCCACGGCGGGGTCATCGAGATCCCGATCACCCCGCAGCGGCCGGTCCACGTGGACCCGCAGGCCTACGTCGCCCACCACGGTGACGTCCGCAACAAGCTGTCCACGGCCCTCGGCTGGCGGGACATGGTGGGCCGCGGCTCGGGTGAGGCCTTCCAGCTGGAGCTCAGCGGCAGCGGTGCGGTGTACGTCCAGGCGTCGGAGGAGAAGCTGTGAGCACCTACGGAACCCCGGGCGCCGGCCCCGTGGTCTTCGACCCGGCGACGCTGCCGCCCGACGACAACGTCAACGCGTACACCTTCTGCGTGGAGCTCAAGGGGAGCCAGTGGTTCCTGCAGAAGGGGAAGATGATCGCCTACTACGGCTCGATCGACTTCAACGGCGTCGGACACGGCCGGCTGGACCGTCTCGTCCGCACGTCCTTCCATTCGCCACTGCACGCGAGCGACTGGGTCGTGGCGGAGGGCTCGGGCAAGATGCTCCTCGCCGACCGGGCCTTCGACGTGAATTCGTACGATCTCGAAGACGGCAACCTGACCATTCGCTCGGGCAACTTGCTCGCTTTTCAGCCAACTCTGGCACTGAAGCAATCAATTGTGCCGGGTTTTCTGACCCTCATCGGAACCGGAAAGTTCGTGGCCGCGTCGAACGGGCCGGTGGTGTTCATGGAACCCCCGATCCGGGTCGACCCCCAGGCCCTGGTCGGCTGGGCCGACTGCCCCTCCCCCTGCCACCACTACGACCACGGGTACATGACCGGCGTCATGGGCGGTCTACGTGCGCTGACGGGCCTCGGCGGGGCCTCCGGCGAGGAGCACCAGTTCGAGTTCGCCGGCGCCGGGACGGTACTGCTCCAGTCGTCCGAGACCCTGATGGCCGAGCAGGCCACGGGGGCCGTTCCGCACCAGGCCGGAGTGCCCGGTGGCGGGGCGCACAGCCCCCAGGCAGGGCAGTCCGGCGTACCGCGTCTTCCCGGACAGCTGGGGGACCTCCAGCGTCGCTTCGGGCTGTGAGCGGTAGTCTGCGGAGTGTGACATCGAACGCCTGCGCACTGTTGTTCGCCAGACGTGCGTCGTCACACGCCACCCCTCACTAGTTCGCCTTTCAACCTTTTAGGTAGACTTCATTCATGGAGACCGAGACGGCCACCCGCTGGCTGACCGATGCGGAGCAGTGCGCCTGGCGCACCCACCTGGAGGTCAACAGGCTGTTGACGTACCAGCTCGAGAAGGACCTGCAGCCGTTCGGCCTGACAATGAACGACTACGAGATCCTGGTGAATCTCTCCGAGTCCGAGGGCCAGAGGATGCGGATGAGCGACCTCGCCTCCGCCACCCTCCAGTCCAAGAGCCGCCTCTCGCACCAGATCACGCGCATGGAGAACGCGAACCTGGTCCGGCGGGAGAACTGCGAGTCGGACCGCCGGGGGCTCTACGCGGTCCTCACCGACCACGGCATGGCGACGATGCAGAAGGTCGCGCCCCACCATGTGGCGTCCGTGCGCAGGCACTTCATCGACCTGCTGTCCCCCGAGGCCCTGACGGAGCTCGACAAGGGCCTCAAGCCCATCGCGGAGCACCTGCGCGGACAGCGCGGGCGCCCGTAACCGCCCCCTAGGCGAGCGGCAGGCGGAGTTCGAACAGGGCTCCGCCTGCGGGCCCCCGTCCGGCCCTGAGCGTGCCACCGTGCCGGACGGCGACGTCCCGGGCGATGGCGAGACCCAGCCCGGCTCCGCCGTCGTCGCGGCTGCGGGCGGCGTCCAGCCGGACGAACCGCTCGAAGATCCGCTCCCGGTCGTCCTCGGGCACCCCGTCACCGTCGTCCGCCACCCCGACCACGGCCCGGTCACCCTCGCGCCGCACGGTCACAGTGACGGCCGACCGGGCATGCCGCTGGGCGTTGTCGAGCAGATTGGCGAGCACCCGCCCCAACTGCCCCCGCGATCCGGCCACCTCCACCGGCTCCGCCTCCACGGTGACACCCGCCCGCCCCTCGGCCTCCTCCCGGGCGAGCCCGGCGAGGTCGATCTTCGCGTCGTTCGGCCGCTCCCCCGCGTCCAGCCGGGCGAGCAGCAGCAGATCGGCCGCCAGCCGCTGCAGCCGGACGGTGTCCGCCACGGCCCCGTCCAGGTCCAGCAGCTCGGGGTGCGCGGCGGCCACCTCCAGCTGCGTCCGCAGCGAGGCGATCGGGCTGCGCAGCTCGTGGGAGGCGTCGGCGACGAACCGCCGCTGCCGCTCCACGGACGTCTCCAGCGCCGCGAGCGTCTCGTTGGTGGTGCTGGCGAGCCGGGCGATCTCGTCGTGCGTGTCCGGCTCCGGCACGCGCCGCGCGAGGTCCTCGGAGTGGGTGATCGCGGCCATCTCGCGCCTGATCCCCTCCACGGGCCGCAGGGCCCGCCGGGTGACCAGCCAGGTCACACCCGCGACGACACCGAGCAGCAGCGGGAAACCGATCAGCATCACTGTCAGCGCGGTCCGCACGGCCCCGTGCTCGGCGGCCAGCGGGGAACCGGCGTAGACCGTCAGGTGCCCCCGGTCGTGGGTCTCCACCTCGACGGCGGCGAAGCGGTAGTCCTCCGCGTCGCCGTCGATCGTCGCGGACCCGTTGCTGAAGACGCTCTCCCCGGAGATCTCACCGGCTTCGAGGGTCTCGCCCGCGTCCTCGGAGTCGTCATCGTCGTCGCCGGAAAGCGTCGCCGCCGGCTGCGGCTTCACCTTCCCACTGTCCGTCCCGCTGATCCGCTCCAGGTCCTCGCTGGCCGCGACCAGCCGCTCGTGCTCGTCCAGGACCTGCACCGGCCCGTCGTCGCCGTCCAGCCCCGAGAGCTTGTCGTACGGCGTTCCGGCGGCGAGCTCGGAGGCGACCGCCCGCGCGGAGCGCTCCGCCTGCGTACCGGCCTCGCCGATCAGATTGGACCGCAGGGACAGCAGCACGGCGGCCCCTGCGGCGACGAGCGCCACCGCGACCACGAGTGTCGCTCCCAGTGTGGCCCGCGCCCGGACGGATCCGAACAGCCGGCTCATCGTGACGTCTCCAGCCGGTAGCCGGCCCCGCGCACGGTCCGGATCAGCCCCGCCCGCAGCTTCCGCCGCAGCGTGCTGACGTACACCTCGACGATGTTCGGATCACCGTCGTACGCGAAGTCCCAGACGTGCTCCAGGATCTCGGACTTGGACACCACCTCGCCGGCCCGCAGCACGAGGTGCTCCAGCACGGAGAACTCCTTGGCGGTGAGGGCGACTTCGTCCTCGCCCAGAAACACCCGCCGGGCCGCGGTGTCCACCTTCAGGTCCCCGTGCACATGCACCGGCGAGGCTCCCGCGCCCTGCCCGCGCCGCCGCAGCAGCGCCTTGACCCGGGCGACGAGCACGACATACGAGAACGGCTTGGTCAGATAGTCGTCCGCACCGGTGTCGAGCCCCTCGGCCTCGTCGTACTCGCCGTCCTTGGCGGTCAGCATCAGGATCGGCACGTCGTGCCCGGCGGCGCGCAGGGCGGCGCAGACCCGGTAGCCGTTGAGGCCGGGCAGCATGATGTCCAGGATGACCAGGTCGTACGTGCCCTCCGAGGCCTGGTGCAGCCCCTCCCGTCCGTCGTGGACGACGTCCACGGCGTAACCCTCGGCCGTCAGGCCCCTGGCGAGCGACAGGGCCAGCCGCTTCTCGTCCTCCACGATCAACAGGCGCATGCGTAAAGAGTCGCAAAGGGAACCTGAAGATCCCTTCAGGGGCCTTCAGGTTCCTCTCAGCCTCCGTCAGCCAGAGTCGAAGACGTCGAAAACAAAACGACTCAGGAGGAATACGCATGAAGCGCAACATCGTGATCGCCGCTGTGACCGCCGCCGCTCTGATCGGAGGCGGTACGGCCACGGCTCTCGCGACCACGGGAGGCGACGAGGGCTCGGCGCGGCAGGCGGCGAACACGAGGCTGTCGGACGACGACGGCCGCGCCGACCAGGACGACCGCGACGACCGCGACGACGACGCCGCTCAGGTCTCTTCCTCCGATGTCACCGCGCCCGAGGCCATCGCCTCCGCGCTGAAGCACACGTCGGGCACGGTCGTGTCCGCCGAACTGGACGACGAGGACGACAGCGACAAGGTGGTCTGGAAGGTCGACGTCCTGTCGGGCGACAACACCTGGCACAGCGTGAGCGTCGACCCGTCCAACGGCAAGGTCCTCGGTGCGCACACCGACGACGAGGACGACACGGCGCAGGTGCGGACCGCTCTGAAGGGTTCGTCGGTGACGGCCGAGGAGGCCGCGAAGGCTGCCGCCGGCAAGGGCGTGGTGACGTCCGTCGGCCTGGACGAGGACGGCAAGGACAAGTCCTGGGAGGCCGAGACGCGGAAGTCCGGCGGCGCCGAGCAGGACTGGAAGGTCGACCTGGCCACGGCCAAGGTGACAGCGGACCGCGACGACGACCAGGACGACGACCAGGACTGATCGCAGCCCCTTTCAACCGCCCCGACGTCCGTGCTGACGCCGGGGCGTCGCCCAGCCCGGCGCGCCGAGGTGCCGCTGCGCCCACCCGTGCCGCCCCCAGCGGCACGCATGCCCGCAGCTGGGGCGGAACGGGCGCCCGCGACTAGGGCGGGCAGGGCGACCCGCAACTGTGCGTCTGCGACGTCAGGTGGGACGCGCCCGCACCCGCCGTCGTACGCAAGGGGCCGTGTCGGGGGGTGTCCGCCCGCAGCTGGTTGGCGCGTCAACGGACAGTCAGTCGGCGTGAGACCCCATCGCGCCGTTCCGAGGACGGACACCCCCCGACACGGCCCCGACCCACCACCCGGCGATCAGGCGAAGCACGGCGCCGTCCCGAGGACGGACACCCCCCGGCACGTCCCTGACCCCCACCCGGCGCCAGGCGCAAGCGGCCTCAGCCCGGGCGGGGCCCCGCCCCACCACAACCCGGGCGCGGCCCCCGCCCCACCACCCGGCGTCAGACGAAGCAAGCGCCTCAGCCCTCCGTCAACCCCGCCACCAGCTCATCCGCCGCCCGGTAGGGATCCAGCTCGCCCGCGATGATCCGCTCCGCCAGCGCCCCGAGGCGGCGGTCCCCGTGCAGGTCCCCGATCCGCTCCCGCAGCGCCGTCACCGCGATCGTCTCGACCTCCCGCGACGCCCGGGACAGACGCCGCTCCGCGAGGACGCCCCGCTCCTCCATCCAGGCCCGGTGCTTCTCCAGGGCCTCGACGACCTCGTCGACGCCCTCCCCGCGCGCGGCGACCGTCTTCACGATCGGCGGACGCCAGTCGCCCGGCCCCCGGGACTCCCCGAGCCCCAGCATGTGGTTCAGCTCGCGAGCCGTTGCGTCCGCCCCGTCCCGGTCCGCCTTGTTCACGACGTAGACGTCACCGATCTCCAGGATCCCGGCCTTGGCCGCCTGGATCCCGTCGCCCATCCCCGGCGCCAGCAGCACCACGGACGTGTCCGCCTGCGAGGCGATCTCCACCTCGGACTGCCCCACACCCACCGTCTCGACCAGGATCACGTCACAGCCGGCGGCGTCCAGGACCCGGATCGCCTGCGGGGCCGACCAGGCCAGCCCGCCCAGATGCCCGCGCGTCGCCATCGACCGGATGTACACCCCCGGGTCGGACGCGTGCTCCGACATCCGCACCCGGTCCCCGAGCAGCGCACCGCCCGAGAACGGGGACGACGGGTCGACGGCGAGCACGCCGACCCGCTTGTCCTGCTTGCGGTACGCGGAGACCAGCGCCGAGGTCGACGTCGACTTGCCGACCCCGGGCGACCCGGTCAGCCCCACCACGTACGCCCCGCCCGTCAGCGGCGCGAGCGCCGCCATGACTTCCCGCAGCTGCGGGGACGCCCCCTCCACCAGGGAGATCAGCCGGGCCACGGCCCGTGGCCGCCCCTCCCTGGCCTGGGCCACCAGCGTGGAGACGTCCTGCATCACAGCTCCGTTCAGATAAGGGACGTACCGGAACTCAGGCCTTGGGCACGCGCACGATCAGCGCGTCGCCCTGCCCGCCGCCACCGCACAGCGCGGCCGCACCCACGCCACCGCCGCGCCGCTTCAGCTCCAGCGCGAGATGCAGCACGAGCCGCGCACCGGACATCCCGATCGGGTGACCCAGGGCAATGGCGCCACCGTTGACATTCACCTTTTCGGTGGACACCCCGAGGTCCTTCATCGACTGCACGCCCACGGCCGCGAACGCCTCGTTGATCTCGATGAGGTCGAGGTCCGAGACCTCCAGGCCCTCCTTCTTCAGCGCGTGCAGGATCGCGTTGGACGGCTGGGACTGGAGCGAGTTGTCCGGCCCGGCCACGTTCCCGTGCGCCCCGATCTCGGCGATCCACTCCAGGCCGAGCTCCTGCGCCTTGGCCTTGCTCATCACCACGACGGCGGCGGCACCGTCGGAGATCTGCGAGGCGGAACCGGCCGTGATGGTGCCGTCCTTGGCGAAGGCGGGACGCAGCTTGCCCAGGGACTCGGCGGTGGTGTCACCACGGATCCCCTCGTCCTTGCTGAACAGCACCGGGTCGCCCTTGCGCTGAGGGATCTCGACGGGCGTGATCTCGGCCTCGAACAGGCCGTTCTTCTGGGCGGCGGCGGCCCGCTGGTGCGACAGCGCGGCGATCTCGTCCTGCTCGGGCCGCGCGATGCCGAGGCGGGTGTTGTGCTTCTCCGTCGACTCGCCCATGGCGACGCCGTCGAAGGAGTCGGTCAGACCGTCGTGGGCCATGGAGTCGAGCATCTCGATGGCGCCGTACTTGAAGCCCTCACGGGACTTCGGCAGCAGGTGCGGGGCGTTGGTCATGGACTCCTGACCACCGGCGACGATCACGTCGAACTCACCCGCGCGGATGAGCTGGTCGGCGAGCGCGATGGCGTCGAGGCCCGACAGACACACCTTGTTGATGGTCAGCGCCGGCACGTTCATCGGGATGCCGCCCTTGACCGCGGCCTGGCGGGCCGGGATCTGTCCCGCTCCCCCCTGGAGCACCTGCCCCATGATCACGTACTGCACCTGGTCGCCGCCGATCCCCGCACGGTCGAGGGCGGCCTTGATCGCGAAGCCGCCGAGGTCGGCTCCGGAGAAGGACTTCAGCGATCCGAGCAACCGCCCCATGGGCGTACGCGCCCCCGAGACGATCACCGAGCTGGTCGTAGCAGAAGACATGAGCTGCGATCCCCTTACCGGCTGCACAGCCGAGGAGTGAACGAGGGTTTACTTCGAATGTACTGACCGGTACTCCACCCCGTCATCGGGCTGTCGGTGTGATCGCGCGCACGTTGCGTAACCACCTTCGGAGCGCTGCACTGAATCCATGCTGACGCGAATCGACCACATCGGAATCGCCTGTTTCGACCTCGACAAGACCGTCGAGTTCTACCGTGCCACCTACGGCTTCGAGGTGTTCCACTCCGAGGTCAACGAGGAGCAGGGTGTGCGCGAGGCCATGCTCAAGATCAACGATACGTCCGACGGCGGCGCCTCGTACCTGCAGCTCCTGGAGCCCACCCGTGAGGACTCCGCCGTCGCGAAGTGGCTCGCGAAGAACGGGGAGGGCGTCCACCACATCGCTTTCGGTACGGCGGATGTCGACGGGGACGCCGACGAGATCAAGGGCAAGGGCGTACGCGTGCTGTACGAAGAGCCGCGACGCGGTTCCATGGGGTCACGGATCACCTTCCTGCACCCCAAGGACTGTCATGGCGTACTGACAGAACTGGTCACTTCGGCGCCTGTTGAGTCACCTGAGCACTGACCCTCGTACATAGGGGCCGGTAGGGTTGGGGGCGGTCGCCGCTCAGTCCAGGGTGACCGCGGTCCCGCCGTGTGACGGCAGGACCACCGGGGTCCGGGTTTCGGGGGACGAGCGTCGGGGCAGCAGCCTCTGCTCCGCCGATGATCTGACACCATTCCCCGGGGGCCCCGTTCGGCGGATGGACGGAGCTCGTTTGGAGAGTGTTGCGACCAGGGGACGGATGGGACCGCGCAGTGCGGGGCTACGAGAGCCAGGAGCGAGAGCCGGCGGCTGACGTCGACCACCTCTCTCGGTTCGAAGCCGAGATGAAGCGGCTGAAGACCGAACGGGAAAAGGCGATCCAGCACGCCGAGGACCTCGGCTACCAGGTCGAGGTGCTGCGCGCCAAGCTGCACGAGGCGCGGCGCACCATCATGTCCCGGCCCTCCTTCGAGGGGGGCGACATCGGATGGCAGGCCGAGCAGTTGCTGCGCAACGCGCAGATGCAGGCCGACCAGATCCGTACCGACGCCGAGCGGGAGCTGAGCGAGGCCCGGGCGCAGACCCAGCGGATCCTCCAGGAGCACGCCGAGCAGGCGGCCCGGCTCCAGGCGGAGCTGCACCAGGAGGCGGTGACCCGCCGCCAGCAGCTGGACCAGGAGCTGGCCGAGCGCCGCCAGACGGTCGAGTCGCACGTCAACGAGAACGTGGCGTGGGCCGAGCAGCTGCGGGCCCGCACCGAGCAGCAGGCCCGCCGGCTGCTGGAGGAGTCCCGGGCCGAGGCCGAGCAGGCCCTGGCCACCGCCCGCGCGGAGGCCGAGCGGCTGGCGACGGAGGCCCGGCAGCGGCTGACGGGCGCGGCCGAGGAGGCCCGCGCGGAGGCCGAGCAGATCCTGCGCCGCGCCCGCACGGACGCCGAGCGCCTTTTGAACGCCGCCTCGACGCAGGCCCAGGAGGCCACGGACCACGCCGAGCAGCTGCGTACGTCGACCGTCACCGAGTCGGAGTCCGCGCGCCGCGAGGCCCAGGAGCTGAGCAAGGCCGCCGAGCAGCGGATGGCCGAGGCCGAGGAGGCACTGCGCAAGGCGCAGACCGAGTCGGAGAAGCTGGTCACGGAGGCCAAGGAGGCCGCCGCCAAGGCCCTGACGAGCGCCGAGTCCGCGAACGAGACGCGGACGCGCACCGCCAAGGAGCAGGTCGCCCGGCTGGTCGAGGAGGCCACGAAGGAGGCCGAGAACACCAAGTCCGAGGCCGAGCAGCTGGTCGCCGACGCCCGCGCCGAGGCCGAGAAGATCGTCGCGGAGGCCTCCGAGAAGGCCCGCACGCTCACCGCCGAGGAGACCGCGACCCAGCTGTCCAAGGCGGCCCGGACCGCCGAGGAAGTCCTCAACAAGGCGTCGGAGGACGCCAAGAAGACCACGAAGGCCGCGGCCGAGGAGGCCGAGCGGATCCGCTCGGAGGCCGAGGCCGAGGCGGACCGGCTGCGGGCCGAGGCGCACGACATCGCCGAGCAGCTCAAGGGCGCGGCGAAGGACGACACCAAGGAGTACCGCGCCAAGACCGTCGAGCTGCAGGAGGAGGCCCGCAGGCTGCGCGGCGAGGCCGAGCAGCTGCGGGCGGACGCGGTCGACGAGGGCGAGAAGATCCGCGCCGAGGCCCGCAAGGAGGCCGTGGCGCAGATCGAGGAGGCGGCGAAGTCCGCCGAGGAGCTGCTCGCCAAGGCCAAGGCGGACGCGGACGAGCTGCGCACGACGGCCCAGACGGACAGCGAGAGGGTCCGCACCGAGGCCATCGAGCGGGCGACGACCCTGCGCCGGCAGGCCGAGGAGACTCTCCAGCGCACCCGGCAGGAGGCCGAGCGGCACCGTGAGGAGGTCGTCGAGCAGGCCGAGGCGCTCAAGGCGGACGCCGAGCGCGCGGCGCGGGAGCTGCACGAGGAGACCGAGCGGGCCATAGAGGCTCGTCGCAGTGAGGCCGCCGAGGAGCTGACGCGGCTCCAGACGGAGGCGGAGGAGCGTCTGACGGCCGCCGAGCAGGCGCTGTCGGACGCGCGCGAGGAGGTCGCGCGGATCCGCCGCGAGGCCGCCGAGGAGAACGAGCGGCTGCGCGCCGAGGCCGCCGAGCGGATCCGTTCGCTCCAGCAGCAGGCCGAGGCGGAGGCCGAGCGGCTGCGCGACGAGGCCGCGGCGGACGCGTCCACGGCGCGTGCCGAGGGCGAGGCCGTCGCCGTACGGCTGCGCTCGGAGGCGGCGAACGAGGCCGAGCGGCTGAAGTCGGAGGCGCAGGAGAGCGCCGACCGGATGCGCGCGGAGGCGCAGTCCGCCGCCGAGCGGCTCGCCGCTGAGGCGTCCGAGACGCTGGCCGCCGCCCAGGAGGAGGCCAACAGGCGCCGCCGCGAGGCCGAGGAGCTCCTCGGCAGCGCCCGGCAGGAGGCCGACCAGGAGCGCGAGCGGGCCCGCGAGCAGAGCGAGGAGCTGCTGGCCTCGGCGCGCAAGCGCGTGGAGGAGGCGCAGACCGAGGCCGTACGGCTGGTCGAGGAGGCCGACCGCCGTGCCACGGAGATGGTGTCGGCGGCCGAACAGCACGCCCAGCAGGTCCGGGATTCCGTCGCGGGGCTGCACGAGCAGGCCCAGGACGAGATCGCCGGGCTGCGCAGTGCCGCCGAGCACGCCGCGGACCGTACGCGCCGGGAGGCCCAGGAGGAGGCGGACCGGGTCCGCTCCGACGCCTACGCCGAGCGGGAGCGGGCGAGCGAGGACGCCGGCCGGCTGCGGCGCGCGGCGCACGAGGAGTCCGAGGCCGCCAAGGCGCTCGCCGAGCGGACGATGTCCGAGGCGATCGCGGAGGCGGAGCGGATCCGCACGGACGTCGCCGAGCACGCCCAGCGGGTGCGCACGGAGGCGTCGGACGCGATCGCCGAGGCCGAGCAGAGCGCCTCGCGCACCCGGGCGGACGCCCGGGAGGACGCCAACCGCATCCGGTCGGACGCGGCGACGCAGGCGGACACTCTCATCACCGAGGCGCGCAGCGAGGCGGAGCGGCTCACGACGGAGACGGTCCAGGAGACCGACCGGCTGCGGATGGACACGGTCGCCGAGGCCGAGCGGGTCCGTACGGAAGCGGTCTCCGAGGCCGAGCGCGTCCGCTCCGAGGCGGCCACGGAGGCCGAGCGGGTGCGGGCGGAGTCGGTCGCCAAGGCCGACCAGCTGGTCGGGGACGCCACCGGCGAGGCGGAGCGGCTGCGGGCCGAGGCCGCCGAGACGGTCGGTTCGGCGCAGCGGCACGCGGAGCGGGTCCGCGCCGAGGCAGAGCGTGTGAAGACCGATGCGGAGGCGGAGGCGGAGCGGCTCGTCAGCACGGCGCGCGAGGAGGCCGACCGCACCCTGGACGAGGCCCGCAAGGAGGCCAACAAGCGGCGCTCCGAGGCGGCCGAGCAGGTCGACAAGCTCATCACGGAGACCACGGCCGAGGCGGACAAGCTACTGACCGAGGCGCAGCAGCAGGCGCACAAGACCACCGCGGAGGCCGAGGCGCAGGCCGACACGATGGTGGGCGCCGCCCGCACCGAGGCCGACCGGCTGGTGTCGGAGGCGACGGTCGAGGGCAACTCCCGGGTGGAGAAGGCCCGTACGGACGCGGACGAGCTGCTGGTCGGCGCGCGCCGGGACGCCACGCAGATAAGGGAACGCGCCGAGGAGCTGCGGGACCGCATCACATCCGAGATCGAGGAGCTGCACGAGCGGGCCCGCCGGGAGTCTGCCGAGACGATGAAGTCGGCGGGCGACCGCTGCGACGCGCTCGTCAAGGCGGCCGAGGAGCAGCTGGCGAAGGCACAGGCGAAGGCCAAGGAGATCGTCTCGGAGGCCAACTCCGAGGCGGGCAAGGTCCGGATCGCCGCGGTGAAGAAGGCGGAGGGGCTCCTCAAGGAGGCCGAGCAGAAGAAGTCCACGCTGGTCCGGGAGGCCGAGGAGCTCAAGGCCGAGGCGATCCGCGAGGCCAAGCGCACGGTGGAGGAGGGCAAGCGCGAGCTGGAGGTTTTGGTCCGCCGCCGCGAGGACATCAACGCCGAGATCTCCCGTGTCCAGGACGTCCTGGAGGCGTTGGAGTCCTTCGAGGCCCCTTCCACGGGCAAGGACAACGGAGTCAAGGCGGGCGCGACGGTCGGCGCACCCCGTTCGGGTGGCAAGTCCTCGGATAGCTAGCCAAACGGGGCGTATCCGGTGTGTGCTGGGGCCTTTGACCAAGTTTTTGGCAAGCGGTCCGGGGGTTAGCCACTCAAAAGGGGTGTCATTTTCCAGATCAAACGCGCATCCGCTCGATGACACACCGTTTCGGCCCCTAGGATTCCACCTATCACCTCACCGGTCTCATTCGACAGGAACCCCATGAGCGACACTTCCCCCTACGGCTTCGAGCTTGTGCGGCGTGGATACGACCGCGCTCAGGTGGACGAACGTATCTCCAAGCTCGTCTCCGACCGTGACAGCGCTCTCGCCCGCATCACCGCTCTGGAAAAGCGCATCGAAGAGCTCCACCTCGAGACGCAGAACGCCCAGGCCCAGATCACCGACGCCGAGCCGTCGTACGCGGGTCTCGGTGCGCGCGTGGAGAAGATCCTCCGCCTCGCCGAGGAAGAGGCCAAGGACCTGCGCGAGGAGGCCCGGCGCGCGTCCGAGCAGCACCGCGAGCTCGCCGAGTCGGCGGCCCAGCAGGTGCGCAACGACGCCGAGTCGTACTCGGCGGAGCGCAAGGCGAAGGCCGAGGACGAGGGTCTGCGGATCGTCGAGAAGGCCAAGAGTGACGCTTCCCAGCTGCGTTCCGAGGCGCAGAAAGACGCGCAGTCCAAGCGTGAGGAGGCGGACGCCCTCTTCGAGGAGACCCGCGCCAAGGCCGCGCAGGCCGCCGCCGACTTCGAGACGAACCTCGCCAAGCGCCGCGAGCAGTCCGAGCGCGACCTGGCCTCGCGTCAGGCCAAGGCGGAGAAGCGCCTCGCCGAGATCGAGCACCGCGCCGAGCAGCTGCGCCTGGAGGCCGAGAAGCTGCGCACGGACGCCGAGCGCCGCGCCCGTCAGACGGTGGAGACGGCCCAGCGCCAGGCCGAGGACATCGTGGCCGACGCCAACGCCAAGGCCGACCGCATCCGTTCGGAGTCCGAGCGGGAACTCGCGGCCCTCACCAACCGCCGCGACAGCATCAACGCCCAGCTGACGAACGTCCGCGAGATGCTCGCGACGCTCACGGGCGCCGCGGTGGCCGCCGCCGGTACGCCGGCCGAGGACGAGCCGATCTCCCGTGGGGTCCCGGCGCAGCAGTCCCGGTAACAGTCCGGCAAACGGAGTCTGAACCTCCGCAAAGCCCTCTGCCGCTCGGGTGGCAGAGGGCTTTGTCACGTTCTAGCGTGGCGGCATGATTGAGCTGGAGGGGCTGACCAAGCGGTACGGCGAGAAGGTGGCGGTCAACAACCTGTCCTTCACCGTCAGACCGGGCATCGTCACCGGCTTCCTCGGGCCGAACGGCGCGGGCAAGTCGACGACCATGCGGATGATCCTCGGTCTCGACCATCCGACCGCCGGCGACGTCCGTATCGACGGCAAGCACTACCAGCAGCTCAAGGACCCGTTGACGTACATCGGCGCCCTGCTGGAGGCCAAGGCCTGGCACGGCGGGCGTACCGCCTACAACCATCTGCTGTGCCTCGCGCAGAGCAACGGCATTCCGCGCAGCCGGGTGCGGGACGTGCTGGACACGGTCGGGCTGACGGCGGTCGCGAAGAAGAAGACCAAGGGTTTCTCGATGGGCATGGGTCAGCGGCTCGGCATCGCGGCCGCGCTGCTCGGCGATCCGCGGATCCTGATGTTCGACGAGCCGGTCAACGGCCTCGACCCCGAGGGCATCCACTGGATCCGCACCCTGATGAAGTCGCTCGCCGCGCAGGGCCGGACCGTGTTCGTCTCCTCCCATCTGATGAGCGAGATGGCCCTGACGGCCGAGCACCTCGTCGTCATCGGGCAGGGCCGGCTGCTCGCGGACACGTCCATGGCGGACTTCATCGACCGCAACTCACGCAGTTACGTCCGGGTCCGCAGTCCGCAGCGGGAGCGGCTGCTCGACGTGCTGCACCAGGCCGGGATCGTGGCCGTGGAGAGCGGTGACGGGGTGCTGGAGGTGGACGGCGGCAAGGCGGAGCAGATCGGCGAGCTGGCGGCGCAGCACCGGATCACGCTGCACGAGCTGAGTCCGCAACAGGCCTCGCTGGAGGAGGCCTTCATGCAGCTGACCGCGGAGTCGGTGGAGTACCACGCACACAGTGAGACGAGCCCGGCTAGCCCCGAGCCACCGCGGCAGCAATGGGGCGACGGCGGGAAGAGGGGCTGAGCAGATGGCGGTGACACAGGTCGTACGGTCGGAGTGGACCAAGATCCGGTCGGTGGCGTCCACGGTGTGGACACTCTCGCTGGTGGTGGTGGTGACGATCGCCCTCGGCATGCTGATCTCGGCGCTGTCGAAGAGCGAGTTCGACTCGATGAGCGCGCAGGACCGGGTCGAGTTCGATCCGACGTTCATCAGCTTCGCGGGGATGAGTCTCGGCCAGCTCGCGATGATCGTGTTCGGGGTGCTGGTGGTGTCGAACGAGTACAGCACCGGCATGATCCGCACCTCGCTGGCCGCGGTGCCGAAGCGCGGCTCCTTCCTTTTCAGCAAGATCGCGGTCGCCGGCGGGCTCGCTCTCCTGGTCGGCCTCGTCACCAGCTTCGCCGCCTTCTTCCTGGGGCAGGCGATGCTGGGCTCGCACCGGGCGGAGATCGGCGACCCGGGGGTGCTGCGGGCCGTGCTCGGCGGCGGCCTCTACATGGCGCTGATCGCGTTGTTCTCGATGGGCGTCGCCGCGATGCTGCGCTCGCCGATGCTGTCGCTGGGCATCCTGATGCCGTTCTTCTTCCTGATCTCCAACATCCTGGGCAACGTCGACGCGACGAAGAAGGTCGGCCGGTTCCTACCCGACCAGGCCGGCAGCAAGATCATGCAGGTGGTCACGCCGATCGACGACGACACTCCGTACGGGCCGTGGGGCGGCCTGGGGATCATGGGGCTGTGGGTCCTCGCGGCGCTCGTCGGGGGCTATGTGCTGCTGAAGAAGCGCGATGCCTAGGGGGCAGGCTTGGCCTGACCTTTTACCTCGTCTTGGGCGGAACCGTCAGCGCCTCGATATCCTCCTAACCCTTACGGGGGCGTGTGCCCTGCTGTCCTGAACCTTGCGATGGGTGCGGAGCATGATCGAAGCAGTCGGCCTGACGAAGCGCTACGGCGACAAGACCGCTGTGTACAACCTTTCCTTCCAGGTGCGACCCGGAGCCGTCACCGGCTTCCTCGGGCCGAACGGCTCGGGCAAGTCGACGACGATGCGGATGATTCTCGGCCTCGACAACCCGACGGCCGGGCATGTGACGATCGGCGGCTATCCGTACCGCAGACTGCCCAACGCCGCCCGCCAGGTCGGTGCCCTGCTGGACGCCAAGGCGGTGCACGGCGGCCGGTCCGCCCGCAACCACCTGCTGTCCCTGGCCCAGCTGTCGGGCATCCCGGCCCGGCGGGTGGACGAGGTGCTCGGGGTCGTCGGTCTGCAGGACGTGGCCAAGAAGCGGTCCAAGGGCTTCTCCCTCGGCATGGGGCAGCGGCTCGGCATCGCCGCGGCACTGCTCGGCGACCCGCAGGTGCTGCTGTTCGACGAGCCGGTCAACGGTCTCGACCCCGAGGGCATCCTCTGGGTGCGCAACCTGATGAGGGCGCTGGCGGCGGAGGGCCGTACGGTCTTCGTCTCCTCCCACCTGATGAGCGAGATGGCGCTGACCGCCGACCACCTCATCGTCATCGGGCGCGGTCAGCTGCTCGCCGACATGAGCGTGACCGACTTCATCTCGGCGAACTCCGCGGACTTCGCGCGCGTGCGCACGCCCGACACCGAGCCGCAGCAGCGCGAGAAGCTGTCGGCCGCGCTCACCGAGTCGGGCGGGCACGTGCTGCCCGAGCAGGACGGCGCTCTGCGCGTGACGGGGCTGGCCCTGCCGCGCATCAGCGACATCGCGCACGACCACGACGTACGGCTGTGGGAGCTGTCGCCGCACCAGGCCTCCCTGGAGGAGGCGTACATGCGGATGACGCAGGGCGCCGTCGACTACCGCTCGACGATCGACCAGAAGGAAGGGCTCCAGCAGCCGCTGCCGCCCGGCGCGCAGCCGCCGATGCCGGTGCCCGGGCAGGGCCAGCCGGGCTGGTACGCCCCGCCGCCGCCCCAGCAGGGCGGCCGGCCGTTCCCGGCCCCGCCGCAGGGCGCACCGGGGCAGGCTCCGGCGGGCCCGTACGGCGCTCCGGGGGCTCACGGCGCCCCGGGCACACCCGGCCCCGCTCCGAGCGCCCCTGGCGCCCCCAGCGCGGGGACGCCGAACCCGTATGCCCAGCACGCGCCCCAGGCGCCGCAGGGCCCGGCGCAGCCCGCGCCTCAGGCCTCCGTGGCCCCCGTCGCCCAGCCGGCCGCCTCAGCCCCCGCGCAGCCCGCCCCGGTGCCGTCGGCGCCCGCCGCCGCCCCGACCTCCGACCTGACCAAGCCCGAGGACGCACGATGAGCAGCCCCCAGCCCCAGATGCCGCAGGCCGCGCCCGCCTGGCAGGCGGCGCCCGGTTCCGCCCCGTACCCCGGCGGCCCCGGCTACACCTCGCCGATCCCGGTCGTGCGCACGCACCTCGGGAACGCCATCGCCTCCGAGTGGACGAAGATCAGGTCGGTGCGCTCCACGATGTGGACGCTCGGCGTGTTCGTCCTGCTCGTCGTCGGCATCGGTCTGCTGACCGGCATCGTGGTGTCGAGCTCCTCCTCGGACCTGTCCGGCGAGAACGCGCTGTCCCTCGGCTTCTTCGGTCTGCTGCTCGGCAGCATGTGCGTCATCACGCTCGGCGTGCTGACCACGGCCTCGGAGTACGGCACGGGCATGATCCGCACCACGATGGTCGCCTGCCCGAGCCGCGGACGCGTGCTGGCGGCGAAGGCCATCGTGTTCTTCCTGGTCGCGTTCGTGGTGACGCTGGTGGCCGGCTCCCTCGTCGCCTTCCTGCACGTGGCCATGATGGAGGGCAACGGCGCCAGGGACCCCTCCGGCGGTGAGTGGCTCAAGGGCACGGTCGGCATCTCGCTCTACATCGCGCTGCTGGGCCTGCTCTCGCTCCTCGTCGGCTCGATCATCCGGCACTCGGCCGGCGCCATCACCATCATGATCGGCGCCGTGCTGGCCCCGCTGGTGATCGCGCTGTTCATGTTCTCGGAGTCCCTGCAGAAGGTGCGTGACGCCCTGTTCGAGTACTCGATCCCGAACCAGCTCAGCGTCTTCTACGCCAACTCCCTCAGCCAGTCCGGCCCGTCCGGCTGGGACCCGCTGTGGATCATCCTCGGCGCCACGGCCGTCGCGTTCGCCGGCGCCTTCGCGCTGCTGGAGAAGCGGGACGTCTGAGTCCGGTCAGAACCTCGGCGCGTTACGGGACCGCTGCACCCCCGGGGTGCGGCGGTCCCGCGCGTTCCAGCAGGCCCTGTGCCAGTGCCGGCGGTCGTCGACGCCGGTGTGCTCCGACCAGGCCACCACGTGCGGCACCCCGTCCGGGATCAACTGGTCGCAGCCGGGGCAGCGGTACGACTTGCCCTGTGCGCTCGCGCCGGCCACCTGCCGCACGCTCCAGTTCTCTCCCTGCCAGTTCTCCGAGGACTGCCAGCCGCCGTAGCGGCCGGGACGGTCGTCCTCGGCGCTCCGGCCGGACGAAACGGCGCCCTTGGGTCGGTTACGACGCGGGGACACGGGACACCTCTCGGGGCTATACAGGAAGCGGGCCGCGTCCAGCCTACGCGGCGCGCACGAGGGTAGGCGTACGCCACCAATCGCCATAAGTCCCTCGCGGGCACGGCGGGCTCGCCCCCGGGGGCTCTCCCCCGGGCTCCCGGCGGAACGCCCCATTCTGCAGACAATCCGCAAAATACTCCGCCCGGCCGTGTCCTCGGCACGTGTCAGACGGTTATGCCCTGTGGGGGAGCTCCGTGTCGGAGCCAAGGAAGCGGGAAAGCAATGCGCGTTGGAAGTTTCGTGTTGGCGGCCCAGTTCCCCGGTCAGGGCGAGGGGGAGGCGCTGCACCGCGCGGTCCGCTCGGCCGAGGTGGCCGAGGAGGCCGGGCTCGACACGGTCTGGCTGGCCGAGCACCACTTCGTGCCGTACGGCACGTGCCCGTCGGCCGTCACCCTGGCCGCCTTACTGCTCGGCCGCACCCGCCGCATCCGGGTCGGTACGGCGGTCAGCGTCCTGCCCACCGTCCACCCCGTGGCCCTCGGCGAACAGGCCGCGCTGCTGCACCACACGAGCGGCGGCCGTTTCACGCTCGGTGTCGGGCGCGGCGGCCCGTGGGTCGACCTGGAGGTGTTCGGCGCGGGTCTGGAGGCGTACGAGACGGGGTTCCCGGAGTCCCTGGAGCTTCTGGTGCGGTGGCTGCGCGAGTCGTCCGTCGCGGCCGACGGGGAGCGCTTCCGCTTCCGTGAAGTCCCGGTGGTGCCCCGGCCGTCGGAGGCTCTGACGGAGGGGGCGTGGCCCGAGCTCGTCGTCGCCTGCACGTCGCCGGCGAGCGTGCGGCTCGCTGCCGAGCGGGGTCTTTCGATGCTGCTCGGGATGCACGTGGGAGACGAGGAGAAGGCCGAGATGGTCGCGCTGTGGCGGCGGCACGCGCGGGCCTGCGGCCGGTCGCCGGAGGAGATCCGGGGCGCGTCCCATGTGTCGGCCGGCGTCTGCCAGATCGCGGACCGGCGGGTCGACGCGGCGGAAACGCTGATGAAGACGATGCCGGGCTGGCTGAAGCAGGGCTTGGAGGCCCATGTCACGGTCGACGGGCGCACACGCCGGATGCGCGACCCGCTGGCGTACACCGAACTGCTCTGCGGACTGCACCCGGTGGGCACGCCGCGGCTGTGCGCGGACCGGCTGGCGGCGACCAGCGAGCGGACGGGCATCTCCCGCTTCGCGCTGCTCGTCGAGGGCTCCGGAGACCTGGCGGCGACCGAGGAGAACGTGCGGAGGCTGGGTGCCGAGGTGCTCCCCCAACTCGTGTGAGAGCGCGGTGGATTCCTGGGGGCTTGCCGCTCCGGTACAGAACTGCACCTCCCGCGTACGGAGCGGCAAGCAAGCGGCGCCGCGTCAGCAGTCCCGGAACTCAGGTGACTGGTTCAGCACCTGACTGCGGACCGAGGTGAAACGGCCCAGCTTCTCGTCGACCGAGGAGTCAAGCGGGAACACGGCCACCCGGTGGCAGTTCTGGAAGGCCAGGCGCACACCGAAGTGCCGTTGCAGCGCGCCGCGTATCGCGTCACTCGCAAGCGCACGCAGCAGCTGACCGCGTGCCTGCTCGTCCGGCGGGGGCGTCTGGTTGTCGGCGAACGCGCCGCCGTCCACCTTCAGCTGGGCCACCAGTGAGCTGATCATCTCCCACGCGTAGGGCAGGGAGGTCCGGACGCAGTCGACGAATTCCGCTTCGTCGACCTCGCCTCGCTCGGCCTGTTCGAGTAGGGCCGGTGAGACGTCGAGCGACATGAGTTCTCCTCTCGCACCCCCGATGAGCAGGGGTTGCCGGACAGACAGGGGGAGTTCGCGATACCGGACACGCTGCGTACACGCCTCGCGACCTCCCGCTCATACGGTAAGCAACGTACGGTGACGACACCAGGAAAATGCGCAGATGAGACACTCCCGATGAGCACACCATGCACACAATCGGCCATTACCGAACACACGTTTTCCAGGGCGAATCGCGTCGACAGGCGCCCGTCGAGTAGCGTTGCCGACCATGCGTCTCGTCATTGCCCGCTGCTCCGTGGACTACGCCGGGCGGCTCACCGCCCACCTTCCCTCGGCCCCGCGCCTGATCCTGGTGAAGGCGGACGGCAGCGTCTCGATCCACGCCGACGACCGGGCCTACAAGCCCCTGAACTGGATGTCGCCGCCCTGCACGCTGAAGGAGGGCACCGGCGAGGAAGAGGGCGTCTGGACCGTCGTCAACAAGGCGGGCGAGAAGCTCATCATCACGATGGAGGAAGTCCTCCACGACTCCTCGCACGAACTCGGCGTCGATCCCGGCCTGATCAAGGACGGCGTGGAAGCGCACCTCCAGGAGCTGCTCGCCGACCGCATCGAGACACTCGGTGAGGGTTACACGCTGATCCGCCGTGAGTACCCGACGGCCATCGGGCCGGTCGACATCCTGTGCCGGGACGCCGACGGCAAGACCGTCGCGGTGGAGATCAAGCGGCGCGGTGAGATCGACGGCGTGGAGCAGCTCACGCGCTACCTGGAGCTGTTGAACCGCGACCCCCATCTCGCCCCGGTGCGCGGCGTTTTCGCGGCCCAGGAGATCAAGCCCCAGGCGCGCGTCCTCGCGACCGACCGCGGCATCGGCTGCCAGGTCCTCGACTACAACGCGCTGCGGGGCATCGAGGACGACAAGCTGCGGCTGTTCTGACAGCCCGTACGACGACGAACAGGGCCGGGTCCGCGCAACGGACCCGGCCCTGCTGTGTGCACGGGTGTCAGATCACCGTCTCCGGGCTGCTGGGCGTGCCCGTGGTGCTCTGCGGCGCGCTGGCGGTGGTGCTCGTGGGGGCGCTCGGTGCCGGGCCGCTGGCCGAGTCGGAGGTGGACGGGCTGGTCGTCGGCGGTTCCGAGGTCGGCGGCTCGGAGGTGGGCGGTTCCGAGGTCGGCGGCTCGGACGTCGGCGGCTTCGACGTCGGCGGCTTCGACGTCGCCGGGGGCTTGGACGTCGTAGGCGGCTTGGACGTGGACGGCGGCTTCGAGGACGCCGGCGGCTTGGACGGCGACGCGGAGTCGCTCGGGTCCCGCGAACCGCTCGGGGAGTCCGTCGGCGTCGGGTCGTCCGACGTGCCGAGTGTGCCGTCCGGGCCCGGGTCCGTCGGGCGGGCGGCCGCCTCGCCGGTACCGCCGCCACCGTCGTCGTTCGCCGGCCGGTCGGCACCGAGACTGCCGTCGTTGACGCCCTGGCTGGCGGACGGGTTGACGCCCACCTGGTCGGACGGCGGGTTCTGCTCGTTGTCGGAGGTCGCCCCGAGCGTCACCACCGTGCCCAGGACGGCGACGAGCAGGGCACCGGCACCGGCGGCCACGAGGTTGCGCCGGGCCAGGCCCTTGAGGCCGCCACGGGCCCCCCGTGAGGGCGTGGGCGAGCTGCGGTGGGTGACCAGGGACGGGGAAGGCGGCTGCTGGAGCGTCGGGAAGGCCGCCGGAACGCCACCGGGCGGTGACGCCGACTCCTCGTGACGGGTGTCGGGCACCTCCTCCCCCGCGGTCGGCCCGAGCCCGATCGGTGTGCCCGAGCGGTCGGCGACCAGGGCGAGGGCACGGCGGCCGGCGACGGTGCCGCGCTTGTCGGAGAGGGCGCCGCGCAGGCCGATGGAGGCCTCCAGTTCGGCGCGGGCCCGGTCGAGCTGCCCCCCGCACAGGGCGAGGACGCCGAGCTCGTGGTGGAAGTAGGCCTCTTCGGCGACGTCCTCGGCAAGCCGGGCGGCCTCGGCGCCGGCCCGCAGGGCCCGCTCCCAGGCGCTCCAGTGCAGTCCGGCGGCGAACGCGGGGGCGGCGGTGCGGGCCAGGTGCACGGCCGCGCTCTCCTCGCCCTCGGCGGGCGGGCGGGTGGCCGGTCCGAGGACGGCCAGGGCGGCGAGAACCGCGTCGGCCTCGGCACACACGCGCTCCGGGGTGACCGAGGGGTGCCCGGCCCACCAGGAGTAGTGCTGGGCGGCGCTGCGGGCACCGGCCTCGGCCTCGTCGGCGTACCCGGCGGCCTCCAGCTGGGCCGGCACACCGGCCGCGAGGCGGTAGCGGGAGCCGACCGGCGAGACCAGACCGCAGGCGGCCAGTTCACCGAGGGCGGCGTCCGCGTGGGTGTCACCGACCAGGGCGGGCAGATGCGCCTGGTGCGGGACCTCGCCGCCGAGGGCGACGGCGAAGCGCAGGGTGGCGCGGGCGGAGGCGCTCAGCCGGGAGGCGAGCAGCGGCGCGGGCGCGGCGGCCTCGCCGAGCGCGGGCAGCGGCACGTCGTCACCGAGGTCGTAGGCCTCGGCGGTGTCGGCCGGGGCCGCGTCCTCGAAGACGCCGAACTCGTCGACGGCACTGGTGCCGGCGCGCAGCCGGTCGCGCTGGCGCAGCAGGGCGCCGGCCTGGACGAAGCGCAGCGGCAGGCCCTCGGACTCGAACCAGAGGTCGCCCGCCCAGTTGGACTCGTCCTCGGTGAGGGTCCGGCCGACGGCGTGCTCCAGCAGGTCGAGCCCGGCCGCGCGCTCCAGCCCGTCGAGGACGACCTCCTCGACGGCGGCGTCGGCGGAGGGAGCCGGCACGTCCGGGGTGGCGCCGAGCAGGAAGGCGCACTCGGGGGTCGCCTCCAGCAGCTCGTCGAGCGCGGCGCCGCCGAACTCCAGGTCGTCGAGGACGACGACCGCGCCGATGTCACGGACGTAGGTGAGCACTTCGTCCCGGTCCGGGCGGTGCAGAGGGGCGCTGTACACCGCGTGGAACAGGTCGTACAGCAGGTCGCCGGAGGTGCGCCCGAAGCCGTTGAGGCGGACGACGCCGTCGGGGGCGAGGTCGGAGCAGTCCTCGGCGACCAGGTCGAGGAGGCGGGTGCGGCCGGAGCCGGCCGGGCCGGTGAGGCGGGTGGAGCGGCCGCGGGCGAGCAGGCGCACCAGGCGCTCGCGTTCGTCCTGGCGGGCCAGCAGCGGCAGGGCGGGCTGCGAGGGGCCGGGCGGGACGGGCGGGCGGGCCGCGCGATCGGCCTCGGCGCGCTCGGCCGCGCTGAGCTTCACGGGCCGGGCGGGCCGTTCGGCGGGCGGGCAGGCCTCTATCTCACTGCCGTCGACGGGGTTGACGGTCAGCAGGAAGTCGCCGGAGACGAGCTGCACCGTGCGGGCGAGCGCCGGCGCGTGCTGCCCGAAGTCGGGTGCGAGGGATTCCCTGGGAGGGCGCTGGCGCGGCACTGAGCCGTCGCCGTCGTGGCCGAACTCCTCGGGTCCCCGGTTGTCAGGATCCATAGGTCAAGCCCCCCAAAAGCGTGTGTGTGCCTGGAAAAGCCCCTCCCGGCCTTGCTGCACACCGCGCTGTCGCTTCTGGTCCGGTCCCGCTCGAAGGGTGTCAAGGCAGCGGGCAGCCGAACCCTAAACCTTCGCACAGTATCTACGACAGTCCGGGGTACCGCGCCGTCCGTAACGTCACGGTCTCGTGAGGATTGTGCGCGTCGCACGATTCGACGACGGGCGTCCGGGTCTCCTCGGTCGCCCGGCTCACACCCGTACGAGGCGTCACACGCGGGGAAGGGTCTCCACCCCGATGCCCCCCTCGATCGCCAGGATCCGGTGCAGGCGGGTGGCCACCAGCAGGCGCTGCATCTGCGGTGGTACTCCGCGCAGCACCAGGCGCCGGCCGCAGCGGCCGGCCCGCCGGTGGGCCCCCATGATCACGCCCAGTCCGGTGGCGTCCCAGGAGTCCAGTTCGGACAGGTCCAGCACCAGGTCTCCGACTCCGTCGTCGACGGCCGAGTGCAGGACCGTACGGGCGTCCGCCGCGCTCCGGACGTCGAGGCGGCCCCCGACGACCAGCTCGGCGTGGTCGCCCCTGATGTGCATATGCGCTCCCCGTGCGTGCGAATCGTGCTCCGCGTTCTGGATGTGTGTGATGCAACCTCTGACTGTGTGGAGGAGTCAGAGGTTGCTTCTTGTAAGCGAACCGATACCGAATTCACCCTGGCGTGTGATGGGCCCGGGGCATGTGCGGTTTCAGTGCTTGTAGAAGCCCTGCCCGCTCTTGCGTCCGATGTCACCGGCGTCAACCATCCGGCGCATCGACTCGGGAGCCGCGAACTTCTCGTCCTGGGACTCGGTGTAGATGTTGTTCGTGGCGTGCAGCAGGATGTCGACGCCCGTCAGATCCGCCGTCGCCAGCGGGCCCATGGCGTGACCGAAGCCCAGCTTGCAGGCCAGGTCGATGTCCTCGGCACTGGCCACGCCCGACTCCTGCAGCTTCGCGGCCTCGACGACCAGGGCGCAGATGAGACGGGTCGTCACGAAGCCCGCGACGTCGCGGTTGACGACGATGCAGGTCTTGCCGACCGACTCGGCGAACTCCCGGGCGGCGGCGAGGGTTTCGTCGCTGGTCTTGTAGCCGCGGACGAGTTCGCACAACTGCATCATCGGCACCGGCGAGAAGAAGTGCGTGCCGACGACCCGCTCCGGGCGCTCGGTCGCCGCCGCGATCTTGGTGATCGGGATGGCGGAGGTGTTGGAGGCGAGGATCGCCTCGTCCTTCACGATCTTGTCGAGCGCCCGGAAGATCTCGTGCTTGACCTCGAGCTTCTCGAAGACGGCCTCGACGACCACGTCCGCGTCGGCCGCGGCGTCCAGGTCGGTGGTCGCGGTGATGCGGGCCAGGGCGGCGTCGGCGTCGTGCGCCTCGAGCCTGCCCTTGGCGACGAACTTGTCGTACGACGCCTTGATGCCGTCGGTACCCCGCGTCAGCGCCTCGTCGGTGACGTCACGCAGGACCACCTCCCAGCCCGCCTGAGCGGATACCTGGGCGATGCCGGATCCCATGAGGCCGGCTCCGATGACGGCGAGCTTCCGTGCCACTGTGCGACTCCCCTGACGCGCTGCTTATGTCTGCCTCTCGGGCGGACACTAGCGCTCGTGAGGCGGCGTGCGCCTGACTTAGTAACGCGTTTCACGTCTCATGGAGTGAGACCCGTGTCACGTCCCACATGACGGACTTGGCGATCCTCCCCGCGGCCGAAGCCGCGGGGATTCCGACCTCTGAGGTCGGAGCGCTAATTCCTTGCGGTTTTGCGCTGGTTGGCGCTTCACAGACCGGCTGGCGCCGAGGTCTCCACGCCCTGTGACCCGTATGCCCGCGGGCCAGTACATTCTTGGCGCCGACCGTGTCGGCGTGCTCTCGGTGACCACAGGCGGTGCAGACGAACCTCGCTTGGCTCTCGCGGTTGTCCGGATGCACATGTCCACAGGCAGGGCAGGTTGTTGAACTGAAAGCCGGGTTGACGGTGCGCACCGCGGTGCCTGTATGACGGGCACGGTTGCGGACTGCCAGTTCGAAGGAGTGCCAGCCCTTGTCGAGGATCGCGCGGTTCAGTCCGGCCTTCTGCCCGATATGCGTTCCCAACTCGGCTGAGGTCCCTCTGGCGGTGGCGGTCATGCGGGCGTGCCGTTGCTGGAGTCTCCGGTATCGCTGGGCCTCGCCGGGGGTGATGAAGCTCCTGTCGAAGAACCGGCCATCGCTGGTCGCGGCAAGCACCGCCACTCCGCGGTCAATACCGACTCGACCGCGCTCCACCGAGACTGCGGGTCCAGTGGTGCCGGTCTCCACCAGAAAGCTGACGTACCAGTGCTTGCCGTCACGTGAAACGGTGGCTGACTTCAGCGTGCCGCCGAGCGGACGAGACCAGCGGAAGATCATCCAGCCGAGCTTCGGCAGCCGCGCCCTGCCACGCTTGCGTCCGAGCCGCTCGACGGACAGGTGCCGGTCAGGAAACCGGAAGGATGGCTGCCACCGCTGCCTCGCCCTCCACCGCACACCGAACGTGCCATGGGTACGGCATGCTCTGTCCAGGTCCCGAAGGGTCTGCTGGAGAATGTGGGACGGCGCGGTCCTCAGCCACAGATGCCAGTATCTCCTTCCGACCAGCATGTTTCCCCCTGGGCGACGCGATGACCTCACCTCCGTCAACGACGTTCCGACCTTCAGGACACGGGTGCGAATGAGGTGCGCGTGTACGAGACCAATAGGTGAGGAGGTGCGCCCATGACACGACGTCTAGATTGGCCACATGGTCAATCTGACGCGCATCTACACCAGGACCGGTGATCGGGGCACCACAGCCCTCGGCGACATGAGCCGGGTCGCCAAGACCGATCTGCGGATCTCCGCGTACGCCGACGCCAACGAGGCGAACGCGGCGATCGGCACGGCGGTCGCGCTGGGCGGCCTGGACGAGGACATGGTCACGGTCCTCACCCGCGTCCAGAACGACCTGTTCGACGTGGGCGCGGACCTGTCGACGCCGGTGGTGGAGAACCCGGAGTTCCCGCCCCTGCGGGTCGAGCAGTTCTACATCGACCGGCTCGAGGCGGACTGCGACCGCTTCAACGGACAGCTGGAGAAGCTCCGCTCCTTCATCCTCCCCGGCGGCACCCCGGGCGCGGCCCTGCTCCACCAGGCCTGCACGGTCGTACGCCGGGCGGAGCGCTCCACGTGGGCGGCGCTGGAGGTGCACGGCGAGGTGATGAACCCGCTGACGGCGACCTACCTCAACCGCCTCTCCGACCTCCTGTTCATCCTCGCGAGGACGGCGAACAAGGAGGCCGGAGACGTGCTGTGGGTGCCGGGCGGGGAACGCTAGGTTCTGCCCCGCGCGGCGTGCCAGAGGCCGTTGGCGGACAGGACCCCGCCGACGATCATCATCACGATGCCGACCTTGGTGAGGGTGACGACGGGGACCTCCACGTCGCCGGTGAACCGCCACAGCAGCAGGCCGATCAGGAATGTGCCGACGCCCTCCACCGCATACTGCTTCGCCTTGCTCATCGGTGCAGCCTCTCCTTCGGGGTGGTGGCCGCCTCCGGCTCGCCCGCAGGGGCCTTCCGCGGCCAGATCAGATAGCTCAGCGCGATCAGTCCGTGGATGCCGGCTGCGCGCCAGGCGACGTAGCGCCAGCTCTCCAGGGACGTGACGCGGCTCGGGTCGTCCACGTACCAGATCGCGAGCTGGAGGAGCGCGGTCGCCACCGCCGCTCCGATCAGCGTGCCCGTCCAGACCCTGCCCTCGTGACGGGCCCGGGGCATGCCGTACTGCGGCGGCTGCCGGGGCGGCGGGGCTCCGCCGAAGCGGTGGGCCGCGTGGCCGTCGAGCCACTTCACGGTGCGGTGCCCGTGGCCGACGGTGTAGCCGATGTACAGCGCGGCCAGGCCGTGCGTCCAGTTCGGCTCCGCGCCGTTCTTCAGGTCCAGCGCGGTGGCGACCAGCAGGACGACCTCCAGCAGCGGCTCGCACAGCAGCAGCGCCAGCCCCGTCCGCGGCATGCGCAGCAGGTAGCGGAAGGCCAGCCCGGCCGCCAGCAGCACCCAGAAGCCGATCTCACAGGCGGCGATCAAGGCGACGATCACGGTTCGCTCCTCTCGGTCACCCTTCAAGGCTCCCGTCCCGGGCGGCCGGAATCGTCGTCGCGACTGACGAACCCGTGCTACATCGAAAGATGCAGCCGGGGACCCTCCGCGGGGATCAGGCGCGGGGCCGGGCGGCCGTGTTGGATGGGGCCATGGCCGTCCGACTCCCCCGCCCCCGCCGCTTCGACGTCTACGTCGCGCTGGGCGGCCTGCTCGGCGGACTGCTCCTGTGGGGCGTCGGCCTGGCCACCCGTCCGCACACCGAGGCCTACGTGCTCCTGCCGGGACGCTGGCCGCTGCTGCTGCCGCTCGTCGTCATGGCGGGCTGCGAGCTGCTGCGCCGGACCGCCCCCCGCACCGCCCTGCTGATCGGCACGCCCGCGATCGTCCTGGACACCGTCACTCAGGGCAGCCTGGTCACGATCCTGATGTACACCGATCTCATGTACGCGGCCGTCCTGTACGGGCCGCCCGCCTCGGCCCACCGCATCCCGCGCATCACCGGGCTGCTCACGGTGGCCGCAGCCGTGGTGCCGTTCGCGGTCTGGCGCGAGCCCGAAGCGCTGCTCATCGGTGTGATCACCGGCCTGGTCACGTTCGGGCCCGCCGCCACCGGCCTGATCGTCCGCAACCACCGCGATGCCGCCGAGGCGGCCCGGCTGCGCGCCGAGCAGACCGCGCTGCTCGCCGAGATGGACCGCGCCCAGGCGGTCACCGCCGAGCGCGCCCGGATGGCCCGCGAACTGCACGACATGGTCGCCAACCACCTGTCGGCGATCGCCATCCACTCCACGGCCGCGCTCTCCCTGGACGACCCCAGCACCTCCCAGGACGCCCTGACCGTGATCCGTGAGAACAGCGTCGAGGGGCTCGCGGAGATGCGGCGCCTGATCGGGATCCTCCGCGACTCCAGCGGCGACACCGAGCCGGTCGCCGCCCCCACCCTCGACGGACTCGGCGCCCTGGTCGACGGCGCCCGCACCAACGGTCTCGACGTCGTGCTCGACGCGACGCACGGCACGGTCCCCACGCCCGTTGAACTCGCCGCCTACCGCATCGTCCAGGAGTCCCTCACCAACGCCCTCAAGCACGCCGGCCCCGGCCGGGTCACCGTGTCCCTGGCCCAGCCGGACGGCGTACTGAGCGTCGCGGTGACCAGCCCGTACGGCGACCGGGACGGTCCGAGAGCCCCGGGCTCGGGCGCCGGCCTGGTCGGCATGCGGGAACGCGCCGCGCTGCTGGACGGCACGTTCGAGGCCGGCCCGGAGGACTCGCCGGACGGCAAGATCTGGGCCGTACGCGCCACCCTGCCCGTCACCGAAGGAGAACCCGAATGATCCGCGTCCTGGTCGCCGAGGACCAGTCCGCCGTCCGCGCCGGCCTGGTCCTCATCCTGCGCAGCGCGCCCGACATCGAGGTGGTCGGCGAGGCCGCGGACGGCGAGCAGGCGGTGGCGCAGGCCCGTGAACTGCGGCCGGACCTGGTGCTGATGGACGTTCAGATGCCGCGCCTGGACGGGGTGTCGGCGACCCGGCAGGTGGTCGCGGAACAATTGGCCGACGTGCTGGTGCTGACCACCTTCGACCTCGACGAGTACGTCTTCGGGGCGCTGCGCGCGGGCGCCTCCGGCTTCCTCCTGAAGAACACCGAGGCGACGGATCTCCTGGAGGCCGTACGGACGGTCGCACGGGGGGAGGGGCTGATCGCGCCGGCGGTCACGCGGCGGCTGATCGCGGAGTTCGCCGCCAGGCCCGCCCGGGAGCCCGCGGCCGATCCGGCGGTGCTCGACCAGCTGACCCGGCGGGAACGCGAGGTGCTGTCCTGCCTCGGCGAGGGCCTGTCCAACGCGGGGATCGCCGGGCGGCTGGACATGGCCGAGGCGACGGTCAAGACGCATGTCAGCCGCCTGCTGGCGAAGCTGGAGCTGCGCAGCCGGGTGCAAGCGGCGGTGCTCGCGCAGGAGTTGGGGATCTGACCCGACTCGGGTGTGGTGGTCCAGACCTATTGACCGGTGGTCCAGACCTTTCTATTCTCACCGCACCATGAGTGGCGTGAGGCTCAGTCACGCCCCCCACAACTCCATCAAGGAGGCGCAGCATGCGCTTCAGACACAGAGCCGCGGCAGGGTTCGCGACCCTGTTGCTCCCGCTGGCCGGCCTCGTCGGCCTGGCGAGCCCGGCCCAGGCCGCGACGTCCGCCACCGCCACCTACGCCAAGACCCAGGACTGGGGCTCCGGCTTCGAGGGCAAGTGGACGGTGAAGAACACCGGCACCACGGCCATCGGCTCCTGGACCGTCGAGTGGGACTTCCCCTCCGGCACCTCCGTCACCTCCTCCTGGGACGCCGACGTCACGTCCTCCGGCACCCACTGGACCGCGAAGAACAAGTCCTGGAACGGCACCCTCGCCCCCGGCGCCTCCGTCTCCTTCGGCTTCAACGGCAGCGGCTCCGGCTCCCCCGCGAACTGCGAGCTCAACGGCGCCAGCTGCGACGGCGGCACCACGGAACCCGGCGACAGCGCGCCGAGCGCCCCCGGCACCCCCACCGCCTCGGACATCACCAGCACGTCCGTGAAGCTGTCCTGGTCCGCCGCCACCGACGACAAGGGCGTCAAGAACTACGACGTCCTGCGCGACGGCACCAAGGTCGCGACCGTGACGGGCACGTCGTACACCAACACGGGCCTCACCGCCGGCACCGACTACTCCTACTCCGTCCAGGCCCGTGACACCGCCGACCAGACCGGCCCGGTCAGCGGCGCCGTACGGGTCCGCACCACCGGCGGCACCACCGAGCCGCCCACCGGCGACAAGGTCAAGCTCGGCTACTTCACAGAGTGGGGCGTCTACGGCCGCAACTACCACGTCAAGAACCTGGTGACCTCGGGCTCGGCGTCGAAAATCACCCACATCAACTACGCGTTCGGCAATGTCAAGAACGGCCAGTGCACCGTCGACGACACCTACGCCGCCTACGACAAGGCCTACACCGCCGACCAGTCCGTCAGCGGCACCGCCGACACCTGGGACCAGCCGCTGCGCGGCAACTTCAACCAGCTGCGCCAGCTGAAGGCGAAGTACCCGCACATCAAGGTGCTGTACTCCTTCGGCGGCTGGACCTACTCCGGCGGCTTCGGCCAGGCCGCGCAGAACGCGGCGGCGTTCGCCAAGTCCTGCAAGGCCGTCGTCGAGGACCCGCGCTGGGCCGACGTCTTCGACGGCATCGACATCGACTGGGAGTACCCGAACGCCTGCGGCCTGACCTGCGACACCTCGGGTCCGGCGGCATTCAGGAACCTCTCCCAGGCGCTGCGCGCCGAGTTCGGCCCGGACTACCTGGTCACCGCGGCCATCACCGCCGACGGCTCCTCCGGCGGCAAGATCGACGCGGCCGACTACGGCGGCGCCGCCCAGTACCTCGACTGGTACAACGTGATGACGTACGACTATTTCGGCGCCTTCGACAAGGACGGCCCGACCGCCCCGCACTCCCCGCTCACGTCGTACCCGGGGATCCCGCAGGCGGGATTCAACTCGGCCGACGCGATCGCCAAGCTGAAGGCGAAGGGCGTCCCGGCCAAGAAGCTGCTGCTCGGCATCGGCTTCTACGGTCGCGGCTGGACCGGCGTCACCCAGTCCGCCCCGGGCGGCTCGGCGACCGGCGCGGCTCCGGGCACATACGAGGCGGGCATCGAGGACTACAAGGTCCTGAAGAACTCCTGCCCGGCCACCGGCACCATCGCCGGCACGGCGTACGCGCACTGCGGCAGCAACTGGTGGTCGTACGACACTCCGGCCACCATCGGCTCGAAGATGGCGTGGGCGAAGAACCAGGGGCTGGGCGGCGCGTTCTTCTGGGAATTCAGCGGTGACACCGGCAACGGAGAGCTGGTGAACGCCATCGACAGCGGTCTGAAGTAGGCCGGATCACAAGGACGTTCGAAGGGCCGTGAGGCTCAGGCGACATTGACGCGCTGACCGGGCGGGGCTGCCTCGAGCCACGCGAGGAAACCGGTCAGCGCGTCTTCGCTCATCGCGAGCTCGAGACGCGTGCCCCGGTGCAGACAGGCCAGGATCACATGGTCGGAGAGCAGCGCCAGCTCCTCCTCGCCCTCCGGGACACGGCGGCCGGCGACCTCGATCGCCGAACGCTCCAGGACACGACGCGGACGCGGCGAGTACGAGAAGACGCGGTACCACTCGACGCGGTCACCGTTGTAGCGGGCCACCCCGTACGCCCAGCCCTTGCCGCTCCGGTCGCCCTCCTCCGGGGTGTCCCAGCGCAGGCTGGCGTCGAAGGTGCCGCCCGAGCGCTGGATCAGCCGACGGCGCAGGCCGAAGACGAACAGGCCCACCACCACGAGGGCCACCACGATTCCGCACACAGTCAGAGCGAGGACCATCGACACCGACCTCCTCGTCTCCTAGGTAACGGAACGTAAAAATCACCCACATCCGCCTCAGCCGCGGCTGGGTCCGGATCTCTCCGGTACCCAGCCGCGGCTGAGTGACGTCATCACACGGCGGACGGGGTCAGCGCGCCGCCGTGGCAGCCCGCAGACGGACGTCCGCGCGGCGCTGGGCCTCCGCGTCGTCCTCCGCCTTCGCGCGCTCGAGCTCCTGCTCGGCACGCTGGACATCGATCTCGTCCGACAGCTCGGCGACTTCCGCCAGCAGCGAGAGCTTGTCGTCCGCGAACGAGATGAATCCGCCGTGGACCGCGGCGACGACCGTCCCGCCCCCACTGGTACGGATGGTCACCGGGCCCGATTCCAGCACACCGAGCAGCGGCTGGTGACCGGGCATGACGCCGATGTCGCCGGACGTGGTGCGCGCGACGACCAGGGTGGCCTGGCCGGACCAGACCTCACGGTCGGCCGCGACCAGCGCGACGTGCAGCTCAGCAGCCAAGGGTGGCTCCTCGGGTCACCACCCGGCAGGAGTGCCGGGTGTTGGTTACAAGTCTAGTAGGCGTGAATGAGGGGGCGGGACGAACCCCGCCCCCTCATGACTCGAGCACGGCCCGGGTCAGGAGACGCCCAGCTCCTTCGCGTTGCTCTTCAGGTCCTCGAGACCACCGCACATGAAGAACGCCTGCTCCGGGAAGTGGTCGTACTCGCCGTCGCAGATCGCGTTGAACGCGGCGATCGACTCGTCCAGCGGCACGTCCGAACCGTCCACGCCGGTGAACTGCTTGGCGGCGTGGGTGTTCTGGGACAGGAAGCGCTCCACGCGACGGGCACGGTGGACGACGAGCTTGTCCTCCTCGCCGAGCTCGTCGATACCGAGGATCGCGATGATGTCCTGCAGGTCCTTGTACTTCTGCAGGATGTTCTTCACGCGCATCGCGGCGTTGTAGTGGTCCGCCGAGATGTACCGCGGGTCGAGGATCCGGGACGTGGAGTCCAGCGGGTCCACGGCCGGGTAGATGCCCTTCTCGGAGATCGGACGGGAGAGCACCGTCGTCGCGTCGAGGTGGGCGAAGGTGGTGGCCGGGGCCGGGTCGGTCAGGTCGTCCGCGGGGACGTAGATCGCCTGCATCGAGGTGATCGAGTGACCACGGGTCGAGGTGATGCGCTCCTGGAGGGTGCCCATCTCGTCGGCCAGGTTCGGCTGGTAGCCCACCGCGGAGGGCATACGGCCGAGCAGGGTCGACACCTCGGAACCGGCCTGGGTGAAGCGGAAGATGTTGTCGATGAAGAACAGCACGTCCTGCTTCTGGACGTCACGGAAGTACTCCGCCATCGTCAGGCCGGCCAGGGCCACGCGCAGACGGGTGCCCGGGGGCTCGTCCATCTGACCGAAGACCAGGGCGGTCTTGTCCAGAACGCCGGACTCTTCCATCTCCGCGATGAGGTCGTTGCCCTCACGGGTGCGCTCGCCGACGCCCGCGAAGACGGAGACGCCCTCGTGGAGGTTGGCGACACGCATGATCATTTCCTGGATCAGCACGGTCTTGCCGACACCGGCACCACCGAACAGACCGATCTTGCCGCCCTTGACGTACGGGGTGAGCAGGTCGACGACCTTCAGGCCCGTCTCGAACATCTCGGTCTTCGACTCGAGCTGGTCGAACGCGGGGGCCTTGCGGTGGATGGACCAGCGCTCGCCCTCGTGGACCTCGTCGCTGTTCAGCACCTCACCGAGGGTGTTGAACACCTTGCCCTTGGTGAAGTCGCCGACGGGGACGGTGATGCCCGCGCCGGTGTTGGTCACCGAGGCCTGGCGGACCAGGCCGTCGGTGGGCTGCATGGAGATGGCGCGGACCAGGCCGTCACCCAGGTGCTGGGCGACCTCCAGGGTCAGCGTCTTCTTCTCGCCCGCCAGCGCCGGGTCTGCGACCTCGACGTGCAGGGCGTTGTAGATCTCCGGCATCGCGTCGACGGGGAACTCCACGTCGACGACCGGGCCGATGACCCGCGCGACGCGGCCCGTCGCCGTGGCCGTCTCAACAGTGGTGGTCATTTATCGGTCACTCCCCGCGGTCGCGTCGGCCAGGGCACTCGCGCCACCGACGATCTCGCTGATTTCCTGGGTGATTTCGGCCTGGCGGGCCTGGTTGGCAAGCCGGGTGAGCGTCTCGATGAGCTCTCCGGCGTTGTCGGTGGCCGACTTCATCGCGCGCCGCGTGGCGGCGTGCTTGGAGGCGGCCGACTGGAGCAGCGCGTTGTAGATGCGGCTCTCGACGTAGCGCGGCAGCAGGGCGTCGAGGACGTCCTCCGCCGAGGGCTCGAAGTCGAACAGCGGGAGGATCTCGCCCTTGGGCGCGGCCTCCGCCGCCACCTCGTCGAGGCTGAGCGGCAGGAGCCGGGCCTCGATCGCCGTCTGCGTCATCATCGACACGAACTCGGTGTAGACGATGTGGAGCTCGTCCACGCCGCCTTCCGCCGTCTCCGTCTCGATGGCCTCGATCAACGGTGCCGCGACCTTCTTGGCATCCGCGTACGACGGCTCGTCGGTGAAGCCCGTGAACGACTCCGCGATCTTGCGCTCGCGGAAGTTGTAGTGGGCTACACCGCGGCGGCCGACGATGTAGTTGACGACCTCCTTGCCCTCGGCCTCGAGCTGCGCCGTGAGCTTCTCCGCGGCCTTGATGGCGTTGGAGTTGAAGGCGCCTGCCAGACCACGGTCGCTCGTGAGGAGCAGGACCGCGGCACGGGTCGGGTTCTCCGCCTCCGTCGTCAGCGGGTGCTTGGTGTTGGAACCGGTGGCGACCGCCGTGACCGCCCGGGTGAGCTCGGTCGCGTACGGGGTGGAGGCCGCCACCTTGCGCTGCGCCTTGACGACGCGCGAGGCGGCGATCATCTCCATCGCCTTGGTGATCTTCTTGGTCGCGGTGACGGATCGGATGCGACGCTTGTAGACCCGGAGCTGGGCTCCCATGAGTCAGGTCCCTTCCGTCGTCACTTGCCGGCAGCCGGGGTGTCCTCGCCGAGCAGCTTGCCGTCGGAGGTCTCGAACTGCTTCTTGAACTCGGCGATGGCCTCGGCGACAGCCTGAAGGGTGTCGTCGGACATCTTGCCGCCCTCGCGGATGGAGGTCATCAGGCCCTGCTCCTTGCGGTGCAGGTAGTCCAGCAGCTCCTTCTCGAAGCGGCGGATGTCGGCGACGGGAACGTCGTCCATCTTGCCGGTGGTGCCGGCCCAGACGGAGACGACCTGGTCCTCGGTGGCCATCGGCTGGTACTGCGCCTGCTTCAGCAGCTCGACCATGCGCTGGCCACGCTCCAGCTGCGCCTTGGACGCGGCGTCCAGGTCGGAACCGAAGGCGGCGAAGGCCTCCAGCTCACGGAACTGGGCGAGGTCCACGCGCAGACGGCCGGAAACCTGCTTCATCGCCTTGTGCTGGGCGGAACCACCGACGCGGGAGACGGAGATACCGACGTTCAGCGCGGGGCGCTGACCGGCGTTGAACAGGTCCGACTCCAGGAAGCACTGGCCGTCGGTGATGGAGATGACGTTGGTCGGGATGAACGCCGAGACGTCGTTGGCCTTCGTCTCGACGATCGGCAGACCGGTCATCGAGCCGGCGCCCATCTCGTCGGAGAGCTTCGCGCAGCGCTCCAGCAGACGGGAGTGCAGGTAGAAGACGTCACCCGGGTAGGCCTCACGGCCCGGCGGGCGGCGCAGCAGCAGCGACACGGCGCGGTAGGCGTCGGCCTGCTTCGACAGGTCGTCGAAGATGATCAGGACGTGCTTGCCCTGGTACATCCAGTGCTGGCCGATGGCCGAACCGGTGTACGGCGCCAGGTACTTGAAGCCGGCCGGGTCGGACGCCGGGGCGGCGACGATGGTCGTGTACTCCAGCGCGCCGGCCTCCTCCAGAGCGCCGCGCACACCGGCGATCGTGGAGCCCTTCTGGCCGATGGCGACGTAGATGCAGCGGACCTGCTTGTTCGGGTCGCCGGTACGCCAGTTGTCGCGCTGGTTGATGATCGTGTCGACGGCCAGGGCGGTCTTGCCGGTCTGGCGGTCACCGATGATCAGCTGACGCTGGCCACGGCCGACCGGGGTCATCGCGTCGACGGCCTTGTAGCCCGTCTCCATCGGCTCGTGCACCGACTTACGGACCATGACGCCCGGGGCCTGCAGCTCCAGGGCGCGACGGTCTTCGGTCTCGATCTCGCCGAGGCCGTCGATCGGGTTGCCGAGGGGGTCCACCACGCGGCCGAGGTAGCCCTCGCCCACCGCTACGGACAGAACCTCACCGGTGCGCTGCACCGGCTGGCCCTCCTCGACACCGCTGAACTCACCGAGGACGACGCAGCCGATCTCGCGCTCCTCGAGGTTGAGGGCGAGGCCGAGGCTGCCGTCCTCGAACTTCAGCAGCTCGTTGGCCATGACCGAGGGCAGACCCTCGACCTTCGCGATACCGTCGCCGGCGAAGGTGACCGTACCGACCTCCTCGCGCGAGGCCGCGTCCGGCTTGTACGCCTGGACGAAGTTCTCCAGCGCGTCCCGGATCTCCTCCGGCCGGATCGTGAGCTCCGCCATCTGGGTTCCCTGCTCTCCTTGTTGGGCCCGAAGTTTCACTTTGGGGGTCTGGGGGCGACCCCCAGGATTCTTCTGCACGGCCCAACCAGGGCCGTCGTAAGTACGTACTGCCTATTGAGTTGCTGCTCAGCCGGCGAGCCGGCGGCTGGCGTCCTCGATGCGGTCCGCCAGGGAGCCGTTGATGACCTCGTCACCGACCTGCACCCGGATTCCGCCGAGGACCTCGGGGTCCACGTCCAGGTTGAGGTGCATCTTGCGGCCGTAGAGCTTCGCGAGGGCGGCGCCCAGGCGCTGCTTCTGCGGGTCGCTCAGCGGTACCGCTGAGGTGACGATGGCCACCATGCGGTCCCGGCGGTCGGCGGCGAGCTTGGACAGGGACTCGAGTCCCGACTCCAGGCTACGTCCACGCGGCGCGGTCACAAGGCGCGTGACCAGACGCTCGGTCACCGACTGCGCCCGGCCGCCGAGCAGGCTGCGCAGCAGCGCGCCCTTGGCCGAGGTGGTGGCCTTGCGGTCGGTCAGCGCGGCACGCAGCTCGGTGCTGCCGGAGACGATCCGGCCGAACCGGAACAGCTCGTCCTCGACGTCGTCGAGCTTGCCGGCCTGCTGCGCGGCGGTGAGGTCGGCGGTGTCGGCCAGCACCTCCAGCGCGTCCACCAGGTCGCGCGACTGCGACCAGCGGGAGCGCACCATGCCGGCCACCAGGTCGGCGGCCGGGCCGCTGACCTGGGTGCCGAGCAGACGCTGGGCCAGTTCGGCCTTGGCCTCCGCTGCCTGCGCCGGGTCGGTGAGGACCCGACGCAGCGACACCTCGCGGTGGAGCAGCGCGGTGACGGCGGCCAGCTCGTCGGCGAGCGAGCCCGCGTTCACGGACGTCGAGTCCGTCAGCGCGTCGAGACGCTCGCGTGCGGCTGCCAGGGCCTCGCGGCTCGCTCCGTTCATCGTCCGGCCTCGGCCTTCTCCTCGAGCTCGTCGAGGAACCGGTCGATCACGCGGCTCTGGCGGGCGTGGTCCTCGAGGGACTCCCCGACGAGCTTGCCGGCCAGGTCGGTGGCGAGCTTGCCGACGTCCTGGCGCAGCGCGGAAGCGGCGGCCTTGCGGTCGGCCTCGATCTGGGAGTGACCGGCGGCGACGATCTCCTCGCGCTGACGCTGGCCCTCGGCCCGCATCTCGGCGATGAGCGTGGCACCCTGCTCCTGCGCCTCCTGGCGCAGACGCGCGGCCTCGTGCCGGGCCTCGGCGAGCTGTGCCTTGTACTGCTCAAGGACGCTCTGGGCCTCGACCTTCATGGTCTCGGCCTCTTCGATACCGCCTTCGATCGCCGCGCGGCGCTCCTCCAGAACCTTGTTGATGTTCGGAAGCAGCTTCTTCCAGAAGAAGAAGAACACGATGGCGAAGGCGATGGTGCCGACGAGCAGCTCGGGGCCCGGAGGAACGAGCGGGTTCTGCTCTTCCTCGGCCGCCAGCTGCACCAGGTTGGCGATCACATCAGTGCCTTTCGTCGATGCGTGTCAGTAAGCGGTGATTACTTACCGAACACGAACGGCATAACGATGCCGATGAGGGCGAGCGCCTCACAGAACGCGAAGCCCAGGATCTGGTTGGCACGGATCAGGCCGGCGGCCTCGGGCTGGCGGGCCAGGGCCTGGGTGCCGTTGCCGAAGATGATGCCGACGCCGATGCCGGGGCCGATGGCGGAGAGGCCGTAGCCGATGGAGCCGAGCGAACCGGAGACAGCGGCAAGGGTCTCAGTGGCAGCCATGCTGAATCTTCCTTCTCTTTCACGGACCGGCGGGGGTTGGCCACCGGACGTTCTTGGGACTTGCGGGGGCGGGAGGGGCTCAGTGGTGCTCGGCCAGAGCGCCCTGGATGTACGTGCAGGCGAGGAGTACGAAGACGTACGCCTGGACGGCCTGCACGAAAAGCTCGAAGAGGATCATGACCATGGTCATCACGAACGAGATACCGGCCGCCGGGATCATCCAGCTGTTCAGCAGGTACCAGGAGGCGACGGTGAACATGACGAGCATCAGGTGGCCGGCGAACATGTTCGCGAACAGTCGCACCGCGTGCGTGAACGGCCGGACGAGCAGGTTCGAGAAGAACTCGATGACCATCACGAGCGGCAGCACCGGGCCGAGCGACTTGTCGTAGCCGGTGACGTTCTTGAAGAACCCGACGAAGCCGTGCCGCTTGAAGGTCAGCGAGACCCAGGTCACGTAGACGATCGCGGCCAGCACAGCCGGGTACGCGATGATCGACGAGACCGGGAACTGCGCGAGCGGGATCACGGACCAGATGTTCATGATCCAGATGAAGAAGAAGAGCGAGACCATCAAGGGGACGTACTTCTCGCCCTCCTTCTTTCCGAGGGTCTCGTAGACGATGCCGCGGCGGACGAAGTCGTAACCGGCTTCACCCACCATCTGCAGTTTGCCCGGCACCACCTTGGCCTTGCCGAAGGCCGCATAGAAGAAGCCGATGACGAGGATGGTGGTGATGAGGGCAAGCAGCATCACCTTGTTGAACTCGAACCCTCCAACCGTGGCAATCGGCTTGAAGAGGAACGAGTGCAGGCCCGGTGCCGGAAAACCACACCCGTCGGACATGATCCGACAGCTCCAGTCAAAGGCGAGCTGGGTCTGGTCAGCACTCACCGCGGGCTCCTTCGGCGTGACGCATAGGTACGGCAACCTCGTTGTGTCGGCGCGGCGCGCAGCCGCGGATCGGCACCGGACTGGTGTTACGGATGTGAGGGCGGCTGGGGGGCATCGAGCCTCGCGTTCGAGCAGGCGTCAGCTCAGTTGCCCGCGCCCGCGATGCCGCAGTTGGCACCGGACGATAGCAGGAGTTCTCACCGGCCTTTATCGCGCCCCTACCCGTCACGACGACGACCCGGTCTTCTCGGGCTTCTCACTCTTCTCGGAGTCCGGGTCGATGTAGAAGATCTTGGCCTTCATATGCGCACGAGCTTGCGCGGCCATCCACACGACGGTCGCGATGACGAGCCCGAGGGCGAACGTCTTCGCGTTGAAGAGAGAGGTGTCCTTGAAGAGGGCGACGAAGATCAGGAGAAGCAGCAGTTGGGCGACATAGAGCATCAGCCCCATGGCCTGGAACAACTGCGGGAGCGTTTTTGCCGTCCACTGGAGAACGTAGAGACCGATTCCCATGAAGAGGATGGCCAGCACGGTGCCGATGCCCGCCCCGATGGCTCCCTTGCCTCCGGCCACCACGCCACTGACGGCGACCACGACCGCACCGGCAGCGGCTGTGGGTACAGCGCACTGCAAGAGGTTCCGGGCGTCATTGGACGGCATGGCGGCAACTCCGCTTTCGCAGGGGGCAGGGGTGTCGTCATGGACGAGCGTAGTCCCGGGCTGAGTGGAGACCTCACGCCAATGGACCGTCGCACTGCGGTCCTTCGGCTCTATCCGGGGGGTTCTCGTGAACCGTATCACAAACTATTTGATGCAGTCTTTACCTGAAGGTGTGCGCACTGTCACACATGAGAGTGAACCTGCGCGTCTGAGCGAGAACCACGCCGACATGTCTGGTATAGGGCGCTTCGCACACCCATCATGGCCCCACGACTTGGTAATGCTCTAGTCAGATTCTTACCTTGTCCCGGCCTTGCGCCGGTCGGCCAGACGCGAACGGGGGCCGATGGCGGTTGCCCCGTTGACACCGGCGACCCCGGACACCACGGGGGTGCGGTTCTCGGGCCCGGCGGCCGCCTGCTGGTCCGCCGCGGACGCCGGCGTCGAGGCCTCGGGTGCCAGGGCCGCGACCGAGCCGCGTCGCCGGTAGCGCGGCGGCACGAAGCGCTCCATCCAACGCGGGGCACGCGGCGTGAAGCGCGGCAGCAGCAGCAGGAGGAGGCCGATCGCGCTGAGGAAGACGACGCCCAGCACGATCCACATGGACGCCGAGTTGACCGAGTAGGCGAGCGCGCCGAAGGCGATCAGCGCCGACCAGAAGTACATGATCAGCACCGCGCGGCTGTGCGAGTGGCCGATCTCCAGCAGCCGGTGGTGCAGGTGGCCGCGGTCGGCGGCGAACGGGGACTGGCCGCGCCAGGTGCGGCGCACGATCGCCAGGATCAGGTCGGCCGCCGGCACCGCGATGATCGTCAGCGGCAGCAGCAGCGGGATGTAGACGGGGACCGTCTGGTGCACGGCCTCCTTCTCGGACCCCACGTACAGGTTGAGGGCGTCCGGGTCGACCTGCCCCGTGATGGAGATCGCGCCGGCGGCCAGGACCAGGCCGATCAGCATCGAGCCCGAGTCACCCATGAAGATCCGCGCCGGGTGCATGTTGTGCGGCAGGAAGCCCAGGCACATGCCCATCAGGATCGCCGAGAAGAGGGTGGCCGGGGCGGCGGCCTCGATGCCGTACGAGTACCAGATGCGGTAGGCGTACAGGAAGAACGCCGTGGCCGCGATGCAGACCATGCCGGCCGCGAGGCCGTCGAGGCCGTCGACGAAGTTGACCGCGTTGATGGTGATGACGACCAGCGCGACCGTCAGCAGGGTGCCCTGCCACTGGGTGAGCGCGACCGAGCCGACACCCGGGATCGGCAGCCACAGGATCGTCAGACCCTGCACCACCATCACGCCGGCGGCGATCATCTGGCCGCCCAGCTTGATCAGGGCGTCGATCTCGAACTTGTCGTCCAGCACACCGATCAGCCAGATCAGCGCCGCCCCGGACAGCAGCGCCCGGGGTTCGTTCGACGTCTCGAAGACCTGGTTGAGGTTCGTCAGGTGATCGGCGACCAGCAGTCCCGCGCACAGGCCGAAGAACATCGCGATACCGCCGAGTCGCGGAGTGGGCTCCCGGTGCACGTCACGTGCCCGGATCTCCGGCATCGCTCCGGCCACGATCGCGAACTTCCGTACCGGCCCTGTCAGCAGATACGTCACCGCGGCCGTGATGCAGAGCGTCAGGAGGTATTCACGCACGGGCTTCCCCACAGGTCTCGCTGGCCATCTCAGCCTCACACCCTAGCGATGCGCGCATATGGGTGGGGACTTCCGGGTAGCGACGATGGTTGCACGAGTGGCTGTGCACCCTGGTGCGCTTACCCCGACTCAAGCGGGATACGGCGGAAATCCACCGGCCAGCTCCCGCACATCTTCACGGGCTCTCGAGGTCTCCGTCACGCCCCGGAGCACCCCAGTGAGCAGCTCGGCGATCCGGACCATCTCCGCCTCGCCCATGCCCTGCGTGGTGATCGCGGCCGTACCGAGCCGCAGGCCCCGGGCGTCGCCGTGCGGCAGTGCGCAGCAGTCCATGACCAGGCCGGCCGCGGCGAGGCGGCCCCGGGCGCTGCGTCCGTCGACGCCGAGGGGCGCCGGGTCGGCGGTGATCAGATGGGTGTCCGTGCCGCCGGTGGTGACGACCAGGCCCGCCGCGGCCAGCCGGGCCGCCAGAACCCGCGCATTCGCCACCACCTGATGGGCGTACGCGGCGAAGGCCGGTGTTGCCGCCTCCCCGAACGCGACCGCCTTGGCGGCGATGGTGTGCATCTGAGCGCCGCCCTGGGTGAAGGGGAAAACGGCCCGGTCGACCCGCTCGGCCAGCTCCGAGCGGCACAGGACCAGGCCGCCGCGCGGGCCCCGCAGCACCTTGTGGGTGGTCCCGCACACGATGTCCGCGTACGGCACCGGATTGGGGGCCGCTCCCCCGGCGACGAGCCCGAGGGGGTGCGCGGCGTCCGCGATGAGGTAGGCGCCCACCTCGTCGGCGACCTCGCGGAAGAACGCGTAGTCGATGTGCCGGGGGTAGGCGATCGAGCCGCACACGATCGCCTTGGGGCGGCGCGTGCGGGCCAGGGTGCGCACCTGCTCGTGGTCGATGAACCCGGACTCGGCCTCCACGCCGTACCCGACGAAGTCGAACCAGCGGCCGGAGAAGTTGGCGGGCGAGCCGTGCGTGAGGTGGCCGCCGTAGGGCAGGCCGAGTGCGAGGACGGTGTCGCCGGGGCGCAGCAGGGCGGCGTAGGCGGCCAGCACCGCCGAAGAGCCCGAGTGCGCCTGGACGTTGGCGTGGTCGGCGCCGAACAGCGCCCTGGCCCGGTCCGCGGCGAGGCGCTCGGCGACATCGACGATCTCGCAGCCGCCGTGGTGGCGCGCCCCCGGGTAGCCCTCGGCGTACTTGTTGGCCAGGGGTGAGCCGAGGGCGGCCAGCACGGCCGGCGAGGTGAAGTTCTCGGCGGCGATCAACTGGAGCGTCGTCGACTGCCGCTCCCGCTCCGCGAGCAGGATGTCGGCGAGCTCGGGGTCCTGGCGGCGCAGGACGTCGGCCTCGATGGCAGGGGTGACCGTCATGATGGGCTCCGGGCGTCGACGGTGACGTAGGACCAATGTAGGCCCGGGGCCTGCGGAGCGCTCGGTCGTTACGTCTTTGCGGGGACGCCGGTGAGGGCTGTCACGACCGGGTCGAGTGCCTGGTGTATCTCGTCCCCGATGGACCGGAAGAACGTCAGGGGCGCGCCGTACGGGTCGTAGACCTCGTCCGCCTCGGCGGTCGGCGCCAGCAGCCACCCGCGTAGAGCGGCCGCGGCACGGACCAGCGCACGCGCGCGGACGACCACACCGTCCTCCAGGGGCGGCAGGGTCGCCGGGTCGATGGCCTTGACCAGACGGGTGAACTCCTTGAGTGTGAAGGTGCGCAGGCCCGCCGAGTGCCCCATGGAGATGACCTGCGCCCGGTGGTCCCTGGTGGCGGTCAGCACCAGGTCGGCGCGGATCACGTGCTCGTCGAGGAGCTCGCGCCCGGTGAAGCCGGAGGCGTCCGCGCCGAAGTCGGCCAGGACGGTCTCCGCGTGGGACTCCATCGAAGCGCCCTCATGGCCCCAGGTGCCCGCGCTCTCCACGATGAGCCCGCCGCCGAGGATGCCGAGCCGCTCCTTGACGAAATGGCGGGTCAGCCGCTCGGTGATGGGCGAGCGGCACACGTTGCCGGTGCTGACGTGGAGGATGCGGAAGCTGTCACGCGGAAGTCCCACGAAGGTCGTCGTGATCTCCGCCGCGCTTTCCCCGTTGCCTATGCCACGCCCCGATCCAGGGGCCGTCAATTCGCCACCTCGAGGTCGGGTACGACCTTTCGCAGCTCGTCCGCCGTGATGGCACCCGCGCGCAGCAGCAACGGCACCTCACGGGTCACGTCGACGATCGACGACGGGACGTTGCCGGGGGTCGGGCCGCCGTCGAGGTAGACGGAGACGGAGTCGCCGAGCATCTCCTGCGCGGAGTCGCAGTCCTCCGGCGCCGGGTGGCCGGTCAGGTTGGCGGAGGAGACGGCCATGGGGCCGACCTCGGTCAGCAGCTCGATGGCGACCGGGTGCAGTGGCATGCGCACGGCGACCGTGCCACGGGTGTCCCCGAGGTCCCACTGCAGGGACGGCTGGTGCCGGGCGACGAGCGTGAGCGCGCCCGGCCAGAAGGCGTCGACCAGCTCCCAGGCCAGCTCGGAGAAGTCCGTGACGAGGCCGTGCAGCGTGTTCGGGGAGCCGATGAGGACGGGGGTGGGCATGTTGCGGCCCCGGCCCTTCGCCTCCAGCAGGTCGGCGACCGCCTCCGAGGAGAACGCGTCGGCGCCGATGCCGTACACCGTGTCCGTCGGCAGCACCACGAGCTCGCCACGGCGGACGGCGGACGCTGCCTCGCGCAGACCGGTCACACGGTCGGTCGCGTCGTTGGTGTCGTATCGCCGTGCCATCTTTAGCTGGCCTCCTCGTACACGTGCTGCTGGGATGAAGTCCGCGAAGACCGCGGGGTGCCCGGTGTGCTCACGGCAGGGCCTTGCGGGCCGTGGCGAAACGCGGGCGGTTGTTCAGGTCCGGGTGGTCGGCCGCGTCGGTCCAGCCGCGGTCCTCGGCGAAGATCCACGGCACCTGGCCGCCCTGGGTGTCGGCGTGCTCGACGACGACCACGCCGCCCGGGCGCAGCAGCCGGTGCGCGGTGCGTTCCAGGCCGCGGATGAGGTCGAGGCCGTCCTCGCCGGAGAAGAGGGCCATGTCGGGGTCGTAGTCCCGCGCCTCGGGGGCGACGTACTCCCACTCGGTGAGCGGGATGTACGGCGGGTTGGTGATGACCAGGTCGACCTGGCCGTCCAGGTCGCGGAAGGCCGTGAGGGCGTTGCCCTGCCGCAGGTCGACCCTGGAGCCCTCGACGTTCTTGCGGGTCCACCGCAGGGCGTCCTCGGACAGCTCGACGGCGTGCACACGCGAGCGCGGCACCTCCTGGGCGAGGGCGAGCGCGATGGCGCCGGAGCCGGTGCACAGGTCGACGATGCACGGCTCGACGACGTCCATGGCCCGTACGGCGTCTATGGCCCAGCCGACCACGGACTCCGTCTCGGGCCGCGGTACGAACACCCCGGGGCCGACCTGGAGTTCCAGATAGCGGAAGTAGGCGCGCCCGGTGATGTGCTGGAGCGGTTCGCGGGCCTCGCGGCGGGCGATGACCTCCCAGTAGCGGGCGTCGAAGTCGGAGTCCTTGACGGAGTGCAGCTCGCCGCGCTTGACGCCGTGCACGAACGCGGCGAGTTCCTCCGCGTCGGTACGCGGCGAGGGCACGCCGGCGTCGGCGAGCCGCTGGGTGGCCTGGGCCACCTCCGCGAGCAGCAGGTTCACGCAAGTCCTCCGTATTACTCGTACGTGCTCGTACGTGCTCGCACGTGCCTTACGCGGCCGCCAGCTTCGCAGCCGAGTCCGCGTCGACGCAGGCCTGGATCACCGCGTCGAGGTCGCCGTCCAGGACCTGGTCCAGGTTGTACGCCTTGAAGCCGACGCGGTGGTCGGAGATGCGGTTCTCCGGGAAGTTGTACGTGCGGATCTTCTCGGATCGGTCGACCGTGCGGACCTGGCTGCGGCGGGCGTCGGCGGCCTCCCTCTCCGCTTCCTCCTGCGCCGCCGCGAGCAGCCTGGAGCGCAGGATACGCAGTGCCTGCTCCTTGTTCTGCAGCTGGCTCTTCTCGTTCTGGCAGGAGGCGACGACTCCGGTCGGAATGTGCGTGATGCGCACGGCCGAGTCGGTGGTGTTGACGGACTGTCCGCCGGGCCCGGAGGACCGGTAGACGTCGATGCGGAGGTCGTTCGGGTTGATCTCGACGTCGACCTCCTCGGCCTCGGGCGTGACGAGCACACCGGCCGCGGAGGTGTGGATGCGGCCCTGGGACTCCGTCGCGGGCACGCGCTGCACGCGGTGCACGCCGCCCTCGTACTTCATCCGCGCCCAGACGCCCTGGCCGGGCTCGGTGGCTCCCTGGCCGCCCTTGGTCTTCACGGCGACCTGGACGTCCTTGTAGCCGCCCAGCTCGGACTCGGTGGCGTCGATGATCTCGGTCTTCCAGCCGACGCGCTCGGCGTAGCGCAGGTACATGCGCAGCAGGTCGCCGGCGAAGAGCGCCGACTCGTCGCCGCCCGCGCCCGCCTTGATCTCGAGGATGACGTCCTTGTCGTCGCTGGGGTCGCGCGGGACGAGAAGAAGCCGCAGCTTCTCCGTCAGCTCCTCGCGCGCCTTCTCCAGCTCCTTGACCTCGGCGGCGAACTCCGGGTCGTCGGCGCCCAGTTCACGCGCGGCCCCGATGTCGTCGCCCATCTGCGTCCAGGAGCGGTACGTGGCGACGATGGGGGTGAGCTCGGCGTAACGCTTGTTCAGCTTGCGCGCGTTGGCCTGGTCGGAGTGGACCGACGGGTCGGCGAGCTTCTTCTCCAGGTCGGCGTGCTCGGCGACGAGTTCCTCGACGGCCTCGAACATCTTGGGGCTCCTGTGTGCGGACGGGGGTGAAGGGCGGGCGACCAAAAACGCCGGTCCCGGAGCGCCCGGTGTGGGGGGCGCTTCCGTGGACCGGCGAATTGAGGCTCGCTACTTCTTGGAGCCGGCGGCCTTGCCGAAGCGGGCCTCGAAGCGGGCCACACGGCCACCGGTGTCGAGGATCTTCTGCTTGCCCGTGTAGAACGGGTGGCACTCGGAGCAGACATCGGCACGGATGGCACCGGACTCGATGGTGCTGCGGGTGGTGAACGACGCGCCACAGGTGCAGCTGACCTGCGTCTCGACGTACTCGGGGTGGATGTCGCGCTTCAAGGTGTCTCCTAGGTTCGGGAGGGCGCCGGGTCGCTGCCGCGGGGTGCGGGAGCGTGAACCGGGGCCGACGTACCAGTCTGCCAGGACTGGGGCCTACTCCCAAAACCGGGGGTTGTTGTGATCTATTCCCCGCGGGCCGGTGGGGGCTTGTCGCGCCCCGCGGCGGAGCCGCACATCGACACAGCCCCGCGCCCCTGAGGGTGGTGCCCGTCAGGGTGCGGTCACGACGCCCTTGGCCTCGCCCGAGGCGTTGCCCTTTGTCGCGCTCTTGGGGATCGGCCTGTCGTTCTCCAGGGCCTTCCAGATCTGGTCGGCCTTCTTCTCCTGGAGGAGGACGCGGTTGGGGTCGGCCGGGTCGTAGGCCACCGGCATCGTGATCATGTGCATGTTGGACGGGCCGATGCCCTTGAGGCCGCTCGCGAAGGAGGCGAGCTTGTTGACCGAGCCGAGGTCGGAGTCGGTCGTCACCGTCTTGGTCGCGGTCTCGGCGAGGTCGAGCAGCTTCTTCGGGTCCGAGAAGACGCCGACGTCCTTGATCTGGTTGACCAGGGCCTTGATGAAGGCCTGCTGGAGCTGGATCCGGCCCAGGTCGGAGCCGTCGCCGACGCCGTGTCTGGTGCGGACCAGACCGAGGGCCTGCTCGCCGTCGAGCGTGTGGGTGCCGGCCTTCAGCTTCAGATGGCTGTCGGGGTCGTCGATGCTCTTGGTCGTGGTGATCTCGACGCCGCCGAGGTCGTCGATGAGCTTCTGGAAGCCGGAGAAGTCGACCTCCAGATAATGGTCCATACGCAGGTCGGTGATCGACTCGACGGTCTTCACGGCGCAGGCGGCCCCGCCGGTGGAGTACGCGGAGTTGAACATCACGCTGCGCGCGGCGGGGTACTCGTCGCCCTTGGTGTCCGTGCACGAGGGACGGTCGATCAGGGTGTCGCGCGGGATGGAGACCACGCTGGCCTTCTTGTGGCCCTTGTAGACGTGCACGATCATCGCCGTGTCGGAGCGGGCGCTGCCGTCGTCGGTGCCGCCGCCGAGCTTCTTGTTGCCGCCGGCGCGGGTGTCGGAGCCGAGGACGAGGATGTTCTCCGAGCCGTTGTCGGCCTTCTTGGGCCGGTCCGCACCGAGGGCCTGGTCGATGTCGACGCTCTTGAGGTTGCCGTTGAGCTTGAAGTACAGGTACCCGGCCCCGGCGCCGCCCAGCACGACGATGCCCGCGGCGGTCCAGGCCGTGATCAGCAGGCCCTTGCGACGCTTCTGGGGCTTGCGGCGCCTGCCCTTGCCGCGGTGACGCGCTCCGTTGATGCCGGTGTCGCCCGGTATACCCGGACCCGGCGTGCTCTCGGCGGACATGTACTCCTCAGCTCTTCTACGGTCGGTTACCCCCTGCGGTCAGTGCCAGGCGTGGCCGGAGAAGACCTTCCTCGCACCATCGTCGCCCCACCTGGTCAGACGGAGAAACTCGGGAAAGGGTTGCACAACGGACTGCGCCCACCGCGTGGAACGGTGGGCACAGTCCGTGTTCGTCGCTGCGGGGTGAGACCCGCTCACCTGCAATTTCAGCCGAAGATGTCGTACTGCTTGAAATCGGTGCCCACGGACTTCCTTGTGGCAAAGATCTCGCTGGTCCCCTTGCCGGTGCCCGGGTACAGGTAGAGCGTGCCCCCGGGGGTGCGGGCCAGGAAGTCGGCCTTGCCGTCGCCGGTGACGTCGCCGGGCGCGTCGAAGGCGTTGTAGCCGCCCCACGTGCGCACCTTGACCCGGGCCGAGAACGCACCCGAGCCGGCCTTGCCGGTGCCCTTGTAGAGGTAGAGGTAGCTGCCCGACTTGCTGCGGGCGATCAGGTCGGTCTTGCCGTCCCCGTTGTAGTCGCCCTTGCCGCGCACGGAGTTGTACTGGTTCCAGCCGGAGCCCACCTTCACGCGGGGCGCGAAGGTGCCGTTGCCCTTGCCCGGGTAGATCCACATGACGCCCGCGGAGTCGACCGAGAGCAGGTCGGGCAGGTAGTCGCCGGTGACGTCACCGGGGGTGATGATCCGGGTGCGGGTCTTCCAGTTGTCGGCGATCTGCTTGGTGGACCAGGTGCCGCTGGAGATGACGTAGTGCGTCCAGAAGAGGTCGCCGTCGCTGCTGCGCCGGTAGACCAGGTCCTGGTAGCCGTCGCGGTCGAGGTCGGTCTGCAGGACGACGTTCACGCCGTTCCAGTTGCCCCATGACTCGCGGGCGGCGAACGACGTGCCCTTGGAGTCCTTGGAGTAGCCGGTCTTGGTGGAGGCGTTGCGCACCCAGAGGTCGGCCTTGTGGTCGCCGCTGACGTTGGTGTCGTCGAGGCGCGGGTAGGCCGCGCCGACGTACGTGCTGACCTTGCTGAAGACGCTGTAGGCGCCCTTGGCGACGCAGTCGGTCACGCCCCAGGAGACGACGCCGACGATCCGGTTGTTGACGACCAGGGGTCCGCCGGAGTCGCCGTTGCAGGCGGAGACGGTGCCGGTGTCGCTTCCGGTGGCGGGCTTGCCCGCGCAGACCATGTGGCCCTTGACGAAGTCCCTGCCGTACGCGCCGGAGCAGGTCGTGTCGGACTGCACGGGCAGCGTGGCGGTCTTCAGCGTCTCGGAGATGTCGTCGCTGGTGGAGCTGGTGCGGCCCCAGCCGTAGACCTTGGCGCTGGTGCCGGCCTTGTACGAGGTGGTGTCGCCGGACGTCGTCATACGGATCGGGGTGGCCTTGACCGGGACGGGCAGGGTCAGCACCGCGATGTCGTTGTCGATGGTCGTCGCGTTGTACGACGGGTGGTTCCACTGCCGCCAGACGCCGGTGACGGTGCCGCCGTGCAGGTCGGTGCCGTCGGCCGAGGGCAGCTGGGAGGTGCCGGTGACGACGGCGCCGTTGGCGTTCCAGTTGTAGCCCTTGACGCAGTGCGCGGCGGTGAGGATCTTCGTCGGCGCGACGACGGCGCCGCCGCAGAAGAAGCCGACGTCGTCGCCGGTGCTCGACGTGCCCCGGTCGTCGTAGTAGTGGAGCTGCGCCATCCACGGGGCCGTGCTGATGGTGGTCTCGTTGCCGCCGATGACCTTCGGGTCGATGCGGCTCGGGGCGGTGTTCGCGCTGAGCGAGGCTTTGCTCGTCTTGCCGGCGACGTCGTCACCGGCCATGGCGCCCGCGACGCGCTTCTCCAGCTCGGTGAGCGAGGGCGAGCTGGTGGCGGGCTTGATCGTCGGCTGCGGCAGCGGGGTGGCCGCACCGGCGGACGTCGTCAGCAGCGCGCCGGCCACGGCGGCGGCGACACCGGCCGCGGCGACGGGCAGTGCGATGCGTATCCGGCGTCTGTGCCGACCGCCCCCGGGCATGGGTGTACCCACGTATGTCCCCCCTCGGGATCACAAGTTCGAAGAGAGCGTGATCCTAACGTGCACACGACCATCACAAAGGGCCGCCCCCTTACTGGGAGCGGCCCTTTGCGCAGAGATTGCCTCAGTCGCCGTTGCCGGGCGTCGGCGTCGTCTTCTGGATCTGCATCAGGAACTCGGCGTTCGACTTCGTCTGCTTCATCTTGTCGAGAAGCAGCTCCACCGCCTGCTGCTGGTCGAGAGCGTGCAGCACCCGGCGCAGCTTCCAGACGATGGCGAGCTCGTCGGGGGCGAGCAGGATCTCTTCCTTACGGGTGCCGGACGCGTCGACGTCCACCGCCGGGAAGATCCGCTTGTCGGCGAGCTTCCGGTCGAGCTTGAGCTCGGCGTTGCCCGTGCCCTTGAACTCCTCGAAGATGACCTCGTCCATGCGGGACCCGGTGTCCACCAGCGCGGTGGCGAGGATGGTCAGCGAGCCGCCGTCCTCGATGTTGCGGGCCGCACCGAAGAAGCGCTTCGGCGGGTACAGCGCCGTCGAGTCGACACCACCGGACAGGATGCGGCCGGAGGCCGGGGCGGCGAGGTTGTACGCACGGCCCAGACGGGTGATCGAGTCGAGCAGCACGACCACGTCGTGACCCAGTTCCACCAGGCGCTTGGCGCGCTCGATGGCCAACTCGGCGACCGTGGTGTGGTCCTCGGCCGGGCGGTCGAAGGTCGAGGAGATGACCTCGCCCTTCACCGACCGCTGCATGTCGGTGACCTCTTCCGGACGCTCGTCGACGAGGACGACCATCAGGTGGCACTCGGGGTTGTTGTGCGTGATCGCGTTGGCGATCGCCTGCATGATCATGGTCTTGCCGGTCTTCGGCGGCGCCACGATCAGACCACGCTGACCCTTACCGATCGGCGACACGAGGTCGATGATGCGAGTGGTGAGGACACCCGGGTCCGTCTCCAGACGGAGGCGGTCCTGCGGGTACAGCGGCGTCAGCTTGTTGAACTCCGGCCGCCCGCGCCCGGATTCGGGCGCCATGCCGTTGACGGAGTCCAGACGCACCAGCGCGTTGAACTTCTCGCGCCGCTCGCCTTCCTTGGGCTGGCGCACGGCACCGGTGATGTGGTCGCCCTTGCGCAGGCCGTTCTTGCGAACCTGGGCGAGGGAGACGTACACGTCGTTCGGGCCGGGCAGGTAGCCGGACGTGCGGATGAAGGCGTAGTTGTCGAGGATGTCCAGGATGCCCGCGACGGGGATCAGGACGTCGTCCTCGTTGAGCTGCGGCTCGGGGCCCATCTCGTCACGGCCGCGACGGCCCCGGCGGTCGCGGTAGCGCCCGCGACGGCCACGACGGCCGCCCTCGAAGTCGTCGTCGTCCTGCTGCTGCTGGCCACGGTCCTGACGGCCGCCGCCGCCCTGGCTCTGCTGCTGGCCGCGCTGGCCGCCCTGCTGGTCGTCGCCCTTGCCACCGCGACGGTCCCGGTCGCGGTCGCGGTCCCGGTCACGGCCGCGGTCACGGCGGTCGCGACGACGGCCCTCGCCGTCACCGGCGTCGGACTTGGCCTCGTTGTTCTGGGACTGCTGCTGCGACTGCGCCGGCGTCTCGGCCTTGGAGTCGTTCTTCGCCTCGGCGACGATGGTCTCCGTGGCGGCGGCCGGGGCTCCGGCCTCGGCGGTGGCCCGGCGACGGCGACGCTCGGGCGCGTCGTCTCCCCCGCGCTCGTTCTCGCCCGACCGGGAGGCGCCTCCGGCGGGCTGGCCGGGGATCTCGATCTGCTGTTGGGCCACGGCCTTGTCGGCCTTGTCCGCGGGGGCCTGCGAGGCCTCCTTCGCGTCCGCCTTCTTGTCCGCCTTCTCGGCGTTGTCGCCCGTACGGGTCCGCGAGGTGGCGCGGCGCTTGGGCTTGGTCTCGGCGGGGGCCTCGGCCTTCGCGGCCGGAGCGGCGCCGCCGGACGCCTGCGCCTCCTTGATGACCTCGATCAGCTGGCTCTTGCGCATACGCGCGGTGCCCCTGATGCCGAGGCCGGATGCGACCTGCTGCAGCTCGGCCAGCACCATGCCGTCGAGGCCGGTACCGCGGCGCCGCCGGGAGCCGGCACCGGTGGCAGGCGCGGAGGCGTCCGTGGCGGGCGCGGCAGCGGTCTCCTCGACACGTGCGCCCATCAGATCGGTGGTGTCGCTCACGAAGGGTCCTTCCCTGGAGCGGACGTCGGCCTGTCTGGCTCGGCGACCGGTTGTGCTGTCCGGCTTCGGTCCGTGTGGTGTGAACCGTGCCGGGGCGGTGGTCCGCCTAAGCGGCGGAGGAATCTGGTGATGGCGCTTCCTTGAGCCGTGGCACCCAGTGTCAGTGTCACGCGGCGTGGTCGCACCGGTTCCGGAGCGTGCCCTGCGCCCCGCTCAGTGTCCGTGCACGGCGTACGGTCCGACGTACAAAACACAGTGCGGCTTGGGGGGCTCCCGGAAGAATGTCTGTCCCGGACGGGGACACGAGGCACCTCGCCATGGTGGGGTCGGGTGCAGACTTGAGATTAACACTACCGGATCCAACAAACATTCCCCCTCTCGAAATCCGGCAATCGAGCGCTTTCAGATGTCACCGGAGGCCGCGAGCGGCAGTACGCTCGCGCCCTGCTGATCGAGCCGCAGCCGGTTCGCGGCCCACTCCGCGCCCGCCAGGGCCTCGACCTTGTCGGCGGTCTCCGCGTCGGCCAGCGCCATGACCGTCGGTCCGGCTCCGGAGATGACCGCGGGGATGCCGTCGCCCCGCAGCCGCTCCACCAGTGCCGTGCTCTCGGGCATGGCCGGCGCACGGTACTCCTGGTGCAGACGGTCCTCGGTGGCGGGCAGCAGCAGTTCGGGGCGGCGGGTGAGGGCCTCGACGAGCAGAGCGGCCCGGCCGGCGTTGGTGGCCGCGTCGACGTGTGGCACGGTGCGCGGGAGCAGGCCGCGCGCGGTTTCGGTGAGGACCGGCTTTCCGGGGACGAAAACCACCGGAACGATGGAATCCGCGGGCTCCATCCTGATCGCGCGGGCCGCGCCGCCCTCCATCCAGGACAGCGTGAAGCCGCCCAGCAGGCACGCCGCGACATTGTCGGGGTGGCCCTCGATCTCGGTGGCGAGTTCGAGCAGCGCGGTGTCGTCGAGTTTGGCGTCGGCCCCTATGGTCACGGCGCGGGCGGCGACGATCCCGGCGCAGATGGCCGCCGAGGAGGAGCCCAGGCCCCGGCCGTGCGGAATGCGGTTGGCGCAGACGATCTCCAGACCGCGCGGCTGTCCGCCGAGCAGGTCGAAGGCGGTGCGCAGAGAACGTACGAGAAGGTGCTGCTCGTCGCGCGGGAGCGTCTCGCTTCCCTCACCCGCGATGTCGATGTGCAGCCCGGAGTCGGCCACCCGGACGACCACGTCGTCGTACAAGCCCAGCGCGAGGCCGAGGGCGTCGAAGCCCGGGCCGAGGTTGGCGCTGGTGGCGGGGACGCGCACCCGGACGGCGGCGGCGCGGAACGCTGGACCGGCCATCGCTCGATGACTCTCCTTGAGCTGCGGTGATTGTCGAATGACGTTCAGTGGACATTCGATGGCGTACGAGAACCCTGGGGCCGCTGCCGACCGGGGTGGCCGGCCGCTGTCCCGGCCGCGGAGACGGCGCGACACCGTGCTCCCTGCGGAGGCATATGCGGCGGGCGGGTTCAGTACAGCCTATCGAAGGAAGGTTCTGTGGCGACATAGGGCGCACAGGAGGCGCACGATGCGTGTCGTAAGCCCCCTGTGCACCCCCCGTAGGGAAACTCCCCGGGCAAGCGCCGTCTTACGCCGGACCGTGTCGGGCGTTGCACCGGCGCTCGGTGCATACCCGCACGTCAGGCGAGGCCGAGGCGCTCCGCCGCGGTCGCCGCGTCGACGGGTACGGTGACCGGCTGCGGGGCACCGGCAACGGCCCAGTCGGGGTCCTTCAGCCCGTTGCCGGTGACGGTGCACACGATCCGCTGCCCCGGGTCGACCTTGCCCTGCTCGGCGGCCTTCAGCAGACCGGCGACGGACGCGGCGGACGCCGGCTCGACGAAGACACCCTCCTGCGACGCCAACAGCCGGTAGGCGCGCAGGATCTCACGGTCCGTCACCTCGTCGATGAAGCCGCCCGACTCGTCCCGCGCGGCGAGCGCGTACTGCCAGGAGGCCGGGTTGCCGATGCGGATGGCCGTGGCGATGGTCGAGGGGTCCTTGACGACCTCGCCGCGCACGATCGGGGCGCTGCCGGAGGCCTGGAAGCCCCACATCCGCGGGGTCCTGGTCGCCACGCCGCCGGCGGCGTACTCCGTGTAGCCCTTCCAATAGGCCGTGATGTTGCCCGCGTTGCCCACCGGCAGGACGTGGATGTCGGGCGCGTCACCGAGCATGTCCACGATCTCGAACGCGGCCGTCTTCTGGCCCTCGATCCGTACCGGGTTGACCGAATTGACCAGCGCCACCGGGTAGTTGTCGCTCAGGCCGCGCGCGAGCGTGAGGCAGTCGTCGAAGTTGCCGTCGACCTGGAGGATCTTCGCGCCGTGCACGAGGGCCTGGCCCATCTTGCCGAGCGCGATCTTGCCCTGCGGCACGAGCACGGCGCAGACCATCCCGGCCCGCACGGCGTACGCGGCGGCGGAGGCCGACGTGTTGCCGGTGGAGGCGCAGATGACGGCCTGCGCGCCCTCCTCCTTGGCCCGGGTGATGGCCATGGTCATGCCCCGGTCCTTGAAGGACCCGGTCGGGTTCGCGCCCTCCACCTTGAGGTGGACCTCGCAGCCCGTGCGCTCGGAGAGCACCTGCGCGGGCACGAGGGGCGTACCGCCCTCACGGAGCGTCACGACCGGCGTGCTGTCGGAGACGGGCAGCCGGTCCCGGTACTCCTCGATGATTCCGCGCCACTGGTGGGTCATTGCTGGTTACTCTCCTTCAACCCGCATGATGCTGGCGACACCACGCACGGTGTCGAGCTTGCGCAACGCCTCGACGGTCCCGGTGAGGGCGGCGTCGGACGCGCGGTGCGTGACGACGACGAGGGAGGCCTCGCCGTCCTTCCCCGACTGGCGAACCGTATCGATCGAGACTCCGTGCTCGGCGAAGACGGTCGCGACCTGGGCGAGAACACCCGGTTTGTCGGCCACGTCGAGGCTGATGTGGTAGCGCGTGACGACGTCGCCCATCGGGGACACCGGCAGCGCGGCATAGGCGGAATCGCCCGGTCCGGTCGCGCCGCTGAGCCGGTTGCGGCAGACGGCGACGAGGTCGCCGAGCACGGCGGAGGCCGTCGGGGAACCGCCCGCTCCGGGACCGTAGAACATGAGCTGCCCCGCGGCGTCGGACTCGACGAACACGGCGTTGTAGGCGCCGCGGACGGATGCCAGCGGGTGGCTCAGCGGGATCATGGCCGGGTGCACGCGCGCGGTGACGGACGCCCCGTCCTCGGCCCGCTCGCAGATGGCGAGCAGCTTGATGGTGCAGCCCATCTCCTTCGCGGAGGCGAAGTCGGCGGCGGTCACCTCGGCCATGCCCTCGCGGTAGACGTCGTCGAGGCGCACGCGCGTGTGGAAGGCGATGCCGGCGAGGATCGCGGCCTTGGCGGCGGCGTCGAAGCCCTCGACGTCGGCGGTCGGGTCGGCCTCCGCGTACCCCAGGGCGGTGGCCTCGTCGAGGGCCTCCTGGTAGCCGGCGCCGGTCGAGTCCATCTTGTCGAGGATGAAGTTCGTCGTGCCGTTGACGATGCCCATCACCCGGTTGATCTTGTCGCCGGCGAGGGACTCGCGCAGCGGCCGGATCAGCGGGATGGCACCGGCGACGGCGGCCTCGTAGTAGAGGTCCTTGTCGTGCTGCTCGGCGACGGCGTGCAGGTCGGCCCCGTCCTGGGCGAGCAGCGCCTTGTTGGCGGAGACGACGGAGGCGCCGTGCTCGAAGGCGGTGGTGATGAGGGTGCGGGCGGGCTCGATGCCGCCGATGACCTCGACCACGACGTCGATGTCGCCGCGTTTGACGAGGGCGGTGGCGTCGGTGGTGACCAGGGCGGGGTCGATGCCCTCACGGACCCGGTCGGGCCGCCGTACGGCCACGCCCGCGAGCTCCACCGGGGCCCCGATCCGGGCCGTGAGGTCGTCGGCGTGCGTCGTCATGATGCGCGCCACCTCTGAGCCGACCACTCCACAGCCCAGCAGCGCCACCTTCAGCGGACGCGTACGCATCATCCGACCTCGTTTCCTCTTTACCGTCTACGGTGGAACCAGTCTCACTCACCGGACGGGAGTTTCTGCCCCCGGTCCGGATCGTGAGACATGTATTTCATTTCTGCGGGGGCGGCAGACAGGAGATCTTCCGTCGCCTGCCGCGGTCCGCTTCTCGCTTCTTCTCGGCCGATCCTTCTCCGCCGATCCTTCTCAGCCGACGTCGAGACGCAGCAGGTCCTCCTCCGTCTCCCGGCGGACGATCACCCGGGCCTGACCGCCGTCGACGGCGACGACCGGCGGGCGGAGCACGTGGTTGTAGTTGCTGGCCATGGACCGGCAGTAGGCACCGGTCGCCGGCACGGCGATGAGGTCACCCGGTGCCAGGTCGGACGGCAGGAACGCGTCCTTGACCACGATGTCCCCGCTCTCGCAGTGCTTGCCGACGACGCGGGCGAGCATCGGCTCGGCCTGGGAGGTGCGGGAGACCAGCGCGACGCTGTACTCGGCGTCGTAGAGCGCGGTGCGGATGTTGTCCGACATGCCGCCGTCGACGGAGACGTAGGTCCGCAGCCCGTCGAGGGGCTTGATGGTGCCGACCTCGTAGAGGGTGAAGGCGGTCGGGCCGACGATGGCGCGCCCGGGCTCGACGGAGATGCGGGGCGTGCGCAGCTTGGCCGCCTCGCACTCCCTCGTGACGATCTCGGTGAGCGACTTGGCGATCTCGTGCGGCTCGCGGGGGTCGTCGTCGCTGGTGTACGCGATGCCGAGGCCGCCGCCGAGGTCGATCTCGGGCAGTTCGACACCGTGCTCGTCGCGGACGGCCTTCAGCAGCGAGACGACGCGGTGGGCGGCGACCTCGAACCCGGACATGTCGAAGATCTGAGACCCGATGTGGCTGTGGATGCCGACGAGTTCGAGCCCGTCGAGCTGCAGGGCCCGGCGTACGGCCTCGGCGGCCTGCCCGCCGGCCAGCGGGATGCCGAACTTCTGGTCCTCGTGGGCCGTGGCGATGAACTCGTGGGTATGGGCCTCGACGCCGACGGTGATGCGGATGAGGACCTTCTGCCGCGTGCCGAGGCTCTGCGCGATGTGGGCGACGCGAACGATCTCCTGGAAGGAGTCGAGCACGATGTGCCCCACACCGGCCTCGACGGCCCGGGTGATCTCCTCGACGGACTTGTTGTTGCCGTGGAAGGCGATGCGCTCTGCGGGCATCCCGGCGGACAGGGCGGTGGCCAGCTCCCCGCCGGAGCAGACGTCGACGTTCAGCCCCTCCTCGTCGAGCCAGCGCACGACGGCACGGGAGAGGAACGCCTTGCCGGCGTAGAAGACGTCGGCGTCGGCACCGAAGGCGGTGCGCCAGGCCCGCGCGCGAGCCCGGAAGTCGGTCTCGTCCAGGACGTAGGCGGGGGTGCCGAACTCCTCGGCGAGCCGGGTGACGGGGATGCCTCCGACGGTCACGACCCCGTCCTCGTCACGCGTCACGGTCTGAGCCCACACCTTGGGGTCCAGCGCGTTGAGGTCGGCGGGCGGGGCGGAGTAGTGGCCCTCGGGCAGGACGTCGGCGTGACGGGGCCCGGCGGGGTGTGCGGAACGGCTCATGATCTGTTCGTGTCTCTCAGAGATGGTCGGGTGCGTCGATACCGAGCAGGGAGAGGCCGCCGGCCAGCACCGTCCCGGCGGCTTCGGCGAGCGCGAGCCGGGCACGGTGGGCGGCCGAGGGTTTCTCCTCACCGAGGGGCAGCACGGCGGAGAACAGGGGCATCGCGGCGTCGGCGACGGCGAGGAGGTGCCGGGCCAGGCGGTCGGGGGTGTGATGCGTGGCGGTGGCGGCCAGGACGCGGGGGTGGTCGCCGAGTACGGCGAGCAGCGCTTCCGCTTCGCTGACGGGACCGGGCTCGGGGTGGAAGCCGAGGTCGGCGGCGTTGCGCAGCAGGGCCCGGGTGCGGGCGTGGGCGTACCGGACGCGGAAGAGGGGATTGCTCTCCCGCTGGACGAGGTGGTCGCCGGGGATCCGGGGCCGGTCGTGGGCGGCGGGGTGAAGGAGCGCCCAGCGGGCGGCGTCCCGGCCGAGGGGAAGGGGGTCGGCGGGGGCGGGGACGGGGCGGATGGTGACGTACCGGTCGGCGATGCTCGGCCCCCCGGTGGTGACGTCCGCACCGAGGACAGACACCCACTCCGGGGCGGGCCGGCCGTCGCACTCGACACGGACGAAGTCCCCCTGGCTGCGCAGCACACGGGTCACGGCGTCGGCGACCACGACGGCACGCACCTCTGCCGGACACCGGAGCCGGACCGCGGTCCCGCTGAACTCGGTCGTCGCGTGCCCGTACCGCCGCCCGCGCCGCAGGATCTTTTCGACGAGACCGGCGGCGGCGGTGCGCCCGAGGCTGACGTTGAGGAACCCGGGCCCGGTGACGACGACGTCGTCGATGCGCCGCTCGCCCATGAGCCGCGCCCGCAGGATCTCGGCCACGTCACGCGGCGGCCGCCCTGCCGCGCGGGCCAGCTGGAGGGCGATGTTCGTGGCGTAGTCGCCGCAGCCCCCTGGCCCCGGCGGAGTGACCACGGCCCGCTCCGGCACAGTCACGCTGAGCTCACCCTCGCCGACAGCGCGGCGCACGGCGTGCAGCACGGTGCGGGAGAGCTCGACGGGGGTCACGGGACAAGCGTATGGGAGGAAGGGGGTGGTTATGCGAGCCGGTTTCGCTGTGGTCCGGGATGTGGACGCGGCGCCTGTTCGGGGGCCGGGCACGCGTCACTCGCCTACGGCACGGCGGGGAGATCCACTTCCTTCGCCTGCTCCTGTTGGTTGGTAGGGGCGCCGCGTTCCTTGGTATGGACGTCGCGTTCCTTGGGATGGACGTCGCCGCCGGCGTCGGGGCCGCTGCCACGCTGCCGGCCCCCGCCCCGGGCCCGCTCGACCAACTGGCGCACCATGCGGACCAGTTCGGCGGGCTCGAAGGGTTTGGCGAGGAAGGCGTCGACGCCGATCTCGAGCCCGGCCTCGACCTCCTGGTGACCGCAGGCGCTGACGATGGCGAGGGGCGTGTCCCGGGTCCGCGGATCGGCCCGGAGGCGAGCGGCGGTCCGGAGCCCGTCCAGCCGGGGCATGACGACGTCGAGGGTCACGACATCGGGCCGCACCTGATGAACGACATCAAGACACTCGGCACCATCGGCCGCGGTCACGACCTCCAGCCCCTCCAGCTCGAGGTTGACCCTGATCAACTGCCGGATGACCTTGTTGTCGTCCACAACAAGCACCCGGCCCGACGCGCCTGGCACAACTCGAGAGTAGGTCGGCCCCGGCCATCGCGTCCGGGTTTTCCCCACTTCCACCCCCCACGAGCGACCCGCATCCCCGCCCGCCCCCGGCAGCGGAAACCCGTTCATGACCACCCCGAGGGAGCTGGTAGTGTTCTACCCGTCGCCGCGAGCAACAGCTCCACCACGACACGCCCCCGTAGCTCAGGGGATAGAGCAACGGCCTCCGGAGCCGTGTGCGCAGGTTCGAATCCTGCCGGGGGCACCTTGCATGAGGTGCCCAAAGACCCCGCCATCAGCGCTTTCGCTGGGACGGGGTCTTCGCGTATGTGCAGGCGTGTGCGGCCCGGAGCGGGCGTATGTCGGGGTCTGTGGACGAGGCGTGGACGGGATCTTGGGACGTAAGCGCAGGTCATGCCCGGCGCCCCCCAAGGCCCCGGACAGGTCCGGGGGCCTTGGGGGGTACCGCCTTGAGCGTGTCACTCGTACCAACAGAACCTCGACGGGGAAGTCCCTCAGCCGGTGGCTTTGGCGACGATGCGGTCCATCTCCTCCCGGCCGAAGGCTCGCAGGGTCGTGCTACGGACGTTGCCCAACGCGCCGACCTGTAGGAGCACTGCGGTGGCAGTCTCGTCGTCGGGCGCCTCCACGACAGCCACGATGTCGTACGGGCCGACGGTCCAGAAGAGGTTCAGGACCTTCACCCCGAGCTTCTGAGCCGCTGCCGTGAAGGCTTCGGCGCGTTGCGGGGTGTCCTTGTAGCCGCGGACTCCCTGGTCGGTCCAGTTCAGCAGCGCAACAAACGTCGGCATGATCCTTTACCCCTGTAAGTAGACGCACCTAGTCGTGGTCAACTCTGGGCATCATGCGCGTAATGCGCATGAGAGGCGCCTCTGAACGAGTGATGGAAGCCGGCCTTAGTTCATGGCCCGGCCCGACATACACCCCGGAGCCACCGGCGCGGAATTCCTGAGGACAGGAACGCCCCTCTCGGCCAAGGCATGCCGATGCCCCCGGAACAAGTCCGGGGGCATCGGGGCTACCGTCGTCTGCGATCACTCGTACTCGCGCAACAGATCCTCAATACGCCGGTTGGCGACGTCCTGCCGTCCGTCGAGGCACTTGGCGTAGCGGGTGAGCAAAACCTCCACGCTGTTGCCGGCGCGCTCGGCCACCTCGGTGGGGTCGACACCGGCGTTGAGCCACGTCGACAGCGCCGAGTGCCGGAGGTCGTACGGCCGACTCGCGAGCGGCGAGGCCGCGACGGCTGGCGGAAGCGCGAGGAGTCGAGCTTCCTGCCACACGCGGTAGTAGGTCGAGGACGGGACGACCGAGCCCTTCTCGCTGAAGAACAGCCGCCCGTCGTCCGCCGTGCCGAAGGTGGCCAGGTGCTCGCGGAGCACGGCTACGAGGTGAGGCGGGATCGGCACCCGCCTGACGTCCTCGGTCGGCCGGTTCTTCAGCCCGCGGTCGTCATGGGTCTCCCCCGAGTCGGTCCACTGCTTGCCGACAGACGGACGGGTCCGGTGGAGCAGCGCCGAGCCCCAGCCCTGCTTGGGAAGCTTCAGGTCCGTCTCGACGAGGCCGACCGCTTCCGCCGGCCGCAGGCCACCGAAGTACATGGCGGCGAACAGACCCACGAGGCGACGACCACGAGCACGCCGGTACCCGCCCACGTAGGAAACCGCCGCCATGAGGTTCCGTGCCTGCTCCGGATTGGCGACAACCCGCGGGTCGACCTGGTTGGACACCTTCGGCTTCTGCCAGCGGACAGCTGTGATGGGGTTCTCACGCAGCTCCCCCAGGTCGACGGCGTAGTTCGCGGCGTTGACGAAGCCGCAGCGCGGAGCCGTGCAGGCGGCGGTGTGCTTCTCGCGGCCCCGGCCGTCGTAGTACGTGGCGACCTGGACGGGGCCGATGCGGACGACGCGGCGGAAACGGCGGTTGGCGGACATCAGGGCATCTCCTTGTTGGCCTCGCCGGTGAAGTCGGTGACGTGGTCGGCCAGCCAGCGCAAGATCTCGTCGCCCTCGTAGCTGTCGGCGGCGAGGATCACCGGCTCTGCGATCAGCACGGCTTCGGTGAGTCGGTTCTGGCGGGTCAGCTCGGCGGCGCGCTTCAGCGCGCGGAGCGTGGACGGGCGCAAGGGAGAGATTCCTCCGGGTCAGGTGAGTTGGGTGGTGATGGCTTCGGCGAGCGGCATGGGCACACCGAGCCGGGCGCGAAGGGTCGAGGTGTCGATGTCGGTCCCGGTCTGGGCGCGGTGTTCGTCGGCGACCTTGCGGGCGAGGGTGACGAGCGCGGGCGGTACCGGGGACGAAGGCGGTGAAGCCGAATCCGGTGCAGCGGCCGGTAGTTCGGGCGCAACCGTGGGCGGCTCGACGTCTGTGGCGGTCGGTTCCGGCGCCTGTGCCGTCGAAGGTGGTTCCGGTGCCGTCGCCGGGTCCGCGCTGGGATGCGCTGCTCCGTGAGCGAGCAGCGTGCCGCCGAGGAAGGCGACCGCGGGGCAGCCGGCGACGAGGATGCGGAGCCAGGCCGGTACGTCCTCCAGGTCGAGCAGACCGGCGGTGGCGACGTTGGCGCCCAGGGACGCCGTCAGCGCGACAGGGAACCAGCACCACCCGGCCGTTTTCGCCTCACCGGAGCGCAGGCGCCGCCAGGCCGCCACCAACAGCAGGTCGACGGAGACCGGATAGGCCCACGCCTTCCAGCCGTCCTGTCCGGCAGCGAGCGCCAGGTCGTGCAAGTGGGCGAAGGACAGCGCGGCGGCGATCACCGCTTGAACGAGCACGGCGTCCACGCGGACGGGCAGGGCGCGCACGGCAACTCCTTCCAGTTCCGGGCATGGGTGGGGTAGGGGCTTGGCGCGTGACGGCCGCGCCGACCGTGGAAGCGGGTTGGCTATTCGGTGATCGGTTGAGGAGTGGCCATAGGGCTGGACTCCTTCACCGGCACGGGAAGGGCGTAGGGCCGGAAGGGCGCGAGCGCCGGAACGTCCGGGGCGAGGTGTGCCGTCTCGCGGTAGGTGGCCGCAGCGTCGGCGAGGGACAGGTGAGGGGTACGGATGCGGGACCAGCCGCCGGACGTGTCGCCGACGACGGCGAGGCCGGGCAACTCGGCAGCGATGGCACAGGAGGCCAGGACAGCCTCAGGGACGATGTCACCGAGCGCCATCTTCGCGGACGCTTCGTCGTTCACTCGATGGCAGACCCGCCCGGTGAGCTGAGCCCGGAGCATGGTCGCTCCCTTGCCCAGCTCAGCCCCGAAGCGCTGGCCGCAGACCTCCAGGTAGATGCCGGCGGCGCGGCCAAGCTGGGCGAGCCGGAATGAGCTGAGTGACCATCTCGTCCCGTCGCTCTTCCTCCTTCCTCGTGGCGACGAGAAAGAGTTCCGCCACTTCATCGACGAACAGCACGATGGGAGCCGGGCGTTCGTCCTCCGGCAGGCCCCAGACGTCCGAGGTGATCAGCTCATCCGGGGTGCCGGTCGCAGGACTGGTCCCCGTCCCACGCGATTCCGGCCGCCGCACCGGCAACCTGCACCGGCCCAAGCGCTACAGCCGCCGCCTGCGCAGAGTCTTCTGCCTCTCCGCGCAGACCAGCATCGTCCGCGACGGCCCGAACCGGGAGTACTACCTCAAGAAACGCGGTGAGGGCTGCAAACACGTCCAGGCCGTCATCGCCCTCGCACGACGCCGCACCAGCGTGTTGTGGGCTCTCCTACGCGACAACCGAACCTTCACCCCCACCCCACCCACGCAGACCGCTTGAACCAGCTCGACGTCTTGGCAGCGTGGCTAAGGGCGGTCACGCGCGCCTGACCGGTCGACATGCCCGCCGCCGTGGCGGGCTTTCGTCGGCTGAGGCACAAACGATCCCCGAGGCTAGGTGCTACCCGCACTACTGAGGGGCGCCCACGGCCTTGACCCCGGTCATCGAGACTCCGCCGACCTCACGTTATCGGCCGTTGCGGGCCCTGGTAGAACACGCGTGTGACCTACAGATTCACTGCGAAGATCGCCTACGGGTGGCACGAGCCGGGGCCGGACATCTATGCCCTGACTGCCGGAGTTGCCGAGTCAGAAAGCGGAGAAGGCTTCGCGCTTGAGTTCCAGTGCGGCTTCGAAGAACCTGATGCGCAGAACATCCGCAACGGCTGCGACTCATACTGCGTTGTCACCCCCGACCAAGGCACCGCGTACGGATGCGTGCGCACGGTGGAGTTGGAAGGAGACATCCTGCGGGTCACCTTCGACCCCGATTCCTTGGAAGCCCTGTTCCTGGAGGATCTGGTTGTCGAGGCAGTGCTACATGCACCGGCCGCGGACGTAGCCCACATGACGGAGGCACTCACGCGCATCCTCGCTTACGGCCGGCCGAACGCGCTCCCGATCGTGATCGGGCTCTGAACTACGGTCGCCGCTCGGGCCGTCTCCGGGCCGTGCGGGGCGCTCAACGACGACCAACGCTGACAACCACCAACAGCTAAGTCGCAGGTCGCAGCGTTGATCGATTGCACGGCCGCAGGTCAGAGACCCGGCCCTTCACTTCTTCGGCTACTGGTCACACACCCCTGCGCTTGACTCGCCCATTGAAACTCCAGCCCAAACCCGCTACGCCGACCTTCACTTCAAGGTTTCCACACACCAACAGCAACTAGGGAGGCACCTGCAGCCGCAAGCGCATACAGAGCGGTAAGCAGATGAGGTGCCCAGATTTCACGCGACGTGGAAGAGCGATACACCTTAGGGTTCTGGCCCCGCTCTAGAGCCTCCCACTCGGAGTAGAAGATTGCTGCAGGCAGAAACCGCTCAAGTCGGTTGATTACCGCGAATTTCCCTGTATTGAGTTGCCCAAATGAGACGATAAGGCTCTTCCAGGCATGGGCGAGGATCAGCCCCGTCAGGGCGATCACGAGAACTCCAACGGACTTGAGTATCTGGCTTCCACCCGCCTTAATGAAGAACCCTAGCCCTGTCAGTATCACACCATTTGCGGTGATGAAGAAGGTATTTACACCTTGACGGCGGCCTACTAACCCTTCTGAGCTTTGCACCATGAGTTTGTACAGCTCAAAAAGTCGCTCCTTGTCCTCTTCCGTCGTTGGAGGGCCATACGGAACCAACGCCTGAGTGACCCGATCCTGGCTCGTCAACCGCTCTGCCACTTTACGAATGGCCAGCACATAAACAGCGTCCTGCTGTTGCACTGATGAGGGAAGCTGATCGTACGGAAGCAGATGGACATGGGAAGGGTCATGCTTCATCTGCCATGCGCTCCAGACGTCATGTACGTCTGAAGCTGTTACATCAACGCCTTTCGCAAAAGCGAGAGCCGCATACATGTTGAGCAAGTCATTCACGTTGCCGTGAGGTAAGGCGGAGGCTGGGATCTCAGTCCGAATATCAGCGGCCACTTGCTCAATATAGTTCATCCATCACACCCAGGTTGAGAGCCGTGAAGAAATTTGAGTGAAGTCCCATCGAATTACACTCTCTGAGGGGATGCCCTTCGGGAGTGGATGAGTTTCTCCATCATTCACCTGAATCCCAAAGATTTGATGACCTTGCTCAAGAGTTTCTTTGATCTCCCACTCTACCGGCTCTGACTGGTATGTAGTCGCCCCAATCAGAACGATGGTTCCCTTCGTCTCGGCAATCCTGAGCTTGCACTTATTCTTCCATGATGAGTCGAAGGGATCCTGAATGGAGTAGTCGATGAACTCCACCTCATCTTTTGCGTTCCGCGCGTGTTCCCTCAGGAAGTCCCGAGCCCAGCGATCTTCCATACGGAAACTGATAAAGGCCCTCGGGTGCTCCATGTCCATACCTCGCCTCTCCTAGCGGCAGGTATCGTAACACTCGGTGCAAATATGGGTACGGGGGAGCCAGCGGGAGGATTCTAGCGCTAGACAGGGCGCAAGGTAGCCACGTTTTCCCTTTCCTCTCCATCCAGCCCTTTCCACGTGACTGTGCAGTTGAATTGGCTCGGGCTACCCATGGTTAGCGCAAGCGGGAACCGGATTTCCGAATCGGGAGCGATCACATCGATCATCTGGTCATCGTCACGTAGGATCATGCCATCGTCTGGCTCGATCGCTGACCCCGTCTCCGCCACGAATCAGCTCAGGGGTTCCATTTCAATTAAGCGTTTTGTTGAATTCGGGGCCAACCATGAGGCCTACGAGAGCGTTGCAAAACTCGACGTCGAAAAGATGGATGAGGTGCAGCAAGAGTACATCAAGTCACAGCTTGATCGAAGCGTCGATCTTTTGGACCTGACTGCTTTCGCCCGCAGGAAATGCAAAGAACTTGGGTACGACACTGTGGGGAAGATCCTAGCAGCGTCGGAGACTGATCTCCAGAAGGGCAAATATGTCGGCCCCGTGAGATCTCGTCGAGTGATGAACACCGCAACCGCAGCTGTAATGGAATATCTCTCCGGCTGACGTGTAACGTTGCCGGCTGTGAATAACCAAGCCACGCCCCCTTAGTGAGGCCGTGGCTTGGCTCCATTGGTCCCCAGGTCCATCGTGGTGCAGAGTCCTGGGGCGACGTAACTGCCTCCTGTACAGCTATCCAAGAGCATCCGCGTGGACGCGGCGGGCAGTGCCAGCGAGAAGTTGCCGAAGGGCACGAACCTCAATGGGTGGCAGCTCAAGCTTTGTCTGGCAGAGCAATCTCTGCCGCATCCCGCGCTCGCCGGACCGCGTCCGCAAGGGGGTCGGCCATCACAACCGCCTCTTCGCCGGCGAGTCGGACGCGCTGCGTAGCGGTAGCGTCCCCACTTGTCTGAGCCACAAGGTCCAGGTATTCGTCGTTGGCGCTGCCGAGTCGTTCGAGCTGCTCTTGTTGAGCGATCAAGTCATCAATGACCTTAACCTGACTGGCATACTCCTCAAGCGCCACAACGCGTGCCGTGACGTGCCTGCGGCTGGTTCCCAATGCAGCTGCTTGAGAGGACAGAACGGAATCCACCGCTGCCCCGGCGCTTACGGTCGAAGCTCCCCAATGCTTCAAGGTCAACTGATTGATCTTTTCGGTGTCCTTTGCGACTTTCCAGAGCATTTCATGAAGCTCAATGTTATTGCGCGCCTGGTCGACTACGCCCGTTCTATGAGCAGTGGATGTCAGGATACGGTCTACTGCTGTTGCCGCGCGTATAAGCAGAGCTCGGTCCTCCTGCTCTAGATCACAAGGACATACGTACTTACCCGCATGCTGACGAGCAATCACAAGCGTCTGGGCATCTGCCCGCCGTGCCCGAACCTCCTGGACAAACATGATCAGCGTAAGCAGGGCGGCCACTAGAAAGGCGACTCCGACCCAGAAGACAACGTCAGAGACGCTGACCTTGATCACTACCGCGACGCCCATATAGGCACAGACGGCCGAGATGATCACGAACCCGATGGGCCCCAGGGGGCCCATCTTCTTGTTTCGTTTCGCCGCCTGCTGTTCCGCGCGGCGAGTCAACTCCCTAGGCGTAGGGCTTGGGGCACGCTGGCCGTCACTAGACGGCAGCAACTGACACGGAACGCTGGCGAGCACTTCCCGGATCTCCGCCGGAAGTTCGGGGTCAGGGATAGCTCTATCAGACACCGGCACCGACACGACCAACCTGCCCCCTGCGTAGATCCTGTGATGAAGTGGTGGACACTCTAGTGCGCCCATGTCGCGTACTGCAGGGCTCCTGGTCCCCTCCCGTGCGCGGAGAAGCACCCAGGCCCCCCATGGACTACCTGTGGACGGATCGCACGCTATCTATCGTTGGTAGGCCCGTGACCTGTACAGACGTCAGACCCCGCGACGGCCTCCGGAGCCGTGTGCGCAGGTTCGAATCCTGCCGGGGGCACTCGCCCTCATCCTAGGAATGTTCCTACGATGATCAGTGCGGATGCCGACATAAGAGGGCGGGAGTCAGTCTTACTGACTCCCGCCCTCTACGTGTTCGAGACGCTCTCGAACGGGACGAACGCGTCGTCCCTTCTCATCACGCACAGGGCCCAGCGCCGCGATGCCGCGCATCACGTCGAGGATGCCGCCGATCATGAGCATGATGGCCGCGAAGACGGTCACGCCGGTGGCCCATTCGCGGAGGGATGCGGGGGCGCTTCCCGGGTGCGTGGTGGTCCTGCCGGCTACCTCGTTCCCCTGTCGCCAAGGTCGTGCCGCTCTCAGCGTGCACGCGGCAGGACGCGGGCGACCTCACCCGGGAAGGGTGAAGGACACGGAGAGCAGAACGGCACTTTCGCCCCATATGCCCCATTGTTCTACCGTGGAGGGGAACGATGCTGCTCATCCCCTCACCGACCATCGAGGTGACGGTCATGACGGAGACCACTCAGCGCAGGAACGCATCACAGGACGGCAGGGGTGCTCCCGGCACCCGCGGAAGCACCGCCATCGCGGACACGGTCGTCGCGAAGATCGCGGGCATGGCGGCCCGGGAGATTCCGGAGGTGCACAACCTCGGTGGCGGGGTGACCAGGGCCTTCGGGGCTGTGCGTCAGCGGGTGCCGGGCGGGGGCAGCGGGGTCACCCAGGGGGTGAAGGTCGAGGTCGGCGAGCGCCAGGCCGCCGTTGATCTCAATGTGGTCGTCGAGTACGGCGCCGCCATCGCCGACACGGCGGCGGATGTCCGGACCAACGTCATCAACGCCGTGGAGCGGATGACCGGTCTCGAGGTCGTGGAGGTCAACATCGCCGTCGACGACGTCCATCTGCCGGACGACGAGGAGGAGGACGAGGAGTCCGAACAGCGGGAGAGTCGGGTGGTCTGAGGGCCTGGCCCGACGCCCCGGGGTCAGTAGACCTGTACGGCCGCCCCGGGAGCGCAGGACACGCGGACGCGACGACCCGGGCATCAGTACCTGCGCGGCCGCCCCAGGGGCGCACGGCACGCGGACGCGACGACCCGGGGGTCAGTAGACCTGCACGGCCGCCCCAGGAGCGCACGGCACGCGGGCGCGTTCCCCGTGGCCGCAGTGGATGACGCGGTCGCCGAGGCCGATGCGGTCGGCCTCGGCCAGAAACACGGACAGGGGCGAGCGCATCACCGTGTAGTCCCCGTAGTGGACGGGAAGGACGAGCCGGGGGTCGAGGCGGCGGGCGAGTTCGGCGCCCTGGTTGCCGTCCATCGTGACCACGAAGCCGCCGGGGAGGCGGGTGCCGCCGAGATGGAGGACGGCCAGATCGGCGGACGGGAAGCGTTCGGTGATCTCGTCGAGGCCGTCGTACAGGAGCGTGTCGCCCGAGAGGTACAGCCGTATGCGGGGCGGTCCCCCGGCGGGGCCGAACTCGAGCATGCTCCCCATCACCGCGGCAGCAGCCCGCGCAGCACCGCGTGGCCGGCGTGCCGGCCCGGCAGGGCGGTGACCGTGACCTGGACACCGTCGCGTTGGAGGGTGAGCGCCTTCCAGGTGCGCAGCCCGGCCGTGCGGTGGAATCCGTGCACGGTCCTGAGGCGGCGGGCCGCGTGCGGTGTGGTCAGGATCGGCACCGTGTGGTCCAGGTGCCGGCGGGCGCGGCGGTCCCAGTGGTCGCCGTGCAGGTGCGAGAGCACGATCGCGTCGAGGCGGGGCAGTTCGTGGACGTCGAGGGCCGGTTCGGTCAGGCGGCGGCTCAGCAGGCCGTGGCCGAGGTAGGCGTACTGACCCCGGTGCAGGAAGTTCGGGTCGGTGAGCAGGGTGAGCGGGCCGTACGACAGCAGCACCGTCGCGTTGCCGATGAAGTGGATGTCGACCGCGTCGCCGGTGCGATGATCGTGGCGGTCGTGGTGGTTCGTGGGCTGCGGCATAGCGCTCTCCGGTCTCCCCTGGGGAAAGTACCCGCGCGGGAGCGGGTCAGGCCGAGCGCTTGCGGGACGTCGACTTCTTCGCCGCCGTCTTCTTCGCGGTGCTCTTTGACGCCGTCTTCTTGGCCGTCCCCTGGCCCGACTTGGCCGTCGACTTCTTCGCCGCGGTGGTCTTCTTGGCCGCCGTCTTCTTCGTGGTGGACGTCGACTTCTTGCCGCCGGTCTGCTTGGGGGCCGCGCGGGAGGTCTTGCGCTGCGGGAGCGACTTGACCTCGGCGTGCTCGGCCTCCTCGCCCCGCGATTCGCGGGCCGCGCGGACGCTGCTCTCCAGGGCCGCCATCAGGTCCAGGACCTTGCCGCCGGTGGCCGGTTCCGGGGCCTGGGGCGGGGCCTCGCCCGCCGCCTTCGCGGCGATGACCTCCTCCACGGCCTCGCGGTACTCGTCGTGCAGATCCTCCAGGTCGACCTCGCCCAGGGTGTCCATCAGCGCGTCCGCCAGGTCCAGTTCCTGGTCACGGACGGTGACGTTGGTGTCGGGGGCCAGGCCCTCGGGGGTGCGGACCTCGTCCGGCCACAGCAGGCCGTGCATCGCGATGGCCTCGCCGACGACCCTGAGCATGCCCAGGCGTTCCCGTCCCCGCAGGGCGAACTTGGCGATCGCCACCTTGTTGCTGCGCTTCAGTGCCTCGCGCAGCAGGGTGTACGGCTTCGCCGCCGGGGCGCCGCCGGCCTGGAGGTAGTACGCGGCGTCCATCTGGAGGGGGTCGATCCGGTCGGCCGGGACGAAGGCGACGATCTCGATCGTCTTGGCCGTCGGGAGCGGCAGGCTGGACAGGTCCTCCTCGGTGATCGGGATGATCGTGCCGTCCGCGTCCTCGTAGCCCTTGCCGATCTCCCCCTGGGTGACCTCGCGGTCCTCCAGTTCGCAGAATTTGCGGTAGCGGATGCGGCCGCCGTCCTCGGTGTGGATCTGGCGGAAGGAGATCGAGTGGCTCTCGGTGGCGTTCACCAGCTTGATCGGAATGCTGACCAGGCCGAACGAGATGGCGCCGTTCCAGATGGATCTCACGTGCAGCACCCTTCCGGTCACGCTCGGGAGTGTTCGTCACGGTTTGCGTGGGATTCTTATCGTATGGCGCCTATCACGGAGGTGGAGGGGCGACGGCTCGCTCTCAGCAATCTGGAGAAGGTGCTGTATCCCGCCACCGGCTTCACCAAGGGCGAGGTGCTGCACTACTACGCGACCGTCGCCGAGGTCCTGCTGCCCCATCTGCGTGATCGGGCGGTGTCCTTCCTGCGGTATCCGGACGGGCCGGACGGGCAGGTGTTCTTCACGAAGAACGTGCCGCCGGGTACGCCCGACTGGGTCACCACCGCCGAGGTGCCACGGGTCGAGGGGCCCTCGCGGATGGTCCTGGTGCAGGATCTGCCGAGCCTGATGTGGTCGGCGAACCTCGTGGCCGAGTTCCACACCCACCAGTGGCTCGTCGATACGCCGGACGAGGCCGACCGGATCGTCTTCGACCTCGATCCGGGGGCGCCGGCGACCATCGTGCAGTGCTGCGAGGTCGCGCTGTGGCTGCGGGAACGGCTCGCCCGGGACGGCATCGAGGCCTACGCCAAGACTTCCGGCTCGAAGGGGCTGCATCTGCTCGCCGCCGTGCGGGGGGCGTCCTCCGAGCGGGTCTCCGAGTACGCCAAGGCGCTCGCCGTCGAGGCCGAGAAGGCCATGCCGCGACTCGCGCTGCACCGGATGACCAGGAGCCTGCGTCCGGGGAAGGTCTTCGTCGACTGGAGCCAGAACGCCGCCCGCAAGACGACGGCGACCCCCTACACCCTCCGGGCCCGCCCGGAACCGACCGTCTCGGCCCCGGTGACGTGGGAGGAGGTCAGGGAGTGCCGCGCACCTGGCCGGCTGGACTTCCACGCGGTCGACATCGCCCCGAGGATCCAGGACTACGGCGACCTGCTCGCTCCGCTGCTGGACACGGACGGGGCGGGGGCGTTGCCGTAGCGAAGCGACGTAGCTTCTTCGGCCGGGGGGCGGGTGCGGATGTGTGGGGGCTGGTCGCGCGGTTCCCCGCGCCCCTTACGGGCGTGACCCACCCCTCACACCCGAGCCCACGTGTTCCGGTCCCGGGCCATCGCGTGCAGGGCCTCCACGTCCGCTGGTTTCAGGACCCCGCCCCGCTGAGCCAGCCCCTCCACCTCCGTGTCCGTCAGGACGTGGACCGCTCGTGGGACCGTCGGGACGGACACTCCCGCCGGGTCCACCAGGGCGAGTACCGGGCGGACCTCTGCCGTCAGGGCGTAGGAGGCGCGGTCGGCGTCGGTGCGGAGGCGGCGCAGGAGGGGGTGGGGGTCGCGGCGGCCCAGCGTGATCATGGGGTCGGTGATGCGGACGCGCTGCTTGCGGGCGTGGAGGGTGTGGAGGGCGTAGAGGCCGCCGGGGCCGATCAGCAGGTGGTGGATGCGGTCGCCACCGGGGAGTGGCACGGAGTGCAGGGCGTGCCAGCCCGCGCCGTCGAGGCGATCCAGGGCGTCGCCGACCGTCTGCTCGGCCGCGAGGGCCCTGCGGCGCGGGTCGGGGCGCAGCCGGTGGGTGGGGCCGGGGTCGCGGTCGAGGGCGACGATGAGGGCCTCGCCGGGGCGGTTGGGGGCCAGGTCGTCGTCGGGGTGGAGGGTGAGGCGGGCCAGTTCGGCGGGGGTCGGCACCGGCGGCGGTCCTACCGTGACAGGGCCGGTGATGAAGGGTCCGAGGGCCCGCAGGACATCGTCCTCGCGGTCCTCGCCGAGGAGGTTCACCCGGGCCGCATCACGGTCGTACCAGGCGATGTTCCTGCCGTCCGGGAGGCAGACGTACAGCCGCTCCCGGCCGTGCCGCCAGGTCGGTATGACGCGCAGTCCGTTCATGCACCATCACCCCATTCCATGGGAACAGGCGGGGTGCTGCGGGGGCAAGAACCCGGTTACCTTGGAGAGGAGTTGGGCCTGCCCGCGGACCCTCGGGCGGTGATGGTGGGGAGGCGCCGTTGCGTACCCGCAGTAAACCCGACGTGCCCGCTCCGGAGAGTCCGTGGAGCGAGGTCGTGCCCGGGCTCTGGATGGGCGGTCACGAGTACACGGGGGCCATGGGCCATCCGGAGTTCGTCGTCGTGCGGGACGAGTTCGATCTCGTGCAGACGCTGCTGCGGCTGCCGGGGCACGGGCCCGATCCGGGCGTCCGGCACCATGTGTGGCCCATCCCCGACGGGCCGCTGGACGGGACGCAGCTCGCCGGGGTGATCCGGCTGGCCGAGGCCGCGTGCGAGGCGCTGGGCGAGGGCCGCAGGGTCCTCGTCCGCTGTTACCACGGGTACAACCGTTCCGGTCTTGTCGTCGCCCACGCGCTGATGCGCCAGGGCAGCTCCGCCGAGGCGGCGATCCGGTTGATCCGGGCCCGTCGCTCGCGCTGGGCGCTGCACAACGACCTGTTCGTCGAGTACCTGCGGGCCGGACTGGCCACGGCCCGGCTGCTGGAGGAGCTCGCCGAGTAGCACGGCATACGTATGGCATACGTACGGCTGCGCAGGTCCGGTTGCGCACGACCGGCTGCGCACACAGACGGCCACCCTCTCGCGCAAATGGGACTTCCCTACGAATAAGGTGTACGCGGCCGACGGTCGCGTCCGCCTGTGGGACCGCCCACGAACCGCCCACGAACCGCCAGGAGTGCAGTGCCCCTCAGCCGCCCCGGACAGGCCGCCCGTCGCCTCGCCGTCGTCGCCCTCGTGCTGGCCGCCGCCGTGGGCTGCGGGGACACCGGCGGGCTGGAGGGCGCGGGGTCGACCCCGACGGCGCAGGGGCCGGCCCGGCTCTGGCCGGAGCTGACACCGGCGTCGAGCCCGGCCTTCGAGATCGGCGAGGTGAACACCGAGGTGGTCAAGGGGGTGAACGTCCCCGGCGACGACATCCGCCGGGTCGACCCGGTCGAGATCGTCCGGGCCGAGATCGCCCGGAACCCCGGCGACTACGACGGCCAGAAGGCGCCCTACCGCGAGACGGAGCGCAGGATGGCCGACTGCACGAAAGGCCCGGGGCACGGGAGGTGCCCGGTACTCAGGCCGTACTACCGGGATCTGACCGGCGACGGGCTCGACGACCTGACGCTGGGCTTCCCGCTGCTGCCCGGCAGGACGACCGCCGTCCGCGTCTACACCGTCGAGAAGCACCGGCTGGTGCAGGTGATGGCGTGGGAGGACGCGCTCAGCGGTGTCGAGCTGGCCGGGCGTTCCCTGGTGATCCGCTCGCCGTCGGAGGTCGCGGGCTACGAGTACCGCCTGCAGTGGACCTGGGACCGGGACCAGCGGGCCATGCTCCTCACCCACGACGAGATGCTGCGCACCGGCCCGCGCAAGCACTCCCGGCACCCGTCGGCTTCCCCCACCGACTCTCCCGCCGGCTCCACCTCAGCCTCCCCCTCCGCCGCTCCCTCCGTCTCCCCTTCGGCGAGCGGCGGATGAGCCCCACGCTCCCCCAGTGGTCCGGGACTCTCGCCGCGAAGGCCGCCGCCTTCATCACGGTGATGTGCTGCGCGCTGGCCGCCCTGCTCGGCGTCCTGGTGCATGTGCAGGTGACGAACCAGACCGTGAGCCAGGCCCGTGACCAGGCGTTGCAGCGGCTGACGCAGGCGACGGAGCGGTACGAGGCCGGGGACACGTTGCGGCGGGGCGCCGGGGTGGACCCGCCGGAGCTGCCCGGGAAGCTGCGGGACCTGGCGGTGGCCGGGGACCGCGGCACGATGGTCGCCGACCGCGCGGGACGCCCCACGATGTGGGCGGCGGGTCCCGTCGACGGCGAGCGGGCGCTGGCCGTGGCGGTCGACTACTCGCAGCAGGCCCGCACCATCGAGGGCCTGGACCGGGCGATCGTGTGGTCGTCGGGCCTGGCGATCGGGGCGACGCTGCTGGTCGGGGCGTTCGCGGTGACGCGGGTGACGCGTCGGCTGCACACCACGGCGCTGGTCGCGCGGCGGATCAGCGCGGGCGACCTGGACGCGCGCGTGAACGACCCAGGCACCGGCCCGCGCACGGAGGCCGGCCTGCGCACCGAGGCCGGCCCGCGGGACGAGGTGGCCGCCGTTGCCGCCGCGCTGGACTCCATGGCGGCCTCGCTCCAGGACAAGCTGCTCGCCGAGCAGCGGTTCACGGCGGATGTCGCGCATGAGCTGCGCACGCCGCTGACCGGGCTGCACGCGGCGGCCGAACTGCTGCCGCCGGGCCGTCCGACGGAGCTGGTCCGCGACCGGGTGGCGGCGCTGCGCACCCTGACCGAGGACCTGCTGGAGATCTCCCGGCTGGACACCGGCCGGGAGCGGGTGGAGCTGGACACCGAGCGGCTGGGGCCCCTGGCCGAGCGTGCGGCGCGGGCGGCGGGCAACGGCACGGAGGTCAGGGTCGTACGGGATGTGTCCGTGGAGACCGATCGACGGCGGCTGGAGCGGGTGCTGGGCAACCTCGTGGCGAACGCGCACAAGCACGGGCGGGGGCCGGTGGTGCTGACCGTGGACGGTCCGGTGGTGACCATTCGCGATCATGGGGACGGGTTTCCCGAGTACCTGGTCGCCCACGGGCCGCAGCGGTTCCGCACGGAGGGCGGTACGCGGGGGCACGGGCTGGGGCTGACCATCGCGCGGGGGCAGGCCGAGGTGCTGGGCGCGCGGCTGGAGTTCGCTAACGCGCCGGAGGGCGGGGCGGTGGCCACCCTGAAACTGGCGGCGGAGTGAGAGCTCGGGGCGCGTCCCCCTATGGCCCAGCGTGAGGGGCGGCACCCTCGGGGCGCTCCTAATGTGGCGATAAGTCAGCTTCAGTACTTTCGCCCCCACATGGAGGTAACCCCCATGTCCCTGCGCACCCGTCTCTCCATAGCCACCGTCGCCGGGCTCCTCGCCGCCGCGGTTTCCGTCACGCCCGCCGCCGCCGCGCACGACGACTGGGACCCGACGGGCGGCAACGGCAACGGCAACCACCACGGCCACGACGGCCACCACGGCCACCACGACGAGCGCCTCTACAAGGGCGTCGTCACGGCGGACAGGCTGGCGCTGCGCAGCGCCCCGAACCGCGGTTCGCAGATCATCCGGTTCGCCCATCGGGGCGACGTCGTCAAGATCTTCTGCAAGACGGGCGGTGAGACCGTGCGGGGCAATCCGCTCTGGTACCTGCTGACGGACGGCACCTGGGCCTGGGGCGCGGCCCGGTACATCGACAACATCGGCCCCGCGCCACGCTGGTGCTGACACTCGCTCACCCAAAGGCACACAAGACGCACTGTTTGGGTAGGTTCCGGACATGAGCAAGGCCGGAATCACCGTGGCGACGGCGGACCCGCCCGCGCCCGCCGTCCGCCCCCTCCCCCGGCGCCGGGGCATCGAAGTCGCCCTCATCGTGCTGGCCGTCCTGCTGTCGGTCTACGGCTACTGCGCCGTAGGCCTGGCCCGGCACGGAGCACTTCCGCCCGGCGCCGCGGGCTACGGCGCCGGCCTCGGCGTACTGGCGCTGCTGGCCCATCTGGCGGTACGCCTGCGGGCCCCGTACGCCGACCCCCTGCTGCTCCCCATCGGGGTGCTGCTCAACGGGCTCGGCCTGGTGCTGATCTACCGGCTCGACCTGGAGACCCCGGGCGACCGGGCGGCACCCGCCCAACTGGTGTGGTCGACACTGGGGGTGGCGCTGTTCATCCTGGTCATCCTGCTGCTGCGCGACCACCGGGTGCTCCAGCGCTACACGTACGTCTGCGTGGTCTCGGCCCTGGTCCTGCTCACGCTGCCGATCCTGTTCCCGGCGGTGAACGGGGCCCGCATCTGGATCCGGATCGCCGGGTTCTCCATCCAGCCGGGCGAGTTCGCCAAGGTGCTGCTGGCGGTGTTCTTCGCCGCGTACCTGGCGGCGAACCGCAACGCGCTCGCCTACACCGGCCGCCGCGTCTGGAGGCTCCAGCTGCCCACCGGCCGCGTCCTCGGCCCGATCGTCGCCGTCTGGCTGGTGAGCGTGGGCGTGCTGGTCCTGGAGCGCGACCTCGGCACCTCGCTGCTCTTCTTCGGCCTGTTCGTGATCCTCCTCTACGTCGCCACCGGCCGCACCGGCTGGATCGCGGTCGGCCTGCTGCTGGCCGCGCTGGGTGCGGTCGCCGTGGGTCGGCTGGAGCCGCACGTGCACAGCAGGATCGAGACCTGGCTGCACCCCTTCGCCTCGATCGAGGCGGGCGAGGGCGCGAACCAGCTCGCCCAGTCGCTGTTCGCCTTCGCGGAGGGCGGCATGCTCGGCACGGGCCTCGGACTCGGCCACTCCTTCCTCATCGGCTTCGCCGTGAAGTCGGACTTCATCCTGGCCACCGCGGGCGAGGAACTCGGCCTGGCCGGCCTCAGCGCCGTCTTCCTCCTCTACAGCCTGCTGGTGGAGCGCGGCTTTCGCGCGGGACTCGCGCAGCGCGAGCCCTTCGGCCGGCTGCTCGCGGTCGGACTCGCCTCACTGGTGGCGCTCCAGGTGTTCGTGATCGCGGGCGGGGTGACCGGGCTGATCCCGCTGACCGGCATGGCGATGCCGTTCCTGGCGCAGGGCGGCTCGTCGGTCGTCACCAACTGGGCGATCGTGGCACTGCTGGTCCGGGTGAGCGATTCGGCCCGGCGGAGTTACGACGGGCAGGACGCCCGGTGACCCGGCACATCCGGCACGCCGGATACTTCTGCGCCCTGCTGCTGGTGGCCCTGCTGCTGAACGCCGCCCGCATCCAGGTCGTCCAGGCACCGTCGTACGACCGCAATCCGGCCAACCGGCGCCCCGACATCACCCGCTACGAGCAGCCCCGCGGGGACATCCTGGTCGGCGGACGGCCGGTCACCGGCTCCAAGGACACCCGCGAGCACCTGCGCTACGAACGGACCTACACCGACGGCCCGATGTACGCCCCGGTCACCGGCTTCGCCTCCCAGCTCTACGGGACGACGCTCCTGGAGAGCACGGAGGACGGCGTGCTGTCCGGCGCGGATCCGATGCTCGCGCCGTTCCCGCTGTGGAACGACTTCACGCGTGCGCGCAACGCCGGCGGAGACGTCGTCACGACACTCCACCCGGCCGCGCAGGAGGCGGCGTTCAAGGGACTCGCGGGCCGCAAGGGAGCGGTGGCGGCGCTGGAGCCGTCGACCGGCCGGATCCTGGCCCTGGTGTCTGCCCCGTCCTACGACCCCCAGTCGCTGGCCGGCAACGGCTCGGTGGCGTCCCGGGCCTGGGCGCGGCTCAACGCGGACCGGGACCGCCCGATGCTCAACCGGGCGGTGCGGCAGACGTATCCGCCGGGCTCGACCTTCAAGGTGGTCACCGCGGCCGCCGCGCTGGACGCCGGTGTGGTCACCGACCTCGAAGCGCCGACCGACTCCCCCGGCCCCTACCGGCTGCCCGGGACGCGGACGCGGCTGACCAACGCGTCGAAGGGCTGCGCGAACGCCTCCGTGCGCGAGGCCTTCACCTTCTCCTGCAACACGGTGTTCGCCAAGCTCGGCGTGCGGGTGGGTGTGACGGACATGACCGCCACGGCGCACGCCTTCGGTTTCAACAACGGGCAGCTGAGGATCCCCTTCCCGGTGGCCCGGTCCACGTTCGACACCACCCTCGACAAGGCCCAGCTGGCCCTGTCGTCGATCGGCCAGTACAACACCCGCGCCACACCGCTGCAGATGGCGATGGTCGCGGCGGCCGTGGCGAACGGCGGCCAGGTACGGGACCCCTACCTGGTGGAGCGCACGACGAGGCCGGGCGGCAGCACCCTCGCGACGGCCGGCTCGCGGGCGATCCGCCAGGCGATGTACCCGTCCACCGCCGTCGGGCTGCGGGCGATGATGCGGGACGTGGTCGAGAACGGCACCGGGCGCAACGCCGCCATCCCCGGCGCCAAGGTCGGCGGCAAGTCCGGCACCGCCCAGCACGGCCGCGGCAACTCCGGTACGCCGTACGCCTGGTTCGTCTCCTGGGCGCAGGGCGACCGCGACCTGGCGCCGCGGGTGGCGGTCGCGGTCGTCGTGGAGGACGCGGAGGCGGACCGCGGGGACATCAGCGGGGGCGGTGACGCGGCGCCGATCGCACGGGCGGTGATGGAGGCGGTGCTCAAGTCGCGCTAGGAGATGCCCAGTTGATGAGACGGGTCTACCGCGCCGGAAACACCCGACCTAACGTTCGGTCCATGACTGATCCTGCCGCCGCGTACGAACTCGCCGAGGTCAACATCGCCCGCCTGAAGGCCCCGTTGGACTCCCCGCAGTTGAAGGACTTCGTCGACAGCCTGGACCCGGTGAACGCCGACGCCGACGCGGCCGACGGTTTCGTCTGGCGCCTGCAGAGCGACACCGGCAACGCCACGGACGTGTCCGTCTTCGGCGACTCCTGGCTGATCCTCAACATGTCGGTGTGGCGTGATACCGACTCACTGACGGCGTACATGTACCAGGGCAGGCACCGGGAGATGCTCGCCCGCCGCCGCGAGTGGTTCGAGCGCGTGGAGGAGGCCATGGTCACCCTGTGGTGGGTGCCGGCCGGTCACCGCCCGACCGTGGCCGAGGCGGAATCCCGCCTCCTGCACATCCGCACCCACGGCCCGACGCCGTACGCCTTCACCCTGCGGACGTCGTTCCCGCCCCAGGGGGCGACACCGCTGATCGGCGAGGTGCCTCAGGGACTGGGCTGCGCGCTCTGACGGGCGCTCACTCGACCGCCCGCCGCCCCGCGTCGATCGCCCCCCGCACCTCGGCGACCCGCTCCTTCTCCTCCACCGCGAAGCGTTCGGCGTCAAGCTTCTCGGCGATCTCCTCGTCCTGGGACATCAGCAGGTCCAGGCTGGAGTCGCCCATCTCCAGGACGCCCATGTCGACGTAGGCCTGCTGGAGGCGCTCGCCCCACAGGCCGATGTCCTTGACGCAGGGCACGATGCGGCTGAACAGGAGCTTGCGGAACAGGGTGAGGAACTCGGACTGCTCGCTGTACTCCTCCGCCTCGGCTTTGGGGATGCCGAAGTTCTCCAGGACCTCCACGCCCCGCAGCCGGTCGCGCATGAGGTAGCAGCCCTCGATGACGAACTCCTCGCGCTCCCTCAGCTCGGCGTCCGTGAGCTGCCGGTAGTAGTCGCGCAGGGCCATCCGCCCGAAGGCCACGTGCCGGGCCTCGTCCTGCATGACGTAGGCGAGGATCTGCTTCGGCAGCGGCTTGTCGGTCGTGTCCCTGATCATGCCGAAGGCGGCCAGCGCGAGGCCCTCGATCAGCACCTGCATGCCCAGGTACGGCATGTCCCAGCGGGAGTCGCGCAGCGTGTCGTCCAGCAGGGACTGGAGGTTGTCGTTGATCGGGTACAGCATCCCGATCTTCTCGTGCAGGAAGCGGCCGTAGATCTCGGCGTGCCGGGCCTCGTCCATGGTCTGGGTCGCGGAGTAGAACTTCGCGTCCAGGTCGGGGACCGACTCCACGATCCGCGCGGCACAGATCATCGCGCCCTGCTCGCCGTGCAGGAACTGGCTGAACTGCCAGGAGGCGTAGTGCCGCCGCAGATCGCCCCTGTCCTTGTCCGTCAGCTTCGCCCAGTGCCTGGTCCCGTAGAGGGACATCGCCTCGTCCGGGGTGCCGAGCGGATCGCACGGATCCACCTCCAGCTCCCAGTCGATGCGCTTCTGGCCGTCCCACTGCTTGTCCTTGCCCTTCTGGTAGAGGGCCAGGAGACGTTCGCGCCCGTCGTCGTACTCCCAGTTGAAACGGGCCGCGCCGCTCGCCGGCACCTGCCGGACGGACTCTTCCGGTTCCTTGGCGTACAGGTCGAAGGTCGGCATGCCCGCAGGCTCACACGAGGTAGACACCGGGTCAACAAGTAGCGCGCAGGGGATTGACGAGCTTGCTGACAGGCAGTCTCATAAGGGGAACAGTGACGTGTGCACAACGAGGTGGGCAGCCATGACGACCCTGACGGAAGCCGACGCGCTCGACGGCCTGCGCGATGCCCTCGGCCTGCTGAAGGACCGGGAGCAGGTGGCCCAACGGCTGCTCGACTCCTCCGCCAAGCACTCCTTCGATCCCGACAAGGAGCTGGACTGGGACGCGCCCTTCGAGGAGGGCAAGTGGTTCTGGCCCCCGGAGCTGGTGTCGCTCTACGACACCCCGCTCTGGAAACGCATGGGCGAGGAACAGCGCATCCTCCTCTCCCAGCACGAGGCCGCGGCCCTGGCCTCCCTGGGCATCTGGTTCGAGATCATCCTGATGCAGCTGCTGGTCCGGCACATCTACGACAAGGCGGCCACGAGCGCGCACGTCCGGTACGCGCTCACCGAGATCGAGGACGAGTGCCGGCACTCCAAGATGTTCGCCCGGCTGATAGCCCAGGGCGACACGCCCTGGTACCCGGTCAGCCGCGCGCACCAGCAGCTGGGCCGCCTGTTCAAGACCATCTCCACCACGCCGGGTTCCTTCACGGCGACCCTGCTGGGCGAGGAGGTCCTGGACTGGATGCAGCGGCTGACGTTCCCCGACAAGCGTGTCCAGACCCTGGTCCGGGGCGTCACCCGCATCCACGTCGTGGAGGAGGCCCGCCACGTCCGCTACGCCCGCGAGGAACTCCGCCGCCAGATGGTGACGGCCCCCAAGTGGTCCCAGGAGTTCACCCGCATCACCTCCGGCGAGTTCGCCCGGGTCTTCTCGGTGGCGTTCGTGAACCCCGACGTCTACACGAACGTGGGCCTCGACAAGCGCGAGGCCCTCGCCCAGGCACGGGCGAGCGGCCACCGCCGGGAGGTCATGCAGAACGGCTCCAAGCGCCTGACCGACTTCCTCGACGACATCGGGGTGCTGCGGGGTGTCGGACGCCGCCTGTGGAAGTCGTCGGGGCTGCTGGCGTAGATGCCCCCGACTCCGTCATGTCCGTGCAGGGTGACTACTGAGTGGCTGCCCGACGCGATGGAGAGACTCACCTCGAAGTCCTCGAACGCATTTGCTCACATTGTGTGCAATTCCGGTTGGATGTGATCTTTCGCCGCGAGCGGTCGCGAGGCGTCCGTACGGTGATCGGTATGCGCCGGGCCGAGATGAAACGCACGCGACTTGGGCGGGAGCTGTCGCGCAAGGTCAGGGGATCGAGGAACCGGGCCAAGGGCCGCATCAAGGTCGCACGCCAGGGTGGCGAACCGGCGGCGGGACTTCCACCACTAGGTTTCCCCACAGATCATCCGCGACAACCAAGCGGTGTATGTGGAAGACCTCGCGGTGGCCGGTCTCGGCCGGACCCGGCTCGCCCAGTCGGTGCACGACGCGGGATGGTCCGCCGTTCGTCGGCATGCTGGAGTACAAGGCGGTCAAGCACGGCCGCACCTTCGCCGAAGTGGGCCGGGCGTTCCCGTCCTCCCAGGTCTGCTCGGTCTGCGGCTTTCGGGACGGTCCCAAGCCGCTGCACGTCCGGCAGTGGACGTGCAGCGGGTGCGGCACCGTGCACGACCGTGACCACAACGCAGCCCGCAACGTCCTCTTCGAGGGACGCCGTATCGTCGCCGCCGGACGGGCGGAGACGCAAAACGCCTGTGGAGCGCCGGTAAGACGGGCACACGTGCCCGCACAGCGCGGGGAAGCAGGAAGCCCCCGGAAGGGTCAGCCGACCCAAGCCGGAATGTCTGGACTTCAGGCCAGGGAGCACGTCAAGCTGCGAGGCATGACACCATCCGCCCCCACCCCCGCCTACCGGCGACTCAGCGTCGAGGAACGTCGCAGTCAGCTGCTGACGTCCGCGCTGAACCTCTTCGCCCACCGCGCCCCGGAGGAGGTGTCCCTCGACGACGTGGCGGAGGCGGCCGGAGTTTCGCGGCCGCTGGTGTACCGGTACTTCCCGGGCGGCAAGCAGCAGCTCTACGAGGCCGCCCTGCGCTCCGCCGCCGACGAGCTCCAGCACTGCTTCGACGAACCCCGCGAAGGCCCCCTCCTCCCCCGCCTGTCCCGCGCCCTCGACCGCTACCTCACCTTCGTCGACGAGCACGACACCGGTTTCAGCGCCCTCCTCCAGGGCGGCAGCGTCGTCGGGACATCGCGCACCACCGCCATCGTCGACGGCGTCCGCCGCGTCGCCGCCGAGCACATCCTCAACCACCTGGGCGCCACCGGCCCCGGCCCCGGCCTGCGCATGACCGTCCGTATGTGGATCACCGCAGTGGAGGCGTCGTCGCTCATCTGGCTCGACGAGGACAAGCAGCCCCCCGCCGGGGAACTGCGCGACTGGCTCGTCGAGCAGTTCGTGGCGATGCTCACTGTGACCGCCCGTCGCGACCCGCAGACCGACGCCCTGGTCCAGGCGCTCGCCGAGGATGTCTGACACTGATTCCGTGAAGAGCGAAGACACCCCCTTCGAAGGCGGCCCCATGGACGGCAGAGTCCTGCCGGTCCTCCTCGGCATCACCGGCCACCCGCCCAAGACGTACCGCATCCCCGTCCCGGACCCCGACGGCGGGCCGGACACCGTGCTCGTCTACCGCCGCGTCCCCCGCGGGCCGGGCAAGGTCGGCCTGACCGACCGCTGGAAGTACGCGTACGCCCCGGAGGGCGTCCCGCCCCGCCGGCTCAACTGGCCCTGGTCGAAGCCGGACGTCCCACCCCCCGGCAGGCCAGACGCCACGCCGCCCGGCAAGCCGGACGACGCCGACGGGTGACCCCGTTGCGCCGAACCGCGCACACCCACCGCGCGCACCGCCCGCACACGCCTGATCCTCACGATGTCCGGCGGCACCACGCCGCCCCCGCAACGGAGGTGATGGCGTGTCAGGAAAGCTTCTGCGTCTGGTCTGCATCGCGGCGACGGCGGCCGGAACCGTCCTGGTGCCCGCCCCGGCCACGGCCGTTCCCGAGCCGGAAACGGAACAGCACAACGTGGCCGACCTCCTGACAGATCTTCAGGAGCTGTACAGGAAGGCCGAGGAGGCCACCGAGGCCTACAACGCCACCGAGGAGAAGCTGAAGAAGCAGCGCGCCGAGACCGACCGCCTGGACCGCGCCCTCGCGCGCGCCCGGCTCTCCCTGCACGACAGCCGGGGCGCGGCCGGCCGGCTGGCCCGGCAGCAGTACCAGAGCAGCACCGACATCTCCCCGTACGTACGCCTGCTCCTGGCCCGCGACCCGCAGCACGCCATCGAGCAGGGCCATGTGATCGGACGGCTCGCACAGGAGCGGGCCGACACCATCGGCCGGCTGACCGGCAACGAGCGCAAGGCCCACGAGCTGGCCCGCAAGGCCCGCACGGCCCTCGACCGGCGGCTCGCCCTCACCGAGCGGCGCAAGAAGGAACGGGACGAGGTCCGCGCCCGCCTGCACGACGTCGAGGAACTGCTCGCCTCCCTCAGCCGCGACCAGCTCACCGACCTCGCCGAGTTCGAGCAGAACGGCATCACGAAGGCGCAGAAGAAGTTCATGGCATCCGGCGCGCTCGGCAGCGAACACAGCAGCGGCACCGACGAGAGCAAGGGAAGCACCAGCAGCGTCCGCGCCCCCTCGGCCGAGGGCGACCGGGCCGTGCGCTACGCCGTACGGCAGCTCGGCAAGCCGTACGAGTGGGGCACGGAGGGCCCGAGGACGTACGACTGCTCGGGGCTGACCTCGCAGGCCTGGGCCGAGGCGGGGACGCCCATCCCCCGGACCAGCCAGGAGCAGTGGAAGCGGCTGGAGCGGATCCCGCTGGACGAGCTGCGCCCGGGCGACCTGGTCGTGTACTTCCCGAAGGCCACGCACGTCGCGCTGTACCTCGGCGACGGCATGGTCGTCCAGGCACCCCGTCCGGGCGCGAAGGTGAAGGTGTCACCGATCGCGGCCAACCCGGTCCTGGGCGCCGTACGCCCGGACCCCACGGGGAAGCCCCTGCGGCGTTACGAGCCGCCGGAGCTCCCCGAGGGCGCCACGGACGGGTCGGACGAGGGCTACGAGGGTTACGCGGCGCCCGCGCCGGAGACCTCGACCAGGTAGGCCTGCGCCTTGTCCGGGTCGTAGAAGTAGTTCTCGAAGTCGGCCGGGTCGTTGAAGCCGTTGGCGAACCGGTCGGCGACCGGCTGGATCTCACCGGCGGCACCGATGAGGTTCAGGATGTGCTCCGGCGGCGGCGCGAGCATCGCGTTGGTCCACTTGGTGACGTGCTGCGCGGTGTTCCAGTAGCGGTCGAAGGTGGCGCGCATCCACTCCTCGTCGAACGGCTTGTCGCCGTGCTCGACGATCGAGGCGAGGTACGCGGCGGCGCACTTGGACGCCGAGTTGGAGCCCTGCCCGGTGATCGGGTCGTTGGCCACGACGACGTCCGCCACGCCCAGCACGAGTCCACCGCCGGGGAGGCGGCCGATCGGGTTGCGGACGGTGGGGGCGTAGCGGCCGGCCAGCGTGCCGCCGGCGTCGGTCAGTTCGACCTTGGTGGCCCGCGCGTACTCCCAGGGGACGTACCGCTCCATGAGTTCCAGGGTCAGGGAGAGGTGCTCCGCGGGGTCCTTGACACCGTTGAAGGCGTCGAGCGGGCCGCCGGGTATGCCCTCCCAGAACAGGATGTCGGCGCGGCCGGAGGTGGTCAGGGTGGGCATGACGAACAGTTCGCCGACGCCCGGCACGAGGTTGCAGCGGACCCCTTCGGTGCCGGGGTGCTCGGGGCGCGGGCCCAGGCCGTGGACGTACGTCACGGCCAGCGCGCGCTGCGGCTCGCTGTAGGGGGAGCGCTCCGCGTCGCGGCCGAACATCTGGACCAGCTCGCCCTTGCCGGCCGCGACGAGCACCAGGTCGTAGGTGCGGGAGAAGTAGTCGAGGTCGCCGACGGCCGCGCCGTGGATGACGAGCTGGCCACCGCGCTGGGCGAACGTCTCCATCCAGCCGGCCATCTTCACGCGCTGGTCGACCGACTGGGCGTATCCGTCGAGCCTGCCCAGCCAGTCGATGGCGCGGGCGGAGGGGCCTTCGGCCCAGGAGCCGGGGGCGGCGACCGAGACGCCGAGTCCTTCGATCTTCGGGGCCTGGGACTCCCAGAAGTTCAGCTGGAGATCGCGCTCGTGCTGCAGGGCCGTGTGGAACATGCACTGCGTCGACATGACCCGGCCGGTGCGGATCTCGTCCGCCGTCCGGTTGGACATCAGGGTGACCTCGTACCCCTGTGACTGGAGGCCGAGAGCGATCTGGAGCCCGGACTGACCGGCTCCGACGACGAGTATCTTCCGCATGCGGGGCTGTCCTCTACTCGGGGGTTTCGTCGAGCGCGTGGCCCACGAGGGCCAGGAGGGTCTCGATCACGGAGATCCGGCGACGCGCGTCCATGATCATGACAGGTATGTGTCGCGGGATGGTCAGGGCCTCCCGCACGTCCTCCGGCTCGAACAGCTCGCTGCCGTCGAAGTGGTTGACCGCGACCACGTACGGCAGCCCGGAGCTCTCGAAGTAGTCCAGGACCGGGAAGCAGTCCTTCAGACGGCGGGTGTCGGCCAGGACGACGGCGCCGATCGCGCCGCGCACGATGTCGTCCCACATGAACCAGAACCGCTGCTGGCCCGGCGTGCCGAACAGGTAGAGCACCAGGTCGTCGTCGAGCGTGAGGCGCCCGAAGTCCATGGCGACGGTGGTGGTGGTCTTGCCCGGCGTGGCGGTGAGGTCGTCGGTCGCCTCACTCGCCTCGGTCATCAGCGCCTCGGTCTGCAGGGGCGTGATCTCCGAGACGGCGGTGACCAGCGTGGTCTTGCCCACGCCGAAGCCGCCCGCCACCACGATCTTCGTGGCGATCGGGGCGCGGGTGCGGTCCGTCTCCCAGGCGTGCATGCTCTCGCCGGGCTGGACGAACGGGGATGAACCAGCAACGCCGTGAGCGACGTCAGAGACGACGGAGTCCACTCAGCACCCTTTCCAGCAGAGCCCGGTCCGGGCGGCCCGTGCCATGGCCGGTGCCCGTTCCGTACACACGGATCTTTCCCTGGTCCGCGAGGTCGCTGAGGAGCACGCGGACCACGCCGAGCGGCATCTTCAGCAGCGCGGCGATCTCGGCCACCGTACGCATCCGGCGGCACAGTTCGACGATGGCCCGCAGCTCCGGCATCACGCGGGTGGAGAGGTCGCCGTTCGTCAGTTCCTTGCGCTCCTCCGGGGCGTCCAGCGCGGCCGTGCTGGCCACGAAGGTCTCCACGAGGAGGACGTGGCCGAAGCGGGTGCGGCCGCCGGTGAGCGAGTAGGGGCGGACCCGGGCGGGTTTGCGGTCACCGCCGCGGACCGGGAGGTGATGCTTCGGCGTACTGCTCATCGGGCACTCCCCGCCGTCTGGGAATCCTCCAGGGATTTACGGAGCTCGCTGCGGAGTTCGGGCGTCAGCACGTGGCCGGCGCGGCCGACGAACAGGGCCATGTGGTACGCCACCACGCTCATGTCGCAGTCCGCGGAGCCGTGGACGCCGAGCAGCGAGCCGTCGCTGATCGACATCACGAACAGGCTGCCCTCGTCCATCGCGATCATCGTGTGCCGGACCCCGCCGAAATCCATCAGCCTGGCGGCGCCGACGGTGAGGCTGCCGATGCCGGAGACGACGGTGGCCAGGTCGGCGGCGGAGCCGCGCGGGCCGGTGCGCCGGGTCCCGCGGGCCTGCAGGGCCTCCCTCGCCTCCTTGTTGCGGTGGTCGTCGGAGGAGAGCAGCAGCAGTCCGTCCGACGAGACGACCGCGACCGAGAGGATGCCGGGTACCTCCTCGACGAGGTTGGTCAAAAGCCAGTGCAGGTTGCGGGCCTCACTGCTCAGTCCGATCAGTCCGAAGGTACTGGGAGCGGTCAACTGCTTGCCTCCTCGACTGTGCCCCCCGTGGCTTCTTCGGATCCAGCTGGTCCTGCTGCGCCGGTGGCCGGCCGCTGGTGCGAGGCCGTCCTCTCGGCGATCTCCGCCTCCACGTCCCGGTACCCGGCCTGGGCGCCCTGGCGGAAGCCGCCGAGACGGCGGCGCAGCGCGTCGGCGTCGACGGAGCCGCTGCGCTGGCGCGGGGCGGTGGTCGGTGCGGTGATCTTCGGGGTGCGCTTGGGGAGGCCCTTGTCGGTGACGCGGTCCTCCTCCTCGTCGGGCGCACGCTCGTGCTCCGGGCTCTCGTCCCCGTCCGCGTCACCCGTACGGCTCGCGTCGCCGGCCGCGGACGGCCCTTGCGGGCCGCTCTCCCCATCGCCGGCCACGGCTCCGTACCGGCCCGGGCCCGACCCCTCCGGCTGCACCGGGATCAGCAGCTCCATCGTGGTCTCCGCGAGGGACTCCACGGGCGCAGCGGCCTCGACCGGGTCGACGGATGCCGCCGGGACGCCGGGCGCGGCCGGGTCGGCGGGCGCGGCCGAGTCGCCGGGCACGGCCGAGTCGCCGGGCACGGCCGGGTCGGCGGATGTGGCCGAGTCAGCGGGCGCCGCCGGGCCACCGGGCACGGACGGGTCACCGGGCGTCGCCGGGCCGCCGGGCACGGCCAGGTCGGCGGATGCCGCCGGTGCGGCAGGCACGGCCGGGTCGGCATATGTGGCCGAGGCAGCGGGCGCCGCCGGGTCACCGGACACGGCCAGGTCTGCGGGTTCTGCCGGGTCGCCGGGGACGGCTGGGTCGGCGGGCGCCGCCGGGCCGCCGGACACGGACGGGTCACCGGGCGTCGCCGGGCCGCCGGACACGGACGGGTCGGCGGGCGTCGCCGGGCCGCCGGACACGGACGGGTCACCGGGCGTCGCCGGGCCGCCGGGCACGGCCAGGTCGGCGGATGCCGCCGGTGCGGCAGGCACGGCCGGGTCGGCATATGTGGCCGAGGCAGCGGGCGCCGCCGGGTCACCGGACACGGCCAGGTCGGCGGCTGTCGGCCCAGCGGGCGTCGGCGGTTCGGCGGATGCGGAGCGCTCAGCGTGCGCGGCCTGCCCGGCGTGTGCGGTCGCTCCGGCGGGTGCGGTCGGTCCGGCGGGTGCCGCCGGGGCTGCCGCCTCGGTCGGTTTCGACCCCCTGGCCGATTCCGAGCCCCCGGCCGATTCCGAGCCCCCAGCCGGTTCCGGCGCCCCGGCCGGTTCCGAGTGGTGGGTGCCGGTGGTGGGTTTCGCGGCTTCGTCCTGACGTACCGCCTTCTCCGCCAGGGCGACCAACGGGTCGTCTCCGGCCGCGCGGCCGTGCAGGACGTTGGAGTTGGCCTCGGCGTCGGCGCCCGGGAAGGAGTAGGAGTGGGCCGTGCCGGCGAGAGGGCCGGAGGTCGGGACGGCCACGGGCGGGGCGGCGGCGAGGAGCGTGCGCGGCAGGACGACGACGGCCGCGACACCGCCCTGCTTCTGCTCGCGCAGCTGGACGCGCACGCCGTGGCGGTGGGCGAGCCGGGCCACGACGTACAGGCCTAGGCCGAGACCGTCCTCGCCCTCCTGGTCGTACGGCGCCTCGGGGTCGAAGTCGGTGAGGCGGGAGTTGAGGCGCTCCAGCCGCTCCTCGGTCATGCCGATGCCCTCGTCCTGGACGGAGAGCATGACCTCGCCGTTCTCCAGCAGCCAGCCGGAGATCTCGACGGGCAGGTCGGGCGGGGAGAACGAGGTGGCGTTCTCCATGAGTTCGGCCAGCAGGTGGGACAGGTCGTCCGCGGCGAACCCGGCGATGTGCGCGTGCGGCGGCAGCGCGGCGATCCGGACCCGCTCGTACCGCTCGATCTCGCTCACCGCGGCCCGCACGACGTCCACCAGCGGCACAGGTCCGGCGGCATGCTGGACGTGCTCGGTACCGGCGAGGACCAGCAGGTTCTCGCTGTGCCGGCGCATGACCGTCGCGAAGTGGTCGAGCTTGAACAGAGTGGCGAGCCGGTCGGGGTCCTGCTCGCGCTCCTCCAGGTTCTCGATGACGGCCAGTTGCCGCTCGACCAGGCCCAGGGTGCGCAGCGCGAGGTTGACGAACGTCCCGCCGATGGCCGTACGCAGCCGCTCCAGCTGGGCGGCGGACTCGGCGAGTTCGCCGCGCAGTTCCTCGCGCGCGTCGGCCATCTTCTGGCGCTGCCCGACGAGGTGCTTGCGGTCGGACTCCAGCGTGGTGATCCGCTCGGTGAGGGCGGCGGCGTGCGCGTGCAGGGCGTTGACGGAGCGGACGGCCTGGGCGAACTCGTCGTTGCGGCCGGTGAACTTCACCGGCTCCTCGGCCGCCGGGTCCTCGGCCTCGGCGAGGCGCTTGGAGCCCAGGCGCAGGACCGCGAGGGGGCGGGTGAGGCTGCGGGCCATGCCCGTGGCGACGCCGACGGCGAGGAGCATGAGGGCGCCGAGGACCGCGATGCGGATCTCCAGCGCGGTGACGTCGTCGTCGCGCAGCGCCTCGAGGTCCTTGGTGCGGCGGTCGTAGAGGGCCGACTCCACGCCGCGCATCAGGTCGACGCGGGCGGACAGGGCCGCGTCCAGCTTCTTGGAGCCGGTGGCGAGGTCGCTGCGGGAGAGCGTCGGCTGGTCGGTCAGGGTGGCGAGGTACTTGTCGGCGGAGTTGACCTCGGTGCCGGTGACCGTGGAGTCGAAGGAGGCGCGGGCCGGCTTGGGCGCGGTGCCGCGGAAGTCGGCCAGAGCCGCGTCGGAGCGCAGCCTGGCCTGCTGGGCGGCGGCGCTGAGGGCGTCGCGCTGGCGGGTGTCCTCGTCCGAGGAGGTGGAGGTCTCGGTCGGCAGGCCGGTGAGGGGGTCGATGACCGTCCCGGTGCTGCGCGGCACGCTCAGCGCGGCGAGCAGCAGCCCGCGGGCCGCGGCGGCCTGCTGGACGGCGGAGTCCAGCTCGGCCAGCGCGTAGCCGCCGGCACCCGCGCGCGGCGGCGTCTGCTGCGCCAGCTGCTCGGCGAGCCCGTGGAGTTCGGTGATGGCGGCGGAGTACGCCTGGTGCGCTTCGAGGGCGCTGCTCTTGCCGGTGAGCGCCGCCCTGCGTACGGCCGCTATGTCGTCGAGGTCGGAGCGCAGCGAGGCGGGCGTGTCGGTGTCGGACCGCATCTCCTCGACCTGCCGGTCCACCCGGGCGCTGCGCTGCTCGGAGGGTGCCTTGGACTTGGGGCGCCCGGCGGCGATGTAGGAGGTGACGTCGTCCCGCTCGTCGGCGAGGGAGTGCGCGAGGGCGAGGGCGTCCTGCGTCTGCTCCGCGAGCGTCACCAGCTTCTGGGAGTCGTGGAGTTGCCCGGAGGCGGCGAGAACGGACGGGGCGCCGGCACCGGCGATGGCCGCGGCGACGACGGCCACGGCGACGATCAGCCGGTTGCGTACGTGCGTGGGGCGTCCCTTGCCGGTGGGGGGCGTCGGCTCAGCGCCCTGAACGGGGGCCGTCTGCTTGCCTGTGCGACGAGGCCGCGTCTTCTGCACCGGTGCTCGCATTCCTGACTCGTGAACCCTTGGGCCCGGATGACGCTCCGTCAACTGGTGCGTACTCCCGGTACACTTCCCGACCCTCCCAGCGCCGGTGGGCAGCGCACGCGCATCACCTGACCCGCCACCCGAAGGAGTGAACCCCGGACGGGAGTTGAGGGGCAAGTTCCGCAGGCCCTTGCAGCGGCCTTGTGCGGCACGCCGGTTGGACGACGGCGACGGCCGGTGGCAGTATTCGCCACCACGCCTTCCCGGAACAAATCATTCCACCCCAAACCCGGCGTCTGACCTGCGCGGCTGCGCCGGTCCGGCAACCATTGCCAGCCTTTTACGAACCTTGTGAAGGGCTCGTGCAGACTGGCCGGATGCGTACTGAACTCACCTCGGAACCGGGAGACGCCGACCGCCCCAACGAGGACTTCGCCAGTGTCGGGCTACCGGCCTCGGGACAGGGTGGTTCGGTCGTCGTCCTGGACGGCGTCACGCCACCGAAGACCGGGACGGGCTGTCTGCATTCCGTCCCCTGGTTCACCGCGCGCCTCGGTGGCGCACTGGCCGAACTGACCGTTTCACTCCCGGATGTTCCCCTCGTCGACGCCTTGTCCCGCGCCATCGCGCGTACCTCCGAGGCGCACGCCGCAACCTGTGACCTTTCTCACCCTCGAACACCGCAGGCCACCGTGGTCGTGACCCGCTGGAATCCGGACACCGTGGAGTATCTGCTCCTGTCCGACTCGGCTCTTCTGCTGGAATCCCCGGACGGCGTGGTGACACCCGTCCTCGACGACCGGCTGGCCCTGCTCCCCCGCTCGGCGCTGGCCACGGACGCGCTGGTGGACTCCACGCTCCGCAACAAGGAGGGCGGCTTCTTCACGGCGGCGGCGGATCCCTGGGTGGCCCGGCGGGCGGTGACCGGCACCCTGCCCCGCAGCGAGGTCCGCGCCCTTGCCGTGCTGACGGACGGCGCGACCCGCTGGGTGGAGCGGTTCGAGGAGGGCGACTGGACCGACTGCTTCCAGTCGGTCCGCAAGGAGGGCCCGCAGGCGCTGGTGGACCGGGTCCGGACGCTGGAGCGCTCGGACGCCGCCGCGACGTTCCTGGGCCGGGGCAAGCGGCACGACGACGCGACGGTGGTGTTCGTCGAGTTCTAGGAAGCCGCCCGGCCCTACTTGTCCATGCCGCGGTTGAGCTGGTTCAGCAGCCGGGCCAGTTCCGTGACCTCGCGGGAGTCCCAGTCGGCCAGGCGGCCGGCGTAGCGGGCGCGGCGGGCCTCCCGGACCCGGCGGACGCGGTCGCGGCCCTCCTGGGTGAGGGCGACGAGCCAGGCGCGTCCGTCGGCGGGGTCGGGCTCGCGCGCGACCAGCCCGAGTTCCTCCAGGGCCCGCAGCTGGCGGGACATCGTCGCCTTGCCGACTCCGATGTAGGCGGCGAGCTCGGTGGCCCGCTGCTGTCCGCACTCGTCCAGCCGTACGAGCAGGCCGTACGCGGACGACTCCAGGTCGGGGTGGACCTCGCGGGCCATCTCGCCCTGGCTGGCCCGGGCGCGCCGCAGCAGCACGGTCAGCTCGCGCTCCAGCGCCAGGAAGGCGGGCTGATCCACACCGCTTCCGGCCACACCGGTGCCGCGGTGTCCGTCGTTGCCTTCCTCGCGCACGTCAGCCCCTGCCTCGGTCGTCGCCCGGACGTGAGAGTTCCGGTACTGGGATTTTCCGCCATCTGCCGCCATCACCGCAGTTCGGCAAGTATTCCGCAGGTCACGGCGTACGCGTACACAGGGCCACCACACGGTGAAGGCCCGGGCCTCCCTCACGGGAACCCGGGCCTCCCTCATCCGGTCGCGTCCGTCACGCCGCGACCGGAACCTCCGGCACCGCGCCGCTCGTCGCGGGCGCCAGCGCCAGTTCCAGGACCTGGCGGACGTCGGTGACGGCGTGGACGTCGAGCGTGTCCAGCACCTCCGCCGGGACGTCGTCCAGGTCGGGCTCGTTGCGCTTGGGGATGATCACCGTGGTGACACCCGCCCGGTGCGCGGCGAGCAGCTTCTGCTTCACACCGCCGATCGGCAGGACCCGCCCGGTCAGCGAGACCTCGCCGGTCATCGCCACGTCCGTGCGGACCAGCCGGCCGGACAGCAGGGACGCGAGGGCCGTCGTCATCGTGATGCCGGCGCTCGGGCCGTCCTTGGGGACCGCGCCCGCCGGGAAGTGGATGTGCACGCCCCGGTCCTTCAGATCGGCCACCGGCAGTTCGAGCTCGGCGCCGTGGGAGCGCAGGAAGCTCAGCGCGATCTGTGCGGACTCCTTCATCACGTCGCCCAGCTGACCGGTCAGGGTCAGCCCGGCCGCTCCCGTCTCCGGGTCGGCCAGCGACGCCTCGACGAACAGCACGTCACCGCCCGCCCCGGTCACCGCGAGCCCGGTCGCCACGCCCGGCACGGACGTCCGCCGCTCGGCGGGGTCCTGGGCGGACTCGGGCACGTGGTGCGGCCGGCCGATCAGGTCGCGCAGGTCCTCGTCCCGGACGGTGAACGGCAGCTTCCGCTCGCCCAGTTCGTGCTGGGCGGCGATCTTGCGCAGCAGCCGTGCGACGGACCGCTCCAGGGTGCGCACGCCCGCCTCGCGTGTGTACTCGCCGGCGAGCTTGCGCAGCGCGCCCTCGTCGAGGGTCACCTCGTCCTTGTCCAGCCCGGCCCGCTCCAGCTGGCGCGGGAGCAGGTGGTCACGGGCGATGACGACCTTCTCGTCCTCGGTGTAGCCGTCCAGGCGGACGATCTCCATCCGGTCGGCCAGAGCCTCCGGGATCGCCTCCAGGACGTTGGCGGTCGCGAGGAAGACCACGTCCGACAGGTCCAGCTCGACCTCCAGGTAGTGGTCCCGGAAGGTGTGGTTCTGCGCCGGGTCGAGCACCTCCAGCAGGGCCGCGGCCGGGTCGCCCCGGAAGTCCGAGCCCACCTTGTCGATCTCGTCGAGCAGCACGACCGGGTTCATCGACCCGGCCTCCTTGATGGCCCGTACGACCCGGCCCGGCAGCGCGCCGACGTACGTACGCCGGTGTCCGCGGATCTCGGCCTCGTCCCGCACACCGCCGAGGGCGACGCGGACGAACTTGCGGCCCATGGCGTGGGCGACGGACTCGCCCAGGCTGGTCTTGCCGACGCCGGGCGGCCCGACGAGCGCGAGCACGGCACCGCCGCGCCGCCCGCCGACCACGCCCAGGCCTCGGTCGTCACGGCGCTTGCGCACCGCCAGGTACTCGGTGATGCGTTCCTTCACGTCCTCGAGGCCGGAGTGCTCGGCGTCCAGGACCGCCTTGGCGCCCCGGATGTCGTACGCGTCCTCGGTGCGCTCGTTCCACGGCATCTCCAGGACCGTGTCGAGCCAGGTGCGGATCCAGGAGCCCTCCGGCGACTGGTCGGAGGACCGCTCCAGCTTGTCGACCTCCTTGAGCGCGGCCTCGCGGACCTTCTCGGGCAGGTCGGCGGCCTCCACGCGGGTGCGGTAGTCGTCGGACTCCTCGCCCTCCTGCTCGCCGTTGAGCTCGCGCAGCTCCTTGCGGACGGCTTCCAGCTGCCGTCGCAGCAGGAACTCGCGCTGCTGCTTGTCGACGCCCTCCTGGACGTCCTTGGCGATGGACTCCGCCACGTCCTGCTCGGCGAGGTGGTCGCGCAGCTGCTGGGTGGCGAGCTTGAGCCGGGCCACCGGGTCGGCGGTCTCCAGCAGTTCGACCTTCTGGTCGGTGGTCAGGAAGGGCGAGTAGCCGGAGTTGTCGGCGAGTGCCGAGACGTCGTCGATCGCCTGGACCCGGTCGACGACCTGCCAGGCGCCGCGCTTGCGCAGCCAGGCGGTGGCGAGGGCCTTGTACTCCTTGACCAGTTCGGCGACCTGTCCGGGCAGGGGGTCCGGCACGGTGTCGTCCACGCGGGTGCCCTCGACCCAGAGGGCGGCGCCGGGACCGGTCGTCCCCGCGCCGATGCGCACCCGGCTCCGGCCGCGGATCAGGGCGCCCGGGTCGCCGTCGGCGAGCCGGCCGACCTGCTCGACGGTGCCGAGGACACCGGTGTTCGCGTAGGTCCCGTCGATGCGTGGCACCAGGAGTACCCGGGGCTTGCCGGGCGTTGACCGGGCAGCGGCCTGAGCGGCCTCCACCGCGGCACGGACCTCGGAATCGCTCAGGTCCAGCGGGACCACCATCCCGGGCAGCACGACCTCTCCGTCGAGCGGCAGTACGGGCAGGGTGAGCGGTGTGGACGTCGAAGCCATGATCTCCCCTTCGGCAGTCAAGTTGAGCTATGCCGACTCAATGCTTGAGCGGGGCCGGATGTTCCCCCATCGCTGTTCGCTGTCAGCGATCACCGGTGACGCCGGGATCGGGAGGACGCGTAAGGTCCACCGAGTAATAGATGATCAGCCCTTAAGCTCATTACAGGGAGATGGCATGGACGCGACCGTGCAGGCGTGGGTGAACGGATGGGTCGTGTCACGCGGGGCCGCTCCGCCCATGAGCGAGCCGTGGGGCTGGACGATCGACATGGGGATGTACGGGCACGTCACGCGGCACGTGTTCGGCGCGACGGGCGACGACCTCGACGAGACGACCGTCCGCAAGGTGGCCGGCGCGGTGACCGGGAACGGCGTGTGGCTGAAGGCGTTCCGGGATCCGTCGGTGGTCTCCGGCTGGCTGGACGACGACTGGTGGATCGACCCCGAGCCCGGTTATCTGATGACGGTCCCGCTGACGACGGACGTCGCTCCGGCCGCTCCCGACGGCTACCGGCTGCGCGAGTGGTCGCGCGGCGGAGTGACCCGCCTGATGGTGGCCGCGCCGGACGGGTCCCTGGCGGCACGTGGACAGATCACCCCGACGGGCGAGACCGCCGTCGCCGACCAGATCGAGACGGCCCCCGAACACCGCCGCAAAGGGCTGGGCAGTCTCGTCATGCGGACGTTGCAGAACGCCGCCGTCCGGCAGGGGGCGCGGACCGGTGTCCTGGCCGGGACCCCCGCGGGGCGAGGGCTCTACGAGGCGTTGGGCTGGGAGGTGGTGGCCCTGCTGACCAGTGCCAAGCACGGCCCGCCGGCCTCCGCTCGGACCTGAAGGGCGTCGCGGTCAGCCCCCGGCGGGCCCGAGGCGCCTCACGCCCCACCGCCGGGCCACCGGCCAGGTCGCGATCCCGATGCCCAGGGCGATCAGATGCCCCCAGTTCGTCATCGGGTCGGCGAAGGCGACCAGGTCCTGGAGGAGCATCCAGCCGAAGCCGGCCAGCAGCGGCAGGCGCAGCCACAGCGGCAGGAGGCCGGCCAGGGCGCCGATGCCGGCGGCGACGCCGAAGCTGACGCCGTAGTCGAGGCGGTGCAGGGAGCTGCCGGGAAGGTGCCCGGCCAGGACGGCGAGCCCCACGGGCACCTCGGTCGCCAGGGTGGCGAGGACGTGCCCCAGGAGAAAGACAGCAGCCGTGCGCAGACCCCCGATCCGCCGTTCCAGCGCGGTCAGCACCAGCACGAAGGCGATGGCGAACGGCGAGTTCACCCCGCCCGCGACCCACAGCGCGCTGCCGATCAGCACCAGTTCCGGCGTGCGCACCAGGTGGGTCACGTCCGTGCTGGAGGCCTGGAGCAGGGCGTGCACCAGGGCCGGGTCCGCGTACGCGGAGATCAGCGAGGTGAGACAGAGGACGATCGCGTATCCGAAGGTGAACGGCGTTCCCGTCGGGGTGGGCAACAGTCGCCAGGGGCGGAGCGTCCGTGACCGGGGCGCGGCCGCCGGGACGGGCGCCCGCATTCCCGCGCCCGCCGTTCCGTGCGGACCCCGCTGCCGCGGCACCCCGTCCAGCAGCCCCGACACCTCGGAGACGGGCGCGCCCGTCGGCGTGGGTGCGGCCGTCTCGTGGGGCGGCGCGGTGCGTTCCAACACGGGCGCTCCCTTCGGTCGGGTCCCAGCCTTCGCCCCGGACACCTCGCTGTCTGTGATCCGCGCCACACGAGAGGCGATTCACAGCAACCCGAAAGCTTCTCTCTGCGTCCCCCCGCAGGCCCCGTTCGAAATGCCGGGCACCACGCCTCCCGCCCCTGCCAGGATGCCCTCATGCCTACCCCGTACGACATTCCCGATGTACTGGACCGACGCGAGGGCCCGCACGGTGAGGTGGTGCTGCGGCGGCACGGAGAGCGGCTGGAGATCATCGCCAACGGCTGTTTCCTGATGGACACCTCCGACGGCCGCTCGGAGCGGCGGCTGGTCGACGCGGCCCTGGAAGCCCTGGCCGGCCGGGACCACCCCGACGTCCTGATCGGCGGACTCGGCGTCGGTTTCTCCCTCGCGCACGCCGCGGCGGACCCGCGCTGGGGAGGGATCACGGTGGTGGAACGGGAGCACGCGATCGTCGAGTGGCATCTCGACGGCCCGCTCGCCGCCCTCTCCGGCCCGGCCCTGGCGGACCCCCGCACGGAAATCGTCGAGGCTGATCTCGTCGCACACGTCAATGAGACATCCGACACGTACGACGCCCTGTGCCTCGACATCGACAACGGACCCGGCTGGACCGTCACGGAGGGCAACGGAAATCTCTACCGGGAGGCCGGACTGGCAAGCTGCGCAAGGGTGTTGAGGCCGGGCGGTGTTCTCGCCGTCTGGTCCGCCCAGCCATCACCGGAATTCGAAGAAACCTTGCGGAATGCCGGGTTCCAACAGGTGCGTACCGAAGAGATCCCGGTTGCCCGGGGCGTTCCGGACGTCGTGCACCTCGCCATCAGCCCTGGATAGCAAAGGTGTGCTGACTCCCCGTACGCTGCTCCCCTGACGCCGATCATTCAAGCGTCAATCGCAACCATGCGCAGGCATAGCCAGTCAGAAGGAATCACCCCACTGATTCCGGGAAAGCACACCCCAGGGGCGGGCGATGGAGCAGACACAGACCTCCCACAACGGTTCGGCGACGGCTACTCCGGGCGCACAGCGCCGGGTCCTGGTGGTCGAGGACGACCCGACGATCGTGGACGCCATCGCGACCCGCCTGCGGGCCGAGGGATTCCTCGTGCAAACAGCGGGTGACGGTCCGGCCGCGGTCGACACGGCCGAGGCCTGGCAGCCCGACCTGCTGATCCTCGACATCATGCTGCCCGGCTTCGACGGTCTGGAGGTCTGCCGGCGCGTGCAGGCCGCCCGCCCGGTGCCGGTGATGATGCTCACCGCGCGGGACGACGAGACCGACATGCTGGTCGGGCTCGGCGTCGGCGCCGACGACTACATGACCAAGCCGTTCTCCATGCGGGAACTGGCGGCGCGTGTGCACGTGCTGCTGCGCCGGGTGGAGCGGGCGGCCATCGCGGCGGCCACCCCCCGCTCCGGCATTCTGCGCCTGGGCGAGCTGGAGATCGACCACGCGCAGCGCCGGGTCCGGGTGCGCAGCGAGGACGTCCACCTCACGCCCACCGAGTTCGACCTGCTGGTCTGCCTGGCGAACACCCCGCGTGCGGTGCTCTCCCGTGAGCAGCTGCTCGCCGAGGTCTGGGACTGGGCGGACGCCTCCGGCACCCGCACGGTCGACAGCCACATCAAGGCGCTGCGGCGGAAGATCGGCGCCGAGCGGATCCGCACGGTGCACGGCGTGGGTTACGCCCTGGAGACCCCGACGCCATGAGCGGCGGGCCGGCCGGACGGAGAAACCCCGGGGAGCCGGATCCCTGGGGCGGGGTGAGCCCCTTCTCGATCAAGACCAAGCTGGGCGCGCTCGTCGTCATCTCGGTGCTGATCACCACAGGTCTGTCGGTGATCGCGGTGCACACGAAGACGGAGCTGCGCTTCATCACGGTCTTCTCGATGATCGCCACGCTTCTCATTACGCAGTTCGTGGCCCATTCGCTCACCGCACCGCTGGACGAGATGACCGCGGTGGCCCGTTCCATCTCGCAGGGCGACTACACCCGCAGGACGCGGGAGAACCGCCGTGACGAGCTGGGCGACCTGGCCGTGACGATCAACGCCATGGCCGACGAGCTGGAGGCGCAGGACAGCCAGCGCAAGGAGCTGGTGGCGAACGTCTCGCACGAGCTGCGCACACCCATCGCGGGTCTGCGCGCGGTGCTGGAGAACATCGTCGACGGCGTCACGCAGGCCGACCCGGAGACGATGCGCACGGCGCTGAAGCAGACCGAGCGCCTCGGCCGGCTGGTGGAGACGCTGCTGGACCTGTCCCGCCTGGACAACGGCGTCGTACCGCTGAAACAGCGGCGGTTCGAGGTGTGGCCGTATCTGTCCGGCGTGCTGAAGGAGGCCAACATGGTCGCCTCCGTGCGCGCGGGCATCGCCACCGGCTCGGGCAGTCACACCCGTACGGACGTCCATCTGCACCTCGACGTCCACCCGCCGGAGTTGACCGCGCACGCGGACCCCGAGCGCATTCACCAAGTCGTCGCCAATCTCATCGACAACGCGGTCAAGCACAGCCCGCCGCACGGCCGGGTGACGGTCAAGGCGCGGCGCGGCGCCTTGCCGGAGTCGCTGGAGCTGGAGGTCCTGGACGAGGGCCCCGGCATTCCGAAGTCCGAGTGGCACCGCGTCTTCGAGCGGTTCAACCGCGGCAGCGCAAAGCGGCCGCAGGGGCCGGGCAGCGACGGCGGCACGGGCCTCGGCCTGGCGATCGCCCGCTGGGCGGTCGACCTGCACGGGGGCCGGATCGGAGTGGCCGAATCCGAGCGAGGTTGCCGGATTCTTGTCACTCTCCCGGGACTGTCATCTGTGCCAAGTTGACGTAAAGTTCGAAGCGGAGCCACAAGATCCACGAGCGTCCGTGCTGACGGACACGTGTGATCAGGCACAGGCCCGCGCCATCGGCGCCCGGGGCCCTGCCCCGCTGTTCCCTCCTTAAGCGGAACTACGCTTGTTTCCCGCCATTTCAAGCCCCGAAACACAGTTTCAGATGTGACTTGCACGACGTTGAACGGGCCCGGCCTGACCTTCCCCGTCCAGGGGGCGTAGCCTTGATTCCCGCTGTCCATCATCTTGTGAAGCGGAAGAGGGCGGTTGCCGCCGTGTCGCCACAGTCCCCCAGTAACTCGAGCATCTCGACCGACACCGACCAAGCGGGGAAGAACCCTGCCGCGTCGTTCGGTGCCAACGAGTGGCTCGTCGACGAGATCTATCAGCAGTACCTCCAGGACCCGAATTCGGTAGACCGAGCCTGGTGGGACTTCTTCGCCGACTACAAGCCGGGCGCCGCTGCCGCCTCGGCTCCGGCGGGTACCGCGGCCGCGGGGGCCGCGGGGACCACCACCGCTCAGGCGGCCGCTCCGGCCGCTCCGGCCCAGGCCCCCGCCCCGGCGGCCGAGAAGCCCGCCGCCGCTCCGGCCCCCGCCTCGGCTCCGGCCCAGGCGAAGCCCGCCGCGCAGGCTCCGGCTCAGGCCCCCGCTCCGGCGAAGGCCGCCCCCGTCGCGAAGCCGGCCGCCGCCAAGCCGGCCACTCCCGCGAAGAAGGCCGAGCCCGCCGGCGAGGCCCCCGCGGGCCCCGAGCAGATCGTGCTGCGCGGCCCCGCCGCCGCGGTCGCGAAGAACATGAACGCCTCCCTGGAGGTGCCCACGGCCACGTCCGTGCGCGCGGTCCCGGTGAAGCTGCTCTTCGACAACCGCATCGTCATCAACAACCACCTGAAGCGGGCCCGGGGCGGGAAGATCTCCTTCACGCACCTGATCGGCTACGCGATGGTGCAGGCCATCAAGGCCATGCCGTCGATGAACTACTCCTTCGCGGAGAAGGACGGCAAGCCCACCCTGGTCAAGCCGGAGCACATCAACTTCGGCCTCGCCATCGACCTGGTCAAGCCCAACGGCGACCGTCAGCTCGTGGTGGCGGGCATCAAGAAGGCCGAGACGCTGAACTTCTTCGAGTTCTGGCAGGCCTACGAGGACATCGTCCGCCGCGCCCGCGACGGCAAGCTGGGCATGGACGACTTCACCGGCGTGACGGTCTCCCTGACCAACCCCGGCGGCCTCGGCACGGTCCACTCCGTGCCGCGTCTGATGCCCGGCCAGTCGGTCATCATGGGCGTCGGCTCCATGGACTACCCGGCCGAGTTCCAGGGCACGTCCCAGGACACGCTGAACAAGCTCGGCATCTCGAAGGTCATGACGCTCACGTCGACCTACGACCACCGGGTGATCCAGGGCGCGGCCTCCGGCGAGTTCCTGCGGATCGTCGCGAACCTCCTCCTCGGTGAGAACGGCTTCTACGACGACATCTTCGAGGCGCTGCGCATCCCCTACGAGCCGGTCCGCTGGCTCAAGGACATCGACGCGTCCCACGACGACGACGTCACCAAGGCCGCCCGCGTCTTCGAGCTGATCCACTCCTACCGGGTCCGCGGCCACGTCATGGCCGACACCGACCCGCTGGAGTACCAGCAGCGCAAGCACCCCGACCTGGACATCACCGAGCACGGCCTCACGCTCTGGGACCTGGAGCGCGAGTTCGCCGTCGGCGGCTTCGCCGGCAAGTCGATGATGAAGCTGCGCGACATCCTCGGCGTCCTGCGCGACTCGTACTGCCGCACCACCGGCATCGAGTTCATGCACATCCAGGACCCGAAGCAGCGCAAGTGGATCCAGGACCGCGTCGAGCGCCCGCACACCAAGCCGGAGCGCGAGGAGCAGCTGCGCATCCTGCGCCGGCTGAACGCCGCGGAGGCCTTCGAGACCTTCCTGCAGACGAAGTACGTCGGCCAGAAGCGCTTCTCCCTGGAGGGCGGCGAGTCCGTCATCCCGCTGCTGGACGCCGTGCTGGACTCGGCCGCCGAGTCCCGCCTGGACGAGGTCGTCGTGGGCATGGCCCACCGCGGCCGCCTGAACGTCCTCGCCAACATCGTCGGCAAGTCGTACGCGCAGATCTTCCGCGAGTTCGAGGGCAACCTCGACCCGAAGTCGATGCACGGCTCCGGCGACGTGAAGTACCACCTGGGCGCCGAGGGCACCTTCACCGGCCTCGACGGCGAGCAGATCAAGGTCTCCCTGGTCGCGAACCCGTCGCACCTCGAAGCCGTCGACCCGGTCCTGGAGGGCGTCTCGCGCGCCAAGCAGGACATCATCAACAAGGGCGGCACGGACTTCACGGTCCTGCCGGTGGCGATCCACGGCGACGCGGCCTTCGCGGGCCAGGGCGTGGTGGCCGAGACCCTGAACATGTCGCAGCTGCGCGGCTACCGCACCGGCGGTACGGTCCACATCGTCATCAACAACCAGGTCGGCTTCACGGCGGCCCCCGAGTCCTCGCGTTCCTCCATGTACGCGACGGACGTGGCCCGCATGATCGAGGCCCCGATCTTCCACGTGAACGGCGACGACCCGGAGGCCGTGGTCCGCGTGGCCCGTCTGGCCTTCGAGTTCCGCCAGGCGTTCAACAAGGACGTGGTGATCGACCTCATCTGCTACCGCCGTCGCGGTCACAACGAGTCGGACAACCCGGCCTTCACCCAGCCGCTGATGTACGACCTGATCGACAAGAAGCGCTCGGTGCGCAAGCTCTACACCGAATCCCTCATCGGTCGCGGCGACATCACCCTGGAAGAGGCAGAGCAGGCGCTGCAGGACTACCAGGGCCAGCTGGAGAAGGTCTTCACAGAGGTTCGCGAGGCCACCTCGCAGCCGAACATCGTGGAGACGTCCGACCCGCAGGCCGAGTTCCCGGTCGCCGTGAACACCGCGGTGACCACGGAGGTCGTCAAGCGCATCGCCGAGTCGCAGGTCAACATCCCCGACCACATCACCGTCCACCCGCGTCTGCTGCCGCAGCTGCAGCGCCGGGCGTCGATGGTCGAGGACGGCACCATCGACTGGGGCATGGGCGAGACCCTCGCGATCGGCTCCCTCCTGCTGGAGGGCGTCCCGGTCCGCCTGGCGGGCCAGGACTCGCAGCGCGGTACGTTCGGCCAGCGCCACGCGGTCATCATCGACCGCAGCACCGGCGAGGAGTACACGCCGCTGCAGTATCTCTCCGAGGACCAGGCGCGGCTGAACGTCTACAACTCCCTCCTCTCCGAGTACGCGGCGATGGGCTTCGAGTACGGCTACTCGCTGGCCCGCCCCGAGGCGCTCGTGATGTGGGAGGCGCAGTTCGGCGACTTCGTCAACGGCGCCCAGACGGTCGTGGACGAGTTCATCTCGTCGGCCGAGCAGAAGTGGGCCCAGACGTCCGGCGTCGTCCTGCTCCTGCCGCACGGCTACGAGGGCCAGGGCCCCGACCACTCCTCGGCCCGCCCGGAGCGCTTCCTCCAGATGTGCGCCCAGAACAACATGACGGTCGCCATGCCGACGTCGCCGTCGAACTACTTCCACCTCCTGCGGTGGCAGTCGCACAACCCGCACCACAAGCCGCTGGTGGTCTTCACGCCGAAGTCGATGCTGCGCCTGAAGGCGGCGGCGGCGAAGGCGGAGGAGTTCACGACGGGCCAGTTCCAGCCGGTCATCGGCGACGCGTCGGTGGACCCGGCCGCGGTCAGGAAGGTCGTCTTCTGCGCGGGCAAGGTCTACTACGACCTCGAGGCCGAGCGCCAGAAGCGTGGCGTGACGGACACGGCGATCATCCGCATCGAGCGCCTGTACCCGCTGCCGGGTACCGAGCTCCAGGCGGAGATCAAGAAGTACCCGAACGCCGAGAAGTACCTGTGGGCCCAGGAGGAGCCGGCGAACCAGGGTGCCTGGCCGTTCATCGCGCTCAACCTGATCGACCACCTGGACCTCGCGGTCGGCGCGGACGTCCCGCACGGCGAGCGGCTGCGGCGCATCTCGCGCCCGCACGGCTCGTCCCCGGCGGTGGGTTCCGCGAAGCGGCACCAGGCGGAGCAGGAGCAGCTGGTGCGTGAGGTGTTCGAGGCGTAATCCCCCTCGCGCGGTTCGTGCGTGACCGGGCCGCATCCCCCACTCGGGGGGTGCGGCCCGGCCGTTTTTCGCGCACATATCCTTGAGGGCATGTACTTCACGGACCGTGGCATCGAGGAACTGGAGAAGCGGCGCGGCGAGGAGGAAGTCTCCTTCGAGTGGCTCGCCGAGCAGCTGCGGACGTTCGTCGATCTCAATCCCGACTTCGAGGTACCGGTGGAGCGGCTGGCGACGTGGCTGGCGCGGCTGGACGACGAGGACGACGAGTAGGAGACGCGTCGCCGCCGGGGCGTCAGTCGCGTGGGTGGGCCAGGGCGTATGCCAGGCCCCATGCGCCGTGCGCGAGGAGCAGGGCGCCGGCTGTGGCCCAGCCGCTGCCCCGCCGCCGCAGGCCCCGTACCAGGAGCGGCAGGCCCGCCGCCACCTGTGCCAGGGCCAGGGCACCGGCCCTGGGGCCGCCCGTCCAGGGCATCCACGGGCCGAGGCGGCTGTGGTCGACGGTGTCGCGTTCCGCGACCGCTTCGCGCCAGCCCGGCCACTCGACGGGCAGGCTGTCCGGTCGGCGGGCGGCTGCTTCCCGGAGGCGGTCGGCGGGTTCGCCGGGGGCGAGGCCGGCGGGCAGGGAGACGCCCACGCGCGTGAGGACCGCGAGCAGGCCGCGCAGGCGGGTGCGGGCGTCGGCCGCGGAATCGGGCTTCGTCAGCCGCTCGAGGGCCTGGACGTCCAGGACGGGGTCGAGGCCCAGGCGTGCGGCGAAGGTGCGCATCGCCTCGTCCTCCCCCACCGGGACACCGCTCGCGAGCCATACGAAGCCGACCGGGCGGCGGAAGCCGGAGGCGAGCGTGAATCCGGCGTGGTCGCTGTCCCACCACAGGGCGAGGACAGGCCAGGGCGCGCCGACGGCGAGCGCCGTGGCCCAGCCGGTGACCACGCGGTCGACGGGTTCGGCGCCGTCCCGCCAGGGCCGGCCCTCGGGGACGAGGGCGCTCCAATCGCCGCCCGCGCGCGTGAGCTGCATCGGTTCGCGCAGCAGATGGGCGACGGGAGCGACGGACGCGGGTGCCGCCCGGCACAGCAGCAGCGCCCCGGGCGCGGGGCCGGTGCGGGCAGTTTCCGTCGGCATGCTCACACGCTAGGCCGAATCATCATGCTTTGAGCACTTTTGGCCACCCGGCCATCCCCAGAACGGGTGCCTTGACTTTCTCCGACCGCGATATATCGTGAATACGAGAAGACGCGATATGGCGCGTCGAGTCGGGGAGGTCTGCACCATGTCCGAGTGGTCCGTCACGGAACCGAGGAAGCTCACCTTCGGCGAGCCCGTGAGCGATCTGCACGTACGTCTCGTCAACGGAACGGTGAACGTGGTGGGCACGGACGAAGGTTCCGCCCGCCTGGAGATCTCCGCAATCGAGGGGCCGCCCCTGGTGGTGACCCAGCAGCACGGCGTCCTCACGGTGGCCTACGAGGACCTGCCCTGGAAGGGCTTCCTCAAGTGGCTGGACCGCAAGGGCTGGCGCCGCAGCGCGGTGGTCTCCCTGGCCGTCCCGGCCGGCACTCGCGTCGAAGTGGGTGTGGTGGGCGCGGCGGCCGTGATCTCCGGGATCCGGGGCCCGTCGGTGGTGAAGGGCGTCACCGGCGACACGACGCTCGTGGGCCTGTCCGGCCCGGTCCGCGCCGACACGGTCTCCGGCAGCCTGGAGGCCCAGGACGTGACGGGTGACCTGCGGTTCAACTCGGTCTCCGGCGACCTCACGGTGGTCGAGGGCTCCGGCCCCTCCGTGCGGGCGGATTCGGTGAGCGGCTCGATGATCGTCGACCTCGACCCGGACGGCCCGACGGACGTCCGGCTGACCAGCGTCTCGGGCGAGATCGCGATCCGGCTGCCGTACCCGGCGGACGCGGAGGTCGAGGCGAACACGGCGAGCGGCTCCGTCTCCAACGCCTTCGACGGCCTGCGGGTGCACGGCCAGTGGGGCGCCCACAAGATCACGGGCCGCCTCGGCGCGGGCACCGGCAAACTGCGGGCCACCACCGTCTCCGGCTCGATCGCCCTGCTGCGCCGCCCGGCCGGAGAGGACGAGCACAACGAGCCGTGGGACACCCCGCCCGCCAGCCCCGGCGCGGCGGCGGCCCCGGCGAGCGGCCCTCGGAGCGACTCGGGAGACAATTCCGTCTCCGGCCCGGGCGATGATCCCACCACCGTCCCGGCCGACGGCACGACCGACAAGAAGGTGCTCTGACATGCCCCCCGTCTTCGCCCACGGCCGCCTCCGCCTCTACCTGCTGAAGCTGCTGGACGAGGCCCCCCGCCACGGCTACGAGGTGATCCGCCTCCTCGAGGAACGCTTCCAGGGGCTGTACGCACCGTCGGCGGGCACGGTCTACCCGCGCCTGGCCAAGCTGGAGGCCGAGGGCCTGGTCACCCACACCACCGAGGGCGGCCGCAAGGTCTACTCGATCACCGACGCGGGCCGCGCCGAACTGGCCGGCCGCAGCGGCGAGCTGGCCGACCTGGAACTGGAGATCCGGGAGTCGGTCGCGGAACTGGCCGCGGAGATCCAGGCCGACGTGCGCGGAGCCGCCGGCGACCTGCGCCGCGAGATGCGCGCGGCGGCGAGTGAGGCCCGCAGGGACACCGGCACCGGGACCGACGGCTCGGCGGACGCCCCCTACGGTGATTTCTCGCAGTACGGCGACAAGGAGACCTGGCGCATCGCCAAGGAGGAGATGCGCCGTGCCCGGCAGGAGTGGAAGGAGCAGGCCCGGCGCGCCAAGGACGAGAGTCGCCGCGCCCGCGAGGACGCCCAGCGCGCTCGCCGCCAGGCGAAGGAGGCCCAGGAACAGGCCCGCGCCCAGGCCCAGGAGCAGGTGCAGCGCATCACCCGCCGCGTCCAGGAGCAGGTCCAGGACCACTTCGCCCGCGGCGACTGGCCGACGGGTCTGCGCGAGGGCCTGAGCGAACTGGTCAAGGAAGTGGGCGATTTCGGAAAGGACTACGGCAAGGACTTCGGCAAAGACCTCGGCTTCGACTGGACCGGCACCGGCACCGGCAAGCCGGCCGCGGAACCGACACCCGCACAGCCCGCGGAGGACTTCCCCGCCGCCTACGAACCGGCCTGGGCCCACGAGGACGCCACGGACTCCACCGGCGACCCGGCCCGCGACCTGGACCGCCTGCTCGACCGCTTCCGGGACGACATCCGTGACGCGGCCCGCGACCACGGCGTAACCCCCGACCAGCTGAGCGACGCCCGCCGCCACCTGTCGACGGCGGCGGCCCACATAGGAGCCCTTCTGCAGACGCAGAGGAAGTAGGCGCGTCCGGGGGCGCAGCGCTTCAGCCGGCCTTGGCCTCGCCACCACTGCCGTACAGCACCCGCACCAGGGACGCGTACGTCACCCCGTGGTCGGCGAGGACCTCGGCCGGCACACCGGGGCGCAGGGTCAGGGCCAGCAGGATGTGCTCGTCCCCGATGTGCCGGTCCCGCTGTGCGAGAGCGACCCGCAAGGAGCGCTCCAGCACGTCCTTGGCACCCCGGCCGAAGGAGGTCCGGCCCGACCACCACCGCTTGTCCTTGCGGTCGCCGGCCAGGGCACCGACCCCGTGCGTCTCCTCCACCCGGGCGACGATCTCCTCCACGTCGATCCCCAGCCCGGCGAGCGCGTCGGTCTCGGCCTGCGTCAGCCCGGCCCGCCGCCGCGCCTCACGCAGTGCCTCCCGCACGGACTCCCGCCGCTCACCGAGCCCGAGAGCGGCGAGCGCGAAGGACCCACGACTGCCCTCCCGGTCGAGCAGTGCCAGCAGCAGATGCTCCGGCTCCACGCACTGCCCGCCCTCACCACCCCCGTCCACATGCGCGTACGCGCTCTTCACCACTTCCCGGGCGTCTTGCGTGAACCGCTCGAACATCAATGCCTCCCGTACTTCTTGTGCACGGCCTGCCTGCTCACACCGAGTTCCGCGGCGATCTCCTGCCACGACCAGCCCTGGTTGCGCGCGTTGCGCACCTGTACGGCTTCCAACTGCTCCAGCAGCCGACGCAGCGCGGCGACGGCCCGCAGGCCGACCCGTGGATCACGGTCACCGGCGCGCTCGGCCAGATCGGTTGCTTCGGTCATGACGTCAACCTACGTTGACAACCCGTCCACGTCAACCACAGTTGACATACGAAAACGGCCGGCCCACCCCGGACCGACCGTCAACGCACTCTCGAAAGAATTCAGGGATTCGTCAGCACGACCTTCCCGAACTGCTCACCCGAGGCCAGCCGCTCGAAGCCCTCACGCGCGCGGTCCATCGGCATGACCTCGTCGATGACGGGCCGGACACCGGTGGCGGCACAGAACGCGAGCAGGTCCTCCAGTTCGTCCTTGGTGCCCATGGTGGATCCGACGACCTTGAGCTCGAGGAAGAAAATCCGGGTCAGCTCGGCGTGCGAGGGCCGGTCGCCGCTGGTGGCGCCGGAGATGACCAGCGTGCCGCCGGGCTTCAGCGACTTCACGGAATGCGACCAGGTGGCGGCCCCGACGGTCTCGATCACCGCGTCGACCCGCTGCGGCAGCCGCGCCCCGGACTCCAGCGCCTCGACGGCCCCGAGCTCCACGGCCCGCTTCCGCTTGGCCTCGTCCCGGCTGGTGGCGAAGACCCGGAGCCCGGCGGCCTTGCCGAGCACGATGGCGGCCGTGGCGACACCACCGCCGGCGCCCTGCACCAGCACGGAGTCGCCGGGGCGGACACCCGCGTTGGTGAACAGCATCCGGTACGCGGTCAGCCACGCCGTGGGCAGACAGGCGGCCTCCGCGAAGGAGAGCTCCTTGGGCTTGGGCAGGATGTTCCAGGTCGGCACGGCGACCTGCTCGGCGAAGGTGCCCTGGTAGCGCTCGGTGAGGATGGAACGGGGCTCCTTCGGGCCGACCCCGTGCCCGCTCTGTCCGATCACGGAGTGCAGGACGACCTCGTTGCCGTCCTCGTCGACACCGGCGGCATCACAACCGAGGATCATCGGCAGCTTGTCCTCTGCGAGGCCCACGCCACGCAGGGACCAGAGGTCGTGGTGGTTGAGGGAGGCGGCCTTGACCGTGACGGCACTCCAGCCGGAACGGGCCTCGGGAGCCGGACGCTCTCCCAACTCCAGTCCGGACAGCGGCTGGTCCCGGTCGATTCGGGCGGCGTAGACAGCGAACATGACCTTGACGATAAGTTCCACGAGGGACCGAAGGAACCATCCGCCCCTGTGAGACACGCCCTCTTGCCAGGTGCGCGGCAGTGTTGCTGGGGCGGGGCCAGACGACGCTCCCGCACCCGCGTACGGCGAGAAGGGGACGTGTCGGGGGGTGTCCGCCCGCAGCTGGTTGGCGCGTCAACGGACAGTCAGTCGGCGTGAGACCCCATCGCGCCGTTCCGAGGACGGACACCCCCCGACACGGCCCCGACCCACCACCACCGCGCAGGCGCAGACGACGCACACCCCAGACCACCCGAACAGCCCCACCCGAACGCAAAGAAAATGAGATGGCCCCGCCCGGATCCCGGGCGGGGCCGCATCACACCAGCTTCAGCGTCAGCGCCGAGCCACACCTTCGGCCCGAGCCGCAGCCGCCACCGCGGCCGTGACCGCCGGAGCGACCCGCTCGTCGAACGGCGACGGAATGACGTAGTCGGCGGCGAGATCGTCCCCGACCACAGCGGCCAGCGCCTCCGCGGCGGCCAGCTTCATGCCCTCGGTGATCCGGGAGGCCCGCACCTGCAGCGCCCCCGCGAAGATCCCCGGAAACGCCAGCACGTTGTTGATCTGGTTCGGGAAGTCCGACCGCCCGGTCGCGACGACGGCCGCGTACTTGTGCGCGACCTCGGGGTGCACCTCAGGATTCGGGTTCGCCATGGCGAAAACGAACGCGCCCTTGGCCATGGTCGCCACCGCGGACTCCGGCACCGTCCCACCGGACACGCCGATGAACACGTCGGCCCCGTCCAGCGCGGCCTCCAGCGACCCGGTGATCCCGGCCTTGTTCGTGAACCCGGCAAGATCCTGCTTCACCGGCGTGAGGTCGTCCCGGTCCGCCGACACGACACCCTTGCGGTCGGCCACCGCGACATCCCCGATCCCGGCCTCGACCAGCATCTTCGCGATGGCGACACCGGCCGCGCCGGCGCCGGAGATGACGGCCCGCAGCTCCCCCAGCGCCCGCCCGCTCAGCCGCGCGGCGTTCCGCAGGGCGGCCAGCGTCACCACGGCCGTCCCGTGCTGGTCGTCGTGGAAGACCGGAATGTCCAGCCGCTCCTGCAGCTTCCGCTCGACCTCGAAGCACCGCGGTGCCGAAATGTCCTCCAGGTTGACCCCGCCGAACGACGGCGCGAGCCGCACCACGGTCTCGACGATCTCGTCGACGTCCGTGCAGTTCAGGGCGATCGGAACCGCGTCCACGCCACCGAACTGCTTGAACAGGATCGCCTTGCCCTCCATCACCGGGAGGGAGGCCTCGGGCCCGATGTCACCGAGCCCCAGCACGGCCGTACCGTCCGTCACGACGGCCACGACCGATGACTTCCACGTGTAGTCGTGCACGAGCTCCGGCTGCTCCGCGATCGCGCTGCACACCTTCGCGACGCCGGGCGTGTACGCCAGGGACAGGTCGTCCTTGTCACGGACCGGCACGGTGGCCTGCACAGCCATCTTGCCGCCGCGGTGCAACGCGAATGCCGGGTCGAAGGAGTCGAGGGGCTCCGCACTGCCCTCGTGATCCGTATCGCCGGTCTTGCTTTCGCTGCGAGGATTGACGATCTCCGCTGCCACTTCTTTTTACCCCTTAAATCTTCAATGGTTTGAGGGTGGCCACTCCTGGTGAGGGGTGGGCGGGCACCGCGTAGGCCCATGCCGTGCTGTGTACGTGTATACGTACGGGCGCGTACGCGACGGGCGCGCCGCACACGCGCCCTGAGCCCCGGATGAGGGGTGTAAAGACCCTTCTTACCGGACGGACGGCATCGACGACGAGTCCATAACGCGAAGGTCACATGACGGCGCCTTGACTCTTCGTCCAAAATCGGGACAAGACCTGGACAAACGAGCTACAACCACTCAACCATCAACGAAGGCCACGACCCCCGTATCGAAATCCCGGGATTTACCGCAGATCTTCCGGCCGGAAGGGTTGATTCCCATAGAAGGTCCGGCCGTGATGTACCGGAGTGGTGCGGTTCGGGGGTCGCCCGTTATCCGATTTTGACATGGCTGGCCCCCAGAATGCCGCAGTCCGAATGGCAAGATGCCGTAATCACACGAGGTCGCGACACTCGAAGAGGTGTGCTCTCGTCGACCCACGGCACTGCCGAACCCTTCGGCGTGCCACGGCCGCTCCGAACCCATCGGCTGCGGCCCGCCCCATCGGCAACTCCACCCATCCGCCGGAGGAACCCACCATGACCGCAAGCTCCACCCGTCGTACGACCGCCGCGCACTCCCGGCTAGCAGCGGTCGGTGCGATCGCGGTCGCAGGCGCGCTGATGCTCACCGGATGCGGTGACCAGACCAAGGACACCGGCTCGAGCGACACCGCGGCCTCGGCCCCGCTCGCCGACAAGCTGCCGCAGGCCATCCGCGACAAGGGTGTCATCAAGGTCGGTTCGGACATCGCTTATGCCCCGGTCGAGTTCAAGGACAGCTCGGGCAAGACGGTCGGTATCGACCCGGACCTCGCCGCTGCCATGGGCAAGCAGCTCGGGGTCGACTTCCAGTTCGAGAACGGCACCTTCGACACGCTGATCACGGGTCTGCGCTCCAAGCGGTACGACATCGCCATGTCCGCGATGACCGACACCAAGGACCGCCAGGAGGGCATCGACTCCGACACCGGCAAGAAGGTCGGCGAGGGCGTCGACTTCGTGGACTACTTCACCGCCGGTGTCTCGATCTACACCAAGCAGGGCGACGACCAGGGCATCAAGACCTGGTCCGACCTGTGCGGCAAGAAGATCGTGCTGCAGCGCGGCACGGTCTCGGAGGACCTCGCCAAGGCCGAGTCGAAGAAGTGCCCGGCCGGCAAGAAGATCGCCATCGAGCCCTTCGACAACGACCAGCAGGCCCAGACCCGCCTGCGCGCGGGCGGCGCCGACGCCGGCTCGTCCGACTTCCCGGTCGCCGCCTACGCGGTGAAGACCTCCGGTGGCGGCAAGGACTTCGAGCTGGTCGGCGAGCAGGTCGAGGCCGCCCCGTACGGCATCGCGGTCGCCAAGAACCAGACGCAGCTGCGTGACGCTCTCAAGGCCGCGCTGGACGCCGTCATCAAGAACGGCGAGTACGACAAGATCATGAAGAAGTGGGGCGTCACGGACGGCTCCGTGCAGGAAGCCACCATCAACGGCGGCAAGTGACCGCGCCCTAGCGGCACTGAAAGGCAACACCCGTGACTGTTGACATCGACAAGACGCCGGCTGACACGCCCCCGGCCGGACCGGAGGCCATCAAGGCCATCCCGGTCCGGCACTACGGGCGGTACGTGTCCGCCGTCGTCGCCATCGCCCTGCTGGTCGGGGTCGTCTACGCGTTCTCCCAGGGCAAGATCAACTGGGACGCGATCCCGGACTACTTCTTCGACGACCGCATCCTGAACGGCGTCGGCAAGACGCTGCTGCTGACCGTCCTGTCCATGGCGATCGGCATCATCGGCGGCGTCCTGCTCGCCGTGATGCGGCTGTCGAAGAACCCGGTGACCTCGTCGATCGCGTGGTTCTACATCTGGTTCTTCCGCGGCACCCCGGTCCTGGTCCAGCTGATCGTCTGGTTCAACCTGGGCCTGGTCTTCGAGTACATCAACCTCGGGCCGTTCTACAAGGACGAGTGGTCGGACTTCATGACCCCGTTCCTGACGGCGCTGCTGGGCCTCGGCCTGAACGAGGCCGCGTACATGGCGGAGATCTGCCGGGCCGGCCTGCTCTCGGTCGACGAGGGCCAGACCGAGGCGTCGCACGCGCTGGGCATGAGCCACGCCAAGACGCTGCGCCGGATCGTCATCCCGCAGGCGATGCGTGTGATCGTGCCGCCGACGGGTAACGAGGTCATCAACATGCTGAAGACGACCTCGCTGGTCTCGGTCGTCCAGTATCCCGAGTTGCTCCGCGCTGCCCAGGACATCGGCCAGACCTCCGGTGCGCCGGCCGAGATGCTGTTCCTGGCGGCTGCCTGGTACCTGCTGCTGACCTCGGTGTTCAGCATCGGCCAGTACTACCTGGAGCGGTACTACGCGCGTGGCTCCAGCCGTTCGCTCCCGAACACGCCGTTCCAGAAGATCAAGGCGAACCTGCTGTCCCTGTCCAACCGCTCGGCGTCGACGGGAGGCACCGCATGACCGCCATGGTCAAGGCCGAGGGCGTCCACAAGTCCTTCGGCCCCGTAGAGGTCCTCAAGGGAATCGACCTGGAGGTGAAGTCCGGCGAGGTGTTCTGCCTCATCGGCCCCTCCGGCTCCGGCAAGTCGACCTTCCTCAGGTGCATCAACCACCTGGAGAAGATCAACGCCGGCCGCCTGTACGTCGACGGCGAGCTGGTCGGCTACCGGCAGAAGGGCGACAAGCTCTACGAGCTGAAGGACAGCGAGGTCGCCGTCAAGCGCCGGGACATCGGCATGGTCTTCCAGCGCTTCAACCTGTTCCCGCACATGACGGCCGTGGAGAACGTCATGGAGGCGCCGGTCCAGGTCAAGGGCGTGAGCAGGAGCGAGGCCCGCACGCGCGCCCTGGAGCTGCTGGACCGGGTCGGCCTGGCCGACAAGGCGGGCACCTACCCCTCCCAGCTCTCCGGCGGCCAGCAGCAGCGCGTCGCCATCGCCCGGGCCCTGGCCATGGACCCGAAGCTGATGCTGTTCGACGAGCCAACCTCGGCGCTCGACCCGGAGCTGGTGGGTGACGTCCTGGACGTCATGCGCGACCTGGCCGAGTCCGGCATGACGATGATCGTCGTCACCCACGAGATGGGCTTCGCCCGCGAGGTGGGCGACAGCCTGGTCTTCATGGACGGCGGTGTGGTGGTCGAATCCGGTCACCCGCGCGAGGTGCTGACGAACCCGCAGCACGAGCGGACGAAGTCGTTCCTGTCCAAGGTGCTCTGACGGCACGCACGGCGAGGGGGCGGTACGGGATCTCCGTACCGCCCCCGTCGTGTGTACTGCTTCAGGGCCGGCGGCAGGGTGTCCGAGAGCGGGCACCACACCGGCCTGGCCTCGCCGAATCCCTACTCCCGCAGCACGCTCGCGTGCCACGCCGCCGACGGCACGCGCCGTCCGCGTGTTCGCCGTAGATCTCGTAGCGCCGGGCCGTGGGCTGCGCGAGGACCGGGACCTTCGCGGCGAACTGCCACCACTCGGCCCGGCCGAGGGTGCCGTTCCGCTTGGCCTGATCCATGCGGGCGTGCCGCTGTTCCCGCTCCGCCGCGTTGATCCGGGGCGTCGACTCGTCGATCATGTGGTCCGCGTCCATGAAGAGACCGCCGCCGCGGACGAGTCCCGCGACCCGGCCGTAGAGGTCCGCGAGGGGCTCCCGGTGCAGCCAGTGCAGGGCCGTCGCGGTCAGGACAGCGTCGTACGCGTCGTGCGGCGGCTTCACCGGAACCGCTCCTCGCGGTCGGGCAGGTACCACTCCTGCTGCCGGTTCCGGCTCTCCTGCCGGGCGTGCCGGTCGGCGGTGGCCGTCGTGATGTCGGCGTCCGTCATCGGGCCCCTCCCTCGTAATACCCTGGAAGCATCATCAGCTGTTACAAGTGCGCGCTCACGACACCCCAGCCCCTCCGTAAGGACTACAAGTGGAACTGGCCTATTACTCGGACTACGCCGTGCGCCTCGTCAACACCGACGAACCGGCCCGGGGCAAGGACGCCCTGACGTCGGTCGAGGCCGTCCGCGATCTGTTCGGGCCCAGCCAGTCGGCGGCCCGCCGCGCCACCGACGCGGACGTGACCCGCTTCCGCTCGGTCCGGGCCCGGCTGCGCGCGGTCTTCGAGGCGGCCGACTCGGGCGACGAGAGGCTCGCCGTCGACCTGCTGAATTCGCTGCTGCTGGAGTTCCCGGTCAGCCCGCAGATCTCCGGGCACGACTTCCGTGACGACGACGGCAGCCCCCTGTGGCACATGCACCTGGCGGACCATCCGTCGAACGCCACCGCGGGCTACGCGGCGATCGCGGCGATGGGCCTGGCGTTCCACCTGACCGAGTACGGCGTGGACCGGCTCGGCCTGTGCGAGGCGCCGCCCTGCCGCAACGCCTACCTCGACACCTCCACCAACCGCTCCCGGCGCTACTGCTCCGACCGCTGCGCGACCCGCGCCAACGTGGCGGCCTACCGGGCCCGCAAACGCCTGGCGGCCGACCGGTCGGAGAAGACCGGCCTGGCGGCCGACAGCACCCAGCCCAGCAGCGCCCAGGGCGACCGCCGGCCGGGCCTGCGCGGCCGGTAGCGGAACCGGACCCGCCCCAGCACCAGGTCGTCGGGCACGACGCCGTAGTCGGTGCTGTCGCCGCCGGCGTACGCGTTGTCCCCGAGCACCCACCAGCCGCTCTCGCGCCGCTGGGCGACCCGCTTGACCACCAGCAGGTCCTGCTGGAACGGGTGCCGCAGCACGACGACGTCCCCAGGCCTGACCCGGGCCCCGTAGTGCACCAGGAGCCGGTCCCCGTGGTACAGCGTGGGCACCATGGACGGCCCGGTCACCTCGGCGACCCCGAAGGGCGGGGCGGGCCTCCCCCGCTCGGACTCCTGCGACAGCTCCGGCATCACCCGGCACCTCCCCGGTTCTTCGTCCACCAGTCTCAGTCTCACCCCGGACTTTTGTCCTAAGCCCATGGGGGCACCCGCCAAAAGCCGTCCCTCACGGAGTAATGTCCCCTGTGAGAAGACGATCACGAGGAAGGAATGCTCCATGCTTTCCCGCCTGTTTGCCCCCAAGGTCAAGGTCAGTGCGCACTGCGACCTTCCCTGCGGTGTGTACGACCCCGCCCAGGCCCGCATCGAGGCGGAGTCGGTGAAGGCCGTGCAGGACAAGATGGCCGCCAACGACGACCCGCACTTCCAGGCACGCGCCACCGTCATCAAGGAGCAGCGTGCCGAGCTCGCCAAGCACCACGTCTCGGTGCTCTGGAGCGACTACTTCAAGCCCCCGCACTTCGAGAAGTACCCGGAGCTGCACCAGCTGGTCAACGACACCCTGAAGGCCCTCTCGGCCGCCAAGGGCTCGACGGACCCGGCCACCGGCCAGAAGGCGCTGGACTACATCGCCCAGATCGACAAGATCTTCTGGGAGACCAAGAAGGCTTGAGTCTTCCTCTAGGTCGCCTGACCTTCGATTTCCGCTGGTCAGGCCGTCTACCGGTGCAAGAGAAGACGGTGGGCCCCGTATCCGTTACCGGGTACGGGGCCCACCGTCGTCACCTGCCGGGCAGAGCCGCGTCGCTACTCCCCCGGCCCTCCGGTTCCCTTTTTGGCGTTGTGGCTTCGCCAGATACCGATCAGCACCACGATGAGCCGGCCACTAGTGGAACTGAGGGACGATCAGATAGATCCCGTACGCCACCACGGCCGTGCAGGCGAGGAAGCACAGGGTGGCCTGCGTGAGGCCGAGGGCGAAAGTGCCGCCCCGCTGTGCGCGCGTGCCCTCCAGCCGGGCGAGGCCGAGGACGCCGAGGGCGAAGACGACGACCACGGCGACGGTGGCGCCGACGCTCACCGCGGCGACCTGGCCGAGTGCGGTCCAGTCCAGATGCATGTCCGACTTCCCGTCGCTCAGGCGGCCGTGCCGACCGTGGCCGGCGGCTCGGTGTGGATGGTGACTTCCTGTGCGTCGTTGACGTTGTGCGCGTGCACCGGGTTGCGGCGTGAGATGACCACGATGCCCGCGGCGAGGGCCGCGCCGACCAGCGCGACGACCGCCGTACCGGCGTCCCCGCCGTGCTGCACGACCGCGGCGGCCAGACCCCCGACCAGTGCGGCGGCGGGCAGGGTGACCATCCAGGCGACCGCCATCCGGCCCGCGACGCCCCAGCGGACCTCCGCGAGTCGGCGGCCGAGACCCGCACCGAGGATGCTGCCCGAGGCCACCTGGGTGGTGGACAGGGCGAATCCGAGGTGGGCGGAGGTCAGGATGACGGTCGTGGAGGCGGTCTCGGCGGCGAAGCCCTGCGGCGACTGGATCTCGGTGAGGCCCTTGCCCATGGTGCGGATGATCCGCCAGCCGCCGAGGTAGGTGCCGAGGCCGATGGCGAGGCCCGCGGAGACGATGACCCACAGGGGCGGCCCTGCGTCGTGGCTGAGCGCGCCGGCCGAGATCAGGGTGAGGGTGATGACGCCCATGGTCTTCTGCGCGTCGTTCGTGCCGTGGGCGAGGGAGACCAGCGAGGCGGAGGCGATCTGGCCGATGCGGAAGCCCTTGGTGACGGAGTCCTTGCGGGCCCGGTCGGTGAGCCGGTAGGCGAGGTAGGTGGCGAGCAGCGCGGCGACACCGGCCACGACCGGGGAGGCGACCGCCGGCACCAGCACCTTCTCGACGACCTTGTCGAAGTTGACGCCGTGGCTGCCCGCCCCGACCCACACGGCCCCGATCAGCCCGCCGAACAGGGCGTGCGAGGAGCTCGAAGGGAGACCGACCAGCCAGGTCAGCAGATTCCACAGGATCGCGCCGACCAGCCCCGCGAAGATCATGCCCGGGGAGACGAGGGTGTCGTCCACGATGCCGCCCGAGACGGTCTTGGCGACCTCCGTGGACAGGAAGGCACCGACGACGTTGAGGACACCGCTGATCAGGACCGCCGTACGGGGAGCGAGCGCGCCGGTGGCGATGGACGTGGCCATCGCGTTCGCCGTGTCGTGGAATCCGTTGGTGAAGTCGAAGGCGAGTGCCGTGACGATGACGACCGCCACGAGGAACGTGATGTGGTCCATTCCTGAATGCAAACAAGCGCAGGCCAATGGACGGGGAACGGTGCGGCAAAGGCCGGTCAAGGTTCACGCGGGTGGCGGCGACGCGTGCCCTCTACGATCGCGCCCATGAGGATCAGCTGGACATACGCCTTCATCGACCGCCCGCGTGAGGCCTTCGGCGCCGCCTGCGACTTCTGGACGGCGGTCACGGACACCCGCCTGTCCGAACCGCGCGGGGAACACGACGAGTTCGTCACCCTGCTCCCCGACGGCGCCGACGCGTGCCTGAAGGTGCAGGCGGTCGGTCCGGGCCCGGGTGGTGCGCACATCGACTTCTGTGTGGACGACGTACCGGAGTTCGCCGCCGCCGCGGTACGGCTCGGCGCGAGTGTGGCGGCCGACCTCGGGTCGCTCGTCGTGCTGCGCTCGCCCGGCGGGCAGCTGTTCTGCGCGGACCCCTGGCGCGGGCAGGCCTCACGGCCGGGTGTGGTGCGGGGCAGCCGGCTCGACCAGGTGTGCCTGGACGTCCCGGCCTCGGCCTACGGCACGGAAGTCGCTTTCTGGAGCGCGCTGCTCGACGGCTGGGAGTCGCTGCCGGGCTCCCTCCCGGAGTTCCACGTGGTCAAGCCGCCGCCCGGCCTGCCGGTCCGTCTGCTGCTGCAACGCCTCGGCGAGGGGCGCCCGGCCGCCGCCCACCTCGACCTCGCCTGCGCGGACGTCGCGGCGACCCGGGCGCGGCACGAGGAACTCGGGGCCGTCTTCGTGGCCGGCTTCTCCGGCTGGACGGTGATGCGCGACCCGGCGGGCGGCACGTACTGCCTGACGACCCGGGACCCGGAGACGGGCGGGCTGCGCGGCTAGGGGGCTACGCCGCGACGATCCGTCAGGAGCCCCCGGTCCAGGTACCGTACGCGCAGTCGGCGGCCCCGGCTTCCTCAGGCGGCGACGGGCAAGGCGGCAGGTCCGGTGTCTCGTCGGGCTTCGTCTGCTCCCAGACGTACGGCCCCCGAGGCTCTGCCGCGCCCTGCATCCACAGCGTCAACCCGCCCGCGACGGCCACGACCAGCACCCACGCGATCACCACCCTGCGCCACACGGTGCGACGCCGCTCCCCCGGTGCGCCCATGTCCCACACGCTAGTGGCTAGTGGCTAGTGGCTAGTGGCTAGTGGCTAGTGGCTCAACCGTGCCGCCCGGGCCCGGAGATAGCGCTGTTCGGGCAGGCTGAGGGTCTGCGCGGCGGCCGACTCGTAGGCGGCCCGGGCGGCTTCGGGCTCGCCCGCGCGCTCCAGGAGATGGCCTCGTACGGCGTTCAGGCGGTGGCCCTTCAACTCGTCGGCCAGGGCGTCCACCTCGGTCAGGCCTGCGCGCGGGCCGTGGACCATGGCGACCGCGACCGCGCGGTTGAGGCGTTCGACCGGGCCGGGGACCAGGCCGACGAGGACGTCGTACAGGCCCAGGATCTCGGCCCAGTCGGTCGACTCCGGGGAGGATGCCTCGTCGTGCACGGCGGCGATGGCGGCCCGCAGCTGGAACGGCCCCGGGCGGCCCATGGACAGGGCCCGGGTGACCAGCTCGACGCCCTCCTCGATCGCGGCCCGGTCCCAGCGGCCGCGGTCCTGCTCGTCGAGGGGGATCAGCTCGCCGTGCGGACCGCTGCGCGCGTCACGCCGGGCGTCGGTGAGCAGCATCAGCGCGAGCAGACCGGCCACCTCGCAGTCACCGGGCAGCAGCCGGTGGACGGTCCGGGCCAGCCGCACGGCCTCGCCCGCGAGGTCGCGGCGCTGCAGCACGGCGCCGGAGGTGGCGGTGTAGCCCTCGTTGAAGATCAGGTAGAGGGTCTGCAGGACGGACGGCAGCCGCTGCTCCCAGCGGTCCGGGCGGCCGAAGCGCACGCCCCGCACCTTCTGCTTGGCCCGGCTGACGCGCTGCGCCATCGTCGCCTCCGGGACCAGATAGGCCCGGGCGATCTCCGCCGTGGTCAGACCTCCCACGGCACGCAGCGTGAGCGCGATCTGGGCGGGCGGCGACAGGTCCGGATGACAGCACAGGAACAGCAGCGAGAGTGTGTCGTCCTCGCGGGGCGCCCGCTCACCGGGCGGCGGCGCCGTGAAGGCGTCCCGGGGTGTGAGCGCGGCTGCCCGTTCCTCGCGCTGCCGCCGGGCCTGATCGCTGCGCAGGGCGTCGGTGAGCCGCCGCGAGGCGACCTTGATCAGCCAGCCGCGCGGATTGCCGGGCACACCCGCGGAGGGCCACTGCGCGGCAGCCGCGAGCAGCGCCTCCTGTACGGCGTCCTCGGCGGCGTCGAAGTGCCCGTACCGTCTGACCAGCGCACCGAGGACCTGCGGCGCGTTGCCGCGCAGCAGGTCCTCGATCTCGGGTGCGTTTCTCACCGGCGCGTCCCTCGGCGTCGGCCCGGCCCTCAGATGTCCCCGGAACCGTCCATGATCGGACGGATCACGACCGGGTAGTCGGGTGCGCCGGCCGGCTGGGGGCAGCGGGCGACACGGTCGGCGATCTCCGTGACCCGCTCCAGGCTCTCGCACTCCAGGACCCAGTAGCCGGCCAGCAGCTCCTTGGTCTCGCCGTACGGCCCGTCGGTGATCACGGCCTTGCCGTCGTCACCGAGGGTGACGTGCCGGCTCTGCGCCGGCTCGGCCAGGCCCTGTCCGTCGACGAGCTCGCCCGTCTCGGCCAGGTCGTTGTTGATGGCACCCATGTAGGCGAACATGGCCTGCAACTCCTCCGCGCTCCAGGCCGGGGAGTTCGCCGACGCCTTGCCGCGCATGGCTTCGTAGTCCGCCTGCGTGCCCTGCACCATGACCAGGTACTTCATCAGTCCGCTCCTTCGGCTCTCGCCACCCCGGTGGGCGGCTCTTCACAGGGGACGTCGGAGCCGGGCCGCGCATCTCGACACGGGCTCAGGAGTTTTTCGCGGCGCTTTCTCCGCGGGCCGGGTCAGGCTTGGGCGTGGCGGGCGGGGCGGCTTTCCCGGGGGCCGCGGAGGCTTGCCCGCGGCGAGTGCCTTCGACGGTGTGGCCGCTGTCGGCGTCTTCCGCGTCGCGGTCCCCGCACTCGGGGTTGCGGCACGGGCCCGCCACCCAGCGCGGGACCCAGGCGCCCAGCGTCTTGTGACGCCGGACGACCGTTTCCACTGACTGTCCGCAGCCGGGACAGACGGCTTCTTCGCTGCCCATCTCCTCAGAGTAGGCCGGTCGAGGGCTCAGCGCTTCCTGCTGTACACGCGCACCACAGCGCCGTTGCCGAACGTGCGCGCCGACTCCAAAGTGAACTCCGAGAGCGCGAACCCCGCGGCGAACATCGGCATGCCCGAGCCGTACACCAGGGGGTAGGTCTTGATGACGAGCTCGTCGATCTCGTCGAGCAGCTCACCGGCGACCTTCGAGCCGCCGCACAGGTAGATGCCGAAGTCTCCCTCCTCCGCCTTCAGTTCGCGGACCTTGCCGACCAGGTCGTCCGCGATGATCTCCACGTTCGGGTCGGGCGACTCCGTCAGGGTGCTGGAGGCGACGTACTCGCGCAGATGGGCGTAGGGGCTGGTGTTGCCTTCCTTCAAGGCCAGGTCGTAGCTGCCCCGCCCCTGGATGATGGTGTCGAACCGTCTGTTCGGCAGGTCGTCGAAGCCGAGGGCCCGGCGGCCGTGGGTGGGTACGGTCTCCGGATATTCCGCCTTGAGGAAGGCGAGGAACTCCTCGTCGACGAAACGGACCATCGCCGATCCGTCGCCGCCCGGGTCGCCGATGAAGCCGTCGAGGGAACAAGCGATGTAATACGTGAGCTTTCGCAAGCCGGTCTCTTTCCGTAGGCGCTGCCACTGTAACGACTTCAGTTGTAGTACTTCTCTCGTAGTGGTCGCAAGGGTTTTACGGCGCCCGGCGAAAGTGAGAGAAGGGGCTCCGCGTGATCGGCACCCCGGCACCCGGCCACGCTCGCCGACGCCGACGCCGACGCCGACGCCGCCGTCGTCGTCGTCGAGGTTGATCGCGCGCGTGGGGCGCGCGGGCTGACGTTCCGCGCGGCGGGCGGGGAGGCCGGAGTACCTGCGGCACCGCCTCCGACTACGTCACCGGACGCGCCGACCCGCGTGTGCCAGATCGGCACCCGCGTGCACGTACGGCTCGCGCCCGACCCCGGCAGGTCGCCGACCTGATGTCCCGGCCGAAGGAAAGGACCGCTCGCTGGTCACGGCCTTCAGGCACGACCTCATGGAGTCCATGGAGTTTTACCGCACGGCCGGGCTCCCCGGCTGTGAGGAGTCCGTCGCCCGTGCCCTATCCGGCCATGCTCGGGCTGCTCGCTGGAGCATCCGACCCAGCCGGGCGTGCTGGTGGGCGCCCTGTCCCGGGGTGGGCGTGCCGTACGGGCCGGTGGCGCGGATCGTGGCGACGATCCTGCCGGAGGAGGCCGGGCGGGACGGAACCCCCGAGGTCACTCCCGCTACAGGGCCCGGGCGGGTCGCTGCGGCCTGGGCTCGCGCCACATGGGCCACATCGACGGGCCGTCCGGCAGGTCGAGGACCGGGCCGGCGGGCTCGAAGCCGAGGCGCTCGTACAGTTTGCGGCTGCGGGCGTTGCTGGCCTCCAGGTAGGCGGGCAGCCCCTCACGGTCGCAGCGGTCGAGGACGGCCTCGACGAGCGCGGTGCCGAGGCCCTCGCCCTGGCGGCCGGGGGCCACACCGATCATCCACAGGTACTCGTGGGCCCGCCCGGTGGGATGGATGGCGGCCGTCAGCCGGCCGATCCTCTCAATGCGCTCGTTGTCCGGGTCGACGGCCTCCCGCACCTGGGCCGGTCCTTCGTCCTCGGCGTCATGGTCGTCGTGACCCTCGCCTGCGGGCACGGAGAGCCACAGCGCGCAGGCCGAGCCGTCCTCCGTGACGTCGATACGGCCGGCCGCGAGCACGATGTCGGTGAAGGCGGCCATGAGCCCGGGGTGCTTGGCACGGCGGTCCTCCGCGCCGGGGAACACCCAGCCGCTTACGGGGTCGTCCTGGAACGCCTCGTCCAGAAGCCGGACGATCAGCTCCCGGTCCCCTTCGCCCGCCGTCCGGATGGCCACACCCATGCCCCGCCCCTTCGCTCGTCCCGACGGGCGTTGATCGTAGGGGGGTTGGCCTTTGCGGAGGGGTGCGCGCAAGATCTTGGCGGGATTCGATCGAACATTTGCCCAAAGTCGACCGATGCGCGAAGAGGGCGGGCCCCGCACACCGTGGGGCAGTGCGGGACCCGCCGACCGGAGGCCGGTGACCGTGCGGGGTCAGGAGCCGCACGGCCCCGGCGCTCCGGGATCCTGCCCTTCGGTCGCCCGAAGGGACGTCACTGGTGCAGCCCATCGCCGACTTGCCGGCCGTCGACTCCTGCCGGCCGTCGACTCCTGCCGGTCATCGACTTCTGGCGGCCGTCAGCTGCGGTGGGCCATCGGCGCTGACAGCCGTCAGCTGCGGTCGGTCATCGGCCACCGGCGGCCGACGGCTGTTCTCGGCGGGCCACCACTGCAGCCGTTGACTGCCGTCGGCCGACAACTGCCGCAGGCCGCCAACCGCTGCGGGCCGGCTGCTGCTGCGAGCCGTCCACTAGCGTCGGCCGTCAACTGCTGCGCCGTGTCACGAACTCGGCGAGGGCCAGCAGGCCGCCCGCCGTCTCCGGGTCCGGCACCGCTCGGGCCAGCTGCTGCATCGCACGGGCCATGCGGTCGGCAGCCTGGCCCTGAGCCCAGTCACGGCCACCCGCGCGCTCCACGGTCAGGGCGATGTGGTCCAGGTCCTCCTTCTCGCTGGGGCGTACGTACAGTTCGGCGAGTTCGGCCGCCGCCGGTGTGCCGGAGGCGAAGGCCGCCACCACCGGCAGCGACTTCTTCCGGGCGGCCAGGTCGGCACCGGCGGGCTTGCCGGTGCGGCGCGGGTCACCCCATATGCCGATGACGTCGTCGATGAGCTGGAAGGCGAGCCCGGCCTCCCGGCCGAACGCGTCCAGCGCCGCCACTTCCTCGTCCGAGGCGCCCGCGTACAGGCCGCCGATCGCGCAGGCGCTCCCGAGCAGGGCGCCCGTCTTGGCCTCCGCCATGGCGAGCACCTCGTCGAGCGTGACCTCACTGGGGGCGCACCGCTCCATGGCCGTGTCCGCGTGCTGCCCCGCGCACAGTTCGACCACGCAGTCCGCGAGCCGGGCGGCGGCGGCCCGGGACGCCGGGTGCGGATCCTGGGCGAGCAGCCGCAGCGCCAGAGCCTGCAGGGTGTCCCCGGCGAGGATCGCGTCGGCGTCGCCGAACACGGACCACACGGTGGGCCGGTGACGGCGGGTGGCGTCCCGGTCCATCACGTCGTCGTGCAGCAGTGTGAAGTTGTGGACGAGCTCCACCGCGGCGGCCGCCCGGGCCGCCCCCGCCCGCGCCTCGGGCCCGCCGAGGGCTGCCGCCGCCGCGAGGACCAGCGCGGGCCGGATCGCCTTGCCGGAGCCCCCCTCCGCCGGGGTGCCGTCGGCCTGTTCCCAGCCGAAGTGGTACTGCGCGATCCGGCGCATCGGCCCGGGCAGCGAGCCGAGCGCGGCCCGCAGCACCGGGTCGACCTCTGCCCGGGCCCGCTCCAGCAGCATGACCGCCTCGTGCCCTTCGGCCGGTGCCGGCCCGCCGTCCCGCTGCGTCCCGATGGGCACCCGCCTTTCCGCAGCCCCGGCCGCCTGCCGGGGCTCGGCGCCGCGCTGCCCACCGGGGGCGGGCAACGCGGTCTTCGTCCTGGATTCGGTGAGGGACTCACCCATGGGACCGCCTCGGAGAATGAGCGGACGGGGGCGCTGCCGCTGGGCCCGTACTCCGAGGATGTACCCGCCCTGACGGGCGGGGACACGGCCGGCATACAGGGAGCGTCACTGCCAGCGGCCGATCTCGACGTTCTCCAGGACGCCGAGCGCGTCCGGTACCAGCACCGCGGCCGAGTAGTAGGCCGTGACCAGGTATTTGATGATGGCCTGTTCGTTGATGCCCATGAAGCGCACCGACAGGCTCGGCTCGATCTCGTCGGGGATGCCGGAGGCACGCAGACCGATGACGCCCTGGTCGGCCTCGCCGGTACGCAGGGCGATGATGGACGTCGTACGGGCGTCCGAGACCGGGATCTTGTTGCACGGGAAGATCGGCACACCGCGCCAGGTCGGGATGCGGTTGCCGGCCATGTCGATGGTCTCGGGAACCAGCCCGCGCTTGTTGAGCTCACGGCCGAACGCGGAGATGGCGCGCGGGTGGGCGAGGAGCATCTTGGTGCCGCGGCGCCTGCTGAGCAGCTCGTCCATGTCGTCCGGGCTGGGCACGCCGTCGTGCGGCTGGATCCGCTGGTCGTACTCGCAGTTGTGCAGGAGCCCGAAGTCGCGGTTGTTGATGAGCTCGTGCTCCTGGCGCTCCTTCAGCGCCTCGACTGTCAGCCGGATCTGCTGCTCGGTCTGGTTCATGGGCTGGTTGTAGAGGTCGGCCACGCGCGTGTGGATGCGCAGCACGGTCTGGGCGACGCTCAGTTCGTACTCACGGGGCCGGGCCTCGTAGTCGACGAAGGTGTGCGGGATGTCCGGCTCGCCGGAGTGCCCGGAGGAGAGGTCGATCTCCTTCTCGCCGTACTTGTTGGAGCGCTGCGAGGGGATCGAGCGGCGCTGCTGGAGGTGTTCGCGCAGGGTGTCCGAGCGCTCCGCGATCTGCTCGAACTCCTGGCGGGGCAGCACGAGCACGGTGCACGCGGTGAGGGCGCGGGCCGTGTACTCCCAGATCGCGTCCTCGTTCAGCAGCGCGTCGTCGCCGAAGTAGGAGCCGTCGGCGAGGACTCCGAGGGACTCGTCGTCCCCGTACGGTCCCGTGCCGACCTTCTCCACCCTGCCGTGCGCCAGGAGGTACACCTCGTCGGCCGGGCTGCCGAACGAGGCGATCACATCGCCCGCCGGGATCTCCCGCTGCTCGCAGCGGCGGGCGATCTCGAAGAGCACCTCCTCGTCCTCGTACGACCGCAGCGCCGGCAGCTCGCCCAGCTCCGCGGGGATGATCTCGACACGGTCGCCGGTCTTGACGAACGTCAGCCGGCCGTCGCCCACTGCGAACGTCAGCCGCCGGTTCACCCGGTACGTACCACCCTGGATGTCGACCCACGGCAGCATCCGCAGCAGCCAGCGGGAGCTGATCTCCTGCATCTGTGGCACGGACTTGGTCGTGGTGGCCAGGTTCCGCGCGGCCGCCGTGCCGAGACTCTGCTGCGGCTTGGTCTGCTCCGTGCGGACCTCTTCGCCTACCGACATAGAGAACTGCCCTCCCGGTTGTGACCGACGCCCATATGCCTCGGGCATCGATGTGCACGGGCAAGCCTTCCTCACTCGGCGTCGCGGTGCTATTACACGAAAGAGCGGGAATGGATCTTTGCGCTTCTGGGCAGAGGGGGCCCGTTACGGCGTTCGAAAGCGCCCGCGTCCTGGCCCGGGAGGGCCCGTGACTGGGCCCGGGATCGTGGATCGGCCCGGGATCGGGAGCCCGGCCGCAGAGAATCGCGTCAGCCGCGAACCCCCTCCTCCACTCCCGGGTGACAATGACCCGGTGACCAGCCCCGACACCCCCGGACTCGCCGCGCTGCACCCCCGGCTCCCCTCGCCGGTGCAGGAGGTCGTGGACGGCCGGTTCGAGCGCCGGGGCGTGCGGCTGCTGCTGAAGCGGGACGATCTGATCCACCCGGAGCTGATCGGCAACAAGTGGCGCAAGCTCGCGCCGAACCTGACCACCGCGGCCGGCCGTACCGTCGTCACCTTCGGAGGAGCCTGGTCCAACCATCTGCGCGCGACGGCCGCGGCCGGCCGGCTGCTCGGCATCCCCACGGTCGGTGTCGTACGCGGCGACGAGCTGGCCGGCCGGCCCCTCAACCCCTCACTGGCCCGCTGCACGGCCGACGGCATGCGCCTGCACTTCGTCGACAGGGCGACGTACCGCCGCAAGTCCGAGCCGCGGACCCTGGCCGGCGTCCTGCGCGCGGCGGACGCCGAGGAGGCGTACGTCGTCCCCGAGGGCGGCAGCAACACCGACGCCGTGCGAGGCTGCCGGGCGCTCGGCGTCGAACTGCGCGGCCACGCCGAGGCCGTCGCCGTGGCCTGCGGCACCGGCGGCACGCTCGCGGGGCTGGCCGCCGGTCTCGCTCCCGGCCAGCGCGCCCTGGGCGTGCCGGTGCTCAGGGGCGGCTTCCTGACCGCCGGGACGGAAGCGCTGCAGCGTGCGGCCTTCGGTGGCCGGCGCGGCACCTGGAGCATGGACGACCGCTTCCACTTCGGCGGCTACGCGCGCGTGCCCGCCGAGCTCGACGCCTTCGCGACGGACTTCGAGCACCGGCACGGCCTGCCCGTCGAACGTCTGTATGTCGCGAAGCTGCTGTACGCACTCATCACCCTGGCCGGTGAAGGCGCCTTCCCGCGCGGGACGGCGGTGGCGGCCGTGGTCACCGGCCGTCCCTTCCCTTGAGGCAGCTCCTACCCTGAGGCACCCCTTCCCTGAGGCCCCTTTCCTGAGGCACCGCTTCCGTCGTCACGCCGCCTCCCGGAAGGCCGCCGCCTCCTCCAGGTCGAGCCTGCGCAACAGGGTCCGCAGCATCTCGTCGTCGATGTAGCGGCCGTCCCGGAGCTTGACGAACACCTCGCGCTCGGCGGCGATCATCTCCCGCGACAGTCGCCGGTAGGTGTCGTCCACGGACTCCCCGGTGATCGGGTTGGCCTGCCCGAGCCGCTCCCAGACGGCGTTGCGGCGGCGCTCCAGGACGGTGCGCAGCCGGTCGGCGAGCGGGGCGGGCAGGGCGTTGCGCTCGTCGGTGAGGAGCTCGTCCAGGCGCCGCTCGGCGGCCCGGGAAGCCTGCGCCTGGGCGTTGGCCTCGGCGAGCGTCTCGGTCTGCGCGTCCCGCCCGGGGAACTTCAGCAGCCGGATCAGCGGGGGCAGGGTCAGGCCCTGCACGACCAGGGTCCCGATGACCGTCGTGAAGGTCAGGAAGAGGATGAGGTTGCGCTGCGGGAAGGGCTCCTCGCCGTCGTGCATCGTGAGCGGGATCGAGAAGGCGATGGCCAGTGAGACCACGCCCCGCATCCCGGCCCAGGCGACGACGAACGGCCCCTTCCACGTGAGGCTCTCCTCCCGGCCCCGGATCCGGGCCGACAGCAGCCGCGGCAGGAAGGCCGCCGGGTACACCCAGACGAACCGGGCGGCGACGACCACCAGGAAGACGGCGAACGCGTACCAGGCGGCTTCCACACCCTCGTACTCCCCGAGCCCCCTGAGCACCACCGGCAGCTGCAGTCCGATCAGAGCGAACACCGCCGACTCCAGGACGAAGGCGACCATCTTCCAGACCGCTTCCTCCTGTAGTCGCGTGGCGAAATCGACCTCCCACGCGCGGTGCCCCAGGTAGAGCGCGACGACCACGACGGCGAGGACGCCGGAGGCGTGCACCTGCTCGGCGACGGCGTACGCGACGAAGGGGGTCAGCAAGGACAGCGTGTTCTGCGGCAGGGCTTCCTTCACGTGCGTGCGCAGCCAGTGGATCGGCGCCATCAGCAGCAGGCCCACCACAACACCGCCGACCGCCGCGAGCAGGAACTCGCCGATGCCCCCGGCCCAGGTCGCGCCCTCGCCGACCGCGGCGGCCAGGGCCACCCGGTAGGCGGTGATCGCGGTCGCGTCGTTCAGCAGGGACTCGCCCTGGAGGATCGTGGTGATCCGCGAGGGCAGCCCCACCCGTCGGGCCACCGCCGTCGCCGCGACCGCGTCCGGGGGCGCCACCACCGCCCCGAAGACCAGGGCCGCGGTCAGCGGCATGTCTGGCACGATCACGTAGAGGGCCCAGCCGACGACGAAGGTGGCGAACAGCACGTACCCGACGGACAGCATCGCGACCGGCCGCACCTGCGCCCGCAGGTCGAGGTAGGAACTTTCGGTGGCCGCCGTGTGCAGCAGCGGGGGCAGGATGAGCGGCAGGACGATGTGCGGGTCGAGCGTGTACTCGGGCACCCCGGGGACGTAGCTGACCGCCAGCCCCACGGCCACCAGCAGCAGCGGCGCCGGCACCGGAGTGCGCCGCGCGGCCGCGGCGATCGCGGCACTGCCCGCCACGAGCAGCAGCAGTGGCATCACATCCATCGTTCTCGCCCGCCCTCATTTTTCGACGCGGTCTTCCACCCGACCGTCGTAACCTGGCAATCATGAAACAGTGCACGCACGCCGACGCGCTGCCGCACCCCGAACCCGGCCCGCTCAGCGGGACGTGTCCGGAGTGCTTGGCGGAGGGCCTGGATCCGGTGCAACTACGGTTGTGCCTCAGCTGTGGTCATGTCGGCTGCTGCGACTCCTCGCCGGGACGGCACGCGGCGGAGCATCATAAGGAGTCCGGTCACCCCGTGATGCGGACCCACGAGCCCGGGGAGACCTGGCGTTGGTGCTTCGTCGACCATGTCCTGGTGTGACGCGACAGCACCCCGGCGCCGGACGGTTCGACCGTCTGACGTCTGGGTACGTCAACCCGGCGCGCGCTCTTCCCATTTGGGCCCGCCCAACCCCTAGACACGGAGCGTATCCACAGGTTTACTGTGAGTGACGACCAGGGGTTGGGGTCCCGGGGACAGGACCGTCAAGAGCGCGATAGCGTCACCGCTGAACCACGTATCGCGTTATCCCGGGGGGCGACCCTCGGCCCTGAAACGCTTGTACCACCATGGAGGTGAGGGTGTCCCAGATCGCAGGCGAGCCCGCGACCCAGGACTTCGTCGAAGTCCGGCTGCCGGCCGCGGGTGCCTACCTGTCGGTGCTGCGTACGGCCACGGCCGGTCTCGCGGCCCGTTTGGACTTCACCCTCGACGAGATCGAGGACCTGCGCATCGCGGTGGACGAGGCCTGCGCGATCCTGCTTCAGCAGGCCGTGCCCGGCTCGGTGCTCAGCTGTGTATTCCGCCTCGTCGACGACTCACTCGAGGTCACCGTCTCGGCACCGACCACGGATGGTCATGCCCCTTCGCGGGACACCTTCGCCTGGACCGTCCTGTCCGCTCTCGCGGGCAAGGTCTCCTCTGCCGTCGACAAGGACAAAACCGTTTCGATCAGCCTCTACAAACAGCGCGGCGCGGGACCCGGGCCGGCGTGAGGAGCGAGGACGGGCCGGTGCGGGACGAAGAGCGCGGCACACGAGATCTGCCGGCCGAGGGCACGGGCACGAGCGGCCCGAGCGGTGCCCGGCGCATGGCGGACGGCATCAACGGCATCCCCGAGCAGGCCCGCCCGCACCCCGAGGACGACTCCACGGAGGCCGTCCTCCCGGGCGGCGGGGGGCTGGACCGGGACGGTGCCGTGCGGAGCGCGCCTCCGGGCGGGGAAATCGCCGCATCCCCGGCCCAGGGGGGTCCCCCACTCGCGATAAGTCGAGAGTGGCGGAGGAGGCGAGGGCTCGGGGAAGGGCGACGGGCGGGACGATGAGCGAGCACGAGCGACACTCCGAGCATCAGGCGCCGCGCGCACACCACACACCAGGTGCGCACCACGGCTCACCGGACCGCAGCGGGGCGCGCGAGATGTTCCTCAAACTGCGCACCCTGAGCAGCGACAGCCCCGAGTACGCGGAGCTGCGCAACCAGCTGGTCCGGATGCATCTCCCGCTCGTGGAGCATCTCGCGCGCCGTTTCCGCAACCGCGGCGAGCCGCTGGACGACCTCACCCAGGTCGCCACGATCGGCCTCATCAAGTCGGTCGACCGTTTCGACCCCGACCGCGGTGTCGAGTTCTCGACGTACGCGACCCCGACGGTCGTCGGCGAGATCAAGCGGCACTTCCGCGACAAGGGCTGGGCGGTGCGCGTCCCGCGCCGGCTGCAGGAGCTGCGCCTGGCGCTGACCACGGCCACGGCCGAGCTCTCGCAGCTGCACGGCCGTTCTCCCACGGTCCACGAGCTCGCCGAGAAGCTGGCGATCTCGGAGGAGGAGGTCCTGGAGGGCCTGGAGTCCGCCAACGCGTACTCCACGCTGTCCCTGGACGTCCCCGACACCGACGACGAGTCCCCGGCGGTCGCGGACACCCTCGGCGCGGAGGACGAGGCGCTGGAGGGCGTGGAGTACCGGGAGTCCCTCAAGCCGCTGCTGGAGGATCTCCCTCCGCGTGAGAAGCGGATCCTGCTGCTGCGCTTCTTCGGCAACATGACCCAGTCGCAGATCGCACAGGAGGTCGGCATCTCGCAGATGCACGTCTCCCGGCTGCTGGCGCGCACCCTGGCGCAGCTTAGGGAGAAGCTCCTCGTCGAGGAGTGACGGCTACTTCTCCAGGTTGCCGGCGTTGCCGGGCCCGCGGATCCCGAGGGCCCGGGTCGTCTCGGGGTTCACCAGCAGCACGAGCGAGGCGACCGCCACGACCGCGAGGGCGATCCCGGCCGGAATGGCCATGCTGTCGGCCTGCAGCAGGTTGTAGGCCACCGGCAGCGCCATGAGCTGGGTGATGACGGCCGGGCCGCGGCTCCAGCTGCGGCGGCCGAGCAGTCCGCGCGCGGCGAGCAGCGGCAGCAGCGCGAGCACGACCAGCGTGATCCCTCCGGTCACGGCCTGCTGCCGGTCGTCCGGATGGCCCGTGAGGCCGAGGACGAAGATCCAGGCGCCGCCGACGACCAGCGCGAGCCCCTCCAGTGCGGCCAGCAGCGCGGCGTACGTCAGACGTCGGGGGCGGGGGCCGGTGATTTCCTCGGTGGTGGGGGTCTGCTCACTGCTCACCCCTGAAGAGTAGCTCCCGTCATACACGCCCCCCGTGGCGCGGTTCACCCCCGCTCTCTTACCTGATCCCTACCTCGGTATGGGCCCGGTACCCCCCAGTAGGTACGCTGCCAGTCATGCGTGCACTTCTCGTGGTCAATCCGGCGGCAACCACTACCAGTGCGCGCACACGCGACGTACTGATCCATGCGCTCGCCAGCGAGATGAAGCTGGAAGCGGTCACCACCGAGTACCGCGGCCACGCGCGCGACCTGGGCCGGCACGCCGCGGACAGCGACGACATCGACCTGGTGGTCGCCCTCGGCGGCGACGGCACGGTCAACGAGGTGGTCAACGGCCTGCTGCACGCCGGCCCCGCTCCCGGGCATCTGCCCGGCCTCGCCGTGGTCCCGGGCGGCTCGACCAATGTCTTCGCCCGCGCCCTGGGCCTGCCCAATGACGCCGTGGAGGCCACCGGCGCCCTGCTGGACGCCCTGCGCGACGGCAGCGAACGAACCGTCGGCCTGGGGCTGACCTCGGGCACGCCGGGCACGGAGGACGAGGCGGTGCCGTCCCGCTGGTTCACCTTCAACGCGGGGCTCGGCTTCGACGCCGGCGTGGTGGGACGTGTGGAGCAGCATCGCGAACGCGGCCGGAAATCCACACACGCTCTTTACGTGCGCCAGGTCATGCGTCAGCTCCTCGGCGAACCGAACCGCCGGAACGGGACGATCACGCTGGAGCGGGCCGGCGAGGATCCGGTCACCGATCTGGTGCTGTCCATAGTCTCGAACACCTCGCCCTGGACGTTTCTGGGGAATCGCCCGATCTACGCGGCACCTAAGGCCTCGTTCGATACCGGCCTCGATCTCTTCGGTCTCAGCCGCCTGTCCACCGCGGCGGTTGCCCGGTATGGCACCCAGTTGCTCACTTCGTCCCCCGAGCGCGGACCCCATGGCAAGCACGCCACCTCTCTGCATGACTTGACAGAGTTCACCTTGCATTCGAAGGTCCCGCTCCCCCTCCAGATGGACGGTGACCACCTGGGGCTGCGAACAAGCGTGACGTTCACAGGCGTACGCCGTGCACTGCGTGTGATTGTGTGAGCAGAACTGGCTAAAGTCCTTTCACTCGAACGTTTAGGCCAGGGTCCACCCCATGGAAGTACGGCTGTGACCTAGTCGACACCGAAGAATCAAAAAAAACTTTCCAGAAGGGGTTGTATCCGCCGTCGAGGTTTGCGAGTCTCTACGTGGCGATCGAGACGGCCCGCAACACCGGCCTCCACTGATCACAAGAACCCCTCTTCAATTCACAGGACCTTCGCCGGGGAACCTGGCAGTCGGCCCTTCACTTGTTGAGGGATTCGTGAAAGCGTTCACATTCACAAGCAAGCCCTGCACGTAATACCAAGGAGAGGTAGCAGCCATGGACTGGCGTCACAACGCCGTTTGCCGCGAGGAAGACCCCGAGCTCTTCTTCCCCATCGGCAACACCGGTCCTGCGCTGCTGCAGATCGAGGAAGCCAAGGCCGTCTGCCGTCGCTGCCCGGTGATGGAGCAGTGTCTGCAGTGGGCGCTCGAGTCCGGCCAGGACTCCGGCGTCTGGGGTGGTCTCAGCGAGGACGAGCGCCGTGCCATGAAGCGCCGCGCCGCCCGCAACCGGGCCCGTCAGGCCTCCGCCTGACAACCCACCCCTGCTGACAGCCTGAGCTTGGCGGCGCGTGTGCCTGTCGGCACTACTTCGTTGACAGCGAGTACGCATCTCCCGCCCCCGAGCCGCAGCGCGCAGTTCCCCCGATGCGCTTAGTTAAGCAGCAACGAGCTTTAGCCCCGGGCCACTTGGTGGCCTGGGGCTCATTGCTTTTCCGGGCCCTTCTTCCCAGGCTCCGGATTCCGTCACTTCTGCGACCGCACCGGGATGTCCAGGATCACGCGGGTGCCGCGCTCCGGGGCCGGGACCATGTCGAAGGTGCCGCTCAACTCGCCCTCCGCCAGGGTCCGCACGATCTGCAGCCCGAGATTGCCGGCGGTGTGCGGATCGAACCCTTCCGGCAGGCCGACCCCGTCGTCCTGGACCGTGACCAGCAGTCGGGCCTCCTTGCTCGTGCCACCGCGGACCGCCGAGACCTCCACCGTGCCGGCGTCGCCTTCACGGAAGCCGTGCTCCAGTGCGTTCTGCAGCACTTCGGTCAGCACCATCGACAGCGGCGTGGCGACCTCGGCATCGAGAATGCCGAAGCGGCCGGTGCGCCGGCACGCCACCTTGCCAGGGGAGATCTCCGCGACCATGGCCAGCACGCGGTCGGCGATGTCGTCGAACTCCACCCGCTCGTCCAGGTTCTGGGAGAGCGTCTCGTGCACGATCGCAATCGATCCGACGCGCCGCACGGCCTCTTCGAGGGCTTCGCGCCCGCGGTCGGACTCGATGCGCCGGGCCTGCAGGCGGAGCAGCGCGGCCACCGTCTGGAGGTTGTTCTTGACGCGGTGGTGGATCTCCCGGATCGTCGCGTCCTTGGTGATCAACTCGCGCTCCCGCCGACGCAGTTCGGTGACGTCACGGAGCAGGACGAGGGACCCGATGCGGGTGCCCTTCGGCTTGAGCGGGATCGCGCGGAACTGGATGACCCCGTCAGTGGCCTCGATCTCGAACTCGCGCGGCGCCCAGCCGCTGGCGACCTTGGCGAGCGCCTCGTCCACCGGGCCCCGGGTCGGGGCGAGTTCCGCGGTGGTCTTGCCCAGATGCTGGCCGACGAGGTCGGAGGCGAGGCCGAGCCGGTGGTAGGCCGACAGGGCGTTCGGGGAGGCGTACTGGACGATGGCGTCGGCATCGAGCCGGATCAGGCCGTCGCCCACGCGGGGCGAGGCGTCCATGTCGAGCTGCTGGTTCGCGAACGGGAAGGACCCGGCCGCGATCATCTGCGCGAGGTCGGAGGCGCTCTGCAGATAGGTGAGTTCCAGACGGCTCGGGGTACGCACGGTGAGGAGGTTGGTGTTGCGCGCGATGACGCCGAGGACGCGCCCCTCCCGCCGTACGGGGATCGACTCGACCCGGACGGGGACCTCCTCGCGCCACTCGGGGTCGCCCTCGCGCACGATGCGGCCCTCGTCGAGGGCGACGTCCAGCATCGGGCGGCGGCCGCGCGGCACGAGGTGGCCCACCATGTCGTCCTGGTACGAGGTCGGGCCGGTGTTGGGCCGCATCTGGGCGACCGAGACGTACCGGGTGCCGTCGCTGGTGGGGACCCACAGGACCAGGTCGGCGAAGGAGAGGTCGGAGAGCAGCTGCCACTCCGAGACCAGCAGGTGCAGCCACTCGAGATCGGTGTCGTCGAGGGCGGTGTGCTGGCGTACGAGTTCGTTCATGGAGGGCACGTGTGCGAGCGTACCCGGGGGTTCGCACGGCCCTGAAACACCCGCGGGCCGCGGCGCCTGAGAGGGACCCTCAACCCTCCCGGCACCGCAGCCCGGAGCAGCATCGGCCGTGGGGTGTGCGGTCCCGGTCGGCCGAAGGATGAGGAGCCGGGGCAGTCAGGGCAGAGAGCCTCGGTTCCTCGGTCCGTCTTCCTGTGCGGGGAAGACGGAGGCTGGTGCGCGTTGCACACGCGCTCTCGTCACGCATTGTGGACTAGACCACTGAGGGGTGTCCATGCGTTGGAGGCTGTTCGTTGTTGTCTTTTCGGCGACGCGTAGACGCACTGTCGTCCAGCAGGCAGCCTAACCCGTGTGGGTTCCTGTGCGGGGCCAGATGGACAGGGCAATTTCCGCGACCGCCTCCAGTTCCTCCCGGCTCGCCCCGTCGCGTGCCTGTTGTGACATGCCCTGGATCATCGCTCCGGTGTGACGGGCCAGGGCGGCGGCGTCGGTGGCCGGCGGGAGCACGCCGGCGGCGATATCGGCCCTTATACGGCTCTCGAACGCGGCGATGTTGGCGTTGCGGCGGTCCCGCAGCGACTGCTCCACCTCGGGGTTCGAACAGTTCGCGGCCGCGTGGACGACGAGGCAGCCGTGCGGGTGGCCGGGTTCGGTATACGCGCTGGCGGCTTCGCGCAGGGTGCGCTCGACGGCGGCCCACGCGGTGGGTTCCTCGGCGAGGGCGCGTTCGGTGAAGGATCCGTGTCCCGCGCCGTACACGCGGACGACCTCTTCGAAGAGGGACTGCTTGTCGCCGAAGGCCGCGTAGAGGCTGGGGGCCCCGATGTCCATGACACGGGTGAGGTCGGAGACGGACGTGGCCTCGTAACCGTGCTCCCAGAAGGCCAGGAGGGCCTTCTCCAGCGCGGTCTCGCGATCGAAGGAACGGGGGCGGCCGCGGGGCCTGGTCCTGGCCTTGCCGTCCCCGGCGGCCCTCGCGCTCGCGGCGTCAGGCGCCTTACCGGCCCTCGCGGTTCCGTCGTCGTTCACCATGGGGTGCATTTTATAGCGGGCACTAGAGAAATGTCGGCGGGCTGCTGTACGGTCATTTGTGTAGCGACCGCTAGAAAAATGAGAAGGGGGCGCCGCCATGGGCGTGCTCACGGGCAGGACGGCTCTCGTCACGGGGGCGAGCAGGGGTATCGGGCGAGGAATCGCCGAGCGGCTGGGGCGCGACGGCGCGCGGGTCGCGGTGCACTACGGCAGGAACGAGACGGCGGCGAAGGAGACGGTCGCGGCGATCGAGAGGGCCGGGGGCTCGGCGTTCGCGGTGGGCGTGGAGCTGGGGGTCCCGGGGGATGCCGAGGCGATGTGGGAGGAGTTCGACCAGCACGCGGACGGGCTGGACATCCTCGTGAACAACGCGGGCATCGGCAACACACGGCCGATCGGGCAGCTGGACGAGGGAGAGTTCGACAAGGTCTTCGCGGTGAACGTGAAGGCGCCGTTCTTCATCCTCAAGCACGGCATGACGCGCCTGCGGGACGGCGGCCGGGTCGTCAACATCTCGTCGGGGCTGGCCAGGACGGCGGCGATGCCGGACAACGTGGCGTACGCGATGACGAAGGGTGCGCTGGACGTCTTCTCACGGGACCTGTCCAAGGTGCTGGGGAGCCGGGGCATCACGGTGAACTCGGTGGCCCCGGGGATCATCGACACCGACAACACGGCAGCACTGCTGCGCGGCAGCCCCGACGGCTGGGCCAAGGCCGCGGCGCTATCGGCACTGGGCGGGGTCGGCGAGCCTGCCGAGGTCGCCGACGTGGTGGCGTTCCTGGTGTCGGAGGCGGGGCGGTGGGTGACGGGGAGTTGGGTGGATGTGACGGGGGGTTCGCTCACGTAGCCGCGGCGATCCCGGCGGTTGCGGTTACGCCTGCGCCTGCGCCTGCGCCTGCGCCTGCGGTCATGGTGACGTCGCGAAAGCGCCCCCGCCCTCAGTGAGTCTCCGTCACCTTCGCCAATGCCCGGGGCGCGTCCGGGTCCTGGCCCCGGGCGATGGTGACCTCGTAGGCAAGGAGCTGGAGGGGGATGATCTCCAGCACGGGCTGGACCTCCTCGGCCACGTCGTCCGTGGGCAGGACGAAGCCGGCCGATGCCTCCTCGACCTGATGCCTGGGACCGACGACGACGAGGTCGGCCCCGCGGCCGCGCAGCCGGTCCAGGACCGGCTGGAGCGCTTCGCCGCCCTTGCCGTCGGTGACCACGGCGATAACCGGGGAGACGTTGTCGACCATGGCGAGTGGTCCGTGCAGCAGGTCCGCGCCGGAGTAGGAGAGGGCCGGGATGTAGCTGGTCTCCATCAGCTTGAGGGCGGCTTCCTTGGCCGTGGGGTAGCCGTAGCCGCGGGAGGTGATCACCATCCGCTCGGCGAAACGGTAGCGGGCGGCGAGGGTGCGCACCTCGTCCTGCCGGGCGAGCAGCTGCTCGGCGAGGTCCGGCAGGACCTGCGCAGGCGCGCCGTCGCCGCCGCGCAGGCCTTCGACGAAGAGGTAGAGCGCGAGAAGGGAGGCGGTGTAGGTCTTGGTCGCGGGGAGGGCCTTCTCCGGTCCGGCCATGATGTCGATGTGGTATTCGGAGACACCGGCGAGCGGTGAGTCCGGGTTGTTGGTGACGGCCAGCGTGATCGCGCCGGCCTCGCGGGCGGCCCGGGTCGAGGCGACCAGGTCCGGGGAGCCGCCCGACTGACTGACGGTGACGACGAGGACGTCGGTGAGGTCGGGCCGGGCGCCGTAGGCCGTGGTGGTGGACATCGAGGTGAGTCCGCAGGGCAGGCCGAGCCGGATCTCCAGGAGGTACTTGGCGTACAGGGCGGCGTTGTCGGAGGTGCCGCGGGCGGTCAGCAGGACGAAGCGGGGCGCGCGGGCGGCGATCTGCCGGGCGACGTCCTGGATGGCCGGGGCGCCCCCGGAAAGGATCCGGCGCAGGACGGCGGGCTGCTCCGCCATCTCTCGGGCCATGGTCCGACCCGGGGGCTCGCTGAGGGGGTCCGGTGTGGCGGCGGCTGTCATGGCGGGTCCTTCCGGGAGCGGGGCGGCTGCAGAGCCCATTCCACTCCCCCGGGCCGGACAGCGCCCGCCCGTGAGGCCCCCGCTCCGCTCCGAACCCTGCGCGGAGCGGCACTGTTCACCCCCTGGTGACCTGGTCGGCACGGCGGCGCTGCCCCCGTGGGAGCAGCGGTGCACACCCTGGGAGGGGCAGGCCCGCTCTGTTAGATTGGTCTAAACCACACGACCCCTCCCGGGTCCGGTCCCAGTTGAGCACTCCTCTCAGATCGGCAGGCCCAGCGTGGAAGTTGTCATCGTTCCGGACGCCAAGGCGGGCGGCGAGCTCATAGCCGAGGCCATGGCCAGGCTGCTCCGCCGTAAGCCCGGCGCCCTGCTGGGCGTGGCCACCGGCTCGACGCCGCTGCCCGTGTACGAGGCGCTGGCGGCGAAGGTGCGCTCCGGTGCCGTGGACGTCGGGCGGACGCGGATCGCGCAGCTCGACGAGTATGTGGGGCTGCCCGCCGACCATCCGGAGTCGTACCGCTCGGTGCTGCGGCGCGAGGTGCTGGAGCCGCTCGGGATCGGGATGGACCAGTTCACGGGCCCGGACGGCACGGCGAAGGACGTGCAGGGGGCGTGCGAGGCGTACGACAAGGCGCTGTCGGACGCCGGGGGTGTGGATCTTCAGCTGCTCGGGATCGGGACCGACGGGCACATAGGGTTCAACGAGCCGTGCTCGTCGCTGGCGTCGCGGACGCGGATCAAGACGCTGACCGAGCAGACCCGCATCGACAACGCGCGGTTCTTCGACGGCGACATCGGCCAGGTGCCGCACCACGTGATCACGCAGGGTATCGGCACCATCCTGGAGGCCCGGCATCTGGTCCTGCTCGCCACCGGCGAGGGCAAGGCGGACGCGGTCGCGGCGACGGTGGAAGGGCCGATCGCCGCGGTGTGCCCCGCGTCCGCGCTCCAGCTCCACCCCCATGCGACCGTCGTCGTCGACGAGGCCGCCGCGTCGAAGCTGAAGCTGGCGGACTACTTCCGGCACACCTACGCCAACAAGCCGGACTGGCAGGGGATCTGAGGCCTCCAGCCGGCACCGGGCAGATCCGGCGCTCCCCCTCGGGCCTGACCTGGACAACAGGTCCTAGACGCCCACGGCCCCGGGCTCCAGTACGTCGTCGTCGGCCGGCTCGTCCTGGGCGTGCCAGCCGGCCACCCACAGGGGCATCACCCAGTGGACGACGAGGACGGCGATGAGCAGGGGTGCGGCGTAGGCCTTCGGCGCGTCGCCCGCGACCCCGCCCGTGATCAGCAGGCTGACCGCGACCGCGGCCAGGAGCAGGGTCATCACGCGGTGGGCCCGGGCCAGGACGCGGGTGCGTTCCGCCGACTGGCGCTCGTCCAGCACGTGTTCGCGCAGTTCCAGCAGGCCCCGGGTGGCGCCGTTGATCACGCCGGTCGCGAACATCCAGGGCAGTAGCAGCGCCACCATGACGGCCACGGGCCACAGCGGCTCGCCCTTGGCGAGGAAGAAGTGGGTCATCAGACCGCCGAAGGCCAGGGTGAGGGCGGCATGGGCGGCGACGGTCAGGCGGCGGCGCGCCGTGGTGGCGTACCAGGACGCTGCGCGGCGATCGTTCATCAGCCGCAGCATGCTCCGGTCGTAGCGGGTCAGGCGTGTCGTCGTCATGGCTGGTTCCTCCCGTAGACCTCGTCCGTGAGCGGCCGGAACGGTTCGAGGGAGAACAGGGCCTCGACCGGCAGGCCGAAGAACTTCGAGATCTTCAGCGCCAGGTCGAGGCTCGGGTTGTACTGCCCCCGCTCGATGTAGCCGATGGTCTGGTAGTGGGCTCCCACTGCCTCGGCCAGGCTCTGGCGCGACACCTTGTGCTCGGCGCGCACCACGGCCAACCTGTTGTGCACCTGCTCGCTCATGTATAAGAAGTACTACATTCAGGTGCACGGTTACAACCGCGATCCCGGTGGTCGCCGCTGTGAGCGAAGGCGGGTCAGTGGTGGTGGCCGTTGCGGCCGAGGGTCTCCACGGGGGTCGCGCCGGGGCGGGTCCACTGCGGTACGGGGCGGCTGGTCGGGCCCCAGGTGGCGTTCCCGTCGGCGTCCGAGCGCCAGGACCAGCAGGCATCGCGCCCCTCGGGCCGGTCGTCGGGGTTGTCCTCCCAGGCCTCACCGCGGCCGTAGGGCGTCAGGTCGAGCAGGCCGAGGGAGCCGTTGACCCGCTCGTTGCCGCGGCCCGTCGTGCGGTAGGTGAGGAACACGCGGTCGCCGTCGAGCAGGAAGCAGGTGAGGTAGCCCATCGCGCCGCCGACCGGCGCGGCCACGTCGCGCACCGAGTACCAGGGCTGGGTGTATCCCATGAACTCGACGTAGGCGGCCACCTCGTCCCAGCGACCCGTGGTCAGCACGGCGAAGGAGACGCCGCGGGCGTTGAGGTAGACGGCGTCCTTCAGGTGCCATGCGGTGGTGGTGCAGCCCTCGCACTGCCCCTGGTGCGGTGCACCGTCGTGCCACATGTGCTGGTAGACCACGAGCTCGTCGCGGCCCTGGAAGAGGCCCAGGAAGGGCACCGGGCCCTCGGGGCCGACGACCTCGACCGTGCCGTCGAACTCCACCATCGGCAGCCGGCGGCGGGCCGCCGCGATGGCGTCGCCCTCACGGGTGTGGGCCTTCTCGCGGACCAGCAGCTCGTCACGTGCGGTCTGCCAGGTGGCCGGGTCCACCACGGGCGGGCGGCCGGGCAGCGCGGGGGTCGGGTGGTCCGGCGTGGTCGTCATGGTGTCCTCCGTGGAGTCTCGTGCCGGACGGCGTCCCACGACGCCGCTGCTGCGGTCACCGAAGGAGACTCGGCCCCCGGCCGGAACTCATCGCTGCGAAGGGGGCGTCCTCGGCCGGGCCTGCACGGAGGACACCATGACGACCACGCCGGACCGGCCGTGACGGACGTGCTCTCACAGCCCCGTGATCCCGGCGATCACCTCGGCCGCCGCCCGGCCGCAGACGCGGGCCGCGCCATGGGTGGCGATGTGCAGGGCGCCGCGCGGGGCGGCCTGGGGGACGCCCATCTCGACGACGACGGTGTCGGGCCGGGCCGCAAGCACGGTGCCGAGGGCCGAGGCCATCCAGGGGTGGCGGTGTTCGTCTCGGACGACGGCCACGATGCGCCGCGGTCCGGCCGCCTGGAGGGCCGCGCGGCCGGCGCTCTCCCCCGCCTCCTCCTCCGGGCCGTCCCCGGCGGAGAAGCTGCCCGTCACTGTGCCCGGCAGGAGGTGGATGAGCTCGGCGGCGAGGCCCCACGGGGTCTCGTCGCCGACCGCGATGTTGGCGACGGGGGTGAGGGCGGCGACGTAGGGCGGTTCGGTGAGGGGCATGAAGGTCGCGGGGTCGCCGATGCCGGGCGCGGCGGTCACCGTCAGGGCGCGGCGGGCGGCGTGCAGGCCGATCTCGGTGCCGTGGGTGTCCTCGGCCCGGTGGCCGTGCGTGCCGGCCCAGCGGGCCAGGGCCCGTACCCGGTCGGCGGCCTCGGCGAGGCGATCCTCCGGGAGTTCGCCCGTGCGCACGGCCGCGACCAGGGCGTCCCGCAGCCGCAGCACGGTCGCGTCGTCGGCGAGGCCGCCGCCCACGCAGATCGCGTCGGCGCCCGCGGCGATGGCGAGGACGCTGCCGCGTTCGATGCCGTAGGTGCCGGCGATGGCCCGCATCTCCATGCCGTCGGTGACGATGAGGCCGTCGTAGCCGAGCTCGCCGCGGAGCAGGCCGGTGAGGATGCGGCGGGACAGGGTGGCCGGGCGGTCGGGGTCGAGGGCCGGGACCAGGATGTGGGCGCTCATGACGGCCCGGGTGCCGGCGGCGATGGCGGCGCGGAACGGGGTCAGTTCGCGGTCGGCCAGCACCTCGGCGGAGACGTCGATGCGCGGCAGTGCGTGGTGGGAGTCGACGGCCGTGTCGCCGTGGCCCGGGAAGTGCTTGGTGCAGGCGGCGACGCCGGCGGACTGCAGGCCCGTCACATAGGCGGCGGTGTGCCGGGCGGCCAGGCCGGTGTCGGCGCCGAAGGAGCGGACACCGATGACCGGGTTGCGGGGGTCGGAGTTGACGTCGGCGGACGGCGCCCAGTTGAGGTTCACACCGCAGGCGGCGAGGCGACGGCCCAGCTCGTGGGCGACCTGGTGGGTCAGCTCCACGTCGTCGACCGCGCCGAGGGCGTGGTTGCCCGGGAAGGAGGAGCCGGTGCGCACCTCCAGGCGGGTCACGTCGCCGCCCTCCTCGTCGATGGCGACGAGGACGTCGTCGCGCTCGGCCCGCAGCTGGGCGGTCAGGGCGGCCAGTTGGCCGGGGGAGGCGATGTTGCGGCCGAACAGTCCGACGGAGGCGAGCCCCTCACCGAGGCGGCGCAGCAGCCAGTCGGGGGCGGTGGTGCCGGTGAAGCCGGGCTGGAGGACCGTCAGGGCGTCGCGGGTGAGCGTGTCGGTGCCGCTGGCGAGTGTCGTCATCGGGTGAGGTCATCCCTTCACGGCGCCCGCGGTCAGGCCCGCGGCCATCTTGCGCTGGACGAGGAGGAAGAGGGCGACGATCGGCACGGCCATCATCGTGGCTCCGGCCATCATCGGGGCGTATTCGGTGCCGTGCTTGGTGGTGAAGTTGCCGAGCCACACGGTCGCCGTCTGGTTCTTCTGACTGAGCAGCATCAGGGCGTAGAGGTACTCGTTCCAGGCCTGGATGAAACCGTAGACCGAGGTGGCGACCATGCCGGGAGCCAGGAGCGGGAAGACGACCCGGAGGAAGGCGCCGGTGCGGGAGCAGCCGTCGACCATGGCCGCCTCCTCCAGCTCCTTGGGGATGTTGACGATGAAGCCCCTCAGCGTCCACACCGTGAACGGCAGGATGAAGGTCAGGTAAGTGATGATGAGGCCGGTCAGCCGGTCGTACTGGCCCAGGTCGTTGAGCAGCAGGAACACCGGGATGATCATGGCGACCAGCGGGACCATCTGGACCGCGAGGATGCCCACGATCACGATCTTGCGGCCGCGGAAGGCGAACCGGGAGATGGCGAGCGCGGCCAGCAGCCCGACCACCATGCCGATGACGACCACCGTCAGCGACACCACCATGCTGCGGCCGACCGGGCCCCAGAAGTCGGCGATGTCCAGCGCCCGGCCGAAGTTGTCGAAGGTGATGCCGGTCGGCAGCAGGCTCGGGTCCGCGTCGATGGCGTCCTTGGCGGGCTTGAACGCGGTGTTGAGCATCCAGTAGAGCGGGAAGCCGGCGGTGACGAAGACGAGGAGGCCGAGGAGGTTCCAGCCGAGCCGCGACTTTTGGCGGCCGGCTGACTTCTGACGGGCGGCGGCTCCGATGAGCGCACTCATTCGACCTCTCCGATCTTCAGCATCTGCCGCATGTAGACGGCAACGACGCCGAGCAGCAGCAGGACGGTGATCAGCGCGATGGCCGAGCCCTGGGCGTAGTCGTTGACGACGAAGGCCCGGTCGTAGGAGTAGGTGTTGAGGACCTGGAACTCCGGCTCGGGATGGCCGCCCCGCATGACGAACACCTGGGGGAAGACGCCCATGTCCCAGATGACCGACAGGGTCGTGAGCATCACGATGATCGGCTTGAGGACGGGCAGGGTGACATAGCGGAAGACGCCCCAGGAGCCGGCGCCGTCCAGGCGGGCCGCCTCCTCCAGCTCCTTCGGGACCTGGGTGAGACCCGCGCTGAGCGTGATGACCACGAACGGCACGGCGCCCCAGACCACCAGCAGCATGATCACGGCAAGGCCCTCGGGCCCGCTGGCGAACCAGTTGTGGCCGACCATGTCGATGCCGGGCAGCTTGCTGAGCAGCGCGTTGAAGACGCCGTAGTCCGTGTCGAAGAGCCACTTGAAGACCGTGGTCGCCACGATCACCGGCATGCCCCAGCTGGCCACCAGGACGATGTTGATGAGCATCTTCACCCAGCCGGAGACCCGCTGGAGCAGCAGGGCGAGCGCCATGCCGATCACCATCGTGAGGACGACGGCGCCGCCCGCGAAGACGATCGTGCGCACGACGACGGCCCAGAACTCGCCGTCGCCGAGCACCTTGGCGAAGTTGTCGAAGCCGACCGACTCGGCCGGCTGGAAACCCCACAGCTGGGACTGCCCGAACTTCTGGAAGGACAGAGTGACCAGGCGGGCCAGTGGATAGCCCATGACCAGGGCGAGGATCAGCAGGCAGGGTGCGAGCAGCAGCCAGGGGACCGCCGCCCCGCCCGGCGTGCGCTGCCCGCGGGGCCGCCGGTTCTCGGGGGGTGGCGGGGGCGCCTGCCGCGGTGGCGGCACTTTGGCAGGAATGTGGGTGTCTGCGGCACTCATCGCGCGCTCCTTGGCGGTCCCTCAGGTCTTGACGACGGCGGGGCCCCACCGGGTGGGGCCCCGCCCGAAGGTCACTTGGTGTTGATGACCTTGTCGATCGCGGCGTCCGCCTCCTCGGCGGCGGCCTCGACGGACTTCTTGCCGGTGCCGATGCTCTGCAGCATGGTCTGCAGGATCTGGGCCTTCTCGACCTGGCCCCAGCCGGGGGCCATCGGGACGAACCAGTTGGACTCGGCCGCGGTGGCGGGGACGGCCGTCTTCGGGTCGTTCTTGAGCGTGGCGAGATCGGTCTTGTTGTTGGGCAGGTTGCCCTTGGCCATCAGGCCCTTCTGCCCGGAGGAGCCGGCGAACGCGTTGATCCACTCGGCGGCCAGGGCCTGCGCGTCGGACTTCACCGGCACGGCGAGGTCGGAGCCGCCCAGGAAGACGGGCATGTTCTTGCCGGACGGGCCGGGCATCACGAAGTTCTCGAGGTTGCCCTTGAGCTTGCCGGTCTTGTCGTTCTTCGGGTCCTCGGCGGTCGCGCCCTCCCAGGCGGCGGCGAAGATCATGGCGGACTTGCCCTGGCCGTAGACGATGTAGCGGTCGGACTCGTCCTTGGTCTTGTCGCCGTGCATGTAGGAGTCGACGACGTTCTTGAACTCGGTGAGGCCCTTGAGGGACTCGGGCGAGGAGAGGGAGGCCTTCCACTGACCGCCCGACTCGGTGGCGATGGCGCCGCCGGCGTCGTAGACGAAGGACATGGCCGCGTACCAGTCGCGGGTGGGCTGGTACCAGGCGCTGAACTTGTCGCCCTGCTTCTTCTGGATCTTGTCCAGGGCGGCGGTCAGTTCCTTGTAGGTCTTCGGCGTCGACTTCACCCCGGCCGACGCCGCCACGTCCTTGCGCCAGTTGGCGACGCGGCCGCCGGCGTAGTACGGGACGCCGTAGGTCTTGCCGTCGTAGGTGACCGAGGCCTTCAGGCCGTCCAGCCAGGCGTCCGAGTTGTCGAAATCGGCCTGGTCGAGGGGGGCGAAGGCGCCCTTGACCATGTAGCCGAGCATCTCGGTGTTGCCCATCTCGACCACGTCGGGGACCTTGTCCGTGGCGAGGACGGCGTCGAGCTTGGCGTTCTTGTCGGGCCAGCCGTAGTACTCGTGGTCGATCTTGAGGCCGGGGTGCTTCTTCTTGACGGCGGCGTCGGCGGCCTTCACCAGCTCCGGCCAGTTGTTCTGGGCGTCGACGGTGAGCCAGACGGTCAGCTCCTTGGCGTCCGCGCCCTTGTCGGAACCCCCGTCACCCTCGCCGCCGCACGCCGCGATGGAGACCATCATGCCCGCGATACCGATCGCGGCTGTCAGCTTGCGCTTCACGCCACCCTCCTCAGGGATCCCACAACCCCCCTGGCTCCCCGCAGTGAACGTGGGGCCGGGCCTGGACCAATGGTGTAGACCAGTACGGGGAGCTTGGACCAGCCCAGGAGGCCTGTCAAGGGCGACGAGAGGGCCCTGACCAGCTGTTATGCGACCTACATATGCAGGAACCTTTAAGTAAGAACCCAGCGAAAACCCTGGTGGACACGGCATACTGCGGGTAGACCACAGGGAATGGTGGACTAGACCAAAAGCGGCGCCGACGGTATACAAGTGGGATCGTGTCGGCAGACCCAGCCGGGAAGGCGGAGCATGAGCACCGACGTCAGCAGTGCGGAGAACGAGAACGGGGTGCCCGTCCGTACCGCACGCGTGCCCAAGTACTACCGCCTGAAGAAGCACCTGCTCGACATGACGGAGACGCAGGCGCCCGGCACGCCGGTCCCGCCCGAGCGCACGCTGGCGGCGGAGTTCGACACCTCGCGCACCACCGTGCGCCAGGCGCTGCAGGAACTGGTCGTCGAAGGCCGGCTGGAACGCATCCAGGGCAAGGGCACCTTCGTCGCCAAGCCGAAGGTCTCGCAGGCGCTGCAACTGACCTCGTACACCGAGGACATGCGCGCCCAGGGCCTCGAACCCACCTCGCAGCTGCTGGACATCGGCTACATCACCGCCGACGACCGCCTGGCCGGGCTGCTCGACATCACGCCCGGCGGGCGCGTGCTGCGCATCGAGCGGCTGCGCATGGCCAACGGCGAGCCGATGGCCATCGAGACCACGCATCTGAGCGCGAAGCGCTTCCCGGCGCTGCGGCGCTCGCTGGTGAAGTACACGTCCCTCTACACGGCGTTGGCCGAGGTCTACGACGTCCATCTCGCGGAGGCCGAGGAGACCATCGAGACGTCCCTGGCCACCCCGCGCGAGGCCGGCCTGCTCGGCACGGACGTCGGCCTGCCGATGCTGATGCTCTCCCGGCACTCCCTGGCCCGGGACGGCCGGCCGGTGGAGTGGGTGCGGTCGGTCTACCGGGGGGACCGGTACAAGTTCGTGGCCCGGCTGAAGCGGCCTCAGGAGTAGCGGAACCGCTGTTGAGGCGGCTGATGAGGGCCCATTTCATTTGGGTACCGCATTGCGGACGAGGGGTTCCGCTATCGCCACGCCCTGACCTAGATTGCCTGCGCATTACAGGTGATCAGCAAGGGGACGGAGCCGCCTGATGTCGCAAGCCCCGGAAGTCAGCGGAGGGCCGGTGGTGACGCCCATGCGCGTCGTCATCGCCGTCTGCCTCATAGCGCCGTTCGTGGCCATGTTGTGGGTCGGCTCGTACGCCAAGACCGACCCGGCCTTCATCGGGATCCCGTTCTTCTACTGGTATCAGATGGCGTGGGTGCTCATCTCCACCGTCCTGACGATGATCGCCTACAAGCTGTGGCAGCGTGACCAGCGCGCCCGCTCGGCCGCGAAGGGCGGTGCGTCGCAGTGAAGGACGGCGTGAACGGCGTCGCACTGGGCGTCTTCATCTTCTTCTTCCTGGCCGTGACGGTCATGGGCTTCCTGGCCGCGCGCTGGCGCAAGGCCGACAACGAGCAGAGCCTGGACGAATGGGGCCTGGGCGGGCGCTCGTTCGGCACCTGGGTCACCTGGTTCCTGCTCGGCGGCGACCTGTACACCGCGTACACCTTCGTGGCCGTGCCGGCGGCGATCTACGCGGCGGGCGCGGCCGGCTTCTTCGCGGTGCCGTACACGATCCTGGTGTACCCGCTGATCTTCACCTTCCTCCCCCGCCTGTGGTCGGTCTCCCACAAGCACGGGTACGTCACGACGTCCGACTTCGTGCGCGGCCGCTTCGGCTCGAAGGGCCTGTCGCTGGCGGTGGCCGTGACCGGCATCCTGGCGACGATGCCGTACATCGCGCTCCAGCTGGTCGGCATCCAGGCCGTGCTGGACGTGATGGGCGTCGGCGGCGGCGAGGACACCAACTGGTTCATCAAGGACCTGCCGCTGCTGATCGCGTTCGGCGTGCTGGCGGCTTACACGTACTCGTCGGGTCTGCGGGCCCCCGCGCTCATCGCGTTCGTGAAGGACACGCTGATCTACATCGTCATCGCGGTGGCGATCATCTACATCCCGATCAAGCTGGGCGGCTTCGACGACATCTTCGCCAAGGCGAGCGAGGCGTACGGCCAGACCAACCCGGCGACGGGTGCGCCGCGCGGTGCGCTGGTACCGGCCGAGGCGGGGCAGTGGACGTACGCCACGCTGGCGTTGGGCTCCGCCCTGGCCCTCTTCATGTACCCGCACTCGATCACGGCGACGCTGTCCTCGAAGAGCCGTGAGGTGATCCGCCGCAACACCACGATCCTGCCGCTGTACTCGCTGATGCTGGGTCTGCTGGCGCTGCTCGGGTTCATGGCGATCGCGGCCGGGATCAAGGTGCAGAACGGGCAGCTGGCGATTCCGCAGCTGTTCGAGACGATGTTCCCGGACTGGTTCGCGGGCGTGGCGTTCGCGGCGATCGGCATCGGCGCGCTGGTGCCGGCGGCCATCATGTCCATCGCGGCCGCGAACCTCTTCACCCGCAACATCTACAAGGACTTCATCAAGCCGGACGCCACACCGGCGCAGGAGACCAAGGTCTCCAAGCTGGTCTCCCTGCTGGTGAAGGTCGGCGCCCTGGCCTTCGTCCTCACCATGGACAAGACGGTCGCCATCAACTTCCAGCTGCTGGGCGGCATCTGGATCCTGCAGACCTTCCCGGCCCTGGTCGGCGGCCTGTTCACCCGCTGGTTCCACCGCTGGGCCCTGCTCGCGGGCTGGGCGGTCGGCATGGTCTACGGCACGGCCGCCGCGTACGGCGTCGCCTCGCCCACGCAGAAGCATTTCGGCGGCTCCTCGAAGGAGATCCCGGGCATCGGCGAGATCGGCTACATCGGCCTCACGGCGTTCGTCCTGAACGTGGTGGTGACGGTGGTCCTGACCTTCGTCCTGAGGGCCCTGAAGGCCCCCGACGGCATCGACGAGACCAAGCCGGAGGACTACACGGCCGACGCGGGCGACCCGGGGGTCCAGGTGGAACTCCCGCCTGCCACCGCCGGTTCGGCGCACTGACTTCAGGGGCGCGGAGCCCGGCACACACCACCCGCAGCGGGCCGTCGTGATCACGTATCACGGCGGCCCGCCGCCGTTTCCGACACAACATCTGGGGGTGCCTTCCGAACCTGGCACAAGATGTATGCTCATGCTCGCTGTCGCCGCAGGGGAATCCGGTGTGAATCCGGAACTGTCCCGCAACGGTGTGCTTGCGCATGTCTGTTCCCCGAACCGCCATGCACAGGAGTCAGTCCGAGGACCTGCCGACAGCGCACCCGGCCACCCGGCCGGTGTGCCCTGACGTCCGGGCCTCGTGGAATGGGCCGGTGGACGCGACGCCGCGTGCGCTCGCGTGCTGCCCCCTGCCCTCGACGAGGCCCCCGTGCCGAGCGAGGGAGAGCCCCACGTGACCATCGCGCCAGCCGAACCGGTCTCAGCCACCGAAGAGCCCGACGCTCCCGGTACCGCGCTGCTGCGGACCCTGACCGAGCTGACCGCCGACCTCCCCGACGCCGACCCCGGCCGGGTCGCCGCCGCCGCCCTGCGCGGCAGGTCCTCGCGAGCCGACGAGGCGGAGTTGCGTGATCTGGCGACGGAGGCCGCGGCCGGTCTGATCTCCGAGGACCCCGCCTACTCCCGGCTGGCCGCGCGGCTGCTGACCGTCGGCATCCGCGAGGAGGCCGCCTCACAGGGTGTCACGTCCTTCACCGAGTCCGTCGCGGCCGGCCACCGCGAGGGCCTCATCGCCGACCGCACCGCCGAGTTCGTCCGGCTGCACGCGGCCCGGCTCGACGCCCTGATCGACACCGGCGCCGACGACCGCTTCGGCTACTTCGGCCTGCGCACGCTGCACAGCCGCTACCTGCTGCGCCACCCCCACACCCGCAAGGTCGTCGAGACGCCCCAGCACTTCCTGCTGCGGGTGGCGAGCGGCCTCGCCGAGGACGACACCACGCGCGCGCTGGACGAAGTCGCGGCTCTCTACGGCCTCATGAGCCGCCTCGACTACCTCCCCTCCTCCCCCACCCTCTTCAACTCGGGCACGCGGCACCCGCAGATGTCGTCCTGCTACCTCCTCGACTCCCCCAAGGACGAGCTGGACTCCATCTACGACCGCTACCACCAGGTGGCCCGGCTGTCGAAGCACGCCGGCGGCATCGGGATCGCGTACTCCCGCATCCGCGCCCGCGGTTCACTGATCCGCGGCACCAACGGGCACTCCAACGGCATCGTGCCGTTCCTGAAGACCCTCGACGCCTCGGTCGCCGCGGTGAACCAGGGCGGCCGCCGCAAGGGCGCGGCCGCGGTCTACCTGGAGACCTGGCACTCCGACCTCGAGGAGTTCCTGGAGCTGCGCGACAACACCGGTGAGGACGCCCGCCGCACGCACAACCTGAACCTCGCGCACTGGGTGCCGGACGAGTTCATGCGGCGCGTGAACGCCGACGCGCACTGGTCGCTGTTCTCCCCCTCGGACGTGCCGGAGCTGGTCGACCTGTGGGGCGAGGAGTTCGACGCCGCGTACCGGGCGGCCGAGGCGAAGGGCCTCGCGCGGAAGACCCTGTCCGCCCGTGAGCTGTACGGCCGCATGATGCGCACCCTCGCGCAGACCGGCAACGGCTGGATGACCTTCAAGGACGCCGCCAACCGCACCGCCAACCAGACGGCCGAGCCGGGCCACGTCGTCCACTCGTCCAATCTCTGCACGGAGATCCTGGAGGTCACCAGCGACGGGGAGACGGCGGTCTGCAACCTGGGGTCGGTCAACCTGGGGGCGTTCGTGCACCAGGGTGACATCGACTGGGAGCGGCTGGACGAGACCGTCCGCACGGCCGTGACGTTCCTCGACCGCGTCGTGGACATCAACTTCTACCCGACCGAGCAGGCGGGCCGCTCCAACGCCCGCTGGCGCCCGGTCGGTCTCGGCGTCATGGGTCTGCAGGACGTCTTCTTCAAGCTGCGCCTGCCCTTCGACTCACCCGAGGCCAGGGCGCTCTCCACCCGCATCGCCGAGCGCGTCATGCTCGCCGCGTACGAGGCCTCCGCCGGCCTGGCCGAGCGCAACGGCCCGCTGCCGGCCTGGGAGAAGACCCGTACGGCCCGGGGCATGCTGCACCCCGATCATTTCCCGGCCGTTCGCCTGAGCTGGCCGGAGCGCTGGACCGCCCTGCGCGAGCGCGTCGCCACGACCGGCCTGCGCAACTCCCTGCTCCTCGCCATCGCCCCCACGGCGACGATCGCCTCCATCGCGGGCGTCTACGAGTGCATCGAGCCGCAGGTGTCCAACCTGTTCAAGCGCGAGACGCTGTCCGGCGAGTTCCTCCAGGTCAACTCCTACCTGGTGGACGAGCTGAAGCGGCTCGGCGTGTGGGACGCGCGCAGCCGGGAGGCCCTGCGCGAGGCCAACGGCTCGGTGCAGGACTTCGCCTGGATCCCCGAGGACGTCCGCGCCCTCTACCGCACGGCGTGGGAGATCCCGCAGCGCGGCCTGATCGACATGGCGGCGGCCAGGACCCCGTTCCTGGACCAGTCCCAGTCCCTGAACCTCTTCCTGGAGACGCCGACCATCGGCAAGCTCTCCTCGATGTACGCCTACGCCTGGAAGTCCGGGCTGAAGACGACGTACTACCTGCGTTCGCGCCCGGCGACCCGCATCGCCCGCGCCGCACAGGCCGCTGTCCCCGCGCAGGCCACCCCGGATCCCGAAGCGGTCGCCTGCTCCCTGGAAAACCCCGAGTCCTGCGAGGCCTGCCAGTGATGACCACCCAGAACCTTCTCGACCCCGGCTTCGAACTGACTCTGCGCCCCATGCGCTACCCGGACTTCTACGAGCGCTACCGGGACGCCATCAAGAACACCTGGACCGTGGAGGAGGTCGACCTCCACTCGGACGTCACCGACCTAGCCAAGCTGTCACCGGCGGAGCAGCACCTGATCGGCCGGCTGGTCGCGTTCTTCGCGACGGGCGACTCGATCGTCGCGAACAACCTGGTGCTGACGCTGTACAAGCACATCAACTCCCCCGAGGCGCGGCTGTATCTGAGCCGCCAGCTCTTCGAGGAGGCCGTGCACGTCCAGTTCTATCTGACGCTTCTGGACACGTATCTGCCCGACCCGGAGGACCGCAACGCCGCCTTCGCGGCCGTGGAGAACATCCCGTCCATCCGCGAGAAGGCCGAGTTCTGCTTCCGGTGGATGGACTCGGTGGACAAGCTCGACCGGCTGGAGACCCAGGCCGACCGGCGCCGGTTCCTGCTCAACCTGATCTGCTTCGCCGCGTGCATCGAGGGCCTGTTCTTCTACGGCGCATTCGCGTACGTCTACTGGTTCCGCAGCCGGGGCCTGCTGCACGGCCTGGCCACCGGCACCAACTGGGTGTTCCGCGACGAGACGATGCACATGTCCTTCGCCTTCGACGTGGTCGACACCGTCCGCAAGGAGGAGCCGGAGCTCTTCGACGACCGGCTCCGGCAGGAGGTGACGGACATGCTCCGGGAGGCTGTCGAGGCCGAGCTGCAGTTCGCGCGCGACCTGTGCGGGGACGGCCTCCCGGGCATGAACACCGAGTCGATGCGGCAGTACCTGGAGTGCGTCGCCGACCAGCGGCTCACCCGCCTCGGCTTCGCTCCGGTGCACGGCTCCGAGAACCCCTTCTCCTTCATGGAGCTCCAGGGGGTTCAGGAGTTGACCAACTTCTTCGAGCGGCGGCCCTCGGCGTACCAGGTGGCGGTGGAGGGCACCGTCGACCTCGACGAGGACTTCTGAGCCGGCACCTCTGCACGGGCCTCCTGGGCCTCCCTGATCTGCCGGTCGATGCGCCTCTCGCGCACCAGGCCGAGCACGGACGGGAGGACCAGGAGGACCAGGATCCCGAGGGTGGCGGTCATTCCGATCAGCGCTTCTATCTGGTTCGTGTTCATGGACACCACTGTCGCGCGGATGACTCCTTACCGTCAGTGGCAGTACTGCCGTAGACCCTCGAATTACTGCCAATGACGAGGCACACTGGAGGCATGCTGCAGAACGTGGCCGTCGCCCTGCTCGACGGCGTGAACCCCTTCGAACTGGGTGTCGTGTGCGAGGTCTTCGGCACCGACCGTAGCGACGAAGACCTGCCGGTCTACGACTTCGCCGTCGCGTCGGCCGAGGGCCCGGTGCTGCGCATGAACTCGGGCTTCTCGCTCCAGACCGAGCACGGTCTGGAGCGGCTGGAGAGCGCCGACCTGATCGCCGTGCCGGCCGGGCACAGCTACGCGTACCGGGACTTCCCGCCGGAACTGCTGGACGCCCTGCGCAGCGCGGTCGACCGCGGTGCACGGGTGCTGAGCGTCTGCTCCGGCGTCTTCGTGCTGGCCGCGGCCGGGCTGCTGGACGGCCGCCGCTGCGCCACGCACTGGAAGCACGCGAAGGACCTCGCCCGGCAGTACCCGCGCGTGGTCGTCGAGCCGGACGTGCTCTACGTCGACGAGGACCCGGTGATCACCTCCGCCGGCACGGCCGCCGGTATCGACGCCTGCCTCCACCTGGTGCGCAAGGAGCAGGGCACGGAGGTCGCCAACAAGATCGCGCGGCGGATGGTGGTGCCACCGCACCGCGACGGCGGCCAGGCCCAGTACATCGAGCGCCCGCTCCCCCAGCCCGAGGGCGACACGATCGGCGAGGTGCTGGCGTGGATGGAGCGCCATCTCGACGAGGAGGTCACCGTCGAGCAGCTCGCCGCCCACGCCCACATGTCCCCGCGCACCTTCGCCCGCCGCTTCCAGCAGGAGACCGGGACCACTCCCTACCGCTGGATCCTGCGCCAGCGCGTGCTGCTGGCCCAGCGGCTGCTGGAGGCGACGGACGAGACCATGGACGCGATCGCCGGCCGAACGGGGTTCGGCAACGCGGCAACGCTGCGCCACCACTTCGTCCGGGCGGTGGGGACCACCCCGAACGCCTACCGGCGGACGTTCAGGGGCCCCGAGGCGGCCTGAGGCCAGGCGCTCTCACCTCGCCACCGGCCGCACCCGCAGGTCGTGCGGCCGGAGCGTGATCCCCACCCGGGTGTCGTCCCTCGACCCCGCCACCTGCTCGAAGCGGTACCTGGTCGCCAGCGCCGCCGTGATCAGCGTCAGCTGGGCCATCGAGAAGTGGTCGCTCGGGCACTTGCGGTTGCCCACGCTGAAGGGGCTCATGGCGTGCTTCGGGATGTCCTTGACCCGGTCCGGAAGCCAGCGGTCGGGGTCGAACTCCAGGTTGCGCCGGTACGACTTCGGATCGCGCTGGATCGCGTACGGACTGTAGATGATGTCCGCCCCTGACGGAATACGGTATCCACCGAGTTCCGTGTCCCGCACCGCCCGGCGCGTCAGAATCCAGACGGCCGGGCTCAAACGCATGGACTCGACGACGACATTGTTGGTGTGCCTGAGTCCTCGGACGTCTGCGAATGCCACCGGCCTCCCACCGGTGACGGCCTGCACTTCGTCGCGTACCCGGTCGGCGTGTTCGGGGTGCTCCGCGAGCATATGCAACAGCCACATGATCGTGGAGGCGATGGTTTCGCTGCCGGGGGTGAGGATCGCGACGACCTGATCGTGGATCTCCTGTTCCCCGATCGGGTCGCCATTCTCGTCCTTCGCCTCCAGCAATGCCGTCAGCAAATCGTCCGGCTTTTGACCGGATGCCCGGCGCTCGGCGACGATCTCGTCGACGAGGAGATGCAAATCGGCCAATGCCCGGTTGAATTCGCGGTTGGCCGGGAGCGGCAGGTTGTAGAGCGGTCCGAGCGGGACCACCATCCGCCGGTACATCCCCCGGAAGACGGTGGCGAGGGCGACGCACAGCCGCTCCGCCCGCTCGTCCATGTAGTCGCCGCGCAGCAGGCAGCGGGCCGCGATGCGCACGGCCACCCGGAAGGACTCGGAGGTGCAGTCGATCGTCTCGCCGGGCTTCCAGCGCTCGGCGAGCGCGTGGGCCTCCTCTTCCATGATCGGGCCGTAGGCCGGGATGGCGTCGAGCCGGAAGGCGGGCTGGATGGTGCGCCGCTGGCGCCGGTGGCGTGGGCCGTTCGCCGTGGCCACGCCCTCCTTGCCGAGCAGGCCCTCCAGGGACTCCCACAGGGGCCCGGCGATGATGAAGTCGTTGCTCAGCGCCAGGGCGCCGGTCAGGGCAGGGGTGGTGACCGCGTACACCGTCTTCGGCCCGAGCTTCAGCCGGACGACGTCGCCGTGGTCGCGCAGCCGCGACATGAACGCCAGCGGGTCGCGCGCGAGCTTCCAGCCGTGCCCGAGGACGGGGACACCACCACCCGCCCGGGGCGGCTCCCGCAGCTCCACGGCCGGCGGGGTTTCGGGCTGCACGGACTCGACGGTCATTTCTCACCTGCCGCTTCGTTGTTGACGTAAGGGGGCGTGGACCGGTCGTCCCAGCTGTCGACCATGTACCGGCCGGACTCGTGGTGGAACCAGTAGACGGAACTGAACCAGTTCCGCATATTGCTCAGACAGGCCCGCACGGCGGCGCTCAGTTCCTTTCCCCGCACGGAGCCGTCGGCGAGGTCGTCGGCGAACCGTAAGGCCTCCCGCTCGACGTCGATGAAATCGGCGATGCATTTCTCGACGCGGTGCCTGACTTCCGCGACCGCCTGTTCCAGGGTCAGCCCCTCATGGGTGATGAGACTGATTCCGAGATTGTGCACCTCGTCGCCCGCTATCTCCTTCGGAAGCGAGCACAGATCGTTGTACCAGGCGGCGAATTCCTGACTCATCAGCGCCGCCCGCCGATATGCCGGGTGTTTTCGCACGGCGTCCGGGAGTTCACAGCCGGCGGTCGGCTCCAGCAGGTCCGTCCAGATCCAGTGCGCGAAGGTGAGCCGGCGCAACCGAAGGTATTCCTCGACCGTCGGGACGATTCCCTCGGTGCGATTGTGGAACTCCTGGTCGTACGCGTCGATCACCGCGTGGAAGTGCCGGGCGAACCGGAGGTTCCACGTCTGGGGCAGGAACGCGTACAGCCTCAGCACACTGTCCGCGAACCCCGCGACCAGTGGGTCCCCGTGGTGCAGGTGCTCCCCGGGGGAGTCGAGGGCCCGGTGCAGCCGATCCCGCAGCAGCCGCCAGGCGGCGGGACGGCCGTGCACGATGTCGCGGTCGTGCCGGTCGTCCCAGACGAAGAACCACGCGCTGTAGTCGGCGATCGCCTGCATGACCTCGTCGGAGGCGCCGAGGTAGTACCCGGCCATGAGGTCGGTGTAGCAAAGGCCGTCGGCATATTCCTCCACCTTGTCCGCGGGCATGAGCCGCTTTTCGAGCAGCCAGGCCCGGGTCTTCTCCTGGCACTTGGGCCAATACGGGTGGAGTCGCCGGGGAAACGCCGCCTCGATCACCGGGAGAGAGAGCGACGGTGGAACTGCGATCGTGGCCGGTGTCGATGTGGTGCCGTGTGACAAAGCATGCACGAACTAACCCCTCTCAGCCGCCAGTTGGCGCGGGCGCCCCTCCCTTCGTGCCGGGCGTGCGCCGTTGCATACCCCGCTCATCCCATTCAGCACTACAACTGACCGTTCTGGGAACGTATTTGCTTCATTCACTACCCCACAGTGCCGGGAACCTCCCGTTGTGTGACTGCCGGTGGATCACCAGGAGAGCAGAAGCGATCGAACGTGCGACGGACAGGCGAACGGCACAGAGGAACGGCGCCTGTTCAGGGTGGTGAACCCGAACAGACGCCGTGCGGTTGGTGAGGCTGAGGTCTCAGTCGTTGGCCACCACGGGGTAGCGGGGCTCGTTCTCGGCCATCTGCCGCAGCGCGTCCTTGCGCTCCCGCTTGGAGAGCCGGTCGATGTACAGGTAGCCGTACAGGTGGTCCGTCTCGTGCTGCAAACACCGTGCGAAGTACCCGGTGCCACGCACCCGGATCGGGTTGCCCTTCTCGTCCTGCCCGGTCACCTCGGCGTAGTCGGGCCGGGCGAGCGGCGCGTACGCGGTGGGCACCGACAGGCAGCCCTCGTTGCTGTCGTCCAGGCGGCGCTTCTCGGCGGGCAGTTCGACGAGCTTGGGGTTGCAGACGACGCCGGTGTGCCGGGCGCCCTCGTCGTCCGGGCAGTCGTAGACGAAGACCTTCGCGTCGACGCCGATCTGGTTGGCGGCGAGGCCCACGCCCTCGGCGGTGCGCTGGCTGGCGAACATGTCCGCGACGAGCTGCTGGAAGTCGTCGCCGAAGTCGGTGACGTCCTTGCACTCCTTGTGCAGCACCGGGTTCCCGACCACCGTGATCGGCCGCGAGGTCCCCCGCTCCCGCCAGGCCGCCTCGCGCTCCTCGCAGTCCTCCGTGTCGATCACGTACCCCTCGTCATCGACGGGGAGCACGCCCACGTGCTGCTGATCGGTGTCCTGCTGAGCCATGACGTTACGTACGCCTTCCTGAACCTGACCGGGCTGAGATAGCTGATACAGGGTACGCCGGTGTCGTACGCCGTTCTTTTGCTTGGGGGCGCGGGGAACTGCGCGATCAACCACAACGCGGCCGCACCCGGCAACGGCGCTAACAGACCTCTTCCAAATCCCGCCAACCCCGAGAATCCGGACTGTCGGCCACCCACCCGTCCAAAAGCCCCCGGACCAGCGAAGCCGGCGCGGCCAACCCGCACTCCCGCTCCGGCACCCACAGCTGCCCGTCCGTCCGATGCCCCAGCGGCCCGGGATGCCCCGGCTCACTGTGATCGTGCGGATCCAGATGCTCCCCGTCGCCCTCGTCGGACGGCATCCGGGACTCCGAGCACATCCGGCACAGCAACCGCACGGAAGAGGACCAGTCCTCCGCGGCGAACCCGGCGTCCCCGGCGAGCTGCTCCAGCGCGTCCCGGTCCGCCTCCGTCGCCGCCTCCAGCAGCACCACCCAGGTCGGCACGGGCGACGGCGCCCACAGCTCGATCTCGTCGAACACCGGGTACGTGTGCCCGACGGCCGTCGTCCGCTCCCCGTGCGGCACCCCGTCGTGCAGGACGACCTCGCCCCAGCGCCGCCCCGACGACGGCAGGGGGATGGACAGCACCTCGATCCGCGCGGGATCCAGCCGCCGTCCCCACACGACCTCGGCCTCCCCTTCCGGGGACAGCCGTACGGCCGCGCTGCCGAGGTCCATGCCGAGGGGCTCGCCGGAGTCGTTGGCCGCCCCCGGCACCCGCAGCCCGTACGCCTGCCAGGCACGCCGGGCCAGCGGCCAGTCCTGGAGCGCGGTCGCGGCGATGCCGACGTTCCACCAGTCGGGCGCGCCGCTGTCCCGGTCGAGCAGCGCCACGGCCCTGAGTCCGGCCGCCCGCGCCTGCTCCCAGTCGTGCCGGAACTTGTGCAGCAGCGCGAGGTTGAACCAGGACTCGGAGAGCCAGGGCTCCAGATCGGCGGCACGTGTCAACAGGGCGCCCGCGTCCTCGTACCGGCCGTCGCCGATGAGGGTGAACGCCCGGTCTGTGGCCTGCCGCCAGGAGGCGGAGGGCCGGTTCCGTCCCTTGCCGAAGATCCTCACGATTCCCGCCTGCCAGTTCCGTGCGGTGGGCTGGCCGTAGCTGTGTTTCGAGCCCCCGGACACCTTCTCCTTCGCATCCAACCACGTACGGCATCGAGGGCGCTCATTACCCATGGGTTACCCAGCCACGGGCAGCGTCAGACTGCTCCTTGCCAGTACCCGGGCCAGTGATTCCACCACCTCCGGGGCGTACGTCCCGGCGGTGGCGAGCCGGAGTTCCTCCAGTGCCGTCAGCGGCCCGCCGGGCCCTCCTTCCCGGGACTTCTCCTCGTACGCGTTCACGGCCCGGACGATTCGCGCGGCGAGCGGCTGCTCGGCGTAGGGGTCGGCCTGCCGCTCCACGACCACGGCCACCGCCTCGTCGACGCCCGTCTGCCGTACGACGGCCCCGCCGAGCAGGGCGATCCGTCGCTGCTCCGCGGCGGGCAGGGCGGCGGTGGCGCCCGACGGCACCGGGTCGACGAGGCTCAGCTGGCCGATGTCGTGCATGAGCGCGGCGTACTCCAGCACGGCCAGCTCGGGCTCGGTCAGCCCCAGGTCCCGCCCCACCGCCTGGCTGATCGCGGCGACGCGCCGGGCGTGCCCGCAGGGGGTGTATCCGGCGACCTCGGTGGCCCGGGCGAGGGAGGCGATGGTCTGCCGGTAGGTCGCCCGGACGGCGGCGTACCGGCGGAAGGACATCTGGGCGAGCAGCAGCGGCACGGAGAAGACGGGCAGCGCCCACAGCCCCACGACGGCGACCGCCAGCGCCATCACCGCCCCGGTGGCGATGACGGCGGACCCGATGCCGCACACGGCCCGCAGCTCGTCCCGCAGCACCGGCCCGAAGGGCCAGCCGGTGCGGGTGTGGGCCAGGGCGGCGGCGAGCACCGCGTCGCACAGGGCGGTCAGCGACAGCAGCGCGAGCAGCAGCAGGGCGTAGGCGGGGCCGCCCCAGTCGTCGAACATGCCCCGGTTGTACGGGGGCTGGAAGCACACGGCGACGAACCCGACGGTGAGCACCCGGCGCGCCAGGTGGTCGAGGGTGGGCCCCTGTCCGCGGGCGACGTGCGGGACGCTGCCGAGCAGGGAGGCGGCCAGCACGACGGCGACGACCTGGGCGGGACCGTGGTGCGTGGCCCGTCCGCCGGCCTCGCCGAGCAGGGCGTAGGACAGGGCCGCTGCGGCTCCGAGCGGTGCCGGCTCCCGGACCTGCGCGCCGTTGCGCCGGGTGAGCTCGCCGACGGTGACGAGGACGCCGAAGGCGAGGGCGACCCGGCGTTCCTCGAGCCCGTGGTAGAGCGTGACGGCGAGGGAGCCGGCGGCGAGGAGGGCGGCGCAGGCGTGGACGAGGGTGAGGAGCGGTGGCGGCCGGTACGCGCTCATCGGTGTGCTCCCGGGCGACTGGACAGGGGTGCGCCGGGCGGGGGCACCCGGGACGGGCGGGTCTCCTCGTCGTCGGCGGTCACCGCGGGGTGCCATCCGGTCCGCCCGACGGCTTCGACGAGCGCCGCGACCATCACCGGGTCGAACTGGCTGCCCGCGCACCGCTCCAGCTCCGCCAGGGCCACGGCGACGGGCCGGGCCCTGCTGTAGCTCCGGGTGGAGGTCATGGCGTCGAAAGCGTCCGCGACCGCCACGACCCGCGCGGACTCGGGGATCTGACGGCCCACCAGGCCGTACGGGTACCCGCTGCCGTCCAGCCGCTCGTGGTGGTGCAGCACGGCGGCGCGGGCCTCGCCGAGGAAGCCGATGCCACGCACCATCTCGTGCCCGTACTCGGGATGCAGCTCGATCACCCGCCGCTCCTCGGGCGTCAGCGGCCCGTCCTTCCTGAGCAGCCGGGTGGGCACACCGAGCTTGCCCACGTCGTGCAGGATCCCGGCGAAGCGGAGCACCTCGACGCGCTCGTCGGCCATGCCCAGCTCGCGCGCGATCATCATGGAGGCCTGCCCGACGCGCTCGCTGTGCCCGCGGGTGTACCCGTCCTTGATGTCGACGGCCTGGACCAGCGCCCGGATGGTCGCCTGGTGGGCGGCGCGTTCCCGGTGGTACTGCGCGAACGCCCACCACGACACGCACATGGGCAGCAGCACGAGCAGCGCGGCGACCGGTCCGTAGGGGCTGCGCCACAGGACGGCCATCATCAGCCCGGCGAGGCCGTGCACGGCGATCGGCGCGAGCGAGCGCGCCACCAGTCCCCGCCAGGCCCGCCGTACCGGCACCCGCTCCGCCACGGCCAGGATCCCGCCGTCGAGCAGCGCGAGCACCAGGCAGAACGCCAGCACGGCCGCCCCGGCCGGACCGAGGGCGTACGGGACGTCGCCCGCGACGACCGCGTCCCGCCCGCCGAGCAGCCAGTGCACCTTGGCCGCTGCCCACACGCCGAGGACGAGCTGGGCGGCCCGCCAGATCCGTCGCAGCGCCACGGGTCGCTGTCCGACCTGCGAGAGCAGCGCACCGGGCACGACCACCAGCGCCGCCGCGGGTGCCGGCAACAGGAAGGCACCGGCGAGCAGCACGGGGTAGAAGGTCCCGGCCGGATGGAAGATCCCCACGAACCGGGACCGGGCGACGCGCTCGCAGCCGGCGTACAGCGCGGCGAGCAGCGCGACCGCCCACCAGGGCGTGCGGATGCCCGGCAGCGGCAGCAGGCAGAGCAGCGCGGCCATGGCGACACAGGCGATGTAGACACGTGCCCGTGCCGGTACCGCTTCCATGAGCCCCTCCCCTGGCCACGTCCGTCAGGCCCGGAGCCTAGGGCGGCGGCAGGGGGGTCCGCGGGCCGATAACCCGCGGATTAGCACGTTCGAGTGACGTGTTCGAGGGGACTACCCGTGCAGAGAGGGGGTAGTTGAAAAGCGCAGGAGTGTCAGGATTCCTGGGGCGTGGCAGGCGAGGCCGTGACGTCCTGCTCGGGGACGGCCTGGCCGGAGCGGATCAGCTCGATCCGCCCCATGACCTTGTCCCGCAGGTCGCCCGGCACGTCGTCGTGCCCGCAGCAGCGCTTGACGAGCTTCTTCACGGCCTGCTCGAGCCCGTACTTCTCGAGGCAGGGCGAGCACTCCTCGAAGTGGTGCTCGAACTTCACGCAGTCCGAGTCCGGCATCTCACGGTCGAGGAACTCGTAGAGATGATCGAGGATTTCGCTGCAATCCGTCTCGTGCGGCTCTCCGCAGCTCATGACCCCGAGCCTTTCGCTTCGTTCGACTCTCCGGCACCGGCCACGACCATCCCGCGGTCACGGGCGTAGTCCTCCAGCATGCCGCGCAGCTGACGGCGGCCCCGGTGCAGCCGGGACATCACCGTACCGATGGGTGTCCCCATGATGTCGGCGATCTCCTTGTAGGCAAACCCTTCGACGTCCGCGAGATAGACGGCGATGCGGAACTCCTCGGGGATCGCCTGGAGCGCCTGCTTCACGTCCGAGTCGGGCAGATGGTCGAGCGCCTGCGACTCCGCGGAGCGCAAGCCCGTCGACATGTGCGACTCGGCGCGGGCGAGCTGCCAGTCCTCGATCTCCTCGGCCGCGGAGCGCTGAGGTTCGCGCTGCTTCTTGCGGTACGAGTTGATGAAGGTGTTGGTGAGGATCCGGTACAGCCACGCCTTGAGGTTGGTGCCCTCGCGGAACTGGTGGAACGACGCGTACGCCTTGGCGTACGTCTCCTGCACCAGGTCCTCCGCGTCGGCCGGGTTGCGCGTCATGCGCAGCGCGGCCGAGTACATCTGGTCGAGGAACTCGAGCGCGTCCCGCTCGAAGCGCGCACTGCGCTCCGCGGCCGTCTCCGCGCCCGTGCCGCCCTGGCCCTCGGGCTGCTCCGCCTGGCCGTTTTCGGTCCCTGCGTCGGTCCCTGTGACCGGACCCACCTCCTCGAGTGTTCTCGTGAGACCGAGACCGGTCTCACCCGAATCGGAGGATAGACGACGATCCGGTCCGCCCGCCGCCCGAATAGGGGCGGTCCTGGCCGCGTGCAGCACCGTCCAGTCCAGGTCGGCACGGCTGCTGCGGCTCGGGCAGATGGTCGAACCCATGCGGCGGACTCCCTCTCCTACGGCGTCGGTGCTGGTCTCCAGCACGTACCTCCCGCACAACAGTGACCACCGCCCCGGCATTCCCGAAGCTTTACCCGAGTGACCCGGTCCACTCCACGACCGCGTGCGTGATGACCGCCACGGCCTCGTCCTGCGCGATGTCCGCACGCTTCGGCACGGCGAACCCGTGATCCCCGTGCGGAACCTCCACGAGGTCGTACGAACCTTCGGGGAACTCCTCCGGCTTCCCGAACGGGTCGTTGCCGCCCTGCACGACCAGGGTGGGCACCCCGGCGCCCAGCAGCTCCTCGGCGCGGGACTTCTCCGGCTTGCCCGGCGGGTGGAGCGGGAAGCTGAGCGCGAGCACGGCGTGGGCGCCCAGCTCGGTGGCGGTGCGGCAGGCGACCCGGGCCCCTGCGCTGCGCCCTCCGGAGATCACCGGCAGCCCGGGCGCGGCCAGCGCGGGCCAGATGCCGCGCCAGCCGGTGTCCAGCGACTTGGGCGCGGGCGCCAGCTTCTTCCCGGCCACCCGCCAGGGCTGCTCCACCCGGGCCACGGTCACTCCGTGCGCGGGCAGGGCTTCGGCCAGGGCTTTCAGGTCACGGGCCTCGATGCCGCCGCCGGCGCCATGGCTGACGGCGAGCACCAGCCGGGCCTTCTTCGCCTCGTGCCAGGTGATACGGGCGGTTCCGGCGTCGGTCTCGACGGTCTCGGTGGTGGTGCTGGTCCCCTTTGTCACATGCGTCACGTCAGAAGAGTGTGCCCTCTTCGGGCCCTTCCAGCTCCTTCAGCAGCTCCGGTCCGTTGTTGCGGACGTTGCTGACGGCCGTGGCGACCGGGTAGGCCCGCATCAGCCCGGCGGGCGGCGGGGCGAGCAGCTCGCGCAGATCGTCGGCGTCCGTGCGGGACGGGTCCAGCCAGGAATCCCAGCGGTCGGGGGTCAGCATCAGCGGCATCCGGGGGTGGATCTCGGCCAGCGCCCGCGGCCCGTCGGCCGGGGACACCGCGAGCGGGCTCTGCTCGGCCTCCGTGGTGATGACCGAGCACGTCACCCACCAGGCCTGCGGGTGGTCGTCCGGCAGCGTCTTGTCCCGCCAGAACTCGTACAGCCCGGCCATGGCGAAGACCGACCCGTCCGCCGGCGTCACGAAGTACGGCTGCTTGCGGGGCCGCTTCTTCTTGCCCTCGACCTCCAGCTCGCGCTCCTGGGTGCCGGTGACCCACTCGTAATAGCCGTCGGCGGGCAGGATGCAGCGCCGGGAGGTGAAGGCACGGCGGTAGGACGGCTTCTCGTGGACGGTCTCCGCGCGGGCGTTGATCATCCGGGCGCCGCCCTCGGGCGTCTTCGACCAGGACGGGACGAGCCCCCACTTCAGCGTGCGCAGCTGCCGAACCGGCCGCGGGTCGTCCGCGTCTTTCAGGGGGCGGTCCAGCACGGCGTAGACCTCTTTGGTGGGCGCCACGTTGTAATCCGGCGCGAGGGTCTCCTCGGGCTCCCACTTCTCGACCTCAAAGATTCCTGCGAGATCCTCTGGCCTACGACTCGCTGAATACCGTCCGCACATACGTGCCACACTGCCAGATTCCATCCGACCACAGGGAGCCGACGCCGCACATGGACAGCACCGCAATCGCCTCGTTCGCCTCCCTCTGGGACGAGGTGTCCGGCACACAGCCCGATCCCGACCTGTGGGTGGTGATCGCGACGCTGGGCGCCGCGCTCGCCGTGGTGATCCCGCACGGCCTGTGGCGCGTTTCCCGCAACGCCATCACCATCGCCCACGAGGGCGGCCACGGGCTCGTGGCCCTGCTGACCGGCCGCACCCTCACGGGCATACGGCTGCACTCGGACACCAGCGGTCTGACCGTCAGCCGCGGCAAGCCGCACGGCATCGGCATGATCCTCACCGCGGCCGCGGGCTACACCGCCCCGCCCCTGCTGGGCCTCGGCGGTGCGGCCCTGCTGGGCTCCGGCCGCATCACGCTCCTGCTGTGGGCGGCGACGGTTCTGCTGCTCGCCATGCTCGTGATGATCCGCAACGCCTACGGCGCCCTGACCATGCTCGTCACCGGCGGCCTGTTCGTGCTGGTGTCCTGGCTGGCCGGCCCCCAGGTCCAGGCGGCGTTCGCGTACGCGGTGGTGTGGTTCCTGCTGATCGGCGGAGTCCGCCCGGCCTTCGAACTCCAGGCGAAGCGGGCACGGGGCGGGGCCGGGGACTCGGACGCCGACCAGCTGTCGCGGCTGACGCACGCCCCGGCGGGGCTGTGGTTCTTCCTGTTCCACGCGGTGTCGCTGTGCTCCCTGATCGGTGGAGGACGCTGGCTGCTGGAGATGTGACAGCCGGCCCTGAGGGGCGTGGAGCCGCCCCGGTGTGCGGCTCCGCCCCGCGGGCGCGACCGGCGCCCACGGCGCCGCACTCGGACGACGGCCTGCTTATAAAGTGGGGCCATGGCCCCGAACACCGCAGACACCGCCCTCTGGCCCGCCCCGCACGCGAGCGGAGCCGTCGACGCGACGGTCCACGTGCCCGGGTCCAAGTCGGTCACCAACCGCGCCCTGGTCCTCGCTTCCCTCGCCTCCGAGCCCGGCTGGCTGCGCCGCCCCCTGCGCTCCCGCGACACCCTGCTGATGGCCGGCGCGCTGCGCGCGATGGGCATCGAGATCGAGGAGGGGGTCGGCCCCGACGGCACCGGTGAGGCCTGGCGTGTGCTTCCCACGGGTCTGCGCGGCCCGGCCACGGTCGACGTCGGCAACGCCGGCACGGTGATGCGGTTCCTGCCGCCGGTCGCCGCGCTCGCCGACGGCCCCGTCCGCTTCGACGGCGACCCCCGTTCCTACGAGCGTCCGCTGAACGGGGTCATCGACGCGCTGCGGCAGCTCGGCGCCCGGATCGACGACGACGGCCGCGGCGCGCTGCCGATGACCGTGCACGGCAGCGGCGCCCTGGACGGCGGCACGGTCGCCATCGACGCCTCCTCCTCGTCGCAGTTCGTGAGCGCCCTGCTGCTGTCCGGCCCGCGCTTCAACCAGGGCGTCGAGGTCCGCCACACCGGCGCCACCCTGCCCTCCATGCCGCACATCCGCATGACCGTCGACATGCTGCGCGCGGTCGGCGCCCAGGTGGACACGCCCGAGTCGGGCGGCGAGCCGAACGTCTGGCGGGTCTCGCCGGGTGCCCTGCTCGGCCGGGACCTGGTCATCGAGCCGGACCTGTCGAACGCCCAGCCGTTCCTGGCGGCGGCGCTGGTGACCGGCGGCAAGGTCGTCGTCCCGGACTGGCCCTCGCACACCACGCAGCCCGGTGACCGGCTGCGCGAGATCTTCACCGAGATGGGCGGCTCCTGCGAACTGACCGAGTACGGGCTGGTCTTCACCGGCTCCGGCTCGGTGCACGGCATCGACGTCGACCTGGGCGAGGTCGGCGAGCTGACGCCGGGCATCGCGGCGGTCGCGGCCCTCGCGGACTCCCCGTCGACCCTGCGCGGTGTGGCCCACCTGCGGCTGCACGAGACGGACCGGCTGGCCGCGCTGACCAAGGAGATCAACGAACTCGGCGGTGACGTCACGGAGACCGCCGACGGTCTGCACATCCGCCCGCGCCGGCTGCACGGCGGGATCTTCCACACGTACGACGACCACCGCATGGCCACGGCCGGCGCGATCATCGGACTCGCGGTGGAGGGCGTCCAGATCGAGAACGTGGCCACGACGGCCAAGACCCTGCCCGACTTCCCCGATCTGTGGACCGGGATGCTCGGGGCGTAGGACGCGAGGGATCAGGTCATGCGCCGCTACGGCAAGCACACCGACGAGGACGACATCCGCACCCGTCCGGGCCGCCGGAACACCCGGCCCCGGACGAACATCCGCCCCAAGCACGAGGACGCCGCCGAGGGCCTGGTCCTCACCGTCGACCGGGGCCGCCTGACCTGCCTCGTAGAGGACCGTGTGGTCATGGCGATGAAGGCCCGCGAGCTGGGCCGCAAGGCCGCGGTCGTCGGCGACCGGGTGGCCATCGTGGGCGACCTGACGGGCAAGAAGGACGCACTCGCGAGGGTCGTGCGCATCGAGGAACGCACCTCCGTGCTGCGTCGCACGGCGGACGACGACGATCCGTTCGAGCGGGTGGTCGTGGCCAACGCCGACCAGTTGGCGGTCGTCACCGCCCTGGCCGACCCGGAGCCCCGCCCCCGCCTGATCGACCGCTGCCTGGTCGCGGCCTACGCCGGCGGTCTGGACCCGCTGCTGGTCCTGACCAAGTCGGATCTCGCCCCGCCCGACAAGCTGCTGGAGCTGTACGGACACCTCGACATCCCGTACGTCGTCACCAGCCGCGAGGAACTGCAGAACGGCACCGCCCTCGCCCGGGTGCGCGAGCAGCTCGACGGCAAGATCACCGCGTTCGTCGGCCACTCCGGAGTCGGCAAGACGACCCTGGTCAACTCACTGGTGCCGGAGGAGCGGCGGCGTACGACCGGGCATGTGAACGCGGTGACGGGCCGCGGCCGGCACACCACCACCTCGGCGCTGGCGCTGCCGTTGTCGGGCAGCGACGGCTGGGTGATCGACACCCCGGGCCTGCGGTCCTTCGGCCTGCACCACGTCGACCCGTCCCGGGTCATCCACGCCTTTCCCGACCTGGAGCCGGGCACCGAGGGCTGCCCGCGCGCGTGCAGCCACGACGAGCCCGAGTGCGCGCTGGACGCGTGGGTGGCCGAGGGGCACGCGGATCCGGCGCGGCTGTACTCGCTGCGGCGGCTGCTGGCCACACGCGAGCGCAAGGAAGGCGACTGACCTCCGCGTTGTTTGTCCTGGCGTGTGGGCGGTAAGTGCATAATCGCACCCAAGCCGGCTGCGAGCCCGGCCAAAGCCTGACGAGCACGGTCAACGCGAAGAAGCTGACGAAGCGGTCACTGAACGTGGGATACGGGAGGACGACTCATGGCGTGGCTGCTGGTCATCGTGGCCGGGTTGCTCGAGACCGGCTTCGCGGTGTGTCTGAAGCTGTCGCACGGCTTCACCCGGCTCTGGCCGACGGTCGCGTTCTGCGTCTTCGCCCTCGGCAGCTTCGGACTGCTGACCCTGGCGCTGAGAAAACTCGACGTGGGTCCCGCGTACGCGGTGTGGACGGGCATCGGTGCTGCGGGGACGGCGATCTACGGCATGGTGTTCCTGGGTGACCTGGTGTCGACGCTGAAGCTCGTGTCGATCAGTCTCGTCATCATCGGTGTGATCGGGCTGCAGTTGTCGGGGTCGGCGCACTGACGTCCTGTCAGCCGCCCTGCCGGTGAAGGGCGCCGCGGACCAGGTCGGCGACACCGCCCTCGCCGGGCGGTGCGGCCACGCAGGACAGGGCGAGCCGGACGGCGAGTTCGCAGGAGCGGGCCAGGTCGGCGGTGTCGGACTTGGGTGTGCCGGGGCCGGCCAGGGAGGTGACGGCCCGGTCGCGGACGAGGGCGACGAAGTCCCCGGGTGAGGGCAGCGGCCCGTCGGCGCGGCGCTGGGCCGGTACGGCGGAGGTGGACGGCACGGACGTCAGGGCCGGGGCGGGCAGCCTCTCACTCCAGCAGCCGGTGAGCATGGCGCGGACGAGGATGTTGTCCCGGGCCGCGGACGTCGTCCACTCGGCGGTGGCGGTGAGCCGGTCGCGGGGATCGCTGTACCCGGCGAGAGCGCGGTCCACCCCGGCGAGGTATCCGTCGGCCTCTCGTCTCACGAGGGCCCGGGCGAGACCGTCCTTGCTGCCGAACTCGTTGTACAGCGTCTGCCGGGACACTCCGGCTGCCGCGGCCACGTCCACCATCCGTACGGCGGACCACGGCCGGCGCACCAGCGCCGTGTAGGCGGCGTCCAGTAGAGATTCCCGCGCTGCAGGCATCTTCGCCTCCCCTTGGGGCGAGCGGCATTGCGCCCAGGTTTGACGCGCGTGGAACCACTGTCAAGGGTTCGCGAGCGCGTGCGGGGGCGCGTTTCGGCCTTGTCGCGCGGTGCGTTGGCCTGCGTGCCGGGGCTGCACCCGCGCCCTCGCCCCGTGCAGACGAACGGGCGGCGCACTCCGGCGGGATGCCGGTGTACGCCGCCCTGGGGTGGGACGTTCGCGGGAGGTTGCCCGCCTCGTCACGGCGGTTACCTCGGGTCGTCGTTGAACTTCGAGGTCGACCAGAGGTAGCCGAGCACCGCGAGGCCCAGGCACCAGGTGAGGGCGAGCCATCCGTTGTGGCCGATCTGGGTGCCGAGCAGCAGGCCGCGCAGGGTTTCGATGGCCGGGGTGAAGGGCTGGTACTCGGCGATCGGCTGGAACCAGCCCGGCATCGAGTCGAGCGGGACGAAGGTGCTGGACAGCAGGGGCAGCAGGATCAGGGGCATCGCGTTGTTGCCGGCGGCCTCGGCGTTCGGGCTGACCAGGCCCATGCCGACCGCGATCCAGGTGAGCGCGGTGGCGAAGAGCACGAGCAGTGCGAAGGCCGCGAGCCACTCCAGGACGGTGGCGTCGGTGGAGCGGAAGCCGATGGCCACTCCGACGGCGCCGACGAGCACCACGCTGATGACCGCCTGCAGCACGCTGCCGATGACGTGCCCGATGAGCACCGACCCGCGGTGGATCGCCATGGTGCGGAAGCGGGCGATGATCCCCTCGGTCATGTCGTTGGAGACGGAGACCGCGGTGCCGATGGTGGTGCTGCCGATGGTCATCAGCAGCAGGCCCGGCACGACGAAGGCGATGTACGCGGAGCGGTCCGGACCGCTGCCCCCGATGCCCGCGCTCATGGTGTCGCCGAAGATGTAGACGAACAGCAACAACAGCATGATCGGGGTGAGCAGCAGGTTCAGGGTGAGGGAGGGGTAGCGCCGGGCGTGCAGCAGGTTGCGGCGCAGCATGGTGGAGGAGTCGCGCAGGGCGAGGGTGAGGGCGCTCATCGGGCGGTCTCCTTGGGCTGGTGGGGGAGGTTGGCGGGGCCGGTCAGGGCGAAGAAGACGTCGTCGAGGTCGGGGGTGTGGACGGTCAGTTCGTCGGCTTCGATGCCGGCTTCGTCGAGGCGGTCGAGGATGGCGCGCAGTTGGCGCTGACTGCCGTCGCTGGGGAGTTGCAGGGCGAGGGTTTCGTCGTCCGGGGTGGCGTCGCGCAGAGTGGTGGCGGCGTTGTGGTAGGCGGCGGGGTCGGTGAAGCGGAGCCGGACGTGTCCGCCGGGGACGAGGCGCTTGAGTTCGTCGGGGCTGCCTTCGGCGGCGAGGCGGCCGTCGTGCAGGACGGCGATGCGGTCGGCGAGTTCGTCGGCTTCTTCGAGGTACTGGGTGGTGAGGAAGACGGTGACGCCGCCGGTGACGAGTTCGCGGATGATCTGCCACATGTTGTGGCGGGCGCGGGGGTCGAGGCCGGTCGTGGGCTCGTCGAGGAAGATGATCCTCGGGTCGCCGACCAGGGTCATGGCGATGTCGAGGCGGCGTTTCATGCCGCCGGAGTAGGTGGAGGCGGGCTTCTTGGCGGCGTCGGTGAGGTCGAAGCGTTCCAGCAGCTCGGCGGCGACGCGGCGTCCCTCCCGTTTGGGCAGGTGGTGCAGGTCCGCCATGAGGAGCATGTTCTCCTCGCCGGTGATCAGGCCGTCGACGGCGGAGAACTGACCGGTGACGCCGATCGCTGCGCGTATGGCCTGCGGGTCGGCGGCGAGGTCGTACCCGCCGACACGGATCTCGCCGCTGGCGGGGTCCGGCGAGATGAGCGTGGAGAGGATCTTGACGGCGGTGGTCTTGCCGGCGCCGTTCGGGCCGAGCAGGGAGAAGACCGTTCCTTGCGGGACGGCCAGGTCGACACCGTCGAGGACGGTCTTGTCGCCGTAGGACTTTCGCAGCCCGTTCGCCGCGATGGCCAGGTCGGTCATGGGAGGTGCTCCTTCGGAGAGGCTGCGGGCTGCTACAGGCCGCGGGCGGTGATGTCGCCGTGAGCGGTGGTCGCGTGGATGGTCAGGCCGGCGGCGGCGCCGGCGGCGTTGTTGAGGGTGTTGTGGATCCGGCCGTAACCGGTGCCGGCGTCCAGGGCGGCGGAGACGCCGTGGGCGGCACAGACCGCGATGTCGCCCTGCTCGGTGCGCAGCTCCAGGGCGCCGCGCACGGCCTCGGCGACATGGAGGTCTCCCTTCTGGGTGCTGATCTGCGCGGGGCCGCCCAGGCGGCCGACCGAGATGTCGCCGGCGAGCAGGGTGAGGCGTGCGCCGGCGGTCTCGTCGAGCTTGACCGAGCCCTGCGCCGCGTCGAATGCGACGTCGCCGAGCCGTCCGACGCCGCGGAGTTCGGCGGATGCCGCCTTCGCCTCGACGCGGGAGCCGGCGGGCAGTTGGACGGTCACCTCGACGGATCCGGAGTGGCCGAGGATCCGGTTCTTCGACGCCGGGGCCTCGATGCGCAGGACGCCGTCCGCGTAGGCGACTTCGAGCTGCTCCGCGGCCTTCACGTCACGGCTCTTGGTGGCGTCCGCGGGCAGGACCTCGACGGTGGTGTCGGCCCGGTCGGCGGCGATGAACCGGATGCGTCCGGCGGGGATGTCGAGGACGGCCGAGACGGGGGCGGGGCTGTCGAACTTCTGCATCGTGCTCTCCTTCGATCCACTGTCTCCGTGGTTTCCGATGATGGAAAAGCTACGTTGCATTCACAGGCCTGGCAACGACTTCGTTGCACGCAGCCACCATAAATGCAGGTCAAGGCCGAGAAATCATTGCAACGACTATGACGTCTAACGCAACAACACCACGCAGCTCGTTGCAATGAAATGAAGGTGAACGCTAGGGTGCGGACATCACACACCGCGAAGGAGACCGCGATGCCGGGAGGCAGGCTCACTCAGCAGGAACGCCAGCAGATCGCGCTGGGGCTGGCCGACGGCCTCGCCTACGCGGAGATCGCCCGGCGCCTGGACCGCCCGACCTCGACGATCACCCGCGAGGTCATGCGCAACGGCGGCCCGACGGCCTACCGCGCCGACCTGGCCCACCGCGCCACGGAACACCGCACCCGCCGCCGGCAGGCCGCGCCTCGGGGCCCGAAGGCGCCCCCGCAGCCTGAGGGACGGGATGCCGAGGCCGTACGCGAGTACGAGGAGACCTTCACCACCGTGCTCATGGGGTCCGGAATGCCCAAGATGATGTCCCGGGTGATGGCCTGCCTCTGCATGACGGACTCGGGCAGCCTCACCGCGGCCGAACTCGCCCGGCACCTCCAGGTCAGCCCGGCGTCCGTCTCCAAGGCGATCACGTTCCTCGACAGCCAGGGCTTCGTCCGCCGGGAGGCGGACGAAGGCCGCCGCGAGCGCTATGTCGTCGACGAAGACGTCTGGTACCAGTCGATGATGGCCAGCGCGCGGGCCATCGCCCAGGTCGTGGGGATCGCACGGCAGGGCGTCGGCGTCCTCGGCCCCGGCTCCCCGGCCGCCGCCCGCCTGGAGAACGTCGCCCGCTTCCTCGACTTCGTCTCCGAGAGCACCGCCCGCGCCGCGGAGCAGGCACGTGACATCCTCCACACCAAGCCCGAGACCATTCCCGACTCCCCCACTCCCGCAAACCCCCTGTAGCCCCACCCCCACCTCGGCAGATAGGTTCGTCGCATGCCCGACTACCTCGACGACCTGCGTCTCGCCCACGTCCTCGCCGACGCCGCCGACGCCGCGACGACGGACCGGTTCAAGGCCCTCGACCTCAAGGTCGAGACCAAACCGGACATGACCCCGGTGAGCGAGGCGGACAAGGCCGCAGAGGAACTCATCCGCGGCCACCTCCAGCGCGCCCGCCCCCGGGACGCGGTCCTCGGCGAGGAGTACGGCGTCGAGGGCACCGGCCCCCGCCGCTGGGTGATCGATCCGATCGACGGCACCAAGAACTACGTACGGGGCGTGCCCGTCTGGGCCACGCTCATCTCGCTGATGGAGGCCGGCGAGGAGGGCTTCCAGCCCGTCGTCGGCGTCGTCTCCGCCCCCGCCCTCGGCCGCCGCTGGTGGGCCGCGAAGGGCCATGGCGCGTTCTCCGGCCGCAGCCTCACCAAGGCCTCCCGGCTGCAGGTCTCCAGCGTCTCCAAGCTCTCCGACGCCTCCTTCGCGTACTCCTCGCTCAGTGGCTGGGAGGAGCACGGCCGCCTGGACGGCTTCCTGGACCTGACCCGCGAGGTGTGGCGCACGCGCGCGTACGGCGACTTCTGGCCGTACATGATGGTCGCGGAGGGCGCCGTCGACATGTGCGCGGAGCCGGAGCTGTCGCTGTGGGACATGGCCGCCACCGCCATCGTCGTCACCGAGGCCGGCGGCACCTTCACCGGCCTCGACGCCCGCCCGGGCCCTCACAGCGGCAACGCGGCCGCGTCGAACGGCCTGCTGCACGACGAGTTGCTCGGATATCTGAACCAGCGCTACTGAGGGCGTTTGCGGTCTGACCTGCGAGTTTCCCCCACGATCAAGCCGCCTGGGCCGTCGTGGGGCCGTCATCGGCGTCCGCGCCGCCCTCGAAGGCTCGGTTCACCGCTTCCCGTGTCCGCTTCTCGCTGCTCGGCATCAGATGCGTGTACGTTCGCAGCGTGAAGCCCGGATCATGGTGCCCCAGGTACTCCGACAGGGCCTTGATGCTCTCGCCCGCGTCCAGCAGCACGGACGCGTAGAAGTGCCTCAGCGCGTGCATGCCGTTCTCCCGGCCGCGCGGGACACCCGCTGTGTCGAGAGCAGGCCGCCATGCCTTCTCGTTGAAGACGGTGCGGATCACCGGGCGCCCCTCGGCGTTGCGGAAGAACAGGGCCGCCGTGGCCGGTGCGCCGTCGACCGACCTCCACGGCAGCCTCACAGCGGCAGGCGGGTACTGCGCGGTGTGTGCCTCAAGCGCCCGAGCGACGCTCTCCGGCAACGGGACCGTGCGTGACTTGCCTCCCTTGGGCAGTGCGAACACCTGCCGCCCGGCGATGAGCTTCACCTGCCGGACGACGTGAACCACGCCCTCGACGAAGTCCACGTCTTCGACAGCCAGGCCGAGCACCTCGCCTTGTCGCATGCCGCACCCGCCGGCCAAGTCCACCATGGCCCGGTACCGCTCAGGCAGTGCCGAGCGCACCGCCAGCACGCGCTCACGCGACCAGGGAACAATCCGGCGGGCTTCCGGCTTGGGCGCCCGCACCGAGGACGAACGGCACGGGTTGTACGGGATGAGGCGGTCGTCTACGGCCGCAGCCAGCATGGCGTTGAGATTCGCGAAGATGACCCGCTGGTATGCGGCGGCTACTCCCCCGTCTTCGAGCTTCCTCAGCCACTCACGGATGTGAATCGGCCTCAGCGAATCGAGCGAGCGGCTACCGAGGTGCGGCAAGACGTGCAGCCGGATGCGTTGCTCGGTGCTCACGTAGGTTCCGGGGTCCATCGTGAGCGATGCCAACCACCGTTCGGCGTGCTGGCGCACGGTCAAGCGACCGGCACGCGGATCGATGTACTGCCCGCGCGACATGTCCGCCTCGATCCCAGACAGCCACTTCTCGGCGATGCGCTTCTGGCCGTCGGGGAAGCTCTTCGACTTCTCCGTGCCGTCGGGGCCGACGTACCGGGCGCGGTAGCGCATGCCCGTGCCGTGACGGTCGGTCTTGACGCGGACGGTCTTGCCGTTGGTGTCGGTCTCGGTCTTGTACCAGCGGTCTTGGATATGGCCGGCCATACGAGGAGTCGTCCCTTCAGAGCGTGAGGCGGGGAGAGCCACGGCGTGGCTCTCCCCGGGAGGCTGGTGCGATGTGGCCGGGTCAGGCGGCCTCTTGGTCGGAGCTCTTGCATTGGGTGACGTAGGCGCGCACGTCGGCCGGGTCGTAGCGGACGTACTTGCCGATGCGGAAGCCGGGTGGACCGGTGCGCTTCCGGCGCCACTGGTAGACGGTTTCGAGGGGAACTTCGAACATCTCGGCGATGTCGTCCGGCGTGAGGTACCGGTCTGGGAGGCCACCCCGGAGGGTGGCGCGTAGGTCTGACGGTTTGGTCGGGGTCGTCATGAAGCTCCTCCGGCTGGGGCATGGGCCCCTACTCAGAAGTCCGCTACATCCGCTACGCCGCTACATCGCAGGTCAGCGGGGTGTTTTTGTAGCGGAGGGGTGGCGTGTAGCGGCTACGCATGCGCTACGGGGGTGGTGGGCGTAGCCGCTACACGCTTGGGTGCCGCTACAGATTCGGGGTCTCTGAGCTGGGCTGTAGCGGTGTAGCGGCTGTAGCGGAGTCCTGGGGAGGGGGCGAGCAGTAGCGGGTCCAGGCGTCCGCCAGGTCCTCGGCGTGGAAGCCCTTGAGGACTCCGCCGGCGGTGCGGATGTTGCGGGATCGGATGGGGGCGTTGTCGGCGGTCATGTATTCGCCGAGCATCCGGGCCAGGCGCCGGTTGTCGAGCGGCTTGCCGTCGAGGTCGGCCCATGGGGCGTCGTCGAGGGCGTTGAGCCGGTCGAGGATGGCGATGGTGGGCAGCTTGTCCACGCCGATGAGGACGTGGTCGCGCAGGTCGGTCAGCAGGCGGATGCCCAGGCTGTGTTTGTCGGTGGTCTGGGCGGCTTTGACGAGCGTCACGCACGCTTCGCGGGCCCGGCGGGGCCAGTCGCCACCGACGGCGTCCGCGATGGCCACGAGTGGCTCCCACACGTCGGCGGGGCGGTCGGTGACGCCGTCGGGCATCTCCGGCCAGGCCCCGAGCACGAACCCCCGTGCCCGTTCTGCCCATTCGGCGAGCCGGTCACGGAGTTTGTGGCCTTCCGCCTCGTGGATGCGGGCCCGGAAGGGTTCGACGCGTTCGTTGCGGGCCCGCCGGCGCATGCGGATGACGATGGAGCGGGTCAGGATCGTGTCGGGCAGGGAGCCGAGTCCGGCGACGGCGACCGCGCAGTACGAGGGGAAGGCCTGCACGGTCTGGTTGCCGCCGTCTCCGATGCACCGGTAGGTGACGCCGGTGCGGCGGTGACCGGCGTTGAGGAAGCCGCGCAGATCTTCGTTGTCCCCCGCCTTGGGGCCGAAGATCGTGTCGATCTCGTCGAACAGGATCGTGGGCCGGCCATCGGCCCCGGATACGGCCCGGAAGAGCGCGGCAGCCGACGCGTTCACGGCCACCATCGGGTGCGGTACGAGGGTTTCGACGATCTCCAGCGCACGCGACTTACCCGAGCCAGGCTCCGGCGACAGGAACGCCAGCCGGGGTGTGGAGTCGAAGCAGTCGAGCAGGTGGGCGTGCGCGTCCCACAGCGCGACCGCCACGTACGCGGCGTCGGTGGGGAAGACGTTGAAGCGGCGGTGGAAGGCTTCCACTTCGTCGAGCAGCGCGGCGCCGTCGATGGGGTCGGTCATGCGGCGGCCCTTCCTTCCTGGGAGTTGCGCAGGGGGCACACGGTGCGGTGTGCGGCGTGGTCGTCGATCAGGGCGAGCACCCGGGGTTTGCCGACAGCCGAGCGGTCGCGTCCGCACGCGCACTTCGAGGTGGCGGTGGGGACGGCGCCGCGCGGGGTGACGATGTGCAGCCACGCGATGGGGCGGCGTCCGTCGTCGCCGTGCAGGTCAGGGCTACAAGCAGTTCGGACGCCCTGACGGGCGGCGCCATTCGGCTCGCCCACGGTGCCCCGGGGTGCAGTTGACCGTGCGGCGAGCGGACCGGCCGGGGAATCGGTGGTGCTCTTCAAGGGGAGGGGGCGGGTGTTCATGCCGCCTCCCGCGTGCTGGTCTGGTTGTGGGTGATGGACCAGTCCAGGGCGCTGCGCAGGGTGGCGCGGCACTCGGCCGTCGGCAGGCCGGCCGACTCCCCCGCCCCTTGAAGAGCCGTCTCCACCTCGGTGCGGGTCAGATCACCGGACGCGACGAACCGGCCCAATGCCCGCCCAGCACGCAGGAGCATGGCGTTGCGCTGCCCCTCACGGGCTGACGAGACGGCGGCCGTCTCCTTGGCCAGGGCGGCGTCGACGTAGGGCCGATGCCGCCTTCCGGTGGCCGTTGCGGGCCGGTTGACCGGATGGGCGGGCACCAGCAGGGCCTTGAGCCAGTCGGGCACGGGTCGCAGCAGGGCCGGGCCCACAGCCTCGTACGCGGCGCCGCCGATGGTGCTGCCGGCGGCGACGACGTACCCGCCCCATGCGCGGGTGTCGACCAGCGGGGCGAGTGTCCCGGCGGTGTTGTGCAGCCGCACGGCGGCGGGGGCAGTGAAGTACAGGTGCAGCCCACCGCTCGCGGTCCGCACCGTGCGGGTGCGCGGGACGGGCTGCCCGGTGCGCTCGCAGAGCGCCTCAAAGGTCGCCGCGCCGTCAGGCGCGTCGGTGCTGCTGTTGTCCTTGGGCACGTCCAGGTCGACGACCAGCAGCCCGGACGGGCCGGTTGCGATACCGACGTTGAACGGGGCGTGCGCCCAGGCGGCCCGGATGCGGTCGGGGTCGGTGGTGGCCCGCTCCTCCCACTTGCGGTGTCCGCTCGCGCAGGCCCCGGTGCGCGGGCAGGCGGTTTCCCCGTGCAGGGCGGGCCGCTTGGTGTTGGGACGCAGGGGGAAGACGTGCCAGCCGCGTTCGGCGGCGTTTAGGGCAGCGCGGGTCAGGTGCTCGTTCACGCGGCCACCTCCAGCGCGGGGGCGAGGGTGGCGAGGTAGGCGCGGCCGATCCACTCGGTGTAGGCCGGGGGGAGCGCCTCCCTGAGCTTCAGGTGATCGGTGGACCAGTCGATGCCCTTGGCGGTGCGAATCTCGTCCACGGTGGCTTTGCCGCCGCCCTTGCCGTACGCGGCGACGTAGGGGCCGTCGAAGTGCTGGCCGTGTCGGTAGCCGCGCACGCGGCCCCGGTGCTGGGGGTGGGCCGGCTGCACGGTGGTCCAGCCGCCCAGTTCGAAGTAGCGGTGCATGATCACGGCGAGTCCGAGTAAGCCGAGTGCTCGCCGGATGTCGGTGGGTTGCGTCATGCTGGATGTCTCCAGTTCGTCGCTAGCGGTCTGGATGGTCAGGGCGGCCCGGTCTTTGGCGAGAGGGGGCCGCCCTTGGCGTATCTAGCTGTGGAAGTGGTTGCGCTTGAACGTGGCCTTGCGGATGTTCACCGTGGTGCCGCCCTGGTGGCTGCTCGCGCTGAAGATCTGCACGGCGATCCATCCGCCGAAGATGACGGCGGCGAGGGTGATGAGTTGGGTGATGAACGCGGTGAGCGCGGCGATGAACGAGGTGAGCAGGATCAGCCCGCCGCACACCGCGAGGAATCCGACCCCGCCGAGGGCGACGTTCACCGCCGCGCGGGAGACGGGTGGCTTGACGGCCACCGGCTCGGGCTGGGCGGGGTTGATGGCGTAGCCGGTGACGACGCGGCCGTCGGGCAGGACCACGCTCGCCACGGCCGGGACGCTGCCGGGCTGGACGGGAACGAGCGGTGCCGGCGTCACGGCGGCGGGCGTGATGGGGGTGGGGTGGTGGACTTCCACGGCCCGTTCGGTGGGCGAGTGGCCGGGGTGTTCGGGGTACATGCGGAATCCCTTCCGGTGCCGGTTCAGGGAGGCTGAGACACCCCCTTCGGGGTGCCGTATGGCGGGGGTTTCAGGGGCCTGGCCTGCAACGCCTCCCTGACTCCCTGATTGATCATTCGTGCAGGTCAGGGCCAGGGAGGTGGGTCAGGGAGGTGGGTCAGGGAGTTCTCCCTGCCTCCCTGACCCGTCGGGGTCGGCTCCCTGTCATCCGTCGGCGGAAGCGGAACCGTCTCCGTCGCGGTTGGCGAGGGCGCGGGCGACGCGGTCGCGGCTGACGACCATGACGCCGTCGGACTTGTAGGGCTCGGCTCCGGTGCCGTCCAGCACCCGCTTGAGATCGATGAACGACCACTTGCCGTAGGCGTCCTCGCTGAGCATCGCGAGCCGCTTGAGGACGTCCTGCGTGCGCAACCGAGGCGCGTCGCCGACCACGCTCGCGATGTCGGCGAGCGAGTCACGCTCCTCGCCCCGCTCAATGACGTGCAGGGTGGTGACACCATCGCGCAGCGCCTTGGCGCGGGATGCGATCGCCTTGGCGTCGTCGGTGCTGATGTAGTGCGTGCGCACCGTGATGGACGACTGCCCCTTGGGGATCTCGATGCCATCGGAGGCGACGACCAGGGTTCCCTTGTCCAGACCCGGACGCAGCAGGTTGGGAGCGGCGCCGCCATCCACGGCCTTGTCGCCCAGCGCCATGCGGGCCTGCGACTCGGTGCCCAGCGCGAGCGATGCCCGCGTGTGGGCGCCCTCGCGAACCAGCTTGGGAAGGTTCTGGTCGGTGGGGTCCTGCGTGCCCTGCCAGAGCAGGACGTTGACGGCGCGGCCCTGGTTGTGGATCTTCCGGGCGCCCATGTAGTAGCGGGAAGTGGCGCTGGAGCCACCGTAGGGGCGCTTGTCGTCGCCCTTGACCGGGCACATGAACGCGACCTGCGCCTCGTCCACGATGACGACCAGCAGCGGGAACTCCGTGCCGGGCGGCGCCTGGAGGCGGCGGTTCATCTCCTCCACCGCGTCCTCCACCATCTCCGTGACCTGGATGACGTGCTCATCGGTCGGTCCCTGGATGAGCCGGGTGGCGATCCCGTCGAACATGGCCCAGTCCCCAGCGCCCTTGAGGTCGCCCATCCAGAACTCCACCGACCGGTCAAGGGCCAGCCACAGGGCGAGCGCCCGCAGCGCGGCCGTCTTGCCCTGGTTGGACAGGCCGGTGATGAGCAGGTGGCGCTGATACAGGCTCAGGGCGGCAGTGTCGCCGCGTAGGTCCTGGCCCCAGGGGGCCTTGCCCTTGGTGTAGTCGGCGGTCATCGTGTCGTCGGTGACAAGCGGGGACGGGCCGATCGGCTCGTCCAGGGCCCCGGAGTCGGCGATCCACAGCCGCACGGTGCGGGCGGCCTGGGGGATGGTGATGAACACCTCATGCTCGTGCCGGGTGAGGTTCTCGGCGAGCTTGCGGCGCCGGTTCTGCACCTCGATCGTCGACACTCCCGAGGGGAGGGTGACGTCGACCTCGACGCCGCATCCGGCAATCCGGATCGGGCCGAGCATCGAGGCGCCGGCGTCGCCCATCTCCTTGATGGCGTTCTTCAGTGGGGCGATCCCCAGGTCGCGCAGGGCCTTGACCACGATGGACGGGGTGATCGGCTCACCCTCGCCCGATCGGACGTTGGCGGGAAGGGCCCACTGGGGTGCGGCCTGCTGCTTGCGGCCCACCGCCCACAGGGCGAGCAGGGCCAGGAACGGGCCGATGGTGATGGCCGGTCCCCAGACGATTTGCACGATCCGCATGAGGGTGCCGATGAACTCGATGGTCGCGGTCAGCGGGGTGATGACGTCCCCGACCTGCTTGGTGTTGAGCGCCATCACGATCCCGAGGGCGACCAGCAGGCCAACGCTCATCCCGGCGCCGACCCCGACCGCCTTTGCCGCGTCGAGCGGGGAGTGCAGCAGGTCCATGCGGCGGCGGTGCCGGGCGTCACGGAAGCGCTGCAACCGCTCCTCCCACTCAGCGGCCAGCTCCATGTTCCCCGCGGCTTCGGCCGCACGCATGTAGCGCTCGTACCGGGAGCCGGTGCGGCCGTCCCAGGTACGGCGGGCCACGATCCGGCCCCCGTTGAACGTGTACATGCCGTGGCGGGCCGCCGCGCGGGCGGCGGTCTTGGTGTTCTCGTGGGTGGCGGCGGTCTTGATGGCCCGTCCGGAGCGCACCCACAGGGGCACGGGGGCGGGCGGTGCGGGTTCGGGGACCACGGTCAGCGTGGTCACGGACGCGGTGTCGGCCGACAGCTCGGTGTCGGCGGGCGGGTCGGTGTTCTTGTGCAGGTGAACGACGTTGTCACCCATGACGGGAGGGCTCCTGACTGCCCCACGCGGGGCGGGAAGATGAGGGGGCGCCGCCCTGGCAAGGGCGGCGCCGGCAGGGCTAGCGGCGGTGGCTGCGCTGGTGGGCGCGCAGGGCCGCCTTGCAGGCCGGGCACTTGCGTTCCGGGCCGTCGCCGACGACCGGGGCGGGGATGACGTGGCCGCAGATGGCCCGGGTCACGCCGAAGACCAGCGGCCCGCAGTCCGGGCAGTGAAAGTGCGTATTCGGGGCGGTCGTGCGGGCTGTGCGCGGCATGCTCACCACCACCTCGACGGCTTCTTGGGCATGAGGTAGGGGCAGCCGTTGACCATGTGGTCGACGCACTGCGGGCAGTCCTGACGCGGCTTCAAGCGGCGGTGAATGCTCTTGTCGTATGCGTGCTGCCAGCGCTGCGGGCACTGGCCGGGAGGCGTCTCGACGGCGGCCATGGTCACCACCACCCCGAGGACTTCTTCGCGGCCTTGGCCTTGGCGTGCTCATTCACGATCCGCTGCCGCTCGGTCTGCAACGCGGTCAGCTCCGAGATGAGCCGGGTCTGGGCCGCGTTCCACGCCGTCTCCAACCGGCGCTCGGCGCGGTCGGTGCTGCGGCCCCTCACGACCCGGTAGGAGCCGCCGGCCAAGGCGCCGATCACGGCGCGGCGTTCGCCGCCGTTGAGCGGCCACAGTTCACGCTGCTGGACGGCTTCGAGCTTGCGGGTCGTGCCCTGGATCTCGCGGTCCAGGCGGCGGGTGTCGGGCTTGCCCATGTCAGGCACTCCTCAGCTCAGGGGAGGGTTCGGGGAAGGCGCAGGGGGTGCACATGCCGAGCGTGGGCGGGATGACGTAGCCCGCATCGCGGCGGCAGGTGGGGCAGAGGCGGCGGGCGGCGTTGGCTTTGGCCAGGGCCGCCCACCGGCCCGGGGTCATCGGCCGCACGGGCTTGGCCAGGTCGATGCGGTACAGGTAGGCGACCAGCGGGCTTCGGCGGCGGCGGGGGCGTTCGAGCTGGGCCGCCACATCCTGGCCACCGGGGCGTAGGCCTTGGGCGCGCAGTTGGCGGCGGGTGGCGTAGCCGTCCGGGGCCAGGCGCCACCGGAACACCGGCAGCGCCCCCATCACGCGGCCCGCTCAGCCAGCAGCGCATCCCGCAGCTTGCGGGCGTTGGCCGGGGAGGTGCGCAGGGCCCGGCGCAGACCCTCACCCGTGATCTGTGCGTCGGGCCAGTCGGCCGTCAGCGTGCGGGCTTCAGTCATGAGCTGTTCAGGGCTGCGCCGCACACGCGGTGTCTTCGCCGCATCCGGCACCCGACCCGTCGCCCGGACCGGCCGGGTCGACTCCGCCGCAACCGGCCGCGCAACCGGCCGGATCGGGGCTGCCTCGATCGGCTCCGGGGTCGGGGCGACCAGGGGCAGGATCGGGGTGCCTGTGGGGCCCGGTTTGCCGATGTCGAGGGGGACGGGATCGGGCAGGGGCAGGCGGGTCAGGGTGACGGTGAGCGGGGTCGATTTCTCCAGCTCAGCCGTAGACCGTTCCATCCCGGTCTCGGTCGATTCCTCCGCATCCGCGCCACCGTCTGCGATCGGGCTGGCAGTGGTGGCCCAGGTGGGCAGTGCCCAGCCTGTGGACGTGCCCGCTAGGGCACGGGCGGTGCCCTCCCCCTGGTGGGTGCTTTCCAGGGTCGACCATGCCCCCGCCAGCTTCTTGGCAGTCGTGGCCTGGACGCGGGCGACGCGGGCGCCTGCTGCTGTGACCGCCGTCAGCCGGGTCTGTTCCGTTCCTGCTGCGGCCCGCAGCCGGGCCCGGTCCAGCGCGGCAGCGTCCCGTGCCTGCTGCTGAATAGCGCGGATCGATTCCAGCGCCTTGGGAGTCAGAGCGGTCTGTTCCCACAGGCTGTGAACGAGCCACAGGGCCTTAGCGGCGACCGGCAGCCAGGACACCGCCAGCCACGCACCCGCCGAATCCTCAGCGGTCAGTGCGTGGATCACCAGGACACCGGTGGCGAGCAGACCGAAGCCCCAACCCACGGCGGTCACGGCACGGTTGTGGTCGCCCTGCGCGGCAAGGCGCCGCTCGTAAGCGAGGGTGGCCAGCCATCCCCCGTCGATACCGAGACCGACAACCAGGGCGACCGGCCACGGCACCGCCTTGCCCAGCCACATCATCACCACGGCCAGGGTGAGCACCATGGACACGGCCGTCATCGCCACAGCGGGCAATGCCGTCTTGGCCTTCATGCGGCACCCCCGGGCACCGTCGCGGCGGCGGTGGGGTTGGCCACGGCGAGCCTCGCGGCCAGGGCCCGGCGGCGGGCCCGGCGCAGGCGCCGGTTGTCCAGCTCGGTCGGGACGCGGTCCAGGGTGATGATCTGCGCGTCCAGCAGGTCGACGTCCGCCAGGATGACGGGCATCTCCCGCTCGATCGCGGCCAGTTCCGCGTCCGTCGGCTCCATGTAGTCCGCGAATGCGGTAACAGCGTCCTGAACAGTAACGATGTGGTCCATTGGGTCTTGTTCCTCTCGCACAGGAACGGCCCGAACAGCGGTCCCGGTGTTCCCGCACCGGGACCGCGCGCCGTTGAAGTCGGTAGGTCCGGCTCCCCTCAGCGCTGCTCGTACGAGACGAGCAGCGGAGGCAACCGGCCGCAGCAGACTGCGGAGATTGAGTTGCGCTGCACCTAGCACGGGAGTGACCCCGTGCGGCCGCCTACTTGGCCGAGGAGAGGCGGCGTAATCCCCATTCAGTTGTCAAGGAACCGACGCTTCCTTCGTACTCACCCCCGCGGGCTTTCCTCCAGGCGCATTTATGCAGGTCAAACCAGTGCAAGCACTCCCTTCACTGCTGCTTAGGGGGGCTTGCCGAGTCGCCTGATAGGTACCGTAAGCAAACCCAAGGCTGCGCGCAACCCCCTCTCGCGATACAGTTCGTTAGCCCCCCTAGGCGAGCGATTGGAGAGTCGTGCACGACGACATGAAGCGGGTCGCTGACATCGCGGTCCCGGTCGAGCGAGCCAAGGCCGCGATTGACCTGATGGCGACCTATCAGGCCTGGGTGCTGGAGCTGTCCCGCATTCGCCGAGAAGCCATCGAAGAGGCGCAAGCGTCAGGCATGACACAAGCCGAGATCGCCAAGAACCTTGGCGTGAGCCGGGGGCGAGTGGGACAACTGGCGTCTGCCGGGCCACCCCCCGAGCGGGCGTTCTTTGGCACAGACCTGGTCACCGTCTCGCTCGGCGGAAAGACCGAGGCTGGCAAAGAGCCCGACCAGAACCCGAGTGCGGTCGTGGTGCGGGAAGATCTCGACAACTTTGAGCATCTGCGCAAGCTTCTCGGAGGGATGAAGCTTGAGGCTCAGTACGAGGTGATCCCACCCAGCGGCATCGTCAACCTCAACCGTGACAACCACGTGGTCATCTGCGGTCCGCGACTGTCCCCCATCGTCGCCCAAGTGTTGGAGGGTGACCACAACCTGCGGTTTGAGAAGGACCGTGCCTGGCACCTGATGGACCAGAAGACAGGCGAGACGTATCGGTCCCCGATGGATGAGGACGGCTCAGCAGGCGACTTCGGCTACCTCGGACGGCTCCCGCGCCTGGATGGCCGTGGGACGTTTTTGTACATCGCCGGTATCCACGCCATAGGGGCGAACGGAGTCGTGCACTACTTGGAGCACCACTTGGCGGAGCTGTACCGAGAGGTTCGCACTCGACGCTTCTCGACGCTGATCTCGTGTCGTTACGACCCCGAGACGCTGGAAGTGCTGGAGAGCCGTCGAGTCACCCCGCTGTACCGACACGAAAGCTGATCATGCGCGTCTGTGTGGAAACGCAAGGTGGAGGGGCCAACCCAAACGAAGATTGGGTGGCCGGCACTTCAACGCTCGCCGTAGTGCTGGACGGGCTGAGCACTGCCGGGCTGTCCACGGGATGCCGTCATGGCGTCCCGTGGTACGTCGCCCACCTCGGGGGGCATCTTGTGGCTGCTCTGGCAGATCTTGACCGACCACTCGCCGACGGCCTGGCAGACTCTCTCGAACGCGTTGCGGCGGCGCACCCCGAATGTGACCTTGGGGACCCCGGGACGCCATCAGCCACGGTTGCGATCCTGCGGCAGCGACACGGAGTCCTTGACCATCTGGTCCTAGCTGATTCGCCCATCGTTCTCGAAGGCGCCGAGGGTCACACCGTCATCAGCGACCTTCGGGTGGACGAAGTGCTGTCAGAACTGCGAGCTGAGGTTGAGCGCCACGAAACGCATACCTCGGCGCACAGGGAGGCGCTGCAACGTCTTGTGCTGGCTCAGCGGCAGGTGCGCAACACTCCAGAAGGTTACTGGGTGGCCGCAGCCAGCCCAGAAGCGGCACAGCACGCCCTTACCGGCACGACCCAAACGCGAGATGTCCACTCCGCTGCCGTCCTATCGGATGGTGTATCGAGGCTCGTCACGGAGTACGGCATGGCGACCTGGTCTGACGTCTTCGCCACGCTTCTGGCTGGTGGGCCACGTGAGCTGATTGAAGCCGTACGCAAGGTCGAGGCCACAGACCCCTCTGGGCTCCGATGGCCGCGCTACAAGTCTGGGGACGATGCGACCGTGGCCTACTGCCGGTGGTGACCGGAGAGCCAATACGGACAGAAGGCGTCCGCTGGCGGGGCCAGTGAGCATGAGCGGCGGGGCCCTGAAGGCTCATGGATCGAGCAGTGCCCCAGGTCGCACACCCACAGCGGGGCCGTCTGTGGGCCGTCCAAGGGTGGCCGAGGACGACCAACAACGACAAGCAACGACAGCAAACGCCCAGGTATTTGGCGGGCTGCGGAGCAACTCCGCAGCCCGCCAAAGTTGTTGATCAGTACCAGCGCTACTGAGCCCCCCGTTGTTACCGAGCGCCCCCTTGTTGACCCTCCCTTTGCCTGCCACTCTGAGAGTCCCCCCAACTTGTGAACTTGTGAAACGCTGAACAAACGGCGGGGACACTCCCAGGAGGTGGCTCCATCCATGCTCGTCCGTGACGCCATGAGCACTGTCGTCCTCACCATCGGCCCGACCCACACCCTGCGCCAGGCCGCGGCGCTGATGTCCGCGCGCAAGGTGGGGGCGGCCGTGGTCCACGACCCCGACGCCGGCGGCATCGGCATCCTCACCGAACGCGACATCCTCAACTCCGTGGGCCTGGGCCAGGACCCGGACACGGAACGCGCCCACGCCCACACCACCACCGACGTCGTGTTCGCCGCTCCGGCCTGGACCCTGGTGGAGGCGGCGGGCGCCATGACACACGGCGGCTTCCGGCACCTCATCGTGCTGGACGGCGGCGAACCCACCGGCATCGTCTCGGTCCGCGACATCATCCGCTGCTGGGCCCCGGCACGGCAGCAGGTCCCGGCGTGACCACGCGGACGGGCCGGGCCCCCGAGGGGACCCGGCCCGTCCGCCACCGCAAGCGGTCCAGCGCTGGAGTTCAGCCGCGCAGGGCCTGGACCGCGACCTCCAGCCGCTTGCCGTAGTCTCCGTCGGCCCGACGGAAGTTGCCGATCGCGCGCTCGGCGATGTCGTCGCGCGAGACCTTGGCGATGAAGCCCGCCAGGTTGGCGATCAGGCGCTCCTTCTCGTCCTCGCTCATCAGGCGGTAGAGGTTGCCCGCCTGCACGAAGTCGTCGTCCTCGGCATGGACCGGAGCCGGGTGACTGCCCGTCGCGCCGCTCACGGCCGTGGCGGACCACAGCGGCCGGTCCGTCTGGTACGGACCGCCGAAGCTGTTCGGCTCGTAGTTCTTCGCGCCCTTGTGCCGGCCGTCGTACAGGTGCCCGTCTCGGGAGTTGGTGCGCGCCACGGTGGCGTGCGGGCGGTTCACCGGCAGGTGGTCGGCGTTGATGCCGACGCGGTAGCGGTGGGCGTCGCCGTAGGCGAAGAGGCGGCCCTGGAGCATCTTGTCCGGGGACGGTCCGATGCCCGGCACGAAGTGGGCGGGGCTGAAGATCGACTGCTCGACCTCGGCGAAGACGTTCTCCGGGTTGCGGTTGAGCTCCAGCTTGCCGATCTCGACGACCGGGTAGTCCGCGTGCGGCCAGACCTTGGTCAGGTCGAACGGGTTGAAGCGGTACGCCGCCGCCTCGGCCACCGGCATGATCTGCACGCCGACGGTCCAGGTCGGGTACTCGCCGCGCTCGATGGCCTGACGCAGGTCGCGCTGGTGGGAGTCGGGGTCCTCACCGGCGAGCCGGGCGGCCGCCTCGGCGGTCAGGTTCCTGATGCCCTGGTCCGTCTTGAAGTGGTACTTCACCCAGAAGGCCTCGCCGGCCGCGTTGCTCCACTGGAAGGTGTGCGAGCCGAAGCCGTCCATGTGGCGGTACGAGGCGGGGATGCCACGGTCACCGAACAGCCAGGTCACCTGGTGCGTGGACTCGGGCGACAGGCTCCAGAAGTCCCACACGTTGTCCGCCTCGGTCGAGCCGGTGTACGGGTCGCGCTTCTGGGTGTGGATGAAGTCGGGGAACTTGATGGCGTCCTTGATGAAGAACACCGGGGTGTTGTTGCCGACGAGGTCGTAGTTGCCCTCCTCGGTGTAGAACTTCAGCGCGAAGCCGCGCGGGTCGCGGACGGCGTCCGCCGCGCCCAGGTTGCCGGCCACCGTCGAGAAGCGCAGGAAGACCTCGGTCTGCTTGCCGATCCCGGAGAGGAACGCGGCGCGCGTGTACGGGGTGACGTCGGCGGTCACCGTGAAGGTGCCGTACGCGCCCGCGCCGCGGGCGTGCACGACGCGCTCCGGTATGCGCTCACGGTTGAAGTGGGCCAGCTTCTCCAGCAGGAGCTGGTCCTGGACGAGCACCGGGCCGCCGACGCCCGCGGTCTCGCTGTTCTGGTTGTCGGCGACCGGAGCTCCGGCCTCCGTCGTAAGCGGTCCCTGCGTCACGTGCGCCTCCTGCACCATTCCCGACCAGTCCTGTCCACCGGCCAAAGCCGTTCTCGATCCTACAATAGACAATGTCTAAAGCAAGTGAGACTCTAAACTCACACCTGTTCGGGACCTGGTCCCCTTTGCTGTTAGGCTGGTGGCCATGAGTGACCTTCTGGAACGCCTGCGCGGACGCGGATGGCGGATGACCGCGCAGCGGCGCGTCGTGGCCGAGGTCCTCGACGGCGAACACGTCCATCTGACGGCCGACGAGGTCCACGCCCGGGCCGTCGCCAAGCTGCCCGAGATCTCCCGGGCGACCGTCTACAACACGCTGGGTGAGCTCGTGTCCCTCGGCGAGGTGCTGGAGGTCTCGACCGACCAGCGCGCCAAGCGGTACGACCCGAACGCCCACCGGCCGCATCACCACCTGATCTGCGCCCAGTGCGGCGCGATCCGGGACGTCCACCCGGTCGGCAACCCGCTGGCGGACCTCCCCGACACCGAGCGCTTCGGCTTCACGGTCTCGGACGTCGAGGTGACGTACCGCGGCGTCTGCCCGAACTGCGCGGCCGCCTAGCCCGCTCGCACGCGACACACGAGAGCCCCGGCACCGATGGGTGCCGGGGCTTTCTGCTGCCGTGCCACGCACGACGCCGAATACACCGAGGGCCGGAACCCTTTCGGATTCCGGCCCTCGGCCTTCAGTAGCGGGGACAGGATTTGAACCTGCGACCTCTGGGTTATGAGCCCAGCGAGCTACCGAGCTGCTCCACCCCGCGCCGTTGAATGCAACGTTACGTCAACGCGGAGGGCGGATGCAAATCCATTGCCGGGACCCTGCCCGCCCGGTCCCGGCGACAGCGCCTCACGCAGACAGTTCCTGCCGCAGCGCGTCCCTCAACCGCTCCGCCCTCTCGGCGACCGACGCCGGCCCCAGCGACACGGCCCGATCGGCCCAGCGCTGCCCCTCCGCCAGCTCACCCCGACGCGCGTAGACCAGGGCGAGCCGCAACGCCGCCCGCCCGTGCCCGGCGTCGGCGGCCCGCTTCCACCACACCGCCGCCTCGGGCTCGCTCCCCTCCCGGGCCAGCAGCAGCCCGAGATTGAACGCGCCGTTGCGGGATCCGGCCTCGGCCGCCTCCCGGTACCACCGGGCCGCCTCGACGACATCGCCCCGGGCCGCCGCCAGCATGCCGACCCGTACCTGCGCCCGCCGGTGCCCCTGGGACGCCGCCCGCTCGTACCACTCCTCACACTCGCTCCGCCGGTGCACCGGCTCCCCGAGCTCGTGCGCGGGCTCCGGCGGCCGCCGCGCGTCGAGCACGGTCGCCAGCCGGTACGCGGCCTCGGCGCTGCCGCCGCCGGCCGCACACCGCAGATGCCGCTCGGCCTCCTGCTCGTCGCCGTCCCGCAGCATCGCCATACCGACCTGGAGCGCCGCCTCGGTGTGCCCGGCGGCGGCGGCCCGCTCGTACCAGCGCAGCGCGGCCTGCTCCTCGCCCCGGCCGGCGTGCAGGATGCCGAGGTTGAAGGCGGCGTCGACGCTCCCGGCCTCCGCGGCCTTGGAGAACCACGGCTCCGCGCCCGTCTCGTCGCCGCCCCGCAGCAGCAGGATCGCCAGCGCGTTCGCGGCCTCCCGGTGCCCGGCGTAGGCCGCGCGCCGGTACCACTGCTCGGCCTGCGGGGTGCGTCCCTGCTCGGCGCAGAGCAGGCCGAGGTTGTACGCGCCGTTCACGTCGCCCGCGTCCATCGCGGCCCGGTACCACCGCTCGGCGGTCTGGGTCTCGCCCCGCTCGGCGTGCAGCGCGCCCAGGGCGTTGGCCGCGTTGCCGTCGCCGTCCTGGGCGGCCCGCAGCCACCACACGGCGGCGCTCTCGGTGTCGCCCGCGTCGCGCAGCAGGAAGCCGAGCGCGCAGGCGGCCCGCGCCTCGCCGTCCTTGGCGGATGTCAGATACCAGCGCCCGGCCTCCTTGAGCTCGCCGCGCCTCTCCAGGATCGTCCCGAGGTGCAGGGCGGCCCGCCGGTGGCCGCGCGCGGCGGCCTGCCGGTACCACTGCTCGGCCTCCTCGACCTGGACACCGTTGTCACCGTCGGCTTCCCGCGCCGCCTTGCGGTCCAGCGCCCTCGCCAGCCGGTACGCCGCCTCCCGGTGCCCGTGCTCGGCCGCCACCCGCATCCACCGCTCGGCCCCGGCGTCACCGCGGTGCTCCAGCAGATCGGCGAGCGCGTACGCGCCCAGTGTGTGGCCCTGCTCGGCGGACTGGCGCAGCCAGTACTCGGCGGCGGGTTCGTCGCCGCGCTCGCGGTGGTGCCGGCCCAGGGCGTGCGCGGCCGCCGTGGATCCGGCGACGGCGGCGATCCGCCACCATCCGGCGGCCTCGTCGGCGTACCCCCGCTGGTGGAGGAGGACTCCCAGGTTGTTGGCGGCCGCCCGGTCGCCCGCGGCGGTGGCGGCACGCAGATGAGGCTCGGCACCGTCGAGGTCACCACGGCGCAGCAGCATGGCCCCGAGGACACTCATCGCCTCGACGTCGCCGGCCTCGGCGGCGAGCCGCTGACGCAGCTCCTCGGCCGCCTCGTCGGCGATCTCCCCGGTCTCGTCCGGGGTCTCGGTGTCCTCCCGGCTGGAAGGCTGCACAAAACGCCCTGTCTCGAACAGAGTTGCCTTGTCCCCCATAACGTCCATCGTCGCACCACCTGCAACCTGGGTACACCTCGTATACCGCAGCCAGTGAGGTCACTTCAGCGTTTTGTCGACATGCCCACAGAGAGACAAGTCAAACACAGATTGCCCAACTCCCCACGGCGGCGCGGCCACAGCACGGGCCAGCACATGCGTTCACACATCACGAAGGCCCGGATTCCTGTGTGGAATCCGGGCCTTCGGTGTCACTCCGTCACTCGGACATCGCGACTTCAGTAGCGGGGACAGGATTTGAACCTGCGACCTCTGGGTTATGAGCCCAGCGAGCTACCGAGCTGCTCCACCCCGCGCCGTTGTGTTCACAACCGTATCACGGCGCGGGGTGGCATTTGACCAGGCCAGGGACCTAGCTGCTCGGCTTCGGGCTCGGACTGCCGCTCGGGCCGGCGCTGGGCTTGCTCTCGCCGCCCCCGGCACCGCCCGCCCGGCTCGCCTCGGCCTGCGCGTCCTCGGCCCGCCGCAGCGCGTCCTCGAGGTCCTTCTGCGCCTTCCCGTACGCCTCCCAGTCGTTCTTCTTCAGGGCCTCCTGACCCGCGTCGAACGCCTTCTGGGCGTCCTGCAGGGCCTGTTGGACCGTCGGGTTGTCGGACGTCGGCGGTGGTGTCGTCGTATCGCCCTCGTCCGGTGGCTCGGCGGCCGGGCCGTCCGCTCCGAAGACCTTGTTGAGGGCCTCGTCGAGGGTGTTCTCGAAGGCGGTCTGGCCTCCGTAGGTGACCAGCACCTTGCGCAGCAGCGGGTACTTCAGTCCACCACCGCGCACGTAGACCGGCTCCACGTACAGCAGGCCTCCGTCGAGCGGCACCGTCAGCAGGTTGCCGTACTCGACCTCGGAGTCGCCGCCTCTCAGGAGCCTGATGGACTCGGCGATGTCCTCTTGCGAGTTGAACTGGCTCTGGACCTGCTTGGGTCCGTTGACCGTGGTGTTCGTCGGCAGTTTCAGGATTCTGATCTTGCCGTAGTCACTGGTGCCCGCCTCGGCGTCGACCGCCATGAACGCACTGAGGTTGTCCCGGCCGTTGGGTGTGAAGGTCGTCGTCAGCGAGAACGCCTGCGCCTTCTGGTCGGGCATCTTCATGCTCAGGTAGTACGGCGGCACCGCGCTGCCCGCCCGGTTCGTCGGGTCGTCCGGCACCTGCCACACCTCGCTGCCGCTGAGGAACGTCGTGGCGTCCTTCACGTGGTAGCGGGTGAGCAGCTCCCGCTGGACCTTGAACAGGTCCTGGGGGTAGCGCAGATGGTCCATGAGCGACTTGGAGATGTCGCTCTTGGGCTCCACGGTGTTCGGGAAGGCCTTCATCCAGGTCTTCAGGACCGGGTCCTGGGTGTCCCACTGGAAGAGCTTGACCTTGCCGGTGTAGGCGTCGACGGTGGCCTTCACCGAGTTGCGGATGTAGTTGACCTGGTTCTGCTGGGCCACCACCGCGCGGTTGTCGTTGGTGGCGGTCAGCGAGTCGGCGGTGGTGTCACCGAGGGTCGTACGCGAGGAGTACGGGTAGCCGTTCGTCGTCGTGTACGCGTCGACGATCCACTGGATCCGGCCGTCCACGACCGCCGGGTAGGCGTCGCCGTCGATGGTCAGCCAGGGGGCGACCGCCTCGACGCGCTCCTTGGGCGTGCGGTTGTACAGGATCCGCGAACCGTCCCCGATGGCTCCGGAGTACAGGATCTGCGGCTCGCCGAACGCCACCGCGTACGCGGCCCGGTTGACCGGATTGGAGAGGTTGACCCCGCTGTCGCCCTTGTAGCTGGTGGTCTTCTCGCCGTTGTCGTCGGAGTAGTCGATCTCCTTCTGGGGACCGCCGACGATCGAGTACGTCTCGGTCTTCTCGCCGTAGTAGATCCGCTGCTCGTACGTGCCGAGGTTGCCCTCGGAGGGCAGGTCGGACTCCGTGAAGTTCGGCCGGCCCTGGGCGTCGGCGCTGGTGCCCTCGGCGGCGACCACTCCGTACCCGTGGGTGTAACGGAAGTGGTTGTTGATCCAGTTCTTCTTCGGGATGCCCGCCAGGTTCACCTCACGCAGGCCGATGACCGTGTCCTGGTCCTTGCCGTCCTTGGCGTAGCGGTCGACGTCCAGGTTGTTCGGGAACGCGTAATAGTTCCTGATCTGCTGGAGCTGCTGGAACGTCGGCGAGACGATGTTCGGGTCCATGATCCGGATGCTCGCCGTGGCGGGAACATCGTCGCGCAGTGTGGTCTTGTCCTCGGTCTTGCTGCTGCCCGAGTAGTCGGTGACCTTGGTGCCGTCGATGCCGTAGGCCTTGCGCGTCGCCTCGAGGTTCTTCTCGACGTACGGCGCTTCCTTGGCCTGCTCGTTCGGCTGGACCTGGAACTTCTGCACGATCGCCGGGTAGAGACCGCCGATGAGGATCGCGGAGAGCACCATCAGGCCGAAGCCGATCACGGGCAGCTGCCACGTGCGCCGCCAGATGGTGGCGAAGAACAGCAGCGCGCAGATGACGGCGATGCAGAACAGGATCGTCTTCGCCGGCAGATAGGCGTTGGCGTCGACGTACCTCAGGCCCGTCCAGTTGTCGGTCGCCCGGAAGTCGCTGGACTTCACCGCGAGTCCGTACCGGTCGAGCCAGTACGCGACCGCCTTCAGGGCCACGAAGATGCCGATGAGCACCGACAGGTGCCCGGTGGCCGCTGCCGTGGCGCGAGCGCCGGGGCTGGTGACACGCAGCCCGCCGTACAGGTAGTGCGTGAGCGCGGCGGCGATCACGGACAGGATCGCGGCGGCGAAGCCGAAGCCGAGCAGGAACCGGTACCAGGGCAGGTCGAAGGCGTAGAAGGAGACGTCCAGCTTGAACTGCGGGTCCTTCTGCCCGAAGGGCACGCCGTTGACCCACATCAGCCACGTCCGCCACTGACCGGAGGCGGAGGCGCCGGCGATCAGGCCCACCAGGGCGGTGATCCCGAGCAGCAGCCACTTCTTGTAGGGCGCGATGCCCATCCGGTAGCGGTCGAGGTTCTGTTGCTCCATCGACATGGCGCTCAGCGGCGGCCGCAGCCGGTGCGCCAGCCAGATGTTGAAGCCGACGGCCAGGGCCATGAGCAGGCCGAAGACGAAGAAGAGCCCGATCTTGGTCCACAGGGTGGTGGTGAAGACCGAGGAGTAGTTCACCGACCGGTACCAGAGCCAGTCCGTCCAAAAGCCCGCGAACATGGTGAACGCCATGCCGAGAACGGCCAGGACGCCCAGCGTCATGAGCAGGGTCCGGACACGCCGGGACGGGCGGCCCACTCTGATCCGCGGCCCCGAAGGGCCTCCGCCGCGGTCCGGCATCTGGAAAGCCAAGGTGCGCACCTCGAAGTTCGCTGTTGATTCGTCAGGCCCGCGTCTTCACGGACCGTTCGTGGCCCCCGTGATCGTGGGCCCCCACCTATGCAACTTACTCACCGTTTACTCGGTTCCCGATTCCGGCCGGGAACGAGGCAGGATTGTGACCATGTCCAACACTCCCATGGCTGCGAACCCGCTCACCCGGGCCGTTCTCGAGATCGACGAGTACGTCTCCGGCCTCGGCTGGGACCAGTCAGCCCGCCTTTTCGCCCTCGTCGACACCGCACGGCTGCGGGCCGACCAGCCCTCGCTCGCGGACCGGCTCGGTCTGGGGGACGAGTCGGAGAACTCCGGCCTCACCCCGATCGAGCAGGACGAAGTTCCAACGGGCAAGCCGCTCGACGAGTTCCTGGCCACCATCGCCTGGCCCGACGCGGTGGTCGGCTGCGCCCTCGCCGTGGAGCGCCTGATGCTGCCGCCGTCCGCTGAGGCCCAGGTTCCGCAGGGCCTGAGCGAGGCCGCGCTCACGAAGTGGGTGGCCGACCACCCGGACCGCCAGGAGGTCCGCATGACGGTCGGGGTCCTGCGCGACGGCACGCGTGAGTCGGCCCTGCGGCTGCGCGAGAAGGACTCCCCCACCGAGGTCCTGACCGGTTCCGACCTGGTCCCGGGGCTGGCGGAGGGGCTGGCTGCGACGTTCGAGGAGTAGCCCCGGAGGGCCGCGGGGCCCGGGTTTCCGGGCCCTTGGTCCCTGGGCTACTTACCGCACTTCGGCAGATCCGCGGTGTCGCCGCTGCGGATGTCCTCGAGAGCGCCGAGGGCGTCCTTGATGGTGCCCACCTTGATGAGGGTGAGGCCGTCGGGGCTGTCCTTGGCGGCGGCCGCGCAGTTGTCGGCGGGCGTCAGGAAGTACTGGGCGCCCTTGGCCCGCGCGCCCACGGTCTTCATCTCGATGCCGCCGATCGGCCCGACCTTGCCGGCGTCGTCGATCGTGCCGGTGCCGGCCACGAACCTGCCACCGGTCAGGCTGCCCGGGGTGAGCTTGTCGTAGATGCCGAGAGCGAACATCAGCCCGGCGCTCGGCCCGCCGACGTCGGCGAGCTTGATGTCGATGGTGAACGGGAACGTGTGGTCGGTCCCCGCGGAGATCCCCACGATGGCGCGCTTCTCACCGGTGTCGTCGGACGTCGTGGTGGTCATGGTGATGTCCTGCGTCCTGTTCGGCGTCCGCTTCTCCTTCTCCGCGGCGGCCTGCTCCTTGGCCGGCACGATCGTGAAGCGGACGTCCTGGCCCGGCTTGTGCTTGGTGACGAGCTTCGCGACGTCGGCCGGCTCCTTCACCGTCGTACCGTCGACGGCCTTGATCACATCCCCCGCGTGCAGCTTGCCCTGGGCCGGGGAGTCCCTGACGACCGTCGAGACGATCACCCAGGACTTCACCGGGACGTCCAGCTGCTTCAGGGCGGCGACCTTGGCGCTCTCCTGGGACTGGCTGAACTCCTCGGCGTTCTCCTGGGTGGACTGCTCCTCGGTCTTGCCGTCCGGGTAGAGCGTCTCGTGCGGTACGACCTTGTTGTCGTGGGCGAGCCAGCCGTAGACGGCTTCGACCAGATTCATTCGGTAGTCGGCGCTCGTGACCCGGACCGTGGTCATGTTCAGATGGCCATTGGTCGCGTAGGTCTTCTTCCCCGTGATCTGCAGCACCGGCTCACCGTCGTGATCGCCCAGCGTGTTCACCGTCGGCCCCGGGGACATCTCCGCATAGGGCACGGGGATGAACACTCCCGCGCACAGGAGCGCGATCAGCATCAGGGTGGAGGCGAGCATCGTCGCGGTGCGGCGTGGCATGACTCGACAGTACGGGACGGTCCTGTCAGCGCACCGTCAGGGCCGCCCGCCCGGGGCGGCCCTGCGCTGTGCCAAGCCTGTGACCTGCTGGTCTTCGACCGTCAGGCACCCGGCCGGGGCTTCTCCATGGCCTCGCAGAAGCGGGCGTAGCCGGTGAGCTCCGGGCCGTCGTTACGGACCTTTCGGGTCCGGTTGGCCCAACTGCCCCAGAGCCCCGCGCCGATGGCAGCCACAAGCGGAATCAGCAACCAGGCGAGCGCCGCCATGCCGACCTCCAACCCCTTTGAGCATCCGCAACTGACTGATCAGCAGATTAACGATCCGCAGTGACAACGCTCACGCCAGGGGGGCGGTTACGCAACCGGAAGGCGGCTTCCCGGATCAGCAGGCGCCGACCCATTCCTCGGTGCCGTCGGAGAACTTCTGGTGCTTCCAGATGGGCGCTTCGTGCTTCAGGTCGTCGATCAGCTTCCGGCATGCCTCGAAGGCCTCTCCGCGATGCGGGCAGGAGACTGCGACGACCACGGCCAGGTCCCCGACCCGGAGGTCCCCCACGCGGTGCACGGCCGCCAGGGCCCGCACCGGGAACTCGGCGACGACCTTCTCGGCGATCCGCCGCATCTCGGTCTCGACGCTGGGGTGGCACGAATACCCGAGCTCCTCGACATCAGCGCCCCCGTCGTGGTTGCGCACGGTTCCCACGAAGAGCGCGGTGCCCCCGGCCGCGTCGTCCCCGACGGCCCGGAACACCTCGTCCAGGGAGAGGTCCGAGTCCCGGATCCCGATCAGCTTGATCGGGTCCTGCGCGGCCTGCTCACCGGGGTGATCGTTCGTGGTTGCCATGCCTCCATCGTGCCGCACAGGACCGACAGCACGGAATAGAGCTATCGACCGGCACGCGCGCGGACGCGTTCGGAGTCTCCTACAGGGCGTCCCTCAGATCCGCCGCCGGGCCTTCCGCGCCCGCCGTACCACCGCCGCCGCACCGAGCAGCGCCACCGTCGCGCCGGCGGCACCCGCGGCCGTCGCGTCCTTGCGGCCCAGCCGCCGCCCGGCGACCGTGTGCCGGCCGGAGACCTCCCCCAGGAGTTGCGCCAGCACCTCCTCGTTGGTGTACTGCGGCCGCCATCCGGCGTCGTGCAGCCGGCTGCCGCTCACCACCCAGGGGTACATCGTGTACGCCAGGTCTCCGGCCGGGGACGGCGTGAGCCCGATCCGGTGCAGCCGCGCCGCCGCACCCAGCGCGACCGCCGACGGCAGCTCCATCCGGCGGATTCCGCTGAGCTCCTCGACCTCCTCCTGCTCCAGCCAGCCGTCGCACCCGACGGTCAGTTCCCCGTCGACCTTCTCCAGGACGGCGTACTCCAGCGCACTGCACAGGTCCTCCACGTGGCAGAACTGCCACGCGGGCCGCGACCCGGCGACGACGAGGAGCCGGGGAGATTCGAAGTACCTGGTCAGCGCGGTGTCCGTGCCGCCCACCAGCACCGCCGGCCGTACCACCGTCACATTGAGCCCCGGGTGCGCCCGGGGCGCGCGCCGCGCCAGCCGTTCGATCTCCAGCAGATCGCCGACGCCGGTCGCCTCGGCCGTGGCACGCAGCTCGGCGTCCTCGGACAGCGGCAGCTCGTTGTCGGGCAGTGCCCCGTAGACCATCGCCGAGGTGCAGAGCACGACCCGGTGCACTCCGGCCGCCGCGGCCGCCGTCAGGACGGTCTGCGTCCCTCGCACGTTGTAGGCCGTTCGGGCGGCGGCGTCGGTCTCCAAGTCGAGATCCAGCGCCAGGTGCACCACCACGTCGGCCCCGCGCAGCTTGTCCGCGATGGCCGGATCCCGTACGTCCAGAATGTGCCACTGGGCCGCCGCGCACTCGCCGCGCCGCTCGTCGATGGCCACGACCTGCTTGACCTCGTCGGATGCGGCGAGCTGCTCGGTGAGCAGGGCTCCTACGCCGTACGCGGCGCCGGTGACCGCGACGACGGGTCCGCGCGGCGCGGGACTCGCGGAACTGGTTGACTGGTTTCGCGCTGCGCGAACCTGCGGATCTGGGGAACTCACCGGGCGTCTCCAGCGGTTGTCTTCAGTACGAGCGCGTCCGACGCGTGCGTACCAGGTGGCATCCATCCTGCCGCAGGCCGTCAGTCGGCGAAGCACCGAGGCCCGATCCGCCCCAGGTGTCTACGCTGGGTGGTGTTGTCGGGCAGCCGTGCCGCCGGAAAGAACCGGCGGCCCTACCAGCCGAGGAATCCCGTGAGTGACACCCCATTCGGATTCGGCCTTCCGCCGGAGGAGCCGGACGACGGCGACGAGGGCAAGAAGAAGGACCAGGAGAGCGGTGGTGGTCAGGGACCGGCCAACCCGTTCGGTTTCGGCGGCCTGCCCGGAGCCGGAGGCTTCGGCGGAGGCCCTGGCGGCCCCGGCGGCCCCGGTGCGGACAATCCGTTCGCAGCCATGTTCGGGTCGCTGAACCCCACCGACCTGGGCGCCGCGTTCCAGCAACTCGGCCAGATGCTCTCCTACGAGGGCGGCCCGGTGAACTGGGACATGGCCAAGCAGATCGCCCGCCAGACGGTCTCCCAGGGCAGCCCTGACGGCACCAAGGACGCCAGCGTCGGCCCCACCGACCGCAAGGGCGTCGAGGAAGCCGTCCGCCTCGCCGACCTGTGGCTCGACGATGCCACGTCCCTGCCCTCCGGCGCCGCCTCCGCGGTGGCCTGGAGCCGCGCGGAGTGGGTCGAGGCCACCCTGCCCGCCTGGAAGGAGCTCGTCGACCCGGTCGCCGAGCGCGTCGGCACCGCCATGGGCGACGTCCTGCCGGAGGAGATGCAGGCCATGGCCGGCCCGCTGATCGGCATGATGCGCTCCATGGGCGGCGCCATGTTCGGCACGCAGATCGGCCAGGCCGTCGGCGTGCTCGCCGGCGAGGTCGTCGGCTCGTCCGACATCGGACTGCCGCTCGGCCCGGCCGGCAAGGCCGCGCTGCTGCCGGTGAACATCGAAACGTTCGGCAAGGACCTGAGCGTCCCCCAGGAGGAGGTGCGGCTGTACCTCGCCCTGCGCGAGGCCGCCCACCAGCGCCTCTTCGCGCACGTGCCGTGGCTGCGCTCGCATCTGTTCGGTGCGGTCGACGGCTACGCGCGCGGGATCAAGGTCGACACGGCCAAGCTGGAGGACGTGGTCGGCCAGTTCGACCCGCAGAACCCGGAACAGCTGCAGGAGGCCCTCCAGCAGGGCATGTTCCAGCCGGAGGACACGCCCGAGCAGAAGACCGCCCTGGCCCGTCTGGAGACGGCTCTGGCGCTCGTGGAGGGCTGGGTGGACGCGGTGGTCCACGCCGCCGCGAAACCCCGCCTGGCGTCCGCCGACGCCCTGCGCGAGACGCTGCGCCGCCGCCGCGCCTCGGGCGGTCCGGCCGAGCAGACGTTCGCCACGCTGATCGGCCTGGAGCTGCGCCCGCGCCGCCTGCGGGACGCCTCCCGTCTGTGGGCCTCGCTCACGGACGCGCGCGGCGTCGACGGCCGGGACGCCCTGTGGCACCACCCGGACATGCTGCCGACGGCGACCGACCTGGACGACCCGGACGGCTTCGTGCACCGCGAGCAGATCGACTTCTCCGAGCTGGACAAGATGCTCGGCGAGGCGGCGGACAAGCCCGACCTGAAGAAGAAGGACGAGGGCGAGGACAAGAACAAGGGCGACGACGCCGGGTGAGCCTGTACGACGACGCGGTCCTCGTACTGAAGGGGTACGAGGACCAGACGGACCTCCGCCAGGCCTATCTCGACCATCTGGCGGAGCACCCGGACGGCTTGTGGAAGGCCTGCCACGCGGGGCACATCACGGCGAGCGCGCTGGTGATCGACCCCGAGGGCGGCCGGGTGCTGCTCACACTGCACAGGAAGCTGCGGATGTGGCTGCAGATGGGCGGCCACTGCGAGCCGGGCGACGCCTCCCTGGCGGAAGCGGCCTTGCGTGAGGCGACGGAGGAGTCCGGCGTGCCGGGGCTCTCCCTGCTGCCCGGCGGCCCGGTGCGCCTGGACCGGCATCCGATCCCGCCGCCGTGCCACTGCCACTTCGACGTCCAGTACGCGGTCGTGGCACCGCCGGACGCCGCGCACGCGATCAGCGACGAGTCACTCGACGTGCGCTGGTTCGGCTACGACGAGGTTCCGGAGGTGGCCGACGAGTCGGTCGTCCGGCTGCTGCGGGCGACGCGGGCGAGACTCGGGGCCTGAAGGCGTGTGTAAGGGGCGACCGCTTCTGACGGCCGCCCCTTACATCCGGTCCTGACGGCGGGCCGCGCCCCCTCAAGGGCGCGAGGACTGCGCGACCAGCCACGTACGGCTCGCAGCCAGAGCCGGCCCGCAACCCCCGAAGACCGTCCGCCGAACCCGCGGAACGCTCAGCTCCAGACGTTGCCCTGGTTCTGCCCGCGCGCCCCCTGCTGGCCCATGCCGTACTGGGCGGACAGGCCCGAGCCGATCTGGGCGTTCTGCGGAGGCAGCAGCTCGCTGGGCTGGACCAGCGCGAAGCCGGTGCCCATGAAGCTCAGCTCCCAGCCCTCGCCGGTGCTGCCGCGGCGCCGCCACACCCCGGAGGAGTGCGTCTGGGCCTGCATCTGCACCCGCAGGCTCGTCGACCAGGCGACGATCGCGTCGGCGTCGCAGTTGACGTACTTGTCCGGCGTCACATGCAGCAGCAGCGGCATCCCCGAGGTCATCAGAGCGACCTTGCCCCGGCCCGTGATGTTGAGCTGGTACTTCCCGGAGCCGGAGATGCCGTACAGGCTGTCCACGGCGATGACCTCGTGGTGCAGCGAGGAGTCCATCGCCAGCACGTAGCTGCTGTCGACGGTGAGGCCGTCCTGGTCCACCTCCATGACGTGGACGTGCTGCTTGAGGTTGGCGAGGTAGACCGTGCCCTGCCCGTGGCAGCGCATCAGGTCGAGTCCCTCACCGGTGTGCGCACGCGCGCGTGCCTGGTCGTTGGCCTGGTACTCGGCGTCGAACTCGACGAGGCCCTGGTAGGCGACCATGGTGCCCTTGCGGGCCAGGATGTCGTCGTGGCCCTCCAGGGTGACGCGCAGCATCTGCTTGTTCTGCAGACTCCAGCGCTCCTGGGTCTGCTGCTCGTTGTAGGCGAAAATCGGGCTTTGCATGGCTTCTGGCTCCCCCTCAGCCCCGGGCCCGGAGGCGGTCGGTGCTGTCCTCGCTGGGCTGGACGACGACGATGCCCTGACCGGAGAAGGCCATCTGGTAGGCCTCGCCGCTGCCGCGGCCGATCAGCGACTGGGCCCGGAAGCTGCGCTTGCCCTTCACCTTGAGGTTCGGGGACCAGGCGACGAGCGCGTCGGGGTCGACGTATGTCTCGTCCTCACCGCCTCCGCAGTCGACGACGATCGGCTTGCCCCGGGAGGTCAGCGCGACCCAGCCCTGTCCGGAGATCTTGGTGTTCCACAGGCCCTGCCCGGCGAACTTCGCCAGGCCCTTGACCCGCTCCACGCCCCACGTCAGGTGGGCGTCGAAGGCGAGCAGGTTGGTGGCGTTGACGGAGATGCCGTCGCCGTTGAGGTTGATGACGACGACGTTCGCCCCGTAGTCGGCAAGGTAGAGCAGGCCGTCGCCGGAACACTTCATCAGGGGCGCGCCCTCGCCGGTGAGCCAGTCCTTGGCGATCTGGCGGACGGCCGGCGGGTTGGGCTCGTACTGCACGAACCCTTCGTAGGCGACCATCGACCCCACGCGCGCGAGGAGGTCGTTCCCCGTCTGCATGGCGACCTTCAGCATGTGGTTGCCGTGGTTCTCCATGCGGACCGTGACGGGTGCGGGGGCATGGCCCGCGAGCTGCTGTGTCATGACGGGCTCCCTCAGACCTCGTACGGCTGGACGACGATGAAGTTGCCGGGCGCTCCCCGGAACTGGAGGTTGACGCTCTCCCCGGTGTCCCCGGGGTAGGCGTTGCGGCGCATCCGCACCTGGCTGGAGACGACGACCTGGGCGGCGGCCGACCAGGCGACCACGGCGTTGCAGTCGGCGAACGTGGTGGGCGTGACAGGCAGCACCACGGGCGTGCCGTGCGTCTTCACGACGATCGTGCCGGTGCCCTGGAACTGCATGGTGAACAGCGCGCCGCCGGGGATGCCGTGGCCCTCGATACGGCGGACCTCGTACTGGAGGCTCTCGTCGAACGCGAGGACGTTCTCGGCGGAGACACACACGGCGTCGCCCTGGAGCTCGAGGGGGTGCAGCATCGTCGAGTTCTCGGCGAGGAACACCTGCCCCTGGCCGGTACAGCGCATCAGCTGCATCTCCTGGCCGGTGGCGTTGCCCACGATCCGGCCGGAGAAGCCGGCGCCCTTGTAGCTGAAGTCGACCTTGCCCTGGTAGAGCACCATGCTGCCCTGCCGTGCCAGCACGGGCTGTCCGCCGATGCCGAGGTCGACGCGGACCAGCTTCTTGTTCTGCTGGGTCCAGCGCTGCCCTGTCGGCGTCTCCTTGAACTGCTGGAGCGCGGCGGACACACCGGGGCCCTGGGGGGCGCCTTGAGGGACGCCCTGCGGAGCTCCGTAAGGGGCCTGCCCGAACGGCGGCTGCTGCTGGCCGTAGCCCGGGGGCGGCGTGGGCTCGCCGTAACCGGGCGGCGGGGCCGGGGTGTGGGGCGCCTGGGGCTGGCCGTAACCAGGAGGCGGCGGGGCCGTCTGACCGGGGACCTGGCCGTACGGCGCCGGCTGCTGACCCGGCTGGCCGTACGGCGCGGGTGCCGGGGCCGGGGGCGGCACCGGTGAGCCACCGGGCGGGGTGTTCAGGGGCGCGACGATGGTCGGGGCGGCATGCACCTGGGGCGTGGGCGCCGGGGCCGGCGGCGGGGTGGGGCCGGGCGGGGGCGCGAAGCCCTGCGCGGCGGGCTGGGGCGCGGGAGCCGCAGGCGCCGCCGGCGCGGGGGCCGGGGCTGCTTCCGGAGTTCCGGGGACTCCGAACGCGGGCGGGGCGAAGCCCGGGGCTGCGCCGGCCTGCGGCTGCTGCGGGGCGGGGGCGGGGGCGGGGGCGGGCGCCTCCTCTTCGGCCACCTCACCGCCGAAGTTCTGCAGCAGCGCGTCCAGACCGCCGTCGAAGCCCTGCCCGACGGCGGCGAACCGCCAGACGTCCTTGAGGTAGAAGTCGCCCAGCATCACGGCCCGTTCGGTGGAGAACTCCGAGCCGTTGAAGGAGTAGCGCGCCACCTCCTCGCCGCCCGCGACGATGCGGATGTAGCCGGAGGCGATCTGCGACATCTGGCCGGCGCCGTCGATCGTCGCCGTGAAGGACAGCTTCTGGATCTGCGAGGGGATCCGGTCGAGCGTCACCCGGAAGGACTCCGTGTCGCCCGCCTGGGCGCCCAGGAGCTGAATGGACTCCTCGGGGGACTTCGGCTGGTTGAAGAAGACGAAGTACCGGTCGTCCGAGAGCCGTTCGTCGACGTCGAGGCCGAAGCAGCTGATGTCGAAGCTCAACCCGGGGCCGGCGATCTGTACACCTACGTACAGATCGGTGCCCGCGGTGAGGTCACTGATCCTGGCCTTGTGGCCGCGTTGGAATTCCCTGGCCATGCGTAACGACCGTCCCCCATCCAGAACGTGAGTGCGTCGCGCCAGGCTAACGGCAAACTCGGACACCGGACGAGGTCGGTACAGAGCCGGTACACAACGCTCGCTCAGCCGTATCGGCTGTTCGCTCACGGAAAGCGGTCGGTCACCCCGCGGGGCTCTCACCCCGCGCGCCGGGCACATGGGGCAACCGCTCGGCGGCGACCACGCCTTCGAGGTATCCCCGGGCCCGCTCGGTGCGCGGATAGGCCTCCAGGAGTTCCCAGAAGCGGGGTCCGTGTCCGGGGACGAGCAGATGGGCGAGTTCGTGGAGGAGGACGTAGTCGACGACGTACTCGGGCATGCCCTGGAGGCGGTGCGACAGGCGGATGCTGCCCTCTGAAGGGGTGCAGGACCCCCAGCGCGTGTTCTGGTTGGTCACCCAGCGCACCGACGCGGGCCGGGCCCGCCCGTCGAAGTACTGGTCCGAAAGAAGCCGGGCACGCTCGGCCAGCTCGGCGTCGCCGAGGGCCCGCTTGCTCTCCTGGGCGGCCAGCTTGTCGAGCATGACGTTCACCCAGCGCTGCTCCTCCGCCTCGGACATCCGGGCGGGGATGAGCACTACGGTGCGATCGCCCTCGCGGTACGCGGAGACCGTTCTGCGTCGGCGGGCGCTCCTGCGGACCTCGATCGCGCTCGCCCCCGAGCCGCTCGGCGGCTGGCTCGTCGTGCTGCGCTGTGCGGTTCCGGCGCGGTGCAGTGGGTCGGCGGGCACGCCCCGACGTTACCCGCTGCACACGGGGAAGTCCCGGCTCCGGGACGGTTCGGTGCCACCGCTCCCACCGGGCGCCGGATTTGTACGACGAATGCCCGTGCCTGTGGACAACTTTCGGCAGCCGGTGGTGGTTTTGGGCATGCTGGATCTCGTCGGCGAAGCGACGGCGGGGCCGGTCCGGGACCAGGGGCCGTGCCCGCACTCGGGCTCGGCCTGCGCACGGGCTCGGCCTGCGCTCGGGCCGTGCTGGGCAACGGCCTGGGCGTGACCAGCCAACGCCCGCGCCCTCGCTCCACCGGCAAACGGGGACGATCTACGGCATACGGGGGCCTGTCATGCATCCGATGGTGAAACCCGCGCTCAGGCGTGGCTGGCGCGACCTCAAGACCGTGCAGTTCGGGATGACACCGGCGCATGCGATGACGCTCGGCCCGATGGACCTGGCGACGGGCAGCTTCCTCGAGCTGCTGAACGGCACGCGAGGGCTGGAGCTCCTGCGCGAGGAGGGACGCCGCATGGATCTGCCCGACGGTCATGTCGACGGGCTGGTGCGGGGGCTCGCGCGAGCCGGGCTGCTGGACGACGCCCGGGGCGGCGGCCCGGCCGCCGACGCCCTGAGGAAGAAGAAGGAGGTGCTCGACCGGCTGCGGCCCGACCTGGCCGCACTCTCCCTGACGACCTCGGCGCCCGGCGACGCGATCGGGCAGCTGGCGGCCCGGCGCTCGCAGCGCGTGCAGGTGCGCGGCGCGGGCCGGGTCGGTGCCGTGCTGGCCTCGCTCCTGGCCGGGGCCGGCGTGGGCGAGGTGGACGTTCTCGACGGTGGCCGTGTGGAGCCGTGGGACGTCGCGCCGGGTGGGCTCCCCGCGGAATCCGTCGGCGACCGCAGGGACGAGTCGGCCCGCAGTGCCGTGCGCCGGGCGGCCCCGGACCGGCCGCCGCGCCGCGCACCGGCCGACGCATCCGCGAAGGAGGGCGACCCGGGATTTTCGCTGGTGATCCTCGCCCCACGGGACGATGTCGCCGTACATGCGCCCGACCCGGCCGCCGCCGAGCCGCTCATGGCGTCCGGGACACCCCATCTGTACGCCGGTGTCGTGGAGGGCACCGGCGTGGTCGGCCCTCTCGTCCTGCCCGGGGAAACGGGCTGCGCGGGCTGTCTGCACGAGGGCCGCACCGACCGCGACCCGACCTGGCCTCGTCTGGTCGCCCAGTGGCGCTCCGGCAGGCAGCGGCAGGTGCGGCCCTGCGACCTGACGCTGGCCACGACCGTGGCCGGGCTGGCGGCCGCTCATGCGCTGGCCTTCCTGGACGGCCGGGTTCCGTCCAGCGCCGGGGCACGTTGGGAGGTCTCCGTCCCCGGTCTGCACTGGCATGCGCGGCCGGTCCGGGCGCATCCGGCATGCCCCTGCGCTGCTGCGGAGAGAGGAAAAGGGGAGCACCTCTCCGAGGACGGGGAGTGGAAGGAGACAATGGCGGTGCAACGGCCGTCGGAGCAGTGCCGTGAGGCAGAGGCGGAGCGGCCGGCTGGGACTTGGAGGGCGCATGTCTGATCTTCCCCGGAAGGCGGTTACCCGGACCGCCAAGCTCGCCGCGCTCCCGCTCGGCATCGCCGGGCGGGCGACATGGGGATTCGGCAAGCGGATCGTCGGCGAGTCCGCCGAGCTCGTCGGCCGGGAACTCCAACAGCGCACGGCGGAGCAGCTGTTCAAGGTGCTCGGCGAGCTCAAGGGCGGTGCGATGAAGTTCGGCCAGGCCCTGTCCGTCTTCGAGTCCGCGCTGCCCGAGGAGGTGGCCGGCCCCTACCGGGCCGCGCTGACCAAGCTCCAGGAGGCAGCGCCGCCCATGCCGACCCGCACCGTGCACGCGGTGCTGGAGGAGCGGCTCGGCAAGGGCTGGCAGGAGCTGTTCCTGGAGTTCGAGGACAAGCCCGCCGCGGCGGCCTCGATCGGCCAGGTCCACCGAGGGGTGTGGCACGACGGCCGCGAGGTGGCGGTCAAGGTGCAGTACCCGGGCGCCGGCGAGGCCCTGCTGTCTGATCTGAATCAGCTGAGCCGCTTCTCGCGTCTGCTCGGTCCGCTGATCCCCGGCATGGACATCAAGCCGCTGATCGCGGAGCTGAAGGACCGCGTCTCGGAGGAGCTGGACTACGGCCTGGAGGCCCAGGCCCAGCAGGCCCACGCGGAGGAGTTCACGGACGACCCGGACGTGGTCGTGCCGCAGGTGGTCCACCAGTCCGACCAGGTCCTGGTCACCGAGTGGATGGACGGCGTCCCGCTGTCGGAGATCATCTCGGACGGCACCGAGGAGCAGCGCGACCGGGCCGGTCAGCTCCTGGCCCGCTTCCTGTTCTCCGGCCCTGCCCGCACGGGCCTGCTGCACGCCGATCCCCACCCGGGCAACTTCCGGCTCCTGCCCGGCGGCCCGGAGGGCGAGGACGACTGGCGCCTGGGTGTCCTGGACTTCGGCACGGTCGACCGCCTCCCGGGCGGCCTGCCGGCTACCATCGGCGAGTCCCTGCGGATGACCCTCGACGGGGAGGCCGAGGCGGTCTACGAGCTCCTGTGCGCGGAAGGGTTCGTCAAGGAGACCATAGAGCTGGACCCTGACGCCGTCATGGACTACCTGCTGCCGATCATCGAACCGGCCCAGGTCGAGGAGTTCACCTTCACCCGGGGCTGGATGCGCAGCCAGGCGGCTCGTGTCGCCGACCCCCGCTCCCCCGCCTACCAGCTCGCCAAGCAGCTCAACCTGCCCCCGTCCTATCTGTTGATCCACCGGGTGACACTGAGCACGATCGGCGTGCTCTGTCAGCTGGGGGCGACGGTGCGGCTGCGCGAGGAGCTGGAGGAGTGGCTGCCGGGGTTCGTACCGGAGGACCCGGTGGACGGCCAGGCGGTGGCGGAGGCGTGAGCCCCGGTCGCGGGCTTCACCACCAGTCCGAGTCCAGGCGCCCCTCGATGGACCTGAGGTTCTCCCGGGAGCAGGTCTCGCAGTAGTAGTGGCGGGCGCCGTCCTCCACGGAGTACGTCCAGGTGAGTGGTGGACCTTCGGTCAGGACTTGGGCCGATGTGCCGCAGCGGGCGCAGACAAAGCGCCGCGGCTCCGTGGCGGAGCCGTCGTCGCTGCCTCCTGAAGGACTCGTCACCCGGCGACGATATCTCCGCGCCCGGTCGGTACAACGCAGCACGGGGCCGGTCCGTTCGGCACGGACCGGCCCCCGCGGTGAGAGCTTCGGTGGCGGCAGCGCGGCCTCCCTGGCCGGGAGGCCCCGCTTCAGGTGCGGCGGGTTACTGCATGACCGCCATGGCGAGCGCCCGGCGGGCACGCAGCGACGCGCGTTCCGCCCTGCGCTGCATCCGGCGGGCGGTCGCCAGACGCACGGCCTGGCGATCCCGCTCCGCCTCTTGCAGTCGCTCGTGCATATGCGCACGAGCCATGGCTTCTGGAATGAGTTGCATCTCTCGGGTCCTGTTCTGACGCGAGTCCTTCGCGCCGCTGATGGTGAAGTCTTGGGTTGCGGAGCCTGCGGGCTCGTCAGTGGACGGCTTCATCGGGGCCTGCTTCTGGGGGTCGTGCGTGAGGGGGCGGTCGATCGTTCCTGCGGTGTTCATGCTGTGACCGGGTTCTTGCGCGGGCGGCCACGCGGCCGCTTCCGGGCGACGACGACACCCTGGACGAAGAGCTCGCCACCCCAGACGCCCCAGGGCTCACGCCGCTCCTTGGCACCGGCGAGGCAGGCCTCGACCAGCGGGCAGGTGCGGCAGAGGGCCTTGGCGTACTCGACGTCCGCGGGCGACTCGGCGAAGAAGACCTCCGGGTCGTAGGAGCGGCACGGGACGGGTACGCCGAGGTTCTCGATGGCGTCGTCGAGCGCGGTGAGCGCGGTGAGCGGAGTCAAGGCGGGGTCCTCCGTGGAGCCAGGCTTGGGGATCGTGTCGGAAGGCGGTACGGACGGGGCGTGCGCTTCGAGTTGCACGGTTCGTCTTCCTCGTCTGGTCGTTCCGGCCTGTTGGCCGGGGGTGGTGGTACCGGGTTCTTGTCTTGTCCCGAGGCGCCTTCGGTCCGTCATCCCTGTTCAGGGACAAACAGAAGGGCCGCGGATCCCGGATGGGGTTCCGCGGCCCTGAAGGCGCCGGCCTGATCGGCGATCAGGCTGGATCACTCCAGGGTTCTGGCCCACGGAAGGCCCACATCTGGTGGTGCTGCGTCGTCTGCTTCCGGAATCCGGCACCGGTCGCCGTAAAGGCATAGGCGGCCTTCGCCTGTGCCGCTACTGCCGCTTCCAGTGCCTTGGTCGGTCGCTCATTGCGCTCACGGACGGGAAGGCCCGTGGGGGCAACGGAGGCGGAGGCCGGACGGACGGCACGAATGCCGGACAGACCGGTGCCCAGGTTCGAAACGCCGAGCATGCACGCGGAGACGGCCGAGCGATCGGTCATTTTCACGATGCTGACGGAGCTGGTGTAGATGCTGATCACTGGACTCGCCTCCTCTCGGCGTCTCGGGGGACTGGGTGAACCAGTCCGACGGATATGCAAGTACAACACGGAATCAGGGCCTCCGAGAAGGCCGCTGCTCTCGTGCCTAAGAACCTATGGGGATTGCTGGGGCATGCGCAAACTATTTTTTCGACGAGTTCGTGTCAGTCCTGATCTGTGCTCTCCGCCGGCGACTGGCCTGCGCAGATGGCCAGTACATCGGCGCCGTAGCGGGTGAGCTTGCGCATCCCGACGCCCGGGATGCGAGCGAGCTCCCGCTCGTCGTCGGGGGCGGACTCGGCGATCGCCATCAGAGTCCTGTCCGTGAACACGCAGAAGGCGGGCTGGCCGCTGCCGCGCGCCTGGTCGGCGCGCCACTCGCGGAGCCGCTCGTACAGGCCCTCGTTCATGTCGGAGGGGCAGTCGTCGCACCGCATCAGCTTCATCTCGCCCGGGTCGGTCAGCGTGCGGCCGCAGACTCGGCAGCGGGCGGGGACTCGCTGAGCCCGTTTCGGGGCGGACCCCCTGGTTCCGGGGATTCCACGCTCGATTCCGCCCGCTCCGCCGGCGGCGGTGCGACCCGTGGTGGCCGTCGAGCCGGGGCGCAGCCCGTCGAGGAAGCGGCTGGGCCGACGGCTGGGACGTCCGCCGGGTGAGCGGGAGAGCGCCCAGGAGACATGGAGGTGTTCTCGCGCGCGGGTGACGCCGACATAGAGGAGGCGGCGCTCCTCCTCGATCTGTTCGTCGGTCTTCGCGTAGGTGATCGGCATCATTCCCTCGGCGACGCCGACCAGGAAGACGACGTCCCACTCCAGGCCCTTGGCCGAGTGCAGGGAGGCGAGGGTGACGCCCTGCACGGTGGGAGCGTGCTGCGCGTTCGCCCGTTCGTCGAGTTCGGCGACGAGGTCCGCCAGGGTGGCGCCCGGTTTGGCGGCGGCGAAGTCCTGGGCGAGGTTCACCAGGGCGGCCAGGGACTCCCAGCGCTCTCTCACGGCACCGGAGCCGGCCGGTGGCTGCGTTGTCCAGCCCTCTCCCGACAGCACGGCGCGCACCTGGGAGGGAAGGTCGACGACGTCGTCCAGGAGGGAGTCGTTGCCGCCGAAGCGGGCCGCGCCGCGCAGGGCGATGCTCGCCTTGCGCACCTCCGGGCGGTCGAAGAACCGCTCGGCGCCACGCAGCTGGTAGGGCACTGCGGCGTCGGCGAGGGCCTGCTCGTAGGTCTCGGACTGCGCGTTCGTGCGGAAGAGGATGGCGATCTCGGAGGCCGGGACTCCCGAGTCGATGAGTTCGCGGATCCGGCGGGCCGCGCCTTCCGCCTCGGTGGGCTCGTCGGTGTACTCGGCGTAGACCGGCTCGGGTCCGGGGGCGCGCTGGGAGACGAGCTCCAGGCGGTGGTCGGCGGCCCGGCCCCGCGCCTGGGCGAGCAGCCCGTTGGCGAGGTGGACGACCTGGGGAGTGGACCGGTAGTCGCGGACCAGTTTGACGACGGTGGCACCGGGGTGGCGGGTGCGGAAGTCGAGCAGGTGGTCCGGGGTCGCCCCCGTGAACGAGTAGATCGTCTGGCTGGCGTCCCCGACCACGCACAGGCTGTCCCGCTCGCCCAGCCACAGGTCGAGCAGGCGCTGCTGGAGGGGGCTGACGTCCTGGTACTCGTCGACCACGAAGTGCTGGTACTGGGCGCGGATCTGCTCGGCGATGTCGTGCCGGTCCTGCAGGACGGCCACGGTCAGCAGCAGCACGTCCTCGAAGTCGATGACGGACCGCTCGCGCTTGACGTCCTCGTAGGCGGCGTAGAGCTGGGCGATCTCGGCGGGGTCGCGGGGCGACTCCCGGCCGGCCTTGGCGGCGGCGGGCGCGTAGTCGGCGGGGACGGTCTGGGTGACCTTGGACCATTCGATCTCGGCGGTGACGTCCCGCAGCTCGCCCCGGTCGAGCCGGATGCGGCAGGCGGCCGCCGCGTCGGCGACGAGCTGGATCTTGCGGTCGACGAGCCGGGGCAGGGAGCCGCCGATCGCTTTCGGCCAGAAGTACTGGAGCTGACGCAGGGCGGCAGAGTGGAACGTACGCGCCTGGACGCCCGCGGCGCCGAGCTGGCGCAGCCGGCCCCGCATCTCCCCGGCGGCGCGGTTGGTGAAGGTGACGGCGAGGACGCTGGAGGGGTGCAGTACGCCGGCGCGCACTCCGTAGGCGATGCGGTGGGTGATCGCCCGGGTCTTGCCCGTGCCGGCGCCCGCCAGGACGCACACCGGACCGTGCAGGGCCGTGGCCACCTCGCGCTGCTCGGGGTCGAGCCCGTCGAGCACCGCGTCGGCGGAGTCCGGTACCTGCGGGAACAGGGTGGAGTGCGTTGCTGCTGTCACACGGCCATGCTGCCAGGTCGCGGGAGACGGCTGTGCCGGTTGCCCACAGGCACGCACTGATAGTCGTACCAATGCGGCAGGCGTCACGTCGGGCCACGCCCGGAGAGCGGGAATGGTGGACCTTTCACATACGTTCCACCACTGCGACCACCCGCCCCGAGCCACCGAAGGAGCACGAGAGACATGCTGGGCACTGTGACGATGTACAGCACCACGTGGTGCGGCTACTGCCGCCGGCTGAAGAGCCAGATGGACCGCGAGGGCATCGCGTACACCGAGATCAACATCGAGCAGGACCCGGAGTCCGCCGCGTTCGTGGAGAAGGCGAATGGCGGAAACCAGACGGTGCCCACCGTCCTCTTCCCAGACGGCTCGACGCTCACGAACCCCTCGCTGGCTCAGGTGAAGCAGAAGATCGGCGCCTAGTCGCCGTGCGCTTGGCGGGGAAGGCGGCTCCTGAGGCAGCTCAGGAGCCGCCTTCTCGTGGTCTGTCCCACACCACGACCTAGTGCCGATGAGCCAGTCCACGGGTGTCCGGTTGACGGCCATGCCGACGATCGGCCTTCAGGAACGGCGGCCGGCACCGCCGGACGGTGAGGGAACTTGTGGTTCCGGTACGGGGCGTCGCCGCCGTCAGGCGGCACTCCGCGTCGGGAGCGGCTTGCCGTACCAGAGCTCGATCAGGCGGGCCGCGATCGAGATGCCGTAGGGCGGGAGCATTTCGCCGGACTCGAACGCCGCGCCCAACTCGTCGCGGGAGAACCAGCGGGCCTCGTGGATCTCGTCGCCGTCGACCTCGATCTCGGTGGAGGTGGCGCGGGCCAGGAAGCCCAGCATGAGGCTGGAGGGGAAGGGCCAGGGCTGGCTGGCGACGTACTCGACCTGGCCGACGCTGATGCCGACCTCCTCGTGGACCTCACGGCGCACCGACTGCTCGATGGACTCGCCGGGCTCGACGAAACCGGCCAGCGTCGAGAAGCGGCCCTCGGGCCAGTGGACCTGGCGGCCGAGCAGGATGCGGTCGTCCTCGTCGGTCACGGCCATGATCACGGCGGGGTCCGTGCGCGGGTAGTGCTCCGCGCCGCAGGCCTGGCAGCGGCGGATGTGTCCGGCGGCGGCGATGATGGTGCGCTCGCCGCAGCGCGAGCAGAAGCGGTGCGTGCGCTGCCAGTTCTCCAGGCCCACCGCGTGCACCATCAGGCCCACGTCACGGGCGGACAGCAGCGCGCCCGCCTCGCGCAGGCCCGCCGGGCGCGCGGACTGGTCCATGCGCCCGGGCAGCGAGTCCTTCTGGAGGGCGAAGTAGCTGACGCCGTCCTCGTCGATGCCGAGGAAGTAGCGGTGCGCCTCGGTGAGGGGGGCCTCGAAGGAGGGGGTCATGACGAGTTCGGTGTGCCCGTCCGCCGTCTCGTCGATGAGGACCTGTCCGCCGGAGACCACGAAGCAGCGCGTCGTGGGGTGGCTCCACGCCGCCGCGAGCCAGGCCTCGTCGAGCCGGTGGTGGGCGGCCCGGTCGATGCCGCTCGGGGCGGTGAGCGAGATGGGACGGTCGGCGTTGGGGTCGGTCCAGGTGGTCACGGGTGCTTCCAACTCCCCGGTGGAACAGTCGGGTTCGGCGGGCGGTTCAGCGGGACGTACGGCGGGAGGCCGGCCGGGTCCGGCGGGCTCGGGGGGGGTGGGGCGGCGGCGCTTCCAGTGTGCCCCCCGCGTGCGGCCGGTCCGGACGGAACGGGACGCTCAGGGCGCATGGCACCAGTTCTCGGCGAGGTCACCCCACAGGTACGCGGTGGTCTCGACGCCCTTGAGGAGCAGGTCGAGTTCGACTTTCTCGTTCGGGGCGTGCCAGCCGTCCGAGGGGACGGAGATACCCAGGAACAGCACAGGGGCGCCGAGGACGTCCTGGAGGTCCGCCGCCGGTCCGGAGCCGCCCTCGCGCGTGAAGCGGACCGGCTTCTCGAAGGCCCGGCCCATGGCGCGGGTGACCGACCGGAGGGCCGGGTGGTCCAGCGGCGTCAGGCACGGGCGCGTGGCCCCGCTGAATGTGATGTCGCAGCGGATCCCGGGCGACACCTGCTGCTCGGCCCAGGCCCGGACGGCCTTTTCCACCTGGCCGGGGTCCTGGCCCGCCACCAGGCGGAAGGACAGCTTCACCAGGGCGGAGGACGGGACGATCGTCTTGCTGCCGGGGCCCTGGTAGCCACCGCCGATGCCGTTGACCTCCGCGGTGGGGCGGGCCCAGATCCGCTCCAGGGTGGTGTAGCCGGCCTCTCCCTCGGTGGCGTACGACTTGGCCGTGCGCAGCCACTGCTGCTCGTCGAAGGGCAGCTCGGCGAGGAGCTCACGCTCACGGTCGGTGAGTTCGACCACGCCGTCGTAGAAGCCCGGGATCGCCACGCGCGCGTGCTCGTCGTGCAGGGCGGCGACCAGGCGGGCGGCGGCCGTCGCCGGGTTGGGCACCGCGCCGCCGAAGGAACCGGAGTGGATGTCCTGGTCGGGACCGTACAGGCGTATCTCGCACTCGGCGAGGCCGCGCATGCCGGTGCACACCGTGGGGGTGTCCTCGGACCACATGCCGGTGTCGGAGACGATCACGGCGTCGGCGGCGAGCCGCTCGGCCCGCTGCTCGACCAGGGCCCGGAAGTGCGGCGAGCCGGACTCCTCCTCGCCCTCGATCAGCAGCTTCAGGTGCACGGCCGGTGTGGTGCGGCCGGTGGCGGCGAGGTGGGCGCGGACGCCGAGGGTGTGGAAGAACACCTGGCCCTTGTCGTCGGCCGCCCCGCGCGCGTAGAGGCGGTTGTCACGCAGGACCGGCTCGAAGGGCTCGCTGTCCCAGCCGTCCTCCCGGGCGGCGGGCTGCACGTCGTGGTGGCCGTAGACCAGCACCGTGGGCGCCTGCGGGTCGTCACAGGGCCACTCGGCGAAGACGGCGGGCGCGCCCGGCGTCGGCCAGATCTCGGCCGTGGGGAAGCCGGTCTCCGTCAGCTTGGCGGCGAGCCAGTCGGCGCTGCGTCGTACGTCGGGCGCGTGGTCGGGCTGGGCCGACACCGACGGGATGCGCAGCCACTCGGCGAGGTCGTCGAGGAAGGCGGCGCGGTGCTGCTGGATGTACGTACGGACGACGCTGTCCGGGGTCTGGCTCATGGTCACGAGCCTATCGGCCCGCACTGACGTCCTCGGAGTGCGGTTCCTCACCAGGCCCCGCACTCGTGCGCGTGCGCCCGCCCGACTGCGCCCCCGTGTCCGAACCGGCCTCCCCGCCGGGTGGATCCTCCAGCAGCAGCCGCTCCAGGGCGGCGCGGTCCAGGAGCTCCTCGGGGCGTACGACCTCCCCGCTGCGCACGTACAGGAACGCGGCCGTGACCGACTCCGGGGGCACGCCCTGCTGCTCGGCCCAGGCCAGGCGGTAGACGGCGAGCTGGAGCGGGTCGGCGGTGCGGGAGCGGTTGGTCTTCCAGTCGACGATCTCGTACGTCGCGTCCTCCCCGTCGCCCTCCTTGTAGACGGCGTCGATGCGGCCCCGGACGATGCGGCCGGCGATCGCGAGCTGGAAGGGGGCCTCCACCCGGTGGGGCGTGCGGTGCGCGTACTCGGTGCGCTCGAAGGCGTCCTTGAGGGCCTCCAGGTCCCGTTCGTCGGCGATCTCGGCCTCGCTGCCGGGCAGTTCCTCCGGCTCCAGCATGGGCAGCGTGAGCGCTTCGAAGCGGGCCTCGACCCAGGCGTGGAAGCGGGTGCCCCGTCGGGCCGCGGGCTGGGGCGGGCGGGGCATGGGCCGGGCGAGCTCCTGGGCGAAGCCGTCCGGGTCGGCGGCCAGGCGCAGCAGCTGGGACGCCGAGAGCGACACCGGGAGGGGAACGTCGGTGACGCTGTCGCGGGCGCGCAGGAGCTCGCCGGTGAGGGCGTCGAGGTCACGGTCCCAGGAGGCGAGGGTGCGGGCTTCCTCCGGGGTGAGGCGCGGGTGTTCCCGGCCCCGGGGACCAGGCTGCTCGGGGGCCCTGGGGCGGGGGCGGGCGGCCGGGGGCTCCGGTGGGGCCGCCTGGTGGGGGACGGTGGGCCGGGCGTCCCCGTCCGCCGGGTCTTCCCTGGAGGCGTCCTGGAAGGGGTCCTCTTCGAAGACGGCCTCTTCGAAGGGGTCCGGTTCGTCGTAGGGAGGCTCCTCATAAAGAGGCTCGTCGTCCTCGGGGGGCGGCGGCCACTCCGGGTCGTCGAGGGCGCCCGGGTCGTGCGCGGCCGCGGGGTGCCCGTGGTCGTGGGACGCGAGGTCCTGCAGGTGGGCCAGGACGGTCTCGGCGGCCGCCCGGCGGCGGGCCAGGGCTGCCTCGTCCAGGGGCAGCGGCCACACCTGGTCGGCCGTCGCCTGGTGCAGGGCCGGGTTCTCCTCGTCGTCGGCGGGTTCGTCCGCCCAGGCCTCGATCTCGCCGTACCCGGCCTCGCAGTGCTCGTGGAGGGCCTGGAGGAACGCGGACGGTCCGCGGCGCTTCTTCTGGGTGGGCCCCCACCAGTGGCCGGAGCCCAGGAGGAGGGAGCGGGGGCGGGTGAAGGTGACGTAGCCGAGGCGGAGTTCCTCGGTGTGCTGGTGGTCCTTCATGGCTTCATGGAAGGCCTTCAGGCCCTTGGCGTCCCAGGACGCCACGTCGGGCAGGGTGTCGGCGTCGCCGCGCAGCTCGTGCGGCAGGACCTTGCCCTGGGAGGTCCACTTCTCGCGGCCCTGGCCGCTGGGGAAGGTGCCGGTGACCAGGCCGGGGACGACGACGACGTCCCACTCCAGGCCCTTGGACTTGTGGGCGGTCAGCACCTTGACGGTGTTCTCGCCACCCGGCAGGGCGTTGTCGAGCCCCTTCTCGTACTGGGCGGCGGTGCGCAGGAAGCCGAGGAAGGCGAGCAGAGTCGCCTCGTTGTCGCCGGCGGCGAAGGAGGCGGCGACGTCCAGGAAGTTGGACAGGGTTTCGCGGCGGCGGGCGGCCAGAGCGTGTGGCGACGCCGACAGCTCCACCTCCAGGCCGGTGACGGCGAGGACGCGGTGCAGGACGTCCATCAGCGGGTCGGCCAGGGAGCGGCGCAGCTCGCGCAGTTCGGTGGCCAGCCGGGCGAAGCGCACACGCGCGTCGGGCGAGAACGGCAGTCCGTCGTCGTCGCCGCGGCCGTCCAGCGGCGTCTCCAGGAACGTGTCGAGGGCGTCCGCGAGGGAGATCACCTCGGACGGGTCGACCCCCTCGACGGCCTCGGCGAGGCGGCGGTCCTGGTCGTCGTCGTCCGCCACGCGCGTGTGGGCCACGAGGAGCCGGGCGCGCCGCCCCAGCAGGGCGAGGTCGCGCGGGCCGATGCGCCAGCGCGGGCCGGTCAGCAGCCGTACCAGGGAGGCGTTGGCGCCCGGGTCCTGGAGAACCTCGCAGACGGCGACGAGGTCGGCGATCTCGGGCAGGTGCAGAAGCCCGGACAGGCCGACGACCTCCACCGGGATGTCCCGGGCGACCAGCGCGCCCTGGATCTCGGCGAAGTCGGTCGCCGTCCGGCACAGGACGGCGATCTCTCCGGGTGCCGGCCCGGTGCGGACGAGGTGGGCGACGGAGTCGGCGGCCCAGTCGATCTCCTCGGCGTGGGTGCGCAGCAGGGCGCAACGGACCATGCCGTCGCGTTCGGCACCGGGGGCCGGGCGGAGGGCCTCCACGCCCGCATGGAGGGCGCGCAGGGGCTCCGCGAGGTCGTTGGCGAGGTCGAGGAGGCGGCCGCCGCTGCGGCGGTTCTCGCTGAGGGCCTGGCGGGTCGCGGGGCGGCCGTCGGCGTGGGCGAAGTGCTCGGGGAAGTCGTCGAGGTTGGCGACGGAGGCGCCGCGCCAGCCGTAGATCGCCTGGCACGGGTCGCCGACGGCGGTGACCGGGTGGCCGGTGCCCTCGCCGAACAGGCCTGCCAGGAGGACGCGTTGGGCGACCGACGTGTCCTGGTACTCGTCGAGCAGGACGACCCGGAACTCGTCGCGCAGGGCGTGGCCCACCTCGGGGATCCCGGCGAGCCGGGACGACAGGGCGATCTGGTCGCCGAAGTCGAGCAGGTCCCGCTCGCGCTTGGCGGCCCGGTAGCGGGTGACCAGCTCGGCGAGTTCACGCCGGGCGGCGGCCGCGTCGGGGACCTTGCGCAGGTCGGCGTTGCTGAGCTTGGCGCCCCGCAGGGTCAGCAGCAGTTCGGCGTCGTACGCGCGCAGGGCCTCCGGGCGTACGAGGTGCTCGGCGAGTTCGGCGTCGAGGGCGAGGAGGTCGCCGACCAGGTCCGGGAAGGAACGGGTCAGGGCCGGGAAAGGCCCCGGGGCCTCACGCAGGACCCGCGCGGCGAGCTGGAAGCGGGTGGCGTCGGCGAGCAGCCGGGACGTGGGCTCCAGCCCGATGCGCAGGCCGTGGTCGGTCAGCAGGCGGCCCGCGAAGGCGTGGTACGTGGAGATCACCGGCTCGCCCGGCGGGTTGTCCGGGTCGATGGCGTCCGGGTCGGTGACGCCGGCCCTGACCAGTGCCTTGCGCACACGCTCGGCGAGTTCGGCGGCGGCCTTGTTGGTGAAGGTGAGGCCGAGCACCTGCTCGGGGGCGACCTGGCCGGTGCCGACCAGCCACACCACGCGTGCCGCCATCACCGTCGTCTTGCCCGAGCCGGCTCCGGCCACGATCACCTGCGGGGCGGGCGGCGCGGTGATGCAGGCCGTCTGCTCCGGGGTGAAGGGGATGCCGAGGAGCTCTTTGAGCTGTTCGGGATCAGTGATACGGGCGGGCACATCGAAAGGCTAGCTGCGGGCACTGACAGTGGTGGCCGGATCGGCCACCGGGCAGGAAGAAGCGCAGGTCAGCACACGTGGTGCGATACCTCACTCGACGACGTGACGCCCCTCCTGCCGGGCGCTGCACGAGGCCCGGAACGCGCAGTGCGTGCAGTGCTGCCCGGCGGTCGGTGTGAACCGTTCGTCGAGGACCTTGCCGGCGGCGGTGGCCAGCAGGTCACCGACCCACTCCCCCTCCAGCGGCTCCTGGGCCTGCACCTTGGGCAGGCTCTCGCCGCCGTCGCGCTTGGCCGCCCCCTGCCGGAGGTGGACGAGTTCGGCGCCGCCCGGCTCGGGGCGTACACCGTCGAAGGCCTCGTCGACGGCGCCCTCGCGGACGGCCAGCTGGTAGACGGCGAGCTGCGGGTGGCGCTCCACCTCTTTGGAACTCGGCGCCTGCTTGCCGGTCTTGAAGTCGACCACGTAGGCGCGGCCGTCACCGTCCGCCTCGACCCGGTCCATCTGGCCGCGGATGCGCACGCGGTAGTCGCCCGCTTCGAGGGTGACGTCGAAGTCGTGCTCGCTGGCCACCGGGGTACGTCCGGTGCGGTTCATGACGTGCCACTGCAGGAACCGTTCGAGCGCCACGCGCGCGTTGTCCTTCTCCTGGGCCGACTTCCATGGCGCGTCGAAGGCCAGCGCGTTCCACACGGAGTCGAGGCGTTCCATGAGGACGCCGAGGTCGGCCGGGGTGTGCCCGGAGGCGACCTCGTCGGCGAGGACGTGGACCACGTTGCCGAAGCCCTGGGCGGCGGTCGCGGGGGCGTCGGCCTTGACCTCTCGGCCCAGGAACCACTGCAGGGCACAGGTGTTGGCCAGCTGGTCGAGGGCGCTGCCGGAGAGCACGACGGGCTGGTCGCGGTCGCGCAGCGGCACCTTGGACTCGGTCGGCTCGAACATGCCCCACCAGCGGTAGGGGTGCGCGGACGGCACCAGGGGGCGGCCGTCCTCGTCGGCGAGGGCGGCGAGCCGGGCCAGGCGGTGGGCGGCGGCCTCCCGGAGGGCCTCGGAGACGCGCGGGTCGACCGTGGTGGCGCGCAGTTCGGCGACGAGTGCGGCGACGGACAGCGGGCGGCGGGGGCGTCCCGTGACGTCCTTGGGTTCGACGCCGAGTTCGGTCAGGAAGCGGGAGGGCTGGTCCCCGTCGTCGGCGGGGGCCTTGACCGCGGTGACGACGAGGCGCTCACGCGCGCGCGTGGCGGCCACGTAGAACAGGCGGCGCTCCTCGGCGAGCAGCGCACCGGGGGTGAGGGGTTCGGCGAGTCCGTCGCGGCCGATGCGGTCGGCCTCCAGGAGGGAGCCGCGGCGGCGCAGGTCCGGCCACAGGCCCTCCTGGACTCCCGCGACGACCACGAGGCGCCACTCCAGGCCCTTGGAGCGGTGCGCGGTCATCAGGCGGACGGCGTCGGGGCGTACGGCACGCCGGGTGAGGGTGTCGGCGGCGATGTCCTCGGCGTCGATCTCCTCCAGGAAGTTCAGGGTGCCCCGGCCGCCGGTTCGCTCCTCGGCGCGGGCCGCGGTGGCGAACAGGGCGCAGACGGCGTCCAGGTCGCGGTCCGCGTTGCGCCCGGCGGCGCCGCCCCGGCGGGCTGCCCGCTCCAGCCGCGTGGGCCACGGTGTGCCCTCCCACAGGTCCCACAGCGCCTCCTCGGCCGTACCGCCGCCGGCCAGGCGTTCGCGGGCCTTGCGCAGCAGCGCGCCGAGGCGCTGGGCGCCACGCGCGTACGTGGGGTCGTGCACGGCGAGGCGCTCCGGCTCGGCGAGCGCCTGCGCGAGCAGCACGTCGGAGGGCGCCGGCAACGGGTTGCCGGCGGCCCGCTCCTCGTCGCGCAGGGCGCGGCCGAGGCGGCGCAGGTCGGCGGCGTCCATGCTCGCGAGGGGGGAGGTCAGGAGGGTGAGGGCGGTTTCGGTGTCGAGCCAGCAGGTGTCGTGCCGCGTGGAAGGGGCGTCCTCGGAGGCGGGGTCCCCCTCGGCGTCCTGAGGCTCAGCAGATCCCGCCTCCGCCGCGGCCACCGCCCGCAACGCCGTCAGCAGCGGCGCCACCGCCGGTTCGTGCCGCAGCGGCATGTCGTCCCCGTCGACGTCGACGGGGACGCCCGCCGCCGTGAGGGCGCGGCGGACCGTGGGGATGGTGCGGGAGCCGGCGCGCACCAGGACGGCCATGTCGCTCCACGGGACGCCGTCCTCCAGGTGGGCCCTGCGGAGGATGTCGGCGATGTTGTCCATCTCCGTCCCGGACGTCGGGTACGTGTACGCCTCGACGCGGCCGCCGTCCCGTACGGGGGCGAGTTCCCGATGGGCGCGCACCTTCTCGGCGGGCAGTCGGGTCAGGGGCATGCGCTGGGTGAGCAGCCGGGTGGCGGCCAGCAGGCCGGCCCCGGAGCGGCGGGACGTGCGCAGCACGGAGACGGGCGCCGGGCGGCCGTCCGCGCGCGGGAAGGCGTGCGGGAATTCCAGGATGCCGTTCACGTCGGCCCCGCGGAACGTGTAGATCGACTGGTCGGGGTCGCCGAAGGCCACGAGCGTGCGGCCGCCGCCGGCCAGGGCGTCCAGCAGCCGTACCTGAGCGGGATCCGTGTCCTGGTACTCGTCGACGTAGACGGCGTCGTACCGGGCGGCGAGCCACGCCGCGACCTCGGGGCGGCGGGCGAGGAGCACCGCGCGGTGGACGAGTTCCGCGTAGTCGATCACGCCCTGCAGGTCGAGCACGTCCAGGTACTCGGCGAGGAAGGCGGCCGCGGCTCGCCAGTCGGGCCGTCCCGTACGGCGGGCGAAGGCGTCCAGGGCACCGGGGCCGAGGCCCAGTTCACGGCTGCGGGCGAGAACGGCACGGACCTCGTCGGCGAAACCGCGGGTGGTGAGGCAGGCGCGCAGTTCGTCCGGCCAGCGCACGTGCGCGAGCCCGCCCCGTTCCAGATCGACCTGGCCCGCGAGCAGCTCGCGCACCGAGACGTCCTGCTCGGGGCCGGACAGCAGCCGCAGCGGCTCCACGAACAGGTCGCTGTCCTGGTGGGCGCGGACCAGGGCGTAGCAGAACGAGTGGAAGGTGGTCGCCTGGGGAGCGCGGGCGGCCCCGGCCCGCTGGGCCATGCGGTCGCGCAGCTCGACGGCCGCCCGGCGGCTGAAGGTGAGGACCAGGACGCGCTCGGGGTCGCCGCCCCGGGCGACGCGCTCGGCCACGGACTCGACGAGCGTGGTGGTCTTGCCGGTGCCCGGGCCCGCGAGGACGAGCAGCGGGCCCGCCCTGTGGTCAACCACGGAGCGCTGCGAGGCGTCCAAAAGAGGGGGGTCCACGCGGCCAGGAGGGGTACGTACCAGTCGGTAAGCGCCACGGCTCCCCCGCCGCACCCGGGGGTGCGACAGGCCGCTGGTGAAGGAAGAGGAGCTCACGTGGTTCGCCGGTTCTGGTGGAAGTGCTGGTTGGCGGGCCCCGCGCGTGGCGGGCGGTGACCGCGGGGTGACGGGGGCATGCGCAGCCGACGCTACGCCGAGGGGTGAGGTGGAAGCAGGGCTTCCCCTTCTTCCCACCGACCACTCGCGGCACGCGTGGCACTCATGCCCCTCGCCTCACGAACGTACGTCATACCCCCGATGTGCCCCGATTCCCCCGTACGGATCACGGGTCACACGGGAGGCCGTCCGATGGCGGAAGCTGTCAGGTGTGACCCTCCGCGCGATCACCGCCGTCCCACCGCGCCCGTCTCATGTCGATGCGCGGCAGGTGGCCCTCGGCGGCGCGGCTCGCCTCCTTCAGGGGCGTGCCCTCCGCCCGGTAGTGGCCGAGCGCCCGTTGCTCGTGCCCCGGCAGCAGGACGCCGTCCGCGCGGACGACCCGCCACCACGGAGCGGCTCCCCCGTAGAGCGCCATCACGCGGCCGACCTGCCGCGGCCCACCCTGCTCCAGCCACTCGGCGACGTCCCCGTAGGTCATGACACGGCCCGGCGGGATCAGTTCGGCGACGTCGAGCACCCGCTCGGCGTACTCGGGCAGCGCTTGCGCGGACTCGTCCTCGTACCGGCCCCCCTCAGGGCTGTGCTCACTCATCCGCCCCATCCTGCCCCACCCCACCGACAACGGGCCGGGTGTGCTCCCGGGCGTCTTCCTCGCCCGGCAGGAGCGCGTCGGGCAGACTGTCCGCCCCCGCATGTGCACCCCGATTGCCCCGTGTGCCGGTGCGGCATGCCACCATCGTGCGGGCGGTGACCGGTGATACGAGACCAAGAAGAGACGATGAAGCAGCAGGGTGCGCACCCCGAGGGCACAGAGGGCACCTCTGACGCTGCGTCGCGCCCTGGCACTGCGGACGACGGTCCGAAGGCGGCCGCGAAGAAGACCCGGGCGGCCGCCGAGGAGCCCGACTTCGCGCACATCGACGAGGTGGAGGGCGACGAACCGCTGCTCCCCGCGCGCGTGCACCGCCCCTCCGACCTGATGCGCCTCCTGGTGGGCGTGCTCGCCATCGCGATCCTGATCGGGATCGCCGCGTTCGCGCACGGCACCACCTCGGGTCTCGAACAGGACATCAACAAGGGCACCGGGCAGGCCCCCGACCTGCTCATCAAGATCGCGGGGCTGGCCTCCAGCATCGCCATCCTGCTGGTTCCGGTCGCCTTCGCCATCGAGCGGCTGATCAAACGGGACGGACTACGCATCGCCGACGGTGTGCTCGCGGCGGTCCTCGCGCACGGTGTGACCCTCGCCACCGACCTGTGGGTCGCCCGGGCCGCGCCCGACTCGATCCAGGAGGCGCTCACGCAGCCCTCCCCCGGCGACATCCACGCGCTGACCGACCCCGTGCACGGCTATCTGGCCCCGGTCATCGCCTACATGACGGCCGTCGGCATGTCGCGCAGACCGAGATGGCGCGCGGTGCTGTGGGTCGTGCTGCTCCTCGACGCCTTCTCGATGCTCGTCACCGGGTACACGACCCCGTTCTCGATCATCCTGACCGTGCTGATCGGCTGGACCGTGGCCTACGGCACGCTGTACGCGGTCGGCTCCCCCAATGTCCGGCCCACCGGGCAGACACTGATGGCAGGCCTGCGGACCGTCGGGTTCCGACCGGTCAGCGCCTCACGCGAGGACATCTCGGACAACCCGGACACCGGAGACCGGGGCCGCCGCTACTTCGTCACGCTCGAGGACGGCCGGCCCCTGGACGTCACGGTGGTCGACCGGGAGCAGCAGGCCCAGGGCTTCTTCTACCGCGCCTGGCGCAACCTCACCCTGCGCGGCTTCGCCACCCGCAGCAGCCTCCAGTCGCTGCGCCAGGCCCTGGAGCAGGAGGCCCTGCTGGCGTACGCGGCCATCGCGGCCGGCGCCAACGCACCCAAGCTGATCGCCACCTCCGAACTCGGCCCCGACGCGGTGATGCTCGTCTACGAACACAGCGGCGGACGCACCCTCGACTCGCTGTCCGACGAGGAGATCACCGACGGCCTGCTGCGCGACACCTGGCACCAGGTGAAGGCCCTGCAGTCGCGGCGTATCGCGCATCGCAGGCTGGTGGGCGACGCGATTCTGGTGGATCGTTCCGGCACGGTGATCCTCACCGACCTGCGCGTCGGCGAGATCGCGGCCGGTGATCTGCTGCTGCGCATGGACACCTCCCAGCTGCTGGTGACGCTCGGTCTCCGGGTGGGCGCCGAGCGGGCGGTGGCCTCGGCGGTGGGCGTGCTCGGTCCGGACGCGGTGGCGGACTGCCTGCCGATGCTCCAGCCCATCGCGCTCAGCCGCTCCACGCGCGCGACGCTGCGCAGACTGGCCAGGGAGCGGGCACAGCGCGAGCGCGACGCGGTCCTGGAGGCGTCCCGACAGGCCAAGCAGGCCCGCCTGGAGGGGGACGCGGACGAGTCCGTGCCCACCCTGGAAAAGCCCGACAAGAAGGCCGTACGGGCGGAGCAGCGGGCCGAGAAGCGGGCGATCGACGAGGCGCTGGAGGAGGCGCGCGAGGAGGACCTGCTCACGCAGATCCGGCACGCCGTGCTGCGCATCAGGCCACAGGCGCCCGTCGAGCCGGCCCGGCTGGAGCGGGTGCGTCCGCGCACACTGATCAGTTTCATCGCCGGCGCGATCGGTGCGTACTTCCTGCTGACGCAGCTCACGCACATCGAGTTCGGGCCGCTCATCTCGAACGCCGAGTGGGGCTGGGTCGCCGCGGCCGTGCTGTTCTCGATGTGCAGCTACATCGCGGCGGCGATGGCCCTGCTGGGATTCGTACCCGAGCGCGTGCCGTTCGTGCGGACCGTGGCGGCGCAGGTCGCCGGGTCGTTCGTGAAGATCGTCGCCCCGGCGGCGGTGGGCGGGGTCGCGCTGAACACGCGCTTCCTGCAGCGCGCGGGAGTGCGGCCGGGGCTCGCGGTGGCGAGTGTCGGCGCGTCGCAGCTGTTCGGGCTCGGCTGCCACATCCTGATGCTGCTGTCCTTCGGCTATCTGACCGGTACGGAGAAGACGCCGTCGCTGTCGCCCTCCCGGACCGTCATCGCCGGCCTGTTGACGGTGGCGGTGCTCGTCCTCGTGGTCACGTCGGTGCCGTTCCTGCGGAAGTTCATCGTCACGCGCGTGCGGTCGCTGTTCGCGGGAGTCGTGCCGCGCATGCTGGACGTGCTCCAGCGGCCGCAGAAGCTGATCACCGGCATCGGCGGCATGCTGCTGCTGACCGCCTGCTTCGTGATGTGCCTCGACGCGTCGATCCGCGCGTTCGGCGACGAGTCCACGTCGATCAGCATCGCCAGCGTCGCCGTCGTCTTCCTCGCGGGCAACGCCCTGGGGTCCGCGGCGCCGACACCGGGTGGTGTGGGCGCGGTCGAGGCGACCCTGACGGTCGGCCTGATCGCCGTCGGGCTCCCGAAGGAGGTCGCGGCACCGGCGGTCCTGCTGTTCCGCCTCCTGACGCTGTGGATTCCCGTGCTCCCGGGCTGGCTGGTCTTCAACCACCTCACCCGCAAGCAGGCGCTTTAGCACCGGCGACCTCTGCTACCTCGTACGGCACGCGTCCCGCGCGCCCGTCTCGGTACCGCCGCAGGATGGAACCATGCCAACCCTCCTCCGGCTGCGCGCCGTCGCCCTGACCGCCTCCGCCGTGCTGCTGTCCACCGTGCTGGCGGGCTGCGGTGACGACGCCGCCGAGGACGAGGACCTCACGCGGCAGGAACTGAGCTGGAAGGCCTGCCCGTCCCCGGACGCGGCCCAGGGCGGAGGTGCCTCGCCCTCTCCTCTGCCGGACGAGGGTGAGTGGCAGTGCGCGACCATGAAGGCCCCGCTCGACTGGGGCGACCCGAAGGGCGACACGATCGGCGTCGAGCTGATCCGGGTCAGGACGACCGGCGAGGAGAACGAACACATCGGCTCGCTCATCTTCAACTTCGGCGGCCCCGGCGGCTCGGGCGTCACCTCGCTGCCCGCCTTCGCGGAGGGCTACCAGACCTTGCGCACCCGCTACGACCTGGTCAGCTTCGACCCGCGCGGAGTCGGCCGCAGCGACCCTGTGATCTGCGAGAACGACCAGCAGCTCGACGCCTTCTTCCAGCAGGACGCCACACCCGACGACGCCGCCGAACGCACCGAGCTCGTGGAGATCACCAAGGAGTTCAACGACGCCTGCGAGCAGAACTCGGAGAAGATCCTGCCGCACGTGCGCACCACCGACGCGGCCCGCGACCTGGATTTGATGCGGCAGGTCCTCGGTGACGACAAGCTGCACTACTTCGGCATCTCCTACGGCACCGAACTGGGCGGCGTCTACGCCCACCTGTTCCCCGAGCGGGTCGGCCGTGCCGTGTTCGACGCCGTCGTCGACCCCACGCAGGACCCCGAACAGGGTTCGCTGGGGCAGGCCAAGGGCTTCCAGCTCGCGCTCGACAACTTCGCCGAGGACTGCGTGTCGAAGACCGAGGAGTGCCCCGTCGGCGACAGCGCCCAGGACGTGAAGAACCGTATCGCCAGGCTGCTGAACGATCTCGACCGCACTCCGCTCCCGGGTATCTTCCCGCGGCAGCTGACCCAGACCGCGGCGACCAGCGGCATCGCACAGGCCCTGTACTCGCAGGACTTCTGGGAGTACCTCACGGAGGGCCTGGAGCAGGCCTACGACGGGGACGGCAGGATTCTGATGGCTCTGTCCGACTCGATGAACGGGCGCAGCGAGAACGGCGAGTACAGCAACATCACCCCCGCCAACGTCGCCATCAACTGCGCCGACGACAAACCCCGCTACGACACCGCCTACGTCGAGCGGAAGCTGCCCGAGTTCCGGGCCGCGTCCGACCTGTTCGGCGACTACATGGCCTGGTCCATGCTCAGCTGCACCGACTGGGCCGTGCCGGGCTCCGCCGACCGCCCGGCCGTGAGCGCTCCGGGCGCGGCGCCCATTCTGGTCGTCGGCAACACCGGTGACCCGGCCACACCGTACGAGGGCGCGCGGGCGATGGTGAACGCGCTGGGCAAGGGTGTCGGTGTCGAGCTGACGTACCGCGGCCAGGGGCACGGCGCGTACGACAGCGAGAACAAGTGCGTGCAGGGCGCGGTGAACGGCTATCTGCTGGACGGGAAGGTGCCGCCGGCGGGGACCGTCTGCACCTGACACCCGCAGCGACCCCGGCAAACTCGCAGGTCAGAAGGTTATCCACAGGCTGAGTCGGTCGACGCCTGATCTGCCTACCATGGCCTGACCGCCATCCGCGGCACGAAGCGGACGGCCTGCGAGGGGGGATGGGCAATGACGCGCTTCGTTCGATGGACCGCTCTGGCGGCCGCCTCGGTCCTGCTGGCCGCGGGCTGCGGCGGCGGTTCGTCCGACGACGACAGGAGCGGGCTGTCCTGGGGCCGTTGCAAGGCCACCGCCGACGGCCCCGCGCCGAGCAGCGAATGGCAGTGCGCGACGCTGAAGGTGCCGCTGGACTGGTCGAAGCCGGACGGCGAGACGATCGGTCTTGGGCTCATCCGCGCCAAGGCGCGCGGCGGCGACCGCGTCGGATCCCTGCTGTTCAACTTCGGCGGCCCCGGCGCCTCGGGCGTGTCCATGATGCCGTCGTACGCCCCGACCGTCTCCTCACTCCGCGAGCGGTACGACCTGGTGAGCTGGGACCCGCGCGGCGTGGGCGCCAGCGAGGGCGTGCGCTGCCGGGGCGACAAGCAGATCCAGGCCGCCGAATCGGTGGACGTCTCACCGGACACCCCCGCCGAGGAGAAGGCGTACTTCGAGGACGCCGCCGACTTCGCCAAGGGCTGCCGGAAGGACGCCGGGAAGCTCATGGCGCACGTCTCGACCACCGACTCGGCCCGCGACATGGACCGCATCCGGGAAGTCCTCGGCGACGAGAAGATGCACTACTTCGGCATCTCCTACGGCACCGAACTGGGCGGCACCTATGCCCACCTCTTCCCCAAGAACGTGGGACGCATGACGCTGGACGCGGTCGTCGACCCCGGCGCCGACACCGTGGGGCACGCCGAGAACCAGGCCAGAGGGTTCCAGCGCGCGCTGAACGGCTACCTCGAGTCCACGGGCCAGGACCCGGAGGACGGCACACGCAAGATCGCGGACCTGCTGCGGCGGATCGACGCCCGGCCCCTGGCGACGGGCGCACCCGGGCGGAAGCTGACCCAGACCCTCGCGGTCACGGGCATCATCCTGCCGCTGTACAGCAAGGACAGCTGGCCGACCCTGACCAGCGCCCTCGACGCGGCCGAGCAGGGCGACGGCTCGGAGCTGCTGGTCCTCGCCGACCGCTACAACGAACGCGACCCGTCAGGCCGTTACGGCACGACGACCCACTCCCAACGGGTCATATCATGCCTGGACGACAGGCAGCGGCCGACCGCGGCCGGGACGAAGCGGCTGCTGCCCCGGTTCGAGAAGATCTCCCCGGTCTTCGGGACGTTCCTCGGCTGGGACACGGCCGGCTGGTGCCACGACTGGCCGGTGCCCGGGCAGCACGACACCCCGGAGGTGAGCGCCCACGGCGCGGCACCGGTCCTGGTGGTCGGCAACACCGGCGACCCGGCCACCCCGTACGAGGGCGCGCGGAGGATGGCCGACGAGCTGGGCAAGGGCGTCGGGGTGATGCTCACCTGGCGGGGCGAGGGGCATGGCGCCTACGGCAGTGGCAGCGACTGCGTCGACTCCACGGTGAACGCGTACCTGCTGGACGGCTCGGTGCCGAAGGACGGCAAGGTCTGCTCATGACGACGGCGGGGGCTTCGCGCACCCGTGGTGCGCGAAGCCCCCGCCGCTCGGAAAGGGAGGCCGGATTCGGCTCAGTACACCGGCTTGGACGGCTCGATCTGGTTGACCCAGCCGATCACACCGCCGCCGACGTGGACCGCGTCCGAGAAGCCCGCGGACTTCAGGACCGCGAGGACTTCCGCACTGCGGACACCCGTCTTGCAATGCAGGACGATCTTCTTGTCCTGCGGGAGGCCCTCCAGGGCGGTGCCCATGAGGAACTCGTTCTTCGGGATCAGCCGAGCGCCCGGAATGGAGACGATCTCGTACTCGTTCGGCTCGCGGACGTCGATGATGTCGATGCTCTCACCGTCGTCGATCCACTCCTTGAGCTGCTTGGGAGTGATCGTGGAGTCGGCGGCCGCCGCCTGTGCCTCCTCGGAGACGACGCCGCAGAAGGCCTCGTAGTCGATGAGCTCGGTGACGGTCGGGTTGTCGCCGCAGACCGCGCAGTCCGGGTCCTTGCGGACCTTGACCTGGCGGTACTGCATCTCCAGGGCGTCGTAGATCATCAGTCGGCCGACCAAAGGGTCGCCGATGCCGGCGAGGAGCTTGATGGCCTCGTTGACCTGGATGGAGCCGATGGACGCGCACAGCACGCCCAGGACGCCGCCCTCGGCGCAGGAGGGGACCATGCCCGGGGGCGGGGGCTCCGGGTACAGGCAGCGGTAGCAGGGGCCGTGCTCGGACCAGAAGACGGACGCCTGGCCGTCGAAACGGTAGATCGAGCCCCACACGTACGGCTTGTTCAGCAGCACGCAGGCATCGTTGACCAGGTAGCGGGTCGCGAAGTTGTCCGTGCCGTCGACGATCAGGTCGTACTGGCTGAAGATGTCCATCACGTTGTCGGCCTCGAGCCGCTCCTCGTGAAGGATCACGTCCACGTACGGGTTGATGCCCTTGACGCTGTCGCGGGCGGACTCCGCCTTGGAACGGCCGATGTCGGCCTGGCTGTGGATGATCTGGCGCTGCAGGTTCGACTCGTCGACCTCGTCGAACTCCACGATGCCGAGGGTGCCGACGCCCGCGGCGGCCAGGTACATCAGCGCCGGCGAGCCCAGGCCGCCGGCGCCCACACACAGCACCTTGGCGTTCTTCAGCCGCTTCTGCCCGTCCATCCCCACGTCGGGGATGATCAGGTGGCGGGAGTACCTGCGGACCTCGTCTACGGTGAGCTCGGAAGCCGGCTCGACCAGGGGTGGCAGCGACACGGGGACTCCGTTGGTCGGTCAATCACTACGGTTGTTCTCCCCGTAACAGTGCCATGCCCTTTTTCATTCCGAGACACCTGTTCCGATCCGCGAGACGAATTCGTCCCAGTAGCCGGGCATGGCCTCCCAGGGGTCGGTGCGTCCGCCGCGGTCCGTGTGGTCGGTGATCCAGACCGTCGCGGCGCCCTGCCGGCGGGCGATGCGCAGCGCCTCGGCCAGGTGAGGGCGGGGCACGCCGTGGACGAAGTGGCAGAAGCGCTCGGGCGAATGGTCGGCGGTCCACTCGGCCACCTGCGACCAGCGGTAGTCGCTCCAGGGCCCGGAGAAGGTGACCAGCTGGTCGGCGAGCTCGGCGTAGCCGGGGTGCGGGTGGATGCCGTGGCCGAGGACGATGTGGGCAGCGTCACGGATCACGCGGAGCGTGGCGACCGTGCGGCGGACCTCGGGCAGCCCGGCGTGGTCCGCCGGGCACCGCTCCAGGAGGAAGCCGTCGACCTGGTACCAGTCGACGAACCGGTGGGCGTCCGAGATCAGCTCGCCGAAGTTGCGGGTGCCGTACCGGGTGTCGAGGTGGCCGAGGACGCGGATGCCCGCGTTGCGCAGGCGGCCGGCCGCCTCCAGACAGTGCGGGTCGGGGCGGGCTCCGGGGCCGTCGGCCACGTTGAGGACCACCCAGTGCAGCGGTGTGCCGGGGCGGGCCAGCTCGCCCCATTCGGTGGGAGCGAGAAGGGGGTGCGCGTAGCCGGGGACGCCGACGCCGGGGCGCAGTTCCGTGCCCGAGGCGCACCGCGGGGATCTGGTCAGATGCGGCATGCCGCCTCCATCCAGATGTCGGCGAGGGACTCCTCCAGGCCGATCCGGGGACGCCATCCGAGCCGGTCGCGTGCGGTGCGCACATCGGCCTGCTGCCAGCTGCCGCAGCCGTCGGGGTACGGGTATGCGACGGGGAGCGCGTGGTCCGGGTCGGGACGGGGGTGGCCGATGGCCGTGCGCAGGGCGCCGGGCGGGCCGTCGAGTTCGTGGAGGGCACCGCCGTATCCGGCGACGCGGGCGAGGACCGCGGCGGCGTCACGCAGGCGCACGGCACGGCCGGAGCCGATGTTGATGACGCCCTGCGCGGCGGAGAGCGAGGCGGCGTGGACGGCACGGGCCACATCACGGACGTCGACGAAGTCGCGCTGCGCACCCAGGCCGCCGAGTTTCAGCTCGCCGTCGCCGGACTGCATGGCGCGGCGCATGGCCTCGGCGAGACGGCCCAGCGGGGAGCCGGCGGGGGTGCCGGGTCCGGCCGGTGAGAAGACGCGCAGGACGACGGCGTCCAGGCCGGAGCCGAGGACCAGTTCGGTGGCGGCGAGTTTGCTGACGCCGTACGGGCCGCCGGGCCGGGGCACGGCGTCCTCGGCGGTGGAGGAGCCGGGCTGGCTCGGGCCGTACTCCGCGCTGCAGCCGATCTGCACCAGCCGTGCGCCGCAGCCGCTGCGGCGCAGGGCCTCGCAGACGGTGGCGACGGCGACGGTGTTGTGGCGGGTGAGCTCGCGGGCGCCGCCGCGGGTGGCGCCGGCGCAGTTGACGACGACACCCGGGTGGACCGCGTCGAGGAAGCGGGTGAGGGCGCCGGGGCTGCCGGAGGCGAGGTCGAAGCGGACGTCGGCGTCGTCCCCGCGGCCGAGGGCGGTGAGTTGTACGGCCGGGTCGGCGAGCAGACGGTCGGCGACGAAGCGTCCGATGTAGCCGTTGGCTCCGATCAGCAGGACTCTCATCGCGCGGCTCCCCATGTCGCCGGGGTTCCTGGGTGGGTGGTCATGCGGGTTCTCCTCGAGGCGGAAAGGAAGGGATGGGACGGGTGCTGCCTGCGGCGGTGGGGCCGGTGCCGGTGGCGGTCACCGTGCGGGCTGCGGCGGTGCGTGGGCCGAGGCCCGGGTCAGCTTGCGCGTCGTGTGGACCAGGAGGGCCAGGGCCGCCGCTCCGCAGGCGAGGGCGGGGACGCTGCCGGTGCCCCAGGTGGTGACGAGGGTGTCGACGGGGGTGGCGAGGAAGCGGAAACCGGGGAGGCGGGAGGCGAAGACCGTGGCGAGGGCGGCTGCCTCGACCGTGGCCGTCGCGGTGAGGAGCACGGCGGGGGCGTAGGTGAAGCCGTGCGTGGTGAGGAGGCGGGCCAGGTAGAGGAGGGAGCCCAGGGCCAGGGCCTGCGCGTAGGCCGCGGGCTCGTGGAGGACTGCCGTGGAGAGGGTGAGCAGGGCCGCCATGGCGCCCAGGAACAGGGCGAACGTGCCGAGCAGGAGTGGGCGTACGGCGGCGGCGAAGTCCTCCAGGCCGCGGCTGCCCGCGAGTTTGCGACGAGCGCGCGCGGTGAAGAGGTGCGCGGTCCAGGCGGCGGGCGCGCAGGCCAGGGCGAGGGCCAGGACCGGGGCGGCGGTGACGGGCCAGGGGTCGTCGGCCGTGCCGGTGGGCAGGGCGTCGGGGCCTCCGGCGAGAGCGCTGTCGAGCAGGCCGTTACCCAGGAGGGAGTAGGCGACGAGCCACACGGTCCATGGGGTGGTCCTGCCGGACGCCGCACCGGGTCGCGGTCCGGGTCGGTCCGCGTCGGTCCTGCTCAGGGGGCCTCGGCGCAGGGCCGCGCGGAGGGCCAGGGCCACGGCGAGGGCGCCGGCTGCTGCCGCGAACAGGCGTGACTGCCCGTGGGTCAGCTGCACGGCGGTCACGGTGGCGGCGCACAGCGCACCGGGCAGAAGGGTCAGAAAAACCCAGTCGGCGCGCATCCGGGGAGCGGCGGGCGGGGCGGGCAGGGGTGTGTCTCCGTCACGGGAGACCCGCGCGTACATCTCCTCGGCGAGGGAGAAGACGTCCCGGTGGCGGAAGCGGGCGGCGGTGCGGTCGGTGATGCCGTGCGCCTCCAGTCCTGCGGCGATCTCGAGGGGGTCCACCGCGCGCTCGCAGAGCTTGCGGTGACGATGCATCAGCGCCTTCACCGGGTCACCGGCGCCCCGACGCGGGGTGGACGCCTTGCGATCGGCGACCGACTCCCGACTCCTGGGCACCTTGCGATCGGAGGCCGAATCCCGACTCCCGGGCACCTTGCGATCGGCAGTCGAATCCTGACTCCTGGGCACCTCACGGTCGGAGGTCGAATCCCGATCCCCGGGCACCTTGCGATCGGCAGTCGAATCCTGACTCCTGGGCACCTCACGGTCGGAGGTCGAATCCCGATCCCCGGGCACCTTGTGGTCGGAAGCCGAAGCCCCGCTCGCGGGCACCTTGAGGTCGGAGGCCGGCTCCCGGCTCCCGGGGGCCTTGTGGTCGGTGACCGCCTCCGGGGTGGCCGGGTCCGGGTTCGTCGGGTCCAGTGCCTTCGCCGGGCCGGCGTCCCGCGCCCCGGGGCCGGTCGGGGTTCCCGGACGGTCCAGTTCGCCCACGTCGTTCATCGCGCACCCTCCGGGGCGGGGGCGGGCGTGGTGGCGCTTACGGGCCTGTCCGCTGCCCAGCCGGGGGTGTTGCGGGCGGCGAGGCGGGGCGACGCGGCGGTCCAGTGGACGGGCACGTGGGCCTCGGCGGGGACCGCGAACGGCAGCGGCTCCCCCGCTCCGTCGAGGACGACACGGCGGACGGGCGCTCGCGAGACGATCTCCAGGTAAATGCTGTGAAATGCCTCGATGTTCTGCTCGACCGTGAACAGTTCGAGGGCACGGGCGCGAGCGGCGGCCCCCAGGCGCGCGCGACGCTCGGGGTCGCGCAGCAGCGCGACGCACGCCTCGGCGAGCGCCCGCGGATTGCGCGGCGGTACGACGAGCCCCGTGCCGCCGATGACCTCCACGACCGCTCCGACATCCGTCGACACCGTCGCGCGCCCGCAGAGCATGGCCTCGACGAGGCCGACGGGGAAGCCCTCGACGACGCTGGAGAGGACGGTCACGGCGCCCGAGGCGTAGGCGTCGGCGGCGAGCGGGAGTTCGGGTCCGCCGATCTCCTCGAAGGACACCGGGTTGTCCCCGGTGGCGTGGGGGCCCTCGGCCTCGTCGGGGAAGAGCTGGGCGGCCAGTGTCCTGCAGTGGCCGAGGTAGGCCGCGCCCTCGGGCCCGGCGGGGGCGCCGACGATGCGCAGGCGCGTCCTCGGCTCCTGCTTGCGGACTTCCGCGAAGGCGTGCAGCAGCGAGACCAGGTCCTTGGCGGGCTCGACGCGGCCGACCCAGACGAGCGTGTCCGGGTCCGCGCACTCCGGGGACTCGCCCACCTCGGCGAAGGGCCGGGCGTTCATGCCGGGGTAGACCGTGCGGAGCTTCTCGCGGTCGGCACCGCAGCGTTCCTGCCAGCGGCGGGCGTGGGTGTTGCCGGCGGTGACGACCTCGGCCCGTCCGTAGGCCTCGGCCGCGAGCCGGCCCTGGAAGGCCGCCAGCAGGGACCGTACGGCGGGTGGGGCGTCCGGGGCGGTGAGGTAGTGCGTCCGCAGGCGCACGCCGTACTCGGTCACCATCAGGGGCACGCCGGTGAAGTGCCGGGCCAGCAGGCCGGGCAGGGCGGCCGTGCCGCCGGACGCGGCGTGGCAGAGGTCGACCGCACCGAGCCCGTCGTCTTCATACCAGTCGAGGGAGAGAGGGCGCAGGGCGCGCTCCAGATAGGTGGCCACGGCGAGCAGATCCGGTACGCGCGCCTCACGCGCCGCGCGTTGGGCTCCGGGCGCACGACAGGCGCGCTCCAGTGTGCGTACGGCGGCTTCGGAGCGGAGTGCGCCCGCCAGGCCGCCCTCCTCGCGGGCGAGCTCCGCAAGCCCGTACAGAGCGTTGGCGAAACGGTCCGCCTCGGAGGTCGACGCGCCATCGGGCACCCCTGCAATGCCGGCCGCCCCGCACAGCACACCCGCCAGTTCCCCGAAGCACTCGGTGAACCGCCGGCGTGCGCGGCGCCCGAGCACCACCTCGTCGTCCTCGGCCATCCACAGCGGCGCGGTGCGCACCCGGCGGACGTTCCGCGGCAGCGGGATCCAGCCCTCGTCCTCCTGGTGCTCGCTGCGGCTGAGCGCGTAGACGTCGAACTCGTGCTGGGCGAGCCCGCGCACCAGCCGGTCGCACCAGAGCCTGGCGTCACCGCTCACATACGGATAGCCACCCTCCGTAAGCAGTCCGATGCGCACGAGTGCACCCCCGATCTCCCGTATGGGGAGCCGCCGTTGCCCGGCGGCTCGCAGCGGGACGAACGTATGCGGACAAGGCGGTGGTGCGACGGACGGTTGTCCGTCGCACCACCAAAAGGGGTGAACGGTCGTAACTTTCCCGTGCGGGTCGCGTTCTGTCGCGCTAGGAGATCAAACGGGCACGGATCGTCATGTCGCCTCCCATCCCCGTCGCTTCGCCCGGCGTCGCGCGGCGACTCGTACACCTCCCCGACGGGCCCTTCCTCGACGATCCCGCCCCGTCGCGTCACCGCGACCCGGTCGCTGACCTGGCGGACGACGGCCAGGTCGTGTGCGACGACGACCAGCGCGCCCGAGTTCGCGCTGCACCTCGCCGAGCAGGCCGACCACATGGGCCTGGGTGGTGACGTGGAGGGCCGAGACCGGCTCGTCGCAGACGATGACGCGCGGTCGGCCGCGAGCGCCCGGGCGATGCCGGCACGCTGGCGCTGCCCGCCGCCGGACTCATGGGGGTAGCGGTCGAAGTGCGCCGCTTCGAGCCCCACGCGCTCCCGCAGTTCCCCCACGCGCTCCCGGATGCGCCCCTCCTGCCGCTCACCCCGGGCGCGCAGCTGATCGGCGATGGACTCGCCCACGCGGCGACGGGGGTTGAGGGAGGAGACGAGGTCCTGGAAGACCATCTGCACGGCCGGGTTCACCCCGGTGTGCGCCCCGCCCTCGAAGGCCAGCGATCCCGCCGTCGATTCCAGCAGCCCGACGAGCATGCGCCCGAGGGTCGTCTTGCCGCTGCCGCTCTCGCCGACGATCCGGAGGGTCTCGCCGCGGCGCAGGGTCAGCGACACGTCGTCCACGGCCGTGACCGCCCGTCCCGCGCCCGAACTCTCGCTTGAGTCCGGTCGCCTCCAGAACGACCTCGTCGGGAGCAGTCGAGGCCTTCCGCGGCGCGAACTTTCCGAGCATGTCGACGCGAGCCGCGCCACACCGCCGGTGGCGCCTGTCAACTCCCGGGGTACGGCCAGGCGTTGGCGCGGCAGCGGATGCCGTCGTGGTCGAGGAACTTGGTCTGCTGCTGCATGACCGGCGCGAGGTCGCCGTCCTTGTCGCAGGTGACGTGGCCGTAGCCGAGGCGGTGGCCGATCTCGTGGTTGATCAGCATCTGCCGGTAGGCGTGGATCTTGCTGTCGCCGTAGGTCTCGGAGCCTTGCGCCCACCGGTAGGCGTTGATCATCACGCGCTCGGTCGCGGCCGAGTCGCAGGAGACGTTGTCCTCGGTGGTGTCCAGACCCGACTTGGCGCACCAGTCGGCGGTCGTGCCGGGGCTGGCGAGGGTGATCACGAAGTCGGGCTTGCCTGAGTAGATGCGCTCGAAGGTGCGTGCGCCGTTGTGGGCCCAGCTGCGCTGGTCGTTGAGCGTCTTCTGCACGGCCTCGGCGAACAGCGCGGCGTCCAGTCCGAGCCCCTGCTCCACGTCAACGCGGTAGGTGAACTTCTGTCCGGCTCCCGGCCCCTGGGCGATGCCGGGAACGGCGTCGAACTTCCCGGAGCCCTTGAGCCCGGCGCCGAGCGGGTAGGTCTTGCCCATCTTCTCGTCGTAGGTCAGCGGCGTGGCCTCGGGGGCGGGCGCCCGGCCGTCCGCCCGGGACGCGGGGTCCCTGGCGTCGCGGGCCTGGTCGGTGGCGGACTGCGACTGCACGTCGGCGCCGCCGGCGTCGTCGGCGACCTGGCCGGCGACGATCACGGCCAGCACGGTGGTGACGGCCGCGGCCGCGATGCCGGTGAAGGCGCGGCCCTTGCCGCCCTTGCCCGGTACGGGCGTGCCGGTGGGCCTCGCGTCGTCGTGGCCGCCGGACCCGGAGTCGGCCGGGGTGCCGACGCTCCAGTCCGTGACGGAGGCGTAAGCGTCCGCGGCGTGCGCGGAGGCGGGCGTACGGGGCGCGAAGACGTCGTCCTCCTCTTCGACGAAGGCATCGAGATAGTCCTGCCGCGGCCCGGGCACGGATGCCCGGCGCTGCCGCGGTATGGGAACACCGGCGCCAGAGGGCGCCCCGCCGCTCCCCCGCGACTCACCCCAGCCGCCCCCGGCTTCCCGCTGCTCGGGATGCCCGCCGCGGGCTTGCGGGAAGCCGTGCGCGGGAGTCCCGTCGGGCAACCGCGGTACCCCGATCGGCGGCGTACCGCCGGCACCCCGGGGCACACCGTGCGCGGGCGTGCCGTCAGGCAGCCTCGGCACACCCCTGGCCGGAGTCCCGTCGGCCATCCGAGGAATACCCTGCGCCCGAGCCCCGTCGGCCATCCGAGGAGCACCCTGCGCCCGAGCCCCGTCGGCCATCCGAGGAGCACCCTGCGCCCGAGTCTCATCAGCCGGCCCCGGCACACCCCTGGCCGGAGTCCCCTCCTGCAACCCCCTCGGCACACCTCGCGCCGGAGCCCCGTCCGCCAATCGAGGCACCCCACGCGCAGGAGTCCCGTCAGCCGGCCGCGGAACTCCCGGCGCCGCAGTGCCGTCGGCAAGGCGTGGTACCCCGCGCACCGGCGTGCCGTCGGGCAGGCGCGGGATGCCCTGGGCCGGTGTGCCGTCCGGGTGCCAGCCGTCGGGCAGACGCGGCATGCCGTGGTGCGGCGGGCCGTCCGTCGGTTCGGACCAGTCCGTCGGCGCGGGCCGCGGCCCCGGCATCCTGCGCGGGCCCTGGGACGGCCAGCCGCCCTGCGGGGCACCGGGCGGTGCGGTCCGGGCTCCCCGACCGGCGTCCGGCGCCTGGCCCTGGCCCGGCCGGCCCGGCCCCTGCACGGGCGGGGTCCGGCCGTCCCGTGCCGCGGTGGTGTCCGCGCTGTCGCCCTTGACGACCGGCCCGCGGCGGCTGTGGCGTCCCACGTCGCGCCTCAGCCCCCCATGCTCTCGTCGGTGCCTTCTCTGTCGACGGCGTCGCTCCCCACATCCGCCCGGCCGGCCCGCCTCGCCCGCTGCGCGCCCAACTCTCCCGCTTCTTCGAGGAGTTCACGAAACGCCAGGGCCACGGTCTCCGGGTACTCCATCATCGCCACATGACCCGCGTCGGGCAACGTCACCAGCCGGGAGTCACGGAAAGCGCGGGCCGCCTTCTGGGCCATGCGGAAGCCGACGAGCTGGTCGCGGCCGCCGTAGACGAGGAGGGTCGGCGCGAGAACCCGTTCGGCCTGGCGCCACAGTCCCTGCTGGCCGCCCAGCGTGTACGCGTTGACGATCCCGCGCGCGGAGCGCGCCATCGCGTCCCAGAAGTACGGCAGCCGCAGCCGACGCTCCATCTCCTGCACGGCGTTGCGGAATCCTTCCGGCGTCACCCGCCCGGGATCGCCGTAACACAGCGCCGTCACGCCACGGACCCGCTGCTCCGCCGTCCACTCCCGGGTGAGCCGGGTGAAGAGCAGGGCGACACCGGGCACCGCCAGCAGCCCCGTGGGCACGGCGGAGCGCTGCACTCGGATTTCCGGCAGAGCGGGCGACACAAGCGTGAGGGTACGGACCAGATCGGGCCGAACCGCGGCGACACGGGTGGTGATGGCGCCGCCGAGCGAGTTCCCGAACAGGTGAACGGGACCGCGCCCGGAGGCGTCGAGGTAACGGATGACCGCGCGCGCGTGCCCCGTGACGGAGTAGTCGCCGTCGTCCGGTGGCGGGGAGTCGCCGAAGCCCGGCAGGTCGAGGGCCTCGCTGTCGACCGACTCGTCGAGCAGCGCCATCAGCGCCGACCAGTTCTGCGAGGAACCGCCGAGCCCGTGCACGTACAGCGCGGGCGGCAGCCCTTCGCGCGCGGGAGGCCTCGACCGGACCGTCAGAGTGATCCCGGGCAGCTCGACCGACCGCAGGCGCTCACCCTCCGCGACCCGGACGGTCCCCACCTTCGGCAGCACATTGGCGGGCGGCACGAACGGCAGCTCGGTCGAAGACATGCGGCAATGTTACGAGACGATCACGCAGTGACTCATGTGTTCGCCTGTGTTCGCCGTCACAGGAATCGGCCCGTTGAGTCGGCGGAAGAGGAGGCACCCGAGCGCGCATGGGTAGCAGTCAGGGGGGATGAGCACGGCGTCACGTCCCGGACGCGGATCGCATAGCGTCCGGATCGGGTGTCTCCTAGGCTCGTACAGAGGGCACCCGCGTGTGGCCCCTGCATTCCCAGGGACGTTCGTAGGAAGGGAGCCCAGCATGGCCGTAGACCCCACCGACCCGGAGACGTTCGAGGCCGAGGACGCGCCGCAGGCGCAGGAGTTCGACGTCGAGGCCCCCGAGGTCGACGCGGCCGAGCAGCAGGCGGACATCGCGCCGGACCGCGACGACCCGCTGACCGACGTCGACCCGGACCGCGCCAACGAGGCCGACCTGGTGGAGCAGGCCCGGATCGTCTCGCTCGACGAGGACGACTACCGGTGACGTTCGCCGCCGACGGGCGCCGAGCAACTCCACCGGACAGGAAAGAGGCCGCATTTTGCCCGCTCTGACCCTGTTTGAAACCTTCGCAACCGCTTTCGCAACCGTCCGTTCCGTGAAATTCTGCGCTCTCACCGCGCACACCACGGTTACCGAAAAGTACGATGGCGACGCGGCCAGATCCGCACATGGACGAACATGGGAGGCGGCGTGACAGCCATCGAGCAGACAGAGGCGGTTCGCCCGCGGGGCACTCGCCTGCCACGCCGTGCCCGACGCAACCAGCTCCTGGGTGCCGCCCAGGAGGTCTTTGTGGCCCAGGGCTACCACGCGGCCGCGATGGACGACATCGCGGAGCGCGCAGGCGTCAGCAAGCCGGTGCTCTACCAGCACTTCCCGGGCAAGCTCGACCTCTATCTCGCGCTGCTGGACCAGCACTGCGAGTCGCTCATCCAGTCCGTCCGGAACGCGCTCGCGTCGACGAGCGACAACAAGCAGCGCGTCCGGGCGACGATGGACGCCTACTTCGCCTACGTCGAGGACGACGGCGGCGCCTTCCGCCTGGTCTTCGAGTCGGACCTGACGAACGAGCCCGCCGTGCGCGAGCGCGTCGACAAGGTCACGAACGAGTGCGCGGAGGCGATCTGCGACGTCATCGCCGAGGACACCGGCCTGTCGCGCGCGGAGTCGATGCTGCTCGCCTCGGGCCTGGGCGGCCTCGCCCAGGTGGTGGCGCGGTCCTGGCTGCACAGCGACCGCAGCGTTCCGCGCGACCAGGCCGTGCAGCTGCTCACGTCACTGGCGTGGCGCGGTATCGCGGGCTTCCCCCTGCACGGCATGGACCAGCCGCACCACTGACAGGCGCTTTGTTCCCGCCCGGTGTTCGCTCGTGGCGTTCTCGGGCGGAGCATGTACGTCCCCTCACCGGGCTAATGTGTGCTGCGTACGGCGCGGAAGGTCGCGCACATCACTGACCGTCGGAGGGACATAGCCGTGGAGGTCAAGATCGGCGTGCAGCACGCGCCCCGCGAGATCGTTCTGGAGAGCGGTCAGACTGCCGAGGAGGTCGAGCGCGTGGTCGCCGAGGCGCTGGCCGGGAAGTCGCAGTTGCTGAGCCTCGTGGACGAGCACGGCCGCAAGCTCCTCGTCCCGGCCGACCGTCTCGCGTACGTCGAGATCGGTGAGCCGGCCCCGCGCAAGGTGGGCTTCGGCGCGCTGTAGGCGCATGCGTGGAGCGGGGCGGGACGGCTGCGGCCGACCCGCCCCGTTTGCGTCGCCCTCCCTCGGACACCCCTCCTGCGTTGCCCTCGGATTCCCCTTCCGCGTGCTCTCGAATTCCCCTTGCGGCGCACCGCTTCCTCCACGGATGGAGCACAAGTCGCCCACAGGGGTGGTTGGATTCCGCAGGTCAGGGGTAAGACGGGCTACGACCGATGTGGGTAGGCCGGCCATTGTGGGAGGGACCCCGACATGCTCCTGGAAGCGCTGAGTTCCGCGATCCTCGGCCTGGCTCTGGCGTGGGCGGCCACACAGCGCCTGCCGCACCGTCTCCCGGCCCGCTCCATGGTGCTGTCGACCGGTGTCGCCGGTGCCCTCTTCGGGGCCTTCGTCATGCACAGCGCGCTGGACGCCGGGCACGTACTGCTCGTCCTGCTCGGTGCGATGATCGTCTCGGTGGCGTCGCTGTCGCTGCTGCTGCGCCCCGCGGCGGGAAGACTGCGCCGCCGATCGGCGACCGCCTGAGGGGTCGCCGACGGTGGCGGCTCCGATGAAGACGTGGACCGTCCGCGGGAGCTGGGGCCTGTCGTTTGGATCATGCCGGCGTCGCGGGGCGTGGCACGCACATCTGCGGCGTTGTCGTCGGTTGCCAACTCCCCCAAGCTCTCGACTCCGCTCGAGCAGGGGGACCCCCAACGCGTTGGCGCCCTCCTCCGCCTCGCAGCTGCACGCACCACGCCCCGCTCGGGTCGGCTGAATGGGCACGGTCTCTCTCAGCCGACCTGATCCAAACGACAGACCCTAGCTAGGCGGCCAGCCCCAGTGCGGCCATCCGCTTGGTGTGGGCCTCGGTGATCCGCGAGAACATCTTGCCGACCTCGGCGAGGTCGAAGCCGTCCGCGACACCGCCCACCAGCATGGTCGACAGCGCGTCCCGGTCGGCGACCACCCGCTGGGACTGCGACAGGGCCTCGCCCATCAGCCGCCGCGCCCACAGCGCGAGCCGCCCGCCCACGCGCGGGTCGGCGTCGATCGCGGCCCGCACCTTCTCCACGGCGAAGCCGCCGTGCCCCGTGTCGTCGAGCACGGCCAGCACCAGACCGCGGGAGTCGGCGTCCAGCCGGGCGGCGACCTCCCGGTAGAAATCGCTGGCGATGGAGTCGCCGACGTAGGCCTTGACCAGGCCCTCCAGCCAGTCCGAGGGGGCCGTCTGCTTGTGGAACCCGTCGTACGCGGCGACGAACGGCTCCATCGCCCGCGTCGGCTCCTCCCCGATCTCCGCGAGCCGATCGCGCAGCCTCTCGAAGTGGTGGAACTCCGCCGACGCCATCTTCGCCAGCTCCGCCTTGTCCGCCAGCGTCGGCGCCAGTTTGGCGTCCTCCGCGAGCCGCTCGAACGCCGCCAGCTCCCCGTACGCGAGTGCACCGAGCAGGTCCACGACCGCGGCGCGGTACTGCGGGTCGGCGGAGGCCGTCGCCCAGTCCCGGGCGGCGACTGAGGTCTGTTCGGCGGCGGCGGTGTCCGAGGCGTTCTCAGGCTTGTCAGAGCTCGTCATGAAGCGCACAATAGCCCGCCCGCCGGGAGGCGTAAGGCCCTGGTCAATCACTGTGACGACGACTACGTGACCGAATCAGCCATCGCATGTGCGGGATTCCGGGGTATGGTGGTAATGCGCCTGCTGGTACGTCGACGTACCTCGACAGGCCGCACGTATGAGGATGCCCGGTCGGTGGCCCGATCGGCTCCGACCCGACAGCCCTCCCCGGCCGTCCGCCACAGTGCGTACGAGACCCGGAGGGGGACACCCTCAGCGGCATGAGCGCTAGAGCGTCGGCGCGGTCCCGTGCTCTACGGCCCGCCCGTAGGCAGCCGACGTCCCCGGCACGGTCTGACACGACCCCGCGCTCGCCTCGCGCCGCCCACACAGAAGAGGCAGCACCCTGACTACGTTCCGAGAGCTCGGAATCCTCCCCGAGACCGCCGAGGCCCTGGAGGCCGTCGGCATCATCACCCCCTTCCCCATCCAGGAGATGACGCTCCCCGTCGCACTGTCGGGCAAGGACGTCATCGGCCAGGCCAAGACCGGCACCGGCAAGACGCTGGGCTTCGGCCTCCCGCTCCTCGATCGCGTCACCGTCCCCGCCGACGTCGAGTCCGGACGCGCCGAGCCCGAAGACCTCACCGAGGCCCCGCAGGCGCTCGTCGTCGTCCCCACGCGCGAGCTGTGCACACAGGTCACCAACGACCTGCAGACCGCGGGCAAGGTGCGCAACGTCCGTGTCCTCGCCATCTACGGCGGCCGGGCCTACGAGCCTCAGGTCGAGGCCCTGAAGAAGGGCGTCGACGTGGTCGTCGGCACCCCGGGCCGGCTCCTCGACCTCGCCGGACAGAAGAAGCTGAACCTGAAGCACGTCAAGAGCCTGGTCCTCGACGAGGCGGACGAGATGCTCGACCTGGGCTTCCTGCCCGACGTCGAGAAGATCATCAACATGCTGCCGGTGCGGCGCCAGACCATGCTGTTCTCGGCCACCATGCCGGGCGCGGTCATCGGCCTGGCCCGCCGTTACATGTCGCAGCCCACGCACATCTCCGCCACCTCGCCGGACGACGCGGGCGCGACGGTCGCGAACACGAAGCAGTTCATCTACCGCGCGCACAACATGGACAAGCCCGAGATGGTGGCGCGCATACTGCAGGCCGACGGCCGGGGACTGGTCATGGTCTTCTGCCGCACCAAGCGCACGGCGGCCGACCTGGCCGACCAGCTCAAGCAGCGCGGCTTCGCCTCCGGCGCGGTCCACGGCGACCTCGGCCAGGGCGCCCGCGAGCAGGCCCTGCGCGCCTTCCGCAACGGCAAGGTGGACGTGCTCGTCTGCACCGACGTCGCCGCCCGCGGCATCGACGTCGAGGGCGTGACACACGTCATCAACTACCAGTCGCCGGAAGAGGAGAAGACGTACCTGCACCGCATCGGCCGGACCGGCCGCGCGGGCGCGAAGGGTACGGCGATCACGCTGGTCGACTGGGACGACATCCCGCGCTGGCAGCTGATCAACAAGGCGCTGGACCTGGGCTTCAGCGACCCGCCGGAGACGTACTCCACCTCTCCGCACTTCTACACCGACCTCGGCATCCCCGAGGGCACGAAGGGCGTCCTGCCGCGCTCGGAGCGTACGCGCGCCGGGCTGGACGCGGAGGAGCTGGAGGACCTGGGCGAGCCGGGCGGCCGCGGGCCTCGCGGGCGCGGCGGCCGAGGTGGCCGAGGCGACCGGGACGAGTCCCGCTCGGCCGACCACGAGCGGTCGTCGCGTACGCCGCGTCGCCGCCGCCGTACGCGCGGCGGTGCCACGGCGGACGGGGCGCCCGAGTCGGTCGGCGCCCCCGCACCGGCCACTACGGTCACCGATGGCCCCACCGAGGCGGACACCGTGACGGCTCCGCGCACCCCGCGTCGCCGTCGCCGCACCCGCGGCGGGTCCCAGTCCGAGGCGGCCCCGGTCGCGGCGGTCGAGTCCCCCGTGACCGAGCAGGCCGAAACCGCCGTCGCGACGGCGGAGGGTACGGCCGCGGAGGCCCCTGAGACGGCTGCGAAGCCGCGCCGGCGCCGTACGCGCCGGTCGGAGACGCCGGCGGTGGAGACCGAGGCCGCGGTGACGCCGTCGGCCACGGAGCCCGCGATCGTCGCCGAGGCCCCGGCCGCCGCGGACGCCGCGCTGCCCGAGGCTGCCGCCGCCAAGCCGCGCCGCCGCACCCGCAAGGCCACGGCGGCGTCCGCGGCCGAGTCGGCGGTCGACACGGCCGAGGGGACCACCGAGTCCGCACCGGAGCCGACGGAGACGAAGCCGCGTCGTACCCGCAAGACGGCCGCCAAGGCCGAGGCGAGCGTCGACACGGCCGAGGCGACCGAGGCCAAGCCGCGCCGCACCCGCAAGACGGCCGCAGCGGCGGAGGACACCGCCGAGACAGCCGAGGCGAAGCCCGCGCGCACGCGCAAGGCGACGGCAGCGACGTCGAGGGCGGCCGAGGACGCCGTCGACACGGCGGAGGCCACCGAGGCCAAGCCACGCCGCCGCACCCGCAAGACCGCCGAGACCGCGGCCACCGCTACGGCTACGGCTACGGCCGAGGCCGCGGAGACCAAGCCGCGTCGTACCCGCAAGGCCGCCGCCCCGGCGGAGGACGCCGTCGACACGGCCGAAGGCACGGAGGCCAAGCCGCGCCGCCGCACCCGCAAGGCCGCCGAGCCCGTCCCGGCCGCCGCCGAGATCCCGGCTCAGACGGCTCAGGAGCCGGAGGCCGTCGAGGCCAAGCCTCGCCGTACGCGGAAGACCGCCGCAGCGGCCGAGGACGCCGTCGACACGGCCGAAGGCACGGAGGCCAAGCCGCGCCGCCGCACCCGCAAGGCCGCCGAGCCCGTCCCGGCCGCCGCCGAGATCCCCGCGCAGGCGGATCAGGAGCCGGAGGCCGCCAAGCCGCGTCGTACGCGCAAGGCGACCACGGCCGCCACGGCTGCCGCTACGGAGGACGCGGCGGAGGCGAAGCCCAAGGCCCGCCGCACCCGTAAGGCCACGGCCGCCGCGGAGTCCACGGAGGGCTGACACACCCCTCTTTGACGGCCCGGCCCCCCTCACGGGGGGCCGGGCCGTCGGCATTCACCCGGGGCACAGGGCCGGCCCCCAGCCGCTACCCTCGCCCCGTGACCAGCCACCCCGCCTTCCCCCCGCCCCCGGGCGCCCGCGCCTATCCCCTGCGCACCTCGCGCGGGGAGTTCGCCGTCGTCGACTCGTCGCCGAAGGCCGGTGTGGAGGGCAGGGGAGTCGTCCTGATGCTGCCCGGGTTCACCGGGAGCAAGGAGGACTTCAGGTTGCTCCACGAGCCGCTCGCAGAGCGGGGGTACCGGGTCGTCGCCGTGGACGGGCGTGGGCAGCACGAGTCGGACGGCCCCCTGGACGACGAATTTGCCTACTCCCAACGGGAACTGGCCCGGGACGTGCTCGCGCAGGCCGATGCGCTGGGCGGGCCCGTGCACCTCGTCGGGCACTCGCTCGGCGGGCAGATCGCCCGTGCGGCCGTGCTGCTCGACCACTCCCCTTTCGTCTCCTTCACCCTGGTCTCGTCCGGCCCGGCGGAGATCTCCGTGTCCCAGCAGCAGCGCGTGAAGCTGCTGCGGGACGCGCTCGCCGTGCTGTCGATGGAGGAGGTGTGGGAGGCCATCCAGGCCATGGGGCCGCCGGAGGAAGTCGGCGGGCCCGCCCGCGGCCTCGGTGACCAGGACCAGTTGCGCCGCCGTTGGATGGGCCACAGTCCTGCCCAACTGCTCGCGACCGGACGCCAGTTGTGCACCGAGCCGGACCGCGTGACCGAACTCGCCGCGATCCCGCTGCCGTTCCACGTCCTGTCGGGCGCGCACGACGACACCTGGCCGGTGGCGATCTTCGACGAGATGGCCCTGCGGCTGAACGCACGCCGCACGGTCATCACAGGAGCGGAGCACTCCCCCAACGCCGACCGGCCCCTGCCGACGGCCCACGCCCTCGCCGACTTCTGGGACGGCATCGGACCGGCCTGACCGCCTCGCCGGCTCCCGGGACGGCACAGGACCGGCCCGACCACCCCGCCGACTCCCAGGACGGCATCGAACCGGCTCAAGCACCCGCCGACTCCCACGACGGCACAGGACGGGCCTGGTAACCCCGCGGCTCCCGGGACGGCCTAGTACTGCGTCCGCAGGTGATCCCAGAAGCCGTCCCGCAGCGCCCGCCGCAGGTCCGCCTGGCCGCGCAGTGAGTACTGCAGGAGGCCCTCCGCCTCGACGAGCAGGTCCTGGTCCACCGAGCCGGGCAGGTACGGGTGCCCGGGCAGCAGCTCCACCAGCGTGTCCCGGCCGCGTGCCGCCAACCACTTCGCGGCGATCTGCGCGCCCACGAACCGCACGTCCTCGCGGGCGGGCCGACCCGCGGCCGTCTCGTAGGCGGGGGCCGCCGTGCGGCGGGAGACGTACGGCTTGAAGAAGTCGAGGTCGAAGGTGCGCTGGCTGTCGACCTCCCACAGGAGGGGTTCCGCCTGGTTGCGGCCCTCCGGCGCCTCGATGCCCCAGAGGTGGACCCGGGCGCCGTACCCCTGGGCCGCCTCGACCGCCGACACCAGGTCCTCGTCGCCGCCGAGCAGGGCCGCGTCGCTGATGGCGCGGTGCCGGGCGAGGGACTCCAGGTCGGAGCGGATGAGGGAGTCGACGCCCTTCTGCTGGTTGTTGGCGTTGAGGTTGCCGAGCCGCACCTTGACGTCCGGCAGCTCCGCGATGGTCTGCTGCTCGGCCGTGTGGATGCGGCGCCGGGCGCCGTCGTACCAGTAGACGCGCAGCAGCCGGCTGTCCGCGAAGATCGTGCGGGCCTTGTCGATGAGTGCGTCGATCAGACCCTCGGCGTCCAGGTCGAACGCGCGGCGGTCCTCGGTGCCGGCGACGAGGCGTCCACCGGCCGCGTACAGATACCCGGCATCGACGAAGATCGCGTGGGTGGAGGGCGTCTTCGCCACCTCGGCGAGCATGCGCTGGAGCAGCTCGTTGGTGCGGTCGATGCGGGCGCTGAGGGCCGCGAGGTCGTCGTTCATCACCTCCATTGTCCCGGCGGTCACGCTGCGAACACAACCGGTCCCGGTCGGTCCCGTAACCACACTCTTACGGCTTGGTAATTAGCCGTTCGAAAAATTTCCTTAGCGTAGGGAATGTTTGAACCCTGCATCCCTGTTGACCCATAAGGAACACCGGGCACGAGAGCCCGGTGGACCGCACACCGAGTAGTTCTCCTCAGGAGGATGACCAGACGAAGGGAGAAGCCCTTGCGCTTCGAAATCATGCGACTCGACGACGTCGACGGCACACCTGTGGACACGACCGTCGTGGACGCCGCCTCCGTCAACCGCATCGTGCAGCAGGCGGCCGCCATAGGGCAGCGCCTCTGGATCCGCCCGGCCGAGACCACGGCCTCATAACGCGCGCAGCTCTCCCACACTTCGCAGCCCCCGCCCGGCATCGGCCGTGCGGGGGCTCCGCTGTTGCGGACCTGCGCGACCGGGGGCGTACTGGCTGAGGGGCCCAGCGCGAGCCAGAACAGGACGGTGGACCATGTCGGTGACGGACCGGTCGCACAAGGAGCTGCACGAGCAGGCCGCCGACGAGGCCGCGCGGCGCTACGAGGACTCCGCCGCGGAGCGCGAGCGGGTGGAGGACCGGCTGGCGGCCGGTGTGCGGTTCCCGGACTCCCCGGACGCGCTCGCCGTGCGCGCCGACCGGATCCTCGACCGGGGTGGTCTGTCGGCCTCGGCGGTGGTGGCGGACATCCACCGCGAGGCCATGGACCTGCCCGACGCCAACGAGCGGATCATCGACCTGTCCAACGAGCTTCAGGCCTGGAGCTTCCTGCCGCGCGGGGTCAGGGCCGGGGCCACGGTCGCCCGGATCACCCTGCGGCGCGACGGCCGCGAGCTGCCGCACGGCACCGGCTTCCTGGTCTCTCCGCAGCTGATGATGACCAACCACCACGTGCTGCCCGACGAGAGCTTCGCCCGCCGCTGCTTCGTGGAGTTCAGCGCCCAGGTCACGGCGGACAACCTGCCCGACACCGTCGTCCGGATGGAGCTCGACCCCGGGGCCTTCTTCGCGGCGGACCGGCGGCTCGACTTCGCCCTGGTGGCGGTGGCGCCCGCCCCGGACGGCTCTGCCCCGGGCGAGATCTTCGGCTGGAACCGGCTGAGCGTGCAGATCGGCAAGCTGGTGCTCGGCGAGAAGGTGAACATCATCGGCCATCCGCAGGGGCGGCTGAAGGAGATCGCGCTGCGCGACAACGCGGTGCTGGTCCGCCTCGACGACTTCGTCCACTACAAGACCGACACCGAACCGGGGAACTCCGGCTCGCCCGTCTTCAACGACCAGTGGGAGGTCGTGGCGCTGCACCACAGCGGCGTGCCGAAGAAGGACGACCAGGGCCGCGTGCTGCGCAAGGACGGCCGGCCCTGGCAGCAGGGCGACGGCGACGACGCCATCGAGTGGGTCGCCAACGAGGGCGTCCGGATCAGCTCGATCCTCAAGCACCTGGCCGGGCTGGACCTCGACCCGGGGCGGCGTGCCCTGCTGGCCGAGATGGGCCCGGACACCGGACTGGACCGGACCATGGCCACCGCGCCGGCCCGCCCGTCGCCCGTCGCCGGGGCACAGAGCGAGAGGTCGGCGCCGGTACCGGGCGTCACGGCCCCGTCGGCCCCAGCGGTCCCGGTGACGGTTCCCATGACCGGGAGCGAGACCGCGGCCCGCAGACCCCGGGTCGGGCTCCGCGCCCGCGGTACCGCCTTCGGCGGCCGTCAGCACGTGGTCTTCCTGCACGGCCGGGACCAGCAGGACAACCACCCCGACGATCTCCGCCGCACGTGGACGGCCGGCCTGAACCGCGGGCTCACCCTCGCGGGCCTGCAACCGCTCGACCCGGAGGACGTGTGGTTCCCGTTCTACGGCACGAGACTGCACGACCTCGTGAGCGGCAGGGAGAGCACGGCCGAGTCCATCGGCCTGGACCGGGTGAGCGCCGCCGCTGCCGCCGAGGTGTTCGCCGCGGAGTCGCCCACCGGCTCCTACGAGCGACTGCTCTACGAGGCGGCCGCCCGGGCCGGCATGCCCCAGAACGGTCCGGCGACCACGGAGGGCTTCGGTGCGGGCCTGATCGGGGCGCTGCACCGGCCGCTGAGCTGGCTCGCGGCCAAGTCGGACCTCGACGAGTGGACCATCGCCACGTTCCTGCGGGACGTCGACCTGTACCTCGGCGAGAGCGCCGTGCGCCAGGCGGTGCTGGACAGCGTCATGGAGACGATGCCCACCAACGGCGAGCTGGTGCTGGTCACGCACAGCCTGGGGACGGTCGTGGGCATGGACCTGCTGACCCGGCTGCCCGACGGCCTCGACCCGGTCCTGCTCGTCACCGCGGGCAGCCCGCTCGGCCTGGACGGCGTCAATGAGCGCCTCCTCACCCGTGGCCCGCACCAGCCGCCCAGGGTGCGTGACTGGGTCAACGTCTGGTGCCCCACCGACGCGGTGGCCATCGGCTGCCCCCTGGAGGACGAACGGTGGGGGAAGCTCACCCAGCTGGCCGTCCCCAACGGCCGCGAGCGCGCGCACAGGATGGACGAGTACCTCGGCCACCCCGGACCGGCCCGGGAGATCCGCGGCGTCCTGATCCGCCAGGCCTGACGCGGACCGTCAGCTCCCCTGGATCACCTGCGTGACGCCGTTGATGATCTGCTGCACGGCGATCGCGGAGAGCATCATGCCCGCGAGCCGGGTCACCAGGACCACACCGCCGTCCTTGATGATCCGGATGATCACCAGCGAGTACCGCATCACCAGCCACAGCACGACATGGATGGCGAGGATCGCCGCCCACACGGACACCTGCGCGGCGACGCCGTGGGCCTTCTGCACGGCGAGGATGACCGACACGATCGCCCCGGGCCCGGCCAGCAGCGGCATGCCCAGGGGTACGAGGGCGACGTTGACGTCCTTGGTCTGCTTCGGCTCGTCGGTCTTGCCGGTGAGCAGATCCAGCGCGATCAGCAGAAGCAGCAGACCGCCCGCGATCATCAGCGCGGGCACGGACACGTGCAGGTAGTTCAGGATCTGGTGCCCGAGGAGCCCGAACACGGTGATCACACCGCCGGCGACACAGACGGCCTGGAAGGCCATCCGCTTCTGCACCTTGCCGGGCCGGCCGGCGGTGAGCGCGAGGAAGATCGGGGTGATCCCCGGGGGATCCATGATGACGAAGAGGGTCAGGAACAGGGAGCCGAAGACGGCGAGGTCGAACATGAGTGAGCCTTGCGCAGGGGGCTGCCGCCGCGGCCGGGCCGTTCGGTGGGAACGGGTGGGCGCAGCGCGGCGCCGAGTGGGAGAGAAACGGACCTACGGGGGAGAGACCTCAGACGACCCCGCCGGCCCCCGGCACGGGAAACGCCCCGAAGGCCCGCCGCGTGATCTCCCCGTACACCTCGGGATCCGTCGTGTACTCCCCGAGCACGCACGTCTTCCTGCTGCCGTGGTAGTCCGACGACCCGGTCACGAGAAGGCCGAGCTCCTTCGCCAGCCCCCGCAGCCGCGCGCGCGTGTCGGCGTCGTGGTCCATGTGGTCGACCTCGACGCCGTCCAGCCCGGCCGCGGCCATCTCGGCGATGGCGGCCTCCGGCACCGTGAGCCCCCGCTTGCTGGCCCCGGGATGCGCGAACACCGCGACCCCGCCCGCGCCCTTGATCAGCCGGATCGCCTCGAAGGGGTCGGTCTCGTGCTTCTCCACGAAGACCCGGCCGCCGTCGGCCAGCCAGTCCTGGGTGAAGGCGTCGTTCACGGTCGGCACGACACCCAGTTCGACGAGCGCGCTCGCCACGTGCGGGCGCCCGACGGACCCGTCACCGGCGATCCGCGCCACCTGCTCCCACGTCACGGGCACGCCCAGCTCCCGAAGCTTGGCGATCATGCCCTGGGCGCGCGGCACCCGGTCGTCCCGGACCAGCTCCCGCTCGGCGAGCAGCGCCGGCTCCTCGGCGTCGAAGAGGTAGGCCAGCATGTGCATGCTGATCCCGTCGATCCGGCAGGAGAGCTCGGCCCCGGTGACCAGCGTGACTCCCTCGGGCAGCGCGACGATCGCCTCGGCATGCCCGCGGGTGGTGTCGTGATCGGTGAGCGCGACGACGTCCAGCCCGGCCACAGCGGCCTTGCGCACCAGCTCGGCGGGCGAGTCCGTCCCGTCGGAAGCGGTGGAGTGGGTGTGCAGATCGATACGCACGACACGGACTCCAGACACGGGCGGGACGACAGGACTGCTCAAGGATAACCAGCTTTTCGACGCCCCATGTCACACCCGAACCGGGCAAGCGCCCCCTACACCCTGAGCCCTACACCCCTCAGGCTCCCAGCAAGCGCGGCGACAAGGCGCCGCACGGCACCAGCTCGACCTCGGCGCCGGCATCCCGCAGATCCGTCAGCACGAGCTCGTCGTACATCAGCAGCCCGGACTGCTCGGGCCACACCACGGCCCAGAGCCACACCCCCAGCGCCTCACCGGCGAAGACGGCCCGGTCGTCCGGCGCCCCGGCCACATGCCACAGCGGCGTGGGGCGCCCGGCGGCCAGCACCTTCGCCTGAGGCGGCTTCTCGACGTTCATGTGCGGCCCCGGGTCGGGACCGTCCATGCCCGCGTACCGCGCCCCGAGCCCGACCCCGAGCTCCTCGGCCACCAGGATCAGCTCGCCCATCCCGCCGAGCGGTCCGGGTCCCGTGCAGGCGACGGCGGTCGCACGGCCGCCCGTGCGGTCGTCCCCCGCGCAGGCCACGCCCGTGAACAGCCACCCGACCGGCAGGGGCCACGGCATCCACAGCGGCACCTGAGTGCGGTGCACCACGACGTTGAGGGCGTCGACGCTCGGCGGTATCACGGGCTGCACCGGATGAACGGTGCCGTGCGCATCGCACTGCCACGAGTCGGAGAAGAGGCCGGGAGCCCTGACCCGGCCACCGCACTTCGGGCAACTGGGTTCGCCCCTCATAGGGCCCCACGGTCCTACCCCCGCCCCGCCGCGTCAAGGACGATCACCCATCCGGACGGAACCCTTCACCACCCACACTAGATGTAGCCTGCATTAATTAGGCTGGCTAACTTAGTATGTGTATATACCAACTACCTCGCCTGAGAAAGAGAGCACGCAATGGACCCCTTCGACGCCGGAGCGGGCGGCCTCCTGAAGCAGCCCAAGTCCGTCTGGGCGACCGCCGGGGCGTCGGTCGTCGCCTTCATGGGCATCGGGCTCGTCGACCCGATCCTGCCGTCCATCGCCCAGGGCCTCGACGCCACGGCCAGCCAGGTTTCCCTGCTCTTCACCTCGTACTTCCTCATCACCGCCGTCGCGATGCTGGTGACGGGCTTCGTCTCCAGCCGGATCGGCGGCCGCAAGACCCTGCTGCTCGGCCTCGCGTTCGTCGTGGTGTTCGCCGGTCTCGCGGGCACCTCCGGCTCCGTCGGTGAACTGGTCGGGTTCCGGGCCGGGTGGGGCCTGGGCAACGCGCTGTTCGTCTCCACGGCCCTCGCGGTCATCGTCGGCGCGGCGGCCGGCGGCAGTGCCGCGGCGATCCTGCTGTACGAGTCCGCTCTCGGCCTCGGCATGGCCTGCGGTCCGCTGCTGGGCGCCCTGCTCGGGGACGCCAACTGGCGCTACCCGTTCTTCGGCACGGCGTTCCTGATGGCCGTCGGCTTCCTGTGCATCACGGTGTTCCTGAAGGAGCAGCCGAGGCCGGCCCGCAAGACCTCACTGCTGGACCCGATCAAGGCCCTCGGCCACGGCGGCCTCGCCTCCGCGGCGGTCTCGGCGTTCTTCTACAACTACACGTTCTTCACCGTGCTGGCCTTCACGCCGTTCGTGCTGAACATGAGCCCGTACCGGTCGGGAGCGGTGTTCTTCGCCTGGGGTGTGCTGCTCGCCGTCTTCTCGGTGATCGTGGCACCCCGGCTCCAGAAGCGGTTCGGTTCGCTGAAGGTGCTCGGCGGCTCGCTGGTACTGCTCGCGGCCGACGTGCTGGTGCTCGGCTACGGCTCCCACACGACCGCCGTCGTCTGCACGATCCTGTCCGGCGCCTTCATCGGCGTGAACAACACCGTCTACACCGAGCTGGCCCTCGGCGTCTCGGACGCGCCCCGGCCGGTGGCGAGCGCGGGCTACAACTTCGTGCGCTGGTTCGCGGCGGCGGCCGCTCCGTACTTCGCGCCGAAGATCGAGGAGTGGACCGACATCCGCATCCCCTTCGTGGTGGCGGCGGTCACCGCGGTCGCCGGCGCGGTCGTGGTTGTAGTCCGGCGGAAGGCGCTCACACACGAAGCGGAGGAACTGGAGCCGCGGCACGCGACCGAGGACGGCGTCACCGTGTTCGCCAACTGAGGCTGGAAAACTAGGGGTTGGTGAGCTTGCTCACTCCAGCGGGACGGACTTCCGGGACGGATCCCGGAGGTCCGTCCCCTGGTTCAGCCACCGCTCCTGAAGCGCCTGCGCGCCGTGCACCCGCTTCCAGGCGGCCTCGTTCGGGGTCATCGGCAGCAACGGCAGGAACCGCACGGGATCCAGGGGCTCGTCGAGTTCCAGGTCCTCCACCAGGCCGCCCGGCTCGGCGACCAGGACCGAGGTGAACGGAGCGCCCGGCCACAGCGGCTCACCCACGTCGAGGGACGCGCCGGGAGCCACGACCAAGCCCTCCACCTGCGGAGACGCCGCGAGCACGGCGAGCGGGCGGAGCACCTTGCCGGTGTCGGCGCTCCCGGAACGGACCGAGAGGACCAGCTCGGCCCGCGGGCCCTTGACCGGGTCGGTGACCACCGCCGTGGGGTCCGTCATGGGATGCGCGGACATGCCGAGCGTGGCGTAGCGGACGATGTCGCCTTCCTGGAAGCGGAGCACCTCGATGCGGTCCGTGCCCAGGAAGGTGACCGCCGCGCGCGCGTCCGGTTCGCCCAGAGCGGTGCGCAACCGGGCTTCGACCAGAGGAAGAACATCTGCCATGCGGCGAGCATAGAACTCGCCAGTAGGGGGCAAAGCAGCACCTTGACAGTTGTGTCGGCTGCTATTCTTGCCCGGTGGTTCGGGGCAGCACGCAGAAGCGTCGCGATCAAGCCCCGACGCCGAAGGAACTCCCTTACGAGGGACCGGCCGGAGGAGGTGGGGCTGCAATGGATCGAAGTCGACCGTGCAGTAGCACCACGCTCTTCGCGCCGCCGATGTAGCTGCTTCTTTCTCTGGCTGCCACCTCTCGCACTCGCTTCACCGCGGAAGAGCGCTTCGTTCGCTTTGCCTGATCTGCCTCAGTAGCTGAATCAGTAACGAAACCGGCCACCGCGACGGTGCGGTGCTCCCCGCTTTGTGGACGTGCCAAACATCCGTAGTCACTACGTCCTCATTCCGGGTGGTTCCACCCGTCGCCGGCGCCGTTCGTTGCCTGCCCGCGAAGGAGCCCGCCATGTCGATGATCCGCGACCTGCGCGCAGTCGTCCGTCCGTCCCGTGTGTCGCTGCGCAAGGACGGCGGGACGTACGACGCCACCCGCAGCCCCGGGGCGGCCACGGCCGTCGTCGACTGCGCCGTCTACCGGGACGGCCGCCGCATCGAGACCGAGACCGCCCTGACCCCGCACGAGGCGGTGCGCCTGGTGCGCCGCGACGGGGGCTTCGTGTGGATCGGCCTGCACGAGCCGACGGAGGCCGAATTCTCCGGCATCGCCAGTGAGTTCGGGCTGCACCCGCTGGCCGTGGAGGACGCCGTCCAGGCCCACCAGCGGCCCAAGCTGGAGCGCTACGACGACTCCCTGTTCACGGTCTTCAAGACCATTCACTACGTCGAGCACGACCAGCTCGACGCCAACAGCGAGGTCGTCGAGTCCGGTGAGGTCATGTGCTTCACCGGACGGGACTTCTTCATCACCGTCCGGCACGGCGGGCAGGGCTCCCTGCGGGCCCTCAGGCACCGTCTCCAGGACGACCCCGAGCTGCTCGCCAAGGGCCCCTCGGCCGTGCTGCACGCCATCGCCGACCACGTCGTCGACGGGTACATCGCCGTCGCCGACGCGGTGCAGGACGACATCGACGAGGTCGAGACCGAGGTGTTCTCCCCGGGGCGCAAGGGTGCTCCGCGCGGTTCGGACGCCGGGCGGATCTACCAACTCAAGCGCGAGGTACTGGAGTTCAAGCGGGCCGTGTCGCCGCTGCTGCGGCCCATGCAGCTGCTGAGCGAGCGGCCGATGCGGCTGATCGACCCGGACATCCAGAAGTACTTCCGGGACGTCGCCGACCACCTGGCCCGCGTCCAGGAGCAGGTCCTCGGCTTCGACGAGCTGCTCAACTCCATCCTGCAGGCCAACCTCGCGCAGGCGTCCGTCGCCCAGAACGAGGACATGCGCAAGATCACCTCATGGGCCGCGATCATCGCCGTGCCGACGATGGTGTGCGGCGTGTACGGCATGAACTTCGACCACATGCCGGAGCTGCACTGGCGCTACGGCTACCCGGTGATCCTGGGCTTCACGGTGGTCGTCTGCCTCGGCATCCACCGCACACTGAAGCGGAACGGGTGGCTGTGAGCGGCCTGGTTAGGCTGGGCCCCATGACAAGCGAGCTGCTCGACCAGGCCCTCGTCGAGGAGGCCACGAAGAAGTCCGGCCTCGTCTGGGTCCAGGGCCCCGACGGCCCGGCGCGTGCCCTGTGGCACGTGTGGCACGAGGGTGCCGCGTGCCTGGTCGGCGACGGGCCGGGCGAGCAGCCGCTGCCGGGGCTGGCCGACGGCACCGAGGCGAAGGTGACGGTCCGCAGCAAGGACAAGGGCGGCCGGCTTCTCACGTGGACGGCGCGGGTCACCCAGCTCGCGCCGGGCTCCGAGGCGTGGGACGCGGCGGTCGCCGAGCTGAAGGGCAAACGGCTGAACGCGCCCGACGGCGAGGCCATGCCCGAGCGCTGGGCCCGCGAGTGCCGGGTGCTGCGCCTGGAACCGACGGGGGCGAAGACACCCCTGCCCGACGGCTCCCTGTCCGAGCCGCCCCTGCCGTCCCCGGCGCTCACCCGCCGGCCTGTCCCGGCGGGCCTGCCCCGTCTGCTGCTGAAGAAGCGCAAACGGACGTGACGGCCTACGACGTCGGCAACTGCCGGCCGTAGTCCACCGTCTCGTTCTTCTCCGGCTCCCTGAAGGAGAAGTCCTCACCCCAGCCGGAGAACGTGAGGGTGCCCGCGCCGCCGGCCCGCTCCAGGCGCAGCGGATACGGCTTGCCCTCCAGGGAGACCTCCAGCGTGCCGCCGGAGCCCTTGTCCCCGGTGACGCGGATGGTGCGGACGCCCGCCTCCTCGTCGTGGCCGTCCGTGGCGAGCGTCCCGTGCAGGGTCAGCAGACCGTCGAGGAGGAGAGCCTTGTCCGTGAAACCGCTGAACTTCTTGTACGAGGGGTCGCCCTGCGGCACCTTCACGAACTTGCCGCCCAGCTTGGAGGCCGCCGCCGCGTCCCCCTTGCCGCCCTCGTCCTGGCCGCTGCCGTGAGCCCAGAACTCGGCGTCCGCCATGACGTAGAGCTGCTCGCCGATGCGCAGCAGCTTGAAGGTCGCGCCCTTCGAGGTGACGGAACCGTCGCCGCCGTCGTCCTTCAGCCGCATGTCGAGCGTGTACGTCCGCCCGCCGCTGACGACGTTGCCGTGCACCCGGACCGCGCCGGCGGACCCGGCGGCCGACCGGGTCTTGCTCTGGATCTTGGCGGCGGGGAGTCTGCCGACCCCGTTGGTGCCCTCGTTCGGATCCTCCGCGCAGCCGGTGATCACCGTTCCCGTCACGAGCAACGCGCACGTCGCGCTGGCGAGTGCGGCACTGCGGCTGCGGCTCTGGGTAATCGGAGTCACAGGTGGGGCTGCCTCTCTGACGGGAGACCTGAACGGCGTACCGCAGGGTACCGGGGTCGTGCGGACAGGTCGGAGCCAGTCCGTCCGGACCGCCCGCCGACGCGGCCCCGATCGGGACGGGCTAGCCTGAAGCCCACCCGAGCGGGCAATTCGGAAGACACAGGCACAAAGACAGCCACACAGACAGCCACCACGAACCACCCCGCACGAAAAGGAGCCGCGGCCATGGCAGCGGGCGCCCCCCGGATCTTCGTATCGCACCTCCAAGGTGTCGCCGTCTTCGACCCAGCCGGTGACCAGGTGGGGCGGGTGCGCGATCTGGTCGTCATGCTGCGGATGGGTCAGCGACCGCCGAGGCTGCTCGGACTCGTCGTCGAACTCGCCACCCGCCGCCGTATCTTCCTGCCGATGACCCGGGTCACCGCCATCCAGTCCGGCCAGATCATCACGACCGGCGTGCTCAACGTCCGGCGCTTCGAGCAGCGGCCCACCGAGCGGCTGGTCTTCGGGGAGCTGCTGGACCGGCGCGTGACGCTCACCGAGCCCGGCGAGGAGGTCACCGTCCTCGACCTGTCGGTGCATCAGCTGCCGGCCCGGCGGGAGTGGGAGATCGACCGGGTCTTCGTCCGCAAGGGCAGGAAGGGCAGCGCGTTCCGGCGCGCCAAGGGCGAGGCGCTGACCGTCGAGTGGACGGCCGTCACCGGCTTCTCCCTGGAGGAGCAGGGGCAGGGCGCCGAGAACCTGCTGGCCACCTTCGAGCAGCTGCGCCCCGCCGACCTGGCCAACGTCCTGCACCACCTCTCCCCCAAGCGCCGGGCCGAGGTCGCCGCCGCCCTCGACGACGACCGGCTCGCCGACGTACTGGAGGAGCTGCCGGAGGACGATCAGATCGAGATCCTCGGCAAGCTGAAGGAGGAGCGCGCCGCCGACGTCCTGGAGGCCATGGACCCGGACGACGCGGCCGACCTGCTGGGCGAGCTGCCGACGGACGACCAGGAGCGGCTGCTGAGCCTGATGCAGCCCGGCGACGCGGCCGACATGCGGCGCCTGATGTCGTACGAGGACCGCACGGCGGGCGGTCTGATGACCACCGAGCCGATCGTGCTGCGCCCGGACGCCAGCGTCGCCGACGCCCTGGCCCGGGTCCGCAACCGCGACCTCTCCCCCGCTCTCGCCGCCCAGGTGTACGTCTGCCGGCCTCCGGACGACACGCCGACCGGCAAGTACCTGGGCACGGTCCACTTCCAGCGCCTGCTGCGCGAGCCACCGCCCTCCCTGGTCAGCTCCATCCTGGACAACGACCTGCAGCCGCTCGACCCCGAGGCGGAGCTGCCCGCCATCGCGGGCTTCTTCGCCACGTACGACATGGTCGCGGCGCCCGTCGTCGACGAGGCCGGCTCCTTGCTGGGCGCGGTGACCGTGGACGACGTGCTCGACCACATGCTCCCGGAGGACTGGCGGGAGACGGAGTTCCACCTGGACGAGGAGGTGACCACCGATGGTTCCTGAGCGCGAGAGCCTGCGCGAACGCACCCCGGCGGGCGCCACGGCCGCCTCCCGGCCGCGCACCAACCGCCTCGACCAGCCGCTGCCGCGCCGGCGCCGGATCCTGCCCGAGTACGACCCGGAGGCCTTCGGGCGGCTGTCGGAGCGCATCGCGCGTTTCCTGGGCACCGGGCGGTTCATCGTCTGGATGACGGTCGCCATCATCCTGTGGGTGGTGTGGAACATTTTCGCGCCGAGCGGCCTGCGCTTCGACGAGTACCCGTTCATCTTCCTGACCCTGATGCTGTCCCTCCAGGCCTCCTACGCCGCCCCCCTGATCCTCCTCGCGCAGAACCGGCAGGACGACCGCGACCGGGTCAATCTGGAGCAGGACCGCAAGCAGAACGAGCGGTCGATCGCGGACACCGAGTACCTGACCCGCGAGATCGCCGCCCTGCGCATCGGCCTGGGCGAGGTCGCCACCCGCGACTGGATCCGCTCGGAGCTACAGGACACGATCAAGGAAATGGAGGAGCGGCAGAACGGCCACCGTCACGACCCCGTCGTATTCCCGGCGGAACGGTCACGGGGACGTGACGCAGACGACCGGTGAGACGCTTCCCTACGCACCGGTACGGCGCCGTACCATCGTCCTTATGGCTACGGAAGACGCGGTGCGCGAGGCACTGGCGACGGTGAACGACCCCGAGATCCACAAGCCCATCACCGAACTCGGGATGGTCAAATCCGTCGAGATCGGTGCGGACGGGGCGGTCGCGGTCACCGTGTACCTCACGGTCTCGGGCTGCCCGATGCGGGAGACGATCACGCAGCGCGTGACCGACGCGGTCTCCGCGGTCGAGGGTGTCACCCGCGTCGACGTCACGCTGGACGTGATGAGCGACGAGCAGCGCCGCGAGCTGGCGTCCGCCCTGCGCGGCGGCCAGACCGAGCGGGAGGTGCCCTTCGCCAAGCCCGGCAGCCTCACCCGCGTCTACGCGGTCGCCTCCGGCAAGGGCGGCGTCGGCAAGTCGTCGGTGACGGTCAACCTGGCGGCGGCGATGGCGGCCGACGGTCTGAAGGTCGGTGTCGTCGACGCCGACATCTACGGCCACTCCGTGCCGCGCATGCTGGGCGCCGACGGCCGTCCCACCCAGGTCGAGAACATGATCATGCCGCCGTCGGCGCACGGCGTGAAGGTCATCTCCATCGGCATGTTCACCCCGGGCAACGCCCCGGTCGTCTGGCGCGGCCCGATGCTCCACCGCGCCCTCCAGCAGTTCCTGGCGGACGTGTACTGGGGCGACCTGGACGTGCTGCTCCTGGACCTGCCGCCCGGCACCGGCGACATCGCGATCTCCGTCGCCCAGCTCGTCCCGAACGCCGAGATCCTGGTCGTCACCACCCCGCAGCAGGCAGCCGCCGAGGTCGCCGAGCGCGCGGGCTCCATCGCCGTCCAGACCCACCAGAAGATCGTCGGCGTGGTCGAGAACATGTCGGGCCTGCCCTGCCCGCACTGCGACGAGATGGTCGACGTCTTCGGCACGGGCGGCGGCCAGACGGTCGCCGACGGCCTGACCCGCACGACCGGCACGAACGTCCCGGTCCTCGGCAGCATCCCGATCGACGTCCGCCTCCGCGAGGGCGGCGACGACGGCAGGCCGGTCGTCCTGACGGACCCGGACTCCCCTGCGGGCTCGGCCCTCCGCGCGATCGCGGGCAAGCTGGGCGGCAGGCAGCGCGGCCTGTCGGGCCTGTCCCTGGGGATCACCCCGCGGAACAAGTTCTGATCAGAAACGCCCCGGGGGGCAACGCCCCCCAGGGGCGCGGGGAACTGCGCGACCAGCCACAACGTGCCCGCAGCCGCCGCACCACCTGAAGCCGCACGGCGAAGGGGCGCCGAAAGTCCCACGGCGCCCCACGCATCACGCGTACGCGGCGATGTCCTTCACCACGGCGAAGCCGAGCCCATACGCACTCATGCCCCTGCCGTACGCCCCGACGTGCGCCCCGGCCGCGGTGGACCCGGCGAGCACCCAGCCGAACTCGGACTCCCGATAGTGGAACGCCGTCGGCACCCCGTCCACGGGAAGCGACAGCCCGGACCAGTCGGACCCGTCCAGGTCGTCCGCCAGCACCCACGCCGTCTCGGTCTGCTGCTCCAGCCAGTCGTCCCGCAGCGCGTGGTCCATCTGCCCGGGCCAGGTGAAGGACAGCAGCCCCACACCCGCGAGCCACGCCGCGGAGGACACCGAGGTGGCCTCCAGCAGCCCCGTTCCGTCCGCCGTGCGCCGTGAGGGATTCGCCGCCACGGTCACGACGACCGCGAACTTCTCCTTGGTCTCCTGGTCACCCCCGGCGGCATGCTCGTTGCGCACCGAGGGCTCGTCCCCGTGCCCGATCGACCCGTGTTCCACGGCCCCGTCGGCCGTCATACCGACCTGCATCAGCCAGCGCGGTCCCGTGAAGGCCTCGTCGAGGCCGTACCACGGGAAGGGCGCACGCAGGTAGCCGTCGACCGTACGCCGGGCGGAGGGGGCCTGTTGGCCACCCTCCGCGGCCGGCGTCTGCGCGACTGCCCGACTCGTCGTCTCCATGTGCCCGGACGCCTCCTCGCTCTAGTCGGACCGGAACGGCCCGCCCCCCTTCGGGCGTACTCGTCACGGTCCGCACAACAACTCGGCAGCATAGCCACACCGCTGCGAGCAGCAGGGAAACCGCCCGGCGCGTGGGCCGCACGGGCGCCCGGTTCAGGCCGTAGACAGCCCGACCGGAGTATGAAACGCGTCACGCGCACGGGGGCGTACGCCCCTGGCGTGTCGCTCAGGTGGCGTCCGCGTCGAAGGGCGGCCGGTCGTCCGGGGCGGGCGTCTCCGGCTTCTTCGTCATGTCGACACGGCTGCCGGAGGAACCGGCGGACGACGCGGAGGAGGTGTCGGAGTCACGGCTGTGGACGGCGTCGGTGACCTCGGCCATCTCCTTCTTCAGGTCGAAGCCGTTGCGGATCTCCTTGAGCCCCAGGTCCTCGTTGTCCAGCTGCTTGCGGATGAAGGTCTTGGGGTTGAGGTCCTCGAACTCGAAGTCCTTGAACTCCGGGCCGAGCTCCTCCCGGATGTCGCTCTTGGCGCTCTCCGAGAACTCACGGATCTTCCGGATCGTGCGCGTGACGTCCTGGATGACCTTGGGGAGCTTGTCCGGACCGAAGACGAGCACGGCAAGGACGATGAGCGTCACCAGCTCGAGTGGTCCTACGTCATTGAACACCTGAAGCTCCTTGCGATGTCCTCGGTCCTCGGCCCTCGTGGTCGGTGCGGGTCTTGCCGTGGTCCGGGCCGGACCCACGGTACCCGGCGATCCTGTCCGACCGGTACTGTCCCGGGACCTCCGAGTGCGGGAGGTGGGAGCGCTTTCCCGATTGTTTGCCTTGTTGGTCCCTTGTGGGGCCTGATGAGACGGCTTCGCGGGCCCCGGACCTCATGTCTCAGCCACCGGACGATCCGAGGACGAGTGAGACCTTCCGCTCCTTGCCGCCGCGCTCGACGGTCAGCTCCAGCCGGTCGCCGGGCCGGTGCGCCCGGGTCTTGACGATCAGTTCCTCGCCGGAGTGCACACGCTGTCCGTCGACCTCCGTGATGACGTCGCCCGCCTTGATCCCGGCCTTGGCGCCCGGGCCGCCCGCGGCGACCGGCGCCCCGCCCTCGCTGCCCTCGGTGGCGACGCGGGCGCCGTCGCCCGTGTAGTCCATGTCCAGGGTGATGCCGATGACCGGGTGGGTCGCCTTCCCCGTGTTGATCAGCTCTTCGGCGACGCGTTTGCCCTGGTTGATGGGTATGGCGAAGCCGAGGCCTATCGATCCGGACCGGCTGCCGTCCTGCGTGGAGCCGCTGTCCGCCGAGCGGATGGCCGAGTTGATGCCGATGACCCGGGCCCGGGCGTCGAGCAGGGGCCCGCCGGAGTTGCCGGGGTTGATGGGCGCGTCGGTCTGTAGCGCGTCGACGTACGACACGTCGCTGCCGTCGCCCTTCTCGCCGCCGGCCGTGATGGGCCGCTGCTTGGCGCTGATGATGCCGGAAGTGACCGTGCCGGCCAGGTCGAAGGGGGCGCCGATGGCCACGACCGGGTCGCCGACCTGCACGTTGTCCGAGTTGCCGAGGGGCAGCGGGGTGAGTCCGCTGACGCCCTTCACCTTCACGACGGCGAGGTCGTAGCCGCTGTCCCGGCCGACGACCTCGGCCTGGGCGGTCTGTCCGCCGTTGAAGGTCACGGTGATCCCGCCGCCCGATCCGGCGGGCTGTACGACGTGGTTGTTGGTGAGGATGTGCCCGCGGGCGTCGAGCACGAAGCCGGTGCCCGTGCCCTGCTCGCCCGCGCCGCTGACATGCAGGGTGACCACACTGGGCAGGGCCCGCCCGGCGATCCCGGCCACACTGCCCGCGTCCCGCGCGGAGGCCTCCCTCCCGGCCTGCGGCAGCTCGATGGTCCCGACGCCCCCGTTCCGCTCCAGATACGTCCCTACGGCGCCGCCGATGCCCCCGGACACCAGCGCGAGCAGCACGGCACCGAGCACCAGGGACTTCTTGCCCCGCTTGCGCCGCTGTTCTGTACTGAGGACCGCGGCGCCGTTCTGCTGGAGGGGCCCGTGCCCCCCGGCGGCCGCGGGAGCCGCCCAGGGGTCGTAGCGCTGCCAGGGGTCGGTGGCGGGCCCGGAGGCCCGCGCGTCGGCGTGGACCGGCAGGGCCGCCATGGACACGGGGGAGCCGGGGGGCGGCATCTCGACGGGCGGGTGAGCGGCAGGCCCGGGGATGCCAGGAGACGGCATCTCGGTCGACCCGTGAACGACAGGCGCGGGAACGCCAGGCGCCGCCATCTCAGCCGACCCGTGAACGACAGGCGCGGGAACGGCAGGCGCCGCCATCTCAGCCGACCCGTGAACGACAGGCGCGGGAACGGCAGGCGGGGGGCTGTCAAGGGCCGGTGCAGGCGGTACGCCGTGCGCCGACGGCACGGCGGGGGTGCCCGGCGGGGTCGGCTGCCCCGGTATCGCCCCGCCCTGCGTGGGGGTCGTCGCCGGGTGCTGTACGGGCGGCGCGGGCGCCCAGGGCCCGGGTTCGCCGTAAGGCGGGGTGCTGTAGGGGTCGGGGTCGTGCAGCGGCCTGCGAGCGCCTTCGGCCGGCACGGCGGGTGAGCCGGGGGCGACCGGGACGTCCTGGCCTGCCTCCCGGGCAGCGGGGACCGCAGCAGGGGCCTCTACGGCGCCGTCGGCAAGGACCTGGCCGGGGGCGGGTGTACCGGCGACGCCGTCGCCGGTCTCCGCCGCCCCGGGTGCCGATGCGGCGGGCTCGCCTGCGCCCCCGGCCGGAACCGCTTCGGGACGCCTCAACTCGTAGTCGCCGTCTCCGGCGGGCCGAGCCGCAGGACGTGCCAGCTCGAAGTCCCCGTCGGCGCCGGTCGGGTCCGCCGGGGCCGTCACCGGCCCGTGCACCCCGTGCACGCCCGGGTCCTCCGTCACGGCTCCCTGCGTACCCTCAGGCTCCCCCGGAAGGTCCTGCGGCCGTGGACGGCTCCACCACTTCGCTTTCGTGGGCTTCCCCTCGTTCATGCTCTCCCCACAGCCGCGGCACGGCTCGTCGCGGTGGCCGCAGTTCGTCGAATCGGCGCCCGGCCACACCTCGGCGGCGGGCGACAACCCCCGGATTCAATCAGGTTCGCGGCCCGGTGCGCAGAGTCCGGTCAGTGAGCCGTACGCGAGGAGGCGGGGGAAGAGGGGGACGAGGCCGGGTCCGGGAGGGGCACGGCGAACAGGGGGGCCGTGATCTCGGGCACCGAGGACCACGAGGTCAGGGCAGCCGGCGTGGCCGCTTCGAGCGGGCGTATCAGCGGGGACATGGCGGCGGCACCGGCCACGACCGGGGCGGTCAGCGCGTGCAGCGCGTGGTGCCGGGCGGCGAACGGCACCCCGGGCAGCAGCGGCGCCGACACCTCGGTCGGGGCGACCGGGGCATGGCCGAGCAGGTTCTGGCCGTGCACCTGCCCGAGCAGCGGCGCCGTCCGGCGGCGCTGGGATTCGGGCGGTGTCGCGGCGCCGGTGCCCTGGGTGCGCATCGGTGTCACGTTGCTCCCCGTGCCCTGGCCGCCGCGGGCGTCCGTGTCGGTCGGGGTGACGGTGCTGACGCCGCCCAGCGCGATCGCGGCCAGCGACACGGCACCGGCCGCGACGAACGCGAACCGCAGCCGCGAGGAGGACCGGTCGGTGTCGGGCCGGCCGACATCGTGAATACGAAAGCCCCTCCCAGGGGGGAGGCCCCGGTGGCCGGAGGGCAGACCGCTGGTTTCGGAAGGGAGGCCCCGGCTTCCCGGGGAGGCGGGCAGCACGGGCAGGTGCGGCCGGGCCGGGGCGTACCCGAACTCGAACCGCTCGCCGCGCTTCACTCCGAAGGCCCCGGAGGATCCGAACCGTCCGGACAGTCCTCCGGGCAGCCCTCCCCCGCCCGGCGGTGTGAGATCACCGTCCGGGCCGCCGCCCGAGGGTAGTCCCTGCAGGCGGGCCAGGAAACTCTCGGAAGGGGGCGGCGGGGCCGCCTCCGCGAAGACGTTCTTCAGCCGGCGCTGGGCGTCCACCTCCGTCTTGCACTTCGGGCAGGTGGCCACATGCGCCAGTACGCGCTCACGCGCGTCATGACCGAGCTCTCCGTCGACCAGGGCGGAGAGTCGGTCCCCCAGATGCTGCTCTGCGAGGTGACCCTCGGAAGCTTTCGGACGAGATCCGCTCACGCGCTCGCGCCCCCTCCGCCCAAGGCGGGAACACGGGGCACGAAGGAGCGGCGCTCGGCCCGCGCCTGCGGAGAACGGTGCGCAAGGGCCTTGCGCAGCTGGGAGCGGCCACGGTGGATCCGCGAACGGACCGTGCCCAGCTTGACCCCGAGGGTCGCGGCGATCTCCTCGTACGACAGTCCTTCGATGTCGCACAGGACGACCGCGGCGCGGAACTCCGGGGCGAGGGTGTCGAGGGCCTGCTGGACGTCCGCGTCGAAGTGCGCGTCGTTGAAGACCTGCTGCGGCGAGGGCTCCTTGCTGGGCAGCCGCTCGGCAGCGTCCTCGCCGAGCGCGTCGAAGCGGATGCGCTGCTTGCGGCGGACCATGTCCAGGAACAGGTTCGTGGTGATGCGGTGCAGCCAGCCCTCGAAGGTGCCCGGCGTATAGGTCGACAGGGAGCGGAAGACGCGGACGAAGACCTCCTGCGTGAGGTCCTCCGCGTCGTGCTGGTTGCCGGTCAGACGGTAGGCGAGCCGGTAGACCCGGCCGCTGTGCGTGCTGACGATCTCCTCCCACGTGGGCGGAGTCCACGCCTGCCCGTCCGCGTCAGTGGTGAAGGTCGCGGTCTGGGCGAAGTCAGCGGCGTGACTGTGGTCAGCAGCGGTGTCGTTCACGGATGTCAGCCTGCCCGCCGATCCGAGGAAGCGCCGCAGCACTCCTCCGCGATCCACAGGCGCGGCCGCACCTCCCCTGTCAGCTCTGGTGGTGTCCAGTGGAGCCCCTACCATAGCCACCTCGCCCGTTAGGACCGGATAAGCGGTTTTACGAGAATTTGATCTGGGCTGATACGCCTCGTACTGCTGCGTTGGCACTTGCTCGACGTCCTGTTCCACCGCCCGCCCCCCGTCCCGACCCGCGCCACTTGCTCATCCCTTTAAACGACCGGTCCCATCTGCGGGTTCCCGTGCCCAACGGATACAGTCACGCCCAGGCATTCACGGGGACAGGAGAGGGTCATTACCGGCAACCGGCAGACGAGCTGGGCGTTCGCCGACGCCTATGTCGCCGAGGACGAAGCGCTGCACTGGGCCCGGGACCGGGCCCGTGAGGCAGGGCTGCGCTCGGTGACGCCCGGCACGGGCGCCGCGCTGCGGTTGCTGGCCGCGTCCGTCGACGCGAAGGCCGTCGCGGAGATCGGGACCGGCTGCGGTGTCTCCGGGATCCACCTCCTGCACGGTATGCGGCCCGACGGTGTCCTGACGACCGTGGACCCCGAGCCGGAGCACCAGCAGTTCGCCCGCCAGGCCTTCCGCGCCTGCGGCTTCGCCAGCAACCGGGCCCGCTTCATCCCGGGCCGCGCCCTGGACGTGCTGCCCCGCCTCGCGGACGCCGGTTACGACCTGGTGTTCTGCGACGGCGACCGCCTGGAGGTCATGGACTACCTCGCTGAATCGTTGCGTCTGCTGCGCACCGGCGGGCTGGTCGTCTTCGAGGGCGCCTTCGCGAACGGCCGGACGGTGGACTCCGGTCCGCAGCCCACGGAGGTGCTGCGGCTGCGGGAGCTGCTGCGCGCGGTGCGCGAGAGCCAGGAGCTGGTGCCGTCCCTGCTGCCGGTCGGCGACGGTCTGCTGTGCGCGGTGAAACGCTAGCCGGGTCGCACGTTAGCGGAGCCGGAGCCGGGGCAGGCGAGTGTCACCGGTGAGAAAACAGCCGCCCCGGCACCACATGGATGCCGGGGCAGCTGAAAGGGTATGGTCGCTTGCGCCTCAGCCGACGACCTTCTTGAGGGCGTCGCCCAGCGCGTCGGCCTCGTCAGGGGTCAGCTCGACGACGAGCCGCCCGCCGCCTTCGAGCGGAACGCGCATGACGATGCCCCGCCCCTCCTTGGTCACCTCGAGCGGGCCATCACCCGTTCGCGGCTTCATGGCCGCCATGCTCGTTCCCCTTCCTGAAACCCAGCTCATCGTCAAAGCCGACGGCCCTGAAGAAGGGCACACGTGCGGCCCTTGTGGCAGGACCCGCGACACCGGCATCGAACACATTGCTTCCAAGCCATTATCCCGCATCTCAGGACCCGATGACCAACATCAGTCGGCATCGCTTGGGCAACGCACGCGAGCAAAACCACTCAATTCGGCGATGAGACTGCGATACTCCGCCACCGCACACACATCCGCCGAAGCAATCCGGGCGAGAATTCTTTGACGCAGGTCACACGTCCGGTCCGGTTCGCCGTCGGCGATCTCCGTCATGCTGTCCTGCAGACCCGGGGCGTACCGGCCGGTACGCCCCTGATCCGCGACCCGGAGGGGATACGCCATGACCGACACCGTGCTCTACGAGGTGAGCGACGGACTCGCGACGATCACGCTGAACCGCCCGCAGGCGATGAACGCGCTGAACGTGGAGACCAAGGTCGCCCTGCGGGAGGCGGTCCGGTCCGCGGCGGACGACGCCGCCGTGCGGGCGGTCCTGCTGACCGCCGCCGGTGACCGGGCGTTCTGCGTCGGGCAGGACCTCAAGGAGCACATCGGGCTGCTGGTCGCGGACCGGGAGGCCGGGTCGGGTCAGACCATGAGCACGGTGCGGGAGCACTACAACCCGATCGTGCGGGCGCTGGCCGGGGCGGCGAAGCCGGTCGTCGCCGCGGTGAACGGGGTGGCGGCCGGGGCGGGCTTCGGCTTCGCGCTCGCCGCGGACTACCGGATCGTGGCGGACACGGCGGCGTTCAACACCTCGTTCGCGGGGGTGGCGCTGACCGCCGACTCGGGGATCTCCTGGACGCTGCCGAGGGTGGTCGGGCCGGGGCGGGCCGCCGATCTGCTGCTCTTCCCGCGGAGCATCAGCGCGCAGGAGGCGTACGAGCTGGGTATCGCGAACCGGCTGGTGCCGGCCGGTGAGCTGCGGGCCGAGGCCGAGAAGGTGGCGCGGGCGCTGGCCGAGGGGCCGACGGTGGCGTACGCGGCGCTGAAGGAGTCGGTGGCGTACGGGCTGACGCACTCCTTGGAGGAGGCTCTGGAGAAGGAGGACGAGCTGCAGACGCGGGCCGGTTCCTCAGAGGATCACGCGATCGCGGTGCAGGCCTTCGTCAACAAGGAGAAGCCGAAGTATCTGGGCCGGTGAGCTCGGGGCCGTAGCGCGTCTGCGGACCGGTAGGGGCTGGTCGCGCCCGCGCGGCGGAGCCGCACATCGACTCAGCCCCCGCGCCCCTCAAGGGGCGCTTCTCGCCCGGCAGGTCTCCAGGTGATCGTTCACCAAGCCGCACGCCTGCATCAGGGCGTACGCCGTCGTCGGGCCCACGAAGCGCAGGCCTCGCTTCTTGAGGGCCTTGGACAGAGCCGTCGACTCGGGCGTGACGGGCGGGACGTCGGAGAGGGTCTTCGGGACCGGCCGGCCGGCCGGGTCGGGGGCGTGGGACCAGATCAGGGCGTCCAGTTCGCCCGGGGACCACTCGGTCAGCGCACGCGCGTTGGCGAGGGTCGCGTCGATCTTGGCGCGGTTGCGGATGATGCCGGCGTCGGCCAGGAGGCGCTCGCGGTCCTCGTCGGTGAAGGCGGCCACCGATGCGATCTTGAAATCGGCGAAGGCGGCGCGGAAGCCGGGGCGGCGGCGCAGGATCGTGATCCACGACAGGCCGGACTGGAAGGCCTCCAGGCTGAGGCGCTCGAAGAGCGCGTCGTCGCCGTGGACCGGGCGGCCCCACTCCTCGTCGTGGTACGCCACGTACTCCGGGGCGGACAGGGCCCAGGGGCAGCGCGGCGCGCCGTCCGGTCCGGCCAGGGCGGCGCCGTCGCTCACGGCCGGTCCTCCTGCCGCGGGGCGGGCTTGTCCATGGACACGTGGTTCTCCCCGGACGCGTGCACCGGCCCGTGGGCGGAGCTCGACCGGGCGCCGGCCAGGGCCGACTCCAGGTCGGCGATGCGGGCGTCGCGCTCGGCGAGCTCGGCGCCCAGGCGGCTGAGGGCGTCGTCCACGTCCGCCATCCGGTAGCCGCGGGCGGCGAGCGGGAAGCGCAGGCCTTCCACGTCCGCGCGGTCGACCGGGCGGTCCGGCGGCAGCGGATCCCGCAGCCGCTCGGGGGCGGCCTCGGGCAGCGGCCCGTTCTCGCCGCCGCCCACCACGGCGAGCGTCACCGCGGCGACCACGACGGCGAGCGCGACGACCAGGAACAGGAACATAACCATCGCGGGGCCCCCACGGTCGGATGGATCGGACTCTTCGGAAGTCCTCCGAGTCGCATGTTGTCAGGCTCCGATCGTGCCATGCGAGTCCGGCGGTTAGGGTCGCAGGCGGCGTAAGACGGGACGCACCAGGAAAGGTCACAGGGGATGCTCAGGCTGGGCAGGCGAGACTTCGGGACGCACGAGCCGGTGATCATGGCGATCGTGAACCGCACCCCGGACTCCTTCTACGACCAGGGCGCCACCTTCCGCGACGAGCCGGCCCTCGCGCGCGTGGAGCAAGCCGTGACCGAGGGTGCCGCGATCATCGACATCGGCGGGGTCAAGGCCGGGCCGGGCGAGGAGGTCACGGCCGAGGAGGAGGCCCGGCGGACGGTCGGGTTCGTGGCGGAGGTGCGGCGGCGGTTCCCTGACGTGATCATCAGCGTGGACACGTGGCGGGCCGAGGTCGGCCGGGCCGTGTGCGAGGCCGGGGCCGATCTGCTGAACGACGCGTGGGGCGGTGTCGATCCGGGCCTCGCGGAGGTCGCCGCGCGGTATCAGGTGGGGCTGGTGTGTACGCACGCCGGCGGGGCGGAGCCGCGGACACGGCCGCACCGGATCGCCTACGACGATGTCATGGCGGACATCCTGGACGTCACGGTCGGGCTGGCCGAGCGGGCGCTGGCGCTGGGGGTGCCGCGGGAGTCGATCATGATCGACCCGGGGCACGACTTCGGGAAGAACACGCGGCACAGCCTGGAGGCGACGCGGCGGCTGGACGAGATGGTCGCCACGGGGTGGCCGGTGCTGGTGTCGCTGTCCAACAAGGACTTCGTGGGAGAGACGCTGGACCGGCCCGTGAAGGAACGGGTCGTGGGGACGCTGGCGACGACGGCGGTGTCCGCGTGGCTGGGGGCGCGGGTGTACCGGGTGCACGAGGTCGCCGAGACGCGGCAGGTGCTGGACATGGTCTCGGCGATCGCGGGGCATCGGGCTCCTGCCGTTGCCCGGCGCGGGTTGGCTTAGCCACTTCCTTGCCGGGCCCGAGTACCAGGGGGTCCGCCCCCTGGTCCCCCGGCCCTACGCCCACTCGCCGCCCGCATCGGCCGGACAGGAAACCCCGGCTCGAAGCCCCTCTAGCGGCCGGCCTCCTTCGACACCAGGGCCACCGCTTCGTCCACGTCGTCCGTCACGTGGAACAGCAGCAGGTCCTTCTCCGCCGCCTTGCCCTGGGCGATCACCGTGTCGCGGAGCCAGCCGACCAGGCCGCCCCAGTACTCGGTGCCGAAGAGGACGATGGGGAAGCTGGTGACCTTCTGGGTCTGGACGAGGGTGAGGGCCTCGAAGAGTTCGTCGAGGGTGCCGAGGCCGCCGGGCAACACGACGAAGCCCTGGGCGTACTTGACGAACATCATCTTCCGGACGAAGAAGTAGCGGAAGTTCAGACCGATGTCGACGTAAGGGTTCAGGCCCTGCTCGAACGGCAGCTCGATACCGAGGCCGACCGAGATGCCCTTCGCCTCGACGGCGCCCTTGTTGGCCGCCTCCATCGCGCCCGGGCCGCCGCCGGTGATGACGGCGAAGCCCGCCTCGACCAGGCCCCGGCCCAGCCGGACGCCCGCCTCGTACTCGGGTGAGTCCGCAGGTGTCCGGGCCGAGCCGAACACGCTGATCGCAGGCGGGAGCTCGGCGAGCGTGCCGAAGCCCTCGATGAACTCCGACTGGATGCGCAGCACGCGCCAGGGGTCGGTGTGGACCCAGTCGGAGGGAGCGCGTTCGTCCAGCAGGCGCTGGTCGGTCGTCGCCGACTGCACCTGGTCCCGTCTGCGGAGGACCGGGCCCAGGCGTTGTTCGTCCGGCGGCTGCTTCTTCCCCTCGGGGTTGCCGGTCGCCATGTGCGCTCCCTCCGTCGTGCCTGTCTTGCCACCTCAGCGTAGATCTACGCGGGTTACGAACGAGGGACGTGAGCATGTCCGCGATGAAGCGCCGTAAACACGATGACGTCCCGGCGGGGTCAGGCGGTCAGCCAGTTCCTGAGGCGCTCCTCGCCCGCGAGGATCTTCGCGATCTCCACGCGCTCGTCCCGCTTGTGCGCCAGGTGGGGGTTGCCGGGGCCGTAGTTGACCGCGGGGACGCCGAGCGCGGAGAAGCGGGAGACGTCCGTCCAGCCGTACTTCGGCATCGGGGTGCCGCCGACCGCCTCGATGAACGCCTTCGCCGCCGGATGGGACAGACCGGGCATCGCCGCGCCGCTGTGGTCGACGACCTCGAACTCCTCGACCCCGCAGTCCGCGAAGACCTCCCGGACGTGGGCGACGGCCTCCTCGGGCGTGCGGTCGGGCGCGTAGCGGAAGTTGACGGTGACGACGCACTCGTCGGGGATGACGTTGCCGGCCACTCCCCCGCCGATGCCGACCGCGTTCAGGCCCTCGCGGTACTCCAGGCCGTCGATCACGGGCCGGCGCGGCTCGTAGGAGGCCAGGCGGGCGAGGATCGGGGCCGCGGCGTGGATCGCGTTGGAGCCCATCCAGCCGCGCGCAGAGTGGGCCCGCTCGCCCGTGGTCTTCAGCAGCACCCGCAGCGTGCCCTGGCAGCCGCCCTCGACCTGGCCGTCCGACGGTTCCAGCAGCACCGCGAAGTCGCCCTCCAGCCACTCGGGGTGCGTCTCGGAGACGTGCTTGAGGCCGTTCAGCTCCGCGGCGACCTCCTCGTTGTCGTAGAAGACGAAGGTCAGGTCGCGGTTGGGGGCCGGGACCGTGGCCGCGATGCGCAGCTGCACGGCCACGCCCGACTTCATGTCGCAGGTGCCGCAGCCCCACAGGACGCCGTCCTCGTCGAGCCGGGAGGGGACGTTGTCCGCGATCGGGACGGTGTCGATGTGGCCGGCCAGGATCACCCGCTCCGCGCGCCCGAGGTTCGTGCGGGCCACCACGTTGTTGCCGTACCGGTCGACCCTCAGATGGGGCAGCGCACGCAGCGCGGTCTCGATCGCGTCGGCCAGGGGCTTCTCGGTGCCGCTCTCGGAGCGGAAGTCGACGAGCCGGGCGGTGAGCTCCGCGGCGTCCAGCGTGAGGTCAAGCGAGGTGTCGGCCATGCCGTCGACCCTAACGCGCCAGGCCGCGGCCTCACTGTCCACACCCTGCTCATGCCACTCCGTACTCTCCAGTACCTTGTACGGCGTGCCAGAGTCGTCCTCTCCCAAGCGTCGTGGCCGCCTCTTCCGATGCGGGGCCGCCTTCGTGGCCCTGCTCGCGGTCGCCGGCTATCTCCTCGTGCAGTACGTGACCGGGGGCTCGGGCGGACCGGGCTGCAAGGTCGTCTCCGGCAAGGGCGACGGGGCGTCGTACGAGTTCACGCCGGAGCAGGCGGTGAACGCGGCGACGATCACCGCCGTGGGGACCGCGCGCGGCCTGCCCGAGCGGGCCGTGACCATCGCGCTGGCGACCGCGCTGCAGGAGTCGGCCCTGCGCAACATCAAGCACGGCGACCGGGACTCCCTCGGCCTGTTCCAGCAGCGGCCCTCGCAGGGCTGGGGAACACCGAAGGAGATCATGGACCCGACGTACTCGGCCGGTGAGTTCTACGACCACCTGGTCAAGGTGCCCGGGTACACCCGGCTGCCGCTCACCGTCGCCGCGCAGCGTGTGCAGCGCAGCGGCTTCCCGCAGGCCTATGCCAAGCACGAGCCGGACGCCGCGCTGCTCGCCGCGGCCCTCACCGGGCAGTCCGCGGCCACGCTGACCTGCGAGGGCCGCCCGGCCGCGACCCGGGCCTCGGGCCCCGACGGGGTGCGTGCCGCGCTCGTGCGGGACTTCGGGCGGGATGTGCTGGAGCCGGCCGGTGCCGAGGTGGGCGGCTCGTCGACGGCCACGCCGACACCGTCCCCGAGCGGTACGGGCGCAACCGGCGGGCGGACCGTGACCCTGCCGGTGACCGCCGACACCAGCTCCGCGGCCGGGCGGAGCCTGGACCAGCGCGGCTGGCAGCTGGCCCACTGGGCCGTGGCCAACGCCTCCGAGCTGCACATCGCGCGCGTCACCTACGCGGGTCGGGAGTGGGTCGCCGGAAACACCGTCGGCACATGGCGCACCGCCGCGGAGAAGGGCACCGCGGGTGCGGAACGTGACGCGGACGCCGTCCGTATTGTCACGATGCGCTAGATCGCGCAGGGGTACGGTAACTCACCCTTGGGGGTTACCCGTGCGGCTCCGCGCCGACGGTGTGCGCAGGTTTTCGTGCCCTCACCCGGAAACTCCGGAAACCCTTGGGCGCACAGGGCTGGAAGGATTCGGCGGGCTTTCCGGCGGCGACCTTTTTGCCCGTTTGTCCGTAGCCGATTATGCGACGCATTACCAACTCTTTACGTTGCGGCGCCGCAACTTTCGCGGGTTTCAAGCGGTAGTCACTGCGTCCGAGCCGGGGCGATCACAGCCAGTCGATCAACTCCCGGTGCCGGTCGGACACTTCACGAACCTCTGTTCTCTCCCGTCGAAGGAGCACCATGTCCCTCCCCCTGACCCGCCGGATCGCCCGTGCCGCGCTGATCGTCGCTGCGGGAGCGGCCGCCGGGGTCGGTGCGGCCGGCTCCGCCAGTGCGGCCCCCGAGCTGCCGGCCAACCCGAACCTCGGCGGGCTGACCGCCTTGGACGGGGCGAACGTCGGCAAGACCGTCGACGGCGCGGCGACGAACGTCACCAAGACCGCGGGTGACACCGGCAGCAAGACCGTCAAGAAGGCGGTGCCGGCCGCGGGCAAGCTCGGCGGCAAGACGGTCAAGAAGGCCACGCCCGTCGCGCAGAAGGCGGCCGGTGAGGCGGCGGGCTCCGCCGGGCAGCTCGTCGGTGAGGCCACCGGTTCGGCCCAGGGTGGTCTGCCGACGGACTCCCTGGCGAAGGGTGGCGTGCCGTCCACGGGCAGCCTTCCGACGAAGGGCCTGCCGGTCGGCTGACGCCGGATCCGACGGCCGAAGGGGCCCGGGGAAACTTCCCCGGGCCCCTTCGGTATGCGCTCACCGCGGCGGCGGTCACAGACGCCGTACCGCCGCCGCCACCCTCTCGTCCGTCGCCGTCAGAGCCACGCGGACGAACTCCGCGCCCGCCGGGCCGTAGAAGTCGCCCGGTGCCACGAGGATGCCGCGTTCCGCGAGGTGGGCGACCGTATCCCAGCAGGACTCGCCCCTCGTGGCCCACAGGTAGAGGCTGGCCTCGCTGTGCTCGATGCGGAAGCCATGGGTGTGGAGGGCCTCGCGCAGGAGCTCGCGGCGGGACGCGTAGCGCTCGCGCTGGACGCGCACGTGGTCGTCGTCGCCGAGGGCCGCGATCACCGCCGCCTGCGTCGGAGCCGACGTCATCATGCCGCCGTGCTTGCGGATCTCCAGCAGCGGGCCGAGGACCGCCGGGTCACCGGCCAGGAAGGCCGCGCGGTAGCCCGCGAGGTTCGAGCGCTTGGAGAGGGAGTGGACGGAGACGATGCCGTCGTACGAGCCGCCGCTTACGTCCGGGTGCAGCACCGAGACCGGATCGGCCTCCCAGCCCAGCTCCAGGTAGCACTCGTCGGAGAAGAGCAGGATGCCGTGCGAGCGGGCCCAGGCGACGATCCGGGTCAGCTCCTCCTTGGAGAGGACCTTGCCCGTGGGGTTGGACGGGGAGTTCAGCCAGAGGAGCTTCAGGCCCTCGGGGTCCAGCTCCGTCGGATCGTCGTAGGCCTCGTACTCGGCCCGGGCCAGCCGGGCGCCGACCTCGTAGGTCGGGTAGGCCAGGCGCGGGTAGGCCACCCGGTCGCCGGGGCCGAGGCCCAGCTGGGTCGGGAGCCAGGCGACGAGTTCCTTGGATCCGACGATCGGCAGCACGTGGCGGTGGGTGACCTCCCGGGCGCCGAGGCGGCGCTCGACCCAGCCGGTGATCGCGTCGCGCAGCTCGGGCGTGCCCCAGACCGTCGGATAGCCCGGCGAGTCGGCCGCGGCGACCAGCGCTTTCTGGATCAGCTCGGGGACCGGGTCGACCGGGGTGCCGACGGACAGGTCGACGATGCCGTCCGGGTGGGCGGCGGCCGTGGCCTTGTACGGGGTCAGCTTGTCCCAGGGGAACGTGGGGAGGCGGTCGGAGACTGCGGACACGGGTTCTGGCTCACTTTCTGGTCCGACGAGCCGGTTACGGCAAACGCCTCGGACCCGTACGGCGATCAACGGGCTGATCGGGCCGTACGGGACCGAGGCGGCGCTCGTGCGGGCCGCTCTTACTGGTTCTGCGGCGGCAGCGCGGCGACGAAGGGGTGGTCGCGCTCGATCAGCCCCAGCTTGCTGGCTCCGCCGGGCGAACCGAGCTCGTCGAAGAACTCGACGTTCGCCTTGTAGTAGTCCTTCCACTCCTCGGGAGTGTCGTCCTCGTAGAAGATCGCCTCGACCGGGCAGACCGGCTCACAGGCACCACAGTCGACGCATTCGTCCGGGTGGATGTACAAGGACCGCTGGCCCTCGTAGATGCAGTCGACCGGGCACTCCTCGATGCACGCCTTGTCCTTGACGTCGACACAAGGCTGCGCGATGACGTAGGTCACGCTGTCGTTCCTCCTCGATAGGGCGCTGGCGGGCCTCCTCAGGCTCCGCCGCCTGGCGCGCGGGAGCGCGGCGTCGTCGATGCCCGCCCCTAGTATCTCCGTTCCTGGGCATGATCCGAACAGGAGGGGTGAACTGACCTGTGGAATTCTCTGCCGCCGGGCGACTCGAGGTCCGTATCACCGCTGCTGACGTGGGCAAACGGGTCTCAGTGCGGAGCTTGACCGAACATGAGGCTCCGGGTGAGAGATTCACCGACACGGTCGGTGTTCTCACATTTTGGGACAATGGTGTGCTGCTGATCACACGCAAGAGTGGCGAGAGCGTCCGTATCGCGGAATCCGCGCTGGTCGCGGGCAAGACCGTGCCCGCCGCACCGGCGCGTCGCCGCGGCCCGGCCGCCGCCTACGAGGAGCTGGCCCGGGTCGCCGCACGGGCCTGGCGGCCCGTGGAGAGCGAGCGGCTCGGCGCGTGGGAGCTGCGGGCCGCGTCCGGGTTCACGCGGCGGGCCAACTCGGTGCTGCCGCTGGGCGCGCCGGGCGTGCCGCTGGACGAGGCGCTCGACGCCGTACGGCGGTGGTACGGCGAACGCGGACTGCCGGCCTACGTCCAGGCCGCGACCGGTGCCGAGGGCACGCAGGAGCTGCTCTGCGCCGAGCTGGAGCAGCGGGGCTGGGTGCGGGAGGTGACCGCCGAGCTGTGGGCCGGGCCGCTGGCGCCGGTCGCCGACCGGGGTGATCCGGCGGGGGTCGTGCTGTCCCGGGAGGCCGGTGAGGGCTGGCTGGCCCGCTACCAGCGCAAGGGCGTGAGCGAGGTGGCGCTGCGGGTGCTGCACAGCGGGCCCTCCGTGTGGTTCGCGACCGTGTCCGGGGAGACCGGGGAGGCGCCTCCGGCCGCCATCGGGCGGTGTGTCGTCGACGGGCGGTGGGCCGGATTCGCCGCCGTCGAGGTCGATCCGGCCCTGCGGCGGCAGGGGCTGGGCACGGCCGTGATGGCCGCGCTGGCCCGGCGGGCCCTCGACGAGGGCGCGTCGGCCGCGTGGCTCCAGGTCGAGGCCGACAACGCGGGAGCGCGGGCGCTGTACGCCGGGATGGGCTTCGCCGCGCACCACGCCTACCACCACTACCGGGCGCCGGACGACCACCGGCACCGGCCGGTGACCGATTCGTCGTGAGAGGGCACGAGCCAGCTATGCGTCCCCCGTTTCCCCCGTCCCCCGAGCGTTCCGCCGAGCTGCGGCGGCGCTTCGCCGAAGAGGCCCGGTCCGAGCGGCCCGATCTGTCGACGCTGTGCCTGCTGGTGGGCGCGGAGGCGGACGGGGAGCTGGACGAGGCGGGCCTGGACACCGCGCAGATCGAGCTGGACCGGCTGGCCGGGCTGCTGCCGTACCGGCCCGCCGGGCCCCGGGCCTGGGCGGTCGCCCTGCGGGAACTGCTCGGTGAGCGGATGGGGTTTCACGGCGCCCCCGGCGACTATCAGCGCCTGGAGTCCTCGCTGCTGCATGAGGTGCTGGTGCGGCGCAGGGGGTTGCCGATCCTGCTGTCCGTGGTGTGGATGGAGGTGGCCCGGCGGGCGGGGGCGCCGGTGTGCGGGGTGGCCCTGCCGGGGCATTTCGTGGTCGGGTTCGGGCCCGACGAGGGGCGGGTGCTGGCCGACCCGTTCGACGGGGGGCGGGTGCTGAGCGGGACGGATGCGGAACTGCTGGTGGCCGGGGCGACGGGGGCTCAGCTGGATGCGGCGATGCTGCGGCCGGCGGATCCGCTGGATGTGGTGCTGCGGATCCTGAACAACGTGCGGGCGTGGGCCGCTGCCCGTCCCGAGCGGTCGGATGTGGCGTTGTGGGCGGTGGAGTTGTCGCTGTTGTTGCCTTCGCATCCGGCGCGGTTGCGGTACGAGCGGGCGCGGTTGCTCGTGCAGCGCGGGGAGTTCCTGGGCGGGGCCTCGGAGTTGGAGGCCTACGCGAAGGTGGTGGAGGCCGTGGACGAGGCTGCGGCGGAGCGGGTGCGGGGGGAGGCTTTTGCGGCCCGGGCGATGCTCAACTGACGCCTTCTCGCCGTGAGGCTCAGGGTTGCCGGGCGGGTGCGGGTTCGTCTGGGCTTGTCGCGCAGTTCCCCGCGCCCCCAGGAAGGTCGGTTCACAACCAGCCCTTTTCCCGCGCTGCTCGGACCGCCTCCGTTCGGTTTCTCACCGCCAGTTTCTGGATCGCCGTGGAGAGGTAGTTGCGGACCGTGCCCTGCGAGAGGTGCAGGGATGCTGCCAGTTCGGCGTTGGTGGAGCCGTCCGCCGCCGCGCGGAGGACTTCTCGTTCGCGGTCCGTCAACGGGTTCGCGCCCTCCGCCAGGGCCGCTGCCGCGAGCGTCGGGTCGATGACGCGTTCGCCGGTGAGGACCTTGCGGATCGCCTCGGCGAGCTGGGCGGCGGGGGCGTCCTTGACCAGGAACGCGTCGGCGCCCGACTCCATGGCGCTGCGCAGGTAGCCCGGGCGACCGAAGGTGGTGAGGATGACCAGCCTCACGGCCGGGAGTTCGGCGTGCAGGCGGGCCGCGACCTCGATGCCCGTCGCGCCGGGCATCTCGATGTCCAGGAGGGCCACGTCCACGGCGTGTGCGCGGGCCGCCTGCAGGACCTCGTCGCCGCGGGCCACCTGGGCGACGACCTCGATGTCCTCCTCCAGGCCGAGCAGAGCGGCCAGGGCCTCGCGGACCATCGACTGGTCCTCGGCGAGCAGGACCTTGATCGTGCGGCTCATGCCGGGGATCCTACGTCCGCCGGTCCGGCCGTCGGCACCCGGGCGACCAGGCGGAAACCGTGCTTGAGCGGGCCCGCCTCCAGGGTGCCCCCGGCCTTGGTGAGCCGTTCGGTGAGGCCCGTGAGGCCGTTTCCGTGGCCGGTGCCCGGGCCGCCCGAGCCGTCGTCCTCGACGGTGAGTTCCAGCACCGGGCCGTCGAGGGTCTGGCGGCGCAGCAGCTCGACCGAGCAGTGGCGGGCGCCGCTGTGCCGTACGACGTTCGTGACCGCCTCGCGCAGTGCCCAGGCGAGAGCCGACTCGCTCACCTCGGGCACACCGGCGAGGCCGGGCTCGGCGGGCAGTGCGGCGGTGACGCCGGCCGCGGTCAGGGCGACCCGGGCACCGGCGAGTTCGGCGTTCAGGCGGGGGCGCCGGTAGCCGGTGACGGCCTCGCGCACGTCGACGAGGGCCTGGCGGCTGACCTGCTCGATGTCGGCGACCTGCTGGGCGGCCTCGTCGGGGCGGGCGGGCAGCATCCGGCCGGCGAGCTCGCTCTTGAGCGTGATCAGGGAGAGCGAGTGGCCGAGCAGGTCGTGCAGGTCCCTGGCCAGGCGCAGGCGTTCCTCGTTGGCGGCGAGCTGGGCGACGGTGGCGCGGGCCTCGCGCAGGGCGATGGTCGTCCGCACGAGTTCGCGCACGCCGGTCATCGCGAAGCCGCCGAGCAGGGCCGGAATGAGGAGGCTCGCCAGGTAGAAGTGGCCGCCCGGCACCGCGAGCGCGACGGCGGTCAGCAGCGCGCACGTGCCCGGGATCGTCCAGCGGGCCACGCGCAGCGGCAGGGCCGCGCCGGACGCGATCGAGACGTACACGAACAGCACCAGCCACTCGCGGCCCAGGGTGAGGGCGAGGAGCGTGGACTGGGCCGCGAGGACCCCGAGCGAGCCGAGCACCAGGGCGTTGCGCTCGCCGCGCCCGGTGCGGAAGACCAGCAGCATGTACCAGGTGACGAAGGCGGCCAGGCCCAGCCAGCCGAGGATCCGGACGCCCGTGCTGTGGCCGCCGTGCAGCAGGTCGGTGACGGGTGCGCTCAGGTAGGCCAGCCAGATGCCGATCCACAGCGTCTTCACCAACCGCTGTCTGCGGTTGACCGGGCGCTGCCCGATACCGACGACCTCGACGTCGCTCACGCCTTCAGGGTGTCCTTTCGGTACAGCCAGGCCGCGCCGCCCGCGAACAGGACGAAGGACACCACGAGTACGGCGAGGTCCTGGACGTGCGGGGCGCGGCTCTGCTCGATGGCCTGCCCGAGGGCAGCGTACGCGTGGGTGGGCAGCCACTTCGCGATGTCCTGGAGCCAGTCCGGGAAGGTCGTCGTGGGCATCCACAGGCCGCCCAGCATGGACAGGCCGAAGTAGGTGATCATCGTGATCGGGCGGACCGCGTCCCCGCCGGCCAGGTAGCCGATGGCGACGCCGAGCGCGGCGAAGACGAGGCTGCCGGCCCAGATCGCGCCGGTGAGGGCGAGCCACTGCCAGGCGTCCAGGCGTACGTCCTTCACGGCCGCGGCGACGGCGAAGACGATGACGATGGACGGCAGGCTGACGACGGCGGCGCTCGCGGTCTTGGCGAGGACGTAGCCGCGGCCCGGCAGCGTGGTCAGGCGCAGCTGCCGCACCCAGCCGCACTCGCGCTCCTTGGCGATGCGCTCGCTGTTGCCCATGAGGACGGCCGTGAGGGCGCCGAAGGACGCCATGGACACCATCATGTAGGTCGGGAGGGTCAGGCCCGTGCCCGGGACCTTCGCGGTGCTGTCGGCGTTGCCCGCGACGATCAGGAACAGCACCGCCGGGTAGATCACGGAGAAGAAGAGGAACTTGCGGTTGCGCAGGGCGCGGGTGAGTTCCAGTTTGATCAGGCTGTTCACCGGGACTTCGCCTCCTCGGCGGTGGTGATGGCGACGAAGGCCTGCTCCAGGCCGAGCCCGGCCACTTCGAGGTTGCGGGGGTAGACGCCCAGGCCGTACAGGGCGTGGACGGTGGCGTCGGCGTCGGCGGACTGGATGCGCACGGTCCGGCCGGAGATGTCGATCCCGGTCAGGAACGGCAGGGCGCGCAGGGCGGGCTCGTCGATGGCGCCCTCCACGTCGAAGGAGACCCGGCGGGCGCCCGCCCTGGCCTTGATCTCGGTGGCCGTGCCGTCGGCGAGGAGCCGGCCGCGGTGCAGGACGAGGACCCGGTCGGCGACGGTGTCGGCCTCTTCGAGGTAGTGGGTGGCGAAGAGGACGGTCCGGCCCTGGTCGGCCTGCTCGCGCATGGTGGCCCAGAAGGCCTGGCGGGTGGTGACGTCCATGCCGGTGGTGGGCTCGTCCAGGACGATGAGGTCGCTGTCGCCCGCGGTGGCCAGGGCGAAGCGGACGCGCTGTGCCTGGCCGCCGGAGAGTTTGTCGACCTTGCGGTCGGCGATCTGCGCGATGCCCGCGCGGGACAGCACCTCGGAGGGCCGGTACGGCTTCGGGTGCAGGTCGCAGGCGAGCCGCACGAGTTCGGCGACCGTGACCTCGCCCATGAGGCCGCCGCTCTGCAGCATGGCGCCCACGCGTCCGGCGACGACGGCGTCCCGGGGGCTGGTGCCGAAGAGCCGGACCGTGCCGCTGTCGGGCTTCTTGAGGCCGAGCAGCAGGTCGAGGGTGGTGGACTTGCCGGCGCCATTGGGGCCGAGCAGGGCGACGGTCTGCCCCGGGCTGAGGTCGAGGGTCAGTCCGTCCACGGCGCGGACGGCGTCGTATGCCTTGCTCACCTGGTCGAACTCGACCACGGAGGCTGTCGTTGTCATACGGACATCGTGGCTTCGGGGGAGCCGGCGGGGGCAGTGCCGGGCGTCCGGAGTGCCGCATGACAGTTGTCATGTCTGCGAGGTGACGAGGAGAGCCCCTGCCCTCACCGGGCAGGGGCTCTCGTGCGGCGGGTGGCCGGAGGTCAGTTCGGCTTGGTGTCGATGACTCCGATGCGCTCCGCCGGGGTCTTGCCACGCAGGGCCTCGCGCAGCGCCGTGACGACGTCCTGCGGCGTGACGTCCCGCTTGCCGCTCGCGCCCTCGATCTGCACGCCCTCGAAGGTCTGGCCGTATGCCTCCTGCAGCGCCTTGAGGTTGTAGGTGTCCACCAGCTTGCCGTCGACGGCCTTGAAGCTCAGGATCTTCGGCAGGGACAACGCGCCGAACGGGATGCTGTGCGCCGCGTCGGTCTGCACGATGGCCTTGGCCGACATCGCGGGCTGGGCGAAGTCCTTCAGCACCCGGTCGACCTCGGCGTTCGAGACGGTCGGCTGCCGGGTGGTGGTCGGCAGGTTCACCGTGCCGGCCGTGCCGGTCTCCACCTGGGAGCGGTATGCCTGCTCCACGGTCGTCGTCGCCTTGGCGAGGTCGATGCCCTTGCCCACCTTGCCGTACACGGGGACGGCCTTGCCTCCCTTGAACTCGATCGTGCCGTCGGTCGACGCGCCGGAGCCGCCTACGGCGTCCTCCAGAGAGGCGTGCAGCTTCTCCTCGTCGACGGGCATGACCGGCGTGACGACACGATGCTCGCCGAAGAGGGAGCCGATCACGGAGACCGGGTTGTAGTCGCTCTTCGCCGCCGCGTCGGCCGTGGCGTCCATGTCGAACTGCAGGCCCGCGTTGTCCGGGTCGAGGCTGACGGCCTTGCCGCCCACCGACAGCTTCAGCGGCTTGCCCGCATTGCCGTCGAAGGCCTCGTCGAGCTTCTTGACCGCGCCGTCGCGGGTGGTGCCACCGATGTCGACGCCGAGCACGGTGGTGCCCTTGGGCACGTCGGTGCGGTTCATCAGCAGGCCGGCGCCGTAGACACCACCGGCGAGGACGACCACGCCGACGGCCAGCAGCACGAGCTTGCTGCGCCCCTTTTTCTTCGGCGCCTTCGAGGAGCCCGCCGGGGGCGGGGAGACCGGCTCGGGCAACTTCGGAGCCGTGTGCGGCACCGGACCGTCACCGGGCGCGCCCGGGCCGAACGGCGAGGCCGCGCCGGGCGGTACGACGGGGATGCCGCTGGTGACGGTGTGCCCGGAGACGTTGTCGTGCCGGGGGCCGAAGCCCTGGCCGTCCGGGGCCGGCTTCTGCGGGGTGAGGATGGCGGTGTCGTCGCTCATGCCGCCACCGGGGCGGGGGCCTGCGGCGCCGGGAGCGGTGGTGCCGCCCTGGGCGCCCGGGCCCGCGGGGCCGCCAGGAGCTCCGGGTACGCCCGTACCGGCGGAGCCGCCCGAGGCGCCCGTGCCGCCGCCTATGGCTCCGGGGCCGACGGGTGCGCCGGGGCCTCCCGGCCGGCCGGGGTCGTTGAAGGCGCCGGGGGCTCCAGGGCCGCCGGGACGGCCGGGCTCGTTGAAGGCCCCGGGAGCACCGGTGCGGCCCGGGTCGCCGAAGCCGCCAGGGCCGCCAGGGCCGCCGGGACGGCCGGGCTCGTTGAAGGCCTCAGGGCCACCGGGCCTGCCAGGGTCACCGAAACCGCCAGGGCCGCCAGGGGCACCGGACTCGTTGAAGGCCCCGGGGCCACCAGGCCTCCCCGGCTCACCGAAACCGCCAGGGCCGCCGGGAGCACCGGGAGCACCGGGAGCACTGAAGGTTCCAGGGACGCCCGGCTCGTTGCCGAAGCCGCCTGGGGCGCCCGGGTTGCCGGGGCCGCCGGGTGCGTTGAAAACTCCGGGTCCGCCCGGGCCCGCGGGGGCGTTGAAGCCGCCCGGGCCACCCGGGCCGCCCGGCTCGTCGAAGCCGCCCGTTCCACCCGCCGACGGCACCATCGGGCCGTCACCCGTGACCGGTCCGCCCGTCGGGCCGGCCGGGCCCTGGGATCCGGGGCCGCCGTAGCCGTTGGCGGTGCCCGGGCCGGACCGACCGCCGTTGCCGTCCTGCCCGTCGCGGCCGTTCTCCGAGAAGTACGGCAGGTCGTCGCGGCGCTGTTCGCCGCCGCCCGGGGCGGGACGCGAGCCGTTGCCCAGCGGGCCCGCCGCCAAGGCCTCGGTGACGTCGAAGGAGCCGGTGCCGCCGCCGTGCCCGGGCGCGACGGGGCCGCCGGTCGCGCCGCCGGGGAGCCCGGCGCCGTTCGTACCGCCGGACCGGGAGCCGCCCGGCGCGCCCATGGAGCCGACCACGCCTCCGGGCCGCCCGGCACCCGGCCGGGCCCCACCGGACGTGCCGGCACCGGAACCGCCCGCCGCCGGACCCGAACCGCCCGGCAGCCCGGCCCCGTTGCTGGACCCGCTGCCCGGACCGCCCTTGCCTCCGCCGGACTTGCGGGGTGCGAACCAGTCGCTGGCCGGCTTGTCGTCGCCCGGCTGCGCGGGGTCGGCGGGAGGCTCGACCGTGCCCGTGCCCGTGCCCGTGCCCGTGCCCGTTCGCGTGGACGGGGCGGCGCCCGGCGCCGTCGAGGTCTCACCGTGCGTGTCGGTGTCGGCCGAGCTCTCCGCCTCCGCGACGGGTTTGCGCACCACCACGGGCGGAATGGGCCGCGACCCGGGGATGTTGATCCGGATCCGGGTCGTCAGCGTGGTCTCGGTCTTGCGTTCCTCCGGCCGCGTGGCGGAACGGCCCGCGTCCGTACCGGCGTCGGAGACCGTCGGGGTCCCGTACGGCGGCGTACCCGACGGGTAGGCGGCTCCGCCGCGCCCGTTGGGCCCGGAGGACGGAGTGTCAGTTTCACGACTCAAGGCAGGTTCTCCCGGTTGGCTCCGCCGCCCGACACGACCTCACGCGGGCAGCTCGGCGGCGCGCACCACCATACTGGCCACTTCTCGCCCGTATCCCGTGACCGCCGGGGAAACTCACACCGGACCCCCACGGCCACGTCCTGGCGAAGTGGTACGTCACTTGGCAAGTCGGACGGGATCGCCGTCCGGTTGCCGCCCCGGGGCAAGGGTGGCGCAGATCACAGCCACGGCGATGCCTCCGAGCAGGAAGAGATAGGAGCCGCTCCCCGCGGCGAAGAGGAAGTCGCCCTCGGGGCGGCTGGCGGTGAGCAGGACGACGGCGAGCATCCAGCCCGCGGCGGCCGCGACGCCCCCGGCCCGGCCGCGGATGACGCGCGTGGCGCCCAGGACGGCTCCGGCCTCACCGGCCAGCGCGAGCAGCAGTCCACCCGGGAACCACCCGGGCTGCACCAGCGCCCCGGCCACGCCGGTCACGGCGCCGAGCACGAAGAACGCCAGGCAGGCGCCGACGCGTCCGGCGGTGGGCGGCCGCATCGGCTGGGCGAGCATGGACGTCCGGTCGCTCATGAGGTCTCCTCGACACCGGCGAACAGGTCCGTCTCCCGCTCGCCGGGGCCCCGCTCGCCTCGCACCAGCTCGTAGTACTCGGTCGTGAGGATCGGCTGGGCGAGTTCGTTGGACAGCACGAAGTACGGCTCGGCCACAGTGATCTGCGTGGCGTGGGCGCGCATCGCGGCGGCCTTGGCGGCGGCGTGGGCGGTGCCGTCGATCACGGTGGTGATCCGCTCCTCGGGCACGACACCCGGTACGTCGTCGACGTCGGCGGCCTTGGCGAAGGGCGTGCCCGGCAGGTCCTCCCGGAGCCGCGCGAAGGACTCCTCCACAACCGGCCGGGGGACCCGGTTCCAGTAGATTTTGGGGATCGGCAGGCCGGCGTCGGCGGACAGGTCCGCGGCACGCATCGCGACGCGGTGGGCCTGGATGTGGTCGGGGTGGCCGTAGCCGCCGTTGTCGTCATAGGTGACGAGGACGTGGGGGCGTACTTCGCGGATCACTTCGACGAGGTGCGCCGCGGCCTCGTCGACGTCGGCCTGCCAGAAGCAGGCGGGGTCGTCGTTGTCGGGCAGGCCCGTCATCCCGGAGTCGCTGTAGCGCCCGGCGCCGCCGAGCAGGCGGAAGTCCCGGACGCCGAGCCCGGCCATGGCGGCGGTGAGCTCACGGCGGCGGTGCTGGCCCAGGGCGGCACCCGTCAGGTGCGCGAGCTCGGGCGGGATGACCTCGCCGCGTTCGCCGAGGGTGCACGTGACCAGGGTGACGTGGGCACCCTCAGCCGCGTACCTGGCCATGGTCGCGCCGTTGTTGATCGACTCGTCGTCCGGGTGCGCGTGCACCAGCAGCAGACGCCGGTCGGGCAGTTCCGTCATGGGACCAGCCTACGAGGCACCGGACCGCTGTTCGTCGCGCCCAGCGTCCGGATCACGCTCCTCAGGACTCGGCCTCTTCTGCACCGTCGTCCTGGTAGCGCGGAAGACCGCTCGTGGAGATGGTCCACTCACCGATGGTGACGTCTTCGCCGTAGACGAAGTTCTTGCGCACCGCGTAGCGAGGACCTTCCGGGGTGGAGTGGATGTCAGTGAAGACGGCACCGCTGCCGGTACGGGGATCGAAGATCACGTAGATCGGAATGCCGAGCAGTGGATAGTCGCGCATCTTGCCCACCCAGTCGTTCTCCGGGTTGGACCGGGAGACGATCTCGATGGCGGCGACGACCGTATGGGGGTCGACTGAGCCTTCTACGTCGAGATCAGCCCAGGCGATCACCATCACGTCCGGGTGCCGCAAGATGCCCTCGGGCACGTCTTCTACGTCAGGTGTGCCGTTGTGGGCCAGCAACTCGTCTGGCATGACCTTCTCCAGACGGCGGCTGACGTGCGCGGCCGTGACCTCGTGCGGGCCCCCCGGCGACATCATGTCGTGCACGATCCCTTCCTTGGTGACTTCGAACTTCCCGGGAAGGGTGTCGCCCATCGACTGCACGACATCCCTCATGGCCCGGTACAGATGGGAGCCGTCCCGCCGCGCGTTGCCGGGTGCGATGGTCATGGCGCTCGCTCCTCGTCGTCTGTGCCCAGGGGCAAGGATCGTCACGTTCATGCTAGGCGGCCTCCTGGAGGTCTGAGCGGCAGTCGCGGCAGCGGCCGGAGCGGGGAGCGCGGAATCCGCGGTCGCAGCCGTCGCAGTTCTGCATCGGGTGCCGTGCCGGTGGCGGCGGGGCGACGGCCGGTGCCCGGAACGGGGCCGGGGCCGGGAGCTGGGCGGCGATACGGTGGGCCAGGAGGGCGGCGGGCCGTCGTACACCCTCGGGCGGCAGGTCGGCGGTCAGGGCGCGGCGTACGGCGGCGGGGGTGACGTCCCGCTCCAGCCAGGCGGCGACGCCGGGGGCCAGGTGGGCCGTGTCGCAGGCGGAGAGGAGCAGCCGGGGGTCGTGGCGGTGGAGGTCCGCGAGGAGGTCGGTGGCGGCCTGGAGGAGGGCGGGGGCGGGGTACGCGGGGCGCGGTACGTCCGGGAGCGGCTTGCGGGGTGCTCGTTCCCTGCTCGCCGCCCGCGTGGGATGCGTCCGGTCTTCCTCGCACGCCTCCAGCTGCTGTGGTGCAGGCGCGGTTCGGGCCTCCGCCTGGTCGGGGGCTCCCGCGTGGTCGTGGACCTCGGGGCGGTGGCGGGCCGCCGCCGGCTGATTGCACGAGGTCGTGCGGGTCACGATGCGGCCCGTGGAGGTGCGGACGCGTTCGCGGCGCAGGTAGCCGTGGTCCTCCAGTTCGCGCAGAGCGGCAGCGATACGGGTCGCTCCCTCGGGGAACCGGGCGGCGAGGGTCTTGATATCGACAGCGGCGCCCTTCGGCAGCGACTGAAGGTGCGTGCCGAGCCCGATGGCGAGGAGCGAGAGTTCCCTGTGCTGGGCCAGGTGGTTGCCGATCACTGTGAAGCGGGTGGTGTGGCGGATGTTGTCGTGTTGGAGGCCGCCCGTGCGGCGGGCCGCGACGGGCCGCCGGTTCGGGTGCTTGTTGCCCGCAACGCGGGCCTGGGCGTGCGAGGGCACGCTAGGGTTCTGCGTATCCATCAGGAAGTTCCGCTCTTCCTCGGTGGTGAGGCCCTCGCACTGGGATTGCCGTCCCGGCGGGGGCCGTTTCATGTCTGCGGTTGTGGTGGCGCGTTGCGCTGAGCGTCGGGCTTCGGGGGCCGCAAATCCAGCCAGTCCGGAAATGTTCACCCGCCCGAGTGAGCGTGGCCACGGACGGGAGGGGTGAGGCTTGGTGGGGTTCTTTCCCTCGAAGTTCTTTGTCTTTCAGTCGCCGACGGCACCGGAGCGCGAGGGTGCGGGTTCCGGTGGCGTGAAGCTGAGTTCGGCCCAGACGGTCTTGCGCGGGAACTGCCCTTCGGTCACTCCCCAGCGGTCGGCCCAGTACCTCGACGAGCAGCAGACCCCGACCCGACTCGGCCACGGCATCAGGCGCTCGGAGCGCGGGCAGCCAGTCGCCGCGCGTGTCGGTGAGCTCGATGCGGACCGTGGCACCGACCACGTAGAGCGTGAGGCGAAAGCTTCGGCGCAGGCCCTCCCGCCGCGTGAGTCGGCCGCATTCATCGAGCAACTGCTGGGGGAGACATGAGCCGCAAGATCTCGTCCGGGGGCGCCGACCTGGCGTGGTTCAAGAGCAGCTACAGCAGCAGTGAGGGCGACTCGTGCGTGGAGCTCGCCACCGAGCCCGGCACCGTCCACGTCCGTGACTCGAAGAACGTCGAAAGTCCCCGCCTGGCCTTCACCCCCGCCGCGTGGGCCGACTTCGTGCCGTACGCGGTCGGGTCCTGAAGCGCACGAGGCACGCGCTCCGGCCGAGTCCCGGGTCTCACCCGAAGCCCCGGCCGGAAGCCACGACGGTCAGAACTTGATGCTGCCGATCATCCCCGCGATGTTCGTCGTCAGCTCGTTGATCGTGGGAGCGACGGTCGAGGAGGCGAGGTAGAAGCCGAGCAGCATGCAGACGATCGCGTGCCCCGCCTTCAGCCCCGACTTCTTGATGAGTAGGAAGACGATGATCGCCAGCAGCACCACCGCCGAAATCGAGAGTGCCACGGCGGCTCACCTCCAAAGATCCACAAGGGCGCGGGGGGTCGGACTATGGGGGCATCAAATCCGTACAGCAGCCAGCGGGTTCATACCCACTATGCGACATTGATCATAACTATCCGGCTGCGCGCATCGATCGGCGCACGGCCGCACAAGGGGGCGCATGGCCAATATGGTCAGGGCATGACGACCGAGCCTCACTCCTTCCCCCGACGGCACGCCCGTACCCAGCGCTTCACGCTCGGCGCGCCGCGTTCGTTCACCGTGGCGCCCGACGGTTCGCGTGTCGTGTTCCTGCGCTCCGGTTCCGGTACGGACCGGGCCAATTCGCTCTGGGTCCTCGACATGGAGGAGGGCGGGGAGCGGGTGGCCGCCGACCCGCGCGCCCTGCTGGGCGGCGCCTCGGAGGACCTCTCACCCGAGGAACGGGCCCGGCGCGAACGCAGCCGCGAGGGCGGGGCCGGCATCGTCGGGTACGCCACCGACACGGCCGTCGAATTGGCCTCTTTCGCCTTGTCAGGGCGGCTTTTCGCGGCCGAGCTGCGGGCCGGGACGGCGCGTGAACTGCCCGCTCCGGGGCCCGTGATCGACCCGCGTCCGTCGCCCGACGGGCGGCACGTCGCGTACGTCGCGCAGGGCGCCCTGCGGGTGGTGGGCGCCGAGGGGGAGGGCGGCCGGGCGCTCGCCGAGCCGGAGTCGGAGAACGTCTCGTACGGACTGGCCGAATTCATCGCGGCCGAGGAGATGGGACGTTCGCGGGGCTTCTGGTGGGCTCCGGAGTCCGACCGGCTGCTCATGGCGCGGGTGGACGACACGCCGGTGCGGCGGTGGTGGATCGCCGACCCCGCGCATCCGGAACGCGAGCCGCAGCGGGTGCCGTACCCGGCGGCGGGCACCGGCAACGCGGAGGTGCGGCTGTTCGTGATCGGCCTGGACGGGCTGCGCACGGAGGTCTCCTGGGACCGGGCGCGCTACCCGTACCTGGCGCATGTCCACTGGTCAGCGGCGGGGGCGCCGCTGCTGCTCGTACAGGCGCGCGACCAGCGCGGTCAGCTGATCCTTGCCGTGGACCCGGACTCGGGCGCGACCCGGATGGTGCACGCCGACGAAGATCGAACATGGCTTGATCTTTTTCCCGGGGTGCCGTGCTGGAGCCCGTCCGGGCAGCTGGTGCGGATCGCCGACGAGGGCGGTGCGCGGGTCCTGGCGGTCGGGGAGCGGCCGCTCACGGGAGCGCAGTTGCATGTCCGGGCCGTGCTGGACGTCTCCGACCACGACGTGCTGGTCTCGGCGTCGGCGGGCGAGGAGGCCACCGACGCCGAGACGGGCCAGGTGCACGTGTACCGGGTGAACGAGCTGGGCGTGGAGCGGGTGTCGCAGGAGCCGGGCGTGCACGCGGCGGTGCGGGCCGGGAAGGTGACGGTGCTGGTCTCGGCGACGCTGAACCGGCCAGGTTCGCTGGTGCGGGTTCTGCGCGACGGAAAACCGACCAGGACTGTCCCGTCCCATTCCGAAGATCCTGGTATGTCCCCCCGCGTGACACTGACCGAGGGGGGCGCACGCCGCGTCCCGTGCGCCGTGCTTATGCCTCGGGACTACGACGGTGACACCCCCCTGCCGGTGCTCATGGACCCGTACGGAGGGCCGCACGGCCAGCGGGTGGTCGCCGCGCACAACGCGCACCTCACGTCGCAGTGGTTCGCGGACCAGGGCTTCGCGGTGGTGGTCGCGGACGGCCGGGGCACGCCGGGCCGCTCCCCCGCCTGGGAGAAGGCGGTCCACCACGACTTCACGCTGTCGCTGGACGACCAGGTGGACGCGCTGGAGGACCTCGCGAAGCGCCACCCCCTGGACCTGTCCCGGGTGGCGATCCGCGGCTGGTCCTACGGAGGCTGGCTGGCGGGCCTGGCGGTGCTGCGCCGCCCGGACGTCTTCCACGCGGGCATCGCGGGCGCGCCGGTGACGGACTGGGCCCTGTACGACACCCACTACACGGAGCGCTACCTGGGCACGCCGGCGGAACACCCGGAGTCGTACGCGAAGAGCTCGCTGGTCACCGCCGAGGGCCTGTCCTCCCCCGCCGAGCCGCACCGGCCCCTGATGATCGTGCACGGCCTGGCCGACGACAACGTCGTGGTCGCCCACGCCCTGCGCCTGTCCTCGGCCCTGCTGGCGGCCGGCCGGCCCCACGAGGTGCTGCCGCTGTCCGGCGTGACCCACATCACCCCCCAGGAACAGGTCGCCGAGAACCTGCTTCTGCTCCAGGTCGACTTCCTGAAGCGCTCCCTGGGCATCACGACCGCCTGAACACTGCAACGGGCCGGGGCACCTCGCAGCGCCCCGGCCCGTCTACGGCACCCGCACGGCCGTACGCTGACCAGCCTGACGCGTCCGTATATCGGAACCGGGTCGGCGAAGTTGCTTGGGTGTTAACGCAGTTGAGTCGAATGCGTCCGCGGACAAGCGGTTGTTGTCGGCAGGGTCCTCGTGTTTGCTGTGTCGATGTCTGACCTTCGCATCCAGCAGCCGGGCGACGACGCCGGTCTCAGAGACTGGCAGTATGTCCACAACGTGATCATTCCCACTCACGCCCTGTCCATGGCCGAGGTCCGGGAACGTGCCGAGCGCAATCACCTCGAAGTGGCCTACTGCGATGACGTGCTGGTCGGTTGCAGCACAGTGCGCCCGCCGACCGACGACACGCTCACGGCGACCGTGATCGCCCGGGTGCTCGCCGCTCACCGCGGCCAGGGGATCGGCACCGAGCTCTATGGGCGAGGGGTCGACCGGGCGCGGAAGCTCAACGCGAAAACGATCGAGACGGTCGTCCTCTCCTGCAACGAGGACGGGCTGCGGTTCGCGAAGAAGCACGGATTCGTCGAGATCGAACGGTACCTCCTGCCGGGCGACACCATCCCCTGGGTCGATCTGCGCCTTTCCTGACGCCGGCCTGCCCCGGTTCGTCCTTCCGGGCGGGGCGAGCGCGGGGTGCAGACCGTGCGCCCCGCGACCGCGGCGGGCTGCCACTGAAGCAAGCAGCACTGGGTCCGGCACCGAAGTCGGTGCCGGACCCAGTGGGCGGGTACAGCTCCGTCCCAACCACGGCTCACACCGCGTGGACGACGTCCTTCTCCTCGGCGAAGTGACACGCCGACTCGTGCGCCGCCGGGGTGTCCGCGCCCTCGAAGCGCGCGGGGACCGCCAACAAGGGCACTTCCTCGGCACACTTGTCCTGGGCCTTCCAGCAGCGGGTACGGAAGCGGCAGCCGGAGGGCGGGTTGGCCGGGGACGGCACGTCGCCGGTCAGGATGATCCGCTCGCGGCCCTCACGGGCCTCCGGGTCCGGCACCGGGACCGCCGAGAGCAGCGCCTGGGTGTAGGGATGCGTCGGGTGATCGTAGATCTGCTCGTCGGTTCCGATCTCGGCCATCTTGCCGAGGTACATGACCCCGACCCGGTCCGAGATGTGCCGGACGATCGACAGGTCGTGCGCAATGAAGAGGTAGGAGAGGTTGAACTCGTCCTGCAGCTTCTCCATCAGGTTGATGACCTGCGCCTGGACGGACACGTCCAGCGCGGAGACCGGCTCGTCGCAGATGATGATCTCGGGGTTGAGCGCGAGGCCGCGGGCGATGCCGATGCGCTGGCGCTGACCGCCCGAGAACTGGTGCGGGTAGCGGTTGATGTACTCCGGGTTGAGACCGACGACGTCCAGCAGGTCCTGGACCTTGCGCCGGCGGTCGCCCTTCGGCGCCACCTCGGGGTGGATCTCGAAGGTCTCCCCGATGATGTCGCCCACCGTCATACGGGGGTTGAGCGAGGTGTACGGGTCCTGGAACACCATCTGGATGTTCCGGCGGACCGCCTTCAGCGCACGCCCGGACAGCTTGGTGATGTCCTGGCCCTTGTAGAAGATCTCGCCCGCGGTCGCCTTCTCCAGCATCATCAGCAGCTTGGCGACCGTGGACTTGCCACAGCCGGACTCGCCCACGATGCCGAGCGTCTCGCCCTGGTAGAGGTCGAAGGAGATACCGTCGACCGCCTTGACCGCCCCGACCTGCTTCTTGAAGAGGATGCCCTGGGTGAGAGGGAAGTGCTTCACCAGGTTGCGCACCTGCAGGATCGGCTCGCCCCGCTCGACCGGCGCCTCGATCGCGGCGACCGCCTCCGACTCGGAGGGGGCGTCGACGACCTCGACCTCGGAGACGTTCGGCGTGGCGTCCTGCGGCTCGTCGGTCTTGTTGAGCTCAGCCATGGATCGTCTCCTTCCAGAAGTGGCACGCGCTGCCGCGGCCGGCCAGCTCGCCGCCGTCCCGCTCGGTGACGGGGTGCAGCGGCGGGATGTCCGTACGGCAGATGTCCTGCGCCTGCGGGCACCGCGGGTTGAAGGCGCAGCCGGACGGGATACGCGTCAGGTTGGGCGGCAGGCCCTTGATCGCGTACAGCTCCCGGCCCTTCTGGTCCAGGCGCGGGATCGAGTGCAGCAGTCCCTTGGTGTACGGGTGCGCGGGGCGCTTGTACAGCTCGTGGACCGGGGCGCGTTCGACGATGCGCCCCGCGTACATCACGGCGATCTTGTCCGCGACGTCGGCGACCACGCCGAGGTCGTGGGTGATCAGGATCAGACCCATGTTGTACTCGCGCTGCAAGTCCGCCAGCAGGTCCATGACCTGGGCCTGGACGGTCACGTCGAGGGCCGTGGTGGGCTCGTCGGCGATGATCAGGTCCGGCTCCAGGGCGAGGGCCATCGCGATCATGATGCGCTGGCGCATACCGCCCGAGAACTGGTGCGGGTAGTCGTTCACCCGGGCCGCGGCGGCCGGGATGTTCACCCGGTCCATGAGCTCGATCGCCTTGACCTTGGCGTCCTTCTTGGACATGCCCTGGTGCACGCGGAACATCTCGCCGAGCTGGTAGCCCACGGAGAGCACCGGGTTCAGCGAGGACAGCGCGTCCTGGAAGATCATCGCGATCTTGCTGCCGCGGATCTTCCGGCGCTCCTCGTTGGACATCTTCAGCATGTCCTGGCCGCGGAAGAGGATCTCCCCCTTGGGGATGCGGCCGGGCGGCATGTCGAGGATGCCCATGATCGCCTGCGCGGTCACGGACTTGCCGGAGCCGGACTCGCCGAGCACGGCGAGCGTCTCGCCCGCGGAGACGGAGTAGTTGACGCCGTTGACGGCCTTGGCGACTCCGTCACGGGTGTGGAACTCCACGTGCAGGTCGCGGACTTCGAGCAGCGGACGGCCCGTGCCTTCCGAGCCGTCCGGCGCGGGACTCCCGGCCACTTCATCGATGATGGTCACGTACGCCTCCCTCAGCGCAGCTTGGGGTCGAGGGCGTTGCGTACAGCATCGCCGAACATAAGGAACGAGAGCACCGTGATCGAGACCATCACCGACGGGATGATCAGGGTGTGGGGGGCGATACGGAGCTGCTCACGCCCTCGCGCCACGTCGCCGCCCCAGGACACGGCAGTGTCACCGAGACCCACGCCCAGGAAGGACAGGGTGGCTTCGGCCGCGATGTAGCCGCCGAGTGCGATGGTCGCGACGACGATGATGGGTGCGAGCGCGTTGGGCAGGATGTGCCGGAACAGGATCCGGGACGTCGACGCACCGAGTGCCTTGGCGGCCACCACGTAGTCCGCCTGCTTGATGGTGATCACGGCACCGCGCGCGACACGGGCGATCTGGGTCCAGCCGAGGAAGGCGAGGGCCATGATGACGACCCAGACGGTGCGGTCGTCGAAGGAGTTGAGCACCACCAGGGCGCCGAGCAGGAACGGAATGCCGAGGAAGATGTCCGTCATCCGCGAGAGCAGGGTGTCGATCCAGCCGCCGAAGTAACCGGCGATCATGCCGATGACCGTGCCGAGGAGGGTGACGGCGACGGTGACACCCACACCGACGGTGATGGAGGCGCGGGCACCGTAGACCACGCGCGCGTAGATCGAACGGCCCTGGACGTCGTAGCCGAGCCAGTCAGGGGCGAAGACGTGACCCCAGTTCGGCTTGCCCAGATAGTGCTTGGCCAGATCGGCGTCACGCGGCGAGGCGCTGGTGAACAGTCCCGGCCATACCGACATCACCAGCAGGAACACGATCAGCACGGCCGATATCAGGAACAGCGGGTTGCGCCGCAGGTCGTGCCAGGCGTCGGACCACAGGCTGCGGGCCTTGTCGGGAGCCGGGCCGGCGTCGGTCACGACGACGCCCGCGGTGCTCACGGTGTCACCGGGAAGGGCTTCGACCTTCTCGACGGTCTTGTCAGGCATACCGGATCCTCGGGTCCAGGACCGCGTAAAGCAGGTCGACGATCAAGCTGGCGGCGAGGTAGATGAGCACCATCAGCGAGGCGATCCCCACGACCGTGGCGCCCTCACGCCGCGTGAGCGCGTCGTAGATCTCGAGGCCGATGCCCCGCACGTTGAAGATGCCCTCGGTCACGATGGCGCCGGTCATCAGGCTGCCGATCTCGATGCCGAGGAAGGTGACCACGGGAATCAGCGAGTTGCGCATCAGGTGGACACCGATGACACGCCGGCGCGGCAGCCCCTTGGCCACGGCGGTGCGCATGTAGTCGGACCGCAGATTCTCCGCGATCGACGTACGGGTCAACCGGGCGACGTAGGCCAGTGAGAGCGACGCCAGCACGATGGCGGGAAGCGCGAGCTGGGACCAGTCCGCCGAGTCGGTCACGGTGGGCGTGGTGACCTGCCACTTGAACGCGAACTGGTACTGCAGCAGGAAGCCCAGCACGAAGGACGGCATCGACACGAGGAACAGCGTCAGCGTCAGCAGTCCGCGGTCCTGCAGCGTGTCGGGGCGCAGGCCGGCGACGACACCGAGGCCGATGCCCACGAGGGTGACGAAGGTGAAGGCGAAGAGCGTCAGCCGGAGCGTCACCGGGAACGCGTCGAGGATGACGTCACTGATGGGTCGCTGGCTGGCGATCTGGGTACCGAAGTCACCCTGGAACAGCCCCATCATGTAGTTCGCATACTGCTGAAGGAGCGGCTGGTCGAGGCCGAGTTCCTTCTTGATGCTCGCGACCACCGTCGGATCGTACGCCTGATCCCCCATCATCGCCCGGACGGGGTCGCCGGGCAGGGCGTACATCATGCAGAAGATAAGCAGAGTTGACCCGATGAACACCGGGATCATCTGGAGCAGTCGTCGTGCGACATAGCGCCCCATAGGTGCCTCCGTGAGGGGTTAACGCAGGTGCGGGGGCCGTCTCCTGGTGACGAGACGGCCCCACGCACCTCCCACCGCCACCTGAAGGCGGCGGGCTTACGGCCGAGTGGGAAGAGCCCGGAGGGCTCCTCTTACTTGGTGGTGACGGCCCACACTTCGAGGTCACCGTGGAAGTCGACGTTGACGTTGTCGACGTTCTTACCGTGGCCGCCGTTGATGCGGTAGTACCAGAGCGGGATGGCCGGCATGTGCTCCACCAGCTTCTTCTCGACCTCCTGGAAGGCCTTCACCGACTCGTCGAGGGACTTGGCGTTGTCGGCCTTGTTCATCAGCCCGTCGATCTCCTTGTTGGAGAACTTGCCGTTGTTGGCCTCGGCGGTGGTGTGGTACAGCTCCTTCATGAAGTTGGCGTTGACCGGGTAGTCGGCGACCCAGCCACCGCGGTACATGCCCTTCACCTGGTCGTTGTCACGGGCCTCGAGGTCCGTGGCGAAGTCCGGCTTGGGGTCACCGGTGCAGTCGACGCCGGTGGCCTTGCGGATGGACTCGCAGACCGCGGTCACCCACTCCTTGTGCCCACCGTCGGTGTTGTACTGGATGGTGAACTTGTTGCCCGGAACGCCGCCACCCTCCTTGATGAGCTGCTTGGCCTTCGCCGGGTTGTACGTGAACACGTCGGTGTCCAGGTTCTGGTAGCCCTTGACGCCGGGCGGCGTGAAGCCCTTGGCCGGCGTGCGGGTGTTGTTCAGAACCGTCTTGGTGATCGTGTCGCGGTCGATCGCCATCGACAGACCCTGCAGGACCTTCGGGTCGATGTCCTTGAAGGTCTTGGAGTAGAACGCCGGGGTCAGCGTCTGGATGGCCGCGTACGGCTGCTCGATGGCGCCGTCGCCCAGGTCCTGCTTGTACTTCGGCAGGTCCGTCGGGCCGACCTGACGGATCATGTCCAGGTTGCCGGAGACGACGTCCTTGTAGGCGGCCTCGAGCGTCGTGTAGGCCTTGAACTGGACGCCCTTGTTCTTCGCCTTGTTCGGGCCCTGGTACTCATCCCAGGCCTTGACCTGGATGAGCTTCTTGTGGTCCCACTTCTCGAACTTGTAGGGACCGTTGCCGACCGGCTTCTGGCCGAAGGCCTTCGGGTCGTCGTAGAAGACCTTGGGCAGCGGGGCCCACGTGGTGTAGCCCAGCTTGTAGTTGAAGTACGGCATCGTGTACTTCAGCTCGATGGTGAAGGTGTGGTCGTCCACGGCCTTGAGACCGGACATGGTCTCGGCCTTCGGGTCACCCTTCTCCGGGTGGACATCGTCGTAGCCCTTGATGTCCTGGAACCAGAAGGAGTTCTGCTGGTTGTTCTTGATGTTGGCGTACCAGTTCCAAGCGTCGATGTACGACTTGGAGGTGACTTCTTCGCCGTTGTGGAACTTCCAGCCCTTCTTGAGCTTGACCGTCCACGTCTTGGAGTCGTCGGTGGTGACCGACTCGGCGTTCGTGTAGACGATGTCGCCCTTGGAGTCGAAGTCCAGCAGCTGGGTGAACAGGGACTGGATGACATACGAGCCGTTGGACTCGTTCGTGTCCGCCGGGATCAGCGGCTTCTGCGGCTCGCCGACGTCGATCGAGACGTACCCCGCAGGGCCGGAACCCTTGCTCTTCCCCTCACCGTCACTGTCGCCGCCGCAGGCGGTGGCGGCCAGGGCGACGACTATCGCCCCCGCGACCCACTTGGCGCTCTTGGCACCACGCATGGGTTCCTCCTAAGAAGTCATTGGTTCACCGCAAAGGGAGCACAGACAGATCATCGCCACCGCCCGTCGTCGGTGCCGGAAGTCGTCAGGTGCCCCCGCGCTCGTGAGTCGGCGCCGCCTCCAGCGAGTGACCCGTTCATCCGAGCTCTACGCGCCTAACTATCTGCCAAACACCAGGACCGAACCACACTCTCGAGGTCTCGGTTCGATCACAGCTCGCGTATACATCTTCCAAAATCCGGACAAAGGGTTTGGTGAAAGATCCCTGCGAAACGGACTTGTTACACATCTATCGGTGGCAGCTGTCCGTATTCCGGACGCGAGGATGAGAAAAACCGCTTGCGATGACGGCGACCCCCGTGCAGGGTGCCGACAGCGGCTGACCCAGGCTCAACGGGGTTGGGCGGCACGGCCGTTGTGCGAACACCGGGACCGCGAGACGCGCCACTCCCGCAGCAGGGTAGTGGGGGCGGACCGCTCCCGGCGGCTGCCGTGGGCAGATCAAGGGTTTTCCCTACCCTTTTCCTCTGCGTTTCCCCGCCCTTAACGAACGGCACCGGGCACCCCGCCCATGCGGGGTGCCCGGTGCCGTGGGACAGGTGTCAGCCGTGCTTGGCGCGGCTCGCGGCGCGGGCGCGCTCGCGGGCGTCCAGGTTCACCTTGCGGATGCGCACGGCCTCCGGGGTGACCTCCACGCACTCGTCGTCCCGGCAGAACTCCAGGGACTGCTCCAGCGACAGCTTGCGCGGCGGGACGATCGCCTCGAACGAGTCGGCCGAGGAAGACCGCATGTTCGTGAGCTTCTTCTCCTTGGTGATGTTCACGTCCATGTCGTCGGAGCGCGAGTTCTCGCCGACGATCATGCCCTCGTACACCTCGGTGCCGGGGTCCGTGAACAGCACACCGCGCTCCTGGAGGTTCGTCATCGCGAAGGCGGTGACGGAACCGGAGCGGTCGGCGACCAGCGACCCGTTGTTACGGGTCTGCAGGGTGCCGAACCAGGGCTCGAAGCCCTCGTGGATGGAGTGGCCGATGCCGGTGCCGCGGGTCTGGGTCAGGAACTCGGTCCGGAACCCGATGAGGCCCCGGGACGGCACCACGAACTCCATGCGGACCCAGCCGGAGCCGTGGTTCGACATGTTGTCCATACGGCCCTTGCGGACACCCATGAGCTGCGTGACCGCGCCCATGTGCTCCTCGGGCACGTCGATCGTCATGCGCTCGACGGGCTCGTAGACCTTGCCGTCGACTTCCTTGGTGACGACCTGCGGCTTGCCGATGGTCAGCTCGAAGCCCTCACGGCGCATCTGCTCGACCAGGATGGCCAGCGCCAGCTCACCACGGCCCTGCACCTCCCAGGCGTCCGGCCGCTCGGTGTCCAGCACCCGGAGGCTGACGTTACCGATCAGCTCGCGGTCGAGGCGGTCCTTGACCTGACGCGCGGTCACCTTGCGGTCCTTGACGGCCGCCTTGTTGTCGGCGCCCTTGCCGGTGCCGCCACGGCCGACCAGCGGCGAGGTGTTGGTGCCGATGGTCATGGAGATCGCGGGCTCGTCGACCGTGATCAACGGCAGCGGGATCGGGTTCTCGGGGTCCGCGAGGGTCTCGCCGATCATGATGTCCGGGATACCGGCGACGGCACAGATGTCACCGGGGCCGGCCTTCTCGGCGGGCTTGCGGGTCAGCGCCTCGGTCATCATCAGCTCGCTGATGCGGACGTTTCCGATGGTGCCGTCGCGCTTGATCCAGGCGACCGTCTGGCCCTTGCGCAGCTCGCCCTGCTCGACGCGGAGCAGCGCGATACGGCCGAGGAAGTTGTCGGCGTCCAGGTTCGTGACGTGGGCCTGCAGCGGGGCGGCCTCGTCGTAGACCGGGGCCGGGATGTGCTCCAGGATCGTGGAGAAGAACGGCTCCAGGCTGGTGGAGTCGGCCGGGACCGTGCCGTTCTCCGGCTTGGTCAGCGAGGCGATGCCGTCGCGGCCGCAGGCGTAGACGATCGGGAACTCGATCTGCTCCTCGTCCGCGTCCAGGTCGAGGAAGAGGTCGTAGGTCTCGTTGACGACCTCGTCGATCCGGGAGTCCGGGCGGTCCGTCTTGTTGATGCACAGGATGACGGGCAGCCGCTGCTGGAGCGCCTTGCGCAGCACGAAGCGGGTCTGCGGGAGCGGGCCCTCGGAGGCGTCCACGAGCAGGACGACGCCGTCGACCATCGACAGACCGCGCTCGACCTCGCCGCCGAAGTCGGCGTGGCCGGGGGTGTCGATGATGTTGATGGTGATGACATCCCCCCCGTCCTTGGGGTGGTACTTCACCGCCGTGTTCTTGGCGAGGATCGTGATGCCCTTCTCACGCTCCAGGTCGTTCGAGTCCATCATGCGGTCGTCGACGCCTTCGAGCTGGTGCGCGGCGAAGGCACCGGCCTGCTTCAGCATGCCGTCGACGATGGTGGTCTTGCCGTGGTCGACGTGGGCGACGATGGCGACGTTGCGGATGTCGTGGCGCGTGGCCATAAGAAGGCGTACTCCCGGAGTGTGAGGAATGCCCTGCGCGTACGTCGGTGGTGCGCGGGCCCTGCCGGGCTCAACATGCCACGGCCTCACCCCATGGTACGGGGCTGCGGCCGCAGGGGTTAGCCGGGCTACTTCGGTGCAGGTCAGGCCTGTTTTCGAGGTGCTCGGAGCCGGCGCCCGGGCCTATTGCGGGCTGCCGCCCCCTGACCCCCGCTTCGGCCTGGACGGCCTCGCCCTCAGGCGCCGGACGGGCTGGGGCTGTCAGACCCGGCCTGTTGGCAAGCATGCCGGGCGACCTCCCTGGCCAGGGCCGAGTCCGGGCGCTCGTCGCAGTCGGTCAGGCCCGCGATGTCGACCGTCCAGTTCCGGGCGTGGCCGGAGACCGTCCTGCCGTCCGGGCAGGTGTAGCGGAAGTCCGCCGACACCTCCCTCACCCCGGCGTACTGGACGAACTCACCCGCCGCATCGGGAGTGACGCGGTCGTCGTCGAGTTCCGGGGCCGGTTGCCGGACGTCGGTGAACGACCAGGTGTCGCCGCCCGCCTCGGCCAGGGTGCGCGCGTCGGAGTCGATCTCGCCGGTCTTCCTGCCGAGCGAGAAGAGGATCTCCGCGGCGGACGGGGCCGGTCCGTCGGCGCGTACCGAGGGGCTGGGGGTGTACACCCGCCGCACCGGGTTCTGCAGGGCGCCGCCACCCTTGCCGAGCCGCTCGGGGTCGGAGACGCCGGTCAGCCGGTCCCGCTCCGTGACACGGGACCAGGTGAACCTGCCGTCCGCGCAGGCCTTCGTCACGGCCCGGTCGGTCTTGCGACCCTTGTCGTCCCGGTCGCCACCCGCGCCCCCCGTGCACGCCGTCAGCCCCGCCACCAGCACCCCGATGACCAGCCCGGCCCTGCAGGCCCGTCCCACCATGCGGCGCATCCGCCTGCTCCTGTCCCCCGTGCACGGACGCCCGGCGTCCACACCATGATCACTGCTGACCTCATGGTGCGGACGCCGGGCGGGGAACGGCAAGGCGTTTGAGCGTTCTCGGAGCTACGGGGCGGCCGAGCCCTTCGCGGAGGGGCCCGACGCGGGCTTCGCGCCCTTCTTCAGAAAGCCCATGTCCTCGTAGACCGGCGTGCCGAAGCCGAAGGCGCCGGCGTTGACCAGGTTCTTGCGGGCCGCCAGGAGCTGGGGTCGCTGGAAGAGGGGGATCGAGCCGGCCGCCGCCCAGATGCGGGAGTCGGCCTTGCGAATCAGGGAGCGGGACTCGCCCTCGTCGAGGGTGGCCACGGCCTCGTCGAAGAGCTGGTCGACCTGGTCGGTGCCGACGCGGGTGTAGTTCTGCTCGACGTTCAGGGAGCCGTCGGCGGCCGGGACGGGCTTGGCGTAGACGGGGCGGGCGTCGGTGGCGGGGAAGGCCGTGGCGGGCCAGGAGTAGAGGGCGAGGTCGTACTGGCCGGAGGCGATGTGGTCCTTGAAGTAGGACTCGTCGGAGACCTTGGAGATCTCCGTGCCGATGCCGACGCGCTCCAGCATGCGGGAGATGCGGTCCGCGACCGTGCGCAGCGTCTGGGAGCCGGGCCCGGAGGGGAGCACGAAGCGGAGCGTGAGGGGCTTGCCGTTCTTGGCGAGCGGGGCGGCCTCCTGGTTCGCCGGGGCGGCGGTGCCCTTGGGGGCGTACGCGCCGGGGGCGCCGCCCTGGTGCGGCGGCTTGTACTGCTTGCCGTCCTGGGCGAGGTGACCGGCGGGGTCCGGCCCGCGGTGCGCCTTGTTGTCCTCGCCGGCGGTGTACGTGCCGTCGTCGTCCGGCTTCTTCCCGGAGTCGCCGTCGGCCTTCTCGCCCTCGGAGCCGGCCGCCTTCTCCTTCTTCTCCTGCTCCTTGACCGGGCCGCCGCGCACCCACCCGGCGTCCGCGAGCAGCGCCTGGGCCTCCTTGGTGTCCTGGCCGCCGAGAGCGCCGCTGTTGTCGGCGTAGTGGGCCTGGCCGGACAGGGCGAGGTGGCTGCCGACCGGGACGGCGGGCAGGCCGAGGGGCCCCAGGACGGCCTGGGCCAGTTCCTTGCGGTCCAGGGCGCGGGCGACGGCCCTGCGTACCCGTTCGTCGGTGAGCGGGCCCTCGGCGCCGTTCAGGGCCAGCTGGGTGAAGGCGGGCTCCAGGGACTTGCGGACCTCGAAGCCGCTGAGGGCCTGCTGCTGCCGGGTGTACTTGGCGGCCGCCTTGCGCAGCTTCTTGCGGGCGACGGTCTCCTCGTCGGCGGCGTCCTCGTCGGAGCCGTTGGCGACGGCCCAGGAGCGCAGGGAGGCCGCGGCGGACCGGTCGGCGCCGGGGCCCATCAGCGGGCTGGCGGAGCTGTGGGGGCGAGCGGCGACGGTGATGCGGCGGGCGGCGGCGGGGTCGATCTCGGCCAGGTCGAGGGTGCCGGCGGCCAGCTCGGCGGCCCGCTTGTCGCGCGGGACGGTGCGCAGCACGATCTCGGAGAGCTTGGCCGGCTCGCCCCACCAGCGCGGGTTGCGGGTGAGGGTGATCTTCCCGTCCTCGCGGTCGGCCTTCTTCAGCGTGAAGGGACCGGCGGTGACCTTGAGCTTCTTGCGGGCCCCGTCGTTGAAGGAGTCCGGGGTGCCCATGACGTCCTTCGGGTACAGCGGCGAGAACAGCGAGCGCCAGTCGGCGTAGGGGCGGCTGAAGGTGACCCGGACCTCCAGGGCGTTCTCGCCGCGCTCGATCTTCTGGATGCGGTCGTAGCCGGCGTTGCGGGCGGTCCAGTACGCGGTGTCCTTGCCGGACAGGGCGCGCCACTGGGCGGCGAAGTCGGCGGCGCCGATCTCCCGGCCGTCGCTCCAGACGGCCTGCTGGTTGAGCTTGTACAGGACGACCTGCTTGGGCTCGGTGTCGACGACCTTGGCGGACTCCAGGTAGTCGGGGTTGCGCTCGGGGCGGCCGGAGGCGTTCATGCGGAACATCGACGGCAGGACGGCCTGGGCGACGCGGGTGGTGGTGGCGTCGGCGTCCGACTGGAACGTGTTCAGCGTGTCGGGCACCGAGTCGACGGCCCAGCGCAGGGTGCCGCCGTCGGCGATCCGGTCGCGGGGGGCGGGCTGGATGTCCTGCCCGGCGAGCGGCTTGCCGGACGGGTCCTCGGAGGCGCATCCGGTGAGCGCGGGCACCGCGAGCACTCCCGCGGTGAGGAAGGCGACCGAGCGCGTGACCGCACGCGGGCCAACGCGGTGCTGGGACATCTGTGCTACCTCCGGGAAGCCGCGGGCGTTATGATCACTTTTGGCGGTATTTGGAGTTCATCTGATGTATGCGGCCACTGAAGAGGAAAGGGTTCGGCAACACAGGGCGACACGGCGGTCACGGGTGGGAAGCCACCCGTGCGGCCCAATGCACCGCACGGTGCACCCACACGCCTCGGCCAATCGATGCACATCCCTTCACAGCACAAGGTGTGACGCGCAACACTCGCAGGCGCATGAGCGTTGCCGCCTTGGGCCGCGAAGGACCCGTGGAAGTGAGGGCAAGTCATGTCCGTTCACGACGAACTGACGTCAGTCCAGCGCACCCTCGACGACCTGTTCCGGTCGCTGGGGCGCCTGGAGAAGCAGCTCGGCACCGGCGGCCTGGAGATGCGCCGCGTCCGGGCCGATGCCAACCACCTGCGCGAGAGCGTCGCCCTGCTGCGCGACGCCGCCGCGTCACCGGCCGCACCGAAGCGCCCCGAGCTCGTCACCATCTCGGACACGCCGTACGACTCCGCCCTGTGGAGCGACTCGGACGACGAGGGGCTCGGCGCCCGGGACCGGCGCGCTCCCTGACCCGGGGAGGAGTCGAGCGCGACCGGCACCTCCCCCGAACCCGACCGGAGTCGTCACGTGGCCACTGGTACGGAACGCCCTGCCACCGAACCCCCGCACCCGAGAGGCGGCGTGCGGGGCGGCACGCGCGCCGCGATCGCCGCCCCGCACCTGCGCACCGACCGCTGGTGGCTGGCCCCGGCCGGCACGGCCGCGGGCCTGCTGGCCTTCATCGTCTACTCGACCTGGCGTGCCTTCGCCGGCGCGGACTACTACGCGGCGCCGTACGTCTCCCCGTTCTACTCGCCCTGTCTGGCGGAGAACTGCGAGCCGATGAAGGCCGGCCCCAACTGGGAGATCTTCGGGAGCTGGTGGGGGATCTCGCCCGCGATCATCATCCTGATCTTCCCGCTCGGCTTCCGCCTGACCTGCTACTACTACCGCAAGGCCTACTACCGGGGCTTCTGGGCGTCCCCGCCGGCCTGCGCGGTGGCCGAGCCGCACAAGAAGTACACCGGTGAGACCCGCTTCCCGCTGGTCCTGCAGAACATCCACCGGTACTTCTTCTACGCCGCGCTCGTGGTCGCCGGGATCCTCACCTACGACACCGTGCTCGCCTTCCGCGACGAGACCTACGCGTGGGGCCACATGGGCCTCGGCACCCTCGTGTTCCTGGTCAACATCGTGCTGATCTGGGCGTACACGATCTCCTGCCACTCCTGCCGGCACATCGTCGGCGGCAAGCTCAAGCACTTCTCCAAGCATCCCGTGCGCTACCGGATGTGGCAGTGGGCGGGGAAGCTCAACGCCCGGCACATGCAGCTCGCCTGGGCGTCGCTGGTGAGCGTGGCGCTCGCCGACTTCTACGTCTATCTGGTCGCGTCCGGTGCCTTCGACGATCCGCGATTCTTCTGATGAGTGAGGCGTTCTGATGTCCGTGGTCGACCGGCAGGAGTGGGACGTCGTCGTGGTGGGCGCGGGCGGTGCCGGGCTGCGCGCCGCCATCGAGGCCCGCGAGCGGGGTGCCCGTACGGCCGTGATCTGCAAGTCGCTGTTCGGCAAGGCGCACACGGTGATGGCCGAGGGCGGCATCGCGGCGGCGATGGCCAACGCCAACGAGAACGACAGCTGGCAGGTGCACTTCCGCGACACCATGCGCGGCGGGAAGTTCCTCAACCAGTGGCGGATGGCCGAGCTGCACGCCCAGGAGGCGCCGCAGCGGGTGTGGGAGCTGGAGACCTGGGGGGCGCTGTTCGACCGCACCAAGGACGGCCGGATCTCCCAGCGCAACTTCGGCGGCCACGAGTACCCGCGCCTCGCGCACGTCGGCGACCGCACGGGCCTGGAGCTGATCCGCACCCTCCAGCAGAAGATCGTCTCCCTCCAGCAGGAGGACTACGAGGAGACCGGCGACTACGAGTCCCGGCTGAAGGTCTTCCAGGAGTGCACGGTCACGCGCGTCCTCAAAGAGGACGGGCGGGTGTCCGGCGTCTTCGGCTACGAGCGCGAGTCGGGCCGCTTCTTCGTGCTGGAGGCACCCGCCGTGGTGATCGCCACCGGTGGCATCGGCAAGTCCTTCAAGGTGACCTCGAACTCGTGGGAGTACACCGGCGACGGCCACGCCCTGGCCCTCCTCGCGGGCGCGCCCCTGCTGAACATGGAGTTCGTGCAGTTCCACCCGACCGGCATGGTCTGGCCGCCGTCGGTGAAGGGCATCCTCGTCACCGAGTCGGTGCGCGGCGACGGCGGGGTGCTGCGCAACTCCGACGGCAAGCGGTTCATGTTCGACTACATCCCCGACGTCTTCAAGGAGAAGTACGCCGAGACGGAGGAGGAGGGCGACCGCTGGTACGACGACCCGGACCACAACCGGCGCCCACCCGAGCTGCTCCCCCGCGACGAGGTCGCGCGGGCGATCAACACCGAGGTGAAGGAGGGGCGCGGCTCGCCGCACGGCGGCGTGTTCCTCGACGTGTCGACCCGGATGCCCGCCGAGGTCATCAAGCGCCGGCTGCCGTCGATGTACCACCAGTTCAAGGAGCTGGCCGACGTCGACATCACCGCCGAGGCGATGGAGGTCGGGCCCACCTGCCACTACGTGATGGGCGGGGTCGCGGTCGAGTCCGACACGGCGGCGGCGCGCGGGGTGCCCGGGCTGTACGCGGCCGGTGAGGTGGCCGGCGGCATGCACGGCTCCAACCGGCTCGGCGGCAACTCCCTGTCCGACCTTCTCGTGTTCGGCCGCCGCGCGGGCCGGCACGCGGCCGAGTACGCGGCGGAACTGGCCGGGGCGCGGCCCGCCGTGGACGACGGGCAGATCGATGCCGCCGCCGCCGAGGCCCTGCGGCCCTTCTCGGCCGAGGCGGAGATCGAGGAACCGGCGGGCGGCCCGCCGGAGAACCCGTACACCCTGCACCAGGAACTCCAGCAGACGATGAACGACCTGGTCGGCATCATCCGCCGCGAGCCGGAGATGGAGCAGGCCCTTCAGACGCTGGCCGAGCTGCGGCTCCGGGCGCGCCGGGCCGGGGTGGAGGGGCACCGGCAGTTCAACCCGGGCTGGCACCTCGCCCTCGACCTCAGGAACATGCTGCTGGTCAGCGAGTGCGTGGCGCGGGCCGCGCTGGAGCGCACCGAGTCGCGCGGCGGGCACACCCGTGAGGACCATCCGGGGATGGACCGCGCGTGGCGGCGGATCAACCTGCTGTGCGCGCTCACCGACCCGACGGGCGGGCTGGCGGCGACGGACCCGGTCCGCGGCCAGATCACCCTCGCCCGCGAGACCACCGAACCCGTCCGTGCCGACCTGCTCGCCCTGTTCGACAAGGAGGAGCTGGTCAAGTACCTCTCCGAAGAGGAGCTCTACGAATGAGCGGCTATACGGCCCACTTCAAGGTGTGGCGCGGGGACGTGAGCGGCGGCGGCCTGGAGGACTTCGAGGTCGAGGTCAACGAGGGCGAGGTGGTGCTCGACATCATCCACCGCCTCCAGGCCACCCAGGCGCCCGACCTCGCCGTGCGCTGGAACTGCAAGGCCGGCAAGTGCGGTTCCTGCTCGGCCGAGATCAACGGCCGGCCGCGGCTGCTGTGCATGACCCGCATGTCGGTGTTCGGCCGGGAGGAGACGATCACGGTGACGCCGCTGCGGGCGTTCCCGGTCGTCCGAGATCTCGTCACCGACGTCGGTTTCAACTACACCAAGGCCAGGGAGGTCCCGGCCTTCGTACCGCCGGCCGGGGTCGCTCCCGGCGAGTACCGCATGATGCAGGAGGACGTGGACCGCTCGCAGGAGTTCCGCAAGTGCATCGAGTGCTTCCTGTGCCAGGACACCTGCCATGTGGTGCGCGACCACGAGGAGAACAAACAGGCGTTCGCCGGGCCCCGTTTCCTGATGCGGGTGGCGGAGCTGGACATGCACCCGCTGGACGCGGCGGCGGAGTCGGGGCTGGACCGCAAGACCACCGCCCAGGACGAGCACGGCCTGGGCTACTGCAACATCACCAAGTGCTGCACGGAGGTCTGCCCCGAGGGCATCAAGATCACGGACAACGCGCTGATCCCGCTGAAGGAGCGGGCGGCCGACCGCAAGTACGACCCGCTGGTGTGGCTGGGCTCGAAGATCAGGAGGCGCTCTTCAGCAGGGTGAGCGACCGGTGCGGGCCGGGGCGGGCGGCGGGCCGTGGTCAGCGCACCCAGTCTTCCTTGTAGGCACGCCAGTCCGCTTCGGTCGCGGCGAAGTCGATGTACAGCGCGACGCCGAAGTTGGCCCGGTCCACGTCCGTGCGGGACAAGCCGAGGCGGACGCCCCGGACCGCTGCGGGCACGGTCTCGGCGTGGCCCCAGTGGTCGAAGTTGCTCTCCCAGTAGAAGGGCAGGCCCATCAGCAGGTCGGTGGAGGGCGGGGTGACCTCCAGGGCGAGGGAGGTTTGCTGGGCGACGTAGCCGCCGTAGGTGCCCTCCAGCGGCTGCGCGGTGTCGTACGACATCACGGCGATCTGGTCGACGCGGCGGGCGACCTGGCCGAAGAACTCCTGCGACCACCACTTGGGGTGTTCGGTGAACAGGCCGAAAACGGTGTGAAGGGCGGGGAGCGGGTCGATCTGGTGGGCCGCGACGGAGAGTCGGGCGTCGCGGGAGCGGGTCTCGCGGCGCAGGGCGTCCAGCAGGGTGAGGTAGTCGCGGTCGTCGGACGGCATGGGCTCCAGGTCGAGGTGGATGCCTTCGTAGCCGGTGTCCAGGACCTGGCGGGCGGAGCGGACGACGGCGGAGCGGGTGTCCGGGTCCCCGATGCGCATGCCGTCGGAGTCCTCGTCGGCCAGGACGTCGCCCAGGAAGGCCTGCACACGGACCCCGGGCAGCTTCTCGTGGACGGCGTCGATGAACCAACGGGCCCTCGGATACACCGACTCGGGGAGCGTGCCGTCGTGCTCCAGCGGGCCGGAGTGGACGTACAGGTCCCGGATGCCGGTGTCTTGCAGGCGGCGGGCCAGGGCGGTGACGTCGGCGTCCTTCTTGCGCCCGTCGACCCAGGCGTGGCCCAGCCAGAGGGCGTCGCGGTTGCGGGTGTGGGTGCCGTCGGCCGGGTCGCCCATGTAGTTGACGCGCAGGGCTGTCAGAACGGAGAGAAGGGGGAGCAGGAGGAGCAGGGGGAGGGCGATGGCCGTGCGTCTGACCCAGCGCCGGCGCTTCTTGCCTCCTCCGGTGCCGGGTGGGGAAGCCTGCGGCGGGGCCGTCTCACCACCGGCGTCCGTGGCTTCCTCTGAGGTGGTGCCGTCCGCGTGGCCCATGCCGTCTCCCCCCGGTGGTGCGGTTGGTGTTGCCGGGGATGACGATCAGCACGGACGTTCGGTTGCGATCAGCCGGCGCGCTCTGCCGGGTGCCGGACGTGCAGGTGTCCCTCGCCGGGCCAGGCGGGCGGCCGCACCGGCAGGACGGCGGTCAGTTCGTACGCGCTGCGGCGCAGGGCCTCGTCGCCGCTCAGTGCGGCCGGCCCGGCCGCGTCCGCGGGGTTCCAGGGGCGCAGGACCAGGGCAGGGTCCGTCGGTGTCGCGTCTGCCGGGGGCCGGGCCGTGGTGTCGGGCATGGGGCGGTCGTACGGTAGCCGCCGGCCGCTCTCAGAACAGGCTCAGCAGGGCCTCCGCCGGGTCCGTCAGGCTCGTGTCGCCTCCGGGCAGGGGCAGTTCGAACCACACCGTCTTGCCCCGGGGTGTGCGGCGGGAGCCCCACGCGGCGCTGAGGAGGCCGACGAGCTGGAGGCCGCGACCGCCCTCGTCGGTGTCGCGGGCCCGGCGGCGGCGGGGCTGGACCAGGCCGGAGTCCCAGACCTCGCAGACCAGGGTGCGGTCGAGCAGGAGGCGAAGGCGGATCTCGCCCTCGCCGTAGCGCAGGGCGTTGGTGACCAGTTCGCTGACCAGGAGCTCCGTGGTGTCGACCAGGGGTTCCATGTCCCAGGCGAGCAGCCGGGCGCGCGCGTACTCGCGGGCCCGGCCCACGCTGCGCGGCTCGCGCGGCAGGGTCCAGTCACCGACGGATTCGGTGGGCAGCCCTTGCACACGTGCCATCAGCAGCGCGATGTCGTCCTCGCCGTGATGGGTGTCGAGGGTGTTGAGGACGTGATCGCAGACGTCCTCCAGCGGCTGGGCGGGGTCGGAGAGGGCGCTGACGAAGGCCTGCAGGCCCTCGTCCAGGGGGTGGTCGCGGCTTTCGACCAGTCCATCCGTGTAGAGCGCGAGCAGGGCGCCTTCGGGCAGTTCGACCTCGACCTCCTCGAAGGGCTCGCCGCCGACGCCGAGCGGCAGGCCCGGCGGCACGTCGAGCATCAGCGCCGGCTCGCCCGGCTCGACCAGCACGGGCGGCAGATGGCCCGCGTTGGCGAAGGTGCAGCGCCGGGTGACGGAGTCGTAGACGGCGTAGACACAGGTGGCGAGGTAGACCTCCGACAGGTCCGCCTCGCGGGGTCGGCGGGCCGCCCGGGTCGCCTGCTGCACCCCGCCGGGGGCGCCGAGGCCGCGAGCGATCTCGTCCAGCTGGGAGAGCACCTCGGCCGGTTCGAGGTCGAGCTGGGCCAGGGTGCGGACCGCCGTACGGAGTTCGCCCATGGCGACGGCGGCGCGCAGGCCGCGGCCCATGACGTCGCCGACGACCAGCGCGGTGCGGTGCCCGGGCAGTTCGATGACGTCGAACCAGTCGCCGCCGACCTCGCTGGGCCGGCCGGTGTTGACGCTGCCGGGCAGATAGCGGCAGGCGATGTCGAGGCCGGAGGCCTCCGGGTCGCCGGGCGGGAGCAGGGACCGCTGCAGTATCAACGCGCGTTCGTGCTCGCGGCGGTAGAGGCGGGCGTTGTCGATGCAGACGGCCGCGCGTGCCGCCAGTTCCACGGCGAGGTCGCGGTCCCGGTCGCCGAACGGCTCGCTGCCCTTCGTCCGGGCGAACTGCACGAGCCCGACGACGGTGTCGTGGGCGACCATCGGCACGGCGAGCGTGGACTGCACGAGCCCGCCGTCCTCGCCCGGGACGGTCTGCGGGCGGGCCGTGCGCAGGGCGTCCGCACAGGACGAGTTGAACGGGTAGTGGTGGACGGCGCCGACCGCGACGGGCACCCCGGTGCCGGTGAAGGGCGCGTCGGAGACGGCGCTGGCGAAGGCGACGCGGCGCAGCTCGGCGCTGCCGTCGGCGAGCCCGGGCGGGGTCTCGTCGCCGGCCAGCAGGCCCTGGTAGAGGTCGACCGTGGCCAGGTCGCAGAAGCCGGGGACGACGACGTCGAGGAGTTGCCGGGCCGTGGTCTCCAGGTCGAGGGAGTTGCCGATGCGGGCGCCGGCCTCGTTCAGCAGGGCGAGGTTGCGCCGGGCGGCGGCGGCCTCGCGAGCGGCGGCGCGACGGGCGGTGATGTCGGTGCCGAGCCAGGCGATGCCGATGGGGCGGCCCGAACCGCTGTGTACGCGATAGAGGTTGACGGACCAGTGCCGGCGCTCGTCGGAGCCCGGCACGAAGCCCGTGACGTGCATGTCGGTGATGGAGTTGCCGGTCTCCAGCACGCGGCGCAGGGTCGCGGCGACCCGCTCGGCCTCGCCGCGCAGGAGGTAGTCGTGGACGCCCTTGCCGCGGTGGTCGTCGGGCGTGCCGCCGAAGATGGACGCGAACCGCTGGTTGGCGCGGCGGACCCGCAGGTCGGGGTCGATCAGCAGGAAACCGAACGGGGATTGACTGAAAATGGCCTGCGAAGCGGCGAGGTCGGTCTCGATGCTGCGCAGCGTGCGCACGTCGACGACGATGCAGACGGCCGCCTTGTCGCCCTCCTCGGTACGCGTCGGCATGACGTACACCTCGGCGAGCCCCTCGCGGCCGCACTCCCCCTCGACGCCCTTCGGCATCCGGAAGGGCACCACGCCGGTCCACTCGCGTCCGTCGAGGATCTCGGCCATCTTGCGCATGCCGTGCTCGCGGTGGCGCGGGTCGATGAACGCCTCGATGGGGTCCATGCCGACGGCGCGGCCGGCGGGGATGCCGAAGAGGTGCTCGGCGCGCAGGCTCCACTGCTCGACCAGCCCGTCGGGGCCGATGGAGAAGGACGCGACCTTGATGTAGTCGTAGATGGATCCGGGGGGACTGCTCTGCCACATGGCGTCCCCGTGCGGGACCCCGTCGGCCGCGAGCGCACCTCCCACCGCGGAGGCCAGGCCGTCGGCAGCCCTCGCCCTCGCGCCCTCCGACGGGTCCTCCGACTCCGTGGCCTTCGCTGGTATCTCGCTCACGCGAACCGTCCCCTCCAGCTCACCGCGTCCGGCACCGGTCACCGGGGGCGGCTGCCCGCAGTATCCAGCACTACGGTGCCGCACAACACGGTGTTCACGATCACAGCACGGTCCCGATGATTTTCGGTCCGGACCGTGACAACACTTCCAGTCTTCTAACCAGGGGACACGTCGTCGAACCCCGTCCGCCGGCAACCGCCACTGGCCTGAACCAATCGCTCTACAGCGGTAGGACGTACGTACACCGGATTTTCACTCCGGCACCGCGAGTTCGAACCACACCGTCTTGCCCGTGACGCCCGGCCGGGTGCCCCACCGGCGGCAGGAGGAGGCCACCAGGTGCAGTCCGCGGCCGCTCTCGTCCTCGAGGCGGGCGGGGCGCTCGCGGGGCGGGTCCGGCAGCGGGTCGGAGACCTCGACCAGGAGGACGCCGCCCAGGCCCGAGGGGCGGACCAGGCGGACCCCGATGGGGCCCGTGGCGTGCCGTAGGGCGTTGGTGACCAACTCGCTGACCAGCAGAGCCGCGAGGTCCGCGAGGCTGTCGAGACCCCAGTCGCGGAGCCGGCCGCGGACGGCCTGGCGGGCGGTGCGCACGGCGCCCGGGTCGGCGGGAAAGGTCCAGTCGGCGCAGCCACCCTCGGTCTCGATCACGCCGATCACTTCCCAGGCAGGAGCCCCGCCCATGTCCGATTTCATGGGGTTAATGGGCACATACCCGATATCCGAGGCGGAGTACCGCGCGGGCTGGCGCACTGTGGCACGAAAGGCGTAGGGGGCGCCTTTACGGCACTGCGTCGAGGCCGCACGCCCCCGGCCCGCTTCAGGCGCCGGGCTCTTCCGGCACGCCGGAGCCAGGGCCGCGAGAGGTGAGGCCCTCCACGGCCCCCAGGTGCGCGAGCGCCTGCCGTACGGCCGGGACGTCCTGGTCGAGCCAGTGCACGTCCCAGATCTCGTCGGGGCCGAGCCAGCGCAGTGCGTCGTGGTCCTGCAGGGGCTCGGGGGCGGCGGAGCCGGGTCGCAGCCGGGCGGTCCACACCTGCAGGACGTACGGCGCCCTGAGGGGCCACTCGCCCGGGACGCGCCCGCTCACCTCGGCGTCGACGCCGAGTTCCTCGCGCAGCTCCCGCGCGAGCGCCGCGTCGGCCGTCTCCCCGGGCTCGACCTTGCCGCCGGGCAGCTCCCAGCGCCCGGCCAGCTCGGCGGGCGCGCTGCGCCGGGCGGCCAGCAGCCGCCCGTCCTCGACCAGCGCGGCACCTACGACGATCCGCTCGCTCATGCGGGGAGCCTACGGGAGCCCCGCCGATCTCCGGGGCGCTCCCCGGGGCCCCACGACGGTCAGTCGTGCGCCACGGCCGACCCGTTCTGGCCGAGCCGCTCGACCCAGTACAGCTGCTTGTGGCCGCGACCGTCGAGGCTGTCCGCGATCTTCTGGGCCTCGGCCCGGGTCGCGTACCGGCCCACTCGGTAGCGGTTGCCGTTGTCGTCCTCTCGTATCACGAGCCAGGGAAGAGTGACCGTGCTGTCGTTCATCGCGCCCCTCCACTTCCCACCCGCGGCCTGTGCCGTGCCCCACCCGCTAAGGAAACCGCAATGCGCATATGCCCGAGCCTACGCCTAACCTTCACGGAGCGAATACGGCTTTTCACAAAGAGGTACGCAACCAGCCAGAACGCAGGGGGCGCACGCCGACGAACGCGCCGTCCGTGTACCTCGGCGCAACCAACCGGAGGCATACCGCATACACGACCGCGGACCTGCGCGAACGACGACCGGCCCCGGACCCCGCGGCGCCCGGGCCCGCGACGGTCCGCACGGCGATCGTGTGAGCGGGGCGCGCGGGGAGCGCGCCGCGGTGCGGATGTGAGCGTTCGCTACTTGACCGGAAGGTGGTAGGCGACCCGGTACCGATCGGCCGGGATGACCACGTCGGCCGTCTCCACCGGGCGGCCGGAGGCGTAGAACGTGCGCTGGATGACCAGGACCACGTGCCCCGGGACGCCGCCCAGGACGAGCAGCTCCTCGGCGAGGCCGGGCCGGGCGCCGACCTCCTCCGTGACGTTGTCCACGATCACGTCGATGGCGCGCATGCGCTCGACGACGCCCATGCCGCCGACCGGCCCCTCCTCCGGCAGCATCACGGGCGTACGCCCCGTCACGGCGAGGGGCTCCCAGGAGGTGGAGAGCATCATCGCCTCGCCGCTCTCGCGGTAGAGATAGCGCGTGCACATGACCCGCTCGCCCGGCTCGATGTCCAGCCGCTCGGCGACCGCGACGCTCGCCTCGGACTGCTCGCTGCTGGACTCCCAGGTGCCGCGGCCCTCCCCGTCGGCCTGCTCCTGGCGGAACGGGGTGGCCCCGCCGGTCGGGCGGTAGCCGGAGCGGGAGATGCGCCGGGGCACAGGCCGCTCACGCACATACGTCCCCGAGCCGGAGCGGCCCTCGACCAGGCCTTCCGCCATGAGCACCTTGCGGGCCTCCAGCGCGACGGTGTCCGAGACCCCGTACTCCTGGCGGATTCTGGCCTGGGAGGGGAGGCGGGTGTGCGGTGGCAGCTGACCGTCGACGATCTTCTGGCGGAGATCACCCGCGACGCGCAGGTACGCCGGCTGCTCACCGAATGTCACTGGCCGCTCCCATCAGGTTGTACAGACAGCAACAGCGTCGCAACCGTAGGTTGTGCGGTGCAAGCAAAGGCCAGAGAATCACTCGATGTGATGACTTGGTGGCCCTGAGGGCTTTACGCAGGCAGTTTCTCCCCGCTATGGCCGCCGTCACACCTGCGCTTCGGAGTCTCCGCTCTCGCGCTCCCCGGCGGCCGGCGGGGTCGCCGCCAGTCCGAGTGCCTTGCGGGCCGTGACGGTGGCCGGCCCGTCGACGGACCCGTACGCCTTGTCGTAGTGCCTGTAGTACGCATCCGCGTCCGAGGCGGTGCTCGCCCTCTTCCACTCCTCCCGGGCGTCCTCCAGGCCGTCCACCAGGTCGGCGACGGGCCTGCGGGCACCGGCCGGCCAGGGGTGGCCGCGCAGGGCCTCGATCTGTTCGCCGAGCACGTCGTGGACCTGGCCGGCCCAGGCCCGGTGTGCGGCGAGGTCGTCGTCGGGGGTCTTCTCCGGCTCCTCGTAGAGCGCCGTGTCGAGGGCGTTGGCCGTCGACAGGAAGACGACCTGGCCGGTGTCGAGGGTGGTGGGGTCGCCGCGCAGGGAGCCGGTCAGCTTGATCCCGGCCTCGGTGTTGCCGAAGAGGCAGGTGATCGCGCGGTCGCCGTAGCGCCAGCTCTCCCGGGACGGCATCAGGTAGTACACGTCGACATCGGCCGGCATCGCCCAGGTGTCCATCGCGTACTGGTCCTGGAGGGCGTAGCACCTCTCGTCGGCGATGCCGGTGATCCGGGCGTCGCCCGGGAAGGCGTCGCCCGGCAGCGTGACGACCGCGAACACCTCACCGTCGTGTCCGCCCTCGCACGGCACCCGGTCGACGTCATAGGTGTCGCCCTCCAGCCCGCCGGGCGCGTCGAAGCAGTCGCCCTTGTCCAGCGAGAGGCTCTCGTTGCCCTGCGCGCCGTCCTTGACCCCCTCCCAGGCCTTGTGCGCGGCTCCCGTCGACAGCACCACCGCCCACAGCACGATCCCGACGGAGGACAGCACCGCCCCCGCGATCGCCATGCCCCGTCCGCTCTGCCCGGACCGCCGGATCTGCCGCAGCGCGACCAGCCCGAACATGAGCCCCGCGGCGGGCAGGAAGCAGAACACACCGAGCACGAGGGCTGCGACGGCGAGGGCGTTGACGGAGACGGGGGTGCCGTAAGGGCGGTATGCCTGGGGCCGGTCGGCGGGGGGCGGGCCGTACGGGCCCCGGGGCTGCCGGCTCCCAGGGGGCGGGGGTATCGACACGGGTACGTTGCTCCTGGCTGAGGCGGTGGGCGGGGATCCGTCGTACGGCTGCGCGCATCGTAAACGGCGGGGTGACGGGGTGGAATGCGGGCGATGGACCCGGCGGTACAGGCGGCGAACCGGCTGACGGCCCGATGGGCGTCGGGGGCCGGCGCGGACACGGTGTTCTCGGCGGCGGGGGTCTGGCCGCTGCTGGCGCTCCTCGCGGACGGGGCGGCGGGAGCGGCCCGCGAGGAGCTGGAGGAGGCGCTGGGCCTGCCGGCCGGTCAGGCGGGTGCGGCGGCGCGGGAGTTCCCGGCGATGCTGACCGGGATCGACGGCCTGTCGTCCGCCCTGGGGTTGTGGACCGCGCGGTTCGTGGAGCTGCGCGAGGAGTGGGCGGCGGGGTTGCCGGTGGTGGCGGACCCGGCGTGGTTCATCCCGATCGCGATCGTCGCCGGGCGGCTGCTGCTCTCCCAGGGCGTCAAGAGCATCTCCAAGCACGCGGCTCAGCGCATGGCCCAGCGCGGCATCGACCAGGAGATGGTCGCGCCTACCGTGAAGACCGGCAAGAAGACCAAGGGCAAGTCGCCGGGGACGTGGAAGTACACCACCGGCAAGGTCTGGGTCGTGATCAACAAGGCGGGCAACGTCGTGTCCGTCGGCCGCAACTGAGCCCGTTCCGGAGAGGCGAAGCATGCACATCGAGTACGACCGCGAGAACGACACCGCGTATGTCTCTCTCGTCGCGCACATCGCGGACGGCGCCGCCGTCCGGCAGATCCCCGTGGACGGGGTCGGGGCGGACGCCGAGGTGTTCCTCGACGTGGACGCGTCGGGGCGACTGCTGGGCATCGAGGTGATCGGTGCCGGCGGTGCGCTGCCGGCGGAGGTGCTGGAGCAGTCCTCGGCGGGCTGACGGCCTCCCCCGGAGCGTCTTCGACGACTGACGGCCCGTCACAAGGGTCCTGCCGTTTCCGTGCAGGGCCCTTGTGCAATTCCTGTGGAGGCCTCAATCTTTCGCTGACGCACAGGAGTAGCCGCTGGCTTGACATGGTCATGACCTCTGGCCTCATCGGCGGCGACCGACGGGCGTGCACCACACCCCACAGCGCACCACCGATTGAGGAGGACCCCTCAGATGGCAGTGACGCGTACTCCCCACAGATCCTCCCGGCGCAGACTGACCGCGCTCGGCGCGACGGCCACCGCGGCCCTCGTCGCGAGCCTCGTCTCCGCCCTCCCCGCCGGCGCGGCCCCGGTCGCGGCCGAAGGGCGCGTCCAGTACGAGGGCGCCGCGAACGCCGTCGCCGACCGTTACATCGTCACCCTGAAGACCGAGAAGGCCGGTTCCGCCGAGGGCCGCGCGCTCGCGCGCAAGTACGGCGCCGACATCGAGCGGACGTACACCAAGGCCCTGAACGGCTACGAGGTCGAGGCCTCCGAGTCCGAGGCGAAACGTCTCGCTGCCGACCCGGCGATCGCCTCCGTCGTGCAGAACCGGACGTTCTCCATCACCGGCACGCAGCCCAGCCCGCCCTCCTGGGGCCTGGACCGCATCGACCAGAAGAGCCTGCCGCTGAACAGCTCGTACACCTACCCGGACTCGGCCGGCGAGGGCGCCACGGCGTACGTCATCGACACCGGCGTCCGCATCACGCACGGCGACTTCGGCGGCCGCGCCTCCTACGGCTACGACGCCGTCGACAACGACAACACCGCCCAGGACGGCCACGGTCACGGCACGCACGTCGCCGGCACCGTCGCCGGAAGCGCCTACGGCGTCGCCAAGAAGGCCAAGGTCGTCGGCGTCCGCGTGCTGAACAACTCCGGCCAGGGCACCACCGCCCAGGTCGTCGCCGGCATCGACTGGGTCGCCCGGAACGCGGTCAAGCCCGCCGTCGCCAACATGTCCCTCGGCGGCCCCGGCGACACGGCCATCGACACGGCCGTCCGCAACGCCATCACCTCCGGCGTCACCTTCGTGGTCGCGGCCGGCAACGAGTCCACCAACGCCTCCACCCGGTCCCCGGCCCGCGTCACCGAGGCCGTCACGGTCGGCGCGACGACGTCGAGCGACGCGAAGGCGAGCTACTCCAACTACGGCACCGTCCTGGACCTGTTCGCACCGGGCTCGTCCATCACCTCGGCCTGGAGCACGAGCGACTCGGCGACCAACACCATCTCCGGTACGTCGATGGCGAGCCCGCACGTCGCCGGCGCCGCCGCCCTGCACCTGGCCGCCAACCCCACGGCCACGCCCGCGCAGGTCTCCGCCGCGCTGACGTCCGCCGCCACGACCGGCGTCGTCACCAGCCCCGGCACCGGATCGCCCAACCGGCTCCTGTACGTCGGCGGCGGTACGACCACCCCGCCCGGCCCGCGCTTCGAGAACACCGCCGACCAGGCCATCGCCGACAACGCCACCGCCGAGTCCCCGGTGACGGTCTCCGGCGTCTCCGGCAACGCCCCCTCGGCCCTGGCCGTCGAGGTGCACATCGTCCACACCTACATCGGTGACCTGCAGGTTCAGCTGATCGCCCCCGACGGCACGGCGTACACGCTGAAGTCCTACGGCACCGGCGGCAGTGCGGACAACATCGACACCACGTACACCGTGAACGCCTCCTCGGAGGCCGCGAACGGCACATGGAAGCTGCGCGTGAGCGACAACGCCCGCTACGACACCGGGCGCGTCGACGCCTGGGCGCTCCAGTTCTGACCCGCACTGTTCTGACCCGTACTGCGCGAACCGGGGGCCGGGCTGCTGACAGCCCGGCCCCCGGCCGCTCCGTCGCTCGGGCGCCCGGAAGCGTCGTGCATCCGCCGAGGGCCCCCAGCGGGAAGTGTTCGCGCCGGGGCCGAGCCGTGACCCGGCAGCACGGCGACGGTGCCGGAGAACGGAGGCACGACCATGGCCACGGACGGGCAGCAGCCGCACTGCCTGGTCACCGGGGCGTCCGGATACATCGGCGGGCGCCTGGTACCCGAGCTGTTGCGGGAGGGCCACCGCGTCCGGTGTCTCGCCCGCTCCCCCGGCACACTCCGCGACCACCCCTGGGCGGCGCACGCCGAGACGGTCCGTGGGGACGTCACGGACCCGGAGTCGGTCGCCTCCGCGATGCGCGGTGTCGACGTCGCCTACTACCTGGTGCACGCCCTCGGTTCCGGCTCCCGGTTCGAGGACACCGACCGCGCCGCCGCCCGGATCTTCGCCGGACAGGCCCGGGCCGCCGGCGTACGGCGGATCGTCTACCTCGGCGGACTCACGCCGCGCGACGTCCCCGAGCGGTCGCTCTCCCCGCATTTGCGGTCCCGGGCCGAGGTGGGAGAGATCTTCCTCGACTCGCCCGTGCCCGCGACCGTGCTGCGGGCCGCCGTCGTCATCGGCTCGGGGTCGGCGTCGTTCGAGATGCTGCGCTACCTCACCGAACGCCTGCCGGTCATGGTCACCCCCAGCTGGGTGCACACCCGCACCCAGCCCATCGGCGTACGGGACGTGCTGCGCTACCTCGTCGGGTCGGCCACCATGCCGGACGACGTCGACCGGGCCTTCGACATCGGCGGGCCGGACGTCCTCACCTACCGGGACATGATGCTGCGCTACGCCGCCGTCGCCGGACTGCCGCGGCGGTTCATCCTGCCGGTCCCGGTCCTCACCCCGCGGCTGTCCAGCCACTGGGTCGGGCTCGTCACCCCCGTGCCCGCCTCCCTCGCCCGGCCGCTGACCGAGTCGCTGCGGCACGAGGTCGTCTGCCGCGAACACGACATCGCCCGGTACGTCCCCGACGCCCCCGGCCGTCCGCTGCCGTTCGACGAGGCGCTGGCCCTGGCGCTGCGCAGGGTGCGGGAGGCGCAGGTCTCCACGCGCTGGTCCTCGGCCTCGGTGCCCGGGGCGCCCAGCGATCCACTGCCCACGGACCCGGACTGGGCGGGCGGCAGCCTCTACCAGGACGAACGGCACCGGCCGGTCGAGGCCTCACGGGAGGCCTTGTGGAGGGTGATCGAGGGCATCGGCGGCGACAACGGCTGGTACTCCTCCCCGCCGGCCTGGGCGGCCCGGGGCTGGCTGGACCGGTTCGCGGGCGGGGTCGGACTGCGCCGCGGACGGCGGGACACCGAGCGTCTGCGGGTCGGCGACTCGCTGGACTTCTGGCGGGTCGAGGAGATCGAGCCCGGTCATCTGCTGCGGCTGCGCGCCGAGATGCGGCTGCCCGGACTGGCCTGGCTGGAGATGTGCGCCGAGACCGACGACGAGGGCCGCACCCGATACCGGCAGCGCGCCCTGTTCCATCCGCGCGGCCTGCTGGGCCACGCCTACTGGTGGAGCGTCGCCCCGTTCCACTCCGTCGTGTTCGGTGGCATGGCGCGCAACATCGCCCGGGCCGCGTCCGGCGGCGGCACGAGCGGACGCCGGGGCACCGCGCGCATCCGGCGGGTCCGCGAGCGGCGAAGTCTCCGGGAGCAACCCACGAAACCCGCACCACCGCACCTGGAGTGACGCCATGACCGTCGCGGTCGTCCTGTTCACCTCGGACCTGCGTCTGCACGACCATCCGCCCCTGCGTGCCGCGCTGGACACGGCGGCCGAGGTGGTGCCCCTGTTCGTCCGCGACCCCGCCGTCCACGCCGCCGGATTCGACGTGCCCAACCGCGCCGCCTTCCTCGCCGACTGCCTGGCCGACCTCGACGCCTCGCTGCGCCGGCGCGGCGGGCGGCTGGTCGTGCGCGCCGGGCCGGTCGCCCGGGAGGTCCGCGCGGTCACCGCCGCGTGCGGTGCCACGGAGGTGCACATGGCCGCGGGGGTCACCGGCTACGCCCACCGCCGGGAGGAGCGGCTGCGCGAGGAACTCGACGCCTGCGGTGTCGCGCTGCGGGTGCACGACGGTGTGGTCACCGCCGTCGCGCCGGGGGCCGTGACACCGCTGGGCTCGGACCACTTCGCCGTGTTCACCCCGTATCTGCGCCGCTGGTCCAAGGAGCCGCTGCGCGATCCCCTGCCCGCGCCGCGTGCGGTGCGCGTCCCCGACGCGGTGCGCGGCGAGCGGTTGCCGTCCCGCGCGGGGGTGGCGGACGTGTCACCGGATCTCCCGGCCGGCGGGGAGTCGGCGGGGCGCGACAGGTTCGCGCGGTGGGTGGACGCCGGCCTGTCCCGGTACGAGGAACGGCACGACGATTTGGCCGGTGACGCGACCTCGCGCCTGTCGCCGTACCTCCACTTCGGGGCCCTCTCGCCGGTGGAGGTCGTCCGGCGAGCCCGTGAGAGGGGCGGCGCCGGGGTGGACGCGTTCGTCCGTCAGCTGTGCTGGCGCGAGTTCCACCACCAGGTCCTCGCGGCCCGGCCCGAGGCGTCCGTCCAGGACTACCGCACCCGGGGCGACCGGTGGCGCGGCGAGGACGAGGCCGCCGAGGACATCGCCGCGTGGCGGGAGGGCCGCACCGGCTACCCGGTGGTCGACGCGGGCATGCGCCAGTTGCGCCACGAGGGCTGGATGCACAACCGGGCCCGGCTGCTGGTGGCGAGCTTCCTGACCAAGACGCTGTACGTGGACTGGCGGATCGGCGCCCGGCACTTCCTGCGGTTCCTGGTGGACGGCGACCTCGTCAACAACCAGCTGAACTGGCAGTGGGTCGCCGGCACCGGCACCGACACCCGTCCCCACCGCGTCCTCAACCCCGTGCTCCAGGGTAAGCGCCACGACCCGGACGGCACGTACGTACGCCGTTGGGTGCCCGAACTGGCGGACGTCGGCGGCGCCGCGGTGCACGAGCCGTGGCGGCTGCCGCGGGACGAGCGGGCCCGGCTCCGCTATCCCGCGCCGCTCCTCGACCTCGGCGAGGGCCTGGCCCGCTTCCGGCAGGCCCGGGGCCGCGACTGAGAGCCCGGCACCGCCGCGCATCCGAATCACCGCTCCGCGCGGAAGCACTGAGGTGCGGATGACCGGAAGCGAGAAGGGGTTGCGCATGCTTGGACCGTGGCCGACGGCGGCCGGACCGGCGGAGACGAACCCTGCCCCGCTCACCGCTCCCGGGGCCACGCTCGCCATGGAGGCGGTCCTGGAGCGGGTGCTCGAGGCGCGGCTGCGGCAAGCCCGCGACACCGACGCGGTGTTCGCCCGCGAGATGGCCGATCGCGTCGCCGGGTTCGTCCGGCGGGGCGGCAAGCGGCTGCGTACCGCGTTCGTGTGGTGCGGCTGGCGGGCCGCGGGCGGCTCGAGCGACGCGGGCGCGGTCCTGCGCACCGGGGCCGCCCTGGAACTGCTCCAGGCCTGCGCCCTCGTCCACGACGACGTGATGGACGGATCACCCCTGCGCCGGGGCGCGCCCGCGATGCACGTGGACTTCGCCCGGGAACACCGGGCCGGCCGGACGGGCGGGCCCGCCGGGTCGTTCGGGACGTCGGCCGCCGTGCTCGCGGGCGACCTGGCGCTGGCGTGGGCGGACGATCTGGTGACGGAGACTGCGCTCTCCTCGCCGCACGGCTCGCGGCTGTACGACGAGTGGCGGGCCATGCGCACCGAGATGGTCGCCGGCCAGTACCGCGACCTGCGCGCGCAGGCCAGCGGCTCGTCCGGCGCCGAGGAGGCGCTGGCCATCGCCGTCCTGAAGAGCGCCCGGTACACGGTCGCGCGGCCCCTGACGCTGGGCGCGTCGCTGGCCGGTGCGGACGCCCGCGTCCTGGGCGCGCTGCGGGCCGCGGGCCGGTGCGCGGGGCTGGCCTTCCAGCTGCGCGACGACCTCCTCGGGGCCTTCGGCGACCCGGCGCTGACCGGCAAACCGGCCGACGAGGACCTGCGCTCCCGCAAGCTCACCCCTCTCCTGGCCGCCGCCGTCCGGCTCGCGGAAACCACCGGCGACCAGGACGCCGCCGCCGTACTCGCCCCGGACGCGGCCGGCCGGCCGGGACACACCGTCGAGCGGATGCGGGCGGCGCTGGAACGGACGGGCGCCCGGGGCGAGGTGGAAGCGAGGATCGCGGACCTGGCGGCCTCCGCTCTGCGGCATTTCGGGGCGAGCGGCGCCGCCCCCGGCGTGCGGCGGGAGTTCGCCGCCCTGGTCGAGCGGGCCTCGGGCGTCGCCCCGCACCACACCGAGGAGCTCGTATGAGGACGGTGACGGGACCGACGGACCATGTCGTCGTGGTGGGCGCCGGCCTGTCCGGGCTGGCGTGCGCCCTGCATCTGCTGGGCGCCGGCCGCCGGGTCACGCTCGTCGAACGGGACGCCGGCCCGGGCGGCCGGGCCGGACGGGTACGGCTCGGCGACTATCTGGTGGACACCGGGCCGACCGTGCTGACGATGCCGCATCTGGCCGACGAGGCGTTCGCGGCCGTCGGCGAGAGCCTCGGCCGGCACGTCGAGCTGATGCCCCTGCACCCCGCCTACCGGGCCGGTTTCGCGGACGGGACCTCGCTCGACGTGCACACCGACGGCGACGCCATGGAGGCGGAGGTGCGGCGCTTCGCCGGACCGGCGGAGGCGGCGGGCTACCGCAGGCTGCGGGAGTGGCTGGAACGGCTGTACCGGGCGCAGATGCGCCGGTTCATCGACACCAACTTCGACTCGCCCCTCCAGCTCGCGCACCCGGACCTGGCCCGGCTGGCGGCGCTGGGGGGCTTCCGGCGTCTTGACGGCCGGATCGGCCGCTTCCTCTCCGACGCCCGTCTGCGCCGGGTCTTCTCCTTCCAGGCCCTGTACGCCGGAGTGGCGCCGGCCCGGGCTCTCGCGGCCTACGCGGTGATCGCCTACATGGACACGGTGGCCGGAGTCTGGTTCCCCAAGGGCGGCATGCACGCCCTGCCCCGGGCGATGGCGGACGTGGCGGCCGGTGCCGGTGCCGAGCTGCGGTGGTCGGCCGAGGTGAGCGCGCTGGAGCGCTCCGCGGACCGGGTGCGGGCCGTCCGGCTCGCCTCGGGTGAGCGCATCCCGTGCGACGCGGTGGTGCTGACCTGCGAACTGCCCGCCGCGCACCGGCTGCTGGGCCGGGCGCCCCGCCGCCCGGTACGGCTGCGGCACTCGCCGTCCGCGGTCGTCCTGCACGCCGGGACCGACCGCACCTGGCCCCAGCTCGCCCACCACACGCTGTCCTTCGGCGCCGCGTGGGAGCGCACCTTCGACGAACTGACCCGCTCGGGAGCGCTGATGAGCGACCCGTCTCTGCTGATCACCCGTCCGACCACGCACGACGCCTCGCTGGCGCCGCCCGGCCGCCACCTCCACTACGTCCTGGCGCCCTGCCCCAACACCGCCGTCGGCCCCTGCGCCGCAGCCTGGCGGGACCTGGGCCCGCGCTACCGCGACAGCCTGGTCGCCGAGCTGGAACGCCGCGGCCTCGACGGGTTCGCGGACAGCGTCGAGGAGGAACTGCTGGTGACCCCGCTCGACTGGACGGCCCGGGGCCTCTCGGCGGGCAGTCCCTTCTCCGTCTCCCACACCTTCGCCCAGACCGGGCCCTTCCGGCCGCGCAACCTCGTACGCGGGCTGGACAACGTGGTGCTCGCCGGCTGCGGGACCACCCCCGGTGTCGGCGTACCGACGGTGCTCATCAGCGGGAAACTCGCCGCCGCCCGCGTCACCGGGGGCCGCACCCGGGGGCCCGGGCGGGCCGGCTCCCGGACCGCCGCCCGTCCGCCCCGCCCGCCCCGTCCGCAGCAGGTGCCCATGACCCGTCGTGAACTGGACGCCGCCGGGATCACCGACCCCGGCCTGCGCGCCGCCTACGGCCGGTGCCGGCAGCTCAACGCCCGGCACGGCCGGACCTACTTCCTGGCCACGCGCCTGCTGCCGCTGGAACGCCGGTCCGCGGTGCACGCGCTGTACGGCTTCGCCCGCTGGGCCGACGACATCGTCGACGACCTGGACCGGCGCCTGACACCCGACGAGCGGGACCTGCTGCTGAAGCGGCTGGAGGGCGACCTCGCCCACGGGCTGCGCACCGGCGGCGGGGCCGAACCGGTGGTCCGGGCCGTGGCCGACACCGCCGACCGCTTCGGCATCCACCCGGCCCTGTTCGCCGACTTCCTCGCCTCGATGCGCGCCGACCTGACCGTCACGCACTACCCCACCTACGCCGATCTACGGGCCTACATGCACGGTTCGGCCGCGGTGATCGGCCTGCAGATGCTGCCCGTGCTGGGCACTGTCGTCCCGCGCGAGGAGGCAGCGCCGCACGCGGCGGCCCTCGGAGTGGCGTTCCAGCTGACCAACTTCCTGCGGGACGTGGGAGAGGACCTGGACCGCGGTCGCGTCTACCTGCCCGCGGATCTGCTCGCCGCCCACGGCGTGGACCGGCCGCTGCTGGAGTGGAGCCGGCGAAGCGGCCGCCGCGACCCGCGCATCCGGGCGGCCCTCGTCGCGGCCGAGTCCCTGACCAGGGACGTGTACCGGACGGCACAGCCGGGCATCGCGATGCTCGACCCGCGGGTACGCCCGTGCATCCGCACCGCGTTCACGCTGTACGGCGGGATCCTCGACGCGATCGCGCGGCACGACTACACCGTGCTGCACCGCCGAGCGGTGGTCCCCCGCCGCCGGCGGGCGGCCACCGCCGCGGCCGGTGTCCTGAAGGTGGCCCGCGCGCGGTGGCAGACGGCGCCCGCGGCGGAGCACGCCACACTGGAACGGAAGGGACCGGGTCGTGGCTGACCGAGCGGACAAGGCACGCTGGACATCACCGCTGCGGCGGCGCCGCGGCCCCGGCTGGGCGGAGCAGAGCCCGACCTGGAGCGCGGCCCGGCCGGCGCTGATCGCCGACACGCTGAAACGGGCGTCCGCCCGGCCTTCCGGCAACTGGTTCGTGGTCGGCGCCTCCCGGGACGTGCGCTCCGGCAGCCCTTACGGCAGGACCGTCGGCGGTGCCGAGGTGGTGCTGTGGCGCTCGGAGTCGGGCGGCCTCCAAGCGGGCCCCGGCATCTGCCCGCACCTCGGTGCCCCACTGCGGGACAGCCGGGTGGTGTGCGGCACGCTGGTGTGCCACTGGCACGGACTGGCCCTGGACGGCTCCGCGTTCGCCGGCTGGCAGCCGTACCCCGTCCACGACGACGGGGTGCTGGTGTGGGTACGGCTCGACGCGGTCGGCGGTGAGGAACCCGCGGAGCGGCCCGTGGTTCCGGCGCGTCCGGCACCGGGCACCGGGGTGGACGCCGTGTTCACGGCGGTGGGGCGGTGCGAACCGCAGGACGTGGTGGCCAACCGGCTCGACCCGTGGCACGGGTCCTGGTTCCATCCGTACTCCTTCGTCGATCTGACGGTCGCCCGGGAACCCCGGGGCGAGGAGGGGGGCGACGCCGACGACGCCTTCGTGGTCGATGTCTCCTTCCGGGTGGCGGGTCGTCTGGTGGTGCCCGTACGGGCCGAGTTCACCGCGCCGGAGCCGCGTACCGTCGTGATGCGCATCACCGACGGCGAGGGCGCCACGTCCGTGGTGGAGACCCATGCCACGCCGCTGACCGCCGCGGCCGCCCGGCAGCCCAGGACGGCCGTGATCGAGGCGGTCGTCGCCGCTTCGGACCGGCGCGGTTTCGCGCTGGCCCAGGCGGCGGCCCCCGTGCTGCGCCCTCTGATGCGGCGCACGGCCGGGCGGCTGTGGCGCGACGACCTGGCCTACGCCGAGAGGCGCTGGGCGCTGCGCAGCACCGGACGGTTCCCCGGGTGAGGTGACCTTGCCGGACGGGCCTGTGCGGGTCGTCCCGGGCCCGTCCGGCGGCCGGGCGTCACCGGCGCGCCGGACGTTCCGCGAGCGCGCCGAGTGCCCGCAGCGCCCGGGAGCGTCCCGCCCGGGGCACGCTCCACAGCACCTGGCCGCGGACGCCCCACCCGGCGAGCAGGGCGTTGGCCGCCAGAAAGCCGGTGGTGGCGGCGCGTTCCATCAGGGCCACGGGCAGGTCGCAGCGGAGTCCGTCGCCGGCCAGCGTCAGCCACGGGTGAGGGGTCCGTACGGTGGGGCGCCGGTGGTGGGTGCCGACCGGGAAGAGCGGGCAGTCCGAGCGCCACTCGTGCCGGGCGTCGACGACGCGCGCCTGGCGGGTCTCCGGGTACACCCGCCGCAACTGCCCGAGCAGCGCGTCCTGCACGGTCTCGGGCTGCGCGCCGGCGGGGACGGCGTAGGCATGCAGTTCCACGACCGAACCGCCACTCTTCGCGGCCCAGCGGGCGGCCTCGCCCTCGTAGCGTTCCAGGACGCTGATGTTGTCCAGGCCGTCGTAGCCGCTGGTGCCGAGGAAGCCGGGCCGGTCGGCGCGGACCGGCCGGTCGAGCCAGAGCCGCGAGACGAGGAACGGCGGGGCGGTGCGCAGGGCGGCGACGTCCTCGCGCCAGGGGGCGGTGCCCAGGCGGGGCGAGGCGGCGACGACCTGGCGCAGTCCCCCGGTGTCCAGGGCGAGTACCACTGCGTCGTACCGGCCGGTGCCGGTGCCGGTGCGCACCTCGGCTCCCCCGGTGCCGGAGGGCTCCACGCCGTGCACGGGGGTGCCGGTGCGGACGGTCGCGCCGAGGCGCCGGAGGTAGTCGGCGAGCGGCTCCCACAGGGCTTGTGGGAAGGGCTCGTCGGGCACGTCGAAGAGCAGTCCCTCCGAGGAGCCGAGGAAGTAGATGTGGAACATCAGCATCAGTTCGGCGGCGGAGAGTTCGTGCGGGTCGGCGAAGAAACTGCGTGAGAACACCTCGAACGCCAGGTGGTGCGCGGCCTCGGGGAAGCGGACGCGTTCGAGGAAGGCGGTCGCGCTGACCTGGTCGAAGCGTGCGTACACGTCGGGCACGCGCACGTCCAGGAGGGGCAGCGCCGCCCGGGCGTCCAGGGCGGTGAGGTCGCGCCGGCCGAAGGTGGGGCTGAGGGCGACGAAGCCGAGGGCGCTCAGGGGCGGGGTGCGCGGGACGCGGGCGAAGCTGTCGGTCAGTCCGCCGCTGTGTCGCAGGGGGTAGTCGGGCAGCGGGGTGAGGCGGGCGAGGGCGGGGTCGGTGCGTCGCAGCAGGCCGCGCAGGTTGTAGTACTGGCGGAAGAAGGCGTGGAAGCCGCGGCTCATGGTCACCTCGGAGCCGTCGGCCAGCCGGGTGCGGTGACCGGCGAGGCGGCCGCCGAGGGACTCCTCCCGTTCGTAGAGGGTCACCCGGGCGCCGCGTTCGGCCAGTGCGGTGGCGGCGGCGAGACCGGCGATGCCGCCACCCACCACGGCGACGGACGGGGCGTCCCCGCGCGCGAACCGGTCCCGGCCGGGCACGGGCATCAGGACCTCGGCCTTGCGGTCCCGTCCACGGCGGGCGGCAGTGCGGGTGCTCATCGAGCGGCCTTCTCCGCCTCCACGTGTGCGGGTGCTCACCGGGCGGCCTTCTCCGCCTCCACGGGCGGCGGTCTGGGTGCTCATCGGGCGGCCTCCGCGGCGTCGGCGGCGACGGCGTCGGCGGCGGATCCGTTGCGGGCGACGAACGTGTGCGTGATGCCGGTCTGCCATCCGGCGAGGGGCAGGGCACGCGCACCCGTGAATCCGGCCCGCGTCAGCCGCCCGGTGAAGACGGCAGCGGTGTCGAAGTCGAGGACGCTGTGCCACAGGTGCCGGTACAGGGCCCGGTCACCGGTGAGCGTGCCCGCCGGGATGATCACTGCCCGGCACACGGCCGTCCACAGCGCCCGGTGCGCCGGCGATCCGCCGAGGCTGTACTCGTGGACGGCGAGCCGCCCGCCCGGCCGCAGCAGGGTCCGCACCGTGCGCAGGACGCCGTCCGGGTCGGAGACGTTGCGGAACAGGTAGGCGGCGAAGACCGCGTCGAAGGGCCCTTCCACGGCCGCGTCGAGTTCCTCGGCGCTCAGGTGGAGGAAGCGCACGCCGTCGGGCCACGGCTTGGCCAGCGCCCGGCGCAGCATGCCCGCCGAGGCGTCCACGGCGGTGATCCGCGCGCGGGGCGCGGCCCGCAGCAGGGCCCGGGTGGAGGCGCCGGTGCCGCAGCCGAGATCGAGCAGGTGCAGGCCTGCCCCGCCCCCGGGGAGCCCGAGCCGGCGGGCCGAGCGCAGCAGGTCGGCGCGGTAGCCCGGGCTGAGGCCGGTGAGGCGGTCGTAGGTGCGGGACGCGTGGTCGAAGGCGCGTGCCAGGTCGTGGTCGCGCAGCAGGGTCATCGGGGGTTCTCTCCGGTTCCTGGGGCGGGGTGGGTGCGGCGGGGCAGGAAGGGCACTTCGAGCGCGGTGCGCAGCATCGGGCCCACCGGGGTGCGCAGTCCGATGCCCCACTCCTCCCGGACCGAGGTGGCGCCGTCGAGGAAGCGCAGCAGGCGCTGTGCCGGGGTCCGGCGGAACAGGCCGGTGAAGAACGCGGGGCCGTCGATCCGCCCGGTGTCCAGGGCCCGCAGCAGCACCGCGTCCATGGCGAGCGCCCGCCTCCCGTGCGGTGCGGGCACGGTTGCGCGGCCGTCCCGCAGGGCGGCGGCGATGGCCCGGCTGTGCCGCTGTACGGCCGCGAAGGTGTAGCCGGTGGCGGGGCGGGTCGCACCGCCCGCCGTCCCGATGCGGAAGACGGCCGCCCCGGCCCGCCGGGGGAAGCGGGCGTCGGTCATGGGGATGACGCCCTGCTCGGCCGTCTCCACGCTGAACTCGCCCAGGCGCAGCACCCCGCGGGCGTAGTGACCGAGCGCCGCCTCGTAGGCCGCGGTGGTCAGCGGGACCCGGGAGAACTCGGTGTACTCGACGAGGGCCCGGTCGGGGGCCAGCGGCAGGACGTAGCCGAAGGCGAGCCCGTGCCGCGGCTGGGGCACCCGGAAGTCCATGAGGTCGGCGACCGCCGGGTCGAACCGGTCGGTGCGGGTGCGCACGAACCAGCCGCGGAAGTGCTGCAGCAGGTGCGTCCGGGCCGGCGGCAGCGCGGGCAGGGGCCGGGAGTCGAAGACGTACCGGGCGCGCAGCGTCAGCGTCCGGCCGCCGGGTGCCGTGCAGCGGACCTCCGCGCCTCCGGGCACGTCGCGCACCGTGTCCGCCGTCGCGCGCAGCAGCCGCCCGCCGGGCGAACGCGCCAGTCGCGCGTGCACGAGCCGTTCGAACGCCGCGGAACGCACCATGCGGTAGCGCGAGGGGGCCGGATCGACGGTGAGCGGGCTGCCGTCGGGGCCGTGCACCCGCAGCAGGGGCCAGCCGGCGGTGACCGCTTCGTCGAGGTCGCCGTCGCCCTGGTCCCAGTAGCACCAGGTCCGCTCCGCCGGACGCAGGGGACCTTCCGGCGGCTCCACGACGGTCACGGTCGCGGCGCCGGTCTCGACCAGCCGGTACGCGAGACTGAGGCCGGCGGCACCGCCCCCGACGATCACCACGTCCGGCGTGCCGACAGGCCCCGGGATCACCGGGCCCACCACGCGCCGCTCATCCGCACTCCGCTCCCGGCCACCCGCTCGGCTGTGTCCTGTGCTTCGTCCACCGTTTCGGGCCGACGGCCGTGTTCGGATGCAGCCGGCCGGAGCTACCGCGACACGACCGACTCCAGAACCGCGACGGCCTCGGCCAGGCCTGCCGGACGCGGCAGGCCGGCAACGGACCGGCCGGTCCAGCCGGGCCCGATCGTCAGGACGGCCGGCTTGCGGCGGGCACCCCGTACGCCCCACTCCATCGCGGCCACGTGCTGGGCGAGCGGCCGGCTGGCGGTCGTCCGGGACTGCGCCCACAGCCCCACCGCCGCCGGTCCCGTTCTGCGGACGGCCGTGACCAGTGACTCCACGGGCAGGGCACCGCCGAACATCCGCACCGGCAGACCGCGTTCGGCGAGCGCGGCGGCCAGCACCTCCAGGGGCAGCGTGTGGTTCTCCCCGGGCACGCACGCGAGGACGGTGGTCGCGCCCGGGCGGTCGGCCGTCGCGGGCGGGGCGCCGCGCCGCAGCGCGCCGGAGACGTGCCAGGACAGGAAGTGCTCGACCTCGACGTACTTCTCGCCCGAGCTCTCCCACTTGCGGCCGACCGCCTGAAGGGTCGGCATGATCACCTCGGTCCACGCGGCGACCAGCCCGTGCTCGTCGATCGCGGTCTCGAGCAGCTCGTCCAGTGCGGCGGCGTCGAGGCGCAGGGCGGCACGGGCGATGCCCTTGCATTCCTGACGCACATCGCCGAGGCGCAGCCCGCTGCCCGCCCGGCTGCGGGCCCGGGCGGGCGGCCGCGGCGACGGGCCGGCGGCCCTCCGGCCCGGGACCGCCTCCTTGCGTGCTCGGGCAGCCCGCCCGGCCGGGACGGCCTCCGGCGTCGCTTCGCCGAGCACCGTGCGCGCCGCCTCGGCGGGCGGTATCCCGGTCGCCGTCAGGGCGCACATCCGCTCCAGGCGGGCCACGTCCGCGGGGGTCCACCGCCGGTGCCGGCCACCGGTGTGCGCCTCGGGTCCGAGGCCGTAGCGCCGGTCCCAGGTGCGGACCGTGGTGGGAGCGACCCCCAGCCGCCTGGCCACCTCCCCGGTGGTCAGCCCGCCACCGGCGGGCGCGCTCTCGCGTCCGGGGCCCTGGCTGTCCCGTTCGTGTACACCCATACCTCCGACTGTACGACGCACAAACGATGCATGTTGAGATGCGTCGTTTGTCCGCCGAACACTGGCTTCGAGCGCACGGTCGCGGCTCGGCACAGCGCGACCGGTGCGGTTCGGCAGACGGCCTTCCGTCCCCGCACGACGCACTGCAGGAGGAACCAGGCCATGATCACGAACACGCGACCCACCGCCCTCGCCGCGCCCGCCGCGCCCGCCTCGCCCGCCTCGCCCGCGGACGAGACGCGGTACGAGGAGGAGCTGGCCCGTGGCCTCGTCGCCGCCGACGAGGAGGCGTTCGCCGCGATCTACCGGCGCTGGGGCTCGCTCGTCCACACCATGGCCACGCGACTGCTCGGTGACAGCTACGAGGCGGAGGACGTGACCCAGCAGGTCTTCCTCGGCGCCTGGCACGGCCGGGCCGGATTCCGCCCCGAGCGGGGCCCGCTCGGCGCCTGGCTGGTCGGCATCACGCGCCGCAAGATCGTCGACGCGCTGGCGGCCCGGACCAGGCGCCTGACACTCATCGACTCGGCCGGCCGCGACGCGGACACCACCGGGCCCGACGAGGCGGCACCGGAGCGCGTCCTGGACCGGGTGCTGCTCGTCGACGCCCTGGCACGGCTGCCGCGCCATCAACGGGAGGTGCTGTGCCTGGCCTTCTACGAGGACCTCACCCAGGCGCAGATCGCGGAACGGACCGGCATGCCCCTGGGGACCGTCAAGAGCCACGCCCGCCGCGGCCTGCACCGGCTGCGCATGGTGATCGAGCAGCCCCCGGCCCCCGGCCCGGACCTGTAGCGGTGCCGCCGTACGCGCATCCGCGGCGGCCCCCACACCTGAAACAGCACCGAGACTCCGCACCGTACGGAGACCCCTTCACAGGGATTTCGAAGGGATGATTCCCATGACCTCCCACACCCGCCTCGCCCTCGCCGCCTCGGCCGGGGCCTGCGCTCTGGCCCTCGGCGTTTGCGCGCCCGCCCTCGCCGGTCAGCAGGACAGGGCCATGGTGTCCGTCTTCCACGGCATCCCCGGCATGACCGTGGACGTGTACGCCAACGGCGACGAACTGATCGGCGGCTTCGAGCCCGGCACGGTGACGGACCCCCTGTCCCTCGACGCCGGGACCTACGACATCCAGATCTTCGAAGCGGGCCAGGGCCCCGGCGGAACCGCCGCCCTGGAGAAGAAGATCGAGGTGCCCGAGGGCGCGAACACCACGGTCGCCGCCCACCTCTCCGCCGACGGCACACCGCGGTTGACGGCCTTCACCAACGACGTCTCCCAAGTCGGCGTCGGCACGTCCCGCCTGACGGTCCGCCATGTCGCGGCCGCGCCGGCCGTGGACGTCCGGGCCGGCGGACAGCCGGTCTTCACCGGCCTGACCAACCCGAAGGAGGACACCGCCGAGGTCGACGCGGGCACGAGCAACACCGATGTGGTGCTCGCCGGTACGGACAGCGTGGCCATCGGCCCGGCCGACCTGAAGCTCGGCGAGGGCACCGGCAACGTCGTCTACGCCTGGGGCAGCGCCGAGGACAAGAACCTGGCGCTGGTCACCCAGACGTTCAGCGGCATGGCGTCGTCGCCCCGTGGCGTCCCCGCGGGCGGCAGCGGTGCCGGTGTCGCGCCGAACTCCTCCGACCTGGGGCCTGCCTGGGCCGCCGGGGCCGGAGCGGTCGCGGTGACGGGCGTGCCGGCGGCCCGCCGGGTCGCCCGCCGGCGTGGATGACGGCACGCGACGGCTGACGGGACCGATCGTGGCGGCAGCCGTCCTCGGTTGTCCGAGGGGCGAGCCCCTGAACCACCGCGTCGTCTCACGCGTCACCGTGCCGGAGCACGACCTGCGGCCCTCGGCAGTGCTCCGGAGTCTCGTCGTCACGGCGGAGCCCGTCGAGTCCCGCACGCCAGGGAACGGGAGGGCGCAGTGGCCCACGTAGAGCGCGCGCACCTGGTGGAACTGGCGCTGCGCAACGCCACCCCGACCGACACCGACACCGAAGCCCTGCGCCATGTCCAGCACTGCGACCGCTGCCGTGCCGAACTCCGCGTGCTGGCCCGCCTGGTGACGGCCGCGCGCACAGCGGAGGCGGTGGACCTGCCGGCCCCGCCCCCGGAGCACGTCTGGCGGCGCATCACCCGGCAGGTCTCCCGCGAGACGGGCACACCCCCACCGCCGAACCACCCGCGGCACACGCCGGGATCCGACTCCTGAGAACCAGACCCGCACGCCTGCCACCCAGGGGGCGCCCTCGTTGGTCACGGACGTTCGTTGCCTGGACCATCGATGCGCCTCATCGCACCGGTCGCGACCTCGCCCGCGGGCGCGCTGCTGGGCGCCACCAGCACCAGCTGCGACAGCGGCAGTTGCAGCTCCAGCACGACCAGCACCACGAGCTGCGCCTGACTCGACCCACCGCCCGGTCGCGCGTCACCGGCGCGTGACCGGGCCGGCCGCCCGAACCTCCGCAGACCCGACGGCGCCCGCGCAACCCCGAGGAAGGACACGTCAGTTGACTCGGCGCGGTATCTCCCTGCTGCCCGACTGCCGACCGGAGCGCCGGTCCGCGACGGCGTACTACCACGACGTCCTCGCGATCAGCCGCCTGGCCGACAGCGCGGGCCTCGACTACGTCAAGATGACCGAGCACTACCTCGGCTCCTACGGCGGATACTGCCCGAGCCCGTTGACCCTCCTCGCCGCCGTCGCCGCGCAGACCAGCCGGATCCGCCTGATGACGGCGGCACTGCTGCCGGCGTTCCACCACCCGGTCCAACTGGCCGCGCACATCACCTACGTCACTGGCGACTGGCTCTTCATGTTCCTGGTCCCACCGGTCACATACGCCGTGGAGTCGGCCCTGCGCGGCGGCCGCGCCCGTCGCTGGGTCCCCCGGCGCGAGCGGTCGTCCGGCCACGGGTGACCTGCCACGCCCAGCCCGTGCGGGCCCATCTCTTCTCGAAGAAGGCGAAGGGGCTCACCTTCGACGGTGAGCCCCTTCTCCCGCGTGGGCATGCGTTGGCTCCCGACGGCTGTTTACGGGTGTCCTGCGGACTGGCTGCGGACTGGCCGGGGGCTCCGAGGCGGCGAAATCCCTGGAACACCAGGGGGGCTTGCCAGGAGACTGCGCAGGTGAGCCACTCCTGCCCCTGTCCCTGCCGCGGGCACCGCGTGCTGGACGCGATGCCCGGCTCGTACGAGATCTGCCCCGTCTGCTTCTGGGAGGACGACGGGGCCCGGTTCCGCTGGCCGACCATGGCAGGCGGGGCGAACAAGGTCTCCCTGATCGAGACCCAGCGCAACTACCAGGACTTCGGCGCCTGCGACGAGCACGGCCGACGCTTCGTGCGACCCCCGGCAGCGGACGAGCCGCTCGATCCGGCATGGCGTCCGATCGACCTCCGCCTCGACTCCTTCGAGGAGCGGGAGGCACAGGACCGCGCCCCACGGCCGGAGGACCGCTCCGTGCTCTGCTGGTGGCCGCACCCCTTCTGGCGCCGGGACCACTGCGCATCATGACCTCCCACATCGAGAGACTCGTCCAGCAGCTCGACGGCCAAGCCGGTGAGTCCTACGACGCCCGCGCGGAGCTGATCTGGATCGGCGCCGACGCCATACCCGCCGTCGTCGACGGGCTGCCTTCCCTCGGCGGCTTCGGTCAGCTGACCGCCATCGAGGTCTTCGAGGAGGTGGGCGATCCCCGTTGCGGCCCTGCCCTCATGGGCCTCCTGGACAGCGGCAACCCGACCGTCCGCGAATGGGCGGCCACGGCCCTGGCAAACCTGGAAATCGACGGCGCCATCGAGGCCCTGCGCCGCGCCTACCGCGCCTGCCTGCGACGCGCGACCCCGCCCGACTGGACCGAGCCCATCGGCATCCGCTGGGCTCTGACGGAACTTGGCGCCCGCAGCCCCGTCGTCCCGCCGCTCACCACGCGACTACGAGCCAAGGCCGCGGATGACGCCCCTGGCTGGCCCTCGGCCCACTTCACCGAGATCATCAACGACCTGGCCGACCACGCCCAGGTGATCCTTCACTCCCAATTCTGGCGGGTGGACGCCGGCCGCACGTACGGAATCCCGGGCACCGCCCTGGACTGGGAACCCGACTGGACCGCGCCCTGGGAGCACCTGGTCGAAGAGTCCCGCACCTGGTCTCTGCTGGAAGCCTCCGAAGCCCCCGTCGGCGACGACATCTTCGTCGCTCCCACCTGGATCGACCGTGCCGACGTATACCTGGGGAGGTGACCGATGCATCCCAGCACCCCAAGGAGACCGACTACGGCCATGGGCGAGGTGCAGGGGACTCTCCGGCCCTCGGCGTTGGCGCGCCGGGGGCCCTCCGTCGTAGGCCAGACGGCCTTTGCCGAAACGTATTAGACGTTGAAGCGGAACGTTCATGGGATTCCCTCCTGCCCAGTGTTCCCAAGGGTTTCCGCCCCTCGAAGAGGCACAGGGTCAGCACCAAGTCAGCACCGTGTCGCCGAGTCAGCACGTCATGCCGCCACGGCAACGGCGCGTACCGGCGACGGCCGAAGCGCCTGCTGCATCACGTCCCGGCACCGGTCCCACGCCTCAGGCACCAGGTGCCCGTACGTGTCGACGGTCGTCTTGATGTTCCGGTGACCGAGCCAGCGGCTCACTTCGTGGATCGGAACGCCGTTCGCGAGCGCCGTCGAGGCGAAGAAGTGGCGCAGCGAGTGAGGGGTGTACTTCGGCTTCATGTCCGGGGTGACCACGCCCGCCGCCGCGCACGCCTTCCGCCAGTGGTAGCCGTACGTCGACGCCGTGGGCATCTTCCCCTTGCCCCGCTCACGCGGTGCGAACAGCGCCTCTACGCCGTCGACCTCGACCGTGCCCCAGCGCTTCAGGTGGTTGCCGATCTCCTGGTCAAGGAACGTCGGCGTGGGCACGTCCCGGTACTCGTCCGCCGTACGGTGCTTGAGCGGCACGAAGCGGGTCACGCAGTCACCCTGATTCGCCTTGGCGCTGATCTGCCGGCGCAGCCGCAGGAAGCCCTCTCGCTGGCAGTCGTAGGTCATCCCGAGAGCCTCGCTGATACGCAGCCCAGCACCCGCCTGGAGCCACACCGTGAGCTGGTACTGATCGGACATGGCGGCGGCGATGGCGTACACCTCCGCGAGCGTCGGTATCTCGTCCGGGTCGACGGCGGCGCCTGCCGTCTTGATCGGCGGCACCCCGTCGCACGGGCTCTCGTATATGCGCCGTTCCTTGACGGCCGTCGCCATCATGGCGCGCAGGATGTTCATGCGGTCGTTGACTGTCGATGCCGCCAATCCGCCGTTCACCATGGCCGTCTGAAGCTTCTTCACATCCGGGATGGTGACGCTGGCGAGGGTGCGGGCACCGAGCGCGGGAACCAGGTGGTTCGAGATGAAGCCCTGGTAGTTCCGTCGGGTCGACTCGTTCACCTGGTGCTGCGCGAGCCACTCTTCCGCCCACTTGCGCATGGAGATCTGCCCGAGCTGGTGGTCGATGTAGACCCCGGCCCGCTTGTCGTTCTCCGCCTTGACGCCGAAGCTCTCGGCCTCCCGCTTCGTGGGGAACGACTTCTCCCGCTGCCACCCCGTCCGCCCACCGGGCTCGCGGTACCGGACTGTCCACAGGTGCGCGCACCGGGTCTTGTTCCGGCAGTCACACTTCTTCAGTACCTGCGCCACTCTTCATCCCCCTGAGCACCTCGTCGGCCTTCTCCGTCAGCTGTCCGCCCGCCTTGCCCTCGACCTTGGTCAGGAAGCCGCGCTTCCGTGCAGCGCGCAGGTGCCCCTTGAGCGTGGCCTGCTTGATGTTCGTAATCTCCTCAAGCGCCTGGATCGGGGCCCGCTCGCCGATCTCGACGACCCGCACATAGACCGCCGAGAGCATGGCCAGGTACCTATCGGTGACCCCTCTGGGCGCGTCGGCGAGCCACCCACGCAGGAGTCCTGCTTCCTCCTCCACGGCCTGGTCAATACCGGTCGGAGCTGCGTCGAGCATCTCCACGAACGATCTGGTGTCGATCTGCCGGAGCACCGTGCTGGACAGGCCGCGGGCGATCTCCTGCGGGTCGCCGTCTTCGTAAGGTTCGATCCGAATCTCCTGCGGCCCACCGCCCACGGAGTCGGCTGGCCGCCACATCGTCACCTTCCATGAGCCGATACGCCGGTGAATCTCGATGCCCGCACGCGACGGCGGACCGTCAGGGCTACGTGTGATCTCCATGCGAGGAACGTACGAGCCCATTCAGCCCCAGTCAAGTCTAGATGTGACGCATCCGGCTTTGACAGAACCAGACGCACTGCTCAGGATGGTGCCGGTACGACGAACCGAAGGAGATCCGCCTTTGCACCACAACCGCCTGATGACCGTTGACGAACTGGCTGAGTACCTGGGCAAGAAGCCCGCCTGGATCTACAACAACCACCGGATACTCGGCCTCCCGTCCCGGAAGGTCGGCGGCAGCCTGCGCTTCCGCATGTCCGAGGTCGACCGCTGGCTCGACCGGGAGTGCCCGGCCTCGGCCTGACCTGCGGTCCTCTCACCCGTACCCGACCGAATGGAGGTCACATGATCCCGCCACCCGGCGGGAGACAGCGGCGTACACCTGTGCCGCTCCGCTCAAAGGAAGGACGGCCACGCACGGTGGGAGCCATCAAGGACAAGGGGCGGCAGCTCCACGAGATCGAGCGGGTCCCGTACGAGGACGCGTTCCTGATCGGCGACCTCCTCACCACCCGGACAACATTGCTGGCGGGCGAGCCCAAGGCGGGCAAGACACTGCTCAGCGCGGGCATGGGCATAGCCCTGCTCAACTGCGAGCCGACGTTCCTCGGCCTGCCGGTGCATCGAAGAATCGACCACATCGTCTACGGCCTGACCGACGACGGCGCGGCGGAGGAATTGAAGGAGCGGCTGGGCGGTGCCGTACCGGACGACTCTGTGACCATCTTCCCCGTCCGGGACGCGGGGGACTCCGGCTACTGGAAGGGCATCTACGAAGACCTCGCGGACATCAGGCCGGGCCTGTTCGTCCTGGACAACATGCTCGGCGCGCTCGCACCGGGTGAGGACATCTCATCCCCGGTGACAGCGCAACGGTTCGGGCACAGCTTGCGTCCGATCACGGACATGGGCATCCCCGTGCTGGCGGTGACGCACACCCCGAAGGGAACGGCGGAAGGAATGAGCGTCGCATCCTCGCCCATTGGCGGACGGGCCATCGCGGCCGGCGCTCGCGGCATCATCACCTTGAGGAACTCCGGCAAGCGCGGGCGGCGCATCGAAGTCAAGATGAATCGCGCCCGGGAAGACCTCAGCCTCGACGTCACCGTGCACCGGGCCAGCGCGACCAGCGAGGTCCCTGTCTGGGAGCGGGCGAGGCCCCAGATCAAGGCCGTCGACATGCCGAAGGCGAAGCCCTGGGACGAAGTGCTCGCAGCGCGGATCATCGAGGAGCAGCCGGAGGAGACGAACTACAGGCCGCTCGCCCAGCGGTACGCCCCGACGGTCGGCAAGAGCGTGGAGACCATTCGCCCCAAGCTCAGGGAGGCCCTGGAGTACGTCGACGGGCGCTGGACCCGGAGGCGCTCCGAGCCCGCCTGATCCGTGGTGGTGGTGATGCAGCCCCCTTACAGAAAGTGTCACCACCACCAGCTACCTCGCTCCGCTCGGCAAGCCTCGCTCCTCCTTCTACTTACGTAAGTACGTCAGGATCTCTGGACACTGGCGGCCTGTGGCCGACCAGCACGCAGGCCACTGGGGGACTACGAAAGCCCGAGGCCTCGAAGCCCGCCAGACAAAGGCAGCGGCTCCCCGAAGGAGCTGTTGAACGAGCAAGACGACTTACTCAAGTACGCGATTGCGCCCAGCGGCGAAGCCGTAAGCCTGTGCAGCGGCGAAGAGCAAGTACGTGAAGCCGTCAAGAAGCCCAACCAGGAAGCGGCCTATCGGCCGTTCTTCACGTAGACGACTTACGAGGCTCGACTTGCGTATTTGCTCTCGCCGCTGCCTTCCTCGGGGCCGCGGATGCGGCCCACTCGTCAGGAGTCGGTGAGGCTCACGTCCAGTTTCTGACGCCGTTGCTCCCTACCCATGGCCTTCCGCCGTTGCCCTTCACCGCCGTAGGGATGGGGCCTCACGAGGTGGCGGCAGCTCCGATCGTTCCGCTGTCCCCCGCCCTGGCCGCGGGCACCGTACCGTCGCCCACCAGATCCATGACCGCGTCAGTGTGTTCCCTGATCAGATAGTCCATGGCGTGCTCGGTCGACGACTGATACTCAAGCTGCTCGCTGTAGAAGCGAAGCCGCTCCTGCGCGTCCTCGATGATCTCGCCCCAGGTGCGTACCCAGATCCGGTACCTGGGCTGGTTGACAGCACATCCAGGCATTCGGTCCTGCTGGTGGGCAAGTTGGCGAAGACCGTCGTCCATGGCATTGCCGACGAGCCAGAAGTCCCAGGTCACCTTGGGGTCCCGGAACCGGTCGTCGTTCATAACCGCTTGCGCATAGCTGTTGATCTGCGTGAACTCGGACATGCCGAGGGTGACACTCGACCTCTTGAGTTCGATCACGAGGTGGTGACGCTCCCCTTTCCGCTGCCGGGCAGCACGGGACAGCATCAGGTCGACGATCCCCCGACTCCCGTCCTCCCTCAGAACGGGGGCCGGTGCAGGTGTGTCCCGATCGAGAAGACGACAGTGCTGTCTCAGTACCTCGTTCAGACTCCGGTCGCTGACGTGCAGTCCGTACTCCTCGCCGAAGATCCAGCACTCATTCTCCAGGATCCGGTGCAGCTCCGTGCGTTCCTTGACCCGCCCCTTGGCCACGGGGTCGAAGACGAGGCGCTCCAGGGCAGACAGGAAATCGAGGCGTCCGGTTGTCGCGGTCGACGCCTTGATCAGGGCGGACAGCGGCGTACGATCCAGCAGCCGACTGAGTTCTGTCTGCTCCTGCTTGGAAAGCGCGAATAGCTCCTCGGCGATGCGCAGCACTTCGCCCGGTTCGTGGGTCAAGACGGAGCGCAGAAGCGCGAAGGACACCTTCTGGGCCCTCTTGCTCGCCGGCAGGTGCCGGACGACCGCGGTCGCCACGGCGTCGAACGTCTCGCGCTCCGCGCGCTCCTGATCGTTGGCGGGCTCTCCTGTATACGGGTAGAAGCCTTCCGCACGCCACGAGTCGACGAGCTCACGACGGCGCTCGTCGGCACGGGAACGGAAGTGCTCACGCATTCGCTCCCGGGCTTCGGCCAGTACCTCGGCAGCGGGTCCCTCCGGTGTCCAATCGGCGAAGGCGAGGTCGCCGACCGAATCGTCCTCGAACCCCGACCAGGACAGGTACGCCGTGAAGTGGAAGCCCGGAGCCTGGATCTCCGGCTTCAGCTGCGCCAAGGACATACCTCGGCCGTCGCAGAGGAACAGAGCCCGGGAGTACGGACGCGACCATTCGATGATCTTCAGCTGGGCCGACGGGTGAGAACTGCCCGGCGGGGCCGCCACCTCATACGTATCGACGTGAACCTGCTCCGACGCCGGGTCCAGCCGCGTCCCGTCGTAGGTGATGCAGATGTCCGGGTACGCCTCCAGGTGAAGCGCGAAGGCGGCAGTGAGCGCGGTACGGGCGGCATCCTCGGTCAGCTTCTGGAGGTCCTCCCCGCCGAACGCCTCGAAGACCGTCCCCGTTGCGTCGGCCGTCGGCTCGGGATCGCTGACGTCGAACTCGTCCATGGAGCTGCGATCGGACTCGATGACCACACGCCGGCGGATCCCCCGCGCACCGCTGACGCTGGTCCAGCGCACCTCACTGCCGAGCGCGAAGGCCCGGACTCGGCCCCGCCCGTTCTTCCCGTGCAGCACGCGCTTCTTTACCTCACTGACCTGCGTGCGCTTCTTCCAGGACGTACCGATCTGCTCGAAGTAGTCGCTGCACTTCTCCGCCGCGATACCAGTACCGTCGTCGAGCACGGCTACCCGGTCGACTCCGTCGAAGTCGTTGCGCTCAAGTACGACGGTGACGTTCTCGGCATCCGCATCGAGAGAGTTCCAGATCAGCTCCTCGACGGCTCCCACAGGATGACGAAGCCGGGCAAGCTCCTCGACGTGTCCGCGCCCTACGGTCAACCGAAGCTTCGCCATGGGGTCGGCACCTTTCACGTCAGCGTCATCTCTTAGGGCCTGCGGGGAGGGAGGCAGAACGCTCCCCACGTCATTGTCATTAACTCGGATACCTGATGAACGTCACTCACTGTTTACGAGCGTCGGACGTGCACGATCCGCTCCTTCGCCTGCGCGGCCTGGCACGTCACGTCCACAGCTCGTCGGCGAGCGGCTCCGCGTCCAAATCGTCGCGGCGACTGCGCCAGTCCGGCAGGCAGCTGTCCATCAGCCGGGCGAAGCGCGGGCCATGCCCGCGTTCGAGGAGGTGCGTCATCTCGTGGACGATGACGTACTCAAGGGACGCCGGGTGCTTCTTGGCCAACTCGGAGTTGAACCACAGGCGGCCGGTCTCCTGGTTGCACGAGCCCCACTTGGTTTTCATCCGGCGGATGCCCCACCAGGGCACCGAGACGCCGAGCTTCGCCTCCCACCGCTCGATGAGCGGAGGGACGGCGCGTCGGAGCTGCTCTCGGTACCACTGGTCGAGCAGGTCTCGGCGTCCCTGGTCGTCAGTTCCCGGAAGCGCGTACAGGACCAGTCGATCTCCGTCGATCTCCACGTGCGGACGTCCGGGGCGTTCAACAACCTTCAGGCGTCGCCTCACACCCCAGCTGTAGTGGGACTCTCCACCCACCATTTCTCGCACGGACTGCCGTCGAGCCGATCGCAGCTCGTCCTGCTGTCGTCTGATCCACGGCAGCCGCTGGATGACGGCCAGCCTGACCTGGTCGTCATCCATCCGCTGGGGTGCCGCCACCCGGACACGGCCCACCGGCGGATAGACACCGATGTGCAGGTTCTTGATGTCCTTGAATTCCACCTGGACATCGATGCCGAGGACGGTGATCCGCGTGCTAGTGATACTCATGCCTTGCTTTCACCAGTTCGAAGAGCTCATCGAGCCGGTCGAAGTCGTCGGGCAGCGCACGCTTGACCGCGATGCGCAGCTTCTTCTCCCTCATTGGGCTTCCCGCCCAGTTGTGCGGCTTGTTGTGCAGCACCGTGGTGTCGACTTGGATAGCCAGCTGCTGGTCGTCGCGGAAGAAGTCGCACAGCGCTCTGCGTGCGCCGTTGTCAGCCCACTTCGGGTACCGCTCGGCGTCGCCTGAGTTCCTGCTTCCAAGATCCGCCGCCGTCTCCAGCAGCTTGGCGAGGTACTCCTCGTACTCGATCGCACCCTTGCGACGCTCCTCGATTATCGCGTCGAGCAGCTGTGACATCTCGTCGAAGTACTTCGGGTTCGTCGCATGCTCGTCGACGATCACCTTGCGCATGTTGTTGGTGATGGTCGCGGCAACGGCTTCGGGGTTGCTCTTGATACCCGTAGGCAGCTTGTCGACGGCGCCCGCACCCAGTTCGACGATGAGCTGGATGAGTCCGGCGTCCTCGAAGTCGGACACGGTCCTAGACGCGTCCGCCTGGATGTAGGTGTCCAGGAGGAAGCGCATGCCTGCCTCGTACTGCTTGAAGTCAACGTCCTCGCCTGCGCCGAGCTTCACCTCGGCCCGGACGTCCACGTAGTGGCGGACCTCCTTGCGGATGTCCTCGGCGGCCTGCGGCGAGTACTTGGCTGCCTCCATGTCGTTCGCCAGGTTGGCGAAGGCCCGCGTCACCGCTGCGACGGCCTTATACAGCTCGACACGCTTGGGCTCGTTAGCCTTGAGCTGTGCGGCGTTGCCCTGCTCAGCGGCGCAGAAGTACTGCTGGTACTGGAGTGTTCCTCGGGGCGGCGCGACCGGCTCGCACAGTGCGCGGATACGTTCCAGCGCATCGTCCAGGTCCTTTCGCCCCTTGTCGATACGGTCGCTCAACAGGCCCTCGATGTCCTGCCGCTCATAGGCGTCGAACATCCCGGACGTGTAGTCGGTGACGGCATCCTGAAGGGAGTTGAAGAGGTCGCGGTAGTCGACGATGTAGCCGTACTGCTTGTCATCCCCGTCGAGCCGGTTGACGCGGCAGATGGCCTGGAACAGGCCGTGGTCGCGCATCTTCTTGTCGATGTAGAGGTACGTGGCACTCGGCGCGTCGAAGCCGGTCAGGAGTTTGTCGACGACGATGAGGAGGCGCATACGGCCAGGCTCCTCGACGAACTGCCTCTTGACCTCCTTCTCGAACTCCTCGACCTTCGTCATCGCCACGTCTTCGGGCTCGTTGAAGTGGGCGGCCAGCATCTTCCGGTAGATCTCGTACTTCCGGAGGTTCTCTGTGTGGCCGGCACCGGAGTCCTCCTTGGAGATGTCTCCCGGACTCGGCTTGTAGCTGGTGACGATGGCGCATTTGCCGTCGAAGCCCGCCTTGGAGAACAACTCGTAGAACTTACATGCCTGGTAGACGCTGTCACCGACCAGCATGGCGTTCCCGCGGCCGTCCTTCAGACGGTCCTTGGTCTCCATATCCATCAGGATGTCCTGGACGATCTGCATCGCCCGAGGCTCGGAGGAGACCACCTTCTGCATCGTCCCCCAGCGCTTCTTCAGCTCCGCCTTGGACAGGTCCGTCATGCCCTTGGTCTTGGCCGCGAACCACTTGTCGACGTGCGCGGCAGAGGTCAGCCGCTGGTCGATCGCACGCGCCTCATAGCTCAGGTCGAGTACGACGCCATCCTTGATGGCCTCGTCGAACCTGTACTCGTGGATGAAGGTACCGAAGGTCTCCATGCTCGTGCCCTTGTCCGCCTTGAGCAGGGGCGTTCCCGTGAAGCCGATGAACATCGCGCCGGGCAGCAGGCGCTTCATCGCGGCATGCATCTTGCCGGACTGGGTGCGGTGGGCTTCGTCGATGAAGACGAACAGGTTGCCCTTGGCCTTGAAGTTCATTGGGACGTTGGCCTTGAGCTCCTCGATGAACTTGTCCTGCGCCTTCTCCTCTTCGCCTACGTTGCCCACAGAGCTGCGGAACTTGTGCACGAGGGAGCAGATGAGCCACTCGGTGGACTTGTTCAAGGTGTCCAGGAGATCCGCGCCGGACTTGGTGCGGTAGATCTTCTCGTTGACGCCGTTGAAGACCTTCTCGATCTGCTCGTCCAGCTCTTCGCGGTCGGTGATGAGGAGGACACGGGGGTCCTTCTGGCTCTCACGGATCCACTTCGCCAGCCACACCATCGTGAGCGACTTGCCCGACCCCTGGGTGTGCCAGATGATGCCGCCCTCACGACGACCGATACGTTCCTGTGCCTTCTTCACGCCGAAGTACTGGTTGTGGCGGCACGCTTTGCGGACACCGGAGTCGAACACGGTGAAGTCGTGGATCAGCTCCAGGAGACGCTCCTTGCCGCAGAGTTGAAGCAGGGCGCGGTCCAGCGGCCCCTCGTCGGAAGACTCCTCTCCCTCTTCCGCCTCCTCCTTCCACTCCAGCCAGTACTTCTCAGGCGTGTCGATGACTCCGTAGCGCAGCCCTTCGACGTCGTTGCCGGCAAGCACGAGCTGGACCGTCGAGAAGAACGGCCGGATGAAATCTGGCCGTTGATTGCCGATGGTCTGCCGAATTCCCTCACTCACGGCCACATGGGAACGCTTGAGTTCCAGAGTCGACAGTGCCAGGCCGTTTACGTAAAGCACGATGTCGGGGCGCTTCGTCTGCCGTCCGACGATCGTGACTTCCTCGGCGATGGCGAAGTCGTTCTCATGCGGTTTCTTCCAGTCGATGAGCCAGACCGTCTTATTCTTCTCATCGCCTCCCGGATTGACGCTCACCCCGTAGCGCAGCAAGCCGTACACATCGCGGTTCGCCTCGTACAGGTCTCGGCCACCTCCGAGCGCGGCGGCCTTCTTCAGCTGGTCGATCGCCCTGGTGATGAGGAGGTTGCTGTAGCCCCGCGTACGGAGGTTCTCCTCCAGCAGCCCGACCTCGATGTTCGAGTTGCCAGCACGGCGCTCATGGTTGCCGAGATAGCGGTAGCGCAGCCGCTTCTCAAACATCCGGATGACACGCTTCTGAGTCTCGCGCTCTACCTGCCCGACGTCACTCATTCGTCGTCCTCCCCCTGAACAGGCAGGCGCGTCCGTCCCGTGAGGAGCTCCTGCATCATCCCAGTCCTGATTAGACGCGCCTTATCAAGGCGAAGACCCAGCACCGCAATTTCATTGTCAATATCGCTTACAGTACTCGCGATTACATTCTGCTCTTCGATCTTGGGAGCGTAAATCGGAAGCTGCGCGAACTCCCGCCCGTTGATTCCTGGTTGACCGCTTCGGACTGAGGTGCGCGCCACCCAGTCCCAGTACCCCTTGGTCTGGGCGAAGAGTGCGAAGAACGCGGGGTTGAGAACGTTCGGGTCGGGGGCGATATTGATCAGGAATCCCGCGTATACGAGTTCACCATCGCGAGGATCATAAAGATACGACTTCCCCACGCTGGCACCAGTTCGAGCGAAGACAAGCTCTCCCTGATTGAGCCGATAGTTGACACTCTGCGGGTGGTCTACACCAACCTCGGCGGAAAACCTACCAAAGTCATCAATATCCGTGATGCGGATATATGTGGGCGTCCCTGAAGTCAGCGGCACGGCTGCCGCATTGATCCCATAGCGAGGCGGGCGGAGGAGCAAATCCCCGAGCTGCCGCTCTTCCCGCACACCGTTCTCACCAGTCGGCGCACGGCCCGCCCTGTCGAAGAACTGCTGAAGCATGCCCTGTTTGACCAATCGCTTCTTTGCAATCAGGCTTTCCAGCGCGTTAATTAGCCGGTCCGTATCATCGAGGACTCGACCAATCGCCTCCTGCTCGGACGGCGACAGCAGTGGCAGGGGCATGTCGACGAACTTGTCGCGGGGCAAGTGGGCGATGCTCGTCTGTGTCACGTAGTTCGCGAAGACTCCGGTAGCTGCCCAGTGTTCGAGGAACGCCAGCATCAGCCGAACGTCGTAGCCCTCCTTGCCACCTCTGGGCCTCAGCCGGTGCAGGGACTTCTGGAAGTAGCACTCATCGAGTTGGTCTTGCCAGATCGCCGCCCGTCCGACCTCACCCCCCTCGCACACGAGGAGATCACCATGGCGCAGACGATATCGATGGAGGTCAGTCCGGGTCATCGGAACAACGCCTGCCGCACTGACATCGATCCGGCCCCACTGCACCGCCCTGTTGCCAAGGTACGGCTTGCGCTCGCCGGTGTTCCGGGCGGCGTCGAGCATTTTTCCAAGCTGTACGTCGAACTGCTCCCCTACGGTGGTCACAGCCCAGCGCGATGCGAATGAGGTGCTCACTGCACCCCCATTTCGGCAAGATTCCGGGCGACCTCGACTTCGAGCCGTTCCAATTTCGCGGATAGCGCGCCGACGGGCTGGGCGTAGCGCTCGCCGAGTACCCTAATGCGGCTCACCAGCGCGAGCGTCAGTGCCTCCACCTCGGCGACGACGCGGGAGACGACCGTCGCTAGCCACTTATCGTCCAAAACAAGTGTGCTGACGTCGACTTCCGTGAGCTCACCATATTTGCTAAGTGTCGCAAGGTGGAGCGCCACTTCCGCCTCCTTGGCTGCTTTCTTGGCTACCGCCTCCGCGTTGTACAGCTTGATCAGATGCGACAGAGCTGCTACCTCGTCAGCATCCGTACCCTCGTGCCGGACCTTCTTTAGGCGGGTCGAAGCAAGTACCTTGTTGATCTTTTCGTCGTCCATTGCTTCTACCAGGAGCCCACCCTCAACAGCATGCTCCTCGACGTACTCCTCGACCAGGCGACTCGCTTCCTCTGATACCGACATGAGCTCATCGACCTCAGATCGTTCCTTGGCAAAGTAGCGCTCAACGATCAGATTCGGCGGGAGGAGATCCATCTTGTATTTCTCGGCACTGCGGCCCGTACCCACCACGAGGTCGGGGGTCTCGGAGAGCCTTCGGTCCTTGTCCACCCCGAACTGGCGCGGCATGGCCGCTTCGAGCCAGCCGTCGTTCATAACCATGAAGACGTCGTCGTGCATGACGTCGTGCCAGTACGTCATGAGCTGTTCGTAGACGTCGTACTCGTCCAGCAAAGGAACTGCTTTGAATCGGGCCAGCAGGTCGTCACCGAGCTCGGCGATGAGGTCATTCGGCCGGGTGGTCTCGTCGATCCCTTCGAGCCTCTTGCGATGGGCGGCGAACCACTCGGTGGTGAGCTCCCGGGCTTCTTGGGTGAACTTCTGGAACTCGAGGGAATCAAGGATGACCTGCTGGACCTGGCCGACATCGATGGTCAGGTCGCTGTAACCAGGACGGTTCGGCTGGAACAGCTGATCTCGCAGCTGCGGGAAGGCATCCCAGTAGCCGCTGAGCGCGTCGAGGTCACGGTTCGGGATGCCGCCGTGCAGGTGTGCGTGGAGGTCCTGGATGTCCTCGGGCTCGGAGGAGTCGATGTACCGGGCGATATTGAGGTTGTAGTCGTTCTTCGGGTCGGCGATCTCCGCCAACGGAACCATGCGCGCGTAGCGGTCGATCGTGGTCTGTCGCGTGAAGACGTCGACGATCTTGTGGATGTCCTGGCTGCGGAGGCGGTTCTTGTTGCCGTTCTTGATGAAGCCCTTGGACGCGTCGATCATGAAGACGCCGGTGCGTCCGACGGCGTTCTCCTTGTCCAGAACGATGATGCAGGCCGGGATACCGGTCCCGTAGAAGAGGTTCGCGGGGAGGCCGATGATGCCCTTGATGAACCCCTGCTTCAGCAAACGCTGGCGGATGTCTGCTTCGGCGTTGCCACGGAAGAGCACGCCGTGCGGGAGGATGACCGCTGCCTTGCCTGTGCTCTTGAGCGACTTGAGGATGTGCAGCAGGAAAGCATAGTCGCCGTTCTTCTCCGGCGGCCAGCCGTACTCGAAGCGTCCGTACTCTTGCTCCAGCCCGTTACTCCAGGACTTGCTCGAGAACGGCGGATTGGCCACGGCGAAGTCGAACGTCTGGAGTGCGTTCCCGTTGGTGAACTGCGGGCTCGTGATCGTGTCGCCTTTGAGGATCTCGGCGTCCTCGTTCCCGTGCAGGATCATGTTCATCTTGGACAGCGCCCACGTGGCGTTGTCTTTCTCCTGGCCGTAGATCGTGATGCCGCGTGACGTCTCGGCAGCGACCTTCAGGAGAAGCGAGCCGGAGCCGCAGGTCGGGTCGTAGACCGTCTGGTCCTGGCGGGTGTTCTTGGTGATGCCGACCACCTTGGCCAGGACGCGGGACACCTCGGCAGGCGTGTAGAACTGGCCCTTGCTCTTGCCGGACTCGGTGGCGAAGTGACGCATCAGGTACTCGTAGGCGTCACCGAGGAGGTCGTCGCCCTCTGCTCGCGAGCCTCGGAAGTCAAGGTCGCTGAAGATCGTGACGAGCTTGGAGAGCCGGTCCTGGATTTCCTTGCCCTTGCCGAGCTTCTCCCCGTCGTTGAAGTCGGCGAGGTCGATGACGTTGCGCAGGTCGTTCGCCTCGGCGAGCCGATAGATGATCTTGTTGAACCGATCGCCGATCTCCTTGTCGCCCTTGGCAGCGACCATGTCGTCGAAGGAGCCGCCGGGCGGGACGTCGATGAGACTGTCGGGGTCCGCCTTGGCCTTGTCGGAGACGTACTTCACGAAGAGCAGCGTGAGGATGTAGTCCTTGTACTGGCCGGCATCCATCCCGCCACGCAGCTCGTCGCAGCTCTTCCAGAGCGAGCTGTACAGGTCTGTCTTCTTGAGGGCCAAGGCTCTTCTTCCCGGTAAGTCATGGCGGTCGCGCGGGCCGCCAACCCTGATGCCTGCGGCGTGACGTACGTCGCGCGGCCGTTTCCAGCCGTCGATGCGCGTTCCACGCAAGCGGCAGCCGAGTCCACGCGGGAAGCGTAGTAGAGAAAGCGGCCGAGCTGCCCTGTATGGGAAGAGAGGCACCTCGCGGCCGACGCCAAGCAGAGCCGCCCGGCGGGCGGGCCACAGAGCGAAGACGGCAATCGGCTGCGGCGGCCAAAGGATGCACCTTCACGAGGACGCGAAGACGTACGAGCGCCACGGAACCTGATCGGGCGATGTCGGGTGATTGCCTGACAGGCGAGGGACGGGTCCGGTAGATCTGTGCGCGTGACTGACTGTACGCCCAGCGATCCCATCCCCGAGGACGGCGAGCCCACCTCTTTCGCCAAGGCGAAGGGCTGGGTCAGCAAGCACAAGCCGAAGATCCTCGCCGTGGCCGGCACGGTCGGCAGCGCGGCTCTGACCGTCGCCGTCCTGGCCGCTAGGCATGCCGAGGAACAGAACGTCGCCGAGGAGTCCCAGGACACCGGGTCGGCCGCCGACTCTGCAGAGGAGAAGGAGCAGCGGAACCCGCCCACCAAGCACAACGTCGCCCCGCACAAGAGACGGCTCGCAGACGGCCGCGAGATCGACGTGTCGGGTTACGAGCGGGGCGGCTCCTCGAAGGACGAGGACGAGGACCCCGGCGAAGCCGCGGCCTGAGCGCTTCTCATTCCTGTGCAGTGCCGACGGATGCCCTGCAGAACGGTTGGATTGCCGCTGACCTGCGGCTTCTATCGCCGCCGGAGGGAGCGCCACAGCTGCCCCGTCGCCCCTGGAACCGTGGCAGAACCCGAGCTGCTAAGACGCGGCGGCCGACGACGGGCCCCTTCGGGGGGCGTACCCCCACCCCCGCTCTCACCTCTGGCTCTTCACGCCGCCCGCCGCCGTCCGTGCGATCCGCGCATGATCAAGCTGACGTGGGCCCTGGTGGCCGAGCACGTGGACGAGTGGACCGGGGACGACGCGGCGCAGGGCGCGGCCGTACTCGAAGCCAGAGTGGGGGCCTCGGTCGAGGCGATCGGCATGAAGCCGGAGGCCGTGCAGCATTGGCGTACGGACTTCCTGACCCCCGTTGTCACGTCACTGCGCACGGAAGGCGCGGCAGCTCTCGCCAGGGGAGAATCATGGAGCCGGGCGGCCGGGCCGTTCATGGCCTGCGCATCCCCGCTCAGCTGAACACAGCCCGTCTCGTGAGCCGGGCAGGCTGACCGGCTCGCCGAGTGGGGCGGAGCCTTGGAGCCGCGATGAAGCTCAGGGCTCCAGCTGTGCGCCTTGCGGCGCGTTCCTCCTTCTCCCGGAGCATCGCCTGGTAGGCCGCCTCCACCTGTTCCGTCGGGAAGCCGAACCTGTTGAGCACCCACCAGACATCTTCGGCCGTCGGCTCCGGGGCATTGGCCAGCTGTTGTTCGATCCACTCCTTCCTGGTCATCGTCTTCTTCGGCTCGGAACGCTTCGCCATGGGTTTCGTCCTGTTCGATCTCATACGGAGGCTTGTGTCTGTGTCCAGTGCTGGGGGCCGTCGGCGTCCCCTCCAGCGCGTCTGACTGCAACTGAAGCAAGGGACGCTCGCGTCGCCGTCACCCCGCCCGCACCACCAGAGCGAACGACGTGCACAGCCGCCTGAATCCCTCGTGGCCGGTGCGTCCCGTGTGCCCCATGCACTCGATGTCCACGGCCGCCCCGTCCTCGGAAGGCGTCGCCGACCAGTCGCAGCGGAGGCACTCGGCCTCGAACGTCACGTCGGTGTCTGGGTGCTGGGTGATCCGATGCGTGACGTACCGCAGCACAGCGCGGGGCATTACTCGCCCCCGTGCGCGTCCCGCAGGTGTGCGCGCAGGGTCACGTTCATGTCGGACACCTTGGAGTAGTCCCAGACCGACCCGGCGTTGGCCCGTTGTACCGCGAGGCCGAGGCAGTCCCGGCAGCCCGGGACGGGCTCCGGCCGTGCCGGCGGTAGGGAAGAAGCCACCGGCTCCGGCAGCGTTGACGGTTCTCCGTGCATCTCGTATGCCTCCCCGTATCTCGTCGAGAAGGCCATGGTCAGCCGGTCCGGGGGCCGAAGCTAGGGCGTTTCCCGTTCGCGCAAGAACGCGTCCCGGATGCCCTCGACTAGGTCGCGCATTGCGTCCCCGGCAACGGACACGGAGGCGAAGCGGTCGAACTTCTCGACGTATAGGGAGACGTCCCGTGGGTCGGTGACGACCACCTCGGCGTGTGTCGTCTCGACCGTCACCACACGGTCGTCCCGGATGACGAAGGAGTGACCGGGCACGTCGCGCTGCGGCGCGTCGAGGGGGACCACGCGCACGTCCACGTTCGGCAGGCGGGATACCGACACGATGCGGTCCAGCTGGCCCGCCATCATCGCGGGCGGAAGGAGACGCCAGCGCAGGACGGGTTCCGTAACCACGAAGTGCAGGGCTTTGCTGGTGTCGTACAGGACGCGTTGCCGCTCGATCCGGGCGGAGACCGTACGGGAGAGCTGTTCGTCCGTGAGGCCCTTCGGCTCCAACACTGCCCGGATGTACTCGGGCGTCTGGAGCAGACCGGGAACCAGGGACGGCTGGAAGAGGCGCAGGAGCGTCATCGAGGACTCCAACGCCCTGATCTGCTCCTGCTTCTTGTGGTAGCCCATGCGCCGAAAGAGGCGCCATGCGGTTGCCTCTGTGGCCTGTGCGCGGGCTACAGCGAGGTACTCGGCCTTGATCTCCGGGGACACGTCCAAAGCCGTGAGGATGCGTTCCACGTCCGCCGTCGCCGGGGCGACACGGCCGTTCTCGAGCTTCGACAGCTTGGCGGTCGACATGACTGCGCTGCGGGCGACGGCCTTGGCCTCCTTGCCGGACGCCTGCCGCAGCGCCCGCAGCGCGGCGCCGAGTTCTGCCTGATTCACGCTGCTCCGTGCTTCCCCCACCACTCGGTGAAGGGCACCGACATGGCCAGGGCGACGCTTCGATACGTCGCGTACTCGGACTCCTCGCCCGTGGGCAACGCCCCCGGTGCCGGGACGAACGTCGGCCCGGTGAACGCGCCGTTCTCGTCGTAGTTGAGCACCACAGGCTCGCGGCCGTCGAAGAGCCAGAAATCGGGCACACCCTCCAGCGGATTCGGGCGGTCGGTTGTGTCGAGGATGTGGAACTCCTCACCCGCCGTCATGTTCGTCTGGTAACCCCAGCTCAGCTCGTAGCGGAGGTACGGCGTGAGCGGGCGGGACAGGACGTGGACGCGCACCATGCGCTTGCCGCTCCCCGTCGCCTTTCGCACGGTCTCCAGCCAGTCTGCGTTGTAGTCGGCGGGCTTGGTCTCCCCCGCGAGGAAGGCACGGAAGGCGGCAGGGTTACCCGAGTTGCTGTAGTCGTCGAGGGTCTCCAGCCGGAACGCCTCCTCCTGGAAGGTGGAGAAGCGGGCAGCCAGGTCGTTAGATGCGCTGATCACGGATTGCCTTCCGGATGAGGTCCATCGGGATTTCCACCAGGGATTCACCCTCCGGCACGTCGAGGCCGTGTCCTGTCGGCACGCCTCCCTGCACGATCAGGGTTCCCTTGTCGGTCGCATACAGGGTGGGACAGTCCCCGTTCTCACAGGTGGTGGCCAGCTTCGTCAGCCTCATACGGTGCCCCCTCGTTCCCGTGCTCCGGTGTCCCGTTCATCGTTCCCAGCCGGCGGCCTGCACAACAAGAGGTTCGGGTTTCCAGAACGGGAAACCGGTCCGCCGTCGCTTCGTCCGGGTCAATCCCTCGGCTGTCCTCCCCTCTCCCTCCGGAGACCCAGGTCAGAGCTTCTGAGAGTCGCCGCCGGGGTCAGCACCAAGTCAGCACACGACCCGGAAACAGCCTGAATCCGCAGGAGAAATCAGGAAGGGGCCAGACCCGATGATCTGGCCCCTGACCTGGGGCTTCATGCCCTGACCAGCCACGTTAGCCGATCAAGGAATCAGGCACTACACGTTGAAGCGGAACTCCACCACATCCCCGTCCTGCATGACGTACTCCTTGCCCTCCATCCGCGCCTTCCCCTTCGCGCGGGCCTCCGCCACCGAGCCCGTCTCCACCAGGTCGTCGAAGGAGATGACCTCCGCCTTGATGAAGCCCTTCTGGAAGTCGGTGTGGATGACGCCGGCGGCCTCGGGGGCGGTGGCGCCCTTCTTGATGGTCCAGGCGCGGGATTCCTTGGGGCCGGCGGTCAGGTACGTCTGGAGCCCCAGCGTGCGGAAGCCGACGTGGGCCAGGGTCGCCAGGCCCGGCTCCTCCTGGCCGACGGACTGGAGGAGTTCCAGCGCCTCGTCCTCGTCGAGCTCGGCGAGGTCCGCCTCCAGCTTGGCGTTGAGGAAGATCGCCTCGGCGGGGGCGACCAGGGCCCGCTGCTCGTTCTTGAAGTCCTCGTCGGTCAGCTCGTCCTCGTCGACGTTGAAGACGTAGAGGAACGGCTTGGAGGTGAGCAGGTGCAGGTCGTGCAGGAGCTCCGCGCGCTCGCTGCCCTGGACGAGGCCGTGCGCGAAGAGCGTGTCGCCCTTCTCCAGGATCTCCTTGGCCTCCTCGACGGCCTTGACCTTCGGCGCGATGTCCTTCTTGATGCGCGACTCCTTCTGGAGGCGCGGCAGGACCTTCTCGATGGTCTGCAGGTCCGCGAGGATCAGCTCGGTGTTGATCGTCTCGATGTCGTCCTTGGGCGAGACCTTGCCGTCCACGTGCACGACGTTCTCGTCCTTGAAGGCACGGATGACCTGGCAGATCGCGTCGGACTCGCGGATGTTCGCGAGGAACTTGTTGCCCAGGCCCTCGCCCTCGGAGGCGCCGCGCACGATGCCGGCGATGTCGACGAAGTCGACCGTGGCCGGAAGGACCCGCTGCGAGGAGAAGATCTCCGCCAGTTTCGTCAGGCGGGGGTCGGGCACGCCGACGACGCCGACGTTGGGCTCGATCGTGGCGAACGGGTAGTTGGCCGCCAGCACGTCGTTCTTGGTCAGGGCGTTGAACAGGGTCGACTTGCCGACATTCGGCAGACCGACGATTCCGATCGTGAGCGACACGTTGCGACTTCCCGTGAGTGGAGGGCCAAGGGGCCAGGGGACCGGCCGATCCACCAGTCTACGGCGTGTCCGGAACCGCCCCGGCGACCTATCGAACGCTTGGCCAAGCCGCGGCCGACGGCGTGTCTGAAGGGCTATTCGGCATATTGAACGACCTAAGTTGGTGCGGTGGAGCAATACAGGACGCGATCTGCCCAGTACGGACCGCGACGTCGGGACCGGCCCAGGCCGCCCCGGCAACCCGTGCCGTCCCAGGCGGGACGGGGAGCGGGGGGCGAGGCCGTGCGTTCGGCGCGAGCGCCCGCGCCGCGGCGCCGCCCGGCGCCGGTACGACGGCCCGCGCCGACACCGGCACCCGTCGCCGGCCGGCTGCCGAACCCCCGGCTGACCGGGCTGGGCAGCGGGCTGTTCTGCGCGGTGGTGATGTTCCTGCTCGGCGCGCTCTGCTCGGCGCTGTTCGGGGCGTCTCTGACGGCGTACGGCGTGCTGTTCCTGCCGGTGTGCGTGCTGACCGCCCTCTGGGTGCGCGGGGGCGACCTGATGACCGCGCCCGTCGTGGTGCCGATCGCGTTCGCTGTGGGGCTGCTGCCGGTGGCCGACGGCGAGGGAGGGGCCGGCGGCACCCTGATGGGCATGGTGGCGGCGCTCGCCACGCAGGCCGGCTGGCTGTACGGCGGGACGCTGATCGCCGGGCTGATCGTGATCGTGCGGCGGATCCGGCTGGTGCACCGGCGGCGGACGGCCGGAGCCCGGTCGCCGGTGTGACACGCCCCAGACGAATCGGCCCTACCGCTCGGCCGCCCGCATCGCGGCGCCCACGATCCCCGCGTTGTTCTGCAGCTGCGCCGGGACGATCTCGGCCTTGATGCCCTCGATGGAGGGCAGGAACTTGTGGGACTTGCGGCTGACGCCGCCGCCGATGATGAACAGCTCCGGCGAGAACAGCATCTCGACGTGGGCGAGGTACTTGCGCACGCGGTGCACCGCCCAGTGCTCCCACGTCATGTCGTGGTCCTCGCGGGCCTTGCTGGAGGCCCGCTTCTCCGCGTCGTGCCCGTCGAGCTCCAAGTGGCCCAGCTCGGTGTTGGGGACGAGGACGCCGTCGACGAAGAGCGCGCTGCCGATGCCCGTGCCGAGGGTCAGCAGGATCACCGTTCCCCTGCGGTCGCGGCCGGCGCCGAAGTGCATCTCGGCGACACCCGCCGCGTCCGCGTCGTTGACCACCGTCACCGGCAGCCCGCCCAGCCGGTCGCCGAGCAGCGCGCGGGCGTCGGTGTCGATCCAGCTGTCGTCGACGTTCGCCGCCGTGCGGATCGTGGCTCCGCCGGTGACCACGCCCGGGAAGGTGACCCCGACCGGGCCCGTCCAGCCGAAGTGGTCGATGACCTGTTTGACGCCGTCGGCCACCGCGTCGGGTGTGGCCGGGTGGGGTGTGAGGACCTTGTGGCGCTCCTGCGCCAGGTCGCCCTTGTCCAGGTCCACCGGGGCACCCTTGATCCCGGATCCGCCGATGTCCACTCCGAAGATCTGCATGGCCCTACGCTACGACGAACGACTGACAGTCACAGGCCGGACGGCGGTGCTGCCCGGCCTGTTCTCGATCACTCCCCGGAATTTTCACCGGTCCCGGCGCCACCGCGCTCGGCGGCCAGGGCCACGGCCTCCTCGCGCAGGTCGCGGCGCAGCTCCTTGGGCAGGGAGAACGTGATGGACTCCTCCGCCGCCTTGACGATCTCGACGTCCTCGAAGCCGCGCTGGGACAGCCATTCCAGGACCTGCTCGACCAGGACCTCCGGGACGGAGGCGCCCGAGGTGACGCCGACCGTGGTCACACCCTCCAGCCAGGCCTCGTCGATCTCGTCGGCGAAGTCCACGAGGTAGGCCTCACGGGCGCCGGCGATCTTGGCGACCTCGACGAGCCGCTTGGAGTTGGAGGAGTTGCGCGAGCCGACCACGATGACCAGTTCCGACTCGGCGCCCATCTGCTTCACGGCCAGCTGGCGGTTCTGCGTGGCGTAGCAGATGTCGTCGCTGGGCGGGGAGATGAGCTGCGGGAACTTGTCCTTCAGGGCGTCGACGGTCTCCATGGTCTCGTCGACGGACAGCGTGGTCTGGGAGAGCCAGACGACCTTGGACGGGTCGCGGACCTCGACCTTCGCCACATCGCCCGGTCCGTCGACGAGCTGGATGTGGTCGGGGGCCTCGCCGGAGGTGCCGATGACCTCTTCGTGACCCTCGTGGCCGATCAGGAGGATGTCGTAGTCCTCGCCCGCGAAGCGGACGGCTTCCTTGTGGACCTTGGTGACCAGGGGGCAGGTGGCGTCGATGGTGGCGAGGCGACCGCGCTCGGCCTCCTCGTGGACGACGGGGGCGACCCCGTGCGCCGAGAACATCACGATGTTGCCCGGGGGGACCTCCTCCGTCCGCTCGACGAAGATCGCGCCCTTCTTCTCCAGGGTCTGCACGACGTACTTGTTGTGGACGATCTCGTGCCGGACGTACACCGGAGCGCCGTACTGCTCCAGGGCTTTCTCGACGGCGATCACGGCGCGGTCCACACCCGCGCAGTAGCCACGGGGGGCGGCGAGCAGGACACGGCGGCCAGGCGAAGCAGACATGCGTCCCATCGTAAGGCCGCGTTCGGCGGGTCAGAGATCGCGTGTGTGTGAAGTCCCCGGGAAGACTGACATGGCGTGACGCGAGTGACGTACGGCGGGAGCGGAGTGGTGGGCGCGGGGTGGCTCACGGCGGGATTGGCGGTGCAGCGCGGCCGGGGAAGGCGACGCCCTCGCCGTGATCGTCCGAAGCCGTCGGGAAACGCGCAGGTGGTGGGCGCGGTGTGGCCCACGGTGGATTGGCGGTGCCGGCGGTGCAAGTCAGCCGCGGCGGCCTCGCCGTGATCGTGGAGTGCCGGGTGCCACGCGGCCCCCGGCGGCACCTGTCCGCAGGTGCCCGAGAGCCCTGCGCCCGTGAGGCGGCGGGGGTTGCTTGCGGGGCGGGCACGATGCGGCAGCGGCGGGCGGATGACCGGCGATGTCAGCGACGGCCACTACCCTCGCGGGCATGGCTGTGAACACGACTCCGGAAGCCCCGCTGCCCGTCGGCGAGGTGTCGCGGCTCATCGGGGGCTGGATCGACCGGCTCGGGGCGGTGTGGGTCGAAGGGCAGATCACGCAGTTGTCCCGACGGCCGGGCGCGGGTGTGGTGTTCCTGACGCTGCGGGACCCGTCGTACGACATCTCGGTGAGCGTCACCTGCTACCGGCAGGTGTTCGACGCCGTCGCGGACGTGGTGAGCGAGGGCGCCCGGGTCGTCGTCCTCGCCAAGCCCGAGTGGTACGCCCCCCGGGGGCAGCTGTCGCTGCGGGCCGCCGAGATACGGCCCGTCGGGGTCGGGGAACTGCTCGCGCGCCTGGAGCAGCTGAAGAAGTCCCTCGCGCGGGAGGGGCTGTTCGCGCCGGAGCGGAAGAAGCCGCTGCCGTTCCTGCCGCAGCTGATCGGGCTGGTCTGCGGACGGGCCTCGGCCGCCGAGCGGGACGTGCTGGAGAACGCCCGGCACCGCTGGCCCGCCGTGCGCTTCGAGGTGCGCAACGTCGCCGTGCAGGGCGTGCACGCCGTGCCGCAGGTCGTGCAGGCCGTGAAGGAACTCGACGCGATCGACGACGTGGACGTGATCATCGTCGCCCGGGGCGGCGGCAGCGTGGAGGACCTGCTGCCGTTCTCCGACGAGCAGCTGATCCGCACGGTCGCGCAGTGCCGTACGCCCGTGGTGTCCGCCATCGGGCACGAACCGGACAACCCGCTGCTGGACCACGTCGCCGACCTGCGCGCCTCCACCCCGACCGACGCCGCCAAGAAGGTCGTGCCGGACGTCGGCGAGGAGTACGAGCGGGTGCGGCTGCTGCGGGACCGGGCGCGGCGGTGCGTGGCGGCGCTGGTGGACAGGGAGGAGCGCGGGCTGGCCCACGCGCTCGCGCGGCCGTCCATAGAGGATCCGCACCGGATGATCGACGTGCGCGCCGACCAGGTGGCGGACCTGCTCGACCGGGGCCGGCGCTGCCTGCGGCACCAGCTCGACCGCGCCGAGTCGGAGCTGACGCACACGCACGCGCGCGTGGTGGCCCTCTCCCCCGCCGCGACCCTGAAGCGCGGGTACGCCGTGCTGCAGAAGGCGGACGGGCACGCCGTCCGCGACCCCGGCGAGGTGACGCCCGGCGAGGCCCTGCGCGCGCGGGTCTCCGAGGGCGAGTTCTCCGTACGAGTGGACACATAGGGTGGGTGGATGACCAGCGAGGTTGATGAGACGCCGGGCACCAGCGAGGCGCTCGGGTACGAGCAGGCGCGGGACGAGCTGATCGAGGTCGTCCGGCGCCTGGAGGCGGGCGGTACGACGCTGGAGGAGTCCCTCGCGCTCTGGGAGCGGGGCGAGGAGCTGGCCAAGGTGTGCCGGCGCTGGCTGGACGGGGCCCGGGCGCGGTTGGACGCGGCGCTGGCGGAGGAGGCCGCGGGGCCCGAGGACGCGGAGTAACTCGGACCGTCCGGTTCGGAGTGGCACACGACACCCTCCCTTTGGTTGAACGTTGAACTTCATTCGCGTACGGTCGAAGACGTCAGCCGATCTTCCGGACCGGACACGAGAAAGCGCATCCATGTCCCTCGCTCTTGACCGCGCCGCCCAGGACCTCCTGTTCCGCGATGCCCGCACCGCCAACACCTTCACCGACGAGCCGGTGACCGACGAGCAGGTGCAGGCGATCTACGACCTGGTCAAGTACGGTCCGACCGCCTTCAACCAGACCCCGCTGCGCATCACCCTGGTCCGCTCCCCCGAGGCCCGCGAGCGCCTGGTCGCGCACATGGCCGAAGGCAACCGGGCCAAGACGGCGAGCGCCCCGCTGGTGGCGATCCTCTCCGCGGACAACGAGTTCCACGAGGAGCTGCCGCACTTGTTCCCGGCCTTCCCGCAGGCCAAGGACGCCTTCTTCACCGAGCGCCCGGTGCGTGAGAGCGCCGCCGCGATGAACGCCGGCCTGCAGGCCGCCTACTTCATCATCGGCGTCCGCGCGGCCGGCCTGGCCGCCGGTCCGATGACGGGCGCGGACCTGGAGGGCATCCGCAAGGAGTTCCTGGACGACGACCACGCCCCGCTGATGGTCGTCAACATCGGCCGCCCCGGCCCGGACGCCTGGCACCCCCGCTCCCCGCGCCTGGAGTTCGACCAGGTCGTCACGACCGTCTGACCGACGGACACGACAAAGGCCCCCGGCATCCGCCGGGGGCCTTTGTCATACGCGTTCACTTCGTTCGCAGCGCCTCGGCCATCTTCGTCAGCTGGGCGAACGACGCGGTGCCCGTCACGACCGTCGTCGAGCCCTTGGTGCCCTCGAGGACCAGCGCGTCGTACCGGCCGCCCTCGTATCGGGTCCAGGTCTCGCCGCCGATCTTCTCGGTCCTGCCGGTGTCCCGCGCGCCCTGCGTCGCCTCGTCGAGGAAGACCGGGCGCCGCTGAGTGGACTGCTCGACCGCCACGTACTCCCCCTCGGGATCGTGGAAGCCGAGGTGCCAGGCGTCGAACTGGTCGCCCCGGAAGCGGACGGAGGTGGCCTTCCACGCGTCGGGCAGACCCTGGGGCGCGGCCACCGGGTAGGAGGCGGCGCGGCGTGCCGTGAGCAGCTCGACCCGGTAGTCGACGGCCTTGACGTCGGGCGCGCTGTCGTCGTGCGGGATGAAGAGGTACACGAAGCCCGCCACCAGGACGATGACTCCCAGGGAGAGGATCATGTCCCGCGCCGTCTTCTGCTTGCCGTTCGTGCCTGCCACGCCCCTATCGTCGCAGGTCCCTGCCGCGCTCATCCGTGGGGGCCCCTGCTCATTTTGCGGGCTCGGCGATAGAGTCGGGCGACGCAACCCTCATCCGGCCGTCGTCGTACAGAAAGGTGCGCTCCGATGACCGAGCATCATCACTTGCCGTCCGAACTCGATGTGCCCTCCGAGGCCCCCGACCGCAACCTCGCCCTGGAACTGGTCCGGGTCACCGAGGCGGCGGCGATGGCCGCGGGCCGTTGGGTCGGGCGGGGTGACAAGAACGGCGCCGACGGTGCCGCGGTACGCGCCATGCGCACCCTCGTCTCCACCGTCTCGATGAACGGCGTCGTCGTCATCGGCGAGGGCGAGAAGGACGAAGCCCCGATGCTGTTCAACGGGGAGCGCGTGGGCGACGGGACCGGGCCCGAGTGCGACATCGCCGTCGACCCGATCGACGGCACCACGCTGACCGCGAAGGGCATGACCAACGCGATCGCGGTGCTCGCCGCCGCCGAGCGCGGGTCCATGTTCGACCCGTCCGCCGTCTTCTACATGGACAAGCTCGTCACCGGACCGGAGGCGGCCGACTTCGTCGACATCAACGCCCCGGTCTCGGTGAACATCCGCCGGGTCGCCAAGGCGAAGCGGTCCGCGCCGGAGGACGTGACGGTGGTGATCCTGGACCGCCCGCGGCACGAGGGCATCATCAACGAGATCCGGGAGACCGGGGCGCGCATCAGGCTGATCTCCGACGGCGACGTGGCCGGCTCGATCCTGGCGCTGCGCGAGGGCACGGGCGTCGATCTGCTGCTCGGCATCGGCGGTACGCCGGAGGGCATCATCTCGGCCTGTGCGGTGAAGTGCCTGGGCGGCACGATCCAGGGCAAGCTGTGGCCCAAGGACGACGAGGAGCGGCAGCGGGCGATCGACGCGGGGCATGATCTCGACCGGGTGCTGACCACCGAGGACCTCGTCACCGGCGAGAACGTGTTCTTCGTGGCCACCGGCATCACCGACGGGGAGCTGCTGCGGGGCGTCCGCTACCGGGCGGAGACCGCCACGACCGACTCGATCGTCATGCGGTCGCGGTCGGGCACGGTCCGCCGGATCTCCTCCGAGCACCGGCTGAGCAAGCTGCGGGCCTACAGCGCGATCGACTTCGACAAGGGGAAGTAACCCCCGAGGAGAAGAAGACCGGCACGACGAAAGGGCGTCCCCGGTGCGGTGGGGACGCCCTTTTCGTACGGCTCGGCCGTCAGCCTGCCGCCGCTATCCGGCTCTCCGGGCGGGCCGCCTTCTTCAGCTCCATGTCGCGGCGGCGGCGCCGGGCCAGGACCACGCGGCGTTCCGCGGCGGTGAGGCCGCCCCAGACGCCGTAGGGCTCGGGCTGGAGCAGGGCGTGTTCGCGACACTCGACCATCACCGGGCAGCGGGCGCAGACCCGTTTCGCCGCCTCCTCCCGGGACAGCCGCGCGGCGGTGGGTTCCTTGGAGGGAGCGAAGAACAGGCCGGCCTCGTCGCGCCGGCACACCGCCTCGGTGTGCCACGGGGCGTCTTGATCCCTGTCTCGCGCTGGCACCCGCGGGGCCGGAACGGCAGCGACCTGCAGGGACGAATGCGGCGGTTGCAGCACGGTCTACTCCTGACGACGGCTTCGCGAGCGAGAGACGATGCAGCAAGGCCTACCCGCTGTACGCGCGCCTATGCACTGAGTTCCGAACCGCCGGTTTCGAGTGATTCGCGACTGTCAATGCCCCAGGTGTTTGCGCAAACTTCTGTCCACCTTGCGCTGCACCCGGTCCAGGATGTCCGCCACGGCCTTGCCCCGCTTCGGCCGCGCCTCGACGCTGCCCATGACGGCCCAGCCGTCGACGTAGACGATGGGGGCCTCCGGTTCGCCCGAGTCGAGCGTGGCCACCTCGAAGCTGCCGAGGACTCCGCCGCCCATGCCGCGCAGCGACACGTTCTCCGGGACGCGGATGTCGACGCTGCCGAAGATCGCGAACGACTTGACGACGACCTGCTGGTGGTCGAAGAGGGCCTCGCTGAGGTCTATCTCGACACTGCCGAAGATCGCGTACGCGTGGATGCGGCGGCCGGCGCGCCAGCGGCCTTTGCGGACGGCGCCGCTGAAGATTGCGACCACGTTGTCGTCCGGGTCGATCGGGATGGCGCCGGCCGTGGGGCGCCAGGGGGCCGGGGCATGGCCGGGGCCGGGGCCCTGGCGATGGGCCGCGGGCAGGTCCCGTATGAAGACCTCCAGCTCGCCGACGGTCTTGGCGCGCAGCACCCCCTCGACTCGCTCGGCGTGCTCGTCCGCGGTGAGGCGGCCCTCGGCCAGGGCGTCATGCAGGATGTCGGCGATGCGGTCGCGCTCGGCGTCGGAGGCGCGGAACTCGGTGTCGGAGGCGCGGAGCGCGGAGACGGCGGGCTCCTGCTTCTGAAGGTCCTGCTTCTGAAGGTCCACGGAAGCAGCGTACCGAAACACGATAGATCGCGACACCCCCACGATTCTTTCGTGGGGGACCAACTGAGCCTTACCTCACAAGCTCGCCGTCGGCGGCAGGTTCTACGCTGGTTGACGCCCGCCAACGGAGGCGGGCCGCCGTCCGCCGAGTGAGGAATGGGCTGAGATGCCTGAGTTCGCGTACACCGATCTGCTCCCCCAGGGAGAGGACACCACCCCCTACCGGCTGGTGACCTCCGAGGGTGTCTCCACGGTCGAGGGGCCGGACGGGCGGACCTTCCTCCAGGTGGAGCCGGAGGCGCTGCGCAAGCTCGCCGAGGAGGCCGTCCACGACATCCAGCACTACCTGCGCCCGGCCCACCTCGCGCAGCTGCGCCGCATCATCGACGACCCCGAGGCGTCGGGCAACGACAAGTTCGTGGCGCTGGACCTGCTGAAGAACGCGAACATCGCGGCGGCCGGTGTGCTGCCGATGTGCCAGGACACGGGCACGGCGATCGTGATGGGCAAGCGCGGGCAGAACGTGCTGACGGCCGGCCGCGACGAGGAGGCGCTCAGCCGCGGCATCTACGACGCGTACCAGAACCTGAACCTGCGCTACTCGCAGATGGCTCCCCTCACCATGTGGGAGGAGAAGAACACCGGTTCCAACCTCCCCGCCCAGATCGAGCTGTACGCGGCCGACGGCGGCGCCTACAAGTTCCTCTTCATGGCGAAGGGCGGCGGCTCGGCCAACAAGTCGTTCCTGTACCAGGAGACGAAGGCCGTCCTGAACGAGTCCTCCATGATGAAGTTCCTGGAGGAGAAGATCCGTTCGCTGGGCACCGCGGCCTGCCCGCCGTACCACCTGGCGATCGTGGTCGGTGGCACGTCCGCCGAGTACGCGCTGAAGACCGCGAAGTACGCCTCCGCGCACTACCTGGACGAGATCCCGGCCGAGGGCTCCGAGCTCGGGCACGGCTTCCGGGACAAGGAGCTGGAGGAGAAGGTCTTCGAGCTGACGCAGAAGATCGGCATCGGGGCGCAGTTCGGCGGCAAGTACTTCTGCCACGACGTGCGGGTGGTGCGTCTGCCGCGGCACGGGGCGTCCTGCCCGGTCGCCATCGCGGTGTCCTGCTCCGCCGACCGCCAGGCCGTCGCGAAGATCACCGCCGAGGGCGTCTTCCTGGAGCAGCTGGAGACGGACCCGGCGCGGTTCCTGCCGGAGACGACGGACGAGCACCTCGACGAGAGCGACGTCGTCCGGATCGACCTGAACCAGCCGATGGACGAGATCCTCGCCGAGCTCACCAAGTACCCGGTGAAGACCCGCCTGTCCCTGACCGGCCCGCTGGTCGTGGCCCGCGACATCGCGCACGCCAAGATCAAGGAGCGGCTGGACGCGGGCGAGGAGATGCCCCAGTACCTGAAGGACCACCCGGTGTACTACGCCGGTCCGGCCAAGACGCCCGAGGGCTACGCGTCGGGCTCCTTCGGCCCGACCACGGCCGGCCGGATGGACTCCTACGTGGAGCAGTTCCAGGCGGCGGGCGGCTCCAAGGTGATGCTGGCCAAGGGCAACCGCAGCAAGCAGGTCACGGCCGCCTGCGACGCCCACGGCGGCTTCTACCTCGGCTCCATCGGCGGCCCGGCCGCCCGTCTGGCCCAGGACTGCATCAAGAAGGTCGAGATCGTCGAGTACGAGGAGCTCGGCATGGAGGCCGTCTGGAAGATCGAGGTCGAGGACTTCCCGGCGTTCATCGTCGTCGACGACAAGGGCAACGACTTCTTCCAGGACCCGGCGCCGGCCCCGACGTTCACGTCCATTCCGGTACGCGGCCCCGGACTCGCCTGACAACGGCGGTGACGATTCATCTCCACGGGGAACAGTGGTCGCGGTGCTGACGCTGTGACACGTGGAGGTGATCGTCGATGACCGACGAGCAGGACAGGACCGAGTACCGCACCGAGCACGACTCCATGGGCGAGGTGAGGGTGCCCGCCCACGCCAAGTGGCGTGCCCAGACCCAGCGGGCGGTGGAGAACTTCCCGATCTCCGGGCAGCGCATCGAGCGCGCGCACATCGAGGCGCTGGCCCGGATCAAGGGGGCGGCGGCCAAGGTCAACGCCGAGCTGGGAGTCCTGGACAAGGACATCGCCCAGGCGATCCAGGAGGCGGCCGGGGAAGTCGCCGAGGGGACGTGGGACGAGCACTTCCCGGTCGACGTGTTCCAGACCGGGTCCGGGACCTCGTCCAACATGAACACCAACGAGGTCATCGCCACCCTGGCCGGTGAACGGCTCGGGCGGGCCGTGCACCCGAACGACCACGTCAACGCCTCCCAGTCGTCCAACGACGTCTTCCCCTCCTCCATCCACATCGCCGCCACCGCCGCCGTGACGCGCGACCTCGTCCCGGCCCTGGAGCACCTCGCCGCCTCCCTGGAGCGCAAGGCCGAGGAGTTCGCCGACGTCGTGAAGTCCGGGCGGACGCACCTCATGGACGCCACGCCCGTGACGCTGGGCCAGGAGTTCGGCGGGTACGCCGCCCAGGTGCGGTACGGCATCGAGCGGCTGGAGGCCTCCCTGCCCCGGCTCGCGGAACTGCCCCTCGGCGGCACGGCCGTCGGCACCGGCATCAACACCCCGCCCGGCTTCTCCGCCGCCGTGATCGAGGAGGTCGCCCGCACCACCGGGCTGCCCCTCACCGAGGCCCGGAACCATTTCGAGGCGCAGGGCGCCCGGGACGGCGTCGTCGAGACCAGCGGGCAGCTGCGGACCATCGCGGTCGGGCTGACGAAGATCGCCAACGATCTGCGGTGGATGTCCTCCGGGCCGCGCACCGGCCTCGCCGAGATCGCCCTGCCCGACCTCCAGCCCGGCTCCTCGATCATGCCGGGCAAGGTGAACCCGGTCATCCCGGAGGCCGTCCTGATGGTCGCCGCGCAGGTCGTGGGCAACGACGCCACCGTCGCGACCGCGGGCGCCGCCGGGAACTTCGAGCTCAACGTGATGCTGCCCGTCATCGCGAAGAACGTGCTGGAGTCGATCCGGCTGCTCGCCAACGCGACGCGGCTGCTCGCCGACCGGACCGTCGACGGCATCACCGCCGACCGCGAGCGGGCGCGGGAGTACGCCGAGTCCTCCCCCTCGGTCGTCACGCCGCTGAACAAGTACATCGGCTACGAGGAGGCCTCGAAGGTCGCCAAGAAGGCGCTGGCCGAGCGGAAGACGATCCGTCAGGTCGTGCTGGACGGCGGGTACGTGGAGCGCGGGGACCTGACCGCGGAGCAGCTCGACGAGGCGCTCGATGTCCTGCGGATGACGCACCCGTGACGAAGGGACGCGACGTGTGCCCGGCGCGTGAACCGTGACACGCGCCGCAGCGTCGTATGCCTACGGCACCTAATATCTGTTCATGGCAGACGGTGGAGCGATGAGACGCGTGGAAACGGGTGGTGCGGCAGGCTTCTGGGCGCCCGGGAGCCGGATCCTGTGGCGGTACCGGGAGAACGGCGGCAGGCACGTGCACATCGCGCGTCCCGTCACCGTCGTCCAGGACGACGCCGACCTGCTCGCCGTGTGGCTGGCACCCGGCACCGAGTGTGTGAAGCCCGTGCTCGCCGACGGCACGCCCGTGCACCTGGAACCGCTGGAGTCGCGCTACACCAAGCCGCGGACCGTGCAGCGCGACCGGTGGTTCGGCACGGGTGTGCTGAAGCTGGCCCGGCCCGGCGAACCCTGGTCGGTGTGGCTGTTCTGGGAGCCGGGCTGGCAGTTCAAGAACTGGTACGTGAACCTGGAGGAACCGCTGGCCCGTTGGGCGGGCGGCGTCGACTCCGTCGACCACTACCTGGACATCTCCGTCCATCCCGACCGAAGTTGGCACTGGCGGGACGAGGACGAGTTCGCCCAGGCCCTGCGAGACGGGCTGATGGACGACCAACAGGCCGAAAAGGTACGGGCGGCGGGACGGGACGCGGTCGAGGTGATCCGCGCCTGGGGGCCGCCGTTCTCGGAAGGCTGGCAGCACTGGCGCCCGGATCCGTCCTGGGCGGTACCGTCACTGCCGGAGGACTGGGATCGTACGCCTGCGCAAGTGTCCTCATGAGACCCTTGATGCGCCCCCGGGCAAGAAACGTAGGATCGTCCTCCGCAAGGGCGCGCGGCGGCAACTACCGGAGCACGCGCTGGGCTTGACCGATCGTCACCGAGGGGCGGCAGGACGTGAGCGAGGGGTACGAGGGCAACACCGGCAGGGCCTGCGCCACAGGCCCCCTGGGCCGCAGACGGCCGGCCGGTGGCACAGGAACAACCTCTGACCACGCGGGAATTCCGTTCCTGGGGCACGTATTCCGGGTATCGGAGTTTCGGCGGGACCAACTGCGCGCGCGGCGCGCAGCCCCGGACGGATGGATTCGACACGCGTGACGGAGCAGCCGACCTCGTTCGAACGCCCCCAGACGGGCGTCGACCCCGCGGATCCCCGCGGGGCGTTCGTGCACACCCCGACACCGGCGCGTGCGCCCGGTGCGGGCGCCTTACCGGTACAGGGCCGCCCCGGCGGCGACGTCACCGTTCCGGTCACGACGGCACACAGCACGCCGGGCACGTCGGAGCCGGGCACCTCCACGCCGTTCGGCAAGGGCAAGGACACCGTGAGCGACCCCGCCTCCGAGCACTCCCAGCCGGGTGCCGAGCAGACCGCCGAGCGCGAGACCCCTCGGCCGCGACCCGCCCCCGAGGGCATTCCGGTCCAGCCGGCCGACGAACAGGACCGGCCGGCGGTGAACTCCGACGGGCAGGAGCGCCGCAGCGGCCAGAGCCTGCCGCCCGGCCGGCCCACGCCCATGCGGCGGGACGGCGACCGGCTGAGGTTCGTGGGGGCCGCCACCCGGCGGATCGCCCGCGGCATCGATCTCGACGAGATCGTGATGGGGCTGTGCCGGGCCACCGTGCCCACCTTCTCCGACGCGATCCTGGTCTATCTGCGCGACCCGCTGCCGGTCGGCGACGAGCGGCCCACCGGCCCGCTGGTGCTGCGGCTGCGCCGCACCGACCGGATACCGGCGGAGCGCGACACCGAGAACGGCTTCCTGCCGGCCACGCAGCCCGAGCCGAACGAGCTGGACACGGTCGGCGCCGAGCTGTGCGAGGTGCGGCCCGGCAGCGCGCTCGCCGAAGTCCTGCGAGGCGTACGCCCGGTGTTCACCGACGCCCCGGCGGCCCGCGCAGCACTGCCGGAGCTGCTGGGTGACGGCGGCGAGTTCGCCGTGCCGGACGGGCAGCGCGCGATCCTCGCCCCGCTGCGCGGCCGGCGCCGGGTCATCGGTGCCGCGCTGTTCCTGCGCCGCCCCGAACGCATGGCCTTCGAGCCGGACGACCTGCTCGTGGCCGCCCAGCTCGCCACGCACAGCGCCCTCGGCATCGACAAGGCCGTGCTGTACGGCCGCGAGGCCTACATCGCGGACGAGCTCCAGCGCACCATGCTGCCCGAGACGCTGCCCCGCCCGACGGGTGTGCGGCTGGCCTCCCGCTACCTGCCGGCCGCGGAGACGGCCCGGGTGGGCGGCGACTGGTACGACGCGATCCCGCTGCCCGGCAGCCGGGTGGCCCTGGTCGTCGGTGACGTCATGGGGCACTCCATGACGTCGGCCGCCATCATGGGCCAGCTGCGCACCACGGCCCAGACCCTCGCCGGCCTCGACCTGCCGCCGCAGGAGGTACTGCACCACCTCGACGAGCAGGCCCAGCGCCTGGGCGTGGACCGCATGGCGACCTGCCTCTACGCGGTCTACGACCCGGTATCGCACCGCATCACCATCGCCAACGCCGGTCATCCGCCGCCCGTCCTGCTCCACCTGGGCGGCCGCGCCGAGGTGCTGCGGGTGCCCGCCGGTGCCCCGATCGGGGTCGGCGGCGTGGACTTCGAGGCGGTGGAGCTGGACGCGCCCGCCGGCGCGACCCTGCTGCTCTACACCGACGGCCTGGTCGAGTCCCGGCTGCGCGATGTGTGGACCGGCATCGAGCAGCTGCGGGAGAAGCTCGCCGCGGTCGCGCAGCTCACCGGGCCGGATCATCCGCCGCCCCTGGAAGCGCTGTGCGACGAGGTGCTCGACATGCTCGGCCCGGGCGACCGGGACGACGACATCGCGCTGCTCGCCGCCCGCTTCGACGGGATCGCGCCCAGCGATGTGGCGTACTGGTTCCTGGAGCCGGAGGACGCGGCCCCCGGCCGGGCCCGTCGGCTGGCCCGGCGCGCGTTGCAGCGCTGGGGCCTGGAAGAGATGAGCGACTCCGTCGAGCTGCTGGTCAGCGAAGTCGTGACGAACGCCGTGCGGTACGCGTCCCGGCCGGTGACGCTGCGGCTGCTGCGCACGGACGTGCTGCGCTGCGAGGTCGGCGACGACGTGCCGCAACTGCCGCGGCTGCGCCAGGCACGCGCCACCGACGAGGGCGGACGCGGGCTGTACCTGGTGAACCGGCTGGCCCGGCGCTGGGGCGCGACCCGGCTCAGCACGGGCAAGGTGGTCTGGTTCGAGCTCAACCGCGGCTGACGGACGCCGCGTACGGACAACGCCGAAGGGCGCCCGGTGTGCACCGGGCGCCCTTCGGCGTCTCCTACTGGTCGTCGCCCGGCTTGATCGGGTCGAACGGGTCACCGCCGTCGCCCGGCGGTGTCGTCTGCGGGGCCGTGGGCGGGGTGAAGGTGGGCGGTGTCGTCGAGGGGCTGGGCGGCGGGGACGACGACGGCTTCTCCGTGGTCGGTGGCGGGGACGACGACGGCTCCTCGGTCGTCGGCTCCTGCGTCGGCTCCTTGGTGGTGGGCTCCTCGGTCGGCGTCGGCGTCCAGGTCGGCTGGACGGCCGCGCCCTGCTGGGTGTCCAGGTCGAACTTGCTGACGTCGTCCATCACGCCGAAGGTGTACGCCGCCCAGATCTGCGCCGGGAAGCCACCGCCGTTGACCCGGGGCTCGCCGCCCGCCTTGTACATCGGGACCTGGGCGTGAGTCTTGGCGTCCTCGCCGAACAGGCCGACGGAGGTCACCAGGGTCGGCGTGTAGCCGGTGAACCAGGCCGACTTGTTGTTGTCGGACGTACCCGTCTTGCCCGCGACCTGCTGGCCGTCGCGCCGGGGGTTGTTCCGTACGGAGGCCTGGGCGGTGCCGTCGTCGACCACGCCGGTCAGCACCGAGGTGACGGAGTCGGCGGCCTCGCGGCTGATGACCTGGTCGCCGACCGGGTCGGGCATGGTGACGGTCTGGTTCAGGTGCTCCGCCGACTTCAGGACGGCCGGGGTGACCTTCTTGCCGTGGTTGTCGAGGGTCGCGTAGACCCCGGCCATCTGCAGGGGGCTCGCGCCCATGCTGCCGAGTGTCTGGGCGGGCACGGCCTCCATGTTCTCGGTGTCCATGCCGAGCTTGCCGGCGACCTTCACCACCTCGGACATGCCGACGTCGACGCCCATCTGCGCGAAGACGGAGTTGACGGACTTGTTCATCGCCGTCTGGACGGAGATCGGGCCGTAGTTCCGGTCGTCCTCGTTCTCGGGGGCGAAGCCGACCTTGGTGCCGTCCTCGACGACCTGTCGCTTGCTCGTGCCGTCGTAGACCGTGTTCGCGGTGATCGGCTTGCCGTCCTGCGTCTTCGCCTGCTCCTCCAGGGCCGCGGCGAGGATGACCGGCTTGAAGGTGGAGGCCGGCTGGTAGTCGGAGCGGGTGGCGTTGTTCGTGTAGTGCTTGAAGTAGTCCTCGCCGCCGTACATCGCGACCACCGCGCCGGTCTTCGGGTTCACGGACGCGGCACCGGCCTGGACGTTCGCGTCGACCTTGCGCTTGTCCGGGTCGAGCTTGCTGTTCAGCTGCTGCTGGACGGACTTCTCCAGCGCCGCCTGCTTCTTCTTGTCGATGTTGAGCGTGAGGGTCCAGCCGCCGGCGTTGACCATCGCCTCGGCTTCCTTGGTGCTGTCGGCGGTGCCCTCGGCGACGAGCTGCTTCTCCAGTGCGGAGTTGGCGGCGTTGACCAGGTAGCCCTTCTGGCCCGCCATGCCCGGAGCGGGCTTGGGGTCCTTCGGCACGGGGAACTTCATGTCCGCTCGCTCGGACCGGCTCAGCCAGCCCTCGTCGACCATGTTGTTCAGGACGTAGTTCCAGCGCGCCTTCACCAGCTTCTTACCGTCCTCCGAGGCGACGGCCCAGTCGTACTGGCTCGGAGCCTGGAGCAGTGCGGCGAGGTAGGCGCCCTGCGCAACCGTGAGCTTCTCGGCGTCGGTGCGGTAGTAGGCCTGGGCAGCGGCCTGGATGCCGTAGGCGTTGCGGCCGTAGTAGCTGGTGTTGATGTAGCCGGCGAGGATGTAGTCCTTGGACTTCTCGCGGTCCAGCTTCAGCGAGATGACCAGTTCCTTCAGCTTGCGGGATACGGTCTGTTCCTGGGTCAGGTAGTAGTTCTTGACGTACTGCTGGGTGATGGTGGAACCACCCTGCGCACCCTTGCCGGTCACGGTGTTGAGCAGACCGCGGGCCGTGCCCTTCAGGTCGACGCCGGCGTCCTTGTAGAAGGTCTTGTTCTCGGCGGCGACGAAGGTGAGCCGCACGTCCTTGGGGACCCTGGACAGGTCGACGACCTCGCGGTTGACCTTGCCGTCGCGGGCCATGACCGAGCCGTCGCTGTACTTGTAGATGTTGCTCTGGCGTTTGGCGTCGGCGTTCCCCTCGGGGATGCCGATCATCATGTACAGCACGATGAAGGCGCCCATGCCCAGCAGGCACAGGCCGAGGAAGGTGCCGAGAATCTTCTTCCAGGTGAAGAGCCTGCGTATGCCGCTCTTCCCGGCCGCGGCCGACGAACGGCGGCGCTTGGGTGCCGCCCGGCGCCCACCGCGCTGTCGGGCGCGTCTCTCTTCCGCTCGTCCCATGGGTCCGATCCGCTCCGCTTCGTTCATGTGTGCTCACGCGTCACACAGGTTCGCCGCTCAGGTCAGCTCAGAAAGCTAACACCGGGAGATAAGAGATAGGGCTGCCGATCCGGCCCTTTGCGGACGTGACAATCAGCACCCATCCCAACGGAACCGACGTACGAGACACGCGCAGGGTTGCCATGACGCGATAAAGTGATATCACTTAGATAGAGAGAAGCTATGCGGGAGTGGCTTCGACAGGAGAACGGGGGACCACCCATGTCCACACACGACACGCAGGTCACCGCCGACGTGCCCGAGATGCCGGCGCCACGGGTGCGGGAGTTCACCGCGCACAGCATCGGCGGCGGGCTCGCCCTGCTGCTCGGCCTGCTCGGGCTGCTGGCCGGAGCCGGGCTGATCGCACTCGCCACCTCGGTGGACGCGGACGGCGCCAAGGCCGGCCTGATCATCGGCGGCATCCTGGTCGCGCTCGCGGCGTTCCTCGCCATGTGCGGGCTGAACATGGTGGCACCGGGCGAGGCCCGGGTCGTCCAGCTCTTCGGCCGCTACCGGGGCACCATCCGCCAGGACGGCCTGCGCTGGGTGAACCCCTTCACCTCGCGCACGAAGATCTCGACGCGCGTCCGCAACCACGAGACGGCCGTCCTCAAGGTCAACGACGCCTACGGCAACCCGATCGAACTCGCCGCGGTCGTGGTGTGGCGCGTCGAGGACACCGCCCAGGCCACCTTCGAGGTCGACGACTACATCGAGTTCGTCTCCACCCAGACCGAGGCGGCCGTGCGGCACATCGCCATCGAGTACCCCTACGACGCCCACGAGGAGGACGGCCTCTCGCTGCGCGGCAACGCCGAGGAGATCACCGAGAAGCTCGCCGTCGAACTGCACGCACGCGTGGAGGCCGCCGGCGTGCAGATCATCGAGTCCCGCTTCACGCACCTCGCCTACGCCCCCGAGATCGCCTCGGCGATGCTCCAGCGCCAGCAGGCCGGAGCGGTGGTCGCGGCGCGGCGGCAAATCGTGGACGGCGCGGTGGGCATGGTGGAGGCCGCGATCGCCCGTATCACCGAGCGGGACATCGTGGAGCTGGACTCCGAGCGGAAGGCGGCGATGGTGTCGAACCTGATGGTGGTGCTGTGCGGTGACCGGGCCGCGCAGCCGGTCCTCAACACCGGGTCCCTCTACCAGTGACGGTCCCTCCCGAAGGTCCGGGCCCGCAGCGCCGGCCGCAGCAGCAGCAGCGCAAGCAAGTGCTGCTGCGGCTGGACCCGGCGGTGTACGAGGCGCTCGCGCGGTGGGCCGGGGACGAGTTGCGGTCGGCGAACGCGCAGATCGAGTTCCTGTTGCGCAGGGCGCTGGCGGAGGCGGGGCGGCTGCCGCGGGAGACCGGGCCGCTGCCCCGGCGGGGGCGTCCGCCAGGATCCCCCGGGGGCTCGGCGCCCGGGCCCCCGCCCGCCTGACCGGACCGGGGCCCCCGGCCTGGCCGAACCGGGTCCCCGGCCTGGCCGAACCGGCTTCAGGGCTGTTGCGGAACCGTGACGAACGCCCCCCGACCTGCGCTCCAGCACGCCCGGCCATGACCTGCACACCCGGCGTATACATGCCGCGTATACACGCCGTGTACAGTCCTGGTCATGTCCATCGGTCACACTCTCCTGGGGCTCCTGGAGTCCGGCCCGCGCCACGGTTACGACCTGAAGCGGGCCTTCGACGAGAAGTTCGGTCACGACCGGCCGCTCCACTACGGCCAGGTCTACTCGACGATGTCCCGTCTGCTGAAGCACGGGCTCGTCGAGGTCGACGGCATCGAGGCGGGCGGCGGGCCCGAGCGCAAGCGGTACGCGATCACCGAGGCCGGCATCACCGACGTCGCGCGCTGGCTCGCCACGCCCGAGAAGCCGGAGCCGTACCTCCAGTCGACCCTCTACACCAAGGTCGTCCTCGCGCTGCTCACCGGCCGCGACGCCGGTGACATCCTCGACACCCAGCGCTCGGAGCACCTGCGCAGCATGCGGATCCTCACCGACCGCAAGCGCAAGGGCGATCTGGCCGACCAGCTCATCTGCGACCACGCGCTGTTCCACCTGGAGGCGGACCTGCGCTGGCTGGAGCTGACCGCGGCGCGTCTGGACAAGCTCCGCGAGGCGGTGACCCGGTGACGATTCCCGCTGGTTCGCTCCTCACCGCCCAGGACCTGCGCAAGGCGTACGGGCCGACGACCGCGCTCGACGGTGCCGAGTTCTCCATTCACCCGGGCGAGGTCGTCGCCGTGATGGGCCCGTCCGGGTCGGGCAAGTCGACGCTGCTGCACTGCCTCGCCGGGATCGTCATGCCCGACTCGGGCTCGATCACGTACAACGGGCGCGAGGTGACCGCGATGAGCGATGCCGAGCGCAGTGCGCTGCGGCGCTCCGAGTTCGGGTTCGTGTTCCAGTTCGGGCAGCTCGTACCGGAACTCACCTGCGTCGAGAACGTCGCGCTGCCACTGCGGCTGAACGGATCGTCCCGCAAGGAGGCCGAGCGGACCGCGCTGGCCTGGATGGAACGGCTGGAGGTCGACGACCTGCGCAAGAAGCGCCCCGGTGAGGTCTCCGGCGGCCAGGGGCAGCGGGTCGCCGTCGCCCGGTCGCTGGTGACGAACCCGCGGGTGGTCTTCGCCGACGAGCCGACCGGCGCGCTCGACTCGTTCAACGGCGAGCGCGTGATGGAACTGCTCACCGACGCCGCCCGGTCCGCCAACACGGCCGTGGTGCTCGTCACGCACGAGGCGCGGGTGGCCGCCTACTCCGACCGCGAGATCGTCGTTCGGGACGGCAGGTCGCGGGACATGGAGCGCGTCGTATGAGCGTCGGGCAGTGGACCCGGGACCTGGCCATGGGGGCCCGGTTCGCCTTCGCGGGCGGGCGTGAGGGGTGGACCCGGGCGCTGCTGACGGCCGTCGGTGTCGGGCTCGGTGTCGCGCTGCTGCTGCTCACCACCGCCATCCCGAACGCGCTGGCGGAGCGGGACCGGCGGGAGGAGGCGCGCAGCGACCACACCTTCAGCCAGCAGAAGATACCGAAGGCCGAGGACACCCTGATCGTCCTCGACTCGGACACCACGTTCCGGGACCAGGACGTGCGCGGCCGGATGCTGGAGGCGGAGGGCCCGCGGGCTCCGCTGCCTCCGGGGGTCGAACAGTTCCCTGCGGCGGGCGAGATGGTCGTCTCCCCCGCACTGAAGGAGCTGCTCGCCTCCGACGAGGGCAAGCTGCTGCGGGAACGGCTGGACTACCGCGTTGCGGGCACCATCGGCGAGGAGGGGCTCGTCGGCCCCCGGGAACTCGCCTACTTCGCGGGCGGCACGGGACTCGCGGAACGGCTCGAGGGCCTCGCCAGCGGGGCCCGGATCGACAGCTTCGGCAATCCGGACCTGGGGTCGGCCGACGCATGGGACCCGGTGCTGCTCCTGCTGGTGCTGGTCGTCTTCGTCGTGCTGCTGATGCCGGTCGCCGTGTTCATCGCCGCGGCCGTGCGGTTCGGCGGCGAGCGGCGCGACCGCCGCCTGGCGGCACTGCGGCTGGTCGGCTCCGACAGCCGGATGACCCGGCGGATCGCCGCCGGCGAGGCACTCGCCGGTTCGGTGCTGGGGCTCGTCCTCGGCACCGGGTTCTTCCTGCTCGGACGGCAACTGGCGGCGTCCGCCGAGGTGTTCCACGTCAGCGTGTTCCCGAGCTATCTGAACCCCTCGCCCGTGCTGGCCGTCCTGGTCGCCCTGGCGGTGCCGGCGGCCGCGGTCCTGGTGACGATCCTCGCCCTGCGCGGGGTGGTCATCGAGCCGCTCGGCGTGGTGCGCACGGCCAAGCCCGCGCGGCGCCGGCTGTGGTGGCGGCTGCTGCTGCCGCTGGGCGGGCTCGCGCTGCTCTTCCCGATGGTCGGGCAGGGCGACGACGGCGGGGAGTTCAATCAGTACCTCGTCGTCGGCGGCGTGATGCTCCTGCTGGTCGGCGTCACGGCCCTGCTGCCCTGGGTGGTGGAGACGGTCGTGGCCCGGCTCGGCTCGGGCGGGATCGCCTGGCAACTCGCCGTGCGCAGGCTCCAGTTGAGCAGTGGTGCGGCGGCCCGGATGGTCAACGGCATCGCGGTGGCGGTGGCCGGGGCGATCGCACTGCAGATGCTGTTCGCCGGAGTGGAGGACAACTACACCAGGGCGTCGCAGTACGACGTCTCCCGGGCCCAGATGAGCGTGGACCTGCCGAACGGCGCCGACGCCTCGGCCGTCATCGGGAAGTACCGCGACACAGAGGGCGTACGCAAGGTCACCGCACTGTCCGACGTCTATCTCGGCGACCGGCGCGGCGAGGCGGACTCCTACATCCAGATCACCGTGGCCGACTGCGCGTCGCTGCGCGAGGTGGCCACACTCCCCTCCTGCCGCGACGGCGAGGTCTTCGCCGTCCAGGGCTCGGAGGACGACAGCGAGGGCGCCCACCTGGCCAAGCCCGGCACGACCCTGTGGGCCGACCCGGAGGACTCCGGCCGCTCCGGCGACCGCCGGGCCTCCTTCACCGTGCCGCAGAAACTCCGGCAGGCCCAGTCCCGGGAGGACCCCACCGGGTATCAGCGCGGCGGCCTCCTGGTCACCCCCGGCGCGCTGCCCGAGAAGCTCGCGGCGTTCACCTCCCCGCAGCTCTTCCTGAGCCTGGACAGCTCGATACCGGACGCGTACGACCACGTGCGCAACACGGCCGCGCGGCTCGACCCGGCGGTCCAGCCGATGACCTGGCAGAGCATCGAGAGCAACGACCGCTACGCCACCATCCGCACCGGCCTGTCCGTCGGCGCCGCCTGCGTGCTGGCGCTGATCGGGGCGAGCCTGCTGGTCTCGCAGCTGGAGCAGCTGCGCGAGCGCCGCAGGCTGCTGTCGGCCCTGGTCGCCTTCGGCACCCGGCGCCGCACCCTCAGCCTGTCGGTGCTGTGGCAGACGGCGATCCCGATCGGTCTCGGTCTGCTGCTCGCCGCGGCGGTGGGCACGGCCCTGGGCGCGGTCCTGCTGCGGATGACCAACACGTCGGTCCGGGTGGACTGGCCGAGCGTGCTGTCCATGACCGGCATCGGCGCGGGCGTCGTCCTCGTGGTGACGCTGCTGAGCCTGCCGCCGCTGCTGAGGCTGATGCGGCCGGACGGGCTGCGCACCGAGTAGCGGCAGGCCGTACGGTCCGTCCGGGTCGTCAGGTGTCCTGCTCCAGCACCCGTACGGGCAGCGGGCGCAGCGCCTGCCGCAGGGCGGCCGCGAGCTCCTCGTACTCCGCGCCGCGCGCGGCCCCCATCCGCATCGCCAGCGCGATCCGGCGGGTGGGGGCCGGGTCGGCGAAGTACCCGGTGAGGAGCTGGTTGCTGCGGGAGGTCTCGACCTTGAGGGCGGTGCGCGGCAGCAGTGTGACGCCGAGTCCGCCCGCGACGAGCTGCACCAGCGTGGACAGCCCGGCCGCGGTGGTGGTGACCGGCACGTCGTCGCGGCCGGCCTCCCGGCAGATGTCGAGGGCCTGGTCCCGCAGGCAGTGCCCCTCGTCCAGCAGCAGCAGATTCAGCTCGCGCAGCGCCTGACGCGGAATGCCCTCGCGGCCGCCGAGCCGGTGGTCGAGCGGGGTGACGAGCACGAAGTCCTCGTCGAACAGCGGCAGTTCGGCCACGCCCGGTACTCCCAGGGGCACTGCGAGCAGCAACAGATCGAGCCGGCCGCCGGCGAGGCCGTCGAGCAGGCTGGCGGTCTGCTCCTCGTGCACCTGGAGGTCGAGGTGCGGATAGCGTTCGTGGACGAGCCGCAGGACGGTCGGCAGCAGATAGGGCGCGACCGTCGGGATCACGCCGAGCCGCAGCACCCCGGTGAAGGGCGCCCGGACCGCCTCGGCCTCCTCCAGGAGCGCGCCCACCTCCCCCAGAACGGCCTTGGCCCGTACGGCGATCCGCTCGCCCTCGGGTGAGAGCAGCACCTTGCGCGTCGTACGCTCGAGGAGCGTCACTCCGAGTGTTTCCTCCAGGGCCGACACGGCGCCCGAGAGGGCGGGCTGGCTCATGCCGATCGCCGCGGCAGCGTCCCGGAAATGAAGGTGTTCGGCCACGGCCGCGAAGGCACGGAGCTGGGCCAGGCTGGGCTGCCTGCGCTTATTACCGACAGTCACTGATAACTACCTCCGATCAACTCGACCGAGTGTAGCTATTTCCGTAATCAATCGAGCCTGTGCCAACATCAACACAGTCCAACCCATGGGAAACACCCGCAATCCGGGTGTTTCTTCGCTGCAAGGAGTGTGTGTGCTCACCGTCGGTGACAAGTTCCCCGAGTTCGACCTGACCGCCTGTGTCTCGCTGGAGAAGGGCAAGGAGTTCCAGCAGATCAACCACAAGAGCTACGAGGGTCAGTGGAAGGTCATCTTCGCGTGGCCCAAGGACTTCACCTTCGTGTGCCCGACCGAGATCGCCGCCTTCGGCAAGCTGAACGAGGAGTTCGCGGACCGCGACGCGCAGGTCCTCGGCTTCTCCGGTGACTCCGAGTTCGTCCACCACGCCTGGCGCAAGGACCACGACGACCTGCGCGACCTGCCGTTCCCGATGATGGCCGACTCCAAGCACGAGCTGATGCGCGACCTCGGCATCGAGGGCGAGGACGGCTTCGCCAAGCGCGCGGTGTTCATCGTGGACCAGAACAACGAGATCCAGTTCTCGATGGTGACCGCGGGCTCGGTCGGCCGTAACCCGAAGGAGGTCCTCCGGGTCCTGGACGCGCTCCAGACGGACGAGCTGTGCCCCTGCAACTGGTCGAAGGGCGACGAGACCCTCGACCCCGTCGCGCTGCTCTCCGGGGAGTGATCTGACATGTCGCTGGATGCCCTGAAGTCCGCCATACCGGACTACGCCAAGGACCTGAAGCTCAACCTGGGCTCGGTCATCGGCAACTCCGACCTGCCGGCCCAGCAGCTGTGGGGCACGGTGCTGGCGACGGCGATCGCCTCGCGCTCCCCGATCGTGCTGCGTGAGCTGGAGCCGGAGGCGAAGGCGAGTCTGTCGCCGGAGGCCTACACGGCGGCCAAGGCCGCTGCCGCGGTGATGGCGATGAACAACGTCTTCTACCGCACCCGTCACCTCCTTTCGGACCACGAGTACGGCACCCTGCGCGCGGGCCTGCGGATGAACGTCATCGGCAACCCGGGCGTCGACAAGGTCGACTTCGAGCTGTGGTCGTTCGCGGTCTCCGCCATCAACGGCTGCGGCATGTGCCTGGACTCCCACGAGCAGGTGCTGCGCAAGGCCGGCCTCGACCGCGAGGTCGTCCAGGAGGCGTTCAAGATCGCCTCCGTGATCCAGGCGGTCGGCGTCACGCTGGACGCCGAGGCGGTTCTGGCCGAGTAACCCCCGGCCGCACGCCCCGCATGGCAGGGCCCCGCCCACCTGACCGGTGGGCGGGGCCCTGTTGGCCTTTCGCGCCGGGCTACTCGGACGGCGTCTGCGGGGTCGGCTCCGCGCTCACCGCCGTGGCCCCGCGCGGCCGCACCGAATGCCGGAGCGCCGCCTTCTGCGAATACGACCGCAGATACCCCACGACCGTGTTGGTCACCGCCACCAGCGGCACGGCGACGACAGCGCCCCCGATCCCGGCCACCATCCCGCCGGCCGCGACCGACAGCACCACCGCCAGCGGATGCACCCGCACGGCCCGTCCCAGGATGAACGGCTGCAGGATGTGCCCCTCGATCTGCTGCACCGCGAGTACCACCACCAGCGTCATGACGGCCGTGAACACCCCCTGGGTGACCAGCGCGACGACCACGGCCAGCGCCCCGGAGGCCACCGCGCCCACCAGCGGGATGAACGCGCCCAGGAAGATGAACACCGCCAGCGGCACGGCCATCGGAACATCGAGGAAGTAGATCCCGAGCCCGATGAAGATCGCGTCGATCAGCGCGACGATCACCGTGCCCCGCACATACGCCGTCAGCGTCCGCCACGCCGCCGGACCGGCCCCGGCCACCCCCGGCCGAGCCGCCGCCGGCACCAGCTTCAGCGTCCACTGCCAGATCCGCTTGCCGTCGTAGAGCAGGAACAGCGTGCAGAAGACGGCCAGCAGGATCCCGGTCAGCGCCTCGACGACGACCGTCACGCCCTCCAGACCCGCCGAGGTGATCTGGTCGGTGTTCGCCCCGACCGCCTCACGCAGGTTCTTGGCGATCTCGTTGATCTGCTTGTCCGTGACGTGGAAGGGGCTGTTCAGCAGCCAGTTCCGCAACTCGTCGATGCCGTCCTGGATCTGGCCCGAGAGGTCGTCGATGTTCTCCATGACCTGCCAGGTCACGAACCAGCCGATGAGGCCCATGACGACGAAGCCGAGGATCGCCGTCAGCGCGGTCGCCGGCCCGCGCGGCACGCCGTGGCGCCGCAGCCGCGCCACCGTCGGCTGCAGCATCGCCGTGATGAGCAGCGCGATGACGAACGAGAGCACCACGAGCTGGACGGCGCTGATGACCCGCATCAGCACCCATACGGTGCCCGCGAGGACGAGGAGCCGCCAGCCGGCCTCGGCTGCGACCCGCACCCCCCACGGCACGGCCAGCGCGGGATCGGGACGGGCGGCGACGTCGGGCGCGTAGTCCGGGGGCGGCGGCACGTGTTCGTCGGCGAGCGTCCGGGACTCGGAGTCGTCCCGCTCCCGTTCGGCCTCGGCACGGCGTGCGTTGTACCGCTCGCTCATATCGGTCAGCCCGGCACCGAGCCGGCCGAGCCACCCTGGCACTCGCGACATGATCCGTCCTTTTCCCCCGTCTTGGCGCACCACTCCCCCGGGGAGCCGTCCGTCCGACCGTACATGGCGCGAGCCCCGCACCGGACGACGGTGCGGGGCTCGCGCGAAGGACGGGATCGGCCGTGGGCCGGTCGGCTCAGTACCAGTGGTTGGCCTGCCAGAACGACCAGGCGTCACAGGGGCTGCCGTAGCGGTCGTTCATGTAGTTCAGGCCCCACTTGATCTGGGTGGCCGGGTTGGTCCGCCAGTCGGCGCCGACGGACGACATCTTGGAACCGGGCAGCGCCTGGAACATGCCGTAGGCCCCGGAGGAGGGGTTGACCGCCTTGTAGTTCCAGTCGGACTCGTGGTCCACGATGTTGCTGAAGCACTGGAACTGACCCGACGGCACAACCTGCCGTGCCATGGCCTGGATCTGGGCGATGCTGTAGGAACTCGCGACGGGGAAGTCGGAGATGTCCTTGGAGCGGCTGGCGGCGGCTTCCTTGACCTCCGCGGCGCGCTCCTTGGCCTCCTTCGCCGCCTTGGCCGCCTTCTCGGCGGCCTCCTTCTTGGCGACGGCCGTCTCGGCGGCGGCCTTGCGGGCGGCCTCCTCGGCGTCCTTCTTCGCGCTTACGTCCGCCTGGATGGCCTGTGCGTCGGCCTGCTGCGTCAGCGACGCGGTCTGCACCTGGGCCTGCTGGCCCGCGGGGATGTCCGCGAGCAGCGTCGCGCCGCTTGCCGTCGCTTCGGCGTCGTTGTTCTGCGCGGTGCTGCCCGAGGCAACGCCGACGACGCTTCCGACAGCGGTGACCGCTGTGGCCGAGGCCACTGCGAATCCCCGGACCGAGATCCGGCTCACACGGTTTTCCTTCCAGCATCGCCCGCTTCGGTGACCCTCGCGGACGCAATCGTGCCCCTGGCACAGGCCTCCCCAACTGCGGGGTCACGGGAGGCGCGGGCCCGGTGGGCAACTCCCCCGAGGGGAGCGCCGTGTGTTGCTCGGGCGGCATACGACATCGCTATGCAGTTGATGCTGTTGCTTTGTGGTGCCGTACCGCTGGGGGTACAGGTGTGTCGTATGCGGGGCCTGACAGGAGTGAGACTCTGCCGTAACACGACGGGGCAAGGCAATTCCGAGTCGCGTGTGAAAGCTCACATCCCGTTTGGCGCGGGAGATTCACAGAAAGGTCCACATGCGAAGGCGCCGCCCGGCTAGGCTCTTCGCCTTCTCCGGACGGCACCAACTATCGCGTAACCGCCACTAGTTACTCGGGACGGTCAGATCTGACCATCTTCGAGCATTTCGGTCACAAGGGCGGCGATCTGGGACCTCTCGGACCGCGTAAGGGTCACGTGCGCGAAGAGCGGATGCCCCTTCAGCTTCTCGACGACGGCGACCACACCGTCGTACCGGCCGACCCTGAGGTTGTCCCGCTGGGCCACGTCATGAGTGAGAACCACCCGTGAATTGGCCCCGATCCGGGACAGAACGGTGAGAAGTACGTTCCGTTCCAGCGACTGGGCCTCGTCCACGATCACGAACGCGTCGTGCAGCGAGCGGCCGCGGATGTGGGTGAGCGGCAGGACCTCCAGCATCCCGCGTGCGGTGACCTCCTCGATGACCTCCCGGGACGTGACCGCCGACAGCGTGTCGAACACGGCCTGCGCCCAGGGGCTCATCTTCTCGGCCTCGGAGCCCGGCAGATAGCCCAGCTCCTGCCCGCCCACCGCGTACAGCGGACGGAAGACCATCACCTTCTGGTGCTGGCGGCGCTCCAGCACCGCCTCCAGTCCCGCGCACAGTGCCAGCGCCGACTTGCCGGTGCCGGCCCGGCCGCCCATCGACACGATCCCGACATCCGGATCGAGCAGCAGGTCGAGCGCGATCCGCTGCTCGGCGCTGCGGCCCTTGATGCCGAACGCCTCACGATCCCCGCGTACGACACGGATGGCGCCCTCGGGCGTGACCCGCCCGAGCGCCTTGCCGCGCTCCGACTGGATCATCAGGCCCGTGTGCACCGGCAGGCCGGCGGCCTCGGGGACGTGGACGTGTCCCTCCTCGAAGAGGATGTCCACCTGCTCGCCTGGCAGGGTCAGTTCGGACATTCCGGTCCAGCCGGAGGAGTCCGTGATGGCGAGCTCCGCGCGGTACTCCTCGGCGAGGAGCCCGACGGAGGAGGCCTTGATCCTGAGCGGGAGGTCCTTCGATACGACGGTGACGTCGAACCCCTCGGCCTGCAGATTGCGGGCGACCGCGAGGATGCGGGAGTCGTTGTCCCCCAGGCGGTAGCCGCTGGGCAGCACGCTGGGGTCCGAGTGGTTGAGCTCGACACGGACGGTCCCGCCCAGATCCCCGATCGGGATGGGGGCGTCGAGGCGGCCGTGCCGGACGCGGAACTCGTCGAGCAGGCGCAGGGCCTGCCGGGCGAAGTAGCCGAGTTCGGGATGGTGCCTCTTTGCCTCCAGCTCCGTGACCACGACGATGGGGAGCACGACCTCGTGCTCGTCGAAGCGGTTCAGGGCGTTCGGGTCGGCCAGCAGGACGCTGGTGTCGAGAACATAGGTGCGCCGGTCGGGCTTGTGGCGCTTTGTGCTGGTCACCACGGAAGGACGTACCCCCTCGGATGAGGTCGGGGAGCGACGGAATGGAGCTGGACCGGTCGTCGGCCGCCCTGCGCGGGCCGAAAACCGGCCCTCCGCCTCTTCGTCCGTGCTGTGACCGCACGATCGGGCTGGTGCAAAGGGCCTCCCGGGCGGACGGCCCCGTGCCGTCCGCTGAGATCCGACACCCGTGGTTCGGGCGTCGACCTGTCTGGGTTATGCCCTCGAACGAGCGTCGCCATGCCAAGGCATATGACGGCGAGCCGGTGAACTCCGTGTGACGCGTGTCTTCGAAGGGGTACCGGGAGGGGTCGCGACGTGGGACGTCCCGCGTCCCGCCGTCCGCGGACGGGTGCTTCAGCCGCCGTAGCGCCGGTGGCGGGCGGCGTAGTCACGCATGGCGCGCAGGAAGTCGACCTTGCGGAACGCCGGCCAGAACACGTCACAGAAGTAATACTCGGAGTGCGCGGTCTGCCAGAGCATGAATCCGGACAGGCGCTGCTCGCCACTGGTGCGGATCACCAGGTCGGGGTCGGGCTGGTCGCTCGTGTAGAGGTGACGCCCGATCATGTCGATGTCGACCGCCTCGGCGAGCTCCTCCATCGAGGTGCCCTTCTCCTGGGCGTCGAGCAGCATCGAGCGCACGGCGTCGGCGATCTCCTGGCGGCCGCCGTAGCCGATGGCGACGTTGACCACTATCCCGTCGACGTGCGCGGTGGTCTCCTCGGCCTCCTTGAGGACCGTCTGCATCCCGGAGGGCAGCAGATCCGGCGTGCCGACGTGGCGCACGCGCCAGCGGCCGTCGGCGGCCAGGGTGCGGGCGACGTCCTCGATGATGCCGAGCAGGGGGCCGAGCTCGTTCTGCGGCCGGTCGAAGTTGTCCGTGGACAGCAGCCAGAGCGTGACGACCTCGACGTCGGTCTCGGTGCACCAGCCGAGGAACTCCTCGATCTTTCCGGCGCCGGCCCGGTGACCGTCGACGGTGCTGGAACCGGCGGCCTTCGCCCAGCGCCGGTTGCCGTCCATGATGACGCCGATGTGCTTGGGCACCTGAGCGTGGTCCAGGTGACCTTCCACCCGGCGTGCGTACAGCCTGACCAGCAGGCCGCGCAGCTTGTCGCGCAGGTTCACGTGATCGTCAGCCCCTCCGTACGGATCGGACAGGCCGCGGCATGCGGCCCGGTCGTGGCCGCGGGCGGTCCCTGTCCGTATGGCAGTCCCCGGGGGCGAAGCCTACCCCCGCTGCGCCCGCGGGCCGCCAACCGGGGCGGAACGAGCGGTTCCGGCCGGTGGTTCGAACCACCCGGCGGACCAACAAAAAACGGGCCGGTCCGTGGGGGGGAGACGGACCGGCCCGAGGGGGGGTTTCCACCATAACCCTTTGTAAGTGATGCTGCGTGCATCGGCGTGCCACAACTACTCTCCGGAGTCGCCCGGCGACGCGGCGATGCTCACGGAGGCCCTCGTTCAGGGCTCGCTCCCGGCCCGGAACATGGCGCATACGCTGGGGAATCGGGCCCTCAAGGGCAAGATCCGGAGGATTTGCCGCATCTTGGGGGCTGGACGGGTGACTTGTCCGGCATCCCCCCGACGGGTGAACCGGCCGCGAACGCCCACTTGACCCGGGGTCGCCACCAGGCCGTCTCCGATTCGCCGCTTTGCCGCCCCGACATAGCCACTGCCCGGCTCGGCGGGGAAGCCCTGGCACCGCGCAGCCCCCTCCACCGCGCGGTACCGCCGCGCAGCTTTGCTCACGCGAATCGCCTCGGTCCGAATTTACGTGAGTGGCGGCGCGGAGGCGAGCTGCGGGCGATAACGATGTGAAAACCCTCGTCGGAAGATGCGTAAGTGCGGTGAGTGAAAGGAGTGACCCATGTCCCCGGGCGGCTCAGCCGGGGATCCAGGCCGGGATCTGTCCTCGAGGTCCGCTTCGAGGGGGACACCGGCGTGGGTGGCGGCGGGCGACACCGACTTCCCGGACGGCCCGGCGCGGGGTGTGCGCCTGCTCCCCTACTTCGACGCCTACGTCGTCGCCGGCCGGCCCGCGAACGGCTGTTCCCCGGGAAGAGGTACGAGCGCGCCCTCGGCGGCGGCCAGGCGGGCAACCACCCGGTGCTGCTCGTCGACGGTGTCGTGGTGGGGTGTGGCACCAGCGGCCCCGGGGCCGCCGTACGACCGTCACGGTCGAGCCGCTCATCCGGCTGACGGCACGACAGGAGCGGGAGCTGGGCGAGCAGGTGGAGCGGAATGGGTGAGGTGCTGGAGGCAATGGCGGAACCGGTGGTGGGAGAGGTGACGGTGGGTCCGCACGCGTGATCATGAGCTCGGGGTGCGTCAGCCCGGCTTACGCGCGTCGAGGAGGTGGCGGGTGCTGTGGGCGACGAAGGGGCCTTCGGCCCGGATGCGCTCGTGCAGCTCCCGGAGCTGCGGCTCGTACGCCTCGACGGTGAAGCCGGGGACCATCCAGACCACCTTGCGCAGGAAGTGCACGACCGCGCCGATGTCGTGGAACTCCATGCGCAGCCGCTCCGCCCGCAGACCGACGACCTCGAGCCCGGCGGCCTCGGCGTCGGCACGCTCCCGGTCGGGGTGGCGGGTGCTGTGTACGTCGTCCGGCTGGGGTCCGAGGAAGTACTCGACGAGTTCGAAGCCGCTGCCCGGGCCGACGTGCTGGGCGAAGTACGTCCCGCCGGGCCGGAGGACGCGGGTGATCTCGTCCCAGTGCGGGCGGACGGGATGGCGGCTGACGACCAGGTCGAAGGCACCGTCGGCGAAGGGCAGCGGGTCGTCCTCGGCAGCGGCGACGACCGCGACGCCGCGCGGACGGAGCAGGGCGGTGGCTTTGGCGACGTTGGGGGGCCAGCCTTCGGTGGCGACGGTGAGGAGGGGTGGCTTTGCCGGGGCGGCGTCGGCGGCTTCGGCGGCCTCGGCGGCTTTGTCCGTGGCCTTGGCAGTGGTGGGCTTGGCTGTGGCTCCGGAGAGGGCGAAGTCCAGCACCTCACCGCCCCCGGTCTGCACATCGAGCACGGCGCTCGCCCGGCCCAGCCGCTCGGCCATCGACACGGCGTAGCCCCAGGAGGGGCGTGCTTCCGTCGCCCGCCCTTCGAACCAGGAGAAGTTCCAGCCGTCCGTCGGGACGGAAGCGCCTTCAGCCAGGAGGTCTTCGAAGGCGGTGGGGTGTGAGGGGCGGGGTTCCGGGTGCTCTGCCATGGGGGGAGGGTGGCAGGGGGTGGGCGGGAACGCTCGGTATTTTCCTCGACGAGGAGGGTGCTCCTCACGGGAGGACGAACACGAGGTACTCGTCCTCGCCGTGCCGTACGGTGCCGGTCCACTGGAAACCGTGCTTCTCGAGGAGGCGTAGGGAGCCGGTGTCCCCTTCCCCGTCGAAGGTCACGGCCTGCACGAAGACGGTGTCGTCCCGGAGGACCTCGGTCTTCCAGTGCCGCAGGAACGCGTCGCGCGGCCGGGGCGTGGCAGCGGCCCTCAGGGAACCAGGGGTCGCACTTCCTCGGCCGCGAACCGCACGAACCCCTCCGGGTCGGGCTCGTCCGCGGTCGGCTGCAGCACGACGCTGTCGGCCCCGGCCTCGACCAGCCGCTCGACGGCCTTGGCGACGGCCCCGGCGTCTCCGGCGACCCCGAGGTCCGGAACGGCTTCGAGCCCCTCGTCCGCGAGCTCCGCGCGCAGCCGGGCGGCGGCGTCATGCCCGGTGGCGGTGAGCAGATAGGCGACGACAGGGTGCGGCCCGTCCCCACGCCCGGCCGCCGCCCGCCCCTCCGCCACGAGCTGCCGCGCCTTGCGCACGCCCTCGGCGTTCGTGGAGGCGGTGAGAATGGTCCCGTCGGCGGCCTCCCCGGTGAGCCGCAGCGACCGCGGCCCGGTGGCCCCGGCCAGCACCCCGCCGTGGGGCCCTTCCGGCGGCCAGTCGAGGGCCACGTCGTCGAGCTTGACGTACCGCCCGTCGACGGTGACCCGCTCGCCGCCCAACAGGGCCCGAAGCGCGAGCAGATGCTCCCGCAGCAGGGTGACGGGCGACTCGACCCGGGCGCCGACCTGCCCCATCCAGTCCTGCACGCCGTGCCCCACACCGAGGATCGCCCGCCCCGGGAACATCCGGTGCAGTGAGGCGGCCTCCATGGCCGTGATGGCAACGTTCCGCAAGGGCACGGGCAACAGCCCGACCCCGACCCGCACCCGCTCGGTCCACGCGAGGGCAGCGGCGGCGGTGGAGATGCCGCCTTCCCTGAAGCAGTCCTCCCAGAGCCAGAGCTCTTGGAGTCCTGCGCTCTCCGCGACTTCACAGACCGAACGGAGTTGCTCGGGGGCGAGTTGGGGGCGGAAGACTGCGCCTAGTGTGGTCATGGTGGCTTCCTACCCGGGACTGGCAGTGCCGGGCAACACACTTATGAAAGTCGGAGCTGTCGCTCGGCTCAGCGGTTGACGGCCTGGATCTCCTGCACGACGACGTCCTGGGTCGCACCGAACGTGCCGTCGGGCAGGTCGCCGCCTGCGCCGCCGGTGCCGGTCCAGTCGATCTCCCAGGTGACGGTGGCCTGGAGGGGGTACGTGCCGTTGCCCGAGGAGCGCAGGTACCTCACTCCGCAGGGCGGGGTCTGGTCGGCCTTGCCCTTGGCGTAGGGCTCGCCGATGCGGTCGTCGTTGACTTCGCAGATGCCGGAGGCCGGGTAGGTCACGGCGTCCTTGGTGCCCGGTTCGATCCTGAGCGACACCGGTCTCGCGGTCGCGGTCGCGGTGATGCCGATGACGGGTACGGACGCCGTGACGGACACCGGTTTGAAGTCTGCGACGTCCAGCCAGGCCCAGGTCGGCAGGTTGACCTTGGTCTGTGCGGCGGGCGCCAGGGTGACCTTGGTGCCGGGGACGCGGATCTCGGCGTAGGCGAGTTCGGCGAGGACCTTCGGAGTGACGGCGTTCTCGATGTTCGCGGGCGGAGGGGCACCCTGGTCCACCCAGAAGATGGGTTCCTCACAGGAGTCCCAGCCCGGGGGGAAGTCCCGGTTGACGAACGAGTCCCAGAAGTAGCCCTTGCCGGTCTTGTCCTTGTTGAAGTCCTTGTACGGCTTCCCGTTGACGTAGCGGTCCCGCTGCTTGGCGTCCCACTCGTAGCCCGTGGAACCGGCCTCCCAGGTCGGCTCGAGGTACTTCTGAAGCTGTTCCGGGGTGTACTTCGGGGCGTACCAGCAGGGGGGCGGGGTCCAGGACGTGGATGACGTCAGGGCGCCGGCGGAATTGCCGCTGCCGTTCTTCGAACGGTCGAAGACCACGCCGCCAACAGTGACGGAGACGGTGCCGTCTTTGCCTGAGTCGGCCTCCTGCGTTTCGCCGTCCGTGCCGCCGAACCCCTTCTCGGCGTAGGCGGGGCCGGTCATGGTCAGGGCCGCCGCCATGAGGCCCGCGGTGCAGAGCAGGCGCCTGGTACGAATCAGGGCTGACACTTCGCGCTCCCCCGCTGCGAGATCAGTCGCTCGGTGACCCATACGCCGTTGTCGTTCTTGCGCAGGGTGCCGGCGTAGACGACGTAACTGTCCTTCGTCACCGGCGTGACATCGGTCTTTCCCGTCTTCAGGAACTTGTTGAACGCCTTGCTCTGGTCCTCGCAGTACACGAGTGCGGCCGTGCCGTCTTCCTTGATGGTCAGGCTCTCGTTGTAGTAGCGGGTCAGACCGGTCGTGCGTGCGTCGTGGTCGACGAACTCCTGGATGTACTTCTGGCTCTCGGCGGCGGCCGTGCCCTCCGAGTAGAAGCGGTAGGCCTTGTCGAGGGGGTTCTGCTTGGCGATTGCCATGTCTACGGCCCTGATGCGCTGCTCGGCATCGTTGAGCGCGGCGTCCTTCTGGGCGTCGCCGGTCTTCGTCCATTCGAACTCGTAGGTCACGTCCGACGGCAGCCTGATCTCCGGCCGGCCACCCGCGGCCGATGCGCTCGGGCTGGGAGAAGGTGACGTTTTGTCCCCGGTGTCGGCGCCCGCGATCTTGTCGTTGTCCTTGCCCTTGGAGCTGTCGTCGCTCCCGCACGCGGACAGCGTCAGGGCCGCAGCGGCGGTCAGCGTGAGCGCTGCGAGCAGGGTGGGGCGGCGGTTCACGGTCGGCTCCCGGGAGGTGGCGAGGCTTCTCTTGAGCGAACCAAAGCTATCCAGCGGGGTGCGGCCGCACCAGGGTGAAGGTTGTCAACTCGCGGGGCCTATGGGGAGGAATCGGCGATTCGTCGTCCCGTTCCAGCCGTAACGGTTGCATAACGCGTTCCATGCCGGGCGCCAACAGTGCTGCCCTGTGGGGCGTTTCAGTCAGGAACGAGCAAAGGGCATGGGCCCGTGGGTCCATGTGAGGGGCTGTCCTCTGCGGATACCTTCGGGGCCGGAGAGCCATGGGCAGGCGGCACGGTCGGAGGTGGGTCCGGATGGGGCGGCATTGGCGGGACGGGCGTGGTGAGCTGGTCGTGCACGGGGGTTCTGGAGAGCTGTCCGTCACAGTGCCGCTGGAGATCGCCACCTCCTATCGGGCCCGTACGAAGGGGCTGTTGGGGCGGGACTCCATCGACGGGGCGATCCTGCTCTCTCCCGCCAACAGCGTGCACACGTTTCGTATGCGGATGCCGATCGATGTCGCCTACCTGGACCGTCACCTGCGCGTCATCGCCGTGCGGACCATGCGGCCGGGGCGGCTGGGGATGCCTCGGCTGCGGGCCCGGCATGTGGTGGAGGCAGGGGCCGGGGCGATGAGTGAGTGGGGAGTTCGGAACGGGGCTCGGGTGGACGTGGTCGTGCCGGTGGAGGGAGGTTAGGACCTCGGTCCAGGGGCTTCTACGGCAGGTCGCTCACCCGCGGCCGGACACCAGCAGTCATCGACGAGCGGCGGCTGCTCGAAGCCCGGCGCCTGCTGGGAGGTGGCGGTTGGGACGCCCGGGCTGTGGCCGTCCCTCTCGGGTTCACCGATCCCGCGAACTTCGGCCGCCTCTTCCGTGGCCATGGGGGACACCGGGTGAAGCCCCCGGGATCGCGGGGCTTCACCGGGCCCCTCATCCCGGCCGGGGCAGCGCTGAGCGCCCGCCCCGTCACCCGTTCGGCTCGGCCGGAACGGTTGTCGAGTGGTTCGGCCAGGAGGGACGGGCCCGAGGCGTCCTGGTCAGGCCGCCGGGCGGCGAGAAGGGGCCGAGGGTCCTGTCACCGGTGCCGCGCGGTGCGCAGCTCGTCGGTGTATCGGGCGAGGGCCTCCTCGGCCGTGGGTACGGGGCCGAACAGCTGCTCCTGGCGGTGGGGGTCGGCGACGTAGCGTCCGGTCTCGAACCAGCGGAACATCGCGGCCATGTCCGCGATCAGGGGCATGAAGCGGCCGGCGACGGCTCCTGCGGTGCGTGCTACGGCGGACGGGACGGCCCGCACCTTGATCTTCTTTCCGGCCCGGCTGCCCATCACGTCGGCCACCTCTCGCATGCTGACCGGACGGTCCCAGCCGATGTCGATCCGCTCACCGGCCTCGGCCTCGACGTCGACCGCGGCTGCCAGGTACGCCGCGAGGTCGGAGGTGTGGACGAAGGTCAGCGGGACGGTGGCCTTGCCGATCCACACCATGCGGTCCTTGTCGACCGGGTTGCCCGCCATGCTCGCGACCTGGTCGAGGAACGCCCCCGGGCGCAGGGCGACGAACGGGACGCCGAGCTGTTCGAGCCTGTCCTCGGCGAGCTTCTTGTGCCAGAAGTGCGGGACCTGTGGCGTCTGGTCGCTGGTGAGGATGCTGGTCAGGACGAACCGCCGGATGCCGGTGCGGTGGGCGGCCTCGGCGAGGTTGGCGTTGCCGATGGTGTCGATGTCGTTGGCGTTCTTGCCGCCGCGGGTGTAGCCGGCGGCGGTGGTGATGACGGCGTCGGCACCGTTCATCGCGGCCACGAGCGAGTCGACGTTGAGCATGTCGCCGCGGGCGATCTGAACGCCCCGGCTTTCGAGCCGGCCGGCGTCGCTGGCCGGCCTCACCAGGGCGCGGACGTTCTTGCCGCGCCCCAGGAGTTCGTCGACGACCTTGCTCCCCAGGGAGCCGGTCGCCCCGACGACGAGGACCGGGAGGGCGGTTGAGTCGGTGGCAGGCATGAGGGTCTCACTTTCCGTCAGGTCATCAGCGAGGGGCTTGGTGGGGCGGGGCAGGCGCGGCTGCAGACATAGGCGCCTGCGTGCCGGGGGGCCGATGGAGGCGGGCCGTGGGGGCGGGTCCGCGGTGCGCCTCGCCGCCGGAACGTGCCGCGTCCGAAGGCAGCCGCGACGGGTTGGGTGCCAGGGCCGGCCTGGCGGTGGTCGCGCCGCATGCGGGACGGTGTGCACTCCATTCCGCGTGGGGTGCACACCGGGCAGTCACGCGGACTCTTCTTCCGGCAGCGCGCGGCTGCTGATCGCCTCGGTGATGGCGTACGCGGTCTCGACGAAGGACTCCGCCTGGCGCTCCGACAGATTCCGGGCGGTGGTCTCCTCCAGGGCCCGCCACAGGGCCGCGATGGGTTCACGCATGGCGCGGCCCTTGTCGGTGAGGTGGACGACCATGACGCGCCGGTCGTGTGCGGCCGGCTCGCGCACGAGCAGGCCGGCGTCCTGCATGCGGCGCAGGGACTTGGAGACGGTGGAGTGGTCCAGGCCGACGCTTCCGAGCAGTTCGGACTGGGTCTGGCCGTCCCGGTCGAGAAGTTGCATGAGCAGCAGTTCCTGTCCGGGGTGCAGGTCCATCTCGCGGAGCATGGCGGCGGCGTAGGCGCGGTGGGCGCGGGCGAGTTGGAAGATCGCGTAGCTCATCGGTCCTGCGCCGGCCGTCGTGGGGATGCGGGGTTCGGGGGTGGGCATGGTTCGGTTCCTCAGTCGGTGTGGGTGGGGTAGTCGGTGTAGCCGGCCGCTCCGCCGCCGTAGAAGGTCGCCGGGTCGGGGGTGTTCAGCGGCGCGCCGGCGCGGAGCCGCTCGACCAGGTCCGGGTTGGCGAGCGCGAGGGCGCCGACGGAGACGAGGTCGGCCGTGCCGTTGTCGATGTCCTCGGCGCGGGCGGGCAAGTCGGAGCCGCCCCTGTTGAGGATCAGCGTGGTCGGCCACAGCGCGCGCAGAGTGCCCAGCAGCTCCTCGTCGCCCGCGTGCATCACGTGGAGGTAGGCCAGGTCCAGGGGGCGCAGGGCGTCCAGGAGCGCCGGATACAGCTCGGCGGTGTCGGACTCGGCGATGTCGTTGTAGGGGTTTGCGGGGGAGATACGGATGCCGGTGCGCTCGGCGCCGATCTCGTCGGCCACGGCTGCGGCGACCTCGACGGCGAAGCGGATGCGGCCCTCGATCGAGCCGCCGTAGCCATCGGTGCGCTGATTGGTGTTGTCGGACAGGAACTGATGCACCAGGTAGCCGTTGGCGCCGTGGATCTCCACGCCGTCGGCGCCGGCCGCGACGGCGGCCGCTGCGGCGCGGCGGAAGTCGTCGACGGTCGTCGCTACCTCCTGCGTCGACAGAGCACGGGGGGTCGGCATCTCCTGGGGCCCCGACGCCGTGAACATCGCGCCCTGCGGCCGGATCGCCGAGGGGGCGACCGGCCGGCGGCCGTGGGGGGTGTTGTCGGGGTGGGCGATGCGTCCGGTGTGCATCAGCTGGATGACGATGCGGCCGTCGGCCGCGTGCACGGCGTCGGTGACCTTGCGCCACCCGGCGATCTGCTCGTCATTGTGGATGCCGGGGGTCAGGAGGTAGCCCTGGCCGTCGGCGGAGGGCTGGGTTCCCTCGGTGATGACGAGCGCGTGCGAGGCCCGCTGGGCGTAGTACTCGGCGTTCAGCTCGGTGGGGACGCCTTCGGGCGTGGAGCGGTCACGGGTCATGGGGGCCATGACCAGGCGGTGCGGCAGAGAGATGCCGCCAAGAGTGGTCGGCGTCCACAGGGAATCCAGCATGAGGGGTCCTTCGATAGGGCGGTGACCGGCCGGTCACCGCAAAAGGCAGCGGGTGGTTGTGGGGAGGCGGTGGGCGGGCGTGCTCAGTCGATGGTCAGGACGAGCTTGCCCCGCACGTGCCCGGCGTCGCTGACCTGCTGGGCCGTGGCCGCCTGGTCGAGCGGGTAGGCGGTGACGGTGGTGACGAGCTTGCCGGCCGCGGCGTCCTGGGCGAGGGCGGCCAAGCGGGCGGTCGAGCGTTCCTGGGACCCCTGGGAGAAGGTGATGCCCAGCTGCCGTGCACCGAAGTCGGCGATGGTGACGATGCGCTCGGTGCCATCCCGCAGGGTGATGGAGTCCTCCAGGGCTCCCTTCCCGGCCAGGTCGAACACCGCGTCCACGCCCTCGGGGGCCAGCGCTCGCACCCGCTCGACCAGACCGTCGCCGTACACGGTCGCGGTGGCGCCGAGCGAGGTGAGGTACTCCTGGTTGGAGGGGCCCGCGGTGGCAATCACGCGTGCTCCGCGGGCCGTGGCGAGCTGGACCGCCAGGGTTCCCACCGCTCCGGACGCGCCGTGCATCAGCACGGTCTCCCCGGCGGCCACCTCCAGCAGGTTCAGGACCCGCTCGGCCGTCTCACCGGCCACCGGCAGCGCGACCGCGTGCCGCCAGTCGAGGCCGGCGGGCTTGGGGGCCACGGTGGTGGCCAGCGCGTACTGGGCGTACGAGCCGGTGTCCGACCAGCCCAGCACCTCATCGCCGACCTGCACGTCGCTCACGCCCTCACCCAGGGCGTCCACCACGCCGGCGAGCTCGCCACCGGGGACGGCGGGGAGGGTCGTCGGGCGGACGGCCTCCAGCAGACCGGCGCGGATCTTGCCGTCCAGCGCGTTCAGCCCGGCGGCCTTCACGCGGACCCGGACCTGGCCGGGGCCGGGCTGAGGCACCTCGATGGCCGCCTCGTGCAGCACGTCCGGGCCGCCGAACTGATCGAAAACGATTGCTTTCATGATGACTCCATATCTCTTCGGCCACCAGAAGCGTGGCTGGCCACATAATTAAGGTAGCAGCAATCGTGTGGCTAGCCAAGTATTTGCGAAGGCAGTCCACCTCGGCTCACGTCGAGGTGCGGCGACCACTTGCATGGCCGACCGCGCAACGACAGCTGGAGGCCGCCGGGAAGCTCGCCGGGGAGCTGGAGGGCTCGCACCACCCGTCCGGCATCGTGTTCACGGTGCCGGCGGCGATGTCCGGCACGGAGCACGAGTGCACGAGTACATCCGCGACCGCACCCTCGAAGGCCACGAGTCCGCCCGCAAGCGCGGCAAGACCATCGGCGGCGCGGGCGTCACCGACGAGCGGGCACGTGATCACCCGGCTGGTCTGCGCTGGTGTCCGTGCCAGGACTCCGGGGCCTGATCGCGGTCCCGGTCGGCCACGTCCGCATCGACGCCTTCCGTCCGCACCGCCTGTGTCAGGGCCTCGGCGAGCGATACCGGCGGCCCGGTCGGCAGCAGGTCACAGATCATCGGTCAGTCCTGTCGTACACCGCCTCTGCCCGGCCACGGCCTGGGGGTCGTGGGTGAAACGCGGATGTGCTGTCAGTGGCTGGTCCCTTCGCTCCCCAGGTCGAAGAGCGTGCTCTGCGCGGCTTCCGCGTTCTGCCAGCTCGCCGGCCCGCCCGGCTTCACCGCCAGTCGCCCCAATGCCGCCTTGGCCTCGGGGCTCCCCACCGCGCCCAGCAGTTCGACGGCCGGGTCGGCACCGATGTCCTCGATCACGCAACGCTCGGCGAGGCCCACCGCCCAGTCGGCGAAGCGCCCCGGATCAGGGTCGAGAGCCAGCCAGCGGAACACCGAGTCGGCGATGTCGTCCCGCAGCAACGGGATCATGGCCAGCACCGCCGCTTCGACGTGCCGCACGACATGCCGGTGCAGCGGATACAACTGAGGTCGGTCCTGCCACGCACGGACCAGCTCGTCGACGCCGGACCATGTCACGTGGCTCGGGCGGGGCATGCTCTCCCCCACGGCCTGGTGGAATTCCTCCCACACGTGCCGCAACAGGCCGGGCGACGGAGGATCCGGCACCTGCGGAGCCAGTGCCGGATCCTCCAGGAGCACGGTCAGCACACGCCGGGCTTCGGCCAGCCGCTCGTCGGTACGGGGCAGCTCCGCGATCCGCCTCCAGTCGCTCTCGTCCCAGGGCTGGGGCAGGGACCGCAGAGCGTGGGGCAGGACGTAGTCACCCTCCGGGTCGCGCCAGCGCGCGACCCGCGGATCCCACATCTCCTCGGCATTCGGCTCCGTGCCCGGCCCACTCATCCCGAGTCCCACCCACGTCTCGTCTCCGTCGTTTGCTCAGTCGATGCCCAGGTACGCCTTGGCGCTCTCCGGGTCTTTCATCCTGGACCAGTCCATCGTGCCGCTCGCGGTCCGCTCGTCGACGGCGCGTTGCATCCTGCCGAGCTGGTCGGCGGACAGGCCTTGGCCCGCCACTGTCACGTCCACGTCGTTCTTCGCCATCTCACCGGCCGCCGTCCGGGTGTCCTTCGCCGGCTTGCCGTTCCGGGCGGGCTTGAACTCACTGAAGACCGAAGGCCAGCGATCCGTCGTCTCGACCTCCACGGTGGCCTTCCGGCCGGGCTCCCTGCCCGCCCACTTCTTCAGCCGCTCGACCTGGTGGGCGAAGTCCGCCTTGCGCATGGCGGAGCCGGCGTTCTTGACCTCCTTCACGTGAACGGTGCCGCTCCTGTCCTTGTAGACCACGTCGGCGTCGGGAATCTCATCGAGATTCACCTTCTCCCCGTTGCCCAGGTCGGCCTCCTTCCGGTTCATGTTGCCGCCGACACCGGCGTCCACCCGGGTGCCGGGGGCCGCGTCGTCGGCGGCGCGCCGTACGGCGTTCACCTCGGCACGGGCTTCCGCCAGCTTGTTGGCGTCCGGAGCGTTGACGACCTTGCCCTCCAGTGCGGCGGCGGCGTCGCCGTTGACGTTCTCGCGGCGCGCCAGGTCGGCGATCTCGTCGAGTGCGGCGGCCGCGTCCTCCGTGCCGATCTCGGCCTTGCCCGGGTCCGGGTTGTCCTTGGCCCGGTCGACGAGCCCGTCGATCTGGTCGCCGGGGACGGAGGAGCCCCGCTCCCGCAGGGCGGCCTTCGCGGCTTCGGCGCGGGCCTCGAGCGTCTGCTGCTCCGCCGCGTCCGCCTGCTTCCGGGCCTCCTCGGCCTCCTGCTTGGCCTCCTCGTCGCAGCCGTCCTGGGCGAGGATGACGTACTTGGTGTCCTCGGCGCGTACGACGTGGGCGGCCGAGGGGCCGACCGCCAGGACCGTGGTACCCGTGCCGGAGGAGCCGGTGAGGGGCGCCGGTTCCTGCGGGGCGTCGCCGTACGGCGTCCCGCGGGCCGGGGAGGCGATGGCGCAGCCGGATTCACGGGCCTTCTTCTCCGCCTCGTCCGCCGCCTCGTCGGCCTCCTTCGCGGCCTTCTCGGCGCCGGGGACGTCGCCTGCCTTGGCGGCCTTACCGGCATCCTCCGCCGCGTCGGCCGCCTTCTCGGTGAGCTTGCCCACGTCGCCGAGCTTCCCGAGTTTGCCCAGCTTGCCGAGTTTTCCTACGAGCTTCGCCTCGCCGTAGCCGGGGATGAAGAGAGAACCGACGTTCCAGATGACCGTGGTGACGGCACGGGTCTCGTTGCCCTTGTCCCACTGGTCGCGGACCTCGTCCCCGATGAACATGTCGTCGAGGATCTTTCCGCCCGAGTTCAGGGTCGCGCCGCCCCAGTAGCTGAGTGCGTCGAGGTAGTCGCCCTTCGCCCATTTGTCACCGGCGTCCTTGGCGTCCTGCGACCACTGGCCGGCGATGAGGCCGCCGTAGTCCTTCAGGCCGTCCAGGGTGTCGAGCGGATTGGTGACGGTGTCCCAGATGCCTTTGAGTTCGCCTCCTATACCGTCCACGAAGAGGCCTTCGCCGACTTGCTTGAGCTGATCGCCCGTGCAGCCGAAGAAGGCACCGAAGCCGCTGAAACAGCCGTCGTCGCCCTTCTTCTCGTCGTCCTTCTCGTCGCCGTCGGCCGTCTCGTCGGCTTTCCTGTCTTCGGTGGCCTCGTCCCCGCCGCCGGGGTTCTCCTGGGGAGCGGGCTCGTTGCCGGGGCCGGCCTCGGTCCTCGGTTCCCCGGGCGCCGCCGGGGACGCGCAGGCCGTGCCCGTGACCTTGCATACGGCTGACTGGAGGCCGCCGTAGATCTGCGGGCCCGGGCCGGTGACGACCAGGGCTGTGATGATCGCGGCGACGACCGCGATGAGGCCGGCGTACTCCACCGCCGTCTGGCCCTCGTCCTGGCGCCGGCGGAGCATCCGGGGCAGGGAGAAGGGGCGGCGTTCCGCGCGCTCCCGGCCGGGGAGGCGGTACCAGTCGCGGCTTTCCCGACGGGTGAGGAAGTAGAGGACGAGGAGCGGGAGGAACAGCTGGGTGAAGCCGCGCGGTGAACCGTCGGTGATGTTCGCTGTCGCGCCGAGGATCAGCCACGCCTGTACGGCGATCAGGGCGGCCCGGGTTCTGGTTCCGCCCTGCCAGGTGCGGCGGGCAAGCCACCAGCCGAGGGTGCCCGGGGCCGCCGCGTAGGCGGTCAGGGCCAGGACACCGCCGTCCACGGCGTCGTACGAGGCCGCGGTGAGCAGGACGCCGAGGCCGCCGAGCAGGGTGATCGCGAAGAGGGTGTGGGTGAGGACCAGGGCGGTCGCGAGTGAGCCCGGCATCGGACGGCGGCCGCGGCCGTTGCCCGGCGGGGGCCATGCCGCTCCGGCTCCGGAGTGTGGTGGATGCCCGGTCGAGGCCATGCCCCCGCCCCCTCCCTCGGTCTACGACACCGCCCGAGAGTAGGGAGGGGCAGGCGGGGCGGGATGGGTCCGTGGCCCCAAAACGGGGCCCACGCGGGAGGCCCAACGGGTCAGGGGAGACACGGGGTGGCGCCTCTGGACCCAGGCATGAGGGTGTGGGCCGCCGCTCCCCCGGTCAGCTCTCCGAGCGGGGGAAGGAGACCTCGACCCGGCGGTTCTTCTTGCGGCCGGTTTCCGAGGAGTTGTCGGCGATCGGGTACTGCTCGCCGTAGCCGCGGACCTCGTACGTGACGTTGGAGTCGGTCAGTTCCTGGTCGAGGATGTTCTGGACGGCGTCGGCGCGTTTCCGGGACAGGACGTCGCCGTGGGCGGAGGAACCGAGGTTGTCCGTGAAACCGAAGACGCGGATCTTCGTCGCGTTCTGCGTCTTGATCTCCTCGGCGATCGCGGAGATCCGGGCCTTCGCCTCGCCGCTGAGTTTCGCGCTGTCCTTGCCGAAGAGGACCTCGGCCTGGAGGGCGAACTTGACATCGGCGTTGGTGTCTTCGCGACGTTCGTCGCCGCTTTGGTCTTCTACGACCTGTTTGATGTCGAGGACTTTGGCGGAGGCCAGGGTGGCGCCTTCGGGGAGCTTGAGGTCGGGGTCGTTGGGGTCGACCTCGACGGGGGCGGAGGCGGAGGCCTCGGTACCAGGGGGGACGCCGGGGGTTTCGTCGGCATGGGCCGAGACAGCGCCGTAGAGGTTCGTGGCCACCATGAGGCCGGCGGCGGTGAGGACCAGGGCGAGGCGTGGTGTCGCCGGTCGGGTGCGTGTGCGGGTCATCATGGCCGGCCTCACCCGGAGATCTTGATGGTGCCGCTGGAGAACGTGGGGACCTGCAAGTCGACCTCGGTCGTGCTTGTCGGAGGTGCGGGGAACTGCATGAAGACCGGGAGTGTCTGCCCCGCCTCAAGGTTGCCGAGGCCGGTTGTCGTCAGCGGGCGCCCTTCAGTGTCTCGGAGCGTGTAATAGCGCTTCTTCCCCTTGGCGTCCACGAGGGTGGCACCACCGAGCGAGGGGCCGTGCGCGATGACCTCCGTCTCGTCACCGCTCGTCTGAGGGGGGACCACTGCGGACTTGTCTCCGTCGTTCTTTACGACCCCGTTCACGGTGAGGAAGCCGCCCGAGTCCCGCGCGGCAGACGTGATCTGAAGGAGCAGTCCGCCCGTGCCCTTCAGTTCCGCCAGCGGTGTCTCCGACTGCCCCTCCTGCGCACTCGGCTTGGATCCAGTGTCCTTGGAAGCAGTCGCAGACGGGGTCGGCTTGTCCTCGTCGCCACCGCCGCCACCGCAACCCGCCACGCCGAGGACCAGTCCGGCCGCAACGGTCAGCGCGACCGCTCCCCTGCGGGCCTTCGCAGTGAACCGAATGCTCATCTCTCTGCTTCCTTCATCACTCGTCGTTCGCTAGTGGGTCGGCCAGATGGACGTCGAAGAGGTCTTCGGGTTCCGGCAGAACATCGAGGTCGTCCGGGTCCAGCACCCAGTCCTGTTCGTCCTCGCACAAGAGCTTCGGCAGGACGTCGGGACCGGCGTTCCCGGCCGGGGGGTCGAAGTCGCAACGGGCCTCAATCACGGCAGTGGCGGAAGCATGCGCCTTCCGACCCGCCTCGCCGGGGACGATCGATTCCCCCATGGGCTTGTTGGTCTGCACCTCGACCGAAAAGCGCAGAGGCCCCTCCGGATCCGGGCACGAGAGCACTCTGGCGTCGTTCTGCTCGGCAAGCTGATACGCACGCCAGCATGACGGGCCGATGTCTTCGGCACTGCCCTCGAAGATCGCCTGCCACTTGCTCGGGTTGAGTACGTCTGTCACCCACGCGTCGGCGAGTTGGTCCCGCCTGTCCTGCGCTGCCGCGAGAGCCGCCGCGTCGGCGGCTGTCTGGGCGCCGTTCCTGTTCACCGCGGCTTGACCGACCGCGAAGTACGCGAACGCGAGAAAGAGCAGGCCCCCCACCACTGTGATGTAGATGGGGAAGGCCTGCCCTGCGTCGCCGTACCGGCGAAGTCGTGTCAAGGAGCGACCTTGGCGATCTGCGCCTGGATCTTCCCGAGAATCGTCTGGCCGAGGCTGGTACCCGTAATCGCCAGCACGATCGCCACCACCACCGCGATGATGCCCAGGTACTCGACAGCCGTTTGCCCCCGGTCGCCGGCGCGGCGCTGCATCGCCGCGGCCGTCGTGTTCTTCCAGCCGTTCACGCGGACCTTGGTCGCGACGGCGGTCTTCAGCATCAGGTCGCTCATGGTGTTCCCCTCCGGGTTCGGCTGTGTCGCTTTCGACACGAGGAACGTACGACCGGACAAGCTCCCCGCCAGAGGGCCCCAGGGCCCAATTCCGGGCCCAATCGCTCGGGCCCGACCGGCTGTTCCCCCATCGCGTCACCGAAGGTCACCCCAGTCCCCGGTGTGCGTCCGGCGCCGTGCCGATCCACTTCGCGGCGGCCTCGGAGCGACTGGTGCTGTGGAGCTTGGCGAAGATGCGGTTGATGTGGTTCTTGACGGTCTTCTCGCTGATGAAGCACGTGGCGGCGATCTGCTGGTTGTTCATGCCGGACGCGATGAGGTCCATGATCTCCGCCTCCCTCGTGCTCAGTTGGAACCGCGACCTGTCGGGAGCGGCCGGACGGCCACTCGTCCACTCAGACGAAGACTGTCCCACATGCGGTTGCATTTGCGAAAGGTTTCCTGAAGGAATGGGCGGGGTCGGGGTGAAGGGTGGACCGAAACTCGCTGATGAGGTGGGCTGTTGAGGTTGCTTATACGGTTGCGCGGAGGCAGAAATTCCGTATGCAGTCGCACTCGATGACCGGCCCAGGCCGTCCGGCAGGGGCGACGCCGGGCCCGGGCCTTGGCGGAGTTGCGCCAGCAGGGCGCCCGCCGCTGTGGGGGTGAAGTGGGCCCGGCCCTCCTTGATGCCCCGTACGGCGTCGACCAGCTGGTCGGCCGTGAACTCGCCGTGGACCAGGTAGCCGCCCGCTCCCCGGCGCAGGGCCTCCTGGACGATCTCCGACTCCCTGCTGTAGGTCAGCATCACCACCGGGGCGATCCCCACCAGGTACGGGAGGGCCGAGATGCCGTCCACGCCGGGCATGCGGACGTCGAGGAGGACGACGTCCGGGCGGTGCCGGTGGGCGGCCTCGTAGGCCTGGCGGCCGTCGGCGGCCTCCGCCACCACCTCGATGTCCGCGCGGCCGGAGAGCAGGGCGGTGAGGCCGGCGCGGACCACGGGGTTGTCGTCCGCCACGACGACCCGGAGGCGGCGGGCCGGTTGTGCCGGCCTCGGGAGCGGAAGGTCGGCGAACGGGTGGTGCGGTGGCGGCTGCGGGGCGCCGGTGGGGTGGGGCGTCTGGTCCGGCATCCGGGGCCTCCTCTCGGGTCGTGGGGTCATGCGGTGGGGGTGGTCAGGGCGGCCAGGGGGAGTTCCAGGCGGACCTCCGTGCCCTGGGGATGCCCGCCGCGGCCTATACGGATGCGGGCGCCGACGGAGGCCGCGCGTTCCACCATGCCGACCAGACCGAAGTGGCCCGCGCGTCGGAGTTGTTCGAGGGTGGTGCCGGGTGGGAGGCCGCGTCCGTCGTCGTAGACGCTGATGCGGAGCAGGTCGCCGTGGACCCCCGCGCTGACGTCGACGCGGGTGGGGTGTGCGTGGCGGTGGGCGTTCTCCATGGCTTCCGAGGCGATGGTGAGGAGCTGGCGGGCCACCGCCGGTGGGACCGGGGGCACGGCGTGGGCGCCGGTGGGGCGGTAGACCGCCGGGAGGCCGGTGCGGGCGCTGAAGTCACGGGTGCGGGCGGCGAGTTCGACCAGCACGTCCGTGGCCTGGGCGGGGTCCGATTCGCGGCGCAGGTCGGCCAGGAGCTCGCGGGATTCGGCGGCGGCTCGGCGGGCCGAACGGGCGACCAGTTCCGCCTGTTGTCTGATCAGGGCCGGGTCCATGCGGTCGGCGCCGGCCGAGCCGGTGAGGCCGTCGGCGGCCAGGGCCACTCCGTGCAGGGTCTTGGCGACCGAGTCGTGCATCTCGCGGGCCAGGCGAGCGCGTTCGGCACTGACCGCCTCCGTCACGGCGAGACGGGCCTGCACGGTCGTGAGGGCCTGGGTGGCAGCGCCGAAGCGGAGCATGAGGTTGCGGAGGCTGGAGCCGACGGCTCCGGCGATGACGCAGAGGCCGGGCAGGAGGGCGGACTCGGTGATGCCGGGGGCCGGGTTCTCCTGTGCCGCGTGGATGAGGAGCAGGAGAAGGGCCTGGAGCGAGGCGAAGACCGCTGCGCCGCGCCAGCCGTAGACCAGGCCTGCCAGGAGGGGGGTGCAGACGCTGACGTAGGCGAGGGTGCTGTCGGGGCCGGCCGCGATGAGGAGCAGGGCGCCGAAGAGGGTGTCCGCGGCGAGGAGGGAGGGGTGGCGCAGGAGGAGAGGGCCGAAGCGTTCCCAGTCTCTGAACAGGACGTAGGAGGTCATGAACGTGACGACCACGGCCGCGCCGACGAGGCGGGTGGGGAGCCCGTCGTTCGCGTTGACGAGGGCGGTGGGGGTGGCCAGGGCGATCATGGCCAGGCGGAAGCCGAACACCTGGCGGCACATGGCCTGGAGGGCGTTGACCTGGATGTCGATCGCGGGGTTGGCGGGCGTGCCGTTCGCCCGGCCTTCGGCCGGGACCGGGTTCCCGGCCGGGCCGCCCGTGCGGATGTGGTCGCCGGGTGCGGGTGGTCCTTGTGGGGGCGCGGCACCATCGGCGGCCGACCGGCCGTTCACCTGTGCTTGCGGACCGCGTGCCGCATGCCGTGCCGGGTCGCTGCCCGCGGCTGTCGGCCCCGGCCCTGGCGCAGGCGCATCCGCCCCGGTCACCCGGGGCATCGGTCCCGACGCAGGCGCATCCGCCCCGGTCACCCGGGGCATCGGTCCCGACGCAGGCGCATCCACCCCGGCCCCCTGGGGCACCGCCTCTGCCGGCATCGGCCCCGGCGCAGGCGCATCCATCCCGGTCACCCGGGGCACCGCCCCCTTCCGCCGCCCGCCCCCCTTGATTCGCAGCGTCGGCTCGCCCCTCACCGCCGCCTCCCACCCCGGCGGCAGCGCGGGCGTCACGGACGTCACCGGTACGTCCGGCGCACCCGTGCGGACATGAGCCGGCAGCACCGTGCCCGCCGGAGGCGTCGTGATCTCCGGTGTCTGCTCGGCCCGGCGGCGGCGACGCGCCAGCAGCCCCGTCCGCTCCCCTGTCATCGACATACCGTCGCCCACTCCCCTACTTCCCCGTCACCGAGCCGAAGTCCGTGCCCGAGCCGAGGATCAGGCCCGCGCCGAGCAGCAGCATCGTGGCCGGGACCATGAAGGTAGTGATCATCATCGTGGCCTTGGGGACGGCCCGGGCCGCCTTGCGGCGGGCGTTCTGCGCGTCCGTACGGCGCATGTCCTTGGCGAGGGACACCAGCGTGTCGACGATCGGCGCACCCAGTTCCTCGCCCTGCTGGAGCGCCGTCACGAACATGGCCACCTGCTCGGAGTCGTTGCGGCGGCGCAGTTCCGCGAAGGCCTGGCGGCGGCTCATGCCGAGGTCCATCTGGCGCAGGGTGATGCGCAGTTCGTCGGCCCAGGGGCCCTCGTACCGGGACGCGACCCGGTCGAGCGCCTGGCGGAATCCGAGGCCGGCGCTCACCACGACCGCCAGGACGTCCAGGAAGTCCGGAAGGGTCCGTTCGATGACGTCCCTGCGGATGCGGATCGCCGACCAGATGCCGACCTCCGTCCAGAACGCCCCGAAGGCCAGCAGGAGCAGGGCGACCAGCAGTTGGCCCCGCATGAGGAAGACCAGGAAGCCCACGACCCCCAGGAAGCCGTAGACCGCCCGCCGCGCCGCGTATCTGTCGATCGTCAGGCCGCCGGGGTTGCCCGCGAGGTCGATCTTGCGGCGGTACTTCGCCACCTGCTTGGGGCCCATCAGCCGCAGCACCGCGGGCGCGTAGCGCATGCCCATGCGGTCGATGAGCGAGTCGACCGCGCCGGTGCGGGTGGAGCCGACCTCCAGGGCCAGGGCGAGGTCGCCGGGCAGTTTCGCCTCCGCCCGGTACATGCGGATGCCGGCGAAGACGCCCCAGACACCGAGGCCCATCAGCAGGGCGAGGAGCAGTCCCATGGTTGCCTCCGGGCTCTCAGACGTCGATGCGGGACAGGCGGCGGATGAGGACGAAGCCGACGGCGTAGAGCGAGAAGGCGATGATGACCGCCCCCTGGCCGAAGGGGGAGCCGGTCATGCGGTCCAGGGCGCCGTCCTTCACCCCGTTCATGAGGAAGAGCGAGCCGACGCCCAGGACCGGGACGGCGTACGACGTCATGGTGACCTGGGAGAGCTGGGTGCGGACCTCGCGCCGGGTCTCCTTGCGTTCCTCCAGCGTCTCCGTCAGGTTGCGCAGGGCGCCCACCACTTGACCGCCGGCCCGGTTCGACAGGACGAGGGTGGTGACGAGGACGACCAGTTCGCGGGAGGGGAGGCGGTCGGCGAGTTCGCCGAGGGCGTCGTCCATGGACGCGCCGACCGCCAGCTGGTTGGAGACCTTGCCGAGTTCCTCGCCCGCCGGGGCCTCCATCTCCTCGGCGGCCATGCCGATCGCCGTACGCAGGGCGAGGCCCGCCTGGGTGGCGTTGGCGAGGATGCGGGCCATTTCGGGGAGCTGGTTGATGAACTTCTCGATGCGCTTCTGACGTTGCCAGTTGAGGAACTGGACGGCGACCCCGATGCCGAGCAGGCCCGCCAGCGGCCCGAAGAACGGGGCCAGGGCCGCCTGGCCGATCAGCCAGAGACCGGCGACCGTGGCGAGCATGTAGACGAAGAACTCGCCGGGCGTGATGTCCAGGCCGGTCGCCGCCAGGCGCAGTTCCAGCTTCTTGCCGAGCCTGGTGCGCCGCAGACGGCGGTCGATCCCGCGGAAGTTGCGGCGCCGGCCACCCGCCGGGATCCGGCCGGTGGCGGACAGGCGGTCGACCAGTGCCTGCCGCTGTGCCTTGCCCGTGGCGTAGGAGTGCAGGCCGAGGACCGCGAGGACGCAGGTCAGCAGGGTGATGCCGGTGGTGAGCGTGATGAGCTGTTGCAGTTCCATCGGTCGGTCCTACCTGGCTTCTCGGGTGGCTAGCTGGTCCGCGGACCGGGCGATGCCGAAGGCCTGCGGGAGGGGCTGGCTCGCCATGTAGAGGCGGTCGGCGGTGCGGCGTGGGAGGGGGTGGTACTCGAAGGCGCCGTGGATACGGCCGTCGGAGGTCATCGGCCGGGCATTGAAGCGGGCGACGGTGACCAGGCGGTAGGGGTCGCTTCCGTGGCTGTCCATCAGGGCGATCTCGGTGATGCGGCGGGCGCCGTCCGCGAACCTCGTCAGCTGCACGATGACGTCGACCGCGCTGTTGATCTGGTCGTGCAGCGCCACGAAGGGGATCTCCACGTCCGACATGGACGCCAGGGTCTGCAGTCGCATCAGCGCGTCCTCGGCGCTGTTGGCGTGGACGGTGGCCAGTGAGCCGTCGTGGCCGGTCGACATCGCCTGGAGCATGTCGAGGGACTCGCCGCCGCGGACCTCACCGACGACGATCCGGTCGGGGCGCATGCGCAGGGAGTTGCGGACGAGGTCGCGGATCGAGATCTGCCCCTTGCCCTCGACGTTCGGGGGCCGCGACTCCAGGCGGATCACGTGGGGCTGCTGGAGCTGGAGTTCGGCGGAGTCCTCGATGGTGATGATGCGTTCGCCCTGGGGGATGAGTCCCGACAGGGCGTTCAGCAGGGTCGTCTTTCCGGTGCCCGTCGCACCCGAGACGATGATGTTGAACTTCGCCTGCACGAGGCCCGCCAGCAGGTACAGCATGTGCTCGTCGAGCGAGCCGAGGCCGATCAGCTCCTGGAGCGTGAAGGAGCGCGGGAAGCGGCGGATGGTGAGGGTGGCGCCGGTCAGGGACAGCGGCGGGATGATGACGTTGACGCGCTCGCCGGAGGGGAGGCGGGCGTCGACCATGGGGTTCGACTCGTCCACGCGGCGGTTGACGGTGGAGACGATCCGCTCGATGGTCTGCATCAGCTGGTCGTTCGAGGCGAAGCGCAGGGGCAGTTGCTCGACCCGGCCGCCGCGCTCCACGAAGATCGCGTCCGGGCCGTTGACCATGATCTCGGTGATGGAGGCGTCCTCCAGGAGCGGCTCCAGGATGCCCAGGCCCAGTGCCTCGTCGACCACCCTGCGGATCAGCTGCGAGCGCTCGACCGTCGACAGGACCGGGCCCTCGCGGCTGATGATGTGCCCGAGCACCCGCTCCAGCCGCGCCCTGCGCTCGGCGGCGGCCAGCGAACTCATCTCCGCGAGGTCGATCTCCTCCAGGAGCTTGGCCCGGTAGGAGGCGACCATGTGGCCGTCCTCGCCCCGGTTGCCGTTCTCCTCGGGGGTGTTGATGCGTGCTCGCAGGCTCATGAGTCCGTGCTCCGTTCAGTGGTCGCGCGGCATCGTCGCGGTCTTGCGGGCCGTGCCGAAGTTGTCCTTGCCCGGGAAGACCGACGGGATGGTGATCTCGGCCGTGACCGTGACCTCGTCGGCGCCGAACGACGCCGGACAACTGGTCTCGTCGGCCAGCCAGCTGCTCACCGCCGCCCGGCAGTCCGCCTCGTGCGGCCCCTCCAGCGACGCGCTGCGCGCCCCCGTCCGGGCGGCCGTACCCGCCTGCTGGGCCGTGTACGCGATCAGCCCCAGCTGTACGGCCGCCAGGGCGACGAGGAGGAGGATCGGCAGGAAACCGATGTACTCGATGGCGACTTGGCCGCGGTCGCGGCGCTCGGGGTCACGGGGCACCCTTGTCCTCCTCCACCGCTCCGGCGTGTCCGCGGATCTGGATCGGCACCGACAGAACGCCCGGGAAGAGGACCGGGACGTCCAGACTCACGGCGGCCGTGACGTATCCGGAGCCGCCACAGCTCACGTCGGCGCCGGAGCGCCACGCCTCCGACAGGTGTTTGAGGGCGGCGGCCTCGCACGCAGCCTCCCGCGGCCCGCCCGGTGCCGCCGCCGTGCCCTCACGCACCGCCTCGTCCGCCGCGTTCCCCGCGAGGACGAACGTGTAGCCCACGAGGACCACCTGCCACAGCGCGATCAGCGTCACGATGATCGTCGGCATCATCCCGAGGAACTCGATGGTCACCTGGCCCTTGTCCCGCTCCTCCAAAGGCACGCTCACCCCTCCCTCCTGCGCCGAAAGCTCACCGGCCCCCGGTCCCCGCCCCGGAACCCCCGGCCCCCCTTCCGGTCGCCGTCCGCGACCTTGATCAGGTCCAGTTCGCCCGCCAGGCCCCACAGGGCCTGCTTCACCGAGCTCTTGTTCTCCAGTTCGTGGACGCGGCCCGCGTCCACGACGCTCTGCAGTTCCTTGAAGTTGGCGGGGACCACCGTCGCCGCGACCGCCGTGCCGGTGATCTTCTGGATCAGGGGCGGCTGGATCTCCGTGGCGCGCGAGTGCCGGTTGACGACGACGGTCGTCTCCTCGGCCTTGCGGATCTGCAGCCGGTCCCACATCCGCACGGCCCGTTTGGCGCCCCGTACGGCGACCACGTCCGGCGTGGTGATCAGCAGGGCCCGGTCGGCCATCTCCACGGCCGCCGCCCCGGCGCCGCCGAGCTGGGCACCGCAGTCGATGACGACGACCTCGTAGCGGGAGCGCAGGGCGCTGACGATCTGGCGGGCGGCTCGGTCGGTGACGTCCTCGCCGCGTTCCCCTTCGGCGGGGGCGAGCAGCAGGGCGAGGCCGGTGTCGTGGCGGAAGACGGCGTCGGCCAGGACGCGCGGGGAGATGTCGGTGATGGCGGCCAGGTCGACGACGGAGCGGCGGAACTGGACGTCCAGATAGGAGGCGATGTCGCCGGTCTGGAGGTCCATGTCGACCAGGGCGGTGCTGCGGCCGGAGGCCTGGGCGGCCAGGGCCAGCTGGATCGCGGTCAGGGTGGCTCCGGCTCCGCCCTTGGCGCCGCTGACCGTGACGACGGTGCCGCCGACGCCGGTGAACACGTCGCCGCCGGCGCCCAGGTGCCGTCGTACGCCGGCGGACCACTGGGCGACCGCCTGGACGCGGCTGGCGAGTTCCTCGTAGCCGAGGGGCAGGGCGACCAGGCCGCGGGCGCCGTAGTCCATGGCGGCCTGGAAGAGGCCGGGGCTCGCGTCGGAGGTGATGAGGATGACACCGGCGGCCGGGAAGCGCAGGGCCACTTCACGGATCAGTTCCAGCGCGGGGACGGGGCCGATGCGCTCGTGGACGATCACGACCTCCGGCAGCTCGTCGACCGATTCGGCGGCCAGCCGCGCGAGGGTGTCGATGAGCTGGGTGGAGTCGACCACCGGGGCGACGGGCTCGGCGTCCGGGAGCTGGCTGAGCAGCGTCGTGACGGACCGGACCGCGTCCGCGTCACCGACTGCCGGGAGGATCCTCGTGGGCATGGCAGCCTCTCACTTGTCCTTCGCGAGTTCGTACGTCCGGTCCCGCTCGGGGACGGTGGCGTCGCTGCCGGGCGCGACGAGGGCGAGCCGGACCCGCTTGGCGAACGACTCGGCGTAGGTGATGCGCTGAGCGTCGAGGGCGGACAGCGCGAAGGTGATCGGGACGGCGTCGGTGGGCTGCTGGGTGCGGTTGCCCTCGTCGGGCTTGAGCGCGGTGATTTTGCCGACGTCGAGGACCTTGGCGTCGGTGATGATGATCTTCGACTGGTCGGGGTCGCCCTCGCGCGCGCCCTCGAAGGTGGCGTAGACGTTGACCGAGGCGCCGGGCGTGATCTTGCCGGCCACGCCGGTCGCCGCGTCGATCATGATGGCGACCTCCTGCTGGCCGGGCTGGAGGGCCGGCCGGCGGACGATCATGTCGGACTGGAGCAGGGAGCCCGCGCGCAGCGTGGTCACGGCGATCTTGCCCTGGATCTCCCGCAGATCGGTGACCGCGGTGTCGGACAGCCACCGTTCGGGCATCTTGATCTTCTCGAACTGGCCCGTGCTGAGGGCGGTGTAGGGCGGCACCTCGGATTTCAGCCGGTAGGCGGTGACCTCGGGGCCGACCTTCGACTTCACGTCACTGATGACGGAGAGCACGCCGGCGAAGGCGCCGAGGGCGCAGACGACCGACAGGAGCAGGAGAATCACGCCGCGGCGCTGACGGGAGTTCATGAACCGGACAACCTCGTTGGGGATATCGGTCGAGCGGGATCGGAACAGTGCTGACGAGCGGTGTCAGGCCTCACCCGACGGCCGTTCGGCTCTCGAGCTGTTTGCGGGGCGGGCTGTCGTGGACGGGTGGCGTGGCCGAGCAGAAGACGCAGCGGTCGCCGATGACGTCGATGCCGCACCAGTGGCACTGGCTGCGCCGAACGGACGTGACCAGCTGGTAGAGGACGGACAGATCGGGCAGGTAGCTGCAGAACTCGATGAGCTTGCCGGTGCCCCACCAGCCGGGCGACTCGGCCGGGAGCTGGGTCTCGCGCAGCCCCTGCACCTTCCAGGAGGGGGCGAGGGTGCCCGTGACCCAGTCGGACTGGAGCTGCCCCTTGGCGACCAGCATCCAGGTGCCGAACTCGGGGCCGGGCAGGGCCGCTTCGGGGGTGATCTTCACGAGGTGCGGCTCGGGGTGGGCGAGGACGCCGAACTGGCTGCCGGGCACCCAGGACTTGGCGTGCGACTTCAGGCCGACGGGGACGCGGTCGAGGCGGGCGACGGAGCCCAGCAACGCGCCGGCATGGATGTAGTGGACGAGCAGCCGGCCGGCCGAGGCGAGCACGCCGGGGCTGATGTCGCAGGAGGCGAGCTGCCGTAACTGGCGGGCCAGGACGGCCAGTCCGAGAGGCGGCAGATCCGGCCGGAACAGGGCGATCCGGTCGCTCTCCATGAGGGAGCGCAGGGTGTGCAGCCGTCGCCGCAGCGCGGTGGGCGCGGACCCTGAGCAGACCACGATCACATGGCCGTGGTGGTCGACCAGGGCCTGCATCTCCGCCAGCGCCTGATCCAGGGGGCGTCGTTCGACGTCCCGCAGTACGACGGCGGGCAGGGTGCGTTCGTCCTGTGGTGGCAGCGCCATGTCGGCGCTGGTCACGGCAATGGCAGTTGGCACGCGCAGCTCCCCGTTTCCCCATGCCCACCGGAACGCCGGGTGTCACTCCGGCGCACCGTGTCGACTTCACTGCGTGACTACCTCAGCACTGTATCCACGGCTCTGTGACCGGAGAACAGCGTTTGTGTAGCTGAGGAGCAACTGTCGTTGCACAAGATGCGTCAAAACGGGGCAGGTTGAGCATCTCGCCGGTCGTCGACCTGGGTTCGGGGTCTGGCCGGTGGGCCGGCGGGCCGGAGTGGCAGTCTTCGACGACCGAAGGCGGTCACAGATTGGTCTGGACCTCTTGACAGTGGACGTGGTCTGGACCATTTTCTTGTCATGTCCAGACACAGACGATCCCTGCGGCTGTGGTCGGGTGCCGTCACGGCTGCCCTGACCCTCACTGTCACGACCGTCGGCCAGGCCAACGCCGCCGACGTCAACAACGCCAGGAACGCCGGCTTCGAGTCGGGCCTGAGCGACTGGACCTGCTCGGCGGGCAGCGGCACGACGGTCTCCTCCCCGGTGCGCACCGGAACGGCCGCGCTGCGGGCGACCCCGTCGGGGCAGGACAACGCGCGGTGCAGTCAGACGGTGGCGGTGAAGCCCGACTCCACCTACACCCTGGGCGCCTGGGTCCGGGGCGGCTACGCCTACCTCGGCGTCTCGGGCACCGGCACCACGGACGTCTCCACCTGGACGCCGGACTCCTCCGCCTGGAAGCAGCTGTCGACCACCTTCACCACGGGCTCCTCGACGACCTCGGTGACGGTGTACACGCACGGCTGGTACGGGCAGGCGGCGTACTACGCGGACGACGTGTCGGTGTTCGGCCCCGACGGCGGCGGGGGCACGGACCCGGGCCCGACGATCCCGTCCGCACCGAGCGGCCTGAACGTCTCCGGTACGACGACCTCCTCGGTCTCCCTCGCCTGGAACACCGTGCCGGGAGCGACGGGGTACACCGTCCACCGCGACGGCACGAAGGTGACGGCCGTCTCCGGCACGTCGGCGACGGTGACCGGGCTCGCCGCCTCGACGTCGTACTCCTTCCAGGTCACCGCGACGAACGCGGCGGGTGAGTCGCCGAAGTCGGCGGCGGTGACGGGCACCACGAACAAGCCCAGCGGTCCGGGCCCCGCGCTTCCCAAGCACGCGGTGACCGGCTACTGGCAGAACTTCGACAACGGCGCGGCCATCCAGCGCATCTCGGACGTCCCCGCCGCCTACGACATCATCGCTGTGGCCTTCGCGGACGCGACGGGCACGCCCGGGGCGGTGTCGTTCACGCTTGACTCGGCCGGTCTGAACGGCTACACCGTCGACCAGTTCAAGGCGGACGTGAAGGCGAAGCAGGCCGCCGGCAAGAAGGTCGTCATCTCGGTCGGCGGCGAGCGCGGCACGGTGTCGGTCAACGACGCCGCCTCCGCGACGAACTTCGCGAACAGCGTGTACTCCGTGATGCAGACGTACGGCTTCGACGGCGTCGACATCGACCTGGAGAACGGCCTGGACGCGACGTACATGACGCAGGCGCTGCGTGCCCTGTCGGCGAAGGCGGGCCCCTCGCTCGTCCTCACGATGGCTCCGCAGACGATCGACATGCAGTCCACGTCCAACGCGTACTTCCGGACCGCGCTGAACGTGAAGGACATCCTCACGGTCGTCAACATGCAGTACTACAACAGCGGTTCCATGCTCGGCTGCGACGGCAAGGTCTACAGCCAGGGCTCGGTCGACTTCCTGACGGCCCTGGCCTGCATCCAGCTGGAGAACGGCCTCGCCCCGTCCCAGGTGGGCCTGGGTCTGCCGGCCTCGACGCGCGGGGCGGGCAGCGGCTACGTCTCACCGGCCGTGGTGAACAACGCCCTGGACTGCCTGGCCAAGGCCACCAACTGCGGCACCTTCACACCGCCCCGGACGTACCCCGACCTGCGCGGCGCGATGACCTGGTCGACCAACTGGGACGCGACGGCGGGCAACGCGTGGTCCGGCGCGGTGGGACCGCATGTGCACGGGCTGCCGTAGCCGGGCTGACATCACCGGTGGGGTGAGGGGCGTTCCGCGTTCCCCTCACCCCGTCGGTCGGTAGTGGTCGAGCACCCACGCCGGTTGCGGGAACCACTCCTGGAGCCGCGACCGGGGCTGCCCTAGAAGAACTCCCCCCACGGCTGGTCCCAGACCTGCTTCACGCACAGGATCAGGAACAGCAGGCCGGCGATGGCGAGCATCGCGTTGCTGAGGGGACCGCTGCGCCACTCGCGGGGTGTGCGGGAGGAGTTGAGGAGCCAGATCAGGGTGGCGGCGAGGAAGGGCAGGAAGGCCGCGCCGAGAACGCCGTAGAGGATGATCAGGCGGAAGGGCTGGCCCTCGAAGAGCAGGATCATCGGCGGGAAGGTCAGCCAGAGCAGGTAGGCGCGGAACGGCCAGGAGCGTTCGCGTGCCCCCGAGGCGACCTCCTCGCCCTTGGCCTGGCCCTTGCCGGACAGGCGGGTCGCGAAGTCGGCGAACATCAGGCTCACGCCGTGCCAGACGCCGATCAGCGAGGTGAAGGACGTGGCGAAGAAACCGATCAGGAAGAACTTCGCCGTCGCCGGGCCGTACTCGTCCTCCAGAATGTCGCCCAGCTGGATCAGTCCCTTGTCGCCGCTCGCGATCGCGACGTTCGCCGAGTGGAGCAGCTCCGCGCCCACGAACAGCATGGCGATGACGAAGATGCCGGTGGTGGCGTAGGCGACACGGTTGTCCAGCCGCATGACCTTCATCCAGCCCGTGTGGGTCCACCCCTTGGCGTTGACCCAGTAGCCGTACGCCGCGAGCGTGATCGTGCCGCCCACGCCGCCGATCAGGCCCAGCGTGTTGAGGATCGAGTCCTTCTCGTCGGGCAGGACCGGGAGGAGACCGGCGAAGGCGTCGCCGAGGTTCGGCGTGACCCGGATCGCCAGGTACACCGTCACCACGAACATGACGCCCACCAGGACCGTCATGACCTTCTCGAACACCGCGTACTTGTTGAACCAGACGAAGACCAGACCGACCAGACCGCAGGCGATGCCCCACCACTTGAGGTCCATCACGTCGGGGAACAGCGCCTGCAGCGGCAGCGCGCTCGACGACATCGCCGCCGCGCCGTAGACGAAGCCCCAGACCACGACGTAGACCGCGAAGAACCAGGTCGTCCAGCGGCCCAGGCTCGCCCAGCCGTCGAACAGGGTGCGGCCCGTGGACAAATGCCAGCGGCCCGCCGCCTCGGCCAGGGAGATCTTCACCAGGCAGCCGATGATCGCCGCCCACAGGAGGGTGTAGCCGAAGTTGCTGCCCGCGATCAGCGTGGCGACCAGGTCACCGGCGCCGACACCGGTCGCCGCGACGACGATGCCCGGACCGATGTACTTCCAACTCGCCTTCCGGGGCTGTGGGGGGTGTGTGGCCTCGTTCTCCGTGGTGTTTCCCGTGGTGTCCGCCATGCAGGTCAAGAAAGCCCAAAGGCGCCTGTGGGGCAAGAGGGCCTGACCGGATCTTCACGTGATGCCCGTACGGCACCCTTGCCCGGCCGGGCCCCGGCGGCTGGGCTCACCGCCGGGGCCGACCGGCGGAGCGTCACGGCTGTCGCCGACCACAGCCGTCCGCCCCGCACGTGCCGAGCTCGAACCACACGGTCTTGCCCGGCCCGTCCCGGTGGCAGCCCCAGCGCTGGGCGAGCGCGTCCACCAGGAACATTCCACGGCCGCTCTCCCCGGTGCCCGCGCCCAGCACCCGCGGCACGCGGCGTTCGGTGTCGGCGACCTCGCAGCGCAGTACGCCGTGCGCGGCGAAGAGCGTGAGCCGGAAGCGGCTCCCGGCGTGCACCAGGGCGTTGGTGGCCAGTTCACCGACGAGCAGTTCGGCCACGTCCGCGACCTCACCGCGGTCGGCGAGCCCCCATCCCTCCAACTGTCTGCGGACCTCCGCGCGAGCCTCACGGACGGCGGAGGGCCGCGGTGCGTACTCGACACTCAGATGGCCTGCTCCCAGCGGTGGTTGCGGGAACGGGCCGTAGTGGGCGTCGGGGTCCGGGAGGTGCCGCCCGGAGAGTCGCAGCATGGGTCCAGGGTGATCTGGGGGTGTGGTCCGGCGCAGGGGGAGGACTACCCGATCCCCTACCTGCTTGTGCAGGCAGGGGGCTATGCGTACTGGAGACGGACCGTCGTTCCCCCGGCGTCGTCGCGGATGTCCACGTACGCGCAGACCTGACGCGCGTACCACAGCCCCGGGCCCGGTTCCGGGCCGGCGGACGGCGGGACGAAGCCGGCGAGCGGGTCGTCGAGCCGTCGGGCCGAGCGCAGTTCGCAGACGCAGGCGGGTGCCTCGCCCCACAGCAGGGCGTCACCGCTGAGGGGCGCGAGGGCCGCCGCGGTCTCCGCGACGGCGGCGGCGAACAACTCGGCGTCCGCGACGGGCAGTCCCCGCCCCACCGCCCAGCTCCGCACGGCCGCGGCGTGCGGCTCCGCGAGGGTCCGCACCCCGGCCGGCGGCAACGGCAGCGGTACGGCGTCGAGTTCGGCCGCGAGCCGCAGCGGGTCCTGGTACACCTCCGTGTCGGGGTGGGTGCGGCGGGCCGCCGCGACGACGGCGGGCCCCGCGGTGCGGGTGTCGTACGCGCACAGGGCGGTCGTGGACATGGGCGCGAAGAGGAGGTTGGCGAGGGCCTCGTAGCGGATCCACTCGGTGGTCTCGCGGGCCGAGCGGCCGGCGCGGCCGCTCCAGACGGGTTCCATGACGAGGTGGATGCGGCCGCCGGGGCCGGCGTGCGCGGTGAGGTACGCGGCCGCACGGGCGACGGCGTTGGCGGCGGAGCCGGTGTACCAGTCGGCGTGCGGGATGCAGGTGACGCCCTTCGCGTCGGGGCCGAGGGCGTCCCGCAGGAGGTCCAGGTTGCGCGGGGCGGCGATGGCCACCGGCGGCGGTTCGCCAAAGGCGCCGAGGCCTTCGCCGAGGAAGGGCAGGGCGGCGGCCAGGAAGCCGTCGTCGGAGTCGAAGACGGCCATGCGGTGGTCGAACGGGCTGACTTCTGCGGTGGTCATGTGATCCCCTCGGGTGGGTGGGTTCGGGTGCCGTGGGTCAGCGCTGTGCCGTCATCCAGGCCGCGATCTGGCTGCGGTTGCTGAAGCCGAGCTTGCTGAGGATGCGTTCCACATGGCCTTCCGCGGTGCGGCGGGCGATCACGAGGCGGTCGGCGATCTGCTGGTTGGCGAGCCCCTCGGCGACGAGCTGGGCGACCTCGCTCTCGCGCCGGGTCAGCCGGACCGTGGTGTCGTCCTGCGGTGCCGGGGCCGCGGAGTGCGGGCGGCCCGGCTCGTGGAGGGCGTGGCCGACCAGCTCCGCGAGACCGAGCGCCCCGCCCCGCCGGTGGGCCCGCTCGAACGCCTCGCGCCCCAGGGCCCGGCCCACCCGCTCCTCGCTGTCCCGGCGTACGGAGTTGAGGGTGTGGGAGCCCCAGCGGCCGGTGTCGATGTCGGCCCAGACGCGGTCGGCGCCGCCCAGCAGCACGGCGGCGTGCTCGTGAGCGCCGCGTTCGGCCGCGATCGACGCGAGCAGGTCGAGGGTGAGGGCGATGCCGATGACGTCGTGGACGGCGAGTTTGAGCCGCAGGGCCTCACGGGCGTGCCGTTCCGCCCGGGGCCAGTCGCCGCGCACGGTGTGTGCCAGGGCGAGCATGCGCAGCACATAGGACCGGACCCACTGCTCGCCGTGCCGCTCGCACAGCCGCAGGGCCTGCTCGCAGACCTCGACGGCCCGCTCGGCCTCGCCCAGGAAGCCCAGCGCGCAGGCGAGTTCGACCTGGTCGAGGCCGACGAGGCTGAGGTGCTGGCCGGGCACGGGGCCGCGGGCGACGGTGGTCTCGAAGTGCCGCAGCGCTCCGGGCAGGTCGTCGCCGAACAGCCGGATGACGCCGAGCACGTACTCGGCGTGCGCGGCCTCGGCGGTGTCGCCGAGGGCGCGGGCGAGCGCGAGGGCGTCGGTGGCGTGGCGGCGGCCCCGGGGGAAGTCCCGGGTGGCGGCGGCCAGCAGGCCGGCGACCCACAGGCCGCGGGCTCGTTCCCGGGTCGGTTCGGGGGCGGCGCTCAGGGCGCGGTCGAGCCAGTGCAGTCCCTCGCGGGCGGCGCCGCAGGCGTGCCAGTAGAACCAGAGCGTGCCGGCGAGGCGCAGCCCGGCGAGGGCCTCGCCGGGGGTGGAGAGACTGAAGTCGAGGGCGGCGCGCAGGTTGTCCCGGTCGGCGCGCAGCCGGGCGACGGTCTCCGGCTGCCCGGGGCCGAACCAGCCGCGCTCGCACTGCGCGGCCCGCCGCACCATCAGGTCCCGCTGCCGCCGCCGGGCGGCCTCCTCCTGCCCGGCACCCCGCCGCAACTGCTCCAGCCCGTACTGCCGCAGGGTGTCGAGCAGCCGGTACCGCACACTGCCGGGCCCGGGCTCCCGGCAGAGGACGGACTTGTCCACGAGCCCGGCGACGGCTTCGAGGACGTCGTCCGTGCGCGGGCCCGGGGGTGGGGGCAGGGTGACGGTGCCGGTGGGCGCCGCCGCGGGCCGGGCGGGTACGCCGGAGCCGTCCGTGGGCCGGGCGGGTACGCCGGAGCCGTCCGTGGGCCGGGCCGGCAGCGCGGGCAGGGCGGCGTGCGGGAGCGCGCCGAGCCGGGCCCCGCCTCTCGGAGGCGGGGCGTCACCCCCCGGAGGCCGGGCGTCGTCCTCCGGGGTGCCGACCGCGCACACCGCCTCCGCCGTCTCCAGGTCGAAGTCGCCCGCCAGGACCGACAGCCGGGCCCACACCGTCCGCTCGGGGAGAGTGCACAGGTCGTGGCTCCAGGAGACCGCCGCTCGCAAGGTCTGGTGGCGGGGCAGGGCGGCGGGGCTGCCGGTGGTGAGGAAGCGGTAGCGGTCGTCGAGGCGGTCCAGGAGCTGGTCGACGTCGAGGACGCGCATGCGGACGGCGGCGAGTTCGATGGCGAGGGGCAGACCGTCCAGGCGGTGGCACAGCCGGGCGACGGAGGCGCGGTTGGCGGGGGTGAGACGGAAGCCGGGGACGACGGCGGCGGCCCGGTCGGCGAAGAGGGTGAGGGCCGGGTAGCCCTCGGCGGCGGACAGGTCGCCGTCCGGGTCGGGCACCGGCAGGGGCCGTACCTCCAGCAGGTGCTCCTCCGTGAGGCCGAGCCGGTGCCGGCTGGTGGCGAGGATCCGGACGCCCTCGGTGCCGTGCAGCAGGGCCGCGGCGAGCCGGGCGCACGCACCCGCAAGGTGCTCGCAGTTGTCGACGACGAGGAGCAGCCGCCGGTCCCGCAGCTGTTCGACGAGGGCGTCCAGGGGTGGCTGGGCGGAACGGTCGTGGAGGCCCAGCGCGTCGGCGGCGGCGAGCGGGACGAGCGCCGGGTCGTGTAGTGCGGACAGGTGCACGAAGCGCACGCCGTCCGGGAAGGCCCGCTGCACCCGGGCCGCGATGCGTGCGGCGAGCCGGGTCTTGCCGACGCCACCCGGTCCGGTCAGTGTCACCAGCCGTGCGCGGGCCAGCAGTTCGCGGCCCCGGGTCAGTTCGCCACGCCGGTCGACGAAGCTGGTCGTCTCGGCCGGCAGGTGGTGGTCCCGTCGGGGCGCTGATCCGCCCATGATCAGCCAGTTCTCTGAGGGGTGGGGGTCCGGGGATCCGGACACTCCGGCTCCCCTTGCGCGGACCCTCACTCTCTCCCGGTGCGTACATATATGCACGCCGGAGCCACACCTGTGGGTGTACTTCTGCCGGGACACCTCGACCGTGGCGCCGCGCGCGTACACTGCGCGGCTGCTTTCAGTCTTGACCTGCTCATGCCATTAGCAGAACGATATGCGCCACCCGCACCACGTACGTCGCACGGAACAACCCCACCTCCCACAAGGAGATTTCATGCGACTTCGCATACGAGGCTCCGGTGCCCGCACCGGCAGACGCACCGCGGCCCTGGCCGGCCTCCTCGCCCTCGCCCTCGCGGCGCCCCTGTCCGCGACGACGAGCGACGCCACCGCCGACAGCGCCCGCAAAGCGGCCGCTTCGGCCGACGACGTCCGGCAGTACGAGGTCCACCTGCACGCAACGGCCAAGGACCGCACGGCACTTCAGCGCACGGGCGTGACCGTCGACGAGGCGCACGGTCACGGTGTCGTCGTCTCCGGCCGCGTCGACCAGATCAAGAAGCTGCGCGCGCTGGGCTACGAGGTCACCCCGCTCGGCGCGGTGCCCGACCGCTCCGCCGGCGAGGACGACGTCCGGCTCCTCGACTTCCCGTCGGCCGACTCGAAGTACCACAACCACGCGGAGATGACGAGCGAGATCAACTCGATCGTCTCGGCCAACCCGTCCATCGCGAGCCAGCGCGTGATCGGCAAGTCCTACCAGGGCCGGAACATCGTCGCCGTCAAGATCAGCGACAACGTGGCCAGTGACGAGGCCGAGCCGGAGGTGCTGTTCACGCACCACCAGCACGCCCGCGAGCACCTGACCGTCGAGATGGCGCTCTACCTGCTGCGCGAGCTGACCTCCGACTACGGTTCCGACTCGCGCGTCACCGGCATGGTGAACAACCGCGAGATCTGGATCGTCCCGGACATCAACCCCGATGGCGGCGAGTACGACATCGCCACCGGCTCCTACCGCTCCTGGCGCAAGAACCGCCAGCCCAACTCCGGTTCCTCGTACGTCGGTACGGACCTGAACCGCAACTGGAACCACCGCTGGGGCTGCTGCGGCGGCTCTTCGGGCTCCCCGTCCTCCGACACCTACCGGGGCCGGTCGGCGGAGTCGGCGCCCGAGGTGAAGGTCGTCGCCGACTTCGTGCGCAGCCGGGTCGTCGGCGGCAAGCAGCAGATCAGGGCCGGGGTCGACTTCCACACGTACAGCGAACTGGTGCTGTGGCCCTTCGGCTACACGTACTCCGACACGACGACCGGGATGACCGCCGACGACCACGCGGCGTTCAAGACGGTCGGGCAGAAGATGGCCGCGAGCAACGGGTACACGGCGGAGCAGTCCAGCGACCTGTACATCACGGACGGGTCGATCGACGACTACCTCTGGGGCGCGCACAAGATCTTCGGCTACACGTTCGAGATGTATCCGAGGTCCGGTGGGGGTGGGTTCTACCCGCCCGACGAGGTGATCGAGCGGGAGACCTCCCGTAACCGCGATGCGGTGCTGCAACTGCTGGAGAACGCGGACTGTATGTACCGGTCGATCGGCAAGGAGAGCCAGTACTGCGGTTAGCCGGCGTCTTCCTCTTCCTCGAAGTAGGCGTCCAGCACCGCGTCCAGCTGTTCGTCCCACTCCTTGAAGTGGCTCCTGGCCGGTGCCTCGATCTCGATCGGGTACCAGCGCCGGTCAGGGGTGTGGACGGTGACGGTGTACCGCTTGCCGAAGCGGGCCGTCTCCGTCTCGACCGCGCCGATCTCGTCCCAGCGGAACTCGCACTCCTGGTCGTCCAGGGACATGTGCACGCCTCTGTGATCGGCGACCATCTTCGCGCGACGGTCGGACGCCTCGAAGACGGGGCCGTCGGTTTCGGTCTCCTCCTCCTGCTCGGCAGGGGACGCCTCCTCCGCCTTCTCCGACTCGGCGGCGGCCGCTTCGGTCTCCTCGACGTCTGCGACCTCAGGCTCCTTCTCCGGCCCGTCCTCCTCCGCCTTCGCTGCGGACGCGGGTGACGTGAGCCCGGGGATGAATGCCGGGTCGAATCCGGCGCCTTCCAGGGGCTGGCTGCTCGAACCTATGCGCTGCTCCACAGCGAAGCAGTATGGTCGACAAACCTGTGCCGCACACAGTCGACCCCGACTTCGTTATCAGACGCCTACACGAACAGGCTCAACACCGCCGCCACCACGAACCCCGCCACCGAGAGCACGCTCTCCAGCACCGTCCAGGTCTTGAGCGTGTCCCGTTCACTGATGCCGAAGTACTTGGCGACCATCCAGAAGCCGCCGTCGTTGACGTGCGAGGCGAAGATCGAGCCCGCCGAGATGGCCATGATGACCAGGGCGACGAAGGCCTGGGAGTGGTCGCCCTCGGAGAGCAGGGGGGCGACGATGCCGGCCGTCGTCACGATGGCGACCGTCGCCGAGCCCTGGGCCACGCGCAGGACCACGGAGATCAGGTAGGACAGGACGAGCACCGGCAGGCCCACGTCGTGGAACGTGTCCGAGAGGGCCTGGGCGACGCCACTGGCCTTGAGGACGGCGCCGAAGACGCCGCCCGCGCCGACCACCAGCAGGATGTTGCCGACCGGCTTGAGGGACGCGGTCGACACCGTCTCCAGGGACTTGCGGGACCAGCCGCGGCGGATGCCCAGCAGGTAGTACCCGAGGAACAGGGCGATCGTCAGCGCCACGAACGGGTTGCCGAAGAACTCGATCACCGAGCGGAGCGTGGAGGGGTCGAGGGCGATCGAGGAGAACGTCGCGGCGAGGATGAGCACCAGCGGGGTGCCGATGATGCCGAGGACCGTGCCGAGGGAGACCGGCTGCTCGCTGGGCGGGACCCCGGCGGCCCGCTGCTCGTCGACGACGGCCTGCTTGGCCTCCTGCGCCGCTTCGACCATGTCCTGCGGGACGGGCACGAAGATGCGGCGGCCGACCCACGCCGAGTAGCCCCACGCGGCCACCACGGCCGGCAGGCCGCAGACGATGCCCATCAGGATGACCCAGCCGAGGTCGACGTTCAGCAGACCGGCGGCGGCCACCGGGCCGGGGTGCGGGGGCAGGAAGGCGTGCGTGACGGACAGGCCGGCGAGCAGCGGCAGGCAGTAGAGCAGGATCGACTTGCCCGAGCGCTTGGCGGCGGCGTAGACGATCGGGGCCAGGACGAAGATGCCGACGTCGAAGAAGACCGGGATGCCGAAGATCAGGCCCGTGAGGCCCATGGCGAGCGGCGCGCGCTGCTCGCCGAACAGGCCGAGCAGACGCTTCGCCAGCACCTCGGCGCCGCCGCTGACTTCGAGGATCGCGCCGAGCATGGTGCCCAGGCCGATGATGATCGCGACATGGCCGAGAATGCCGCCCATGCCGGATTCGATGGTGGAGACGGCGTCCGACTTCTGGACCGTGCCGAAGAGTTCGGTGACCGACAGCCCGGCGGCGAGGCCGACGGCTATGGAGACCGCGAGCAGGGCGACGAACGGCTGGAGTCTCGTCTTGATGATGAGAAAGAGCAGCAGCACGATGCCGAGCGCGGCGGTGAGCAGGAGTCCGGCCGTACCGTCGACGAGGAGGAGCAGTCCTCCGGTGTGGGGTGGGGTCTCGGCAGGGGCGGACGCGGCGAGCGAAGGGGACATTCGGGGGTCCTCTACGTAAAGGCATACGGTTTCTGGGCAGGGGGGAGCGCGGCGCGGCGCATCGAACGGCGCCGCGCCTCGGAAAGGCGGGAGGATGGGGTGGGTCAGCCGAGGACGGCCAGGGCGTCGATCTCGATGAGGAGACCCGCGGGCAGTCCGACGTAGACGGTCGTGCGCGCGGCGGGCGGCTGGGTCAGGCCCTGCTCCTCGAAGTACGCGTTGTAGATCTCGTTCATCTCGGCGAAGTGGGCCACGTCCGTCAGGTAGACGCGGATCATCATCACGTCGTCCCAGGAGGCGCCGCCCTCCTCCAGGATCGCCTTGACGTTGGCCAGGGTCTGGAGGGTCTGCTCGCGCAGGGCCGGCCCGGCGGGCGTGGGCGGCTTGCCCTCCTCGGCGGGCAGGAAGCCGACCTGGCCGGCGACCTGGAGGATGTTGCCCTTCTTCACCCCGTGCGAGAACTTCGCCGGCGGGGTGGTGTGGGTCTTGGGGGTGAGTGCGATCTTGTCCGTCATTCGGTGCCCTTCAATGGTGTCCTGCCGGAGTACTCGCCGCTGATGGCGTCCGCCGTACGGCGCACCAGCGGCAGGAGGGTGAGGAGTTCGTCGGCGGTGACGACGACGTTCGGCGCGGAGACCGACATCGCGGCGACGACCCGGCCGTCGGCGCCGCGGACGGGCGCCGCGACGCAGTTGATGGACTCCTCGTGGCCGCCGAGGTCGGTGGCCCAGCCCTGTTCGCGCACCTTGTCCAGTTCGCGCAGGAACGCGGTCGCGTGGGGTGTCGAACGGGACGTGTACGTGGGGTAGTCGAGCTTCTCCGCGACCGTCCGCCGCTCGTGCTCGGGCAGATCGGCGAGCAGGAGCTTGGCGACCGCGGCGACGGTGATGGCCACGGGCTTGCCGATGCGGGAGTACATCCGCACCGGGTAGCGGCTCTCGACCTTGTCGATGTAGAGGACCTCGTTCTCCTCGTACACGGCGAGGTGCACGGTGTGCCCGCAGTCCTCGTTGAGGCGGACCAGGTGGGGGTGGGCGATCTCGCGGACGTCGAGGTTCTCCATCGCCTCCTGGGCGAGGGCGAAGAGCCGGGCGCCGAGGCGGTAGCGCTGGTCGGACTGGCGGTAGACGAGTCCGTGCTCGTGCAGGGTGCGCAGCAGGCGCAGGGCCGTGGACTTGTGCACGCCGAGGCGGTCGGCGACCTGCCCCAGGTCGGCGGGGCCCTCGGCGAGCAGCGGCAGGATGCTGAGCGCGCGGTCGACGGTCTGGCTCATGACGTACGTACCTCCTCGTCGGCCCGCTGTGTCCGCTCGGTCCAGCCCGGGCCGAGTCGCAGTCTCCCCCATGCCGTGTCGTCCAGGGCGACGAGCCGGTCGGCGTGCTCCCGCGCGGGCGCTGTGGCGAGGTCGCCGGGCACGGTGAGCGCGGCGGCGGCCATCAGATGCCCGTGCCGCAGCCGTTCCCGTACGGGCAGTGCGCGCAGGGTGGCGGAGAGGAACCCGGCGGCGAAGGCGTCCCCGGCACCGACGGCGGCGACGACGTCGACCCGGGGCGCGGGCACGAAGGTGACGTCCCGCCTGTCGAAGACGGTGGCTCCGGCGCCGCCCTGCTTGACGACCAGCACCTCGGGTTCGGGGAGGGCGGCGCGGACGGCTTCGGCGCTGTGCAGCCCCCATGCCTCGTCCTGCCCGACGAACACGAGGTCCGCGCCCCGGGCGAGGTCGCGCAGCACCGTCGGGGCGGTCGTGTCGCGCCACAGGCCGGGCCGGTGGTTGACGTCGAAGGAGATCAGGGGGCGGCCGGGGCGGCGGACGGTCAGCTCGCGCATCAGGTCCAGGCAGGTCCCGGAGAGCGCGGCGGTGATCCCGGAGAGGTGCAGCACGCGCCCGGCGCGCACGGCTGCCGGGTCCGGATCCGTCACGGTCATCGCGGAGGCCGCGGAACCGGCCCGGTAGTACGCCACCTCGTGGGCGTCGCCGGCCCGGTCCCCGGCGGTGCGGAAGTAGATGCCGGTGGGGCGGCCGGGGTCGCGCCGGACGTGCGCCACGTCGACCCCGTAGTCGCCGATCGCCTCGACCAGGTGGTCACCGAACGGGTCGGCCCCCACCCGGCTGACCCACCGCGCGGAGTGTCCGGCCGCGGCCAGCACACACGCCACGTTCGACTCCGCCCCGCCGATCCCCCGCTCGAAGGACGGCACGTCGGCGAGGCGCCCCGGCCGGGAGGGCAGGAACGTGACCATGGACTCGCCGAGCGCGACGACGTCCACGACGTCGGGGGCGTTGCGGGGTCCGGTGGGGGTCACGATGCTCGGCTCCTCGTCGGGGCGTGGATGTCGGGGCGCGGGGCGGCCGGTGACGGTTTCATTGACCGGCGGTGGCCGAGATGTTAGACAGCGTTCAGCGCCATACGCAATGAAGGTTGCAGAGATTGCAACACCGCAGATCAGGAGGGTCCATGTCAGCCGACACCGCAGCCGAGTCCCTCGCGCGGCTCGCCGCCGAGCGCGTCGATCACCGCTTCAAGGGCCTCCCGCCGGATGCCGACGGACTGACCGTCGCCGAGCTGGCCGGGCAGCGCCGCAACCTGTTCACCGGCGGCTTCGCCACGCCCGTGCTCGCGCTGTCCGCCGAGCGCCTGGAGCACAACCTGAAGCTGATGGAGACCTACGCGGCCCGGCACGGCCTGGCCTTCGCGCCGCACGGCAAGACCTCCATGGCGCCGCAGCTGTTCCAGCGGCAGATCGAGCACGGGGCATGGGGCATCACGCTGGCCGTGCCGCACCAGGTACGGGTGGCACGGGCCTTCGGGACCCGGCGCGTGTTCCTCGCGAACGAACTGGTCGACGCGGCGGCCCTGCGCTGGATCGCCGCCGAGCTCGACGCCGACCCGGACTTCGAGCTGGTCTGCTACGTCGACTCCGTACGCGGCGTCGAGCTGATGGACGCCGCGCTGCGGGACGCCGACGCCACGCGCCCCGTGGACGTCGTCGTCGAACTCGCCGCCGGGGAGGGCGCCCGGACCGGAGTGCGTACGGAGGCGGAGTGCGCGGCGGTCGCGGACGCGGTGGCCGGGACCCGGACCCTGCGCCTGGTCGGTGTCGCGGGCTACGAGGGCGAGGTGCCCAAGGCCGACACCGAGCGGGTGACGGCATGGCTGCGGCGGCTGGTCGCGCTCGCCGCCGACTTCGACAAGGCGGGGCGATTCGCCGGGCTGGACGAGATCGTGGTCAGCGCGGGCGGCAGCGCCTGGTTCGACGCGGTCGCCGAGGTCTTCGCCGGGATCCCCGGACTCTCCCTTCCCGTGCTGAAGTTGCTGCGCTCGGGCGCGTACGTCTCGCACGACGACGGCCACTACCGCAAGCTGACCCCGTTCAACCGGGTCCCCGAGGAGGGCGCCCTGGAGCCGGCGTTCCGGCTGTGGACACAGGTGGTGTCGCGGCCTTCGGCCGAGCAGGCCTTCGTCAACGCGGGCAAGCGGGACGCGGCCTACGACCTCGACCTGCCCTTCGCCCAGATGATCCGCCGGGACGGCGCCGAGCGCCCGGCCACCGGCGTCTCGGTGACCGCACTGTCCGACCAGCATGCCTGGCTCGCCACCACGCCGGAGGCGGATCTGGAGGTCGGCGACTGGGTCGGGCTCGGGCTGTCCCACCCGTGCACCTCGTTCGACAAGTGGCAGCTGATCCCCGTCGCGGAGGCGGACGGCACGGTCGTCGACTACGTCCGCACGTTCTTCTAGGAGGCCGGGCGCGATGGAAGAGCTCGTCATCCGGGACGCCGACGTCGTCGACGGCTCCGGCTCGGACGCCTACCGGGCCGATGTCGTGGTCGACGGCGGCCGGATCGTCGGAATCGTCAAGGAGGCCGCCGCGGCCGGCTGCCAGCGGCCGAAGGCCCGCCGGGAACTGGACGCCGAGGGGCTCGTCCTCTCCCCCGGTTTCGTCGACATGCACGCCCACAGCGACCTGGCGCTGCTGCGCGACCCGGACCACAGCGCCAAGGCCGCGCAGGGCGTCACCCTGGAGGTCATCGGCCAGGACGGCCTGTCGTACGCGCCGGTCGACGACCGCACGCTCGGCGAGGTGCGGCGGGCGATCGCCGGGTGGAACGGCCCGGGTGACGACATCGACTTCGACTGGCGCACGGTCGGTGAGTACCTGGACCGCCTTGACCGCGGGATCGCCGTGAACGCGGCCTACCTCGTCCCGCAGGGCACGGTCCGGGCGCTCGCCGTCGGCTGGGAGGACCGCGAGGCCACGCCCGGCGAGCTGGACCGGATGCGCCGGCTGGTCGCCGAGGGCCTGGAGCAGGGCGCCGTCGGCATGTCGTCGGGGCTGACGTACACGCCCGGCATGTACGCGCAGGACGCCGAACTGACGGAGCTGTGCCGGGTGGTGGCGTCGTACGGCGGCTACTACTGCCCGCACCACCGCTCCTACGGGGCCGGGGCCCTTCAGGCGTACGAGGAGATGGTCGCCCTGACCCGGGAGGCGGGCTGCTCCCTCCATCTCGCGCACGCCACCATGAACTTCGGCGTGAACAAGGGCCGGGCGCCCGAGCTGCTGTCCCTGCTGGACGAGGCGCTCGCGGCCGGATCCGATATCAGCCTCGACACCTACCCGTACACACCGGGCTGTACGACGCTGGCGGCCGTGCTGCCGAGCTGGGCGAGCGAGGGGGGCCCGGGGGAGACCCTCAGGCGGCTGGCGGACGAGGGGACGGCGGAACGCATCCGCCACCACCTGGAGGTCACCGGGTCCGACGGCTGCCACGGCGTGCCGGTCGAGTGGGACACCATCGAGATCTCCGGTGTGAACGACCCGGCCCTGGCCGACTACGTCGGCCGGACGATCGAGGAGTCGGCGGCCGTCCGGGGCGAGGAACCCTGGGTGACCGCGCGCGGACTGCTGCTGGCCGACCGGCTGGCCCCGACGATCCTCCAGCACGTCGGCCACGAGGAGAACGTCCGGGCGATCATGCGCCACCGGGTGCACACCGGCGGCTCGGACGGCATCCTCCAGGGCGCGAAGCCGCATCCGCGCGCTTACGGCACCTTCCCGCACTACCTCGGGCACTACGTCAGGGAGTTGGGGGTGCTGTCGCTGGAGGAGTGCGTCGCGCACCTCACGTCCCGCCCGGCGGCGCGGCTCCGCCTGCCGGACCGGGGCCTGGTCCGTGAGGGCTATGTGGCCGACTTGGTGCTCTTCGACCCGGCGACGGTCGCGGCGGGCTCCACGTTCGCGGAGCCGCGCACGCTGCCGACGGGCATTCCGTACGTCCTGGTCGACGGCCGGTTCGTGATCGAGGACGGCCGGCGCACGGACGTGCTGGCGGGCCGGGCGGTCCGCAGGACTCCTCCCGCGTGACCGCCCGGCCGGCACCCTGCCTTACGGCTTGGGCAGGGTGCAGCCGCTCGCGCTCAGGTCGAGCTTGTTGTCGATCCCGAAGCAGGCCGGGATCCCGTAGGTCTCCTGGGCGTAGTTGATGCCCTTGCGGACGGTCACGGTGCCGTTCGCGTCGACCTCGCACGGGTTGTTCACCGTGCAGCGCTCACCGTCCTCGTTGCCGGTGTTGTTGACGGCGACGACCTTGTTGGTGGCCTGGTCGACGACGGGCGAACCGGACGTGCCGCCGATGGTGTTGCAGGCGGAGGTGTAGCGGACCGAGTCCTTCCAGGTCCAGTCGCCCTCCTTCAGAGTGGGCACGAACCCGTCGATGGAGCAGCTGTAGATCCGCTTCCAGTAGCCGGAGGGGATGCTGATGGCGCTGCCGGCGACCGGGTGCTTGTCGTTCAGCGTCAGCGCGTTGATGTTGTACGAGCTCTTGATCTGCCCGTAGGTGGTGGTGAGCTGGTACAGCGCGACGTCCGTGTCGGTCATCGTGCCGTAGGCGAGCTTGGCGGCGCGCAGGGTGGCGACGCGCGAGCCGGAGGCGTTGAGCAGAGTGAAGGTGCGACTGGAGGCCTTGTCGACGAGGACCTGGCCGGGGCCGGGGAACCCGGACTCCAGGCAGTGGCCGTTGGTCATCACGAGCGCCGGGTCGTTGTCCTCTGAGTCCGGCATGCGGACGACGGAGCCCGAGCAGTTGCTGAGCGCGACGGTGCCGGCGAAGTTCACGGCCTTGGCCTTCGGGCCGCCGAGCCCGGACAGCGTCTGCTCCACGGAGTTGACCACGCCCGAGACGGCGGACGTGACCTTGCCCGTGTCCGCGGCCTTGCCGAGGCCCGTGGGGGCGGCATCGGCAGCGGTCGCGGGGGCCGCGCCGGCCCCGGCTATCGCCAGGGCGCAGAACGCGGCGGCGAGAGGTTTTCTCATGGGGGGTCCCCTCTTGCGACGGAGGCGGCCGGAAATCCTCCGGCCGCCTTCACTGTTGTCATGTGCATTGTGATCGTCGCGAGGGGGTGACACAAGAACCTGTTCCACAACCGGAATCCCGGCGTCCCGCCCGACCCTACTCAACCGCCCTTACCGGCCGGTCACTTGGGTCCCTTGGTACCGCCGCGGCCGTGTCCGGGTTTTCCGCCGGAGTTGCCGGGTGCCGAGGTCGTGGCGGTGGGGACGGTGTCCGCCGTGGCGTCGGCCGGGGGGCTGCCGGCCGGGGGCCGTGCGCCGTCCGTGCCGGACACGGACGGGGTTCGGCTCACGGTGAGGGACGGCGGCGCGGACGCCGCGCCGGACGGCCCGTCAGGATCGCCCGGCCCGGCGACGAGCGGAGCCTCAGAGGCCTTGGCCGGACTCGACGTCGCGGTCGCCGCCGTCGGCGACTCCCCCGCCGTCGGCCCCGTGCCGCCGCCCTCGCCGCCCCGCGTCCCGCCGGAGGGCGAACCCGTAAGGGAGAGCCCGGCCATCAGAGCGACCACCGACACGGCACCCACGGCACCGGCGGCGACCGCCACGCGGCGCGCGGGCCGCGGAGCCGGCTTGCGGCGCGCACGGTGGCCCGCACCGGACCGGCCACGCGCCGGCACCGCGGGCAGCTCACGGGTGTCACCGGTGCCGCCCGCACCGCCCATGCCGCCGGGGAAGGCGCGAGTGGCGTCCGCACCGTCGCCGGGGGTCGCGGCGCTGCCGGTCGGGCGCGCGGCGTCGTGGGCCGCCGTGTCGTACACGTCCCGCCATCCGTGCGCCGCCGCCGGATCCGTGTACGCGTCGTACGCCGGAGGCGCGGCGGGCTGCGGCAGATACACGTTCGGCGCACCCTGCGGCTCGCGGCCGGTCACCCCGTCGGCGTACTCGAATGGCTGGGACATGGCGGCGCATTCTAGGGACCGAAGGTGCTGGTGGGACAGCGTGCGGCGATATCGCCGCAAATCCTCGCGTCTCACGTGGCGGAAAACACGGCCCGAGAGGCATTACCGGGCCGTAAGCTCCCAGACATGCAGGTGATCCAGTCGACCAAGCTCGCCAACGTCTGTTACGAGATCCGGGGCCCGGTGCTCGAGGAGGCGATGCGACTGGAAGCCGCCGGTCATCGGATCCTCAAGCTGAACACCGGCAATCCGGCCGCGTTCGGCTTCGAGTGCCCGCCGGAGATCCTGGAGGACGTCCTGCGCAACGTGTCGTCGGCGCACGGCTACGGCGACGCCAAGGGCCTGCTGGCCGCGCGCCGGGCGGTCGTCATGCACAACCAGACCCTCGGCATCGAGACGGACGTCGAGCACGTCTTCATCGGCAACGGCGTCTCCGAGCTGATCGTGATGGCGATGCAGGGCCTGCTGGACGACGGCGACGAGGTCCTCGTGCCCGCGCCCGACTACCCGCTGTGGACCGCCGCCGTCTCCCTGTCCGGCGGCACCGCCGTGCACTACCGCTGCGACGAGCAGGCCGACTGGATGCCGGACCTCGCCGACATCGAGCGCAAGGTCACCGACCGCACCAAGGCGCTCGTGATCATCAACCCGAACAACCCCACGGGCGCCGTCTACGACGAGGCGATGATCAAGGGCCTGACCGACATCGCCCGCCGCCACAACCTGCTCGTCTGCTCCGACGAGATCTACGACAAGATCCTCTACGACGGGGCCACGCACACCCCGACCGCCTCCGTCGCCCCGGACCTGCTCACCCTCACCTTCAACGGCATGTCGAAGGCCTACCGCGTGGCCGGCTACCGGGTCGGCTGGATGTCGATCTCCGGGCCGCGCGCCCACGCCGACTCCTACATCGAGGGCCTGACCATCCTGGCGAACATGCGCCTGTGCGCGAACATGCCCGGGCAGCACGGAGTCGTCGCGGCACTCAGCGGGCGGCAGACGATCAACGACCTGGTGCTGCCGGGCGGGCGGCTGCGCGAGCAGCGGGACACGGCCTACGAGCTGCTGACCCAGATCCCCGGGGTGAGCTGCGTGAAGCCCAAGGGCGCGCTGTACCTCTTCCCGCGCCTCGACCCCAAGGTCTTCAAGATCAAGGACGACCGCCGCATGGTCCTGGACCTGCTCCGGCGCGAGAAGATCATGGTCGTCCAGGGCACGGGCTTCAACTGGCCGGAGCCGGACCACTTCCGGGTGGTGACCCTGCCGACGGTCGGGGATCTGACCGACGCGATGGGGCGGATCGGCCACTTCCTGGACGGCTACAGCCAGCCCTGATCCCGCGAGACCCGGCCTCGCCCGACTGCCCGCTCACGCTATGTGCGCGGGCAGTCCGGTTTTGTGAACAACTCAACTTTAGACGAAATCCAAGCTAGGATGGTTTCCTGTAAGAACTCAGGAGGCCTTCCCATGTACGAACCGATCCGCGCCAAGTCGGTCCACAGCACGGTGGACGGCCCCAACCCCGACTTCCCCCACCGTTCCCGTGAGGAAGAGCTGGACATCCAGCTCGCGGGCCACCTCGCCGCCCTGCTCGCCGTCACGGACGAGCTGCGCGCGACGCAGGCCTCGGCCGACCTGGACACGGCGGCGGAGCGGCTCGCGGAGCAGGTGGGCCGGCTGAGGGGTGGACCCGCCCCGGCCCGGGCGTCCGGCACCCGGCGCGAGCGGAGCGCCGCGGCCCTGCACCGGCGGGCGCACGCCCTGGCGGGCCGCGCGCTGGTCGTCGCCGCCTCCCGCGCCGACACGGCGGCCGCGATCCTGGCCGCCGAGCGCATGGACGCCCACACGGCGGCTCTGGAGCCGCGCGCCCTGGCGTCCCGCTGAGCCCTTCGGGGCTCCCCCTGACGGCCCCGGTCCGCGCGCACCCGCAGCGACGCGCGGACCGGGCGCCACGTCTCTGCGTCGGCTTGAGCCGGGTATCCCCGTCGAGGTGTCGCCCCTGGGCGGCTGCGGGGCCGGCTCAGCGGCGCAACGCTTCGACCGGTGGGATGCGGGACGCTCTCCACGCCGGGTACAGGCCGGCAAGCAGTCCGGCGACCAGGCCGAGGGTCGGGGCAGCGGCCAAGGTGGCGGGGTCGATCACCGGCGTCCACTGCCTCGCCGCGGCGACGGCGACCACGACGACGGTGCCGATCGAGGTGCCGACGAGCCCTCCGAGGAGGCCGAGCATCGCTGACTCGGTCAGGAACTGCAGGGTGATGTGAACGCCACGCGCGCCCAGAGCACGTCGCAGGCCGATCTCTCCGGTCCGTTCCAGCACTGCCACCAGAGTGGTGTTCGCGATTCCGACGGCCCCGATGATGAGGCAGACCCCTGCGAGGAGAAGGAACAGCTGGCTCAAGTCATCGCTGACCGCGGCGCGCAGGGACCGCGGGTCCGGAGGCGCTGTCACCTTGAAGTACTCGGGATGGTCCGGGCGCAGGGCGACCGCCACCTCGTCCGCGATCTGGCCGGCGGCACCGAGCTGAGTCGAGATCAGCATTTGTGCCCCTTCGTCCGTGGGGGCTCCCCACGTCCGTTCCGCCACCGAACGCGGCACCGTGATGGACATCAGAAGCTCCGGCTTCCGCTCGACGTCCTTCAGAACGCCGATCACGGTGAAGGCGGTGCTGCCGATGAAGACGGCCGGTTGCGTGCGCAGCGTGGTGATACCGAGACGCGCCGCGGTGGCCTGGCCGATCACGGCGACCCTCTGGTGGTGCGTGTCGTGAAAGCCGTCGAAGGCCCTGCCTTCGGTGAACTGGGCTTGTGACGCCTGCCAGATACCGGGAGAGGCGGCGATCACCTGCGTCTGGGCGTCGACGCTGTTGGCCGATCCGACGGGGGCGGCTCGCACCGCTTCCTGTGGCCCGAGCCGGACACTCCAGGAGACACCCGCGGCGAGCGCGCCGTTCAGTCGGGTGATGCGGGCGTCGGCGTCCCGCGGGAACGACAGATCCCGGGCTGCGGCGTCACCGGAGCCGATGTCCGTGACGCTGACCTCGGTGGCCGTCAGCGAGTTGAACCGATGGTCGATCTGCGACGTGGCTGTCCCGGTGAGACCCAGGACCGCGATGAAGGCGCCGACACCGAGAACGGTTCCGAGCGCGGTGAGAACCGACCGGGCCGGTCGCTGAAGCATGCCGGCCACGGCTTCGGACAGCAGATCGCGTACGGCCAGCCGGGACCGCTCCGGGGCGCTTCGACGGTGTGTCGTCATGCCGCCCCCGGCCGGTGGCCGGAGTCGTGGAGAACGCCGTCGCGGATCGTGACGGTGCGTTGTCCGTGCTCCGCGACCTGACGATCATGGGTGATCACGACGGTGGTCATGCCGTCGCGATGCAGGGCGTCCAGCAGTTCGAGCAGGGATGCGGACGTGGCGGAGTCCAGATTCCCCGTCGGCTCGTCGCACAGCAGGAGGGAGGGCTCCCCCACCAGGGCGCGCGCGACCGCGACGCGCTGACGTTCGCCGCCCGACATCTGGGTGGGGAGGGCGGCAGCACGGTGTGCCAGACCCACGCGCTCCAGGACCGCGGCGGCGCGCGCACTGCGCTCCCGCCGGGGAACAGCCCGGTAGACCAGGGCGAGTTCGACGTTCTCCAGCGCGCTGCGATGGGGCAGGAGATGGAAGGCCTGGAAGACGAACCCGATCCGTTCCCCGCGCAGGGCAGCCAGACGAGAGGCGCTCAGGGCCGCCGTGTCGATCCCGTTCAGCAGGTACTGGCCCTGCGTGGGGGTGTCCAGGAGCCCCGCGATGTTCAGCAGGGTGGACTTGCCCGAGCCCGAGGGCCCGACCACGGTGACGAACTCCCCGTCGGCGATGCGCAGATCGCAGGGACGCAGGGCGTCGACGGCAGGAGGACCCGGGTAGCGGAGTCCGACGCCACGGAACTCGATGACCGCGCTGTCCTTGGTGGTCGTGGTCACGGCCTGCCCGCAGTCGCTCTCATGTGCACTCCCACGACCACCCGGGCACCGGCCTCCAGGCGTGCGCCCTGCCGCGGGACGATCTCCACGTATCCGTCCCCCGACACACCGACGGTGACGGGGATCCGGCGCTCCTTCCGCCCTGTCCGCTCGGTGACGCTGGTCAGACCGTCGGCACCGGTCGAGACGGCCGACGAGGGCACGGCGAGGACCTTCCCCCGCGACGAGGCCGCCACAACGGTCAGCTGCACGTTCTCGCCGTTCAGTTTCCTGGGCAAGGGCCGGGACGGTGTCACCTTGACCGTGTACTTCTGCTCGCCCGGCTCCTCGCCACCGTCTTTGACGGTGGCGCGCTGCAACGCGACGGATTCCACTTCTCCGCTGAACTCGCGCCCCGCCGTGTCGGAGTAGATCCGCACCTTCTGGCCTGCGCGAATCATCCCCTTCTCCTGCGGTGTCACGGAACCCTCGACGGTGAGCTCGCCGGAGGACAGGGACAGCAGGTTCTCCCCGGCTTCGTCCCCCACTGCGGTGCGCACTTCCTCGACGTACGCGGGGAAGGAACGGACGAAGACCACTTCTGACATCGGGAAGGTGGGAAGGGCGCGCGGCGGCGCCTCCTCGGGCTTCGCCGCCGGGGAGGCCGATGCGTCGGGTCGGGGAGCCTCGGCCGGGATCACGGGGGCCTCGGTGACCGGCACCTCATAACCGATGGAGCGGTAGAGGGACGTCAGGGCCCGTTCGGTGCCCCGGCCGAAGACGCCTGAAAGGTCGTTCCCCGTCGGGTGGCCGGAGCCCCGAAGCGCCGCCTGGAGCTGGGCGACGTCTTCGCCGCGCTTACCGGGCACGAGGTCACGGTAGGCGGGAACGGCGCCCTCCAGGACGAACAGCGGACGACCCGAGACTTCGAGAAGCACCTGCCCGGCGGCGAGCTTCCGGCCGGGAGCGGACCTGACCTTGGTCACCACCGAGCGTCCGGCGTCCTCGCCGGCTCGGGGCCCGGAGGAGATGTCGGTGCGCTGGGAGGCGGTGACCTTCCCACGGGTGATCAGTGCCTGGGAGATCACCCGGTCCTCCACTTCCGCCGTGAGGATGTCCGGTGGCGGAGGTGCCGTGTCCGCGGCGACCTGCGCCGGGGACTTGATGAGAAGGGCAGCGCCCGCGCCGGCTCCGGTGCACACGAGACAGGCCAGTACCAGGAAACCGAGAGCCTTTCGACGCTGAGCCAGGCCACGAGAACGCATCATGAGCCCGCTATGACATGGGCGGCCTTCTTCACGGCCGAATTCAGGGATTCCTTCTCCCCGTTCAGCCGCTCGGCTCCCGACTCGATCTCTTCTTTCTGCATCGCCACCTCCGCATCGAACCAGACCCTGGCGACCTTGGTCTTGTCCCGGCAGGAGATGTCAGCGGTCGCGGTCCTGATCTCGAGCGGCGTGACGCTCTGCGAACCGAACTGCGGGTCATCGCTGGCGTCGAGCGGCCGCGCGTAGTTGAAACCGCTCTTCTTCATGCAGGCGGACCAGGCCGCGAACGCTTCGACGACCTCGGGGACCTGCTGGGACCGGGCGAAGGTCTCATTGCTGATCGTCTGGGCGATCGTGGTGTTCGCACCGCCGGCGGAGATCCTCCGGTCGGCCTCGCCGAGACAGCCGCCCTCCGGTACGGGCTTGCCCCCCACCTGCTTGACGCCGCCCTCCAGGGCCCGCGTGTCCGGGCCGGTACCCGACGTACCGTCCAGGGCACCCTTTTCGACGGCCCGGTCGTACGCTTCCTGCTCCTCGGCCGCCGGCTTGTACCCCCGCTCCTCGGCGAGGGCCATGTCGTGAATCCCGTAGCGCCAGTCGACCAGGGTCTTGCCGCCCAGACGTGGCAAGTCGGCGGCCGGCTGCCAGGAGAAGCCGAAGCCCTTCATGCAATCGCCGACGAGTATCTTCCGAGCCTGCGAGATCTGCTTCCGCTCGGTCTCCGACGGCAGGTAGCCCTCGATCGGGAGCACCCATGTCGCAGGATCGGCCGCGTCGAACGGAACAGTGGGCTTCGGTGTCGCCACCGGCGACTTCGCCGTGGTCGCGTCGCCCGAGCAACCGGCGAGCGACACCAGAGTCGCCGCGATCAACAGCGAACCGACGCCTGCTCGCCTGGCCTTCATACGCATGGGAGTACCTACTACTGGAGGGAAGAAAAAGAGAGAGCGGCGACTGCGGCCCGCCGCCGGCTGCACAGCCGACCGCAGGCCGCCCTGTGTGCCGATACGAATCAGAGGGTCTGCCAGGCGAACGAGGCGTTCTCGTTCTTGGTGACCGAGAGGTTGGTCTGAGAACGCGGGCTCGACCAGTCCGCGGAGCCCTTGTAACCGCTGTTGTAATACGTCACGGCGTAATAGGTCGAGTGCTTGTTTTTCACCGACGCGGCATTGTTCTTGATGCCCTGCAGATCTCCGTTTCCGCCGTGGCAGAACTTCAGCGGCTGGGTGCCGCCCTGAGGGGCCCCGCCGATCCGCTCGTCAGCGAAATCCCAGACGCTGTAGCCGATGTTGCGGTAAGCGCCGCCGTAGTTCGAGTTGTAGTAGATCGCGTATTTGAAATCGGACGCTGCCTGGGACCTCTGGCACGCTTCGGGGCTCGTCTGGTTTTCGAACCCGGTGTTGGCGTGGGCGGAAGGGGTCATGAACGCCCCCATCGCCACGGCCGCCGCTGCCACGAGAGCGGACTTTCTCTTCACTGCCTTCTCCTTGGTGTTCGGCTGCGAAATCGGAAGCCCGGGCCAGGCGCGAAGCGGCGTCAGGCCGCATTCCGCTGGCGGCGGGCGAGGGCCTCGGCGGCCGAGCGGCGGCCCCTTTCGTGGACGTCCACGAGAGTGCCGGCGCCCTCACCCGCGGTCCTCTCGCCGCCGGCGCGGAGGCGTTCGGCGACGGTGGTCAGGCGCTTGTCGTCGGGGCCGACAGCGAGGTAGAAGAGGGCTTCGTCGACGGCGCGGTCGTCGCCACCCCAGCGGACCACACCGTCGAGTTCGGCGAGGATGTCGCGCAGCACCGCGAGTTCCAGGGGGAAGTAGCCGCCCTTGACGCCGGGCGGGTAGTGGCCGGGCCGGATACGGACGGCGGTGCCGGAGGCCAGATTGCGGGCGGGCCCGCGCAGCCCCTTCGGAGCGGTCCAGCCGACGGCCTCGCCGGGCTGGAGCTCGGCGATCTCGTAGTGGAAGCGGCGGACGAGGTGGACCAGGACGGTCTCGGGAGCGCCGAGCCGGATCTGGAGGTCCGTCACCGCGGTGCCGGGCACGGGCCGGGTGGCGATGGATCCGCCCTTGTCGGCTGCGGTCTCCATGTCCCACCCGTTGGCCGAGTCGGCCCCGGCGAGGAGCCGCTTGTTACGGGCCTCGGCCCGTGCGACGCCCTCGCGGACGGCCTTGGGGAAGGTGTAGTCCCGCGGCTCGGCGGCGTACGCGGGGGTGGCCAGTGCCTCCGAGTACGGGACCGCCGCCGCGGCGGCGGTGACGGCGGCGGCACGCAGCAGGAAGCCTCTGCGGGACAGCGGTGCGGGAGCGTCGGTCACGTGGTCCTCTTCTCGGGATGCTCGGGTGTGGTGGTGCGGCGGTGTTCGGCGAAGGCGATCAGAGCGAGCGTCACCGCGATCACCGCACTGACCGTCATCACGGGCGCGATGAAGCCGGGGACGGCCGCCGCGTACGAACCACCTGACGACATGCGGCAGTCGAGGGCAGGCGGCAGGTAGGACACGCTGTAGCCGCTCACCTGCCCGTACAGCGAGAGGTTCGCGTCCTGGCAGGCCTGGGCGGTGCCGCTCTCGTCGCGGAAGAGCGACACCAGGCCCCAGACCCAGGCGACCGCGGCGAGGGCTCCGGCGAGCGCGGCGCCGCCGCGCGCCACGGCCCCCGGACCACCCCTGCCGATCGCCGGGAAGCCGTACCCGACGAGAGCGAAGGCGGTCACGGCGGCGACGACGATGCAGAGCAGCAGGGGCAGGGCGGCGGGATACGTGGTGGTCATGGTGACCACCTCACCCGCCGGCGAGCTGCCGGGCAAGGTTGTTGTACTTCTCGAAGATGTAGTACAGCCCCATGCGCTTGGCGGCATGGGCCTCGGCCTCGTTGCCCCAGCCCTGGTAGCGGCGGATGATCTCGAAGACCTCGCCCTCGGTGTAGTTCAGGCTCATGGCGCGCAGCTTGGTCTCGCCTGCCGGGGGGTTCTGGCCGCCGGGCTTGCCCGCGACGCCCCAGAGGTGGATCAGCGGCACGGTCCGCATGGTGAAGGCGTTGTCCTTGTTGACCTTCTGCCACATCGTCCAGATGTCTGCGTCCTTGGTCGGATCGAGACGGGTGCCGGTGACGAAGCCGTTGTCGATGCAGTGGTTCCAGGCGCGGATGCCGTTCTCGCCGCTGATCTGCCCGATGCCGGTCGAGGAGTCCTTCTTGATGCCGACGCCGTTGAGGTGGTACTGGGCGACCGCGTGGTCCACGCCCTGGTCGATGAGGTCGTAGTGCCGCATCTCCCAGTAGGCGGAGGTCTGGATCATCGCCTTGCGCATGTTGTACGCACGGGACAGCTGGGTGGTCTGTGCGTCGTGCGACATGATCGTCTCGAAGCACTGGGTGTGCGTGAAGAGACGCGCGTTGGTGCCGGTGCCGCCGTCGTCCTCGTAGCCGATGCTGCGCATGTAGCGGCTGAGGTCCGCGTGCAGCGCGTTGAGGAAGGAGCCGTCGAAGCCGACGTCGGGGCGCGGCGGCCGGGGCGCGTTGAAGGAGGCCTGGCCGGTGTCGCGTCCGGAGGCGATGTTGACGTCGATCTCGATGGAGCCGGCGCCGGAGCCGACGGTGCGGGTGACGATCTGGTCGTACGCCCAGTCGGCGGGCAGCGGGTAGCCGAAGTTCCCGGAGAAGCCGGAGGACATGTCGGAGACGAAGGAGGCGGTGGAGTGCCCGGTCTCGCCGACCCGGGTGCAGACGTTGCGCGGCCCGTACACGCCGACCTTGAACTCCGCGCCGTCGGCGGCCAGCGCGTCCACGATGCCCTTGAAGTGCGGCAGGACGTTGGACGTCACCTCGTGGTCGAGCGCGTCGAAGTCGACGGCGAAGAAGATCCGGGTGCCGGGCTTGAAGCCGTGGTCGAGGGCGGCGTTGGCGGCGGCCTGGCCCGCGGCCCGTCCGGCGGCGTAGTTGAAGCCGGCGGCGTCCCTGCCGTACGTCTGGTAGATCGGGAAGCAGCGCAGGCCGTTCGCGGCGATGGTGGCCAGCTCGCCGGGCTGGATGGCCTTCTCGGGGAGCGAGGTGGCGCTGGGGTTGGTGAGGTAGCGGCCTATGTACTTCACGCCGGCCGCCTTGAGGGTGGCCGCGCGCGCGTCCGTGATCTTGGTGACGCCGTCGCAGGCCTCGCCGCTACGACTCTGGTCACCGTAGGAGACGAGGAGTGAGGCCCAGGTGGAGAAGTCGCCCTTGCCGGTGACCGGGAGCTTCGCGAAGGACTGGAAGCTCTGGACGGCGGTGGAGACCGCGCTGGTGAAGTTACCGAAGGCGACCGGGCGCTGGTTGAGGATCATCGCGCCGGTGAAGAGCCGTGCCCAGTTGCCGGAGCTGCCGACCGACAGGGTGTGCGACTTGAGGCCGGATTGGGTGCCGGGGCCGAAGACACCGTTGGCGACCCCGTCCGCCATCCCGATCTCGTACTGGACGGCGAAGAGCATCGACTTGGCGACGTCGCGCGAGTGGTGGCCGTCGCAGGGGATGACGTAGTAGTCCTTGCGCAGGACGTACTGGCCGTTGAGCCACTGCTGCACCGCGCGAACCGCGTTGGAGCCGCCGCTGACGGTGACGTACGCGTCCATGTTGAACAGGCCCTTGATGACCTTCGGCCACAGTGCGCTGCCCGGGTAGACGGCGCTCAGCCCCATGTCGGCGTTGAGCTGGGTGACGGACTGCTTGACGCGGTCGCTGTAGGTGCCGTCGATGGCGCTGCCGTCGTAGCCCTTGCAGTACAGGGCGGACTGGATGATCCGGCAGAAGTCCGCGTGGGGCACGTTGTTGGCGTCGATCTTGCCGTACTTCTCCGCGATGGCCGCCAGGGTGGCCGGCCCGAAGCTGTTCGACAGGTTGGTGATGCCGAGCTCGTACTGGAGCGCGCGGGTCAGGGCATACATGGTGGGCCAGCCGGTCTGCCCGTTCTCCTCGACGGTCATGCCGATGCGGCTGCCGTACACGCGGTTGATGAAGACCTGGGCTTGACGCACCATCTCGTCGGCCATGAAGCGCCCTCTCAGCTGGGGGATGCGGGGCCGCGCCTGGTCGGGCGGCATGTGGTGGGTGGAGCGGCACTGGGCGGGAGAGGTCCCGCTGTTCGGACACCGGACAGCTCCGGCCTCGGTGGGCACCGACGGCCGGAGGGGCGGAGGGGCGGAGGGGCGGAGGGAGCGAAAGGCGCGAGTGGGTTCAACGCCCGTGAACAGCCTTTCACTTGACCATTTCATAACCCGGACATCAGACGATCTTGGATTGATCCCAGCAATAGCACCCAGATCGGACCCAGCGGGCGAGCAGTTGTGATCGATCTGTGCCCAAGGTGAGGCCGAACGTGCGCACAACCTTTCGCGCGCTCAAGCGTCCCAACTGCATGGACACATACGGAATGTGCGGTCCCGTCACATCGGAGGACGGTGACCGCGAGCAACGTGGCGAGTGAGCGAGGGGGCGCGACGGCGCACAGCGAAAAGCAGGGGTCCGCACACATGGTGCGAACCCCTGCCGGGGGTGCTGTCACCGCGGCCGGCCGTGACGATGTTGCTGGTCAGGGCACTGTCGGTTCCGGCCGGCCGCGGAGTTCGGGGGTGCGGCTCAGCCGAGGCGCTCCACCAGCGCGCGGTACTGGTCCCACAGCTCCTTCGGCGTGTGCTCGCCGAAGGTGTTGAGGTGCTCGGGGACCAGGGCGGCCTCCTCGCGCCAGACCTCCTTGTCGACCGTGAGCAGGAACTCCAGGTCGGATTCGGCCAGTTCCAGGCCGTTCGTGTCGAGGGCGTCCTTGGTCGGCAGGATGCCGATCGGCGTCTCGACGCCCTCGGCCGTGCCCTCCAGGCGCTCCACGATCCACTTCAGGACCCGGGAGTTCTCGCCGAAGCCGGGCCAGACGAACTTGCCCTCGTCGTCCTTGCGGAACCAGTTGACGTAGTAGATCTTCGGCAGCTTGGACTGGTCCTTGTCCTTGGCCACGTCGATCCAGTGGGCCATGTAGTCGCCCATGTTGTAGCCGCAGAACGGCAGCATCGCGAAGGGGTCGCGGCGCAGCTCGCCGACCTTGCCCTCGGCGGCGGCGGTCTTCTCGGAGGCCACGTTGGCGCCGAGGAAGACGCCGTGGTTCCAGTCGAAGGACTCGGTCACCAGCGGTACGGCGGTGGCGCGGCGGCCGCCGAAGAGGATCGCCGAGATCGGCACGCCCTTGGGGTCCTCCCACTCCGGCGCGATGATCGGGCACTGCGAGGCCGGGACGGTGAAGCGGGCGTTGGGGTGCGCGGCCGGGACGCCGGACTCGGGCGTCCAGTCGTTGCCCTTCCAGTCCGTCAGGTGGGCCGGGGACTCCTCGGTCATGCCCTCCCACCACACGTCGTTGTCGTCGGTGAGGGCGACGTTGGTGAAGACGGAGTTGCCCCACAGCGTCTTCATCGCGTTGGCGTTGGTGTGCTCGCCGGTGCCGGGCGCGACACCGAAGAAGCCGGCCTCGGGGTTGATGGCGTAGAGGCGGCCGTCCTCGCCGAAGCGCATCCAGGCGATGTCGTCGCCGATGGTCTCGACCGTCCAGCCGGGGACGGTCGGCTCCAGCATGGCGAGGTTGGTCTTGCCGCAGGCGCTCGGGAAGGCCGCGGCGACGTACTTGGACTCGCCTCGCGGCGGGGTCAGCTTCAGGACGAGCATGTGCTCGGCCAGCCAGCCCTCGTCACGGGCCATCACGGAGGCGATGCGCAGGGCGTAGCACTTCTTGCCGAGCAGGGCGTTGCCGCCGTAGCCGGAGCCGTAGGACCAGATCTCGCGGTCCTCGGGGAAGTGCGAGATGTACTTGGTCTGGTTGCAGGGCCAGGGGACGTCCGCCTGGCCGGGCTCCAGCGGGGCGCCCAGGGTGTGCACGGCCTTGACGAAGAAGCCGTCGGAGCCGAGCTCGTCCAGGACCGCCTGGCCCATGCGGGTCATGGTGCGCATGGACACGGCGACGTACGCCGAGTCGGTGATCTCGACGCCGAGCGCGGACAGCGGCGAGCCGAGCGGGCCCATGCAGAAGGGCACGACGTACAGGGTGCGGCCGCGCATCGAGCCGCGGAAGAGGCCGCCCCGGCCCCCGGAGCCCTGGAAGATCTCCCGCATCTCGGCGGGGGCCTTCCAGTGGTTGGTCGGGCCGGCGTCCGCCTCCTTCTCGGAGCAGATGAACGTCCGGTCCTCCACGCGGGCGACGTCGGTGGGGTCGGAGGCCGCGTAGTAGGAGTGGGGGCGCTTGATCGGGTCGAGTTTCCGGAAGGTGCCCTTCTCGACGAGCTCCCCGCACAGTCGCTCGTATTCGGCCTCGGATCCGTCACACCAGACCACGCTGTCCGGCTGCGTCAGCTCGGCGATCTCGTTGACCCACGAGATCAGCCCCTGATGAGTGGTGGGGACGGTGGGAGCCGCGATGTCGCGCGCCACGATTGCTCCTAAATGAGGGATTTTTGGTGATGTGGAGGCCCCGTGGGGGCTGCGACCCGGATGCTTCAGGGTGGATCTTGGCGCTCATCCGGTGCCGACCGCACTCATTTGATCATCCGACGCTCGCGCCCATCTGTCCAGAGGAGCGCACAGGTGAGCAACGTGAGGCTCGCCACGGTTTCCCGCGCCCGCTTTGCACGCACATTGCGTTCACCTGGCAGTCCATTTGCGTGACCATCATCAGGTCACGGTGAGAGGATGGCCACTCTTCGCCGGTCAATCCGTGGCACCGATACGCCACTACGGTTCCGTAGCTACCATTCGGCCATGACTGCGTTCGTCCCCGACGCGCCCACGGACTCGGCGGCCGACGGCCACGGTCCGCAGGCGCTCTCCCTGCCACACCCGGTGAAGCCGAAGCTGCGCGGCTGGCTGCACCTCGGCATGTTCCCGGCCGTCCTGGTCGCGGGCCTGGTGCTGACCGCCCTCGCCGACTCCTCCAGAGGGCGCATCGCCTGCGGCGTCTTCGCCCTGACGGCATGCCTGCTGTTCGGCGTGAGCGCGCTGTACCACCGGGGCGACTGGAGCCCGCGCATGGACGGCGTCCTGCGACGGCTGGACCACGCCAACATCTTCCTGATCATCGCGGGCACCTACACGCCGCTGGCCATGCTGCTCCTGCCGGGCGCCAAGGGCGAGTGGCTGCTGTGGGGCATCTGGGCCGCGGCCGTGGCCGGCATCCTCTTCCGCGTCTTCTGGGTCGGCGCCCCGCGCTGGCTCTACACGCCCTGTTACATCGCGATGGGCTGGGCGGCCGTCTTCTACCTGCCGGACTTCATGCGGACCGGCGGTGTCGCCGTCCTCGTCCTGGTCGTCGTCGGCGGCCTGCTCTACAGCGCGGGCGGCGTGGTCTACGGGATCAAGCGGCCGAACCCGTCACCGCGCTGGTTCGGCTTCCACGAGGTGTTCCACTCCCTCACCCTGGCGGCCTTCATCGCGCACTACGTGGGGATCTCACTGGTGGCGTACCAGCACGGGTAGCCCCCTCTCGCCCACGAAAGAGGCCACGGCTTGCGAGCCGTGGCCTTTTCGCATGCCCGGGGATCCCCAGATATTGACAGTCCCCATCTTTTGAAAGCTACTCTCATTTCATGGCTACTGTCATTACGCCCGACCCCCGCCGCTGGTGGGCCCTGACGGCCCTGGTCGCGAGCATGCTCACGCTCGGCTTCGACATGACGATCCTCAACGTCGCGCTGCCGACCCTGGCCGAGGATCTCGGCGCGAGCACGGGCGAACAGCAGTGGACGGCGGACGCGTACGTCGTCGTCTTCGCGGCGCTGATGCTCCCCGCCGGGCTGCTCGGAGACCGGTTCGGGCGGCGGCTGATGCTGGTCACCGGACTCGGGATCTTCCTGGCCGGCTCGGTCATGGGCGCCCTGGCCCCCGACGTGACCTGGGTCGTCGCCGCCCGGGCCGTGATGGGCGTCGGCGGCGCCCTGGTCATGCCGCTCGCGCTGTCCGTGCTGCCCGCGCTGTTCGGGCCGGACGAGCGCTCCAAGGCGATCGGCGTCATGTCGGCCGCCTCCGCGCTGGGCATGCCGCTCGGCCCGGTCCTGGGCGGCTGGCTGCTCGACCACTTCTGGTGGGGCTCCGTCTTCCTGATCAACGTCCCGATGGTCGGCATCGGCGTCGCAGCCTGCCTGTTCCTGCTCCCCGAAACGCGCGATCCGTCCTCCCCCAAGGTCGACATCATCGCCACGGCCCTGACCGCGGCCGGTCTCGGCGCCCTGGTCTTCGCCATCATCGAGGCGCCCACCCGCGGCTGGGGCGACCCCCTGGTGGCCGGGTTCCTCACCGGCGCCGCCGTCCTGCTCGCCGGGCTGGTGCTGCGCGAGCGGCGGGCGGCACGGCCCATGCTCGACATGGAGCTTCTCGGCCACCGCGGCTTCCTCGTGAACGCCCTCACGGCGACTCTGGTCACCTTCGTCCTGGCGGGCCTGCTGTTCCTGCTGCCGCCCTACCTCCAGATCGTCCTCGGCCACGACACGCTCGGCACCGGGCTGCGGCTGCTGCCGATGATGGGCGGCCTGATGGTCGCGGCGCGCGGCGCCCAGCCGGCCGTCGCCCGGTTCGGCCCCCGCGCGGTGATCACCTGCGGCCTGGTGGTGCTGGCGTTCGCCGCGTTGCTCGGCAGCCGTACGGCACCCGACTCCGGCTACGGCTTCACCGCGCTGTGGCTGACCGTCACCGGTCTCGGCTTCGGCTTCGCGGTGGTCCCGGCGATCGACGGGGCGCTGGCGGCGCTACCCGCCGACCGGGCCGGCAGCGGCTCCGGGCTCCTGATGACCCTGCGCCAGGTCGGCGGCGCGATCGGCATCGCCCTGCTCGGCAGCCTGCTCGCGGGCGTCTACCGGGACCGCCTCGACGTCACCGGACTGCCCGCCCGGGCCGCCGACACCGCCGGGGAGTCCGTGGTGGCCGCGCACCTCGTCGCCGAGCGCACCGGCGCGGCCGGCCTGGCCACCTCCGCGAACAGCGCCTACGTCCACGGCATGGGCGTCGTGCTGCTGGTGTGCGGTGTCGCGGCCCTGGTCGCCGCGCTGCTCGCCGGGGTGTTCCTGCCCGGCACCCGGACCGCCCCGGCCGGCGAGCACGGCACCCCGGCCATGGCCGGGCCCGAGGCCGATGCCCGACAATGACCTTCATGACGGCCGCACGCACCACCCCCGCCGACCGCCCCCAGCCGGGGCTCCGGGAACGGAAGAAAATCAAGACCCGCCGGGCGATCCGCACCGCGACCTACGCGCTGATCGAGGAGCAGGGCTACGACGCCACGACGATCGAGCAGATCGCCGAGCGCGCCGAGGTGTCGCCGTCGACCGTCTTCCGGTACTTCCCCACCAAGGAGGACATCGTCATCACCGACGAGTGGGACCCGGTGATGATGCAGGAGCTGCGGACCCGGCCGCTGGAGGAGTCGTGGGCCGACACCCTCCGGCACGTGATGCGCACGGCCCTCGACCTGAGCCTCGCCGAGGAGCCCGAGGTGACGCGGCTGCGGACGCGGCTCGGGGTCGAGGTCCCGGCCGTCCGCGCCCGGATGATGGAGAGCATGGCCGCGACCGGCCGGCTGCTGCGCGAGGCCCTCGCCGAGCGCTCCGGGCTCGACCCCGACGGCCTGGAGCTCCGGGTCTTCGCCATGTCCGTGATGGGCGGCCTGATGGAGGTCTCCCACTACTGGGCCGAGACCGGCCACCGCGACGACATCCGGGACCTCGTCGACCGCGCCCTGGACGTCCTGGAGGTCGGCCTGCCGACCGGAACACCCTGAGACCGGCGCCTTCGCCATGGCATCCTGACCGGGTGAACGGTCCCGAGATCCATGTCGAGTTCGCCCCCGAGCTGCGGGTGTTCGTGCCCCGGGCCCGGCAGGCGGGCAGCGTGCGGGCCGCCACCGACGGCTTCTCCAGCCTCGGCCATGTCATCGAGTCGCTGGGCGTGCCGCTGACCGAGGTCGGCGCGCTGCTGGTGGACGGCCGCGAGGTGCCCTTCGCGCACGTTCCGGCGGCCGGCGAGTCGGTGACCGTAACGACCGTGGCGCGCCCCCAGAAGGTCCCGGGCGCTCCCCTGCGCTTCCTCCTCGACGTGCACCTGGGCACGCTGGCGCGCCGGCTGCGCCTCCTCGGCGTGGACACGGCCTACGAGTCGACCGACATCGGCGACCCGGCCCTCGCGGCGCGTTCGGCGGCCGAGCAGCGGGTGTTGCTGAGCCGCGACCGGGGGTTGCTGCGCAGGCGCGAGCTGTGGGCGGGGGCGTTCGTGTACAGCACGAGCCCCGAGGAGCAGCTGCGTGACGTCCTGGACCGGTTCCGGCCCGAGCTGCTGCCGTGGACGCGTTGCACCGCGTGCAACGGGCTGCTCCGCAAGGCGACCAAGGACGAGGTCGCCGACCAGCTGAAGCACGGCACGCATGTCACGTACGACGTGTTCGCGCAGTGCACCGCGTGCGGCCGGGCGTACTGGAAGGGCGCGCACCACGAGCAGCTGGAAGCCATCGTGGAGCGCGCCCTGGAGGAGTCCCGCAGCAACGGCTAGCGGCGCTTCACGTCACCCTTGCCGCAGGCGGTCCCGTCCCGGTTCCGGTCCAGGCCCAGGGGGTCGTCCTTGCCGTTGACCTTCAGGCGGCCGTAGTCGTTCGCCTTCAGCCACTCACAGCGGGCTGCCGTCGTCTTCTTCACCTCCGCCGGGAAGCCGGTCGGCACGCAGACGTTGATCGAGCCGTAGTGGCGGTCGCAGCCGGAGATCGTCGGGCTGACCTTCTGCGAGGTGCGCTTCTTGCCGGGCTTGACCACCCTGCCCGTGGGCTCGTCCGCGAAGTCGTGGACGTGGGCCGAGGCGTCCGTCGCCTTGAGGGCCTGCGGGCCCTGGAGGTGCACCCACTTCGCCACCGACGGCACGCCGTTGGCATCGACCGCGAAGAGCATGTACCAGCCGGGCGGGGCCAGGTTGGGGTTGCTCGTCACGTTCAGGTCGACGTTGTCGCCGTCGACGGACAGCGGCAGGTCCACGAACCGCTGGTTCGGGTCCGAGGAGTGCGTGACGGCGGCCGGGCGGATCAGCTCGGCCTTGGCGATGGGCCGGTCGACGGTGATCCGCTGGGTGTCGCCGTAGTTCCACTCGGTGTCGATGACGGAAGTGATCTGCGGACGCGGGCCCTTGAACAGGTAGGGCGGACTGTAGACCGACACGTCGTGGTTCCAGGTGCCGTTGCCCGGGTTGTCGCCGGTGGTCATCACGCGGCCGTCGGGCAGCAGGAACGCCGAGGAGTGGTAGCCGCGCGCCTCGGGGTCGACGGCCACCGGGTCGAAGGTCTCCGACTCGGGGTCGAAGATCGACGTCTCGTAGACGGGGTTGGCGCGGTTGTGCAGCGCGCCGCCGGTCTCCAGCACCTTGCCGTCGGGCAGGAGCACCGCGGAGAGGTACATCTTGCCCTGGTTCCCGGTCTGCGGGACGGGCCCGTCGCCGAGGTCGACCGTGCCCTGCGGGATCGGCGGACCGGCCACGTACGAGGGGCTGGGCTGCTTGAGGTCGATGATGTCGGTCAGGCGGTTGGCCTCCGGGTTGGAGTCGATGTTGCCGCCGCCGAGGGTGAGGACCTTCTGGTCCTGGGCCGGGGGCAGCAGCACGCTGGCCGACTGGTCGCGCTCGTCCTTGTTCTGCAGGCCCGGCACCTGGGTGGTGGTGTTGGCGTCGTAGTCGTAGATCGCCGAGCCGGTGCCGGGGATGTTGTTGCCGAAGACGTGGCTGCCCGAGTAGAAGAGGCGGCCGTCCTGCATGAGGATCATCGACGGGTACAGGCCCCAGTACGACCAGGTCTGGTTGACCTTCCACAGCGGCTGCCACTGCTGCTCGGCCTCGGAGAACAGCTCGGCGGCGACCGAGCCGGTGGAGTCCTCCTTCAGGCCGCCGAAGGAGATGACGTCACCGTTGCCGAGGATCGTCGCCGACGGGTACCAGTGGCCGTCGTTCATGTCGTTGGTCTTCGTGTAGGTCTCGGTCTCCGGGTCGAAGATGTACGAGTCCTTGTAGCCCTGGTAGCCGACGCGGCCGTCCGCCGTCGGGTAGCCCTTGTTGCCGCTCATCACGAGCACGCGCCCGTCCTGGAGCTGCACGTGCCCCGCGCAGAACATGTCCTTCGGCGTGGGGACGATCTTGTAGGAGCCGTTCGCCGGGTCGTAGACGGCCGAGGTGAAGGTGCCGGCCTCGAACATCGACTTGTCGTTGCCGGAGCCCGCGATCAGCAGCACCTTGCCGTTGTGCAACACGACGGAGTGCATGGAGCGGACCGGGTTCTGCGTGGGCAGCACGTCCCACCTGCCGTCGGCGCACTGCTCGGCGGTGCCGGTGCACTCCGGGGGCAGGACCGGGTCGGGGACCTGGTCCATCGTGTAGTCGTCGGTGGTGGCGGAGCCCGTGCCGTAGACGGACACGCCCCAGGAGATGCGGTCGGTGCCGGCCGGGACCTCGGGGGTGCGGACCGTGGCCTCGGTCCAGTCCCCGGCCAGGTCCAGTGTCTTGAGGTCGGTCCAGTACTGCCAGCCGGCCGTGGCGTCGTGCCGGAACAGCGTGATCGAGGCGTCCGGGGTCGTCGTCTTGTACCAGAGCCCGAGGTCGTACTGCTTGCCCGGCGTCACCACCGGCGCACACGCGGCGGACTCGGTGATCAGCGCCTTGCGGTCACCCTCGGCGCGGCGGGTCAGCTCGACCTTCATGGCCTTGGAGCCGGTGTGCGCGTCGGCCGTGGCGGTGAAGGTGAAGTCGTTGTCACCCCAGCCGGACTTCTCCCAGCAGTAGGGCATGTCGCCAGTGCCGGCGGTCTCGAAGCCCGGGTTCTTGATCAGGTTGGCGGCCGAGGCCGGCTGGGGCGCGGTCAGCAGGAGGCCGGCCGTGAGCGCGCCCACGCCGACGAGTGCGGTCCTTCTCCGGTACTTGTTCATACGGCTCTCCTCGCGGTGCGGCCGTCGCGCACGGGCTCCTCACCGGCCCGGCGCGGCAGGTAGACCAGCGCTTCGGTCGCCACGAAGCGCAGGACGAACGTCGTCACCAGCGCGAGCGCGGTGGCGGACAGCACGCCCAGGTGGAACTGGTGCACGAACAGGGCGATCAGCGGGATGCGCAGCACCAGGTCGGCGTTGGCGAGCAGCGCGAACCGCCCGGCCCGGTCCCACCAGCGCCGGTGCCGGCGCCGCTCGCGGAACAGCAGATGCTCGATGAGCACGAAGTTCCAGGCGACGCCCAGCTGGTTGGCGAGGATCTCCGCCGGTACGTAGTGCATGCCGGCGGCGGTCAGCGCCCACAGGCCGAGCAGATTCGGTACGAAGCCGGTCAGCCCGATCAGACCGAAGCCGATCATCCGCGCGACCGGCGAGGCCGCACGCAGCCCGGCCAGATGGCGCAGGAAACGGAAGCCTTCCTGGGCGGTCGACTTGGACTGTCCGGCGAACCGGTCCTGGAAGACGAAGGGCACCTCGGTGACCCTGCCCGGGCGGCTGCGGACGGCGAGTTCCAGGAGGATCTTGTAGCCGAGCGGCTGGAGCACCTCGGCGGTGACCGCGCTGCGACGGATCGCGAAGAAGCCGCTCATCGGATCGCTGATGCCGTGCAGCCGGCGCGGGAACAGTGCCTTGGTCAGCCAGGTCGCCCCGCGCGAGACGGCCACGCGGTAGCTGCCCGCGAGTCCGGCCCGGCTGCCGCCCTTGATGTACCGGGAGGCGACGACGAGCCCGGCGTTCGCCCGCTCGCCGGTGGCGACCAGGTCGGGCACGAGGGACGGCGGATGCTGACAGTCGCCGTCCATGACGACGATCCAGTCGGACGTGGCCGCCTTCAGGCCCTCGACCACGGCGCCGCCCAGCCCGCCCACCTTCTCCTCCCGGTGCAGCACGGTCACCGGGAACGGGCAGTCCTGCGCCGCCTTCTCGATGACCTCGGGCGTGTCGTCGGTGGAGTCGTCCACGAAGACGACCTCGCAGGGCAGCCGGGCCGGGACGGCTTCGGTGATCTGGTGCAGCAACTGCCGTACGTTCGCCGACTCGTTGAACGTCGGTACGACGATCGTGACGGCTCCCGGCTCGGGGATCTCGGCGGTCTCGACGACCTCGCCGGGGACGGTGGACTCCTGGCTCATCGCGCGCCTCCGGCGGACGTCTGGATCTGACGGATCTCGATACGGTCCTCGCCGGTGCCGAAGGTGGCGACCGGGTCCGAGTGCTCCATGGCGGCCTTGACGTTGGGCAGGTCCGCCGCGTCGCGCCTGACGGTCGGCGAGGCGACGACGTAGTCCAGGTCCTTCCAGCCGCGCGGCATCGTCTTCGTCACCGCCGGGTCGAGGTCGGCCTTGTAGAACCAGATGACGCCGAGGCCCGGCCGGTAGCCCTGGTGCACCAGGTCCAGCCAGAGGGCGTCGTCGACCAGCACCCGGGTGCGCTCCGGGTCCTCGACCTCTGTGGCCAGCCACTTGGACGCCGCCTTGTAGGGAGCGTTGGCGTCGGTGGTGACGGCCGTGCGGGCGCCGTCGTACCAGCGCGGGACGACGTAGGCGCCGGCAGCCAGGGCGAGGACGGCGGCGAGCGCGTACCGGCTCACACCGACGTACCGTTTCTCCGCCTCGGAGCGCCAGCGGCTCAGCACCGCGTGAGCGACGGACGCGGTGCCTCCGGCGAGGACCAGCGCGAGGAACGGCAGGGCCTGGATCACGTACATCGCGGGCAGGTAGCCGTTCGGGCGCAGGGCCAGCGCGGCGAAGATCGCGACAGCCAGGGCCGGTCCGGCCAGAGCGCGGGCGGTGACCGACCAGCGCCAGGTGACGAGCAGGAGCAGCGCGCCCGCGAGGCCGCCGATGGGCAGGACCTTGTCGTAGTACAGCCACGACTGGAGCACGCCCCAGGAGCCGGAGCCCTCGTCGAGGATGAAGCCCGAACCGGGCCGGGTCATCTGGTACTTGACGCCGTCCCAGAGGGAGACGTGCCCGGCGCCCGGCAGCAACTCGCCCTTCAGCAGGGCGAACAGGGGGTAGGAGAAGCCGATCAGGACGCAGGCCGTGACGGCTCCGGTGAGGGCGAACTTGCGGGTGTCACGGTGGCTGTGGCGCCACATGGTGAGGAACAGGGCGGGCAGGACGACGAGCATCGTCTCCTTGGTGAGGACGGCCGTCGCCGCCGCTATGCCCGCGCCGAAGTGGTGCCAGAGGTGGCGGCTCGGGGACGCGGCCAGCGTGAACGCCAGCAGTGTCCACATCACCGCGAGGTTGTCGAGGAAGATCTCCCGCTGGAGGATCACGGCCAGCGGAGAGAGCCCGAAGAACACCATGCCGAGCGCGGCGGCCCAGCGGGGCAGCGCGAGACGGCGGCCCAGCACGTAGACGAGGACCGCGCTGATGCCGCTGATCACCAGCATCGCGGCGCGCATGGTGCCCACCGTCATCGACTCGGGGCTGATCAGCGCGGGGATCCAGGTCAGCACGGCGATCTGGATCCAGCCGAGCGGCGGGTGGTCGTACCAGTAGGTGTAGTGGGCAAGGCCGTTGCCCTGCTGGACCGACCAGGCCTGGGCGAGGTAGGTGCCCTCGTCGTCGCTGAGGGCCGGGTAGTCGCCGATGTTCCAGCCCTGCACGACGAGGATCGCCACGAGGAGGACACCGCACAGGATCAGGTCGGTCCGGGAGGAGCGCAGCCGGCTCGGCGGCTCCACGCGACGGTGCGCACCGGTGCCGGGCACGGGCCGGCGCTGCGCGGGGGCCTTCGCAGTGGTCACCGCGGGAAGGGTGGAGGTCACGCGGGCACGTCCTCTCGGGTCACGGGGACGTCCTGGCGGCTCATGGCCGTCTCGTCGAGATGCGCGCCGACATGGCTCGTCAGCTCCCAGTCGTTGCGGCCGCGCTGCTCACGCCACACGGCCCGCACGGCCGCACCGGCCAGCAGGACCTGGTAGAAGGGGCCGCCCACAACCAGCTTCAGGTAGTGCGCGAAGCGGACCCGCAGCCCGTACTGCTTGCCGAAGTCGTGCAGTCCGACGATCTCGAAGACGAAGGTGACCAGGGCGGTGACGGCCGGCAGGAAGGTGATGAAGGCGATGCCGACGGGCACGTCGAGGAACAGGGCGATCGCCACGTTCAGCGGGATGATCAGGCCGGTGAAGGCCTGCATGAACGGCGTCATGAGGGTGTAGCGGGCGAGCAACCGCTGCCCGAGGGTGGGCAGTTGCTTCCAGTCCTTCTTCCGGTACACCTGGAGAAAGCCCTGGTTCCAGCGGGTGCGCTGCTTCAGCAGGGACATCAGAGAGCCCGGGGTCTCCTCGCGGGTCACCATGTCGGAGTCGTAGGCGACGACGACCTTCTTGCCGATGCTGGACAGGCGCACGCCCAGGTCGCAGTCCTCGGCGAGGCAGTCCGGGTCCCAGCCGTCGGCGTCCCTCAGGACGTTCGTGCGGACGAAGACGGTGTTGCCGCCGAGCGGAATGAAACCTTTCTGCGCGTGCAGGTGGAGCCGCGAGCGGAACCAGAAGAAGTACTCCAGGCAGTTGCGCAGGCTGTACCAGCTGGAGTGGAAGTTGATCAGCTGCACCCCGCCCTGGACGACGTCCGCGCCGGTGGTGCGGAAGGCGTGGTCGACGTGCGCGAGGAGCTCGGGGTGGACCTGGTCCTCCGCGTCGAAGACCCCGACGACGTCGCCGCGGCAGTGCGGCAGGGCCGTGTTCATGGCCTTCGGCTTGTTCTTCTTCTCGTGGCGGTCGACGACGACCCGGACCCGAGGGTCACGCGCGGCGGCCTGCTCGGCCACCGCGGTGGTCTCCGGGTCGTCGTGCCCGACGATCACGATGATCTCGAAGCCGGTGTGGCTCGACTCCAGCAGCCGCTGGATCGTGTGGTCCAGCACCGCCTGTTCGTGCCGCGCGGGCAGCAGCAGCGAGAAGGAGACGTGCTCGTCCCCGTCCGGACTGCTGAACCGGGTGGAGGCGAGCACTTCCGGCGTACGCCAGGCGTGCATCTGCCACCACAGGGTGAACGCCGCCATCCAGAACAGGGCCAGTGAAACGGCAGCGATGAAGACAGACGTCAGCAAACAGATCCCCCCAGATCCCAGAACCCCCGAGCGTGACGGTGGGCCGGTACGGCCCCATCCGCCACGTCACTGTGCAGAGATTAAGGGGGAACTGTGAAGCCTGGGGGCTGTTCAGATAAAGACCATGTTTCCGTTGATACGTGACTTCAGCCACTCAAGACCGTGCGCAGCCGGTCAGGCTCGGTCGTCGGGGCATCGCACGTGAAGTTACGGCAGACGTACGCGGCCGGTTCACCGCCGACCAGCGGACGGTCCGTGAGCAGCGGGAACTCCTCGCTCTGCGGGGTACCCACGGCGACCACCGCACCGGGCGCGGTGCCCAGAAGTGCCGTGCGGTGCAGGGTCCTTGTGGCCTCGTGGTCGAGGGCCGGCCCCACGATCGCGACCTCACGCGGCCCGTCCAGCACGGCCTCCGCCGCGGCGAGCCCCCACCCGATGAAGCGCGGCACCCGCGGCCCGAGCGCCTTGACGACCCCGAGCGCCTTCTCGGCGGCGGCGCGGTGCGGCTCGGACCCGGTGTGCGCGGCGTAACTCAGCAGGGCGTTCGCGGCCGCGGTCCAGCCGGACGGAGCGGCGTTGTCGGTCGGGTCCTGCGGACGGCGGATCAGCCGCTCGGCGTCGGCCGCGGTGTCGTACAGCGAACCCGACTCGGGGTCGGTGAAGCGCACCAGGACGTGATCGAGGAGGAACCCGGCGAACTCCAGCCAGACACCCTCCCCGGTGACGGACGCGAGCGCGAGGAAGCCCTCCGCCACGTCCGCGTAGTCCTCCAGGACACCGGCGTTGGCGCCGGCGTGGCCGTCCTTGCTGGTGCGGGTGAGCCGGGCCTGTTCGTCCAGGTGCAGCCGGACGAGGAGGTCGGCGGCGGCGACGGCGGCCTCGACCAGGTCGGGCCGGTCGAAGTAGGCACCGGTCTCGGCGAGCGCGGCGATCGCGAGGCCGTTCCAGGCGGCGACGATCTTGTCGTCCCGGCCGGGCGCGGGCCGCTCGGACCGCTTCGCCAGCAGCCGCTCCGAGATCGAGGCGGCCTTCCCCGCGTCGAAGAGGGCGTCCCGCACGGGCAGTTGGAGGACGGACGCGCCCTCCTCGAAGGTCCCCTCCTCGGTCACGCCGAAGTGCTGCGCCGCGAGCTCGGCATCCTGCTCCCCGAGCACCTCGCGCAACTGCTCCGGCGTCCACACGTAGTACGCGCCCTCGACGTGCCTGCCCGTGCCGTCGTCGCTGTCGGCGTCCAGCGCGGAGGCGAACCCGCCCTCGTTCGTGCGCAGTTCACGCACCATGAAGTCGGCGGTCTCCAGAGCGACCCGGCGCGCCAGCTCCGAGCCGGTGGCACGCCACAGATGGGCGTAGACCCGGCACAGCAGGGCGTTGTCGTAGAGCATCTTCTCGAAGTGCGGCACGACCCAGTCGCGGTCGACGGAGTAGCGGGCGAAGCCGCCCCCGAGCTGGTCGTACATACCGCCCCGGGCCATGCGCTCACAGGTGTCCCGCGCCATCTGCAGGGCCCCCTCGGCGCCCGTGCGGGCGTGGTGGCGCAGCAGGAACTCCAGCACCATGGACGGCGGGAACTTCGGCGCCCCGCCGAATCCGCCGCGCTGCGGGTCGTACTCCCGGGTCAGCGCGAGCAGCGCCTGCGCGAGCTCCTCCTCGCCCGGGGTCCGCGCGTCACCGTAGGAGATCTCCCGCCCGGCCAGGTCCCGGACGATCTTCCCGGCGACCTCGGTCACCTCGTCCCGCCGTTCGTCCCACGCCTGGTGCACGCCCTGGAGCACCTGCCGGAAGGACGGCATGCCCTGGCGGGGGGCGGGCGGGAAGTACGTACCGAAGTAGAACGGCTCGGCGTCCGGAGTGAGAAAGACGGTCATGGGCCAGCCGCCCTGCCCGGTCGCCGCCTGCACGGCCTCCATGTAGACGGCGTCGACGTCGGGGCGCTCCTCGCGGTCGACCTTGACGCTCACGTAGTGCGCGTTGAGGTACTCGGCGGTCTCCTGGTCCTCGAATGACTCGTGAGCCATGACGTGACACCAGTGACAGCTGCTGTATCCGATGCTGAGCAGCACGGGCACGTTCCGCTTCCGGGCCTCCTCGAAGGCCTCGGCCGACCAGGGCCACCAGTCGACGGGGTTGTCGGCGTGCTGAAGGAGATAGGGGGACGTCTCGTGCGCCAGTCGGTTCGGCATGCTTCCATCCTGCCTCACGGCGGCCACCCGACCACGGAAGCCGTCCCTCGGGCGAGCGGGCGGCTCGCAGGTCACCGGACCGCAAACGTTGATCGTCGCCCCCTCGCGCTGACGCCTCCCACCAAGGACACTCGTAGGCACAGGAGTTGCCGCCGGAGGGGGACCTGACATGCGGGACAGTCATCGGGCGGAGGCCGAGCGGCTGTTGGCGCGGGCCGTGGAGGAGGAAGTGCGCCGCTCGGGCGGGCGCAGCGACGGGAAGGTGCTGCTCGCGCGGGCGCGCGGGGGGCTCGACGCGATGGCGCGGAGCGCGGGCGAGGAGTACGAGGCCTACACGCGCGCCCTGGACGAGGCGGCGGCCGGGCAGCTGACCTTCGGGCAGCGTTACGCCCGGGACGGGGCCGGGACGCCGCTGCTGGTGGCCGCGGTCGCGGCCGTCGCGGCCGTCGTCGCCGACCTGGCGCTCGGCACGGACACCGGGACGGCGCTGGGCGCCGGCGTGACGGTGGGTGTCGTGGGCGCCGCCGCGACGGTGGTGAAGGTGGTCGGGTCGCACCTGCCGGCCGCGAGCCGCCGTGCCGGGGCCGTGAGCCAGCCGGGCGGGCCGGAGCAGTTGCGGCTGCAGTGGCTGACGGCGCTGGAGGTGCGGGGCATCCGGCCGTTCCTGGATCAGCAGCGGGTGCTCGCGGCCTCGACCGGGCCGAAGAAGACCGGGCCACGGCTGCGGGGCACGGACAAGAGCGCGGCGGCACGCGGGCGCAACGTGCTGGAGCAGTCCTTCGGGCAGCTCCCGGAGCCGGCGGAGCCGTTCGCGGGACGGCGGCACGAGCTGGCGCAGATCCGGCAGTGGGTGCAGTCGGCCCGGGCGAGCACGCAGACGCAGCCGACGGTGGTCGTGCTGCACGGCACGCCCGGCAGCGGCCGTACGACGCTCGCGGTGCACGCGACGCACGACCTGAAGGACTACTTCCGCGGTGCCTGTGTCGTCGATCTGCGCGCCGACGGGCCGGGCGAGTCCCCGCTGTCCACCCGTGACGCCCTGCTGCATCTGCTGAACCGGCTCGGTGCGCCCCGCGAGCAGTTGCTGTTCCGCGAACGCTCCTCCCCCGACCAGCAGGTCAAGCGGCTGGGCGAGCTGTACCACCAGCATCTGACGGGCCTGCCGGTCACAGTCGTCCTCGACGACGCCTCGGGCCCGGAGCAGATCCGTGCCCTGGTCCCGGAGCGGTCCGACAGCCTGGTGCTGGTGACCGCGCGGGGCCCGCTGGAGCTGGAGGGCCTGCCCGCGCGGGTGCACCAGCTGGCGGTGGCGCCGCTGGACGCCGCCGGCGCGGAGGAGTTGCTGGGCGCGGCGGCGCAGGACCGTTCCGGGCCGTACGACGCGGAGTCCGCGGACCGGGTCCGGGAGCTGTGCGGCGGGCTGCCGCTGGCGCTGCGCCTCGCGGGCTCGTGCCTCGGTCCGCGCTCGCCGCGCGCGCTGGCCACGGACCTCGCGGCGTACGGCCCGGTCGAGCCGGTCGAGCGCGCCCTGTGGCTGCGCTACACCGACCAGCCGGAGACCGTACGGCGGCTGCTGCGCCGGCTCGCTCTGGCCGGCCGGGCCTCGCTGGGTGCCGCCGCGGCCGCCGCGCTGCTGGCCACGGACGAGGCGGAGGCGAAGCGTCATCTGCAGACCCTGACCCGTGCCGGGCTGATCGACCATGTCCGGGGCGACCGCTACCGGCTGCACGACCTGGTCCGTTCCTTCGCCCAGGCCCGCCTGCTCGACGAGGAGGACCCCGCCGAGCGCACGGCGGCACAGGAGCGGCTGATCGTGAACTACGCCGAGCTGGCCGACTCGGTACTGCGGATGGTCGACGGCAACATGTCGACCCGGACCAACCGCTTCAGCCCGTACGGCTTCACCTCCCTCGACGAGGCGCTGCGCTGGCTGGACGAAGAGTCGAGCTTCATCACGGCGGCGCTGCGGCACGCCGAGGGCGTGGACCAGGCGGCGGTGCTGAACCTGCTGGGTGCCCTGTGCGACTACTGCCTGCTGCGGGGTGACCTGTACCGCCTGGGCGAGATCAGCGAACTGGCGCAGGCGGTGGACGAGGGGCTGCTGGTCCGCTCGGTGCAGTGGCGCACGGGTATCGCGGCACGGCAGCTGGGCGAGCTGGACAAGGCACGTACGACCCTCACGTCGGTCGTGGACCTCTACCGGGAGGCCCATCACGACGCCGGCGCCGCCCGTGCCCTGTGCTCCCTCGGCATCACCCTGCACCACCAGGGCAATCTGACCGAGGCGTCGGAGAGGCTCCGTGAGGCCCTGGCCCTGCAGGCCTCGCCCGAGCTGGCCGTGGACCGGGCGTGGACGATGCACGCCCTCGCGGCGGTGGAGCGGGACCGGGCCCGGCTGGCGGAGGCGCTGGATCTGCTGACCGAGTCCCTGGTGCTGCACCGCGCGGGTGAGTCCGTGCACGGCCAGGCGTGGGCGCACTTCCAGCTGGGTCAGCTGGGGCTGCGCATGGGCGATGTCCCGCGGGCCGAGTCCGAGCTGCGGGCGGCCCTGGAGCTGTACGGCCGGACCCGTGACGCCCGTGGTGAGGCATGGGCCCTGACGCAGCTGGCCCGGGCGCTGCTGGTCGCCGGTGAGGCGTCCCCGGCGGTGGAGGAGCTGCGCGGGGCTGCCGCCCGGCATCGCGACAACGAGGACGCGCGCGGCGAGGCCTGGACCCTGTACTACCTGGGCCAGGCCCTGGAGGAGACGGGCGACCTCGATCAGGCGGTCCGCGAGCTGGAGCGCGCCCGCACGATGTTCTCCCGCATGCGGGACGTCTACGGCCTGGCCTGCGCCCGCCACCACTCGGCCCGCGTCACCCGCGACCAGCGAGCGGCTCAGACGGGTTCCCTGCGCAATTCAGGCTTCGCGCGGCAATTGCTGGTCGATGCCCGGGCCGACTTCCAGCGCATCGGCGTCGCCCACGGCGAGGCATGGACCTGCCTGGAACTGGCGGTCGTGGACGCGGGCAACGCGCGCACCCAGCAGGCCCTGGCCCTGTGCGACGAGGCGGTGGAGCTCTTCGCGTCCTACGGCGACCGCCGGGGCGAGGACTGGGCCCGTTTCCTGCGCTGCACCCTCCTGCCCTACGCGGCCCCGGGCGGCATGGAGGTGGGTACGGCGGTGGCCCAGGAGGAACTCGCGCGGTTGTCCCGCGCGAGCCATGGGCTGCGCGACCGGAAGCTGGACGACTACCTCGACGCGTACCAGCTGCTGCTGGAGCGGGGCGTGACGCTGGAGGCGGGCTGGCAGGCCTGGCGGCTCGGCATGGTGCCGAACCGGCATGCGCGCGAGGTGATGGGCGTGGTCGTGGAGTCGAAGGCGTAGGCCTGAGGGCGGGCGGGCACCCCCGTCGGCGGCGCTCCCCGGGGCGCGCCGGGCACCTGCCCGCGGCGCTCCCCAGCGCGCGACACACCCCACGGCAGCTCTCCCCGATGGGCGAGCCATGCGTCAGGCGACGCTCCCCGATGCGCGAGCCACCCCTCCGGCGGCGCTCAGCGATGCGCGAGTCACCCGTCGGCGGCGCTTGGTGCCGGGCCACCGACGGGTGGCGTCCCCTCGGGTGGGGCGTCAGCCCTGCTTCTTGCCGCCCCGGCCGGAGGGCTCCGCTTCCGCGGCTTCCGCTTCCGTCCCGGACGGCTCCGCCGTGGACGGTTCCGGCTGCTCGGCCTTCGGGTCGGGGACCTGGGTGAAGTCGACCCGGTTCATGTGCCGGCTCATGGACTTCATCAGGGCCCACACCGCCAGGGCCATCGCCGCGAAGACGATGAAGCCGAGGACGCCGGGGGTGACCTTGTCCTCGTCGACCTCCTTGGCGAAGGAGACGAGGTGCGTCATTGCCAGGCTTGCGCTTGCGCTCATGTCAGGCATTGTCGCGGATGCCCGCAAAGAGGTCGTCCTCGGGGAGGGAGGTATCGACGAGGGCCTTCGCCAGCTCGTACTCCTCCGTCGGCCAGACGTCCTTCTGGATCTCCATCGGGACCTTGAACCAGCCGCCGTCCGGGTCGATCTGCGTGGCGTGGGCGATCAGTGCCTTGTCGCGGATCTCGTAGAACTCGGCGCACGGGATGTGGGTGGTGAGCGTGCGCTGCTTCATGCCGAACTCCTCCCAGCGCTTGAGCCAGTCCCCGTAGGGGGACTCCATGCCGCGGTCGAGCATCGCCTGGTGCAGGGCCTCGGTGCGCGGGCGGTTGAAGCCCTGGTTGTAGTAGAGCTTCTGCGGCTGGTAGGCGGGGCCGTACTCCGCCTCCGGGTACTTCTCGGTGTCCGCCGCCGACTCGAACGCCACCATCGAGATCTTGTGGGTCATGATGTGGTCGGGGTGCGGGTAGCCGCCGTTCTCGTCGTAGGTGGTGATCACCTGCGGGCGGAAGGCGCGGATCTTGCGCACCAGCTCACCGGCCGCGTGGTCCACGTCCTCCAGGGCGAAACAGCCCTCCGGCAGCGGCGGCAGCGGGTCGCCCTCGGGCAGGCCCGAGTCGACGAAGCCGAGCCACTCCTGCTTGACGCCCAGGATCTCCCGGGCTTCGTCCATCTCCTTCTTGCGTACCTCGTGGATGTGCTCCTCGATGTACGCGTCGCCCTGGAGCTTGGGATTGAGGATGGAGCCGCGTTCCCCGCCCGTGCAGGTCACGACCAGCACGTCCACCCCCTCGGACACGTACTTCGCCATGGTCGCAGCGCCCTTGCTCGACTCGTCGTCGGGGTGGGCGTGAACGGCCATCAGTCGCAACTGGTCAGTCAAGACTCAATCCTCAGTAAGTCGGCGCCCTGTGTGCGTCGGCGCAATCAGCGGCTTCTATAGTGACCGAATCGGGGGGCGAATAATTCCGGGACCCGGTCCTGGAGCCCCTTCCGGGACCTTCGTCCCGGCCCGGCCTGGAGGACGATCATGAGTACGGCGAGCACGCGACTGCCCGAGGGCCGATACGGCCGTTCCTCGGACGAGCGCGCCGACCGCACGCTCAAGGTCGTGGGCGTCGTCCTCGCGGTGGCGCTGCTGGGGCTCCTCGGCTGGTTCGGCTACCACTACGTGGCCAAGAGCGAGATCAGCGCCGAGGTGATCACCTTCGAGCCGGGCAAGGAGTCCGTGCAGGTGCATCTGGAGGTCCGCAAGGACGCCGGCACCGACGGCTACTGCACCGTGCGCTCACAGGCCGAGAACGGGGCCGAGGTGGGCCGGGCCGACTTCCGCTTCGACGGGGACGCGACCCGCATCGACAAGGTCGTCACGCTCCGCACGACCTCCCCGGGGACGACGGCCGAGCTGCTGGGCTGCCACGCCGGCTGACGACAACCCGGCGTCACCTGGAATACGTAGGGCCTGACCTGCCTTGACGTGATTCTGGTGGCTTATGTCCTCCCCCTTGGGCCCCTGAATTGTTAGGCTCGTGGTTTCGCCCATCCGTGAAGGAACATTCTTCTGGGTAGGGCGATGCTTTGTATCCCAGTACCTACGAGGAGCACCTGTGACCCAGACCAGCGAGAACGTCACCTGGCTGACCCAGGAGGCGTACAACAAGCTCAAGGCTGAGCTTGAGTACCTTACTGGTCCCGCGCGGGCGGAGATCTCCGGGAAGATCGCCGCGGCGCGCGAGGAGGGCGACCTGCGTGAGAACGGCGGGTACCACGCGGCCAAGGAGGAGCAGGGCAAGCAGGAGCTCCGTGTGCGCCAGCTGACCCAGCTCCTCGAGAGCGCCAAGGTCGGTGAGGCACCCGCGGCGGACGGTGCGGTGGCACCCGGCATGGTCGTCACGATCGCGTTCGACGGTGACGAGGACGACACGCTGACGTTCTTGCTCGCCTCCCGCGAGTACGCGAGCTCCGACATCGAGACGTACTCGCCGCAGTCGCCGCTGGGCGCCGGCGTGATGGGCCACAAGGTCGGCGAGGACGCCGAGTACGAACTGCCGAACGGCAAGAAGGCCGCGGTGAAGATCCTCAAGGCCGAGCCGTACGAGGGCTGACCGGCCCTCCGAGCCCTGAGCTGCCCCCGGCGCCGCTGCGGCACCGGGGGCACTGTCATGCCGTCGCCGAGCGGTACTTGCGCACCGCCAGGGTCCGGAACACCACCAGGATCAGAATCGAGTAGATCAGCGAGGCCCACACGGGGTGCTGCATGGGCCAGGCGTCCGACGGCGACTGGCCCGGGTTGGCGAAGAGCACGCGGCAGGCCTGGACCGTGGCGCTGAAGGGGTTCCACTCGGCGATGTGGCGCAGCCAGGGGGTCATGTGGCTGGTGTCCACGAACGCGTTCGAGATGAACGTCACCGGGAAGAGCCAGATCAGACCGCTGGACGTGGCCGCCTCGGGGGTCCGGACCGACATGCCGATCAGGGCGCCGATCCAGGTGAACGCGTAGCCGAGCAGGAGCAGCAGGCCGAAGGCGGCGAGGACCTTGGCGGCATTGGTGCTGCCGTCCGACCCGACACGCCAGCCGACCAGCAGGGCGACCACGGCGAGGACCACCAGGGTCAGGGCCGTCTGCACGGAGTCGGCGAGGGTGCGCCCGGTGAGCACCGCGCCGCGCGCCATGGGCAGGGAACGGAAGCGGTCGATGAGGCCCTTGTGCATGTCGTCGGCGATGCCGGCACCGGAGCTGGCGGTGGCGAACGTGACGGTCTGCGCGAAAATGCCCGCCATCAGGAAGTTCTTGTAGTCGGCGGCGCTGGTGCTGTTGCCGATCTGCATGGAGCCGCCGAAGACGTAGGTGAACAGCACCACGAACATGATCGGCTGGATCAGGCCGTAAATGATCATCTCGGGGATCCGGGACATGCGGATCAGGTTGCGCTTGGCGACGACCATCGAGTCCCGGATCGACTGACTGACCGGGTTCGCGGCCGGCGCGACCCGCACGGTGTCGGTGACGGCGCTCACTGGGCGGCCTCCTTGTCGTTCTCCTGGTCCTTGACCTCGGCCACGTGTCCCGTGAGGGACAGGAAGACGTCGTCGAGGGTCGGCCGGCGCAGGCCGATGTCGTCGATCTCGATGCCCCGGGTGTCCAGTTCGCGGATGACCTCGGCGAGGAGCTTGGCGCCGCCGGTCACGGGAGCGGTGAGCTTGCGCATGTGCTCCTCGATCTTGGTCTCGCCCTTGCCGAAGCCGGCGAGGACCTCGGCGGCGGCCTGGATGTGCTCGCGCTCGTGCACCACGACCTCGACGCGCTCGCCGCCGGTGCGGGCCTTGAGCTGGTCGGAGGTGCCCTGGGCGATGACCTTGCCGTGGTCGACCACCGCGATGTCGTGCGCCAGGTGGTCGGCCTCCTCCAGGTACTGCGTGGTGAGCAGCAGCGTCGTGCCGCCGGAGACGAGTTGCTTGATGACCTCCCACAGCTGCTGGCGGTTGCGGGGGTCGAGGCCGGTGGTCGGCTCGTCCATGAACATCACGGGCGGCGAGACGACCAGGGCGGCCGCGAGGTCGAGGCGGCGGCGCATGCCGCCCGAGTAGGTCTTGGTGGGGCGGTCGGCCGCGTCCGCGAGGTGGAACTGCTCCAGCAGCTCGGCCGCGCGCTCCTTCGCCGCCTTCGCCCGCATCTGGTAGAGCTGACCGACCATCTGGAGGTTCTCCCGGCCGGTCAGGTACTCGTCGACGGCCGCGAACTGGCCGGACAGGCCGATGGAGCGGCGGACCGCGTCGGGCTGCTTGAGCACGTCGAGGCCCGCGACGACGGCCCGTCCGCTGTCGGGCCGTAGCAGGGTCGTCAGGCAGCGGACGGTGGTGGTCTTGCCCGCGCCGTTCGGCCCGAGCAGGCCGAGGACCGTGCCCTCGGGCACGTCGAGGTCGACACCGTCCAAGGCCTTTACGTCACCGAAGGTCTTGACCAGACCTTCGGCGTAGATGGCGCCTGGCATATGAGTCTCCACGTCTTCGGGGATGACCGGACAGACGCGTCCGGCAGGTTCTCACCGACACACCATAACGCGATGTATCGCGTCTCACAATGAGTTTTTCCACGGTGCACTCCGTGAGACGAAATGATCTTCGGCCGGCTCGGGCGCCTGGTCAGCCGATGACCGTATAGCCCGCCTCGCGCAGCGCCTGACCCACCTCGGCGCAGTGCGCCGGGCCCTTCGTCTCCAGGTGCAGTTCGACCTCCGCCTCCGTGAGCCCGAGCCGTGGGTCGGTTCGCACATGGCTCACATCCAGGACGTTAGCGTCGACCACTGACAACACGCCGAGAAGAGTGGCGAGAGCACCGGGCCGGTCCGTCAGCCGCAGCCGGACCGCCAGGTAGCGGCCCTGCGCGGCCATGCCGTGCCGCAGCACCCGCTCCATCAGCACCGGGTCGACGTTGCCGCCGGACAGCACCGCGACGACCGGGCCCTCGAAGGCGCCGGGCTCGCTCAGCAGCGCCGCGACCGGGCTCGCCCCGGCCGGTTCCACGACCAGCTTGGCCCGCTCCAGACACAGCAGCAGCGCGGCGGACAGCTCGTCCTCGCTGACCGTGCGCACCTCGTCCACCAGCTCACCGATGATCCCGAACGGCACGTCGCCGGGCCGCCCGACCTTGATGCCGTCGGCCATCGTCGCCGGGTTGCCGACCGTCACCGGCCGGCCCGCCGCCAGCGAGGGCGGGTAGGCCGCCGCGCCCGCCGCCTGGACGCCCACGATCCGCACGTCCGGCCGCACCGACTTCACCGCCACCGCGATCCCGGCGGCCAGCCCGCCCCCGCCGATCCCGACCAGGATCGTGCGTACCTCGGGGCACTGCTCCAGGATCTCCAGGCCGACCGTGCCCTGGCCCGCGATGACGTCGGGATGGTCGAAGGGGTGGATGAACACCGCGCCCGTCCCGGCCGCGTACTCCTGCGCGGCGGCCAGCGTCTCGTCGACCACCTGGCCGTGCAGCCGCACCTCCGCCCCGTAGTCCCGGGTGGCGCTGACCTTGGGCAGCGGGGCGCCGTTCGGCATGAACACCGTGGAGCGCACACCGAGCAGGGAGGACGCCAGGGCCACGCCCTGCGCGTGGTTGCCGGCGCTCGCGGCGACGACACCGGCGGCGCGCTCCTCCGGCAGCAGACCGGCGATCCGGACGTAGGCGCCGCGCAGCTTGAACGACCCCGTCCGCTGGAGGTTCTCGCACTTGAGATGCACCGGTGCACCGACCATCTGGGACAGGTGCCTGCTGCCCTCCATCGCGGTCACCCTCGCCACACCCGAGAGCATCTTCTGCGCGCCGCGCACGTCGTCGAGGGTGACGGGCCGAAAGGAGTCAGCCGTGCTGTAGCTCATGACTCCAGCATCGCAGTCCACAGGCGGGAACGACCGTTGTGACCAACCTCCGAGACCCGCTTTGCGCAGCGCCGGTACGGCCTGCCTTCGGGCCGCGTACCCTGTCCCCCAATCTGCCAGCCCTCCACGAAGTGAGCCCCCGGCCATGCCCACAACACCTGAAATGTCGATGGACATGACGACCGTCGGTGACACCGGTCTTCTCGACACGCTGCAGCACGAGGTGGCGCTGTTCGCCCGCCGTGCCGAACAGACCCGGCTCGGCGGAGTCGGGCAGGTGCGCAACTCCATGGACCGCGCCGCGTATCTGCTGCTCAACCGCCTCGACAAAGAAGGCCCGATGGGCGTCAAGGCGCTCGCCGCGAGCATGGGGATCGACTCGTCGACGGTCACCCGGCAGGTGGCTCCGCTCGTCGACACCGGCCTGGTCAAGCGCACCTCGCACCCCGAGGACGGGCGCGCGGTGGTGCTGCAGCTGTCCCCGCGCGGGCAGGCCCGCCTGGAGGAAGTGCGCTCCTCCCGGCGGCAGTTGATGGCCGAGCTGACCCACGACTGGGAGCCGGATGAGCGCGAGGCGTTCTGTGACCTCCTCACGCGCTTCAACACCGCGCTGTCCTCCCGGATGGCGGCGCAGGGCGTGCCGGGACCGGAAGCGCAGTCGACGGCCTGAACGCCTCACGGCGCGGGATCCGCGCTGCTACGGCACGACGAGCGGGGCCCCACGCGTGCGTGGCGCCGTCCGAGCCGTGCGCGGCTCTTGACCCCGGGGCTGTCCCTGGCCTGATATGAGACCGGGCCCCGTCGCGCACGGCCGGGTGCCCGCATCCTCAGGGTCGCCGTCAGGCGGGAGGCGCGGTGCTGGAGCGGCAGGCGTCCCGGGCAGCCCGTCGCGCCCGGGAGTTCGAGGCGTTCGTCGCGGGCGCGGCCGGGCGGCTGCTGCACGCCGCCACACTGCTCACCGCCGAATCCCCCGACGACAACCCCCGCGCGCGGCGCCTGCTGACGCTGTCACTGGCACACACGTACGCCAACTGGGACCGGCTGCGCGCCGACGACCCGTACGACCGCACCCGTTCGCACCTGGCCACCCGCTTCGCGCGCGGCGCGTGGCACCACTACGGCGGACTCGGCCGCTCCCGGCCGCACCCCGCCGGCCCCATGGCCCCGCTGACCCCCCAGGAACGGCTGATCCTGGTGCTCAGGCTCCACGAGGGCGTCGCCGAGGAACAGACGGCGGCCCTGCTCGGGCTGTCCCCGGAGCGCGTACGGGCGATTCTCCACCGGGCGACGTCGACCCTCCTGCACCGGCCGCGGGGCCCTGCGCCCGCGGTCACGGCCACGAAGGCGGTGCCGTCATGAACCCGGCCGGCGACCGGAGAGCGACATGAGCGGCAACGACCGCGAGGCGGCCGTACGGCGGCTCCTGGAACAGGCGCCACGGCCCGTGCCGCCCGAGATCCACACGGAGGCGGTGCGCCGCGGCGGCCGCATGCTGCGGCGCAGGACACTCGCCCGCCGCCTGATGTGGCTGCTGCTCTTCGCGGCTGCCGTGGCGTTCATGGTGTGGGCGCTGACGGCCCGCCCGTGGGTGGAGCCGCCGTCCGACACGACTCCACCCCTCACCGGCTGGTGACCCCGCGAGGGGGCCGCTCTAGCCGAGCGCCTGCTGAAGGTCCTCCAGCAGGTCCTCGGCGTTCTCGATGCCCACGGACAGACGCACCAGGTCGCCGGGGACCTCCAGGGCCGAGCCGGCCACGGAGGCGTGCGTCATGCGGCCGGGGTGCTCGATCAGTGACTCGACGCCGCCCAGGGACTCGCCGAGCGTGAAGATCCTGGCGCGGTTGCAGACCTCGACGGCCGCCTCCTCGCCGCCCTCGACGCGGAAGGAGACCATGCCGCCGAACGACTTCATCTGCTTGGCGGCGACCTCGTGACCGGGGTGCTCCGGCAGGCCCGGGTACAGCACGCTGCTCACGCGCGCGTGCCGGGTGAGCATGTCGGCGACCTTGGCCGCGTTCTCGCTGTGCCGGTCCATGCGCACGGAGAGGGTCTTGGTGCCGCGCAGCACCAGCCAGGAGTCGAAGGGCCCGGCCACCGCGCCCATCGCGTTCTGGTGGAAGGCCAGTTCCTCGCCCAGGCCGGCGTCGCCGGTGATCAGGGCGCCGCCGACGACGTCGGAGTGGCCGCCCATGTACTTGGTCAGGGAGTGCACGACGATGTCCGCGCCCAGCGCCAGCGGCTGCTGGAGGTAGGGCGTGGCGAAGGTGTTGTCGACGACGAGGCGGGCGCCCGCGTCCCGGGCGACCTGGGCGACGGCGGCGATGTCGGTGATGCCCAGGAGCGGGTTGGAGGGGGTCTCCACCCAGACGACCTTGGTCTTCGGGGTGAGGGCGGCCCGTACGGCCGCCGGGTCGCTGGTGTCGGCGACCGACCACTCCACGCCCCAGCGGGCGACGACCTTGGCGAACAGGCGGAACGTGCCGCCGTACGCGTCGTTCGGGATGACCACGTGGTCACCGGGGCTGAGCAGCGTACGCAGCAGGCAGTCCTCGGCCGCCAGCCCGGACGCGAACGCGAGACCGCGGCGGCCGCCCTCCAGGGCGGCGAGGTTCTCCTCCAGCGCGGTCCTGGTGGGATTGGCGCTGCGGCTGTACTCGTAGCCGCCGCGCAGGCCGCCGACGCCGTCCTGCTTGTAGGTCGAGACCTGGTAGATCGGCGGGACGACCGCACCCGTCAAGGGGTCGGCGGTGTTGCCCGCGTGGATCGCGAGCGTCTCGAAGTGCTGACTGATGTGCCTGTCGCTCATGAGCACCGAGGGTAGTGCGCCGACGCGAAGAGTGCCGGGGGACGGGGCGAGAGGGAGTTTTCCACAGGTTCCGGGAGCAGGTTGGCCAATTGTCGGCGCCGTCTGGTTCGCTTGTTGCATGGAGATTCTCTGGGTCCTGATCGCGCTGGTCATGCTGGGCTTCGTGCTGCTCCCCTTCCTGCGGCGCAGGCGCGGCGGTGCGATAGGGCTGGTCTCGCCCGACCACCCGGACGCCGCGGACCCGGCGAACTACGGCTTCGTCCTCGAGGAGGAGCTCGACATCCGCATGCCCGGCCCCGACCAGGACCTGCTGGACGTCCTGGACGTGGTGCAGCGCACGCGGGACCACCGCGCCGCACAGCAGCTCCTGGCGGGCACGGAGGCGGAGGGCGAGCGGCGCTGGCAGCGTGTGCAGGCCTTCGCGGGCGCTGCCTCGCTGGAGCTGTCGCAGCGGCCCGGCGGGGTGAGCGAGGCGCCGGGCGGGCAGTGGCTGCGCGTGTGGCGGGCCGAGGCGCCCAAGGACGCGGGCGGTGCGGCGGTGCACGCCGAGTTCCTGGTGCAGCAGGCGTGGCGGACGGCGACGCCCGGGACCGACGAGTTCCGGATCATCATGGAGGAGGCGAAGACGGCGTGCGGTGACGCGGCGCTGCTGGCCCCCGGTGACCCGATCCCGTACATCGTCGAACTGTCGGTGGCCCGTGGTCTCGGCTACTCCCAGAAGGACTTCGAGCAGGTCTGGCTGAAGATCCTGGACCGCGCCCCGGCCCACATGGGGGCGCACCTGGCCGCGCTGCACTACTGGTGCGAGAAGTGGCACGGCTCCCGGGCGGAGGCGTACGCGTTCGCCGAGGCCGCGGCGGCCCGGGCACCCCGGGGCTCCCTCCTCTCGGCGATGCCCCTCTTCGCGGTGTTCGAGCACCTCCCAGAGGTGACCCTCGTCGGCAGCTTCTGGCAGAGCGAGGTCGTCACGAAGGCGGTCCACGGCGCGCTGCACGCGGTGCACTCGGCCCGCCCCGACGACCCGATGCTGGCGCATGTGCGGCACCTGCTGATGTTCTTCCTGGTCCGCAGCGAGCGCTGGTCGGAGGCCATGAACCAGCTGATCCACATCGACGGTCACGTGGGCGCCCTGCCCTGGACCCTGTCCGGCGACCCGGCGGCGGAGTTCGCGGTGTACCGGGCGCTGGCGGTGGCCGGCTACGAGGCGAACGGCGGCAGCCCGGCGAGCCTGCCGCACTGAGCCCCGCCGGGGCCGGATCCCCGCCGGAATTCCGGGAGGTCGGGGCTCGTTGCAGAGGGCGTCGCCCCGATTGGAGACCGCATGTTCCCGCACCGCCGTACATCCCAGCTGCCCACCCCCGAGCAGGCACTGTCCGGCCGCCCGGAGCCGGCGTTCACGGTCCCCGACCGCCACACCGTCCTCGGCAACCCGCTGCTCGGCCCCTACCCCGAGGGCCTGGAGAGGGCCGACTTCGGCCTGGGCTGCTTCTGGGGCGCCGAGCGCACGTTCTGGCAGCTCCCGGCCGGTGTCTGGACGACCCTCGTCGGCTATCAGGGCGGCCACACCGAGAACCCCACGTACGAGGAGGTCTGCTCGGGCCTGACCGGCCACACCGAGGTCGTGCGCGTGGTCTTCGACCGGAGCAGATCTCGTACGAGCGCCTCCTGAAGACGTTCTGGGAGTCCCACGACCCCACGCAGGGCTTCCGCCAGGGCAACGACGTGGGCACGCAGTACCGCTCGGCGATCTACACCCACACCCCCGAGCAGGAGGCCACCGCCAAGTCCTCCCGCCAGGAGTACCAGAAGGTCCTCACGTCCTCCGGCTACGGCGACATCACCACGGAGATCGTGCCGACGCGGGGCCGCCCCTTCTACCCGGCGGAGGGCTACCACCAGCAGTACCTGGACAAGAACCCGGCGGGCTACTGCGGTATCGGCGGCACAGGGGTGTCCTGCCCGATCGGGGTGGCCAAGGCCGGCGGGTGACCGCCGGGATCTGAGGGACGGGGCTGCTGCTCGTGTCCGGGCAGCCAATAGGGTGCCTGCGTGACTGCGCCCCTGAGTTCTGACAGATCCCGTGCCGCGTTGCGGATATCCGCGCGGGTTTCCGCCGAGTTGCTGCTGGTGTTCGCCATGTCGGCCGTGGCCCTGTGGCTGCTGGGCCGGATGTGGTCCGTGGTGTGGCCGCTCGTGGTCGGGCTGCTGCTGACCACGCTGACCTGGCCCATGGCCCGGTTCCTGCGCCGGCGCGGGTGGCCGCCCGCGCTGGCCGCGTCGGTCGTGACCGTGCTGTTCCTGCTGGTGGCCGTCGGCGTGGTGGCGTTGATCGCCGTGCCGGTGGCGTCCCAGTCGGGAGAGCTGACCGACGGTGTCGTGGAGGGGATCCAGCGGCTGCGCGAGTGGGCCGCCGGGCCGCCGTTGAACATCGGGGACGCGCAGATCAACCAGGCGTTCGACAGCGCGGTCTCCCGCGCCCAGGAGGGCGTCGGCAGCATGGTGGGCGCTGTCGTCACCGGGGTGAGCACCGTGGTGAACGGCGTCGTCACCGCCGTTCTCGCGCTCTTCCTGATGTTCTTCTTCCTCAAGGACGGCCCGCGGTTCCTGCCGTGGCTGTCCCGTCAGCTGCCCGGCCGGCTCGCCACGGACGTGCCGACCGTGTTCGCACGCGGCTGGGCCACCCTGGGCGCCTTCGTGCGGTCCCAGGCGGCCGTCGGCCTGCTCGACGCCGTCCTGATCGGCCTGGGCCTGTGGGTGCTGGGCGTCCCGCTGGTGCTCCCGCTGGCGGTGCTGACCTTCGTCTCGGCGTTCGTGCCGATCATCGGAGCCCTGTTCGCCGGCTTCGTCGCGGTGCTCATCGCGCTCGTCTCCAACGGCCTGACGGACGCGCTGATCGTGCTGGTCATCATCGTGGTGGTGCAGCAGCTGGAGGGCAACGTCTTCCAGCCCATGATCCAGAGCCGGGGTCTCGGCCTGCACGCGGCCGTCGTGCTGCTCGCGGTGACCCTGGGCGGCAGCCTGGCCGGCATCGTGGGCAGCCTGCTCGCCGTGCCGATCGCCGCGCTGATCGCCGTGGTCTGGAACTACGTGCGCGAGCAGCTCGTCGACCCGGCGGGCGAATCGGGGACCGGCGGACAAGGAGCCGGCGGACAGGGAGCCGGCGAACCGGGGACCGACGAACCGGGCTCCGGAGCCACCGTCCCGTCATAGCGGCCCGTAGTGGCCGTAGCGCGGCCGTAGTGGCCCCGTAGGGGCGACCCGACGCGCGAACGGCCCCGCTCAGGTCGCGGGGCCTCTCCTCGCCTGCGAGTCTGCAGGCGAAGGGAGGGCCGCCCCATGATTCCTGTCGCCGCGTCACCCGTGCGTCTGGAGGCGTCCGTCGATCCTCGCCTGTCCCGGTGGATGTGGCTGGTGAAGTGGCTGCTCGCCATCCCGCACTACATCGTGCTGGTGTTCCTGTGGATCGCGTTCGCCGTCGTGACCGTGATCGCCTTCTTCGCCATCCTGTTCACCGCCCGCTACCCGCGGCCCCTCTTCGACTTCAACGTCGGCGTGCTGCGCTGGAACTGGCGGGTCAGCTACTACGCGCACACCGCGCTCGGCACCGACCGGTACCCGCCGTTCACCCTCGCCGACGTGCCCGACTACCCGGCCCGCTTCGACGTCACTTACCCCGAGCGGCTGTCACGCGGACTGGTGCTGGTGAAGTGGTGGCTGCTGGCGATCCCCCAGTACATCGCCGTCGCGATCATCGCCGGTGGCGGCTGGGGCTGGGACGGCGGGGACGGCTGGCGGGGCGGCGGGCTGATGCCCTATCTCTCCCTGGTCGCCGTGGTCATCCTGCTCTTCACCGCCCGCTACCCGCGGCACCTCTTCGACTTCCTGATCGGCCTCGCCCGCTGGACGGCACGGGTGACGGCCTACGCCGCGCTCATGACCGACCAGTACCCGCCGTTCCGGCTCGACATGGGCGGGCAGGAGCCCCCGCTCGCATCACCACCGGCGTCGCCGCCGACATCCCCACTGACCAAGGCCTGACCCCGCAAAGGGCACAATCCGCAGCGGAAGCGATTCCTCCCGCTCTACGCTCCCTCGCATGGTTCTCAGACGAGCGTTACAGCTGATCACGGTCATCGCTCTGGCCCTCGCGGGGGCGGTCCAGGGCGGGGCGGGCACGGCAAGGGCCGACGAGAACGGGACGGCGACCGGGCGGCAACTGCTGTTCTACAACCACGCCTACGGAGTGCTCGACCGGGCGACCGCGGACGCCATCGAGCACTCCTCCTATCTGAGGGACTTCGCCGACTTCCAGGTCCGTACCACGACCGGCTCCGGCGGGCAGACCTGGACCGGCCGCTATCTGATGGGCCGCGAGACGTACTTCGAGCTGTTCGGGGTGGGGGACGTGCCCGGCAAGGACGGCACCCTCGGCTCCGCCGGCCTGGGCGTGTCGACCGAGCGCGCCGGGGACCTGCCCACGGTGATCGAGCGGCTGCGCGCGTCGGGGATCACCGACCCGGTCGAGTTCCAGCAGACACGCGACTTCGGCGACGGCGTCCCCGTGCCCTGGTTCGACGCCGTCTTCACCACCGACCAGTACGACCTCTTCGGCGCCTGGGGGATGGAGTACCGGCCGGAGTACTTCGCCGACCCGCGCGGCAACACCGAGCCCGCCTCCCACCCCGGCGACGTGGGCCGGGAGCGCTACCTGCCCGACGCCTACCGCGGCCATCCGATGCGGGACGTGACCGGCATCCGGCTCGCGGTGACCGCACGCGATCTCGCCAACACGGTGCCGTTGCTGAAGGCCGGCGGGTTCGCCGTCCGGTCCCTGCCGGGCGGGGGCGTCGTCGCGAAGGGCGGCGGCACCACGATCCGGTTCGACTCCGTGCCTCTGGACCGGGTGGGCCTCAGGCAGGTCGAGATGTCGCTGAACCAGCCGGTGTCCTACCGGCACGTGGAGCGGATCGGCCACTCGGCCCTCGTGGTCGGCCCGGGGTCCCGCGCGGTGTGGACCTTCGAGGAGCAGGACCGGCCCGGTGGGGCGGGGCAGGGCTCCTAGGAGATGTCCGTAAGGTCGTGCCGTCCGCCCGGAGGCCGGCGGGACTCTGCGGAGACCTGGCCCAGCTTCTCCCCCAGGAACTCCTCCCACGTCCGCTTCCCCGCCTCCGCCCCGGCCGGTGTCAGGTTCGCCCCCGCCCGGTACGCCCGCCCCGCCTTCCCGGGGATGCGCACCGGGAGCATGGGGCGACGCCTGCCGCGCAGGCGGAGGTAGGGGCGGGCCAGGGCGGCGAGGTCGTAGAGGTTCGGCCCGGTCAGGTCCGGGACCGGGCCGGACGGGGCGCCGAGGGTCAGTTCCGCGAGGCGGGCGGCGACCTCGCGCGAGTCGACCGGTTGGAGCCGGAGGCCGCCGGGGACCGGGAACACCGGCAGCTTCGCCATCTTCTCGACCATGGCCAGCGCGAGGTCATGGAACTGGGCCGCGCGCAGGGTCGTCCACGGGATGCCCGAGTCGGCGACGGCCCGCTCCGACTCCAGCTTCGTCCGCATCCAGGCCAGCGGCACCCGGTCGGCGCCGATGACCGAGATGTAGAGCAGGTGGCGTACGCCGGCCCGGGACGCGGCGCGCACCAGGGCGCGGGTCGCCTCGTCGTCGGCCTTGGGGCCGCCCGCCAGGTGCAGCACGGTCTCCGCGCCGTCCACGGCGGCCTCGACACCCTCGCCCTTCAGCAGGTCGCCGGTGACGTACTCGACACCGTTCGCGGCGGGGCGGGCGTGCCGGGTGAGGATCCGCACGTCGTGGCCGGACGCGCGCAGCAGCGGGACGACGTGGCCGCCCAGGGTGCCCGTGCCGCCGGTGACCAGGATCGGTGAGGTCATGACTGCTCCCCAGCTCTTCGTCGGGTGATGTCGCCTTCGCCGGTATGACGCGCGGCGGCGCGACGATGTGACGAGAAGGGGTGCGGACGGTTCAGCCGCCGCTGCCGTAGGGCCTCGTGATGATCTCCAGGCGGTGGCCGTCGGGGTCGTCGAAGTAGGCCCCGCGGCCGCCGTCGTTGTGGTTGATCTCGCCGGGGCGGCTGTGGAACGGGTCCGCCCAGTACGTCAGGCCGGCCCGCTGGATGCGGCCGAAGATCTCGTCGAACTCGTCCTCCGAGACGAGGAAGGCGTAGTGCTGCGGCGTGATGGCGCCGGGGCTGTCCATGAAGTCGAGCGTCACGCCGTTGGGGATCTCGACCGGGAGGAACGGACCGTAGGGCGGACTCACGTCGAGCCCCAGGATGTCGGCGAGGAAGCGGGCCGAGGCGCGCTTGTCGTGGGCCGCGACGATGGTGTGGTTCAGCTGCACGGTCATGGTGGGCCTCCCCTGACATACCTGGTGGACCCCCCTGGTCCACTCCCCCATGTGTACCCCGCGTGCGCACTCTCGCGCATCACGAAGGCCCTGAGGCCCCGGCGCGCGCCGGGGCCTCAGGGCCGCGAAACCGTCCGGTCTCAGATGGTGGCCGTGTCGATCACGAACCGGTAGCGCACGTCGCTGGCCTGGACCCGCTCGTACGCCTCGTTGATCTGGTCACCGCGGATCAGCTCGATCTCGGCGCCGAGGCCGTGCTCGGCGCAGAAGTCCAGCATCTCCTGGGTCTCCGCGATGCCACCGATCATGGAGCCGGCGAGGGTCTTGCCGCCGCCGATCACCGAGAAGAGGTTGAGGGAGACGGGCTCCTCGGGGGCGCCGACGTTGGCCAGCGTGCCCTCGGTCTTCAGCAGCGACAGATAGGCGTTGAAGTCCAGCGGGGCCGACACGGTGGACACGATCAGGTCGAACGTGCCCGCCAGCTCCTCGAAGGTCTTCGGGTCGCTGGTGGCGTAGTAGTGGTCCGCGCCCAGTCGCAGGCCGTCCTCCTGCTTGCGCAGGGACTGCGACAGCACGGTCACCTCGGCGCCGAGCGCGTGGGCGATCTTCACGCCCATGTGGCCGAGGCCGCCCAGGCCGACGATCGCGACCTTCTTGCCGGGGCCGGCGCCGAAGCGCTTGAGCGGCGAGTAGAGGGTGATGCCGGCGCACAGCAGCGGGGCCGCGACGTCGAGGGAGAGGCCGTCGGGGATGCGGACGACGAAGTTCTCGTCGACGACGACGTTCTGCGCGTAGCCGCCGTAGGTGGGCTCGCCGTCCTTGCCGATGCCGTTGTACGTCGGGACGTTGCCCTGGACGCAGTACTGCTCACGGCCGGCCTTGCAGTTCTCGCACTCGCGGCAGGAGTCGACCATGCACCCGACGCCCACGCGGTCGCCCACGGCGAACTTGGTGACGCCCGAGCCGACCGCGGAGACGACACCGGCTATCTCGTGGCCGGGGACCATCGGGAAGATCGCCTCGCCCCAGCCCTCCTGTGCCTGGTGGATGTCGGAGTGGCAGATGCCGGAGAACTTGATGTCGATCAGGACGTCGAACTCGCGGACCTCGCGACGCTCGATGGTGGTGCGCTCCAGCGGAGCCTTGGGGGCGGGAGCGGCGTACGCAGCAGCAGTGGTCATGCCGGGGGTTCTCCTAGCGGGGTTGTGTGCCCGGCTGCTTTCTGGATCTTCTGACCGGGCACGACCACCAGGGTGCCCGATCCACGAGCGCTCACCCAGACCACGGTTTTGCGTACGCACACGGTGCGTACCACTGGCGGGGTCAGGCTTGTATGCGTACGACCGTGAATACTGGACCGCATGGACGAACAGCCCGAACCCGCACAGACGGCCGGTGGCGGCCTGGACCGGCGCGCTGATCTCAGTGAGTTCCTGCGCACACGGCGTGCCCGGCTGAAGCCGGAGGACGTGGGACTGCCCGACTTCGGGCGCCGGCGGGTTCCCGGGCTGCGCCGCGAGGAGCTCGCGCAGCTGGCCGGGGTGTCCGTGGCGTACTACACGCGGCTGGAGCAGGGCAACGGGAACAACGTCTCGGCGGAGGTGCTGGACGCGATCGCGCGCGCCCTGCGGCTGAGCGACGCCGAGCACGCGCACCTGATGCATCTGGCGAAGCCGAAGCAGCACAAGAAGAAGCCGATGGCGCGCAGCCAGCAGGTGCGGCCGGCGCTGCGGCATCTGCTGGCCTCGATCGAAAGCGTCCCCGCGTACATCGTCGGGCGCCGCTCGGACATCCTGGCCTGGAACCGGATGGCCGCGGCCCTCTTCGGTGACTGGGCCGAGCTCCCGGCGCCGGAGCGGAACTGGGCGCGGATGGTGTTCCTCAGGCCCGAGTACCGCGAGCTGTTCGTGGAGTGGGACCAGAAGGCGTCCGACATCGTCGGCTACCTGCGCATGGACGCGGGCTGTCACCCGGACGACCCGCGGCTGTCGGCCCTGGTGGGTGAGCTCTCGGTGAAGAGCGAGGACTTCCGCCGCCTCTGGGCCGCCCATGACGTCAAGGAGAAGAGCTACGGCGTCAAGCGCGTGCGTCACCCTCTGGTCGGCGAGCTGACTCTCTCCTTCGAGACGTTCCGTCTGGTCGACGACGGCGAGCAGTCCCTGATCACGTTCCACGCGGAACCGGGCACGCCGTCGGCCGAGGCGTTGCGGCTGCTGGCGAGCTGGGGGGCGGACGCGACCCGCTCGGGTACCAAGGCTTCGACACCGTCGGAGTGACAGCCACCCGCACCTCAGTCGCCCCCACCTCAGCGGCCTGCGCCTCAGCCGGCCCCACCTCAGCCGCCTGCGCGTAGGCCCCCCGGCCTCAGTCGACGATGCCGAGGTCCTCCCGCATCAGCCTCCGCATCGCGGACAGCCGCGGCTCGGCCTCCTTCAGCTCCAGCAGCGCGCCCTGCGCGACTGCGGCGGTCGAGGACCCTACTGATGCGGTGGGCCCGCCGGAAGCCGAAGCTCCCGACGGGCCGTCAACGCGCTTGCGCTACCGCTTACTTGCCGTAGTACGCGTTGTAGATCGAGATCGTCGACTTGTTGCCCTTCTTGTCGGCGATCTTGGCGTGGAAGGAGATGGCCTTCCCCTTCGCCGGGTTCTTGACGCTCACCTTGCCGTCCTTGACAGTGAGCTTCTTCCAGGTCTTGCCGTAGTCGTACGACGCGTACACCGACAGCGACTTCAGGTTGCCGCCCTTGGCCGCGCCCTCGACGGTGACCGGGACCTTGACGGTCTTGCCGGCCGGGACCTTGCTGTCCAGGCCGGTGACCGCGTGGAAGCGGGCCGTGGAGGCGGGCAGCTTCGTGATGTCGTTGGTCTTCTTCGAGCGGAACGTCCAGCTGGCGTCGATGCGGGTGGAAGCCGCCGCGACCTTGACGCTGCGCTTGACCGACGTCGTCAGCTTGTACGCGGCGTCACCGGCCGGGACCTTGAACTGCTTGTCGCCGAACAGCGGGTCGTCGTTGCTGCCGACCTTGGTGCCGTTGCGGTACAGGGTCGTGTCGACCGCGGAGAACTTCGAGTAGCCCACGTTGCCCTTGCCGTCGGCGAACAGCGGCAGGGAACCGTAGATCTCGTTGCCCTCACGGAAGACACCGAAGTCACCGCTCAGGCGCGGGCCGAAGACAGCCGTGTTGACGGTCTTCGAGTAGCTCTTGCCGGCGGCGAACTTGTGCGTGCCCATTGCGTAGGCGGCCTCTTCGACCGGGAAGCCGTCCGCGTCCACACCGCCGGTCTGCGCGAACTCGAGCTGCCACTGCACGCCGCCCTGGGCGGACAGGTGGAGCGTGCGCGTGCCGGGCAGGGTCTGCTGGATGCCGATCGAGGAGGCGCCGGTGCTCCACGGCATCCAGCCCACCGCGTTGATCGAGCCCTTCTTGCCGCTCGCGGGACCACCGAGGCCGGCCTTCACCGTGGCGAGCTCGCTCGCCTTGTAGTGCTTGGTGAAGCCGGTGGCGAGCTGCTTGACCGGGCCGCCGGCGATGACGTTGTACTCCTCCTTGGCGCCCTTGGACCAGTGGCCGTCCCACTGCTGGGTCACCGAACCGTCGGTGATCTGCGGGCCGACGTGGGCGCTGCGGAACTTGTCGTAGGAGTCCAGCCACCAGCCGAAGCCGTAGCTGCTGTCACCGGCCTCCACGGTGTAGTCGGCCGAGGCGAACTCCGACTTGGCGCCTGCGGCCGGGACGGTGATGTCCACCGGCTTGGCCTTGCGGGCGTCCAGCGTGATCGTCGTGTTCTTGCTGAGGTTCAGCTTGGGCTGGGCGAGCCAGTCGACGCCCTCGAACTTCTCCGGGTCGTCGCCCGCATAGATGTTCGTGTTGAGGACGTAGGCGCCCTTGGGGAGACGAGTGGTGACGGTGCCGTCCTCGTCGTACGGCATGGCCCCCTTGCCCTTGCCCAGGCCCGCGATGCCGGTCAGGTCGGCGCTGTAGTTCTTCGCCGCCTTGCCGTCGCGGTCGAGGAACTTCAGCGTCACGTCATACGACTCGACCTCGCGCTGCACCGCCGCCGCCGTGCGGACGGTCTGGCCGCCGCCCGTCGCCGTCACGTACGCCGAGTAGGCGCCGTCGACGGTGCCGCCCAGCTTGGTGTTGACGGTGAACGGCACGGAGGCCTTGCCGCCGGCCGGGACCGTCACCGAGGTGGCGCCGAGCTTGAAGAAGCCGGCCGGGACGGCCTGGCCCTTCGGGTTGGTGGCCGTCGACGCCAGCTTCAGCGTGACGTCCTTCGTACCGAGGTTGCGGTACGTCAGCTCCTTGGTGACCGGCTTGTCGTCGGTGTGCGGCCACTGCTGCACCCCGAAGCCGACCGAGGCCGGCTCGGCGATCACGGACTGCTTGATGGCCTTGTCGACCTGGATCCGGCCCGAACCCTGCTCGAACGGGGTGTACTTGCCGCCCTTGGTGGAGCCGGTGAGGGCGCCCTTCAACTCGGCGTACTTCCACTGCGGGTGCTGCTGCTTGAGGATCGCCGCCGCGCCCGCGACATGCGGCGTCGCCATCGACGTACCGGAGATCGTCATGTAGCCGGCCGGCTTCTCGCCGACCTCCCCGGCTATCGCGTTGCCCGGGGCTGAGGCCGCGGTGATGTCCACGCCGGGCGCGGTCACGTCCGGCTTGAGGGCACCGTCCATGCCGGGGCCGCGGCTGGAGAAGTCGGCCAGCTTGTCCTTGTCGTCGACCGCGCCGACGGTCAGGGCCGCGGCGGCGCTGCCCGGAGAGCCGACGGTCTGCTCACCGAAGTCGCCCTCGTTGCCGGCCGCGATGGCGAACAGGACGCCCTTCTCGTCGGACAGCTTGTTCACCGCCGCTTCCAGCGGGTCGATCGCGGGCGTGTCGCCGCCGCCCAGGCTCATGTTGATGACGTCGGCGCCCTCGGCGACGGCCCACTCCATGCCGGCGAGGATCTCGGAGTCGCTGCCGAATCCGCCGTCGTCGAGGACCTTGCCGTTGAGGATCTTCGCGCCGGGCGCGACACCCTTGTACTTGCCGCCGGACTTCTTGCCGGTGCCGGCCGCGATGGACGCGACGTGGGTGCCGTGGCCGACCTTGTCGGTGGCGTCGGGCGAGGTGGTGAAGTTCTTGGCGCCCACCACCTGACCCTTGAGGTCGTCGTGGGTGGCGTCGACACCGGTGTCCAGGACGGCGATCCTGACGCCCTTGCCGTCGTAGCCGGCCGCCCACGCCTTGGGGGTGCCGATCTGCGGGACGGACTTGTCGAGGCTGGCCTTGCGGACGCCGTCGAGCCAGACGTGCGCGATACCGGAGGCGGTCTTCTCGCCGTTGGTGACCGCGTCCCAGAGCTCGGGCGTGTCCTTCTGCGGAGTCTGCACCGCGTCCGCGTTCACGGACTTCAGCGCGTGGCGCAGGGTGCCGGCGTCGCGGACGTCGGCCTTGGTCGCCGCGGCGCCGCCCTGGTAGCCGACGATGACCTTCAGGCCCTTCTTCTGGGCCTTGCGGGTCGTGGACTTGTTGAGCTCGGTGACGTCGAAGAGCCGCTGGTCGAGCTTGCCGGTGGCGACCAGACGGGCCGCGTCGGCCGGGATGACGAGAGTGTGGCCGTCGACCTTGCGGACCTGGACGGGCACGTTCTCACGGCCCTTGGCGTGCTCCAGGCCGATGACACGGCCCTTGGCGTCCAGGACGACGCGGTCGCCGGTGATCAGTGTGATGCGGTGCTTGGCGGTCTGGGACGCCGGCTTGGCGGCCGCTGCCGCCCGCTCGCCGTCGGCCGACGCCGGGCTGGTCATACCCGCCGCCAGGGCCACGGCCGCCGCTGTGGCGACCGTGGCCGCGCACGCCCTTTTCACGTGTCTGCGCAAGTTTCCCCCTTGCAGAAGAACCGGGTGAATTCCCCGTTCACCCGGCCGGGGGTGGTCTCGTACACGTGCCCGTACGCCCCCCGGAATACGCAGTATGCCGAGGGGTGATCAGGTGCTCAATAGATGAGAACAAGGTAAGAAATCCGTCGGCCGGCTGTTACACGGCCGCAGGAACTCCGTTACAGGGCCGGGCGGTTACGCACGCGTGTTCTCCCTGACGGTGATCCGGCCCTTGCGGATGGTCGCCACGCGCGGGGCTTTGTCCGCGAGGGCCGAGTCGTGGGTGACCATCACGAAAGTGAGGCCGAGCTCTTTCCACATGCGGATCAGTACGTCCATGATCTCGTCGCGCATCGACTCGTCGAGGTTGCCGGTGGGTTCGTCTGCGAGGAGCACCTTCGGCTGTTTCACCAGGGCCCGGGCGATGGCGACGCGCTGCTGCTGACCGCCGGACATCTCGCCGGGCAGATGCGCGAGGCGCTCGCCGAGACCGACCGATTTCAGTGCCTCGGCGGCCTGTTCGCGGCGCTGTCTCGGCTTCACGCCGAGGGGGACGAGGGCGGTCTCCACGTTTTCCTGCGCGGTGAGCGTCGGGATGAGGTTGAAGGACTGGAAGACGAAACCGATGCTTTCGCTTCTTACGCGGGTCAGTCGCGCCTCCGGCAGTGCGGCGAGGTCGGTGCCGTCCAGGACGATTTCGCCCGAGGTCGGGCGGTCCAGTCCGCCGAGCATCTGGAGCAGGGTGGATTTGCCGCCGCCCGTGGGGCCCTGGATGACCAGTCGGTCGCCGTCGGGGATGGTCAGGTCTATGCCGTCGAGGGCGTGGACGGTGTCTTTGGACCGGGTGTAGTGCTTGGTCACGGCTCTGAGTTCGTACATGTGGGGCTCCTGGAATCGTCTGTGGGTGAGGGCTGTGCCCGCTACTCGACTCGGCGCAGGGCGTCCGCCGGGCGGAGCCTGGAGGCCCGCCAGCCGCCGAACGCACCGGCGGTCAGCCCGCCCGCCACGGCCAGGGCGACCGCGAGGGCGATGGTCGTCAGGCTGACCGGGGCGGTGAGGGCGACATCGAGGGTCCTGGCCGCCGCCGCACGGCCCGGGCCGCCCCTGAAGCCCCCGAAGCCGCCGCCACCGGCCCCGCCTGCCCCGCCCAACTGCGCCTGCAGCGTGGGACTCACGGCGGTCACGGCATACGCCCCCGCCAGCCCCAGCGCGATCCCCAGCGCCCCGCCCACCAGGCCGTTGACCACCGCCTCTCCGACCACCTGCCGCGTCACCCGGCCCGACTTCCAGCCCAGTGCCTTGAGCGTGCCGAATTCGCGTACCCGGCGGGAGACCGCCGAGGACGTCAGCAGGCCCGCCACCAGGAACGCGGCCACGAGGACCACGATCGACAGCCACGTTCCGACGCTCGCGGCGAGGGAGGAGGCCGTGGACAGGGAACCGGAGACGGTGTCGGCGAGGTCCGCGGAGGTGGTGACCGTCGTGCCCGGGACGTTCTTCCGGATCTGGGACTTGACGCCGCCGATCCGCTGGGAGTCGGTGGCCTTGACGTAGATCGTGGTGACCTTGTCCTTGGCGTCGGCCAGCGTCTGCGCCCGCTTCAGCGGGATGTAGAGGTCGGCGGCCGCGTCCCCGCTGTCGGCCGTGGCGATGCCGACCACCGTGAACTCGGTGCTCTTGACGGTGACCGTGGAGCCGGCCTTGAGCTTCTTCTCCTTGGCGTACGCCGAGTCCGCCACGGCGACCTTCGCGTCCGCCTCGCTCGTCGTGAACGTACGGCCGCTGGTGATCTTCGAGGAGGTCAGCGGGCCGAGGGCCGGTTTGGTGACGTCGGTGCCGTAGACGGAGTAGTTGTTGACGTCGAAGTCGGCGCCGCCGCCCTCGACACGGCCCTGCGGGGAGGGCTGGGCCCCGCCCCGGCCGCCGGGCTGTCCGCCGCCGCCCTCACGCTGCTCGAACCGGCCCCGCGTGAACGCGCCGCTGACCTTGACGACCTGGAGGCTCAGCCCGCCCACCGCGTCCGCGACGCCGCTTTGCGCGTCGACCTTGCCCACGGTCGAACCCGCCAGCGTCTGGAAGCCCTGCACCATGACTCGGTCGCTGCTCTGCTCACCGCCCGAGCCGTCGTCCTGGGCGTCGAAGCGGAAGCGCGGCCGCTCGGAGCCGCTCCCGGCCGGTGCCGCCGCCTTGGTGACGGTCATGTCCGTGCCCAGTCCGTACAGCGACTGGAGGACCTTGTCCTGCGCCCTGCCCATGCCGGCGGACACGGACGTGACGACGATGACCAGCGCGATGCCCAGCGCGAGTCCGGAGGCGACGACGAGGGCCGCTTTTCTGCGGCGGCGCAACTCGCGCCTCAGGTAGGTGAAGAACATGGCGGCAAGCTAAGGACCGTCTGTGATGAGGGCTTGAGCCGCGCATAAGAGCTGGATGAGAAGAGAGGAAAGGCCGCCGCCCACCCCTGGTCCGGGGTGGGCGGCGGCCTTTCCTCAGTGCGGCCGAGCTGACCGTCAGAGCTCCGAGCCGGCCTTCCAGTCGGCCCAGCTCATGTTCCAGCCGTTGAGGCCGTTGTCCGGCGCGATGGTCTTGTCGCCGGTGTTCTCGACGACCACGACGTCACCGATCATCGAGTTGTTGTAGAACCACGCGCCCGGCGTGTTCGGGTCGTTGGCACCCTTGGCGTCCTGCAGGCCGACGCAGCCGTGGCTGGTGTTCACGCTGCCGAAGATGGACTTCGCGCCCCAGTAGTTGCCGTGGATGAACGTGCCGGAGCTGGAGAGGCGGATGGCGTGCGGCACGTCCTTGATGTCGTACTCGCCCTTGCCGTCGTCGTCCGTGAAGCCCACGGTCGCGCCGTTCATGCGCGTCTCCTTGAACTTCTCGGACATCACCATGATGCCCTCGTAGGTCTTGTTCTCGGGCGAGCCGGCGGAGATCGGGATCGTGCGGACGACCTTGCCGTCCTGCGTGATCTTCATCTGCTTGGTCTTCGCGTCGACGTACGAGACCTGGTTGCGGCCGATCTTGAAGGTGACCGTCTTCTGCTGGACGCCGAAGACGCCCTTGGCTCCCTCGACACCGTCGAGCGCGAGCTTCAGCGTGACGGTGGAGCCTTCCTTCCAGTAGTCCTCGGGGCGGCAGTCCATGCGGTTGGCGTTGAACCAGTGGCAGGCGACCTCCTGGCCGCCGGTCGTGCTGACCTTGATGCCCTTCTGGACGGCCGCCTTGTTGGTGATCGCCTTGTCGAAGTTGATCGAGACCGGCATGCCGACGCCCACGGTGGTGCCGTCGTCCGGGGTGAAGTTGCCGATGAAGCTGTTGGCCGGGGAGACCGTGGTGAACGAGGCGTTCTCGTGGGCGACGCGACCGTCGGAGTCCTTCGCCTCGGCCGACAGCTTGTAGGTGGTGGACCGCTCCAGCTGGGTGGTGGGCTTCCAGCTGGTCTTGTCGGCGGATATCTGGCCGCTGACCTCGGTGCCCTCCGACGTCGTCATCTTCACGTTCGTGAGCGTGCCCTTGCTCACGGTGACGGCGGCGGAGTTGTTGATGGAGGCGTTGTCGGAGCCGTCCTCGGGTGTGATCTTGATCTGGGCCTCGGAGGCCTTCTTCGCCGCGGCCTCGTCGACCTTCGACTGGGAGCTGTCGCCTCCGTCGCTCCCGGAGGCGCTGTCGTCGCCTCCTGAACACGCCGAGAGCATCAGCACTCCGCCGAGCAGTGCGGACGCGACCGTCAGGCCCTTGCGCCGCTTACTGACCGTCATCACACGCTTCTCCATCGTTGCCGATTTCCCCAAAACCCCGAGTGTCCCCGTCTGTCCCCGTCACCACTGAGTGCCCCCGTCGGGACCCGTGAGTCCTCGTCCGGAACTTTCAACGCTACGACCGGTTCGTCCGGTTCCCCAGGTCGCGCAGGTGTGGGGATCACCACGTCCGTGACGGACGGGGCCGGTCGATACGGGTGCGGTCGGTGCGCCGCTTGAGACGCCAAGACCCCGGGCGGCGGTTGCCGCCCGGGGTCACGAGTTTCCCGAGCAGCTCAGCCGTCGCTGTCGTCGCCATCATCCTCGTCGAGGTCCCACTCCGGCGAATCGGGGTCGTAGTCGATCCGCTCACTGCTCCAGGAGGCCTGCTGGAGCTCCACCCCCGGCACCTGGCTGACCAGGTCGAACGGGTCCACGAGGTAGGCGAGGGCCTCCGCGGTGTCTTCCGTCACAGCGCCCTCGGCGTGCGCCCGTTCCGCCGCCGGCGTCTCGGCCTCGTCGGCGATCCGGCGCAGTGCGGACTTGGTGACCGCGTCCGCGTCGTCGACCTCGAGGACGAGTTCCACCCGAAGCCGTACAAAACGTGATGTCTCTGGAGTGCTCATGGCGGGAGCGTACGTCCAGGCCCTCCCGTGACTTTCCTGTGACCCGCGACTTTCACTAACATCGCCCCACACGGCCAATTCACCAGCGCCACAAGGGGATCGATATTCCGTGTCATCCGCTCGCCGTCCGTTGCTGACCGCCACCGCCGCGGCGTCCCTGCTGGGCGCCCTGTGGTTCGTTCCGTCCGCGAACGCGTCGTCGGACTCCCCGGTGAGAGACGCGGTCTCGGCGAGTCCGTCGCCGCAGGTCACGGAGCAGGCGCGGATCGCGGCCACGACCGCGGACGCCTCCGTCACCGGGACCCGTCTCGCCGACACCGGCAGCTTCGACAGCACGCCGTACGTGATCGGCGGGACCTTCTGCCTCACGCTGGGCGCCGGGTTCGTCGTGTACTCGGTGCGCCGGGAACGCCTCGGTTTCTGACGGCCGTTGATGCGGGGCCCCGCCGGACGACAGGGCCCCTGCCGCCCTACTGGAGCGGCCCGGTGACCTTCTCGACCGCGGCCAGCAGCCGCCCGTCGCGCACGAACGCGTCCGCCGCGGCGAGGTCGGGCGCGAGGAACCGGTCCGCTCCGGGTCCCTGGACTCCCGCCTCCCGTACGGCGTCGATGACCGCCCGCGACGCGGGCGCCGGGGCCAGTCCCTCGCGCAACTCGACGGCGCGCGTGGCGGCGTAGAGCTCGATGGCGATCACACGGGTGAGGTTGTCGACGGCCGTGCGCAGTTTGCGCGCCGCCGACCAGCCCATCGAGACGTGGTCCTCCTGCATGGCGGAGGACGGGATCGAATCGGCCGACGCCGGCACGGCGAGCCGCTTCAGCTCGCTCACCAGCGCGGCCTGCGTGTACTGAGCGATCATCAGGCCCGAGTCCACACCGGGGTCGTCGGCGAGGAACGGCGGCAGGCCGTGGCTGCGGTTCTTGTCGAGCAGCCGGTCGGTGCGCCGCTCGGCGATGGAGGCGAGGTCGGCGGCGGCGATGGCGAGGAAGTCCAGGACGTACGCGACGGGCGCCCCGTGGAAGTTGCCGTTGGACTCCACGCGCCCGTCGGGCAGGACGACCGGGTTGTCCACGGCGGACGCCAGCTCGCGGTCGGCGACCAGCCGGGCGTGGGCCATGGTGTCCCGCCCGGCGCCGGCCACCTGCGGGGCGCAGCGCACCGAGTAGGCGTCCTGGACGCGCGGGGCGTCGTCCTGGTGGTGCCCGGTCAGGCCCGAGCCCTTCAGCACGGCCAGCATGTTGGCGGCGCTGGCGGCCTGCCCCGGGTGTGGGCGGATGGCGTGCAGTTCGGGGGCGAGAACCCAGTCGGTGCCGAGCAGGGCCTCCAGGGACAGGGCGGCGGTGACGTCGGCGGACCGGTAGAGCGTGTCCAGGTCGGCCAGGGCCATCACCAGCATGCCGAGCATGCCGTCGGTGCCGTTGAGGAGGGCGAGGCCTTCCTTCTCGCGCAGTTCGACCGGCTGGATGCCGTGCGCGGCGAGGAGTTCGGCGGCCGGGCGTACGACACCGTCGGGGCCCTCGGCGTCCCCCTCGCCCATGAGGGCCAGCGCGCAGTGGGACAGCGGCGCGAGGTCGCCGGAGCAGCCGAGGGAGCCGTACTCGTGCACGACCGGGGTGATCTGGGCGTTGAGGAGGTCGGCCATGGTCTGCGCGACCTCGGGGCGTACGCCGGTGTGCCCGGAGCAGACGGTCTTCAGCCGCAGGAACATCAGGGCGCGGACGACTTCCCGCTCCACGGCCGGGCCCATCCCGGCGGCGTGCGAGCGGACGATGTTGCGCTGGAGCTGGGCGCGCAGCTCCGGGCTGATGTGCCGGGTCGCCAGGGCACCGAAGCCGGTGCTCACGCCGTACACGGGGTCCGGCTTGGCCGCCAGCGCGTCCACGATCTCGCGGGCCGCGGCGAGGGCGGTCACGGCCTCCTCGGAGAGCTGGACGCGGGCGCCGCCGCGCGCCACGGCGAGCACGTCGGACGCGCTCACCCCGGACGTCCCCACCACCACAGTGTGCATATCCATATTCAGGAGCGTACGCAGTGAATTCGATGATGTCACCACTGGGGGCGGCGTTCGCCCCTTACCGAATACGTCACACCGCCCGGGCGGGTCAGGGCGCCTGCCGGCCCCGGAATCGCCGGCGCTCACCGCCGGCCTCCTGGGACGGCTCGTCCGCGAGCCGCACGACGGGGTCGTCCGGCCCGGCCCGGCCTGCCACGACCGGCCTGCTCGCCCGCTCGGCCTTGGCCCGGTACTGGGCGGCGTCGGCGAGCCGGAAGAGCCGCCGGGCGGAGCGCACGGGCCCGATCGGGTCCCCGGTGGAGGCGACCCCGCAGGCCACACCGTCCCCGAGCTCCAATTCGGCGGCTCTGCGGCACAGTTCACCGGCCGCCTTGACGACCTGGTCGGCGGGCGGTCCGACCGCGAGCAGACAGAACTCGTCCCCGCCGAGCCGCGCCGCCAGCGCCCCCGGCAGCATGGCCCCGCACAGCGACAGCACCGACCCGAACCGCTCCAGGAGCCGGTCGCCGGCGGCGTGCCCATGGGTGTCGTTGACCCGCTTGAGCCCGTTCAGATCGCAGACGACGAGACTGACGACGGCCCCGTCCCTGCGGTGCCGCTCGATCGCCCGCTCCAGGCGTACGTCCACGGCACGGCGGTTGGCGAGGCCGGTGAGGGAGTCGGTGAAGGCGAGCCGCCGGGCCTCCTCCAGCCGCTCGGTCTGGGCGATGCCGGCGGCCACGACGGAGGCGAGGACGGTGGCGAAGTCGGCGTCGCCCCGCCCGAAGACGGCCTCACCGGCCGGGCGGGCGACATACAGCTCGCCCCAGGCCCGGCCGTGCAGCACGATCGGCGCCACCACGCAGCAGCCGCGACCCCGGCGGCGCAGGGCCGCGACCCGCTGATGGCAGTACCCGGGCCGCCGCCCCGCGGCGGGCCCCTCGGCGGTCTCCACCCACGCGTCGGGCTCCCCGCCACCGGCCCACTGCTCGTGCAGGAACTCCGTGATCTCCGCGAACTGGTGCACCGGGTAGGCCTCGTCCTCCGGGAACTCCTCCTCACCCTCGGCCAACTCACCGACGTTCACGAGGACCCTCAGCCGCCCGAGCTCCCGCTCCCACACCGACAGCGCGGCGAAACTCCCACCCAGCGCCCGGCACGCCCCGGCGGCCGCGGCACGCCAGGCCTCACGCGACCCGTGCGCGGCCGCCATCCCCTGAGCCAACGCGACGACGGCCGCCAGCCGTCTGTCCTCACCCATCACTCCAGGCTAGGGAGTTTCCAGCCATTCTGACCTGTTTACGACGCGAACGGGGACGACCGGTTCGGCCCGGGTCCGCTCCGGCCCCTACTCGCCCGGCCACTGCGGCTTGCGCCGCTCGTTGAACGCCGCGACGCCCTCCGCCCGGTCCCCCGAGAACGCCGTGGCCCGCCACGCCGCGTCCTCTACTTCGAGCCCGGCCCGCAGATCCAGCCCCTGCCCGAGCCGCAACGCCCGCTTCGCCGCCCGGAGCCCCACCGGGGAGTTCCCGGCGATCCGGCCCGCCAGCGCCAGCGCCTCCTCCCGGTCCCGTCCCTCCTCCACCAGCTGATCGACCAGCCCCAACTCCCTCGCCTCCACGGCCTCCACCCGCCGCGCGGAGAAGATCAGCTCGGCCGCCCGGGCCGCCCCGACCCGCCGCGGCAGCAACTGTGTGCCCCCGCCCCCGGGGATCACCCCGACCGAGACCTCCGGCAGCCCCACCACCGCCGTCCGGTCCGCCACGATCACGTCACACGCCAGCGCCAGCTCGAACCCGCCCCCGAGCGCGAACCCGTGCACCGCCGCCACCGTCGGCACCGGCAGCTCCAGCACCCCGGTGTACGCCCCCCGCGTCACCGGCCGCTGCCGCAGCAGATCCGCGTCGCTGAACGAGTTCCGCTCCTTCAGATCGGCCCCGACGCAGAACGCCCGCTCATGCGTCGAGGTCAGCACGACCGCCCGCACGTCCCGGTCCTCCCCCAGCGCTGAACACGCCCCGGCGATGGAGCGCGCCATCTGCGTCGACACCGCGTTCATGGCCTTGGGCCGGTCGAGGACGAGCTCCGCGACATACCCCTGCTCATGCCGCCGCACCAGCACGAACTCCCCGAACCGTTCCTCACTCATGCACCCTCCGGTTAACGCGGGTTAACAAGGTCGACGCTCGCATCATCGCAGCAGCGTCCCACCCGCGAAAGGGCGGACGTGTCCCTCTCCCACCACCCCCCGCCCACCCGTTCGAGTGACATCACCCCAACTCGGCCCAACCGCCCCATGGCAGCGCATAGCGTGCGTCCCTCACGGCGCGCAGGGGGCGCATGTGCATCGGGGAGGGACCGTTTCGGGGAGGGACCGTGATGACGACGAACACGCCGACGAGGCCGCAGGGGGACACCAGGGCCGCCACGGCACCCCACCGGCATGAGCCGCCCGTGTCCCACGAGCCGGCCCCGGCCGAATCCGGCCCCCTCGCCCCCCGTGTCCGGGGCCGCCACCGCAAGCCCCGTCCCCGCAAGGTCCTGCTCGCCGCCGGCGGCCTCGCCCTGGCCGCGGGCGCCCTGAGCCTCCTGCGCCTGACCTCCGGTCCGAGCGCAGGCGCCGGCACCGTCGAGGCAGAGCCCCGCCCGGACCCGGTCACCACCGCCACGGACGACGCCACCGGCACGGCCGCGACCTTCCCGTCGGCTCCCGACCCGAGCCCCTCGTCACCCACGGCCTTCGGCGGCCTCGCCCCGTCACCGGCCACCAAGGGCGCGCCGCCGTCCCCGTCCGGCACGACCGGCACCCCTGCGGCCTCCACGGCCGCCGCCTCCGCGCCCACGACCATCCCCGGCACCCCGAACCCGCCGGACGCCCCGGCCCCGGCGCCGACGGCCTCGGATGGCAACGCCACGCCCCCGGCCCCGCCCGCACCGCCGAGCCGGACCGCACCGGCCCCGGCACCCAAGCCCGACGAGCCGAAGAAGCCGCACGACCCCGGCCTGTGCGTGCCGGTCATCGGCCTGTGTGTGGACTCGCCGCTCGACCGCCGGTGACGTCCCAGGGGCAACCGGCTACGGCGCGCCCGCCCGCCGCGTGAGCAGCCACGGCTCCACGACGCCCAGGCCACGCACCGGCCGCTGCCACATCGGCTGCAGCCCGAACCGGTACACCGGGGGCTCCTCGCCCTCCTTCTCCGCCGCCGCGGCCTCGTCGGCCGCCTCCGCCTCCGAGGCCGGGGCGTCCCGCGTACGGATCAGCTCCTCGGCGAAGGCCGTGTCTACGAGGACGGCGTCCTTCGGAGCTATCGAGGTGAGCCGGGAGGCCAGGTTCACGGTCGTACCGAACACATCACCCATACGGGTGGTCACCGTGCCGAACGCCATGCCGACGCGCAGCTCCGGCATCGTCTCGTCGTGCGCCATGGTCTCGATCAGCCGCAGGGCGATCTCGGCGGCCGTGCCCGCGTCGTCGGCGGCATAGAGCACCTCGTCACCGAGGGTCTTGATCAGCCGCCCGCCGTTCGCGGCCACCAGGTCGGCGGCCGTGGTCTCGAAGGCCTCGACCAGCTCCCCGAGCTCCTCCTCCTCCATACGGCGGGTGAGTCGCGTGAACCCGACCAGGTCGGCGAAGCCGACGGCCAGCCGCCGGTCGACCATCTCCTCGTCGTCGGCCGCCTGCACGACCCGTCCGGCCGAGGCGGCGAGCTGCCGGCGCCAGACGTAGACCAGGAACTCCTCCAGCTCGGGCAGGAGCAGCTCGACGATCGGGTACGTCACCTCGGTGCGCGTCATGCCCGGCTCCGGCGGCTCGGTCAGCCCCTCCAGGAAGGAGTCGATCTGCCACTCGGCGAGCCGCGCGGTGGTCTGCCCGGTGGACCTGGCCACCTGTACGGCCATCGCCTCGCTCAGCAGCCCCGCCTCGACGAGACCGGCCAGGCGCCGCAGTGCGAGCACGTCGGCCTCCGTCAGGGCCTTGGCCTGGCCGATGTCGGCGAAGCCCATGGCCCGCCAGAAGCGGGAGGCCAGCTCCATGGAGACGCCGGCGCTGCGAGCCGCCTGAAACGGGGTGTAGCGGCGCTCGGCGCCCAGGATGAGCCCTTCGAGGCGCAGGGCGAGCGGATCCTCGCCGGAGTCGGCGCCCTGCGCGTCCTCGCCGGAACCCGAGTCGTCGACGGTCACGCGTGTTGCCCTTCCGATCTGTCACGGTCATGTATCGACCGGCCTCAACTCTACGGCAGGTGTGCGCCAGCTCACTCCGTTAGGTTCGGCCGAGGGTGAGGTGCCCGGCGTTGTACAGGAACTCGGCGTCTCGTGCCGCTGCCCCCAGGGGGCTCCGCCCCCTGGACCCCCGATCGGCCTGAACGGCCTCGTCCTCAATCGCCGGGCGGGCTGGAAACACCTGGCCCACTCCCAGCGCCGGGCCGCTGTCCCGCTCAGCTGCGGGCAGTCGTGCCGCTGGGGTGGCACCCCGCTCCGCCGCGTCGCGGAACGCCCCGGCCTCGGCTCAGGCCGGCCTCAGGTGCACGATGTCCCCGGCCCCGACCGGCTCCTGCACCCCCTCCTCCGTCGCCAGGACCAGCCGCCCGTCCCCGTCCACAGCCACCGCTTCCCCCACAACCGCCCGGTCCCCCGGCAGCTCCGCCCGGACCACCCGGCCGAGCGTCGCGCAGCCGGCCGCATATGCCTCCTGCAACCCGCACACGCCCGGGTCGCCCTCGGCCGCGCGCCACTTGCCGTACCAGTCCTCCAGGGAGCGCAGTACCCCCGCAGCAGCGGGTCCCGGTCCGTGCTCACCGCCCCGGCCAGCCCCAGCGAACCCGCCGTCGGCACGGGCAGCTCGTCGTCCTTGAGGGAGACATTGATGCCGACCCCGATGACGACCCCGTCGTCGCCGGCCCGCTCGGCCAGGATCCCGCCGGCCTTGCGTTCCGCTCCCCCCACCGTGACCAGCAGATCGTTCGGCCACTTCAGAGCCGTGTCCACGCCCGCCGCCCGCGACAGCCCCGTCGCCACCGCGACCCCCGTGAGCAGCGGCAGCCACCCCCACCGCGCCACCGGCACCTCGCCCGGTGTGAGCAGGACGGAGAAGAAGAGGCCGGAGCGGGGCGGCGCCGTCCACTGGCGGTCGAGGCGGCCGCGCCCGGCCGTCTGCTCCTCGGCGACCAGCACCGCGCCCTCGATCGCCTCGCCCTTCGCCGCCCGGGCCACCAGATCGGAGTTGGTGGAGCCGGTGCGCTGCACCACGTCCACCTCCGACCACAGGCCTCCCCGCACCAGCAGACCCCGGCGCAGGGCGGTGACGTTGAGGGGCGGGCGGTCCAGGTCCGACCAACGGCTTCCGTTCGGCTCTGATGCATCTCGCGGCGTCATGCAAGCCACCCTAGGTGTGGTAAACGCCGCACTGCCGATGCGGAGGCACCCCACTAGTCTACGGATGAGTAACCGTCCCCCCTTTTGAGCAGGCAGGGAGCCGCATCCCGATGTCCGAGCCGGAAGAGCAGCAGCAGCCCGACATTCACACGACCGCGGGCAAGCTCGCGGATCTGCAGCGACGCATCGAGGAAGCGACACACGCCGGCTCCGCACGCGCCGTCGAGAAGCAGCACGCCAAAGGCAAGCTGACGGCCCGTGAGCGGATCGAGCTCCTGCTCGACGAGGGCTCCTTCGTCGAGCTCGACGAATTCGCCCGGCACCGCTCCACCAACTTCGGCCTCGACAAGAACCGCCCGTACGGCGACGGGGTCGTCACCGGGTACGGCACCGTCGACGGCCGCCCGGTCGCCGTGTTCTCCCAGGACTTCACCGTCTTCGGCGGCGCCCTCGGCGAGGTCTACGGCCAGAAGATCGTCAAGGTCATGGACTTCGCCCTGAAGACCGGCTGCCCGGTCATCGGCATCAACGACTCCGGCGGCGCCCGCATCCAGGAAGGCGTCGCCTCCCTCGGCGCCTACGGCGAGATCTTCCGCCGCAACACCCACGCCTCCGGCGTGATCCCGCAGATCAGTCTGGTCGTCGGGCCGTGCGCGGGCGGCGCGGTCTACTCCCCGGCCATCACCGACTTCACGGTCATGGTCGACCAGACCTCGCACATGTTCATCACCGGCCCCGACGTCATCAAGACCGTCACCGGCGAGGACGTCGGCTTCGAGGAGCTGGGCGGCGCCAGGACCCACAACGCGACCTCCGGAGTCGCCCACCACATGGCGGGCGACGAGAAGGACGCCATCGAGTACATCAAGCAGCTGCTGTCGTACCTGCCGTCCAACAACCTCTCCGAGGCGCCGGCCTTCCCGGAGGAGGCCGACCTCGAGGTCGGCGACGAGGACCGCGAGCTGGACGCGATCGTCCCGGACAGCGCGAACCAGCCGTACGACATGCACACGGTGATCGAGCACGTCCTGGACGACGCCGAGTTCTTCGAGACGCAGGCGCTGTACGCGCCGAACATCGTCACCGGCTTCGGCCGGGTCGAGGGCCGCCCGGTCGGCATCGTCGCCAACCAGCCGATGCAGTTCGCCGGGTGCCTGGACATCAAGGCCAGCGAGAAGGCCGCCCGCTTCGTGCGGACCTGCGACGCCTTCAACGTCCCGGTCATCACGTTCGTCGACGTCCCCGGCTTCCTGCCCGGCGTCGACCAGGAGCACGACGGCATCATCCGGCGCGGCGCCAAGCTGATCTACGCCTACGCCGAGGCGACCGTCCCGCTCATCACGATCATCACCCGCAAGGCCTTCGGCGGCGCCTACGACGTCATGGGCTCCAAGCACCTGGGCGCCGACCTCAACCTCGCCTGGCCCACCGCCCAGATCGCCGTCATGGGCGCCCAGGGCGCGGTCAACATCCTGCACCGCCGCACCATCGCCGAGGCCGAGGCGAACGGCGAGGACCTCGAGGCGGTCCGGGCCCGGCTGATCCAGGAGTACGAGGACGCCCTCCTCAACCCCTACGTCGCGGCCGAGCGCGGCTACGTCGACGCCGTGATCATGCCGTCCGACACCCGCCGGCACGTCGTACGAGGTCTGCGTCAACTGCGTACGAAGCGGGAATCCCTGCCTCCGAAGAAGCACGGCAACATCCCCCTCTAGCCCGCAGCGAGCCCAGGAGGCCCACATGACGATCAAGGTCGTACGGGGCAACCCGACCCCGGAGGAGCTGGCCGCCGCCCTGGCGGTGGTCAGGGCGCGCGCCGCGGCGGCGGCGGCAACGCCGCCCGGCGCGCCGGCCACCCGCGACTCCTGGTCCGACCCGTCCCGCATCGCGGCCCACCGCCTGCCCCAGCCGGGGCCGGCGGCGTGGGGCCGTACCTACTGGCCGGGGTGACCTGTGGGGGTGGGCCCGACAAGTTGAGTACGCGTACTCAGGCGTCGGCCCACCCCCGGCCCGACCATGGAAGGCATGCTGTGGTCCGACCCCGAGAACGAACCGCCCGAAGAGCTGCGTGACATGCAGGGCATGCTGCGGCGGCTGAGCGTTCTCCTGGCCCTGGCGATGGTGCTCGCGATGATCGTGATCGGAGTGAGGTGAGTCCGCCTCGCCAAGGTGACTAACCTGACGGGCATGACTGCTCAGCGCCGCAGGCGACTCGTCCTCGCCTCCCAGTCCCCCGCCCGGCTCGGACTGCTCCGCCAGGCCGGCCTCGCCCCCGAGGTCATCGTGAGCGGCGTCGACGAGGACGCCGTCACCGCCCCCACCCCCGCCGAGCTGGCGCTCGCCCTCGCCGAGGCGAAGGCCTCCGTCGTAGCGGCCCGGCCGGAGGCCAAGGGCGCGCTCGTGATCGGCTGCGACTCGGTGCTCGACCTGGACGGCCGGGCCCTCGGCAAGCCCGCGGACGCCGAGGAGGCCACCGCCCGCTGGAAGTCGATGCGCGGCCGCGCCGGCACCCTCCAGACCGGCCACTGCGTCTACGACACGCTCACCGGCCGCTACGTCTCCGCCACGGCGTCCACGGTCGTCCACTTCGGCGAGCCCACCGACGAGGAGATCGCCGCCTACGTCGCCTCGGGCGAACCCCTCTACGTCGCCGGGGCGTTCACGCTGGACGGCCGCTCGGCCCCGTTCATCGACGGCATCGACGGCGACCACGGCAACGTCATCGGCATCAGCCTGCCCCTGGTCCGCCGGCTGCTGGCCGAACTGGGCGTGGGCATCACGGAGTTGTGGGCGCCGGCGGAGAGGTGACCGGAGACCCCTCGCCGCTCTTCCCGCCCCCGGGCGCGGCGTCGGCGGGCTCCGCCGGGCGGTCGTACGTCATCAGCAGCAGCACGATCGCGGCGAGGACCAGCACCATGAACAGGAACGCGGGCCAGCCGACCAGGCCCCAGGTGAACGCGCCCAGCACCCCGTGCACGACCGCCGCGCTGATCAGCAGTACGCGTCCGAAGCCCGCCGGGGGCCGGTCCCGCAGCGCCACGAGCAGGGCGACCAGGCCGCACAGGGCGAAGTAGAGGCCGAAGGCGATCCCGCCGATCTTCGACGACACCGACATCATGTGCGGGTCCAGCCCGGCCAGCGACATGTCCTGCCGGTCGACGACGACCCCCAGGAACCAGTTGAGCACCGCGACGCCGAACGCCTCGGCGAACAGCACCACCGCCACGACCCACGCCACCGGCCTGCGTATCACCGGGCCCACCCTCTTCCGCTTTGAGACATCGCGAACGCTACTAACCGGTAAACCGCGGGACAAGGGTTCGACCGCGGGCAAAGAATCATTGGGCCATTCGTAGGGACTCCACAAAGAAACCGAGTGGCCCGCAGCACGTGATGACAGAGACCTTGGCCACAGGAGAGGGCTAGGGTTTCCCGGAGGAGTACTGCGTACCGCGGTGCGACAAGGGATTTCGCGGGTCGAGCGGCCACACATCACGCTCCGTGTGGGCAAGCTCACCACTGGGGACGGGTCGTAGTGCCGTGTCGGCAGTCCCTAAACTCGGCTTGTTTCAAGGAGGGAGCCTCAATCGTGCGCAAGGTGCTCATCGCCAACCGTGGCGAAATCGCTGTCCGCGTGGCCCGGGCCTGCCGGGATGCCGGTATCGCGAGCGTGGCCGTCTACGCCGACCCGGACCGGGACGCTCTGCATGTCCGCGCCGCGGATGAGGCGTTCGCCCTGGGCGGTGACACCCCGGGCACCAGCTACCTCGACATCGAGAAGGTGCTGAAGGCCGCCCGCGAGTCGGGCGCGGACGCGATCCACCCCGGTTACGGCTTCCTCTCCGAGAACGCCGAGTTCGCGCAGGCGGTCCTGGACGCGGGCCTGATCTGGATCGGCCCGCCGCCGCAGGCGATCCGCGACCTCGGTGACAAGGTCGCCGCCCGGCACATCGCGCAGCGCGCGGGTGCCCCGCTGGTGGCCGGTACGCCCGACCCGGTGTCCGGTGCCGACGAGGTCGTCGCGTTCGCCGAGGAGCACGGCCTGCCGATCGCGATCAAGGCCGCTTTCGGTGGTGGCGGTCGTGGTCTGAAGGTCGCCCGCACCCTCGAAGAGGTGCCGGAGCTGTACGACTCGGCGGTCCGTGAGGCCGTCGCCGCCTTCGGCCGGGGCGAGTGCTTCGTCGAGCGGTACCTGGACAAGCCGCGGCACGTGGAGACCCAGTGCCTGGCCGACCAGCACGGCAACGTGGTCGTCGTCTCCACCCGTGACTGCTCCCTGCAGCGCCGCCACCAGAAGCTGGTGGAGGAGGCCCCCGCGCCCTTCCTGTCCGAGGCGCAGGTGGAGGAGCTGTACTCCGCCTCCAAGGCGATCCTGAAGGAGGCCGGCTACGTCGGCGCCGGCACGGTCGAGTTCCTCGTCGGTGTCGACGGCACGATCTCCTTCCTGGAGGTCAACACGCGTCTCCAGGTGGAGCACCCGGTCACCGAGGAGGTCGCCGGCATCGACCTCGTGCGCGAGATGTTCCGTATCGCCGACGGCGAGGAGCTCGGCTACGGCGACCCGGAGCTGCGCGGCCACTCCTTCGAGTTCCGCATCAACGGCGAGGACCCGGGCCGCAACTTCCTGCCCGCCCCCGGCACGGTCACGACGTTCGCCCCGCCGTCCGGCCCGGGTGTGCGTCTGGACGCGGGTGTGGAGTCCGGCTCGGTCATCGGCCCGGCGTGGGACTCCCTGCTGGCCAAGCTGATCGTCACCGGCCGTACGCGCAAGGAGGCGCTGCAGCGGGCCGCCCGCGCGCTGGAGGAGTTCCAGGTCGAGGGCATGGCGACGGCGATCCCGTTCCACCGTGCGGTGGTGAAGGACCCGGCGTTCGCGCCGGAGCTCACGGACTCGTCCGACCCGTTCACGGTGCACACCCGCTGGATCGAGACGGAGTTCGTCAACGAGATCAAGCCGTTCGCCGCGCCGGCCGAGGTGGACGCGGACGAGGACCCGGGCCGCGAGACGGTCGTGGTCGAGGTCGGCGGCAAGCGCCTCGAGGTCTCCCTGCCGTCGTCGCTGGGCATGTCCCTGGCCCGTACGGGTCTCGCGGCGGGTGCCAAGCCGAAGCGCCGCGCGGCGAAGAAGTCGGGCCCGGTGGCCTCCGGCGACACCCTGGCCTCCCCGATGCAGGGCACCATCGTCAAGGTCGCCGTCGAGGAGGGCCAGGAGGTCAAGGAGGGCGACCTGGTCGTCGTCCTTGAGGCCATGAAGATGGAGCAGCCCCTGAACGCCCACAGGTCGGGCACGATCAAGGGCCTGTCGGCCGAGATCGGCGCGTCGGTGACGTCGGGCGCGGCGATCTGCGAGATCAAGGACTGATCCCCGAGGGACGAACGCCTACGGCGCGGCCCCGAGTCGGGGCCGCGCCGGGGGGTGTCCGTCCTCGGAACGGCGCGATGGACTCGGACGCCGACTGACTGTCCGCTGACGCGCCAACCGCTGCGGGCGGACACCCCCCGACACGTCCCCTGCTCACCGTCCGCGGCTGCGGGCACGTCCCACCGAGCGCCGCAGACCCCCGGCCACGCGGGTCACCCACCCCCGCCTGGCCGCGAGTCGGTCGCCCGACACCGCCTAGTTCGGGGTCGCCCGGCTCCGGCTGGCTGCGGGTCACCCGGCCCCGCCTGGCTGCGAGTCGCCCGGCCCTACCTGGCTGCGGGTCACCCGCCGCGCCCCAGCCGCGGGTCACCCAACCTCGCCTGGCCACGGGCCACCCGACCCCGCCTGGGCGCGGGTCATGCGGCCCCGCCTGACTGCGGTCGCCCGCCGCGCCACAGTCACGGGTCACCCGGCCTGCCTGGCTGCGGGTCACCCGCCGCGCCCAGCCGCGGGCGCCCGTCCCGCCCCAGCTGCAGGGCATTGCGTGCCCGCCCCTAGCCGCGGGCATGCGTGCCGCCCCCGCTGCGGGCATGCGTGCCGCTAAGGGCGGCACGGGTGGGCGCAGCGGCACCCCGCTCCGCCGGGTTGCGGAACGCCCCTGCCTCAGCGACAACGCCGAGCACCTGGCAGGCGACAGCAACCGGACCCCCGGTCCTCTACCGCCGCCGCAAGTCCGCCACCCGCGCCCGCTCCGCCCCGGGGCTCTGCTCCCCCAGCATCGAGGCCGAGGCAGACCTCAACTGCCCCCCAGCCCCCGGCACCTGCCGCCGAGGCCCGGGCAGTGGCACATCCCGGCGCTGCTGACGCGCCGGGACGGCATCACCCCCGGGGCCCCCCGCGCCCGACCCGGCCGAACCCCCTTGCCCCCCGGCCACGGCGATCTGCACGCCCTGGTCGGCAAGCGCCTGGAGTTCCGTGGCCGCACGGTCGTCGTGGGCGGGCGGCTCGTCCGTGACGAGGCGCGTGATGAGATCCGTCGGCACGGTCTGGAACATGGTGTCGGTGCCGAGCTTGGTGTGGTCGGCGAGCACGACCACCTCCGCCGCGGCCTGCACCAGCGCCCGGTCGACGGACGCCGACAGCATGTTGGACGTGGACAGCCCGCGCTCGGCGGTGAGCCCGCTCCCGGACAGGAACGCCCGCGACACCCGCAGCCCGTGCAGGGACTGCTCGGCCCCGCTGCCGACCAACGCGTAGTTCGAACCGCGGAGCGTACCGCCGGTCATCACGACCTCGACCCGGTTGGCATGCGCCAACGCCTGGGCGACGAGGAGGGAATTGGTGACAACCGTCAGCCCGGGCACCCGGGCGAGCCGGCGGGCCAGCTCCTGGGTCGTCGTACCCGCCCCGACCACGATCGCCTCCCCCTCTTCCACGAAGTTCGCGGCGAGGTCGGCGATGGCGGTCTTCTCGGCGGTCGCGAGATGAGACTTCTGCGGAAAGCCGGACTCCCGCGTGAAACCGCCCGGCAGTACCGCACCGCCGTGCCGGCGGTCGAGGAGTCCTTCTGCCTCCAGCGCGCGCACGTCCCGCCGTACGGTCACTTCGGAGGTCTGGACGACGCGGGCGAGCTCACGGAGCGACACGGCCCCGTTCGCTCGCACCATTTCGAGGATCAATTGGCGACGTTCTGCAGCGAACACGAAACTGACAGTAACGCCAGCGACCGTCTGCTTTCAGCAGTTTGCGCTGAATAGCAGAAGATGTTCGCACCGAGCAGCGGGAAGTGGTATAAGGCCTAGTCCCGCAGCCTATGCCGCACGAATGGTCGAACACTCCCCGTGACCAGCGAGGAGTCGGTTTCGGCCTCAGCCCTCGCCGTTCTCCTTGCGGGTGTGCAACTGCCGTGCCACCTCGGCGATCGAGCCCGACAGGGAGGGGTAGACGGTGAAGGCGTTCGCGATCTGTTCGACTGTCAGATTGTTGTCGACCGCGATCGAGATGGGGTGGATCAGTTCCGAGGCGCGCGGCGCCACGACGACACCGCCCACCACGATGCCCGTGCCCGGCCGGCAGAAGATCTTGACGAAGCCGTCGCGGATGCCCTGCATCTTGGCGCGCGGGTTGCGCAGCAGCGGCAGCTTCACCATCCGGGCGTCGATCTTCCCGCCGTCGACATCGGCCTGCGTGTAGCCGACGGTGGCGATCTCCGGGTCGGTGAAGACGTTCGACGAGACCGTCTTCAGGTTCAGCGGGGTCACGGCGTCGCCCAGGAAGTGGTACATGGCGATGCGGCCCTGCATGGCGGCGACGGAGGCGAGGGCGAACACGCCGGTCACGTCACCGGCCGCGTACACGCCCGGAGCGGTCGTACGCGAGACCTTGTCGGTCCAGATGTGGCCGGACTCGCGCAGCCGGACGCCGGCGTCCTCCAGCCCCATGCCCGCGCTGTTGGGCACGGCTCCGACGGCCATGAGGCAGTGCGAGCCGGTGATGACGCGCCCGTCGGCGAGGGTCACCTCGACCCGGTCCCCGACCCGTTTGGCGGACTGCGCCCGGGAACGTCCCATGACGTTCATGCCGCGCCGCCGGAAGACGTCCTCCAGCACGGCGGCCGCGTCCGGGTCCTCGCCCGGCAGCACCCGATCGCGCGACGACACGAGCGTCACCCGCGACCCGAGCGCCTGGTAGGCCCCGGCGAACTCGGCGCCCGTCACACCCGACCCGACCACGATGAGCTCCTCGGGGAGTTCGTCGAGGTCGTACACCTGGGTCCAGTTCAGGATCCGCTCGCCGTCCGGCAGGGCGTCGGGCAGCTCACGGGGGTGCCCGCCGGTGGCGATGAGCACGGCGTCAGCCGTAAGGGTCTCTTCGCTCCCGTCGGCGGTGCGCACCACGACCTTGCGCGACCCGTCGAGCGCCTGCATGCCCTCCAGCCGCCCGCGCCCACGCATGACCCGCGCTCCGGCACGCGTCACGGAGGCGGTGATGTCGTGCGACTGGGCGAGCGCGAGCCGCTTCACACGCCGGTTGACCTTGCCCAGGTCGACACCCACCACCCGGGCGGCCTGCTCCATGGGCGGGGTGTCGTCGGCGACGATGATCCCCAGCTCCTCGTAGGAGGAGTCGAAGGTGGTCATCACCTCAGCCGTGGCGATCAACGTCTTCGACGGCACGCAGTCGGTGAGCACCGACGCCCCGCCCAGACCGTCGCAATCGACGACGGTCACCTCCGCGCCGAGTTGAGCGGCCACCAGCGCCGCTTCGTATCCGCCGGGTCCGCCACCGATGATCACGATCCGAGTCACGTACTCCATTGTCCCGCACCGCTCAAGGTGCCACCGCCCCGGGGCCCCGCCGAACGCCTGTTGTTACGACAGTGACGCCGGGGCACCTGCCGTACCCTCTCCCCATGTCGCTCTACGCCGCGTACGCCGGCAACCTCGACGCGCGGCTGATGTCCCGCCGCGCCCCGCACTCGCCGCTGCGCGCCACCGGCTGGCTGAACGGATGGCGGCTGACCTTCGGTGGCGAGCACATGGGCTGGGAGGGCGCGCTGCCGACGATCGTGGAGGACCCGCTGTCCCAGGTCTTCGTCTCGCTGTACGACATCGCCCCGATGGACGAGGAGTCGCTCGACCGCTGGGAGGGCGTGGGCCTGGACATCTACCGTCGTACGCGCGTACGGGCCCACACCCTGGACGGCGAGGACTCCGCCTGGGCCTTCACCCTGAACGCCTACGAGGGCGGCCTGCCCTCCGCCCGCTACCTGGGCGAGATCGCCGACGCGGCCGAGTCGGCCGGCGCTCCTCACGACTACGTGATGGAGCTCCGCAAGCGCCCCTGCTGACGGCCGCCCGCGCGAGCCGCCTCGTCGGAAACGACAAGACAACGATCGCCACCCCGTGAGCTCTGCCATCTACGCGCGTAGGCTTTCACCGGCTACCCTCATCGGCGTGAACGCATCTCTTCTTCCGGACGACATCCAGGGCGACCCTCACGCGGCCGCCGACGCCGCCGCGGCCCGCCTGCGCGAACTCACGGGCGCCGAGACCCACGACGTCGCCCTCGTGATGGGCTCCGGCTGGGCCCCGGCCGTGGACGCCCTGGGCGCCCCCGAGGCCGAGTTCCAGGTCACCGAGCTCCCCGGTTTCCCGCCGCCGGCGGTGGAGGGCCACGGAGGCAAGATCCGCTCGTACCGGATCGGCGACAAGCGCGCCCTGGTCTTCCTGGGCCGTACGCACTACTACGAGGGCCGCGGGGTGGCCGCGGTCGCCCACGGCGTCCGCACCGCGGTCTCGGCCGGCTGCAAGACGATCGTCCTCACCAACGGCTGCGGCGGCCTGCGTGAGGGCATGCGCCCCGGCCAGCCGGTCCTCATCAGCGACCACATCAACCTCACCGCCACCTCCCCCATCATCGGCGCGAACTTCGTCGACCTGACCGACCTGTACTCCCCGCGCCTGCGGGCCCTGTGCAAGGAGGTCGACGCCACCCTGGAGGAGGGCGTCTACGCCCAGTTCCCCGGCCCGCACTACGAGACCCCGGCCGAGATCCGTATGGCCCGGGTCATCGGTGCGGACCTGGTGGGCATGTCGACGGTCCTCGAGGCGATCGCCGCGCGCGAGGCGGGCGCCGAGGTCCTGGGCATCTCCCTCGTCACGAACCTCGCCGCGGGCATGACGGGCGAGCCCCTGAACCACGAAGAGGTCCTCCAGGCGGGCCGCGACTCCGCCACCCGCATGGGCTCGCTCCTGGCCCAGGTCCTGGGCCGCCTGTAAGAAGGCTTCGGCAGGGCGGGCGGCTGCGGGCCCGTTGTGGCTGGTCGCGCAGTTCCCCGCGCCCCTAGGCGGCTGCAGCCGGCCGGCGCCAAGAAGCAGCCGCGGCCGCCCACGGCGAGAAGGGGACGTGTCGGGGGGTGTCCGCCCGCAGAGGTTGGCGCGTCAACGGACGGTTGGTCGGTACCCGACCCCATCGCGCCGTTCCGAGGACGGACACCCACCGGCGCGGCCCCGACCCACCGCACCCCGGTAGGCGCTACGCGCACCCCCACGGCCCCGCACAGGCCGCCGCAGGCACCCCGGCACCACCCACAACCGAGAGGCTGACACCGACCGTGCACGACGAACTCATCGCACAGGCCCAGGCGTGGCTCACCGAGGACCCCGACCCGGAAACCCGCACCGAGCTCGCCCGCCTCATCGACGCCCGGGAGCACGCCGAACTCGCCGCCCGATTCGGCGGCACCCTCCAGTTCGGCACCGCCGGCCTGCGCGGAGAACTCGGCGCGGGCCCCCTGCGCATGAACCGTTCGGTCGTCATCCGCGCCGCCGCCGGCCTCGCCGCGTACCTCAAGAAGCAGGGCCACGACAACGGCCTCGTCGTCATCGGCTACGACGCCCGCCACAAGTCCCACGACTTCGCCCAGGACACCGCCGCCGTCATAACCGGCGCCGGCCTGCGCGCGGCCGTCCTCCCCCGCCCCCTGCCGACCCCCGTGCTCGCCTTCGCGATAAGGCACCTCGGCGCGGTCGCGGGCGTGGAGGTCACGGCCAGCCACAACCCGCCCCGCGACAACGGCTACAAGGTCTACCTCGGCGACGGCTCCCAGATCGTCCCCCCGGCGGACATCGACATCGCCGCGGAGATCGCCGCCGTCCCGTCCCTCACCACCGTCCGGCGCCCCACCGAGGGCTGGGACACCCTCGACGACAGCGTCCTCGACGCCTACCTCGCGCGCACGGACGCCGTCCTGTCCGAGGACTCCCCCCGCACCGCCCGCACGGTGTACACGGCGATGCACGGCGTCGGCAAGGACGTCCTCCTGGCCGCCTTCGCCCGCGCCGGCTTCCCGGAACCCGTCCTCGTGGCGGAGCAGGCCGAGCCCGACCCGGAGTTCCCGACCGTCGCGTTCCCCAACCCGGAGGAACCCGGCGCGATGGACCTGGCCTTCGCGACGGCACGCGCCGGCGCGACCGCCCCGGACCTGATCATCGCCAACGACCCGGACGCCGACCGCTGCGCCGTCGCCGTAGCGGACGGCCCCGACTGGCGCATGCTGCGCGGCGACGAGGTCGGCGCCCTGCTCGCCGCCCACCTGGTCCGCCGCGGAGCGACCGGCACCTTCGCGGAGTCGATCGTCTCGTCGTCCCTCCTCGGCCGTATCGCCGAGAAGGCGGGCCTCCCCCACGTCGAGACCCTCACCGGCTTCAAGTGGATCGCCCGCGCCGAGGGCCTGCGCTACGGCTACGAGGAGGCCCTCGGCTACTGCGTGGACCCCGACGGCGTACGCGACAAGGACGGCATCACGGCCGCGCTGCTGATCACGGAACTGGCCTCACAGCTCAAGGAGGAGGGCCGCACCCTCCTCGACCTGCTGGACGACCTGGCGGTGGAGCACGGCCTGCACGCGACGGACCAGCTCTCGGTCCGCGTGGAGGATCTCTCCCTCATCGCCGCCGCGATGCGCCGCCTGCGCGAACAGCCCCCGACGCAGCTGGCCGGCCTGCCGATCACCCGTACCGACGACCTCACCAAGGGCACGGCCGAACTCCCGCCCACGGACGGCCTGCGCTACACCCTCGACGGCGCCCGGGTGATCGTCCGCCCGAGCGGCACCGAGCCGAAGCTGAAGTGCTACCTGGAGGTCGTGATCCCGGTGGGGTCCCACCAGGGCCTCCCCACGGCCCGCGCGAAGGCGACGGCGCTGCTGGAGTCGATCAAGCGCGACCTGTCGACGGCGGCGGGCATCTGAGGCCGAGGCCCCGCACCACCGCCCCCTGCCGACGGCTCATGAACTCTTCCGGGCGGCCTCCCGCCGCTGCCGCTTGCCGAGAGGCGCCTGGGAGAGGTCCTCGGCGGTGGACCTGAGGTTCTTGTAGCCGTACCCGCGCTGCTCCAGCCACGCTCGCGCCGACTCCTCGGCCCGTTCGGTGGCCTCCAGGATGTCCTCCTCGGCCTCCCCGGAGTCCAGGAAGCGGAAGGTGAAGGCGGGCCGCACGGCCACGTCGTACGTGAGGCTCCCCTCGGGTGTGAAGGCCGCGCGCAGCACGTCGTGCTCCGCGGCCCGCTCCAGCAGCTCGGCCCGCTGCCCGGCGCTCAGCCCGTCGAAGACGCCTCGGACGGTGACACGAAAGGTACGGGTGCTCATGCCCCGAATTTAGGCTCGGGGAGCGCACCGGTTCCACCGCTTTTCGCAGCGGGCCCGCTGGTCCGGCCGTCAGCCCACTGCCAGCAGGATCAGCACCAGTACCGCCCCCGCGGCCGCCGGCGCCAGCACCTCGTAGGCCCACCGCACGGTCACTTCGCCCCGGGCCGACTCCGCCTGGTGCCGCGCCTCGTGCAGCCCGCGCAGCTCGTCCATGATCCGGTCGGTCTCCGCCCGCACGGGCCCGTCCGACACGGGCTCGTGGCTCAGGCCGTGCCGCAGCCCCGCGGTCATCCCGAGTGCGCTGCCGCGGCTCTCTTCCCGCCCCGTTTCCCGCTGTGCCTGCGCCGTCGCCCGCATCTCGCGCCGGGCGGCCTTCTTGCGGGCGCGCAGCGAGACCGGCACGGCCCACAGCTGGTACTTCGCGCCGGACTCGGTGAGGACCTCGTTCGAGTAGGAGGAGCGCAGCGAGGCGACCCGCCCCCAGGGCAGGACGACGACGCGGAAGGGGTTGCGGATCCGCAGGCGGTCGTCGCCGGCGTACACGGCCGGCCTGAGGGTGAAGGCGACGATCAGCGGGACGACGAGGAGCAGCACGGCGAGCGCCAGCCACGGCGTGCGCCCCTCCCCGGAGATCACCGCGTCGATGCCGAGCCACCCGGCGACGGCCAGCAGCAGCACACCACCGGCGATGGCCGGAACCGACCGGTACACCCGGTCCTTGGACTCGGGCTCCGGAGGCTGCGGCGCCGGCGACTGGGATTCGGGGCTCGTCATGTCTCGATTCTGCCGGACCCGTCCGCACGTCCCACATCCGCCCAAGGGCAGTCGTTCGGATCGGCCTGAAGACAACCGGAGGGCTGTACAGCCGCTACGCGCGTAGATATGCTCGTCTGGTGACCATGCCCAGTTCTGCACTCACCGCAGCTCACCCCCTCAAGGACGTCGCCGCGTCCGACAGCGCGCTGCGCCGCTTCCTTCACGGGCTCCCCGGCGTCGACGCGGTCGGGCTGGAGGGCCGTGCGGCCTCCCTCGGCACCCGTTCGATCAAGACGACCGCCAAGGCGTACGCCATCGACCTCGCCATCTCGATGGTCGACCTGACGACGCTGGAAGGCGCGGACACCCCGGGCAAGGTCCGGGCGCTCGGCGCGAAGGCGGCCAAGCCCGACCCGACGGACCGTACGACGCCCGCCACCGCGGCGGTCTGCGTCTACCCCGACATGGTGGCCGTGGCCAAGGAGGCCGTCGCCGGTTCCGGCGTGAAGGTCGCCTCGGTGGCCACGGCGTTCCCGGCCGGCCGCGCCGCGCTCGACGTCAAGCTGGCCGACGTGCGCGACGCCGTCGCCGCCGGTGCCGACGAGATCGACATGGTCATCGACCGCGGAGCGTTCCTTTCGGGTCGGTACGTGAAGGTGTACGACGAGATCACCGCCGTGAAGGAGGCCTGCGGGACCTCCGCGCGCCTGAAGGTCATCTTCGAGACGGGCGAGCTGTCGACGTACGACAACATCCGGCGCGCGAGCTGGCTCGGGATGCTGGCGGGCGCGGACTTCATCAAGACCTCCACCGGAAAGGTCGCGGTCAACGCGACCCCGGCGAACACGCTGCTCATGCTGGAGGCGGTGCGTGACTTCCGGGCGCAGACCGGCATCCAGGTCGGTGTGAAGCCGGCCGGCGGCATCCGCACCTCCAAGGACGCCATCAAGTTCCTCGTGCTGGTCAACGAGACGGCGGGCGAGGACTGGCTGGACAACCACTGGTTCCGCTTCGGCGCCTCCTCGCTGCTGAACGACCTGCTGATGCAGCGCCAGAAGCTGGCCACCGGCCGCTACTCCGGTCCCGACTACGTGACGGTGGACTGATCACCATGGCACCCGTATTCGCATACGCCCCGGCCCCCGAGTCGCGCGCGATCGTCGACATCGCGCCCTCCTACGGCCTGTTCATCGACGGCGAGTTCACGGAGGCGGCCGAGGGCCGGGTCTTCAAGACCGTCTCGCCCGCGACCGAGGAGGTCCTCTCCGAGATCGCCCAGGCCGGTTCCGAGGACGTCGACCGTGCGGTGAAGGCCGCGCGCCGGGCGTTCGAGAAGTGGTCGGCGCTGCCGGGCGCGGAGCGCGCCAAGTACCTGTTCCGCATCGCGCGGATCATCCAGGAGCGCAGCCGGGAGCTGGCCGTCCTGGAGACCCTGGACAACGGCAAGCCGATCAAGGAGACGCGCGACGCGGACCTGCCCCTGGTCGCCGCGCACTTCTTCTACTACGCGGGCTGGGCCGACAAGCTCGACCACGCCGGCTTCGGCGCGAACCCGATGCCGCTGGGTGTCGCGGGCCAGGTCATCCCCTGGAACTTCCCCCTCCTCATGCTGGCGTGGAAGATCGCCCCGGCGCTCGCGACCGGCAACACGGTCGTCCTGAAGCCGGCGGAGACCACGCCCCTGTCGGCGCTGTTCTTCGCGGACATCTGCCGCCAGGCGGGCCTGCCCAGGGGCGTCGTCAACATCCTCCCCGGCTACGGCGACGCGGGTGCCGCGCTGATCGCGCACCCGGACGTGAACAAGGTCGCCTTCACCGGCTCCACGGCCGTCGGCAAGGAGATCGCGCGCACGGTCGCCGGGACGCGCAAGAAGGTCACCCTGGAGCTGGGCGGCAAGGGCGCGAACATCGTGTTCGACGACGCCCCCATCGACCAGGCCGTCGAGGGCATCGTCAACGGCATCTTCTTCAACCAGGGCCAGGTCTGCTGCGCCGGCAGCCGCCTGCTGGTGCAGGAGTCGATCCAGGAGGAGCTCCTGGAGTCCCTGAAGCGCCGTCTGTCCACGCTGCGCCTCGGCGATCCGCTGGACAAGAACACGGACATCGGCGCGATCAACTCCGAGGAGCAGCTCACCCGCATCACCTCGCTCGTCGAGCAGGGCGAGGCGGAGGGCGCCGAGCGCTGGTCCCCGGCATGCGAACTGCCGGAGAGCGGCTACTGGTTCGCCCCGACGCTGTTCACGAACGTCACCCAGGCGCACCGGATCGCCCGGGACGAGATCTTCGGCCCGGTCCTGTCGGTGCTGACGTTCCGCACGCCGGACGAGGCGGTCGCCAAGGCCAACAACACGCCGTACGGCCTCTCCGCCGGCATCTGGACGGAGAAGGGCTCCCGCATCCTCGCGGTCGCGAACAAGCTCCGCGCGGGTGTCGTCTGGTCCAACACGTTCAACAAGTTCGACCCGACGTCGCCGTTCGGCGGCTACAAGGAGTCGGGCTTCGGCCGCGAGGGCGGCCGCCACGGCCTGGAGGCGTACCTCGATGTCTGATCGGCTCAACGTCCTGAAGACCTACAAGCTGTACGTCGGCGGGAAGTTCCCGCGTTCCGAGAGCGGCCGGGTGTACGAGGTGACGGACTCGAAGGGCAAGTGGCTGGCGAACGCGCCCCTGTCCTCCCGCAAGGACGCCCGGGACGCGGTCGTCGCGGCCCGCAAGGCGTTCGGCGGCTGGTCCGGGGCGACGGCGTACAACCGCGGCCAGGTCCTCTACCGCGTCGCCGAGATGCTGGAGGGCCGCCGCGACCAGTTCACCCGTGAGGTGGCCGAGGCCGAAGCGCTGTCGAAGTCCAAGTCCGCGGCGGTCGTGGACGCCACGATCGACCGCTGGGTCTGGTACGCGGGCTGGACCGACAAGATCGCCCAGGTGGTCGGCGGCGGCAACCCGGTCGCGGGCCCGTTCTTCAACCTGTCCTCCCCCGAGCCGACGGGCGTGGTCGCGGTCCTGGCCCCCCAGGAGTCGTCCTTCCTGGGCCTGGTGTCGGTGCTCGCCCCGGTGATCGCGACGGGCAACACGGCGGTCGTGGTGGCGAGCGAGAACGCCCCGCTGCCCGCCCTGTCCCTGGCCGAGGTGCTGGCCACCTCGGACGTCCCCGGCGGCGTGGTCAACGTCCTCTCGGGCCGCACGGCGGAGATCGCGACCCCGCTCGCCTCCCACCAGGACGTCAACGCGATCGACCTCGCGGGCGCCGACGAGGTCCTGGCGAAGGAATTGGAGATCGCGGCGGCGGACAACCTCAAGCGCGTTCTTCGTCCACAGCCTGTGGATTACGCCGAGACTCCCGGCATCGACCGTCTGACGGCGTTCCTGGAGACGAAGACGGTCTGGCACCCCACGGGGTCACTGGGCGCGTCGGGTTCCTCGTACTAGCCCCGCACCCCCTCGGTACGGAAGCCCCGGTCCTCCCCCGTCCAGGAGACCCGGGGCTTCTCCGCGCCAGCCTCAGATGCCGAGCCGCTGTCCGATGCCGTCGAGCCGGCTCACGGTCACCGTGACGGACCGGCTCGGTGTCGTCGCGATTGCGGGAGGTCCCACTCCGGGCGCGGTGACTTACCGCGAGAGCGGCTCGGTCACGCTCTCCACCACCGGGATGCCCCCGATCGACGGTGCCTGGGCCACCGGCCCCGTCACCTCCCGGGACGTCACCGGCTTGAAGTCGGCGACCTCGGTGCCGACGCTGTTGTCGAGCGGGTCGACTCCCGTGCCGGCGAGGGGGTTGGGCTTGAGGCCCGTGGCCGTGCCGGTGGCGTAGGCGAGGGTGTCGCTCGCGGCCTGCAGGCCCGCCCGGGGGTCGGTCTTCCCCATGGAGGTGTGGACCATGTCCAGGACCGAACCGGTGCCCGCCGCGGCCGTGGCCGCACCCGCTCCCAGCGCCATGCCCGCGGTCGCGAGGACGGCCAGGGCACGCTGGGCGGTCGGCTTCTTGGATGAGTCGTGTCGGGTCATCACTGCCACCTCTTGACGCTGTGAGTAATCAGAACGACACGAAGGGTAGTTGAGATGTGACGCGCGCATCAAAGGCGACCCGCGGGGTCGTACGGCCCCCGATGGATGCCTCACACTGGTGTCCCGTGAGTTCCCCTCTGCCCATACCGACGCGAGTCGTGCTGCTCTGCGGCCCTTCCGGCTCCGGCAAGTCCCTCCTCGCGGCCCGCTCCGGCCTCCCGGTGCTGCGACTCGACGACTTCTACAAGGAGGGCGACGACCCGACTCTGCCCCTGGTGGCGGAGAGCTCCGACATCGACTGGGACCATCCGGACTCCTGGGACGCGGACACGGCCGTCGCCGCGATCGTCCGGCTGTGCCGCACGGGCCGCACAGAGGTACCCGTCTACGACCTCTCGCTCAGCGCCCGCACCGGCGGCGAGACGGTCGACATCGGACGGACCCCGCTGTTCATCGCGGAGGGCATCTTCGCCGCGGAGATCGTCACGCGCTGCCGCGAACTCGGCGTCCTCGCCGACGCGCTGTGCCTGAGCCGCGGCCCGGTGAAGACCTTCCGCCGCCGCTTCCTGCGGGACCTGAAGGAGGGCCGCAAGTCGGTGCCGTTCCTGCTGCGCCGCGGCTGGCGCCTGATGCGGCAGGAGCGCACGATCGTGGCCCGCCAGACGGCACTGGGCGCGTACGCCTGCGACCGCGACGAGGCGATGGGCCGGCTCGCGGCCGCGGCGGCCGGCCGGTGCGCGAGCCTCCGTACGGCGGCCTAGCTGTATTGAGCACGAGCGTTGTTGACACCTGGTGCTCGAGTTGATCAAAGGCGAAGACCTCCGGTGTGGTGGAGCTGTCTAGGACTGCACCGCACAGGAGGTCTTCGTGTCCCACCGTAATGCCCGGCTGACCGTTCATGGCAGGCGGCTGCTGGTCGAGCGGGTCCATTCCGGGCGGCCGGTGGCGCATGTCGCCGCCGAGCTCGGTGTTTCACGGGCTACTGCCCACAAGTGGGTGCGCAGGTGGCGGGCCGAAGGCTCGGCAGGTCTGGCAGACCGTTCCAGCCGACCGCTCACGACCCCGCAACGCACCCCCGCCGCCACCGAGCGGGAAGTCTGCGAGCTGCGGCGGGCCCGCAAGCTCGGGCCGGCCCGGATCGGCCCGGTCCTGGGCCTGCCCGCCTCGACCGTGCATCGCATCCTGACCCGCCATGGCCTCAACCGGCTGGCCTGGCTCGACCGGCCCACCGGCACCGTGATCCGCCGCTACGAACGCGACCGCCCGGGCGAGCTGATCCACGTCGACGTGAAGAAACTCGGCCGGATACCCGACGGCGGTGGCCACAAAGTCCGCGGCCGCGACGCCGGCCGCCCCATCCGCGGGATGGGCTTCGACTACGTCCATTCCGCCGTCGACGACCACTCCCGCCTCGCCTACAGCGAGATCCAGGCGGACGAGAAGGTCGCGACCTGCGCGGGCTTCCTCACCCGCGCGGCCGCGTTCTTCCACGCGCACGGCATCACCGCAGTCGAGCGGGTCCTCACCGACAACGCCTGGGCCTACCGCAAGGGACTGGCCTGGAAGCAGGCCCTCGCTGAGATCGGCGCCACAGGAAAGCTGACCCGCGCCTACCGACCCCAGACGAACGGCAAGGTCGAACGCTTCAACCGCACCTTGCTCGACGAGTGGGCCTACCTACAGCCCTACACCAGCAACGACGAGCGGACCGCAGCCCTCGACACCTTCCTGCACACCTACAACTACCATCGCTGCCACACCGCACTCGGAGGCCAACCCCCGATCAGCCGCGTCAACAACCCTGTGGGTCAATACACCTAGCCGGTCAGGGCACAAAGAAAAGCGGGACTGGACGGACCCCCCGGCCCTCCAGCCCCGCTCCTGTACTCCCCCGTTGTTCTCCCCCGAGTCCCCACCCTCCTGTGGAGACGCCCCCCAGCGTCTCCCCAGTTCCCCCGTGGGCCCCCTTGTGGTGCTCCCCCCCCGGGCCTTCAGGCGACGAGCTCGCCGAAGGCGTCCTCCTCGTCACGGCCGAAGCTGAGGACCTCGTCCTCGCGCAGCCGGCGGAGCGACCGCCAGATGCTGGACTTCACCGTGCCGACACTGATGTCGAGGATCTCCGCGATCTCCGGGTCCGTGCGGCCCTCGTAGTAGCGCAGGACCAGCATGGTGCGCTGGAGTTCGGGCAGCCGGGCCAGGGCCTGCCACAGGACCGCGCGCAGCTCGGTGCCGCGCATCGCGTCCGTGTCGCCGGCCGTCTCCGGCAGTTCCTCGGTCGGGTACTCGTTGAGCTTGCGGCGCCGCCAGGCGCTGATGTGCAGGTTGGTCATGGTGCGGCGGAGGTATCCGCCGACCGCCGCCTTGTCACTGATCCGCTCCCACGCCCGGTAGGTCGAGAACAACGCGCTCTGCAGCAGGTCCTCGGCCTCGAAGCGGTCACCGGTCAGGTGGTAGGCGGTTGCGTACAGGGAGGCGCGGCGCTCCTGGACGTAGGCGGTGAACTCCGCCTCCGTCAGCGAACGGCGCTCCCCCGAGCCCTCCCCGTACGCTGCTCCCCCGGCGGTGCCCGCGGCGGCTGCGGCCGCGGACCCCTTGTTGATCTCCCCCGTGGGTGCGTCAACCACCGTCATGTAGGCGGTGTGCTGACGCCCGGTGCCGCGAGCGCACCCCCGCCCGCTCACGGCACCGGACTTCTCGGAACCCCGGTGCACGTCGTGCAGACGCGTGACAACTGCGCTGGTGCTGATGCCGTGCAGCGTGTTCATCTCGCGCCCCCCGTCGTGGACTTCCGGTGTGCGGCCCGCCGATGGGGCGGGCTTCCTTGCCTGTGCCGAGAAGCTTGCCGCCGCACTTTCATGGCCGTGTCCGCCGACTGTCACAGACCTGTCACAGGGGTCGGCCACAGGTCGATCACAGGTCGTACACACGCGTCGGCGGTACCGGCCGCACCGAGTGGGCCCCACCGGTCGAACCCCGAGCCCTCCATGGGCCAGAATGAGCGCGTGCCTTCCCTGTTGCTGATCGAGGACGACGACGCCATCCGGACGGCCCTGGAGCTCTCACTGACGCGCCAGGGTCACCGCGTGGCGACCGCTGCCACCGGTGAGGACGGTCTGAAGCTCTTGCGCGAGCAGCGGCCGGATCTGATCGTGCTGGACGTGATGCTGCCCGGCATCGACGGGTTCGAGGTGTGCCGGCGCATCCGGCGCACGGACCAGTTGCCGATCATCCTGCTGACCGCGCGCAGCGACGACATCGACGTGGTGGTCGGGCTGGAGTCCGGCGCCGACGACTATGTCGTCAAACCGGTGCAGGGGCGGGTGCTCGACGCCCGGATCCGGGCCGTGCTGCGGCGCGGCGAGCGGGAGTCGAACGACGCGGCGAGCTTCGGCAGCCTCGTCATCGACCGCTCGGCGATGACCGTGACGAAGAACGGTGAGGACCTCCAGCTCACGCCGACCGAGCTGCGGCTGCTGCTGGAGCTGAGCCGGCGGCCGGGCCAGGCGCTGTCCCGGCAGCAACTGCTGCGGCTGGTGTGGGAGCACGACTACCTGGGCGACTCGCGGCTCGTGGACGCGTGTGTCCAGCGGCTGCGCGCCAAGGTCGAGGACGTGCCGTCGTCCCCGACGCTGATCCGTACCGTGCGGGGTGTCGGTTACCGGCTGGACGCGCCTCAGTGACCCAGGCGCACCAAGGGGGGGCCCGCGGCTGGACCGGGGCGCGCAAGGGAGTTCTGTCGCGGCTGCGCTTCACCAGCCTGCGGCTGCGACTGGTCGTCGTCTTCGGCCTGGTGGCCCTGACGGCCGCCGTGTCCGCGTCCGCGATCGCGTACTGGCTCAACCGCGAGGCCGTGCTCACCCGTACCCAGGACGCCGTGCTGCGCGACTTCGAGCAGGAGATGCAGAACCGGGCGGGCGCTCTGCCCGCACGTCCCACGCAGGACGAGCTGCAGCACACAGCGGGCCAGATGGCGGGCAGCGACCAGCGCTTCAGCGTGCTGCTGGTCGGCCGCGACACCGAGGGCAGGACCGTCTACGGCAGCTCCGGCGGGCTGAACGGCTTCTCGCTGCGCGACGTGCCGGTCTCGCTGCGCACGGCGGTCAACAAGACGCAGAAGCCGGACGGGGCCGACAAGCACCCGCACCACCTGTACTGGCAGCGGATAGTCGACCACGACACGCCGTATCTGGTGGCCGGTACGCGCGTGATCGGCGGCGGCCCGACCGGTTACATGCTCAAGTCGCTGGAGCCGGAGGCCAAGGACCTCAACTCGCTGGCCTGGTCGCTGGGCATCGCCACGGGGCTCGCGCTGATCGGCTCGGCGCTGCTCGCGCAGGCCGCGGCGACGACCGTGCTGAAGCCGGTGCAGCGGCTCGGGGCGGCCGCGCGGCGGCTCGGCGAGGGCAAGCTCGACACCCGGCTGCGGGTGTCCGGGACCGATGAACTCGCCGATCTGTCACGGACGTTCAACAACGCGGCCGAGGCGCTGGAGAAGCGGGTCGCCGACATGGCCGCCCGCGACGAGGCGTCCCGGCGGTTCGTGGCGGACATGAGCCATGAGCTGCGTACGCCGCTCACCGCGATCACCGCCGTGACGGAGGTGCTCGAGGAGGAGCTGGAGGCGGAGACCGGCAGCATGGACCCGATGATCGAGCCCGCCGTGCGGCTGGTGGTCAGCGAGACGCGGCGGCTGAACGACCTGGTCGAGAACCTGATGGAGGTCACCCGCTTCGACGCGGGCACCGCCCGGCTCGTCCTGGACGACGTCGACCTCGCCGACCAGATCACCGCCTGCATCGACGCCCGCGCCTGGCTGGACGCGGTCGAGCTGGACGCCGAGCGCGGCCTGCACGCCCGCCTGGATCCGCGTCGCCTGGACGTCATCCTGGCCAACCTCATCGGCAACGCGCTCAAGCACGGCGGCTCCCCGGTGCGGGTGTCCGTGCGGGAGGCGGACGACTCGATCGTCATCGCGGTGCGGGACCACGGGCCCGGCATTCCGGAGGACGTCCTGCCGCACGTCTTCGACCGCTTCTACAAGGCCAGCGCCTCCCGGCCGCGTTCCGAGGGCAGCGGTCTGGGGCTGTCCATCGCGCTGGAGAACGCCCACATCCACGGCGGTGAGATCACCGCGGCCAACTCGCCCGACTCGGGCGCGGTGTTCACGCTGCGGCTCCCGCGCGGCTCCTCCCCCGCGGAGGAGGAGCCCGCCGAGGACGACCTGGAGCCCGGGGGCGACACCGACCGGCCCCAGGGCGAGGACTCGAAGGGGGACGCATGAGGACCGCACGTCTCGCGGCCGTGTCTCGTCTGCTGGCCGTTGCGGCGTTCGCCGTCCTGCTGGCCGGCTGCGGCATCCGGGCCACGGAGGTGCCGACGAACTTCGGGCCCGCGCCCTCGCGGGTGCAGTGCTCGCTCAGCGAGCCGGACGTCTCCACGCAGGCCGCCCGGGGGCTGCCGGTGCAGGTGTTCCTGCTGTGCGGGTCCTCGCTGGTGACCGTCGACCGGACGGTGCGGGTCCCGGACGGCGCGGCCGACTCCGAGCGGCGCATGCTCGTCGCGCAGGGCCTGCTGGACCAGCTCGCCACACCGCCGTCGACCGCCGAGAAGGAAGCCGGCTACAGCACGGACGTCCGCGGCGGCATCATCGTCGGCGGGCCGCGTCCCGGCGACCCGGAGGACACGCTGCGGCTGAGCACGGCACCGGCCGGTCTCACCTCCTACGCCCTCGCACAGGTCGTCTGCACCTTCTCCGACTCGGCGGCGGCCGAGGGCGACGGCTCGGTGGTCCTGGGCGGGCCCGGCGCCGAGGCCCCGCGCCGCTACGAGTGCACCGACGAGGTGCGGGCGCGGCCCGGCAGCACGGAACCGCCGTCGAAGGACGTGGCCGGGGAGTGACCCGCCCGGGCTGTGGCGCATGCCTCACATGCCTACCCGGCCCCGTCCCGGAACCGATCCGGCCGGAGGGGGCGTCTAGGGGGGCGTGCAGCGTCAAGGCTCCATCGGCGGCAGCGCCGCGTTCCGCATCCGTGTGACAGGAGGTGTCCTCCTCGTCGTACACCTCGCGTTCGTCGCCTGGTTCACGCTGCGGCCGCTGGACGTGCCCTGGGTGATGCCCGCCAATCTGCGGCCGTTCGCCGGCATCCGGGCCGATCTCGCCCTGGGCTGGCTCGAAGCGGCCCGCCGGATCGGCGAGAAGCTGGCGCTGCTCGCCCCGCTGGGTGTACTGCTGCCGATGGTGAGCGGCAGGCTGGTCGTCTCGCCGCTGGCCTCCCTGCTGCGCACCGTCGCGGCCGGTGCCCTGCTGTCGTGGTGCATCGAACTGCTGCAGACCGGCGTGCCCGGTCAGGTCGTCGACGTCGACTCGCTGTTCCTGAACACCGCGGGCGTGGCCCTCGCGCATCTCGCGCTGGTCCCGGCGGGCCGCTCCTGGTTGCGTCGGCGCACCATCACCCACCTGCTCCGTACGCCCCTCCCCCCGGAGGAGTCGGCTCAGGGTCGGACCCCGACGATTCCCAGGGTCGGGATCGCCCCGTGGAGCGACGCTTTGCCCCCTTCGTCTCCGTAGCGTGGAGTGCAGATGGGGTACTCGGACGAGAGGCCTCACACACCCTCACGAAGGAGTCGCACATGTCCCGCCCCGTCCGCCCCACCCACGGCCGCATGATCGGCGGAGTGTGCGCCGCGCTCGCACGACGCTTCGGCACCTCCGCGACGACGATGCGGGTGATCTTCCTGATCTCGTGCCTGCTGCCCGGCCCGCAGTTCCTGCTCTACATCGCGCTGTGGATCCTGCTGCCCTCCGAGGACAAGACGCACGGCAAGGCCCAGACGGCCTGGTAACGCCCGTGCGTGAGAACGCCGATGGGGCGCACCCCGTGCAGGTGCGCCCCATCGGCGTGTGTGTCCGCCTCGGCGTGTGTGTCCGCCTCGGCGGGAGGGTCAGGCGACCGGCACGCCGTTCACCGGCAGGCCCTGCGTGGGCAGGTCCTGCACCGGGAGCCCGCCGAGCAGCTTGGCGGCCGGGCCGGTCGGGCCCTGGGCGAGCAGCTGCCCGGCGACCGGCTGGGCGGCGGCGAGACCAGTACCGGCCAGGGTCTGTCCCTGGCCCACCGCCTCACCCGAGCCCGCCGGCAGCGTCTGGGAGAGCTGCTCCGCCGGGAGCGCCGCGGTGACGGTCTCCATCGTCTGGGCGGTGTCCGGGAGGGCCGGGGCGGCGTTGGCGGCACCCGCACCGGCGGCGGCGAAGGCGGCACCGAGAGCGGCGACACCGAGGGTCTTGGCAGCAGACTGCTTCATGAAATGCGTCCTCGTAACGGGATGACGGGGTGTGAGCGGTTCAGCGACCGTAATCACGCGGCCCCGTCCGCCGCAAACATCGAAATGCGGACGGATGGTGAACACCGCCCGCATTCACTGTGCGCCGAATACCCCCGAATCAGCCGTCCGAGGAGCCAGAACCGCTGGTGGAAGCGGTCTGACGGAACAGCCATTCGGATTTCAGCTCGGCATATCCGGGCTTGATCACGTCATTGATCATGGCCAGTCGTTCATCGAAAGGAATGAACGATGATTTCATCGCATTGACGGAGAACCACTGCATGTCGTCGAGCGTGTAACCGAACGCCTCGACAAGGTGCTCGAATTCCCGGCTCATGCTGGTGTGGGACATCAGGCGGTTGTCGGTGTTGACCGTGGCCCGGAAGTGCAGCCGGCGCAGCAGACCGATGGGGTGCTCGGCGTACGAGGACGCTGCCCCGGTCTGGAGGTTGGAGCTCGGGCACAGCTCCAGCGGGATGCGCTTGTCCCGGACGTAGGAGGCCAGCCGGCCGAGTTCGACCCGGCCGTCCTCGTGGACCTGGATGTCGTCGATGATCCGCACACCGTGCCCGAGCCGGTCGGCGCCGCACCACTGCAGGGCCTGCCAGATGGAGGGCAGGCCGAAGGCCTCACCGGCGTGGATGGTGAAGTGGTTGTTCTCGCGCTTGAGGTACTCGAAGGCGTCGAGGTGCCGGGTGGGCGGGTAGCCGGCCTCGGCACCCGCGATATCGAAACCCACCACCCCCAGGTCGCGGTGGCGGTTGGCGAGTTCGGCGATCTCCAGGGCGCGGGCCGCGTGCCGCATGGCGGTGAGCAGTGCACCGACGCGGATGCGCAGGCCGTTCTCCCGTGCGCGCCGCTCCCCCTCCCGGAAGCCCTCGTTGACGGCCTCGACGACCTCTTCGAGGCTGAGGCCGCCCTCCAGGTGCTGCTCGGGGGCGTAGCGCACCTCGGCGTAGACGACGCCGTCCGCGGCCAGGTCCTCGGCGCACTCGGCGGCGACCCGGACCAGGGCGTCGCGGGTCTGCATGACGCCGACGGTGTGGGAGAACGTCTCCAGGTACCGCTCCAGGGAACCGGAGTCGGCGGCTTCGCGGAACCAGACGCCGAGCTTCTCCGGGTCGGTGTCGGGGAGCTGCGAGTAGCCGCTCCCGCGGGCGAGTTCGACGATCGTGCCGGGGCGCAGACCGCCGTCGAGGTGGTCGTGCAGCAGAACCTTGGGCGCCCGGCGGATCTGGTCCGGTGTCGGGGTGTTCGCGATGGGCTGGCTCGTCATTTCCGCACTCTAACTCCTACGCGCGTAGATGGCGCGTTCCCGGATGCTTTGCGTTTTCGTCGATACGTAACGGTGATCCCAAGGACGGGTCGAGTACACCCGCGCTTCTGACACTGTTCTGTCATGGCACACCAAGCGACGCCGGTTCGCAGGGCCCGGCTGGGCAGGGCACTCGGTCCGGAGCCGACGGCGGTGAGCGGCGTGGTGCTGCTGCTCCCCGGCGGCGACGAGGTCTCCGGCCGCAGGCCGTCGCCCCTGCTGGCGGCCGCCTCCGTGCGCGGCGTCGGGCGCCGGCTGGCCCGCGCGGGCCGGGACGAGGGTCTCGCCGTGCACGTGGTGCACTACCGCTACCGCGGGTGGAACGGCGGCGAGGCCAATCTCGCACAGGACGCGACCTGGGCGGCCGACGAGATCGTCCGGCGCTACGGGGACGTCCCGGTCTGCCTCGTCGGGCTCGGGATGGGCGGCCGGGCGGGGTTGCGGGCGGGTGGCCACGAGGCCGTCAACTCCGTGCTGGCGCTCGCCCCTTGGCTGCCGGAGGAGGACGTCGCGGCGCCACCCGAACCGGTGAAGCAGCTGGTCGGACGCCAGGTGCTGATCGTGCACGGCACGAGCGACGGGCGGACGGACCCCGAGCTGTCGTTCCGGCTGGCGGCGCGGGCGAAGAAGGCGAACCGGGACGTGTGCCGGTTCGAAGTGCACGCGGACGGCCACGGGTTGCACCAGTACCGGGACGAAGTTCTGGCTCTGGCCGAGGACTTCGTTATGGGGGCGGTGTTCGGGCGGCCGGTGTCGCGGCCCGTGCGGGACGCGTTCGCCGCGCCGCCGCCGTTGGGGTTGCGGATGCCGCTCGCTGCGGGGTTCAGCCCTTCGAGGCGGTAGCGCCGTTGGGTGCCGGTTCATCGGCCTGTGCGGGTTGCATGGGGCTTGTCGCGCCCACGCGGCGGAGCCGCAGATCGACACAGCCCCGCGCTCCTAGGTGGGGAGCAGACTGCCCCTTCTTGAGAGCAGGAACCTTTTGAAGGCTGCTACCGGCGGCGTGTCCGGGTGGCCCTCCAGCCAGGCCACTCCGATCTCACGGGCCGCCCGGGGGGCCGTGACCGTCAGTTCCACCACGCCCGGGCGCGGGACCGCCGGCGGGGGCAGGAGGGCCACGCCCAGGCCCGCCGCCACCAGGCCCCGCAGGGTTTCCGCCTCCTCCCCCTCGAAGGCGATACGGGGCTTGAAGCCGGCCTCCTTGCAGAGGTCGTCGGTGATGCGGCGCAGGCCGTAGCCGGGTTCCAGGGTGACGAAGGTTTCGTCCGCCGCCTCGGCGAGGCGGATGCGGCGGCGGCCGGCCAGGGAATGGTCGGCGGGGACGACCAGGCGCAGCTTCTGCTCGTCCAGGCGGCGGGCCACCAGGTCGGGGGCGTCCGGCACCGGGGACGTCAGGCACAGGTCGAGCTCACCGGCGCGAAGGCGTTCCAGCATGGCCTCGCCGTAGTTCTGGACGAGGCTGAAGCGGACGCGCGGGTGGTCGGCGCGGAAGGCGTGCAGAAGGCCCGGGACGGTCTCGGCGCCCATGGTGTGCAGGAAGCCGAAGGCGACCTTGCCGGTGGCCGGGTCGGCGTCGGCGCGCACCTCCTCGGCGGCGCGCTCGACCTCGGCCAGGGCGCGTTCGACGGAGGCGAGGAAGGTGCGGCCGGCCGGGGTGAGGGAGACCGTGCGGCCGTGCCGGGCGAAGAGGTCGACGCCCAGGTCCTGCTCCAGGCGAACCATGGACCGGGACAGTGTCGACTGGGGGACGTTCATCTCCTGGGCGGCGCGGGTGACGTGCTCGGTGCGGGCGACGCCCGCGAAGTACGCGAGGCGCGGCGCCAGCACCTTCGACATCTCTGCCATGTCTTCTGTGTCACTGCTTGGTGACAGGCGGGGCTGTGAGCTCGGTTGATGCACCATGGGAACGATTATGACCGTTCCATGCATTGGACGGATGAGTAGGGGCGTCCGTAGTTTCGAGGCATGTCTCCCGCCAGTACCAAGGCGTCCACCGTCGTGGGCGCCGATGCCTCTGTTCCTGCCGCCGACTCACGTGTCTCCCCGGGCGGACCCGGCTACCGCCGGATGAGCTTCGCCCTCTTCCTCGCGGGTGTCGCGACCTTCGCGCTGCTCTACTCCACCCAGGCGCTGCTCCCGCTGATCTCCGGCGAGTTCGGGGTGGCGGCGAGCGACGCGAGCTGGACCGTGGCCGCCGCGACGGGCGGGCTGGCGTTGTTCGTGCTGCCGATGAGCGCCCTGTCGGAGCGCTTCGGACGCCGTGCGGTCATGACCGCGTCGCTGGCCGTGGCCGTCACGCTCGGGCTGCTGGTGCCGCTGGCCCCCTCCCTCGGTGTGCTGATCGCGCTGCGGGCGCTGCAGGGTGCCGCCCTGGCCGGGCTGCCGGCGTCGGCGACGGCGTATCTCGCGGAGGAGGTCAGCCCGAAGGCGCTGGTCACCGCGATCGGACTGTTCGTCGCGGGCAACAGCGTGGGCGGGATGAGCGGCCGGGTCATCACCGGCTGGGTCGCGCAGGAGTGGGGCTGGCGGGTCGCCGTCGGTGTCATCGGTGTGATCGCGGTGGCGTGTGCGGTGGCCTTCCGGCTGCTGCTGCCCGCCCCGAAGCACTTCAAGGCCGGTTCGCTGCGGCCGCGCGTCCTGGGCCGGACGGTCCGCGGCCATCTGTCCAACCCGCTGCTGTGCCGGCTGTACGCGATCGGCGCGCTGTTCATGACGGTGTTCGGCGGCGTGTACACGGTCATCGGCTACCGGCTGACCGAGGCCCCGTTCTCGCTGCCGCAGGGCGTCATCGGCTCGATCTTCCTGGTGTACCTGGTCGGCACGGTGTCGGCGTCGACCGCGGGCCGGCTGGTCGGGCGGCTGGGCCGCCGGGGCGCGCTGTACGCGGCGGGCGGCACGACGGCGGCGGGCCTCCTGCTGTCTTTGGCGGGCTCCCTCCCGCTGGTCCTGCTGGGTCTGGTCCTCATCACGGGGGGCTTCTTCGCGGGCCACGCGGTCGCCTCCTCGGCGGTCAGCAAGACGGCCACGCACGGCCGCGCCCAGGCCTCGGCGCTGTACCAGTCCGCGTACTACATCGGCTCCAGCGCGGGCAGCACGGTCGGCGCGATCGCCTTCCACGCGGGGGGCTGGGCCGGGACGGTCGGGGTCGGGCTCCTGGCGGTCCTGGGCGTCGTGACGATCACCGTCTTCGGGACCCGGGCGGCACGGCTGCAGCGTCGCCAACTGGCCACGGCCGCCTGAGCATCGAGAGCATCCCCCCTGGTCGGGGCCGGTTGTCAGTGGGTGCGGATACCGTCCGCACCGGCTGATCACCGGACCGAGCAGGGAAATTTTTCATGGAGTTCCGGGTCGACCGTACGGAGTTCGCCGACGCCGTGGGCCGGGCGGCGCGCGCGCTGCCCGGGCGGACACCGGTGCCGGTGCTGGGCGGGCTGCTGCTGGAGGCGGACGCGGGGCGGCTGTCCGTGACGGGGTTCGACTTCGAGGCGGCGGTGCGGGTGGAGGCCGACGCGGAGGTCACGGCTTCGGGGCGGGTGCTCGTCCTCGGGCGGCGGCTGCTGGACGTCTGCCGGGTACTGCCGGACGGGCCGGTGGGCTGTGTGCTGGAGGCCTCGCGGTTCACCGTGGAGGCGGACGGCACGCGCTTCGGGCTGTCGACGCTGCCGCTCGCGGAGTACCCGTCCCTGCCCGCCCCGCCCGCGCCCTACGGCACCGTCGACGCCGCCGCCTTCGCGACCGCCGTCGCCCAGGTCGCGGTCGCCGCCGGGCGCGACGACACACTGCCCCTGCTGACGGGGGTCCAACTGCGCCTCGACGGCGGGGAGATGACCCTGGCGGCCTCGGACCGCTACCGGTACGCGGTGCGGCGGCTGGGGTGGAAGCCGGAGGCCGCGGACGCCGGCGAGGGCGTGGCCGTGGAGACCCTGCTGCCCGCGCGGCGGCTGCTGGACGTGGCGCGGTCGCTGGGGCGTGGCGGGGACGTGCGGATCGGGTGGGAGCCGGGCGGGGGCGGCGGGCTGGTCGGGTTCGAGGGCGGGCGGACACGGACCGCGCTGCGGCTGCTGGACGGGCGGCTGCCGGCGTACACGACGCTGTTCGACATGGCAGGGGCCGCGGTCGCCGAGGTGGAGCGCGAGGGGCTCGCCGAGGCGGTGCGGCGGGTCGCGGTGGTGGCGGAGGCGAACAGTCCGGTGCGGCTGGACTTCTCGGCCGGCGGATCCGTACGGCTGCGCGCCGGCTACGGGGACGACGTGGCGGCCCAGCGGCTGCCCGCCACGCTGAGCGGCGCCGACCAGATGCCGGTGGCGTTCAACCCGGCCTACCTGCTGGACGCGCTGACGTCCTTCGAGAGCCCGCGGGTACGACTGGAACTGCTCGGGGCGGGGCAGCGGGCGCTGCTGCACGCCGTGCCGGGCGACGGGGAGGCGGCTACGGCCGCGGCGGCCGGGGAGCACCGACATCTGCTCATGTCGGTCAAGGAGCTGCTGTGAAGGCCCGCGTACCTGCCGCAGCCGGTCTGGATCACCTGCTTCCACCTGCGCTTTCGTGCGCTCGGGGGGCCGTTGTCAGTGGGCTGCGGTAGCTTCCGAAGTGCTGGGGCGCGAAGGCGCGTGAACAGAACGTCCACAGGGGTGGGTGGAGATGGCGAACGGCACGGCGACACCGACGGACCTGGACATCAGGCTGGAGGCACACCGAACCGAGCTGACGGGGTACTGCTACCGGATGCTCGGCTCCTCCTTCGAGGCCGAGGACGCGGTGCAGGACACGATGGTCCGCGCCTGGCGCAGCTACGACAAGTTCGAGGGCCGCTCCAGCCTGCGCTCCTGGCTCTACCGCATCGCGACCAACGTGTGCCTGGACATGCTGACCGCGGGCAACAAGCGCGCCCGGCCCATGGACCTGACCGAGTCCACCCCGCTCGCCCAGGCGGCCCTCTCCCCCCGACCGGACAACACCTGGCTGGAGCCCATGCCGGACGCCCGTGTGCTGCCCACGACCGAGGATCCGGCGGAGGCGGCGATCGCCAAGGAGTCCGTGCGGCTCGCCTTCATGGCCGCTCTGCAGCAGCTCCCGGCCAAGCAGCGGGCCGTGCTGATCCTGCGCGAGGTCCTCGCCTGGAAGGCCAGTGAGGTCGCCGAGCTGCTGGACACCTCGGTGGCGTCGGTGAACAGCGCCCTGCAGCGGGCCCGCGCGACCCTGGCCGAGCGGCAGGAGCCGGGCGCGGACGCGGCCGTCGCCGACCCGCTGGACGATGACCAGCAGAAGCTGCTGGACCGCTATGTGGCGGCCTTCGAGGGCTACGACATGACGGCGCTGACGGCCCTGCTGCACGAGGACGCGGTCATGACGATGCCGCCGTTCGACCTGTGGCTGACCGGCACGCGAGACATCACCGGCTTCATGACCACCCTCGGCGCGCCCTGCGCGGGCTCCCGGTTGGTGCCCGTCCAGGCCAACGGCCTGCCGGGGTTCGCCCAGTACAAGCCGGACCCCGAGAAGGGCGGCTTCACGCCGTGGGCGGTCCAGGTACTGGAGATCTCAGAGGGCCGGATCACCGGGTTCCACTGCTTCCTCGACACCCAGCGCTGGTTCCCGCTGTTCGGCCTCCCCCTCCACCTCGAAGCGGAGACCGACCAGGTCGAGCAGGGCGCGTAGGGACGGGTCGGGGTCGCGCAGCCGGATCCGGCCCCCGGCCCGGCGGGCGGCCAGCTGGAGCCTCGCCAGCAGGTCGACGGCGGCGAGCCCCGGCGGTCCCAGGCCCGCGACATCGCACACCACGACCCGGGCACCGCTGCCGTGCAGCAGTGCCCGCACATCGTCGCTGAGCCCTCTCACCTCGTCCGGGGTGACGGGGCCGGGCAGTACGAGCACGGGCGGTGTCATGGCGTCCACGATCGGTAGACCGGGCGGGCGGCTGTAACTCATCGCGACTGTCCGTCCTGTCGGCGCCGTGAGGATCACATTGACCCGGGCAGTGCCTTCCCCGGAGGGTTGGCTGTATGCCCCAACCATCTGCCCCGGCCGTGCTGCCCGATGCCCTCTTCACCGGTGGTGAGGCGCCGTGCGGGGGTGCTGAGCGGGTTCGCGGTCATCGCCGTCGTCATCGGCGTCGGCTATCTGATCGGGCGCCGGGGGTATCTGGGCGGCGGTGGCCGTGAGGTCCTGACCAAGCTGGCGTTCCACGTGGCGTCCCCGGCGCTGCTCTTCACGACCCTGGCGCAGGCCGACCTGTCCGTGATCTTCTCCGACCGGCTGCTGGTCACGGCGATGAGCACGGCAGCGGCGGCCGGGGTCTTCGTGGCGGTGGGTGCGGCGCGCGGCTGGGGCGTGGGCCGGACGACGATCGGCGCTCTGTGCTCCAGCTACGTCAACTCCGGGAACCTGGGCATCCCGATCGCCGTGTACGTGCTGGGCGACGCGTCGCTGGTCGCGCCGGTGCTGCTGTTCCAGCTGGTCGGGGTCACACCGGTGGCGCTGACGGTCCTGGACCTGGTGAGCGGCGAGGAGCAGCGGCCCCTGTGGCAGCGGCTGCTCACGCCGCTGCGCAATCCGATAGCCCTGGGCTCCCTGGCGGGGGTGGCGGTCTCGGCGTCGGGCCTCACGGTGCCGGGCCCTTTGATGGACCCCTTGACCCTGATCGGCAACATGTCGGTGCCGGCGGTGCTCTTGGCCTTCGGCATCTCCCTGCACGGCAGCACACTTCCGCTGCGCGGCGCGGAACGGGCCCCTGTCCTCCTCGCCGTGACCCTCAAGGCGGTCGTCCAGCCGCTGGTCGCCTGGGCTCTCGCAGCGGGCGTCTTCGGCCTTGACGGGGCATCCCTGCTCGACGTGGTGGTGACGTCGGCGCTACCGGCGGCCCAGAACCTGTTCACGTATGCGAGCAGCTACCGGGTGGGCGAGGTGCTGGCGAGGGAGGCGATCCTGCTGTCGACGGTTCTGGCGGTGCCGGTGTTGGTGGTGGTGGCGGCGGTGCTGGGGTGACTGGGCTACGGCCAAGTCGCCCGAGCCGAACGGGACCGGCGGGGGTTCACCGGTCCCGTTCACCCGAGAGGGAACCCCCTGGTCAGGCGATCCGCTCCAGCACCACCGGCGACGCCGTGAAGTCCGTTCCCGGCGCGGCGATGTCGTAGGAGCCCTCGACCGCCTGGAGGGCGTACTCGAAGCGGTCCGGGGTGTCCGTGTGGAGGGTCAGGAGGGGCCGGCCCTCGGTGACCTGGTCGCCGGGCTTGGCGTGCATCTCGATGCCCGCGCCCGCCTGGACCGGGTCCTCCTTGCGGGCACGGCCCGCGCCGAGGCGCCAGGCGGCGACGCCGATGCCGTAGGCGTCGAGGCGGGTCAGGACGCCCGAGGCCGGGGCCTTGATGACGTGCTGCTCGCGGGCCACCGGCAGTTCCGCGTCCGGGTCGCCGCCCTGGGCCGCGATCATGCGGCGCCAGACGTCCATCGCCGAGCCGTCAGCCAGGGCCTTCGCCGGGTCGGCGTCCTTCACTCCGGCCGCGTCGAGCATCTCGCGGGCCAGGGCGATCGTCAGCTCGACCACGTCCGCCGGGCCGCCGCCCGCCAGGACCTCCACCGACTCGCGGACCTCCAGGGCGTTGCCGGCGGTCAGGCCGAGGGGAGTGGCCATGTCCGTGAGGAGCGCGACCGTCTTCACGCCGTGGTCCGTGCCCAGGCCGACCATGGTGGAGGCCAGCTCGCGGGCGTCCTCGATCGTCTTCATGAAGGCGCCGGTGCCGACCTTCACGTCCAGGACCAGGGAGCCCGTGCCCTCGGCTATCTTCTTCGACATGATCGAGGAGGCGATCAGCGGGATCGCCTCGACCGTGCCGGTGACGTCGCGGAGGGCGTAGAGCTTCTTGTCGGCGGGGGCCAGGCCGTCGCCCGCCGCGCAGATCACCGCGCCGGTGCCGTCCAGCACCGAGAGCATCTCCTCGTTCGACAGCAGGGCGCGCCAGCCGGGGATCGACTCCAGTTTGTCCAGGGTGCCGCCGGTGTGGCCGAGGCCGCGGCCCGACAGCTGGGGGACGGCCGCGCCGCAGGCGGCGACCAGGGGGCCAGCGGCAGGGTGATCTTGTCGCCGACGCCGCCTGTGGAGTGCTTGTCGGCGGTCGGGCGGGACAGGGACGAGAAGTCCATGCGCTCGCCGGAGGCGATCATCGCGGCCGTCCAGCGGGCGATCTCGCGGCGGTTCATGCCGTTCAGCAGGATCGCCATGGCGAGAGCGGACATCTGCTCGTCGGCGACCTCCCCGCGGGTGTACGCGTCGATGACCCAGTCGATCTGCGCGTCGCTGAGCTCGCCGCGGTCCCGCTTGGTGCGGATGACGGAGATGACGTCCATGGCCATGGCTTGGCTTTCCCTTCCGAGGGTTCCAGAAGCCGTACGGCCCCTCCGAGCCGGTCGCGTGAGCGACTCAGGGGGGCCGTACGGGGATTACTTGGTGAGGTGGTCCGGGCCGAAGGCCTGGGGCAGCATCCGGGACAGCGGCAGGATCCCCGCCGGGGTCTCCAGCAGGAGGTCGGGGCCGCCGAACTCGTGGAGCAGCTGGCGGCAGCGGCCGCACGGGACGAGCGTGGCGCCGTCGCGGTCGACGCAGGTGAAGTGCGTCAGCCGGCCGCCGCCGGTGTTGTGCAGCTCGGACACCAGGCCGCACTCGGCGCACAGGCCGAGTCCGTACGAGGCGTTCTCGACGTTGCAGCCGGAGATGATCCGGCCGTCGTCGACCCGGGCCGCCACGCCGACCGGGTAGCCGGAGTACGGGGCGTACGCCCGGGACATGGCGTCCCGGGCCACCGCACGCAGCTTCTCCCAGTCGGCGTCCGGGCCGGTGCCGGTCACTTGCCCTGCCCCTTCCGGTACGGCATGCCGTTGGCCCTCGGCATCCGCAGCCGCTGCGCGGACAGGGCGAGGACGACCAGGGTGATGACGTACGGCGTGGCGGAGACGACCTGGTTGGGGACCTCGTCGGTGGTCGCGTACCAGGTGAACACCAGGGCGCCGGCGATCAGGGTGGCCACGGCCGGGACGTACTTCTTGCGGACGACCAGCCAGATCGCGCCGATGATCAGCAGCAGCGCGCCGAGCAGCAGCAGGGCGTGGACGTTGGCGGAGCCGCCGCGCAGGTTGAGGCTGTCGGTGTAGCCGAACAGGCCCGCGCCGAGGGCGAGGCCGCCCGGCATCCAGTTACCGAAGATCATCGCCGCGAGGCCGATGAAGCCGCGTCCGCTGACCTGGCCCTCCAGGTAGAAGGGGTTGGCCACGATGGACAGGAAGACACCGCCGAGGCCGGCCAGGCCGCCGGAGATGACGACGGCGATGTACTTGTACTTGTAGACGTTGACGCCGAGGGACTCGGCGGCGACCGGGTTCTCACCGCAGGAGCGCAGCCGCAGGCCGAACGCGGTCCGCCACAGGATCCACCAGGTGGCGGGGATCAGGGCGACGGCGATCAGGGTCAGCCAGGACACGTTGGTGACCAGGCCGCCGAGCAGGCCGGCGATGTCGGAGATCAGGAACCAGCCGTGGGCGTTGAGGTCCCTCAGGGCGTCGGACAGTCCGGGCACCGTGAAGTTCCCGAGGGAGTCGACCGCCGGGGACTGCTTGGCGGAGCCGCCGGTGTGGCCCTCGAAGGCCAGGGGCGCGAGGTAGCGGGTGGCGCCGAGGGCGAGGATGTTGATCGCCACACCGGAGACGATGTGGTTGACGTTGAAGGTGACGGTGACGAAGGCGTGCAGCAGGCCGCCGAGCGCGCCGCCGAGGATGCCGACCAGGACACCGGTCCACGGGCCCCACTGGAAGCCGGCCCAGGCACCGAACCAGGTGCCGAGGATCATCATGCCCTCGAGGCCGATGTTGACCACGCCCGCGCGCTCGGCCCACAGACCGCCGAGACCGGCGAGGCCGATCGGCACGGCGAGCTGGAGCGCGGTGGACATCTGGCTGACGTTGGTGATGCCGTCGGCGCCGGTGATGAGGCGCACGATCGAGGTGAGCGCCAGGCCTCCGGCGATGATGAGCAGCAGGACGGGCCACGACAGGCGGCGGCCGGTCGGCGCCGCGGGCTGCAGCGTGGGCTGGTTGACGTCGGTCGCGGTGGTCATCGGCCAGCCACCTCCTTCGTGTTCTGAGCGCCGAGGACGTGACCGGCGGCGAGTTCGGCACCGACGCGGCGCTGCTGGCGGCGCAGGCCCCATTCGCGGACGGCCTCGTAGGAGACGACGACGGAGAGCACGATCAGGCCCTGCATGATGACCGCGATCTCCTTGTCGTAGCCGTGGAAGTCCAGCTCGGGCGAGGCCTTGTCGAGCCAGGCCCACAGCAGGGCGGCGAAGGCGATGCCGACGGGGCTGTTGCGGCCGAGCAGGGCGATGCCGATGCCGAGGAAGCCGATGCCGGTGGGGAAGTTCAGGTCGTAGGTGTGGGTGTCGCCGAGCAGGATCGGCAGGCCGGCGAGGCCCGCGATGCCGCCGGAGATCAGCATGGCGCTGAGCACCATGCGCTTGGGGTCGACGCCGCTGGCCGCGGCGGCGGTCTGCGAGGCGCCGGAGGCGCGCAGGTCGAAGCCGAAGCGGGTGCGGTTGAGGACGACCCAGTAGCCGATGCCGAGCAGGACGGCGAGCAGCACCAGGCCGTAGATCTCGCCGGCGGCGCCCATCGGGATGCCGGGGATCCAGCCGGACTCGTGCATCTCGCCGGTGGTGTTGTTGTTGCCGACCTTCACGCCGAAGACGTCGGGCAGCCACAGGTAGGCGATCACGGAGGTGGCGATCGCGTTGAGCATGATCGTGGCGACGACCTCGCTGACGCCGCGGGTGACCTTGAGGACACCGGCGATGCCGGACCAGAAGGCGCCGGTGAGGACGGCGGTCAGGAGCAGCAGCGGGACCTGCAGGGCGGCCGGCAGGTGCATGTGGGCGCCGACGACGGCGGCCATCATGGCGCCGAGCTGGTACTGGCCGTCGACGCCGATGTTGAACAGGTTCATCCGGAAGCCGATGGCCACCGCGAGGGCCGCGATGTAGTACATCGAGGCCTGGTTGATGACCAGCACCTGGATGTCCGAGAAGCCGATCTGCTCGAACATCAGGGCGAACGGCTCGAAGGGACTCTTGCCCGAGGCGAGCAGCACGATCGCGCTCAGGACGAAGGCCACGGCCAGCGCGATGACCGGTCCGGCCACCGCGAGGAGCACGCGCTCCTTGTCGAACTTCTTCATCAGCGGGCCTCGTCTTCCGGAGACTCGGGGGCGTCGGCCTTCGAGGTCTCGGGGGTGTCGTCGTGCTCGAGGTGCCCGGTGGCGGCACCGGTCATGGCCGAGCCGAGCTCCTCGGGGGTGATGGTGGCCGGGTCGGCGTCCGCGACCAGCTTGCCGTTGTAGATCACGCGCAGTGTGTCGGACAGGCCGATCAGCTCGTCCAGGTCGGCGGAGATCAGCAGCACGGCCAGGCCTTCGCGGCGGGCGTCGCGGATGTGGTCCCAGATGGCGGCCTGGGCTCCGACGTCCACGCCCCGGGTGGGGTGCGCGGCGATGAGGAAGCGCGGCTTGTGGCTCATCTCGCGGCCGACGATCAGCTTCTGCTGATTGCCGCCGGACAGGGAGGCGGCGGTGACGTCGATGCCGGGGGTGCGGACGTCGTACTCCGTCACGATCCGGCGGGTGTCCTCCTGGGCCGCCTTCGGGTCCAGCCAGACGCCCTTGGCGAGGGGCTTCTCGGTGACGTGGCCGAGGATGCGGTTCTCCCAGAGGGGCGCCTCCAGGAGCAGGCCGTGGCGGTGCCGGTCCTCGGGGATGTAGCCGATGCCCTGTTCGCGGCGCCTGCGGGTGGGCCAGGCGGTGATCTCCTCGTCGGCGAGCCGGATGGTGCCGGTGTCGGCGGCCCTGAGGCCGATGAGCGCGTCGACCAGTTCGGTCTGGCCGTTGCCCTCGACACCGGCGATGCCGAGGACCTCGCCCGCGTGGATGGTGAAGCTGATGTCGTCCAGGAGGGCCTTGCCGCCCGGGGTCGCGAGGCGCAACTGGTCGACGGTGATGACCGGGCGGTCGGTGACCGTGGACTCGGCCGTCTCGGGTGTGGGCAGCTCGCTGCCGACCATCATCTCGGCGAGCTGACGGGGCGTCGTCTCGGCGGGGACGGCCGTACCGACGGTGGTGCCGCGGCGGATGACCGTGATGTCGTCGGCGACGGAGAGCACCTCGCCGAGCTTGTGCGAGATGAAGATGACCGACAGGCCCTCGGAGCGCAGTTCGCGCAGGTTGGCGAAGAGGGCGTCGACCTCCTGCGGCACGAGCACGGCGGTCGGCTCGTCGAGGATGAGGGTGGTGGCGCCGCGGTAGAGGACCTTGAGGATCTCCACGCGCTGGCGGGCGGCGACGCCGAGCTCCTCGACCAGGAGGTCGGGCTTGACGTCGAGGCCGTAGCGCTCGGAGAGTTCCTTGATCTTGCGGCGGGCCCTGGCGCCGATGCCGTAGAGCTTCTCGCTGCCGAGGACCACGTTCTCGAGGACCGTGAGGTTGTCGGCGAGCATGAAGTGCTGGTGGACCATGCCGATGCCGCGGACGATGGCGTCGGCCGGCGAGGAGAAGCTGACCTGCTGCCCGTCGACGGCGATGGTGCCCTCGTCCGGCTTCTGCATGCCGTAGAGGATCTTCATCAGCGTGGACTTGCCGGCGCCGTTCTCGCCGACGAGGGCGTGCACGGTGCCCTTGCGGACACTGAGGTGGATGTCGTGGTTGGCCACGACACCGGGGAAACGCTTGGTGATCCCGGCGAGTTCGACGGCGGTCACCGATTCGTTGACCGCCGCTCCGGCCGGAGGGCTGCTGGACGCGTTGATGGCGCACTCTCCTGGGGACGGGGGCCGTCTACGCGCGTAGCGCCCCTACGGCATACAAAGGGGCCGACGCCCCGCGGCAACGGGGTACGAGGAGCAGCCCCCCGTAACCCGTCGAGCGGACGTAACCCCGGGGGTTACCGCCTGCTTCGAGGCAGTCGCTCGTCAGCTGCTCTTGACCTTGATCTCGCCGCTGATGATCTTCTCCTTGGCCGTCTTGATGGCTGCCTGGAGCTCGGCGTCGTCCGCGAACTTCGGGTTGGAGTTCGACAGGCTCACCTCGCCGGTCTTCAGATCGCCACGAACGATACCGGTCTCGGGCTTGCCGTCCTCGACCGACTTCGCCAGGTTGTACACCGCCTTGGCGACGTCCTTCATCGCCGAGGTCAGGATGGAGTCCTTGTACTTCGCGAGGGCTTCCTGCTGGTACTGGTCGGAGTCGACACCGATGGCCCACACCTTGTTGGCGGCGGCGGCCTCGATGACACCCTGACCGGACAGGCCGGCGGCCGCGTACACCACGTCGGCCTTCTTCTCGATCTGGCCCTCGGCAGCCGTCTTGCCCTTGTCGGGGCTGGCGAAACCGCCCTCCTCGGCCGTCTGGGTGAGGTACTGGGAGAGCACCTTGACCTTCGGGTCGGTCTCCTTGACGCCCTGCGCGAAGCCCGCCTGGAACTTGTGGATCAGCGGGATGTCCACACCGCCGACGAAGCCGACGACCTTCGACTTGGAGGTCTTGGCGGCGGCGACGCCGGCCAGGTAGGAGGCCTGCTCCTCGTTGAAGACGAGGTCGGCCACGTTCTTGGTGTTGATCGTGGCGTCGTCGACGATGCCGAAGGTGGTGTCGGGGAACTTCTCCGCGGCACCCTTCACGGCCGCGGCGTACGCGTAACCGACACCGATGACCGGGTTGTAGCCCTGCTTGGCCAGGGAGGCCAGGCGCTGCTCCTTGTCGGCGTTCGTCTCACCCTCGGTGGGCTCGACGTCGGCCGTCTGGTACCCGAACTCCTTCTTCGCCTGTTCCAGGCCCGCGTAGGCGGCGTCGTTGAAGGACTGGTCACCCTTGCCGCCGACGTCGTAGGCGATGGCGAGCCCCTTGTCGCCCTTCGAGTCGGACGACCCGGAGGTCGAGGTGCTGCCGCAGGCGGAGAGCGCGAGGGCCAGGGAGGCGGTCGCTGCGCCTGCGACCGTGATCCGGGAAATCCGGCGCATGTGTGGGTGCTCCTGTCGTACAACGAGGTCGCACAGCGCCGGGACGGTTCAGCTTCAGCGCTGGCTTCGCCGCAGATTAACGCGCGTAGACCTGCCTGAAAACCCCTTCTGTCCACCTTGTTATGCGCCCGTGGCCAAGCCATCACCGGGCCTTGGTCCGGGCGTTGCCGACCGCAAACGGAAGGTGGCGCTGGGTGATCCCGTTCCGCGGGGGCGGGAAGCACGGAGCGGACGGACACCCTGGGGTGTCCGCCCGCTCTGCTGCCCTGCGAGGGCTGTTCTGCTCGGCTCTACTCGGTCTTGACCTTGATGGAGCCGTCGTTGATGCCCTGCTTCGCCTTGTCCACGGCCTCCTTGAGCCCCGCGACCTTGGCGAACTCGGGGTTCGCCTCGGAGAGGCCGACGCCCTTGACCTTCAGGTCGAAGGTCTGCTTGCCGGTCAGCGGCTTGTCGTCCTGGACCGACTTGGACAGCGCGTAGACCGCACCGCCGACGTCCTTGAGCGCGGAGGTGAGGATGGAGTTCTTGTACGGGGCGAGAGCGGCCTGCTTGTACTGGTCGGAGTCGACGCCGATCGCCCAGACCTTCGCCTTGGCGGCGGCCTCGATGACGCCCTGTCCGGACAGGCCGGCGGCCGCGTAGAGCACGTCGGCCTTCTTCTCGATCTGGCCCTCGGCGGCGGCCTTGCCCTTGTCGGGGCTGGAGAAACCGCCCTCCTCGGCCGTCTGGGTGAGGTACTGCGACAGCACCTGCACCCCGGGCTTGGTGTCCTCGACGCCCTGCTTGTAGCCGGCCTCGAACTTGTGGATCAGCGGGATGTCCACGCCGCCGACGAAGCCGACGACGTCGGTCTTGGTGGCCTTGGCGGCGGCCACACCGGCGAGGTACGAGGCCTGTTCCTCGGCGAAGACGAGGGAGGCGACGTTCTTGCCCTCGACCTCGGAGTCCACGATGCCGAAGGTGGTGTCCGGGTACTTGGCGGCCACGGCCTTCATCGCCGGGCCGTAGGCGAATCCGACGCCGATGACCGGGTTGTAGCCCTGCTTGGCCAGCGACGCCAAGCGCTGCTCCTTGTCGGCGTTCGTCTCGCCCTCGGTGGGCTCGATGTCGGCCGTCGTGTAGCCGAACTCGTCCTTGGCCTTCGTCAGGCCGGCGTAGGCGGCGTCGTTGAAAGACTGGTCGCCCTTGCCGCCGACGTCGTACGCGATCGCGACGCCGCGGTCGCTGTCGCCGCTGTCGCCGCTGTCGCCGCTGGTACCGCCGCAGGCCGTGGCGACGAGCCCGAGCGACGCGACCCCCACCGCGACGCGGGTCAGTTTGGAAATCCGACGCATCTGAAGTTCCCCATTCTCCAAAGCCCCGCAGTGGGTGCTCGGTTCGGCGCACATTAACGCGCGTAGACACTCCTGGGAACGGTTCGCCGCGGGGCCGTTATCCATTCGTGCCGATGGCCGGTTACGCCCTTGTGAACCACGGGATCGAACGGGGTCGAAAGGTGTACTCGGGAATACGGCGCGTGTCTACCTCGCCACGCGCACCAGGCTGCCGTGAGGCTGCGCCGCTCGCAACCGGAGGCTCCGCCGGGGTGGCCGGTGGGGGTGGCCAGGGGTGTCGCCGCCCGGGTCGGGTCGTGGGGGCTTGAGGTCGTTGTCGGTGTGCGGCTTCATTGTGGCTGGTTGCGCAGTTCCCCGCGCCCCCAAACAGGGGCGCCTGCTTGGGGGCGTTGGCGGTGTGCGGTGGTGTTGTGGCTGGTCGCGGCGTTCCCCGCGCCCCGCAGGGGGACGCTAGCGGAGGCCGTTGACGAGGGCTGCGGCTGTGAAGAGTTCCACTCCGACCGTGATGGCCGACTCGTCGACGTCGAAGTCGCCTTGGTGGAGGTCGCGCACGTGGCGTTCGCCGGGGGTGCGGACGCCCAGGCGGGCCATGGCGCCGGGGACGTGCTCGAGGTACCAGGAGAAGTCCTCGCCGCCGAGGCTCTGCTCGGTGCCCTCGACGGACTCGACGCCGCGCCGGGCGATCATGGCGTCGCGCAGCAGTTCGGTCACGCCGGGCTCGTTGACGACGGGCGGGACGCCGCGCACGTAGTTGATCTCCGACTTGGCGCGGTACAGGTTGGCGATCTCGTCGATGGCCGCGACGACGACGTCGGGGGCCTGCCGCCACGCCTCGATGTCGAGGCAGCGCACGGTGCCGGACAGCTCGGCGTGCTGCGGGATCACGTTCGGCGCGTGGCCCGACTCGACGCGGCCCCAGGTGATGGCGATCCCGCTGCGGCTGTCGAAGCGCCGGCCGACCAGCGCGGGGACGTCGGTGACGACGCGGGCCGCGGCGGTGACCAGGTCGGTGGTGAGGTGGGGGCGGGCGGTGTGGCCGCCCGGGCCGTCGAGGCCGATCTCCAGCCGGTCGCATGCGGAGGTGATGGGGCCCTCACTGAGCCCGATCTTGCCGGCGTCCACGCGGGGGTCGCAGTGCACGGCGATGATCGCGCCGACGCCTTCCAGCGCCCCGCTCTTGATGGCGTCGGCGGCGCCGCCGGGCAGCACCTCCTCGGCGGGCTGGAAGATCAGCCGGACGGGGCGGGGCAGCGTGCCCTGCCGGTGCAGTTCGGCGAGGACCAGGCCGGCGCCGAGGACGACGGTGGTGTGCACGTCGTGGCCGCAGGCGTGCGCGCGGTCGGGCACGGTCGAGCGGTACGGGCACTCCGTCTTGGTGTCCGGGATCGGCAGGCCGTCGATGTCGGCCCGCAGGGCGAGCATGCTGGGACCGCCGTCCCACTGCTCGCCCTCCACGCCGATGTCACAGACGAGTCCGGTCCCTACGGCGAGGACGCGCGGCTTGAGGCCGGCCCGCTCGAGCCGCTCCTTGATCGCGGCGGTCGTGCGGAACTCCTGGTTGCCGAGCTCCGGGTGCATGTGCATGTCGCGTCGGAACGCGATGAGCTCGGCCCGCAGAGCGTCGGGCAGGGCACCGGGAAGTACGGCTCCTCCGGGAAGGTCGACCTCGGACTCCAGTGACATCAGTGGCTTCACCCTTTGAAGGGTAGGGCGCCCAGGCGGTCGGCTGACCCTGGATCAACAAAACTTCAACCCGATAGGGGAAGAAAATATGACCGCCCGGCGCATAGCTATCAAGTGAGATGGGTAAACTGGCCTGCCTTTTGGGCCCGGACCGGGCCACCCACCTCCCGGAGTGTGACTTCGGACACACCGGCGTCACGACTCCGGTATCCATCCATCTTCTCCACGGATACCACGCCCTGCGCGGTGAACACGGGCTTGTTCATCTGCCGGGACGCGCGCCCCCGCTAGTGTGCGCTCCGTGCGCGCCCCCGAGTTCTTACAGTCCACGCAGTCCTCCTACGACGCCATCGCCGAGGCCTATGCCGCCGAGCACCCCGACAGCCTGGCCGGAAGACCGCTGGAGCGGGCGCTGCTCGCGGCCTTCGTGGATCTGGTCCGGGCCTCCGAGGGCACCGCGCGGCCCCCGGTCGCGGACATCGGCAGCGGTCCGGGGTACGTGACGGCACGGCTGCACGAGGCCGGGCTGCCGGTGTTCGGGATCGACGCCTCGCCCCGCATGGTGGCCCTGGCCCGCCGGGCCCACCCGGGCCTGCGGTTCCATGTCGGTTCGATGACGGCCCTGGACCTGCCGGACGAGACGCTCGGCGGCATCGTCGCGCTCTACTCGATCATCCACGTGCCGGACGACCATCTGCCCGCGGTCCTGGCCGGGTTCCGCCGCGTCCTGCGGCCGGGCGCGCCCGTGCTGCTCGGCTTCCAGTCCGGTGACGAGGACGGACACCAGCGCCTGACCGAGCGCTACGGCCAGGAGATCTCGCTCGACTATTACTGGCGCACCCCGGACACCGTCGCCGGACACCTCACGCAGGCGGGCCTGCGGCTCCACGCCCGCGTCCTGCGCGAGCCCGAGCCCGGCGAGAAACTGCCGCGCGCGTTCCTGCTGGCGCGCCGGCCGGTGCTGGCCGGGGAGTCTGCGACGGACTAGACGACTCCGCCCTCTGGCCCTCGACTGCCCCGGGCATCGCGGCCACGCGTGCCGCCGCCGTACCGGCCCTAGCCGGCCGCCACCGCTCCCGGCGTCCCCGTCGGGCCCGGCAGGGCCGTGAAGCTTGCCGTGCCTGCCGACTTCGTGGGGCCGGCCGGGTCCGGAGGGTCCGGGTGCAACGGCGCCGCCGGGTTGGCCGCGGCCGTCGGAGACAGCCGGTGGACGTCCCGGGCCGTGCCCGTGACTCCGGACAGGAAGCCCTGGGCTCGGGGCGAGGCGTGCGCCGTCAGCCACTCGGGGTCGATGTCGCACACCGCGACCCGTACCTCCGTGCCGGACAGGGCCAGGGGGAGAGTGTGGACGACCGTGGAGGGGAAGCTGAGGATCGTCCGGCCGATGGGGCCGCGGCGGGCGATCAGTTCGAGGGGGAGTTCGGGGCGGACGATCTCCAGGCCCGTCTCGACCGCGAGGCGGTGGAGCTTGTCCGTGCTCTCGCGGCGGTGGGCGAAGTAGCGGGTGGCGCCGTGGGTCTTGGCCAGGGCTTGGACGGCCTCCAGGTAGCGGCCGTCGTCCACAACTCCGGTCTCCACCAGGGACGTGCCCACCATGTCCGCGCCCTTGGTGATGCGGGGCGGGCCGAAGCGGGCCCGGGTCCAGGCGAAGGTGTTGGCGCCGACCGTGACGCCCGCCGGGGTCTGCGCCATCGGCATGGAGGAGAAGATCTCGATGCGGCGGCTGCCGGAGGGGGTCAGACGGCGGCGGGCCGAGGAGGACACCGGCGCGAAGATCAGGTCGCGGGGGCCGGGGCGGCCGCCCTTGCGGTGCCAGCGCACCAGGCGTTCCCCCCGGGCCAGCTGCCCGACGAACTCCATCGTCGCCGTGCCGTCGTCGACGACGACCAGGTCACGGGCGCGGGTGATCGTCAGCAGCAGCTGGACGTAGCGGGAGAAGGGGTCCCCCAGTACGACCCGGCGTGCCCTGCGGAGCAGGCCGGTCAGGCCGCCGATGGTCTGGAAGGGCGCCAGGGGCCCGCCGCGCGCTTCCTCCCAGCGGACCTGGTGTCCCTCGTCGCGGGCCAGGTCGGACATCCGCCGCAGCTGGCCGCGCGTCATCGGGTCGAGGGGTGACAGCACCACGAGGGTGAGCCCCACGCCGGGCGCATGCGCGTGCGCCCACTCCAGCACGTTCAGCAGCTGTACCGGGCTCTCGACGAAGGCGAGAGTGTGGGGGCCGGCGTTCCCGGCGCGGGGGCTCATCGACGTACGACCGTCCCGTCGTAAGGGGGTTGTGGGGGTGGTGCTCAGACGCCGACCGGCTCGCCCGCGGCCGTGGCGATCTCCGCCTCGGCGACCGCACCGGCGACGCGGCGCAGCTTCTTCATCGGGCCCAGCTCGGACTCGTAGACCTTCTTGACGCCGTCGCCGAGGGAGGCCTCGATGGTGCGGATGTCGCGGACGAGGCGGGTGAGGCCCTGCGGCTCCACGGAGGCGGCCTGGTCCGAGCCCCACATGGCGCGGTCGAGGGTGATGTGACGCTCGACGAAGGTGGCGCCCAGGGCGACCGCGGCGAGGGTGGTCTGCAGGCCGGTCTCGTGGCCGGAGTAGCCGATCGGGACGTTCGGGAACTCCTGCTGCAGGGTGTTGATGACGCGCAGGTTGAGCTCCTCGGCCTTCGCCGGGTAGGTCGACGTGGCGTGGCACATCAGGATGTTGTCGGAGCCGAGGACCTCCACCGCGTGGCGGATCTGCTTCGGCGTCGACATGCCGGTGGACAGGATCACCGCGCGGCCCGTGGAGCGCAGGGCGCGCAGCAGCTCGTCGTCGGTGAGGGAGGCGGAGGCGACCTTGTGGGCGGGGACGTCGAACTTCTCCAGGAAGGCGACGGCCTCGGTGTCCCACGGGGAGGCGAACCAGTCGATGTTCTTCGACTTGCAGTAGTCGTCGATCGCGCGGTACTCGTCCTCACCGAACTCCACGCGGTGGCGGTAGTCGATGTAGGTCATCCGGCCCCAGGGCGTGTCGCGCTCGATGTCCCACTGGTCGCGCGGGGTGCAGATCTCGGGGGTGCGCTTCTGGAACTTGACGGCGTCGCAGCCGGCGTCGGCGGCGGCGTCGATCAGCTTGAAGGCGTTCTCGAGATCGCCGTTGTGGTTGATGCCGATCTCACCGCAGACGTAGACCGGACGGCCCGGGCCGACCTCGCGCGAACCGAACGTGCGGATACGGGAGTTGGTGCTCATGGCAGAGATGTCCTTACTTGGTGAGGGAATCGAGAGAGGGGCCGAGGATCCAGCTGGCGATCTCTCGGATCGCGCCGTCGCCACCGGGGACGGTGGTGACCGCGCGTGCGGCGCCGCGCACGACGTCGTGGGCGCTCGCGACCGCCACGGGCCAGCCCACGAGGGCGAAGCACGGGAGGTCATTGACGTCGTTGCCGACGTAGAGCACGCGCTCCGGCGCGATGCCCTGCTCCTCGCACCACTGCTTCAGCGCGAGGTCCTTGCGGTCGATGCCGTGCAGCACCGGGAGCTTGAGCTTCCGGGCCCGGGCGGCGACCACAGGGTTCTGTTCCGTGGACAGGATCAGCATCTGCAGGCCGCTCCTGCGGAGGGCCGCGATGCCGAGTCCGTCCCCGCGGTGCACGGAGACGAACTCCCGTCCGTCGGAGTCGACGAGCACCCGGTCGTCGGTCTGGGTGCCGTCGAAGTCGAGGACGACCGCGTCGATGTCGTCGGCGGTCGGGAGCGCGCCGGGGCGGTCCGCGTCGAAGAGCGGCGCGAGGGCCCGGGCGCGGGCGAGGTCGTGCGGGTCGTCGATCTCCAGCACGCGCGCGGGGTCGGTGCGGACCAGCTCCGTGCGGCCGAAGAAGCGGTGCTGGTGCTTGCGGAAGCCGGTCGCCTCCATGGCGTAGGCGGCGCCGGTCTCCAGCAGGTCCTGGGGGCGGTCCTGGCGGCGGGGCCGGAAGGACTTGTCGTGGTTGACGCCGTAGCCGCCGGTGGTCACGCCGGAGGTGGCCTCGGTGTCCACGTCCCGCCAGATGAACCCGTGGAAGGGCGCCACGGTCACCGCGGTGTCGGCGCCGTGCTCGGCGATCGCGCCCGCCACCCCGTCGATGTCCTCGCGGACGATGAACGGGCTGGTGCACTGCACGAGCAGCACCACGTCCACCGGCGCCCCGTGCAGGGCCTCGTGGGCGTCCATGGCGTGCAGGACGGCGGCCTCGGAGGTGGCCGTGTCGCCGGCGATGGCGGCGGGCCGCAGCACCACCTCGGCGCCGGCCTCACGGGCGGCTGCCGCGATGGCCTGGTCGTCGGTGGAGACCACGACGTCCGTCACCAGCCGGGTGGCCCGGCACTCACGGACCGCCCGTGCCACCAGGGGGACTCCGCCGACGGGGAGGAGGTTCTTCGCGGGCACGCCCTTGGAGCCGCCGCGCGCGGGGATCACCGCGAGCACGCGGCGCACCGGGGCGCCTCGGCCCGCTTCCGGGTGGGACATGGGGTCTTCTCCTTGGGCTCCGTGGACGGAGGTCTCGGGGCGGCTCACAGCTCGCCCATCCGCCGGATGACGGGCGCCACGCGCTGCACGCCGTGCCGGTAGGCGCCGCGCGCCGCCCGGCGCACGATCTGCCGGACCGGTCCCGGGTCCTTGTCGGCGGCGGGCGCGCCGGGCAGCGGGGTGCCGTCCGGGCCGAGGTGGTGGCGGGCGAGGATCCCGGGCAGATAGCCGGGCGCGGTGACGGGGGTGTAGTACGGGGTCAGCGGCGGCAGACCGCCGGGCCGGGCGAGAAGCTCGGCGATGCGGTCGCGGGCCGCGTCGAAGGCCGAGTCGTAGGAGCCGTCCGCCGCGACGCCCTGCCGGGAGACCCACTCCTCGTCGGGCGCGGGCCGGTGCCCGGCGTCGAGCTGGTCCCAGGAGGCGAGGCAGCCGGAGCCCACGAAGTGGTGGTTGCCGAGCGACTCGCGGATGCCGAGGTCGCTCAGCACGACCGTGGGGATACGGCGGTGCAGCGACTCCAGGGCGGCCGTGGAGCTGACCGTCACCAGCAGGTCGGTGCGGTCGAGGACCTCGCCCATGTTCCCGTACACCAAACGGAAGTTGGCGGGCGGATCGAGGGGCTGCACCAGCTTCTGGTACGGCAGCTCCTCGATGTGGGTGGTGTGTTCGCCCGGCCTGGAGCGCAGTTTCAGCAGCACCTCGCGCTCGGGGTGCCTGCGGGCGTGCCGCACCAGCCGGTTCAGCAGGTACGTACGGTCCTTGCGGTTCTCCGGGACGGAGGGCTGGGCGGCGAAGACGACGGTGTAGGGCCTGCGCCCTTGCTGCGCAGAGGGGTCGTTTTCACCGTCGTACGGCGCACCGCCGAGGAAGGGCAGGGCCACCTCGGTGACCGCGCAGGCGTCGGCGCCGACCCCTTCGTAGACGGCCCGGAAACGGTCCGCGTCCTGGCGGGAGTTGGCGAGGACCAGGTCCGCGCCGTGCCGCAGCAGCAGGCCGTCGGCGAGCTTCTCGTAGACGACACCGACGTAGCCGGTGACGACGACGGGCCGCTCGGTGCGGTTCTCCCAGACGCGTCCCAGGCCGTGCAGCATCGCCTGCACACCGCCGCCGACCAGGGAGAGGACCAGGACGTCGTATGACCCCTCGGCCATGGCGCGCAGGAACTCGACGGCGGTGACCTCCCGCAGTGAGTCGGCGCGCAAGCCCACTTCCTCCAGCTGGCGCGGTGTGGGCGTGGCCCGGCCGCGCAACAGGAATCCGTCGAGGAGGGGGCCGGCTTGCGCGCCCTCGCTCGGTGCGGCTTCCATGGACGGTCGCGGGGCGATGCGGTCCGCGGTCAGCGCACCCCATTTCCATCGGGTGTCGGAGTCCGCGAGGACCGCGATTCGCGGGCGCTTCGGTGTACTTACTGGCACGCCGAAGACGCTAGGAAGCGAATGCTAGGTATGGCGGAACCGCGACTCAACGAAAAGTTAACAACAGCCCACCGAGAGCCGAACTGGCCTGCTGGAAGGCGGGAAGTACACGGGGTGCACCGTTCTGACACATGGAGTTCACCCGGTGTACTTTCATCGGAAAGTTCCGCTGCCGGGCGGCCTCCTAACGTTTTGCGGGTGCCTAAGCTTTCCGTGATCGTGCCGTTCTACAACGTGCAGCAATATGCCCCGGACACCCTCAGAAGCCTTCGGTTGAACGCTGACCGCGATTTCGAGTTCATCCTGGTCGACGACCATTCCAAGGACGAAACTCCGGCCATTCTCGAACGAGCGGCCGAGGACCTTTCGGATGTCGCCCAGGTGCGGTACATCCGCCACGAGCAGAACGGCGGTCTCGCCACCGCGCGCAACACCGGCCTGGACGCGGCGCAGGGCGAGTACCTGACGTTCCTGGACGGCGACGACTGGCTGGCTCCCGGCTACCTCACCGAACTGGTGTCCGCGATGGACGACTTGGGGTGCGACTTCGTGCGCACCGACCATGTCCAGGCCACCGCGCGCGCCCGTTCCGTGCACCGGGTCCCGGTCGGACGGCGCTGGGAGGCCTTCGACCCGCGGGAGGCGATCCTCCCGGCCCACCGCTCCACGTCGGTGGACTACGCCTACGCATGGGCCGGCGCGTACCACCGCCGTCTCGTCGACAAGGGCGTGCTCCACTTCACCGACGGGCTGCGCACGGCCGAGGACCGGCCGTGGATCTGGAAGCTGCACCGCGAGGCGGAGTCGTTCGCCGTGGTGAGCCTGCTGGGCGTGTTCTACCGGCGCGGAGTGGCCTCGTCCCTGACGCAGATCGGCGATGTCCGCCAGCTCGACTTCATCCGCGCCTTCGACCAGGTGATCGAGGAGACGGCCGCGGACCGCGACGCCGACCGGCTGCTGCCCAAGGCGGTGCGGACGTATTGCGCGATCATCGCCCACCACCTCTCCAACGAAGACAGGTTCGAACCGGCCGTGGCCAGGCAGCTGCGGTCGATGAGCGCGGCGGCCATCAAGCGCATGCCGCAGGACGCACTCGCCGACGCACTGGAGGCCATGGACATGGACCGTTCGTCCAAGCTGCGGCGGCTGCGGCGCCGGGTCACCACGACGGGAGCGGCCGCCTGATGCCCGGGACCACTCAGATCTTCTGCGCCTCGACGCTGTACGGCGTCGCCACCCTGGCCGCCGCGATCGACTCCGACCTCTTCGAGGAGCCGGACCGCCGGGTGCTGCTGGTGTTCAACAACACCGCCACCCCGGAGACGTCTACGGCCCTCGACGAGATGCCGGGCTTCGCCCCGCTGCGCGAGCACTTCGACGAGGTGCTGTCCTGGAACGAGGCCATCCGCCCCTTCCACCCCGGGGCCTGGACGCCGCGCGCCGACGACATCCCCCTCTTCGAGCGCTACCTGCGGCTGCTGTGGGGCCTCGGCGACGACCGGGTGAGCCTGGTGCTGGAGTCCATCCAGGTGACGCCCGCCCTGACGGTGGCCCAGCTGTTCACCGACGCCCCCATCGACGTCTACGCCGACGGGCTGATGAGCTACGGCCCCACCCGCAACAAGCTCGACCCGCTGGTCGGCACGCGCGTACGGCGGCTGCTGCACCTCGATCTGGTGCCGGGACTCACGCCGATGCTGCTCACCGAGTTCGGCGTGCCGGCGCACCTGGTGCCGACGCCCGCGTTCCTGAAGGTGCTCGGCGAGGTCGCCGAGACCGTGCCCGAACTGCCCGCCCTGCCCGATGAGTCGGCGCTGCTGCTCGGCCAGTACCTGTCCGCGCTGAACATCCTCTCCCCCGAGGAGGAAGAGGACCTGCACGTGCGGATGATGCGGGGCGCCGTAGCCCGCGGCCACCGCACGGTCGTCTTCAAACCGCACCCGAGCGCACCTGCCCGCTACAGCCGCGCTCTGGAGACGGAGGCCGAGCAGCTCGGCGTGGACCTCACGGTCCTGGACGCACCGGTGCTCGCTGAGGTGCTGTTCGACCGGGCCCGGCCCGCCCTGGTCGTCGGCTGCTTCTCCACCGCCCTGTTCACGGCCTCCGCGTTCTACGACCTGCCGGCCGCGCGCATCGGAACCGAGCTGCTCCTGGAACGGCTGACGCCGTATCAGAACAGCAACCGGGTTCCGACCACCCTGGCGGACGCGCTGCTGCCCGACCTGGAGAGCGGCGAGGACGGTGACGTGCTGCCGGCCGAGCGGCTGACCGCCCTCCTCACGGCCCTCGGGTTCACCATGCAGCCGCAGATCTACCCGGATCTGCGCCCGCAGGCCGAGCAGTTCCTCGCCCGGCATCTCGGCCCGCGCACCCGGCGCTACTTCAAGAAGCGCCGTCTCACCGCGCTCGGGCTGCCCGGCGGTATTCCGCAGCGGCTGGCGTTCCTGCCGCGCAACTCCACGGCACGCCGGGTGGTCCGGCGGGCCCGGGCGCTGCGCAAGGCGGTACGCCGCTGAGCCGGTCCCGCTGGGCGGCCCGCCCGGGCGACATCCAGATGAATCCATGGGGACCGGCAGGCGAAGCCTGTCGCCATCGAACGTAATTCCGTCAACTCTCGTCCTAGGGTGTCAGGCGCCCGCCCACAGGCGGCTCAGGCAAAGGACATACGAGCCACAGAGGTTTCCAGCGTGACCGAGACGGCCGTCAGCCCCCGCAAGCCCCAGCCCGGTGTCGCCGTGCTGGTCGAACCACCGGGCGCCACGACCGTCCCACGGCGCAGAAGGGACTCCGCCGGGCGGCTGCGCGCCCTCGACGGACTGCGGCTGGTGGCCGCGCTGATGGTGGCGCTGTACCACTACGGCGGACGCGGCGGTGAGGTCGCCCAGGCCTGGGGCACCTCGCCCAAGGACCAGTTCCCGACCCTGCACTCGCTGTTCGCCTACGGCTGCCTCGGTGTGCAGGTCTTCTTCGTGATCAGCGGGTTCGTCATCTGCATGAGCGGCTGGGGCCGTCCCCTGAAGTCGTTCTTCGCCTCCCGCGCCTCCCGGCTGCTGCCCGCCTACTGGGTGGCGGTCCTCATCGTCACGGCGGTGTTCGCGCTGCCGATGGTGGCCTACAAGGCGGTCTCGCCCAGCGACGCCCTCGTCAACCTGACCATGCTGCAGATGCCGCTGGGCGTCGACCGGGTGCTCGGCGTGTGCTGGACCCTGTGGGCGGAGGTCCGCTTCTACGCCCTGTTCGCCCTGTGCGTCGTCCTGCCCGGGGCGAACCGCCGCCGGGTGATCATGTTCTGCGCGGGCTGGACGCTGGCGGCGGTGATCGCCGAGAACGCGAACATGCCGCTGCTCGACATCGTCCTGATGCCCGAGTACGCGCCCTTCTTCATCGGCGGCGTCGGCCTCTACCTCGTGCACCGCGACCGGCGGGACGTCTACGGGTGGTCCATCGTGGCCGTCAGCTGGCTGATCGGCCAGCACTTCGCGGTGCGGGGGCTGTGGCACGCGCCCGACCCGGAGGCCTTCTCCTACCGCTCCTCGTTCGGGATCATCGCCGTCGTGACGTTCGGCTTCGTGGCGGTCGCCGCGATCGCGCTGGGCCTGCTCAACCGGGTGAACTGGCGGTGGCTGACGGTCGCGGGCGCGCTGACGTACCCCTTCTACCTGGTCCACGAGCACCTCGGCTGGGTGGTGATCCACGCCCTGCACCGCGGTCTGGGGCTGGCGTCCGGGGTGACCTTCGCGCTGACGGTGGCGTCAATGCTGCTGCTGGCGTGGTTGCTGAACAAGTATGTGGAGAAGCCGCTGACGCCCCTGCTGCGGGCGGCCCTGACGAAGGTCCGCTGACCCTGTTCACGGGACGTTCAACCGGCCGTCGATCGGGGCAACGCTCAGAGAGAAGGCTCGCCTCATGACCCACGCACAAGCGACCGACACGCACCCCGGCGAGCTCGCCGACGTCCCGGGCTGGTTCCCGCCGCTGGACCAGATGCTGTTCACCTGGTTCCTCGAACAGCAGAAGAAGGCCGGCACAAAGGGCGACCTGCTGGAACTCGGCGTCTACATGGGCAAGAGCGCGATCCTCCTCGGCCACCACCTCCAGGACGGCGAGCACTTCACCGTCTGCGACCTGTTCGAGGGCGACGCCCCGGACGGGGCCAACCAGGCGGAGGCGGCCAAGTCGTACGCCTCGCTCACCCAGCAGGCGTTCGAGCGGAACTACCTCTCCTTCCACGACACCCTGCCGACGGTCATCACCGGCCCCAGCTCCCTGGTGCCGGAGAAGGTGGCCGCCGGCACCTGCCGCTTCATCCACATCGACGCCTCGCACCTGTACGAGCACGTGCACGGCGACATCGGCGCGGCCCACGACATCCTGCTGCCCGAGGGCATCGTGGTCCTCGACGACTTCCGGTCCGAGCACACCCCGGGTGTCTCGGTCGCCGCCTGGGAGGCCGTCCTCAATCGCGGTCTGAACCCGGTCTGTCTCAGCACGCAGAAGCTGTACGCCACCTGGGGCGATCCCGAGCCGCTCCAGGAGGAACTGCTGGAGATGCTGCGGCAGCGCTCCGACGTAGGGCTGAGCATGCAGGAGGCGGCCGGGCACCGGCTGATCCGGGCCCGCTCCCGCGGCATGAAGCCGCCGTCCTTCCCGCCCTCACGGCACTACGTGGAGCCCGTGGCCACGCCGGCCCCCGCCCCCCAGGTCGCCGAGTCGCGTGCGGCGCGCCCGGCCCGGCCCGCTCCGTCCCGGGCCCGCCGGCTCGCCAAGGACCTGCTGCCACCCGTGGTCACCCGGGCCGTACGGCGGGCCCGCGCGAAACGGTCCTGATGCGCCGGACCCCGTCATGAGACCCCGTAGCGCGCCCCGATCCCCCCGATCACGAGGGCCAGTCCCTCCTCGAAGTGCCGGTCGTAGTCCCCGAAGATCTCCGCGCCCGCCTGAGCCGACAAGGGAAAGTCGGCCATCAGGCGGGCGCGTTCGTCCATGTCGTAGCCCTCGCGGCGCTCGCCCGGCAGCGGCTGGACGCCCTGCTCCTCGGTGACGAAGCCCAGCGTGTACAGGTACGTCGTGGTGAGCGCGCGGGCCGCCTGGGCGAGGGTGAAACCGGCGGCCGTGAACAGGCGGAGGTTGTCCTCCATCTGCCCGGCGTGCTCGATGCCGGTGAAGCGTGAGCCGCTGAACACCTTCGCGCCGTCCCGGTAGCCGAGCAGCGCCGCGCGCAGCCCTCGGTTGGTCCTCAGCAGTCGCTCCTGCCAGGTGTCGGCGGGGTCGAGGGCGGTACCGGCGACCATCCGGCGGAACATCTCCGTCGCCATCTCGTCGAGCAGTGCCTGCTTGTCCTTGAAGTGCCAGTAGAGGGCGGGCGCCTTCACGTCCAGTTCCCGGGCGATGGCACGCAGGGTCAGGCCGTCCAGGCCCGTCTCGTTCAGCAGCCGCAGCGCGGTGCCCGCGACCCGTCGGCGGTCCAGGGGCTCACGTCGTTCCGTACTCACACTTGACAACTTAACACCGTTAAGGCGACTCTCGTGAAGCGAAGCTACTTAACAGCGTTAAGGAGAGGGTGGCCGATGGACAGGGACACGGACGTGCTCGTGGTGGGCGCGGGCCCGACAGGTCTGGCACTCGGCATCGATCTCGCCCGGCGGGGCGTGGCCGCGCTGGTCGTCGAGCGGGCGGAGGCATTGTTCCCCGGCTCGCGCGGCAAGGGGATCCAGCCGCGCACGATGGAGGTCTTCGACGACCTGGGCGTGCTCGACGCGATCCGCGCGGCGGGCGGCACCTACCCGGTGGGGATGATCTGGCAGGACGGCAGACGGGCGGGCGAGCACCGGATGTTCGACGCGGCCGAGCCGAGCGAGGACGCGCCGTACACCGAGCCGTGGATGGTGCCGCAGTGGCGCACGCAGCGGATCCTGCGGGCGCGGCTGGAGGAACTGGGCGGGGAGGTGGCCTTCGGCCGGGAAGTCGTCGGGCTGGCGCAGGACCAGGGCGGTGTGCGCGCGGAGTTCGCCTCGGGCGAGGTCCTCACCGCCCGCTACGCCGTGGCGGCGGACGGCGGCCGCTCAACCGTGCGCAGGCTGCTCGGCATCGGTATGACCGGCGAGACCGTCGACCCGAACCCGACGCTGGTGGCGGACGTCCGGATCAGCGGCCTGGACCGGGACAACTGGCACGTCTTCCCACCCGGTGAGGGCGGCGGCTTCCTCGCGATCTGCCCGCTGGCCGGCACCGAGGACTTCCAGCTGGTCGCGCAGTTCCCGGACGGGACGGCACCGGACCTCTCCCTGGAGGGCATCCGGAAGGTCGTCGCCACCCGCTCGCACCTCGCGCCCGAGTGCCTGACGGAGTTGCGCTGGGCCTCGGACTTCCGCCCCCGGGCGGCCCTCGCGGACCGCTTCCGCTCCGGGCGGCTCTTCCTGGCCGGCGACGCGGCGCACGTGCACTCCCCTGCCGGCGGCCAGGGCCTCAACACCAGCGTCCAGGACGCCTACAACCTGGGCTGGAAGCTGGGCGCAGTGCTGCGTGGCGGCGCGGACGCGGCCCTGCTCGACTCCTACGAGGAGGAGCGGCGGCCCATAGCCGCGGACGTGCTCGGGCTGTCCACCCGTGTGCACCGGGGCGAGACCCGGCGCGGCGAGGCGACCCGGCAACTCGGCCTCGGCTACCGGCAGTCGTCCACCCGCGAGACCCGGACCGGCCCGGGCCCGCTCCGGGCGGGCGACCGCGCACCCGACGGAACGGTGGCCGGCGTCCGGCTCTTCGACGCGTTCCGCGGCCCGCACTGGACGCTGCTGGCCTTGGGCGGCGCACAGGCACCGGATCCCGGCGGGCGGATCCGGGTCGTCCAGGGCCCCGCACCCCGCACGTACGGGCCCGGCCTGTACCTCGTCCGCCCCGACGGCTATGTCGGCTGGGCGGCGGACACGGCGGCCGGACTCCCGGACTACCTGGCCCGCTTCGGCCGGTGCTAGGGGGCTTGCCCTACGGACCCGCCAGCGACAGTTTCACCGCGAAGCCCAGGAACAGCGCGCCCGCCGCCGAAGTCGCCCCCGCCGACAGGCGCCTGCGGCGGCGGAAGGCGGCGGCCAGCCTGGTGCCGCCGAATATCAGCGCGCTGAGGTAGAGCACGCTGGCGAGCTGGGCGAGGACGCCGAGGACGACGAAGGACAGGGCGGGATAGGCGTACCCCGGATCCACGAACTGCACGAAGAAGGCGACGAAGAAGAGGATCGCCTTCGGGTTGAACAGGCTGACGACGAAGGCACGGCGGAAGGGCCGCTCCTCGGCGGGCTCGGGCACCCCGTCACCGGCGGTCCGCTCCCCCCGCGTCCGCCACATGCCCCAGGCGGCCCGCAGCATGCCGAGGGCCAGCCAGGTCAGATATCCGGCCCCCGCGTACTTGACGATGGCGAACAGCACGGCGTTCGCCTGGAGCAGCGAGGCGACTCCGGCCGCGGAGAGCGTCATCAACACCGTGTCCCCGCACCAGACTCCGGCAGCGCCGCTGTATCCGGCACGCACGCCACGGCGGGCGGCCACGGACAGTACGTACAGCGAGTTGGGGCCGGGCAGCAGGACGATCAGCACGAGGCCCGCCAGGTAGGTGGGCAGATCAACGACACCGAACATGCGAATGAGTGTGGCACGCGGGTCTGACACCCCCGCCCCGGCGATCGGTCAGAAGACGTCGGACGGGACGTACGCCCCCCACACCTCACGCAGCGCGGTGCAGACCTCGCCGACGGTCGCCCGGGCCCGCAGGGCCTCCTTCATCGGGTAGAGGACGTTGTCCTCGCCCCCGGCGGCCTTCTTCAGCGCGGCCAGGGCCGCGTCCACGGCCGGCTGGTCGCGCTCGGCGCGCAGCCGGGCCAGGCGTTCGGCCTGCCGGGCCTCGATGGCGGGGTCGACGCGCAGCGGCTCGTACGGCTCTTCCTCGTCGAGCCGGAAGCGGTTGACGCCGACGACGACGCGTTCGCCGGAGTCGGTCTCCTGGGCGATGCGGTAGGCGTTGCGTTCGATCTCGTTCTTCTGGAAGCCGCGTTCGATGGCGTCGACGGCACCGCCCAGTTCCTCGACCTTGGCCATCAGCTCCATGGCAGCGGCCTCGATGTCGTCGGTCATCTTCTCGATGACGTAGGACCCGGCGAACGGATCGACGGTCGCCGTCACGTCCGTTTCGTGGGCGAGGACCTGCTGGGTGCGCAGGGCGAGACGGGCGGATCTGTCGGTGGGCAGGGCGATGGCCTCGTCGAAGGAGTTGGTGTGCAGGGACTGCGTGCCGCCAAGCACCGCGGCCAGACCCTGCACAGCGACCCGGACGAGGTTCACCTCCGGCTGCTGCGCCGTCAGCTGCACCCCTGCCGTCTGGGTGTGGAAGCGCAGCATCAGCGACTTGGGGTCCCGCGCGCCGAACTCCTCGCGCATCACCCGGGCCCAGATCCGGCGGGCGGCACGGAACTTGGCGACCTCCTCCAGGAGCGTCGTGCGGGCCACGAAGAAGAACGACAGCCTCGGGGCGAAGTCGTCCACGTCCATGCCCGCCGCGACAGCGGTGCGGACGTACTCGATGCCGTCGGCGAGGGTGAAGGCGATCTCCTGCGCGGGCGAGGCTCCCGCCTCGGCCATGTGGTAGCCGGAGATCGAGATGGTGTTCCACTTCGGGATCTCGGCCCGGCAGTACCGGAAGATGTCCGCGATCAGCCGCAGCGAGGGCTTGGGCGGGAAGATGTAGGTGCCCCGGGCGATGTACTCCTTCAGGACGTCGTTCTGGATCGTGCCCGTCAGCTGCTCCGCGCCGACCCCCTGCTCCTCGGCGACCAGCTGGTACATCAGCAGCAGCAGGGCCGCGGGGGCGTTGATCGTCATCGACGTCGAGACCTGGTCCAGCGGGATCCCGCCGAACAGCACCCGCATGTCCTCGACCGAGTCGATGGCGACCCCCACCTTGCCGACCTCGCCGTGCGCGATCGGGGCGTCGGAGTCGTGGCCCATCTGGGTGGGCAGGTCGAAGGCGACCGACAGACCCGTGGTGCCGTTGGCGATCAGCTGCCGGTAGCGGGCGTTGGACTCCGCGGCCGTACCGAAACCGGCGTACTGGCGCATCGTCCAGGGACGGCCGGTGTACATCGACGGATACACACCACGGGTGTACGGGTACGCCCCCGGCTCCCCCAGCTTCTCCGCCGGATCCCAGCCCTGGAGGGACTGCGGCCCGTAGACCGGCTCGATGGGCAGTCCGGACTCCGACTCACGCGCCATGGTGGGTTGCCTCCCGCAGAGCAGTGACCTCGCTCACCACCATGCCCCCTGGTTCGCGACGGGTCACGCCCGGGGAAGCATCTCAGGTGACATCCGGGCACGCCGGTGAGACGAGCGGGGGGCCGTGTGCGTACTACGGGCATGGGGAGAGCGTTCGTGGCGGGACTCGCCGTGGTGGCCGCGCTGACCGGCTGCACGGTGCAGGCCCCCGACGACGAGGGGAAGCGCCGCTCGCCGGTGCACATCGAGCTGCCCGGCGCCACCCCGTCCCCGGACCGCACGCCCGCCGGTGGCGGCGACGAGCCGGACCCGGCGTCGCCGTCGGACGACGACAAGCCCGGTGCGGCTCCCGCCCCGCCCCGCGTGCTGTGGTCCCGCGGCGACACCGGCCGGGACGTCCGGGAGCTCCAGGCCCGGCTGCGGCAGGTCGCCTGGCTGTTCGACGGGCCGACCGGCACGTACGACGAACCGACGCAGCGGGCGGTGAGCGGGTTCCAGGGCAAGCGGGGACTGCCGCGCACCGGGAAGACCGACGCGGTCACCTGGCAGCGGCTGCTGCGCATGACGCGCGAGCCTGGCCGGTGGGAGCTGTTCTTGATGGGCGGCCAGCAGGCCGACCCGCCGGACGCGCGCTGCCGGACCGGCCGGGTGCTCTGCGTCGACAAGACCAGCAGGACGCTGCGCTGGATGGTCGACGGGCGGACCGTGTCGACGATGGCGGTCCGTTTCGGCTCGCAGTACACGCCGACCCGGGAGGGCGTGTTCTCCGTCTACTGGAAGTCCCGCGACCACGTGTCGACGCTCTACGACTCGCCCATGCCCTACGCGATGTTCTTCAGCGGCGGCCAGGCGGTGCATTTCTCGGCGGACTTCGCCGCCCGGGGCTACGCGGGCGCCTCGCACGGCTGCGTCAACGTACGGGACGAGGCGGCGATCGCGGAGCTGTACGCGCAGGTCCGCGACGGCGACAAGGTCGTCGTGTCCTGGTGACGGCGGGGAGGCGAAGTTGGGGCGCGGGCGGGACCGGGGGAACGTGTCCCGCCCGCGCTCAGGTGCACGAGCCGTAGGTACGGGGGGAACCCCGGCTCTGTGCAACGGCCGATGACCAGTCGGCTCACTCATTACTGCGCCGGGGCGGCCGAAAACGTCACACCCTTGGCCAGGAAATTTTCACGGAGTGCGAAACCGCAGGTCACAGCGGTGCGAGAGAGCTCCGGAACCGGCCACGGTCCGCGGCGTCCTCGTCGTCGGCCTTCTTCTCGGCCTGCTTGTCGGCCTTCTTCCCGGCCCGCTTGTCGGCCTTCCGCTCGGCCTTGTCCTGCTTCGGGTCCTGGTTGCGGTCCTGGTCGGGGCCCCGGTCCGCGCCCTCGCCCCGGGGCAGGCCCTTGTCCGCGTGGTCGTCGTTCCCGCGTTCCCCCGAGCGGGAGCCGGCCGAGGACAGGACGCCCTTGCAGTACTTCCACACCCGCAGGCCACCGGCGGCGTCCCGCAGGGCGCGCCTGCGGTCGGGGTCCAGCCGCTTGCCGTCGCGGAGGTCGCGGCAGGCGGAGGTGATCTCCTCGCGGTCGTCCGGGCGGTCCTTGCGGTCGTCCGGCTTCGGGGCGGCGTCGTCGCGCCCCTCGTCCCGGTCCCGCGTACCGGAGGACCCGCCCGCCGAGGAGCCGTTCGGGGTGTCGTCGGGGGTGGAGCCGCCCTGCGCGGCGTCGCTCGGCGAGGGTGACACCAGCGGGCGTTCCGGGTGAGTGACGGCGGCCGAGACGGAGGCGCCGGGGCCGGGCTCGCCGCCGCCGAACGGTGCCCTCAGGGCTCCGGTTCCAGCCGCGAGGGCGACCCCGCCGACCATGCCGACGGCCAGCGCGGCGGCCAGGGCGAGGCGGGCGGGACGGGCCCAGCGGGGCCGCCGGGCGACGACGATGCCGCTGTCGCCAGGGGTTCCGATCCGGACCAGCCCGGCCTCGGCGACCTCGGCCGCGTCCTGCCGGCCGGTGGCCGGGCGGGCCGCGGCCACGTCGGCGCCTTCCGCGCGGACCTTGCGGAAAGCGGCCATCGCCGCGGCTTCGCCGGGGAGTTCATCGCTGGTCAGCGGGGGTGTGGCGGACAGTGCGCCGAGGGTCCTGGCGAGGTGTTCGGCCTGGTCCCGGCCGGCGCCTTCGACGGCTCCGGGTGGCTCTCCGCTCAGCAAACGCTCCGCCGTTTCGCGGTCCAGCCACCTGTACTGCTCGTCGGCCATCACACATCCTTCTGCGTCCGCGCAACGCTATGCGTCACACCTGCGGACGTCACCGCACCGCCGCGCGGTTCTCGCTGGGGCGGCAGGGCGTCGAGCACCCCGGCCGATTCCGGATCGGCCTGCGGGTCGTCGCCGAGCAGTTCGGCGAGCCGCTTCAGACCCCGGTGCGCCGCCGTGCGGACCGCGCCCGGGCGCTTGCCGAGCGTCTCGGCGGCGGTCTTCGCGTCGAGCCCCACCACCACGCGCAGCACGACCGCCTCGGCCTGGTCCTGCGGCAGCCGGGAGATCAGGGAGAACGCGCCGTCGGTGGCGAGCGCCTCCATGGCCTCGCCTGCGGTGTCCGACTCGGCGGCCCGGCCGGTCAGCTCGGTCTCGTCACCGCCGATCGCGGGCCGGCGCCCGCGCATGCGTATGTGGTCCAGCGCGCGGTTGCGGGCGATCCGGGCGGCCCAGCCGCGGAACCGGTCCGCGTCACCGGTGAACCGCTCCAGATCGCGGGCTATCTGAAGCCACGCCTCGGACGCCACGTCCTCGGCGTCGGGGTCGCCGACCAGCGTCCGTACGTACCCGAGCAGCCGCGGATGCACCGTGCGGTAGACAGTCCGGAACGCGTTTTCGTCTCCGTCCTGTGCCGCGCGCACCGCAGCGGTCAGCTCCGCGTCGTCCCCCAGCACCGCGCGCCCTTCTGCGCCTCAACCGGCGCCGCTTTCGCGGACCGGGTTCTCGCCGTTGTGGTTGCTCAATTGGTGGTTGCGGTTACAAGCCCGCAGGTGGTTGCGGTGGTCTTGCCGCCTTCGCGTTGGCGCGAATGGCACGTTACGACCTGAAACCACTCCCCGTCCATGTCCGTCCGAGATGCAACTAAGCCGTGACGCCGCGGGGTGTGACAGAAAACGCACACCGGGCGCTGTAGGAAGTACGGGCCGCCGCGCGGCCCGTGCCGCGCGACGGCCGGGGCCTCTCCTGTGGGGGGTGGCGGCCTCGGCCGTTGCCATGGCGGGTGCCGGCGGATACGCCCACTCGGCCCGGCGGTTCCGGCCGGCGTTCGCGCAATCCCTTACCGCTGACGGTCGTTGGGCTGGGAGCGCTTGTCCTCGCTCCGGTTCTTGCCCGCGCCGTTGTCCGGCCCTTTGCCCGCGCCGTTGTCCGCGGCGGGTGTGCCGTCGTCCTTGGCGGGTGTGCCGCCGTCCTTGGCGGGGTCGCCGTTCCCGGAGCCACCGCTCACGCCCCGCTGCTCGGCCGGTTGCCCGGCGCAGTACGCCGTGACGTTCCTCTCACCGCCCGCGGCGGCCACCAGACGCTGCCAGGCCGTCGCCTCCATGGCCTTGCCGCGCTCCCCGGCCCGCTCGTAGGCGCGGCAGTGGGCCTCGGTGTCCTGGGCGGGGGCCGGCCGGTCCGGGTGGGCGGGGGCCGAGCCGGTGCCGGTGCCGGGGCTGTGGCTTTGACGGGGAGGCTTCCCGGCAGGGTCGCGCGGGGCGCTGCTCGGGGCGGGCGGGCGCTCGGGGGCGTCCTTCGTGCCCTCCCCGGGCGATCCGGCCACGCCGATCGCCGCCACGGCGACACCGCCCAGCGTGAGGCTGGCGAGCAGCACGGACAACGTCGTCTTCAGGGACCGCCCCAGGTGGCGCCGTTCCCGGGCACGCCAGTCGTCCCGGCGTCGGGTGCGCGTCCGCAGGGCACCGGCGTCCCGGGCGGCCCGGAAGGCGGCCACGGCCCGCTGCTCGGCCTCCGCGTCGACACCGTCCCGGATGAGGGAGGCGACGATCAGCGCCTCCACGTCGGAGTCGAGGAGGGCGTGACGGGAACCACGGCCGGAACGCCCGCCGTCGCTCTGCCGTTCACCCATGTCCGTTTCCGTTCCTGCTCGATCCGATCGTTCCGTCCGCTCCACCGGCGTCGGCCGGCCCGCCGCGCCCCAGTACGTCCCGCCGGTCCGCCCTGTTCAGGGCGCCGGGTCCGCGGGAGCCGCCCGCACCGTGAGCGAAACCGCCGGTTCCGCTCACGTCGACTCCCCCAGCGTCCGGGGAGCCTCATCCGTCACACTCGCCGCGCCCAGCTGCCCGGCGAGGCGTTTCAGGCCCCGGTGGGCGGCCGTGCGTACCGCGCCGGGCCGCTTGCCCAGCACCCGTGCGGCCGCCGGGCCGTCGAGGCCGACCACCACCCGCAGCAGCACGGCCTCGGCCTGGTCGGGCGGCAGCCCCCGGACCAGCTCCAGGGCGCGCTCGGTGGAGATGGCCTCCAGCGCCTGGTCGTGCGTGCTCTGCGGCCCGGGCAGGTCCAGGACGTCCTGCTCCAGCGCGGAGGGCCGGGGCCGTACCCGCTGCCGGCGCAAGTGGTCCAGCGCCCGGTGCCGGGCGATGGTCGCCGTCCAGCCGCGGAAGCCGGCCCCGTCGCCCCGGAACCGCCCGAGGTCCCGGGCGATCTCCAGCCAGGCGTCGGACGCCACGTCCTCCGCGTCGTCCCCGACCAGGCCGCGCAGATAGCCGAGCAGTCCGGGCTGCACGAACCGGTAGGCGACCGCGAAGGCCGCCTCGTCACCCTGCTGGGCCCGCGCGACGGCCGCGCCCAGTTCCCCGTCGTACGCCTGCCCGCGCCGGGGTTCCGCTCCGTGACCCAAGTACCGTCCTCGTCCGTGCCGAGTGCGCGCCCTCCCACCGTGATCAGCGCCGGCCCGCGCGGAAGTGTCACAGCGCGTCAGGCCGCCGGGTGCCGACGACCGTTCGGGTCAACCCTGCCCGCCGTCCTCGGGAGCCCGGCCCCGCGGGGGTTTCGGCCAAGTGACGTACCGGGGAGCTCTGCTCGCGATGCCACCGCCCACGAAAGGCGAGCGCCGTATGACACCCCGCCTCCTGCGCACCGCCGTCGCCACCGCCCTGGCCCTCGGTGCCCTCGGTCTGACCCAGCCCGCCCGGGCCGCCTCCTCGGACGGTGTGCACACCGTCCGGGTGCCGGACGGCGACCCCCACGAACGGTCCCTCGCCCCGCGCACCACCGAGCCGTTCAGCCTGATCGGCGTCACCTGGGACGACCCGGAGGCGGCCCTGGACGGCACCGCCCAGGTGCGCACCCGCTCCCGGGAGAGCGGCGCGTGGAGCGCGTGGCGCCCCCTGGAGACCGACGTCCGAACGCCCGAGGCCGGCCTCGACCGGGACCGGGCCGGTGTGCGGGGCAGCACCCAGCCGCTGTGGACCGGGCCCTCGGACGGCGTCCAGGTGCGCGTCTCGGGCTCGCGCCTGCCGGCGGGGCTGCGCGTCGAACTGGTCGACCCCGAGGCCGGGCCGGACGCCGTGCACACCGAGGCCGTCGAGCCGGACGTCGTCGGGCCGGCCGCCGGTTCGCTCTCGGCCGAGCGCCCCGTCGTCACGTCGCGCTCCGCCTGGGGCGCCGACGAGTCCCTGGTGAAGGACCCGCCCACGTACACCGGCGACACCAAGGCGATGTTCGTCCACCACACGGCGGGCACCAACGACTACGCCTGCTCCGAGTCGGCGTCGATCGTGCGCGGCGTGTTCCTCTACCACGTGCAGAGCAACGGCTGGAACGACATCGGCTACCACTTCCTCGTCGACAAGTGCGGCACCGTCTTCGAGGGCCGTGCGGGCGGCATCGACAAGCCCGTCCTGGGCGCGCACGCCTACGGGTTCAACACCGCCACCAGCAGCGTCTCGGTGCTCGGCGACTACTCCACGGCGGCCACCAACGCCGCGGTGCGCGAGTCGGTCGCGAAGGTCGCGGCGTGGAAGCTCGGCCTCTACGGCATCGACCCGACCGGGACGGTCGTCCTGACCTCCGGTGCCGACAACGGCAAGTACAAGCTGGGGCAGAAGGCCACCTTCCACCGCATCTCCGGGCATCGCGACGGCTACCCGACCGAGTGTCCCGGGCAGCACCTCTACGACGACCTGCCCGAGATCCGCACCCTGGCCGCGAACGCCGGCAAGCCGGCGGCCGAGCCCGCTTCGCAGCCGCCGGGGCTCCTGGACGAGGACGAGGACGAGGACGAAGGCGAGAACGACGACGCGGACGCGGGCGTACTCGGGCGGTGACGCTACGGCCGGGGCCCGGTGCTCACCGCGTCCCGGCACAGCAGCCGCAGCGATCCATGGCCGGCGTAGCAGCGGCGGGCCTCGTCGATGGGATCCCACAGGCGCCCCTCGGGGGTGCGGATCCAGTGGTCGCCGCCGGTCGCCCACCACTCGGCGCCGGTCTGACGCACTATCACCTCACCCGCGTAGGCGCCGAAGCCGCGCAGTACCTGCTGGACGGCGGCGTCGGGTGCTCCTTCCCGCCGTATCGCCTCGATCATCCGGTCGATGCTCCACAGACTCTGTGCCGAGTAGTCGAGGTGCAGCCGTGCCCCCTCGCGCATCGTCGCCACTGTGTCCGCCGCCCATCGCAGCGGCTTGGCAGCCGCCGATGGCCTGGTCTCCGCTTGAGTCGTCACATCCCGGAAAGCGTTGTGGCGAAGCGTTTCGTCACCCGGAATCGGCGGCTTCCCCGAAGCGGCGCAGGACCACCCCAGCTCGCTCAAGGGACAGTCACAGGACTCTTCCAGGAAGCGGGGTTTAGGACCCTCGGGCTCCCGGCGGCCCTCTGCCTCAGCCCTGTTGCCGGCTCCGGCGGGACACCACCGCGCGCAGCACCCGCCGCCCCTCGATCGACACCTCCAGCGCCCGGCGCAGCCCGGCCGGGCCGTGACCGGCCAGGACCTCCAGGACGGTGATCTGGCGGCGCAGTTCGGCGGCGACGAGCGGGGACATGCCGTCCGTACGGCCCTCGCGGCGGGAGTCGACGGACGAGGCCTCGTCCTCGGCGGTGTCCAGGAGCCGGTGGATCTGCAGGGATGCGACGGAGCAGGCGTCGGCCCACACCCGCACTCCGGCGGCGGACCGATCGGCGGGAGCGGCCTCGAGCATCCGGTGGGCGAGCACGGCCGCCCGGTCCCCGGCGCCGGCCGCGTCCAGCTTGCCGCGGGCCTGCTCCAGCCGCTCGCCCCAGTCACCGGCCTCGGCGCCGTCACTGAGGCTCGCCCACACCGGCCGCAGGAGCTCGTCGTCGCCGCCCAGCAGGGGCACGCACCGGTCCAAACAAGCCAGCCCGCTCGCGGCCAGCCCGCGTTCGTCGGCCTGTGCGATCAACTCCACCAGGCTCATCCACGCCTCCCTCCGCGGGCCTTCTCAGGGGCCCGACCAGGCCGCTACCGACCCTCGCCCCTCACGGAACCCGCACTTCCCCTTACTGCGCGCAACGCCCCCGGAGTGTCACAGGGGCACCACGCCCAGTCTGTCCAGGAAGCGGAACAACAAGTTTTCGGCCAGGGGATCGGGGTCTGACGTCAGTACGTCCACCAGCGCGCCGGCGTTCACTTCGCACCCGGCCTCGGCGGCCCAGCGCACGGCGCGCTCGGCGGCGTCGCCGGGTTCCAGGAAGTAGTCCTCCAGCGTGAGGCCCTCCCGGTCCGCCCCCACATACCCGGCCATCGCGGAACGCGCGAGGCAGGTCGTCCACGCCCCGCTCTGCGGAGCCGCGGCCTCCAGCACCACGCACTCGCTGTTCATGACGTACCCGAAGAGCGCGGGCGCCCCGGTCTCCCGGGCGAGGGCGTTCATGTTCCCGATGTCGCCGTCGCTGCTCGGGTACTCCCACACCTGCCATCCGCCCGGCGCCGAGGCGCGCCGCGTCGCACCGTCCCCGGCCCCCGCGAGCGCGTCCAGCTCCGGCAGCGGCCGCTCCCCCCGGCCCACGACGAAGTATCCCCAGTAGCCCATGTCCCGGTTCCCCCCGGCATATTCGATTCCACTCGCGTCAGAAGACCACCACAGCCGTACGGGAGTTCGCAGCCGTATGCGCCAATTCGTGCCGGTCAGCCGAGCCTGTCCGCCAGCGCCCGGAACTCCGTCCAGGACAGCTCGGGCTTGTCGGGGTCCCACAGCTTCTGGACGGTCGCCCGCAGCGGCATCCGGATCCCGGCCGCCACCTGGTCTTCCGTCTGGGAGCCGGCGAGGTCGCACCACACCGCGAAGGACCCGCCGAGGATCTGGCCGTCGTAGCGCGCCGGCACGGCCGCGGTGCCGCGCAGCACCCGTGGCGTCCACTGCTCGTAGATCCGCTGGCCCGTCGGGTAGACGAACGTCTGCGGCTCGCCGAGCACGTAGTACAGGAACTCGTCGTTGTAGTTGATCACCTTGCGGCCGGCCTGCAGGTACTCCAGGGGCGGCCGGGCGCCGATCTCCTTGCCGGTCCAGTAGGCGACCTGGATGTCCTTCGCGGCCTGGACGGAGGTGCCGCGGAAGAAGCCGTCGTTCCAGGCGCGCGGGACGCGCTGGTGCCTGCGGACGGTGTCGGCCCGGTCGTTGAGCCAGCCGGTCGTGAGGTCGGCGACCGTCGCACCGGAGCCGTACTTCTCCCGGGCGGCGGCGGCCAGCTGCGGGAACGACGCCTCCGGGTTCGACCGGGTCAGCGCCTGGTACTCGTCGCCGCCCAGGTGCCACGGCCCGCCGGGGAAGAGGTCCGCGTACTCGTTGAGCAGATCGTCGACGATCTGAGCGCTCTGGGCCTTGGAGATGTCGATGGCGCCCTGCACCGCCGACCCCTGCGCGGTGCGCAGTTGCAGGTCGGGGTGGGCGTCGAGGACCGCGCCGAGGTGCCCGGGCGAGTCGATCTCGGGCACGATCGTGATGTGCCGGCTCCGCGCGAGGTCGATGATCTTCCGCACCTGCGCCTTGGTGAGATGCTGCCGCGACACGATCTCGGGATGCGAGGAGGACTCGATCCGGAAGCCCTGGTCGTCGGAGAAGTGCAGCCCCAGCTGGTTGAACTTCAGATCGCCCAGTTCCCGGATCCGGTCCTCGATCCAGCCGGCCGTGAAGTTCTTGCGCGCGATGTCCAGCATGAAGCCGCGCTGCGCCTTGGCCGGCTCGTCCTTCACGACCCCCTCGGGCGCCGTGCCGCCGTCGTGCGTCTCCTGCTTGAGCGTGCGGGTGCCGTAGAAGACGCCCGCCTCGGAGGGCCCGGCGATCTCCACCCGCCCGTCGCGCACGGTCATCACGTACGACTCCGGGTTCGCGCCCTTGCCCTCGTTCAGCGCCAGCCGCAGGTCCCCGGCTCGCTTGTCGTCCTTCTCGCCCGCGTACGCCATTCCCAGCTCGCCGGCGACCAGCCGCCCCTCGTCGGCCAGCGCCGGGTCGGCCACGACCACCCGGTTGCCCTTCCCGGGACGCCAGCCCGGGCCCCGCGCCGGCTCGTGGTCACGGACGGCGGGGATGGTCCGGGGCGTCTCGGACAGGGCATAGGAGCGGGTCGGGCTGGGGGTGGGGCCCGCCTCCGGCGCTCTGTCCGGCGGCGCCGCCGCGGTGGCCCCCCGCGAGGCTCCGGCCTCCGAGGCCGTGGACCCGCCGTCGCCGCCCGAGGCCGCCCAGAGCCCGAGACTCACCCCGGCCGCGACCACGACCAGCGCTACGGCCATGGCCACGACCAGCACCTGCCGCTGCTTTCCCTGCTTCGCCGAGATCCGGCGCCTGTGCTGACTCACACCGCCAACCTAAAACCCGGGGCCGCTTGGCGCGCGTCCACCACGCGTTCCGAATCTCTCTCTCCCGGGTGAAATTCAGGCATCCTTCGGACACGTCATGGTCGTACTCGATAGCGTGACGTCACATCTCTCACAACTTGCCCTGCCGACACACGTGACGCCCACGAGGACCCACGCTGCCTGCGCACCGTCTCCCAGACCTCCCCGGCCGGCTCGCCATACCGGTGGAGCACTTCAACGCAGCCTCCGAGGAGGACCTGGAGCAGGCCCTCCTGCCCTGCCTGCGCAGCCACCGCTGGGCCCGGCGTGTCGCCGAGCACCGCCCCTACCCGGACCTGGACTCCCTGCTGGCCGCCGCGGACGAGGCGGCCTACGACCTGGCCTGGCCCGACCTCACGGAAGCGCTGGCGGCCGAGTCCCTGCCCGCGCTGCCGCCGGACACCTACTCCGCGGCCCACACCGCCCTGAGCGCGGCCCACGCCGCCTACGAGGCCCGCTTCGGACACGTGTTCGTCATCTGCCTGGACGGTTTGTCCCCGTCCGAGACCCTGGACCGCCTCCTCGAAGCCATCCGGTCACGATTGACCAACGATCCCGAGGAGGAGCGGGCGGTGACGGCGGACGAACTCCGGCGGCTCGCGAGGCAGCGTCTGCTGCATGCGCTCAGGGGCGCGGGGAAATGCGCGCTCAACCACTGACACCCCGCACCCGGCATCGCGGACAGACCACCCACGGGCCCCGGCCGCACTAGCCCACCAGTACCCCTTTGCGTGCCAGTTTGATCACACCCCGGGACCCGGGCTCAGCCCAGCGACAGCGCATCGCTACGATGCTGGGGGCCGGTGGACCGTACCCGGCCGGGCCCGACCGACACACCAAGCCGGCGCGGCCCCAATCCCCGCTCCCGGAGGAAACTTCCGTGCCGGCTGGAACGCTGTACCGCGGCCGGGAAGGAATGTGGTCCTGGGTGGCTCATCGAGTCACCGGCGTCCTCATCTTCTTCTTCCTGTTCGTTCACGTGCTGGACACCGCACTCGTCCGTGTGTCGCCCGAGGCCTACGACACCGTCGTGGCCACGTACAAGACGCCGATCGTCGCGCTTTTGGAGTACGGCCTCGTCGCCGCCATCCTCTTCCACGCGCTCAACGGCCTGCGCGTCATCGCCGTCGACTTCTGGATCAAGGGCGCCCGCTACCAGAAGCAGATGCTCTGGACCGTCGTCGCCCTGTGGGTCGTGCTGATGCTCGGGGCGATCTACCCCGTCCTCGGCCACGCCGCTCGTGAACTGTTCGGGAGCTGACGCCAATGTCCACGACTGAGAAGACCGCTGCCGGCGTCGGCCCCGTCGAGGGCGGCGCCGTCTACACCGTCGACAACCCGGCGCCCTTCATCGAGGCTCCGCGCCAGCGCACCAGGAAGTCCCCGAAGAGCACCGGGGGCAACTTCGAGCTGGCGGCCTGGCTGTTCATGCGCCTGTCGGGCGTGGTGCTGGTCGTCCTGGTCCTCGGCCACCTGCTGATCCAGCTCGTGCTGGACGGCGGCGTCTCCAAGATCGGCTTCGCCTTCGTGGCGGGCCGCTGGGCGTCCCCGTTCTGGCAGGTCTGGGACCTGCTGATGCTGTGGCTCGCCATGCTGCACGGCGCCAACGGCCTGCGCACGGTCATCAACGACTACGCGGAGCGCGCGAACACCCGGCTGTGGCTCAAGGGCCTGCTCTACACCGCCACGGTGTTCACCATCCTGCTGGGCACGCTGGTGATCTTCACCTTCGACCCGAACATCCGCTAGGCACGGGGCTGCGAGAATCATGAAGATCCACAAGTACGACACCGTCATCGTCGGCGCCGGTGGCGCGGGCATGCGCGCGGCCATCGAGTCCACGAAGCGCAGCCGCACCGCCGTGCTGACCAAGCTGTACCCCACCCGCTCCCACACGGGCGCCGCGCAGGGCGGCATGGCCGCCGCGCTCGCCAACGTGGAGGAGGACAACTGGGAGTGGCACACCTTCGACACGGTCAAGGGCGGTGACTACCTGGTCGACCAGGACGCCGCCGAGATCCTGGCGAAGGAGGCCATCGACTCCGTCCTCGACCTGGAGAAGATGGGCCTGCCGTTCAACCGCACGCCGAACGGCACGATCGACCAGCGCCGCTTCGGCGGTCACAGCCGCAACCACGGCGAGGCCCCGGTCCGCCGCTCCTGCTACGCGGCCGACCGCACCGGCCACATGATCCTCCAGACGCTGTACCAGAACTGCGTCAAGGAGGGCGTGGAGTTCTACAACGAGTTCTACGTCCTGGACCAGCTGATCACCGAGGTCGACGGCGTCAAGAAGTCGGCCGGTGTCGTGGCGTACGAGCTGGCGACCGGTGAGATCCACGTCTTCCAGGCGAAGTCCGTGGTCTACGCGTCCGGCGGCTGCGGCAAGTTCTTCAAGGTGACGTCGAACGCGCACACGCTGACGGGTGACGGCCAGGCGGCTGTCTACCGCCGCGGTCTGCCGCTGGAGGACATGGAGTTCTTCCAGTTCCACCCGACCGGCATCTGGCGCATGGGCATCCTGCTGACGGAGGGCGCCCGCGGTGAGGGCGGCATCCTCCGCAACAAGGACGGCGAGCGCTTCATGGAGAAGTACGCGCCGGTGATGAAGGACCTGGCGTCGCGTGACGTCGTGTCCCGCTCCATCTACACGGAGATCCGTGAGGGCCGCGGCTGCGGTCCCGAGGGCGACCACGTCTACCTCGACCTCACCCACCTCCCGCCGGAGCAGCTGGACGCGAAGCTGCCCGACATCACGGAGTTCGCCCGCACCTACCTCGGCATCGAGCCCTACACGGACCCGATCCCGATCCAGCCCACCGCGCACTACGCCATGGGCGGCATCCCGACGAACGTCGAGGGTGAGGTCCTGGCGGACAACACCACGGTCGTCCCCGGTCTGTACGCGGCCGGCGAGGTCGCCTGCGTGTCCGTGCACGGCGCCAACCGCCTCGGCACGAACTCGCTGCTGGACATCAACGTCTTCGGCAAGCGCGCGGGCATCGCCGCCGCGGAGTACGCGCAGAACGCGGACTTCGTCGAGCTGCCGGAGAACCCGGCCGAGCTCGTGATCGAGCAGGTGGAGCGGCTGCGCGACGCCACCGGCACCGAGCGGGTGGCGGAGCTGCGGCGTGAGCTGCAGGACACGATGGACGCCAACGTCATGGTGTTCCGCACCGAGCAGACGATCAAGACGGCGGTCGAGAAGATCGCGGAGCTGCGCGAGCGCTACCGGAACGTGTCGATCCAGGACAAGGGCAAGCGGTTCAACACGGACCTGCTGGAGGCCGTCGAGCTGGGCAACCTGCTCGACCTCGCCGAGGTCATGGCCGTCTCCGCGCTCGCCCGCAAGGAGTCCCGCGGCGGTCACTACCGCGAGGACTACCCGAACCGCGACGACGTCAACTTCATGCGGCACACCATGGCGTACCGCGAGGTCGGCGCCGACGGCTCCGAAACCGTCCGTCTCGACTACAAGCCGGTCGTCCAGACCCGCTACCAGCCGATGGAGCGTAAGTACTGATGGCTACCCCCGTTCTGGACAAGGAAGACGCGGCCGGCAAGCCCGAGCCCGGCTTCGCCGACTCCCCCTACATCACGGTCACCTTCCGGGTCCGCCGCTTCAACCCCGAGATCGCGGCGGAGGCCACCTGGGAGGACTTCCAGGTGGAGATCGACCCGAAGGAGCGCGTTCTCGACGCCCTCCACAAGATCAAGTGGGAGCTCGACGGCACACTCACGTTCCGCCGCTCCTGCGCGCACGGCATCTGCGGTTCGGACGCCATGCGGATCAACGGCAAGAACCGTCTTGCCTGCAAGACGCTGATCAAGGACATCAACCCGGAGAAGCCGATCACGGTCGAGGCCATAAAGGGCCTGACGGTCCTGAAGGACCTCGTGGTCGACATGGAGCCGTTCTTCCAGGCGTACCGCGACGTCATGCCCTTCCTCATCACGAAGGACACGAACGAGCCCACGCGTGAGCGTCTCCAGACCGCCGAGGACCGCGAGCGCTTCGACGACACCACGAAGTGCATCCTCTGCGCGGCCTGCACGACGTCGTGCCCGGTCTTCTGGAACGACGGCCAGTACTTCGGCCCGGCCGCCATCGTCAACGCGCACCGCTTCATCTTCGACTCGCGTGACGAGGCCGGCGAGCAGCGCCTGGAGATCCTCAACGACCGCGACGGCGTGTGGCGCTGCCGCACGACCTTCAACTGCACGGACGCCTGCCCGCGCGGCATCGAGGTCACGAAGGCGATCGCCGAGGTGAAGCGGGCGCTGATCACGCGCCGCTACTGAGATCGATCGCTTGCGCTCGAGGGCCCTGTTTCCGCTGGAGACGGGGCCCTCTGGCATATGCCACACCATCGGGTGAACGCAGCGGGACGGGCCGCCCGGAGGTCGTCCGGCCTACGATGATGCTCTCGACACCAGCCACGGGAGGCACCCTGATGTCCGCTGCAGCCGTCGAGCGGCCTTACGGAAGGCGTCCGCTGATCGCGGAGGCCAACCGGCTCATGGAGCGCAACCCTGGCTACCGAGTCGAGATCATCGGAGGCCAGATCCTCGTGTCCCCACCCCCTGACGGCGCGCACGCGGTGGCCCTGACCGACCTCATGCTGCCCTTCATGGAAGCGGGCCTCCATGGGCCGGAATCGAAGCTCGTTCAGGGCATCGGCCTCTGGCTGCCGACCGGTACGGAGGACTACGCGATCCCGGACCTGTCCCTCGTGGACGCCGATTACCGGGACCACCTCATCGAGAACAACTGCTACGACCCCGTCTGCTTCCGCCTGGTCCTGGAGGTCACCTCCAGCAACTACCGGTCGGACCTGCGCACCAAGGTCACCGCGTACGCGGAGGCGAAGGTCCCCGTGTATGTCATCGTCGATCGCAAGCACCAGCGCCTGCATGTCCTCACCGAACCCGCCGGGGACTCCTACGAGAAACACCGTCCGCATGCCCCCGGCGAACTCGTCACGCTCCCCGACACCGTCGGCGCCGAAGTCACCCTGGACGTCGCCGCGATCCTGGAGGCGGGCCGGTCGGGCTCGGACGACTGACACTCACAACTGGCTCAGGATCGAAGGGTCCGTGATCTTCGTGTCCGCCGCCAGCATCATCGCCTTGCTGAGGATGACCGACAGCATGCGGTCGCCCTCGTAGGGGAGGTAGCCCGTCCCGGGGGTTGCCGGGGCGGACTTCGGGACGATGCAGAGGTACTGGTCGTTCGGGGTCATGAGGATGTTGCCCGAGCCCAGGTGGATCTTGTAGGTGTGGCGGTCGCCGCGGACGTGGAGGAAGCGGCCCTCCAGGGTGCAGCGGTCGGCTGTCGCCAGACGCGGGACCAGGCGTTCCAGCAGGAGCCTGCGGGTCTCGGCGCTCTGGTTCAGCTCGCCGAAGCCGTACGACGTCCAGTACTCCCGGAAGCGGCTGCCTGGGCCGCCGTCCTGCCAGGTCGGGTCGTTGCCGATGCTGGAGACGCCGACGAACAGGTCGACGTCGCGCAGGACTTCGGAGAGGACCAGGGGCGGGATGTCCTCCAGGGGGATGGGGGCGACGGGGTCCTGGCCGTCACGGAGCCACATGGCGTACTCGCCGCCGTAGCGGTGGGCCGAGTTCTGCGGGGCGTCGATCGGGGCAGCCGTTCTTCGGCGATCTCCAGCTCCCAGGCCGTGCGCCGCTCCCCCGCCGTCGTCTCGTCGACGAACGTCACGATTCCCATGCCGACGACCGTACGAGCCACCACTGACAATCACCCCGCGACCACCGTGTTGAACATGTTCAAAAGTAGGTCTACAGTCTTCCTCGACAGCGTTTTGAACGTGTTCAAGAAGGGTGGGGCTATGGACCGCACGGTCATCTCCTACGTCATCTACCTGCTGGTCAGCATCGGTCTGACCATCTGGGTGGCCCGCACGCTCAGCCGGAACGGCAGGGTCTTCCTCGCCGACGTGCTGCACGGCAACGAGAAGCTCGCCGAGGCCGTCAACCACCTCCTGGTGGTCGGCTTCTACCTCGTCAACCTCGGGTTCGTCGCGCTGTACCTGAGCGACGACGAGACCATCACCGACGCCCGCGGCATCTTCGAGGCCCTGTCGACCAAGCTCGGTGTGGTGCTGCTGGTGCTCGGCGTGATGCACCTGGCCAACGTCTACGTGCTCAACCGGATCCGGCGCCGGGGCGCGATGGAACGGGAGCAGGTGCCGCCGGTGCCGCCGCAGGGCTGGGTCGCCCCCACGGCGCAGGCCTGAGCGGAGACCGTCATGAACGCACCCGCACCGGTCCGCCGGCTCACCGTCCTGTACGACGCCGAGTGCTCCCTGTGCGCGTTCCTGCGCGACTGGCTCCTGCGGCAGCCGCAACTGGTGCCGCTGGAGCCGGTCCCGGCCGGCTCCGAGGAGGCCCGGCGGCGCTTCCCCGCCCTCGACCACGGCGCCACCCTCGACGAGATCACCGTCGTCGGCGACGCCGGACAGGTCTACCGGGGCCCCGCCGCCTGGGTGGTCACCCTGTGGGCGCTGCGCGAGCACCGGCCGCTCGCCCACCGGCTGAGCACCCCGTCCGGCGCCCGGCTCGCCAAGGGCGCGGTGCTCGCCGCCGCCAAGTGGCGCGGGGCGCAGTGGCACCGGGGGCAGCGCGGCGGGGCGCAGTGGGGCGGACGGGTGTACCGGCGGGCGGACGGCTGGTCGTACGCCCCCGGCAGCGGCTGGAGCTACACCGCGCCGGGCTGCGCCGACGGCACCTGTGCCCCCCGGTAGCCGCACTCCTGCTGACGTTAGGCTCTCTTCCCGTGCCCGCGAAGAACGACGGCCCCGACGACGGCGCCACCCCCACCAAGTCCGAGCAGACCCGCGCCCTGATCCTGGAGACGGCCATGCGGCTGTTCCAGGAGCACGGCTACGACAAGACGACGATGCGGGCCATCGCCAAGGAGGCCGGGGTCTCCGTCGGCAACGCCTACTACTACTTCGCGGGCAAGGAGCACCTGATCCAGGGCTTCTACGACCGTATCGCCGCCGAGCACCAGGTGGCGGTCCGGGAGATCCTGGACCGGGAGAGCGAGTTGGAGGCCCGTCTGGCGGGGGTGCTGCGGGCCTGGCTGGACATCGCCGCGCCCTACCACGAGTTCGCGGTGCAGTTCTTCAAGAACGCCGCCGACCCGGACAGCCCGCTCAGCCCCTTCTCGCCCGAGTCGGAGCACGCGCGCGAGGAGGCCATCAGCGTCCACCGGGAGGTGCTCGCCGGGGCCACCAAGACCAAGGTGCCCGAGGAACTGCGGGACGCCCTGCCCGAGTTGATGTGGCTGTCCCAGATGGGGCTCGTCCTGTACTGGATCTTCGACCGCACCGAGGGGCGCGAACGCAGCTACCGGCTCGCCGAGCGCGGTGCCCGGCTCACCGCGCGGGGCGTGGCCCTGGCCCGCTTCCGGGTGCTGCGGCCGCTCGTACGGGAGGTGCACGACCTGTTCACGGAGTTCCTGCCGGGGATGACGAACGCCGTCCCGGATCCGGCGGCCCGGCGGCGCACCGGCTCCTGAGCCGTGGCCGGGCGGGCCGTCAGAGCGCGGTGAGGCTCCACAGGCGGAACACGCCCGTGCCGTCCGCCAGGTACTGGCCGCCGCCGACGTCCTCGGTGGTGACGACGTACTCCTTGGCCTGCCACAGCGGCAGCACCGGGACGTCCTGCGCGACGGTCTGCTGCACCGAGCGGAAGTCCTGGTCGGCCTCGGTCCGCTCGGCGTAGCGCCGGCTGTCCTTGATGAGCCGGTCGACGGTCTTGCTGCTGTAGCCGGTGTTCATGGCGCTGCCGGTGCCGACGAGCGCGGCGCCGAAGGTGTCCGGGTCGGGGAAGTCGGCGACCCAGCCGACGGCGTACGCGTCGAGCTTGCCGCTCGCCCACTGCTTCTGGAAGGCGGTCCACTCGTAGCCCTTGAGGGTGACCTGGAACAGGCCGCTCGCCTCCAGTTCCTTCTTGAGCTCGGCCGCTTCCTGCTTGCCGGCGCCGCGGCCCTCGGCGTAGCCGTAGGTGAAGTGCACCGGCAGGCTCACGCCGGCCTGGGTGAGCAGCTGCCGGGCCTTCTTGGGGTCCTGCTTGGGGTAGTCGTCGAAGAACGAGGCGGTGTGCCCGGTGAGACCGGCCGGGATCAGGGAGTACAGGGGGTCGACGGTGCCGTCGTAGACGGTGGCGGCCAGCCGCTCGCGGTCGATCAGCCAGGCCATGGCCTGCCGGACCTTCGGGTCGTGCAGCGGCTTGCCCGCGCGGGTGTTGAAGTACAGGTTCCGGGTCTCGGAGCCGTCCGCCTCGTACACGCGCTGGCTGGGGTCGCTCGGGTTGAGGCCGGCGAGGACGCCGGGGGCAGCTGGTCGGTCGCGACCTCGACCTGCCGGTCCTTCCAGGCGGTGTCCAGGGCCTCGGGGGTGGCGTAGTAGCGCAGTTCGACGGGCCGGGCGGCGCCGCCGCTGACGGCGCCCCGGTAGTGCCGGCTGGGCGCGAGGACCGCGTCGTGGTCCTTTGTGTACGAGGTGAGGGTGTACGGGCCCGTGCCGTCGACGCCGTCGTCGGTGCGCAGCTTGCCGGCCGGGTACGCGGTGCGGTCGACAATCGAGCCGGCGCCGGTGGCCACTTTGAAGGGGAACGTCGCGTCCGGCGAGGTCAGGTGGAAGGTGACGGTCATGCCCTCGGCGTCCACGGAACCGAGCGTGCCGAGCAGGGACGCCGGGCCGACCGGGGACTTGATCTTCAGGATCCGGTCGAAGGAGTACTTCACGTCCTCGGCGTTCATCGCCCGGCCGCTCGGGAAGGTGAGGCCGTCGCGCAGCTCGCAGCGGTACGTGGTGAGGTCGCCGTGGGCGAACGCGCAGGTCTTCGCCGCGTCCGGCACGGGGGCGGTGCCGCCCGGCGCGAAGGTCAGCAGTGACTGGAAGACGTTGCTGAACAGCGCCCAGGAGCCCGCGTCGTAGGCACCGGCCGGGTCGAGCGAGGTGACGCCGTCCGTCGTGCCGACCGTGATGGTCTTCCCGTCGCCCTTCGACGGCAGGAACTGCCAGGCGCCCACGCCCGCGGCGGCCAGGACCAGCAGCCCCGCGAGTATCCGTATGCGAACCGATCGCATCGGCTCTGCCCTCCCCAGGCCCTTTGAGACCCGTTGGGGCCCTTGTGTGTATGCCACACCCCTTCGTGGCGGGCTCACCCAATCACAGGATTTTGAGCAGGGGGAAGGGAGATCTGATGAGTTGGGAAAGAACTTACCAATGGGCGTTTCGGTGCGGTTTCACAGCACTCTCACAGGAGGTGCGCTGCTGTCAGGCCTGCTTCGACGCGAGCTCGATCAGGGTGATGTCCGACGGTGCGCCCACGCGGGTGGGCGGGCCCCAGGCGCCGGCGCCGCGCGAGACGTAGAGCTGGGTGTCGCCGTACCGGTCCAGGCCCGCGACGGTGGGGTTGGCGCCGGCGGCGATGAGGTTGCCGGGCCAGAGCTGGCCGCCGTGGGTGTGGCCGGAGAGCTGGAGGTCGACGCCGTGCTCGACGGCGTCGTGGATCTGGACCGGCTGGTGGGCGAGCAGCACGCATGCGCGTGCGGTGTCCCGGTCGCCGAGCGCCTTCGCGAAGTCGGGGCCCTGGCCCTCGTCCTCGCCCGCGACGTCGTTGACGCCGGCGAGGTCGAAGTACGGCATCTCCCTGCGCGCGTTCTCCAGGGGGTTCAGGCCCAGGCGGCGGACCTCCTCGACCCACTGTCCGGCGCCGGAGAAGTACTCGTGGTTGCCGGTGACGAAGTAGGACCCGTGACGGGCCCTCAGCTGGGCGAGCGGGGCCGCTGCGGGGCCGAGGTCCTTCACACTGCCGTCGACCAGGTCGCCGACGACCGCGATCAGGTCGGGCTGGGTGGAGTTGATCGTGTCGACGACCTTCTGCGCGAAGCCGCGTCCCAGGACCGGGCCGAGGTGCACGTCACTGACCACGGCGATCCGATACCCGTGCGCGGCCCGCGGCAGCTTGGCCAGCGGCACGGTGACCCGCTTGACCTTCGGCCCGCGCAGCACACCGTACGTCCCGTACCCGACGGTCCCCACGGCAGCGGCCGCGGCGGCCCCGGCGACGACCCGTGAGACGAAGAGACGGCGAGAGGGCCCGGTGGGGCCGGCGGCGGACCGCGGGGAGCCCTCGGGGGCGCCTGGCGCGGGGTCGGCCTGCGGGCCGGGGGCGGTCGCGGAGCCGGTCGTGCTACGGCTGGGGGCGGGCTGCGAGGCGGGTGCGGGTGCGTGGGTCACGCCGCCGCCGTTCGCCTGCGGCGCGGAGGGCGCGGCCGTGAGCGCACCTGCGCCGTGGTCGGGCTGGGGCGGGGCCGCGGGTGCCTGGGGCGCGTCGCTGGCCGGCTGTGGGGCTGCCGCCGTCGCGGCGGCTGCAGTCGCCCCACCGGCGCCGCCCGACTGCGAGGCGGTCGCGGGCGCGGGGGTCGTGCCGGTGTTGTCCGCCGGCCGCGTGGCCGTCGGGGCCGCGGTGCCGCTGCCGTTCCTCTGGGGGTCGGTCGCGGGAGTACGGCCCACGGGTGAGCCGGGTACCGTGGCTGCGGCGGCGCCGGGCCTGGAGGTCGCAGCCGGCTCCCCGGTGGTCGGCGCCGGGCCGGGTCGCGGGGCCCCGTTCGTGCGTCTCGCGCGGTGTTCGAGGAAGCGGTGCAGGAGTGGTCGGATGACCTCCCCGGCCACCACCGCCAGCAGCAGGTATATCGACAGGGCCAGCCACAGGAAGCCCGGCCACGCGAGGACCTGCTGGAGCCAGAAGGGGGCGCCCGAGCGTTCGGCGACCAGGGCCCCGATCGCCAGGGCCCAGCCGCCGGCGATCAGGACCGCGCCCGCGCGGCGGGTGAGGCCCGGGCCGCGGGTCGTGTCGCGGAACAGGCGACGCCACACGTACCAGTTGGCCGTCACGACGACGGCCAGGACCAGCACTGCGACGAGTACGAAAACGATGACCACGGTGTCGTGTCTCCCGATCGCGGCTATGACGTCCGGCGCAGTGCGCGCAGACCACGCAACCCGATGGCCCCGACAGCCGTCCCCAATACGAAGGAAACGACGGCGAGCAGCAGGTGCACCCAGAAGTAGGCCGTGGGACGACCGTCGTCGAAGGCGAGCCCGCTGCCGTCCGCGACCAGGTTCTTGACGAAAGTGATCCAGATGACCCAGCTCCACACCCCGAAGGCGAGCAGGAACCAGGAGACGGGGCGGCTGAGCTTCACAGAATCAGACCTTTCATCACAGCGCCGGGCTCCCGGGGCCGGCCGGGGGTCCGGGGGTTGTCCCCCGGATGAGCACAGCATGAGACCAGTATCGCCAGGGCCTGTCCGGTTCCGTTCGCGGGGTGGGGCCGGAGACGGGACTTCCCCCCGTACGGCATGTACGTTTCCGACCGTGTCCGCTCCGAAGAAGACCACTGGGCGATCCCTGCTGGTCACCTCCGCCGTCCTGTCGTCCCTCGCCCTGGCCGCTCCCGCCGCCGTCGCCGCCCCCAGCCCCTCGGCAAGTCCTTCGGGCAGCCCGTCGGCCACTCCCCCCGCGTCGATGTCGACCGTGGGCGGCGCCCGGCTCGGCGAGCCGGGAACGCAGGTGAACCTGGCGAGCGGCGTACCGGTGCTGCCGAAGGACGTGAGCGCCCGCTCCTGGATCGTCGCCGACGCCGAGACCGGCGACGTGCTGGCCGCGCACAACGCGCACTGGCGCCTCGCCCCGGCGAGCACGCTGAAGATGCTGTTCGCGGACACGCTCCTGCCGAAGTTTCCGAGGGACGCCAAGCACAAGGTCGCCCCCTCCGACCTGGCGGGCATCGGCTCGGGCTCCAGCATGGTCGGCATAAAGGAGGAGGAGACGTACACGGTCCACGACCTGTGGCTGGGCGTCTTCCTGCGCTCCGGCAACGACGCCGTGCACGTGCTGTCCGCCATGAACAAGGGCGTCGAGAACACCGTCAAGGACATGAACGAGCACGCCGAGGAGCTCCAGGCCCTCGACACGAACGTCGTCAGCCCGGACGGCTACGACGCCGAGGGGCAGGTCTCCTCCGCGTACGACCTGACGCTGATCGCCCGCTCCGGGATGCAGAAGAAGGACTTCCGCGAGTACGCCTCGACGGTCAGCGCCAAGTTCCCCGGGAAGACGAAGAAGGGCAAGAAGGGCAAGCCGGTCCGCGAGTCCTTCGAGATCCAGAACACCAACCGGCTGCTGTCCGGCGACTCCGACGTGCCCGTCTACCAGGGCATCGCGGGCGTCAAGAACGGCAACACCACCAACGCGGGCGCCACCTTCACCGGCGTCGCCGAGCGGGGCGGCAAGGTGCTGCTGGTGACGGTGATGAACCCGGAGAAGCCCGAGCACAACGAGGTCTACAAGGAGACGGCCCGGCTGTTCGACTGGGGCTTCAAGGCGGCCGGGAAGGTGCAGCCGGTCGGCGAGCTGGTGCCGCCCAAGGGCGCCGCGCAGGCCAGTGCCCAGCCCGGCGCGAACCCCTCCGGCGAGGCCGGCGGCTCCGGGGACGGCGGCAGCGGCACGGCCGGGACCGGTTCGAAGCCGGTGGCCAGTGCCCCGGCCGCGGACGGCTCCAGCGGCATCGGGACCGCGCTCGGCATCACGGGCGGGGTGCTGGTGCTGCTCGCGGGCGGCGCGTTCCTGGTCAACCGCCGCTGGCCGCTGCCGGATCTGGTGCGCCGCCGGACTCGCCCGGGCGACGAGGACTGACGCCCGGGAGTTCGTCCTCCTTGCTCTGCGTCGCCGTCCAGGAGGCGCAGAACAGCACCAGCTTCGAGGTGAAGTTGATCCACAGCAGCAGTGCGACGGGCACCCCGAACGCGCCGTACATGCTCTTCGCGGCCACGCCCTGCAGATAGCCGCTGAGCAGCAGCTTCAGCAGTTCGAAGCCGATCGCTCCGGTCAGCGCCGCCACGAACAGGCGGTGGCGCGTCGGCTCGACGCCGGGCAGCAGGGTCAGGACGTAGAGCAGGAGCAGGAAGTTGGCGAGGACGGCGATCAGGAACGCGGCGATGTGCAGCAGGACCCCGCTCCAGCCGCCCTCGTCGATGCCGAGTCCCCGGGTGATCCAGCCGATCATCGCGGAGGCGACGGCGGAGGCGGCGATGGTGACGAGGAGCGCGCCGCCGAGGCCGATCAGGACACCCGCGTCCTTGCCGTAGCGCAGAACGGGGTTCTCCTCCTCGTCGGACAGCTCCCACACCGCCCGCAGACACTCGCGCATCGAGCCGGCCCAGCTGACGCCGGTGAAGAACAGCAGGGCGCCCGCGATGAGTCCGATCGTGCCGGCGTTGTCCACCAGGCCGGCGATGTCCAGCTGGTCGGAGATGCCGGGGACCTGCTCGGCGAGCTTGTCCCGCAGCTTTTCCTCCTGCTCCGTGCTGAGCGTGGCGGCGGCGATGGTGGCGGACACCGTCAGCAGCGGGAACAGCGCGACGAAACTCCTGAAGGTCATCGCGGCGGCCAGCCGCGTCCAGTTCACGCGGTCCAGCCGCTCGTACGACCGCCACGCGTGCGTGATCATCAGCCGCTCCGCCCACGGCCCGATCAACGGGAGCTTTTTCAGCCAGTCCATGATCCGACTCTGCCCTCCGCCCGGAACACCCATGTACGGGTACCCCAGAACCGCAGGACTGTGGCCAGCGCCATACCGATGACCGCCCCGGAGACGGTGTCCGCGCGCTGCGAGGTGAGGCCGAGGCCGTAGTGGCTGACGGCCAGGCAGAGCAGTTGTACGGCGGCTCCGGCGAGATTCACCGCGAAGAACACGGCGCAGGGGCGCAGGCCCGGTGCGCGCGTGGTCCGGTAGGTGCCGAGGGCGTTGCCCGCGTAGGCGACCGTGCAGGCGGCCAGGAAGGACAGGGACTTGGCGGTGAGCGGGTCGAGTCCGGCGGGGCCGCGCAGGCCGGTGAACAGGGCGAGGTCGACGGCGTAGGCGAGGAGACCGACGGTGGCGAAGCCGATCAGCTCCCGGCGGCACGGGAGCGTGGGGCTCCGCCACGCGCGCGTGGTCACCAGTTCGCCACTGCCAGGCCGTACATCGCCACCCACGCCACGCCGATGAGGGCGAGCGCGCGGTCGCGCAGGACGACGTCCTCGGGTTCGCCGGCCGTGCCGCGGTCGGCGAAGACGGCGTACCGCAGGATCGCCAGGATGAAGGCCACCATGGACAGTTGGCGCCAGGGCAGCACGCTGGTGTGCGGGACGCCGCCCTCCTCCATGGCCCACAGGCAGTAGCCGAGGACGGCGACTCCGGCCGCGAGCTGCCAGACGAAGCGGAGGTAGCCGGTGGTGTACTCGGTGAGCAACGCGCGGGTGGCGCCGGCCTTTCCGGCCATCTGGACGGCTTCGGAGTAGCGCTTGGCCGACACCATGAACAGGGCGCCGAAGCCGGTGGTGATCAGGAACCAGCGCGACAGCGGGATGCCGAGGGCCAATCCGCCGATCACGGCCCGCATGAGGAAGCCGGTCGTGACGACGGCGAGGTCGACGACGAGGACGTGCTTGAGGCTGATGCAGTAGGCCAGTTGCATGGCCAGGTAGGCGGTCAGGAGGGCGGCGACGGTGGGGCCGCACAGCCAGGCCGCGGCGGTGGGCGCGAGGACGCCGAGGCAGCCGCCGACGGCGTAGGCGACGGGCACCGGGACCTGCCCGGCGGCGACCGGGCGGTGCCGCTTGACGGGGTGGGCGCGGTCGGCGTCGGCGTCGCGGGCGTCGTTGACGAGGTAGACGGCGGCGGCGCAGGCGGTGAAGAGGGCGAAGACCAGGGCGAGTTGGATCAGGGCGTGACGGGAGAAGAGCTCGCCGGCGGCGGCCGGGGCGGCGATGACGAGGACGTTCTTGATCCATTGCTTGGGGCGCGCGGTCCTGAGGAGACCGGTCAGGAGGCCGCCCTCGCGGGGTGGCGCGGGCCGCTCCCGGGGGGTGCGCTGCCGCAGGACGGCCGTCTCAGTCATGGCGGGCGCCTCCCCGCATCCAGCGGGCGCCCAGCCGGGCCGTGAGGGCGCCGAGGGCCGCGCCGGCGGCGACGTCGGAGGGGTAGTGGACGCCGGCCACGAGGCGCGAGACGCACACGGCGGCGGCGAGCGGCGGGACCGCGTGTGCGCCCAGGGCGCCGAAGGCGACGGCGGCGGCGGCCGCGGAGGTGGCGTGCGAGCTGGGGAAGGAGTGCCGGCCGGCGGTGCGCACCAGGGGCTCGACGTGTGCGGGGCGCGGTCGGCGCACGATCCGTTTCACTCCCATGCTGACGAGGTGCGCCGCGGCGGTGAGGGCCGTGCCCCGCAGCCAGGCGCCGCGTCGCCCGCCGTCGACGGCGGCTCCGGCGAGCCCCGCCGCCAGCCACAGCGCCGCGTGCTCCCCCGCCCAGGACAGGGCACGCGCGGCGCCGGCCACACGCGGGTCGGTGCCGCACTCCCTGAGCGCCGAAACGATCCGGTGGTCCATGTCGTGCAGGTCGTCGAGGTCGTCCATGTGGACTCACTGTTCACGCCCGTCAGGCCTGAACTCCGGCAATATTGAGCGACATCCCATTAATCACCCATTTCGGGGAGGGATGCCATGTTCTCGAACTAATAGCCCACACTAGGGCGATACGGTCACGGACATGTCTGCCGACACCGATTCCGACCCGGACGTCATGGGCCTGGACCACACCACCGTCACGGGCTGGGGCCGCACCGCCCCCACCGCCGCCCGGCTGATCCGCCCACGGACGTACGAGGAGGCCGCGACGGCCGTCCGGGAGTGCGGGGCCCGCGGCGGGATCCCCCGGGGCCTGGGGCGGGCGTACGGGGACGCGGCGCAGAACGCGGGCGGGTCCGTGCTCGACATGACGGCCCTGGACCGTGTGCACGCGATCGACGCCGACGGCGGGACCGTGCTGTGCGACGCGGGCGTCTCCCTGCACCGGCTGATGGAGGTGCTGCTGCCGCTCGGCTGGTTCGTGCCGGTCACCCCCGGCACCCGGTACGTCACCGTCGGCGGGGCGATCGGCGCCGACATCCACGGCAAGAACCACCACGTCTCGGGCTCCTTCGCCCGGCATGTCCTCGCCCTCGAACTGCTCACCGCCGACGGCGAGATCCGCACGGTCGTCCCCGGCACGCCGCTCTTCGACGCCACCGCCGGCGGCATGGGCCTGACCGGCGTGATCCTCACCGCGACGATCCGGCTCCAGCCCGTCGAGACGTCGCTGATGTCGGTCGACACCGAGCGGGCGACGAACCTCGACGACCTGATGGCCCGGCTGGCGGCCACCGACCACCGCTACCGCTACTCGGTCGCCTGGATCGACCTGCTGGCCCGGGGCGCCACCACCGGCCGCGCGGTCCTCACCCGGGGCGACCACGCGCCGCTGGACGCGCTTCCCGCACGCCTGCGCCGCGACCCGCTCGCCTTCCGCACCCCCCGCCTCCCGGCGACCCCCGCGATCCTCCCCGAGGGCCTCCTCAGCCGGACGACCGTGGGCCTGTTCAACGAGCTCTGGTACCGCAAGGCCCCCCGCACCCGCACCGGCCAACTCCAGCGCATCTCCGCCTTCTTCCACCCCCTGGACGGCGTGCCGCACTGGAACCGCGTCTACGGCCGCGGCGGCTTCGTGCAGTACCAGTTCGTCGTCGGCTACGGCCGGGAGGACGCCCTGCGCCGCATCGTGCGCCGCATCTCCGAACGCCGCTGCCCGTCCTTCCTGGCCGTCCTCAAGCGCTTCGGGGAGTCCGACCCGGGCTGGCTGTCCTTCCCCGTGCCGGGCTGGACGCTGGCACTGGACATCCCGGCGGGCCTGCCCGGCCTCGGCGCCTTCCTCGACGAACTCGACGAGGAGGTCGCCGCCGCCGGCGGACGCGTCTACCTCGCCAAGGACGCCCGGCTGCGCCCGGAGCTGCTCGCGGCCATGTACCCGCGCCTCGACGACTTCCGCCAACTGCGCGCCCAGCTGGATCCGCGCGGGGTGTTCGTGTCCGACCTGGCCCGCCGCCTCAGTCTGTGAGCAACCTCTAGGAGCTGCTGTCATGAAGGACGCCTTCGGCCTCCCCCAGTCCCTGCTCGTCCTCGGCGGTACGTCCGAGATCGCGCTGGCCACCGCCCGCCGGCTGATCGCCCGCCGCACCCGCACGGTCTGGCTCGCGGGCCGCCCCTCCCCCGCGCTGGAGGAGGCCGCCGGGCAGCTGCGCGGGCTCGGGGCCGACGTGCACACCATCGCGTTCGACGCGCTCGACCCGGCCTCCCACGAGGCCGTCCTCGGCAAGGTCTTCGCCGAGGGCGACATCGACATGGTGCTGCTCGCTTTCGGGCTGCTCGGCGACCAGGCCCGCGACGAGCGGGAGCCGGAGGCGGCGGTGCGGGTCGCGCAGACCAACTACACGGGCGGGGTCTCGGCGGGCCTGGTGTGCGCCCGCTCGCTCCAGTCCCAGGGGCACGGCTCCCTGGTGGTGTTGTCCTCGGTCGCGGGCGAGCGGGCCCGCCGCGCGAACTTCATCTACGGATCCAGCAAGGCCGGCCTCGATGCCTTCGCGCAGGGCCTGGGCGACGCGCTGCACGGCACGGGCGTGCACGTCATGGTCGTACGCCCCGGCTTCGTGCGGACGCGGATGACCGCCGGTCTGCCCGAGGCGCCGCTGGCGACCACACCCGAGGCGGTCGCGACGGCCGTGGAGCTGGGGCTGCGGCGCCGCGCGGAGACGGTGTGGGTGCCGGGGGCGCTGCGCGTGGTGATGGCGGCGCTGCGGCACCTGCCGCGCGGGGTGTTCCGGCGGCTGCCGGTCTGACCCGCGGGCGGGTCAGCGGGTGGGGACCGAGCCGCGCTCCACCCGCCCGGCCTGCGGGGGGACCACCGAGCCGCCGAAGGGGAACTCGCGGAGCTTGCGCCAGACGCCGTCGGCGCCCTGCTCGTAGAGGGCGAAGCCGGTGCAGGGCCACTCGGCCTCGTAGCCGGCGAGTTCCTCGAAGGCGCGGTCCATGGCCGCCTCGTCGATGCCGTGCGCCACGGTGACGTGCGGGTGGTACGGGAACTGCAGTTCGCGCGCGGCCGGCCCGGCGGGGTCGCGGACCTGCTGCTGGAGCCGCGTGCAGGCCTCCGCGCCGGAGACGACCCGGACGTACACCACCGGCGACAGGGGCCGGAAGGTGCCGGTGCCGGACAGCCGCATGGGGAACGCGCGGCCCGCCGCGGCGACCTCGGCCAGATGCGCCTCGACGGCCGGCAGGGAGGCCTCGTCGACCTCCGTCGGCGGCAGCAGGGTGACGTGCGTGGGGATGCCGTGAGCAGCGGCGTCGCCGAAGCCCGCGCGCAGCTGCTGGAGCTCGCTGCCGTAAGGCTCCGGGACCGCGATCGAGACACCGATCGTTACGGTCCCCACGTCGTCTCCTGTCGTGTCAGTGTGGCCGCTGATACGACCACCCGGTTATCGACTGTACGGCCACGGCCGGGTTACGGGCAGGCGCAACCGAAGTGATGTACAGCGCTGTTCGGTGGTACGGCTGTGCGCGGGGGTGGGTTCAGTGCTTGGCGGGCAGGAAGCCGACCCTGTCGTACGCCTGGGCGAGGGTCTCGGCGGCGACCGCGCGGGCCTTCTCGGCGCCCTTGGCGAGGATCGAGTCGAGCGTCTCGGGGTCGTCCAGGTACTGCTGGGTGCGCTCCCGGAACGGCGTCACGAAGTCGACCATGACCTCGGCCAGGTCCGTCTTGAGCGCGCCGTAGCCCTTGCCCTCGTACTTCTCCTCCAGCTCGGCGATGCCCGCCCCGGTGAGGGTCGAGTAGATGCCGAGGAGGTTGCTGACGCCCGGCTTCTCGGCGACGTCGTAGCGGATCACGGTGTCCGTGTCGGTGACGGCGCTCTTGACCTTCTTGGCCGTGGCCTTGGGCTCGTCGAGGAGGTTGATGAGGCCCTTCGGCGTGGACGCCGACTTGCTCATCTTGATCGACGGGTCCTGAAGGTCGTAGATCTTCGCCGTCTCCTTGAGGATGTACGGCTTCGGCACGGTGAAGGTCGGGCCGAAACGGCCGTTGAAGCGCTCGGCGAGGTCGCGGGTGAGCTCGATGTGCTGGCGCTGGTCCTCGCCGACCGGGACCTCGTGGGCCTGGTAGAGCAGGATGTCCGCGACCTGGAGGACCGGGTACGTGAACAGGCCGACCGAGGCGCGCTCGGCGCCCTGCTTGGCGGACTTGTCCTTGAACTGGGTCATCCGGCCGGCCTCGCCGAAGCCGGTGAGGCAGTTCATGATCCAGGCGAGCTGGGCGTGCTCGGGGACGTGGCTCTGCACGAAGAGCGTGCAGCGGTCCGGGTCGAGACCCGCCGCGAGGAGCTGGGCCGCGGCCAGGCGCGTGTTCGCGCGCAGGTCCTTCGGGTCCTGCGGGATGGTGATCGCGTGCAGGTCGACGACCATGTAGAACGCGTCGTGGGTCTCCTGGAGGGCCACCCACTGGCGGACGGCGCCGAGGTAGTTGCCGAGGTGGAACGAGCCGGCGGTGGGCTGGATCCCGGAGAGCACGCGAGGTCGGTCAGAGGCCATGCTCACCATTCTCTCAGGTCCCGGAGGCCGATCCGGAACCGGCCGGAAACAGCCGGGATCCCGTTCGGCCCCGGCGGTGTAACAAGGGTGTGAGGACGCGGGAGGAGCCGTTCACGACGGTGCTCGGACGCGTGTGGACCTGGAGGGGGACCGATGCGGGCACGGGTCGGAGCGACCAGAGAACGGGTCCGGGGCGGGACGGGCAGAGGACGGGCCCGGGGCGGTACGGGTATGGCGCGGGCCCGGGGCGGGGTGCGGCGGATGCTGGTCGTGACGGTGGCGGTGGCCCTGGCCGGGTGCGCGACGGCGACGACCGCCGGGGCCTTCCGGCGCGAGGGCGGGACGCCCCCGATGTGGCGATGGTCGTCGCGGGCGGCACCGGGCGGACCGCGGTGGTGGCGGGCACCGGAGCACTCCCCGCGCAGGAGCCGGACCTCCCCGACGGGGAAACCGCCGTCGCGGACCACACCGGACGGACCACGGCCGTGGCGGGTGTCGGAGGTCTGCCCGGGCGGGGGCGGGACGTTCCCGATGTGGCGATGGTTGTCGCGGGTGGTACCGGGCGGACCGTGGCGGTGCGGTCGGGGGAGCCCGCCTTTGCCCGGCTGTGGCAGTTGTTGCAGCCCACGCACGCGGGGACGGAGCGGGTGCCGGAGGGCTGGGCGGAGGGGGACTTCCCGCCGGCGCGGCTCACGGTGGTCTGGGAGACTGTCCGGTGTCGGCGGCTGGCCGAGCACGAACCGGCCGCCGGGCGGGGACGTGGCCGTCGAGCGGCAGGACCAGCTGGTGGTGACCGAAGACGGCGCGCCCTGGGTGCGCTCGGATCCGGCGCCCGCCGTGGAGGACGACGACATCCGCTGGCACCGGGCGCCAAAGTCGGTCTTCGAGCGGCTGGACCTGGCCCGGCTGGTCGGTGACGCGGAGGGCGGGCCCGTGGAAAGCACGGCCGCCGCGGATCTGTCCGGTCCGGCGCGGGGCGATGTGCGGTGGGCGGGCTGGTGGCCGGGCTCGCGGCCGGTGTCGGCGGCGTGCTGCTGATACGCCGCGCGGCGGCCCGGCGGGAAGCCGGACCGCCGCGGGAGGAGCCGTGTCAGGTCCTGGTCGACCTGGACGGGTGACGAGCCGTGGGCGTCAGCCCAGGTCGATCTCCGGGTACAGCGGGAAACCGGCCACGAGGTCGGTGGCGCGGCGGGAGATCTCGTCGGCGACCTTGGCGTCGAGCACGTGGGCCGCCTTGGAGGGAGCGCCCGACTTGGTCGTGCCCGGCTCCGTGGTGGTGAGGACGCGGTCGATGAGGCCGGCGACCTCGTCCATCTCGGCGGTGCCCAGGCCACGCGTGGTCAGGGCGGGGGTGCCGATGCGGATGCCGGAGGTGTACCAGGCGCCGTTCGGGTCGGCGGGGATGGCGTTGCGGTTGGTGACGATGCCCGAGTCGAGCAGGGCGGCCTCGGCCTGGCGGCCGGTGAGGCCGTAGGAGGAGGCGACGTCGATCAGGTTCAGGTGGTTGTCCGTGCCACCGGTCACGAGGGTCGTGCCGCGGCGCATCAGGCCCTCGGCGAGGGCCCGGGAGTTGTCCACGATGCGCTGGGCGTAGTCGCGGAAGGACTCCTGGCGGGCCTCGGCCAGGGCCACGGCCTTGGCGGCCATGACGTGCGGGAGCGGGCCGCCGAGGACCATGGGGCAGCCGCGGTCGACCTGGTCCTTCAGGGAGTCGTCGCACAGGACCATGCCGCCGCGGGGGCCGCGCAGCGACTTGTGGGTGGTCGTCGTCACGATCTGGGCGTGCGGGACCGGGTCGAAGTCGCCGGTCAGGACCTTGCCCGCGACCAGGCCGGCGAAGTGCGCCATGTCGACCATGAGGGTCGCGCCGACCTCGTCGGCGATCTCGCGCATGATCCGGAAGTTCACCAGGCGGGGGTACGCCGAGTAGCCCGCCACGATGATCAGCGGCTTGAACTCACGGGCGCTCGCGCGCAGGGCCTCGTAGTCGATCAGGCCGGTGGCCGGGTCGGTGCCGTAGGAGCGCTGGTCGAACATCTTGCCGGAGATGTTCGGGCGGAAGCCGTGGGTGAGGTGGCCGCCGGCGTCCAGGGACATGCCGAGCATGCGCTGGTTGCCGAAGGCCTGGCGCAGCTCCGCCCAGTCGGCGTCGGTCAGCTCGTTGATCTGGCGGACGCCGGTCTTCTCCAGGAAGGGCACCTCGACGCGGGCGCCGAGGACGGCCCAGAAGGCGACGAGGTTGGCGTCGATGCCGGAGTGCGGCTGGACGTAGGCGTGGCGGGCGCCGAAGAGTTCCTTGGCGTGCTCGGCGGCGAGGGACTCGACGGTGTCGACGTTGCGGCAGCCAGCGTAGAAGCGGCGGCCGATGGTGCCCTCGGCGTACTTGTCGCTGAACCAGTTGCCCATCGCCAGGAGCGTGGCCGGGGAGGCGTAGTTCTCGGAGGCGATCAGCTTGAGCATCTCGCGCTGGTCGGCGACCTCCTGGCCGATGGCGTCCGCCACGCGGGGTTCCACGGCACGGATCACGTCGAGGGCGGCGCGGTAGGCGGTGGAAGCGGTGGAGAGGGGCTCGGCTGACATGTGTGGACCTCCGGACGTTGCGTTCAGCGTTCACGGTACGGCCCAGGCGCACGGCACTCATCTCTCGGGCCGCTCCCCGATGGTTCGTCCATCCCAGCGCGCCAGTCACGGCCCTCGGTCAGCCTACCGGGTGGGGTGGGCGGGGGGCGTCCGCCGGGTTGCTCTTCGGTGCCGGGTGCGGGTCGCATGTGGTTGATCGCGCCCACGCGGCGAAGCCGCACATGTCACAGCCCCGCGCCCCTTACAGGCGTGGGCCCTCAGCCCCTCTTAGAGGATCACGTGGGGCAGGAACCTCGCGTACTCGTCGGTGATCAGGCCTGAGGACTCCCTGATGCCCAGACCCGCCGACTCGTTCTCCACCACCCACGCGCCCAGGACCACTCGGTTGCCGTCGAAGTCGGGGAGCGGGGCCAGTTGCTGGTAGCAGCAGGGCTCGTCGCGCAGGGCGGGGGCGGATCCGGGCTCGTGGACCGTGACGCCCGCACCCTCTCGGCCGAGGAGGGGCTTGGCGACCCAGCCCGGCAGGTCTCGCGGGCCGTCCAGGTACGCCGGGAGGAGGTTGGGGTGGCCGGGGTAGAGCTCCCAGAGGACGGCGAGGAGGGCCTTGTTGCTGAGGAGCATCTTCCAGGCCGGCTCGATCCAGAGGGTGGAGCCCGTGCCGCCGCCGTTGTCGAGGGTGTCGAGGACGTGGTCGGCGAAGCGGTCGGTGGTGAGCCATTCCCAGGGGTAGAGCTTGAAGACGCTGCGGATGAAGCGGAGGCGCTGGTCGACGAAGCGGCCGGAGAGGCGGTCCCAGCCGATCTCCTCCATGGAGATCCAGTCGGTGGCGAGGCCGGCCTGCTCGGCGGTCTCCTTCAGGTAGGCGACCGTCATCATGTCCTCGCCGAGTTCGTCGGCGGAGGAGTACGCGAAGTAGAGAGGGCTGCCCGGCGGGAGCAGGGCGGCCTGCTTCTTCCAGGCGCCGATCAGGCGTTCGTGCAGGGAGTTCCACTGGTCCGCGCCGGGGAAGCGTTCCTCCATCCAGAACCACTGGGGTGACGCGGCCTCCACCAGTGAGGTGGGGGTGTCGGCGTTGTACTCCAGGAGCTTGGCCGGGCCGGTGCCGTCGTAGCGGAGGTCGAAGCGGCCGTAGACGGAGGGGAGTTCGGCGCGGCGGTGCCAGGCCTCGGCGACCGTGCGGGCGACGCGGGGGTCGGTGATGCCCAGGTCGGCGAAGCGGTCCTCCGTGACGATGTGCTCGGCGGCCGCCAGGCACATGCGGTGGAGGTCCTCGACCACCTCTTCGAGGGCCTCGATCTCCTCCAGGGAGAAGACGTAGTACGCACTCTCGTCCCAGTAGGGGCGCAGGGAGTCGTCGGGGTAGCGGGTGAGGGGGTAGATCAGGCCCTGTTCCTCGACGGTCCGCTGCCAGCCGGGGCGGGGCTCCATGGTCCGGCGTTCCATCTGCCGTGCCCGCCCGTCAGCCGCCGCCGCTGCCGGAGCAGCCGAAGCCGCCCCGGTCGACGGCCTCGCTGCGGCTGAAGGTGCCGTTGTCGGCGTAGCCGCCGCTGGTGTCGGCGTCGTAGTACCAGTCGGCGTCGGTGGCCGTGGCCTTGCCGGTCTTCTTGCGGCCCTTGCCGGAGGAGGACGTACCGGACGAGCAGTTCTTGTCGGCGACGATCTTGTAGCCGTTGATGTAGTCGTAGCTGTCCCGGTCCACGCAGCGGCGGTCGGGGTCGGAACCGCACGCGGACAGGGCCGCCGCGAGGACGCCCATGCCCCCCAGCACCACCGTGCTCGAGCGCAGCCTTCGCCGTGTTTCAGCCATGTGCGTGCTCCCCCAGTCTCCCCGTCGTGCACTGACAGACGGTCAGCCTAGAGATCGGTGTGAACGGGCGCGCATGGCCCCCCGTCGGCAGCCGCTCCCCTACTGTCGATTTGTGATTTTTGGAATGGTGTGTGCCCTTGGTGCGGCCGTCTGCTTCGGTACGGCGACGGTGTTGCAGGCGATCGCCGCGCGGTCGGCGGCGGCGACCGGCCCGGGCGGGGACCTGGCACTGCTGTGGCGGGCGCTGCGGCAGTGGCGGTATCTGGCCGGCCTCGCGCTGGACGGGCTCGGTTTCGTACTCCAGATCCTCGCCCTGCGGTCCGTGCCGATCTACGCCGTGGGGGCGGCGATGGCCGCGAGCCTCGCGGTGACGGCCGTGGTCGCGGCGCGGCTGCTCAAGGTGCGGCTGAGCCGCGTCGAGTGGGCGGCGGTGGCGGTGGTGTGTGCCGGGCTCGCGCTGCTGGGGCTGGCGTCGGGGGCGGAGGGCGACGAGGCCGGGCCGGCCGGGCTGAAGTGGGCGATGCTCGGGGCGGCGGGTGGGGTGCTGCTGCTCGGGGCGGCGGGCGGGCGGCTGCCGGAGCGGGGGCGGGCGCTGGCGCTCGGGCTGGGGTCGGGGCTCGGGTTCGGGGTGGTGGAGGTGTCGGTGCGGCTCATCGACGGGCTGTCGCCCGGTGAGCTGTTCCCCAATCCGGCGACGTACGCGCTGCTGCTCGGCGGCGGGGCCGCGTTCCTGCTGCTGACCTCGGCCCTGCAGCGCGGGTCGGTGACGACGGCGACGGCCGGGCTGGTGCTCGGAGAGACCGTCGCGCCCGCGCTGATCGGTGTGGTGTGGCTCGGGGACCGGACGCGGCCGGGGCTGGGGTGGCTGGCGATCCTCGGTTTCGCGGTGGCGGTGGCCGGGGCGCTGGCGTTGTCGCGGTTCGGGGAGGCGCCGGTGGAGGCGGAGGAGCGCGCTGTCGCACCGCGGTGAGCGGAAGGGCTTTCCCAGCTGTGGAAAGTCTTCGCCTTCCGGACAATCTTCCAGCTGCCTTGCGAAGAACCGGAAAATTGTTTGTTGAATCTTGAACGCGCGGTGAGCGCTTTCCGTACGGGACGGCGTGACCAGTAATCCAGTCACGGTCACCGTGGCCTATCGCGTGACGCCGGGCCGTGCGGCCGACTTCCACTCCTGGGGGTGGGCCTTACTGGGCGCGACCGCGCGGCAGCCGGGGTTTCTGGGGGGTGGCGTACTTGTCGACGGAGGGGCGGAGTGGCATGTCGTCTATCGCTTCGCCAGCGAGGGTTCGGCCCTGGCCTGGGAGAAATCGCCCTCCCGGGAACAGTGGGACGCCCGACTGGAGGGGGTCGCCCGGGAGGCGGAGCGCCGGAGGGTGCCGGGTGCCCGGGCCTGGTTCGACGCGCAGACCCTTACACCCGCGCCACCGGCTCCGCCGTCGAAATGGAAACTGTGGTTCGTGAATATGAGCGCGGTTTTCCCGCCGGTGCTCCTGTTCAATCTGACGGTGCTTCCCTATCTCGGTGACCTCAATGCACTGTTTCGCACGCTGTTGTTGTGTCTGTGTGTGACGGCCCTTGTCACCTGGATTCTCATGCCGCGGCTCCAGCGTTTCTTCCGGAAATGGCTGTACCCGTCGCTCCAGGCGCTGCGCGGGCGGCACAAACGCCGGGCCACATAGGCCCGCGAACGAACAGAGGGAGGTGGGCGGGTGAAGACCCTGCTCATCGACAATTACGACTCTTACACGTACAACCTGTTCCAGCTGATCGCCGAGGTCAACGGCGAGGAGCCGGTCGTGGTCCGGAACGACGCGCCCGTCGACGGTCTTCCTGATCTCCGGGCGTTCGACAATCTCGTGGTCTCCCCCGGCCCCGGGCATCCGGGCGAGACCCGTGACTTCGGCATCGGGGGCAGACTGCTCGCCACCTCGCCGGTTCCGGTGCTCGGTGTGTGTCTGGGGCATCAGGGCATCGCGCTCGGCGAGGCCGGGCTGGTGGGGCCCGCTCCGGAGCCGCGGCACGGGCATCTGTCCACGATCCGCCATGACGGACGGGACCTGTTCCACGGCCTGCCGCAGCACTTCACCGCCGTCCGCTACCACTCCCTGGCCGTGCGCGAGCCCCTGCCGGAGACGCTGGAGGCCACGGCCTGGGCGGAGGACGGTGTCCTGATGGGGCTCCGGCACCGCAGCCGGCCGCTGTGGGGAGTGCAGTTCCATCCGGAGTCGGTCCTCACGGAGTACGGGCACCGCATGCTCGTGAACTTCCGGAACCTCACCGCCGCGCGGGCGGGCAAGCTGCGCACGAAGAACACGGCGGTGCCGTCGCACGAGGGGGTCCGTCGGCGGCCGCTCGTCCCGGAGTGCGATACGGGGGCCCGCCGGATACCGGGGGGCGTTCTCGACCTTGCCGGCCTGCGTCGTCCCGTGGCCGCGGCCGCCTTCCAGGTCGCCGCACTCGCGCAGGCCACTGCGAGCACGCCTGGCGGGGCCGGGGCGGCCGTGTGCGGCGGGGCCGGGGCGGTGTTGTCCGGCGGGGCCGGGGCGGTCGTGCCCGGCGGGGCCGGGACGCTCGTACACGGCGAGCCCGGGACGCTCGCGCCCAGCAGGTCCGGGACACTCGCGACCGGCAAGCCCGGGGCAGTCATACCCGACGGGCCCGAGACGGTCGTACCCGGCCGAGGCGAGGCGCTTGCGCCCAGCGGGCCCGCGGCAGTCGTACCCGACGAGCCCGAGACGGTCATACCTGGCGAGGCCGAGACGCTCGCGCCCAGCGAGGCCGAGACGCTCGTGCCCAGCGGGCCCGGGACGCTCATGCCCAGCGGGCGCGGGACGCTCGCGTCCGGCGAGCCCGCGGCAGTCGTACCCGACGAGCCCGGGACGCTCGCGGCCGGTGGGGCCGTCGCGTCGGGTGAGGTCGTCTCGGCTGCTGCGGTGGCCGGTGGCGTCGGCCCCGTGGGTTCGGCCGATGCGCCGGGCCGGGGCGCCCCGGACGCGGAGCAGGAGACGCATGCCGAGGCCGGCCCGTCCGCCGCCATCCCCCGGCCCCGCCGGCCCGGGCGGGTCGGGTATCGGCTGCATACCCGGCGGGTCACCGGGGCCGTTGACGCCGAGGCGGTCTTCGGCCGGATGTTCTCGGGGTCGCCGCGGAGCTTCTGGCTGGACAGTTCGCTGGTCGAGCCGGGACGGTCGCGGTTCTCGTTCCTCGGGGACGACCAGGGGCCGCTGGCCGAGTTCGTGCGGTACGACGTCGGTGCCGGGCGGTGTGAGATCGAGCGGGCGGGGCGGCCCATGCGGCGGGTGAGGGCGAGTGTCTTCGACTACCTGAAGCGGCAGTTGAGCAACCGCCGGGTGGACGCGACCGGGCTGCCGTTCGACTTCACCGGCGGCTACGTCGGTTACTTCGGCTACGAGATGAAGGCGGACTGCGGGTCGTCCAACCGGCACCGCTCCCCCGCCCCGGACGCCGCCTGGCTGTTCGCCGACCGGGTGATCGCGGTGGACCACGAGGCGGGGTACACCTACGCCGTGTGCCTGGCGGAGGACACCCCGCAGGCCGCGCGGGAGGCCGCCGACTGGCTGGAGGGCGTACTGGCCGGACTCTCCTGCGTGGCGGCGGAGCGCCCGCCGCTGCCCGGAGAACCGGCCCCGGCCGACCCCGGCGCCGCCGAGCCGTGGCTGGTGCGCGACCGGGCGACGTATATCGCCGACATCGAGGCGTGCCGGCGGGCGCTGCGGTCCGGCACCAGCTACGAGGTCTGCCTGACGAACGCCGCCCGGTTACCCGCCCCTCCCGACGCGCTGGAGTTCTACCGGACGCTGCGCCGCGACAACCCGGCCCCCTATGCGGCGTTCCTGAGGTTCGGGGAGTTGGAGGTGGCCGGTTCCTCGCCCGAGCGGTTCCTGCGGATCGGCCGGGACGGCACCGCCGAGGCCCGGCCCGTCAAGGGCACCGCGCCCCGGGGCGACGGGCCGGAGGAGGACGCCCGGCTGCGGGACGCGCTCGCCTCGGACGCCAAGACGCGGGCCGAGAACCTGATGATCGTGGACCTGCTGCGCAACGACCTGGGGCAGGTCTGCCGGACCGGGACCGTGCGGGTCTCCAAGCTGATGGCCACGGAGACGTACGCCACCGTGCACCAGCTGGTGTCGACCGTGGAGGGCAGGCTGCGGGCGGGCACGGACGCGGTGGACTGCGTACGTGCCTGCTTCCCGGGCGGGTCGATGACCGGCGCGCCGAAGCTGCGCACGCTGGAGATCATCGACTCGCTGGAGACCGAGGCCCGCGGCGTCTACTCCGGCGCCCTCGGCTACTTCGGGTGCGGTGGCGGTGCGGACCTCAGCATCGTGATCCGCACCGCCGTCTTCGCCGACGGACTGATGCATCTGGGGGCGGGCGGTGCGATCGTGCTCGGCTCCGATCCGGACGCCGAGTACGAGGAGATGCTGTTGAAGACGGCGGCCCCGATGCGCGCCCTCCACCGGCACACGGCCGACCGGATGCGGCAGCAGGGCCCGCCGGGGCAGAAGGCCGGGGCGGCCGGGGAGGCCCGGCGATGACCAGTCCGCAGGTCACACCGAGCCCGGCCGAGGCCGAGGCGCCCGGGAATCTCGCGGCCCACCTGGCGGAGCTCGCCGAGCGGCGCGGGTGGACCGGCCGGACCGCGTTCCACCAGGGACACCGGGCCTGGACCCACGGTGAGGTGCACGGCCTCGCCGCCCGCGCGGCCACGGTGCTGGCCGGGTACGGGGTGCGCCCGGGAGACCGGGTGCTGCTCGCGCTGCCGGACTCCCTCGCCTGGGTGACGGCGTTCCTCGGCACCGCCCGCCTCGGTGCCGTCGCGGTCCTGGTCAACCCCGAACTCCCCGCCGCCGACCACGCCTTCCTGGCCGAGGACACCGACGCCGTGCTGTGTGTGACGGGGCCGGGCTTGGAGGAACCCTTCGCCGGCCGGACAGCGCTCGGCGCCGACCAGCTGATGGCCCTCGCCCCCGCCGCCGAGCCCGCCCCCGCCCACCAGGTCGACGCGCACAGCCCGCTCTACGTGCAGTACACCTCCGGCACCACGGGCCGTCCCAAGGGCGTCGTGCACACGCACGGCGATCCACGGACGTACCACGACCTGGTCGGGCGGCGGGTGCTGCGGATCACCGCGGAGGACGTCACCCTGTCGGTGTCGAAGCTCTTCTTCGCCTACGGGTTCGGCAACGCGTTGGTCTTCCCGCTGTTCTCCGGCTCGTCCGCCGTGCTGGTGGACCGGCGGCCCTCTCCGGCCACCATCGACGAGCTCGTCGCCCGGCACCGGGTGACGCTGCTGTACTCCGTGCCGTCCGCGTACGCCGCGCTGGTGGTCGAGCGGGGCAACGGGCACGAGGGCTGCTTCGCCTCGGTGCGGGCCGCGGTGTCCGCCGGTGAGGGGCTGCCGGAGGGGCTGGCCCAGCAGGTCACCGCCCTGCTGGGCGCGCCGGTGCTGGAGCAGATCGGCTCCACCGAGGCCGGTCACGCGTTCTGCGCCAACGGCTTCTCCCACCACCACCCGGGCACCGTGGGCCGGCCCGTGCCCGGCTTCGAGGTGGAGCTGCGCGACCGTGACGGGCATCCGGTGCCGGACGGCGACGAGGGCGAGATGTGGGTGCGCGGACCGACGGTGACACCCGGCTATCTGAACCGGCCGGAGGAGACCGCCCGGACGCTGGTCGGCGGCTGGCTGGCCACGCGGGACCGGGCCCGCCGCGAACCGGACGGCACCTACCGGCATCTGGGCCGCGCCGACGACATGGAGATGGTCGGCGGCATCACCGTCTCCCCGCTGGAGGTGGAGGCCGTCCTGCGCGGCCATCCGGCGGTGCGGGAGGTGGCGGTGGTGGCCGTTCCCGACGGGCGCGGGGCGAGCCGGCTGCGGGCCTTCGTGGTCCCCGCCCCGCCCGTTCGGGACGGACTGGCCGACGAGTTGACCGGCCTGGCGCGCGAGAACCTCGCCGCGTTCAAGGTCCCCCGCAGCGTCAGCTTCGTCCCGTCGCTGCCGCGCACCGCGACCGGGAAGCTCCGCCGCCATCTGGTGCGCAAGGGCGCCTGGTGAACACCACAGAGAGGAACGAGCCCATGCGACAGCCCCTGCTCGCGGACCGCGGCTTCTATCTGGGACCGGTCTTCCGGCGTGCGGCCGACCGGCACGGGGCCGTCTTCGTCACCCTCGACCGGCCGCTCGACGTCGCCCCCTCCCTGGGCGTCGACCTGAGCTACAGCGTGCTGGCCGATGTGGTCGAGGAGTTGTCCGGCCGGCTGTGGGAGGCCGGGGTGCGGCCCTCGGAGCAGGTCGTCGTGCACAAGGCCGACAACGTCGACATCATGCTGCTGACCTGCGCTGCCTCCCGTATCGGGGCCGTGCCCGTGCTGCTGTCGCCCGCGCTGGCCCCCGACGTGGCGGGGCAGCTTCTCGAGCGGCTGCGGCGGCCCTGGCTGATCACCGACGCCGCGACGCTGGACGGGCTGAAGGACATCGCCCTGTCCGGGCTCGTGCGGCGGACGCTGTCCGTGGACGAGGCACCCGGGGCCGAGCCGCTGGCGGCGTACCCCGGCGCCGAACCGCCTCTGCCCGTCCGGCTCCATCCCGGCGAACCCGCCCTGATCACCCACAGCTCGGGCACCACCGGCGTCCCCAAACTGGCCGTGCACTGCGCGCGGACCATGTGGAACCGGCTCGTGCCGCAGCAGGCGATGGGCTGGCCCACCCGGGGTGAGACCGCCGCACTGCACATGTCCTTCGTGCACTCGCGCTTCTACCATCTGCTCGGTGTCCTGCTGCACTTCGGCAGCCCGCTCGTGCTGATCACCGACCCGGATCCGGCCGCGGTCGGCCCGCTGCTGGCCCGGCACCGGCCCGGCATCGTCGAGACACACCCCAACACGTTCGTGCTGTGGGAGGAACTGGCCGGCGCGCCCGGCGCCCCGCTGTCCCGGGTCCGGTCCTACGGCTCGACGTTCGACGCGATCCATCCGCGTACCGTGCGGCGGCTGCTGGACGCGTCGCGGCGCCGTACGCCCTGGCTGATCCAGCTGTACGGGCAGAGCGAGACGGGCCCGGTGGCGTTCCAGGTGGTGACCCGGCGCGGTGCCGCCCGGGCGGACGGCCGCCGGGTCGGGTTCGGGATACCCGGCTTCACCCGGGTCCGGGTCTCCGACGCCGAGGGCGGGCGGGTGCCGCCCGGCACTCCGGGCCGCATCGAGGCGCGCACCCGGGGACGGATCCTCACCTACCTCGGCATGCCGGAGCGCTACGACCGTCAGCTCACCGACGGCTGGTGGGAGATGGGCGACCTGGGCTACCGCAGCCGCCTGGGCGCGCTGTACCTGATCGACCGGGAGGTGGACCAGATCGACGCCGTGCACAGCAACCTGGAGGTCGAGGACGCGCTGATGTCCCGGCTGGAGGAGCTGCGCGAGGTCGTGATCGTGCCGGGGGCGGACCGTGAGCCGGTGCCGGTGGTGTGCGTGCGCGGCGAGCGGCCCCTGGACCCGGAGCGCTGGCGGCGGGCCACGGACGGGCTGCCGGCGATGGCCGAGCCGCGGCAGTGGCGGTTCGAGGACCTGCCGATGACGGCGACCTGGAAGGTGAAGCGGGTGGAGATCGCCCGGATGCTCGGCGAAGGCGTCAGGGCATGACCCCGGTCCTGGTGGTGGGCGCCGGGCCGGTGGGCCTGTCGGCGGCCCTCGCGCTACGGGCGCACGGCCTGCCGGTCACGCTGCTGGAGGCCGATCCGCAAGGCCGTGAACGGCCCGGGAGCCGGGCCCTGTTCGTGCACCGGGAGACCCTCGCCCTGCTGGACGGGATGCTGCCCGGCCTCGCCGCCGAGATCACCTCGTACGGACGGACCTGGCACACCAGACGCACCCTGTACCGGGGACGCGAGGTCTACGCCCGGACCTTCCCGCCCCCGTCCGGCCCGCCGCCGTTCACCAGCCTGCGCCAGACGGACACCGAACGTTTTCTGCGGGCGGCCTGTGAGCGGGCCGGGGTCGGCTTCGTGTGGGGCGCCCGCGTGACGGGCGTGCACAGCACGGGAAGCGGGGTCCGGCTGACGGGTGCGGACGGGCGGGAGTGGAGCGCTTCCCACGTCGTCGCCGCCGACGGGGCCCGCTCGGCGGTCCGGCGCGAGCTGGGCATCGAGCTGGAGGGCACCCGCGGCGAGGGCTTCCACGTCGTCGTGGACGTCGCCGATGTGCCGGGCGCCGAGCTGCCGTGGGAGCGGGTCTTCCACTACGAGCATCCCGGGGCCGGCGGCCGCGGTGTCATGCGGGTGCCGTTCACCGGGGGCTTCCAGGTCGACCTCCAGTGCCGCGACGACGACCGGCCGGAGGAGTTCGGCACCGAGGAGGCCGTACGGCGCTGGCTGCCCGCGATCGTCGGGGACGGCTACGGCGAGAGGATCCTGTGGGTGTCGGTGTACCGCTTCCTGCGCAAGGTGGCGGCCTCGTTCACCGATCCGCACCGGCGGGTGCTGCTGGCCGGTGAGGCGGCGCATCTCTTCCCGCCGTTCGGGGCGCGCGGGATGAACAGCGGGATCGCGGACGCGGCGGCCGCCGCCGAGGCGATCGCCGCCGGGACCGGCGAGGCGGTCGCGCGCTTCGCCGAGGTGCGGCGCGCGGCGGGTCTGTTCAACATGGCCGCCGCCGGTACGGCCCTGGACCATCTGCGGCCGCGCCGCCGGATCGTCCGGGTCAGGCAGCGGGCCGCGGCGGCCCTGGCGCCGGTGCTGCCGTGGTGTGGATCCTGGCTGGAGCACGCGCCGTACGGGCCCCGGCACGGGGCGCCCGCCGTCGCGGGCCGCACGTACTGAGGAGGACCTCGTGGTGACAAGACCGGCGGTGGCGGAGGGCCTGTGGGCGTGGACGCCCGGCCGTGGCCTGGCCCCGGCCCCGGAGGGGACGGCCGAGGGGCGGCTGCTCGTCGCGGACTCGTGGCTGCTGCGCGAGGGCGGGGTGCGGGCCTATGCCCGGCACCGGGAGCGGTTCTCGCGGTCCTGCGGTGAGTGCGGCGGGCCGGAGCCGCGCCGGCTCCTGGCGTTCTGGCGGGACGTGACCGCCGCGCTGCCGCGCACGGGGGCGTGGTTCCCCCGGGTGGAACTCGCGGCGGGGTCCCTGGAGCTGCGGCTGCTGCTGCGGCCCGCTCCGCCGCTGGGCGCGGGGGTGCGCCTCTGGGCGGCGGGCCAGTCCGATCCGCGGACCGTGCCCCGCCGCAAGGGCCCGGACCTGGACACCCTGGCCCGGGTGCGCCGCCGGGCCGCGGTCGAGGGCGCGGAGGAGGCGGTGCTGATCGCCCCCTCGGGCACGGTCCTGGAGTCGGCCACCGCCAGTGTCCTGTGGTGGGAGGACGACATCCTGTGCCTGCCCCCGCCGCGGCTGCCCGTCCTGCCGGGTGTGACGGCCGGGCTGGTGCAGGAGCGGGCGCTGCGCTGCGGGTTCCGGATCGCGCACCGGGAGCGGACCGTGGCCGAGCTGGAGGGCCGTGAGGTGTGGCTGGTGAACGCGCTGCACGGAATTCGGCCCGTGACGGGCTGGATCGGACGGCCGATGCGGGTGCCTCCGGCGGAAAGGGCCGGGGAATGGCGCACCTGGCTGGACGGCGTCATGGAGCCGCTGCCGGCCGACTGAATTGCGGGAGAAACAGCGACGCCGGGCCGAATTCGACCCGGCGGCTTTTCTCTTGCCCTTTTCAGTTTTTCGGGACCATGCGGGTCGCTATCGCGATGCGGTTGTAGGCGTTGATGACGGTGGCCGACCAGATGAGGGCGGCGATCTGGTTCTCGTCGAAGACCCCGGCCGCCTCGGCGTAGACGGCGTCGGGGACGCGGCCGTCGTGGACCAGCGTCACCGCCTCGGTCAACGCCAGGGCGGCGCGCTCGCGTCCGGTGAAGAAGGGCGTCTCCCGCCAGGCGTTCAGGGTGTGGATGCGCTGCTCGGTCTCGCCCTGCTCGCGGGCGTCCCTGGTGTGCATGTCGAGGCAGAACGCACAGCCGTTGATCTGTGAGGCGCGGATCCTGACCAGTTCCAGCAGTTCCGGTTCGAGTTTGGCGTCCTGGGCGGCGGAAACGGCGGCGGTGTGCAGGGAGCCCATTGCGGCGGAGACGTCCGGGGTGATTTTCTTCAGGGCTACGCGGGGCAGGGAGGAATTTTCACTCATGGGGTGACCATATCCGCCGGACGGCAATTCCGAAGGGGAATGCGCGCGATTATCCGGGCAGTACCGCGCACAGCGCGTCCAGCGCTCCCGACCAGGCGTGGTCCGGCGGGGTGCCGTATCCGACGACCAGGGCGTCGACGGGCTCGGCCCGGGCGGCGGGGTGGGTGTACCGGGCGAGTCCGTGGAGCGCGAGGCCCCGCCAGTTCGCCCCCTGGACCACCGACTGCTCGGTGCCGGGCGGCAGCCGCAGCAGGACGTGCAGACCGGCGGCGATGCCGGTGACGCGGGCTCCCGGGGCCCGGGCCGTGACAGCGGCGACCAGGGCGTCCCGGCGGCGCCGGTAGCGCAGGCGGGTCGCGCGGACGTGCCGGTCGTAGGCGCCGGAGGTGAGGAACTCGGCCAGGGTCAGCTGGTCCAGCACCCCGCAGGTGTCGACGCCGCCCTTCGCCGCCGCGACCTCCTCGGCGAGGTCCGGCGGCAGCACCATCCAGGCCAGCCGCAGCCCGGGAGCGAGGGACTTGCTGGTGGTGCCCAGGTGGACGACCCGGTCGGGGTCCAGGCCCTGGAGCGCGCCGACGGGCTGCCGGTCGTAGCGGAACTCACCGTCGTAGTCGTCCTCCAGCACCAGTCCCCCGGTGCGCCGGGCCCAGTCCACGACGGCCGTACGGCGGTCGCGGTGCAGGGGCACGCCCATGGGGAACTGGTGGGCGGGGGTGAGCAGCAGCGCGTCGGCTTTGGACAACCCGCCCGGGTCGGTGCCCAGCCGGTCGAAGGGCAGCGGGGTGGTGTCCAGGCCGGAGGCGGCCAGGATCCTCCAGTGCGCGTCGAGGCCGTACGACTCGCCCGCGACCGTCCGCGCCCCGCGCGCCCGCAGGACCGTGCCGAGCAGCTTCAGGCCGTGCGCGAACCCGGCGCACACCACGATCCGTTCGGGGTCAGCGCGCACGCCCCGGGCCCGGGAGAGGTACCCGGCGAGTGCGGCCCGCAGCTCGGGGCGGCCGCGCGGGTCGCCGTAGTCGAGCGCGTGGTGCGGGGCGGCGGTGAGGGCGCGGCGGGCGGCCTTGAGCCACTCCGCACGCGGGAAGGACGCGAGGTCGGGGCTGCCGGGGCGCAGATCGTAGGCCGGGCGGGCGGGTGCGCGGGGGTGGGGTGCCGTGCCGGACGGCGGGACGACCTCGCGCGCGGCGACCCGGGTGCCCGAGCCCTGCCGGGCGGTGAGCCAGCCCTCGGCGACCAGGTCGGCGTAGGCGTCGGCGACCGTGTTGCGGGCGATGCCCAGGTCGGCGGCAAGGGCGCGGGAGGAGGGCAGCCGGGTGCCGGGGGCCAGCCGGCCGGAGCGCACCGCCTCGCGCAGGGCGTCGGTCAGCCCCCGGCGCAGGCCCGGGCCGGTCGGCTCCACGTGCAGGTCGACGCCCAGAGTGGCCCACTGTTCCGCCATGGAAATGGACCATACCCCTGGGCTGCTTCCTTCCTAGGGTCGAGGGCATGACGACGCACACCGATGACACGACGGGCGTGGAGTACGCCCCCGAGCAGCCCGCCCGCCTGGAGTGGGCCAAGCACGCGCCCGAGGTCTACAAGGCGATGGTCCGGCTGGAGATCGCCGCCCGGCAGGGGCTCGACCACAAGCTGTACGAGCTGGTGAAGATCCGCGCCTCCCAGATCAACCACTGCGCCTTCTGCATCGACATGCACACCAAGGACGCCCTCGCCTCGGGTGAGAGCGTCGAGCGGATCGTGCAGCTGAGCGCCTGGGAGGAGTCGCGGCACTTCTACACCGCGAAGGAGATCGCGGCCCTGGAGCTGACGGAGGCCGTGACGGTCCTGACTGGGGGCACCTCCCAGGCTTTCGGCTCTGGGGGAGGTTTCGTGCCGGACGAGGTGTACGACAACGCCGCGAAGCACTTCGAGGAGGCCGAGCTGGCGCAGGTCATCGCCGCGATCACGGCGATCAACGCCTGGAACCGGTTCGGGGTGACCTGCCGTATGACGCCCGGGTACTACGAGCCGGGGCAGTACAAGTGACGGCTCGGACCCGGCTGCTCGACCCGGCGGTCGGCCGGGCCCTGTCCGCGCTCAGCAAGGTCGCCAAGCAGGGCCTCGGCGACCCGGCCCTGGCCGAACTCGTGGTGATCCGGGCCTCGCAGCTCAACCACTGCGCGTTCTGCCTCGACATGCATCTCACGATCGCCCGCGAGTACGGGGTGAGCGAGAAGCAGCTCGATCTGCTGACCGCGTGGGAGGAGGCCGAGAACGTCTTCGACGAGCGGGAGCGGGCCGCGCTCGCGCTGACGGAGTCGGTGACCGTGCTGACCGCCGGTTTCGTGCCGGACGAGGTGTACGAGCGGGCCGCCAAGCACTTCGACGAGGTGCGGCTCGCCCATCTGCTCGGGCTGATCGTCGCCATCAACAACTGGAACCGGGTGATGGTCAGCCGCCGTATCGCGCCGGGGGGTTACACGCCATGAGCAAGGTTGATGTGTTCCGTGCCCTGCACCACCACCGGGCGCCCGGTGATCCTCTCGTGCTGCCCGGGCCGTGGGACGCGGCCAGTGCGCGGGTGTTCGCCGAGGCCGGGTTCCCCGCGCTCGCCACGCCCAGCGCCGGGGTCGCCGCCTCGCTCGGCTACGAGGACGGGCAGGTCCCGGCCGACGAGATGTTCGCGGCGGTCGCCCGGATCGCCCGGGCTGTCGACGTACCCGTGTCGGCGGATGTGGAGGGCGGCTACGGGCTCGCGCCGAAGGACCTCGTGGAGCGGCTGCTGGAGGTGGGGGCGGTCGGCTGCAACCTGGAGGACTCCGCGGACGGGGTGCTCAAGGACCCCCGCACGCACGCCGGTTGGCTGGCCGAGGTGCGGGAGGCCGCCGGTGACCGGCTCTTCGTCAACGCGCGCATCGACACCTTCGCCTGCGGAGTGGACGATCCCGGCCCGGCCATCGAGCGGGCCGCGCTGTACGTGGCCGCGGGCGCCGACTGCGTGTACCCGATCGGGGCGCCGCCGGAGGTCCTGCCACTGCTGCGGGCCGGGATCCGGGGTCCGGTCAACGTGGGGGCCCCGGCCGACGGTGGCCCCTCCCCCGCCGAACTCGGCGCGCGAGGGGCCACCCGGATCACCTTCGGGCCGGGACTCCAACGACGGGCCGCCCGGGCCCTGCGGGAGATCGCCGGCCGGCTGGCCCGGTGAACGTCAGGGCAGCCACTTCTTCCACGTGGACTTGTGGCTGTCCACCCACTTCTTCGCCGCGTCCTCCGGCGTCATCTTCTTGTCGGCGATCAGCAGGGAGACCTCGTTCTGGTCCCCGGTCGTCCACTTGAACTTCTTCAGGAACGCCGCCGCCTTGCCGCCGTTCTTCGCGAAGTCCGTGTTGAGGTACTTCTGCAGCGGCGTGTGCGGGTAGGCGCAGGCGACCTTCTCCGGGTCGGCGTCGCAGCCCTCCTTGTACGCCGGCAGCTTCACCTCGGTCATCGGGACCTTCTTGAAGAGCCACTGCGGCGAGTACCAGTAGGTGAGGAAGGGCTTCTTCTCCTTGGCGAACTGCTTCATCTGCGTGATCTGCGCCGCCTCGGACCCGGCGAACACCACCTGGTAGTCCAGCTTCAGGTTCTTCACCAGCGCCTTGTCGTTGGTGACGTAGGACGGCGAACCGTCCATCAGCTGGCCCTTGCTGCCGCTCTCCGGGGTGCGGAAGAGGTCGGCGTACTTGTTGAGGTTCTTCCAGTTCGTGATGTCCGGGTGCTGCTTGGCGAGGTACGTCGGGACGAACCAGCCGATGTGGCCGGTGACGCCGAGTTCGCCGGCGGGCGCGATCGTCTTCTTGTCCTTGACGTACCGCTGCTCCTGCTCCGGGTGGCCCCAGTCCTCCAGGAGCGCGTCGACGCGGCCCTGGCTGAGCGCGTCCCAGGCGGGCACCTCGTCGACCTGGACGGTGTCGACGCGGTAGCCGAGCTCGTGCTCCAGGAGGTACTGGGCGACGGCCACGTTGGACTGGGCGCCCACCCAGGACTGCACGGACAGGGTCACGGTCTTGGCGCCCTGTGCGTTGGCGAAGGGCGAGGCCTGCTTGGTCATGTCGGCGGCACCGCAGCCGGTGAGCAGCGCAAGGGAGCTCACCGCGGCTGCTATCGCAGTAGTACGGACGCGCATGTCAGGCTCCCTTCTTCGCGCGGCGTTCGGTGGGCTGGGTCACCCGGTCGAGCATCAGGCCGAGGCAGACGATCGCCGCGCCGGCCACCAGACCGGTCGCCAGGTCGCCCTGGGCGAGGCCGAAGACGACGTCGTAGCCGAGGGCGCCACCGCCGACGAGGCCGCCGATGACGACGACGGCGAGGACCAGGACGAGGCCCTGGTTGACGGCGAGCAGCAGCGCCGGGCGGGCCAGCGGGAGCTGCACCTGCTTCAGCTGCTGCCAGCTGGTCGCGCCGAGCGAGCCGGAGGCCTCCATGGCGGCCGGGTCGACCTGGCGCAGGCCCTGGGTGGTGATGCGGACGACGGCCGGCAGCGCGTAGACGATCGCCGCGGCGACGGCCGGGGCGCGGCCGACGCCGAACAGGGCGACGACCGGGATCAGGTAGACGAACTGCGGCATCGTCTGGAACACGTCGAGGACCGGGCGCAGCGCCCGCTCCAGGCGGTCGCTGCGGGCCGCGGCGATGCCGACGGCGAAGCCGACGACGAGGGTGACGGCGACGGCCGCGAGGACCTGGGAGAGGGTGTCCAGGGACGGCTTCCAGACGCCGAGGACGCCGATCGCGGCCATGGCGAGGACGGCGGTGAGCGCGGTGCGCCAGGTGCCGATCACCCAGGCGAGGGCGGCGACGATCAGCAGCACCGACCACCAGGGCAGCCCCTGCAGGCCGTCGCGCATCGGGTCGAGGACCCAGGTGGTGAAGTGTCCGGCCCAGTCGGCGGTGCCGCCGATGACGGGGACGCCCGAGTACAGGTGCGCGGTCATCCAGTCCACCGCGCGGTTGACGGGCTCGGCGATGCCGACGACCCAGGGGTCGGGCCAGTCGAGGCGGCCCACGAGCCGCCCGGCGACCGCCACGGCGACGACGCCGGCGAGGACGTAGAGCCAGCCGAGGCCGCTGCGGGGCTCCGGGTCGGCGCCGAGCCGCTCCCCGGCCGCTGCCGTGACGCGGTCCAGGACGACCGCCAGCAGCACGATCGGGATACCGGCGGCGAGCGCGGCACCGACGTCGACGGAGGCCAGCGCCTGGTAGACGCGGTCACCGAGACCGCCCGCGCCGATGACGGCGGCGATGACGGCCATGGACAGCGCCATCATGATCGTCTGGTTGAGGCCGAGGAGGAGTTCCTTGCGGGCCAGCGGGATGCGGGCCGTCAGCAGGCGCTGGCGTGCGGTGGAGCCGAGCGACTCGACGGCTTCCAGCACCTCCTTGTCGGCACCGCGCAGCCCGAGCGAGGTCAGGCGGGCCATGGGCGGGGCGGCGTAGACGACGGTGGCCAGGACGGCCGCCGGGACGCCGATGCCGAAGACCAGCACGACCGGCAGCAGGTAGGCGAAGGCGGGCAGCACCTGCATGGTGTCCAGGACCGGGCGCAGCACGCGGTCCATGCGGTCGGACAGTCCGGAGGCGAGCCCGAGCAGCATGCCCACCACGACCGACGCGAGGACCGCGGCGACCATCAGGGCGAGCGTCTGCATGGTCGGCACCCACATGCCGAGCAGCCCGCAGGCGAGGAACGCGGCGGCCGTGCCGAGGGCCAGCCGCACGCCCGCCACCCGCCAGGCGACCAGCGCGCCGAGGGCCGTGACGCCCGCCCAGCCGATGGCCAGGAGGGTGAGGTAGACGGCCCGTACGGCGATGACGACGACGTTGCTGACGTGGCCGAAGAAGTACAGGAACAGCGGGTGGCTGTCGCGGTTGTCGATGATCCAGTCGCTGGTCTTGGCTAGCGGCTCGGAGAGGTCCACCGTCAGCCCGCTCGGCCAGGCGCCGCTGGCCCAGCGGGCGTTGGCCAGCGGAACGAGGATCACGGCGGCGAGGGCCAGCAGAAGAAGCTTCTGGACGGCACGGTTCTTCAGCAGCCCGGGCAGGCCGAGGCGCGGCGGGGACGCGGTGATGGTCGCCATCACACCGCCTCCTTGGGCTGCTTCGTCCCCGGTGGAGCGGTCTGCTCCGTGCCGGCGACGACGCCGAGAAGGGTGTCGGAGTCGACCACGCCCACGCACCGGCCCTTGTCGACGACCCGGGCCGGGGCGCCGGCGCGGGCGACCGCCTCGATCGCCTCGGACACCGTCGCGTCGGGCCGCACCGCCGGTCCGCTGCCGTCCTGGTCCGCCGAGGGGCGGCGCATGGCCGAGCGGACGGTGAGGACCTGCTCGCGCGGGACGTCCCGGACGAACTCGCGGACGTAGTCGTCGGCCGGCGAGCCCACGATCTCCTCGGGCGTGCCGAGCTGCACGACCCGGCCGTCGCGCATCAGAGCGATGCGGTCGCCCAGCTTGAGGGCCTCCTGGAGGTCGTGCGTGATGAAGACCATCGTGCGGCCCTCCTCGTGGTGCAGCCGGATCACCTCCTCCTGCATGTCGCGCCGGATGAGCGGGTCGAGCGCGCTGAACGGCTCGTCGAAGAGCAGGACCTCGGGGTCGACGGCGAGAGCGCGGGCGAGGCCCACGCGCTGCTGCTGACCGCCGGAGAGCTGGCCGGGGCGGCGGTGCTCCATGCCTTCGAGGCCGACCTTGGCGACGACCTCGGCGGCCCGTTCGCGCCGCTCGGCCTTGCCCATGCCCTGGATCTCCAGGCCGTAGGCGACGTTGTCGAGGACGGTGCGGTGCGGGAGCAGGCCGAAGTGCTGGAAGACCATCGCGGCGCGGTGGCGGCGCAGTTCGCGCAGCCGGGAGCGGTCCATGGCGCGGACGTCCTCGCCGTCGATGGCGATGGTGCCGGCCGTCGGCTCGATCAGCCGGGTCAGACAGCGCACCAGCGTGGACTTGCCGGAGCCGGACAGGCCCATGACGACGAAGACCTCGCCCTTGCGCACGTCGAAGCTGACGTCCCGGACGGCGGCCGTGCAGCCGGTGCGGGAGCGCAGCTCGGCGGGGTCGAGGGCGGTGAGCTCGGGGTCGGCGGGAACGCGGCCGGCCTTGGGGCCGAACACCTTCCACAGGCCCTCCACCGAGAAGACGGGGGTGGTGTCCATGGTCTGCTCCGTGGGGGGTTCGAGGATCGCGGTCATCGGGAACCACCACCGATCAGCTCGGCGGCCTTCTCCCCGACCATGAGCACTCCGATCATCGGATTGACGGTGGTCATCGTGGGGAACACGGAGGCGTCGGCGATGCGGATGCCCTCCAGGCCGCGGACGCGCAGCTCCGGGTCGACGACGGCCTGCCGGTCGTCGGCGGCGCCCATCTTGCAGGTGCCGGCCGGGTGGTAGACGGTGTGCGCGACCTTGCGGGCGTACTCGCCGAGCTCCTCGTCACCGGTGACGTCCGGGCCGGGGGCCACCTCGCGCTTGAGCCAGCCGGCCAGGGGCTCGGTCTTGGCGATCTCACGGGCGATCTTGATGCCGTCGACGAGGGTCTTGCCGTCGTAGTCGTCCTCGTCGGTGAAGTAGCGGAAGTCCAGGGCGGGCTTGACCTCGGGGTCGGCGCTGGTGAGGTACAGCCGGCCGCGGCTCCTCGGCTTGGGGATGTTCGGGGTCATGGAGACGCCGAACTCCGGCCGCTGATAGCCCAGTCGCTCCGGGTTGTCCGTGAACGGGATCTGGTAGAAGTGGAACATCAGGTCGGGGTGCGCCAGTTCGGCGTCGCGGCGCACGAACAGGCCCGCGTCGGAGTCCATCGCGGAGTTCTCCGGGATGGGGCCGTTGGTCTCCCAGACGATGACCGACTCGGGGTGGTCGAGCAGGTTCTCGCCGACGCCCGGCAGGTCGTGCGTGACGGGGATGCCGAGCTTCTCCAGGTCGGCCTTGGGGCCGATGCCGGAGTGCATCAGCAGCCGGGGCGAGTCGACGGCGCCGGCGCAGAGCAGGACCTCGCCCCGGGCCTTGACGAGGATCTCCTCGCCGTCCTTGGTCCGCACGTGCACGCCCTCGGCGCGGTTGCCGTCCAGCTGAAGCTTGTACGCCCAGGTCTCCAGCAGGATCGTCAGGTTGGGCCGCGCGTCCATCACCGGGTGCAGGTACGCCACCGACGCCGAGGACCGCTTGTTGTTCTCGGGGTGGTAGGCGAGGTCGAAGAAGCCGACGCCCTCGGTGAACGGCTTCTTGTTGAAGCCGTCGACGCGCGGCACGCCCAGCGCCTCCTGGGCCGCGTCGACGAAGTCGCGGGCGATGGCGTTCCGGTCCTTCTCGTCGACCGGGACGACGTTGTTGAGCAGCCGGGCGAAGTAGGCCTCCATCTGCACCGCGCCCCAGCCCTTGGCGCCGGCGGCCTCCCACTCGTCCCAGTCGGCCGGCAACGGCTTGAAGGCGATCAGGGTGTTGTGCGAGGAGCAGCCGCCCAGGACGCGGGCCCGGCTGTGCCGGATATGCGAGTTTCCGCGTGGCTGTTCGGTGGTCGGGTAGTCGTAGTCGAGCTCGCCGCCGAGCAGGCCCATCCAGCGGCGCAAGGTCAGTACGTCGTCACGGCCGACGTCGCTGGGGCCGCCCTCGATGACGGCGACGGTGACGTCCGGATTCTCGGTCAGGCGGGAGGCGATGACGGAACCTGCGGTTCCGCCGCCTATCACGACATAGTCGTACTCATGACTGGTGTGGGACATGGCGTGCTTGCTCCAGTGGGGATGAAGTGAACGGGCTCGGGGGAGGACGGGGACCTCAGCCCGGGATGTGGGGGTCAGCCCGGGATGGGTGGTCGGCGGCCCGGCAGGGGACGGGGTCAGCCCGCGAACCAGCGCACCGGCTTGGGAGCGAGGTTCTGGTAGACGTGCTTGGTCTCCCGGTATTCGGCGAGCCCGGCGGGGCCGAGTTCGCGGCCCACTCCGCTCTTGCCGAAACCGCCCCACTCCGCCTGCGGCAGGTAGGGGTGGAAGTCGTTGATCCAGATGGTGCCGTGGCGCAGCCGCCCGGCCACGCGGCGGGCGCGGCCCGCGTCGGAGGTCCAGACGCCGCCCGCCAGTCCGTATTCGGTGTCGTTGGCGAGGGCGACGGCCTCGTCCTCGGTCCGGAAGGTCTCGACGGTGACGACCGGCCCGAAGACCTCCTCCCGCACGACGCGCATCTCGCGGTGGCAGTGGTCGAGGACGGTCGGCTCGTAGAAGTAGCCGTTCTCCGGACGCTGCGGGGACGGCTCGGGGCGCTTGCCGCCGGAGCGCAGCACGGCCCCTTCCTTGAGGGCGGACTCGACGTACATCTCGACCTTGGCGCGCTGCTGCTCGGAGACGAGCGGGCCGCACTCGACGCCGTCCTCGGTGCCGCGGCCGAGGCGGATCTTCTCGGCGCGCCGGGCGAGTTCGGTGACGAAGCGGTCCCGGACGGACTCCTCGATGATGAGGCGGGCACCGGCCGAGCAGACCTGGCCGCTGTGGATGAAGGCGGCGTTGAGGGCCTGGTCGACGGCGGTGTCGAAGCCCTCATCGGTGGCGCAGGCGTCGGCGAAGACGACGTTGGGGTTCTTGCCGCCGAGTTCGAGGGCGACCTTCTTGACGGTCGGGGCGGCGGCCTCGGCGACCTTGATGCCGCTGACCGTGCCGCCGGTGAAGGAGACCAGGTCGACGTCGGGATGCTCGGACAGGCGTGCGCCGACGGAGTGGCCGGGGCCGGTGACGATGTTGGCGACACCCTCGGGGAGGCCGGCCTCGACGAGCAGGTCGATGACCGCGATCGTCGTCATCGGGGTGATCTCGCTCGGCTTGATGACGAAGGTGTTGCCGGCGGCGAGGGCGGGGGCGATCTTCCAGCTGGCCTGGAGCAGCGGGTAGTTCCAGGGCGTGATCATCCCGCAGACGCCGAGGGGCTCGTGCACGACGACGCTGTGGATGTCGGTCGAGCCCGCGTCCACGACCCGGCCGGGGGCCTCGCCGGCGACCAGGTCGGCGAAGTAGCGGAAGGCGTCGGCGACGCAGTCGATGTCGACACGGCCCTCCTCGACGGTCTTGCCCGCGTCCTGGGCCTCCAGCCGGCCCAGTTCCTCGCGGTCCCGCACGAGCAGGTCGGCGACGCGCCTCAGCAGTGCGGCCCGCTCGGTGACGGGCGTGTGCGGCCACGGGCCCTCGTCGAAGGCGCGCCGGGCTGCGGCGATCGCCAGATCGACGTCCTTCTCGTCACCCTCCGCGACCACGGCGAAGGGCAGGGCGTCCGCGGGGTCGAGGATCTCGCGGGTGGCCCCGGAGGTGGCCGCACGCCACTCTCCTCCCGCATGGATGGTTTCACGCGCCTGAAGTTCGGTACTTTCCGCCATGATCGCTCTTCGCCTTCCGTTCCTGATCAGCGCCCCTGTGTCACATACGTGTCACTAAGAGACCGAGTTCGCCTGCCCGACTCCCCCGGATGCATGCGCGTCCGTGGCCGAAAGTGCGCTGCGTCACGGGAGATGCGGGCAAATCGGAACGAAAGGTACGGAGATATGGCCGTCGGCGTCGGGACACCGGTGGCTTGAAGGCTTCGGGCGGGCCCCCTCCGCCCACCCATCGGTCGACTCGCGCAGCAGATCGGCGCGCCGGGCGTGCCCCTCGACGAGATCGACGAGAAGGCGCCGCACGCCCGGGGAGCGCCCGTCACGGTCGGTGAACGCGGCGAGTCGGCCGGGGGCGCCCCGACGAGCGCCTCGGGCAACCGCGCCCGGGACCGGACGACGGCCTCCGCTCACAGCGCGTACAACCGCCGGCGCTTCGGCCCGGCCCCGGAACGGGGCTGCCGGCCCGTGGAAAGCCCGCAGGCCCCGCACCGGAGAGCCGGTGCGGGGCCTGCGCACGGAGTTCTGTGCGACTCCGGTCAGATGAGGCCGAGGCCGCGGACCGCGTCGCGCTCCTCCTCGAGCTCCTTGACGGAGGCGTCGATCCGGGCGCGGGAGAACTCGTTGATCTCCAGGCCCTGGACGATCTCGTACTTGCCGTCCTTGGTGGTGACGGGGAAGGAGGAGATGAGGCCCTCCGGGACGCCGTAGGAGCCGTCCGACGGGATGCCCATGGAGACCCAGTCGCCGTCGGCGGTGCCGTTGACCCAGGTGTGGACGTGGTCGATGGCGGCGTTGGCGGCGGACGCGGCCGACGAGGCGCCACGGGCCTCGATGATGGCGGCGCCGCGCTTGGCGACGGTCGGGATGAAGTCCTCGGCCAGCCACTTCTCGTCGTTGACGACCTCGGCGGCGTTCTTGCCGGCGACCGTGGCGTGGAAGATGTCGGGGTACTGGGTCGCGGAGTGGTTGCCCCAGATGGTCAGGCGCTTGATGTCGGCGACCGTGGAGCCCGTCTTCTTCGCGAGCTGGGTCAGCGCGCGGTTGTGGTCCAGGCGGGTCATCGCGGTGAACCGCTCGGCCGGTACGTCCGGCGCGGCGGCCTGGGCGATCAGGGCGTTGGTGTTGGCCGGGTTGCCGACGACCAGGACCTTGATGTCGTCCGCGGCGTGGGCGTTGATGGCCTGGCCCTGCGGCTTGAAGATGCCGCCGTTGGCCTCCAGCAGGTCGCCGCGCTCCATGCCCTTGGTGCGGGGGCGGGCGCCGACGAGCAGACCGACGTTGGCGCCGTCGAAGGCGACGTTCGGGTCGTCCGAGATGTCGATGCCCTGCAGGAGCGGGAACGCGCAGTCGTCCAGCTCCATGGCCGTGCCCTCGGCCGCCTTCAGGGCGGGCGTGATCTCCAGCAGGCGCAGCTTCACCGGCACGTCCGCGCCGAGCAGCTGACCGGAGGCGATGCGGAAGAGCAGGGCGTAACCGATCTGGCCGGCCGCGCCGGTGACGGTGACGTTCACGGGAGTGCGGGTCATGGCGTTCTCCGTATGACAGCTGGCGGTGGGGCGGGGTCCCTGCCCCGGACGTTTGATCGATCTCTTGGCGTCAAGAGATCCATCCAGCCGTCAGGCTACCGCGCATCCGGGATCCCGGACGTCCGGGTCGGTGTGGCCCAGCCCACAACCCTTCCCCCTGCCCATACACGAGGCGGCCGCCCGTCCGGGAGAGGAGGACGAAGGCGGCCGCCTGGGGGGATACCGACCATGCCGGACTCCCGTGGGGGTACGGTTCGCGTGCCCCCGATTCCGGCGGCCATTCCACCCCTTCGGAATTTCTTCACAAGGGCCGGGCGGACCGCTCCGCCGTCTAGTCGGTGCAGCCCTGCTGCCCGGCCGTCAGCGTCGCGCAGGCCTTGGCGTCGGCCGCGCTCTTCACGGCCACCATCGGGGTGTAGGCGATGGTGTCCCCGGCCGCGGTGATGCTGCCGGTCTGCTTCGCCTTGCCCGAGCTGATCTGGACCTCGTCACCCTGTGCCGCCTGGGTGATACGTCCCCAGGCCGCCTTGCAGGTCTCGCTGTAGCGGACCTCGACGGCGGTCGTGCCGACGGTCGCGGTCTGGGCCGTGGTCACCAGGTCACCGCTGCACCCCATGGCCTCGGCGTCCTTGCCGGTGCAGCCGTCACCGCTGCACTTCACCCCGGGCGGCAGCTTCGGGTCCGTGCTGACCGCCGGCGAGGGCGACTTGGCACCGCCCTTGGCCTCGTCGTCGCCACCGCCGCCGGTGAGGTAGAACGCACCGGCGATCACCACGAGAACACCCACGACGCCCGCGAGAAAGGTCGCGGTGCGCTTCTTGCCCGCGGAGGCGGAGGGGGCGCGGCGGGTCCCGCCGGCACCACCGGCACTACCACCATCCGGCCGCGCCGGGACGGCGTCCTGCGGTTCGCCGTACGGGTCCGCCCCGACGCCGGGAGTCCAGCCGAGGCCGCCGGACGGCCCGGCGGGGGTTCCCGGACCCGAGCCGGACCGGGATCCCCTGCCGGTGCCGGGTCCGGTGGAGCGCCCGCCCGTCGGCGACGGGCCCTGGTACCCGGCCATTCCCCACGAGTTGACCTCGGGCTCGGCGGCCCGGCCGCTCTCCTCCCGCACACCCGCGCCGGTGGAGTCCTGGACCTCGGGGGCCGTCGGCTGCGGCGGCACGGTCGGGGCCACACCGGCCGGTCCGGCGATGCCCGGCGTGACCGTGGTGCCGCCGCTCCGGCGGGCGGGTTTGCCGCTGCCCGCGGAGGCCGCTCTGCCCTGGCCCGCCGAGGCCGCCTTGCCACCGGCCGAGGGGTCGGTGAAGTCCTGCCCGCCGAACTCCCCGAGCGCGGCGCGCGCCTGGGAGATCCGGATGGCCTCCATCGTCATGTCGTGCCGCATCTCCGAGCGGCTCCAGGCGCGCTCGGCGAGCTCCCACATCGTGGTGAGGTGCACCGGATTGGTGCCGGTGACCTCGGCCAGGGCCACGATCGCGCCCTTCGGCGCGAGCAGCCGGCCGTTCAGGTAACGCTCCCACGACGTCTTGCTGTAACCCGTGCGGTCCGCCACCGACGCGATGCTCAGACCACTGCGGTCCACGAGCCTGCGCAATTGGCTGGTGAACTCCCTGATCTGCGGATCGAGCTCATCCGGCAAGGCCCTCCAACGAGGCATTGCTCCCCCTCTTCCCCCCGGTCGTGCTGATATTTCTCGCGCTGTTCGCCCCGCGCGTGGCGGCCTTGGCCGAGTCCCCGTTCTGGATACCCACAGGGATGCGCCCACTCAGGATCTCAGTTCCCTGGAGGGGGGCGCACAGGAGCATGGTGACCGCGCGCGATACACCCGGGACCGTCCCGATTGTCCCCTGGACCGTCCTGATTGTCCCTGCCAATCCCTGCGGCGCACCACTTTGTGCGATATCGGAAGCGAGACGTACCGGAACCGTCACTTCCGTGCCACAGCGCACTGACAGCCGTTGAACAGGCCGTTCGCCGTGCAGGAGGGTGGGGCGCGTGACGGCGGCCCGTCCTTCCTCGGGGGAGGGGACGGGCCGCCGTCCTCGTCACTCGTTGGTGACCGTGAAGTGCAGGGTGTCCTTCAGGAACGGGATCTGCAGCAACGGATCCGGCTGGGCCATGAGCGCCAGCAGGACGATCACGGTGCCCAGCAGGCCGTAGGTGACGATGTCCGTGAAGCGGGAGCGGACGGCGAGCATGCCGACGTCCGGCAGCAGCCAGCGCATCGCGCCACCGCCCAGCAGGGCGGCGCCGATCAGCAGCGTCCCGAGCCGGAACTGGCCGAACGCGGTGATCAGCAGCCCGAGCCCGGCCAGCCCCAGCACGGCGAGCACGGGCCACTGCCGCGCGGGTGCGGGAGCGTCCCCTGGCGCTGCCCGGCCACCGCCCTCGGGTCGCGCGGTGTCCCGGGTGAACAGCGGGAAGCGCCGGGTGACCCGCCGCGGCCGCCCTTCGGCGTCGGGCGCGCTGATGGGGTCCCGGACGGTGAGGTCCTCGGGCGCCTCGTGCCCGCCCGGCGTCTCGGGCCCCTCCGGCGTCTCGGGCCCGCCAGGCGTCTCGGGCCCGCCCAGGGTCTCGTGCCCGCTCGGGGTCCGGTGCTCAGCCGACACTGCGCTCCGCCGCCTCGACCACGTTGACGAGCAGCTGAGCACGGGTCATCGGGCCGACTCCGCCGGGGTTCGGGGAGATCCAGGCGGCGACCTCGGCGACGTCGGGGTGGACGTCGCCCACGATCTTGCCCTCCGCGCTGCGCGAGACGCCGACGTCGAGGACGGCCGCGCCGGGTTTCACGTCCTCGGCGCGGATCAGATGGGCGGAGCCGGCGGCGGCCACGATGATGTCCGCGCGCTTGAGGTGCGCCGACAGATCACGGGTGCCTGTGTGGCACTGGGTCACGGTCGCGTTCTCGCTGCGGCGGGTGAGCAACAGCGGCATCGGCCGGCCGATGGTCACCCCGCGTCCGACGACGACGACCTCGGCACCCTTGATCTCCACGCCGTAGCGGCGGAGCAGCGTCAGCACGCCGTTCGGGGTGCAGGGCAGCGGGGCGGGCTCGTTGAGGACGAGGCGCCCCAGGTTCATCGGGTGCAGCCCGTCCGCGTCCTTGTCGGGGTCCATCAGCTCGAGGATGCGGTTCTCGTCGATGCCCTTGGGCAGCGGCAGTTGCACGATGTACCCGGTGCAGGCCGGGTCCTCGTTCAGCTCGCGGACGGCCGCCTCGATCTCCTCCTGGGTCGCCGTGGCGGGCAGTTCGCGCTGGATGGAGGCGATGCCCACCTGCGCGCAGTCGCGGTGCTTGCCGGCGACGTACTTCTGGCTGCCGGGGTCTTCCCCGACCAGGATCGTGCCGAGGCCGGGCGTGACGCCCTTCTCCTTCAGCGCCGCCACGCGGGCGGTCAGATCGGACTTGATCGCGGCTGCGGTGGCCTTGCCATCGAGAATCTGGGCGGTCATGACCCCATCCTCGCGGATGACCCCGCCACGGTTCCAATCCGGCCGCAATCCGGGCACCGCGGGGTCCCTCCTCCCGTATCCGCCCATGATCAGCGATGTTGCACTTGCACAACACATCGGGAATGCGGCTGGACAAGCCGGTCAGTGGTGAAGAACGATGACCCGACAAGTGCCGCGGGCAGCTCAACGGGGGGACGGTCGCAATACTGAAGATTTTCCTCCGTGCGGATGTCACGCGTCGTCCCCGCACTCGGACCAACGGAGGAAAGTCCCCCATGAGCTACGGCGACCCGAACAACCCCTACGGCGCCCCCCAGGGGCAGCAGCCGCAGCAGCAGCCGGGCTACGGATACCCGCAGGACCAGGGGCAGGCGCCCGGTTACGGCTACCCGCAGGCTCCTCCGGTCTCCCCCTACGGGGGCCCCGCAGCGCCGACCACGATGGCCGGCTCGGTGAGCGCGGCCCGCGTGATGATGTGGGTCATCGTCGGTCTGCAGGTCGTGGGCGTGGCCATCTTCGCCTTCGCCGCCGCGGCCCTCAACGCCGCGAAGGACGACGAGTCCCTCAAGGACAACACCGCCTTCCAGGACCTGGTCGGTGACTCGACCGGCGTGATCTGGGGCTACGTGGTGTTCGGCCTGGCCTGGCTGGTGTTCGCGGCCGTCCTGGCGACGAAGTTCAAGAACGGCGGCAACGGCGCCCGGATCACCATCCTGGTCTTCGCCATCATCACGGCCGTCCTCGGCATCTACCCCTTCGTCGTCGTGGGCCTGGTGCACACCGTCCTCGCCATCCTGGTGGCCGTCTTCGTCGGCAACGCCAATGGCAAGGCCTGGTTCAACCGCCCCCGCTACTGAACGGGCCCGGTCGACCGGACCGGTTCACGCCAATCACCGCCAAGGGCCGTGTCTTACCCGAACGAGGGGGGCACGGCCCTGGCGCGTCGCCCTGGTCGAGGACGGCACCCCGGCGAGACGGTCCCTCAACCGCCCTTCCCGCCCCCGAGTCCATCCCGGCGATGGGCCGCTACCTGTGCTGGATCGCCCCGCGCCCGCACGAGGACCTGCCGGGTGACCGGCGGGTCCCGACCGCCGCGTACCGCAGGTCGTACCGGACGGTGAACGCGGCGTGCGGCGTGCTCTCACAAAGCTTTCACAGACGCGCCGTATCAGGCGCGATGCTTCGTACTCGTTCGAAAACGTCCCATACCCTGCCCCTCGTCGGACTGGGGGCTGCGCCCCCTGGCGTCACAGGAGGAGGGGGACTACTCCATGTACAGCGTCATCGTCGTACCACCGATGTGCGGCAGCGCGGAGGGGCAGGTCAGGATCGCCGCGGGCGAACGGCTGACGTTCGGCAGGGCCGGGGCGGACGGCGCACTCGCCATCGACCACGCAGGGGTGCCCCGGGTCGCCGGGGAGATCACCGCACACCGGTCCTTCTGGCTGCTGAGCAACCTCAGCGAGGACCAGACCTACGTGGTGGAGAACCCGGAGGGCGCCGGAGAGCACCTCAAGATCGCGCCCGGCCGTACGGAAGCCCCGGTACCGTTCGAGTTCTCGCGGGTGGTGCTGCCCGCCGCGGGAGACCTGCTCACCTTCGACGTCTGGGCGCCACGCCACGCCTTCCGCAGCACCGACCGCCGGGGGCTCCCCGGCGCCGCCACGGCACCGGCGTTCGCTCTGGACCGCACCAGCCGGTATTTCGCGGTGCTGGCCGCCCTGTGCGAGCCCCGGCTGCGCGGGGAACCGCACGCGCCGCTTCCGGCGGTGGAGCAGTTGGTGGAGCGGTTGCACCCCGTCTGGCCGACGGTCAGCCGCTCGTCCGTCTACTGGAACATCGACTACCTGGCCCTCAAGCTCCGGCTGCGCCCCGGCCCCGACACCGCCACGCCCGGCCTGCGCGTCAACGGCAAGAAGGAGTCGCTGGTCTCGCTCGCGCTCCGCTTCGACCTGGTCCGCGAGGACGACCTGGTGGTGCTGGCCGCCCCGGCCGGGGAGATGGTCCGGTGACCGGCCGGTCGTACGCCGTCCCCGTCCCGAAGGGCTACCGGGTCGGCCCGTGGGAGGTGCGCGAGGCTCTGGCCTCCGGCGCGTTCGCCACGGTGTACGCGGCGCGGCGCGTCGGGGAAGGGGACCCTGAGACGCCCGGCCGGGCCGCCCTGAAGTTCCTGCCCACCGGCACCCGCACACCTCGCCAGCTGCGGCACATGCGCGAACTCGCCGAGCGGGAGGTGGACTTGCTGGGCCGCCTGCGCGCACCCCGGCTGATCCGCATGTACGACACCCTGACGGTCGACGATCCGGGGCACCCGGAGCTGGACGGCGCCACCGTGCTCGTGCTGGAGCAGGCCGAGGGCTCCCTGGACGTCGTACTGGAACACGAGCCGACGCCGGAGTCGGGCCCCGCCCTGCTGGCCCAGATCTGCGAGGGCCTGCACCAGTTGCACCACGCGGGCTGGGTGCACGGCGACCTGAAACCCGCCAACGTGCTGCTGCTGAAGGACGGTTCGGTACGACTGGCCGACTTCAACATGGCCGCCGAGCTGGAGGGCACCCACGCCTACACGCCCGCGTTCGCCACGCCCGACTACACCGCGCCGGAGCTGCTGTGGCCCGAGATCGACGAGCGGGGCACCCGCATCCGCCCCTCCGCCGACGTCTGGGCCTTCGGCGTCCTCGCCCATGTCGCCCTCACGGGCTCCTTCCCGCTGCCGGGCGGAAGCACGGAGGCACGAACCGACGCCGCGACGCGCTACGCCCGGGGTGCCGAGGAGTTACGCCTGTCCCCCGAACTCCCCGAGGCCTGGCGGGAGATCGTCCGGGACTGCCTGGCCCCCACTCATACGGAACGCGCCGCCCGGGTCCCTGACAGCGGTGCGCTCCTGCGCCGGGTGGAAGACGCGGCCGGGGCCTCCCGCTCCGCCCGTCTGCCGAGGCTGCGGCCCCGGCGGTGGCGGCGTCCGGTGCTGGCCGCGGCACTCGTGGCGACGGCCCTGCTGGGCGCGACGGCGGTGACGTACGCACTGCGCGACGAGCCCCCCGCCGCCGCGGCGCCGCCCAGCTGCGAGAAGCCGGCGGTGTACGAGGACGAGACCTACGGCCGCGGCTACACAGCGGGCTGGAACAGCACCTGGGACTTCACCATCAAGCAGGGTGACGGCGGCAGCCAGGTCCGTGAGGCCCAGTGCCTGCTCCGGCATCTGCACGGCATCACCGAGGTCGGCGAGGTGGACGGCGACTTCGGCCCGATGACACACGGGGCGATCGTCACGTTCCAGAAGCGGGCGAAGCTGGACGCAGACGGAATCGTGGGTCCGAGCACGTGGGAGGCGCTGCGCAAGGACGGGGAGGTGTGACGCACCGCTGGGTCCCGCCCGACGAGAACCCGAGCGGCAACGACACGCCCGGAAAACTGCATGCTTCGGGCAATGAACTCGTGCACGATCAAAGCGAAGATGTCCGCACCGGCGGATGAGGCCAGGACTCGGGGGCTGTGCGTCATCCGCCGGTTCCGCGTGCAGTCCTGTTCCCGACTGTTCCCGACTGTTCCCAACTGTTCCCGACGTTCGTAAGGAAGGTCCCTTCGTGAGACTCACCCGTGCCGCCCTGACCATAGCGGCCACCGCCCTGGCGCCGGCCCTCCTCCTCACCACCCCGGCCTTCGCCGCCGGCACGGCCGTCGGCACGGCCGCCACCGTGACGGCGCCGTCCGACACGGCGGGCGCCACCACGCCGGTGGACGAGATGTCCGACGACGACGTCCGGGTCGCGATCGCACGCATCATCGCCGACCCCGACACCGGCAAGGCCGTCCACGCCGCCGCGCAGGCGGCTCTGGACGGCACCATCGAGGACCAGCGGTACTTCCTGGAGACGGGCCGCTGGATCGCCCAGGCCGAGGACGACCGCGTCGCCGTCGCCCGCATCCTCTTCCTCGCCACGAAGAACGGCGACAAGGCGGTCATCAGGGAGGCCAACGAGGCCCTCGACGCCGGCACCCCGGAAGCCCTGCGCGCCTTCCTCGAAACCGGCTACCGCCTGGCCCAGGCCGAGGACGACCGCGTCGCCGTCGCCCGCATCCTCGCCGACCCGGCCATCAGCGACGCACTGCGCGCGGCGGCGGCGGACGTCATCGACGGTACGCCGGAGGAGTTGAGGTACTTCCTGGAGGTCGGCCGGTACGAGGTGGACGGCTGAGCCGTCGTCCCTTCCTGTAGCCGCCGGGTCTTGCTAAGGGTGAAGCAAGAGCAGGTGCCGAACGGGGGGATGCCGTGCGCTACTGGGCGCTGTTCTGCGCGATCGGCGCTGCCGTCTCGATGCTGGTCGCGTTCCCACGGGCGCGGCGTCAACGCCGGCTGAGAAGACATGGCCGCACGGCGATCGGGATCTGCCGGGGCCACCTCAACCCCGAGGAGGAAGGCGGGCCGATGCGGGTCCGCTGCGGCATCCGGACGTACCCGGAGCAGAAGGGCGAGATCTGGGTCGTCGTCCGGACGCACGACCGCATCCCCCAGGTCGGCGAGCAGTTGCCCTCTGGAGCCTTGGAGTCACGGACGAGACCGCGTGATGCGAACCGTTCCGCGGACCCGTCCAGCCGCTCTGAGAGAACGGGCGCTTCCCGCCGGGGGAAGCGCCCGCGCCGCAGGCCCCGGACGGACGTTACGGCTCGAGAGTCACGACGTTGGCGGAGCTGCAGTTGCAGTCCTTGTGCTCCGACTCCTCAATCTTGTAGATCGGGCTGCGCTTCGTCGCGGTCGAATTGCTGTCGCCCCACTTGCCCCACTTGCCCTGCACCTTGATCCGCACCCACGCGTGGCCCGCGCAATCCCCGTCGGACTCCTTGGTGGTGGTGGCCACGTGATCGGTGACCTTGGCCTTGTACGTGGTGTCGTCGGAGCAGTTCCGCTTCCAGCTATCGCTGTCATCGGCGGTGGCGGGCGCCGCAGCGAGCATCGTCACGCTCATCGCCGCGACAGCCATGGCCGCCCCGTACTTGACTCGGCTCAGTGTCATGGGTCGTCCCCGTTTCCTCTCGACGAGCGGGGCATGGGCAACTACAAGCCCCGTCCGCAGCCTGAGGGACACCCGTCCCCCGCCGTACCTACAACTTTGCAGGTACCGCCGGCCGCCGACCTTGCCCACCATGGCCACGCCACCACGGCAAGGAAGGAAAACGGGGGAAGACATGAAGCACTTCCGCGGATCCCGCACGACGGCGGGGAGCGTCGCCGGCCTGACGCTGCTGTCCGGTCTCGGTCTGGGCATTGTCACAGCGGCACCGGCCGCCGCCTACGCGGGCTACTGCAACGACGGCTACGCATCGGCGTACAGGAAGCTCGTCGGCGACAGCACCTACACGGCGTACCTGCCCGGCTACAAGGCCAACATGGACTGCACGATGGGCAGCGGAGCGCAAAGCGCCTCCGTCGCCATGCTCCAGCGCTCGCTGAACGTCTGCTACAGCGATGACCTGGGCTTCAACCTGAAGGTTGACGGGATCTTCGGCACCAACACCAAGAACGCCCTCGCAGCCGCCCAGCGCGACGAGGGCATCAAGGGCGACGGCATCTACGGCAAGGACAGCCGCACCCACCTGGAGTGGGAGTTCACCAGCAACAGCGCCACGCGCTGCGCCCGGATCTGACACCCGCCCGAGAATCGAACAGCCCAGAAACGAGGAACCCATGAAGGAGTCCCGCGTGCTGCGCGCCAAGGCGGGCGTCGCAGTCGGCGCGATGCTGCTGGCCGGACTCGGGGTGGCCGGTACCGCCACCCAGGCCAACGCCGCCACCTCCTGGTGCAACAAGACGCTCGGCCGTTTCATCGGCGGCGGGAACGGCCATGAGCTGGCCAACATCCCCGCCCGCGGCAGCACCGACAACTGCATCACGGCGGAAGGGGCCTCCGGCTCTCACGTGACCGCGATCCAGAACGCGCTGCGCCATTGCCACAAGCGGACCAAGGTGGAGGTCGACGGCCACTTCGGACCGATCACCGAGGAAGAGCTGGAGATCGTTCAGTCCCGTCTGGGCCTCAAGGACGACGGCGTCTATGGCCCGAAGACCCGCGACAAGCTCAAGTGGCGCAGCACCTCCGGCCACTGCGCCACCCTCCCGTAGCACACCATCGGTCTACACCGAGAGGTACCCATGATCTTCCGACGCACCGTATACGCGGCCGTGGGCGGCCTGATCGCCGCCGGAACGCTGACAGCGACGGCTCCGACCGCATCGGCAGCCACAGGTTGCGACGCGACCACCAAGTCGTGGACGTGCTCCGTGAGCTGGGGGTCCAGCAAGGGCGACTTCACCGGCTCCGGAAGCTCCACCCACGCCAAGGGCTGGGTAAAGGACGACGATGACGATGGCGACTGCGTCCAAATCGTCATCACCTGGTATGGCTCAGGCGGCAAGAAGGACACGGACTACTCGCCCCAGGCGTGCCCCCAGGGCAACAAGGACACCTTCGACAAGATGCCCGGCGACAGCACCCACTGGAGCCCTTCCGCCGTCAAGATCGCGATTCAGAAGGTCTGACGCACCACCTCCACGGCACGGGCAGCCGTGTTCTCGCGCGTCACCGGGGGAGGCGCGCGACCAACCGGCTGCGGCGTCCGTCACGGGCGCCGCAGCCACCCTCTTCCGGCGCATCCGGACCGCTCCCCCACCCGAACCGATAGCCTCGGACCAACTGGCTTGACGCAGGAGCGCGTTGGCAGGACACCGCACTCGGGGGATCGATGACAGACCAGGGGCAGCCCCTGCCGTCGTACACTCCGGCGTCCAGCGACGCCGCCGCCCTGCAGCAGGCCGGCGCGAGTCCGTTACGGTCCAGGGACCCGGGACAGATCGGCCCCTACCTACCCGTCGGCCTCCTCGGCACCGGCGGCATGGGCCGCGTCTACCTCGCCCGCCCCGCCGACGACACCCCCGGGCTCGCCGCCGTCAAGGTGATCCGCCCCGAGTACGCCGACGACCCCCGGTTCCGGCGGCGTTTCGAGCGGGAGGCATCGCTGCACGGCCGAGTGAGTACCGCGCGGGCGCCGCAGTTGCTCGGCACCGGATTCGACGACTCCTTGCTGTGGATGGCGACGCAGTATCTGCCCGGCCTCAACCTCGCCGACGCCGTCCGCGAGTGCGGCCCGCTGGAAGTCGCCGGGGTGTGGCGGCTGGTCTCCGATCTGGGGCAAGCCCTGTCGGCACTGGCCGACGCCGGTATCGTCCACCGGGACCTCAAGCCGTCCAACGTGGTCCTTTCCCAGCAGGGCGCGCACGTCATCGACTTCGGCATCGCGCAGGCCACCGACAGCAGCGCGATCACCTCGTCGGGGAGCCGGGTCGGCACGCCCGCCTTCATGGCGCCCGAGCATCTGCGCGAGGGCCGCTGCGACACCGCCTCCGATGTCTTCTCCCTCGCGGGGAGCCTGATCTACGCCGCCACCGGGCACGCTCCCTTCGGTGACGGGACGGGTGTCGACGTGATGCACCGCGTCGCGTTCGAGGATCCCAAACCCGGCGTCATGGCCGGACTCGAGGCCCGGGACGCCGAACTGGCCGCGCTGCTGTCCGCCTGCCTCTCCAAGGATCCCGCCGGCCGCCCCACCCCACGGCAGCTGACCGAGGCCGCCGAAGCCGCCGCGGCCGTCGGGGGTCACCCCTGCCCCTCCTGGCACGAGCCGCTGGCCGGCCGGCTGCTCGCCCGGCGGCAGGCCTGCGACGTACTGGAACGTTCGGTCGCGCAGGAGGCCGTTCACGAGACCGGCCGGTTACGTACGCCGGCGCAGGGCTCGGCCGTCCCTGCCACCGGCCCCGCGCAGGGTCCCGCCCGCGAGAGCGGCGCCGGGCGCGGGAAGCGGAAGGTGCATCTCGCCCTTGCCGCCGGTCTCGCCGTGTGCGCTGTCGTTGCAGGAACCTTCTTCCTGACCCGTCCGTCCGTCGGCGGAACCGCCTCGGCCGCGCCGACAGCGGCCGGCGGCACCGCCCGCGACGGCGCTCGGACCTCCCCGGTCCCCGGTTCCTCCGCCTCACCCACCGGCGCCAAAGACAAGGAGAAGGCGAAGGAGGAGGGCGGGCAGGAGAAGGCAGCCGCCTCGGGGACGGGAGCGGACGAGACGTCACCCGACCCGAGGACAACCGGAGACGAAGCCACTCCCACCGCAACCCCGGAGAACGGCGAGGGCGGCGGCAGAGACGTTGACGGGGGCGTCTCCCCGACCGCCTCACCCACCAAGACGGCCACCACGCCCGCCGGCCCTGTCTGGAACTCGCGGTGCACGTACTACTCCGGCACCGAGCTCACCGCCCGCGGCGACAAGGGGCAGCGCGTGGTCCAGGTGCAGTGCATGCTCACCCAGCGCGGCTTCAAGGTCGGCGACGCGGGAGTGGACGGACAGTTCGGCGGCGCCACGCAGGCCGCCGTCAAGAAGTTCCAGAGGGCCAAGGGCCTCTCCGCGGACGGCGAGGTGGGACCCGACACCTGGGCGGCGCTGCGCAGTTCGACGTAGGTGCCGATCCGGCGCGGCGCCGCCCGGGTCAGGTGTCCGTCAGTGGAAGAAGTGCCGCGTCCCCGTGAAGTACATCGTGACGCCGGCCTTCTGCGCGGCCTCGACGACCAGCTCGTCGCGGACGGAACCGCCGGGCTGGACCACGGCCTTCACTCCGGCCTCGGTGAGGATCTCCAGGCCGTCCGGGAAGGGGAAGAACGCGTCGGACGCGGCGTACGCGCCCGCGGCGCGCTCGGCACCCGCCCGCTCGACGGCCAGCTTCGCGGAGTCCACCCGGTTGACCTGCCCCATGCCGACGCCGACCGAGGCGCCGTCCTTGGCGAGCAGGATCGCGTTGGACTTCACCGCGCGGCAGGCCTTCCAGGCGAAGGCGAGCTCGGCCAGCTCGTCGGCGCTCAGCGCGTCGCCGGTCGCCAGGGTCCAGTTGGCGGGGTCGTCGCCGTCGGCCTGGAGGCGGTCGGTGACCTGGAGCAGCGCGCCGCCGTCGATCGGCTTGACCTCGACGGGGGCGGCCGGGCCGTCGGGGCACCGCAGCACGCGGATGTTCTTCTTCTTGGTGAGGGCCTCCAGGGCCCCGTCCTCGTAGCCGGGCGCGACGATGACCTCGGTGAAGATCTCCGCGACCTGCTCCGCCATCTCCTTGCTGACCGGGCGGTTGACGGCGATCACACCGCCGAACGCCGACAGCGGGTCGCAGGCGTGCGCCTTGCGGTGGGCCTCGGCGACGTCCGCGCCGACGGCGATGCCGCAGGGGTTGGCGTGCTTGATGATCGCGACGCAGGGCTCGGCGTGGTCGTACGCGGCGCGGCGGGCGGCGTCCGTGTCCGTGTAGTTGTTGTACGACATCTCCTTGCCGTGCAGCTGCTCGGCCTGGGCGAGGCCGCCCGTGCCGGAGACGTAGAGCGCGGCGGGCTGGTGCGGGTTCTCGCCATAGCGCAGGGTGTGCTCGCGCTCCCAGGTGGCGCCGAGGAAGTCGGGGAACCGCGACTCGTCGACGGGCGCGTAGGAGGAGGCGAACCAGGAGGCGACGGCGACGTCGTAGGCAGCCGTGTGCTGGAAGGCCTCGGCGGCGAGCCGCTTGCGGGTGGCGAGGTCGAAGCCGCCGTTCTGCACGGCGGACAGGACGTCGGCGTACCGGGCGGGGCTGGTGACGACCGCGACCGAGGGGTGGTTCTTGGCGGCGGCCCGGACCATCGACGGCCCGCCGATGTCGATCTGCTCGACGCACTCGTCGGGCGAGGCACCGGAGGCGACGGTCTCGCGGAACGGGTAGAGGTTGACGACGACGAGGTCGAACGGCTCGACACCGAGCTCGCCGAGCTGCCGCTGGTGGTCCTCCAGGCGCAGGTCGGCGAGGATGCCGGCGTGGACCCGGGGGTGCAGGGTCTTGACGCGGCCGTCCAGGCACTCGGGGAAGCCGGTGAGCTCCTCGACCTTGGTGACGGGGACGCCGGCAGCGGCGATCTTCGCGGCGGTGGAGCCGGTGGAGACGAGCTCGACCCCGGCCTCGTGGAGCCCGCGCGCGAGGTCCTCGAGCCCGGTCTTGTCGTAGACGCTGACGAGCGCCCGGCGAAGGGGCCGCTTGTTGCTCTCGGCGGTCACTGGATAACTACCTTTCGTCCCTCAATGCGATGGCCGTTGCGGGCGAGGCGCCCCACGACCTCGACGAGCAGCCTTCGCTCGACTTCCTTGATGCGCTCGTGCAGAGCGCCTTCGTCGTCCTCGTCCCGGATCTCCACCACGCCCTGCGCGATGATCGGCCCGGTGTCGACGCCGTCGTCGACGAAGTGGACGGTGCAGCCGGTGACCTTGGCGCCGTACGCGAGCGCGTCCCGCACGCCGTGGGCTCCGGGAAAACTGGGCAGCAGGGCGGGGTGCGTGTTGACGAACCGCCCGCCGAACCGCGCGAGGAACTCCTTGCCGACGATCTTCATGAAGCCGGCGGAGACGACGAGGTCGGGCTCGAAGGCCGCGACGGCCTCGGCGAGGGCGGCGTCCCACTCCTCGCGGCTGCCGTGGTCCTTGACCTTGCACACGAAGGTCGGCAGCCCGGCCCGCTCGGCACGCGCCAGCCCCTCGATGCCCTCGCGGTCCGCGCCGACGGCCACGATCTCGGCCCCGTACTCCCGCGCGCCGACGGTGGCGATCTCGTCGAGCAGCGCCTGGAGGTTGGTGCCGGATCCGGAGACGAGCACGACGAGGCGCTTGGCGCGCGGGGCCACGGGCTTGGCGGCCACGGTGGGGGCCTTTCTCGGGGAAGCGTCTGTCCAAGGCGGCCGGCGCTTGACGGTTTGTACATTCATACGAATGCTTTGCGTCCCCGGATACGGGGAAGCCTACGAACCGGCCGACCGTCAGCAACGATACCGGCACATCGGGCGGCCCCCACGGGACGGGGGCTGGGCCGGAAGGTAGCGTCTGGACGGAGCCGGTTCGGGAACGACGTCCGGACGTGGTGCGTTCAGGAGGTGACGGACCCGGGTCCGACGCCGTTCCGTTCTGTCCACCCATTCCTCCTCACCAACGGGAAGACGCTCACTTGATGCCGGACCGCAGCCTGCGACTCCTCACGTTCCCCCAGCTGTCGACGCAGGGAGGGGAGCGCGGCGCCGTGCTGCTGCGGGAGCGCCCCAGCTCACCGCCCGACGCCCCTTCGGGAGGCGACGGCGGCCAGGAGCCGGCGCGCGGGCCCCAGGAGGACAACCCCTTCGCCCCGCCGCCCGAGGGCACGCCGGACCGGCCCTGGCAGCCGCGGCGCCCGTCGGGTGACGACTCCCAGGACTCCCCCGACTCCCAGGACGGTGGCGGGCGCGCCCGCTCGCCCTGGGGCAGCCAGTGGAGCGACCAGCAGCCCGGCCGCTCTCCGGGCGGCTTCGGGGAACGCCCCCGCGGCGGGCCCGAAGGCCAGGGTGGCGGCCCCCAGGGCGGCGGCCCGAACGTGCGCTGGGACCCGACGGATCCCTCGCAGCGCCGGGCGCGCTACGCCCTGCTGTCGGGCATGTGGGCCTTCTTCTTCGCCCTCTTCAGCTGGCCGTACGTGGCCCTGCTGCTCGGCGCGCTCGCCCTCTACTGGGCCATCAGCTCCCTGCGCGCCAAGCCCCGCAGGGCCGCCGACCCGGACACCCCGGCCCCGGAGCAGCAGGGCAGCCGCCCTCAGACGACGGCGGCGGTGAGCGGCCTGGTCACGGCGTCCCTGGCGATCGCCCTGGTCGCCGCGTCCTTCACGGCGCAGCTGGTCTACCGCGACTACTACACCTGCACCAACGACGCCCTGACGAACCAGGCGAAGCAGTCCTGCTCCGAGCTTCTGCCGGAGGAGCTGCGGGGGTTTCTGGAGACGGACGGCTGACGCTTCAGGGGCTTTCCGGCGGGGCGGGCCGGCCGGGCGGGGCCGGAGCTTCATACGGTTCCGGGGCCGGGTCTGACGGCAGGAAGTCGTAGGGCTCGAAGTCCGTGCCGCGGTCCTGGTCGCGCGAGCCGTACAGGGCGTCGTGCTCGAAGGGCGTGTAGGAGGCGTGGGACGTGTCCGGCCTGGGGCCGGAGGTGTGAGCCGCCGGGGTGCCGTCCGCCGCCGAGGTGTCGCGCCCCGGGCGTACGACGCCTCCGGCATCCCAAGCGGCGCCCAGATCTCCCCGCCCCAGAAACCTCCGGCGTCCACCTCGCCCACGGCCCGTCCAGCACCCCGACTGCCCTCGACACCTCAGGCGCCCCAGAAACCTCCGGCATCCTCGTCGCCTTCGGCCCGTCCAGCACCCCGACTGCCCCCGGTGGCTTCGGCGCCCCGGTCACTCCTGGCTCGTCCATCACCCCCAACCCGTCCGGCACCCCGAGCGCCCTCGACACCTCAGGCGCTCCAGAAGCCTCCGGCATCCTTGTCGCCTTCGGCCCGTCCAGCACCCCGACTGCCCCCGGTGGCTTCGGCGCCCCGGTCACTCCTGGCTCGTCCATCACCCCCAGCCCCTCCGGCACCCCGAGCGCCCTCGACACCTCAGGCGCTCCAGAAGCCTCCGGCATCCTTGTCGCCTTCGGCCCGTCCAGCACCCCGACTGCCCCCGGTGGCTTCGGCGCCCCGGTCGCCCCTGGCTCGTCCATCGCCCCGGGTGCCGTCAACGGCCCCGGTGCCCCCGGCCACCCCCGCGATTCCGGCGACACCGGTGCGCGTGAACCAGCCGCGGCCGAGCCGGGCCCCCTTGCGCGGCCGCGCGGCCCCGTGGGCGCCCTCGACGGTGTCCTCCCGCTGTGTGCCGATCTTCGGCTCCTCCGCCCGGGGCGAGCGGCACCGCCAAGCCCGTACTCCCACCGCCGTCGGGATCGCCAGCAGCCCCAGCCAGGCCAGCGTCGCGACGGCGACCTGCCACCACACCGGGCCGAAGCGGGACAGCACGGCAGAACCGATGGGGCCGCCGGACAGTGCGGCCAGTCCCGCGAGCACGGCCGCGCACAGCACCGCGGCCAGTGCGGCGGCACGGGCGGTGCGGCCGGCTGTCCAGACCTCGGCCCGCGTGCTGCCCGGGCGCGTCCCGCCGCGCTCCGCGGCTGCCGCGCCCTTGGCCACCGTCCAGCCCATGACCACCGCGGCGACCACGGGCACCGCCCCGGCCGCCCAGTGCACCGGCGCCCCCTCCCCCACCTCCGGCACCGCCGCCAGCAGGGGGAACGGGGGCAGGAACGGAGCCGGGGCCGAGGAGAGCGGGCCGACCGCGTGGCCGGCGCCGAGGGCGAAGCCCGGGCCGAGGGCGTAGGCGGCGCCCCACACCGCCGCGTTCGGGACCAGGGCCACACACAGCAGGAGTACGGCGAACCGCCCCGACCAGCCCTCGGTCAGCCGGAGCAACGACGCCTGGGTCGCCGCGCCATGGCCCAGGAGCGACACCGTCACCAGCAGCGCACCGCCCCCGAGGAGCACCACCACCCCGGCGGCCGCGGCCCGGGCCGCGACACCTGGGCGCCCGTCCGGGCCCAGCACCAGCGGACGGACCGCCCCCGGCAGCACGCCCAGCAGCCGCCGCAGCGGCCGGCCGGGACGGCCGTACGCCGACCACACGCCCGCCGCCGCCGCCACGACGGCGACCAGCGGGACCCACCCCGCCGTCCACACCCACGACGGCCGCAGCACACCGCCGGCGGCGTACAGGGCGGCGGGCGCGGCGACGGCGAGGTAGCCGAGGACGACTCCGGTCCACGCGATGCGAGGGGAGACCAGGGGCGGACTCGCGACCGCCTCGAAGTCGTCCTCGAAGCCGTCGTCCGCGTCTCCTCCCCCGCCGTCCGTGGCGTCCCGCGCCGCCCGGTGCAGCAGCCACACCGGCAGCGTGAGCAGTAGCAGGGGCGGGAGGCCGAGCGGGGCGGGGACGCCGGAGAGCGTGTCGGTGCGGACCAGCTCGGCGCCGTGCGCCAGCAGCCACAGCGCCGCCGCCACGTGCAGGGCGCCACCGGGCCCGCTGTCCGGGTAGGGCGAGCTGATCCACAGCAGCATCACGAGCACGGCGAACGACGCGAGCCCGAGGCCCGCCGCGAGCGCACCACCCATGAGGCCGCCGACCAGTCCGGGCGAACGGTCGCGCATCCGGGCGGACAGGGGCGATGGCGAACGTCGGCGAGCGGTCATCTCGATCACGACCGCCATGCTCCCAACGACACGCGCTTTCCCGTCGTAACAGGCGAACCATCGCTGTGTCGCTCAATATACGTTTATGTACTTTTCCGGACGGAGGGGCGCCCTGTGACCCAGAGCCCTGCCATCCCGCTCCCCCCACCCAAGGAACGCCGACGCCTGCGCGAGGCCGCCTCGCTGACGCGGGCTCAGCTGGCCTCCCGGGTGGGCGTCACCAGCGAGACGGTGCGCGGGTGGGAGACCGGCCGCTGCACGCCGCGCGGCCGCAAAGGGGAGAAGTACGCGAAGCTGCTCGACTCGCTGGGCGACGAGGCGGGGATGACGCCTCCTCAGGACGGCGCCGCCGACTCCGACGACCCGGAATCGGCGCCCGGGGCGGCGGTCTCGCACAGAGCCGCCCGGGCCCGGCGCAAGACCGCCGCCACCGACCGGAAACGACCCGTCGCGAAGGACCGGGGCCACGGCCCCGCCACCGTCCCCGATCGGAGCCGCGCCCCCGCCCCGCACGGGCACCGCGTCATCCTCACCGAGCGCCCGCGTACGAGGCCCCCGCGCCGGCCGGACGACGCCACTGCCGCGCTGACCCCCGATCAGGCCTTCGACGCGCTGTACGCCTTCTGCGCCCCCGCGCTCGTCCGCCAGACCTATCTGCTGACCGGCCGCCGTGAACTGGCCCGGGAGTCGGTGGAGCGGGCCTTCCAGATCGCCTGGCAGCGCTGGCCCGAGGTGGCCCGCGACCGCGACCCGGCGGGCTGGGTGCGCGCGATGGCCTACGAGTGCGCGCTCTCCCCGCGGCACCGCTTCCGGCCGCGCTACCGGCACCCCGAGCCGCCGCCGCCCGACGCGTTCGACCGCGCGCTGATGGATACCCTGCTGAAGCTCCCGCCGTCCTACCGCCGCACTCTGGTGCTCTACGACGGAGTCGGGCTCGGCCTGCCCGAGACGGCGGCGGAGACGGAGGCGAGCACCCGCGCGGCCGTGAACCGGCTGGCGCACGCGCGCGAGGCGGTCGCCGAGCGGCTGCCGGAGCTGGCGGACCCGGAAACGCTGCACTGGCGCCTGGTCGAACTGGCCTCCACCGAGCGGCTGCGGGCCGCCAAGCCGCTGGTCGTGCGGAAGGCCGGGGAACGCCGGGCCCGCTTCTGGACCCGGGCCGCGATCGCCTTCACGGTCGCCCTGATCGGCACGACGGCCCTCACCCTGCGCACGGCCCCCACCCACTACGAGCCGCCGGTACCGGTGGGAGAGACGGTTCAGGGCGTGCCGCCACCGGTCGCGCCCGGCCCGCTGTCGGAGTCGGAGCAGGACCTGCGCGCGAAGCTGCGCGAGGAGGAGCAGAAGGGACCGGACCGGTTGCTGCCGCAACCGCGGTGACGGTCCGGTGGGCACGGATACGGCGGTGGGCCCGCTCCCCGTACGGGAAGCGGGCCCACCGGTGCGCTACGGCGTCGGTTCAGCCGGCGTGGCTGTACTCAGCTGCCGAGGATGGCGCGCGCCAGCTTGGCCGTCTCGGTCGGGGTCTTGCCGACCTTGACTCCGGCGGCCTCGAGGGCCTCCTTCTTCGCGGCGGCCGTCCCGGAGGAGCCGGAGACGATGGCGCCGGCGTGGCCCATGGTCTTGCCCTCGGGCGCGGTGAAGCCCGCGACGTAGCCGACGACCGGCTTCTTCACGTTCTCCTTGATGAAGGCCGCGGCCCGCTCCTCGGCGTCGCCACCGATCTCACCGATCATGACGATCAGGTCGGTGTCGGGGTCGGCCTCGAACGCGGCGAGAGCGTCGATGTGGGTCGTCCCGATGACCGGGTCGCCACCGATGCCGACGGCGGAGGAGAAGCCGATGTCCCGCAGCTCGTACATCATCTGGTACGTCAGCGTGCCGGACTTCGACACCAGGCCGATACGGCCCGGCTTCGTGATGTCGCCCGGGATGATGCCGGCGTTGGACTGGCCCGGCGTGATGAGACCGGGGCAGTTCGGGCCGATGATCCGGGTCTTGTTGCCCTTGGACCCGGCGTAGGCGTAGAACGCGGCCGAGTCGTGGACGGCGATGCCCTCGGTGATGACGACCGCGAGCGGGATCTCGGCGTCGATGGCCTCGACGACGGCGGCCTTGGCGAAGGCCGGCGGCACGAAGAGGACGGATACGTTCGCGCCCGTCTTCTCGATCGCCTCGGCGACCGTGCCGAAGACCGGGATCTCGTTGCCGTCGATGTCGACCGACGTGCCCGCCTTGCGGGGGTTCACGCCACCGACGATGTTGGTGCCGTCGGCCAGCATGAGCTTGGTGTGCTTCATGCCCGTGGCACCGGTCATGCCCTGGACGATGACCTTGGAGTCCTTGTTGAGGAAAATAGCCATGGCTGTTTAGTCCCTCGTCCCTTACTTCGCAGCCGCGAGCTCGGCGGCCTTGTCGGCCGCGCCGTCCATGGTGTCCACACGCTGGACCAGCGGGTGGTTGGCGTCGGAGAGGATCTTGCGACCCAGCTCGGCGTTGTTGCCGTCCAGACGGACGACGAGGGGCTTGGTGACGTCCTCGCCCTTGTCCTTGAGCAGCTGCAGCGCCTGGACGATGCCGTTGGCGACCTCGTCACAGGCGGTGATGCCACCGAAGACGTTGACGAAGACGGACTTGACGTCCGGGTCGCCGAGGATGATCTCCAGGCCGTTCGCCATGACGGCGGCGGAGGCGCCACCACCGATGTCGAGGAAGTTGGCGGGCTTGACGCCACCGTGCGCCTCACCGGCGTACGCGACGACGTCCAGGGTGCTCATGACGAGACCCGCGCCGTTGCCGATGATGCCGACCTCGCCGTCGAGCTTGACGTAGTTGAGGTTCTTCTCCTTGGCGGCGGCCTCGAGCGGGTTGGCCGCCTCCTTGTCCTGGAGGGCCTCGTGCTCCGGCTGACGGAACTCGGCGTTCTCGTCCAGGGAGACCTTGCCGTCCAGGGCGATGACGTCACCGGAGGCGACCTTGGCCAGCGGGTTGACCTCGACCAGGAGGGCGTCCTCCTTGATGAAGGTGTCCCACAGCTTGACCAGGACGTTCACGACCTTGTCGGCGACCTCGGCCGGGAACTTGGCGGCCGCGACGATCTCGCGGGCCTTGGCCTCGGTCACGCCCTCGTTGGCGTCGATCGGCGTCTTGGCGACGGCGTCCGGGCGGGTGGCCGCCACCTCCTCGATCTCCATGCCGCCCTCGACGGAGGCGATGGAGAGGAAGGTGCGGTTGGCACGGTCCAGGAGGAAGGAGACGTAGTACTCCTCCAGGATCTCCGGGGCCGTCTCGGCGATCATCACCTTGTGGACCGTGTGGCCCTTGATGTCCATGCCGAGAATGTTGGTCGCGTGCTCGACCGCCTCGTCGGGGGTGGCGGCGAGCTTGACGCCGCCGGCCTTGCCACGGCCGCCGACCTTCACCTGGGCCTTGACGACGGACTTGCCACCGAGGCGCTCGGTGGCTGCGCGGGCCGCCTCAGGCGTGTCGATGACTTCACCGGCCAGCACCGGTACATCGTGCTTGGCGAAGAGGTCCCTCGCCTGGTACTCGAACAGGTCCACGCGCTTCCGTCCCTATCAGTGATCTCGCGGTTCGTTGTCTGCGTGGGCGTGCCGCGAGGGCAACGTGACGTCCGCTGTCTGTCACAAGGGAGGCGCACACGGTGTCCGAGCGCGCGGCATGTCCGTCTCGCAGGTTATCGCTGCTTCCGGGGGGCCTCTAAATCGAGGGTCACACCTGAGCGGTGATACCTGTCACATGATGCCGCGCTCTCTGGCACGGCGTGCCGGGGGTGAGGGGCCTCACCGGGCTGGGGTTCGCCCGGTGAGGCCCCCCGAACACCCCCGGAGGAGCACGAAGGCCCTGTTCAGGGCCCGGCTCTCCGGGGTGCGGGGCGGGTGGTCCCCACCCCGATGGAGAGCACCCGCCCCATCCACGAGGTTGCGGCCTCTGACCACCGACGGCTTTCGGCCGTCCGGGCGTGACGCCTCGTGAAGCACGGGAGGGAGGAGGGGTGCGGTGAGGCACCCCGGGCGGGGTCGGCCGACGAGACTCCTGGGGGCGGGTCTACGGCCGGGGAAGCCTCGGCGGGCTGTCCGTGCTAGCCGGGGAAGTAGGGGGACGTCCCGGTGGCCGTAGCCGGTACCGGCCGCGAGGGTCCGGGCCCCGACACCGGGCACGAGCGTGAGTGGCGCCACGAGGCTCACGGTGACGGCATGGGCGTCGCCGTGCCGCGACGAGCCGCTGTCAGCGATGGACCGGTTGCCGAGCGCACCGTCGGGTCGGCCGCCGGGCGAGTGGCCGGCCGGGGTACGTCCGGCGTGCGGGGACGGCCCGGGGTGGCCGGCATGGCTGGGTGGACGAGGTGGCTGAAGTGGCCGAGGTGGCCTGCGCGGACGAGGCGGTCTGCGTGTCCGACGTGGTGCCCGTGGATACCGGAGACCATCGGCCCTGCGTGGATGGCGTGGGGCTCGTTGCTGTGGGCCGCGGCGCCGGCCGTGCCGGGCTGCCGCGGAGAGCCGGTCTCGTCCGTGGTCACCGTCGTCCCGCCCGGCTGCGGCTCAACCGTGACCGGTGTGGGGAGGGGGCCACCCGGGGGGCCGGGGAACCCGAGGAGCGTGGGGAGCGTGGGGAGGACGGGTGTTCCCGGGAGCGGGGCGTCACTGGCGGGGGGTGGGGCGTCACTGACGGGGGGTGGGGGCAGGGCCGGCAGGGCCGCAGCGCTGCTTGGAGCGCACGCCGCCCGGCCGCTGTGCGCGGCATGCGCAACGCGGCATCGGACAGGGCTGCTGACCAGCTCAAGAGGGGAAGCTTCCTCCCGTGCGACGGAAGCGGTACTGCCCGGCCGGCACCACGCACGGCCGAGCAGCCGCCGATCCTCGCACGGAAGTGCGGAGGTTGCGCAAGCCCTTGCTTACCGATGGACCGTCACGTCCGTTTTGCTGCTCCACGTCGGACCGCGACACGTCGACAAGTCGTCAGCCGCCCCCTCATGCCGGGCCCTTCACGCCGCATCCGGTATCGGCAACAGCCGCTTCTCGATCGCCGCCGCCATCACCTCCGGGAACAGATCGGGCGTACAGGCGAACGCCGGCGCCCCCAGCGCCGCGAGCGCGGCCGCGTGCTCCCGGTCGTACGCCGGTGCCCCCTCGTCCGACAGCGCCAGCAGCGTCACGAACTGCACGCCCGACGCCTTCATCGCGGAGACCCGCTTGAGCATCTCGTTGCGAATGCCGCCTTCATAGAGGTCGCTGATCAGCACGACCACCGTCTCCGCGGGCCGGGTGATCTGCGACTGGCAGTACGCGAGCGCCCGGTTGATGTCCGTGCCACCGCCGAGCTGCGTGCCGAACAGCACCTCGACCGGGTCGTCCAGCTGGTCCGTGAGGTCGACGACCGCCGTGTCGAAGACGACGAGTCGCGTGGAGATCGTCCGCATCGAGGCGAGCACCGCCCCGAACACCGATGCGTACACCACCGATGCCGCCATGGATCCCGACTGGTCGATACAGAGGATGACCTCCTTCTTCGTGGACTGGGTCGCCCGCCCGAACCCGATGAGCCGCTCCGGCACGATCGTTCGGTACTCGGGCAGGTAGTGCTTGAGGTTGGCCGCGATGGTGCGGTTCCAGTCGATGTCGTGGTGGCGCGGCCGGTTGATCCGGGCACTGCGGTCGAGCGCGCCGGTGAGAGTGGCCCGGGTGCGGGTGGCGAGCCGCTTCTCCAGGTCCTCGACGACCTTGCGCACGACGGCCCGGGCCGTCTCCTTCGTCGTCTCCGGCATCGCTTTGTTGAGCGACAGCAGTGTGCCGACGAGGTGCACGTCGGCCTCGACCGCCTCCAGCATCTCCGGCTCCAGCAGCAGCGTGGCGAGACCGAGCCGGTCGATGGCGTCGCGCTGCATGACCTGCACGACGGAGGAGGGGAAGTACGTCCGGATGTCCCCGAGCCAGCGCGCCACCGACGGTGCCGACGCCCCGAGCCCCGCCGAACGGTCCCGGCCTCCCTGTGACCTGCCGTCCTTCCTGCCGTAGAGCGCGGTGAGCGCTCCGTCCATGGCCGCGTCCTGCCCCGGCAGCGCGCAGCCGGTGCCGTCCGCCGCGTCGCCCCCGAGGACGAGCCGCCAGCGCCGCAGCCGCTCCTGCGCCGGGTCCGTGTTCTCGGACGTCATCCCCGTCCTCCCTTGCGAGGCCGTTCCCACAGCGGAATCACCGGCACGGTCGTCGACGGCGGCCTTTCCGCCCGCAGTCGGTCCGTCATGGTGGCCCCCGCTTCCGGTGCCGTCGTCCGCTCCCTCAGCGCCTCGGTCGTCATCCCGCCACCCCCGCCATGTCGTTGCCCGTGTTCTCGTCCACTTCGTCCAGTCCGAGCAGCAGCCGCACGACCGGCAGCACGGCGTCCGCGCGCATCAGGTCCAGGCCGGCCGCGAAGCCGGGTGTCCCGGAGCCGGAGGCGGTCGCGCCGCCCCCGGCTCCCGGCCCACGCCGGACCAGTTCGCCGAGGGTCCGGCGCACTCCGGGCTCGTACGCCGAGAACGTCCGCCGCAGCAGGGGCAGTACGTCCGTGAAGGCCTCGGCCGGTACCCCGGTGAGCCACGCGTCGACCAGTCCGAGCAGCCGTTCGTCGTGCACCAGGAGCATCCCGCCCCCGGAGCCCCCGCCGACGAAGCCCTCGATCCACGCGGCCGCGTCCGCCGGCGGTGTGCCCGGTGACAGGACGAGTCCCATCAGCAGTGCCGCCTCGTCCTGGGCCAGCTCCCCGTCGTCGAGCAGGAGCCGCACGGCCCGCCCCCGGACGACCCCGGGCACGGTGTCCCGCCCGGACAGCACCCGCAGCACCGACTGCCAGCGGCCTCTCAGACGGCCGTGTCCCGCCGCGGGGACGTCGCCCAGGAGGCCCACGGCCCCGTGCACCGCGTCCACATGGCGCCGCATCTCCTCGGCGGCGTCCGCGTCGAGCGCGGCGCAGGCCGGGGGAAGGCCGACGAAGACCCGCTCGGCCAGTCCCGCGGCGACCTCCGCCAAGGCCCCGGTGTCCGTGCCGCGCACGTCGCCGTAGCGCAGGGAGCGGACCAGGGCCGGGAGCGCCTGGGCGAGATGGCCGACGTCCGTGTCGAGAGCCGCCCGGTCGGCGAGGACCCGCATCACCGTGGGCAGCGCGTCGGGCAGCTCGGCCAGCAGGCAGCGCTCGGCGAGCCCGGTGACGTCGGCGAGGCCCTCCGCGGTGACGGCGTCCCCCTCGGCCTTGGCCGTCGCGGCGGACAGCACGGTCGTCCCCCACACGCCGGCCTCGGCGACCCGTACGGCCAACTCGGGTTCCCAGCGCAGCCGCCACGTCTCCCGGAAGGTGCCCGTGCTGCCCCGCGAGGCGGCCGGCTCGCCCCACGCGATGCCGAGCAGTCGCAGCCGGTGCAACAGCCTGCTGCGGGCGGCGTCGTTCTCCTTGCGCAGGTCGAGCTCCAGCTCCCGCTCCAGCGCCTCCGGCTTCAGCCGCAGCCGGCGTTGCAGCCGGGTGAGGTCCCGCTGCAACGGCACCGCGGGCGCCGACGGCGGCACCTCCCCCAGCACGTCCCCCACGACCAGCCGGTCCCGTACCAGCGCCAGCGGCACGTCCGAGCCCTCGCACATCACGGCCCGCACCGCGTCGGTCGTCTCGCTCAGGCCGGGCAGCGGGCGGCCGCGCATCGCGGCGAGCGTCTCGGCCAGCCGCACCGCCTCCATGACATGCGCGGAGGAGACGATCCGGTCCTCGGCGCGCAGCAGCCCCGCCACCTTCGTCAGCCACCGCTCCACCGGCCGGTCCGGGGCGCTGAACAAGTGCCCGTACCAGCCCGGGGAGTCGATGCCGGCCCCGTACCCGCTGGTCCGGGACAGCCGGCGGTGGGTCCACGGCACCCAGGTCATGTCCGTCTTGACCTTGGGCAGGCCCTTGAGCAGCGCCTTGTCGGCGGCGACGGTGGTCTTCTGCCGCAGGGCGGGCACGTGCCAGGCTCCGCAGACGACGGCCACGCCGTCATCGAACTCCCGCTGGGCGGCCCGCGCCTGGAGCCGCATGTACGCTTCCCGCACCAGGTCCCGGTCGTGTCCCCCGCTGCCATAGGTCTCCCGCAGCGCGGCCATGGCCTCCTCGAGCGCGGTGAACGGCGCGAGCGCGTCGCCCTCCCCCGCGCCCCGGTGCTCCACGACGTCCTCCCACCACCGCTCCGGGTCGTCGTAACCGGCGGCGTCGGCGAGCACGCCGAGCGGATCGATCCGCAGGTCGGCGGAGCCGGGGCCGGTGTCCCCGTCCGCCGCCGTCTCTGCGTCCGGCGGGCGTTCGCCCTCTGTCGCTGCCTCGTCCTCCTGCCTCCGCCAGGCCAGCGTGTGCGTGGCCGGCAGGTCGATGAAGCGGGCCGGGACGTCGTGCTCCAGGGCCCAGCGGAGGGCGACCCACTCCGGAGAGAACTCGGCCAGCGGCCAGAACGCCGAGCGGCCGGGCTCGTCCACGGCGTGGGCGAGCAGGGCGACCGGCGGCCGCATCTCCTCGTCGGCGGCGAGCGGGATCAGCGCGTCGGCCTCGGGCGGCCCCTCGATCAGCACGACCCGTGGCCGGACCCGCTCCAGCGCCGCCCGCACCGCCCGCGCCGACCCCGGCCCGTGATGCCTCACCCCGAGCAGCACCGGCCCCGCCCCGGCCCCCTGGCCCGCGGCCCTTTCCACACCGGTCATTTCATCCCCCTCCCGTCCCGCACATCCCGCCCCGAACCCGCCGGCGACAGGCGGTCGCCGGTCCGCCGGAGACGGGCACGGCCCACACCGTGCCGTTCCGCCGTCCCACCACCCGAGGCCGCCGCCCCCGTCCCTCACACGCTCACCTCGCGGCAGGCCCGGTAGAAGTCCTTCCAGCCGTCGCGCTCGCGGACCACCGTCTCCAGGTACTCCTGCCAGATGACCCGGTCCGCCGCCGGGTCGCGGACCACCGCGCCGAGGATGCCCGCCGCGACATCGCCCGGCCGCAGCACGCCGTCGCCGAAGTGGGCGGCCAGGGCGAGCCCGTTGGTGACGACGGAGATCGCCTCCGCCGTGGACAGGGTGCCGCTGGGCGACTTCAGCTTCGTCCGGCCGTCGGCGGTGACCCCGTCGCGCAGCTCGCGGAAGACCGTGACGACCCGGCGGATCTCGTCGAGCCCGTCGGGTGCGGCCGGCAGGTCGAGGGAGCGGCCGATCTGGTCGACGCGCCGCGAGACGATGCCGACCTCGGCCTCGGGGCTCTCCGGCAGCGGCAGCACCACGGTGTTGAAGCGGCGGCGCAGGGCGCTGGACAGGTCGTTGACCCCGCGGTCGCGGTCGTTGGCCGTGGCGATCAGGTTGAAGCCGCGGACCGCCTGCACCTCCTGGCCCAGTTCCGGTATCGGCAGGATCTTCTCCGACAGGATCGTGATGAGCGTGTCCTGCACGTCGGCCGGGATACGCGTCAGTTCCTCGACGCGGGCCGTCATGCCCTCGGCCATGGCCCGCATGACCGGGCTGGGCACGAGGGCGTCACGGCTCGGGCCGTGGGCGAGCAGCTGCGCGTAGTTCCAGCCGTAGCGGATGGCCTCCTCCGGGGTGCCGGCGGTGCCCTGCACCAGCAGCGTGGAGTCGCCGCTGACCGCCGCGGCCAGGTGCTCGGACACCCACGTCTTCGCCGTGCCCGGCACGCCGAGCAGGAGCAGGGCGCGGTCGGTGGCGAGCGTGGTGACGGCGACCTCGACGATGCGGCGCGGGCCGACGTACTTGGGACTGATCACGGTGCCGTCCGGCAGGGTGCCGCCGAGCAGGTACGTCGCGACGGCCCAGGGCGACAGCTTCCAGCGGGCCGGGCGGGGACGGTCGTCCTGGGCGGCCAGCACGGCGAGTTCATGAGCGAAGGCGTCCTCGGCGTGCGGTCGCAACGCCTCGTTCGATTCCGTCTCCCCCGCTTCGACGGACGTCGGCTCCACGGACACGGTCATGGCAAAGTCCCCCTCCAGCTCGGCCGGTTCGGATCTGACACCAACGGTGCACCACACCACTGACAATGCGTCCTGACCTGCGCAAACGCCCTGCCGGAGCCGCTCGCGGACCCGATTGTCAGTGGTGGGATCTACCTTCGATGGCATGACTCAGCAGGGGGTGCGCTGGACCGCGGACCAGGTGCTGGCACTGGCGCCTGACGCGGCATCACGCAAAGCGGGAAGCAAACTCGGCGCGGCGGGGCCGTGGTCCGAGGCGGGGTGTGCCGACGAGGGGACGGTGTGGGGGCTGTGCAAGGGCAGCGGAAGCAAGCCGTATCAGACGGTCGTGGACATCGCGGACGCCGCCGGGCCCGCGTACAAGTGCAGTTGTCCCAGCCGCAAGTTCCCGTGCAAGCACGCGCTGGGGCTGCTGCTGCTCTGGGCCGCAGACGAGGCGGCGGTGCCGCCGGGGCAGGTACCGCCGTGGGCGGCGCAGTGGACAGCGGGGCGGCGCGGGCGCGCAGAGGAGAAGAAGGCCGGGGACGGCTCCGGTGCGCCGTCCGGGTCCGCTGATCCGCAGGCGGCGCGACGCCGGGCGGAGCGCCGCGCCGAGCGGGTCACGGCGGGCGCGGTGGAGCTGGAGCAGCGCCTGGTCGATCTGCTGCGCGGCGGCCTGGCGACCGCGGAGCAGGCGGGGTACGGCCTGTGGGAGGAGACGGCGGCCAGGATGGTCGACGCCCAGGCCCAGGGGCTGGCGGGCCGGGTGCGGGAGTTGGGGGCGATCCCGGCCACCGGCCCGGGCTGGCCGGTGCGGCTGCTGGAGGAGTGCGCGCTGCTGCATCTCCTCGGCCGGGGCTGGCTGCGCCGCGAGCGGCTCCCGGACGGCCTCGCCGCCACGGTCCGCTCCCGCATGGGCCTCCCGGCCTCCGCGGACGGCCCGTCGCTGCGCGACCACTGGCTGGTCCTCGCCCAGTACGACACGGCGGACCCGCGTCTGACGACCCGCCGGATCTGGCTGCACGGCGCCGCCTCGCACCGCACCGTGCTGCTCCTCTCCTACGGCGCCGCAGGCCGCGCCCCGGAGCTGGCGCTGCCGGTGGGCCTGAGCCTGGAGGCCGAGGTGTCCGCGTACCCGGGCGCCGGGCAGCCGCGGGTGGCCCTGGGCGAACGGTTCGCCCCGCCCGCGCCCGCGGCGATACGTCCGCCGGGGATGACGACGTCCCGGGCGGCGGCCCGTTACGGCGACGCCCTGCGCGAGGACCCGTGGCTGGAGTCCGTCCCGGTGACCCTGGACCGGGTCGTCCCGGCCCCGGACGGCGACTCCTGGCAGCTGGCGGACGCCGACGAGGACGCGGCCTTGCCGCTCACTCCCACCGCGCGTTCCCGGCCGGGTCTGTGGCGGCTCGTCGCCCTGTCGGGCGGGGCTCCGGTCAGGGTTTTCGGCGAATGCGGCCACCAGGGCTTCACCCCGCTGACGGCCTGGCCCGAGGGCCCGGGCGACGCGGTCGCGCTGTGCTAGAGCCGGCGACAGCGGCCCCGCCCACGGCACTTCACCCCGCCCCGCCCATCCCACAGATCCACGCATCTTTCAGGCATCACGGGACAACCGGTAAGGGCGAGCCTTCAACCACCGGGCGCCCCGCGGAAAGGAAGCTCATGACCAGGACCTCCGCTCCCGTGGACGCGCCCGGCGCGGACGCCTGGGAGGGGCTCGTCACCACCGCGCTGCTGGGCACCGACCGGCGCACCCCGCCCGGCACCGCGCCGGGCCGGGACGCCCCCGTGGCCCTACTGGACGCGGCGGCCGTGGAGACCGTCCGACGGCGGGCCGGTCTGCGCCCGGCGCGGGCGGCTGAGCGTCCGCAGCCGGCTCCGGAGGACGCGCGACCTGCGCTGCCGCCGGCGGCTGCCCGCAGGCTCGCCATGCTGCTCGCCGACCGCCCCGGCCCGTCCGGCGGCGGCCGGCGGGGCGCCGCGCCCGACCTGACGGAGCTGCTGCCGCAGTGGCTCGCGGCGGCGAACGCCCGTGGTTTTGCGCCGCCTCCGCAGGCGCTTCCGGCGTTGCTGGACGCGGCCCGGGGCCGTACCGACCTGCGTCCGGCGGCGCTGGAGTTCGCGGGCCCGCGAGCCCTGTGGATGGCCCGGCTGAACGCGGACTGGCGGTTCGCCCTGCGCGCGACCCCGGGCGGCGGAGCGGCCCTGCCGCACCTCGAGGACGACGACAGGGTCCAGCAGCTGTGGCAGGAGGGCCTGTTCGCCGAACGCGTCGCCCTGCTGTCCGCCCTGCGCTCACGCGAACCGGCCGCCGCCCGCGACCTGCTCGCGACGACGTGGGCGACGGAACGGGCCGAGGACCGGCTGATGTTCCTCGATTCCCTGCGCGCGGGCCTGGGCCCGGACGACGAGCCGTTCCTGGAACAGGCCCTGGCCGACCGCGGCCGCAACGTCCGGGCGACGGCGGCGGAACTGCTGTCGGCGCTGCCCGGTTCGGCGCTCGCCGCGCGGATGGCGGTCAGGGCGGAGGCGTGTGTCGCCATCGACCACCTGCAGACCGCGCAGTCGCCGGGGACCGGCCTCGTGAGCAAGGGGCCCGGGGGGACCACGAAGAGCACCCCGACGATCGCCGTCGAGGCGCCGCACGAGTGCGATCCGGGCATGGAACGCGACGGCGTCGTGGCGAAGGCCCCGGCAGGACGGGGCGAACGGTCCTGGTGGCTCGGTCAGCTGGTGGAGGCGGCGCCGCTCGGGACCTGGTCGCGGCGGCTCGGCGGGCGCACGCCCCGGGAGATCGTGGCGCTGCCGGTGGCGGACGGCTGGCAGGGCGAACTGCACGCGGCGTGGTGCCGGGCGGCGGTGCGCCAGCGGGACGCCGAGTGGTCACGGGCGCTGCTCGGCGATCCGTCGGCGCCGGAGGCGGGCGGTCCGGGTGCGGTGTCCCTGGCCGAGCGGGCCAAGCTGCTCGGCACACTGGGCGCCGCCGAACGGGCCGCGTGGGTGGCCGGCTTCATCGCCGCGCACGGCCTGTCCGAGGCCTTTCAGCTGCTCGGGGTGTGCGCGGTGCCGTGGACCGCGCCGCTCGGCGGGGCCGTCGTGGACGCGCTCAACATCGCTCGGGACGCGGGGAGTTATCCATGGAGTTTCAGCGGAGTCATGGGCCTGGCCGAGCGCTGCCTCGCCCCGTCCGAGGCCTCCCGGCTCGACGCCCTGCTGGCCGTGCCGGACGAACCGGAGAACGCGTCCCCGGGAGCCGGCGGCTACTGGGCGGAGGCCTTCCAGCGCCTGGTCACGACCCTGCGTCTGCGCGCGGCGATGGCCGAGGAGCTGGGAGCGGCCTGACCCCGGTCCGCCCGTCCGGCGACGGGCGCCCTCCGGCAACCGGCTGCCGCCGTGCATGCCGACTACGGGGACGGCCGCCAGAGGCGGTCGCAGCCGTCCGCCCGACGAAGCGGCTCCACCGGACCGAGGGCGTGCGGGCACCGGCAGGGCCATGGCGCCCGGGCCGGCCCGCCGCAGGCCTACGCCTCCGCGGGCTGGCGCGCGTTCGTCCGGACCCAGTCCACGATGGACGCCGTCGTCGCGCCCGGAGTGAAGATCTCCGCGACGCCCTTCTCCTTCAGCAGGGGGATGTCCGCCTCGGGGATGATCCCGCCGCCGAAGACCAGGATGTCCTCCGCGTCCCGCTCCTTGAGCAGGTCGATCACCGCCGCGAAGAGCGTGTTGTGCGCTCCGGAGAGGATGGACAGCCCGATCGCGTCGGCGTCCTCCTGGAGCGCGGTGCCGACGATCTGCTCGGGAGTCTGGTGGAGCCCGGTGTAGATGACCTCCATACCGGCGTCGCGCAGGGCCCGCGCGATCACCTTGGCCCCGCGATCGTGGCCGTCGAGCCCCGGCTTGGCCACCACCACGCGGATCGGACCGGCTGCCACACCCATCACTGCCTCCATGAAGCGACTACATCCATCCGTACCGACAAGTACCGCACACATCGGGCAAGCCGTACACGCCGCACCGCACGGACACCCCACCCCGAACCGTCCGGGCAAGTGAACGAACGTTATCTCCAGCATCCCGCAACCGGCAGTTTCGGGGTGCGTACCGAGGGGGAAATCACACGATGGGACAAGCGCAAGGGGAGCCGCATCGGGGTTGCCCTACCGCCGCGCCGTCCACCACACACAGCGGCGGTCGGACACCTCGGCGAAAACACGCAGGGCAAGCACCGCACGCACAGCACGCAGGGCAGACACGGCGCACCAGCGGGGAGCCTCGTCACCCCACCGATCGGGGACCTCCGTCACACCACCGGCGTCACACACGCCACGCGCCGTGCTCTGTCCCCGCAGCTCACGCGGCTCACGCCGCTCTCGCGGTCACGGCCGGCCGTCTTCGCAGCTGCTTTCCACGAGGGCACACGGGGGGCGGAGCCGTCCTCCCGCGTGCCGACAGGAGGTCGGCCATGAAGGTCACCAGGGCTGCTCTGCCCTTTCTTCCGTTGTGCGAGCGCCTGCTGCCGGGAAGACTGGCCGGACTCTCCCTGGCTCTCCTGAAGGCCACCGCCCTGGAGGTCGCGATCCTGGCCGGGCATCTCCTCCTCTACCCGTCCGGCATCACCCAGGAGCGGCGCGCCCCCGCCCCGGCACCGCCTGCGGACGGCGCCGCCCAACTGCCCACGCAGGCCAAGCCTCCGGTCGTCCTGCTGCACGGCTTCATCGACAACCGCTCGGTCTTCGTCCTGCTGCGCCGCAGCCTCGCCCAGCACGGCAGGCAGCAGATCGAGTCCCTCAACTACTCGCCGCTGACCTGCGACATACGCGCCGCCGCCGAGCTGCTCGGCCGGCACATCGAGGAGATCTGCGAGCGCACGGGGGCCGACCGGGTCGACGTGGTCGGGCACAGCCTCGGCGGCCTGATAGCGCGTTACTACGTGCAGCGGCTCGGCGGCGACACCCGCGTACGCACTCTTGTCACGCTCGGCACGCCGCACTCCGGAACCCGAGTGATGCCCGTGGCGAACGCGCACCCCATCGTGCGCCAGATGCGCCCCGGCTCACCGGTGCTCGAGGAGCTCACTCTGCCCGCCCCTGACTGCCGTACGCACTTCGTCAGCTTCTGGAGCGACCTGGATCATGTGATGGTCCCGCTGGAGACGGCGTGCATCGACCATCCCGATCTGACGGCGCAGAATGTGCGCGTCACCGGCATCGGCCATCTCGCGCTGCCCGTGCACCCCGCCGTCGCCAACGGCATACGGCAGGTCCTCGACACGGCCCGCCCGGGTGAACCGTCCGTCGAACGCACCGGCGGTCTGACGGTCGCCTGAGACTCGTCATACAGCGGTCACTCAACGCCGCAGTACCGATCAACCTCGAACAAACTTCGAACACAGGGCCAAGCCCGTGTCCGCGGTCCGCCAAAACGCGGCCGAATGCCCGTTTCCTGCGCGCGCGAAACCTGCCGAAGATTGTCGTGCCCGCATACCGCCGGGTACAGTCGCCGCACTGCTCTGGCAGCCCCTGTTGTCGAGGCGAAAGAGAAGTTGGTGAACGACCGTCACCCGTCGGGGACCATGACCCCGGCTCCGGCTTCCGACGCCGCCTCCGCGCCCTACGCGCCGTACGGCACCCAGGAAGCCCAGTACGGCGACTTCACCACGTACGGCGACTACACCGCCACCGGATTCGACTCCACCGGTACCCACGGCACCGGTTTCGATGCCACCGGGCACGCCACCGCGAGCTTCGCGACCGACCCCCTCTTCGGCGACATGCCGGGCAGCGGCCAGGACACGGGAACCTACGACACCGGCCACTGGCCCACCGGCACGCACGAGAACGTGCACTACGACGCGTACGCGGCCCAGCACCACGCCGCCTACGACACCGGGGTCTACGACACGACCTCCTGGACGGCCGAGCAGCAGCCGATGCCGGTCATCCCGTCCCAGGCCCCGTCTCCCGACGCCACCGGGCAGTGGGAGGCCGGCGCCTGGCTCCAGCCCGACCAGTCAGGCAACCCCGCCGACCACACCCAGCAATGGGAGTGGGGCACGCAGACCTTCGACACGGGTGCCTACGACGCAACACAGTGGAACTCCGACGGCACCGCCGCACCGGCTCCCGAGGCGTACGAGCACCCCGCCGAAACCTTCGACCAGCACGAGACCGCGACGTTCGACCAGCTCACGTACGACGACTCCACCGGGGCCGGCTACCAGGACCCCGCCGCGGACAGCGGCGAGCCGGCCGCCACCGGTGAACTGCCCGTCGTCACCCCGCTCCTGGACGGTCAGGAGGACGTCGCAGCGCCGCCCTCGCGGGCGGCATCGCGCGCCGGTTCCCGTTCCCGCCGCCGTACGCCGCCCAAGCGCTCGGCGCTGATGACCATCGCGGTGCCGTCGGCGTGCGTGATGGGTGTCGCCGGGATCGCCGCCGCCTCCGTCGGCAGTTTCGCCGACGACAGTGCCGCTGAGGCGCAGACGACCGCGGCGGACGCGCAGCCGGTCAAGCCGGCCGCCGCCAACAACAAGCTGGACACACAGCTGCAGAGCCTCACCGCCGGCGCCGACGACTTCGCCGACCGGGCCAGCCGTACGCAGGAGCGCATCGACCTCAAGGCCCAGCAGGCCGCCGAGAAGAAGCGCGCGGCGGAGGAGGCGGCCCGCAAGGAGCGACTGCGCCCCAAGTTCGCCCTGCCGGTCGCCCGGCACGGACTCAGCGCCTACTACGGCCAGTCCGGCATCAACTGGATGTCCCTGCACACGGGCATCGACTTCCCCGTCTCGTACGGCACGACCGTGATGGCCGTGACCGACGGCACCGTGCGCACGCAGTGGAACAGCGCGTACGGCAACATGATGATCGTGACCGCGAAGGACGGCACGGAGACGTGGTACTGCCACCTCTCCACCTACACGGTCCCCTCGGGTACGACCGTGAAGGCCGGCGATCCGATCGCCCGCTCCGGCAACTCCGGCAACTCGACGGGCCCTCATCTGCACTTGGAGGTCCACACGGCCGGCGGCTCGCCGATCGACCCGCTCCCGTGGCTGCGCAGCCACGGCATCGACCCGACGTAACGTCCCGGCAGCCCCCGCCGGTCCGACCAGCGGGGGCTCACCTCACAGAACTACAGCTTCTCCACCGGCGCGTACCGCAGCAGCAGCCGCTTCGGCTTGGCCTCGCCGAAGTCGACCGTCGCCTCGGCGTTCCCGCCCGTGCCCTTGACCGCGACGACGGTCCCGAGCCCGAACTGGTCGTGCGTGACCCGGTCCCCGACCGCCAGGGACACCACCGGCTTCTCGGAGGTGCGGCGCGTGGCGAAACCGGAGGCTCCCGACGCCGACGAGCGCGAGCGGGACGAGGACAGCGAGGCCGCCACCGCCGAGACCGGACCGGAGGAGGCGGGTGCGGTCCCTCCCGTCCGCTTCCACTCCAGGTGGGCCGGCGGGATCTCCTCCAGGAACCGGGAGGGCGGGTTGTACGACGGCTGGCCCCAGGCGCTGCGCAGCGTGGAGCGCGTCAGATACAGCCGCTCCCGCGCGCGCGTAATGCCGACGTAGGCCAGGCGCCGCTCCTCCTCCAGCTCCTTGGCCTGCCCGAGGGCGCGCATGTGTGGGAAGACGCCGTCCTCCATGCCGGTCAGGAAGACGACGGGGAACTCCAAGCCCTTGGCGGTGTGCAGGGTCATCAGCGTGATGACGCCGTCGCCGTCCTCCTCGTCGGGGATCTGGTCGGAGTCGGCGACCAGCGCGACCTGTTCGAGGAACTCGGACAGGGTGCTCTGCTCCCCTTCGCCGCGCTCCTGCTCGAACTCCATGGCGACGGCGGCGAGTTCCTGGAGGTTCTCGATCCGGGTCTCGTCCTGCGGGTCGGTGGAGGCCTGCAGCTCGGCGAGGTACCCGGTGCGCTCCAGCACGGCCTCCAGCACCGTGGCCGGTCCGGCGCCGGACTCGACGATGGTGCGGAGGTCCTCCATCAGTGTGTTGAACCGCTTGACGGCGTTGGTGGAGCGCGCGGCCATGCCGTACGCCTCGTCGACGCGCTTGAGCGCCTGCGGGAAGCTGATCTTCTCCCGCTGGGACAGGGCGTCGATCATCGCCTCGGCACGGTCGCCGATGCCCCGCTTGGGGACGTTGAGGATCCGGCGTAGCGGCACCGAGTCCTCCGGGTTGGCCAGCACGCGCAGGTAGGCCAGGACGTCCCGGACCTCCTTGCGCTCGTAGAAGCGGACACCGCCGACGACCTTGTAGGGCAGGCCGACGCGGATGAAGATCTCTTCGAAGACACGGGACTGGGCGTTGGTGCGGTAGAAGACGGCGACGTCGCCGGCCTTGGCCTCGCCGGCGTCCGTGAGACGGTCTATCTCCTCGGCGACGAACTGCGCCTCGTCGTGCTCGGTGTCGGCGACGTAGCCGGTGATCCGGGCGCCGGCGCCCGCGTTGGTCCACAGGTTCTTGGGGCGGCGGGACTCGTTGCGCTCGATGACCGCGTTGGCCGCGCTGAGGATCGTCTGGGTGGAGCGGTAGTTCTGCTCGAGCAGGATCGTCGTCGCGTCCGGGTAGTCCTCCTCGAACTGGAGGATGTTACGGATCGTCGCGCCGCGGAAGGCGTAGATCGACTGGTCGGCGTCGCCCACCACGCACAGCTCGGCGGGCGGGACCTCGGCCTCGGGCGGTACGTCGACGGGGTGCTCGGAGGTGCCGACGAGTTCCCGGACGAGGGCGTACTGGGCGTGGTTGGTGTCCTGGTACTCGTCCACCAGCACGTGGCGGAAGCGGCGGCGGTAGTGCTCGGCGACGTCGGGGAAGGCGCGCAGGAGATTGACCGTCGTCATGATCAGGTCGTCGAAGTCGAGGGCGTTCGCCTCGCGCAGCCGCGACTGGTACATCGCGTAGGCCTGGGCGAGGGTCTTCTCGAAGCCGTCGGTGGCCTGGGCGGCGAAGTCCTCCTCGTCGATCAGCTCGTTCTTCAGGTTGCTGATCTTGGCGCTGAAGGACTTCGGCGGGAAGCGCTTGGGGTCGAGGTCCAGGTCGCGGCAGACCAGGGCCATCAGGCGCTTGGAGTCGGCGGCGTCGTAGATCGAGAAGGAGGACGTGAAGCCGAGCTTCTTGCTCTCCCGGCGCAGGATGCGCACGCACGCGCTGTGGAACGTCATGACCCACATGGCGTTCGCGCGCGGGCCGACGAGCTGCTCGACGCGCTCCTTCATCTCGCCGGCGGCCTTGTTGGTGAAGGTGATCGCGAGGATCTGGCCCGGGTGCACGTCCCGCTCGGCGAGCAGGTGGGCGATGCGGTGCGTGAGCACACGGGTCTTGCCGGAGCCGGCGCCGGCCACGATGAGCAGCGGGGAGCCGGAATGGACGACGGCGGCGCGCTGGTTGTCGTTCAGCCCTTCCAGGAGGGTGGCGGTGTCCACCACCGGGCGGGGGGCGCCGTCCCGGTAGTAGGCGTCCCGGTCCGGAGGCATGTCGAACTTCCCGCCGAACAGATCGTCCGGAATCGGCTCCGGTACGTGATCGTCCTCGGGCGGCGGCGGGGGCTCGTCCGCGGGGCCCCGCTGGGCCTGGAGGTTCGCCAGGAAGTTGTCGTCAAAGAGGCTGCTCATCGCTCTCCGAGTCTAGGGCGCCCCACTGACAGCCCGCCGCCGCCCTGAGAACATCGCCGCGCGCCCGGGGATCACGCCGTTCGCCCGGCGGCGCGATGTCGCCGTCCATGACCGCATGATCACGCCCTGCTACAACCCCCGCGATTGTGGACCTTTCATGACCAACCCCCCTCGATCGTTCACTCTCTGCAACGCTCATGAGTAAGGTCACGAAAATGTATCGGGCATATCACCCATCAACCTTCACAGAGGCCACACGAATTGGCTACGGTGCGACCAGGCCGCATGACCCCCACCGGCGAACGTCGCCGGGCCGCGCGGCCTCCGCCGAGTCCGGCGTGCCGCAGCGGCAGCCGGAGCCGGGGACCCAACCGTGAACCTGGGGTGAATCGGCCCGACTCCCTGTGCGGAGACGGCCGTAGGGCAAACCTTCCGAACCACCCGCCCGAACCCGACAGCTAACCCGGTAGGCGGAACATGGAAGGAGTCGCCTCCCTTGGCGTCGCACCGCAAGTCGCGTCCTACGGGTACGCGCGTGGCAGGCATACGGACCCCCGCCCTCGCAACGGCGGCCCTCACGTCCGTGGCCCTGCTGTCCCAGTCGGCCAACGCCGCCCCCGAGGCCGACGACAAGCCCAGCCTGGAGGAAGTCGAGAAGAAGGTCGACGACCTGTACCGCCAGGCCGAGTCGGCGACCGACAAGTACAACGCGGCCAAGGAGAAGACCGCGAAGCAGCGCAAGCGCGCCGACACCCTCATCGACGACGTCGCCCAGCGCACCCAGAAGCTCAACGAGGCGCGCGAGCAGCTGGGTTCCTTCGCCTCCGCCCAGTACCGCACCGGCGCCGCCGCCCCGGACACGGCGACGTTCCTGCTCGCGGACACCCCGCAGGACTACTTCGACCAGACCCAGTTGATGGACCGGATGACGGGCCGTCAGAAGGTCGCGGTCGACGACTACGTCACGCAGCAGTCCGAGACGATGGAGAAGCGCCAGGAGGCCACCGAGAGCCTCGAGACGCTCACCGAGTCGCAGGGCGACCTGAAGACGGCCAAGGCCACCGTCCAGCGGAAGCTCGCCGACGCGCGCGAGCTGATGTCGAAGCTGACCGCCGAGGAGAAGGCCCGGCTCGCGGCGATCGAGAAGGAGAAGCGCGAGGAGGCCGCCCGCAAGGCCGACGAGCTGGCCCGGCAACAGACCGCGCAGCAGCAGGCCCGGGACGAGGCCGCCCAGCAGCAGGACAGCTCGCCGTCGGGGTCGTCCGGCACCGGCTCGTCCTCCCCTGCGCCCCCGGCCGACTCCTCGTACGCCACCAAGGCCGACAAGGCGCTCACCTTCGCCCGCGCCCAGATCGGCAAGCCGTACGTGTGGGGCGCCGTCGGCCCCGGCTCCTACGACTGCTCGGGCCTGACCCAGGCCGCCTGGAAGGCCGCGGGCGTCACCCTGCCGCGCACGACCTACGACCAGGTGAACGCCGGCGCCACGGTCCCGCTCTCCCAGGCCCAGCCCGGTGACCTGGTCTTCTTCTACGACGACGTCACCCACGTCGGGGTCTACATCGGCAACGGCATGATGATCCACGCCCCGAAGCCCGGCACGTACGTGCGCGAGGAGTCGATCTACTACGACGGCGAGTCGGCGATCCACAGCGTGGTACGCCCGGCCTGAGCGGTCTCGTTGTGATTTTGAGGGGCACGCGCGCGTGCCCCTCTCGTCACGCGGGCGCCGCTCTCTAGCATCGGCACTATGTCCGGTCCCTCCCCGTTTGCCGCCTGGTGGGCGACGTATGCGCTGGCGACCGGCCTCGTGTCGGTCGGTCTCGACTCGGCGGGGTACGAGGTCCTCTCCCGCATCGCCCTCGTCCCGGCCTGTGCGGCCTGGCTGGTGGCGGCCGCGGGCCTCGCCCAGCGGGCGCACGGCGGATGGCGGGCGGAGGCGCCGGCCGCGCTCACCACCGTGGCGGCGACCGCCGTCCTCGGCACCGGCTTCTCCGCGGCCGGCCGGCAGCCCCTCGCCGAGGCGCTGCTGGCGCTCGCCCTGCTGCTCTGGGCGGTGCTGCTCACCGTGCGGGCCAGGGGGCGGCGCGGAACGGTGTTCCTGCGCTGCGTGGCCACCCAGGGGCTCGCGGTGCTCGGCGCCACGCTCGCCGCGGCACATGCGGCGGCCTGGCTCGCCCACGCGGCCCTGGTGCTGTTCTGGCTGGGCCTCGCGCTCTACGGCTTCGCCCTGTTCCGCTTCCAGCCCCGGCAGGTGGAGGAGGGGCGCGGGGACCAGTGGCTCGCGGCCGGCGCCCTCGCCGTCTCCTCACTGGCCGGGGCGAAACTCCTCAGCGCCGACAGCGCGCGCCTGTACCTGTGGAACGAGGAGAACGCCGGCGCCCTGCGCACGACGGCCGTCACGCTGCTCGTGCTCGCGCTGATCGCCTGCGTCGCCCTGCTCCTCGCCGAGCTCTTCTGGCCCCGGCACCACTACGACGTACGGCGCTGGTCGACCGTGTTCGCCGCGGTCGTGACGGCCGTGGCCACCCTGGCGGTCGCCGACGCCCTGGACGTCGCCTGGCTCGACGTCCCCGGAGAGGCGTTGCTGTGGATGGCGGTGGCCGCCTGGCTCGGGTGCACCGCCTGGGCGATCACCTCGGCCCGGGCCGGCGCCAGGCGCTCCCGGGTCAGGTCCAGAGCACGGCGATGAAGATGTTCGCCGTGGTCAGCAGGCCGACCAGGCCGAAGAGGCCCTTGTCCACCCTCTCGTCGTCCCGTTTCACGTAGACCAGGCCGAGGATCACGATCAGCAGCGCCAGCTTCACCCCGATCTTGATGTTGTTCACGGTCTGGTCGTCGGCCTGGTTGAGACCGACCAGGATCACGCCGGTGACCAGCATCGTGAGCGCGCCGTGCAGCATCGCGGGGGTGTAGCGGGCGGTACCCTCGCCCATCGCCTTCATCTGGGTGAGGAAGCCGCCCAGGAGGGAGGCGATGCCGATGATGTGGAGGCCGACGACGAGGTGGATGAGTACGTCCATGAGGCCGGAGCCTAATCAGGGGCTCCGAGGCCACCCGACACCGGCCCAGGGATGCATATATGCGCCCCATAGCACCCGATCGCGGTCACTCGCCCACGATTCGGCGCATCGGTCATCACGCTGAGTGAAGTCGATGGCGTCGAGGCGGGACCACGGTCGCATACGGTCACCGCCGGTCCTCTCAAGACACTTCCGCACACCTGCCACCGGCCCGCCACGGCGACGTTTAGCGTCCTTCACCAGGTGCCCGGCTCCCCACCGCCGCCCGGGCCAGGGGCGGCAGTCGGACACCACCGCCGAAGAGTCCGGCGGCGGTCCGCTCCCCCCTGTGCGGGCCGTCGCCGGACGCGCAGGCCGCCCGTCCGCTCCCCCGGCGGCCGCACGCACCCCGTCGGCGGTCGAGGAAAGGACGTGGCCTCCAGGTGGCAGCACACCGCAAGCCCCGACAGCGCTCGACGGGTGGCGGCAAGGCCCGTACGGCCGCCACGATCGCCCTCGCGGGCGCGGCGACGGCGACGGGCTTCGACGGAACCGGACACGCCGAACCACAGCTCACCCCCGGCCAGGTCAAGGCCAAGGTGGACAAGCTGTACCAGGAGGCGGAGGCCGCCACCGAGAAGTACAACGGCGCGAAGGAGAAGGCCGACGCGGCCGGGCAGCGGCTGAAGGACCTCCAGGACCAGGCGGCACGCAAGGAAGAGCGGCTCAACTCCGCCCGTGACGCCCTGGGTTCGGTCGCCGCCGCCCAGTACCGCGCCGGCGGCCTGGACCCCGCGGTGCAGCTCGCCCTGTCCGACGATCCCGACCGGTACCTGGAGAACGCCGAGTTCGTCGAGCGGGCCGGCAACCGGCAGAACGCCGCCGTCGCGGGCGTGCGCAAGCGGCTCCGGGAGATCGAGCAGCTGCGCGGGGCCGCCCACATCGAGCTGACCTCCCTGAAGTCGCGCCGGACGGAGCTGAAGCAGCACAAGAAGACGATCACCGGCAAGCTGGGCTCCGCCCGGCAGCTGCTGTCCCGGCTGGACCCGCAGGAACGTTCCCGGCTCGGCGTATCGCCGGACCGCGCCACACGCTCGACGGGCCCGCGGGACACCCTGACGGCCCCCGGCTCCGCCCCGTCCCAGGCGCCCAACTCCCGTGCGTCCGCCGCCGTCGCCTACGCGTACCAAAAGCTCGGCAGCCCCTACGTCTGGGGCGCCACCGGCCCGAACGCCTTCGACTGCTCGGGCCTGGTCCAGGCCGCGTATCGCGCCGCGGGTGTCGCCCTGCCCCGCACGACGTACTCCCAGATCGCCGCCGGCCGCCGCGTCTCCCGCTCCGAACTCCTCCCCGGCGACCTGGTCTTCTTCTACGCCGGCATCAGCCATGTCGGCATCTACGTGGGCAACGGCCGGATGATCCACGCGCCGAACCCCTCGGCGCCGGTGCGCGTCGCCCTGCTCGACGAGATGCCGTACGCGGGGGCGACGCGGGTGGTGTGAGCGCCGACGTCAGACCAGCCGGCGAGCCGTCGCCCAGCGCGTGAGCTCGTGCCGGTTGGAGAGCTGGAGCTTGCGCAGCACCGCCGAGACATGCGATTCGACCGTCTTGACGGAGATGTACAGCTGCTTGGCGATCTCCTTGTACGCGTAGCCCCGCGCGATGAGCCGCAGCACCTCGCGCTCGCGCTGGGTCAGGCGGTCCATGTCCTCGTCGACGGGCGGCGCGTCCGTGGAGGCGAAGGCGTCCAGGACGAACCCGGCCAGCCGCGGGGAGAAGACCGCGTCGCCCTCCTGGACGCGGAAGATCGAGTCCACGAGGTCGGTGCCGGTGATCGTCTTGGTGACGTATCCGCGGGCCCCGCCGCGGATCACGCCGATCACGTCCTCCGCCGCGTCCGACACGGACAGCGCCAGGAAGCGGACCGGCTGCTCGGTGTCACCCATCAACGGCGCGCAGCGCCGCAGCACTTCGACGCCGCCCCCACCCGGCAGGTGCACGTCGAGGAGGACCACCTCGGGCCGGGTCGCGGTGATCACCGTGACCGCCTGGTCGACGTCCGCGGCCTCGCCGACGACCTCGACACCGGTCTGCTCGGTCTGCCCGATCTCGGCCTGGACCCCCGTACGGAACATGCGGTGGTCGTCCACGAGGACCACGCGCACATGACGCCCCGGGCCGCCGCCCGAATCCGCGGGCCCGGCCGCCTCCGCCGGTCCCGCCGTACCGTTCGCCTCGGTCGGCTCGCTCATGACGTCTTCTCCGCCCTCTCCATCTCCAGCTCGACCTCCGTGCCGCCGTCCGGCACCGCGCGCAGCCGCGCCGCGCCGCCGTTGCGCTCCATACGGCCGATGATCGATTCCCTGACACCCATCCGGTCGGCGGGTATCGAGTCGAGGTCGAAGCCGGGGCCGCGGTCCCGGACGGACACGAAGACCGTCTTCCCCTCGACCTCGGCGAAGACCTGTACGGCGCCGCCCTCGCCACCGTACTTGGCGGCGTTCACCATTGCTTCCCGCGCGGCCTGCATCTGTGCGGCGATCCCCTCGTCGAGCGGGCAGTCACCCACGACCACGACCTCGATGGGCACGCCGTGCTTGTCCTCCACCTCCGCCGCGTTGCGCCGGACGGCGTCGGCGAGGGTGGTGGGTTCGTCGGCCTCGTCCTTGCCGGTGCCCTCGGGCTTGTAGAGCCAGGTGCGCAGGTCGCGCTCCTGGGCGCGGGCCAGGCGGCGGACCTCGCTCGCGTTCTCCGCGTTGCGCTGGATCAGCGTGAGGGTGTGCAGCACCGAGTCGTGCACATGGGCGGCGACCTCCGCGCGCTCCTGGGCACGGATGCGCATCAGACGCTCCTCGGAGAGGTCCTGCGTCATGCGGACGAGATACGGCCCGGCGAGCAGCGTTATCCCGACGAGGACCGCGAGGGCCGCCTGCAGGACCGAGCCGAGGTGGGCCGCGGAACCCTGCAGGACGAAGATGCCGGAGACGCCGGCCGTCACCAGCAGCACCCCGCCCACCGAGCGCAGCAGCGTGACCGTGCGCCGGCGGCGGCCGACCTCGGCCCAGCGGGCCCGGCGGGCGTTGTCCGCCTGTCGCCAGACCAGGGCGACGCCCGCGCCGACGAACACCATCGGCCAGAGGTACGCCCTGGCTCCGCCGCTGAGGTTCACATTGCCCACGAAGACCATGGCCACCACGACCATGAGGAGCAGGGCCACGATCTGGCCCTTGTCGGGCCTGCGCGCGACGCGTCTGCGGCGCCCGTCGGGCGACGTCTCCGCGGCCAGGGGCGACGGCGGCCTCTGCGCCTCGACACCGCCGACGCCGAGCGGGACGAAGAACCAGAACGCGGCGTACAGCAGCGCGCCGAGGCCGTCGGCCATGAACAGGCCGACGAAGACGAGCCGTACCCAGATCACGGGCAGCCCGAGGTGCCCGGCGAGGCCCCGCGCCACGCCCCCGAGCCAGCGTCCGTCACTGCTGCGGTAGAGCTTGCGCGGCGGCCGCGGTCCGGCGAGGGGCGCTGCTGCGGCTTCCGACATGCCATTGATGGTCACATGTGCGGGAGCCCGGAGCATCAGGGTCGACCCTAAGGCTCCCCTGATCTCCCCGGGGCGCCCCTCGAACGCTTCCCGGGCCGCCCCTCAGGGCCGATATCAGGGTCCGGCCAGGGTCGTTCAGACTCCCGCCGGGGCGCCGCGCCCGTCACCATGGACCCATGACCGATCACGAGCACGCCGCGACGGGTCCGGGACCCGGGCGGGCGGAGGCGGAGGAGCGGGGAGGAGCACCCGGTACGGCCGCCCCCGCCGAGGAGGCCGCCCCGTCCGGGCCGCCCCACGCCTTCCGCCGCGACCGCCGCCACAAGACCCTGGCCGGCGTCTGCGCGGGACTCGGGCGGCAGTGCGACATGGACCCGGTGATCTTCCGCATCACCCTCGCCGTGCTCTCCGCCACCGGCGGCATCGGCCTTCTCTTCTACGGCTTCGCCTGGCTCTTCGTGCCGTACGACGACGAGGAGGAGAACGAGGTCCGCAAACTGCTCACCGGCCGCGTCGACGGCCAGGCCCTGGCGGCCGTACTGTTCGCGCTGGTCGGCTGCGGGGTGTTCCTGACGATGCTGAACAACGGCGGGGTGCTGACCTTCGCCGTCGTCCTCTCCCTCCTCCTCGCCGGCGCCGGCTACTGGTCGCGCCAGCGCGGCGCCCCCAGCCCCGACCCGCTGGCCGCCCAGGCCGCCGCCGACGCCCCGCCGGAGCCGCAGGCCCCGCCGGTGCTCCTCACCTCCTCCTGGTGGCGCGACCCGATCGTCAAGGACGGCACCCACATCGGCGGCACGGGCTACCTGTGGGGCCCGCGCGACACCCACGACCTGGATGTCGCCGCCGCCGTCAACATCAGCCTCGGCACCCAGCCCGGCGCCCGCGAGGACATACCCGCCCAGCGTCCCCGGCCGCCCCAGCCGCGTGGCCCGCGCTCGATCGGCGGCTGGGTCTTCCTGCTGGCCCTGCTCGCGGGAGCCCTGGGCACGAGCCGCACATGGGACGGGCATCCGCTCGGCACCAGCCTGCAGACGGGCCTGTCCTGTGCGCTCGCCGTCATCGGACTCGGCATAGCCGTCAGCGCCTTCCTGGGCCGCACCGGCGCCGGCTCGGTCTTCCTGGCGATCATCACGGCCGGCCTGCTCGCCGGGGCGGCGGCCCTGCCCAAGGACATCGACACCCACTGGACGCGCACCACCTGGCAACCCGCCACCGTGGCGGACGTACGGCAGCGCTACGACCTGGGCACGGGTGTGGGCACTCTGGATCTGAGCAAGCTGGACGTGTCCGGGAAGCAGACGGTCACGACACGGGCGGAGGTCGGCATGGGCCGGATCAAGGTGCTCGTACCCGAGGACGTGACCGTGCGGCTGAACGTCGAGGTGGGCATGGGCGACCTCCGGCTGCCGGGCGACGACCCGAAGGACGTGGACGTACAGCCGGGCCGGCACAAGGAGGTCACCCTCTCCCCCGCCGAGGGCGTCGAGAAGTCCGGCACCCTCGACCTGGATCTCCAGGTCGGCTTGGGACAGGCGGAGGTGACCCGTGCTACGTCATGAGCTCCAGCCCGGAAAGCTGATCGCGGGCCCCGTCCTCGTCCTGGCGGGCGTCCTCTACGCGGGTGACGCGGGCGGTGCCTGGGAGATCCCGTGGTTCGTGGCGATCCCCCTCGTCACGGGCGGGCTGTGCCTGGCGGGTGCGGTGGCGCTCCTGACGGGCCGCGTACGCCGACGCCGCCGCAGAGCCCGTACGGGCGCGGACCCGGCGTGACGGCGAGCGGCCTGCTACCGGTAGCCGCCGCTGCGCTGCCGTCGTCGCGACCGTAGCGCCGCGTCGAGGGACAGCAGGGGCGCGCCCGCCAGGATCAGGGGGGTCCAGGCCATGAGGTAGGCGAGGTCGTTGCCGTAGTAGTACGGGTCGGAGGCCCAGCTCACGGTCAGCCACAGGCTGAGGGAGATCAGCGCGCCTCCCAGTGCGGCCAGGCGGGCGAACAGACCGAGCAGCGTGCCGATGCCGACGGCCAGTTCTCCGAAGGCGATGGCGTAGCCGAAACCGGCAGGGCTCTTGAGGGAGAGGTCGACCAGGGCGGGAATGGCGGAGGAGTCGCGTACGGCACGCATCATGTCGCCGACCGACCCGGCACCGGAGTCCTTCATGAAGCCGCTGTCGGTGAGTTTGTCCAAGCCGGCGTAGATGAAGGTCACGCCGAGGAAGATGCGGAGCGGCAACAGCGCGTAGCGGGTGGCGTTGTCCCGCCAGCCTCCCCCGTCGCCGAAGTGGGGGGTGTGCGTGTCCGTGCGCATACTGTGAGTCATCGCTGCTAGCCGCCCTCTCGCCGCCGGTGCCGAGACCCCCTCAACAGACCATACGTACGACAAACGAACCGCGCTCAATCCTGCGCGGACGGCTTTTGTCATCACGCCGGTGGTGCGGGGCTGCCTCCGAGGGTGCGGTCCGGGGCGCCGTCACTCACTCCGTCACGTCGATCGCGTACCGATTCGTCTCCACCCCGGCCGCCGTGACCACCTGCACCTCCACCCTCCCCGGCTCCACATCCGCCGGCACCGGCACCGTCAGCAACGTGTCCGTGGGGTTGCGAAAACCCCCGGGCACCGGCACCAGCGGCACGTGGACGTGCACCGCGCCCACGCGCACGACCATCCGGGCCAGCCGATCGGCCCCCTGCGCCCCCGGCGGCACGAATCCGGCGCCCCGGATCTCGATGTCGTCCCCCGTGCGGATGGGCCCGTCCAGGTCGCCCGCCTCCCGGGCCCGGACCACGGAGAGGATCACCGGCCGGCCGCCCTCCGCGTACTTGCCGGCCATGTACGTCGCAGCCGACACCAGCACCACCACCGCCAGCCCCCACGGCACGTCCGGCAGCTGCTCCGGCCGCCTGGCCAGCCGTACCGCCGCGAAGACCAGGGCGACAGAGCTGATCACGACGTACTGGATGTCGGCGAAGGTGCCCCGCCCCGCGTCGTCGGTCAGCAGGTCGGCGGCCCGGGGCCGGTCGGCACGGACCTTCTGCAGCCGTTGCCCCAGCACCCGCAGCCCGACCACCCGCCGCACGAGCACTGCGATCCCGCACAGCACGGCGAGCACGGTCACGACCCCGGCGCCCCGGGTGAGTTCCAGCCCGGAGATCAGCGCGTCCCGCTCCCGATGCCGGGAGGCGGCGGCCAGCCGCCCCGCGAGGACGAGCACCGAGTAGGCCACGAAGAGCACCCACGCCGCGGCGACCGTACGGGACGTGGACAGCCGGTTGTCCTCACCGATCAGGGGCGCCAGCACCCCGCCCTTCGCCCGGTGGAACCACGACGCGGCGGTCAGCGACGAGGCCAGCACCAGCGCCGCCGCCAGCCCGGCCGTACGGGCCGCCGTCCAGCCCGCACCGACCGCCGTGAGGGCCTGCCCGAGGAGCAACAGCACCACGGCGGCCCACACGACGGCCGCCGTGCGGCGCCACAGGCCTGTCAGCCAGGCGTGCCCCTCGGCCCGCCCCCGCTCGGCGACGTGCTCGGCGGACTGGGCCAGTTCTTCGGAGACCCACTGGCGGGAGGCCGACGCGGAGTGGGCCACCGCCGCCGGCAGCCCCTGCCCCGCCGCGAACTCGTCCCGCCGGCGCAGGAACGCGGCGACGGCCCGCCGGTGCCCCTCCCGCGCCCCGTGCGGGCAGTGCCCACCGGCGCACCCGCCTCCATGGGCGCCTCCGGATCCGCCCGGGTGCCCACCGGTGTGACCACCGGCGTAGCCGCCCGCGTACCCCTCGGCATAGGCACCCGCATGCGCACCCGCGTACCCGCCCGCGTCCACGCCGCCCTGTCCCGCCTCCCGCACCGCCACTCCCGACGCCCGCCTTCCCGCGACCCCACCACCGCCGGCCTTCCGGACCCCGGAAACACCGCTGTACAACTCCCGTGCGACGACAGCGAATTGTGCCCTACACCACCCGGTTCGCGTCTGCCCGCTCTGGTCAACACGGGTGAAGTTCGGCGTGCCGTGTTGACACTGCTGGTCACACGCGCCACCGGCCCGCGGAGCATCGCCATCGGCGACCTCGTACAGGCCGAGTGGCTCCGCTAGCCCAGCAGGCCCGGCTCGCTCCGGCTGACGTCCTCCCACATGGGCTGGTAGTTGATCCACGCCACCAGGTCGCCGCCCAGCTGCTCCCGCGTCGCCACCGCCATCCGGTGGTCGATCCGGACCGGCCGCCCGGCCGCCTGGGCCGTCAGCTGCACCTGGCAGGAGCGCTCCATCGACACGAACCACCAGGCCGCCGCGTCCACCGAGTCGCCGACGGTCAGCAGCCCGTGGTTGCGCAGCACGAGCGCCTTGCGGGAGCCGAGCACAGCCGCGATGCGCCGCCCCTCCTCGGCGTCGACGGAGACTCCGGTGTATGTGTCGTAGAGGGCGTGATCCTCGTAGAAGGCGCAGCTCTCCTGGGTGATCGGCTCCAGCAGCTCACCGAGCGCCGCGAGCGCCCGGCCGTGCACGGAGTGGCAGTGGGCGACGGCGACCACGTCGGGCCGGGCCGCGTGCACCTGGGCGTGCACGGTGAAGGCCGCCTGGTTGACGTGGTAGCCGCCCTCGACGACCTGGCCGTCCTGGTTGGCGAGCACGAGGTCGCTCACGGTGACGTGCCGGAAGGGCATCCCGAACGGGTTGACCCAGAAGCAGTCGCTGAATTCCGGGTCGCGGGCGGTGATGTGCCCGGAGACGCCGTCCTCGAAGCCGAGCCGGCCGAAGATCCTCAGGGCGCCCGCGAGCCGCTCCTTGCGGTGCCGGCGCTCGTCCTCGACCGACTCGTGCATCGGCGGCATGGCGAACCGCAGCCGGTCGGTGGGCAACGGCAAGGGCGGGGTGGGCCCGTGCATAGGTCCTCCAGCACTGATTCTGCGTACGGGCGGAAGTTACCGTCCGTGAGGCCGGGAAGAACAGAAGCGTTTCGTGAAGATGACCCGAGCGCCCCTGTGAGCACCGTGTGCCCACTCGTGTGCCCCCTGGCTCCCCAACCCCACGAATAGCCGACAGAAGATGTCGGATTTCGGCGCGACACTCTCCCCATGACAGCGAACTGGGCGGCTTTCGCCACCGCCGAACCGGATCTGGCCGGCACCGTCGAGAAGCGTTTCGGCGCCTACACCCACCACGTCCTCGCCACCCTCCGTAAGGACGGTTCGCCCCGCACCAGCGGCCTTGAGGTGCGGTTCCTGAACGGCGAACTCTGGCTCGGCATGATGCCGGCCTCACTCAAGGCCCTCGACCTGCGCCGCGACCCGCGCTTCGCGCTCCAGGCGAACCCCGGGGAGGGCACGGGCATGGGCGGCGGCGACGTCCGGATCAGCGGCAGGGCGATCGAGGTCGACGACGTGGAGACCAAGGCCGGATACGTCGAAGAGGTGGAGCCGCCGCAGCCGTTCCACCTCTTCCGCACCGAGCTGACGGAGGTCGTGAGGACCTACATCGAGGACGAGACGTACCTCGTCGTCCAGATCTGGACGCCCGGCCATCCCCTGCGCACGATCAAACGCACCTAGGGCCGCGGGGTCACTCCCACTCGATCGTCCCCGGCGGCTTCGAGGTGACGTCGAGGACGACCCGGTTGACGTCCTTGACCTCGTTGGTGATCCGCGTGGAGATCCGGGCGAGGACCTCGTACGGCAGGCGCGACCAGTCGGCCGTCATGGCGTCCTCGGACGAGACGGGGCGCAGGACGATGGGGTGGCCGTAGGTGCGGCCGTCGCCCTGGACGCCGACGCTGCGGACGTCCGCGAGCAGGACCACCGGGCACTGCCAGATGTCGCGGTCGAGGCCGGCCGCCGTCAGCTCCTCGCGGGCGATGGCGTCGGCCTCGCGCAGCAGGTCCAGGCGCTCCTTGGTGACCTCGCCGACGATCCGGATGCCGAGGCCCGGGCCGGGGAACGGCTGGCGCTGGACGATCTCCTCCGGCAGGCCGAGCTCCTGGCCGACCATGCGGACCTCGTCCTTGAAGAGCTTGCGCAGCGGCTCGATCAGCTTGAACTCGAGGTCCTCGGGCAGGCCGCCCACGTTGTGGTGGGACTTGATGTTGGCCGTGCCGGTGCCGCCGCCGGACTCGACGACGTCCGGGTAGAGCGTGCCCTGCACGAGGAACTCCACGGCCGGGCCCTGGTCGGCGATGATCTCGGCCTGGGCCTGCTCGAAGACCCGGATGAACTCGCGGCCGATGATCTTCCGCTTCTCCTCGGGGTCGGAGACCCCGGCCAGCGCCTTGAGGAACCGCTCCTCGGCGTCCACGACCTTCAGCTGCACGCCGGTCGCGGCCACGAAGTCCTTCTCGACCTGCTCGGTCTCGCCCTTGCGCATCAGGCCGTGGTCGACGTAGACGCAGGTCAGCTGCGAGCCGATGGCCTTCTGGACGAGGGCCGCGGCGACCGCGGAGTCCACGCCGCCGGACAGGCCGCAGATGGCACGCCGGTCGCCGACCTGCTCGCGGATGGCGGCGACCTGTTCCTCGATCACGCTGCCCGTGGTCCAGGACGGGGTCAGGCCCGCGCCCCGGTAGAGGAAGTGCTCCAGCACCTGCTGCCCGTGCGTGGAGTGCATCACCTCGGGGTGGTACTGGACGCCGTAGAGCTTCTTCTCGTCGTTCTCGAAGGCGGCGACCGGCACGACGTCCGTGGAGGCCGTGACGGAGAAGCCCTCGGGGGCGGCGGAGCAGGCGTCGCCGTGCGACATCCAGACGGGCTGCTCGGCGGGGGTGCCCTCGAAGAGGGTGGAGGACACCTTGGAGACGTGCAGGCCGGTGCGGCCGTACTCGCGGGCGCCGGTGTTGTCGACGGTGCCGCCGAGGGTGCGCGCCATCAGCTGGAAGCCATAGCACATGCCGAAGACGGGGACGCCGGCCTCGAAGAGCGCGCGGTCCAGGCTGGGCGCGCCCTCCTCGTAGACCGACGAGGGGCCGCCGGAGAGGATGATCGCCGCGGGGTTCCTGGCGAGCATCTCCTGGACCGGCAAGGTGCTCGGCACGATCTCGCTGTAGACCCGCGCCTCGCGGACGCGACGGGCGATGAGCTGGGCGTACTGCGCGCCGAAGTCGACGACCAGGACGGTGTCGGCGGCGGTGGCAGCGGGAGTCGCTGATGACACGGGGTGCCTTCCGGCGGTGGGGCGGGGGTCTTGTGCACCCGATTCTACCGGGGGACGGCCGGGCTCCTTCCGTGTGCCGGACAGCCGCCCCGTCTCAGGATGCGAACCAGCTTGGACGGGCCTGGTACGCGGTGCATACTTGCCCTCATGTTCAAGCACCAGACGTTCGTCTTTACCTATGGCATCCGGCCCGCCGGACGCCATGGTCGTGCTGCTTGAGCTACTGACAAGCGACTTCCCAGGCGCCCCGGGCCGACAAGGCCCGGGGCGCCTGTCGTCGTCCGGGCCCTGTCGCCCCGGGGCAGCCCCCGACGACGAGGAGCCCTCTATGACCGCCATCGACGTGACCGGCGCCCGCACCCCCGAGGCCGCCGACATGATCACCGGCGCGCGCGAGCGGATCGACGCGCTCGACGACCGGATCATCGGCCTGATCCAGGAACGGGTGGCCGTCTCCGCCGTCATCCAGGAGGCGCGGATCACCTCCGGCGGCCGGCGCGTGAACCTGTCCCGTGAGATGGACGTCCTCGGCCACTACAGGCAGGCGCTGGGCAAGCCCGGCACCGCGCTCGCGATGACCCTGCTGGAGCTGTGCCGCGGCAAGATCTGACGCCGCCCCCCGGCCGGGACCGGTGTTCCCGGGACAGACGTCCGCATCCCTCTCACCCGTACGGCGCGTGACCGCCCCCGCGCGACGTCGTTGGTCCCGGTGTCCGTGCCAGCCAGGGGCGGGCCCGAAAGAACCACGCGTGGCTCACTGGGGCGATGAGACGCACGGATCGTGCCGTGTGTCGTGGGACCTCGCTCCAGGGAAGTGACCGGACGGCAGGGGACAGCAGCCCGGTCACCCAAGAGAACGGTCGGCTCCGGGGACGCCCGGGGCCGACCGGCGGACCTTGCATAAATGCACAAGTCTGGGTCAAACGGTTGCGGGCGCCGCGTTCATCCAGCACGATGCGTACACAGTCCAAGTCCCCTCGCGGGCACCCGCATTGCCCCACTGTCAGAGGTACAGACCAGCGGCGCAACCCCCCGGCGCCGCTTCCAGGCACCGGCGCTGCCCTGACGTCGGTGCTGACGAGAAGAAGGGCCCCGCGGCTCCACCCCGCGGGGCCCTTCGCTCTGCTCAGGTGCGGGTCACCGTCCCGCAGTCATCACCGTCGCCGTGTTCGATGCCCTTGCTCCGGTCGTACGGGTCCGTCGCCGGGCCGCTCGGCGACGGTCCCGCGGACGTGCTCGACGAGAACTCCGGGTGCAGGTAGCCGTCGTAGACGAAGCAGGAGGAGTTGCCTATCTCCTGGTCGTAGTTGAGCAGGAGCAGCCGGCCCGGTGTGACCTGGTAGCGGGCGGGGTCGGCGAGTTCGACGTCGAGGACCCGGCGGACGATGGTGCGGGTGACCTCGGTGGGGCCGTCGGCCCGCACGACGGGGTAGACGAAGGTGTAGTCGGCGCGCACCGCCACGCCTCCGTGCGATCCCTTCTTGAACGTCATGCGCCCGCGGGTCTTGACCACGTCGCCGACCGGCCGCACCTCGTCGGGGTCGAAGCGGCTGAACAGCGTCACCGGGTCGTGCTCCCGGCTCGGGGAGCGCAGCCCGGTGTCGAGCTCGTCGAGGAGTTCGGGCTGCTTGGGATCGAGCACGGAGAGCGCCGCCGCGGGACGGGCCCCGCGCACGGTCTTCGGGTCGAGGTTGGCGCCCACCAGAAGTTTCTTCGTCAGCTTCAGCGCCTGTGCCACCCGGTCCTGGGAGACCGGGCCGACGGCCTCGGCCTCGGGAAGGACGATGCCGGCCTCGCCGTCGGCCCAGCGCAGGGCCGGGGAACCGGCGAACGGCCGGTCAAGAGTGGGCTCTTCCGGGTCGGACGCCCCCGGCGCGGCGGTGGGCGCCGCCGTCTCGTCGGGCAGCGGTGAGGCCTCGGCGGCCTGGGACTCCCCGGTGCCGAAGGGGTCGCCGGGCAGCAGCGACGGCTTCAGCGCCACCAGCGCCACGGCCACCGCGACGGGCACACCGAGCACGGCCCACAGCTTGCGGCGCCGGGCCGCACGGCCGTTCATCTCCTGCCAGGCCGGGCCGGTGCGCCACCCGGGAGGCAGTTCGCCCCGGGCGTCCTGCTCACGCAGGCGCTCACTCACCATGCGTGCCCGCGCGGACGGCTCCTTCGGGGCGGAGGAACGGATGTCCCGCTCGGTGTCACGGGTGAACTGCTCCCAGACGTCGTCGGGGATCTCCGAGGCCGACGGCTGGTCGTCGGACGGCTTTTCAGACACGAAGCCAAGATCTAAGCGTGTGGAAAGCGCCTCCACAAGTCTTCACAAGAAGGTCTCGGGTGTGACTCAGCCCACATAAGGATTCTGTGAATGCCGGCACAACCATTCACAGGTTTCACGGATCAAACCTGCCGAACCAAGGGCCACTCCCGCGCCCCACACGCGGAGGCCTCCCCCAACGTTCGTGCCGCATCCCGCGGTACGCCGGACTCTCCGAGGTCTTCATGAAGCTTCGCCGCGCCATGGCAGCAGCGGCCGCTACGGCGGTCATAGCCCCGGTGGCACTGCTCGCGGCACCGGCCGCGTACGCGACCGACGAAACGACGCCCAGCCCGAGCACGTCGGTGAGCGAGTCCGCTCCCGAGACGTCTCCCTCCCCGTCCGTGAGCGAGTCCACGCCCGAGACGACGCCGAGCCCGAGCGCCTCGGTGAGCGAGTCCGCTCCCGAGACGTCCAGCTCGCCGAGCGCCTCCGCGAGCGAGTCCTCCCCGGCGCCCAGCGCGTCCGAGCCCGAGGAGTCGGAGTCCCCGGACCCCGAGCCCTCCGTGTGTGAGGACACCAAGGTCGACGTCAGCATCTCCGGTCTGCCCGGCAAGATCTCGGCGGGCAGCGGCTGGCACAAGTTCTCGCTGAACGTGGCCAACAACTCCGACTCCACGCTCAACGACCTCGACTTCTTCGCCGGGGCCTCCCCCGACAAGAACGGCGAGGAGTTGTTCTCCAGCAAGCAGGTCCAGCTCCAGGCCTGGGACCCCCAGGACAAGATCTGGGTCGACCTCAACGAGGGCGGCTACGCGGTCGGTTACGTCGGTTACACCGACGAGCTGAAGCCCGAGTACGAGGTCGACATCCCGCTGCGCCTCAACGTCAGCAAGTCCGCCCCGGTCGGCGCCGGCTTCTCGCTCGGCGCGACGATCTACGGCGACAACGACGCCGAGTGCACCGGCTTCGGCGACGTGTCGTACAAGTTCCAGATCGTCTCGGCCGGTACGGACACCGGTGGCACCAAGCCGCAGGAAGGCGGCAAGGCGCCCGTCACCGACGAGAAGCCGAGCGGCAACACGCCGGAGGTCACCGGCAGCCTCGCCGAGACCGGCTCCAGCTCCGCCCTGCCGATGATCAGCCTGGTCGGCGGTGCCGCGGTCGTCGCCGGTGCCGGCGCGATCTTCGTGGTCCGTCGCCGCAAGGCCGGCGTGCAGGCGTAAGCCATAGCGGCCGGCAGGCCGCGGCACCAAGCAGAAGAGGGACCTGCGCTCGGAGGGGGGCGCAGGTCCCTCTTCTGTATCCGCTGTCGCTCAGTTCTTCGGCGGTACGGACGGCATGCCGAGGAACGGCAGCCGCAGCGCCCCGAACGCCTCCGCCGGGACCGCCGGGGACTTCGGCTCGACCGGCTGGAGACGCGCGTAGGCCGTGCCCTGCTGCGGGCGCGGGTCGGGCTCGCCCTTGTTGGGCCAGTACGACATCGCCCGCTCGGCCTGGGCGGTGATGGTGAGGGACGGGTTGACGCCCAGGTTGGCGGAGACCGCGGCGCCGTCGACGACCGAGATGCCGGGGTGGCCGTAGAGGCGGTGGTACGGGTCGATCACGCCGGTCTCGCGGGAGTCGCCGATGGGGCAGCCGCCGAGGAAGTGGGCCGTGAGCGGGGTGCCCATCAACTCGCCGACGTTGGAGCCCGCGAAGCCGTTGATCTCGGCGGCCAGTGCCGAGGCACCCTCGGTCGCGGCCTTGATCTGCTTGGGGTTGGGGGCTCCGTGGCCCTGGCGGGCGGTGAGCAGGCCCCGGCCGAGACCCGACGGTTTCACGTACGTCGTCAGGGAGTTGTCCAGCGACTGCATGACCAGGCCGATGATGGTCCGCTCCGACCAGCGGCGGTTGGACAGGGAGCGCAGCACGAGCAGGGGGTGCCTGGCCGCGTGGGTGAGGAAGCCCAGGACCCGTGACGTACCGGAGTTCCTCCCGGCGTAGGGGACCTGGAGGATGGACAGGCTGCCCATCGAGTTGGAGCCCTTGCCGTAGCGGACCGGCTCGATGTGGGTGCTGGCGTCGGGGTGGATCGAGGACGTGATGGCCACGCCCCGCGTGAAGTCGGCCTTGGGCGCGCCGTGCGCCTTGCGGTAGCGCCGGTCGTCGGTCTGGGCACCGACCAGGGCCTCGGAGTTGGTGCGGGTCAGCTCACCCAGCTTGTCCGAGAGGTACGGCAGTTGGCCGCCCGCCTTCATGCGGTGCAGCAGGGTCTGGGTGCCGTAGGTGCCGGCCGCGAGAACGACCCGGCGGGTCGAGTAGGTGCGGCCCTTCCTCTTGCCGCGGCCGTCGGTGGGCAGGGTGGCGACGGAGTAGCCGCCGCGCGAGTCGTCGGTGACCGACACGACCGTCGTCATGGGGTGGACGACCGCGCCGGCCTTCTCGGCGAGGTGCAGGTAGTTCTCGTTGAGGGTGTTCTTCGCGCCGTGGCGGCAGCCGGTCATGCACTCGCCGCACTCCGCGCAGGCCCTGCGGGACGGGCCCGCCCCGCCGAAGTACGGATCGGGCACCTCCTGGCCCGGCTTGGCCTTCGCCGTGCCGTCGGCGTCCTCACCGTCGCCGAAGAAGACGCCGACCGGAGCCAGATGGAAGGAGTCGCCGCAGCCCATCCGCTCCGCCGCGGCTTTCAGATGGACGTCCGAGGGGGTCATGGTCGGGTTGAGCCGTACGCCGAGCATGCGCCGGGCCTGGTCGTAGTACGGCGCCAGCTCGTCCTGCCAGTCGGTGATGTCACGCCACTGGGGGTCCTCGAAGAACGGCTTCGGCGGGACGTAGAGGGTGTTGGCGTAGTTGAGGGAGCCGCCGCCGACGCCCGCGCCGGCCAGGACCATGACGTTGCCCAGCAGATGGATGCGCTGGATGCCGTACATGCCGAGCTTCGGGGCCCACAGGTAGTTCTTGAGGTCCCAGGAGTTCTTGGGGAGGGTCTCGCGGGTGAAGCGGCGGCCGGCCTCCAGGACGCCTACGCGGTAGCCCTTCTCGGTCAGGCGCAGGGCGGTCACCGAGCCGCCGAAACCGGAGCCGACCACGATGACGTCGTAGTCGTAAGCGTCCTGAGGCACGTGTTCTCCTCGTTGAGTGTCGCGTGCGGGCCGTCAGTGGTTGATCGCGCAGTTCCCCGCGCCCCTCTAGGGCATCACCGGAACCGGAATGCCTTCATCAGGCGGAGACTGCGGCTCATGAACTCGGCGTACTTCTCGTCGTCCATGCCCAGTGAGGGGGCCATCGGGAGCACCCGCTGGTGGGCTACCGTCTGGGCCTCGGTGTACTTGAGGATGCCCTCGGAGCCGTGACGGCGGCCCAGGCCCGAGTCCTTCATGCCGCCCATGGGCGACTGGACGCTGCCGTAGGCGGGGGCGTAACCCTCGTTGATGTTGACCGTGCCGGTGCGCAGCCGGGCGGCGACCTCCTGGCCGCGGCGGCCGTTCCTCGTCCAGACCGAGGAGTTGAGGCCGTACGCCGTGGCGTTGGCGCGCTCGATGACCTCGTCCTCGTCGGTGAAGCGGTAGACCGACACGACCGGGCCGAAGGTCTCCTCCCCGCAGACGGACATGTCCGTGGCGACCCCGTCGAGGATCGTGGGCTCGAAGAAGTACGGGCCGACGTCCGGGCGCGCCACACCGCCCGCGACGACCTTCGCGCCCTTGGCGACGGCCTCCTCGACGTGCCGCGTGACCGTTTCGAGCTGGCGTTCCCCGACCAGGGAGCCCATGTCGGCGCCGTACGCCAGGGACGTGCCGAGGCGCATGGCCTTCGTGCGGGCGGCGAAGCGCTCCAGGAAGGCGTCCGCGATGGACTCGTGGACGTAGAGCCGCTCGATGGAGATGCAGAGCTGGCCCGCGGAGGAGAAGCAGGCGCGGACCGCTCCAGCCGCGGCCTTTTCTATGTCGGCGTCCTCCAGCACCAGCATGGCGTTCTTGCCGCCGAGTTCGAGGGAGACGCCGACCAGCCGCGCGGCGGCGCCCTGGGCGACCTCGCGGCCGGTGCGGGTGGAGCCGGTGAAGGAGACGTAGTCGGCGTGCCGGACGACCTCGGGGCCGACGACCGGGCCGTCGCCGAGGACGACCTGGAAGACATCGGCGGGCAGCCCGGCCTCGATGAGCAGGTCACGGGCCCACAGGGCGGTCAGGCAGGTCTCGGTGTCCGGCTTCATGACGACCGCGTTGCCCGCGACGAATGCCGGGAGCGCGTCACCGACCGACAGCTCCAGGGGGTAGTTCCAAGGGGCGATCTGGCCGACGACACCGCGCGGGTGGCGCAGTTCGGTGACCTTCGTGAGGGTCGGCATGGCGCCTGCGTGCCGCTTGGGCCGGAGGTAGGCGGGGGCCTTGCGGCCGTAGTGCCGGGCGGCGACCGCGACGGCCTGGACCTCTTCATGGGCGTGCAGGCGGGCCTTGCCCGTCTCCAGCTGGATGAGGTCGAGCACCTCGGCCTGGCGCTCCAGCACCAGGTCGTGGAAGCGGAGCAGGACGGCGGCGCGCTGCCGTACCGGCGTCTGCGCCCACACGGCCTGGGCGGCGCGGGCCAGTTCGAAGGCCCTCGCGACGTCCTCGGGCGTCGACTCGGGGAGGTCGGCCAGCTTCTCGCCGGTGAACGGCGTGTGGTTGGCGGTCCTGCCCGAGCCGGCCACGCCCTTGGTGAGCTGGGCGACCAGCTCGGGCGTGACCACGTCCGCGGCGGTGCGGGCGCCCTCCGGGGCGGGGGCGAGGGGGTTCGTGCCGGTCTGTGCCGTGCCGGTCTCTGCCGTCTTCTCGGCGGCCTGCGCGTCCGTCATGAGGCGCAGGGTATGCCGCGGCGGAGCCTTTGGGTACCCGTCGGTAATACGGCTTCACCGAGTGCACACACGACGCCAGTGACCGCTGGCAACAAACGCGCTGATCAGGACGTTGTGCGGTGGCCCGTGGGGGTGATTCAGCCTTTTACGATCCCCAGCCGGTCCCGGGCTCCCTCGAACACCGAGGTGCCCTCTTCCTCCTCCGGTGTGCCCTTGGGCATGTCGACGCGCAGTTCGTACATGCGGTCGTCGTCGGTGCGGATGACCAGCCGCATGAGCCGCCTGGGGGTCTCGCCCCGGCGGTACGTGGTGTCGGCGAGGGCGGCTTCGTGGCCCTGGAAGCCGGTGCGGGTGTACCGGGTGTCTCCCCCGGCGCCCGGCGCCTTGCCGGCCTGGTCCATCGGGGAGGCCGGGGCCCTGTCCCAGGAGAGGAGACGGACCTGGATCGTGCCGGTCCGCTCGTCGCCGTAGAGCGCCGTGCGGGGCTGGGCGGTCGCGCTGCCGGTCCGGCCCAATGGGCGGTAGTGGCGCGGCAGGTGGAGAACGGCCGCCATCTCCGGCTCGGGATGCGGGCTCCAGTCGTCGGTCGCGTCGGCAGCCGGCCCGGCGCTCTCCGCGCTGCTGGTGTCGGCGAACTGGGTGACGGCCCCTATGCCCCCGGCGAGCAGCGCGGAGAGGAGGGCGAGAGGGCCGGGGCGGAGCAGGCTTTGGCGTTTGGGTGGTGTGGGGTCTTGCTGCAGGGCGCCGCTCCCAGGGCCGGGCTGCGCGGCGGGCCCGGGGTGGGGCGCGGCGGCAGGCGCAGGGCCGGACCGCGCGGCGAGCACGGGGTCGGGCGCCACGAGCACGGGGTCGGGCCCGGCGAGCACGGAACCGGACGCGGCGCCGGTCACCGGGCCGGACTGTGCGGCAGGCACGGAAGCGGACTCGGCGGCGGACACCGGGGCGGGCTGTGGCGGGGTCTGGTCGTCGGGCTTGCGGGGGGCCTCGGTCGGTGTGGGTCCCGCCACCGCCTCCAGCTCCTTCGCGACCTCCTCCGCGTCCGGCCGCTGTCCGGGGTCCGGTGCCAGCAGCCGTGCGATCAGCGGCCCGAGGGGGCCGGCCCGGGTCGGTTCGGGCGGCTCGGCGGCGAGGATCGCGGCGAGCGTGGCCTCCGGCGTGGTCCGCAGGAACGGGGACGAGCCCTCAACGGCCGCGTACAGCAGGGCGCCCAGGGACCACAGGTCGGAGGCGGGCCCGGCGATGCGGCCGGACATCCGCTCGGGGGCGACGAACTCCGGCGAGCCGGCGGTGGATTCCCCGCTCGCGGTGGGCAGGTCCTCGCCCTGCACATGGGCGATGCCGAAGTCGGTGACGACGACGCGCCGGTGCGGGCCGAGCAGCACATGGGCCGGTTTCACGTCCCGGTGCACGATGCCGACGGAGTGCGCGGCGCGCAGGGCACCGAGCACGGCGAGGCCGATCCGGGCGGCTTCGGGCACGTCGACCCGGCCGCGCCGGAGCCTTTCGTGCAAGGACTCGCCGGGCACCAACTCCATGACGATCCACGGGAGTCCGTCCAGCGCCTCGGCCGCGTCGAGCTCGTCGGGGCCTATGGGGCCCGGGCGTTCGTCCCGCTGCTCCGCCTCCACCACAACGTCGTGGATGGCGACGGCGGCAGGGTGATCGACGCGGGCGGCGGCCCGGGCCTCCCGGTGGAGCCGGTGGGCGGCCCGCCGGTAACTCTCGTCGTCCGGGTCGCCCGGCAACCGGGGCTGTCTGACGGCGACCTCACGCTGCGCGAGCTCGTCGCGGGCCCGCCAGACGGTGCCCGTCCCACCCGAGCCGATGCGCTCGATCAGCCGGTAACGCCCACCGACCAGCCGGCCCCGGGCGTCGTCCGTCCCGCCCCCGTCGTTGCTCATTCCCCATCAGTACCCCGCGAGGCGGGCCCTTGTCGACGCGGATCTTTTCCGGGGGAGTTGGACCAGCGGGATCAGGTCTTGTCGATGTCCAGGTTCGCGATCGCCGCGCTCGCCACCTCGCGTCCACGGGCCGTGAAGTCGCCCGCGCCGGGGTAGCTGACGGTGAGTTTGTACATGTCGCCGCCGGGGGTCCGGTAGTAGAAGATCTGAACCTCCCGGGGGAGCGGGTTCTCGCTGTCGTCGGTCTTGAAGGGGACGGTGTTCCGGGCGGCCTTCTTGTCTCTGTACGTGGTCGTGCTGGGGTCCGTCTTCTTCGGCCCCTCGTCCATGTCCAGCTCGTAGCTGCCGCTCTCCTTGAACCGGGTGTCGTCGTCGTACATCTCGGCGGCCGCGGAGCCCGCGATTTGGCCGCCGGTGTCCTCGGCCTTCTTCTCCAGGGCCAGGCCGATCCAGATGCTGCCGCTCCAGTCGGTGTACCTGACCCAGTGGCCCTGGTCGGACTCCCGGTCGGGCACGGTCCGCCGGTACTCGGCGGGGACGGCGAGCGACGCGGCGAGATCCTTCTCCTGCTTGATCTTCCAGCCCTCGGGCAGCGGCCCTGCGAACGGGTTCGCGATCACCAGGTACGCCGTCACCGCCGCCGCGACGATCGCGGCGCCCAGTCCGATCCAGGTCTTGCGGCCGAGCCGGACGCCCCGGCCGCCACCGCCCCGGCCCGTGGCCTGGACGACCTGCGTGGGCCGGGTGGCGGGCGGGTTAGCGGCCGCTTCCAGCAGGGCCCGCACCCGCGCGGCATTCGGGCGGCGGGCCGGGTCCTTGTCCAGCAGGCCGTTGACGGCCTCGGCGAGCGGGCCCTGGGCGGAGGCGGGCGGCGCGGGCGTGGCGTTGAGGACGGACTGGAGCGTGGCGGGGGTGTTGCTGCGGCGGAACGGCGAGACGCCCTCCGTCGCCGCGTACAGCACCACGCCGAGGGACCACAGGTCGCTGGCCGGGCCCGGGCGCTGCCCCAGCACACGCTCGGGCGCGATGTACTCGGGCGAGCCGACGAAGCCGCCGGTGTCGGTCAGGTTGGTCTCGCCCTCGATCTGGGCGATGCCGAAGTCGGTGAGGACGACCCGGTCGTACCGGCCGAGCAGCACGTTGTCCGGTTTCACATCCCGGTGCAGGATGCCCGCCGCGTGCGCGGCCTCCAGCGCGCCGAGCACCTCCAGGCCGATCCGGGCGGCCTCGCGCGCGGACAGGGTGCCCTCCTGGAGCGCGTCGCCCAGCGAGCGGCCCCGCACCAGCTCCATCACGATCCAGGGCTGGTCCTCCACGACCGCGACGTCGTGCACGTCGACCACCGACGGGTGGTCGAGCCGGGCCGCCGCACGGGCCTCGCGACGCATCCGCTCGAAGGAGTTAACGCGTTCGCGTTCGGTAAGATGCGCCGGGACGCGAGGCTCCTTGACGGCGACCTCCCGGTCCACCGTCTCGTCCTTGGCCCGCCACACCGTGCCCATGCCGCCGTGCCCGAGCTTGGCCAGAAGCCGGTAACGCCCGGCTATGAGCCGCCCGGCACCGGGGCCCTCGGGCGCCTGGGCCGACTGGGCCGACACGACATGGGTGGGTGACGCGACCGGCGCCGCGTAGGGATTGCCCGGTACCGGTGCTTGTTGGTTCGGCGGTTGCAATACAAAACTCGTGGGCTCGTCGGCCTCGGATCGGGCTCCCCCGTCGTTGCTCATGGGCTCATCCATATCGCGCCAACCGCTCGCGGAGCCACACAGGACGAGAGCTGGTCACAGACCCGTGACTTCGGAATGGGGCTTTTCTCCCCTTTGCAGATGTACGGGTTGCGGGGGTACGGGGATCCGGCGGTCGCGGGTCAGGGGGTGGGCGCGGATGTGCTCGGGGAGGCCTGCCGGGTCGTCGGCGTCGGCGTCGGCGTCGCGGAACGCGTGGGCATGGGGCCGCCGTCCCCCGTGCTCTCCTCCCTCAGCAGCGCCGCCGCGGAGATCCCCGCCCCCGCCATCGCGGCGACCAGCAGCGCGGCGATGAGCACACGCCGCGTGGGCTGCCGGAGAAAGGGCTCCTCGGGCCGATCCGGACCGGGCAGGTCCACCGGCGGCAAAGGCGATCGCAGGCCGGGGAGATCCTGCGGCCGCCGGCGCGGCACGTCCCCCACCGTCGGTGCGTACGCCGGCGGCGGCGACATCGGTGTACGGCCCGTGTCGCGGAAGGCCCGGAGCATCCGCTCCGCCCGGTCCGCGTCCAGCCGCCGGTCCGGATCGCGTTCCAGCAGACCGCGTACGACGGGCAGGAGCGGCCCGACCTGCGCGGGCGGCTGGATGTCGCCCACGACGACCGCGTGCAGGATGCCGCCCAGCGAGTCACGGTGGAACGGCGACTCCCCGCTGAGGGCCGCGCACAGCAGCGCGCCCAGTGACCACAGGTCGGACTCGGGCCCGGTCCTCACCCCGGACATCCGCTCAGGCGCGGTGTACTCGGGCGATCCGACGAAGGCGCCGTTCTCGGTGAGCGTGGGGGTGCCCGCGACCTGGGCGATGCCGAAATCAGTGAGGACGACCCGGTCGGTGCCGTTCTCCAGCAGCACGTTGTCCGGCTTGAGGTCACGGTGCAGCACCCCGGCGGCGTGCGCGGCACCCAGAGCGCCGAGCAGGGCGATGCCGATACGGGCCGCTTCGGTGGCGTCGACCGGGCCCCGCTGGGCGAGCCGGTCGGCGAGCGAGCCGCCCTCGATCAACTCCATGACGATGTAAGGGCGTTCGTCCTCGACGACATCGTGGACGACGATGATGTGCGGGTGGCTCAGCTGGGCGACGGCCCGGGCCTCGCGCAGCGTACGGTCCCGCTGCCGGCGCGCCTCCGCCGCCGAGAGCGACTCATCGTAGGGGAGCTCCTTGACGGCCACGCTCCGGCCGAGCAGCTGGTCGGTCGCCCGCCAGACCACAGCCATGCCACCGCGACCGAGTTTCTCCTCGAGCCGGTAACGGCCCGCGACGACACGCCTGTTGTGCCCCTCGGTCCCCATGCGGCCATCATGCCCCAACGGACGGGACCGCTCCGGGGCGGCGAGGTGCGGGTGGCCGAAACAGACAGCCCCCTCGTCACAAGTGCCCGCGCCTCAGGAGGTCTTCTCCTGCCAGCCCTGCAGCAGCGCGGTGAACTGCTTGCGCGCCGTCGCCCAGTCCGTGGCGGGGGCCGACATGTAGAGCGCGTACTCGGTGCCGTCGCGGGCGACGTACGTCTCCTCGATGGCGCGGCGCGGGCCGGGGAACTTCGTGTCCTTGGCCTGGGCGGTCCAGGTGTACTCCCACAGGGCGCCGTCCCGGTCGCGGTAGACGTTGCGCTCCAGCGCGATCCGCTGGTAGGCGACCAGCCCCTGAATCTGCTGCTCCAGGTCGCGCTGGTGCGCGTAGGGGTCGGCGAAGTCCGGTGATTCGTCGATGGCGATGCGGACGAAGTGCCGTCCTCCGTCCGGCGAGTAGTCGATCTGCTTGAGCTCGCCCTGCGGACCGAACGGCTTGCGCTTCCAGCCCTTGGGCAGGTGGAGGCTGAACCCCGCGGGGTCGTCGTAGCGGGTCCAGCTGGCCGGAACCGATCCCCCGCGCCGCTCCGTGCCCGCGGACGTCGGCGAGCCGGATCCGCCCTGCGACTGCCGGCTCTCGTTCCACTGCTGGAGCACCACGGCCGTGCCCCCGCCGATGATGGCCGCGAGCGCGACGACCAGAGCGAGCGTGCGCAGTCGGCGGCGCTTGCCCGAACCGGCCGGCCGCGGACCCGTCGCCATCGGCCCGAGCACGGTCGGGCCGATGGGGCCGTAGGGCGGAGTACCGGCCGTGGACGTCCCGGTGCCCGGGGCGCCGGCCAGCGGCGGGAGCGGCATCCCGGTGTGCGACCCCGAGCCGGTGCCGGCCGGACCCGTACCGACCGAGCCGGTGCCCACGGAGCCGGTGCCCACCGGGCCGGTGCCGGAGGTACCCGCGGTGGCCGTCCCTGGGCCCGTACCGCTGTGGGCGTCCCGGTACGGCGTCGTCCCCCCGTACTGCGTCGGCACATACGCCTGCGCCCCGTTCGGCCGCCGCCCCTCCGCGGCTTCGGCGAGCATCTGCTCGGCCGCGGACGCGTCGGGCCGGGTGCCGGGGTCCTTGCGCAGCAGGGCGGTGATGACGGGCGCGAGCGGACCGGCGTGCCGGAACTCGGCGGCCTCCTCCTCCACCACCGCCTGCATGGTGGTCAGCGGTGTGGTGCGGCGGAACGGCGACCGGCCCTCCACCGCCGTGTAGAGCGTCGCGCCGAGCGCCCACAGGTCGGAGGACGGGCCCGGGTCGTGGCCGCGGACCCGCTCGGGTGCCAGGTAGTCGACCGAGCCGACGACCTCTCCGGTGCGCGTGATGGTCGTGTCGCCCTCGATCTGGGCGATGCCGAAGTCCGTGAGCAGGACGCGTCCGTCGCGGGCGAGGAGGACGTTGCCCGGCTTGATGTCGCGGTGCAGGACCCCGGCGGTGTGTGCGGCGCGCAGGGCCCGCAGCACCCAGAGGCCGATGCGCGCGGCCTCGCGCGGCTCGACGCGCCCCTCCTCCTTGACCGCGTCGGCCAGGGAGCGGCCCTCGACCAGCTCCATGACGATCCACGGGCGGCCGTCGTGCTCCAGTACGTCGTGCACCGTGACGACCGCGGAGTGGTTGATTCGCGCGGCTGCCCTGGCCTCCGCCCGGGTGCGCGCCAGCAGGATCGCCTGCTCGCTCTCGGAGACATAGAGGGCGGCCGTCAACTCCTTGATGGCGACCGACCGGTGCAGCACCTCATCATGTGCACGCCAGACTCGGCCCATGCCGCCACTGCCGATGGATTCGGCCAGCCGGTAGCGGCCCGCGACGAGCAGGCCCTGCATCTGATTCACGTTGCCCCGCAATGGTCTTGACAGGGTCAGCGTAAGGACACGCCCTCACCCGGGGAACAAGCGGGGTGCCACGGTGACCGCACTGTGACGGTTGTCGTCTGCCGGGACGGAAGGCGACCAGAGTGTGAACTGCGGCGTACAGGCGGCGCGCCGGCCGCTCACCCCGTCACCTTGTAGGTCGCCGCCGCCTGCTCGTACAGCCGCGTCACCTCGTCCCGTTCGGACTCCGGGCCGCGCACCTGGACCACGTGATAGCGCCCGTCGACCAGCATCGCGAGGTTGCGGACGTACAGCTCGCCCCCGTCGCCGCCGGACCACGTGAACTGCCCCTCGGCCATGGTCCGTCCGCCCACCTCGATCGTCTTCAACCCGGTGGAGGTGGCCCAGCTGGAGTCGCGGTAGGGCTGCAGCTCGCGCTCGCGCTCCCGCTGGTAGACCATCGGGTCACTGCCGTACTCCGACGCGCTGTCCCGGCCCGCCACGACGATGAGTTCGAAGTCGCCCTCGGAGTAGACGACCTGGCCGCTGCCATTGCGCGGGGTGCGGTCCCACCCCTTGGCGACGGCGACCCGGAAGCCCGCCGGGTCCTTGCGCAGGGTGAAACCGTCGGCGACGTCCGGGCCGGTCGTCTGCGTCTCGGTGGTGCCGGCCGACGACGAGGGGCTCTTCTCCGGCTCGGGCGACGTCTGGTCGGGCCGGGGCTCGCTGCTGGCGTCCGGCTCGGGTGCCTGGCCGGCCTTTTCACCGGCGGCACCGGTGCGGTCCGCGCCGCCCGCGCCCTCGGTCCCCGACTTGGGCATGAAGAGCATGGCGTAGGCGATCGCCGCGGCCATCGCGAGCAGGACCAGCACGAGCAGGGTGCGGCCGAGGCGGTGCGGCGAACCGCTCTCCTTCCTGGCCCGCTTGTGCCGTCCGTGATGCGCGGGCAGCCCGGCCTTCCGCCGGCGCACGAGCTCACCCCGGCGCCGTACGACGGGCAGCCGGCCGGCGTCCACGGGCGGCGCCGGGACGACGTGCACCCCGGCCTCCGGCTCGGGTGCCGAGCGCACCAGCGAGCGCAGCCAGCCGCGCACTTCCTCGAAGTCGAGGCGTTCGGTGGGGTCCTGCCGCAGCAGCGACTCCACGACCGGCCGCAGCGGCCCGCACTCCTCGGCGTACGCGGGCGGTTCCGCGCACACCATCTGCACCAGCTCGGCCGTCGACTCCTCCGGGTAGGGCGCGTGTCCCTGCACGGCCCTGAAGAGCAGGGCGCCGAGCGCCCACAAGTCGGTCGCGGGGCCGATCGGCGCGGCCAACTGCCAGTTCTCGTGCACGGGCCCGGCCTGCTCCGGCGCCCAGCGCTCGGTCACGGGCCCGACCACGGCCATCCGCGCCTGCCGCGCCCGCTCGGCCGCCAGCGCCGTGGCCGGACCGCGCCGGGGGGCGGGGGTCTCGGCGACCAGGTCGTCCCAGCGGGTGGGCTCGCCGTGGGCCGCGGTGTCCGGGGCCGGTGGGAGCGCCGCCTGTTCCTCGTTGTGCGGGGCAGGCGCCCCGCCGCTGGTGCCGCGGGGCGCGGCACCATGCCATGCCGTCGTCCGTGGGCCGCCGCCCACACCGTAAGGGTCCGCGACCCGCCCGGGCGGTACGGTCCCGGGGGCGGTGCCCTGCGCGGGGATGTACGGCGACTGCGCCGACCCGTTGCCGTAGGGCGCGGCCCCGCCGTCCGGGGCGGGCCGGGCTCCGGGCAGGGCCGCCCGCCCGCCCTGCTGCGCTTCCTGCACCCGCGCGGCAGCGCGGGCACCGGCCCGGTAGGCCGCGATCGCCCCGGCACGCGCCGCCCGCGGGTCCCCGCTCTCCTCCACCGGCCCGCGCGCCGGCACGACCGGGCCGCCGCCCGCGGTCTCGCCCCCTGCCGAGGGCAGTCCCCTGGCCTCCCGGGCCTCTATGGCAGCGCGCCGCGCGGCCTCGGGGTCACCCGGGCCACCGATACCACCGGCCGTCCCGGAACTCCCCGGACCGCCTGCGCCCTTGACCGGCCCGGCGCCGCCGACCTCCTGCCCCTGCCCGGACTCCTCGAAGAGCGGTTCCGGAACCGGGTCGTACCCGCACAACGCCTCCTCCGCCGCGCCCACCGCCAGCCCGGTCAGCATCACCCGGCCGTCGTCGCAGACGAGCACCGTCCGCGCGGTGATGTTCCGGTGCACCCAGCCGTGCGCATGCAGCACCCGAAGGGCCATCAGGACGTCGGAGGCCACCTCGGCGGCCCGGTACGGCGTCAGCGGCTTCTCGGCGAGCAGCGCCGCCAGCGGGCGCGCGGCCACCAGCTCACTGACGATCCACAGGGAACCGCCCTCGGCGAACACGTCGAAGACCTGGTCGAGCCGGGGGTGGTCGGGAATGGCCGCAGCGGCCTGCGCCGCCTCCACCGCGCGTCGCACCACCGGGTCCGCGGGCCGCCGGGTGCCCGGGCGGACGCCGGACCGCCGCGCACCACCGTCACGTGCCGTGAAACCGTCGGGCAGTCCCTCCGCGTCGAGGACCTCGGCCTCGACCACTTCCGGCAACGGCACCTGCCGGACCAGCACTTCCTGTCCGCTGTAGGTGTCGAAGGCCCGGGTCTCGGTGAGTTCGTACTCGTCGGACGGCGGCAGTGGCAGGCGGTAGCGGTCGGCGAGTACCCGGCCCGCGTAGTCGTCCACGTTGCCTCCCCCGGCAGCCCGGTCGGTCACATCCGTTCGCCCCGCGGTCCGTTTCGGCTGCGCACGGTCCGCAAACATTTACGATACGTGCCGCAGACAACCCGCATTGCGGGGATGCCAGATCTCACTCCCCAAACCCGGGGCGCCTCATGCTCAGGACTTGGGTTCGAAGGTCTTCGTCAGCGTCCGCCACGTCTCCTTGCGCGAATCGCCGTCCCAGCCGGCCGCCTTCGCCGTGTACATCAGCGCGTACCCCTGCCGGTCGTCGACCACGAAACCCCGGTCGATGGTCCGGTACTTGGTGCCGCCGTCCGTGTAGGTGAACTCCCAGTCGGCCGTGTTCCAGCCTCGGTAGTCCACCTTCTCTATGCGGATCTTCTTGTACTGCGCGCGCACCATGTAGCGCTCCTGGCTCTTCCAGTCCGCCACCGGGTCGCCCTTGGGCGTGGACGTCCAGGCGATGAGCAGCTTCTGCCCGTCGGGCCCGGTGAAGCGGTCGCCCGCCGCACCCGTGGACTGGTACTTCCACCCCTTCGGCAGACCGATCGAGTACCCCTGGTTTCCCTGGTGAGTCGACTCCGCCGCGGTGCCCTTGGCGCCGGAGCCGCCCTCGCCCGAGGAACCGCTCGCCCGGCCGCTCGGCGTGCTGTTCGAGGCGGGGCCGGACGGCGCGGGCTGAGTCTCCCCGCCGTCCGTACGGGTGCCGTCGGGATCGTCGCCCTTGGTGTCGGCGCTGCCGGACGCCGTGGCGACGGTCTTCCCGCCGCCCTTTCCGGAGGCCCCCTCGGAATCCTTGCCGTCACCACTGAGCACGATGGCGAGCACGGTGCCGATCACGGCGAGCACCACGACCACCGCGATGATCACCAGGGTCCGCCGCGGCACCACGTCGGTGAGCGGCGCCCGGGGCACGGGCCTCGGCGGCAGGTCCGGCGGCGGCATGACGGGCCAACCCGAACTCCGTCCCCCGGCCGCCGTCTTGGCCTCCGACCCGCTCCGCCCACCGGCGCCGGCGGCCACCGAGCCCGACTGTGCCCCGGACGCGCCCGCGGCCCCGGCCCGGCCCGCGCCGCTGTCCGACTCGGCGGAGGCCGTGCCCGCCGACCCGGAAGAGCCCTTGCCCGCGCCGGACTCGGCAGCGGCGGCCGATCCCCCGGCAGCCGATCCCGCAGCGGCCTTGCGCACGGAACGCAGCGCGCCGCGCAACCGCTCCCCGGCCTCCTCGCCCCGCTTGCCCCCGGACCCGGACCCGGACGAACTGCTCTTGCCCGAGGACCTGTCCGGCTGCGCCGGCAGCGGCACGACCTTCGTCGCGTCCATGGGCTCGGGCTCGGCCGTCTCGCGCGCGTGCAGGACCGAGTTCAGCATCGCTCGGGCCCCGGCGTCGTCGAGCCGCTGCGCGGGGTCCTTGGTGAGCAGCCCGTGGATGACGTCCTTCAGCGGGCCCGCGTTCTTCGGCTCCTCCAGCGGCTCGGTCATCACGGCCGTGAGGGTCGCTATGGCCGACCCCTTGTCGTACGGCGGCGCGCCTTCCACCGCCGCGTACAGCAGCCCGCCGAGCGACCACAGGTCGGCCGCCGGGCCCGGCTTGTGCCCGCGCGCCCGCTCCGGGGAGATGTAGGAGGGCGCGCCGACGAGCATGCCGGTCGAGGTGATGGACGGGTCGCCCTCGACCTGGGCGATGCCGAAGTCGGTGAGCACGACCCGGCCGTCCTCGGCGATCAGCACGTTCGACGGCTTCACGTCGCGGTGCAGGATGCCCTCGCGGTGGGCCGACCGCAGCACGTCGAGGACGGCGAGCCCGACCTCGGCGGCGCGCTTCGGCTCGAGGAGGCCGTCCTCCCGGATGACCTCGGCGAGCGACTTGCCCTCGACGAGCTCCATCACGATCCAGGGCCGGTCGTCCTCCTGGACGACGTCGAAGACCGTCACGGCGCTGTTGTTGCGGATCCGCGCGATCGCCTTGGCCTCGCGCAGCGTCCGCGTGATCAGCCGCCGCTTCTCCTCCTCGTCGATGTTCGTCGGGAACCGCAGCTCCTTGACGGCGACCGTCCGCCCGAGGGTCTCGTCCTGGGCCCGCCACACGGTGCCCATGCCTCCGCGGCCGAGTACCTTGCCCAGCCGGTAACGCCCCGCGAGGAGACGCTCCCTGTTGTCCTGACGAGTGTCCTGACGAGATGTGCCCGCCCGCTCCGCCTCCGACATGCGTCCCCTCATGCAACCCGCCCTGACAGAGCCTCCATTGTCTCTCACCCGACAAGTGCCCGATGCCCAGGGGCCCCCTGGCGAGCGCCCGCGTGCCCGGCCCCCCGGAACCCGGGTGCGGCCTGCCCCACGCGGCCTTGCATGATGGCCCCTGACCAGGGAGGAGCCCACATGCCGCCGTTTCGGACATTGCTGGCCCTGCCGGTGGCCGCCGCCCTCCTCGGTCTGCCGCCGGCCGACTCCTCCGCCCTCTCGATGCCGCCCACCGACGCACTGCTGCGGCTGATGGTGACCCAGGGCCGAGCCCCGGCCGCGGCCCTGCTGGCCCGGGAGGGCGCCACTACCCGCTACGCCGCCGCCGGTTCGGGAATCGCCCGGTCGGACCATTTCCGCGCCGGCAGCATCACGAAGACGTTCATCGCGACGGTCGTGCTGCAACTGGCCGCCGAGCACCGGCTGTCGCTCTCCGACACGGTGGAGCAGCATCTGCCGGGCCTGGTGCGAGGAGCAGGCAACGACGGCCGCACGCTGACCCTGCGCTCCCTGCTCACCCACACCAGCGGCCTGCACGACTTCACCGCGGACACCGACGGGACCGCACCCGTCACACCCCGTCAGGCCCTACGCATCGCTCTCACCCACCCCCCGGCCGCACTCGGCCGCTTCTCCTACTCGAACACCAACTACGTCCTGCTCGGCATGGTCATCCAGCAGGTCACCGGCCGCTCGTACGCCACGGAGGCCGAGCGCCGCATCATCACTCCCCTGCGTCTGACGGGTACCTCCTTCCCCGGATCCCGCTCCTCGCTGCCCTCTCCGCACGGCCGCGCCTACGCCGCCGACGGAACCGACGTCACCGAACTCGACCCGCGGGTGGCCGGAGCCGCGGGCGAGTTGGTGACCACGCTCGCCGACCTGGACCGCTTCTACGAGGCCCTGCTCGGCGGCCGGCTGCTGCCCCCGCACTGGCTGCGCGAGATGCTCGACACCCGTGCCGCACACGGCGCGTACGGCATGGGACTGCTCCCCGAGAAACTTCCGTGCGGCACGACGGTGTGGGGGCACAACGGGCACATATCCGGCAGCTACGTGCGCACCGCAGCCACCGTCGACGGACGGCGTGTCCTCACCTTCCGCGTGAACACGGACGCGATCGCAGATCCCGGTCTCGAACCCGCGGTGCTCGCCGCCGAGTTCTGCCCCCGCACCTCGTAGAACGACCGGGTTCCGAACGGAGATCCCGTTTCCCGACACTCGTTCGGGTGACGTCCGCAGGATCTGGCACGATCAGAGCGGCACGATGTCCGGCGCCCCCAGCCGCGCCGCGTCCGCCGTCAGGTCATCCGGCTGCCGCTGCGATTCCCGCTCGGCCTCCACCCGCTTCTGGTAGTGCTCGACCTCGCGCTCGATCTGGTCCTTGTCCCAGCCGAGCACGGGCGCCATCAGCTCGGCGGCGTCGCGTGCGCTGCGGGCGCCCCGGTCGAAGGTCTCGATCGAGATGCGCGTCCGGCGGGTCAGCACGTCGTCCAGGTGTCGCGCCCCCTCGTGGGAGGCCGCGTACACGATCTCGGCGCGCAGATAGTCGTCGGCCGCCGCCAGCGGCTCGCCCAGCGACGGATCCTCGGCGATGAGCGCGAGAAGCTCCTCGGTCATCGTCCCGTAGCGGTTCAGCAGGTGCTCGACGCGCACCACGTGGAGTCCGGTCCGGGCGGCGATCCGCGCCCGCGCGTTCCACAGCGCCCGGTAGCCCTCGGCGCCCAGCAGCGGCACGTCCTCGGTGACGCACTCGGCGACGCGCATGTCGAGCCCGTGCACCGCCGCGTCCACGGCGTCCTTGGCCATGACCCGGTACGTCGTGTACTTGCCACCCGCCACGACGACCAGCCCGGGCACCGGATGCGCCACGGTGTGCTCGCGCGACAGCTTGCTGGTGGCGTCCGACTCGCCCGCGAGCAGCGGCCGCAGCCCCGCGTATACGCCCTGGACGTCGTCCCTCGTGAGCGGCACCGAGAGCACCGAGTTCACATGTTCCAGCAGGTAGTCGATGTCCGCGCTGGACGCGGCGGGGTGGGCCTTGTCGAGGTCCCAGTCGGTGTCGGTGGTGCCGACGATCCAGTGCCGGCCCCAGGGGATGACGAACAGCACCGACTTCTCCGTGCGCAGGATCAGGCCGGTCGTGGAGTGGATCCGGTCGCGCGGCACGACCAGGTGGATGCCCTTGGACGCCCGGACGTGGAACTGGCCGCGCTCCCCGACCATCGCCTGGGTGTCGTCCGTCCACACGCCGGTGGCGTTGACGACCTGCTTGGCGCGGATCTCGTACTCGCCGCCCGCCTCGACGTCCTGCACCCGCGCACCGACGACCCGCTCGCCCTCGCGCAGGAAGCCCGTCACCCGCGCGCGGTTGGCGGCCTTGGCGCCGTAGGCCACCGCCGTGCGCACCAGGGTCGCCACGTACCGGGCGTCGTCCATCTGGGCGTCGTAGTACTGCAACGCCCCGACCAGGGCGTCCCTCTTCAGGCAGGGGGCCACGCGCAGGGCGTGAGAGCGCGTCAGGTGGCGGTGCATCGGCAGGCCCCGGCCGTGACCGCGAGCCATGGACATGGCGTCGTACATCGCGACGCCAGAACCCGCGTACAGCCGCTCCCAGCCCTTGTGCTGCAACGGGTACAGGAACGGCACGGGCTTCACCAGATGCGGGGCGAGCCGCTCCAGCAGCAGGCCGCGCTCCTTCAGGGCCTCGCGGACGAGCGCGAAGTCGAGCATCTCCAGATAGCGCAGGCCACCGTGGATGAGCTTGCTGGACCGGCTGGAGGTGCCGGACGCCCAGTCACGCGCCTCGACCAGACCGGTGGACAAACCCCGAGTCACGGCGTCGAGCGCGGTGCCCGCACCGACCACGCCTGCACCCACGACCAGCACATCCAGCTCGCGCTCGGCCATGGATGCGAGTGACTCGGCGCGCTGCGCCGGTCCGAGTGTCGCTGTCCTCACGCTTGCCTCCCGCTGATCGGTCGCGCCGACCGCACCCGTCGAGTGCGGCCCCGTCCGTATCCCCCTGCCCAGATTCTGACCGGGTTGCCCGACTTCAGCCACCACGGGCCCGCAGCCTGTGGACAACGCTCACGGAACACTCACCGAAACTCGGCCGGGCAATCCCGCATATCGGTCATATTTACTCCTAGTCTGACATTGCGCTCGCCCGTCCTGTCCACAGGGCTTGCGCACCTGTCCCACTTCGGCTATCGGGAAGGACGGCCGCCATGCCCGCAGATCTCGCCGTCATCGGACTCGGCGCGTACGGCCTGCCCCTGGCCCAGGCCGCCGTCGCCGCCGGCATCCCCACCATCGGCTACCGGACCGGACCCGAGGCGGGCTCGCTCAGCCCCGCCGAACTGCGCCGGATGCTCTCGGGGGGCTTCCGGCCGACCACCGACCCGGCCGAACTCGGCCGCGTGCGCACCGCGGTCATCTGCGCGCCGACCCCACGAGGGGCGGACGGCGGGCTCGACCTGAGCCAGCTGGAAGCAGCCGCCCGCACCCTTGCCGCCCATCTGCGCCCCCACACCACGGTGATCCTGGAGTCACCCGTGTACCCGGGGACGACAGAGGAATTCCTGCGTCCGCTCCTCGAAGAGGGCTCCGGCCTGCGCGCGGGCCGCGACTTCCACCTCGCGTACTCCCCCAGCCGCGTCGACCCCGGCAACCGTGACGTCACGCCCGCCACCACCCCCAAGGTCATCGGCGGCCTCACCCCGGCCTGCACCGAGTCGGCCGCCGCGTTCCACTCACGGCTGACCGACAAGGTGGTACGCGCGCGTGGACCCCGCGAAGCGGAGACCGTGCAGCTACTGGAGACCAACTACCGGCACGTGAACATCGCCCTCGTCAACGAGATGGCCGTCCTCTGCAACGACCTGGGCGTCGACCTCTGGGACGTCATCCGCTGCGCGGAGACCAAGCCTTTCGGTTTCCAGGCCTTCCGCCCCGGCCCCGGCGTCGGCGGCCACTCCGTCCCCCAGGACATGACCACCCCCGGCGGCCGCGGCCTGCGCATGGTGGAACTGGCCCAGCAGGTCAACAGCCGCATGCCCGGCTACGTCGTCCAGCGCGCCGCCACGCTCCTCAACGAACACGGCAAGTCGGCCCGGGGCGCGCGCGTGCTCCTCCTCGGCGTCACCTACAAGCCCGACCTCGCCGATCTCCAGGGCACCCCGGCCCAGGAGATCGCCCTGCGCCTGATGGAACTGGGCGCGGCGGTCAGCTACCACGACCCGTACGTCCCCGCCTGGAGCGTCCTCGACCGCCCCATCCCCCGCGTGGACTCCCTCTACGAGGCAGCGGCCGACGCGGACCTGACCATCCTGCTCCAGCAGCACCGCACGTACGACCTCCAGGGCCTGTCGGTGAAGGCCCAGCTGCTCCTGGACACGCGGGGGGCGGCGCCCACGGGGGCGGCGCATCGGTTGTGAAGGGGGGCGCGCGGGATGCGTGAGCCCTGGGGACTGGTGGCATGCGGCACGCTGCGCGGGTACCTTACGGAAACAGGTGGAGCCCACCGCAGGGGGTACTGCGGCAGGCTCCTGGATGGATCACGGAGTGTCCGCCCCTAGTTCTCATGGGGGCGGCCGCTCACCATCCGAAACAAGGCGGAGCCCACCGCAGTGGCCACTGCGGCAGGCTCCTGGATGGATCACGGAGTGTCCGCCCCTAGTTCTCATGGGGGCGGCCGCTCACCATCCGAAAAGCCGCAAGATCCACCTCCTCCGGCACTGCACCATCCGAAGACGGAGTCGGTCCCAGCGGGTGGGCTTGCGGTGGCGTCCCATGGGCGCCCCCTTCCACGACGCCGCCCATTGACCCGGTAGGCGGCACGTCGGAAATCGGGCCGGGCCCCGAGGGCCGGGGTCCGGAACCGTGTCCTTGGAAGGGGGAGCCCAGAAGAACCTGGGCGCCGATCACGGACACTAGCGCCTCGAAACTGCCCTCCACGGGGCCGAACGGCCCGAAGGCACCCGTGCGCCCCCCGTCGGCAACACGCGCCCCGTCAGAGCCACTTGGGCACGCAAAAGGGCCCGGCCACTCCCCCGAGTGACCAGGCCCTTCTCAGCGTCGGGGCCGACTACCGCCGGTGCTGCGAATCCGCCACCGTGACCTCGACCCGCTGGAACTCCTTCAGCTCGCTGTAGCCCGTCGTGGACATGGCACGGCGCAGGGCGCCGAAGAGGTTCATCGAGCCGTCCGGCGTGTGGGACGGGCCCGTGAGGATCTCCTCCAGCGTGCCGACCGTGCCGAGGGCGACCTTCTTGCCACGCGGGAGTTCCTCGTTCACGGCCTCCATGCCCCAGTGGTGGCCCTTGCCCGGGCCGTCCGTCGCCCGCGCGAGCGGGGAGCCCATCATGACGGAGTCGGCGCCGCAGGCGATCGCCTTGGCCAGGTCGCCGGACCAGCCGACACCGCCGTCCGCGATCACGTGCACGTACCGGCCGCCGGACTCGTCCATGTAGTCACGGCGCGCCGCGGCCACGTCGGCGACAGCCGTCGCCATGGGGACCTGGATGCCCAACACGTTGCGCGTGGTGTGTGCCGCGCCGCCGCCGAAGCCGACCAGCACACCGGCCGCGCCGGTGCGCATCAGGTGCAGGGCGGCGGTGTACGTGGCGCAGCCGCCGACGATCACCGGGACGTCGAGCTCGTAGATGAACTGCTTCAGGTTCAGCGGCTCGTGCGCGCCGGAGACGTGTTCCGCCGAGACCGTCGTACCGCGGATGACGAAGATGTCCACGCCCGCGTCCACGACGGCCTTGGAGAACTGGGCGGTGCGCTGCGGGGAGAGCGCGGCGGCGGTGACGACTCCGGAGTCGCGCACTTCCTTGATGCGCTGCCCGATCAGCTCCTCCTTGATGGGAGCCGCGTAGATCTCCTGGAGGCGGCGGGTCGCGGTCTCCGAGTCCAGCTCCGCGATCTCGTCGAGCAGCGGCTGCGGGTCCTCGTAGCGCGTCCACAGGCCCTCGAGGTTCAGCACGCCGAGGCCGCCGAGCTCGCCGATGCGGATCGCGGTGGCCGGGGAGACGACCGAGTCCATGGGGGCGGCCAGGAAGGGCAGCTCGAAGCGGTAGGCGTCGATCTGCCAGGCGATCGAGACCTCCTTCGGGTCCCGCGTACGGCGGCTGGGGACGACGGCGATGTCGTCGAAGGCGTACGCCCGGCGGCCGCGCTTGCCGCGCCCGATCTCGATCTCAGTCACGTCTGTGGCCTTTCCCTGATGCGTTGCAGCGTCTTCCAGTATCGCCGACGGGCACGGCGAGGGCGGCCCCGGATGCTCCGGAGCCGCCCTCGGAAGGCCGGGTCTACTTGTTGCGGCTGTAGTTCGGTGCCTCGACCGTCATCTGGATGTCGTGCGGGTGGCTCTCCTTGAGGCCGGCCGACGTGATGCGGACGAAGCGGCCCTTGGTCTCCATCTCGTCGATGGAGGCGGCGCCCACGTAGCCCATCGTCTGGCGCAGACCGCCGACGAGCTGGTGCAGGACGTTGGCCAGCGGACCGCGGTAGGGCACCTGCCCCTCGATGCCCTCGGGCACGAGCTTGTCGTCGGAGCCGACCTCGGCCTGGAAGTAGCGGTCCTTGGAGTACGACTTGGCCTGGCCGCGGGACTGCATCGCACCGAGCGAGCCCATGCCGCGGTACGACTTGAACTGCTTGCCGTTGATGAACTGCAGCTCGCCCGGGGACTCCTCACAGCCCGCGAGGAGGCTGCCCAGCATCACCGTGTCGGCGCCGGCGGCCAGGGCCTTGCCGATGTCGCCGGAGTACTGCAGGCCGCCGTCACCGATCAGCGGGATGCCGGCCGGACGGGCCGCGAGGGACGCCTCGTAGATGGCGGTGACCTGCGGGACGCCGATACCGGCGACCACGCGGGTGGTGCAGATCGAGCCGGGGCCCACGCCCACCTTGATGCCGTCGACGCCGGCGTCGATCAGCGCCTGGGCACCGTCACGCGTGGCGACGTTGCCACCGATCACGTCGACGCCCACGCTCGACTTGATCTTCGCCATCCAGCTGAGCGCGTTGCTGTTGTGGCCGTGCGAGGTGTCGACGACCAGGAAGTCCACGCCCGCCCCGGCGAGCGCCTGGGCGCGCTCCAGAGCCTCGGGGCTGGCGCCCACGGCCGCGCCGACGAGCAGCCGGCCCTCGGAGTCCTTCGCCGCGTTGGGGTACTGCTCGGCCTTGACGAAGTCCTTGACGGTGATGAGGCCCTTGAGGACACCCGCGTCGTCGACCAGGGGAAGCTTCTCGATCTTGTGACGGCGCAGCAGCTCCATGGCGTCGGCGCCGGAGATGCCGACCTTGCCGGTGACCAGCGGCATCGGGGTCATGACCTCGCGCACCTGACGCGTGCGGTCGGTCTCGAAGGCCATGTCGCGGTTGGTGACGATGCCGAGCAGCTTCTTGTTGCCGTCCGTCACGGGGACGCCGCTGATGCGGAACTTGGCGCACAGGGCGTCGGCCTCGCCCAGCGTCGCGTCGGGGTGCACCGTGATCGGGTCGGTGACCATGCCGGACTCGGAGCGCTTCACCAGGTCGACCTGGTTGACCTGGTCCTCGATGGAGAGGTTGCGGTGCAGCACGCCGACGCCGCCCTGGCGTGCCATCGCGATCGCCATGCGGGACTCGGTCACCTTGTCCATCGCCGCCGAGAGCAGCGGGATGTTCACCCGGACGTTGCGGGAGATGCGGGACGAGGTGTCGACCGCGTTGGGGAGCACCTCGGATGCACCCGGCAGCAGCAGCACGTCGTCGTAGGTCAGCCCGAGTGTCGCGAATTTACCGGGCACTCCGTCGACGTTGGCAGTCATGACACCTTCCCCAAATGGCCTTGATCGGTGCGGATGTCCATGCTAACGGGAAGCGCGGCTGTCTCATTCCACGGTTCCGCCTGGCTCCGGGCCTCGTATGTTCGTACGGAAGCGGCCCACCGCCTGTTCAACAGAAGGTTGTTCCGGCAGGGCTACTGCTCGGCCAGCGCGCGCAGCCGGCTCAGCGCCCTGTGCTGAGCCACCCGGACCGCTCCGGGTGACATTCCCAACATCTGGCCGGTCTCCTCGGCCGTGAGTCCCACCGCGATCCGCAGCAGCAGCAGCTCCCGCTGGTTCTCGGGGAGGTTGGCCAGCAGCTTCTTGGCCCATTCCGCGTCGCTGCTGAGCAGGGCGCGCTCCTCCGGGCCCAGGGAGTCGTCCGGGCGCTCGGGCATCTCGTCGGAGGGGACGGCCGTCGAGCCGGGGTGGCGCATCGCCGCGCGCTGCAGGTCGGCGACCTTGTGAGCGGCGATGGCGAAGACGAACGCCTCGAAGGGGCGCCCGGTGTCCCGGTAGCGCGGCAGCGCGAGGAGCACCGCCACGCAGACCTCCTGGGCCAGGTCCTCCACGAAGTGCCGGGCGTCGCCCGGAAGACGGGACAGACGGGTGCGGCAGTAGCGCAGGGCCAGGGGGTGGACATGGGCGAGCAGGTCGTGCGTCGCCTGCTCGTCCCCGTCGACGGCGCGGTGGACGAGCGCACCGATCGCGCCCTGGGCATGGGCCGCCTCGTCGTCGCGCATCGGTCCATGGTGCCTTGCGTCCGCCGGGTCCGCGGCACCGCGCCCGTTGTTGTGCACCGAAGCGTTATGAGCAGGTGCGCCGGCACTCATCCCCTGCGCCCTCCCCTTCCGCTCGACCGACTCGTCCCCGAGGAACTCCACACCCTCAAGGATGCGGCATCCGCGGCGAAACGAGCATCGGGCTCCCGGTGACCCCCCGGCCCACCCGCGCCCACCTGGCTTTTCGTGCCTTCACCTCGACCGCTGGGACCTGCCGTTCGGATCATCCCGGGGATGTGGATCCCCGCCTGCGCCCTCCCGGGCTCTCGACCTCGCTCGGGCAGGGGCAGATCCCTGTCGGCGCTGTCGCCGGCCACCGGCTTCGGTCCACGCGGGTGCGGCTCGCGCGGGGGCATCCACATGCCCCCGCCCTCCGGCCCCGGCCGGAGGGCGCGCGCCGAAGCCGGCCCGATCCGAAGGACAGGCGTGATCCAAACGACAGGCCCTAGCGCACCAGACCCCACCGGAAGCCGAGCGCCACGGCGTGGGCCCGGTCCGAGGCGCCGAGCTTCTTGAACAGGCGCCGCGCGTGCGTCTTGACGGTGTCCTCGGAGAGGAACAACTCACGACCGATCTCCGCGTTCGAGCGGCCGTGACTCATGCCTTCGAGGACCTGGATCTCACGCGCCGTGAGCGTGGGCGCCGCGCCCATCTCGGCCGAGCGCAGCCGGCGCGGCGCGAGCCGCCAGGTCGGGTCGGCCAGGGCCTGGGTCACCGTCGCGCGCAGTTCCGCGCGGGAGGCGTCCTTGTGCAGATAGCCGCGGGCACCGGCGGCGACCGCGAGGGCCACGCCGTCCAGGTCCTCGGCGACGGTGAGCATGATGATGCGCGCACCGGGGTCCGCGGACAGCAGCCGCCGGACCGTCTCGACGCCGCCCAGGCCGGGCATGCGTACGTCCATCAGAATCAGGTCCGAGCGGTCGGCCCCCCAGCGGCGGAGGACTTCCTCGCCGTTGGCCGCCGTCGTCACGCGCTCTACGCCGGGCACGGTCGCGACCGCACGACGGAGCGCCTCTCGGGCAAGCGGGGAGTCGTCGCAGACGAGGACGGATGTCATGACCGCCCTCCGCAGCTGATGCGCGTCACCTTGAGCCTCCAGGCTGGTACGAAATCGTCACCTGTGCGGTCGACCGTCTCGGACGCCCGCCCGAGCACTTGTTCCTTCAACCGCCTCGCACTCTCAACGACGGTCACTCGAAAGAGTTACGGGGGCGGCTGCCATCTTCGGCACTCTACGTGAGGGGGCGGACACGGTGCAGACATGCGCAACAGACCCTCGAACTTTCATCACAACCTATGCCCCATTCAGACCCATTTCTTCCGCTTTGCCAGTGTCTGGAGCTAGATTCGCAATGAGTCATATTTTCATCTCCTTAGATCGTAGTTGTACGGTCGTAGACACCGGATCCGCCCATAACGGCTACAAGGGGTCACGTAATGGCAGATTTCTCCCGCCTTCCCGGACCGAACGCGGACCTGTGGGACTGGCAGCTGCTGGCTGCCTGTCGCGGGGTGGACAGCTCGCTCTTCTTCCATCCGGAGGGTGAGCGCGGTGCGGCGAGGAGCGCTCGTGAGAACTCGGCCAAAGAGGTCTGCATGAGGTGCCCGGTACGTGCCGAGTGCGCCGCCCACGCCTTGGCGGTGCGTGAGCCGTACGGCGTGTGGGGCGGGCTGACCGAGGACGAGCGCGAAGAACTGATGGGGCGGGCGCGCAACCGGCTGGTGTCGGCGTCGGCATCGGGCGGGCACACCGCCTCGAACAACTGAAGGAACGTTTCTGCGAACAGGCACGCGCACGCGTGCCGTTGGTTTTTGACGCGCGTGGGCGCGTTAGCGGCGGGCGGCCCGGCCCAGCTGGACGAGCGTCGCCGCCACGGCCGGAACCTGCGCGAGGTCGGGCAGCGTGAGCGCGACGATCTCCCGCCGCACCGCCGGTTCGAGCCGCACGGTGCGCACCCCCCGGGGCCGTACCGACTCGACGGCCAGCTGGGGCAGCACGGCCACGCCCAGACCGGCGCCGACGAGGCCGACGACGGCCGGGTAGTCGTCGGTCGCGAAGTCGATGCGCGGGGTGAAGCCGGCCGCCGCGCACACCTCGACCAACTGTCCGCGGCAGCGCGGGCAGCCCGCGATCCACGGCTCCTCGGTGAGCTCGCCGATGGCGACGGACTCCGCGCCCGCGAGCCGGTGCCGCTCCGGCACGAGTGCGACGAGCCGGTCCGACAGCAGCGGCCGTACGACCAGGTCGTCCCACTCCTCGGCGCCCGCCGCCCCCTCGTAGCGGAAGGCGAGCGCCACGTCGCAGTCGCCCTCCCGCAGCAGGCCGACGGAGGCGGGCGGCTCGGCCTCCTCCAGGGAGACGCGGGTACCGGGGTGCGCCTCGCGCAGGGCCGCGAGGGCCGTGGGGACGAGGGTGGAACTGCCGCTGGGGAAGGAGACGAGCCGGACCCGGCCCGCGCGCAGCCCGGCGATGGCGGCGACCTCCTCCTCCGCGGCCGTGAGCCCGGCGAGGATCCCGGCCGCGTGCCGCACCAGGGCCTCGCCGGCCTGGGTCAGGCGCATCTCCCGTCCGGTGCGGATGAGCAGAGGCGTGCCGACGGAGGTTTCCAGGGCCTTCATCTGCTGGCTGACGGCGGGCTGGGTGCAGCCCAGCTCGCGGCCCGCGGCGGAGAAGGAGCCGGTGGTCGCGACGGCGCGCAGGACGCGGAGATGACGAGCTTCGATCACCCTTCGAGGATAAGCGACCCTTTGATGCCGCTCCCAATAACGCGTCGACGCTTTGGGGACCGGTCGCCTACCGTGCGGGCATGAAGCTTCTGTCAGTGAATCTGGGCCGTGCCGAGGCCGTGCCGTACACGGACAACCCGGCGGGCGTGACCGGGATCGACAAGCGGCCGGTGGACGGGCCGGTGCGGGTGTCCGCGCCCGGGCCCAAGGGCATCGGCGGAAGCGGGCTGGCCGGGGACGCGGTGTGCAAGCTGGAGCATCACGGCGGCGACGACCAGGCGGTGTACGCCATGGCCCGTGAGGACATGGACGAGTGGGAGCGCGAGCTGGGCCGCACGCTGGCCGACGGCGCCTTCGGCGAGAACCTCACCACCCAGGGCCTCGACGTGTCCGGCGCGCTGATCGGCGAGCGCTGGCGCATCGGGCCCGATGTGGTGCTGGAGATCACCTCCGGGCGGATCCCGTGCCGTACGTTCCAGGGCCATATGGACGAGAAGAGCTGGGTGAAGCGGTTCACGCAGCGCTGTGCGCCGGGGGCGTACCTGCGGGTGATCGAGCCAGGGGAGATCCGCGCGGGCGACGCCGTCGAGATCGTGCACCGGCCCGGCCACGACGTGACCGTGGCCCTGCAGTTCCGGGCGGTGACGATCGAACGGACGCTGCTGCCGCGACTGCTGGCGGCGGGCGACGCCCTGCACCCGGAGTTGCTGAGGACGGCACGGGAGTACGAGGAGAAGTACGGGGCCTGACGGCCGCTCACCACGCCCGTCTCCACCGACCCTTCACCACGGACGGCCCCACGGGGAAGCGGATGCACGCGGTCCAGGTCACTAATCTTCTGCCATGACAACGGCTCTGATTACGGGATCGACGGCAGGCATCGGGGCCGCGTTCGCGCGGCGACTGGCGGCCGACGGGCACAACCTGGTGCTGGTGGCCCGCGACACCAAGCGGCTCCGGGAACAGGCGACCGAACTGCACGACCGGCACGGCATCGAGGCGGAGGTGCTGACGGCCGACCTGGCCGAGGACCAGGGCATCGAGGCGGTGGCCGGACGCCTCGGCGACCGCAAGAACGCCGTCGACCTCCTGATCAACAACGCCGGGTTCGGCAACAAGGGCCGCTATCTCGACGTCTCCATGGCCGACGAGCTGCGGATGCTGAAGGTGCACTGCGAGGCGGTGCTGCGGCTGACGTCGGCGGCGACCGGGGCCATGCGCGAGCGCGGCCGCGGCGGCGTCGTCAACGTCGCGTCGGTGGCCGCCTTCGTCCCCCGGGGCACCTACGGCGCGTCCAAGGCCTGGGTCGTGCAGTTCACGCAGGGCGCGGCGCGCGACCTGGCCGGCAGCGGCGTACGGCTGATGGCGCTCTGCCCGGGGTTCGTGCGCACCGAGTTCCACGACCGGGCCGGGATGGGCACCGACAACATCCCGGGCTGGATGTGGCTCGACGCCGACAAGCTGGTGGCGGCGGCGCTGCACGATCTGGCGCGCGGCAAGACGCTGTCCATTCCGGACCCGCGGTACAAGGCGCTGATGGGCGCGGCGAAGCTGGTGCCGCGGGGGATGCTCGGGGCGGTGTCGTCCAAGACGGGCCGGAAGTACGGGCCGCAGTAGGCGTGTGCGGTGGGCCCGGCCGTGCCGCGACACGGTCGGCCCGGCAGGCTCCTCACTTCTTGTGCCGGGAGGCACCCGGGCGCTCCCCTTGGGACAATGAAGCTGTTCAGCCGGACCCAGGGGGGCCGGAGGCGAGGCCATGACCTTCGTACAGCTCATCGAATGCAGGACCAGCCGGCTCGACGAGATGAACCGGCTGATGGACCGGTGGGTCGAGCAGACCAAGGGGAAGCGGACCGCGACGCACAGTGTGGTGGCGAAGGACCGGGCCGACGCCTCGCACATCGTGGAGATCGTGGAGTTCCCGTCGTACGAGGAGGCGATGCGCAACTCCGGGCTGCCGGAGACCGACCGGATCTTCCAGGACATGGTGGCGCTCTGCGACGAGACGCCGACCTTCACGGACCTGGAGGTGGTGCGGGACGAGCAGCTGTACACGGCCACCGCGCGCAGGTTCTTCGAGCTCGCGCCCGGCCGGGGGGACGCGCCGCCGTTCAACGACGTGTTCATCGAGGACTACCACGACCACGATCCCGCCAATGTGCAGGACGTCATCGGGCTGGACGCGGTGCGGCGCGAGGTGGAGGTGTGGCGGGGCGGGTTCGACTTCTCGTTCACCATCGACGACCAGATGGCGCAGGGCGACCGGGTGTGCACCCGGTGGACCTTCCACGGGCGTCACACGGGCGACTTCCTCGGGATCCCGCCGACCGGGCAGGAGGTCACCATGACGGGGACGACCGTCCACCGCTGCACGCCGGACGGGAAGATCGCCGAGGGCTGGTGGCAGTACGACCGGCTGGGGCTGATGCAGCAGCTCGGGGTGCTCGATCCGCTGGAGTTGTGACAGCACCCGGGAACGCGGAAAGCCCCCGTGCCGCGCGGGGCGGTACGGGGGCTTCCCGACGAGGTCGGTGCCTCAGTGGGAGTGGCCGTGGCTGTGGCCCGCGGCCGGCTCCTCTTCTTCCTTCTTCTCGACGACCAGGGTCTCGGTCGTGAGGAGGAGGGAGGCGATGGAGGCGGCGTTCTCCAGGGCGGAGCGGGTGACCTTGACCGGGTCGATGACGCCGGCCTTGACCAGGTCGCCGTACTCGCCGGTGGCGGCGTTGAAGCCCTGGCCCTTGTCGAGCTCGGCGACCTTGGAGGTGATGACGTAGCCCTCCAGGCCGGCGTTCTCGGCGATCCAGCGCAGCGGCTCGACGGCGGCCTTGCGGACGACCGCGACACCGGTGGCCTCGTCGCCGGTCTTGCCGAGGTTGCCCTCGAGGACCTTGACGGCGTGGACCAGCGCGGAGCCACCACCGGAGACGATGCCCTCCTCGACCGCGGCGCGGGTCGCGGAGATGGCGTCCTCCAGACGGTGCTTGCGCTCCTTGAGCTCGACCTCGGTGGCGGCACCGACGCGGATGACGCACACGCCGCCGGCCAGCTTCGCGAGGCGCTCCTGGAGCTTCTCGCGGTCCCAGTCGGAGTCGGTGGACTCGATCTCGGCCTTGATCTGGGCGACGCGGCCGTGCACGTCGTCCTTGTTGCCGGCGCCGTCGACGACCGTGGTGTCGTCCTTGGTGACGGTGACGCGGCGGGCGGAGCCGAGGACGTCCAGACCGACCTGGTCGAGCTTGAGGCCGACCTCCTCGGAGACGACCGTGGCGCCGGTGAGGACCGCCAGGTCCTGCAGCATCGCCTTGCGGCGGTCGCCGAAGCCGGGGGCCTTCACGGCGACGGCGTTGAAGGTGCCGCGGATCTTGTTCACTACGAGGGTGGACAGGGCTTCGCCCTCGACGTCCTCGGCGATGATCAGCAGCGGCTTGGAGGCGTTGGACTGGATGACCTTCTCCAGCAGCGGCAGGAGGTCCGCGATGGCGGAGATCTTGCCCTGCGTGATGAGGATGTACGGGTCGTCCAGGACGGCTTCCATGCGCTCCTGGTCCGTCACGAAGTACGGCGACAGGTAGCCCTTGTCGAAGGCCATGCCCTCGGTGAAGTCCAGCTCCAGACCGAAGGTGTTGGACTCCTCGACGGTGATGACACCGTCCTTGCCGACCTTGTCCATCGCCTCGGCGATGAGCTCGCCGACCTGGCTGTCCTGCGCGGACAGACCGGCGACGGCGGCGATGTCGGACTTCTCGTCGATCGGGCGGGCCGTCGCGAGGAGCTCCTCGGAGACCGCGGCGACGGCGGCGTCGATGCCCTTCTTCAGGGCGGCCGGGGAGGCACCGGCGGCGACGTTCTTCAGGCCCTCGCGTACGAGCGCCTGGGCGAGCACGGTCGCGGTGGTCGTACCGTCACCCGCGATGTCGTTGGTCTTGGTCGCCACCTCCTTGACCAGCTGCGCACCGAGGTTCTCGAACGGGTCCTCGACCTCGACCTCGCGGGCGATGGTCACGCCGTCGTTGGTGATGGTGGGAGCGCCGAACTTCTTGTCGATGACGACGTTGCGGCCCTTGGGGCCGATCGTCACCTTGACCGTGTCGGCAAGCTTGTTGACGCCGCGCTCGAGGGCGCGACGGGCGTCCTCGTCGAACTTCAGGATCTTCGCCATGGGAGCGTGAGCCCTCTTCCGGAATCAGGGGTAACGGCACTGCGCCCCGGGCGCCCGGCTCAATAGCGATCGCGGGGGCCAGGGGCGCAGTTCAAAGCAGTGTGCTTGGAGTGAATTACTTCTCGACGATCGCGAGCACGTCGCGGGCCGAGAGGACGAGGTACTCCTCGCCGTTGTACTTCACCTCGGTGCCGCCGTACTTGCTGTAGAGCACGACGTCACCGACGGAGACGTCGAGCGGAAGACGGTTGCCGTCCTCGAAGCGGCCCGGGCCCACGGCCAGGACGACGCCCTCCTGGGGCTTCTCCTTGGCGGTGTCCGGGATGACCAGGCCAGAGGCGGTGGTCTGCTCGGCGTCGAGCGGCTGGACCACAATGCGGTCCTCGAGCGGCTTGATGGCAACCTTGGAGCTGGTGGTCGTCACGATCCGACCTCCCCCTTCGGAGATCACGGGGTTGACTGTCTGAGGTGGCGACCAGGTGGATCCGTCGTCGCGGGTGCCGGACCTGCCCGTCGCTGTGTTGGCACTCTCCTAGGGGGAGTGCCAGAGCCGAGACTATGACTGCGATTAGCACTCGGTCAAGCGGACTGCTAATTGCCGCCCGCGCGTCGGCCAGGTGTTCTCTCCAGGTGGTCCTCCAGCCGGCCCACCCGCAGCCCCCGCTCTCCGATCACCCGCAGCAGGCGTTCGGTCCGTTCCGTCAGGGTCAGGGACCCGGTCTCGCCGGACGGAATCGAGACGATGTCACCGGCGCGCAGGCCGGGCTCGCCCCGGGTGTACGTCAGTTCGCCGTCGGCGTTCAGGGACGCCCGCCACAGGACGACCGCGGTGATGCCGCAGTCGGCGGCGGCGCGCAGGGTCGTCGTGTCGTAGGTGCCGTGGGGCGGGCGGAGGAGGCGGGGGGTGATGCCGAAGCGGGAGCGGAGCTTGTGCTGCTGGCCGCAGATCTCGGCGCGCTGCCCCGCGTAGGGCAGGCCGCGCAGGGCGGGGTGGTCGAGCGTGTGGTTCTGGATGGACGCCCCGACCGCGCGCAGCCGGGCGAAGTGGCCGTAGCCGGGCCCCACGACGCTGTCCGTGAGGAACATGCTGACCGGGAGCCGCCGTTCGCGGACGAGGCCGACGAAGCGGGGGTCGCGTTCGGCGCCGTCGTCGTAGGTCAGGAAGACGACCGGGTCGCGGGTGGGGACGCGGTCCACGACGGGGGGCAGGTGGCGGGGGTCGCTCACCACGTGTGCCGGGTCCTGGGCCCGGCCGTCGGCGATGCCCGGCTGTTCCCCCGCCGCCCCGGCGCAGCCGGCCAGCAGGGCCGCGCAGAGCACGGCGGCGGCCGGCCGCCTCACAGGTAGTCCTCCAGCCGTCCCACGGCGTACCCCTGGGCCGTGACCTTGTTCAGGAAACGGTGGATCATGTCGGCCATCGTGCCCTTCCACTGGTCGCGGCCGCGGAAGTGCGTGAGGACGATGTCGCCCGGGTGCAGCCTGCGGTCCGCCTCGCGGTACTCCCAGCGGTCGGCGAAGACCTCCTCGTTCCACAGGGGCACGTGCGTGATGCCGCAGGCCTTGGCGGCGCGCAGGGTCGCCCGGTCGTAGCTGCCGAAGGGCGGGCGGAAGAGGGCGGGGCGTTTGCCGAACCGCTTCTCCATGTAGCGCTGCATGCCGCAGATCTCGCGCTTCTGCGCGCGGTACGACAGGCCCCGCAGGTTGGGGTGGTGGAGGGTGTGGTTGTTCAGGACCACGCCCCTGGACTGCATCTTGCGGAAGTAGCGGGTGTCGTCCTTGACCAGGTAGCCGCTGAGGAAGGCCGTGTAGGGGATGTCCAGGTCGCTCATCATCCGCAGGAACACCCGGTCCTTCTCGGCACCGTCGTCGATGGTGAGGAAGACGACCTTGTCCCGGGTGGGGACCGTGGTGAAGACGGGCGGGAGGTTCCGTTCCAGGTGTCCGTCCACCTGGAATCCCTTGCGGGTCTTGATCCTGGGCTTCTTCTCGGGGGCCGGCGGGGCGGCCAGTGGGACCTTGCGCAGGTCCCAGCGGTGCGCGGCGGCGGCCCGGGCGGCGTGCGCGGCGCGCAGCTTGGTGGCGTAGGAGGCGAGCGCGCGGGCCGGGGGCGCGTCGAGGGGCTGCTGGCCGCCGGCCGGGGCGACCTGGTCGCTGCCGCCGCCCTGCGCGCAGCCGGAGGCGATGGCGGCGAGGACGAGCACGGTGAGGCCGACCCGTACGCCTGCGGGCGCACGCCCCGATGCCCGGCCTTTGTCATTTTGTACGACTGCTCGCATGGTGTCGGATCCTCGCAGCCCCCTCCCGCCGGTCCCGGCCCGACACCGCGGCCGGTGCCCCACCATCCACCGACTGGCCCACACGCCTCCCGCCCGCCGCCGTGGCCGACAATGATCCGGTGAACGACCTCGCTCCCCTCCTCACGCCCGAAGGCCGCGCTCTCCTCGACGAGGTGCGGGACACCGACCCGGCGCGGGAGCTGGCCGTCGCGACCCGGCTGCGCCGCGAGCACCCCGCCGAGCTGGTGTCGGCGGCGCTGGGCCAGGCGCGGCTGCGGCAACGGGCGGTGGTGAAGTTCGGGGCCGAGGACGCCGGCCGGATGTTCTTCACGCCGAACGGGGTCGAGCAGTCGACCCGGGCGAGTGTGGCGGCCTACCGGGCCCGTCGTATGGCCGGCCTGGGCGTCACCTCGGTCGCCGACCTGTGCTGCGGCATCGGCGGCGACGCGATCGCGCTGGCCCGCGCCGGGATCCGGGTGCTGGCCGTGGACCGGGACCCGCAGACGGCCGCGGCGGCCCGGGCCAACGCCGACGCGCTGGGGCTGGCCGGCCTCGTCGAGGTGCGCGAGGCGGACGTCACGGACGTGGACACGGCCGGTTTCGACGCCGTGTTCGTCGACCCCGCCCGACGGGGCGGCCGCGGCCGGATCTTCGACCCCGAGGCCTACTCGCCGCCCCTGTCCTGGGCGGTCTCCGCCGCCCGCCGGGCCTCCCGGGCCGCCGCGCTGAAGATCGCCCCCGGTGTCCCGCACGAGGCGGTCCCCGAGGACGCCGAGGCCGAGTGGATCTCCGACGGGGGGGACGTCAAGGAGGCGGTGCTGTGGTTCGGCACCGAGCCGGGGGCGGTCCGGGCGACCCTCCTGCCGGGTCCCCGCACCCTGCTCTCCCGCGGCCTTCCCGACCCGGAGGTCCGCCCGCCCGGCCGCTACCTCTACGAGCCCGACGGCGCCGTCATCCGGGCCCACCTGGTCGCCGAGGTGGCCGACCGGGTCGACGGCGGGCTGCTCGACGCGACCATCGCGTACGTCACGGCCGACGCCCTACACCCGACCCCGTACGCCACCGCCTACGAGATCACCGACCATCTGCCCTTCAACCTCAAGAAGCTGAAGGCACTGCTGCGGGAGCGGCGGGTCGGCACGCTGACCGTGAAGAAGCGGGGCTCGGCGGTCGAGCCGGAGGAGCTCCGCAGGAAGGTCAAGCCGCAGGGCCCGCACGCGGCCACGGTGTTCCTGACCCGGGTGGCGGGAGCACCGGCGATGCTCATCGGGCACCCGGCCCGGGCGTAGCCCTCAGGACTGCTCCGCCGCCCGCCTCAGCAGCAGCTCCCGCTCCCGCTCGTTCCGGGTCAGGTACGCCGCCCGTTCGAACTCGGCCCGGGCCTGCGCCGTACGGCCGAGGCGGGCGAGGAGGTCGCCGCGGACGCTGGGCAGCAGGTGGTAGTCCCGCAGGGCGGGGTCGCCGGCCAGGGCGTCGACGAGGGCGAGGGCCTCGGCCGGGCCCTCGGACATCGAGACGGCCACCGCGCGGTTCAGTTCCACGACCGGGGACGGGGAGCGGGCGGCCAGGAGGCCGTAAAGGGTGGCGATGCGGGACCAGTCGGTCTCCTCGTACGTGTACGCGTGCGCGTGGCAGGCGACGATGGCCGCCTGGAGGAGGTACGGGCCCGGGGCGCCCGAGGAGGTGGCCTCGGCCCGGCCCAGTGCGGCGATGCCGCGGGCGATGAGCATGCGGTTCCAGCGGGAGCGGTTCTGGTCCTTGAGGAGGACCGGCTCGCCGCAGGGGCCGGTGCGGGCCGCCGTACGGGACGCCTGCAGCTCCAGGAGCGCGGTGAGGCCGTGCACCTCGGGTTCCTTCGGCATGAGGGCCGAGAGCACCCGGGCCAGGCGCAGGGCGTCCTCGCACAGGGACGGGCGGAGCCAGTCGTCGCCGGCCGTGGCGGCGTACCCCTCGTTGAAGATCAGGTAGATGACGTCGAGGACCGAGCCGAGGCGGGCCTCGCGGTCGGGGCCGTGGGGCACCTCGAAGGCGATGTTCCTCGTCGCGAGGGTGCGTTTGGCGCGGACGATGCGCTGCGCGATCGTCGGTTCCGGGACCAGGAAGGCGCGGGCGATCTCGGCCGTGGTCAGGCCGCCGAGCAGGCGCAGGGTGAGCGCGGTGCGGGCCTCGGTGGACAGCACCGGGTGGCAGGCGATGAACACCAGGCGGAGCAGGTCGTCGTCGATGCCGTCGGGGTCGGCGGGCTCCTCCGGGGGAGCCGTGGCCGGCAGGTCCCGGCCGATCTCCGCCAGCTTGCGGGCGTAGTTCTCCCGGCGCCGGACCAGGTCGACGGCGCGGTGGCGGGCGGTCGTCATGAGCCAGGCGCCCGGGTTCTCGGGCACCCCGTCCCGCGGCCACTGCTCCAGCGCCGCGACCAGCGCGTCCTGCGCGAGTTCCTCGGCGATGCCGACGTCCCGGACGACCCGGGTGACGCCGGCGATGATCCGGGGCGACTCCATACGGAAGACGGTCTCAATGGCCTCGGCGGCCCGGTCGGGCCGGGGCGCCGGGGGCGGGGGCGGCTGCGGGGCGGAGGGCGACTGCGGGGCCCGGATGGGCTGCGAGGCCGAGGGCGGCTGCGCAGCCGGGGGCCGCTGCGAGGCCGGAGACGACTCCGAGGCCCGGACCGAACCCGACGCCCGGGCGGGCTGCGAACCCTCCGCGGGCTGCGAGGCCAGGGCCGACTCCGACGCCAGGGTGGGCTGCGAGCCCTCCGTGGGCTGCGAGGCCAGGGGCCGCTGTGGGGCCGGGGGCGGCTGCGCGGCCCGAGTGGGCTGCGAGGCCAGGGGCGGCTCCGAGCCCTCGGTGGACTGCGAGACCCGGGACGACTCCGACGCCACGGTGGGCTGCGAGGCCTGGGGGCGTTGGGGGGCCGGGGTGGGCTGCGGGGTCACAGCCCACCATCAGACACCCCTGGCGCCGCCCGGCCAAGCGGGACCGGTCAGTCCTCGGTGATCTGCCGGACCTCGGCGGTGATCGTCCAGTAGTCCTCGTGCACGGACAGGAACCGCTTGGTCCATTCGATCGCCTCGGCCTTGTCCTTGCACTGGCTGATCGAGTAGCCGCCGATGACCTCCTTGGACTCGGTGAACGGCCCGTCGGTGACGGACAACTGCCCGCCCTCCCAGGTCACCCGGCTGCCGTCCGAGGTCGGCGTGAGCCCTGCCGTGTCGAGCATGACCCCCGCCTTGGTGATCTCCTCGAGCAGCGTGCCCATCCGCTCCATGAGCTCGGGGCTCGGCCCCTCGGCGGGGGCGTTCTTCTCGTCGATGCGGATCAGGGTGAGAAAGCGCGGCATGGTGACTCCTCGGGGTCCGCGGAGCGGGGCTCTTCCCCGCTCTCACCCCTGCGTCGATCGGGAGACCGCCGGATCGACATGCTCGCGGAATTTTCTTCGAAGAATTTTCCCGTGCCTCGTTTGCGCAGATCAGCGCAGTGACTCCCACAGCTTCCCCGCCTCCGGCTCCTCCGCCACCACCCGGTTGGGATCCGACGGCGCCCGCACCACGGGCATCATCACCGTCCGCACCCCACTCGCCGAGAGGCCCTTCAGACTCTGTCCGAGCCGGGTCAGTTCGCTGAGGGAGTCCAGGCCGGTGTCGGTGGTGAGGCCGGCGGTGACCGTGTCCGCGACGCGGTACAGCTTGGCCGGGTCGGTGAGCAGGTCCTGGGAGGCGATCTGCTCCAGCAGGGCCTTCACCAGCTTCTGCTGGAGGCCTATACGGCCCAGATCGCTGCCGTCGCCTATGCCGTGCCGGGTGCGGGCGAGGGCGAGGGCCCGGGTGCCGTCCAGATGGTGGGTGCCCGCCTTCAGCCGGAGATGGCTGTCCTCGTCGGCGATGTCCTCGTCCGTGGTGACGGTGACTCCGCCGAGCGCGTCGACCAGCCGGGCGAAGCCGGAGAAGTCGATCTCGAGGTAGTGGTCCATGCGGACGTTCGTCATCGCCTCGACCGTTTTCACCGCGCAGACCGGACCACCCACCTCGTACGCGCTGTTGAACATGGAGCGGTGGGAAACCGCCGTCGACCCGCCGGACGGGCGCGGGCAGGACGGACGGCTGACCAGGGTGTCGCGCGGGATGCTCACCACCGTCGCGCTGGTCCGCCCGGCGTCGAGATGGACGACCATCGCCGTGTCGGAGCGGGCACCGGAACTGTCACCGCCGCCGAGCCTGCGGTTCTCCTCGCCGCTGCGCGAGTCCGAGCCGAGGACCAGGATGTTGACGGCCTCGCTCGGCAGGGCCGGGGCCGAGGGCGACGGTGTCGTCACCGGCTTCGGCGGCCGGTCGTCGCCGAGCGCGTTGTCGATGTCGACGCCGGTGATGTTGTCGCTGAGATGCCAGTAGGCCCAGCCCGCCGCTCCGGCGCCCAGCACCAGCGTCCCCGCCAGGGTGAGGCCGGCGATCTTCAGCGCTCTCGACCGCCGGCCCACTGCACTGCCCTCGTCCCCGTGATGTCCCGTCACGGGCAGGAACATAAGTCCGAATTATTACGGGCAGGGAGCTCAGGGCGCCTTTTCTTCGGAAAATCTCAGATTTCAGGGGCCCGGACTCACCCCAGTGTCACCACCGGCACCGGATTGCTCCCGCTCCACGAGGCGTTGAACCCGAACGTCACCGACCCACCGTCCGGCACGGAGCCGTTGTAGGGGGCGTTGGCGCAACTGACCGCCGCGCCCGACTGCGTACAGCTGGCGTTCCAGGCCTGGGTGATCCGCTGCCCGGCACCGAACGTCCAGTTCGCCTTCCACGCCGACAGCGAGGCACCCGAGCAGGCGATCCGCACCTGGCCCGTGTAACCGTTGCTCCACTGGCTGGTGACGCTGTAGGTGGCCGTACAGGCGTCCGTCGGCGGCGGGGTGGTCGTCCCGCCGAGCGCCTCCGCGATGGCGTGGTACGCCGGTTTCGGCTGGTAGTTCTCGTCGTACGGCGTGGCCGCGCCCTGGCCGGGGAAGGTGTCCGGGATCCACGAGTCGGAGTCGGTGAAGCCCCAGACGGTGACGCCGGTGCAGCGCGCCACCGCGACACAGGCGTGCATGACCGCCTTGTAGTCGGCGGCCTGCTGGGTCAGCTTCGCCGGGGTCGACGGCAGCTGCATCCGGATGTCGAGCTCCGTGATCGCCACGTCGACACCCAGGTCGGCGAAGCGCTGGATGTTCTGCTGGAGCGTCGAGGGCACCTGGCCGACGATCAGATGGGCCTGCAGCCCCACCCCGTCGATCGGAACCCCCCGCTCCTTCAGGGACTTGACCAGGTTGTACAGGGCGGTGCTCTTCGCGTTGACGCCCTCGACGTTGTAGTCGTTGATGTACAGCTTCGCGCTCGGGTCGGCGGCCCGGGCCCAGCCGAGGGCCTGCGCGATGTAGTCCTGACCGAGGGTGGTGTGGAAGAGGGTCGGACGGTAGGTGCCGTCCTCGTTGAAGGGCTCGTTGACCACGTCCCAGGCGGCCAGCCGGTCCTTGTAGCGGCCGACCTCGGTGGCGATGTGGTCCTGGACGATGGCGCTGAGCTGGTCCCGGGTCCAGCTGCCGTTCGTCAGCCAGCCCGGGTTCTGCTGGTGCCAGAGCAGGGTGTGGCCGCGCACCTGCTGGCCGTGCGCCTCGGCGAAGTCCACGATCCGGTCGGCCTCGGCCCAGTCGTAGCTGCCCCGGCTCGACTCGACCGAGCCCCACTTCATGGCGTTGCCGGGGGTGAGCCAGTTGAACTCTCGCCCGGCGATCTCGCCGTAGGTGCCGGTGAGTTTCGAGCCGGTGACCGCCGTGCCCATGACCTTGCCCTTGGCTTCGGCGAGGTCGCGCAGGGGGGTGTCTGCGGCGTGCGAGGCGGGGGCCGCGAGCAGCAGGGAGCCGGCCGTCACGACCGAGGCCAGCAGGGAGGTCAGTGAGCCCGATCTCAGGGATCTCATGTGCGGGTGCCTCCGAAAGTTTCGGTGGTGCAACCGATTGGCTTCGGTGCAGTGTGGAGGCGTCCGCACCACCCGTCAATACAGCACCTACCCGTCGGCCGGTCCCGCCGTGCTGCTGCGCACCACCAGGCTCGTCGCCAGCTCCACCCGGGTCGCCGCCGGAGTCCCCCCGTCCCGCCCGAGGTCGAGGACCAGCTTGGCCGCCGCCTCGGCCATCTCGGTGAGCGGCTGCCGTACGGTCGTCAGCGGCGGCCCCACCCAGGGCGCCACCGGCAGATCGTCGAACCCGACCACGCTCAGGTCCTCGGGGATGCGCAGCCCCAGCTCACGCGCGGCTTCGTAGAGCCCGAGCGCCTGGAGGTCGTTGCCGGCGAAGACGGCGGTCGGCCGGTCCGGGCGGCGCAGCAGTTCCAGGCCCCGCCGGTATCCGGCCTCGTGGTGGAAGTCGCCGGTCGCGATCAGCGCGGGGTCCACGGGCAGCCCGGCCGTCTCCAGGGCGGCCCGGTAGCCGTCGATCCGGGCCCGGCTGCACATCATCTGCGAGGGCCCGCTGATCGCGCCGATCCTGCGGTGCCCCAGCTCGACCAGATGCCGGGTGGCCGCGAGACCGCCCTGCCAGTTGGTCGCACCGATCGACGGCACGTCGGCGCCGGGGTCGCCGGCCGGGTCCATCACCACGAACGGGATGGCGCGGCTGGTCAGCAGCGCCCGTTGCGACTCGTCCAGCCCGGACAGCACCAGGATCACCCCGTGCGGCCGGCGCGCGGCGACCTGGTCGGCCCAGGTCCGCCCGGGGGTGAGCCGCCCCGCGCTCTCCGACAGCACCACGCTCAGCCCGGCGTCCCGGGCCACGTTCTCCACGCCTCGGATGACCTCCATCGCCCAGGCGCTCTCCAGCTCGTGGAAGACCAGGTCGATCAGGGGCGAACGGGTCGCCTCGGCACGGCGGCGCCGGTAGCCGTGGGCGCGCAGCAGGTCCTCCACGCGGGACCGGGTGGCCGGGGCGACGTCGGCCCGGCCGTTCAGGACCTTCGAAACAGTCGGTGCCGAGACGCCCGCCTCACGGGCGATCTCGGCGAGGGTCGCGGTCTGCGCGGTGCGCCCCTGCGTCCGGGTCTGCGTCCGGCTTTCAACGGGCTCCGGGGATGTCATGGCGGCGATCGTAACCCTGCGGGCCCCCTTGACGAAGTCCTCGCACCGCCATAGGTTCCCGGAACATTCGACGTTTGTAACGAAACATTCGACAGAACGTTCGTGAGAGGGCCGTCCGTCCACCCGACAGGAGCTTCATGACCACCGTGCCCTGGCGTGACCCCGCGCTGCCCGCCGCCGCCCGCGTCGACGACCTGCTCTCCCGGATGACCCTGGAGGAGAAGACCGCCCAGCTCTACGGCGTGTGGGTGGGCGCCGCGACGGACGGCGGCGGAGTCGCTCCGCACCAGCACGACATGACCGTCGAGTACGACTGGGACGAGCTGATCACCCACGGCCTGGGCCAGCTCACCCGCTCCTTCGGCACCGCCCCCGTGGACCCGGCGCTCGGCGCGCGGGCCCTGGCGCGCGCCCAGCGGCGGATCGCCGGGGCCGGCCGCTTCGGCATCCCGGCGATCGCGCACGAGGAGTGCCTGGCCGGCTTCACCGCCTGGCAGGCCACGGCCTACCCGGTCCCGCTCGCCTGGGGCGCGACCTGGGATCCGCCGCTGGTCGAGGAGATGGCCCGCCGCATCGGCGACGACCTGCGCTCGGCCGGCGTCCACCAGGGCCTCGCGCCCGTGCTGGACGTCGTACGCGATCCGCGCTGGGGCCGGGTGGAGGAGACGATCGGCGAGGACCCGTATCTGGTCGGCACGGTCGGCACGGCGTATGTGCGGGGCCTGGAGTCGGCCGGTGTCATCGCCACGCTCAAGCACTTCGCCGGGTACGCCTCCTCGGTCGGCGCGCGCAACCTCGCCCCGGTCCGGGCCGGCGTCCGCGAGTTCGCCGACGTCACCCTCCCGCCCTTCGAGATGGCCCTGCGCGAGGGCGGCGCCCGCTCCGTTATGGCCGCCTACACCGAGACGGACGGTGTCCCGGCCTCCGCGGACCCCGGACTGCTGACCCGTCTCCTGCGCGAGGAGTGGGGCTTCACCGGCACGGTCGTCGCCGACTACTTCGGCATCGGCTTCCTCCAGACCCTCCACCGCGTCGCCGGCACCCCCGCCGGGGCGGCCCACGCGGCCCTCACCGCCGGCATCGACGTCGAACTCCCCACCGTCAAGTGCTACGGCCGGCCGCTGCTGGAGGCGGTCCGCTCGGGCGAGGTCCCCGAGGAGCTCGTGGACCGGGCGGCCCGCCACGTCCTGCTCCAGAAGTGCGACCTGGGCCTGCTCGACGAGGACTGGACCCCCGAGCCGGCCACCGCGATCAACCTGGACTCCACGGGCAACCGCATCCTGGCCCGCCGCCTGGCCGAGGAGTCGGTGGTCCTGCTCGACAACCCCGACGGCCTGCTCCCGCTGGCCCCCGACACCCGGATCGCGGTGGTCGGGCCCCGGGCGGCCGACGCCCTGGCCATGCTGGGCTGCTACTCCTTCCCCTCCCACGTCCTCACCCACCACCCCGAGGTGCCGGCCGGCATCGAGATCCCGACCGTGCTGGACGCCCTGCGCACCGAACTCCCCGACGCCAAGGTGACGTTCGCGCAGGGCTGCGACGTGACGGACCCGGACACCGCCGGCTTCGAGGAGGCCATCGCCCGCACCGCCGAGGCGGACGTGTGCGTGGCGGTCCTCGGCGACCGGGCGGGCCTGTTCGGCCGCGGCACCTCGGGCGAGGGCTGCGACGTGACGGACCTGGGCCTGCCGGGCGCCCAGGGCGAGCTGCTGGACGCGCTGGTCGCCACGGGCGTCCCCGTGGTACTGGTGCTCCTGACCGGCCGCCCCTATGCCCTGGGCCGCTGGCACGGCCGCCTCGGCGCGGCCGTCCAGGCGTTCTTCCCGGGCGAGGAGGGCGGACCGGCGGTCGCGGGCGTCCTGTCGGGCCGCGTGAACCCCTCGGGCCGCCTGCCCGTGAGCGTCCCCCAGGTCCCCGGCGGGCAGCCATGGACCTACCTCCAGCCGCCCCTGGGCCTGGCGGGCGAGGTCAGCAACCTCGACCCGACCCCGCTGTACGCCTTCGGCCACGGCCGCTCGTACACGGCGTTCGCCTGGGAGGACTGCACCGCGACCGAACCGGCCGAGCTCGGCACGGACGGCTCCTACGACGTGTCGGTGACCGTCCGCAACACGGGCGAGCGCGAGGGTGCGGAGGTCGTGCAGCTGTACCTGCACGACCCGGTGGCCTCGGTGACCCGCCCCGACGTCCGGCTGATCGGCTACCAGCGGGTGGAGCTGGCCCCGGGCGAGGCGGCCCGGGTCACATTCCGTTTCCACACGGACCTTTCGGCGTTCACCGACCGTTCCGGCCGCAGGGTGGTCGAACCGGGCGCCCTGGAACTACGGTTGGCGGCGTCCAGCACGGACGTACGCCACACGGCGCACCTCACGCTCACGGGCCCGGTCCGCGAGGCCGGAACCGACCGACGGCTGCGGTGCGAGACGGAGGTGTCGGGGGCGGGGTGAGACTCCGTACGGGCGCTCGGGGGACGCGGGGGACGCATGGACAGGCTGGTGCACCACGAACTGCGGGCCGTCGTGTCGGTCCTGGCCGCCACAGCCGTCGCCCTGACGACCGTGGGCCTGGTCCGCGGCTTCTCCGCGCCGTCCGAACCCGGCCGGCTCGGCCTCTACGTCGCAGGCGTGCTCGCGTTCCTGCTGCTGTGGACGCTGCTGAAGGCGACCAGGCTCAAGTGGCTCGGCGAGATACGGGACTTCGAGAAGGCGGTACCCGTCGAGGACACCGGCCCGACCCTGCCCGCCGAGCGCTTCCTGCGCGACCAGCCGTTCAGCCCGCGGCTCTTCGTGCTGTACCTGCTGTTCACGGTGCCCCTGTCCCTGTGGGAACCGTGGGCGGCCGTGCTGCCCCTGTGGTCGGCTCTCGACTGGCTGGGCCAGGCCGCGACCGCCGCCCACTGGGAGCGCGGACACGGCGTGCTGCTGTGGCGGGGACGCGTCGCGAGCAGGCCCTGGGAGCTCTCGGTCAGCCGTCGCCCACCGACTCGAACCGCCACCGGTGCACAGCCCGCGTGAGCAGTTCCCCGTCCGGCTCCGGCAGTTCGGGCAGCTCGGCGTCGTAGGGGGCGTCCCACCAGGTGATGACGAGGACCCGGTCGCCGGGAGCGCGCAAGGTCTCCCGGCGCAGCGGCTCACGGGGGAACTCCTGGGCGCGCGCCCAGGCCAGCAGCTCCTCGCCCCGCCCGTCGGACGCCCGGGCCTCCCACATCAACGCGACCGTCACGAGTAGAGGTTCTCCTTGCTGACCTCGTGCACATGGTCGTGGTTGCCCGGGACGTGCGGCTCGGTCACCGGCAGGGACGAGTCGGCCGACAGGTCCCAGGACGACGCCGCCCGGTTCCGTGCGACCATCTCGGCGCCGAGGGCGGCGACCATCGCGCCGTTGTCCGTGCACAGCTTGGGCCGCGGCACGCGCAGCCGGATCCCGGCGGACTCGCAGCGCTCCTGGGCGAGGACGCGCAGCCGGGAGTTGGCGGCCACGCCACCGCCGATCATCAGGTGGTCGACGCCCTCGTCCTTGCAGGCCCGGACGGCCTTGCGGGTCAGCACGTCCACGACCGCCTCCTGGAAGGAGGCCGCCACGTCCCGCACCGGCACCTCCTCCCCCGCCGCCCGCTTGGCCTCGATCCAGCGCGCCACGGCGGTCTTCAGCCCGGAGAAGGAGAAGTCGTAGGCCGGGTCGCGCGGGCCGGTCAGGCCGCGGGGGAAGGCGATCGCGTTCGGGTCGCCCTCCTTCGCGTACCGGTCGATGACCGGGCCGCCCGGGAAGCCGAGGTTCAGCACGCGGGCGATCTTGTCGAAGGCCTCACCGGCCGCGTCGTCGATGGTGGCGCCCATCGGGCGGACGTCGGAGGTGATGTCCGAGGACAGCAGCAGCGAGGAGTGGCCGCCGGAGACCAGCAGGGCCATCGTCGGCTCGGGCAGCGCGCCGTGCTCCAGCTGGTCCACGCAGATGTGCGAGGCGAGGTGGTTGACGCCGTAGAGGGGCTTGCCGAGCGCGTACGCGTAGGCCTTCGCCGCGGAGACGCCGACCAGCAGGGCACCGGCGAGACCGGGACCGGCGGTGACGGCGATGCCGTCGAGGTCGCGGGCGCTGACGCCCGCCTCCTTCAACGCGCGGTCGATGGTGGGGACCATCGCCTCCAGGTGGGCGCGGCTCGCGACCTCCGGGACGACACCGCCGAAGCGGGCGTGCTCGTCGACGCTGGAGGCGACGGCGTCGGCCAGCAGGGTGGTGCCCCGCACGATGCCGACGCCCGTCTCGTCGCAGGAGGTCTCGATTCCCAGTACGAGGGGTTCGTCAGCCATTGATCTCGGTTCCTTGTACGGAGTTCTCGGGGGCGGTCAGGCGCATCACCAGGGCGTCCACGTTCCCCGGCTGGTAGTAGCCGCGCCGGAAACCGATGGGCTCGAAGCCGAAGCGCTCGTACAGCTTCTGCGCGCGGACGTTGTCGACCCGGCACTCGAGCATCACCTCGGCGCACTCGAAGGTGGTGGCCGTCCGCAGCAGTTCGGCCAGCAGCCGTCCGCCGAGGCCGGTGCCCCACAGGTCGCGGGACACGGCGATGGTCTGGACGTCGGCCTGCTCACCGTTGGCGACCAGACCGGCGTACCCGACGATCCGGGAGGCGGCCTCGGCGACCACGTACCGCCGGTTGGCCTCGGGTCCCCGCGCATGGGCCAGCTCGGACCAGAACATGCCCCGGGACCAGGCGTCCTCGGGGAACAGGCTTCGCTCCAGCTCCAGCACGGCGTCGATGTCCCACCAGCGCATCTCGCGCAGCGCGCACGTCACGGGTTCGGTCACTTGGGGGTGACCACCTTGTAGTTCTTGGGGACCTGGGCGTCGGGGCGGCGCAGGTACAGCGGCCGGGGCGCGGGGAGTTCCTCTCCGGCCGCCAGCTTCTCCGCGGCCAGCCGGGCGAGGGCGGCGGCGGACACGTGCTCCGGCTCATGCGCCTTGGGGAAGGTCTCCGGGTACAGCAGCGCGCCCGCGCCGACCGCGGGCAGACCCTCGACCTGCCCGGCGATGTCGGCGGGCCGGTCCACGGCCGGGTCGGTGACCCGGGTGCGGGAGTCGGTGTAGCGGGCCCAGTACACCTCCTTGCGGCGGGCGTCGGTCGCGACGACGAACGGGCCCTGCAGGTCGGTGGCGTAGGCGAGGCCGTCCAGCGTGCACACGCCGTGCACGGGGACGCCGAGCGCGAGCCCGAAGGTCTCCGCGGTCATCAGACCGACGCGCAGCCCGGTGTACGGTCCCGGACCGATCCCGGCGACGACCCCGGTGACGGCGTCGAGCCGCAGACCGGCCTCGGCGAGCATCCGGTCGATCGCCGGCAGCAGCAGTTCCCCGTGCCGCCGCGCGTCCACCTGACTCGACGAGGCGATGACATCGCGTCCGTCGTGCAGCGCGACGGTGACGGCGGGCGTGGCGGTATCCAGAGCGAGCAAGAGCACGCAAACAGCCTACGGCTCCCCGGGGCCCGTGTCGGTCGCGCCTGTCGGGTCGTCACCTGCTGCTACCGTCACCTACCGTCACGACAGGGATGTACGACGTGAGGTGGGACGAACGGTGGCAGCTAGCAGCTCGGGAATCGTGGCCGGGCTCACCGCCGCGGCCCTCGCGACGGTCGGCTACCTCGCCCACCAGGCGGCCCAGACCCTCCCGGCCGGCCTGGGCAGAGCGGCACACGCGGGCGCCGCACCGGCGGCCGGTACGTCGAAGGCGCCCCAGGTCAGGAAGGACCCCACCGCACTGCCCGGCGGCTCCGGCAAGGGCGCCCGGGTCGTGTACTCGCTGCGCGGCGACCGGGTGTGGCTGGTCGCCGCGGACGAGGCGGTCAGCCGCACGTTCGAGGTGGACCCGAGCGCGGTGGACCCGGCCCCGGGCAGCTACTCGGTGACGTCCCGCTCGAACGCGGTCACCGGCTCCGACGGCGTCCCGGTCGAGCACGTGGTGCGCTTCGCCTCGGTGGACGGCGTGGTCATCGGCTTCAGCGCGGCCGTGGCCGGTTCGACCGCCCCCGCCCCCGACCCGAAGATCCGCACGGGCGGCATCCGCGAGTCCCGCGCGGACGGCGACGCGATGTGGACGTTCGCGACGATCGGCCGCAAGGTCGTGGTCGTCCGCTAGGCCGTGTCCGCAAGGTCTCGCCTGATCCGAACGACGGGCCTCAGGCCGCTTCGCGGTGTGCGCGGGTCCGCTCGGAGAACTCCGGCTCGGGAGGGCGCGGGGGCGTGGAGATCAGCGCCGCCGCCTCACCGGCCGCCAGCAGGTCGCGCATGGACACCCCGGCGACCGCGAACCGCTGCGGCTGCCCCTTGCTCTCTGTAGCCGACATGGACGCCTCCCGAAGGGCCGGGGCAACGAAGTTAGGTAGACCTAACTACGAACTGGATACCATGTGACCACGCACGAGACGCCGAACGCAACATCTTGCCGACGTCTTGTCGGAACGTTCATCAAATGAGCGCACATCAGGACTCAGGCGGCGAGCACGCTCAGGTCCGCCGTGGCCCAGCGTTCCCCCACACCGGTGACCGTCATCTGCCGGACCTCGTCGGTCGTGTCGCCCACGGCCCGGTGGATCAGGACCTGGAGCCGGTCCTCCGTCAGCTCCTCGACCTTGCCCTCGCCCCACTCCACGACGACCACGGAATCGGGCAGCGAGACGTCGAGATCGAGGTCCTCCATCTCGTCGAGACCGCCGGAGAGCCGGTAGGCGTCGACATGGACGAGCGGCGGACCGTCGCCCAGCGGGGGATGCACCCGGGCGATCACGAACGTCGGCGAGGTGACGGCTCCGCGCACGCCGAGCCCCTCGCCCAGGCCGCGGGTCAGCGTCGTCTTGCCCGCGCCGAGCTCCCCGCTGAGCATCACCAGGTCACCCGCGCGCAGCAGCTTCGCGAGCCGGCGGCCCAGCTCCCGCATCTGCTCGGGGGACGTGACGACGATCTGGACGGATCCGGGCTCAGCCGGGCTGTGCGGTGCTGGTGCTTCCATAGCCCTTCACGGTAGCTCCTGCGGGCACGGCACCCGTGCGGGTGAGCAGGTCGGCGAGGCGGTCGGTGACCACTTCCGGGTGTTCCAGCATCACCAGGTGCCCCGCGTCCGGCACCAGCACCAGCTCGGCGTCGGGAAGCAGATCGGCGATGGCCTCGCTGTGCTCACTCGGTGTGACCAGGTCCTGCACCCCGGCCAGGACGAGCACCGGCATGTCCGTGAAGTGGACGAGCGCCTCGGTCTTGTCGTGGTCGTTGAACGCCGGGTAGTACTCGGCGACCACGTCGATCGGCGTGCTCTCGATCATCCGCTCGGCGAACCGGGCGACGGCCGGGTCGACGTCCCGGGACGCGAACGAGTACCGCTTGATGATCCCGGCGAACAGGTCGGCCGTGGCCCGGCGCCCCTTCTCCACCAGCTCGGCCCGCTGCCCCAGCGCCTTCAGCACCCCGGGCAGCACTCGCCGCACCGCGTTGACCCCGGCGACGGGCAGGCCGTAGTTGACCTCGCCGAGCCGCCCCGAGGACGTCCCCACGAAGGCGACCCCGACGACCCGCTCCCGGATCAGTTCGGGGTACTGGTCGGCCAGCGCCATCACCGTCATGCCGCCCATGGAGTGCCCCACGAGCACGAGCGGCCCCTCGGGGGCGGCCGCGTCCATGACGGCCTTCAGGTCCCGGCCCAGCTGCTCGATGGTGATCGGCTCGTCGTCCCGCGTCTGCGCCACACCCCGCCCGGACCGGCCGTGGCTGCGCTGGTCCCAGTGCACGGTCCGTACGACGCCCCGCAGAGCCGCCCGCTGGAAGTGCCAGGAGTCCTGGCTGAGGCAGTAGCCGTGGCTGAAGACGACCGTGACGGGCGCGGGGGACTTGCGGCCGAAGAGCCTGCGGCGGCGCGGCCCGATGGCCGCCGGGGCCGCCTCCGGATCGAGCTCGTCGACCTCGTAGTACAGCTCCGTGCCGTCGTCCGAGAACGCCTTGCCGGGCATGCCGCGCAGCGAGCCGTACGGCCCCGCCGAGTCCAGGGCGAGCCGGGCCTTCTGGCGCATGCCGCGGCCGACCGTCATCCGTTCCAGGGCGACACCGGCGGCCGCGCCCGCGGCCACCACGCCTATCGCCACGCCGGCGAGACCGGTCGCCCGGCGCCAGCCCCCCGCCGCCCCCGCGGCGGAGGCCGCGACGGCCGCGGAGGCGACGTCCGCGACGACCTCCGCACTGCTCTCGCTCACGTACCGCTCCTCTTCGCCGGGGTGCCGATCGGGTGACTCACCGGGTCGGGTGAACCGGTGAGCCTGATGGTGCCGCTGTTGTCAGGGTGTGTGTCGTTCCTCGCGTGACGGGTCCCCCTGTGCGAGTTACCCGTCCTGTTCCTCATTCACATAGACGCGAGGAACACGCGTTCCGATCCGGGTCACGATCTCGTAGGCGATGGTTCCGGCCGCCTGGGCCCAGTCCTCCGCGGTGGGCTCACCGCGGTCCCCGGGCCCGAAGAGGACCGCATCGGCCCCCGCCGCGGGCTCGTCGCCGCCCAGATCCACCACGAACTGGTCCATGGCGACCCGCCCGGCGATCGTGCGCCACTTGCCCTCGACCAGGACCGGCCCGGCCGAGGAGGCGTGCCGCGGGATGCCGTCGGCGTAGCCCAGCGGCACCAGGCCGAGGGTGGTCTCGCCGGGTGTCACGTACCGGTGGCCGTAGCTGACGCCGTGCCCGCCGGGGACGTGTTTGACCAGGGCCAGCGAGGCGGACAGCGTCATCACGGGGCGCAGCCCGAAGTCGGCCGGGGTGCCGAGCTCGGGGCTGGGCGAGATGCCGTAGGTGGCGATGCCGGTGCGGACCAGGTCGAAGTGGCTCTCGGGGAGCGTGAGCGTGGCCGGCGAGTTGGCGATGTGCCGGACCTCGGGCCGCACGCCCTGCCCCTCGGCGTAGCCGACCATCTCCCGGAACACGGCGAGCTGGGCGGCGATGGAGGGGTGCCCGGGCTCGTCGGCGCAGGCGAAGTGCGACCACAGTCCCGTGACGCGCAGCAGCCCCTCGGCCTCGGCCCGCAGCGCCTCGCGGACGAGCGCGGCCCAGTCGTCCCCCGGCTGGCACCCGCCCCGCCCGAGCCCGGTGTCGGCCTTGAGCTGCACGCGGGCGGGCCGGTCGGCTCCCCTGGCCGCCTCGACGACCTCCTCCAGGGCCCACATCCCGCTGACGGACACGTCCAGCTCGGCCTCGATCGCCTCGCGCCACGGTCCGCCGGGCGTCCACAGCCAGCACATGATGCGGCCCGGCAGCCCGGCGTCCCGCAGGGCGAGGGCCTCCTCGGGCGTGGCCGTGCCCAGCCAGCTCGCCCCGGCGGCGACGGCCGCCCGGGCGCACGGCACAGCCCCGTGGCCGTACGCCTCGGACTTCACCACGGCCATCACGGCCGCGCCCGGCGCGTGGGCACGCAGGGCCCGCACATTGGCCCGCAGGGCGGCCAGGTCGATCTCGGCACGGGCCCGCAGGGGCGCGGTCCGCGGGGCTGTTCTCTCGCTCATCGCGCCCAGTGTCTCAGAGGGCTCCGGCGGCGGGTCGGCTACGTCCCGGGCCGCCGCCCCCACACGAACACCCGGTCACCCTTCTTGAGCACGCCCCACAACCTCCGCGCGTCGCCCACCGTGAGATTGACGCAGCCCATCGAGCCGACAGCGGTGTGGAGGGAGCCGTAGACGCCGTGGAAGGCCTGCCCGCCGCTGAAGAACTGGGAGTACGGCATGGGCGTGTTGTACAGCGTCGACCAGTGGTTCTTGTGCCGCCAGTAGACCTTGTGCCACCCGGCCCTGGTCCGGTACCCGGCCCGCCCGCTGCGGATGGGCACCGCCCCGAACACGACCTGCCGGCCCTTCTGCACCCACATCAGCTGGCGGCTGAGGTCCACACACGCCACGGGGTGGGCCCGCACCGGGCAGTTCCCGGCGGCATTCGGATTCCGGCGGGCCGACAGATACCGCATCCGCGACCACGTGACCGGTCCCGCGAACCCCATGGCCGGCTTGATCCCCTGCTTCACCTGGAACGCCCGGATGACCCGGCAGTCGCCCGCCGACTGCCTCCCGTCGGCCCGCAGCCCGAGCCACCGCTCGACCTGCCGCTGGTACGGCCCCGTCTTGGCGGTGCAGCTCACCCGCGCGACCGCCTCACCCAACGGCACGTACTCGACGAGCGCGTACGTCCCGGCCACCGCGCTCCGCGGCTCGACGGCTTCCTCCTCGGCGGACGGCGTGTACACCACGGGCGGCAGAGCCTGGTCGGGCGTGTCGAGCGACCAGGGCTGCGCGGGCCCCGGCGCGACCCCGGGCACCAGCTCGGCCGGGGGCCCGGGAGCCGGCGGCACGGGAGCGGCGGAGGCGACACCCAGGGGCACGGCGGCGACAACGGCGAGCAGAAGGGCGAGGACCCGCCCGGCGGTACGTCTGCGGCTCATGCGCCCAGACAAGCCCGGGGCACGGGCCGGCCCCGGGTTGCCGCGCGGCGGGGGTCACCCGGAGGCATCAGCCACACCGGCGCACCCGACGACACCGCTCAGCCACCCACCAGCCCTACGGGCGCACCCGACGACACCGCTCAGCCACCTATCAGCCCGTCCGGCGTTCGAGGACGAGGCCGTTCAGGCCGAAGCGGGGGCCCGGGGGCGGCAGCCCCCGGACTCGGGACGGGAAGGGGCGGAGGGGGCGACCCACTCCCCCAGCAACCCCCACCGGACCGCACCCGCCATCAGCCCCGCCCCGCCCCTCACCCCAGAACATTCCGCCAAGCATCCGGAACCGCGTCGGCCACGTCATGCGCCCCCACCGGCGCCCCCTCCGCCGCCAACCGCCCGGCCAGCCCATGCACATACGCCCCCACACTCCCCGCATCCACCGCGGACAGCCCCGCCGCCAGCAACGACCCGCCCAGCCCGGACAGCACGTCCCCGCTCCCGGCCGTGGCCAGCCACCCCGTCCCCGTCGGATTCACCCGCACCGCCCCGCCCCCCGAGTCGGCCACCAGCGTCGTGGACCCCTTCAGCAGCACGGTCGCCCCGTACCGCCGCGCCAGCTCCCGCACCGCGGTCAGCCGGCCCCCTTCGACCTCTCCCCGCTCCACACCCAGCAGCGCCGCCGCCTCCCCCGCATGCGGCGTCATCAGCGTCGGCGCCCGCCGCCCCCGCACGACCTCCGCGTCCGCCAGCCGCAGCCCGTCCGCGTCGATCAGCACCGGCACGTCCGCCGCCAGCACCTCCCCCACCGTCGCCGCGTCGTCCCCGGCCCCCGGCCCGACGACCCACGCCTGCACCCGCCCGGCATGCTTCGGCCCCTGATCCGACACGAGCGTCTCGGGAAACCGCGCGATGACCGCGTCCCCGGCCGGCCCGACGTACCGCACGGCCCCGGCCCCGCCCCGCAGCGCCCCCGAGACGGCGAGCACGGCGGCCCCGGGATACCGCGCCGACCCGGCGGCGATCCCGACCACGCCCCGCCGGTACTTGTCGCTCTCCGCCCGCGGCACCGGCAGCATCCGAGCCACATCGTGGTGCTGCAACGCCTCCAGCTCCGGCTCGACCGGCAGCTCCAGTCCGATGTCGACCAGCCGCACCGACCCGGCGTACTCCCGCGCGGGATCGATCAGAAGCCCGGGCTTGTGCGTCCCGAACGTCACGGTCAGATCGGCCCGCACGGCGACCCCGCGCACCTCCCCGGTGTCGGCGTCGACACCGCTCGGCAGATCGACGGCGACGACGGCCCCCCGCGACCGCCCGGCGGCAGCGGCCAGCGGCACCGCCTCCGGCCGCAGCCCGCCCTTCCCGCCGATCCCGACGATCCCGTCGACGACAAGGTCCGCGCCCTCGGCCGACGCCTCGCCCTCACCGGCCCGCGCGACCCGCCCCCCGGCCCGCCGCAGCGCCGCGAGCCCGGCCGCGTGCGCCCGCTCCGGCGCGAGCAGCACCGCCGTGACCCCGGCCCCGCGCCGGGCCAGCCGGGCCCCGGCGTACAGGGCGTCACCGCCGTTGTCGCCGCTGCCGACCAGCAGTACGACCCTGCTCCCGTACACCCTCCCCAGCAGGTCGGCGCAGGCCGCGGCGAGCCCCGCCGCGGCGCGTTGCATCAGCGCCCCCTCCGGCAGCCGCGCCATCAGCTCCCGTTCGGCGTTCCGGACCGTCTCCACGCTGTACGCAGTACGCATGCGGTCGAGTTTCCCGTAGGAGCGCCGGGCCACTCCCCTTCACACGCACCTCCCACATCGCCCTCATCCGCGAACCGTGTCGCATCCATTGACGCTTTGCCGTCCCTTTGCCAGACTCCCGGCCGCGCAGAAAGCGCTTGCACACTCCCCCACGTTCGACGAAACCGAGGCCCCCCATGGGACGCAGAGCCGCACTACTGGCCGCCGCCGGTGCCACTGCCCTCCTCACCGCCGCCGGCACCCTGACCGCCACCGCCACGGCCGCCCCCACGCGAGCACTGGCCTGCGGAGACGGCTCCTACCAGGCCGAGGCCGTGCAGAGCGGCGGCAACTGGACCGCCCGGCGCGGCGGCAGCACGGTGTACACCGGCACCGACATGCGCGCGGCCGTCCAGGCGGCCGTCAACAGTCTCTCCTCCGGGCGCACATCGAAGGAACGGGTCGTGGTCCGCGGCTCGGGTTCGGTGTCGGCGGGCTCCCGCATCTCGCTGCCGAGCTACACCGTCCTCGATATCTGCGGCACGATCAACGTCACCGGCAGCGGCTCGGGCGACCAGGCGCCGGTCTACTCGCGCGGCACCCGCGACGTCGAGGTGCAGAACCTCAAGCTCACCGGCACCCCGCTGTACGGCATCTTCCTGCGCAACGTCCAGAACGTGGTGCTCGGCCAGATCGACATGCGCCTCTCCCGCGGCCTGGGCGTCCGCATCGACAACCGCGGCGACACCAGCCAGTGGACGCGCAACGTCCGCATCGACAACGTCTACGTCTCCGGCGCGTCCAGCCACGCGGTCGAGACCTACGGCGTCGACGGCCTCACCATCGGCACGGTGACGGCCCGCAACGTCGGCGAGTCGGGCCTGCTGCTCAACCAGACCATCAACGCCCGGGTCACCAAGGTGGACGCCGAGAACGCCGGCACGGGCACCGGCTACGCCGCCTTCCGCATGGCCAACCGCAACGGCCGGGTCGGCAGCGGCTACCCCACCAACATCCGCGTCGGCGAGGTCATCGCGCGCGGCGGCGGACGCGGCGTGTTCTGCGTCTCGGAGAGCGGCGGGGCCGTCATCGACAAGGTGACGCTGTCCAGCACCGGCAACAACTCGGTCCTGATCGAGAACTGCTACAACGTCAATCTCGCGGCCCAGAGCGGCACGATCACGGGCGGCGGCGAACTGCGCCTTGCCGCGCGCTCGGAGTTCCCCAACAACAAGGACATCACCATCCAGAACCTGACGGTCACCAACTCCGCCATCAGGGAAAGCCCGTGCGGCGAGAACACCACGTTCCGCAACATCACGCGGGTGAACAGCAGCCAGTCGATCTGCTGACCGCAACCCCCGAGACCCCACGCTCCGAAGCCTCCGGCCCCCGGCCGGGGGCTTCGGGGTTCCGCCCTCGGGCCCGGCGCCCGGGGCGCGTCCGCAGGGGCGCTCCTCACCCCTCCGCGATCACCACGGCCGAGGCCACTCCCGCGTCATGGCTCAGGGACACATGCCACGTCCGCACCCCGAGCTCGGCGGCCCGCGCGGCCACCGTCCCGGTCACCCGCAGCCGGGGCCGCCCACTGCCCTCGACACACACCTCGGCGTCGGTCCACAGCAGCCCGGGCGGCGCACCGAGCGCCTTGGCCAGCGCCTCCTTGGCCGCGAACCGCGCGGCGAGCGAGGCGACCCCCCGCCGCTCCCCGCTGGGCAGCAGCAGCTCCCGCTCCACGAACAGCCGACCGGCCAGCGCGGGCGTACGCTCCAGCGAAGCCGCGAACCGCTCGATCTCGGCAACGTCGATGCCGACCCCGATGATGCTCATGGGCAGCACCCTACGGTGACGGGCGGGATCCGGCGGCAACGGCGTCCGATGCGCCGCCCGAGCGACCCCGTGATCCTCAACTCCACCTCCCCGCTATAGAGTTCGCGCTGACCGCGATGAGCAAACGGCATCGCACCATACGGGAGGACACCGACCATGAAGTTCAAGTCGCTGGGGACCGCGGCCACCGCCATAGCCGTCTTCGCCACGGCCCTCACCGGCACCGTCGCCACCGCCGGCACCGCCGCCGCGGCGTCGAAGCCGGACTGCAGCAGCGCGCTGGTCAACGTGAAGCCGAAGGCGACCGTCAACCTCCGCAGCTCGCCCAAGTCGAGCTCCACGGCTCTCGGCACCTGGGGCAAGGGCCAGAAGGGCGGTGTCTGCTTCGGTGACGGCAAGCCCGCCACGGGCGGCAGCTACACGGCCTGCGGCAAGACGAGCAACAAGTGGTACTTCGGCGGCCCGAACAGCACCAGCAAGGAAGGCTGGGTCCCGGCGACCTGCCTGCCCATCTGAGCCTGAGCATCGGACGGCCTGCCGGCTGACCTGCTGACCGGCCGGCAAGGGGCGAACGGAACACAGCCGTTCGCCCCTTCTCACGCGCCCGGGCAACGCGGCCCGCTCGATCCCCCACCCTCACTTCGCCGCCCTCACTCCACCGTCACCGACTTGGCCAGGTTCCGGGGCTGGTCCACCTCGTTGCCCCGAGCCGTGGCCAGCTCGCACGCGAACACCTGAAGCGGCACCGTCGCGACGAGCGGCTGCAGCAAGGTAGGTGTGGCGGGAATCCGGATGAGGTGATCGGCGTACGGCACGACCGCCTCGTCGCCCTCCTCCGCGATCACGATCGTCCGGGCACCCCGCGCCCGGATCTCCTGGATGTTGGACACGATCTTGTCGTGCAGCACCGACCGCCCACGCGGTGACGGCACCACCACGACCACCGGCAGGTCCTCCTCGATCAGGGCGATCGGCCCGTGCTTCAGCTCCCCGGCCGCGAAACCCTCCGCGTGCATGTAGGCGAGTTCCTTGAGCTTCAGCGCACCTTCCAGCGCCACCGGATACCCCACGTGCCGCCCCAGGAACAGCACCGTCTTCTTCGAGGCCAGCGTGCGTGCCAGCTCCCGCACCGGCTCCATCGTGCCCAGCACCCGGTCCACCGCACCGGCGATCGAGGACAGGTCGCGGATCACCGCCCGGATCTCGTCGCCCCACTTGGTGCCGCGCACCTGGCCGAGGTACAGGGCGACCAGGTAGCACGCCACGAGCTGCGTCAGGAACGCCTTGGTCGAGGCGACGGCCACCTCCGGCCCGGCGTGCGTGTACAGCACCGCGTCCGACTCGCGGGGAATCGTCGAGCCGTTGGTGTTGCAGATCGCCAGCACCCTGGAGCCCTGCTCGCGGGCGTGCCGCAGCGCCATCAGCGTGTCCATGGTCTCGCCGGACTGGGAGATGGCGATGACGAGCGTCTGCGCGTCGAGGATCGGGTCCCGGTAGCGGAACTCGCTCGCCAGCTCCACCTCGCACGGCAGCCGCGTCCAGTGCTCGATCGCGTACTTGGCGATCATCCCGGCGTGGAAGGCCGTGCCGCAGGCGACGATGACGACCTTGTCGATCTCCCGCAGCACCCCCGGAGGGATCCGCACCTCGTCCAGCGTCAGCGAACCGGAACCGTCGATCCGGCCCAGCAGCGTGTCGGCGACCGCCTTGGGCTGCTCGGCGATCTCCTTGAGCATGAAGTAGTCGTAGCCGCCCTTCTCGGCGGCCGACGCGTCCCAGTCGACGTGGTAGGGCCGCACGTCGGCCGGGCGGCCGTCGAAGCCCGTCACCGTCACGCCGTCCCGGCGCAGCTCCACCACCTGGTCCTGCCCGAGCTCGATCGCCGAGCGCGTGTGGGCGATGAACGCGGCGACGTCCGAGGCGAGGAAGGCCTCGCCCTCGCCGACGCCGACCACCAGCGGCGAGTTCCGCCGCGCGCCCACCACCACGTCCGGCTCGTCGGCGTGCACCGCGACCAGCGTGAACGCGCCCTCCAGTCGCCGGCACGCCAGCCGCATCGCCTCGGCGAGATCCGCGCAGGAGGAGAACTCCTCGGCGAGCAGGTGCGCGACGACCTCGGTGTCCGTCTCGGAGGCCAGCTCGTGGCCGCGCTCCGCCAGCTCGGCCCGCAGCAGGGCGAAGTTCTCGATGATGCCGTTGTGCACCACCGCGACCCGTCCCGCGTTGTCGATGTGCGGGTGGGCGTTGGTGTCCGTCGGCCCGCCGTGAGTGGCCCAGCGGGTGTGCCCGATGCCCGTCGCGCCGGCCGGCAGCGGCCTGCCGTCCAGCTCCTTCTCCAGGTTGAGGAGCTTGCCGGCCTTCTTCGCCGTCGCCAGCCCCCCGTCGGCCAGGACGGCGACGCCCGCCGAGTCGTAGCCCCGGTACTCCAGCCGCTTCAGCCCGGCCATCACGACCTCGAGCGCGGACTGCGGCCCCACGTATCCCACGATTCCACACATGAGCGGCAGCTTAGGGTCGATTCCCGCGCCGAACCGGCCGAAGCGTGCCCGGAATCGGAAATTCCCACCGGGATACGAACCCCGGAGGCCGCGAGGTGTTTGGCCGGTTTCCCCCTCCATGGGGCGAGTAAAGAGCCCGCGTGACGGATCCCACCCCACCATCCGTTCGTACGCCCGTAACAATGGACTGTGATCTCTCCGGTCTCCTCGATGCCCCGGAGCGCCCACCGGCCCCGCCCGGAGGCGACTCCCTATCTCGACCTCACCCGAGCCGAGTGGAGCGCGCTGCGCGACAAGACGCCGCTGCCGCTGACGGCCGAGGAGGTCGAGAAGCTGCGCGGTCTCGGCGACGTGATCGACCTCGACGAGGTGCGGGACATCTATCTCCCGCTGTCCCGGCTTCTCAACCTCTACGTCGGCGCCACCGACGGCCTCCGAGGCGCGCTGAACACGTTCCTGGGCGAACAGGGCTCCCAGTCGGGCACCCCGTTCGTCATAGGCGTGGCCGGCTCGGTCGCCGTCGGCAAGTCGACGGTCGCCCGCCTCCTCCAGGCGCTGCTCTCGCGCTGGCCCGAGCACCCGCGTGTCGAGCTGGTCACCACCGACGGCTTCCTGCTCCCCACCCAGGAACTCCAGGCACGCGGCCTGATGTCCCGCAAGGGCTTCCCGGAGTCCTACGACCGCCGTGCCCTGACGCGCTTCGTCGCCGACATCAAGGCCGGCAAGGACGAGGTCACCGCGCCCGTCTACTCCCACCTGATCTACGACATCGTCCCCGACCAGAGGCTGACGGTCCGCCGCCCCGACATCCTGATCGTCGAGGGCCTGAACGTCCTCCAGCCGGCCCTGCCCGGCAAGGACGGCCGCACCCGCGTCGGTCTCGCCGACTACTTCGACTTCAGCGTCTACGTCGACGCCCGCGTCGAGGACATCGAGACCTGGTACCTCAACCGCTTCCGCAAGCTGCGCGCGACCGCCTTCCAGAACCCGTCCTCGTACTTCCGCAAGTACACGCAGGTCTCGGAGGAGGAGGCCCTCGACTACGCCCGGACGATGTGGCGCACGATCAACCGGCCCAACCTGGTCGAGAACATCGCCCCCACCCGCGGCCGCGCCACCCTGGTCGTGCGCAAGGGCCCGGACCACAAGGTGCAGCGGCTCAGTCTGCGCAAGCTGTGACGCCCGGGGGAAGGGCGGGTTAGATGGGCGCCATGCTCCATCTGCGTCTGATCACACCGTCCGACCGGACCGACGAGGTCGTCCTGCTGATCGGGAAGACGGTCGGCACGACCCACCTCGTCGTGCTGCCGGACACCGCCCGCGATCCCGCCGGGGACGTGGTGATGTGCGACGTGGCCCGCGAGGCGGGCGACGAACTGCTCGCCGGGCTGCGGGAACTGGGCATCGACACCACCGGTTCCATCGCCGTCGAGTCCATCGACCTGTCCCTGTCGGAGCGGGCCGACAAGGCCGAGGCGGACGCCCCGGGCGAGGGCGCGGACGCGGTCCTGTGGGAGCAGCTGACCGAGGCGACGCACGAGGAGTCGACCCTCTCCGTCACGTTCCTGGCCTTCATCACGCTCGCCACGATGATCGCGGCCTGCGGTGTGGTCCTGGACAACGCGATCCTGATCGTGGGCGCCATGGCGGTGGGCCCGGAGTTCGGCCCTCTCGCCGGCCTCAGCACCGCGATCGTCCGCCGCCGCCCCCGCCTCGCCCTGCGCTCGCTGATCGCCCTGCTGGTGGGCTTCGCGGCGGCGATGGCGATGACGGTCGCCTTCAGCCTCTTCATGGACGCCGTCGACCTGTTCAGCGAGCAGCAGCTCAGCGCCGACCGCCCGAACACCGGCTTCATCTACGCCCCCGACTGGTTCTCCTTCGTCGTGGCGGTCCTGGCCGGCATCGCCGGCACCCTCTCCCTGACCTCGGCCAAGTCGGGCGCCCTGGTCGGCGTGGCCATCTCGGTCACCACGATCCCGGCCGCCGCGAACGCGGCAGTGGCCCTGAGCTACGGCGACACGAAACAGACCTGGGGCTCCTCGGAACAGCTCCTGCTGAACCTCCTGGGCATCATCGTCGCCGGGACGGCAACACTCGCGGCCCAGAAGTGGCTCTGGTCCAGACAGCCCAAGAACACGCCCTAGGGGCAGCGCCTCCAGGGGTGCGGGGAACTGCGCGACCAGCCACGACGAACCCGCAGCCCGGCCCCCACAGCACCCGCCACCCCCTACCCGGTTCCCTAACCGAGCGCGGACTTCACCGCATCAGCCAGCCGCCCCGCGACAGACCGGGCCTGCTCGATATCGGCGGCCTCCACCATCACCCGGACCAGCGGCTCGGTCCCGGAGGGCCGCAGCAGCACTCGCCCGGTCGCCCCGAGCTCCCGCTCCGCATCCGCAACGGCCGTCGAAAGCTCCGCGGACGTCCCCACCCGCGTCCTGTCGACATCCGGGACGTTGATCAGCACCTGCGGCAACCGCTCCATGACGGCGGCGAGCTCGCGCAGCGTACGCCCGCTCTGAGCCACCCGAGCCGCCAGCAGCAGCCCGGTCAGCGTCCCGTCCCCGGTCGTCGCGTGGTCGAGGATGATCACGTGTCCGGACTGCTCGCCCCCGAGGGCGAACCCGTGCTCCTTCATCTCCTCGAGCACGTACCGGTCACCGACAGCGGTCTGCACCAGGCGGATGCCCTCGCGTTCCATGGCGAGCTTGAACCCGAGGTTCGACATCACCGTGGCCACGACCGTCTCGGACCGCAGCGCGGAACGCTCCCGCATCGCCAGCGCGAGCACCGCGAGGATCTGGTCCCCGTCCACCTCCGCGCCGGTGTGGTCGACGGCGAGGCACCGGTCGGCGTCACCGTCGTGCGCGATGCCGAGATCGGCCCCGTGCTCGACGACCGCGGCCTTGATCTTGTCCAGGTGCGTCGAACCGCACCCGTCGTTGATGTTGAGCCCGTCCGGCTCGGCCCCGATCGTGACGACCTCGGCACCGGCCCGCTGGAACGCCTCGGGCGAGACCCGGGCGGCGGCGCCGTGCGCCTCGTCGAGGACGACCTTCAGCCCGTCGAGCCGGTTCGGCAGGGCACTCAGCAGGTGCGCGACGTACCGGTCGAAGCCCTCTTCGTACGCGCGTACGCGGCCCACCCCGGACCCGGTCGGCCGGTCCCACGGGGCGCCGGTGCGGTGCTCCTCGTAGACGGACTCGATCCGGTCCTCCAGCTCGTCGGCGAGCTTGTGCCCACCGCGGGCGAAGAACTTGATGCCGTTGTCGGGCATGGCGTTGTGGCTCGCGGAGAGCATCACACCGAGGTCGGCGCCGAGCTCTCCGGTGAGGTACGCCACGGCCGGCGTCGGCAGGACGCCGACCAGCAGGACGTCCACGCCCGCGCTGGCCAGGCCGGCGACCACGGCGGCTTCCAGGAACTCCCCGGACGCACGGGGGTCACGCCCGACCACGGCCCTCGGCCGGTGTCCTTCGAACGTGCCCGCCTCGGCCAGTACGTGTGCCGCGGCCACGGAGAGGCCCAGGGCCATCTCCGCCGTCAGATCCGCGTTGGCGACACCGCGCACGCCGTCCGTGCCGAAGAGTCGTCCCACAGTGGTGTCCTCCGAATTGCTGAAGAGAATGCGGCTCACATCCCCGAGCACACCCCCTGAGAGTGTCCGGGAGCTGTAGGGGTTGTGTAAACGAACCGCCCCGGCAGCACAGTCCGTGCCGCCGGGGCGATCGTTGCGAAGCCAGTCGCAAGGACAGGCGACGCGATTAGCGCTTGCTGTACTGCGGAGCCTTGCGGGCCTTCTTCAGACCGGCCTTCTTGCGCTCGACCGCACGGTCGTCGCGCTTGAGGAAGCCGGCCTTCTTCAGCGGGCCGCGGTTGTTGTCGACGTCCGCCTCGTTCAGCGCACGGGCGACACCGAGACGGAGCGCACCGGCCTGACCGGAGACGCCGCCACCGGAGATGCGGGCGATGACGTCGTAGCGGTCGTCGAGCTCGAGCACCTTGAAGGGCTCGTTGACTTCCTGCTGGTGCACCTTGTTCGGGAAGTAGTCCTCGAGGGTGCGACCGTTGATCTTCCACTTGCCGGTGCCCGGGACGATCCGGACGCGGGCGATGGCGTTCTTGCGACGGCCCAGGCCGGCGGCCGGCTGGGGCTCACCGAAGCGGGAGGCCATGGACTCCGAGGTGTACTCACCCTCGACGGGGACCTCGGACTCGGTGGTGTAGCTGTCGATGTCAAGCTCTTCGAGCGGCTGCTCGGCAGTGGTCTCGGCCACGATTCTCCTCAGATTCTGTTCGGTCTAGGGGTGGTGGCCGGACTTACTGCGCGACCTGGGTGATCTCGTACGGCTGCGGCTGCTGCGCGCCGTGCGGGTGCTGGTCACCCTTGTAGACCTTCAGCTTCGAGAGCATCTGACGGCCCAGAGTGTTCTTGGGGAGCATGCCCTTGATGGCCTTCTCGACGGCCTTCTCCGGGTTCTTGTCCAGCAGCTCGTCGTAGCGGACCGAGCGCAGACCGCCCGGGTAACCGGAGTGGCGGTACGCCATCTTCTGGGTCCGCTTGTTGCCGGAGAGGTGCACCTTGTCGGCGTTGATGATGATGACGAAGTCACCAGCGTCGACGTGCGGCGCGTAGATCGGCTTGTGCTTGCCCCGGAGGAGCGTCGCGGCAGTGGTGGCGAGACGGCCCAGGACAACGTCCTGAGCGTCGATGACGTGCCACTGGCGCGTCACATCGCCGGGCTTGGGGCTGTACGTACGCACGGTTCGTAGCCTTCGCTTCGAGTGAATGGTCCTGAACAGGTCACCGAAACGATCACGACAGCCTGGACCGCACTGCGGCGACGCATACCGCGTACGTGGGGTCGCTGGTCATCGGCCCGGTGGACCGGTGTAAGGGCCCGTCCCGTGAGAATGAGCAAGCCAATACACAACGAACAAGCAGAATACCGGGGTACACCACAAGGGTCAAAACGCGGTATCACCGCAGCCGCTCGGTCACCGATACGTACAGGACGGCACAGAGTGTGACGGCCCTCCGCAGCACCCGCCGCCGCAGCGTGCGCGCATACGGAAACACCGACGAGAGAGCCACGTCGACGGCGACCGCGGCGCACCACCGCACCACCGACCGGCCACCGCGCGGACGACGGCACGCCCCCAGCGCCCCCACCACGACCGACGGCCACACCCCGGCCGGGAGGGCCGGCCACGACAGCAGGCACCCCAGCAGGACCACCGCCGGCAGCAGTCGCCCCAACCACCCGGAGATGTCGCCTTTGCCCGTGCGCATGGGAGGAACGCTAGGGGCTGGAGAGCCGATCCGGGCGGACCAGCACGCCCCTTGTCCCGTCTAAGATGCGGCCCATGAGCTTTGGGCAGCAGGGGGGACCTCAGTCCCAGTGGGATCCCTGGAAACCGCAGTCGCAGCAGCCCTGGAACAGCGGGGGCGGCCAGTCCCCGGACTGGGCAGCGCTCGCTGAAGCCTCCGAGGCCCGCAACAAGCGACGCCGGCTGCTGCTGATCGGCGGCGGCGCGTTCGCCACCGTCGCGATCGGCACCGCCGTCGCGGTGGCCGTCGTCTCGGCGGGCGGCGACAGCCAGGGCAACCCGACCTCCCTGCCGTCGGCCGACATCCCGAGCCAGTCCGCCTCGGCCCCGTCGTTCGCCCCGACCAGCGCCCCTCCGCCGCTGGACCCGAAGGACTTCATCGCCAGCGCCAAGAAGGACAAGGCCCCGCTCAGTCCGGCCACCTTCTTCCCCGGCACCCAGCTGACCGAGGCCGGGACGCTGTACAAGAAGGGCCCCACCGCCGACACCCGCAACTGCGCCTCGGCGGTCGGCGGCACGCTCCCCAAGATCCTCACGGCGAACGACTGCACGCGCCTGATACGCGCCACCTACGTCAGGGACGGCATCGCGGTGACGGTCGGCGTGGCCGTGTTCGACACCGAGGCACAGGCCGTCAAGGCCAAGGGCCAGAGCACCAAGAAGAGCTTCGTGAAGTCGCTCTCCGGCGGCGGTGTGAAGCCCTTCTGCGAATCCGGGTTCTGCCGCACGACCAGCAACTCCTACGGCCGCTACGCCTACTTCACCAACGCCGGCTTCACCAACGGCAAGGACGTGACGCCCAAGGACATCCCGGTCTACAAGACCGGGGACGACCTGGCCCAGTTCACGTTCGACCAGATCCGCCGCCGCGGCGAGGTCCAGGCATCGGCCGCGGCCAACGAATGACCGGACGTCAGCAGCAGCCCGCCGACGGCAACGACCGCTTGTTCCGCGCCTCCTTGCTGCGCGCGGCGAGCAGTTCGTCGGCCGGGTAGCCGACCTCCTCCAGCGTCAGCCCGTGCGGCCGTACGACGTGCACGGCCGAGTCCCGTACGCCGGCCGCCAGCACCTTCCCCGGCCAGTCGGCGGGCCGGTGCCCGTCCCCGACGAACAGCAGCGCCCCGATGAGCGAGCGCACCATGTTGTGGCAGAAGGCGTCGGCCCGCACGGCGGCGGTGATGATCCCGTCGTCCCCCCGCACCAGGCTCAGCTCCTGGAGCGTGCGGATGGTGGTCGCGCCCTCCCGCTTCTTGCAGTAGGCGGCGAAGTCGTGCTCGCCCAGCAGCCCCCGGGCAGCCTCGTTCATGGCGTCCACGTCCAAGGGCCAGTCGTGCCACAGCACATGGCTGCGCAGCAGCGGATCGACGCCCCCCGGGTTGTCGGTGACCCGGTACGCGTACCGCCTCCAGACCGCCGAGAAACGGGCGTTGAAGCCACTGGGCGCCTCCCTCAGGGCCCAGACCCGTACGTCCCGGGACAGCCGCCCTGCGAGCCTCTTGAGCAGCTTCTGGTGGTGCTCGGCCCACACCTCGCGCGGCAGATCGACATGAGCGACCTGCCCTCGGGCGTGCACGCCCGCATCGGTACGCCCCGCGACGGTCAGCTCATAGGTGTCCCGCGACCGCGTCACGGTCCGCAGGGCGTCCTCGATCTCCCCCTGCACGGTCCGCCGCCCCCCGGCCTGCTTGGCCCACCCGGAGAACTCGCTCCCGTCGTACGACAGATCGAGCCGGACCCGGACGTGGCCGGCCTCTACTTCGTCACTCACCCCAGGATCCTCTCACCCACACAAAGGCGGGCCCGCTCCCCGCAAAGGGAACGGGCCCGCCAACGCCCTCAGGGGCGCGGGGAACTGCACGACAAGCCACAACCAACCCGCAGCCGCAAACGCACAGCCCCCGGCAGAGCGCTTACGCGTCCTTGGACTCCTCGGCGTCCTCGGCCTTGGTCGTGTCGACCTGAGCCTCGGCAGGCTCGGCGTCCTTCGCGGCACGCTTGGTCGCGGCCTCGGCCTCGCCCGTCGCCTCCTGCGCCACCGTCAGCGCCTCGACCAGCTCGATGACAGCCATGGGCGCGTTGTCGCCACGGCGGTTACCGATCTTGGTGATACGGGTGTAGCCACCCGGACGGTTCTCGTAGCGCGGGCCGATCTCGGTGAAGAGCGTGTGCACGATGCTCTTGTCCGTGATGACCTGGAGCACCTGACGGCGGTTGTGAAGGTCGCCCTTCTTCGCCTTGGTGACCAGACGCTCGGCGTACGGCCGCAGCTTGCGGGCCTTCGCCTCGGTGGTGGTGATACGACCGTGCTCGAAGAGCGACTTCGCGAGGTTCGCGAGGAGCAGCTTCTCGTGCGCGGCGCTGCCGCCCATACGGGCACCCTTGGTGGGCTTCGGCATGGTGTTTCTCCTAGGTGTCTGCCCCGGCCGTATCAGGTACCGGGGTCAGTATCCGAGCGGGCGGTCGCCCGTCGGAGATCCGGACAAGGCCCCGAAGGGGCCTGTCCGGAAGGGGCGCGGGGAACTGCGCGATCAAGCACAGCGCTCCCGCACCCAAGAACGGACCGGATGGCCCGAGCTCTTAGTACTGCTCGGTCTCCACAAAGCCCGCGTCCGCGTCGTCGTCCGCGCCGAACGCGTCCGCGGCGGCGGTCGGGTCGAACCCGGGAGGCGAGTCCTTCAGCGCAAGCCCCATACCCGCGAGCTTGGCCTTGACCTCGTCAATGGACTTCGCACCGAAGTTGCGAATGTCGAGCAGGTCCGCCTCGGAACGCGCGACGAGCTCACCCACGGAGTGGATGCCCTCACGCTTGAGGCAGTTGTACGACCGAACGGTGAGCTCGAGCTCCTCGATCGGCAGCGCCAGATCGGCGGCCAGGGCGGCGTCCGTGGGGGACGGGCCCATGTCGATGCCCTCGGCGTCGATGTTGAGCTCGCGGGCCAGACCGAACAGCTCGACCAGGGTCTTACCGGCCGACGCCATGGCGTCACGCGGACGCATGGCCTGCTTGGTCTCGACGTCGACGATCAGCTTGTCGAAGTCGGTCCGCTGCTCGACACGCGTGGCCTCGACCTTGTACGTGACCTTGAGCACCGGCGAGTAGATCGAGTCGACCGGGATCCGGCCGATCTCCTGGCCGACCTGCTTGTTCTGCACGGCGGAGACGTAACCGCGGCCACGCTCGACCGTCAGCTCCATCTCCAGCTTGCCCTTGCCGTTGAGCGTGGCGAGGACGAGGTCGGGGTTGTGCACCTCGACACCGGCCGGGGGCGCGATGTCGGCGGCGGTGACCAGACCCGGGCCCTGCTTGCGCAGGTACATCACGACCGGCTCGTCGTGCTCCGAGGAGACGACCAGCTGCTTGATGTTGAGGATGAGGTCGGTGACGTCCTCCTTGACGCCCGGCACGGTGGTGAACTCGTGCAGCACGCCGTCGATGCGGATGGACGTGACCGCCGCACCCGGGATCGAGGAGAGGAGGGTCCGGCGCAGGGAGTTGCCGAGGGTGTAACCGAAGCCCGGCTCCAGCGGCTCGATCACGAACCGGGAGCGGAATTCGTCGACGACCTCTTCGGTCAACGAGGGACGCTGAGCGATCAGCATGTGTGGATCAGATCCTTCAGTCGTGGGCGCCCGCTATTTGACGCCCGACTTGATCCGTCCCCGGCACAGAAGGGACGGGTACTGCAAGGGTACGGGCGATACGGCCCTTTTACGGAGCCGTACCGCCCGAAAAACCTCGGTCTGCGCGAAGCAGCCTCGCGTCAGACGCGGCGGCGCTTCGGCGGACGGCAGCCGTTGTGCGGGGTCGGGGTGACGTCCTGGATGGAGCCGACCTCGAGGCCCGTGGCCTGCAGGGAGCGGATCGCGGTCTCACGACCGGAACCCGGGCCCTTCACGAACACGTCGACCTTGCGCATGCCGTGCTCCTGAGCGCGGCGGGCAGCCGACTCGGCGGCCATCTGCGCGGCGAACGGCGTGGACTTCCGGGAGCCCTTGAAGCCGACGTGGCCGGCGGAGGCCCAGGAGATCACGTTGCCGGACGGGTCCGTGATCGAGACGATCGTGTTGTTGAACGTGCTCTTGATGTGCGCGTGGCCGTGAGCGACGTTCTTCTTTTCCTTGCGGCGCACCTTCTTGGCAGCGCCCTGACGACCCTTGGGGGGCATCTATAACTCCTACGGGAGGTGGTCGGTCCTACAGCGAAGACCGTGGACAGGCGTCCGCTGTGGACTACTTCTTGCCCGGCTTCTTCTTGCCGGCGATGGCGCGACGCGGGCCCTTGCGGGTACGGGCGTTCGTGCTGGTGCGCTGACCGCGGACGGGCAGGCCGCGACGGTGACGCAGGCCCTGGTAGGTACCGATCTCGACCTTGCGGCGGATGTCGGCCTGGACCTCGCGACGGAGGTCACCCTCGGTCTTGATGTTGTTGTCGACGTACTCGCGGATCGCGACGAGCTGCTCCTCGGAGAGGTCGCGAACGCGGGTGTTCGGGTCGACGCCGGTGGCGGCCAGCGTCTGCTGCGAGAGGGTCCGGCCGATGCCGAACACATAGGTGAGGGCGATCTCCACGCGCTTTTCGCGCGGGATGTCAACACCGGAAACGCGTGCCATTCAATGGCTCCAGTTACTTGACGGAGGTCTTCCACAGAACCGACTCCCAGTCGCCGTACCAGGTACGAACTGGGTCCCCGGCCTCCGACCGGGGGTGTCAGACCCGGGGGTCTGGGTCCTGCGTATGAACATATTCAGCTTGCGTCGCGCGAATCCCTGCGAGGAATGCAGAGGGATCGGTCGTGCGTCAGCCCTGGCGCTGCTTGTGGCGCGGGTTGTCGCAGATGACCATGACCCGGCCGTGACGGCGGATCACCCTGCACTTGTCGCAGATCTTCTTGACGCTCGGCTTGACCTTCATGGGTGAGGTTCTCCGGGTCAGTGCCACCACCCCGGAAGCCGGGGCGCGGGCAAGATCTACTTGTAGCGGTAGACGATCCGGCCACGCGTCAGGTCGTACGGAGACAGCTCCACCACGACCCGGTCGTCAGGGAGGATGCGGATGTAGTGCATGCGCATCTTGCCGCTGATGTGTGCCAGGACCTGGTGGCCGTTCTGGAGCTCGACCTTGAACATGGCGTTCGGAAGAGACTCGACGACAGTGCCCTCGATCTCGATGGCACCTTGCTTCTTGGCCACGCTTCGCCCTTCGAATCGACTACCTTGATCGACTCTGTGCGAGCGCATGCAGGCATGCGGGTACACAAGAGCCGACGAGTCAGTCTACGACAGGGCCCTCGGAAACACGAATCGAGGGATCCTGCCCCGGCGGGCAGCGCTTTAAGCGCCCCCGAAGGGGCACGGGGAACCGCGCGAACAACCCCCACCGACCGACAGCCGCAGACGGCGCTCAGCCCAGCGGATCCGGCGCGGCCACGATCCCCAGCTCGGCGAGCTTCGCCTTCCCCCCGTCGGGAGACGTCAGCACCAGCGGGCCCTCCTCCGTCAGCGCCACCGAGTGCTCCCAGTGGGACGACCACGTACCGTCCGTCGTGATGACGGTCCAGTCGTCCTGGAGAACCTCCGTCTTCGGCGTCCCCAGGGACACCATCGGCTCGATCGCGAGGCAGAACCCGGGCACCAGCTTCGGGCCCTTGCCGCGCCGCCGGTCGACGTAGTTCAGCAGGTGCGGGTCCATGTGCATCTCGGTGCCGATGCCGTGGCCGCCGTAGTCCTCGATGATCCCGTACTTGCCGCCGCCGGGCTTGGGCTGGCGGCGGATGTACGTCTCGATGGCCCGGGAGACGTCGACCAGGCGGTTGCCCTGCTTCATGGCCGCGATGCCGGCCCACATCGACTCCTCGGTCACCCGGGAGAGCTCGACCAGCTCCGGGGCGTGACCGGAGCCCACGAAGGCCGTGAAGGCGGCGTCGCCGTGCCAGCCGTCGATGATCGCGCCGCAGTCGATGGAGATGACGTCCCCGTCCTTGAGGACGACGTCGTCGGACGGGATGCCGTGGACGACGACCTCGTTCACCGACGTGCAGATCGTCGCCGGGAAGCCGCCGTAGCCGAGGAAGTTCGGCTTGGCGTTGTGCTCGGCGAGGACCTTGCGGGCGACCTCGTCCAGATCCTTCGTCGTGGCCCCGGGTACGGCGGCCTCACGGGTCGCCGCGTGAATGGCGGCGACGACCAGCCCTGCCTCACGCATCTTGGCGATCTGCTCGGGGCTCTTGATCTGCACCATGGGGGCTACGGCCTTTCTGGACCTTCGGCGACAACGAACGTCTTCAACGATACGGGGCCGCACGCCCGACCCCGCCCACACAGCAGCCGCGGCTCCCCGAGGGGAACCGCGGCCGTAGCTGCGTACGGACGACTACTTGTCGCCCTCGCCACGCTTCAGCGCCTCCATGGCGCGCGTCGTGACGTCCTCCACCTTGCCGAGCGCCGAGATCGTGACCACCAGGCCCTGGGCCTTGTAGTAGTCGATGATCGGCTCGGTCTGCGTGTGGTAGACCTCCAACCGCGTGCGGACCGTCTCCTCGGAGTCGTCGTCCCGCTGGTACAGCTCGCCGCCGCAGACGTCGCAGACGCCGTCCTTGGCCGGCTGCTTGTACGTCACGTGGAAGACGTGCGAGGAGTCGTTGCGGCAGATGCGGCGGCCGGCGATGCGCTTGACCACCTCGTCCTCGGGGACCTCCAGGTCCAGCACCGCGTCGAGCTGCATACTCTCGGTCTCGAGCAGCTCGTCGAGCGCCTCGGCCTGCGACACGTTGCGGGGGAAGCCGTCCAGCAGGAAACCGTTCTCGGCGTCCGGCTGCTCCATGCGGTCCTTCGCCATCGCGATCGTGACCTCGTCGGGCACCAGGTTGCCCGCGTCCATGTAGGACTTCGCCAGTTTGCCGAGTTCCGTCTGCCGGCTGATGTTGGCCCGGAACAGGTCGCCCGTGGAGATGTGCGGGATCGACAGGTTCTTGGCCAGGAACGCGGCCTGCGTTCCCTTACCGGCGCCCGGCGGCCCGACGAGGACGATACGCATCAGCGGAGGAACCCTTCGTAATTGCGCTGCTGGAGCTGGCTCTCGATCTGCTTCACCGTCTCGAGACCGACACCCACGATGATCAGGATGCTCGTCCCACCGAACGGGAAGTTCTGATTTGCCCCGAAACCAACCAACGCCATCGTCGGTACGAGAGCGATCAGACCCAGATACAGCGAACCCGGCCAGGTGATCCGGTTGAGCACGTACGACAGGTACTCAGCGGTCGGCCGGCCAGCCCGGATGCCCGGGATGAAGCCACCATACTTCTTCATGTTGTCGGCGACTTCCTCGGGGTTGAACGAGATCGCCACGTAGAAGAACGCGAAGAAAACGATCAGCAGGAAGTACGTGGCGATGTAATACGGGTGGTCGCCCTTGACGAAGTGTTGCTCGATCCAGGTCTTCCAGCCCGAGGTGCCTCCGGCGAACTGAGCGATCAGCGCCGGGATGTAGAGCAGCGACGAGGCGAAGATGACGGGGATCACACCCGCCTGGTTCACCTTCAACGGGATGTACGTGGACGTACCGCCGTACGAGCGGCGGCCGATCATGCGCTTGGCGTACTGCACCGGGACGCGGCGCTGGGCCTGCTCGACGAAGACCACCAGGCCGACCATGACAAGGCCGACCAGGATGACCGTGCCGAACTCGATCCAGCCGCCGGCCAGGGAGCCCTGCGTCTTGATGGCCCACAGGGCGGACGGGAAGGTGGCGGCGATCGAGATGAACATCAGGATCGACATGCCGTTGCCGATGCCGCGGTCGGTGATGAGCTCACCGAGCCACATCACGGCAGCCGTACCGGCGGTCATGGTGATGACCATGGTGATGGTGACGAAGATCGACTGGTCCGGGACGATCTGGCTGGCCACCGGGCAGCCCTGGAAGAGAGCGCCGCTGCGGGCGGTGGCGACGAGGCCGGTGCCCTGAAGGATGGCGAGGGCGATCGTCAGGTAACGGGTGTACTGCGTGATCTTCGCCGTACCGGCCTGGCCCTCCTTCTTCAGGGCTTCCAGACGCGGGATCACCACAGTCAGCAGCTGCAGAATGATGCTCGCCGTGATGTACGGCATGATGCCCAGCGCGAAGATCGTGATCTGCAGCAGCGCGCCACCGCTGAACATGTTGACCAGGCCGAAGATTCCCTGGTTGGCCTGGGCGTTGTCGATACAGGTCTGGACGTTCCGGTAATCGACGCCTGGGATCGGTACGTGCGTACCGACCCGGTAGACCACGATGATGCCGAGCGTGAAGAGCAGCTTCTTGCGCAGGTCGGGCGTCTTGAACGCCCGGGCGAACGCGGTGAGCACGGTGCCTCCTGCGACCCCCGCGCAACTGCGTCAAGGGTGACGGTCTTGAGGTTCGACGAATAGGTAACGGTCAACTGCCGCTCAGAGTGCCCGAAGTGAAGCACCCAGTGAAAAGTGGGCAGTGCAGGCCACCTTACCGGCGAGCTGCCGCCCTAGGAACGACCAACCGGGGATACCCCATTTGTGGGGTATCCCCGGTCGGGATCGCTCAGGTCATCGAGACGCCTGTGGGTTCAGACGAGCTCGGTGACGGAACCGCCGGCGGCGGTGATCTTCTCCTTGGCGGAGCCGGAGACGGCGTCAACCGTCACCTGCAGCGCCACGGTGATCTCGCCCTGGCCGAGGACCTTGACGAGGCTGTTCTTGCGAACGGCCCCCTTGGCCACCAGACCCTCGACGGTGACCTCGCCACCCTCGGGGTAGAGCGCGGCCAGCTTGTCGAGGTTCACGACCTGGAACTCGGTCTTGAACGGGTTCTTGAAGCCCTTCAGCTTCGGGAGGCGCATGTGGAGGGGCATCTGCCCGCCCTCGAAGCGCTCCGGAACCTGGTAACGGGCCTTCGTGCCCTTGGTACCACGACCGGCCGTCTTACCCTTCGACGCCTCACCACGACCGACACGGGTCTTGGCGGTCTTGGCGCCCGGGGCGGGACGGAGGTTGTGGATCTTGAGCGGGTTGTTCTCCGCCATGATCAGTCGACCTCCTCGACCGTCACGAGGTGGCGGACGGTGTGCACCATGCCGCGGAACTCGGGGCGGTCCTCCTTGACGACCTGCGTGTTGATGCCCTTGAGACCAAGGGAACGCAGGGTGTCACGGTGGTTCTGCTTGCTGCCGATGTAGGACTTGACCTGCGTAATCTTGAGCTGCGCCATGATTACGCACCCGCCCCGGCACGCGCACGGAGAAGAGCCGCGGGGGCGACGTCCTCGAGCGGCAGACCACGGCGGGCCGCGACCTCCTCGGGACGCTGCAGGCCCTTGAGGGCCGCCACGGTCGCGTGCACGATGTTGATCGCATTGTCGGAGCCGAGCGACTTCGACAGGATGTCGTGGATACCGGCGCACTCGAGCACGGCACGCACCGGACCACCGGCGATAACACCGGTACCCGGAGACGCGGGCTTGAGCAGCACGACGCCGGCAGCCTTCTCACCCTGGATGGGGTGCGGGATGGTGCCCTGGATGCGGGGGACCTTGAAGAAGTGCTTCTTGGCCTCCTCAACACCCTTGGCGATGGCGGCCGGCACCTCCTTGGCCTTGCCGTATCCGACACCCACGGTGCCGTCACCATCGCCTACCACGACCAGCGCGGTGAAGCTGAAGCGACGACCACCCTTCACAACCTTGGCGACGCGGTTGATCGCGACGACGCGCTCAACGTACGCGGTCTTCTCGGCGGCGGCGTTGCCACCGTCGCGACCCTTCCGGTCCCGCCGCTCGCCGCCACCGGCACCGCCACCGCGGCGCTGGGGTCCAGCCATTGGAATTACCTCTCTCTGTTTCCGCTAGCTACGGAACCGACTCAGAACTTGAGTCCGGCCTCGCGGGCGGCGTCCGCCAGGGCGGCGATGCGCCCCGCGTACTGGTTTCCACCACGGTCGAACACGACGGCCTCGACACCGGCGGCCTTGGCACGCTCGGCGACCAGGGCGCCGACCTGCTTGGCCTGCGCGGACTTGTCGCCCTCGCCACCGCGGATCGAGGTGTCCAGGGTGGACGCCGACGCCAGGGTGTGACCCTTGATGTCGTCGATCACCTGGGCCACGATGTGGCGGTTCGAGCGGGTAACGACCAGACGCGGACGCTCCGCCGTACCGTTGATGTGCTTACGGATCCGGATGTGGCGGCGCTTGATCGCGGCGCGCTTGTAGGCGTCGCCCTTAAGGATCTTCTGTCCGTATGCCATGGCTTACTTACCCGCCTTTCCGACCTTGCGGCGGATGACTTCGCCCTCGTACTTGACGCCCTTGGCCTTGTACGGGTCGGGCTTGCGCAGCTTGCGGATGTTGGCCGCAACCTCGCCGACCTTCTGCTTGTCGATGCCCTCGACCGAGAAACGGGTCGGGGACTCCACCTTGAAGGTGATGCCCGCGGGGGCCTCGACCAGGATCGGGTGGCTGTAGCCCAGGGAGAACTCCAGGTTGGAGCCCTTGGCCACGACGCGGTAACCGACACCGCTGATTTCGAGCTTCTTGACGTATCCCTGGGTCACACCGGTGATCATGTTCGCCACCAGCGTGCGGGACAGGCCGTGCAGGGCCTTGCTCTGCCGCTCGTCGTTGGGCCGGAGCACCTGAAGGGTGCCGTCCTCGGCCTTCGCGATGTCGATCGGCGCGATGACGGTGTGGGTCAGTTCGCCCTTGGGGCCCTTGACCGCGACCGTACGGCCGTCGATGGTGACGTCCACGCCGGCGGGAACCGGGATGGGGAGCTTGCCGATACGCGACATTGTGTCTCTCCTCCGTTCCCGAATTACCAGACGTAGGCGAGGACTTCCCCACCCACGCCCTTCTTCTGCGCCTGCTTGTCGGTCAGGAGACCGTGGGACGTGGAGATGATCGCCACGCCCAGGCCGCCCAGAACCTTCGGCAGGTTGGTGGACTTCGCGTACACCCGGAGACCGGGCTTGGAGATCCGCTTGATGCCCGCGATGGAGCGCTCACGGTTGGGGCCGAACTTCAGCTCCAGGACGAGGTTCTTGCCGACCTCGGCGTCCTCGACCTTCCAGCCCGTGATGAAGCCCTCCTGCTGGAGGATCTCCGCGATGTGCGACTTGATCTTCGATGCCGGCATCGTCACGGAGTCGTGGTATGCCGAGTTCGCGTTCCGCAGACGCGTAAGCATGTCTGCGATCGGATCAGTCATGGTCATGAATTGGCCTTCGGCCTCTCTCGCCGGGGTTTCCTGGTGCGCCATCCCTCTCCCCGATCCGAGACGGGACGGGTGCGGCGCGGTGGACCTACGGCGTAGTAAGTCGTAAGGGCGGCGGCAGACGCCCAACCCCACAAGCCTAAGGCATGTGAGCTGGACGTCCTGCCGCCCCAGATGCTTACCGAGAGCCCTGCGAATCCCCTATTTGGGGGATTACCAGGAGCTCTTGGTCACGCCCGGCAGCTCGCCACGGTGAGCCATCTCACGAAGGCACACGCGGCAGAGGCCGAACTTGCGGTACACGGAGTGCGGGCGGCCACAGCGCTGGCAGCGGGTGTAGCCACGCACACCGAACTTGGGCTTGCGAGCAGCCTTAGCGATCAGAGCCTTCTTCGCCATCTCGCTCACGCCTCCTTGAAGGGGAAGCCGAGGTGACGAAGGAGCGCGCGGCCCTCAGCGTCGTTGGTCGCCGTGGTCACCACGGTGATGTCCATACCCCGGGTGCGGTCGATCTTGTCCTGGTCGATCTCGTGGAACATGACCTGCTCCGTGAGACCGAAGGTGTAGTTGCCACGGCCGTCGAACTGCTTGGGGGACAGGCCGCGGAAGTCGCGGATGCGCGGCAGCGCGAGCGACAGGGTGCGGTCCAGGAACTCCCACATGCGGTCGCCACGGAGCGTGACGTGGGCACCGATCGGCTGGCCCTCACGCAGCTTGAACTGCGCGATGGACTTGCGGGCCTTGGTGACGGCCGGCTTCTGACCGGTGATCGTGGTGAGGTCGCGGATGGCGCCCTCGATCAGCTTGGAGTCGCGGGCGGCGTCGCCCACACCCATGTTGACCACGATCTTGACGAGACCGGGGATCTGCATGACGTTCTCGTACTTGAACTCGTCACGCAGCTTGCCCGTGATCTCCTCACGGTACTTCTGCTTCAGACGCGGGCTGGTGGTGGTCGTCATCAGATGTCCTCACCCGTCCGCTTGGCAACGCGGATCTTGTTGCCTTCGTCGTCGAAGCGGTAACCGACGCGGGTCACGACCTTGTTGCCGTCCTTCTCCACGACCAGCTGGACGTTGGAGACGTGGACCGGCGCCTCGGTGGTGACGATGCCGCCGGCCTGCGAACCGCGAGCCGTCGGACCGGCCTTGGTGTGCTTCTTGACCCGGTTGACACCCTCGACCAGGACACGGTCCTCGCGGGGGAAGGCCGCGATGACCTTGCCCTGCTTGCCCTTGTCCTTACCGGTGATGACCTGGACCAGGTCGCCCTTCTTGATCTTCATGCTTACAGCACCTCCGGCGCGAGCGAGATGATCTTCATGAACTTCTTCTCGCGCAGCTCCCGGCCCACCGGGCCGAAGATACGGGTGCCACGAGGGTCGCCGTCGTTCTTGAGAATGACAGCGGCGTTCTCGTCGAAGCGGATGTACGAGCCGTCCGGACGGCGGCGCTCCTTGACGGTGCGAACGATGACCGCCTTGATGACGTCACCCTTCTTCACGTTGCCGCCGGGGATCGCGTCCTTGACGGTGGCGACGATGACGTCACCGATACCCGCGTAGCGGCGACCGGAGCCACCGAGCACACGGATGCAAAGGATCTCCTTCGCACCAGTGTTGTCGGCGACACGCAGTCGCGACTCCTGCTGGATCACGTCTATCTCCTGAATGTCTGCCGGTTCCCGGGGCGGGTGCGCTCACACACCCGCCCCGAGCCTGGCGGAACGATGCCTAGGGGGTCCCCCTAGGCGGGATTACTTGGCCTTCTCGAGGATCTCGACGACGCGCCAGCGCTTCGTCGCGGACAGCGGCCGGGTCTCCATGAGGAGGACACGGTCGCCGACACCCGCGGCGTTCTGCTCGTCGTGCGCCTTGAGCTTGTTCGTACGGCGGATGACCTTGCCGTACAGCGCGTGCTTGACGCGGTCCTCGACGGCGACGACGACGGTCTTGTCCATCTTGTCGCTGACGACCAGACCCTCACGGGTCTTGCGGAAACCGCGGTCCGTCTTGGTCTCTTCAGTCACGTTGCTCTCGCTCATCAGGCGCTCTCCACCGTCTCGATGCCCAGCTCGCGCTCACGCATCAGGGTGTAGATCCGCGCGATGTCCTTGCGGACGGCCTTGAGCCGACCGTGGTTCTCGAGCTGCCCAGTCGCCGCCTGGAAGCGGAGGTTGAACAGCTCTTCCTTGGCCTCGCGGAGCTTGTTGAGGAGCTCCTCGTTGCCCAGCTCGCGCAGCTCGGACGCCTTGGTACCGGCCGACATCACGCTTCACCTGCCTCGCGCTTGACGATCTTGCACTTCATCGGCAGCTTGTGGGCCGCACGGGTCAGGGCCTCGCGCGCGATCTTCTCGTTGGGGTACGACAGCTCGAACATCACACGTCCGGGCTTGACGTTGGCGATCCACCACTCAGGAGAACCCTTACCGGAACCCATGCGGGTCTCGGCGGGCTTCTTGGTGAGGGGGCGGTCCGGGTAGATGTTGATCCAGACCTTGCCGCCACGCTTGATGTGGCGGGTCATGGCGATACGAGCGGCCTCGATCTGACGGTTCGTCACATACGCCGGGGTCAGCGCCTGGATGCCGTACTCGCCGAACGCGACCTCAGTGCCACCCTTGGCCATACCGCTGCGCTTGGGGTGGTGCTGCTTGCGGTGCTTGACCCTACGGGGGATCAGCATTTCGGTCAGGCCTCCGTTCCGGTGCTCTCAGCCGGAGCGGCGGCGGGAGCGTCGGCCTTGGGGGCCTCGGCAGCCGGAGCCTGCTGCGGCTTACGACCGCGCCCGCCACGCTCGCCACCACGGCCACCACGGGCCGGGCGGTCAGCGCCACCACGGGCCGGGCGGTTACCCGCGCGGGCGGCGGCGTTCTCGGCGCGGACCTCGGCGATGTTCTTGACGTCGCCCTTGTAGATCCAGACCTTCACACCGATGCGGCCGAAGGTCGTCTTGGCCTCGAAGAAGCCGTAGTCCACGTTCGCGCGGAGCGTGTGCAGGGGCACACGGCCCTCGCGGTAGAACTCCGAGCGGGACATCTCGGCACCACCGAGGCGGCCACCGCACTGGATCTTGATGCCCTTGGCGCCGGCCTTCATCGTGCCCTGCATGCTCTTACGCATGGCGCGACGGAAGGAGACGCGGGAGGAGAGCTGCTCGGCGACGGCCTGAGCAACCAGCTGAGCGTCCGTCTCGGGGCTCTTGACCTCGAGGATGTTCAGCTGGACCTGCTTGCCCGTGAGCTTCTCGAGGTCACCGCGGATGCGGTCGGCCTCGGCGCCGCGGCGGCCGATGACGATGCCCGGACGAGCGGTGTGGATGTCCACACGCACGCGGTCACGGGTGCGCTCGATCTCGACCTTGGAGATGCCGGCGCGCTCCATGCCGGACGTCATCATCCGACGGATGGCGACGTCTTCCTTGACGTAGTCCTTGTACAGCTTGTCGGCGTACCAACGCGACTTGAAGTCGGTCGTGACACCGAGCCGGAACCCGTGCGGGTTTACCTTCTGGCCCATTACCGGGTTCCTTCCTTGCTGCTGACGACCACGGTGATGTGGCTGGTCCGCTTGCGGATCCGGTAGGCACGGCCCTGGGCGCGCGGACGGAACCGCTTCAGGGTCGGGCCCTCGTCGACGTAGGCCTCGGAGATGAAGAGGCTGTCGACATCGGTGTGGTCGTAGTTGTGCGCGGCGTTGGCGATGGCGCTGTCCAGCACCTTGCCGACCGGCTGACTCGCGGCCTGCGGGGCGAAACGCAGGACCGCCTGAGCCTCCGTGGCGTCCATGCCACGGATGAGGTCCACCACTCGGCGGGCCTTCATGGGCGTGACGCGGATGTACCGCGCCTGGGCCCTGGCTTCCATGGTTGTCCTTCCAGTGTCTGTCATGGTCATTCCACCCCGCGTTAGCGGCGCTTCGACTTCCGGTCGTCCTTGACGTGACCCCGGAAGGTGCGCGTCGGCGAGAACTCGCCGAGCTTGTGGCCGACCATCGACTCGGTGACGAACACCGGAATGTGGGTCTTGCCGTTGTGCACCGCGAGCGTGTGGCCGAGCATGGCCGGCACGATCATCGAGCGACGGGACCAGGTCTTGATGACGTTCTTGGTGCCGGCTTCGTTCTGGGCGTCCACCTTCTTGATCAGGTGGTCGTCGACGAAGGGCCCCTTCTTCAAGCTACGAGGCATCTCAACCCGTCCTTAGCGCTTCTTGTTCGTCTTGCGGCGGCGGACGATGTACTTGTTCGACGCCTTCTTGGGCGAACGAGTACGGCCTTCCTTCTTGCCCCACGGGGACACCGGGTGGCGACCACCCGAGGTACGGCCTTCGCCACCACCGTGCGGGTGGTCCACCGGGTTCATGACCACACCACGCACGGTCGGGCGGACGCCCAGCCAGCGCTTACGGCCCGCCTTACCCCAGTTGATGTTGCTCTGCTCGGCGTTGCCCACCTCGCCGACCGTGGCGCGGCAGCGCTGGTCGACCAGGCGGATCTCACCGGACGGCATGCGCAGGTGGGCCATGGAGCCCTCCTTCGCGAGCAGCTGCACCGAGGCGCCGGCGGAGCGGGCGAACTTCGCGCCGCCGCCCGGACGCAGCTCGATGGCGTGCAGCGTGGTACCGACCGGGATGTTGCGCAGGGCAAGGTTGTTGCCCGGCTTGATGTCGGCCCCGGGACCGTTCTCGACGCGGTCGCCCTGGCTCAGGCCACGCGGCGCGAGGATGTAGCGCTTCTCGCCGTCCGCGTAGTGCAGGAGCGCGATGCGCGCGGTGCGGTTGGGGTCGTACTCGATGTGCGCGACCTTCGCCGGCACGCCGTCCTTGTCGTGACGACGGAAGTCGATCACGCGGTAGGCGCGCTTGTGGCCACCACCCTGGTGGCGGACGGTCACACGACCGGAGTTGTTACGGCCACCCTTGCTGTGCAGGGGGCGGACCAACGACTTCTCCGGCGTGGACCGCGTGACCTCGACGAAGTCGGCGACGCTGGAGCCACGACGGCCCGGCGTAGTCGGCTTGTACTTGCGGATTCCCATTTCTCAGTCCTCGTCCGATATCGGACGATCCGACCCGCTTACGCGGTCGGACCGCCGAAGATGTCGATACGGTCGCCCTCAGCGAGGGTCACGATCGCGCGCTTGGTGGACGCGCGCTGGCCGAAGCCGGTGCGGGTCCGCTTGCGCTTGCCCTGGCGGTTGATCGTGTTGACCCCGGTGACCTTGACCGAGAAGACCGACTGAACGGCCTGCTTGATCTGGGTCTTGTTGGCGCTCGGGGCGACGATGAACGTGTACTTGCCCTCGTCGAGGAGCGCGTAGCTCTTCTCGGAGACGACCGGCTTGAGCAGCACGTCACGGGGGTCCGTGAAGGACTTGCTCAGCGGGGTCTCGACGGTGTTCTTGCCCTCGGCGGCGTGGCGGCGCGCCTTGGCGACGCGCGCGGCCTTGGCCTTCTTCGCCGCCTTGGAGGCGATTGCGGGGTGACGGATGGCCATCAGACCTCGCTCCCTTCGGTGTCATTGGCCTTCGGGCCGGACACGAAGGACTCGAAGGCGGCCTTGGTGAAGACCACGTCGTCCGAGACGAGAACGTCGTACGTGTTCAGCTGGCCCGGCTCCAGGATGTGGACCTGGGGCAGGTTGCGGGCGGACAGCCACGCGGCCTCGTCGGCACGGTCGATGACGAGCAGCAGGTTCTTGCGCTCGCTGATCTTGCCGAAGAGGGTCTTCGCGGCCTTCGTCGAGGGGCTCTCGCCCTCGATGACGCCGGAGACGACGTGGATGCGGTTGTTGCGGGCCCGGTCGGTGAGGGCGTGGCGCAGGGCCGCGGCCTTCATCTTCTTCGGGGTCCGCTGCGAGTAGTCACGCGGCGTGGGGCCGTGGACGACGCCACCGCCGGCGAACTGCGGCGCACGGGTCGAACCCTGACGGGCGCGGCCGGTGCCCTTCTGGCGGTACGGCTTCTTACCGCCACCGCGGACCTCGCCACGACGCTTGACCTTGTGCGTGCCCTGACGGGCGGCGGCCAGCTGTGCGACGACGACCTGGTGAAGCAGCGGGATGCTGATCTTCTCTACGTCGAAGATCTCGGCCGGGAGCTCAACGGTCCCGGCGTTGTCGCCGGAGGGCGACAGAATGTCAATGGTGCTCATAGTCCTCAGGCCCCCTTGGCCGCGGTGCGGACCAGGACGAGGCCGCCGTTCGGACCAGGTACCGCGCCCTTGATGAGGAGCAGGCCCTTCTCCGCGTCAACGGCGTGAACGGTCAGGTTCTGGGTGGTGACCCGCTCGTTGCCCATGCGACCCGCCATGCGGAGGCCCTTGAACACACGGCCCGGGGTGGCACAGCCACCGATGGAGCCGGGAGAGCGGTGCTTGCGCTGGGTGCCGTGTCCGGCGCCGAGGCCCTTGAAGTTGTGACGCTTCATGACACCGGCGAAACCCTTGCCCTTGCTCTTGCCGGTCACGTCGACCTTGATGCCGGCCTCGAACACCTCAGCGGTGATCTCCTGGCCGAGGGTGTACTCGCTGGCGTCAGCGGTACGGATCTCGACGAGGTGGCGGCGGGGAGTGACGTCGGCCTTGGCGAAGTGGCCCTTGAGGGGCTTGTTCACCTTGCGCGGGTCGATCTCGCCGAACGCGATCTGGACGGACTCGTATCCGTCGGTGTCGTTCGTACGGACCTGGGTGACGACATTGGGGCCGGCCTTGACGACGGTGACCGGAACAACACGGTTGTTCGCGTCCCACACCTGCGTCATGCCGAGCTTCTCGCCCAGGATGCCCTTGATCTGCTTAGCCATTCTCAGATCACCGGCCTTCAGAGCTTGATCTCGATGTCGACACCGGCCGGGAGGTCGAGTCGCATCAGAGAGTCAACGGTCTTGGGGGTCGGGTCGAGGATGTCGATCAGGCGCTTGTGCGTGCGCATCTCGAAGTGCTCGCGCGAGTCCTTGTACTTGTGCGGCGACTTGATGACGCAGTACACGTTCTTCTCAGTGGGCAGCGGCACCGGGCCCGCGACCGACGCACCAGTACGCGTCACCGTCTCGACGATCTTCTTCGCCGAGGAGTCGATGACCTCGTGGTCGTAGGCCTTGAGCCGGATGCGGATCTTCTGTCCCGCCATGGCTACTCAGTAGTCCTGTCTCTCGTAACGCTCTGGAACCCGGTGTTCACTTCGTTCTCTCCGACCCACGCGGTCGGGCGTGTCGCACTCTCGCTGACATGGATGTCCCTTGTCCGAACATCCCTGCGGGATTGCACACGGCCCTTCCGGAACCGCAGGCCAGGGGCGGCTGCATCAATTCACTGACACGCGCCCACCGGGTGCCTGGCCGGTGCCGCACTAACGCTTCCCGAAAGATTCCCGTACGTCCGCCCCAGCGCTACCGTGGTGGCAGTTAGGGCGACGAGTACTGTGGGACTCGCTTCCGGTCCTCCCGGCGGGAGGCGCGCAGCATCAACACTCGACCGAGCAACTCGGACAGTCTGCCATATGGGGCAGGCCCGACGCCAATCGAGCCGAGGAGAATACCCCGAGGGTGACGCAGGTCAAACACAAGCCCGGACGGGCCAGGGCCCGTCCTCCTCGACCAGCCGCTCCAGCCCTGCGTCGTAGGCCCGCTGTCCGGCCTTCCCTCAGTCGGGTGTGTCGGAGGCCGGCCGCCCGTGGCGCGAGCTGCGGAGGCCGCGTCAGGGGCTTGGCTGCACCTGGCCGTCGAACAGGTTGAATCCCCGCAAGGTCGGCTCTCGCGGTGGCCGCCCGCCGACGTTCGACAAGACCGACTACCGCGAGCGCCACGCAGTCGAACGCGGCATCAATCACCTCACCAGGCATCGGGCAGTGGCCACCCGGTACGACGAGCTCGCCGTCCGCTACGAAGCGACCGTTCCGGTCTCGGCGATCAACGAGTGGCTGTGACCAGGTGTCATCCGAACCCGGCCAGGGCGGCGCCTGAGCGTCAGGAATTCATGGTGGCCCGGTCGGACTCGCTGCGCAGAACACAGAATTCGTTGCCTTCGGGATCAGCAAGAATTGCCCAGCCTGAACCGTCGGGATTCCGGTGATCGGCGACAACGGCGGCACCGAGGCCCACCAGCCGTTCCACCTCCTGATCGCGCGAGGTCTCAGGGCGCAGACACAAATGGATCCGGTTCTTGATCGTCTTGGCCTCGGGTACCTGGTTGGAGTGCAGCACTGGGCCCTCCGCCGGCAGCACCTGAGTCTCCCGGTCACCGGGCCTGTCCTCCGGATGCAGCGGACGGCCGGTCACACTGTTCCAGAACCGAGCCAGCTCGTAGGCATTCGCACAGTCAATCGCGACGTTCTGCAATACCGAGACCATGGGCGCGAGCCCTCCTGATCTCCACGCCGGACGCCACCGAGTTGCGCTCATGCTTCGCGCACCAAGATCAGGGCAGCGTGCGGGCTGTCATACGTCTCCTACGTCCAGTACGCGCCCCGTACGTCGCCGTTGGTCCTGGCAACCGCCTCCGCGCGGGAGACGCACCCCCCGGCGGCATGCCCGTGTCCGGGGGCTGCCCCCACTCCGGCCCACCAGCTCACCGGATGGTCCCCCGCCACTCCCCCAGGCACCGTTGGGGCACGCACACGACCGACCACATGACCGGGGGATCCACCATGCGCACCGCCACCGCCCTCACCCTGGCCCTCGCCGCAGCAGCCACAGCGCCCGCCACGGCCGCCTCCACCCCCGGCAAGCCCCCTACCGACGGCCTGTGGCGCATGGACGGCTACGGCACCGTCCTCTCCCTCGACGGCGACACCCTGCAGGAGTTCCAGACGACGTCCGTCAGCTGCCTCAAGGGCGACACGGCCCGCCGGACCGCCCCGGCACGTACGCGACCACCGACGGCACCACACTGGCCGTCCGCCCCGGCCCCGGCCGGAACCGCGCCACCCTCGGCGCCGACGCCTCGGTCGGACACCGCTCACTACGCCGGATCCAGGAACTGCCGGCCGACTGCACCCGCCCCACCCCGGAAGACCCCCGCACCGCCTTCGACGTCTTCTGGCACTCCTTCGCCGAGAACGACCCCTTCTTCGCCCGGGTCGTACCGGCGGACGGGCCCCGCTACACCGGGCCCATCGCCGTACTGACCGGGGGCACGACCGTCAGCGCGGGTGAGACCTTCACGCAGGCCCTGATCGACCGGCCGGGCGGCACCGTCCGCATAGGCCAGGCCACGCAGGGCGTCTTCTCGGACGTCATGGTGCGCAGCCTGCCGGGCGGCATGACGGCGTTCCTCCCGAACGAGGAGTTCCTGAACCGCTCGGGCCGGACCTACGACGGCTCCGGCATCCCGCCCCACCTGACCGAGCCGGTGTTCACCCAGGAGGAGTTCGAGAAGAAGAGGGACTCGGCGTTCGACCGGGCTGTCGGTGTTCTGCGGGGTGGGACCAACGCCGGGCGTTGACGTCGGCACAGTCGGGCCGCCCTAGGCTGCCTGCCCATGGCCCGAACTACCCCGCCCCGCCCTGTCGACGTCACAGCGCTCTTCCCTGAGCTCGCACCCCTGGCCCGGTCCACGGTTCGGCTCCACCCCCGCGCCGGTGAGCCCACGACCGCCGACAGTTCGATCGGCGGGCCCCTGCTCTGGCCGGCCGACGAGCCGTGGCCGAGCTGCCCCGAGCACACCGGCCCCTGGCACCGCGGTCTCGCCCCGGACGACGTCCGGCTCCGGCGGCGCATCCTCGCGGAGGCATGGGCACGTCCCCGGGCGGACGGGGAGGAGTTGCTGACCGACGAGCAGCGGGTGATCGTCGACCGGGCGACGAAGAAGACCCGCATACCGCAGGACGGCCCGGTCCCGTTGGTGCCCGTGGCCCAGCTCTACGCCTCCGACATCCCGGGCCTGCCCTGCCCGGACGGTGCCGATCTGCTGCAGGTGCTGTGGTGTCCGTTCGACCACGCCCCGGGCTACCTGCCGTTCACGCAGCTGCGCTGGCGCACCGCCGCTGACGTGGCCTCGGCTCTCGCCGGCGCCCCGCAGCCGTCCGTCATCGGCAACGACGACTACCTTCCCGAGCCGTGCGTGCTGCATCCCGAGCCGGTCACCGAGTACCCGGCACCGCACGAGCTGCCCGAAGAACTCGCCGAGCGGATCAGCGCCTGGGAGGAGCAGAAGGAGGAGGCCGAAGACGGGGAAGCCGACGTCTACTACCAGTACGACCTCGCGGTCGCCCCCGGCAGCAAGGTCGGCGGCCACGCCCCCTGGAGCTTCTCCGACCCCTTCCCGATGGCCTGTGGCGAGTGCGGCTCGGGCGTCCGCCCGCTGCTCACCGTCGACGGCGTCGAATGGGACGGCGGCAGTGGAAGCTGGCGCCCGCTGGAGGACGCCGGCCACACCGGCCACCACACCGACGGTCCCGCCTGCGCCACGTACCTCAACATCGGACGCGGCTACTGCATGCAGCTGTACGTCTGCACCACCTCGTACGACCACCCGCATGTGCAGAACATGCAGTGACCCACCCCGGGTACGGCAAAGGGGCCCGCACGACCGAAGTCGTACGGGCCCCTTCGAGCCACTCAGGTCAGCAGACCCTCAAGCCAGTCCGAAGACTCACTTGTTGATCTTGGTGACCTGGCCGGCGCCCACGGTCCGGCCACCCTCACGGATGGCGAACTTCAGGCCCTCCTCCATGGCGACGGGCTGGATGAGCTCCACCTTCATCTCGGTGTTGTCACCCGGCATGACCATCTCGGTGCCCTCGGGGAGGGTCACCACGCCGGTCACGTCCGTCGTACGGAAGTAGAACTGCGGGCGGTAGTTGTTGAAGAACGGCGTGTGGCGGCCACCCTCGTCCTTGGACAGGATGTAGGCCTGCGCCTCGAACTCGGTGTGCGGGGTGACCGAGCCCGGCTTGATGATGACCTGGCCGCGCTCGACGTCCTCGCGCTTGATGCCACGAAGCAGCAGACCGACGTTCTCACCGGCCTGGCCCTCGTCGAGGAGCTTCCGGAACATCTCGATGCCGGTGACCGTGGTGGTGGTCTTCTCCTGCTTGATGCCCACGATGTCAACGGTCTCGTTGACCTTGAGGACACCACGCTCGATACGGCCGGTGACGACCGTACCGCGACCGGTGATCGTGAAGACGTCCTCGATCGGCATGAGGAACGGCTTGTCGACGTCACGCTCGGGCTGCGGGATGTTCTCGTCCACGGCCTTCATGAGCTCGAGGACGGAGTTGCCCCACTCCTTGTCGCCCTCGAGGGCCTTGAGCGCCGAGACCTTGACGACCGGCAGGTCGTCGCCCGGGAACTCGTACTCGGAGAGGAGCTCACGGACCTCGAGCTCGACGAGCTCCAGGATCTCCTCGTCGTCCACCATGTCGGCCTTGTTCAGCGCGACGACGATGTACGGAACGCCGACCTGGCGGGCCAGGAGCACGTGCTCCTTGGTCTGCGGCATCGGGCCGTCCGTGGCGGCGACCACGAGGATGGCGCCGTCCATCTGCGCCGCACCCGTGATCATGTTCTTGATGTAGTCCGCGTGACCGGGGCAGTCGACGTGGGCGTAGTGACGCGTCTCGGTCTGGTACTCGACGTGCGCGATGGAGATGGTGATACCGCGCTGGCGCTCTTCAGGAGCCTTGTCGATCTGGTCGAAGGCCGAGGCCTCGTTCAGGTCCGGGTACGCGTCGTGCAGCACCTTGGTAATGGCGGCCGTGAGGGTCGTCTTACCGTGGTCGATGTGACCGATGGTGCCGATGTTGACGTGCGGCTTAGTCCGCTCGAACTTCGCCTTCGCCACTGGGGTCCTCCTGGGGAGTGGTTCTGGTACGCCTTACTCATCGGCGCCAGGTGATCTTTGCTGGAAAGCCCGGGCCCCGGGGCACTCTCACCGCGATTGCGGCGGAATGCCCCTCAAGGCTCCGGAGTCAAGCCTACGGCGTGTAGACGCGGTGCGTTACTCGCCCTTGGCCTTCGCGATGATCTCCTCGGCGACGTTCCGCGGAACCTCGGCGTAGGAGTCGAACTGCATGGAGTAGCTCGCACGGCCGGACGTCTTGCTGCGCAGGTCGCCGACGTAGCCGAACATCTCCGAGAGGGGCACGAGGCCCTTCACGACGCGGGCACCGGCCCGCTCCTCCATGGCCTGGATCTGGCCACGGCGGGAGTTGATGTCACCGATGACCTCGCCCATGTAGTCCTCGGGCGTGGTGACCTCGACGGCCATCATCGGCTCGAGCAGCACGGGGCTGGCCTTGCGTGCGGCCTCCTTGAAGGCCTGCGAACCGGCGATCTTGAACGCGAGCTCGGAGGAGTCGACCTCGTGGTAGCCACCGTCGATCAGGGTGACACGCACGCCGGTCATCTCGTAGCCGGCGAGGATGCCGAACTGCATGGCCTCCTGCGCACCGGCGTCCACCGAAGGGATGTACTCCTTCGGGATACGGCCACCGGTCACCTTGTTCACGAACTCGTACGAGGCGTCGCCGCCCTCGATCGGCTCGATCGCGATCTGCACCTTGGCGAACTGGCCGGTACCACCAGTCTGCTTCTTGTGCGTGTAGTCGACCCGCTCGACCGCCTTGCGGATGGTCTCGCGGTACGCGACCTGCGGCTTGCCGACGTTGGCCTCGACCTTGAACTCACGGCGCATACGGTCGACCAGCACCTCGAGGTGCAGCTCGCCCATACCGCCGATGATGGTCTGGCCGGTCTCCTCGTCCGAGTGGACCTGGAAGGACGGGTCCTCCTCGGCCAGGCGCTGGATCGCGACGCCCAGCTTCTCCTGGTCGCCCTTCGACTTGGGCTCGATGGCGACCTGGATGACCGGCGCCGGGAAGTCCATGGACTCCAGGATGACCGGGTTCTTGTCGTCGGACAGCGTCTCACCGGTGGTGGTCTGCTTCAGGCCCATCACGGCGACGATGTCGCCGGCGCCCACCGCGTCGATCTCCTCACGCTTGTTCGCGTGCATGCGGTAGATCTTGCCGATGCGCTCCTTCTTGCCCTTGACGGAGTTCAGCACCGCGGTGCCGGACTCCAGGCGGCCCGAGTAAACCCGGACGAAGGTGAGCTTGCCGAGGTGCGGGTCGCTCATGATCTTGAACGCGAGCGCGGCGAGGGGCTCGTCCTCCGACGGCTTGCGCACGACGACCTGCTCCGGGTCCTTGACGTCGTGGCCCTCGATGGCCTCGACGTCAAGCGGGGTGGGCAGGTAGCGCACGACCGCGTCGAGCAGGGGCTGAACGCCCTTGTTCTTGAACGCGGTGCCGCAGAACACGGGGGTGACGGTGGTGCCGCCGCTCTTGCCGGACGCGATCGTGATACGGCGGATCGCGGCGTAGAGCTGCTCCACGGTGGGCTCGGTGCCCTCCAGGTACAGCTCCATCAGCTCTTCGTCGTTCTCGGCGACGGCCTCGAGCAGCTTGCCGCGGTACTCCTCGGCAGCCTCGGCGTGGGTGTCCGGGATGTCGACGGTGTCGTACATCTCGCCCTTGGTCGCCTCGGCCGACCAGACCAGGGCCTTCATCGTCACGAGGTCGATGACGCCCTTGAAGTCCGCCTCGGCACCGATCGGCAGCTGCATGACCAGCGGCTGCGCGCCCAGGCGGTCCGAGATCATGTCCACGCAGCGGTGGAACTCGGCGCCGGTACGGTCCAGCTTGTTGACGAAGCAGATACGCGGCACGCCGTAACGGTCGGCCTGACGCCACACCGTCTCGGACTGCGGCTCGACACCGGCGACACCGTCGAACACCGTCACGGCACCGTCGAGCACGCGCAGGGAGCGCTCCACCTCGACGGTGAAGTCGACGTGACCCGGGGTGTCGATGATGTTGATGGTGTAGTCGTTGTCCTCGAGCGGCCAGTGACAGGTGGTCGCAGCAGACGTGATCGTGATGCCACGCTCCTGCTCCTGCTCCATCCAGTCCATGGTGGCAGCGCCGTCGTGGACCTCACCGATCTTGTACGACACGCCGGTGTAGAACAGAATCCGCTCGGTGGTGGTCGTCTTGCCCGCGTCGATGTGGGCCATGATCCCGATGTTGCGGACCTTGGCCAGGTCAAGTGAAGTGGTAGCCATAAGGCTTCAGTCTTCTCTCGGTCTCGATGTGGGTAGCGACTACCAGCGGTAGTGCGCGAAGGCCTTGTTGGACTCGGCCATCTTGTGGGTGTCCTCGCGCTTCTTCACAGCGGCACCGAGGCCGTTGGAGGCGTCGAGAAGCTCGTTGAGCAGACGCTCGGTCATGGTCTTCTCGCGACGGGCGCGGGAGTAACCGACCAGCCAGCGCAGCGCGAGCGTGTTGGCACGACCGGGCTTGACCTCGATCGGAACCTGGTACGTCGCACCACCGACACGGCGGGACTTGACCTCGAGGGTCGGCTTGATGTTCTCCAGCGCGCGCTTCAGCGTGATGATCGGGTCGTTGCCCGTCTTCTCACGCAGACCCTCCATGGCGCCGTAGACGATGCGCTCGGCGGTGGAGCGCTTGCCGTTCAGCAGCACCTTGTTGATGAGGGAGGTCACCAGAGGAGAACCGTAGACCGGGTCGATGATGACCGGGCGCTTCGGGGCGGGGCCCTTACGAGGCATTCTTACTTCTCCTTCTTGGCGCCGTAGCGGCTGCGGGCCTGCTTGCGGTTCTTGACACCCTGGGTGTCGAGCGAGCCGCGGATGATCTTGTAGCGAACACCCGGCAGGTCCTTCACACGGCCGCCGCGCACGAGCACGATGGAGTGCTCCTGCAGGTTGTGTCCCTCACCCGGAATGTAAGCGGTGACCTCGATCCCGCTGGTCAGACGCACACGCGCGACCTTACGCAGGGCCGAGTTCGGCTTCTTCGGGGTGGTCGTGAACACGCGCGTGCAGACGCCGCGTCGCTGGGGCGAACCCTCGAGTGCGGGCGTCTTGTTCTTCTCGACCTTGTCCTGCCGGCCCTTCCGGACCAGCTGCTGGATCGTAGGCACTACTTCTCCGGTTTCTGTGTGCCGAATGGTGAAGCTAACCTGGAACATCTCCGACCCACGCGGTCGGGTGTGTCGAATCCGCGGAATCCCGCCGCCAGGCAGAAACGAGCGCGGATCACGGTGGCCGACATCAGCTCGCCGTGCGGTTCATGGCACACACGCGAGCCAGGGCACACCCCAGGCACAAGGTCTGAGCGTACCTACCGCATTCGCTGCGGTCAAAACAAATGGGCATCGCCCGCATCGCCATGGGGGACATGTCAAGCCCCCGAGCCGTTGTCGATCTTCAATTCGGTGGCGAGTGTCCGATATGCACTCCTTCAGGATGCTACGACGGACACCACCGTGAGCAACACCAGAACGAGTGCCCAGCCTGCCGTGGACAACCACCCGAGCACGAGCCCGGTCAGCGCGAGCCCGTCCCCCAGCTCTCCCCGGCTGCGGATCTCGGCCCGGGCCACATGCCCCAGCACGACCGCCGGAATCCCCGTCAGCCCCATCGTCGGCACGCACAGCAGCCCGCACACCCCGGCCGCGACGGCCTTCCCGTTGGTCCGGGGCCGCGGCACGGGCATGAACGTCGCCGGAACGGGCACGACCGAGGCCGACTGCGGCAGCGGCCCTTGCGGCAGATCCGCGACGAGCAGTGCCAGCTCTCCCACGGTCCGCGCCGCGTACGCCCGCCCTACCCGCCTCTCGAACTCGTCCTGCTCCATCCGCCCCTCGCCGTACCCGGCTCTGAGCACGTCCACGGCCCGCTCCCGGTCCGCATGCGACGCGAGCATCGACGGGGCCCCGGAGCCCTGCCAGGGCTGCCAGGACCGATAGGGCTGCGACACGGAGCACCTCCCCGAGGGCCGGAGTCCTTCCATCATGCGCCGAAGCGGAGGTTCCGGCACCGGTGCGTCCACGACAGGGCACCGCGTGTCGGGCCGGACGGCCGGCGGACACCTGAACGACCGCCCGGTGAAACGCCGAAGGGCGGCCACCCCGCAGGGTGACCGCCCTTCGTGACTCAAGCGACTCGCTTACTGGTTGTACGGACCGTAGTCGTAGTCCTCCAGCGGAACGGCCTGGCCGGAGCCCGTGCCGAACGGCGAGTAGTCGATGTCGTCGTAGCCGACGGCCGAGTACATCGCGGCCTTGGCCTCCTCGGTCGGCTCGACCCGGATGTTGCGGTAGCGGGACAGACCCGTACCGGCCGGGATGAGCTTACCGATGATGACGTTCTCCTTGAGGCCGATGAGGCTGTCGGACTTGGCGTTGATCGCCGCATCCGTCAGGACTCGGGTCGTCTCCTGGAAGGAGGCGGCCGACAGCCAGGATTCCGTCGCCAGCGAGGCCTTGGTGATACCCATCAGCTGCGGACGACCGGAGGCCGGGTGACCGCCCTCCTGGACCACACGACGGTTCTCGGTCTCGAACTTCGAGCGCTCGACCAGCTCACCGGGCAGCAGCTCGGCGTCGCCGGACTCGATGATCGTCACACGGCGGAGCATCTGCCGGATGATGATCTCGATGTGCTTGTCGTGGATCGACACACCCTGCGAGTTGTAGACCTTCTGGACCTCGCCGACCAGGTGGACCTGGACGGCACGCTGGCCCAGGATGCGCAGCACGTCGTGCGGGTTGGTGGCACCCACGGTGAGCTTCTGGCCCACCTCGACGTGCTCGCCCTCGCTGACCAGGAGCCGGGCACGCTTCGAGATCGGGAACGCCGTCTCGTCGCTGCCGTCGTCCGGGGTGACGACGAGCTTCTTGGTCTTCTCGGTCTCCTCGATCCGCACGCGGCCCTGGGCCTCGGAGATCGGGGCGACACCCTTCGGGGTACGGGCCTCGAAGAGCTCGACGACACGCGGCAGACCCTGGGTGATGTCGTCACCGGCCACACCACCGGTGTGGAAGGTACGCATCGTCAGCTGGGTACCGGGCTCACCGATGGACTGGGCGGCGATGATGCCGACCGCCTCACCGATGTCGACCAGCTTGCCGGTGGCGAGCGAACGGCCGTAGCACATCGCGCAGGTGCCGACGGCGGACTCGCAGGTCAGGACCGAGCGGGTCTTGACCTCCTCGACACCGCGCCGGACGAGCTCCTCGATGAGGACGTCGCCCAGGTCGGTACCGGCCGGGGCCAGCACCTGCCCGTCGACCACGATGTCCTCGGCGAGGCAGCGCGCGTACACGGACGTCTCGACGTCCTCGGTCTTGACCAGCCCGCCCTCGGCGTTCCGGTCGGCGATCTTCAGACGCAGACCGCGCTCGGTGCCGCAGTCCTCCTCGCGAATGATGACGTCCTGGGAGACGTCGACCAGACGACGCGTGAGGTAACCCGAGTCGGCGGTACGCAGAGCGGTGTCCGCCAGACCCTTACGGGCACCGTGCGTGGAGATGAAGTACTCCAGCACGGACAGGCCCTCACGGAACGACGCCTTGATCGGACGCGGGATCGTCTCGTTCTTCGCGTTCGACACCAGACCACGCATACCGGCGATCTGACGCATCTGCATCATGTTGCCTCGTGCACCCGAGTTCACCATCATGAAGATCGGGTTGGTCTTCGGGAAGTTGTCGTTCATCGCCTCGGCGACCTCGTTGGTCGCCTTGGTCCAGATCGCGATGAGCTCCTGCGTGCGCTCGTCCTTGGTGATCAGACCACGCTCGTACTGCTTCTGGACCTTCTCGTCCTGCGCCTCGTAGCCCTTGACGATCTCCTTCTTCGCCTCGGGAACGACGACGTCGGAGATGGCCACGGTGACACCGGAGCGGGTCGCCCAGAAGAAGCCGGACGCCTTCAGGTTGTCGAGCGTCGCCGCCACGATGACCTTCGGGTAGCGCTCGGCGAGGTCGTTGACGATCTCGGAGAGCTGCTTCTTGCCGACCTCGTAGTCGACGAACGGGTAGTCCTCGGGCAGCAGCTCGTTGAAGAGCGCACGGCCCAGGGTGGTGTTCAGCCGGAAGGTGTCACCCTGCTGCCACTCGGGCTCACCCTCCTCACGCGCCGGCGGGGTCCAGCCACGCGGCGGGATGGTGCCGACCGGGAAGCGGACGTCGATCCTCGACTGGAGCGAGAGCTCCCCCGCGTCGAAGGCCATGATCGCCTCGGCGACCGAGGCGAAGGAACGGCCCTCGCCCTTGAGGTCGCGCATCTCGCCGTCCGTGGTGAGGAAGAACAGACCGAGGACCATGTCCTGGGTCGGCATCGTCACCGGGCGGCCGTCGGCCGGCTTGAGGATGTTGTTCGAGGACAGCATCAGGATGCGGGCCTCGGCCTGCGCCTCCGCGGACAGCGGCAGGTGCACGGCCATCTGGTCACCGTCGAAGTCCGCGTTGAACGCGGTGCAGACGAGCGGGTGGATCTGGATGGCCTTGCCCTCGACCAGCTGCGGCTCGAAGGCCTGGATGCCGAGGCGGTGCAGCGTGGGCGCACGGTTCAGCAGAACCGGGTGCTCCGCGATGACCTCTTCCAGCACGTCGTACACGACCGTGCGGCCGCGCTCGACCATGCGCTTGGCGCTCTTGATGTTCTGCGCGTGGTTCAGGTCGACCAGGCGCTTCATCACGAACGGCTTGAAGAGCTCCAGCGCCATCGCCTTCGGCAGACCGCACTGGTGCAGCTTCAGCTGCGGACCGACGACGATCACGGAACGCGCGGAGTAGTCCACACGCTTACCGAGCAGGTTCTGACGGAAGCGGCCCTGCTTGCCCTTCAGCATGTCGCTGAGGGACTTCAGCGGGCGGTTACCGGGACCGGTGACCGGGCGACCACGGCGGCCGTTGTCGAACAGCGCGTCGACGGCCTCCTGGAGCATGCGCTTCTCGTTGTTCACGATGATCTCGGGCGCACCGAGGTCGAGAAGGCGCTTCAGGCGGTTGTTCCGGTTGATCACACGGCGGTACAGGTCGTTCAGGTCGGAGGTCGCGAAGCGGCCACCGTCCAGCTGCACCATCGGGCGAAGGTCCGGCGGGATGACCGGCACGCAGTCCAGCACCATGCCCTTGGGGCTGTTGCTGGTCTGCAGGAACGCGGAGACGACCTTCAGGCGCTTGAGCGCACGGGTCTTCTTCTGGCCCTTGCCGGTGCGGATGATCTCGCGAAGGCGCTCGGCCTCCTCGTCGAGGTCGAAGGACTCCAGGCGCTTCTGCAGCGCCGCGGCACCCATCGAGCCGTCGAAGTACGTGCCGAAGCGGTCACGCAGCTCGCGGTAGAGCAGCTCGTCGCCCTCGAGGTCCTGGACCTTGAGGTTCTTGAACCGGGTCCACACCTCGTCGAGACGGTCGATCTCGCGCTGCGCACGGTCGCGCAGCTGCTTCATCTCGCGCTCGGCACCCTCGCGCACCTTGCGGCGTACGTCGGCCTTGGCGCCCTCGGCCTCCAGCTCGGCCAGGTCGGTCTCGAGCTTCTTGGCGCGGGCCTCCAGGTCGGCATCGCGGCGCTGCTCGATCTGCTGGCGCTCGACGGAGACGTGGGCCTCCAGCGAGGGCAGGTCGCGCGTCCGGCGCTCCTCGTCGACGTACGTGATCATGTACGCCGCGAAGTAGATGACCTTCTCGAGGTCCTTGGGGGCCAGGTCGAGCAGGTAGCCCAGACGCGACGGAACACCCTTGAAGTACCAGATGTGCGTGACGGGGGCGGCGAGCTCGATGTGGCCCATCCGCTCACGGCGCACCTTGGCGCGGGTGACCTCGACGCCACACCGCTCACAGATGATGCCCTTGAAGCGGACACGCTTGTACTTGCCGCAGTAGCACTCCCAGTCCCGGGTCGGACCGAAGATCTTCTCGCAGAAGAGTCCGTCCTTTTCGGGCTTGAGCGTGCGGTAGTTGATCGTCTCGGGCTTCTTGACCTCGCCGTGGCTCCACTGACGGATGTCGTCAGCGGTGGCCAGACCGATCCGGAGCTCGTCGAAGAAGTTGACGTCGAGCACTATGCGTCAATCCCTCTCAGGGTTGTAAGTCATGGGGTCTGATACGGGGGTCCTGGGGCCGGCGGCCTTCATCGCGAAGGCCGCCGAACTCCCGTCAGACCTCTTCGACGCTGCTCGGCTCACGCCGGGACAGGTCGATGCCAAGCTCCTCCGCAGCGCGGAAGACGTCCTCGTCGGTGTCGCGCATCTCGATGGACATGCCGTCCGAGGACAGCACCTCCACGTTGAGGCACAGGGACTGCATCTCCTTGATGAGCACCTTGAAGGACTCGGGGATGCCGGGCTCGGGAATGTTCTCGCCCTTGACGATGGCCTCGTAGACCTTCACGCGGCCGGTGACGTCGTCGGACTTGATGGTCAGCAGCTCCTGGAGGGCGTACGCGGCGCCGTAAGCCTCCAGCGCCCACACCTCCATCTCACCGAAGCGCTGGCCACCGAACTGGGCCTTACCACCCAGCGGCTGCTGGGTGATCATCGAGTACGGACCGGTCGACCGGGCGTGCAGCTTGTCGTCGACCAGGTGGTGCAGCTTGAGGATGTACATGTAGCCGACCGAGATCGGCTCGGGGAACGGCTCGCCGGAGCGGCCGTCGAACAGCGGCGCCTTACCGGTCGGGAGCACCATGCGCTCGCCGTCGCGGTTCGGGATGGTGTGGTTCAGCAGACCGGCCAGCTCGTCCTCACGCGCACCGTCGAAGACAGGGGTGGCGACGTTGGTGCCGGGGGCGACCTGGTCGGCCTCGATGGCCTGCAGGCGCTGCGCCCAGTCGTCCGCGAGGCCGGAGACGTCCCAGCCGCGGCTGGCGAGCCAGCCGAGGTGGATCTCCAGGACCTGTCCCGGGTTCATTCGGGACGGCACACCCAGCGGGTTGAGGATGATGTCGACCGGGGTGCCGTCCTCCAGGAACGGCATGTCCTCGATCGGCAGGATCTTCGAGATGACGCCCTTGTTGCCGTGACGGCCGGCGAGCTTGTCACCGTCGGTGATCTTGCGCTTCTGCGCGACGTAGACGCGCACCAGCTGGTTCACACCGGGGGGAAGCTCGTCGCCCTCCTCGCGGTCGAAGACGCGGACGCCGATGACCTTGCCGATCTCGCCGTGCGGCACCTTCAGCGAGGTGTCACGGACCTCACGGGCCTTCTCACCGAAGATCGCGCGCAGCAGGCGCTCCTCGGGCGTCAGCTCGGTCTCGCCCTTGGGCGTGACCTTGCCGACGAGGATGTCGCCGGCGACGACCTCGGCACCGATACGGATGATGCCGCGCTCGTCGAGGTCGGCGAGGACCTCCTCGGAGACGTTCGGGATGTCCCGGGTGATCTCCTCGGGGCCGAGCTTGGTGTCACGGGCGTCGACCTCGTGCTCCTCGATGTGGATCGAGGAGAGGACGTCGTCCTGCACGAGGCGCTGCGACAGGATGATCGCGTCCTCGTAGTTGTGACCCTCCCACGGCATGAACGCCACGAGCAGGTTCTTGCCCAGCGCCATCTCGCCGTTCTGGGTGGCCGGACCGTCGGCCAGGACCTGGCCCTCGATGATCCGGTCGCCCTCGTTGACGATGACCTTCTGGTTGACCGAGGTGCCCTGGTTGGAGCGGGCGAACTTGGCCAGGCGGTACGTGATGTACGTGCCGTCGTCGTTGGCGGTGGTGATGTAGTCCGCGGAGACCTCCTGGACCACACCGGGCTTCTCGGCCTTGACCACGTCGCCGGCGTCGACCGCGGAGCGGTACTCCATGCCGGTGCCGACGAGCGGGGACTCGGACTTAATCAGCGGCACGGCCTGACGCATCATGTTCGCGCCCATGAGGGCACGGTTGGCGTCGTCGTGCTCGAGGAAGGGGATCATGGCGGTCGCGACCGACACCATCTGGCGCGGCGAGACGTCCATGTAGTCCACGTCCTCGCCGGTGACGTAGTCGACCTCGCCGCCCTTACGGCGGACCAGGACTCGTGCCTCGGCGAAGCGGAGGTCGTCCGTCAGCGGCGCGTTGGCCTGCGCGATGACGAAGCGGTCCTCCTCGTCGGCGGTCAGGTAGTCGACCTCGTCGGTGACCTGACCCTCGAAGACCTTGCGGTACGGGGTCTCGACGAAACCGAACGCGTTGACCCGGCCGTAGGAGGCGAGCGAGCCGATCAGACCGATGTTCGGGCCTTCGGGGGTCTCGATCGGGCACATGCGGCCGTAGTGCGAGGGGTGCACGTCACGGACTTCGAAGCCGGCCCGCTCACGGGAGAGACCACCCGGGCCAAGGGCCGACAGACGGCGCTTGTGGGTGAGACCCGAGAGCGGGTTGTTCTGGTCCATGAACTGCGACAGCTGGCTGGTGCCGAAGAACTCCTTGATGGAGGCGACGACCGGCCGGATGTTGATCAGGGTCTGCGGCGTGATCGCCTCGACGTCCTGGGTCGTCATCCGCTCACGGACGACACGCTCCATACGCGCCAGACCCGTACGGACCTGGTTCTGGATGAGCTCGCCGACGCTACGCAGACGACGGTTGCCGAAGTGGTCGATGTCGTCGGTCTCGACGACGATGTTCGTACCGCTGTCGCCGACCGTCTCGGTCTCGCCCGCGTGCAGCTTCACCAGGTACTTGATCGTCGAGATGATGTCCTCGACGGTCAGGATGCCCGCGTCCAGCGGAGCGTCCGCGCCCAGCTTCTTGTTGACCTTGTAACGGCCGACCTTGGCCAGGTCGTAGCGCTTGGGGTTGAAGTAGAGGTTCTCGAGCAGCGTCTGCGCGGCCTCACGCGTGGGGGGCTCACCCGGACGCAGCTTGCGGTAGATGTCGAGCAGCGCGTCGTCCTGGCCCTGGGTGTGGTCCTTCTCCAGGGTGGCGCGCATGGACTCGTACTCGCCGAACTCCTCGAGGATCTGCTCGGTGGTCCAGCCGAGAGCCTTGAGCAGGACGGTGACGGACTGCTTGCGCTTGCGGTCGATGCGGACACCGACCATGTCGCGCTTGTCGATCTCCATCTCCAGCCAGGCACCCCGGGACGGGATGATCTTCGCGGAGAAGATGTCCTTGTCGGACGTCTTGTCGATGGAGGAGTCGAAGTAGACACCGGGCGAACGGACGAGCTGCGACACCACGACACGCTCGGTGCCGTTGATGACGAAGGTGCCCTTACCGGTCATGAGCGGGAAGTCGCCCATGAAGACCGTCTGGGACTTGATCTCGCCGGTCTCGTTGTTGGTGAACTCGGCGGTGACGAAGAGCGGGGCCGCGTACGTGAAGTCGCGGTCCTTGCACTCGTCGATGGAGTTCTTCGGCGGCTCGAAGCGGTGGTCGCGGAAGGTCAGCGACATCGACCCGCTGAAGTCCTCGATCGGGGAGATCTCCTCGAAGATCTCCTCGAGCCCGGACTTGGTGGGGACGTCCTGACCGTTCTCGAGAGCCTCCTCGACCCGACTCTGCCAGGCGGTGTTGCCGAGGAGCCAGTCGAAGCTCTCGGTCTGCAGCGCGAGCAGGTTCGGAACCTCAAGAGGCTCCTTGATCTTTGCAAAAGAGATGCGCAGCGGGGCAGTGCTGGCGGCGTTGTTCGTATTCGCGGTCGAGGCGTTGCGCGAGGCGGCCAAGAGGGGGTCCTTCCGAGGGCTCGGACTCACTACGCGCGTACCGGCCCCTCTCCCGTACACGGAGACAAGCTGCGTCGGTCCGGCCGAAAGGCCAGGTCAACGGATCTTGTCGTCGATGCTCGGGCGAGGGCAGACCCCTGGTGACGGGCAGGGGACAGCTAACAGGCAGCGCAAAGGGTCAGTGTAGCCACTTGGCCCACTGATGTCCAGTGCGGGTCGTGAAACCCGTGTTCACCCTCGTTGTTCCACTCCTGCGACACGGCGCTGCCCTCAACGCACGTTGATACTGCCCTCTTCGTCGCCGATCCATGCCTCGGATTCGGATCCCTTGACGACGCGTCCTGAGAATTGCGCGCTGCGTGCGGTTCGTCAAGGCCCCCCTGCCCGATCCGGAGCCGCCCGGAGACACGACGAAGATCACCATACCCCCCGTCACAAAGGGTTCAAGGCAACCGTGGCCGGCCCCCGAGAACGCCGAAGAGCGACCACCCGGATGGATGATCGCTCTTCCGCGCTTACGCGTTACACGTCCAGCCGGACGTGTCGTGGATCCTGACGGATCCGAGGGTCTTACTTGACCTCGACGGAGGCGCCGGCGCCCTTGAGGGACTCGGCGGCCTTCTCGGCGGCGTCCTTGGCGACCTTCTCGAGAACGGGCTTCGGGGCGCCGTCCACGAGGTCCTTGGCCTCCTTCAGACCCAGGGAGGTCAGCTCACGCACGACCTTGATGACCTGGATCTTCTTGTCGCCGGCACCGGTGAGGATGACGTCGAACTCGTCCTGCTCGGCCTCGGCCTCGACCGGGGCGCCGGGGGCGGCGGGGCCCGCGACGGCGACCGCGGCGGCGGCGGTGACGTCGAACTTGTCCTCGAACGCCTTCACGAACTCGGAGAGCTCGATGAGGGTCATCTCCTCGAACTGCGCGAGCAGGTCTTCCTGGCTGAGCTTCGCCATGATGGCGGTCCTTCCACTAAATCGGCAGGTGCCGGATGTACATGTGAGGCGGGCGTACGTTTGGCCCGCTACGGTCGCCGCGTTCAGGCAGCGGCGGCCGGGATGCGAGCCGAGTTACTCGGCACCGCCCTGCTCGTCCTGCTTGGCACGGAGCGCGTCCACGGTGCGGACGAGCTTCGAGGGAAGCGCCTGGAAGAGCTGAGCAGCCTGGGACTGCTTGCCCTTGAAGGCACCCGCCAGCTTGGAGAGCAGAACCTCGCGGGACTCGAGGTCCGCAAGCTTCTTGATCTCATCGGCGGACATCGCCTTGCCGTCAAGGACGCCGCCCTTGATGACGAGGGCGGGGTTGTCCTTGGCGAAGTCACGGAGACCCTTCGCCGCCTCGACCGGGTCACCGGTCACGAAGGCGACGGCCGACGAACCCGCAAAGAGGTCGTCCAGCGTCGTGATCCCGGCCTCGTTGGCCGCAATCTTGGTCAGCGTGTTCTTCGCCACACGGTACTGAGCGTTCTCACCGAGTGAACGACGCAGCTGCTGGAGCTGCGCAACGGTGAGACCGGTGTACGCGGTAACGACGGCAGCGTTGGAGTTGCGGAACTTGTCCCGCATCTCCTCGACGGCATCGACCTTGTCAGGCCTCGCCATGAGCCTCGGCCTCCTTCCGGGTGATTCGGACCGCGCGGACCCGAAGGAGGACTGGGGAAAACGAAACGCCCCGGCGCAAGCGCACGGGGCGTAGCTCGACCGGTTTCACACACGCACGAGGCGGTGGACTCCGGGAGCTTCTCCAGTGTCACCTGCGCGGGTCGTCCGCCGTTCAGCGGATCCTTCGGCCACCGCGCCCTCTGATGAGCGCGCGGTAACGACCAGCGGTCTTTGGCTTCTTCAGGAGAGTACGGGAACGGATCGCCCTCAAGCAAATCCGCCCGTACGGCTGATCAGAGCGTGGCGGTTCAGCCCTGCTCCAGCTCCTTGAACATCTCACCCAGGTCCGCGACGTCCTTGGCCGGCGGGGCCGTGACGGTGACCGGCTTGTTGTAGTCGAGGAAGGTGATGGTCATGTCGAGCGGGCCCTTGTCGGCCTGGCCCTTCATGCGGAACTGCTTGGTGTGGTCCTCGCCGTCGACCCACATGTCCATCGTGAACTTGTCGACGCCGAGCTTCTCGTACTGCTTGATGCTCTTCTCACGCTGCTTGCGCGTCTCCGCCTTGTCGTCCTTGAGCGAAGCGCGCAGGTCGGCGAGGGTGACCGTGCCCGTGTAGTGGGTGGTCTCGACGCCGTCGACCTTCTCGCTGCCGACCTTCTTCACGTCCTTGGCGCCCGTGAGGAAGGTGGACTCGGCCGCCGGGTTCTGCTCGGCCTGACTCGTGGACCCCATCTGGTCCAGGTCCTTGGCCGCGTCGGACCCGGACAGATCGAACTTCAGCCAGCGCTTGCCGTCCATCTCCTTGGCCATCTCGGCTCCCCCACCGAGGTACATGGCCTTGTCGACGAGACGGATCTCCATGGTCTCGCCGGCGCCCTGGTCGGGCGCCTTCATCTTCATGCTCATGGCGACCGTGGGCTTCAGGCGCATGGACGCCTCGCCCTCGACGCGGCCCGACTCCGGGACCGAGCCCTTCATGCGGTACTGGAGGGACGTGATGTCCTCCGTGTTCTTCGCCGCCTTGGCGACGGCCGCCGCGGGCGTCATCTCCGGCGACTGCTCGGAACCGCAGCCGACCGCACCGGCGGCGAGAAGCAGAGCGCACAGCCCGGCAGCAGGTATGGATGTCTTCATCTGATTCCCCCCAAGGAATACACGCTTGCTTCACAGCAAGGCCGCGAGCCTATCCCAGGGGGGCACAAGTGATCTATCCGAATTGACGGCGGCCTCAGGGCGTACCGGTCTGTTTTCGCATCAGGTCCTCGAAGTCCCCGGTATCGGACCGCGGCGGCCGCTCGGCCCGGACCGCCACGCCGTAGTCGGCGTAGTGGGCGGTCTGGGTCATCAGGCCCGTGGTCATCCGCGCCTTCTCGACCTTCTTGACCAGCAGGTTCCGCTCGTCGATCCAGATGTCGACGGTCTCGGTGGTGACTCCGGCCTCGGTGAGCTGCTTCCTGAGGCCGGCGTCGGCGACGTCGGCCGCCGCCACGGTGCCGGACCAGTGCGTGGCGGTACGGCCGCGGACGGTCTCCTCGCCGACCTTCCTGACGTCGCCGGAGGACAGCAGGAGCTTCACCGACTGGTTGGGCGTGGTGCCGCGCATCTGGTCGCCGAGGGGGGCACCGGAGCCGCCGGTGAGGGCTTCGAGATCCTCGTACGCGTACCGGATCCAGTGCCTGCCGCCGGCCTGCTCGGCGAACGTGTCGCCCATGCGCGCGTAGTACGCGTCGGGCAGGTAGCGGGCCTCCATCGAGGTGCTGCCGAGCCGGCGCATCGTGTCGGCCATGGTGCCGCCGGTGTACGTAATGGTGAGGACGCCGGTGAGGCCGTCGCTCCAGCCGAGAGTGCCGTCAGCGGTCATGGACATCAGGGAGCCCATGGTCGTCGTGGACTCGACCCGGGCGGACTCGGCGTGCTCGGTGGCGCGCTCGGCGGAGCGCAGGGTCGCGAGGGACCGGCGGTGCGCGGCGCGGTCCTCCTGGCCGGGGCCGTCGGAGGGGTCCGGGGAGGTGCAGGCGGCCACTCCCGTCAGCGCGGTCGCCACAGCGAGCACCAGGCCCACGCGGCGCACGGTCGTGCCCTGCATACGTCCCCCCGTTCGTTTCCGGTTCCCGCACGTTAACCCAGGCCACCGGCGTACGTACCGGAAAAGGGAACGGGCCCCGCACCTGTGAGAGGTGCGGGGCCCGTGACCGGTTGGGTGAGCCGTCAGGCTCAGACCGCGGCCGGGTCCTCCTCGACGAGGAGGTTGCGGGTGCGGTTCGGGTCGATCGGAATGCCGGGGCCCATCGTGGTGCTGATGGCGGCCTTCTTGATGTAGCGGCCCTTGGCGGCGGACGGCTTCAGACGGAGGATCTCCTCCAGCGCGGCGCCGTAGTTCTCCACCAGCTTGGTGTCGTCGAAGGACGACTTGCCGATGATGAAGTGCAGGTTCGCGTGCTTGTCGACACGGAACTCGATCTTGCCACCCTTGATCTCGGTGACGGCCTTGGCGACGTCGGGGGTGACGGTGCCGGTCTTCGGGTTCGGCATCAGACCACGCGGACCGAGCACACGGCCGAGGCGGCCGACCTTGCCCATGAGGTCCGGGGTGGCGACGACGGCGTCGAAGTCCAGACGGCCCTTCGAGACCTCGTCGATCAGTTCGTCGGAGCCGACGATGTCGGCGCCCGCGGCCTCCGCGGCCGCAGCACGGTCACCGGTCGCGAAGACCAGGACCCGGGCAGTCTTGCCGGTGCCGTGCGGCAGGTTCACGGTGCCACGGACCATCTGGTCGGCCTTGCGCGGGTCGACACCCAGGCGGAAGGCGACCTCGACGGTGCTGTCGAACTTGGTCGTGGAGGTGTCCTTGGCGAGACGGACGGCCTCGAGCGGGGCGTAGAACTTCTCCCGGTCGACCTTGGCGTCCGCAGCGCGAAGGGACTTGCTGCGCTTGCTCACTACTGCTCCTGTGGATTCTTAGGAGTCGTGGTCCGGGCCGAGCAGGCCCCGCCACTTCTGCTGATGGAGGTTGGGGCTCAGCCCTCGACCGTGACGCCCATGGAGCGGGCGGTGCCGGCGATGATCTTCTCGGCGGCGTCCAGGTCGTTGGCGTTGAGGTCGGGCATCTTGGTCGTGGCGATCTCACGGACCTGGTCACGCGTGATCTTCGCGACCTTGGTCTTGTGCGGCTCGCCGGAGCCCTTCTCGATGCCCGCGGCCTTCAGGATCATCTTCGCGGCCGGCGGCGTCTTGGTGATGAAGGTGAAGGAACGGTCCTCGTAGACCGTGATCTCCACCGGGATCACCCAGCCACGCTGCGACTCGGTCGCGGCGTTGTAGGCCTTGCAGAACTCCATGATGTTCACGCCGTGCTGACCCAGCGCGGGGCCGACCGGCGGGGCCGGGTTGGCGGCACCGGCCTGGATCTGGAGCTTGATGAGCCCCGTGACCTTCTTCTTCTTGGGAGGCATAGCTCTCCGGGTCCTTTCGATTCGGGTCCTGCCTGCGCACGGGGACCACCCGGACGCAGGCATACCGCACAACGATAACGGGTATAGATGCGCGGCTGAAAACCGCGCAGGTCAGGCAAGCGCCGGAGCGATCGCCTGACCTGCGCGGAAGCGGTGAGTCCGGAAGTTAGTTCTTCTGGATCTGGTCGAAGGAGAGCTCGACCGGCGTCTCGCGGCCGAAGATCTCGACGAGGCCCTTGACCTTCTTCGAGTCCGGGTTGATCTCGTTGATGGTCGCCTGCAGCGTGGCGAACGGGCCGTCGGTGACGGTGACCGAGTCGCCGACCTCGAAGTCCAGCACCTGGACCTCGACCTTGCGCTGCGGAGCCGGCTTACCCTCGGCCTCGGCGGCCTCGCGGGCGGCCTTCTCCTCGGCCTCGGGGGCGAGCATCTTGACGATCTCGTCCAGGGTCAACGGGTACGGGTCGTAGGCGTTGCCCACGAAGCCGGTGACACCGGGGGTGTTGCGGACGACACCCCAGGACTCGTTCGTCAGGTCCATGCGGACGAGGACGTAGCCCGGAAGCTTGTTCTGCTTGATCGTCTTGCGGTCGCCGTTCTTGATCTGGACGACCTCTTCCTGCGGCACCTCGGCCTGGAAGATGTAGTCCTCGACGTTCAGCGAGACGGCGCGCTGCTCCAGGTTGGTCTTCACGCGGTTCTCGTAGCCGGCGTACGTGTGGATGACGTACCACTCGCCGGGCAGGACCCGCAGTTCCTCGCGGAGCTTCTCGATCGGGTCGCGGTCGTCCTCGGGCTCTTCCTCGAGTTCTTCCGCGGCCTCTTCGCCGTCCTCGGTCTCCGCCTCGGCGGCGTCGTCCGCGACGGCGTCGGCAGCCTCGACCTCGGCGGAGGCCTCGGTGTCTTCGCTGTCCGCGCCCTCGACGGTGTCGAGCTCGTCCTCGACGGACTCGACCGGCTCGATGGCGTCGTTCACGTTCGGGTCAGACACGGTGGCTGCTTCTTCCTGGATACATGGGGGTGGAACATGCGAAAGGAGCGCCGGGTACCTCGGCGCTCTTCGCGGACTGCTCAGCCGAACACGTACTTGGCGGCGTTGCTGAGCCCATAGTCAATCACGGTGACCAGGCCGATCATGATGACCACGAAGATGATCACCACGGTCGTGTAGGTCGTCAGCTGGTTGCGGCTCGGCCAGACGACCTTGCGCAGCTCCGCGACGATCTGGCGGTAGAAGAGGGCAAGGCGCTTCAGCGGGCCCTTCTTGCCGCGCTTGCCGCCCTTGCGGGTCTTCTTGGACTCCGGCGCTTCGTCCTGGGCATCAGGCATGTCGATGGAGCCCACGGCGTCCGTCACTCGTCCTCACCTGATTCCGGGTCGTGGCCGTGCCGCGCCCGGTCTGAGCCGCACGGCGGTGCATTGCTGTACGTACATGCGCACACATCCTGGCGAAGGTGTGTGTAGCAGGGCCGGAGGGACTTGAACCCCCAACCGCTGGTTTTGGAGACCAGTGCTCTACCAATTGAGCTACGACCCTTTGTGTGCCACCCAACGTACCGCATCCATCCGGATGCTTGGTGTGCACCGAACGGGCGCGGCCTGCTGAAGGCCAACGAGGTGAGAGTGTACGTGCTCTGCGGCCGGTCGTCGAACAGAAAAGGGCCGCGGGAGGGCTCGTTGGCGGAAGATCGCCTCCGGAACAGGAGGCGGACTGACGTGAATCCGCTGAAGATCACCCAGGCCGCGCGGGGGATCCGCACTGTTGTTCAGGGATTTGCCCGAGGTTGTTCAGTCTGTGAAACCCCCGTGCCGCGCGCGTTTCCGGTCTGAAACGATGGGGCCCATGAGCCCTGCAACCCCTCCGACCGAGCGCCGGGTCTCCGCCCGAGTCGGCGCGATCTCCGAGTCCGCCACCCTCGCCGTGGACGCCAAGGCCAAGGCCCTGAAGGCCGCCGGGCGGCCGGTGATCGGCTTCGGCGCCGGTGAGCCCGACTTCCCGACCCCGGACTACATCGTCCAGGCCGCGATCGAGGCCTGCAAGAACCCGAAGTACCACCGCTACACGCCGGCCGGCGGCCTGCCCGAGCTGAAGGCCGCGATCGCCGCGAAGACGCTGCGCGACTCCGGCTACGAGCCCGACGTCTCGGAGATCCTGGTCACCAACGGTGGCAAGCAGGCCATCTACGAGGCCTTCGCCGCGATCCTCGACCCGGGCGACGAGGTCATCGTGCCCGCGCCGTACTGGACGACGTACCCGGAGTCGATCCGGCTGGCCGGGGGCGTCCCGGTGGAGGTCGTCGCCGACGAGACGACCGGCTACCGGGTGACCGTCGAGCAGCTGGAGGCGGCCCGTACGGAGAAGACGAAGGTCGTCCTGTTCGTCTCGCCGTCCAACCCGACCGGCGCGGTCTACAGCGAGCAGGAGACCGAGGCGATCGGCCACTGGGCCGTCGAGCACGGCCTGTGGGTGCTGACCGACGAGATCTACGAGCACCTCGTCTACGGCGACGCCTCCGCCGTGTCGCTGCCGGCGGTGCTGCCCGAGCTGCGCGACAAGTGCGTCGTGGTCAACGGTGTCGCGAAGACGTACGCGATGACCGGCTGGCGGGTCGGGTGGATCATCGGCCCGAAGGACGTCGTCAAGGCCGCGACGAACCTGCAGTCGCACGCCACGTCGAACGTGTCCAACGTCGCCCAGGCCGCCGCGCTGGCCGCGGTCTCCGGTGACCTGGACGCCGTGGCGACGATGCGTGAGGCCTTCGACCGGCGCCGCAAGACCATCGTGCGGATGCTGAACGAGATCGATGGTGTGGTGTGCCCGGAGCCGGAGGGCGCGTTCTACGCGTACCCGTCGGTGAAGGCGCTGGTCGGCAAGGAGATCCGGGGGCGGCGGCCCAAGGACACGGTCGAGCTGGCCGCGCTGATCCTGGAGGAGTCCGAGGTCGCGGTCGTACCCGGTGAGGCCTTCGGCACGCCGGGCTATCTGAGGCTGTCGTACGCGCTGGGGGACGAGGATCTGGTCGAGGGCGTGAGCCGGATCCAGAAGCTGCTGGCGGAGGCGCGGGACTGACGTCCGCTTCGCCGGTTCTGCGGCATGGGGCACATACCGAGTTCGGTATGTGCCCCATTTGTTTGTGCGAGCAAGACCACGAAAGGGGAAACGGCTACCGGGACGGCTGGGACGTACGGCAGGATCCTGGGATGGAGCGTGTACGTGATGTCTCTGAGCTGCCGAAAGCCCATCTGCACCTGCACTTCACCGGGTCGATGCGGCCCTCGACCGTGCTGGAACTGGCCGACAAGTACGGCGTCCGGCTGCCTGACGCGCTGAGTGAGGCGCTGACCAGCGGGGAACCGCCGAGCCTGCGGGCGACGGACGAACGGGGCTGGTTCCGCTTTCAGCGGCTGTACGACGCGGCGCGCTCGTGTCTGCGGGAGCCGGAGGACATCCAGCGGCTGGTGCGGGAGGCCGCGGAGGAGGATCTGCGGGACGGGTCGGGGTGGCTGGAGATCCAGGTCGACCCCACGTCGTACGCGCCGCGGCTGGGCGGGCTGATCCCGGCGCTGGAGATCATCCTGGACGCGGTGGACACGACGTCGCGGGAGACCGGGCTCGGGATGCGGGTGCTGGTCGCGGCGAACCGGATGAAGCACCCGCTGGACGCGCGGACGCTGGCGCGGCTGGCGACGCGGTACGCCGACCGGGGCGTGGTCGGGTTCGGGCTGTCGAACGACGAGCGGCGGGGGATGGCGCGGGACTTCGACCGGGCGTTCGGGATCGCGCGTGAGGCCGGGTTGCTGTCGGCGCCGCACGGGGGTGAGCTGGCGGGGCCCTCGTCGGTGCGGGACTGTCTGGACGACCTGGGGGCGAACCGGGTGGGACACGGGGTGCGGGCGGCGGAGGATCCGCGGCTGATGAAGCGGCTGGCCGACCGGCAGGTGACGTGCGAGGTGTGCCCGGCGTCGAACGTGGCGCTCGGGGTGTACGAGAAGCAGGAGGACGTGCCGCTGCGGACGTTGTTCGAGGCGGGGGTGCCGTTGGCGCTGGGCGCGGACGATCCGTTGCTGTTCGGGTCCCGGTTGGCGGCGCAGTACGAGATCGCGCGGCGGCATCACGGGTTCACGGACGCGGAGCTGGCGGAGGTGGCCCGGCAGTCGGTCCGGGGGTCGGCGGCGCCGGAGGATGTGAAGACGAAGCTGCTGGCGGGGGTGGACGACTGGCTGGCGTCGTAGGGACCTCTTCGCCGGTGAGGCGGCGGACCACGCCGAGGGGCACGCCCTGCGGTCGGACGCCGGGAGTCCGTCCTGCGGACGGCGCGGTGGGGTTCTGTCGCGCGGGCGGCGCGGGGGGCTTCTCGCCGGGCAGTTCGATGAAAGTCCCGTTGTGCGGAGGACGCGATGGGGTTTCGTCCCGCAGAGGGCGCATGAGGGGGCCCCGTCGCGCGGAGGAGGCGATAGGGGTCTCTCCCGCAAACGGCGCGACACGGGCTCCGGCCCCGGCGCGAGGGACAACGAGGCCAGGTGGGTTTCTCGGCGACGGCCGCGTGGGCGGCCGCCTCGTCGGTCGCGTCCTCCTCTCGCTTCCGGCAGCAGCGGGCACGTCGTGGCCGGCGCTCCGGCGGCCCGGGAGCCGCGGCCGTGTCGGTCAGACGCCGATACCGGCCAGGAGCGTACGGGCCAGTCTCGCGGCGAACGTGTGCGCCGGGGGCCGTTCGGCCGTCACGTCGTACGCGAAGGCCCGCTGCGCGCACGCCCCCATCAGCAGCGAGGCGGCGGCGAAGGTGTCCGCGTCGGCCCGGACCCGCCCGGCGGCCTGCTCGGCCCGCAGATACGCGTCCAGCCCCTCGATCGGCAGATGCGGCCCCTTCCCCATCTCCCGCATCGCCTCGTCATGGCGCCGCTTGAGCTGCGTCTCGGCGTACAGCGACGCCGCGATCGGAAAGCTCTGCTCGTAGAACAGGGCCGCCTGGCGGGCGATCTCGGTGAGGTTCTCTTCCACCGTGCCGCCGCCGTGCTCGGTGGCCAGGCCGTTCAGCAAGGGGGTCAGCTGCGGCAGCCGTTCCGTGAGAACGCGGATGAACAGGTCCTCCTTGCTCGCGAAGTGCTTGTAGAGCGCGGCCTCGGAACAACCCGCGGCGCGGGCGATCTCCTTCGTCGTGGCGCGGGCCAGTCCGACGGTGAGCATCAACTGGTGGGCGGCGTCCAGGACGCGCTCCCGGGCCGGCTTGGGTGCCGGTGGCTGCATGGCCGCTCTCCTGGAGTTGACGAGTGGGTGAGTACTTACTCACTGTAGGAGGCACACAGGGGTGAGTGAGTACTCACCCACCAGGTTGGGGGAGCTCGTGAAGCTGACTGTTTTCGGTGCCACCGGCGGGGTCGGACAGGAGATCGTGCGCCAGGCGCTGAGAGCCGGCCATCAGGTCACGGCCGTCGTGCGGGATCCCGCACGGCTGGAGGTGACCGGCCCGGGGCTGGACGTGGTCCGTGCGGATCTGACGGACGAAGAGACGGTGCGTCCGGCCGTGGCCGGGCGTGATGCCGTGTTGTCGGGGCTCGGCGCCCGCAGCCGCAAGGACGCCGGCATCGCGACCCGGCTGACCCGCACGGTGCTGGGCGCGATGGAGACGGAGGGGGTTCGCCGACTGCTCGTCGTCAGCGCCGCGCCGCTCGGGCCCGCGCCGGAGCAGGACGGTCCGCTCGACCGGGCCGTGCGCGGCGTCGTCTCCGCCGTGTTCAAGGACATCTATGCCGATCTGCGCGCGATGGAAGAGGAGATCGCCCGTAGTGCGACCGACTGGACGGTGGTGCGGCCGCCGCGGTTGCAGGACCGGCCCGTCACCGGGAAGTACCGGGTGGTCGTCGGCGGGTCCCCGGCCAAGGGCCGCTCCCTGGGGAGGGCCGACGTCGCGCACGCGATGCTGGCGATGACCGGCGACCCGGCCACCGTGAAGCAGGGCGTCGGCATCGCCTACTGATTCCCCTCAGAGGCTGACGCCGACCGTCACCGGCTCGTTGACGAGGGTGATGCCGAAGGCCTCGCGGACGCCGGTCACGACCTCGCGGGCCAGGGCGAGGAGATCCTCCGTCGTGGCACTCCCCCGGTTCGTGAGCGCCAGGGTGTGCTTCGTGGAGATACGGGCGGGGCCGGCGCCGTACCCCTTGGTGAAGCCCGCCTTGTCGATCAGCCAGGCCGCGGAGGTCTTGGTGTGGCCGTCGGCGGCCGGGTACGCGGGGGGTTCCACCCCGTCGCCGAGCCGCTCACGCACGCGCGCGCGGAACGTCGCGAAGTCCGTGTCCGTGAGGATCGGGTTGGTGAAGAAGGAGCCGGCCGACCAGGTGTCGTGGTCCTCGGGGTCCAGGACCATGCCCTTGCCGGCGCGCAGCTTGAGCACCGTCTCACGGGCCTGCGCGAGCGGGACGCGGTCGCCCGCTTCCACACCGAGGGCGCGGGCCGTCTCGGCGTACCGGAGAGGGGCGGAGAAACCGTCGGCGTCCTCCAGGCAGAAGCGGACGCGCAGGACCACGTAGCGCTCGGGGTCGGACTTGAAGCGGCTGTGGCGGTAGGAGAAGGCGCAGTCCTCGCTGGCCAGGGTGACCGTGTCGCCGGTGCGGCGGTCGTAGGCGACGACCTCGGTGATCGTGGAGGACACCTCCTGGCCGTACGCCCCCACGTTCTGGATGGGCGTCGCGCCCGCCGAGCCGGGGATGCCGGCCAGGCACTCGATGCCGGCCAGGCCCGCCTCGACCGTGCGGGCGACGGCGTCGGTCCAGATCTCGCCCGCGGCCAGCTCCAGCGTCGTGCCGTCGAGGAAGAAGCCCTTGGTGGCGATGACGAGGGCCGTGCCTTCGAAGCCCTTGTCGCCGATGACGAGGTTCGAGCCGCCGCCGATGAGCAGCAGCGGGGTGCCCGTCTCGTCGGCTTCGCGGACGGCGGCGATCACCTCGTCGTCCGTCGTGGCGGTGATCAGCCGGGTCGCGGGGCCGCCCAGCCGGAAGGTCGTCAGGGGGGCGAGGGGGGCGTCGTGGAGTTCCTGCACGGGCTCAAGAGTACGAGACGGTACTGACAGGGCCGGGCACACGTGCGTACGGCCCCGTTCCGCAGGGAAAAGGGGCCGCACGCGCGCGTGGTGGTCGTCAGGGCAGGCGGCGGAGTGCCTCGGACCAGGGCAGCGGGAGTTCGTCGCTGTTCACCTGCCATGTGGTGAAGGCCGAGTCCCTCATCTGCGGGGCGAGGCCCCGGGAGGCGGGGCCGTGGGCACCCGCGCGGACGAAGGCGTGGAGCGCGTCCTTGGACTCCCAGGCCGACAGGGTCCAGAAGGTCCGTTCGAGGGGCTTCGCCTTGAGGGTCGCTCCATAGGCGCCGGGGCTTTGGCGGACCTGCCGCCAGACGGCGGGCGTCCCGGCGAGGAACTTCAGGGCTCCCCACAGCGTGCGGGTCTCGAAGCGAGAGGCGAAGACGTGCACCTCGGTGTCCCGGGGCGGGGTGTTCGGGACGGTCCAGGGAAGGGTCGGCATGCCGCTTCTCCTTGTCGTAAGTCCTTCGGGGTCAGTGGGCGGCCGTCTCCAGTACCGGTGCAGGCTCGGCCGAGGCCGCCTGCCGCTCGGCGCGCCGCCGGGTCGGTATCAGCAGGGCGGCGATGCCGGCGAGGGCGACCACCGCGGAGCCCGTCACCAGGGCCGGCCGCATGCCGTCGACGAAGGTCTGGCCGGTCTCGTAACCGCCCTGGGCCGCGAAGATCGACGCCATGACGGCGATGCCGAGCGCCCCGCCCACCTCGCGCAGGGCGTTGTTGGCGCCGGAGGCGATGCCCTGCTCCGACGGCCGCACGCTGGACATCACCAGGTGCGAGGCGGGGGCGAAGAACAGCGCCATTCCGATGCCGCTGACGATCAGGGCGGGCAGCTGGGCCGCGTAGGAGGCGTCGGCCGTGGCCACCACCGCCATGTAGCCGAGGCCCAGGGCCTGCAGGAAGAGTCCCGCGGCGACGACCGGGCGGCCCCCGATGCGGTCGGCCAGGATGCCGGCGATCGGGGCGACCAGCATCGGCATGCCGGTCCAGGGCAGCATCCTGAGCCCCGCCTCGGTGGGCGAGTAGCCGAGGACGCCCTGCATGTACTGGCTGAGCAGGAAGATCGAGCCGAACATGCCGAGGAACATCAGCAGGCTCGCGGCGTTGATGCCGGCGAAGGCCCGGGAGCGGAACAGCCGCATCGGGAGCATGGGGTTCTTGGCGCGTGTGCTGTAGAGGACGAATCCGGCGAGCAGCGCGGAGCCCGCGAACAGACCCGTCAGGACGAAGGGGCCGGTCCAGCCGTCGACCGGGCCGCGGACCAGGCCGTAGACGATGCCGAAGAGGCCGCCGCTGGCGAGCAGGGTGCCGGGGATGTCGAGCGAGGCTCCGGTGCCGTGGGACTCGGCGAGGCGGAGGCGGGCGAGGGGCAGCAGGGCCAGGCCCAGCGGGACGTTCAGCCAGAAGATCCACTGCCAGGAGATGTGTTCGGTGAGGGTGCCGCCGACGAGCGGTCCGGAGGCGACGGCGAGTCCGTTGACGGCGCCCCAGATGCCGTACGCCATGCCGCGCTTGGCGGCGGGCACGGCGGCGGTCAGCAGGGTGAGCGTCAGCGGCATCATCACGGCCGCGCCGGCGCCCTGGACCGCGCGGGCGGCGATGAGGGAGTCGATGCCGGGCGCCAGGGCCGCGGCAGCGGAGGCACCGGTGAAGACGGTGAGTCCCGCGATGAAGAGCCGGCGGCGGCCGAAGCGGTCACCGAGGGCCGCGCCGAACATCAGCAGGACGGCGAAGGTGAGCGTGTAGGCGCTCACGGTCCATTCCAGGTCGTGCAGTCCTCCGCCGAGGTCCTCGCGGATGGAGGGCAGGGCGGTGGTGACGACGAGGTTGTCGAGGGCCGCCATGAATCCGGCGACGCTGGTGATGACGAGGGCCCAGGCGGCTCCCCCGCGACGTGCGGTCTGGTGTGACATCTCTCCCCCAGAGAGGTGATTCACTCGAGCAATTAGTTATTGATTACTAACTTTCGCGGACATGGAAGGGCACGGTGACGCGCCCTTCCCAGTCACGCCTCCAGCCGGCCCGTGAGCTTCGCCGACGGGTACAGCCCCTCCCAGACGCGGTGCTCGGGAGGGAAGCCCATTCCCAGCAGACAGTTGATGAGCATTCCGTACGCCAGGAAGGTCGTCGTCTCTTTGACGTCGGCACCCAGCGGCCCGTGGACGGTGTCCCACAGCCGCATCCAGCCGGCCCGGACCGATTCACCGAATTCGTGGTCGCCCTCCTGCTCGGCGGCTGCCACGGCGACGTACATCTGCATCTGCATCATCAGCCGCTCGGGCCGTTCCGCGATGACCTTGGTGTACGCGTTCGCCATGGCGTGCTGGGCCTCTTCACCCTCCAAGCCCTCGGCGGCCTCCGCGAAGGCACGGATCGACTCCTCGACGCAGCGCTGAGCCGCCGCCAGGAAGATCGCCTTCTTGCCCGGGAAGAGTCGGAAGAGGTACGGCTGCGAGACGCCGACCCGTCGGGCGATCGCCTCGGTCGAGGTGCCGTGGTAACCGCCGCGGGCGAACTCGGTCGTCGCCGCCCGGATGACGCTCTCGCGCCGCTCTTCCGCACTCATCCTGGCCATGCAACCTAAGTTAGTGCTCAATCACTAACAAAGTCAAGCGGTGGTCCGCGCGGGCCATGCGTAAGGGGCGCCCCGTAATGGAGAGCGCCCCTTACATCGCGTGCGGCCGTCTCAGGCCAGCCGCACGACCGCCCTGGACATGCCCAGCACCTTCTGCCCTGCGCTGGTCGCCGTCAGGTCCACGCGGACCGTGTTGTCGTCGAGCTTGGCGGCGACCTTGCCGGCGACCTCGATCACAGCGCCCTGGCCGTCGTTCGGGACGACGACCGGCTTGGTGAAGCGGACGCCGTACTCGACGACCGCGCCCGGGTCGCCGGTCCAGTCGGTGACCACGCGGATCGCCTCGGCCATGGTGAACATGCCGTGCGCGATGACGTCCGGCAGGCCGACCTCCTTGGCGAACTTCTCGTTCCAGTGGATCGGGTTGAAGTCGCCGGAGGCGCCCGCGTACCGGACGAGGGTCTCGCGGGTCACGGGGAAGGTCTGCGCGGGCAGTTCGGTGCCGACCTCGACGTCGGCGTAGGAGATCTTCGCGGTCATGGGGTCGCTCACGCCTCCTCGGCCGCGCGGGCCACGAGCTTGGTCCAGGCGGTCACGACGTGCTCTCCGGCCTCGTCGTGCACCTCGCCACGGATGTCCACGATGTCGTTGCCCGCGAGGGACTTGACGGCCTCGATGGTCGAGGTCACCGTGAGCCGGTCACCGGCGCGGACCGGGCGGCGATAGGCGAACTTCTGGTCGCCGTGCACCACGCGGCTGTAGTCCAGGCCGAGCTGCGGGTCCTGGACGACCTGGCCGGCGGCCTTGAAGGTGATCGCGAAGACGAAGGTCGGCGGGGCGATCACGTCGGGGTGCCCGAGTGCCTTGGCGGCCTCCGTGTCCGTGTACGCCGGGCTGGCGTCCCCGACCGCCTCGGCGAACTCGCGGATCTTCTCCCGCCCCACCTCGTAAGGCGCGGTGGGCGGGTACGTCCGCCCCACGAAGGACTGGTCGAGCGCCATGGCTCGGCACCTCCTGGTAGCTCTACTGACCGGTACGGGTCCCTCAACGACGCGAGGCCGCCCCCGATCACTCGGGAACGGCCTCGTGTACGAGCCTGTTTTTATCGCGTTTCGCGGTGCGCGGTGTGCGCATTGCAACGCGGGCAGTGCTTCTTCATCTCAAGACGATCCGGGTTGTTACGCCGGTTCTTCTTGGTGATGTAGTTCCGCTCCTTGCACTCCACGCAGGCCAGCGTGATCTTCGGGCGGACGTCGGTGGCAGCCACGTGAGTGCTCCTAAGACGAACGGATGGACTGTATTAACGCAAGAAGAGTAGCCGATCGAAGGACCGACCCCGCAATCGGCTACTGTCAGTAGCGGTGACCGGACTTGAACCGGTGACACAGCGATTATGAGCCGCTTGCTCTACCGACTGAGCTACACCGCTTTGATGTGGTCCGGGCCCCGCCTCGCGACGGGAACCAGTCACACCAGAGCCCCAAAACGGAATCGAACCGTTGACCTTCTCCTTACCATGGAGACGCTCTGCCGACTGAGCTATTGGGGCGAGCGATGAAGACATTACACGCTCGGCTGCCGTTCACCCAAATCCGTTTCGAGGCACCCGCCCCGGGCGCCCGGACCGCCCTCCCGGCAGCCTCGTGGGCGCCTCCCGTTCCATGAGCGGACCACGCCGGTACGACTATTGCGCTCCTCCCCGCCACGGGCGGGAGGCCGTCCTAGGCTCGTCTCACTCTGCGTGATCATGCGTCCTCCGCGCGGAGCCCGAGCCCCTGGAGTGCGATGCCCGACAGCCGGCCGCAGCCGCCACCGCCCCCGTCGTCCTCGCCGGGTCCGGCCGACCCGTCGTCGCTGCTGCTGTGCGGAGCACGGCTCACGGACGGCCGGACCGTGGACGTACGGCTGGGCGGCGGGCGCATCGAGGCGGTCGGCACGGCCGGCAGCCTGGGGGCGGTCGGCACGCGCGCGTGCGGGGCGCGCGTGGACCTCAGCGGCTATCTGCTGCTGCCGGCCCCGGCCGAGCCGCATGCCCACGCCGACACGGCCCTGTCGGCCGACGCCGAGGGGCCGGTCTCCTACGAGCCGCAGGACGTGCAGCGCCGGGCGACGGAGGCCGCGCTGCTCCAGCTCGGGCACGGGGCGACGGCGACACGGGCGCACGTGCGCGTGGGGGACGTCCAGGGACTGGGCGCGCTGGCGGCCGTGCTCCAGGCGCGCCGGGCGCTGCGCGGGCTGGCGGAGCTGACGACGGTGGCGATGCCCCGGGTGCTGACCGGGGTGGCCGGTGCGGACGGGCTGGCGATGCTGCGGGACGCGGTGAAGATGGGCGCCTCGGTGGTGGGCGGCCGGCCGGACCTCGACCCTGATCCGACGGGGTACGTGGAGGCGGTCCTGGAGGTGGCCTCCGAGCACGGCTGCCCCGTCGACCTGCACACGGACGCCGACGACCCGGCCCGGCTGGCCCGGCTCGCGGCGATGGCGGGCGGACTGCGCCCCGGGGTGACCCTCAGCCCGTGCGGCGACCTGGGCCGGCTGCCCTCCGAGGTGGCCTCGCGGACGGCCGGCCAACTCGCGGCGGCCGGGGTGGCGGTGGTGTGCCTGCCGCAGGGCGGTTGCGGCGGCGTCGACCGGCGCGGGGCGGCTCCGGTACGGCTGCTGCGCGCGGCCGGGGTGCGGGTGGCCGCCGGGAGCGGGGCGCTGCGGGACGTGTCCAACCCGGTGGGGCGCGGCGACCCACTGGAGGCGGCCTTCTTGCTGGCGTCGCGTTGCGGGCTGTCCCCCGAAGAGGCATACGACGCGGTGAGTTCCTCGGCACGGGCGGTGCTGGGGCTGCCCGAGGTGCGGGTGGAGGCGGGTTTCCCGGCCGAGCTGCTCGCGGTGCGCGGGGACCGGCTCGCGGGGGTGCTGTCCCTGGCGTACAGCCGGATCGTCGTGCATCAGGGGCGCGTGGTGGCGCGGACCAGCGCGGTGCGGGAGTACTGCGGTTCGGCGGCCTCGGTGGAGCTGGGGCTGCCGCGGCAGGGGCGGGGCGAAGTGCCGTAAGGCCTGCGGGGTGTGACCGACGTCGTGCGGCGGGGTGTGACCGACGTCGTGCGGCGGACGGTGCCGTCCGGGCGTACGGTCGAAGGCATGCGCATTGTCATCGCTGGTGGTCATGGTCAGATCGCGTTGCGGCTGGAGCGGCTGCTCGCCGCACGCGGGGACGAGGTGGCGGGACTCATCCGCAAGGCCGAGCAGGCCGAGGATCTGCGGCAGGCCGGTGCCGAACCGGTCGTGCTCGACCTGGAGTCGGCGTCCGTGGACGAGGTCGCGGAACGGCTCAGGGGTGCCGACGCCGCGGTCTTCGCGGCGGGCGCGGGCCCGGGCAGCGGGGTGGCCCGCAAGGACACGGTGGACAAGGCCGCGGCGGTCCTCTTCGCGGACGCGGCGGTGAAGGCGGGCGTCCGGCGCTTCGTGATCGTGTCGTCCATGGGCGCCGACCCGGGCCACCAGGGCGACGAGATCTTCGACGTGTACCTGCGCGCGAAGGGCGATGCGGACGCCTACGTGCGCGGGCTGGACGCCCTGGACTGGACGATCCTGCGCCCCGGCCAGCTCACCGACGACGCGGGCACGGGTCTCGTACGCCTGGAGGCGCGCACGGGCCGCGGCCCGATCCCGCGCGACGACGTGGCGGCCGTGCTGGCGGAGCTGGTGGACACCCCCGCGACGGCCGGGCTCACTCTGGAGCTGATCAGTGGGTCGGCGCCGGTGTCCGTGGCGGTCAAGTCGGTGGCCGGGAACTGAGGTTCGCGGCCGGCCGCATGGTCAAGTCCCCTAGAACAGGGGCAGTTGGCCAGGGAAGTCCGGGACCGTGTAGCCGTCCAGGGACGGTTGCTCCGGGCCCGGGCGGGCCTGGCGGCGGGAGCCCGGACACGAGGTGAGTTCGCCGTGCTCGCGGGCGCCGGGCGGGTCGTGGCGCGCGTACCGCCCGGCGACGACGGCGATCTCGCGGCGGCACTCGGGGCAGACTCTGCGGCGGGAGGACATGGGGCCAGTGTGCCGCGCGTGCGGCCGGGTCATGCCTCTCCCCTGCAGGGGCCGCCTTTTCGCGGAGTCCGGCAGCGAACCTCGATCCAGTTGCTCGAGGAGCCGGTGGCGTACGACGTGCTGCTGAGCGGCGCCGGCGGCCTCGCCGGTGTGGTGCGCTCCGCGGACGGCGGGACACCGGTCGCCGAGGCCGTGGTCATCGTGACGGACGTACGCGGGGAGGTGCCGGCCACCGGACGGACGCGCTGGGTGAGTTCACGGTCACCGACCTGGTGCCGGGGCCGGTGACCCTCGCGGTCAGCTCCCCCAAGCGCCGGCCGCTGGCCCGGGTCGTCGAGATCGGCGGGGGCGGAACCACCCGGGTCGACCTCGAACTGCGTCTCGGCGCGCAGGTGGGGGCACGGTGCGCGCAGGGTTGCGCCGCTGGGCGACGCGCGGGTGACGCCGAACCGGACGTGGGTCTTGCGGACTTCGGCCGTCACGGCCGCCAGCTCCTCCGGCGACGCGGCCACTTCCCTCTCGCCCAGCAGTGTCTCGACCCTGGAGGGCTCACCGGGGAAACCGACGCCGAGCAGCTTGCGCACCGTGCTGCGGGCCGGACTGCAAGCTGAAGGACGGCATCTGGTCGTCCCACTACGACGCCCGCAAGATCACCTCTGCCGCCGCCATGGACGTCGACCACATGGTGCCGCTGCCCGAGGCCTGGGACTCCGGCGCCTCCCTAGTGGACCGCCGCGCGCCACGAGGCCTACGCCAACGATCTGGAAGACCCGCGCAGCCTGGTGGCCGTCTCCGCCGCGGCCCACCGCAGCAAGGCCGACCAGGACCCGGCACAGTGGCTGCCGCCCAACACCAAGGCCACGTGCCGCTACACCGTCGAATGGACGGCCGTGAAACTCCGTTGGAGCCTCACCGCGGACACCGAGGAACGTCAGTCCCTCACCCGCCTCGCCGAGGCCTGCCCGGACGCGACCGTCACGTACACCCCGGCGCCGTAGCGGCGGCCTCCCGGCCGTGGGACGGCGTCGCCCCCTCTCGCCTGCGTCTCCGCAGATGAGAGGGGGCCGCTCGTTGGGTTCTTCCCCCCTGGCCCCGAACGTGCGCTGAGGACGTCAGCGCCGTCGGTCAACGAAAAACCCCCTCTGATCAGATAAACAACCTGATCAGAGGGGGTCTTCCCCAATGTGGCGGCGCCAGGATTCGAACCTGGGAAGGCTGAGCCGGCAGATTTACAGTCTGCCAACTTGAACGTGTTCACTACTACGCCGACCTGGCCGGACGAGGCATCCGAGACCAGCGCGGGCGTAAACCGTCCGCGCCCCGTCCGCTACGACCAAACAACCGCCACGGCGACCGGTGCATCGCTAAGCTGCTCCTGTGGTGGCTCAACTCATAGCCCTAGCAGCCGTCTTGGCCGCGATCCTCGTGCCCTTCGCCGTTGAGTGGTTCAAAGGAACCAAATGGAAGGACGAACAAAACCGGATCATCGGTATCAACGCTTGGGCGGAGCAAGTCGCCCCGCCCGGCACTCCACCCGGCTACTGCCACCTTAAGTACGTCGTCCGCAATGGGTCGAATAACGACATCACAGACATTGCAGTCGTACCGCCTGGGCGAGATAAACTTCGTTTTGTTTCGGTCGTGCACGCTGGCGGGAAGCATGAGGAAGTGGACCCGAATCTTCGAGCCCTAGATCCCACTTTTGCGGATTACCCGGTGGAACTACTGTTCACGGACAGTTGGGGAATCCTCTGGCACAAGCACCGGAAAGTGGAGCGCGTTAAGGCCCTCCACTCAAGCCCCCGAACCATTAGAGACTACACCCCCCACCACCGCAACCCTAATGGAATGAGTTCCGCTATCCGACAAGGCTCGATCATTTTCGCGGCTTGTATTGTAGCCGCAATGATCGCTTACGGCATTGCAGCCTCTAAGCCTCCAGATAGCACCACTGAAAAACCGAGCCCCGAGGCTACTGCCTCCACGAAGAAGGCGGGGTCGTGATGGAGGAACTTCTCACAACTCTGGCCGCTCTATCGGGAGGCGTGGGCGCCGCGTTCGCCTTTTTCGCCGCCGCCTACACCAGGAAGGTGAGTCGCAAGCTCGACTCCCGCTCTGTGGCAGGGCAAGTGTTTGCACACGTCAGTCGAGACACGGAGGGGCGACCCGTTCTGATCGTCGAGAATCGCAGCGACGAGTCCGTACACGACGTACATCTAGAGCTGTCCGACTTTAAAGTCTCTTTCGCCTCTCTTGAACCAGGAACTCTGCGCATCATGGTAGAAGGGGCCTCCGATGGCCCCGGAACGCCCGTCATGAAGTTCAAAGATTCTCGCGGACATAAGTGGGTCGCACTGGAATCTAGCCTGCACGCGGCCAACCCAAGGGACGACGCAGATGAGCATTCACGCATCAGTCTAACGACGAGTGCAACAGTAGCCCTAGTGTCATTGATAGTGACAATTGCAGGGGCTGCGGTGGCAATTTACATCTCTCAATTGCCTAGCCGATAGGCAGCGTAGCCATGCATTGCAATGGGCATAGTGAATAGGTTCTGTTGGATACCGCGCCATTCGAAGTTGCGCTGCCGCAAGACGTCCGCTTTGGGCTCAGTTGCCATTGCGCTACGCCCCTCCCCGACGTGTGACAGTCGTGGGAGGATTACCGGTGTGGACGGCCGACAGACAGGGAGCGGAATGTCGCAGCAGGCCAACCCTCGGGGAACCTTCCTGAAGATTGCCGACGCAGTGAAGAGGCAGATCGAGGATGACCCAAACATGACAGAACTACCGTCGCTGGCCGAACTCATGCGCGATCACAAGGTCTCCCGTGGGGTCGCCCTACGCGCATTCGGCGTGCTGCGCCAGGAGGGCGTGGCCGAACCAGTACGGGGCGAGCGGTGGCGCGTCGTACGCGCGGGGGTGCAAGTCGACCGGCGCACACTCGATCAGCGAATCGCAGAGATCATCGCGACTGAGGGACTCGAAGTAGGGGAAGCGTTCCCGAGCGCTTCCGCACTGGCCGAACGGTTCGGAGTGTCACGTCCGACCGTGACGAAGGCGCTGGAGAAGTTGGAGGTCGCCGGCGTGCTGGCGGGCGGAGGACAGGGCAAGGTGCGGACGGTCCGCGCCGTGCCGGCGCGAGAGGGGCGTTCGTAGCTTGTCGACGTTGACGGAGTGGGCTTATCCCCTGGCTGAGTCGCTGCTCGCTGAGCCGCTGCCGCGACGCTGGAAACACTGCCTCGGGGTCGCTGAGAGGGCGCGCACCATCGCGCTCATCCTCGATCAGGATGCGGATCTGTTGGAGGCTGCGGCGGTCCTGCATGACATCGGCTATGCGCCGGACCTGGCCAAGACAGGCTTCCACCCCCTGGACGGCGCACGGTACCTCCGGGACGTGGCTGCCGCCGACGAGCAGGTCGTCAACCTGGTCGCCCATCACTCGTGCTCATGGCTTGAGGCGGACGCGCGCGGCTTGCGTGCTGAGCTTGATGGTGAGTTCCCCCGTGAGAGCGAGCACCTGAACGATGCGCTCTGCTACTGCGACATGAACACCACCCCGGACGGCACCCCGACCAACCCCGTGGACCGGATCAACGAAATCACCGGGCGCTACGGGCCGGACAGCCTGATCGGCAAGTTCATCCGGCGTGCCGAACCCGAGATCCTCGCGTGCACCTGCCGCGTCCTCGAACGGGTCGCCGCCGCCAAGCGTCAGCCGATGTAAGGCGCCGTGCGCGTCCGGTCCATCGCGTGCTCAATCCGGAGCCGCATCGTGGGGTGCACGTCCAGCGTCGCCAGGTCCGCCGGGGCAACCCATCGGACCTGAGTCGTTTCGTTGCTCGTACGGAGGTCGCCGCCGACCGGCCGGGCCCGGAAGCAAATGCTGAACTGCTGACGGACTTCGCCATCGTCGTACTGCATGACGTGCCCGGGGTCTGTGTAGAGGCCGGACACGTCGATCACTTCCGCCCTGATGCCGGTCTCTTCCCAGACCTCACGGACCACCGTGTCACTGATGGACTCCCCCACGTCGTGACCACCGCCGGGCAGTGCCCACCTGCCGTTGTCAGAACGCTGGATCATCAACACCTGCCCTGCGTCGTTCTGGACGAAAGCAACAACGGACGGCACGACCGAGTTGGCCGGCGGTGCGTCCGGGTCGTGCAGGTAGTCGATACGTCCCATGGTCAGGCTCCCGTGATGCTCTTGACGTCCTGGTCAGTGACCGGACGCGCGTTCTCCCATGTGTGATCGATGCTATTCGCGTACGTGTCGAAGAGACTTCCGCCGGGGAGTCGCCGCAGGTGCAGTACGGGCGCCATGTAGGCGCCGATGCCGTAGACGTGGGGGTTGACGAGCATCTCGTCATCGGCCCGGTAGATCGAGTTGTACAGCGTCGAATCGTGCAGCCGGACACCAACGTCCGGGTGACTCCGCATGAGGGGCCGGTACAGCACGAGGGCATTGCGGATCTTGCCGTCCATGATGTGGTGTCCCTCGTCAATGCCGCGTTGCCGGACAGCCGCACACTCCGGGTCCCCCAGCAGGATGCGCACCCGCGCCCCCGCTTCCACCTTCGCCCTCACGAGGTCATGGAAGAGCGGGTCTTCAGACAGGAAGAGACCCGAGTACACGAGGACGTCTAGGTTTCGCTCTGCACGTCCGTACAACTCTCGCCAGAGGCCAGTAGGCACCGTGTGGCGATGCGGGTAGACCGTCGCTATTTCGGCTTTCGTGAGGTCCGCCGCACTGCCGACGGTCCGCCCGTCCTCCCACAGCGTGGTCACGTCGACCTTGAGGGTCGCTGCCGTCGCGTACTGGTGACGCAGGTACGGCACCTTGCCCTGCGTGATCCAGCGTTCGACCGTCTTGGGGCTCACTCCGATCGCCTCAGCGAGGCTCTGCACGGTCATGCCACGGGCGAGGAGAGCGGTTCGTAAGCGCTCGTTCGACATCTGCACCCCCGGTGGGACGTCTAGGGACTTCTTGACCGTAGCCAGAAGTCCCAGAGCTGTCCATGAGCGGGGTAACCAACTCCCCTGATCTGCGGGGATTCTGAAGATACGCCAGGACGTCCCGGCGCGAGACAAAGAGATTGCGTCGCTGTACTTGACGGACCCCTATGCAGTACCTGTAAAACAGGTACTGCATCGCACGGAGGAAAGCCCCCGCTCTCGCTGGGGGGTGAGTACGAAGGAAGTGGCCGTTGGTTGACAACTGAACAAGTGGGCCCCGTCTCCCCGAGTCGAAAAGACGGACGGCGCGCCATGAAGTCGCGCCCTATGTCCCTGCGAACGCGGGAGGTCGATGTGAACCGACGCCATATCCAGGCGCCGCCGGTACGGACCGGCCGGCGGCGCCGTCGACAGTTCGGTCCGTTCTGGTTCGCGGCGCTGATGCTGCGGCCGGCTGCCTCTCCCGCCCGTCCGTTCCGCGCTCTGCGTGAGGACGTACGGGCGGGGGCGCGGGGAGCCGGAACCGACTCCAACGGCAAGCGGCTCCCGGGTGGCACCCCGGGAGCCGCGTCGGGCCGTTCCACGCTGAGAGGAACACGACCCAATGAACCACATCGTCACTGTTCAGGACGCTGTTACCGCGTTCGCTCCCTGGATGGAGCCGACGGACGCTGAGCTGGACGCGATCGAGTCGGAGATGCCCGCGATCCTGGCGGATGTCGACTTGCTCGACGCGCAGATCGTCACCCTGGACCGCACGCCGACCGAGCTGGACGAGCGCCGCATCCGCCGGGCCCGCCGCCGGGTGCTGGCCGCCCGTCGGGACCTGGTCAACCGCACGGCCGACGCGAGCCTCCCGGGCGGTGCGGCGTGAACGAGCTGCTGACGCTGGACGGTCTGGCCGCGCCCTTGCGCGTGCTGCGGCTGCTCGCTGCTGACTTCGGGCACCTGCCCGCCCCGGACGTCGACCTGTCCCGCATCTACCCCGAACGGCTGACCCTGCGCTTCCACGAGGGTCTGCACGCGTTCGAGGCGTGGCGGGAGGCCCTGGCCGTGCCACCGGAGACGGTGACCCACGGGCTGCAGGCCGCCGGCACGACACGCGTGCTGAAGGCATCGACCGACTACGCGGGCGCAGAGGTGCACCTGCACGGCTACACCGACGTATCCGCTGCGGACGGGGGTGCGGCGTGAACGCCAAGACCGTTCTGCCCGCCGTGGCGATGACGGCGGTGTCCATGGTGCTCACCCTCGCCGTGGTCGTGATGTGGCTGGGCACGGCCATGCCGTGGCCCGTCGCCCTGGTCGTCGGTCTCGGCATCGACGGCGGATGGCTCGCCACCCTCGCCTACGAACGCCGGTTGGCCGCGCAGGGCGACCACAGCCACGCCGTGACCGCCGTCGGCTGGGCCTTCGGCCTGATCGCCACGGGCGTCCTGGTCGCCCACGCGCTCACGGCTGAGGAGTCGGCCGGCGCGTGGCTGGCCGTGGCGTGGCTGCCGGTCGCGGCCAAGGCCCTGTGGCTGGTGCACGGGTTGTGGGAGCGCACCGCGCTCACCCCGGGCGCCCTCGGAGCGATCCGCGGGATTCAGCAGGAGTCCCGCGACGAGGCGGCCGTGGCGCGCGCCCGGCTGCTCGCCGAGGCCCGCACGGAGGAGACGCGACTGACGGCCGTGACGGCCGCCGGGGCACGCGTCGCACGCGTCCAAGCAAGGACTGCCGTCACCCTGGCCGGAGCGTGGTCGACGCTGGAGACGGCGCGCGACGGCGAGGACACCGGCAGGGCGCTGACCAGCGTGACGACCCGCGTCACACACGGCGTCACGCCCCCGTGGGAGCTCCCGGTGTGGGGGCCCACTCAGCCCGTTCCCGCGCTGGAGACGGGACCCGCGCTCACGGATGAGGCGCTTGACGCGCTGGTCGACGAGATCCGCCACAGCGAGACTCCTGCCCTGTCCTACCGCGAGATGTCCGCCCGCTTCCGGGCGGCCGGTCACGCCGCATCGGAGGTCCGGTTGCGGGCCGCTTGGAAGCGCGTCGTCGCCTGATGGGGACGCTACCGGTGTTCCGGTGGCACCTCGCCCCGGACGGCTACGCCACCCGCCGCCAACTCAGGGCCCGCGACCTGCGCCCCGGCGGTCAGGCTGTGGCCGCTCAGCTCGAACGGCCGCGCCGCCGCCGGGGGCCGCTGGTCGCCTACCTCTACCGCGTCGACCTCGCCAAGCCGGTCCGGCCGATGACCCCGGACCGGTGGGCGGCACTGGCCAAGGCGAACGCCGCTCGCCGCATCTGCCCGGCCTGCCGGTGTGACGCCGGATACGTCATCCCCATTTCGCTCGGCACCTGCGTGCCCTGCGCCTACCCCGACCCGCACGGGTCCGAAGGGAGTACCTGATGGGCAACTCCGACATTCGCCGTCTGGACCGCGAGATCCGGGCGACCACAAAGAAGCTGGAAGCCGTGCGGCGGGGCGAGTGGTGGCCGCTGACCAGCCGTGAACGGCTCGCAATGACTCGCGCGATGGCCAGCGGCGCCCGCAGCGTCCACCGGGGCCGCAGCACGACCGGCGCTGAGGACCGGATGGACTCCATCGGATCGGCCGCTGAGATGCGGCTGAACGCGGAGTTGACCGCCCTGCACGGCGAGCGTCAGCGGCTCATCACCGAGGCCGCCCGCGACAAGGCCAAGAGGAAGTCGTCGGGCTGGTTCTGACCAGCCATCACGCCGGGGTGGCCGCCTCTTTCCACGGACACGGCCACCCCGGCTCTCTCCCTTACTCCCGCCCCGATGGGGCAGTCAGGAGCAGTTCCAGCATGTCTGAGAACGTCGTCCACCTCCACAAGCCCACCGACCCCCCGGCCGACGACACCGCCCCCACGGTTCTGACCGTCGTCCCGGACGCGCCGCCCGCCCGGCCCGTGCCGCTGTGGGTGCGCTCAGGGCGAGCGGTGAAGACGGCCGTCACGCACGAGACGACCAGGGCGACCGTGCGCGCGGTGGCCCGGCACGGGTCCTACACGTTCAACGGGGGCCGGATCGTGGCCCGCCGCGCCTGGGACGGCCGTACCGGCTCCCGCTATGAGCGGATGATCCGGGCGGCTGAAGCCGCGGGGAACCTGGAAGCGGCCGAAGAGTGGGAGGAGCGGTTGCAGCGCTTCCGCGCCGCCCGCCATCACCGCCGCATGGACCTCCTGCACTCGCCCGTCGAGGCCGCCAAGGGCGTAGCCGTCGGCGCCGGAATGAGCGTCGGCGTCTTGGTCGCCCTCGGCATCGTCATGGCCCTCAACACCGGCCACGTCGCCGACGTCATCACCCCGCTGACCGCGACCATCGACTTCATCGCCCTCCTGATCCGGATCGTGCAGGTCGTCTGGGGCCCGGCGCTCACGATCGGCCCGTTCCTCGCCCTGCTCGCCCTGTGGTCGGTCGGCCGCAAGCAGCACGCCGCCCCCGCGTGGGCGCTGCCCGCCAACGTGCGGTCGGGTGAGGGTGAGCCGATCACGCCGTCCATCGTGGTCAAGGCCCTGCGCGACCTCGGGGTGCCCGCCCTAGCGCGCGCCATCAAGGAGATGGGCGACGCCGGCGCGAGCATGCTCGGACCGATCACCATCGCGGGATGCGGTGTCGAGGTCGACGTGACCCTTCCTTCCGGGGTGTCGACCAACGAGGTGCAGAACAAGCGCAGGAAGCTCGCCGAGAACCTGACCCGGCACGAGCACGAGGTGTTCATCACGATCCCGCAGGCCGCACGGACGGTGCGGCTGTGGATCGCAGACTCCGGCGCGCTGGACGAGCCGATCGGCCCGTCCCCGCTGGTCACCGACGAGACCATGACCGCCGACTACACCAAGGGCCGCGCCCCGTGGGGTCAGGACCTGCGCGGCGACGCCGCGAGCCTGAGCCTGTACCAGCGCCACCTGCTCATCACGGGCCTGTCGAACCAGGGCAAGACGGTGGCCCTGCGCTCCCTGGCCCTGTGGCTGTCGCTGGACAAGTCGGTGCAGTTCCTCATGGGCGACCTCAAGGGCGTGGGCGACTGGGCCATGTTCGACGGGCTCGCCACCACCCTGATCCAGGGGCCCACCGATGAGCACGTGATCCAGGTGACCGAGATGGTCGAGGGCGCCGTCGACGAGATGAACCGCCGCATTCAGGCGCCGCCCGGAACTCAGTTCCCGCCGCTGATCGTGCTGGTCGACGAGGCGCAGGTGGCGTTCATGTGCCCGGCCAAGGACGCTGAGAAGCGCCCCTATGGCGGGTCCAAGGCCAACTCCCGGTACTTCATGGCCGTCCGCAAGATCCACAACCAGGGGCGGGCCGTGAACGTGCTGATGTGGCAGGGCACCCAGGACCCGACCAACGAGAACCTTCCCAAGCTCGTACGGGAGGGCGCCCACACCCGCGCCTCCCTCGCTTTGGGCACCGAGTCGCAGGCCCGCATGGCCCTGGGAGACAAGGCCGTCGACGGGGGCGCCGCGCCGAACCTGCTGCGTCCGGGCCTGGACCGGGGAACCCTGGTCGTCGCCTCCGACGGCATCACCATCCCCGCCGGACAGTCGTCCATCACGGTGCGCACGCACTACATCGACGACGACGCCGCCGAAGCCATCACCGACCGGGCCAAGGCCCTGCGCGACGGCGTCACCACCCTGCACGCCATCGACCACGGCGAGGACCACGACCCGCTCATCGACATCTTCGACGTCATCGGCACCGCGTCGCGGGTGCGGACCAAGGACGTGCTGGCGCGACTCGCCACGCTGAACGCGGACGCCTACGGCGGCTGGTCGTTCATCGACCTCAAGCGCGTCCTGGACGACGCCGACGCCGAGCCGTACAAGTCCGACGGCGTGATGGTCGTCGCCCGCGACCGCGTTGCCCGCGCCCTCGCCAACCGCGACAACGAGGATTCCGCTTCCGCCGACGGATGACAGGGAGCCGACCCTCGACGGGTCAGGGAGGCAGGGAGAACTCCCTGACCGCCTCCCTGGCCCGCCTCCCTGGCCCTGACCTGCATAAATGATCAGTCAGGGAGTCAGGGAGGCTCGCAGGTCAGACCCCCGAAACACCCCTCCACACGGCACCCCGAAGGGGGTGTCTCTGCCTCCCTGACCAACGTTCGGAAGGGATTCCGCATGTACCCCGAACACGCCCGCCAGACCCCCGCGCAGGGGGCCGTGGAAGTCCACCACCCCACCCCCATCACCCCCGCCGCCGTCACGCCGGCGCCGCTCGCCCCCGTCCAGCCGCACACCGTCCCGGCGGTCGCGAGCGTCGTCCTGCCGGACGGCCGAGTCGTCACTGGCTACGCCATCCCCACCGCGCAGCCCGAACCGGTCGCCGCCAAGCCGGCCGTCTCCCGGACGGCGGTGAACGTCGCCCTCGGGGGCATCGGATTCCTCGCCGTGTGCGGCGGACTGCTGATGCTGACCACGTTCATCACCGCGCTCGCTGCGCTGATCACCCAGCTCATCACCCTGGCCGCCGTCATCTTCGGCGGATGGATCGCCGTCCAGGTCTTCAGCGCCAACCGGCACGGCGCCGGAACGACGGTCAACATCCGAAAGGCCGTCATCAAGCGCAACCGCTTCTACCAGTAGCTACGCCAAGGGCGGCCCCCACATTCCGCCAAGAACCCGGGGCCGCCCTTGTCATCCAGCCAACAACTGACCTGTTGGAGGTCATCCAGCATGACGCAACCCACCACCATCGGGCGAGTCTTACCGCCGGCCGTTCGCACCCTGCTCCCGGGAGCTCCCGCGGCGGGCGGGATGCGGTTCTACCTGACCACGCACAAACGGCACTGGCTGCGTCTCACCGATGTGCCGCTGTTCTTGAAGTCCGAGCACTGGGACCGCGCCATCAAGTGGGACGTAGCCCGCGGTCCCTACGCCATCGACTCCGGCGGCTTTATGGAGCTCAAGGACAAGGGCACATGGACCCGCCCGCCCCGCAAGTACGTCGATGACCTGCGCCGCATCTGGGAACACGTCGGCCCCTACGACTGGGCCGCCCCGCAGGACTGGATGTGCGAGAAAGCCATCATCGAAGGCGGCTGGTTCGGCGGGCAGTACTTCGTCGGCACCCACCTCAGCGTTGCCGAGCACCAGCGGCGCACGGTGGCCAACTTCCTCGAACTGCGCTCCCTCGCCCCGGACCTGCGCATTGCCCCCGTTCTCCAGGGCGACACCATCCCTGCCTACGAGCGGTGCGTGGAGCTGTACGAGCGGGCCGGTGTCGACCTGCGGGCCGAACCGGTCGTCGGGCTCGGGTCGGTGTGCCGGTTGCAGTCCACCCGCCAGGGCGCCGCGATCGTCACCGCGATGGCTGCGCATGGCTTCAAGCTCCACGGCTTCGGCTTCAAAATCCTCGGTCTTGAACGAGTCGGTCACCTGCTGGCCTCCGCGGACTCCGCCGCCTGGAGCTCCCACGCCCGCCGGCGGCCCCCGCTGCCCGGCCACACGCACAAGAACTGCGCGAATTGCATCGACTACGCCCTGATGTGGCGCGAGCGCGTCATCAGCGCCATCCCCACCCATGGCCAGATGCTCCTGACCGACCGGAGTGCCGCATGAATCTCCTGCACACCGCCCTCAGCCTCGCCGCGAACGGCATCCCGCCCCTGCCCCTGCGGGCGGGCAAGGTGCCGTTCGGCAACTGCCCCGCCTGCACCGGCAACGCGTGCGGCGGACGGCCGAACATGAAGACCCCCGGCCCCTGCCAGTGCCCCGGGGTCTGCCACGCGTGGGCCGCCGCCACCACCGACCCGCACGTTCTCACCTCCCCGACATGGGGGACCGCGTGGCGCCGGGCCGCCGCCATCGCCTACCACCCCGGCGGCGCCGGCCTGACCGTCGTGGACCTGGACGACGCGGCGGCCGTCGCCTGGGCCCGTGAGAGCCTGCCTGCCACTCGGACCGTGCCGACAACGCGGGGGGAGCACTGGATCTACCAGGGCGCCATGCGGTCCGTGAACGCCGTCCGCACCGGCGTCGACATCAAGTCCCTTATGGCGTACGCCCGTTGGCTCGGCCCCGGCACCGGCACCACAGCCGCTCTCCCGGACGCTGTGCGCGCGCTGGCAGTAAAGGACCCGACCACAGCCCGTAGGACGCCACAGAGCCTCTCAGTGCCTCTGAGGGGCCACGGGGGCGAGTGCAGGCACCGCACGCCCGCCTATCTGGAGCGCGGGATCGCCATGGCAGAGCAGCGCATCAGCGAGGCCCGCAGCGCCGTCCACGCGACCGTGTATCGCACGTTCCTCGCCGTGCTGTCCACGCACGGCCGGTGCGGCTGCCTCACCGACACCCACGTCAACCGGCTGTTCACCGCCGCGCAGGCCAAGGGCGAGACCCCCCGACACTGCACGGAAGCGTGGGCCAACGCCCTGACCACGTTGGGACTGTGACGTGTCCGACGACGAGAAGAACCCCGCCCGGCAGGTCATCACCGACTACGCGCAGTCCCACTTCCGGTACTTCCGCACCGTGGACGGGACCGTGTACGCGCAGCGCACCGGCCACCCCGTGGCCCGCCCGATCCGCTCCCAGGGCACGACCGGGAGCCACCGGCAGGAACTCATGGTCGGCCTCTTCCGCGACGGGGTCGGCGTCTTCAACGGAACCGCCCTCAAGGAGGCGTTGGATTTGATCGAGGCTCTCGCCCTCACCGAGCGGGTACAGCCCACCCACATCCGCGTGGCCCCCGGATTCGACGGGGCCACCTGGCTCGACCTGGGCCGCGACGACGGCCGGTCCGTCCGTATCCACCCCACCGGCTGGGACGTCCGCGTCCCCGACCCTGAGGAGGTGTGCTGGCGGCGCACCCAGCTCACGGGGGAGCTCCCCCTGCCCGCCAAGGACACCAACGGCAAGGGCATCGATCTGCTGATGCGGCTGTGCAACTTCGCCGACGCCAAGACCGAGGCCCTGGCCATCGCGTGGCTCATCGGCTGCCTGGAGCCGTCCGTGCCCGTCCCGGCCCCGTTCCTGACCGGCCCGCAGGGCGCCGGCAAGTCGACCGGCGGGCGGATGCTCGTGCGGATCATCGAGGGCATGACCGGCGACCTGCGCAGGGCGCCCAAGGACGAAGAGAACATGATCACGGCGGTTGCGGCCGGATGGATCACCGCCCTGGACAACCTCTCCCACCTGCCCCCGGACCTGTCCGACCTCATGTGCTGCATCATCACCGGGGCCGAGAGCATCAAGCGCGCGCTGTTCACCGACGGCGACGTCGTCCGCTCCCGCTACCGCCGCCCGATGCTGCTGACCGGCATCGACGTCGGCGTGATCCGCCCCGACCTTGCCGAACGGCTCCTCACCCTGCGTCTGGAACGCCCCCGGGTACGGCGCACCGAAGCGGAGCTGTGGGCCGAGTACGCCGAGATCCTGCCCATCGTCCTCGGCTCCCTGCTCGACCTGACCGTCAAGGTCCGCGCAGTGCAGGCCGAGACTCCGACCGATCTGCGGATGGCCGACTTCGCCCACCTGTGCGCCCAGCTCGACACCGCCACCGGCTTCGGGACGCTGGAGGCATACCGGGCCAGCCTGGATGACCTCAACGACGACGTGATCGAGGGTGATCTCCTGGCGCAGACGGTCCTCAAGCACGCCGCCGAACTCACCCCGGGCGTGGAAGAGCGGATGACGTCGGCGGAGTGGCTGCACGCCCTGACCGCCCTCTACAGCGGCGAGGAATGCCGCCCGCTCCCCAAGGGCTGGCCCACCACGGGGAAGGTGTTGTCCGACCGGCTGCGGCGCATCCAGCCCACCTTGGCCGCGCGGGGCGTCCTGGTTGACTGGGGGCGCACCAGCGCCGCCCGCTACATCGAGCTCAGCCGCCAGGCCCCGCCTCCGCCGCCCGAGCAGCAGACCGCGTTCTGACCGCCCCCGGACAGGCGGACAAGCAAGAGGAGCACGCCTCGCCCGCGGGTGCTCCTCTTGCTGTTCGGCGGCGCCAGCCGCCCTGCACGGTCGCGCCGCGAAGCGGCTCGTTCTTCAAGCCCTGAGCGGACGCAAAGACCCACAGACACCACCCCTTTCTCTTTCCCAAGTAGGGAAGATCTGCGTCACTGCGTCACCACGGGCCCGACACACAGCCGCTGACCTGCGGCGACAGCGCTGACGCAGACAGGGAATCCTGCGTCATCCCGCGTCATCGGCGTCACCCCGTGACGAGCGCCCACGTCATCGGTGACGCAGGACCCGCCTCGCTGCGTCACCGGAACCCGCAGGTCAGACGCCTCATTGACGCAGGTGACGCGATGACGCAGAAATCCCGGCTTCGGACACAGCCACGCCCAGCCGCACAGGTATGGAGACCTCAGCATGACCACGCCCACCCGGCGCCGCCGCACTCCGAAAGACGAGTTGATCCCCCTGCCGGAAGTTCTGGAAGAACTCGGCATCAGCCGCCCGACTTGGTACCGCTGGCGTGACCGTGGCCTCACCCCCGAGGCCCGCCGCACGCCGTCCGGCCGCATCTGCGTACGCCGCAGCGTCCTGGACGCCTTCAAGGACGAGCTGGAGGCCGCGTGACCGAGTGGAGCTACACCGTCAAGTTCTGGGCCATCCGAAAGCGCAGCTACCGGAAGCCGTACCAACTGCGGTGGATGGTGGGCACCCGCGAACACGCGGAGTCGTTCCTCACCCAGGGTTTGGCCGACAGCCGCCGGTCGGAACTCATGACGGCGGCCCGGAAGGGCGAGCCGTTCGACGTGGAGAGCGGCCTCCCGAAGTCTATGGTCGACCAGAACCGAGACATTCCCTGGTACGAGCACGCGCGCAACTACATCGCGATGAAGTGGGACGACTCCCCCGGCAACACCCGGCGGACGTTGGCCGAAGCCATGGCGACCGTGACCCCGGCGTTCGTGAAGGACACCAAGGGCATGCCCGACGCCCGGACCGTACGGAGCGCTCTGTATGGGTGGGCGTTCAACAAGAACCGGTGGGAGGAAGAGCCGCCGGCCGAGGTGGCGCAGGTACTCGCCTGGTTCCAGCGGAAGTCGCTGCCCACGTCGGCCCTTACGGACCGGCTGTTGGTGAAAGCCGCACTCAGGGCCTTGTCCAAGAGGCTGGACGGGAAGACGGCGGCCCCGGGGACGATCAGCCGCAAGCGTGCGATCTTCTACAACTCCCTTGAGTTCGCGGTCGATGCCGAGTTGCTGACGGACAACCCGTTGGACCGCGTCAAGTGGAAGGCGCCCGAGCAGGTCACGGAGGAAGTGGACCCGGCGTGCGTCCCGAATCCGGCGCAGGCCGCCAAGCTGCTGACTGCTGTGCGTGATCAGAGCAAGCGGGGACGCCGGCTTACCGCGTTCTTCGGCTGCATGTACTACGCCGCCGCGCGGCCGGCGGAAGTGATCGGCCTACGGGTCACGGACTGCGACCTGCCCCGGCGGGGGTGGGGCACGCTCCGGCTCCATGAAACCCGCCCCCGATCCGGCACCGCGTGGACGGACAGCGGCGAGGCGCACGAGAAACGGGGTCTGAAGCACCGCCCGCGGAAGGCAGTGCGGCCCGTGCCGATTCCGCCGGAACTGGTCGCGCTGCTGCGGTGGCACCTCACCGCGTACGGCGCGGCGCCGGACGGCCGCGTCTTCCAGACGCTGCGGGGTGGACTTGTACAGGACACCGGATACGGGGAGGTGTGGGCTGAAGCGCGGTCGCGCGCTCTGACGCCGACCGAGTTCCATTCCGCACTGGCCAAGCGTCCTTATGACCTTCGTCACGCCGCAGTGTCCACCTGGCTCAGCTCTGGCGTTGAACCGCAACTCGTGGCTGAGCGGGCCGGCCACAGTGTGGCGGTCCTGTTTCGCGTGTACGCCAAGTTCCTGAAGGACGGCGACGACGCGGCCAACGCCAAGATCTCCGCACGACTGGGGCGGAGCGTCTGACGCGGCGGAAATCCCGTCCGCGCTCCGTCCGCAGAGTCCGAGACGGGACGTTCGAACGCGAGACAGGGTGAGACACCGCGCCCTTTGGGGCGGTGTATGACGAGAGGCCCGTGACCTGCTGAGACAGCAGGTCACGGGCCTCTCGTTCCCGTGTGGCGGCGCCAGGATTCGAACCTGGGAAGGCTGAGCCGGCAGATTTACAGTCTGCTCCCTTTGGCCGCTCGGGCACACCGCCGGGGTAGCTGCCCGTCGAGCCGCTCTTCCGCGGCGCTCCGTGGCAACGACGTAAACAATACCTGATGTGGAGGGGTGCTCCGCCACCCGATTGATCGGCGCTCGACGGGCCGGGGGTGGCTAGGCTTGTCCGGATGCGGCCCGGGACTGAACGGGCCCTGCGACCGCCCGCATACGCCGGTACGCACGACACGCACCCCGATACAAGGAGCCACAGGACATGGCCGACTCCAGTTTCGACATCGTCTCGAAGGTCGAGCGGCAGGAGGTCGACAACGCACTCAACCAGGCCGCCAAGGAGATCTCGCAGCGCTACGACTTCAAGGGCGTGGGTGCCTCGATCTCGTGGTCCGGTGAGCAGATCCTCATGGAGGCGAACTCCGAGGACCGGGTGAAGGCCATCCTCGACGTCTTCCAGTCCAAGCTGATCAAGCGGGGCATCTCGCTGAAGGCTCTGGACGCGGGCGAGCCTCAGCTCTCCGGCAAGGAGTACAAGATCTTCTCGTCGATCAAGGAGGGGATCTCCCAGGAAGACGCCAAGAAGGTGGCGAAGACCATCCGCGACGAGGGCCCCAAGGGCGTGAAGGCGCAGGTGCAGGGTGAGGAGCTGCGGGTCAGCTCCAAGAACCGTGACGATCTGCAGGCCGTCATCGCCCTGCTGAAGGGCAAGGACTTCGACTTCGCCCTGCAGTTCGTGAACTACCGGTAGGTCCGGCCCTCCGGGCTACTGCCCGCACGGCTGTGAGAGGGGCGGGCACCGTTGGTGCCCGCCCCTCTCGTCTGCAGGCTGCCATCGGTGAGCGCGGTCAGTCGCGCGAGTTGCCGAACAGAAGGCGGTAGGCGATCAGCAGGACGAGCGATCCGCCGACCGCCGCTGCCCAGGTCGCACCGTCGTAGAAGTCCGTGGTGATCGGGTGGTCCATCCAGCGGGCCGATATCCAGCCGCCGATGAACGCGCCGGCGACACCGATCAGGGTCGTGCCGATGAGGCCGCCCGGGTCGCGCCCCGGCAGCAGGAACTTCGCGATGGCTCCGGCCAACAGTCCCAGGAGGATCCAGCTGATGATGGTCATGCCGTGAACCTGCCCTTTCACAGTGTGCCCGCACTGTCCCGGCCATGTGATCTTGCTTGCGGCAGGCCGGGCCCGCGCGTCGTACCTCGGAGATCCCGTGCGCGGCGTCCTTGTCGCGCACGTTCACGCCGTGTTGGTGGGGAGGACGTCCTGGCCGCACCCGCCGGTTGCACTGATCAGTAGGGTGCGACGCATGACTGCCTCCGGTCCCGGACTGCGCCGCACCCTCGGCGTGGGCGACGCCGTCGTCATCGGACTCGGCTCGATGGTGGGAGCCGGGATCTTCGCCGCTCTCGCGCCGGCCGCGCACGCGGCCGGCACCGGGCTGCTCCTCGGGCTCGCCGTCGCCGCCGTGGTCGCGTACTGCAACGCCCTGTCGTCGGCTCGCCTCGCCGCCCTGTATCCGGCCTCGGGCGGCACCTATGTGTACGGGCGGGAGCGGCTCGGGGAGTTCTGGGGGTATCTCGCGGGCTGGTCGTTCGTGGTCGGGAAGACGGCCTCCTGTGCGGCGATGGCGCTCACCGTGGGCGCGTACGTCTGGCCGGGGCAGGCGCACACGGTGGCGGTCGCTGCCGTGGTGGCGCTGACCGCGGTGAACTACGGCGGTGTCCAGAAGTCCGCGTGGCTGACGCGGGTGATCGTGGCGCTGGTCCTGGCTGTCCTCGCTTGCGTGGTGGTCGTGTGTCTGGTGTCCGATGAGGCCGCTGCCGGGCGACTGGACGTCGGTGCCTCGGGCGGGGCGGACGGGATGCTGCAGGCGGCCGGACTGCTGTTCTTCGCCTTCGCCGGGTACGCCCGGATCGCCACCCTCGGTGAGGAGGTGCGGGACCCGGCGCGCACCATTCCACGCGCGATCCCGCTGGCGCTGGGCATCACGCTGGTGGTGTACGCGTCTGTGGCGGTGGCTGTCCTTTCGGTACTCGGGTCGGGCGGCCTCGGGGACGCGACGGCGCCGCTGGCCGACGCGGTGCGGGCGGCCGGGATGCCCTGGCTCGCGCCGGTGGTGCGGATCGGTGCGGCCGTGGCCGCGATGGGCTCGCTGCTCGCGCTGATCCTGGGGGTGTCGCGGACGACGCTGGCCATGGCCCGGGACCGGCATCTGCCGGGGACGCTGGCCGCCGTGCATCCGCGGTTCCAGGTGCCGCACCGGGCGGAGCTGGCCGTGGGGGCGGTGATCGCGGTGCTGGCCGCCACGGTGGACGTCCGGGGCGCGATCGGTTTCTCCTCCTTCGGTGTGCTGGCGTACTACGCCGTGGCCAACGCATCGGCATGGACTCTGTCTTCGGCGCCCGCGGCGCGTGTGGTGCCGGTGGTGGGGCTGGTCGGGTGTGTGGTGCTGGCGTTCTCGCTGCCCGGGGTGTCGGTGGTCGTGGGCGCGGGGGTGCTGGTGGTGGGGGCGGTCGCATATGGGGTGCGGGAGCGGGTGCAGGCCGGGGCGGGGAGGGAGTAGGGCCGGCCTCCGCTGCAGCCCGGCCTTCAGGAGCCTCTCGGCTCGGGCCTTCAGGCGCCCTTCGGTTCGGGGCTTGCAGGGCCTCTCGGCTCGGGTCTTGCAGGGTCTTTCGACGGCTCGGGTCTTTCGGCGCCTCTCGCTGGGGCGGCCGGCTCGGGGCGCGACGGGCCGGACCCCAAGCGGGTGTTGCGGGTCTCGGCCAGCACTCGGGGCGGCACCTGCTCGATCGCGGTCATGGGTTCATCATGCAGGCCGCCGCTGACAGCCGGGCGGGCCTGTGGACAACCCCTGGCCTGTGGAAAACGGAGGCGCGATGTCTCTCCGTCAGCGCACCGCGAACGGCTCGTCCGTCCGCACGATGTCGCGGCCGAGCGGGAGCAACGAGACCGGGATGAGCTTGAAGTTGGCGATGCCCAGCGGGATGCCGATGATCGTCACGCACAGGGCGATGCCGGTGGCGATGTGGCCGAGGGCGAGCCACCAGCCCGCGAGCACCAGCCACAGCACGTTGCCCACGCAGGACGGGGCGCCCGCGTCTCGGCGTTCGACCGTCGTATACCCGAAGGGCCACAGGGCGTAGACGCCGATGCGGAAGGCCGCGATGCCGAACGGGATGCCGATGATGGTGATGCAGAGGAGCAGGCCCGCGAGCATGTAGGCGAGGAACAGCCAGAAGCCGCTCAGGACGAGCCATATGACGTTGAGAATGGTCCTCACTGGTTCCCACCTGCCATCTTCTCGAGCCGGGCGATTCGTTCCGCCATCGGCGGGTGTGTGGAGAACATCTTCGAGAGGCCCTGACCGGGCCGGAACGGGTTCGCGATCATCATGTGACTGGCGGTCTCGATGCGCGGCTCGGGCGGCAGCGGGAGCTGCTTCGTGCCGAGTTCGAGCTTGCGAAGGGCACTGGCCAGGGCGAGCGGGTCGCCGGTGAGCTGGGCTCCGGAGGCGTCCGCCTGGTACTCCCGGGAGCGGCTGACTGCCAGTTGGATGAGCGAGGCGGCGAGCGGGCCCAGGAGCATGATCAGCAGCATGCCGAGCAGACCGGGGCCGTCATCGTCGTCCGAGCGTCCGATGGGGATCAGCCAGGCGAAGTTGACCAGGAACATGATGACGGAGGCGAGAGCGCCGGCGACCGACGAGATGAGGATGTCGCGGTTGTAGACGTGGCTGAGTTCGTGGCCGATGACGCCGCGCAGCTCGCGCTCGTCCAGCAGGCGCAGGATGCCATCGGTGCAGCACACCGCTGCGTTGCGCGGGTTGCGGCCCGTGGCGAAGGCGTTGGGTGCCTCCGTCGGCGAGATGTACAGGCGCGGCATGGGCTGGCGGGCCTGGGTGGAGAGCTCGCGGACCATGCGGTAGAGCGCCGGGGCCTCGAACTCGCTCACCGGGCGGGCGCGCATCGCGCGCAGTGCCAGTTTGTCGCTGTTCCAGTACGCGTACGCGTTGGTGGCCAGCGCTACCAGGACGGCGATGACGAGCCCCATGCGGCCGAAGAAACTGCCGATGACGATGATGAGTGCGGACAGTCCTCCGAGGAGGATCGCTGTCCTGAGCCCGTTGTGCCGGCGGTGCACGGTGCGCCCTCCAAGTGGTGCGGCAGGGGGACCTTTGCTTGCTGAATCTGGGGTGCCACTGGTGCCGCGTCTCACGTCCAGTGGAGCCTCCCGTACTGGTCAACGCCAGGCGGGAGGCTCTAGTTCCCTTGCGCGTGCTGGCGGCGGGTGTGGACCGTCCGGGTGACGGTGACGGGAAGCGGCACGCGCGCGTGGGAGCGAGTGCCCCACGCGCGCGCGGTGTAAGCGGCCGGTTTCCGGGAACCCCGGTGGGTTCAGAAGAGGCCGGTGTCGGTGAAGCGCAGGACCAGCTGGGGTGCGCCGGACAGGGCGATACCGAGGACGCCGGTCAGGGCGATCGCGGCGGTGACCGGGCCGGGGACGCGGTGCTTCTCGGGTTCGCCCTCGGGGGCGCGGAAGAGCAGGGCCGTCCACTGGAGGTAGTAGAAGAGCGCGATGACGACGTTGACGGCCATGACCACGGCCAGCCAGCCGAGGCCGGCGTCGACGGCCGCCGAGAAGACGGTGACCTTGGCGAAGAGGCCGATGATGCCCGGCGGCAGCCCGGCGAGGCAGAGCAGGAAGAAGGCCAGGAGCAGCGCGGACAGGGGGCTGGAGGCGTACAGGCCGCGGTAGTCGGCGACGCGGTTGAGGGACTTCGTCCGGCCGACGAGGGCGGCCACGGCGAAGGCGCCGAGGTTCACGGCGCCGTACATCAGGGCGTAGGCGACGGTGGAGCCGATCGACTTCTCGGCGTCGCCGGAGTACGCGGCGGCGGCGATCGGCACGAGGAGGTAGCCGGCCTGGCCTACGGACGACCAGGCGAGCAGGCGGACCGCGCTGTACGCGCGCGTGGCCTGCTGGCGCAGGGCTCCGGCGTTGCCCACGGTCATGGTGAGCGCGGCCAGGGCCGCCAGGGCGGGGCCCCAGACGTCGGCGTACGACGGCAGGGCCACGACCGTGACGAGGATCAGGCCGCTGAAGCCGACCGCCTTGCCGATGACCGACAGGTAGGCCGCGATCGGCAGGGGCGCTCCCACGTAGGTGTCGGGCACCCAGAAGTGGAAGGGTACGGCGGCCGTCTTGAAGGCGAAGCCGACGAGGGTGAGGACGACGCCGGTCTGGGCGAGCGTGTGGAACTGCCCGTCGACGTTCTGGATACGGTCGGCGACCTGGGTGAGGTAGAGGGTGCCCGTGGTGGCGTACAAGAAGCTGATGCCCATGAGGCTGACCGCGGTCGCGGTCACCGAGGACAGGAAGAACTTCAGGGCCGCTTCGGAGGACTTGCGGTCGCCGTACCGCAGGCCGACCAGCGCGAAGGCGGGCAGGGAGGCGACCTCCAGGGCGACGATCAGGGTCGCGAGGTCGCGGGAGGCGGGCAGGAGGGCGGCTCCGGCAGCGGAGGACAGCAGCAGGAACCAGTACTCGCCTTCGGGGAGGTCCTTGCGGGCGTCCTTCAGGGCGGTGACCGACAGGAGGGCGCAGAGCAGGGCGCCGCCGAGGACCAGGAACTGGATGACCAGGGTGAAGCGGTCGGCCGCGTAGCTGCACACGGCGGCGTCGCCGGTCAGGCAGAAGGTGCTGCGGTCGCCGTCGAGCAGGGGCAGCAGCATCACCGTGGCGGCGGCCAGGCCTGCCACCGATGTCCAGCCGAGCACGGCCTTGCGGTGCTCGGCGAGGAACAGGTCGGCGACCAGGACGACGAGTCCGACGACCGCCACGATGGTGGGCGGCGCGATCGCGAGCCAGTCGACGGACTGGACCAGCGAGGCGGCCGGGGGCTGGGCCGGGGAGCTCATCGGGTGCCTCCTGAGAGGAGCTGCTGGACGGCCGGGTCGCTCAAGCCGAGGAGAACCTTGGGCCACAGGCCCGCGACGACGGTGAGGACGACGAGCGGGGTCCACGCCGCGAACTCGTACGAGCGGACGTCGGTGAGCTTGGGGGCGTCCTGGGGCAGGGCGCCCATGCAGACGCGGCGGACCACGATCAGCAGGTACGCGGCTGTCAACAGGGTGCCGAACGCGCCGATCGCCATGAAGGTGAGGAAGGCGGCGCGGTTGAGGCCCTCGGCGGGCTGGAACGCGCCGAACAGGGCCAGCATCTCGCCCCAGAAGCCGGCCAGCCCCGGCAGGCCGAGCGAGGCGACGGCGGCGAAGGCGAGCAGGCCGCCGAGGCGCGGGGCCTTGCCGTAGAGGGCGGCGCCGGTCTCTTCGGCGAGGGTGTCGAGGTCGGTGGTGCCGGTGCGGTCCTTCAGCGCGCCCACCAGGAAGAAGAGCAGGCCGGTGATGAGGCCGTGGGCGACGTTGGCGAAGAGGGCGCCGTTCACGCCGGTCGGGGTCATCGTGGCGATGCCGAGCAGCACGAAGCCCATGTGGCCGACGGAGGAATAGGCGATGAGGCGCTTGAGGTCGCCCTTCGCGCCCCGCTTGGCGAGGGCCAGGCAGGCCAGTGATCCGTAGATGATGCCGACGACGGCGAGGGCGGCGAGGTAGGGCGCGAACGTGCGGAAGCCGTCCGGTGCGATGGGGAGCAGGATCCGGACGAACCCGTACGTACCCATCTTCAGCAGGACGCCGGCCAGCAGCACCGAGCCGACGGTGGGCGCGGCGGTGTGGGCATCGGGCAGCCAGCTGTGCAGCGGCCACATCGGCGTCTTCACCGCGAGCCCGATCCCGATCGCCAGAACGGCGATGACCTGCACGGATACGGTCAGGGACCGGCCGTTGTCAGTGGCGAGTGCCATCATGTCGAACGTGCCCGCCTTGATCCCGATCAGGAGCAGGCCGAGCAGCATGACCACGGAGCCGAGCAGCGTGTAGAGGATGAATCGCCAGGCGGCCTGGCTCCGGCCCTCGCCGCCCCAGCGGGCGATGAGGAAGTACATCGGGATGAGGACCATCTCGAAGGCCAGGAAGAACAGCAGCAGGTCGAGGACGGCGAAGGTCGCGAGTGTGCCGGACTCGAGGACGAACAGCAGGGCGACGAAGGCCTTCGGGGTCGGACCCGCGGGCATCTTGAAGTACGAGTAGAGCGCGCAGAGGAAGGTCAGCAGCGCGGTCAGAACCAGAAGGGGGAGGGAGATGCCGTCGATGCCGAGGTGGATGCGTACGTCGAGTGCGGGGATCCAGCTGATGTCGGTGCTGGCCTGCATCTTCGACGGCTGGTCGTGGTCGAAGCCGAGCGCGAGGACGATCGCCGCGATGAGGACCGCGCCGGTCACGGTGACGCCGTGCCGGAGTACGGCCTGCTCGGGTGACTTCCCCTTCAGCCCGGGCGGCGCGGGCAGGAGGGCCGCGGCGGCGCCGAGGAGCGGGCCGACGACGATGAACGCCAGAAGGAACTGCATCACGGACTCGCTGATATCGATCACGCCTGCTCACGCTCCCGTGGCGACGAGGACGACGGCGACCGCGAGGACGACGGTGCCGGCGAGCAGCGCGCTCACATAGGTCTGGACGTTGCCGGTCTGGGCGCGGCGTACGGCGGCGCCGAGCCAGCGGGGCAGCGCACCGGCACCGCGTACGTAGGTCTCGACGACCTCGCGGTCGAGGAACCGGACGAGGCTCGCTCCGGCCTGGACCGGGCGGACGAAGAGGGCCGTGTACACGGCGTCCAGGTGGAAGCCGACGGCCGCGTGCCGGTGCAGGGGGCCGAGCAGCAGGCGTCCCGGGTCGGCGGGGTCCGGCGCGTAGGCGATGTCGCCGTAGGCGGGCTTGTGGCTGGCGATGGCTTCGGCCTCGACCTGGGCGGCGTCGCCCTCGGGGTGGGCGGCGACCGCGCCCAGGGGGACGCCGGCGCTGAGCGCGGTGGTGTGCCGCCAGGCGGCGTAGGTGACGATGCCGCCGACCAGGGCCACGCCCGTGCCGAGCACGGAGGTGGTCAGGGTCGGGGTCAGGTCGCGGCCGTCGAACCAGTCGGGCAGCAGGCGGAAGGCGAACCCGCCGAGGGCCAGGGACGGGACGGCCAGCACCCAGAGCACCACGGTCATCGTCAGCGGCTGCCTGCCGTGGTCGGGGGCTTCGATGCCCCGGCCCCGGAAGGCCAGCAGCCACAGGCGCGTCGCGTAGGCGGCGGTGAGGACGGCCGTGACCAGGCCGGCGACGAGGACGATCCAGCCCGCGGCGGCGGGGGCGTGCTCGGTGTGCCCGGTGACGACGTGCTCGGCGACGCCGAGGACGGCCTCCTTGGAGAAGAAGCCGCTGAACGGCGGGATCGCGGCGAGCGCGAGCAGCGCCACGGTCATCGTCCAGTAGGCGTCGGGGACGCGGTCGCGCAGGTTCCGCATGCGGGACATGGCGGCCAGCGAGTTGGTGCCGGCGGCGTGGATGATCACGCCGGCGGCGAGGAACAGCAGCGCCTTGAAGGCGCCGTGGGACAGGAGGTGGAAGACGGCGGCCCCGCGGTCGCCGACGGCGAGGGCGCCGGACATGTAGCCGAGCTGGCCGATCGTCGAGTAGGCGAGGACGCGCTTGATGTCGTCCTGGGCGAGCGCGGCGAGCGCCGAGCCGGTCATCGTGACGGCGGCCATGACGGCGAGGACGACCATCGCGGCCTGGGACGCCTCGAACAGCGGAAGGAGCCGGGCGATGAAGTAGACGCCGGCGGCGACCATCGTCGCGGCGTGGATCAGCGCGGATACGGGGGTCGGGCCCGCCATCGCGTCGGGGAGCCAGGTGTGCAGCGGGAACTGCGCCGACTTGCCCGCCACGCCCGCGAGGAGGAGCAGGGCGATCAGCGTCGGGTGGTCGAGTGAGCCGCTCGCGACGGCGCCGAGGACGTGGGTGACGCGGAACGAGCCGGCGTCGGTGGCCAGGGCGAAAAGGCCGATGAGGAAGGGGACGTCGCCGAGCTTGGTGACCAGGAAGGCCTTGAGGGAGGCGGCGCGGGCCTCCGGGGTCTCCCAGTAGTGGCCGACCAGGAAGTAGGAGCAGATGCCCATGACTTCCCAGCCGACCAGCAGCACGATCAGGTCGCCGGAGTAGACGACCAGGAGCATCGCGGAGGTGAACAGGGAGACGAGGGCGGCGTAGGAGGGGTAGCGCGGGTCGTCGCGCAGGTAGCCCGTCGAGTAGATCTGCACGCAGGAGGCGACCAGGCCGACCAGGACGGCGACGAGGGCGGCGAAGCCGTCGATGTGCAGGGCGAGCTCGATCGGGACCGAGCCGGTGGGGGTGAGTTCCGTGGCCGAGTCGACGGCCGCGTCACCGCCCTGGCGTACGGCGACCAGCGCGGCGAGTACCAGGGAGGTGAGCGTCGGCAGGACGGCGAGCGGGCGGACGAAGCCGGGTGCCGTACGGCCCAGGAGCAGGCCGGCGGCGGCGCCGAGGAACGGAAGGAGGGGGACGAGGACGGCGAGGGTGGTCGTGGTCACGCGGTGGCCTCAGCCTTCTGGGCCTCGTCGGACTGCTCGGCCGCGGGGGTGTCGCTGTCGGGGCCGTCGGGGTCGTGCCGTTCGGAGGTGTCGCGGAGTTTGTCGATGTCCGCGGTGCCGCGGTTGCGGTGGACGGCGAGCACGATCGCCAGGCCGATGCCGATCTCGGCGGCGGCGATGGCGATGGTGAACAGGGTCAGGGCCTGGCCGGAGTGCAGGGTCTCCTCGGCGGTCCTGCTGAGCCAGACGTCGAAGGCGACCAGGTTGAGGTTGACGGCGTTGAGCATCAGCTCGACCGACATCAGGACCAGGATCGCGTTGCGGCGGGCGAGGACGCCGTACAGGCCCGTGCAGAAGAGGAGGGCGGAGAGCACGGCGGGATAGGCGAGGTGCATCAGCGGGTCCCTTCCTTCTCGCTCCGGGCGCCCTGGGTGCTGTCGGCCGCGGTCGCCGTCTCGGCGTTGGCCTTGGCCTTGCGGGACAGGACGATCGCGCCGACCAGGGCGGCGAGGAGGAGGACGGAGAGGGCCTCGAAGGGGAGGACCCAGTTCTGGAAGAGGCTCGCGCCGGTGGCCTCGGTGGAGCCGGCGGCCGGGCCGTCCAGGTCGATCCAGGTCGTGCGGAACGCGTCGACGACGACCCAGACCAGGGCCGCGGCAGCGGCGGCGGCCACGGTGAGGGCGGCCCAGCGGTTGCCCGAGTCGGCGTCCGGGGAGCGGCCGATCGGGGCCCTGGTGAGCATCAGGCCGAACAGGAGGAGGACGACGACGGAACCGACGTAGATGAGGACCTGCACCCAGGCGATGAACTCGGCGGTGAGCAGGAGGTACTCGACGGCGAGGCCGCCAAGGGTGACCACCAGCCACAGGGCGGCGTGCACCAGCTGCCGGGTGGTCACGGTGACGAGGGCGGCGCCGAAGGTGACCAGACCGACGAGGAGGAAGGCGATCTCGACGCCGGTCGGGGAGAGGAAGCCGTGGGTTTCGGCGGCGGCCCCGGTGGTCGGGCCCGTCGCGAGGGCAGAGGCGGTTGCGGCGGTTGCCGCGGTTGCGGCGAGGATCATTCCGGCCCCTCCTGCCCCGGCTTCGGGTGATCCGGCGTCGCCTGGCCCGGGGTCGGCTGGCCCGGCTTCGGCTGGTCGGTCTGTTGTTTCGAGTCGCCCTGGGGCCGGGTGGGTTGTTCGGCGGCGCGGGCCTGCTGGTCGGCGTGCGGTTCCGTGGCGGGCGGGGCCTGCTGGGCGGCCAGCTTGTCGGCGGTCTTGCGGGCGGTGGCGAGTTCCTTCGGTTCCTCCGCGCCGGGGTCGAGGGCGGGCGGGGCCGGGACGGTCCACATCCACTCGCGGAGTTTGTCGCGCTCGTGGGTGAGATCGCGGATGTCGGTCTCGGCGTACTCGAACTCGGGGGACCAGAACAGAGCGTCGAAAGGACAGACCTCGATGCAGATACCGCAGTACATGCACAGGGAGAAGTCGATGGCGAAGCGGTCGAGGACGTTGCGGCTGCGCTCACGGCCGCCCGGGGCCGCCGCCGGGACCGTCTCCTTGTGGGAGTCGATGTAGATGCACCAGTCGGGGCACTCACGGGCGCACAGCATGCAGACCGTGCAGTTCTCCTCGAACAGGCCGATCACGCCGCGGGTGCGGGGCGGGAGGTCGGGCTGGGTGTCCGGGTACTGCGCGGTGACGGACTTCTTCGTCATCGTGCGGAGGGTGACGGCCAGGCCTTTGGCGAGCCCAGAGCCGGGGATGGGGGCCATGGTTACTGGATCACCACCTTGACGATGCCGGTGAGGGCGATCTGGGCGAGGGAGAGGGGGACGAGGAGGGTCCAGGCGAGCTTCTGGAGCTGGTCCTCGCGCAGACGGGGGTAGGTGACGCGCAGCCAGATCACGAGGAAGGCGAGGACGGCGGTCTTCAGCAGGGTCCAGACCCAGCCGAGGCCGTCGGCGCCCCAGGGGCCGTGCCAGCCGCCCAGGAACAGGACGGTGGTCAGGCCGCACAGGACGACGATTCCGGCGTACTCGGCGAGGAGGAAGAGAGCGAAACGGAGGCCGGTGTACTCGGTGTACGCACCGAAGATGATCTCCGAGTCGGCGACGGGCATGTCGAAGGGCGGGCGCTGGAGTTCGGCGAGGCCGGCCACGAAGAAGACGATCGCGCCGACGATCTGCCAGGGCAGCCACCACCACTCGAAGGCGTCGAGGATGCCGGGGAGGGAGACGGTGCCGGCCGCCATCGCCACCGAGGCGGCGGTCAGCAGCATCGGCAGTTCATAGGCGAGGAGCTGGGCGGCGGTGCGCAGGCCTCCGAGCAGGGAGAACTTGTTCGCGGAGGCCCAGCCGGCCATCAGCGAGCCGAGGACGCCGACGCCCATGACGGCCAGGACGAAGAAGACGCCCGCGTCGATGACCTGGCCGACGGCTCCCTCTCCGGGGCCGATGGGAATGGCGAGCAGGACGAGGAGGTAGGGCAGGAGGGCGACGGCGGGGGCCAGTTGGAAGATGCGGCGGTCGGCGCCCGCGGGGACGATGTCCTCCTTCTGCGCGAACTTCACGCCGTCGGCGATCAGCTGGGCCCAGCCGTGGAAGCCGCCGGCGTACATGGGGCCGAGGCGGCCCTGCATGTGGGCCATCACCTTGTGCTCGGTCTGGCCGATGACCAGGGGGAGAGTGAGGAAGACGACGAAGACGACCAGCAGTCGCAGGGCGACGTCGAGCACGTCGTTCACTGCGGGCCTCCTGCGGGGTCCTCGGGGTGGCCGGTGGGCTTGGTGTCCCCGTCCGTGGATTTCGCGTCGTCGTCCTTGGGCTGCGCGTTGTCCGCCGTGGGCTTCGGATCGTCCGGCGAGTCCGGCGAGTCCGGCGAGTCCGGCGAGTCCGGCGAGTCCGGCGAGTCCGAGGCGTCCTGGGCGTCCGGGCTCTCGAGGGTTTCCGGCTCTGGAGCCGGCAACGGCGCCGCCTCCAGGGACGGTTCGGGTGCCGGTTCGTCGAAGGCCGGGCGGGCGTGGTGCCAGGGGGCGTCCGAGCTGCGGGGGGTGCTCGAAGCCGTGCCCGGCCGGGTGTCACCGCGGTCGGACCCGGCCCTCTGGCTCGCGCTCCCCTGCGATGCGCTGCGCGCCCGGCGCGGTCCCGCCGACGGTGCCGGTGAGCCGGCCTCACTGGCCGACGGCTCCGAACCGGTCGCCGACGGCTCCGAACCGGTCGCCGAGGGCTCCGAACCCGTCACCGGCGTCCCGGAACCGGTCTCCGCTGCTTGCGAACCGGGTGTCGCGGACTCGGAGCCGGAGCCGGACTTCGGGGATACGGGCCCGGACGTCGCGGACTCAGAGCCCGGTGTCGGGGATGCCGGGTCGCTGGGCTGCTGACTCGCCGAACCCTGCGACGCCGAGCGGTTGCGCCGCGGTCCCGCCGGGGATCCGGCGGTCGACTCGCCGGGCGTGGACTGGCTCGCCGAACCCTCCGCGGCAGAACGCGCCCGCCGCGCAGCCCCGGGAGCCTCCGCCCCACCAGCGGACTGACTGGCCGAGCCCTCCCCCACCGAACGCGCACGCCCCGGATCAGCCGGAGTCTGCGCACCGGCAGCGGACTGGCCGGCCGGAGTCTCCGGAGCGGCAGCGGACTGGCTCGCTGAGCCCTCCGATGCCGAGCGGGTCCGCCGTACCGGGCGTTCGCCCGCGGGGCGTGCCGCGCCCCGGGCGGGGCGTTCGCCCGCCGTGCGGCCCGCGGCGCGGGCCGGGCGGGCGGGGGCCGCAGGGAGCTGGCCCTTGAGGGGGCCCCATTCGTTGGGGTCGGGGACGCCGGGCGGGAGCATCTGGCGGCGCTTGGGGCCGCCGTGTTCCGACTCGCCCGGTTCCTTCGCGCCGGGCCAGGCCTTGGCGACGCGGGCGGCCAGGACGAAGTCCTTGCGCAGGGGGTGGCCTTCGAAGTTCTCGGGCAGGAGCAGGTGGTCCAGCGCCGGGTGGCCTTCGAAGGTGATGCCGAACATCTCGTGCGTCTCGCGTTCGTGCCAGGCGGCACCCGCGTAGACGTCGACCGCCGTGGGCAGGGCGGGAGCCTCGTGCGGGACGGTCGTACGCAGGAGGAGGCGTCGTACGGGCGAGAGCGCTGCGATGTGGGCCGTGACGCGAAAGCCCGTGCCCGGTTCGTCGACAGCGCTCAGCCAGTCGAAGTAGGTGCAGCCGAGCCGGTCGCGGGCGGTCCGCAGGGCGGGGATCCAGGCGGCCGGAGGGACGTCGACCGTCAGGACCTCGTAGGACTCCTCTGCCGTGGCGTCCGTGCCGAAGAGCTCCTCGGCGTCGGCGGGCAGCCAGCCGACGGCGGTCATCGTGCCTCCCCCGGCGTCGCGTCCGAGCCCGGGGCGGGGGGCGGCGGCTGCACCAGACCGCTCTGCAGGGCCGCTGCCGAAGGACGGCCGGCACCGCTGCCGTACCGCTCCCCCAGCGACTCGCGGGCGATCTTCTCCTGGAGCTTGAGGATGCCCTGGAGCAGCGCCTCGGGCCGGGGCGGGCAGCCGGGGACGTAGACGTCGACGGGGATGATCTGGTCGACGCCCTTGGTGACGGAGTAGGAGTCCCAGTAGGGGCCGCCGCAGTTGCTGCACGCGCCGAAGGAGATGACGTACTTCGGCTCCGGCATCTGCTCGTAGAGGCGCTTCACGGCCGGGGCCATCTTGTCCGTGACCGTGCCGGAGACGACCATCAGGTCGGCCTGGCGCGGGCCCGGGGCGAACGGGATGACGCCGAGGCGGATGAAGTCGTGGCGGGCCATGGACGCGGCGATGAACTCGATCGCGCAGCAGGCGAGGCCGAAGTTGAAGACCCAGAGAGAGTAGCGGCGGCCCCAGTTGAGGACGACCTTCATCGGTTCGGGGGCGAGGCGGGCCAGGGCGCCCAGCCGCTTGGGCTCGGGCAGCAGAACAGGCTCGGACACCGAGGGGTTCACGTCCATGCCAGGACGCCCTTCTTGTAGGCGTAGAGCAGGCCGACGGCCAGGAAGCCGAGGAAGATGAACATCTCGACCAGGGTCGTCGCGCCGTATCCGGGGGCGGCGAAGACGGTCGCCCAGGGGAACAGGAAGATCGAGTCGACGGCGAAGATCACGTAGAGGAAGGCGTACACGTAGTAGCGGACCTGGGTGTGGGCCCAACCCTCGCCGACGGGGTCGACGCCGCACTCGTACGTCAGGAGCTTCTCGGGGGTGGGGACCACGGGCCGCAGCAGGCGGCCGGCCCCGAAGGCCACGGCGACGAACAGCACGCCGACGACGGCGAGCAGACCGACGACCGAATAGGACTGGAAGTAGTCCGCCGCGACGACGGTCGTGGTGACGACGGTCGGTTCCGGCACGTCCGTCCCTCGCTCCCTGAAACTCGGACCTGGATCCTGCGACGATGCTGCGGCTCACTCGGATGCCGCCGTTCGACGATCTGTACGCACGGGAGTCTAGGCCCTGATAAGGGCAGGGTAAGCAGCCCGTCACGGCCCGGCATGCGGGGGTGGGGTTTTCCTCAGTTGATCCCGGCGGCCCACCTCATGGCGCCGTGGCCCGCCGCCGGGCACGCTAACGCATATGACCCAACGCATCCCGTCCCCGGGCACGGCGGCCCGGGCGGCCGCCGGGCCGGACGACCGTCCGCCGCCGGCCCGGCTCGCCTATGACCGGCACACCTGGAAAGAGATCGCGCACCTGCTGGCCAACCTGCCGGTCGCGCTGCTCGGTTTCACCTACGTCGTGACGGTGTTCTCCACCGGTTTCGGGCTGACCGTCACGGTGATCGGGTTCCCGCTGCTCGCGGCGGGACTCGTGGGCGCACGGCAGTTGGGCAGGATGGAGCGGGCGCGGGCCCGGGCGCTGCTCGGGGTGCGGATCGAGGAGCCGAGCCGGCTGCGGCTGCGCGGCGGGGGCGGCTTCTTCCAGCGGTTGTGGATGCAGCTGAAGGACCCGGTGGGCTGGCGCACGGTCCTGTACGAGTTCATCCGGCTGCCGTGGGGTGTCCTCACGTTCACCGTCACGCTGGCCTCGCTGTTCGTGCTGTGGCCGGTGCTGCCGTTCATCGCCCGGGGGCTGACCAACGCCGACCGGGCCATGGTGCGGGCGCTGCTGTCGCCCTCCGACGAACTGGAGCGGCGGATCGCCGAGCTGGAGTCGGACCGGGGGGTCGTGGTCGACACGGCCGCGGCCGACCTGCGGCGCATCGAGCGGGATCTGCACGACGGGGCGCAGGCCCGGCTGGTCAATCTGGCCATGGGGCTCGGGCTGGCCAAGGAGAAGGTGCTGGAGGATCCCGACGCGGCGGCGGCGATGGTCGAGGAGGCACACGGCGAGGTGAAGCTGGCCCTCCAGGAACTGCGGGACCTGGCGCGGGGCATCCACCCGGCGGTCCTGACCGACCGTGGTCTGGACGCGGCCCTGTCCTCGGTCGCCTCGCGCTGCACGGTCCCGGTGAAGGTGACGGTCGATCTGCCGCAGCGGCCGGCCGCGGCCATCGAGGGCATCGCCTACTTCACCGTCTCGGAGCTGCTGCAGAACGTCAGCAAGCACAGCGGGGCGAAGTCGGCCTCGGTGGATGTGTGGCAGACGAACACCCGGCTGCTCATTCAGGTGTGGGACGACGGGGTCGGGGGCGCGAGCCTCGACGGCGGTACGGGGATGAAGGGCCTGGCGGACCGGCTGGACGCCGTCGACGGGCTGTTCGTCCTGGAGTCGCCCGCGGGTGGCCCGACGACGGTCACGGCGGAACTGCCGTGGCGCGACCGGTCCGGGGCCCCGGGGTAGGGAAAACCCCCCGTCCAAGATGCCGACGGACCGCATGGTCCGGCGACCTGCGGCGGAGCAGGGTGGAGGTAAGAGAGCACAGCAGCGGGACGAGGAGAAGGACGGCGCCGATGGCCACGGAGTACGGACAGGGATACGGGCTCGACAGCGGGCCCGGGTTCCCGGAGAGCACCGAACGGCGGCACCGGCTGCCCGCCGCGCTGCGGGCGCCGGTCGAGCTCCGCAGCTGGCTCGAGCTCACTCATGTGCTGCTCAGCCTGCCGATCAGCATCCTGCTGTTCACCTACGCGGTGACGATGGTGTCGCTGGGGGCGGGGCTGCTGGTCACGTTCCTCGGCGTACCGGTGCTGGCGGCGGCGCTCGCCGGGTGCCGGGGCTTCGGGGCGCTGGAGCGGATGCGGGCGCGGGCGCTGCTGGGCCTGGAGGTGGCCGAGCCGGAGCCGCCGCGGAGGACCAAGCCGGGCGCGATGGCGTGGATGGGGGCCGTCCTCAAGAGCGGCGCCTCGTGGCGGGCCCTGCTGTACGCGGTGCTGCATCTGCCCTGGGCGGTGTTCTCGTTCGTCGTCGCCGTGAACGTGTGGGCGCTGGGCTGGGCGCTGCTGACGTATCCGCTGTGGTTCTGGGTGTTCCCGGTGTACGCCGGTCAGGAGGGGATCCAGCTCTACGGCGACGAGACGCACCGGATCTACCTCGACAATCCCTTCGAGATCACGGTGACCGCGCTGGTGGGGCTGCTGTTCACGATCGCCACGCCGTGGATCGTGCGGGCGCTGACGATGGTGGACCGGCTGCTGGTGCACGGGCTGCTCGGGCCGTCGCGGCTGGCGTCACGGGTGGTGGAGCTGGAGTCGGACCGGGGGGTCGTGGTCGACACGGCGGCGGCCGACCTGCGGCGCATCGAGCGGGATCTGCACGACGGGGCGCAGGCCCGGCTGGTGGCGCTGGCCATGGATCTGGGGCTGGCGAAGGAGAAGCTCCAGGAGGACCCGCAGACGGCCGCGCGGATGGTGGACGAGGCGCACGGCGAGGTGAAGACGGCGCTGCAGGAGCTGCGGGACCTGGCCCGGGGGATCCATCCGGCGGTGCTGACGGACCGGGGTCTGGACGCGGCGCTGTCGGCGGTGGCGTCGCGGTGCACAGTGCCGGTGCGGGTCGAGGTCGACCTGGCGCGGCGGCCGGCGCCGGCGATCGAGGGGATCGCGTACTTCACGGTGTCGGAGCTGCTGCAGAACGTCAGCAAGCACGCGCGGGCCACGTGGGCGGGCGTCGAGGTGTGGCGGACGGAGAACCGGCTGATGCTGCAGGTCGTGGACAACGGCGTGGGCGGGGCCGATGTGTCCCAGGGGTCCGGTCTCGCGGGGCTGACGGACCGGCTGGACGCGGTGGACGGGATCCTGGTCGTGGACTCACCGGCGGGCGGGCCGACCCGGGTGACCGCGGAGTTGCCGTGGCGGGGGGAGCACGTGCGGTGACCTTCGCGGGGGCTCGGCCCCGCGGGCTGTGACGGGGCCAGGGGTCTTCACCCCTGGCCTCGAAGCTTCCCTCCACCACCCGATCGTCCAGTGAAGAAGCCGGTCCCGTCCCCATACACCCCCCGACCCTGAAATGCTGGAGCCGTCGCACGGGTGGGCGCAGGGCCGTTGTGGGCTGCGGACGGGCGGCATCGGGCTGTGGGGGGCCGGACATCGTGGAGGACAGGGTGCGGGTGGTCATCGCCGAGGATTCAGTGCTGCTGAGGGAGGGCCTGACCCGGTTGCTGACCGACCGCGGGCACGACGTCGTCGCCGGTGTCGGTGACGGCGAGGCACTGATCAAGACCATCACCGAGCTGGACGCGCAGGGCGAGCTGCCGGACGTGGTCGTGGCGGACGTGCGGATGCCGCCGACGCACACCGACGAGGGGGTGCGGGCGGCGGTGCAGCTGCGCAAGACCCATCCGGGGCTCGGGGTGCTGGTGCTGTCGCAGTACGTGGAGGAGCGCTACGCCACGGAGCTGCTCGCGGGGTCCAGCCGGGGTGTCGGCTACCTGCTGAAGGACCGGGTGGCCGAGGTGCGGGAGTTCGTGGACGCGGTGGTGCGGGTGGCCGGGGGCGGTACGGCGCTCGACCCGGAGGTGGTGGCGCAGTTGCTGGGCCGCAGCCGTAAGCAGGACGTGCTGGCGGGGCTCACCCCGAGGGAGCGGGAGGTGCTGGGGCTGATGGCCGAGGGGCGGACGAACTCGGCGATCGCGCGGCAGCTCGTGGTCAGCGACGGGGCGGTGGAGAAGCACGTCAGCAACATCTTCCTGAAGCTGGGGCTGTCCCCGAGCGAGGGGGACCACCGCAGGGTGCTGGCCGTGCTGACATACCTCAACTCCTGATGCACCTCGACTTGCGGCATGCGGAAAATCCGGACAAGTCCGGGCGCGCGCTCATCCCGAAGTCGTGTCCAAGATGCGAATGACCCGAAGAAGGCGACCCTTGCGGTCGTAGGGTTGATCCTGGGAGGGCCTGCGGGAAGGCCTGTCCCGGACAGCGTCCTCGAGGGAGGTCCAGTTCAGTGACCAGCCAGGTCAGTAGCCCAGCGGAGCAGGCCGACGGAGCAGTCGTAGGAGAGCAGCGCAAAGCGGCGGGCGCGAAGGATGTCCGTCGTCTCGACCGAGTGATCATCAGGTTCGCGGGGGACTCGGGTGACGGTATGCAGCTCACCGGTGACCGTTTCACCTCGGAGACCGCGTCGTTCGGCAACGACCTGTCGACGCTGCCGAACTTCCCCGCCGAGATCAGGGCGCCCGCCGGGACACTGCCGGGTGTGTCGTCCTTCCAGTTGCACTTCGCCGACCACGACATCCTCACGCCCGGTGACGCGCCGAACGTGCTGGTGGCGATGAACCCGGCGGCGCTGAAGGCGAACATCGGCGACCTGCCGCGCGGCGCCGAGGTGATCGTCAACACGGACGAGTTCACCAAACGGGCGATGCAGAAGGTCGGCTACGACACCAGTCCGCTCGAGGACGGGTCGCTGGACGGCTACCACGTGCACCCCGTGCCGCTGACCACGCTCACGGTCGAGGCACTGAAGGAGTTCGACCTCAGCCGCAAGGAGGCCGAGCGCAGCAAGAACATGTTCGCGCTGGGCCTGCTGAGCTGGATGTACCACCGGCCCACCGAGGGCACGGAGAAGTTCCTGAAGTCGAAGTTCGCGAAGAAGCCCGACATCGCGGCGGCCAACATCGCCGCGTTCCGGGCCGGCTGGAACTTCGGCGAGACCACCGAGGACTTCGCCGTCTCCTACGAGGTCGCCCCGGCGGCCTCCGCGTTCCCGCCGGGTGTCTACCGCAACATCTCCGGCAACCTCGCCCTGTCGTACGGGCTGGTCGCGGCGAGCCGACAGGCGGATCTGCCGCTGTACCTGGGCTCGTACCCGATCACTCCGGCGTCGGACATCCTGCACGAGCTGAGCAGGCACAAGAACTTCGGGGTGCGGACCTTCCAGGCGGAGGACGAGATCGCCGGTATCGGGGCGGCGCTGGGCGCGGCCTTCGGCGGTTCGCTGGCCGTGACCACCACGAGCGGCCCGGGTGTGGCACTGAAGTCCGAGACCATCGGCCTCGCGGTCTCCCTGGAGCTGCCGCTGCTGATCGTGGACATCCAGCGCGGCGGGCCGTCGACGGGCCTGCCCACCAAGACCGAGCAGGCGGACCTGCTGCAGGCGATGTACGGGCGCAACGGCGAGGCTCCGGTGCCGGTGGTCGCGCCGCGCACACCGGCGGACTGCTTCGACGCCGCGCTGGAGGCGGCGCGGATCGCGCTGACGTACCGCACGCCGGTGTTCCTGCTGTCCGACGGCTACCTGGCCAACGGCTCCGAGCCCTGGCGGATCCCGGACATCGAGGAGCTGCCCGATCTGCGGGTGCAGTTCGCGCAGGGCCCGAACCACACGCTCGACGACGGCTCCGAGGTGTTCTGGCCGTACAAGAGGGACCCGCAGACGCTGGCCCGTCCGTGGGCGATCCCGGGCACGCCGGGTCTGGAGCACCGGATCGGCGGCATCGAGAAGCAGGACGGCACGGGCAACATCTCCTACGACCCGGCCAACCACGACTTCATGGTGCGCACCCGGCAGGCGAAGATCGACGGCATCGACGTGCCGGACCTCGAGGTGGACGACCCGCACGAGGCCAGGACGCTGGTGCTGGGCTGGGGCTCGACGTACGGGCCGATCACGGCGGCGGTGCGGCGGCTGCGCAGAGCCGGGGAGTCCGTCGCGCAGGCGCATCTGCGCCATCTCAACCCCTTCCCGCGGAATCTGGGCTCCGTGCTGGAGCGTTACGAAAAAGTAGTGATCCCCGAGATGAACCTCGGGCAGCTCGCCACGCTCATCCGGGCGAAGTACCTGGTCGACGCCCACTCGTACACCCAGGTCAACGGCATGCCGTTCAAGGCGGAGCAGCTCGCCGCGGCTCTGAAGGAGGCCATCGATGGCTGAGACGTCCACGCACGGCACGGGCACCATCGAGTCGCTGTCCCTCGTCCCCAAGGCCGAGGGCAGGCAGTCGATGAAGGACTTCAAGTCCGACCAGGAAGTGCGCTGGTGCCCCGGCTGCGGCGACTACGCCATCCTCGCCGCGGTGCAGGGCTTCATGCCGGAGCTGGGGCTGGCGAAGGAGAACATCGTCTTCGTCTCGGGCATCGGCTGCTCCTCCCGCTTCCCGTACTACATGAACACCTACGGGATGCACTCCATCCACGGCCGCGCCCCCGCCATCGCCACGGGTCTGGCGAGCTCCCGCCGGGACCTGTCGGTGTGGGTCGTCACCGGTGACGGCGACGCGCTGTCCATCGGCGGCAACCACCTGATCCACGCGCTGCGCCGCAACGTCAACCTCAAGATCCTGTTGTTCAACAACCGGATCTACGGTCTGACCAAGGGCCAGTACTCGCCGACCTCCGAGGTCGGCAAGATCACGAAGTCGACGCCGATGGGCTCGCTGGACGCGCCGTTCAACCCGGTGTCGCTGGCGATCGGCGCGGAGGCCTCGTTCGTGGCGCGGACGGTGGACTCCGACCGCAAGCACCTCACCGAGGTGCTGCGCCAGGCCGCCGCCCACCAGGGCACGGCGCTGATCGAGATCTACCAGAACTGCAACATCTTCAACGACGGCGCCTTCGATGCCCTGAAGGACAAGCAGCAGGCCGAGGAGGCCGTGATCCGGCTGGAGCACGGCAAGCCGATCCGCTTCGGCGCCGACCAGGCCAAGGGCGTCGTGCGGGATCCGCTGACCGGTGATCTGAAGGTGGTCGCGGTGACGCCGGACAACGAGGACCGGGTGCTCGTCCACGACGCGCACGCCCCGTCTCCGACCACGGCGTTCGCGCTGTCCCGCCTCGCCGACCCGGACACCCTGCACCACACGCCGATCGGAGTCCTGCGCTCGGTCGACCGGCCCGTCTACGACACGCAGATGGCCGACCAGCTGGACACCGCGATCGAGCAGCACGGCAAGGGCGACCTGGGCGCGCTGCTGGCGGGCGGCGACACCTGGACGGTCGTGGGCTGACCGACCGCAGGACGCAAGGGGCCCGGGACCGCTACGAGGCGGCCCGGGCCTCGTCGTACGCGCGGCGCGCCTGCTCCACGTCGTCCATGCGCTGGTGCGTCCATGCCGCGAGGGCCCGGACCTGCTCGGCGGCCTCGCGGCCCAGGCCGGTGAGGGAGTAGTCGACGCGCGGCGGGATGACGGGCTTGGCGTCGCGGTGGACGAGGCCGTCGCGCTCCAGTGTCTGGAGGGTCTGGGTCAGCATCTTCTCGCTGACGCCCCGGCCCCCGTAGGTGCCGATCGCGCGGCGCAGCTCGCTGAACCGGTACGGGCGGTCCAGGAGCTCGGTCAGGACGAGCACGCCCCAGCGGCTGGTCACGTGCTCCAGGACCAGCCGGTACGGGCACAGGGCTTCGTTGTCACTTACGGCCATGCCAGTACCTTACTTCAAAGTGGGTACTTTCCAAGAGTTAGCGCGTCCCCTAGGGTTAGTGTCAACGCACCCCACAAGGAGAGCCTCACCATGAGCATCGTCGTCACCGGAGCCACCGGACACCTCGGCCGTCACGTCGTGGAGCAGCTGCTGGAGAAGGTCCCCGCCGAGCAGATCACCGCGGTCGTGCGCAACGCGGAGAAGGCCGCCGACTTCGCCGACCGCGGTGTGAGGATCGCCCTCGCCGACTACAACGCCCCCGCCTCCTTCGACGGCCTCTTCTCCGCCGGCGACAAGGTGCTGCTGATCTCCGGCACCGAGTTCGACAAGGGCCGTGTACAGCAGCACAAGGCCGTCATCGACGCCGCCAAGGCGGCCGGTGTCGCCCTGCTCGCCTACACCAGCGCCCCCGCCACCCTGACCGCCGCGCTCGCCGACGACCACCGCGGCACCGAGGAGATCCTGCTGGACTCCGGCGTGCCCTACGCGCTGCTGCGCAACGGCTGGTACCACGAGAACTACACCGAGAACCTCGCCCCGGTGCTGGAGCACAGCGCGGTCGTCGCCGCCGCCGGTGAGGGCAAGGTCTCCTCCGCCTCCCGCGCCGACTACGCCGCCGCCGCCGTCGCCGTGCTGACCGGCGAGGGACACGAGAACAAGACGTACGAGCTGGGCGGCGACACCCCCTGGAGCTTCGCCGAGTACGCCGCCGAGCTGAGCCGCCAGACCGGCAAGGAGATCGTCTACAACGCCGTCTCCCCCGACACCCTCGTCGGCATCCTGACCGGCGCGGGCCTGCCCGAGCCGTTCGCGCGGATCCTCGCGGGAGTGGACGCCTCCATCGAGAAGGGCGAACTGGTCGTCTCCACCGGCGACCTGTCCCGCCTGGCCGGCCGCCCGACCACGCCGCTCGCCGACGCCATCGCCGCCGCGCTCAAGGGCTGACACTCCCCCGCCCCTACGCCACCCCCGGACTGTCATGACCGTATGCCGATACGGGCATGACAGCCGGGGGCGCCCGGCGTTACCGTCGTGCACGCGGACACACGCCAGGCGTGAAGGAGGGGCCCGTGACCGGCAAGCCGAGGGGCGAGCGGCACATAGGACTGCTGAACGGCTTCGCCGCCTACGGGATGTGGGGGCTCGTACCCCTGTTCTGGCCCCTGCTGAAACCGGCCGGCGCGATGGAGATCCTGGCCCACCGGATGGTGTGGTCGCTGGTCTTCGTGGGCGCCGCCCTGCTCGTGCTGCGCCGCTGGGCCTGGGCCGGTGAGCTGCTGCGGCAGCCCCGCAAGCTGGGGCTGATCACGGTCGCCGCGGCGGTCATCACCGTCAACTGGGGCCTGTACATCTGGTCCGTGAACTCCGGGCACGTGGTCGAGGCCTCCCTCGGGTACTTCATCAACCCGCTGGTCACCATCGCGATGGGCGTACTGCTGCTGAAGGAGCGGCTGCGGCCGGTGCAGTGGGCGGCGGTCGGGACCGGCTGCGCCGCGGTCGTCGTACTGACCATCGGCTACGGGCAGCCCCCGTGGATCTCGCTCTCCCTCGCCCTCTCCTTCGCCACCTACGGGCTGGTGAAGAAGAAGGTGGGGCTCGGCGGCATCGAGTCGCTGGCCGCCGAGACCGCGATCCAGTTCCTGCCCGCGCTGGGCTTCCTGGTGTGGCTGTCCGCGCGGGGCGACTCCACCTTCTCCGGCGAGGGCGCGGGGCACGCGGCGCTGCTCGCCTCGGCCGGCATCGTCACCGCGCTGCCCCTGGTCTGCTTCGGCGCGGCCGCCATCCGCGTGCCGCTGTCCACCATCGGCCTGCTGCAGTACTCGACGCCGGTCCTGCAGTTCGTGCTCGGCATCCTCTACTTCCACGAGGAGATGCCGCCGGAGCGCTGGGCCGGGTTCGCGCTGGTGTGGCTGGCGTTGACCTTGCTCACCTGGGACGCGTTGCGCGCCGCCCGCCGGGCCTCCCGCGCGCTCACCAACGAGATCAGCGTGCCCAGCACCACCAAGGCGACCGGCACGGTCAGTGCCGCGCGGAACGCCGACAGCGTGGCCTCCGGGCCGGACCCGGTGGACGCCAGGCCGTAGACCGCCGTCACCGCCGAGATGCCGATCGCGGAGCCGAACTGGGTGGCGGTGGTCAGCAGGCCGCCGGCCAGGCCCTGCTCCGACCCGGCCACCCCGTCCGTCGCCGCGATCGTCAGCGGCCCGTAGGCCAGGGCGAACGCGAGACCGCTGAGGAGCAGGGTCGGGAACATCATGGCGTAGGACCAGTCCATGCCGACCGGCAGGAACAGCGCGTACGCGGCCACGGCCAGCAGGAAGCCGCCCGTGATCACCCGGGCGTTGCCGAAGCGGGTGACCAGTCTGGGCGTGAGCGTCGGCGCGAGGACGGCGTCGATGCCCATGACGATCAGGGCCGCCGCCGTCTGCAGGGACGACCAGCCGCGCAGTTCCTGCAGATAGAGCGTGACGACGAACTGGAAGCCGAAGAAGGCGCCGAGGAAGAGCAGCGCCCCCAGGTCGGCGCGCACGACCGGGCCCTGGCGCAGCAGGCCGAGCCGGACGAGCGGGTCGGGGCAGCGGCGTTCGACCGCGACGAAGACGCCGGCCAGCAGGACGGCCGCGAGGCCCGAGGTCAGGGTGAGCGGCCAGTGGTGCAGGCCGTGTTCCAGGCGTACGACGGTGTAGGCGGCCAGCAGCATGGCGCCGGCGGCGGTGATCGCGCCGGGCAGGTCGAAGGTGCGGCGGCGGTTCGGCGGGGCGTCGCGCCGGGGGATCAGACGCACGGCCGCGACGAGCAGGGCGGCGGCCAGCAGCACGGGGGCGAAGAACACCCAGCGCCAGCCGATCTCGGTGAGCAGACCGCCGATGACCAGACCCAGGGAGAAGCCCGCCGCGCCCGTCCCGGCGAAAACCAGCAGGGCCTTGTTGCGCTGCGGGCCCTCCTCGTACGACGTGGTGATCAGGGAGAGCGCGGCCGGGGTCATGAAGGCGGCGGCGATGCCCGTGACGAACCGGGCGACGATCAGCATCCAGCCGTCCGTCGCGAAGCCGCCAAGCCCCGAGAAGGCGAGGAAGACGGTCAGCCAGAGCAGGAACATCCGCCGCCGCCCGAGCAGGTCGGCGGCCCGGCCGCCCAGCAGCGTGAAGCCCGCGTAGCCGAGCACATAGGCGCTCATCACCCAGGCCGCGGTGCCGGTGGCCAGTCCGAGGTCGGCGCGGACGGCCGGGATCGCCACCGCCATCATCGCGACGTCGATGCCTTCGAGGAAGATCGTTCCGCACAGAACGAGCAGCAGCGCCCAGGCACGGGTGCCCATGAGTCAACACTCCTCCGGTGGGGGAGCGTTACGCAAGTGAGGGCCGGTTCCCTCTGTGACCAGGGCACACCCTGTGACAGCCCACCCGGTGGTGCCGCCGCGGGTCGAGTGCCGGACCGCGTACGACACCCGAGAGGCGCGGGCAGCCGACGCTACGGCTTGGCAGGAGCGTTGCGGGCCCGGTGCGCCCGGACCTTCTCGCGGTTTCCGCAGTGCTCCATCGCGCACCAGCGGCGGCGGCCCGGGCGGGAGGTGTCGACGAAGAGCAGGTAGCAGTTGTGGGCGCCGCACTCGCGGACGCGGTCGGAGTAGGGCCCGGTGAACAGGTCGATCGCGTCGCGGGCGACGGTCGCGAGCAGCTGGGTGCCGGTGGCGCCCGGGGCCCAGGCGCGGGTGCCGTCGGGCTCGATGCGGGCGATCAGCGGGGGCCCGGCCGCGGCGGCGTTGACGACGTCCAGGTGGGGGGCTCGCAGGGGGCGGCCGTGGGCGCGGTCGGCGGCGAGCAGGAACACGGCGTCGCGCAGGGTGCGTGCCCGCTCCAGTTCCCCGGCGGAGACGGTGAGGTCCAGCCCGTCCGGCAGCCGGCTGCACCCGGCCCAGGTGACCAGGTCGGAGGGTTGGTGCAGCACGTCCCAGCGGGCGAAGGCCCCGGGGCCGCCCGTCGTCGTCAGCTCCAGGCACAGGGTGCCAGGGTCGAAGCGGTAGGGCTTGCCCTCGCCGGAGACCAGCGTCAGGCCGGGCGTTCGATCCGGCGTTTCCCCTGCGCGTCCACTCACCTAACCAGTATAACTGGTTACATGACGCAGACACCGGCATCACCCACTCCCGTGCACTGGAAACTGGTCATCGACGCGAACGACCCGCACGCGCAGGCCGACTTCTGGGCCGCCGCCCTCCGGTACGAGGTCGAGGACAACAGCGCCCTCATCGGGAAGCTGCTGGGCTTCGGCGCCCTGCCGGAGGAGGCCACGGTCGACTTCCACGGCCGCCGCGCCTTCCGGGACCTGATCGCCGTACGGCATCCCGAGGACCCGTACGACGAGGAGAGCGGGACCGGGCTGGGGCGCCGGCTGCTGTTCCAGCGGGTACCGGAGGCGAAGACGGTCAAGAACCGGCTGCACCTCGATCTGCACCCGGGCGAAGGGCGGCGCGACGAGGAAGTCGCACGGCTGGAGGGGCTCGGGGCGAGCGTGCTGCGGCGGGTGAAGGAACAGGGCGGCGAATGGGTCGTGATGGCGGACCCGGAGGGGAACGAGTTCTGCGTGCAATGACATGGACGCCGGAGGCCTGCACTCCGTAACTCCCTGACCGAATAAGGACCTTGACGGAGAGTCAGTACCAGCTTCACCATCCAGGCACCCCATTCACTGTGGGCGGCCCGTGGACACCCCACGGGCTTCCCTACGGAATCCGGAGCCCCCACATGAAGCTCTCCGTTTCCGCACGCGCCGTCGCCGCGGGCGGCATGGCAACAGCCATGCTCCTGACCGGCGGTGCGGTGGCCGACGCCGCGTCCTCCGCTCCCTCCAGAGCGGCCGCCGCGCCCGACATACCCGTGGCGAACGTCAAGACCCACCTGTCCCAGCTCCAGTCCATAGCCACCGCCAACGGCGGCAACCGCGCACACGGCCGGGCCGGCTACAAGGCCTCGCTCGACTACGTCAAGGCCAAGCTGGACGCGGCCGGATACACCACCACGATCCAGCAGTTCACCGCCTCCGGCCGCACCGGCTACAACCTGATCGCCGACTGGCCGGGCGGCGACACGAGCCAGGTCGTGATGGCCGGCTCGCATCTCGACAGCGTCTCCTCCGGGGCCGGCATCAACGACAACGGCTCCGGCTCGGCCGCCGTCCTGGAGACCGCCCTGGCCGTGTCCCGGGCGCAGTACAAGCCCACCAAGCACCTGCGGTTCGCCTGGTGGGGCGCGGAAGAGCTCGGCCTGGTCGGCTCCCGCCACTACGTCAACCAGCTGGCCACCGGCGACCGTTCGAGGATCAGCGCCTACCTGAACTTCGACATGATCGGCTCCCCGAACCCCGGCTACTTCGTCTACGACGACGACCCGGCGATCGAGAAGACCTTCAAGGACTACTTCGGCGGCATCGGCGTCCCGACCGAGATCGAGACCGAGGGCGACGGCCGCTCCGACCACGCGCCCTTCAAGAGCGCGGGCGTGCCGGTGGGCGGTCTGTTCACCGGGGCCAGCCGGACGATGACGGCGGCGCAGGCGGCCAAGTGGGGCGGTACGGCGGGGCGGGCCTTCGACCGCTGCTACCACTCCTCCTGCGACACCACCGCCAACATCAACGACACCGCCCTGAACCGCAACAGCGACGCCCTCGCGTACGCGGTGTGGGAGCTGTCCGAGTAGCCCCCCGGGTCACGCCTGCTGCTTGCGGGCGCGTTCGGTGAGACGGCCCATGCGGGCGCGGGCCGACTCCAGTTGCTCGACCTCCTCGGCGGCCGGGCCGTCCTCGGCGGCGAGCTCCGTCCACAGGCCGATCAGGTCGCGTCCCAGCTCCAGCCCCAGCGCCGGGTCGCGCACCGCGCGCCAGGCGGTGGCCGCGCTCTCCACGTTGCCGTAGGCGGCCTCCGCGTCGCCGGCCCGGCGGCGGGCACCGGCCAAATCCAGCGACAGCCGGCAGGCACGGAGCGGATCGCCCGCCAAGTAGGCGATGTAGGCGGTGAGTTCACCCAGCCGGAGCACCTCGGGGTGCTCCGGCCCCAGCGCTCCCGACGCCTGGACGACGGTCTGCTCCGCCAGCTCGGACGCGGTGTCGATCCTGCCTTCCTTCACCGCCTCGTTGATCCGCGCGATCGGCTCCGCGAGGACCGCGGGCGCGGTGGGATCGCCCGGGGCGGTGAGGGGCTCGTCCCCGAGTACGGCCTCCGCGACGGCGTCGAAGCCGCGGGCGGGGGTGGGCTTGGGGTCGGGGTCGGCGGCGATCAGGGCGTCTTCGGGGACCGGCGCGGGTCGCGGAGCCGGTGGGGCCTCGGGGACGGGGAGCGGCCTCGCGTCCATGGGCGGGGGCGGGCCGAACTCGCCGGTGGGCGGCGCGACGGTGCCGGGCGGCATCGCCGTACCCGGGCCAGGTGGCGCGTCTTCCGGCGCGGGCTGCGCCGACTCCGGTACGGCTCGCAGCTCGAACGTCGGGACGCGTTCATCGGCCGGCTGCGGCTCGGGCACGGCCCGCAGCGGGAACGTCGGGGCCGCGCCGCGGCCGGACTCCGGGGCGGGACGCAGCACGTGCGTGGCGCTGTCGCCGCGCGGATACTGCGGCTCGGGTGCTGCCACGGCGTCGCTCGGGGCGTGAAGTGGCTCCGGCGGGGTCGTGGCGTTGGCGTTGGAGTTCAGGGCATGCCGCGGCTCAGGCGGGGTCGGGGCACTGGCGTCGCGGGCATGCGGCGGCACAGGCGGGGTCGCGGCACCGGCGTCTCGGACGTGCTGCCGCTCGGGCGGCGTCATGGCGCCGTCGTGTCGGGCATGCTGCCGCTCCGGCGGGGGCATGGCGCCGGCGTCTCGGGCATGCTGCCGCTCCGGCGGGGGCGTGGCGACCGGTTCGGACGTGAAGTGGCTGGAGCCGTCCGGGTCTACCTGGAGCGGGACGACGTAGCCGATGCGCTCGTCGCGGATGGTGGCGAGGACGGGGTGGCCGGTGGCCAGGGCGATGTGGTGGAGGCGGTTCAGGACGGCCCGCTGGATCTCCTCGCCGGGGGCCGCGAAAACCGGGACCCCGCCGACGGAGGCACCGTCGGACACCCCACCGGCTCCCCCTCCGACGTCCGTGCCGGCCCCGGGGACATGGACGTCGATCGGCGCCGCCGGGGTCGCCGCGCGTGCGGCCTGCTTCTGTTCCCGCTTCTTCTCGCGGCTGAGTCGCGACATCGTCCCCTCACTGGGCGTCGTACATCTACTGTCGAGTGTGTCCGCTCGCCCCCGTTTCTCACGTCACCACGGTGTCACAGGCTCGTCCCAAGGGCCGCCGACCCCGGCCCGGTCGTTATCGAGGGCATGAAGACCAGGCGCTCGAGGGAGGAGAGGGGCATGCACACAGGCATGCGACAGGGGCCGGAGATCTGGCTGCGCGGTCCGGTGACCACCCCGGAACCGGGGCCGCCGGAGCCCGCGCACGCCCATGCCGGCGCACGGCGTTTCTCCTGGGTCGGCACGCACGGCGGCGCGGGCGTCTCCACGCTCGCCGCGGTCTACGGCGGCCATGACAGCGGCCGGTCCTGGCCCGGGCCCGGCGATCCCCCGTCGGTGCTGCTGGTCGCCCGGACGCATGCGGCGGGCCTGGACACGGTCGCCGGGGCGGTGGAGATCTTCCGACGTGGCCAGGCTCCGCCCGGGCTCGACCTGGACGCGATCGTCCTCGTGGCGGACGCCCCGGGCCGGCTGCCGCGTCCGCTCGCCCAGCGGGTCAAGTCGCTGGAGTCGGTCATCGACGTGTACCGCGTGCCGTGGATGCCGTCCTGGCGGCTGGGTGAACTGGGCCGTCCGCCGCGCGAGACGGAGCCCCTGGCCCGGCTGACGGGAGCGGCACGCTGACGGCCGTGCCCCTGTCGGCCCGGGAGATCGCGGCGGGCGTACGGGCCCGGGAGCTGCGCGCGACGGACGTCGTCGCGGCGGCCCTGGCCCGGATCGAGCGGGCCGATCCGCAGTTGTGCGCGTTCGTCGAGGTGTGGGGCGAGGAGGCGTTGCGGCGGGCGGGTGAGGTGGACGCGCGGCTCGACGGGCGGGGCGCGGATCCGCCCCTGCCGCTGGCGGGTGTGCCGGTCGCCGTGAAGGGCCGGCACGGGCTGCGCGGGGCGGGTCCGCTGCTCGCGGCCGGTTGTGTGGCCGTGGGGGCGACTTCCGTGCCCGGGCCGGGGACGCCCTGGCAGACGTGGGGGCTCGGGGCCCGGGGGCGGACCGTCAACCCGTGGCGGGCCGACCGTACGCCGGGCGGCTCGTCGGCCGGGGCCGCGGCGGCCGTGGCGGCCGGGCTGGTGCCGCTGGCGACGGGTGGCGACGGGGCCGGTTCGGTGCGGATCCCGGCGGCGTGGTGCGGGGTGGTCGGTCTGAAGACGACGAGTGGACGGCTGCCGTCGGGCGACCGTACGGGACTCGCCGTTCCCGGGGTGCTCGCCCGCTCCGCGGCGGACGCCGGGCTGTGGTGGGCGGTGGTGTCCGAGGAGCCGGCGCCGGCCGGGGCGGCTCTCCCCGTCACCGCGGTCTGGTCTCCCGATCTCGGTTTCGCCGGACCCGACCCGGAGCCCGTCGCGCTGGCCCGGGCGGCCGTGGAGCGGCTCGTGGCGGCGGGGGTCGTACGGCTCGTACGGCCTCGGAGGCCGTTGCGGCTGGCGGACCCCGGGCCGGCCTGGCTCGCCCTGCGTGCTCCCGGTGCCGACCTGGCCGGGGCCGGGCGCGTCCGGGCGGCGAACGACCGGCGGCTCGCCGGGCTGTTCGCCGACGCCGAGCTGCTGCTGACCCCCACGGCACCCACCGCCCCACACGGCCACGAGGGACCCGGGGCCCGCTACTCCACCTCTCTGACCTGGGCGTTCAACCTCAGTGGACACCCTGCGCTGAGCCTGCCCGCGGGCTTCGACGGCGACGGCTGCCCGGCCGGTCTGCAGCTGGTGGCGCCGCCGGGCCGGGAGGCGCTGCTGCTGGCCGTGGCGCGGGAGGCGGAGCAACGCGCGGGGGGCTGACGGCCCCGGCGGAACCACTGATGCGCACCCCCTGAGGAAACCCCTGGCACATTTACTTGCGTACGCATAAGATGCACACGCGTGTAATTGATGTACGCCGAGTTTCTGGAGGGGTATCCATGACCCGTCGTTTCCTTTTCGTCCTGGGCAGCGCTCGCGCCGAGGGCAACTCCGAACTGCTGGCCCGACGGGCCGCCGAGCAACTGCCCCGGGACTTCGAACAGGAGTGGATCGATCTCACCGAGCTCCCCGTACCGGACTTCGAGGACCTGCGGCACGACAGCGACCACGTCCGCCCGACCGAGGGCAACGTGGCCCGGCTGCTCGACGCCACGCTCGCGGCGACGGACATCGTGATCGTCTCGCCCCTGTACTGGTACTCGGTCTCCGCGCAGACCAAGCGCTACCTCGACTACTGGTCGGGCTGGCTGCGCACGCCGGGCCTCGACTTCAAGACGACCCTGGCCGGCCGCACCCTGTGGGGCGTCACCGCCCTCGCGCACACGCAGGAGGTGGTGGCCGACCCGCTCGTCGGGACGCTCCACAACTCGGCCGCGTACATGGGGATGCGCTTCGGCGGGGTGCTGCTCGGCAACGGCAGCAAGCCCGGTGACGTGCTGACCGACGACGCGGCACTGACCCGCGCCAAGACCTTCTTCGAGCAGGAGGCACCGCTCGCCCGGTTCCTGTACGAGGACGGGGCGCGCTAGGCCGTGATGTCCTTCGCCGTGAAGCGCGCCCACGCCGCCGACCCGAACACCGCCGCGTACAGGGCCTGGAGGCCGAGGTTCTTCGCCAGGTCGTCCCAGTACACCGGCTCGCGCATGAGATCGGCGAAGGAGAGCCAGTAGTGGGAGAAGAAGTACAGCTGGAGGGCGTGCAGTTGCGGGATCTGGTCGAGGATCTGGACCGTGATCAGCAGGCCGACGGTCGTCGCCATCGCCGCGATGCCGCTGCCCGTCAGGGTCGAGACGAACAGGCCGAGCGCGGCGACGCCGATCAGTGACGCGGCGACGGCCAGAGCGATCAGCAGGGCTCTGCCCAGGCCCTCGGCGAAGCCGATCCGCGTCCCGGAGATGGTCGTCAGGTCCCCCAGCGGGAAGAGCAGCGCGCCGACCGTCAGCGCCGAGACGGTGACCACGAGCGTGGCGGCCAGGCAGAAGAGGACGACCGTCGCGTACTTGGTGAGCAGCAGGCGGCCGCGGCCGGCCGGGGCGACCAGGAGATAGCGGAGTGTGCCGGAGCCGGCCTCCCCGGCGATCGCGTCGCCCGCGACGACACCGACCGCCATCGGCAGGAAGAACGGGAGCGTGGCGGCCAGGGCGGTGAAGACGAGGAACAGGCCGTTGTTGGTGATCTGCGAGATGAAGGCCGGTCCTCCGCCGCCCCCGCCGCCGGGCGACGAGCCGTCGCCCGTCTCGATCCTGACGGCGATGCCGATGAGGATCGGCACGCCCGCCAGCACGGCCAGCAGCGCGAGCGTGCGCCAGCGCCGGAAGGTGGTGACGAGCTCGTTGCGCAGCAGCCCGAAGGTCCACAGCGGGCTCACCGGCCGTACGGACTCCACGACTTCAGCCCGCGACATCGAAGCCCTCCCCCGTCAGCGCCACGAACGCGTCCTCCAGCGAGGCGCGTTCGACCGTGAAGCCGCGCACCCGGACCCCGGCCGTCACCAGCGCGGCGTTCACCTCGGCGAGGTCGCGGTCCGGTGGTTCGCCGGTCACCCGGCCGTCGGACACGACCAGGTCGCCGACGCCCTGCTCCTTCAGCACCCGGGCCGCCTCGGCCGGGTCCGGCGTGCTCACCACCAGCCGGCCGCGCGCCCCGGCGGACAGCTCGGCGACCGGGCCCTGCGTGATCAGCCGGCCCTGCGCCATCACGGCCGCGTGCGTGCAGACCTGCTCGATCTCGTCGAGGAGGTGGGAGGAGAGGAAGACGGTCGTGCCGTCCGAGGCCAGTTCCCTCACGAGGGTGCGGATCTCGCGCATACCCTGCGGGTCGAGGCCGTTGGTCGGCTCGTCCAGCACGAGCAGCCGGCGCGGCCGGAGCAGGGCGGCCGCGAGGCCGAGGCGCTGTTTCATGCCCAGGGAGTACGCCTTGGCCTTCTTGCCCGCGGCGGCCGTCAGGCCCACCCGGTCCAGGGCCGAGGCGACCCGGGTCCGCCGGGTGCGCGGGTCGGCGGCCGGGTCGGCGCTGTCGTAGCGGATCAGGTTGTCGCGGCCGGAGAGGAAGCCGTAGAGGGCCGGGCCCTCGATGAGGGCGCCGACGTGCGGCAGCACGGCGCGGGTGGCCCGGGGCATGGGCTGCCCGAGCACCCGGGCCGTGCCGGAGGTGGGCTCGATGAGACCCATCAGCATGCGGATGGTGGTGGTCTTGCCGGAGCCGTTGGGGCCGAGGAAGCCGAAGACGCTGCCCGCCGGGACGGTCAGGTCGAGACCGTCGACGGCGAGCTGTCCGCCGCGGTAGCGCTTGGTGAGCGCGCGGGTGGCGATGACCGGTTCCCCGGCTTCGGCCCGCGTGTCCCGCTGCTCCGGTTCCGTGGCGGACACATCGCCCATCGGCTTCCTCGTTCTGTCGACGCCCCGTAGGCCTACGGGACTTACTTCCCGGCGTCGGCCGCCTTCACGAGCGCGTCCTTGGTGACCAGGCCGGCGTAGACCTTGCCGTCGTCCGTGATGAGGGCGTTGACCAGGCGGGTCGAGAAGACCGTGCCCGAGCCGAACGTGCCGTGGACCTTGTCGCCGAGCGAGTCCATGAAGCCGCCGAGGTCGCCGCCGGTCCCGCCGGAGGGCACGCCCTCGCCGCCGGTGTCGAAGGTGGCTATGGCGTTCCAGCCCTCGCCGATGGTCTTCATTCCGTCGAGGCCGGCGAGGCCCTTGCCGAAGTCCTCCCCGTCCTTCGGAGCGTGGCCCGGCGCCTCACCCAGGTCGAAGGCCTTGCCGGGTGCCTTGCGCGGAGTCTCGTCCGAGGCCTTGTGGGCGTCCTTCTCCTCGGTGACCTTCGCGCCCTTGGGCGGGGTGAAGTCGAAGGTCGAGGCGGCCGGCTCGGCGAAGCTCACCTTCGTGAAGCCCGCGTCGACGACGGCCGCGCCGCCGCTCGCCGGGGTCAGCGTGAACTTCAGCGGCATGCCGGTCTTCGCGTCCACGGCCACGGTGATCGCGCCGACCGTCGAGCCGGACTGCTTCGGCTTGACGACCAGCTTGTAGGCGTCCCGGCCGGCGACCTGGGCCGTGCCGTCCACGGTCACGGACGTCGTGCCGTCGACCGCCTTCAGGGCCTCCTCGGCGAAGTCCTTGGGCATGGCCGGCGGCTGCCGGTCCTTCCCGCGCTCCGGGCTTTCGGAGGAGGTGCCGTGGTAGACCTCGTTGGACTTGCTGTCGTAGCCCCAGACGTCCTTGCCGTTGTGGATGACGCTGTACTCGGCCGCGTTCTCCAGCAGCGACAGCTTCTGCCGGTCCGGGCCGTCGGCGGCGACGCGCAGGGTGTGCGTGCCGGAGGCCAGTTCGGCCAGCTTGGCCGTCGGGTCGGCGGAGGAGTCGCCCTCGCCCTGGCCCGCGGCACCGGACAGCAGGCCGGACTCCAGGCCGCCGAGGTTCGGCAGGCCGAGGTCGGTGCTGATCTTCACCGTGCCGGACACCTGCTGCACGTCCGACTTGGCGATCTTCTCGATGAGCTGCTGGGCGGTGATCTTCGGGAGGTCGGGGTCGCCGGAGTCGGCGAGTGCGGGGACCAGCCCGATCGTGGCGGCCGCCACCCCGATCACCGTGACCGGGACGATGTACCGCGCGGCTTTGCGCCGCCCGGAGCGCTGCTCGTCGACCTCCCCGGCGGTCGTGCTGTCGTCGGATCCGTACGGTGCCATGTGTGCCCTACCTCCATGGTCGGCGGCGGCTGCCGTGTCGTCCACGCACTCGTCCCTGAGCCGCCATTCTCACCCGAACAGGTGAGGAGTGGTGTTTTCCGTGGTGTCCATCTGACCAAATCTGCCAGGCAGATACGTCAGACCCCGGGCTCAACTCCGTGTACTGCTGGGGTATGACATGGAAGGGCGGCTTCTCCCCCGACCCGTAGGGGTCGTGCGGGGAAGAGGTGCTAGCCGGCCCGGTGCACCACCGCGTCGCACAGCTCCAGGAGCGCCGTCTTCGCGGTGCACTCCGGCAGGGGCGCCAGCGACGAGCGGGCGTCCTGGGCGTAGCGGACGGTGTCCTGCCGGGCCTGCTCCAGAGCCGGGTGGGCCCGCAGCAGGCGCAGGGCCTCGGCGTGCCGTTCGTCGTCGGCGAGGTCGGAGTCGAGCAGCTCGCACAGGGCGATGTCCTCGGCGCGCCCGAGCCGGGCCGCCCGCTCGCGCAGCCGCAGCACCGGCAGCGTGGGGATGCCCTCGCGCAGGTCGGTGCCGGGGGTCTTGCCGGACTCGTGGGAGTCGGAGGCGATGTCCAGGACGTCGTCCGCGAGCTGGAAGGCGACGCCGAGCCGCTCGCCGTACTGGGTCAGGACGTGCACGACCGTCTCGTCGGCGCCGGACATCATCGCGCCGAACCGGCACGACACGGCGACCAGCGAGCCGGTCTTGCCGCCCAGCACGTCCAGGTAGTGCTCGACGGGGTCCCGGCCGTCCTGCGGTCCGGCCGTCTCCAGGATCTGGCCGGTCACCAGGCGCTCGAACGCCTCGGCCTGCACCCGCACGGCCTCCGGGCCGAGGTCGGCCAGGATGTGCGAGGCGCGGGCGAAGAGGAAGTCGCCGGTGAGGACCGCGACGGAGTTGCCCCAGCGGGTGTTCGCGCTCGCGACGCCGCGGCGCACGGCGGCCTCGTCCATCACGTCGTCGTGGTACAGCGTGGCGAGGTGGGTCAGCTCCACGACGACGGCCGACGGCACGATCCCGGGTGCGTACCGGTCACCGAACTGGGCGGAGAGCATCACGAGCAGCGGGCGGAACCGCTTGCCGCCGGCCCGTACCAGGTGCTGGGCGGCCTCCGTGATGAAGGGCACCTCGCTCTTGGTGGCCTCGAGCAAGCCTTCCTCGACAGCCACCAGTCCGGCCTGGACATCGGCTTCCAGAGCCTGGTCCCGCACGCTCAGCCCGAACGGCCCGACGTCGGTCACGAGGGGTCTCCTGTCTGCTGTGTCTGCCGGTGATTACGCGGATTGTCGATAGGTCGCTGCCCTCACTCGAGTCAGCGTATCCGGTCACGTTTCGATCACCGCCAGCGCCCGTGGTTACAGGCCGGGCGGTATCCGATCACGACCGTTATGTTTTCGATCAACCCATAAGAACAGATATTTATCGACTTACCCAAAGGTAGCGGACTATGCACGATTTGCCGTGATAGGTAGGTGAATTCCCCTTGGCGGAAATTGCCCTATCGATTCGTGATCAGTGAGTTGAATCACTTGTCCCCCTTTTCCGCCTCACCTCCACTCCGGCCCCTACCGCCTTCCCGCTGACGCCAGTTGAGCCTTGGCTGCCGCAAAGGATCAAGCGGCCCAAACACCCCCGACCAAGGTCAACCGCGCGATATGTGACTGAGGTGCTTGTTCCCGACATGTGCTCTCGCATACGTTCCGGGCCTGTCCGGCGGACGCCTAATCCTGCCGCCGCCCGGACTCCCCACCGGAACCGACTCACTCACGCAGGGCAGGAGCGGGGGACCCAGGTAAGTCGCCGGTCCGCACAGCGGCACGGCTCGGGGTGAAGCCGCGCACGGCACACAGCGCCGTACGCGGCCGGGCACCTCCCGGCCCGAACCCGACAGCTCACCTCGTAGGCGCCGGAGAGGAACAAAGCCATGGCCGGACGAGGCAAGCACCGTCGCCCCAGAACCAACCCGCTGACCCGAGGCTTCATCGCCGCCGGAACCGGCGGAGCCGCACTCACCCTTCCGCTCCTCGGCGCCACCCACGCGAGCGCCGCCGAGCCCCAGAGCGCACCCGCCGCCGCACAGTCCGTACCGCAGGCGGCCCAGCCCGCCAAGTCCCTCACGTACACCGTGACCAAGGGCGACTCGCTCTACCGCATCGCGGACAAGTACGACGTCCCGGGCGGCTGGAAGCAGCTCTACAAGGACAACCGCGCCACCGTCGGCGACGACCCGAAGCTGATCCACCCGGGTCTGAAGCTGACGGTGAAGACCACCAAGACGGGTGTCGCGAAGAAGACGGCGACCCAGTCGTCCGCCCCCGCCAAGCCGGCCGCGAAGCCCGCCGGCGGTGTCGCCCAGGCCACCCAGGCCTCCGCGAAGACCTACGCGGACAACCTGGACGGGTGGATCCGCGAGGCGCTGGACATCATGGCGCAGAAGGGGATCCCCGGGTCCTACGACGGCATCTACCGCAACGTCATGCGCGAGTCGTCCGGCAACCCCCAGGCGATCAACAACTGGGACTCCAACGCCGCCAAGGGCACCCCGTCCAAGGGCCTGCTCCAGACCATCGACCCGACCTTCCAGGCCTACCACGTGGACGGCACGTCGTGGGACCCGTACGACCCGGTCGCGAACATCACGGCGGCCTGCAACTACGCGGCCGACCGCTACGGCTCGATCGACAACGTCAACGGCCCGTACTGAGCCGACCCGCCCAGCAGTCGCTCGAGGACGACGGCGATGCCGTCGTCCTCGTTCGACAGGGTGACCTCGTCGGCCACGGCCTTGAGTTCGGGATGGGCGTTGGCCATCGCGACGCCGTGGCCGGCCCAGTCGAACATCGGGATGTCGTTGGGCATGTCGCCGAAGGCGATGGTGTCCGCCGGCCGCAGCCCCAGATGCTCGGCGGCCAGCGCCAGGCCCGTCGCCTTGGTGATCCCGCACGGCTGGAGCTCGACCGTGCCGGGCCCCGACATCGTCACCGTCGCCAGTGAGCCGACCACCGAGCGGGCCGTGGCCGCCAACTCGTCGTCCGACAGATGGGGATGCCGCAGCAGCACCTTGCTGATGGCCTCGCCCCACAGCTCGTCGCGCCGGTCGACCCGTACGGCGGGCAGGGTCGGGTGCGGCATCAGATAGCCCGGCTCGATCAGCGTGAGCCCGTCGACCCCGTCCTGGTCGACCGCCGCGTACACCTGCCCCACCTCGGCCTCGATCTTGCCGAGGGCGGTCTCGGCCAGCTCCCTGTCCAACGTGATGGACCACAGCAGCCGGTCCGCGCCGGCGTCGTACACCTGCGCGCCCTGCCCGCACACCGCGAGCCCCGTGCATCCGAGGTCGTCCAGGAGCGGCCGCACTCTCGGCGCCGGCCGGCCCGTCACCACGAGGTGCTGGGCACCGGCGTCCGCCACCCGCGCGAGCGCGGCGAGAGACCGGTCGGAGAGGGTGTCGTCGCCGCGCAGCAGCGTCCCGTCCAGATCGGTGGCGATGAGTGAATATGCGATGGGTGCGGCCATGATCAGAGAATACGGACAGCGCGCCCCTTCGTTTCATCGCACGACGGATGCCGATTGCCCGGTTGAAGGCCTCTGCACCGGTTGGCAACAACATGCTCCGCTACCTACCCGTGGGGGCGCATCGAGCGGTACCTTCCAAGTGTCCAGGGGGGACTTGATCGGGGGGTCAGGTTGAGCAGTGGGCGCATTCGCGTGGCGGGGCCCGGGGAGCTCGGCGAAGGGGAGAGGGAGTGCTGGCGTGCGCTGCGCGCGGCCTGCGGAGCACCGCGCAATCCCTTCATGGAGCCGGAGTTCACCCAAGCCGTCGGCCGGGTCAGGCCGGGGGCCCGGGTCGCCGTGGTGTACGAGGGGACGGAACCGGCCGGCTTCCTGCCTTATGAGCGGGGCCCGTTGGGGCAGGGCTGGGCGATCGGGCTCGGCGTCTCGGACGCGCAGGGCGCGATCCTGCGGTCGGGCCTGGACCTGGAGACGGGCCGGCTGCTGAGGGCCTGCTCGGTGTCGAGCTTCGCCTTCGACAACCTGGAGGCCGAGCAACGGCTGTTCGTCCGGTACGCGTCCGAGGAGCACGCCACCTACGTCATCGACGTGGAGAAGGGCTACGAGACGTACGAGTCGGTGCTGCGGGCGCAGTCGCCGAAGTTTTTGAAGACCACCCTGGCCAAGGAGCGCAAGCTGGGCCGGCAGGCCGGCGAGCTGCGGTTCGTGTTCGACGAACGCGACCCGGCCGCGCTGCGCACGCTCATGGAGTGGAAGTCCGCGCAGTACCGCAGGACCGGCCGCCGGGACCGGTTCGCCCAGGAGTGGATCACCCGGCTCGTCGGGCAGCTGGCCCGCACCCGGGCGCCGGAGTGCAGCGGCACGCTGTCCGTGCTGTACGCCGGTCAGCGGCCCGTCGCCGCGCACTTCGGGCTGCGTTCGGCCTCCGTGCTGGCCTGCTGGTTTCCTGCCTACGCCCCGGAGTTCGCGAAGTTCTCGCCGGGTCTGGTGCTGCACCTGCGCATGGCCGAGGCGGCGGCCGCAGACGGCATCGGCATGCTCGACCTGGGGCGGGGCGCGGCCGAGTACAAGGACGCGCTGAAGACGGGCGAACTGCCCGTGTACGAGGGCGCGGTGACCCGGCCGGGTGCCGGCGCGGCGCTGCACTGGCTGAGCCGCGAGCCGGCGCGCCGCGCGCACAGCTTCGTCCGCAGCAGGCCTCGGCTCGCGTCGCTGGCCGCGCGGACGCTGAAGGGCGCGGCTCGGCTGCGCCGTACCTGACACACAAGGGGGGTGGGCGCATGGCCCGTTCGGCGCGTGCGCAGGAGGAGATACGGCGGTTCCTGGACATCGGGGCGGTGCAGGTCGCCGAACTGGACCTCGACGGTGACGCGGCGGTGCTCAGACCCGGTCCGGGGAGCCCGCCGGTGACGCACGGAGAGGTGTTCGTGCTGGTCAGGAGGGGTGGCCGACCCGTGGGCACGCTGCTCGGGCGGGTGCCGCGGGGAGCGGATCCCAGAGCCGTGCTGGCGGAGCGGGCGCGGGCGGAGTGCGGGCCGGCCGTCTTCGGCGAACCCTCGGTGGCGCCGTTCACGAGTGTCGTCGTCGCGACCCGGGAGCGGGCCGGGCAGCTGGCCCGGGCGCTGGACTCGCTGCTGGCGCAGGACCATCCGCGGTTCGAGATCGTCGTCGTGGACAACGCGCCCGTCACGAGCGAGACGCGGGAGCTGATCGAGCGGAAGTACGCCGAGCGCGTGCGGTACGTCTGTGAGCCTGTTCCGGGGCTCGCAGGCGCGCACAACGCGGGGCTGGACGCCGTGCGCGGCGAGGTGGTCGCCTTCACCGACGACGACGTGGTCGCCGATCCACGCTGGCTGACCGAGCTGAGCGCGCCCTTCGCCGCCGACGCCGGGCTCGGGTGCAGCACCGGGCTGATCCTGCCCGCGCGGCTGACCACTCCGGCCCAGGTACTGCTGGAGAGCCACGGCGGCTTCGCGAAGGGCTTCACTCCAAGGACGTACGACCCGGCGTGTCCGCCGGGCGACGAGCCGCTGTTCCCGTTCACCGCCGGGCGGTTCGGGTCGGGCGCGAACATGGCGTTCCGGACGGTGGTGCTGCGTTCCGTCGGCGGTTTCGACCCGGCCACCGGCGCCGGGACGGCCGCCCGGGGCGGTGACGACCTCTACGGCTTCGTGCGCGTCCTGGCCCAGGGCCACCGGCTGCGCTACACGCCGTACGCCCTGGTGTGGCACCACCACCGGGAGACCTGGCGGGACCTGGAGACCCAGGCGTACGGCTACGGCGCCGGACTCACCGCCTACCTCACCGCGGTGCTCGTGAACCGGCCCGCGCTGCTGCCGGCGTTCCTCGCGAGGCTGCCCCGCGGTCTCGCCCACGCCCGCACGCTGACGGCCGTACGCGAGACGGAGGGCGGCGGCACGCCGGGCGATCACGACGTGCGGACGCATCCCTGGCCGCGGCGGCTGTCGCGGTTGCAGCGCAGGGGGATGCTGTACGGCCCGGTCGGCTATCTGAAGGCGCGGCGGACGCTGCGCGCGACTGTTCGGGGGGCGAGATGAGGACGTCGACGAGCGCCCGGGGCGAAGGCGAGGGACAGGGCGACGGCAGAGACCGGACGGGCCGGGGCGCGCAGGCGCAGGACGGCGAGGGCCGGATAGTCGCGGGGGGTGGGAGCGGTGCCGCGAGGCCGGGCGGAAGCCCGGACAGGGCGGCCGGGGCCACGACGGGGGGTGGGAGCGGTGCCTCGAGGCCGGGCAGAAGCCCGGACAGGGTGGCCGGGGCCACGACGGGGGTGGCCAGGGTCCCCGCGAGGCCGGACGGTGTGGCCGGGGCCTCCGCTGGGGCGGGTGGGGGGCCGGGGGGTGGCGGTGCTCCCGCCATCCCCGTCTTCCTGTACCACTCCGTCATGGACGATCCGCCGGACTGGATCGCCGAGTTCACGGTCTCGCCGAAGCAGTTCGCCGCGCATCTCGATGCCGTGGTCCGCAGTGGGCGTACGCCCGTCACCATCAGCGCGATCGCCGATCAGCTGGCCGGGCGGGCTCCGTTGCCGCCCCGGCCCGTGCTGCTCACCTTCGACGACGGGTTCGCCGATCTGCCCGGCCCCACCGCCGAGGCCCTGGCCGAACGCGGGCTGCCCGCCACCGCCTACCTCACCACCGGCGCCATCGCCCCGGGCGGCCGCAGTCTGCTGCCGCCCGCTGCGATGATGACCCTGGACCGGGCGGCGGAGCTGGAACGTTCCGGCATGGAGATCGGCAGCCACACCGTCACACACGCACAGCTCGACACCCTGTCCGCCAAGGCTCTGGCGTACGAACTGCGCACCTCCAAGGCCGTACTGGAGGACGCCCTCGGGCACGAGATCCGCCACCTCGCCTACCCGCACGGCTACAACAGCCCCCGGGTGCGGGCCATGTCGGCCCGGGCCGGCTACGAGACGGCGACCGCCGTACGGCACGCACTCAGCTCCGACCGCGACGAGCGGTACCGCATCGCCCGGCTCATCGTCCGGCGCACCCACACCGTCGCCGACATCGAGGGCTGGCTGGCGGGGGCGGGCGCACGGGTGGCGCCGTACCGCGACGGGCCGAAGACGATCGCGTGGCGCTGGTACCGGCGGGCCCGTGCGGTGGTGCACGGGCCCGAGTTCGCGGGCTGACCCCGACTGAGCGGGCTGACCCCGGCCGAGCGGACCGGCCCCTGCCTGAGCTACTTCAGCGGCTGGTTGAGGTACGGGTCGGCGACCGCCTTGCGCAGGCTGTCCCAGGCCGCGTCGTTGGCCAAGGCCAGGTTGCAGTGCGGTCCGGGGTCGCGGTAGTTCCACTGGAGGGCGGCCTTGACGCCCTCCAGGCCCTTCAGCACCCCGGGCACCTGCGCGTACCACTCGGCCTGGCGCTGCGGACGGGCCGTGTCCGCAGCGGTGCCGAACTCGGAGAGCATCAGCGGCTTGTCGTCGGAGATGTTCGCGCGGATCCAGTCGTGCGTGGAGTTCTGGGTCTGCGCGAAGGTCAGCCAGCCCGCGTCGTGACAGCGGTAGTAGTTGTACTGGTTGTAGCCGATCCAGTCGACGTAGTCGTCGCCCGGGTACATCTTCTTGATCTCGTCGGCGTGGTCGAGGTAGCCGGTGGTGATCCACGTCCACACCACGTTGTCCACGCCGAGTTCGCGGAACCGGTCGTGGATGTGCCGGTAGGCCTTCACGAAGTCGGCCGGCGTGCCGTTGGCCGGGGTGCGGGTGTCCATCTCCAGGTCGAAGGAGAGGAACACCTTCTTGCCGTAGTCCTTGATGCGCCGGGCCTGGACGTCGATGACCTTGTCGTCCAGCTCGCCGGCCGCGATCTGCCTCCAGGTCGGCTGCTGCTTCTTCGTGCCGCCCCACCACTTGCTCTCCCAGGAGAGCAGCAGCAGGTGGTCCTCACCGACGCGCTGCTCCTCCGGGGTGAGCAGCGCGCCCTCGCGGCGGGTGCCCTCGGGCAGGGACATGTCGTGGTACGTGTACACGATGTCGAGTTCGCGGCCGACCCGCTTCTCGTAGGCGCGCACCTTCTCCGGCAGGTCGTCCCGCTCGTGCGGCACGAACGCCCCGAACCAGGCGCCACAGGGCGGTTCCAGGAGGGCCGTGGGGCGGCAGTCGGCGTCGGAACCGGCGGCTCCCGAATCCGGCCCGGAGGCGTCCCGGAGGGCGAGTACGGCGACCAGGACCGCGCTGACCACCGTGGCGGACGTGATCAGCAGCCGACGCCGGCTCGACGCGAACGGGCCGCGGGCCGGCTGTCCTCCGGGTGGTTTGCGGTGCTGTCCGGCCGTGTCGGGGTCGCGGCGAAAGGGACGGTGGGGGCGGTTGAACCTCACTGAGCGGAACCCTTCGGTGTCCTCGGCGTCGTCCTCGCCGGCGGGGAGGCGCGCAGCTGCGGACAGAACGCGGCGAGTGTGGTCAGCAGCGTCAGCGTCAGCAGCACCCGCTGCGCGCTGAAGGTGTGCGTGGCGATCAGCACGGTCGCGACGAGCATCACGGCGCCCATGCTCAGGAACAGCGTCAGCATCAGCCGCTCCAGCAGGTCGGAGTGGCGGGCGAAGTCCGGATCCCGGCGCTCCACGGGCCCTTCGGCGGCCCGCACCCCCAGGGCGGGGGCGCAGACTCTGACCACGGCCGCGCCCGGGCCCGCCGCCAGGAAGAGCACGACCGCGGCGCCCCGCAGCGGCGATCCGCCGGGCAGGGCGAGCGCGGCCAGGGCCAGCCAGCCGCCGAACGGGGGCAGCATCCGGACCACGAGTTCCTGCGGTGTCATCGCTCCGCTCCCCCTGACTGCTTCAGTACGTAGAGCCATCCGGCGCCGTTCTCCGCTACGAGTTCGAACCGCGGCGAGGCGGCGACGGACCGCTGGATGCGGTCCAGCTGCGCCCGCGTGAGCTGTCCGTTCATCTCCGAGTTGGCCAGCTGCCCCTGGGTGAGCAGGAAGTAGGCACGGGCCGGTCGCTCCACTCCGGCCATGTCGCTGGCGAGGGTGGCGGCGGGTCTGCTGACGATCCGGTCGACGTGGCTGCGGGCGTCGTCGAGGAACCAGTAGTGGTCGACGCTCCAGTAGGAGGCGTACGCGTCCGGGTAGTTGCGGTTGGCGGCCACGACCAGTGAGCCGTCGGGTGCCTGGTCGAAGAGCTGCCGTACGAGGGCCACTTCCTGCGGCGGGAAGTAGTTGATCCGGTCCTTGCCTGAGTAGGCGGGGACGAACGCCAGGGTTCCGCCGAGCAGCGCGGCCAGCGGCACCCAGGTGCCGAGGCCCCACCGGCGGACCTTGGCGAGACCGGTGGCCTGCCGGTTGCCGGCCGCCTGCGCGGCGGCGTCGGCGGCCAGTGTGCGGACCTTGGGCAGGATCGCGGCGGCGGCGAAGAACGCGGCGCCGGGCAGCATGAACAGCAGCACCCGGAAGATCATCTCGCTGCCGTAGCTGCTCGCCGCGAACATCGGCAGCGGGGCCGCCGCGACCAGCAGCAGCGGCCGAGCACGGTGGCGCAGTACCCGCTGGCGCAGCACGCCGACGGCCGCGAGCAGCAGGACGGACCCGGACAGCAGCCGGGCCGCCCAGGAGGTCGCGATGGCTCCGGTGCCGGTCGGGGTGGCGCCGTAGCCCGTCTCGACGTTGGCGCCGACGTCACCGATGGAGCGGATCATGTCCGGCATCGCCGCGGACAGGAAGGGCAGCGCGGCCGTGAGGCACCAGGCCAGGAAGATCACGACGGTCGTGACCAGCGGGACCCAGTCGCGGTAGCGGCGGCTCAGGCACAGGGCGAGCAGGCAGACGGCCAGCATGCCCGGGGTGAGCTGGTGGGAGATGACGATCGCCACGATCATGACGGTGATCACCACCGTCCACACGGCCTGCCGGGGCCGCCCGCGCCGCACCGCGGACCGGCCGAAGCGGCGCAGGACGACGGCCAGGACGCCGACATGCAGCGCGTACGCCACCGACTGGGGCGAGAAGTAGTCCTGCCCGACCCAGTTGCCGACGTAGAAGAGCCAGACCGCGGACCAGATCAGCCGCCGGTCCTCGGTGAAGGTGCGGTAGATCAGCAGCAGCGGGAGCAGCAGCATCAGGCTGGAGACCAGGGGCCACCAGGCCATGAACATCGCCGCCGAGTCCACGCCCAGCAGCCGTTGCAGGGCCGCCTGCGCGGCGAAGAAGCCGGGCCACTGGTCGTACACCGCCATGTCGCCGACCTGATCGGCCGTCTGCAGACCGCCGGCCGTCAGCAGGTGGTCGATGACCGCCTCGTGCTTCCACGCCCAGGCGTACAGCGGCGTCGGATAGAGCACGGCCTGCGTGGCCCGCTCCATCACCAGCAGACCGAGCACGTACGCCGCCGACCAGGCGCCCGGCCGGCGCGCGTCGCGGACCGTGAACCAGAAGCCGGTGGTGAGCACCACGAGCCCGGCCCAGAAGGTCGGGGGCAGCGTGCTGACCAGCCCGTAGTCGTCGAGCCGCGAGACGTCGGTGTGCCGCATGGCGTACGCCCAGAGCGCGAGCGCGACGAGCAGGGGAACACCGGGCCAGGCGAGCGCGCGGCGCCCGGGCCGGGCGGGGGGCGGGTCGGACCGATCCGTCACGGGCTCATGGGCGGGGCTCGACGACTCCGAGGAGGAGGGGCTGGAGGCCTGGCTGGCCGTCTCGGGGCCGCTGCCGGGGGTGTTGGCGCCGTCCCGTGCGGGTGTGGGTTCTGGCGTGGATCTCTCCTTCGGTGTGACTGGCGGACGCACGGTGGTTCCCCCCTGGCGGTTGCTCTCTTCGGCTCTGGTCGGCTCTGTTCGGCCTCTGTTCGGCCCTGCGCTCGGATCGGTCTCGGCTTCGGGTCTGACTAGTCGCGGGGTGGGCCGCTCGGTGGGCCGTCGGCCGTTGGGTCGGCGGTGGAGGCGGTGGAGGCGGTGGAGGCGGTGGAGGCGGTGGAGGCGGTGGAGGCTATGGAAGCGGTGGAGCGGGAGCGCGTCCACGCCGACGCGGCGCGGTGGAGCAGCAGGAGCAGCGTGAGGGCGACGAGCAGGGGCGGCGCGACCGGTGCGAGCGCATCGCGCCACACCCAGCCGCCGACCGCGACGAGATACAGAACCCCCCAGCGCCCCGGCCACGTCAGCCGGCCGCCCGCGCTCGCGAGCAGCAGCCCCAGCGGTACGAGACACAGCAGCTGGCAGACCGGCGGTGCCCAGCGCAGCAGCGGCTCGGGCCCGTCGAGCCCCACCGCGTCCGCCAGGAAGCCGGCCGTCTTCTCATACAACGCCCCGTCCACCGGCCGCGGTTCCCGTCCGAGGGCGGCCGGTGCGGCGTACAGGGCGAGCAGGGCGGCGCCCAGCGCCGTGCCGGGCAGCCACGGGTCGCGCCGGGTGCTCAGCGTGACGGCGGCGGTGAACACCACGAGCAGCAGGCCGCCCGCGGTGAGCGACGGCAGGGGCAGGCCCTCCAGCAGCCGGCGCCCGGTCAGGTCCGCTGCGGAGGCGCCGTCGAGCCACGGCAGGTCCCGCAGCGGCGCCCAGAAGAACACGACGGCGACCCCGAGCAGGCTCCACAGGGCGCCTCTCAGCCGCCGCTCCTGCGGCTCCCGGTCCGGTGCCCCGGGCTCGTGGGGCGGTGGTTCCCTGGTCGGCCCCTCCGGCCGCACGATCAGCGCCAGCGTGTCCGCCTGCAGTGCCTCGCGCTCGTAGCCGGGACGCCCTATGAAGAGCGTGACCGTGTCCTGGTCGCCGTCCTTGGGCTGGTAGGCGGCCCGGCGGGCCCAGGTCGTGCCGTATCCGGCGGTGGCGTTGAGTTTCGCCCAGCGGGTGCCGTAGGAGGGGGCGGCGGGCGTCCGGGCGGCGGGCGCGCCGTCGTCGTGGCGCAGGGCCGCGCGCAGCCCTGCCATGGAGACGACGGAGATCAGGGTCATGCTCAGCAGCACCGCCCAGCCGGCGCCCGCGATCCCGGACGGGGTGAACAGCACCGCCGCGCTGCCCAGCACCAGGGCGCACATGGCACCTTGGAGCACGGCCAGCACACCTGTGCGCCCCTGGACGCGCAGTACGCCGATGTAGAGCTCCACCACGACTCGCGGCAGTGCGCCGAGGGCGAGCAGCCGCAGCACGGTCGAGCCGTGCTCGGCGTAGTCCGGGCTGAAGGGCGTGAGGATCTGTGGGGCGAAGACGACCAGCACCAGCACGACCGGGACCAGCAGCAGCGTCATGCGCCGCAGGGCGCCCCGGACACCGTCGGCGAGCTGGCGGGGGTCGTGCGAGGCGTGCGCGGTGAGCGACGAGGCCATGTTGATGGCCATGAACTCCATCGTGCCGCCGACGGTGTAGGCCACGTAGAAGTAGCCGTTCTCGGCGGCGCTGAAGCGGACCGCGACCATCACCGGCAGCAGGTTGATCATCGCCAGGCTGAACAGGGCGCCCAGCGAGTCCCCGGCCAGGAAGCGGCCCATGTCCTTGATGTTCGGGGGCTCTTTGTCGCCGTCGGCCTCCGCCTGGCGCGGGATGAGCCGGCGGAAGATCAGCCAGCCCAGCGGCAGGGTGGAGAAGGCGATCGCCACCGCCCAGGAGACGAAGATGCCCAGGACGGGCAGCGTGCCGGCGAAGACGGCCAGGAGGATCAGTTTCCCGCCCGAGAACACCGCGTTCCCGGCGGGCACCCACTCCGCCTTGCGCAGTCCGGTGAGCACCCCGTCCTGGAGGGTGAGCAGCGCCCAGGCCACGCACGCCGCGACGAACACCGCCCCCGCCATGGGTGTGCCCAGCGGGGCGTACGACGCTCCCCACGCGTCGAGCGTGAGCAGGAAGACGGCGGCGGCGAGCGCCACGACCAGCGAACTGGCCACGTACGTGCCCCACACCAGGCGCCCGGTCTCCCGTCCCGCCCGCGGGACGAAGCGGACGACGGCGCCGATCATCGTCGTCGCCGTGATGCTGGCGAGCAGCCGCATCGCGGCGATCGCGGCCGAGCCCTGGCCGACGGCCTCCTCCGTGTAGTAGCGGGCGGCCACCAGCCAGAATCCCAGGCCCAGTACGGCGGAGACGCCGGTGCTGAGCATGAGGAAGTAGGCGTTCTTGAACAGCGAGTCGTGGGTGTGGTCGCTGCCGGCAGGCTTCGGTCCGCCGCCGTCGGTGCGCGCGGCGGCGGGCTCGTGCACCTGGATCTCAGTCACGGGACCGTCCCAGCCCTCCCGGTGTCGGCCTGCTCCCGGGCAGCTCTCCCGGCGCCCGGACCGGGCGCGCCCCGGACCGCTCCAGCACCTCGACGACCGTCCGCGCCCGCAGCGGGTCCACGGGCAGCGCGTGCCGCGCGAACCAGCGGGCCGCCTCGGGGGTCGGCGAGGGGTCGGTGAACTCCGCACCGGCGTAGTCGTCCAGGGGCGGGTCGTAGAGGTAGCCGACGACGATGCCCTGTCGCGCCAGGGCGGCGGCGGCCGCGTCCCGGTCGGCCACGAACAGCGGCACACGGAACAACGGCTGCGTGCCGTAGGCGTCGCGCGGCTTGGCCCAGGGCGTGGACAGCAGCAGCTGAGTGCCCGCCCGGCAGGCGTCCAGGACGTCGTCCAGCCGGTCGAGCTTGTGCCCGATGCGCCGCAGCCGCAGCCGGCCGGGCTCCAGGCGGTAGTCGTGCATGTCGACGCGCAGCCACGGGTGGTGGGCGTCGAGCCCGGGCGTCTCGCGGGCGGCGAGGGCGAGTTCGTCCGGGCGCAGCGGCATCCGGATCTCCTCGCGGTCCGCGAGACCCAGCAGCCGGACCGTGGCCCAGGCGGCGCGCCGCAGCCGCAGCCCGCGCACCGCCGCCTCCGCGTACGGGCGGACCAGGTAGGCGAGTTCGGCGCTCGTCCGGCGCGGCGCGAGCAGCCCGGCGCAGGTCTTCTCCACCGCCTCCCGCAGCCCGGGATCGGCGAGCGAGAGCATGCCTCCGGCCTTGGCCCCGACGTGCTTGGACAGGCTGAACACTGAGGCCTCGCCCCACGCCCCGACCGGCCGGTCCCCCACCCGGCTGCCGATCGCGTGCGCCGCGTCCTCGAACAGCGGGATCCCCAGCGCGTCGCACTTCTGTCTCAGGCGCGGCGCCGGGTCCGGATTGCCGTACAGGTTCGTCGTGAGCACGGCGGACACCGAGCCCCACATCTCGTCCGGCACGGCATCGATGTCGATGGACGCGTCGAGCGGGTTCAACGGCGCCTGCACCGGCCGCAGTCCGGCCGCGAGCACGACGAAGAAGATCACGTCGTCGTTGACCGGCGACATCAGCACCCGTCCGCCGGGCGGGCACCAGTGGCGCAGCGCCACGTACAGCCCGAAACGGCACGACGGCACGTACACGCATTCCCGGCCGAGCCGGACACGCATGGTCTCTTCCAGCCGCTTCGGCTGTGCACCATGCCGCACCGAACCCGGACCGGCCTCCCCTATGGCCATCCGCCCCCCAGATGTGCCGTGGGAAAGCCCCCTCCCCGAGGCCTTCCGGCACCCGCCCAGAGTCGCCCCGTTCGCACCGCTCCGTCAAGATTGCGTCGCGTCCTGTGGATAACTTCCGGCACGTACGAATGTGCCGTCCCGTCCGGTACGCCGGAGCCGCCCCGTCCGGTCCCAACCGGGCCCACCTGCCCCGTTCGCCCCTGTGCGCCTCCTCGGACTCTGCCCAGGACAGGCGCGTCACCCGTAACGTGTGGCACGACCACGAACACGTGGCGACGACATGGCGCACCCGAAAGCGAGGCAGCACCCGATGCCCCCCTTCGATGTCCCCGAGGGCGACCCCTTCGGCCCGCACAACCTGCCGTACGGCGTGTTCTCCCTCCCCGGCTCGTCCCACCGGGCCGTGGGCGTCCGGCTCGGCGATCACGTGCTGGACGCGGGCGCGGCGGCCCACGCGCTCGGTTCGCCGTACGCCTCCCTGCTCGCGCGGCCGAACCTCAACCCGCTGCTGGCCGCGGGCCGCACGGCCTGGTCCGACGTGCGCCGGGCGCTGACCGCCTGGGTGACCGTGCCGTCCCACCGCGAGACCGTCGCACCGCTGTTCCACCCCCTGTCGTCGGTGACCCTGCACCTCCCGTTCGAGGTCGCGGACTACGTCGACTTCTACGCATCCGAGAACCACGCCCGCAACGTCGGCCAGATCTTCCGCCCCGACGCCGAGGACTCCCTCACCCCCAACTGGAAGCACCTGCCGATCGGCTACCACGGCCGTTCCGGCACGGTCGTGGTCTCCGGCACGGAGGTCCCGCGGCCGTCCGGCCAGCGCAAGGCGCCCACGGACGCCGCTCCCGTCTTCGGCCCGTCCGTCCGGCTGGACATCGAGGCCGAGGTCGGTTTCGTCGTCGGCGTGCCCTCCCGGATGGGCGCGCCGGTGGCCCTCGGCGACTTCCGCGAGCACGTGTTCGGGCTGTGCCTCCTCAACGACTGGTCCGCCCGCGACATCCAGGCCTGGGAGTACGTGCCCCTCGGCCCGTTCCTCGGCAAGTCCTTCGCCACGTCCGTGTCGGCCTGGATCACCCCGCTGGACGCCCTGGAGGAGGCCCTCGTGGCGCCCCCGGCCCGGACGCACGAGCTGCTGCCGTACCTCGACGACAGCGACGAGGAACCCGGCGGTTACGACCTGCGGATCAGCGTCGCCGTCAATGGCCACGTCGTCTCCGAGCCCCCCTTCTCCACCATGTACTGGACGGCCGCCCAGCAGCTGGCCCACATGACCGTCAACGGCGCCTCCCTGCGCACCGGCGACCTGTACGGCTCCGGCACGGTCAGCGGCCCGGCGGAACGGGAGCGCGGCTCCCTGCTGGAACTGACCTGGAACGGCCGCGAGCCGCTCGAACTCCCGGACGGCAAGCGGACCTTCCTGGAGGACGGCGACGAGGTCACCCTTTCGGCCTGGGCCCCGGGACCGAACGGCGTACGGGTGGGGCTGGGCCAGGTGACGGGGCGCGTGGTCCAGGGCTGACGCCGGCCGACCGGCCGGCCGACGGTGCCCCTTCCGGCTCTTTCGCCGCCGTTCGGCCCCTGACGCACCGCCCGGCCCGTCATACTGGGCGCGGGGCGGTGCGCCCGCACGTCCGTCACGCTCATCGTGGCCACCGGTGCGCACGGCGGCCGCCCTCCCCCGCACGACCCGTAGCCGCCCCTCTTCCGACGAGGAACCGGAGCCCGTGGCCATGACCGTCTGCCTGCTCCTGCTGAGCGTCGTCGCCGTGACGGCCGCCGTCCCCGTTCCCCGCGCGCTGACCCGGGCCGCGTGGCCCGAACGGGAACCGGTGGTCGCACTGTGGGTCTGGCAGTGCCTGGTGGCCACCGTCCTGCTGGCGTGCGTGACGGCGCTCTCGCTGGGCGCGGCGGCCGTCTTCGGTACCGTCCGCGCCCAGCTCTTCGCCCCGGCACCCCCCGCGGTGACCGCGGCGTACGACCTGTCCACCGCCCCGCCGTGGGCCGCCGCCCTCACCCTGCTGCTGGCCTGCGGTGCCGCCTGGACGACCGCGATGCTCGCGCGGGAACTCGTCGAGGCGCGCCGGCGCCGCGGCCAGGCCCGCGCCCATCTGCGCGAGCGCGCCCCCGACCTGCCGGCCGGCCTGCCCGCGGCGCGCGGTCCGCTGCTGGTCCTGGAGGACGAGTACCCGGACGCCTGGTGGATGCCCGGCAGCCCGCCCCAGTTGATCGTCACCACGGGCGCCCTGCACCGCCTCACCGACCACCAGCTCGACGCCGTCCTCACCCACGAGCGGGGCCATGCCCGGGCCCGCCACGACTGGCTGCTGCACCTGTCCACCGCCCTGGCCACCGGCTTCCCCCGCATCCCGCTGTTCGCCCACTTCTGCGACCAGACCCACCGCCTGGTCGAACTGGCCGCCGACGACACGGCCTCCCGCCGCTGCGGCCACCTGACCACGGCCCTGGCCCTGATCGAGCTCAACCAGCACCGCGGCGTGCTGTCCTGCGCTTCCAGCCACCGCCTGCTGGGCGAGCGGGTCGACCGGCTCCTGGAACCGCCGCCCCGGCTGGGCCGCCGGCACCGGGCCCTGACCACCACGACGGCCGCGCTCGTACCGCTGCTGCCCCTGCTGATCGCCTTCGCCCCGGGCCTGACGGCGCTGTCGTAGCCGAGCCGGCCCGACGGGCGGGGGCTCTCGCAGGCGTACCGACCCCGGCGGGCGGCGGCTGCCGTGGGCGTACCGGCGCGGGCGGCGGGGTCTCTCGTGGGCGTACCGGCCCGGCGGGCGGGGGTCTCGCATGCAGACCGGCCCGGCGGGCGGCGGCTGCCGTGGGCGTACCGGCGCGGGCGGCGGGGTCTCTCGTGGGCGTACCGGCCCGGCCGGCGGGGGTCTCGCATGCAGACCGGCCCGGCGGGCGGCGGCTGCCGTGGGCGTACCGGCGCGGGCGGCGGGGTCTCTCGCAGGCGTACCGGCCCGGCGGGCGGCGGCTGTCGTAGCCGAGCCGGCCCGGCGGGCGGGGGTTCTCGCATGCAGACCGGCCCGGCGGTCGGTGGCGGATCTCCTCGCGGAGCGGCCGAAATGCCAGCTCACCCGTCGAACTGGTCACACTTCCGGTGGCGCAACATTCCCGCAACACCACTTTTCCTATCGGATAGGTATGGTCCGAGCATGCCCAGTGACCGCATCCGAGACCACGCCGGACAGGGAGCCGCGACCACCGTCGCCGCCCACCGTGCGCGGCGACGGCTGCGCGCCGACCGGGCACGGCAACTGGCCGACCTGCTCCGCCGGCTGCTGCTCACCGGCGCCTTCCCCGACGGCGTCCTCCCCCACGAGTCGACCCTCGCCACCGAGTACGGCGCCAGCCGCAACACGGTCCGCGAGGCTCTCGACCTGCTGCGGTCCGAGGGCCTCGTGGAACGCCAGCCGGGCGTCGGCACCGTGGTCGTGGCCCACAAGTACCCCCACGGCCTCGACCGCCTGATGGGCCTCGCGGAAACCCTCCGCGAACACGGGCAGGTCACCAACGAGGTCCGCACCATGGGCCCCGCCCCGGCACCCGCACCGGTCGCCGACCGCCTCCGGCTCGCGCCCGGCACCGACGTCCTCTACATCGAACGCCTGCGCAGGCTGGGCGGTCTTCCCCTGTCCCTCGACCTCACCTACATCCCCCTCGACATCGGCACCGAACTGCTCGGCGCCGACCTGGAGAACACCGACGTCTTCCGCCTCCTGGAAGCCGTCACCGGCCAGCGCCTCGGCCACGCCGAGATCACCCTGGAAGCGGTCAGCGCGGACACCCACTCGGCCGCCGTGCTCGAGGCCCCGCGCGGCACCGCCGTCCTCATGCTGGAACGCCTCACCCACCTCGCGGACGGCCGCCCGGTCGACCTGGAGTTCATCCGATTCCGCGGCGACCGCATCACCATGAGCGGCCTGCTGCACCGGACCCGGTAGCCGACCCGCTCGCGCACATCCCTGGAGACAGCCATGCCCTTGGTGCCCCAGCGGGCCGACGTGCCCGTGACCATCGACGAGTCGAAGTGCATCGACGGCTGCACGCTCTGCGTGGACATGTGCCCGCTGGACTCCCTCGCCATCGACGAGCGCAACGGCAAGGCCTACATGCATGTCGACGAGTGCTGGTACTGCGGCCCGTGCGCGGCCCGCTGCCCCACCGGAGCCGTCACGGTCAACATGCCCTATCTGCTCCGGTGAGAGGCCCGAACCGTCATGTCCCGAACCAGCATGAAACGCGCAGCAGTCGCGACATCCGCCGTCGTTCTCCTGCTCCCGCTCAGCGCCTGCGGCGGTGACGCCGAGGCGGGCAGCGGCTCCACGGTCACCGTCACCGTCGGCTACCAGTCCAGGACGATCAACACCGTCACGGCCGGCACTCTGCTCCGCTCCCTCGGCGCCTTCGAGAAGCAGCTGAACTCCCTGCACGACGGCATCCACTACAAGGTGAACTGGCAGGACTACGCCACCGGCGCCCCCATCACCGCCCAGATGACAGCCGGGAAGATCGACATCGGCTCGATGGGCGACTTCCCCCTGCTCATCAACGCGGCCCGCGGCAAGCAGCTGAACAGCCCCACACGCCTGGTGTCGGTCACCGGCTACAACCTGCGCGGCGGCCTCAACACCATCGTCACCGCCCCCGGTTCCAAGCTGACCTCCCTGAAGGACCTGAAGGGCAAGAAAGTCTCCACGAGCGTCGGCTCGGCCGCCGACGGCACCCTCGTAAGGGCCCTGCAGCGGGCCGGCATCAACCCGGACAGCGGCATCGAGAAGCTCAACCAGCAGCCCTCCGTCGGCGCCTCCGCCCTCGCGGCGGGCAGCACGGACGCGCTGTCCCAGTTCGTCGCCTGGCCGGGCCTGCTCGCCTTCCAGGGCAAGGCGAAGGCGATCTACGACGGTGCCCGGCTGAACCTGCCCACCTTTCACGGCGTCACCGCCCGCGAGGACTTCGCGAAGCAGCGCCCGGCCGTGCTGGAGGCGTTCCTGAAGGCCCAGGCGGAGGCCACCGACTACCTGAACGACCACCCGGTGGACGCCGCCGAGAAGGTCGCGAAGGCGACCGGCCTGCCCGCCGAGGTCGTCTACCTCTACAACGGCGCTCACGGCATCGCCACCTTCGACCCGGCCATCAGGCCCCGGCTCGTCTCCGCGCTGAAGCAGGACGTGTCGATCCTGAAGTCGGCGAAGCTCACCGGCGACGTGGACGTCGACTCCTTCGTCGACGACCAGTACGTGAAGAAGGCCCTCGGACCGGCGGCGTACGCCAGGCATTCCGCCACGAAGCCCGCACCGGCCGCGAGTGAGGCCTGGCCCAAGGGCGCCTCGAAGACCGTCACTTTCAACTCCCCCTCCGCACTGCTGCGTTACGTGGCCGGGCACCGGAACTCCCTGCGCGCCGCCTACGTCCCCGACACCACCACCGGCACCCTCTGGTTCGCCGACCAGGCCGTGTGGGTGGCCGACGGCGCCAAACTGCTGTCCTTCGTCGCCCCCGACACCGCGCAGGCGTACATCGCCGGCCACGGCGGAGCGCGGGTCGTCCCGTACGCCGACGCTCTGGAGCGGGCCTCGTGAAGCGGTATGCGCTCCGCGTGGTGTCGCTGGCCGCCGCGCTGGGCCTGTGGCAGGCGCTGACCAGCCTGAACATCGACCTGTGGCTGCGCTTCTCCCAGTTCCCGACGGTCACCGACGTGGCCCGGGCCTTCGCCGCCCGGGTGTCCGGGCCGGACTACTGGACGGACCTCACCGACAGCCTCACCCGGATTCTCACCGGCTTCCTGCTGGCCGCCGTCCTCGGTGTGGCCACGGGCGTGCTCGTGGCGCGCTCGCGACTGGCCGAGGACCTGCTCGGCCCGGTGCTGGAGGTGATCCGCCCGATCCCGGCCATCGCCCTGGTCCCCGTCGCGATCCTGCTGTTCCCCTCCAACGAGCAGGGCATCGTCTTCATCACCTGCACCGCCGCCTTCTTCCCGGTCCTGGTCTCCACCCGGCACGCGGTGCGCGCGCTGTCTCCCGTGTGGGAGGAGGCGGTGCGCACGATGGGCGGCGGCCGGTGGCGGATCCTCGGCTCGGTCGTCCTGCCGGGCGCGCTGCCCGGTGTGTTCGGCGGGCTGTCCGTCGGCATCGGCGTCTCGTGGATCTGTGTGATCTCCGCCGAGATGATCTCCGGCCAGTACGGCGTCGGTTACCGCACCTGGCAGGACTACACCGTCGTCGACTACCCCGGTGTGTTCGTCGGCATGGTCACCATCGGTGTCCTCGGCTGGCTCACCTCCACGGCCGTGGAACTGCTGGGCCGCCGCCTCACCCGCTGGCTGCCCCGCACCGCGTACGTGCCAGGCGCCCGGCCGCCCCGGCCCCACCGGTCCGTGAAGCCGGCACCGGCCGCCCCCGCCGCCGTCCCCGGCGGGGCCCGATCCGAGGAGGCACGCGATGAGCACCTCGTCTGAGACCGTCTCGAACACCCCGCCCGGGGCCGCCCCGAACACCTCGTCGGAGTCCGTCCGGAACACCTCGCCCGAGGCGGTCCGGAACACCCCGTCCGAGGCCGCCCCCGCCGCCCCGGGGCGCGGGACCCGGCTCACCCTCGCCGCAGCCTCCCTCGGCCGCCCCGGCGCGCCGGCCCTGGACGCGGTCGACCTGGACATCGCCCCCGGCGAGATCCTCAGCGTCGTCGGCCCCTCGGGCTGCGGGAAGTCCACCCTGCTGCGCACCCTGGCCGGCCTGCTGTCGCCGCTCACCGGCGAGATCACCCAGGACGGGCACCCGCTGACCGGCCCCTCGGCCGACCGCGCCCTGGTCTTCCAGGAGGACGCCCTGCTCCCCTGGCGCACCCTGCGCGCCAACGTCGAACTCCCCCTCGCCATCCGCGGTGTGCCCCGCGCCGAGCGCCGGACGCAGGCCCAGGCGTGGCTGGAGCGGGTCGGACTCGGTTCGCAGGCACGGCAGTTGCCGCACCGGGTCTCGGGCGGGCAGCGCCAGCGCGTCCAGCTGGCCCGCGCCCTGGCCGGACGCCCGCGCGCCGTCCTGATGGACGAGCCGTTCGGGGCGCTCGACGCGCAGACCCGCGCAGGCATGCAGGACCTGCTGGTGGAGGTGCTCCAGGGAACGGGCGCCACCGTCGTCTTCGTCACCCACGACGTGGACGAGGCCCTGTTCCTCGGCGACCGCGTGGCCCTGCTCGGCGCGGGCGGCCTCCTCGCCGTCCGGTGCATCCCCCGCCCGCGCGAGCGCGGCGCACACGACGACCCGGCGCGCGTGGCCCTGCGGCGCGACGTCCTCACCTCGCTCGGTACGTGAAAGGCACCCCGGTGACCACCTCCGTGAACCCCCCTGCGGACGCCCCCCTGGCCGTCCCGTCGCTCGCCGACGCCGAGGAACTGACCTGCGACGTCCTCGTCATCGGCGGCGGCACCGCCGGCACCATGGCCGCCCTGACCGCCGCCGAGCACGGCGCGAACGTGCTGCTGCTGGAGAAGGCCCACGTCCGCCACTCCGGCGCGCTCGCCATGGGCATGGACGGCGTCAACAACGCGGTCATACCGGGCCGGGCCGAGCCCGACGACTACGTCGCCGAGATCACCCGCGCCAACGACGGCATCGTCGACCAGTCCACCGTCCGCCAGACAGCCACCCGCGGCTTCGACATGGTGCAGCGGCTGGAGTCCTACGGCGTGAAGTTCGAGAAGGACGAGCACGGCGACTACTCCGTCCGCCAGGTGCACCGCTCCGGCTCCTACGTACTGCCGATGCCGGAGGGCAAGGACGTCAAGAAGGTCCTCTACCGGCAGCTGCGGCGGCGCGAGATGCGGGAGAGGATCCGCATCGAGAACCGGGTCATGCCGGTGCGCGTCCTCACGGCGGAGGGGCGCGCTGTCGGGGCAGCCGGATTCAACACCCGCACCGGGCAGTTCGTCCAGGTCCGCGCGGGCGCGGTCATCCTCGCCACCGGCGCCTGCGGCCGCCTCGGCCTGCCCGCCTCCGGTTACCTCTACGGCACCTACGAGAACCCCACCAACGCGGGCGACGGCTACGCCATGGCCTACCACGCGGGCGCCGAGCTCACCGGCATCGAGTGCTTCCAGATCAACCCGCTGATCAAGGACTACAACGGCCCGGCCTGCGCCTACGTCGCCAACCCCTTCGGCGGCTACCAGGTCAACCGGCACGGCGAACGCTTCGTGGACTCCGACTACTGGTCGGGCCAGATGATGGCCGAGTTCGCGGCCGAGGTCGCCTCCGACCGGGGCCCCGTCTACCTGAAGCTGAGCCATCTCCCCGAGGAGTCGGTCTCGGCCCTGGAGACGATCCTGCACTCCACCGAGCGCCCCACCCGCGGCACCTTCCACTCCGGCCGCGGCCACGACTACCGCACCCACGACGTCGAGATGCACATCTCCGAGATCGGCCTGTGCGGCGGCCACTCCGCCTCCGGCGTCCGCGTCGACGACCACGCCCGTACGACCGTGCCCCGGCTGTACGCGGCCGGTGACCTGGCCTGCGTGCCGCACAACTACATGATCGGAGCGTTCGTCTTCGGCGACCTCGCGGGAGCGGACGCGTCCCGGTACCAGGCCTACGCGGGCGAGTTGCCCGCGGAGCAGCTCCGGGAGGCGCACGAGCTGATCTACCGCCCGCTGCGCAACCCCGACGGCCCGCCGCAGCCCCAGGTCGAGTACAAGCTGCGCCGCTTCGTGAACGACTACGTGGCCCCGCCCAAGTCCGGCGCCCGGCTGTCGCTGGCGTTGGAGGCGTTCGAGCGGATGCACACCGACATCGCGGCGATGGGGGCCCGCACCGCGCACGAGCTGATGCGCTGCGCCGAGGTCACCTTCATCCGCGACTGCGCGGAGATGGCCGCGCGGTCCTCCCTGGCCCGCACGGAGTCCCGCTGGGGCCTCTACCACGACCGCCTCGATCACCCCCGGCGCGATGACGCGTCCTGGTTCCACCACCTAGATCTGCACAAGTCCCCCTCTGGTGCGATGGAGTTCACGGCCCGGCCCGTGGCTCCCTATCTCGTTCCCGTCGACGGTTTCGATCCCGTCGGCGGCCCGTCTCGTGCCCTCGGCGAGGTCCACGCCGAGGATGTGGCCATGGCGGGCTCGCGGGACGTGGCGCCGGTCGCGGCCCCGGTGGGGGCGACAGCGGGGGCGGCGGATCCGGAGCGGACTCCGGCACCGCGGGCCTCGGCCCCTGTGCCTTCCGGCGAGCGGTCCTCCGCCCGACTGCTCGAACTCGTCGCCCTCGCCGAGGAGGAGCCCGAACTCGACGCCCTTCAGCCGTACTTGACCGACTCCGCGCCCGCTGTTCGCCGCGAGGCCGTCGCCGTGCTCACCGAGACCCTCCCGCCGGGGACGGGCAGCGCCCTCGCCTCCGCCCTGCGCGACACCGCCGCGGAGGTGCGTGCCGCCGCGGCCGCGTCACTGCGCGAGCTCGTCGAGACGCTCCCGGCCGAGCCCGACCTGCGCGACGGCCTCGCCGCCGCGCTGGCAGAGCCGGACCCGGTGGTCCGCGCCGCGGCCCTGGACGTCCTGCGCGCCCTGCGCCTCGGAGACGCCGCCCTGTTCGCGGGCTCCCTCGCCGACTCCGACATCGCCGTCCGCATCGAGGCCGTACGCGCCCTGGTGTCCGTCGACGCCGCCGGTGAACTGGCCCGTGCGGCGGGCGCCGACCCTTCCCGCGAGGTCCGGGTCGCGCTCGCCAAGGGCCTGGCCACGGTGGGTGCCGAGCGGCCGGCGGATGACGCCCGGGCCGGCGCCGATCCCACCGCCGGTGCGATCGAGGCGGCCCTCACCGGCCTCCTCGACGACCCCGATGCTCTGGTGCGGGCAGCGGCCTACGGAGCGCTCGGGACCACCGGCTGCCCGGCACCAATCACCGCACGCGCCGTGACCGCCCTGTCCGAGCCGGCCTGGCAGGTCCGGGCCGGAGCCGCCACGGCCCTGTCCGTCGCCGACCCCGACATGGCCGTCCCGGCCCTCGCCAAGGCTCTGGCGGACCCCAACGCCGACGTCCGCAAAGCCGCCGTCCTGGCCCTGACCCGGCACCGCACCACCGAGGAGGCCCGGGCGGCCCTCGCCACGGCGACGACGGACTCCGACGCGGATGTCAGGGCGTACGCGGGACGGGCGTTGTGACCGGTCCGGCCCCCCTGCCCGTCTGACCCGGCCGGGGTCCGGCTCTATATCCAGTCGTCGGGCTCCGGCTCCGCGTCCATCTCCGGCCAGTCGTCCGGCTCGCCCGCGTCCTGACCGGGTGCGTGAGCCGGAGCCCGGCCGGAGTCCTGGGCCGGGGCCGAGCCCCCTGCCGGAACCGGCTCGCCCAGGGCCGCGAGAACCTCCAGCACACCTTCCCCGTATGTTGCGAGCTTCTTCTCACCGACCCCGTTGATCCCGCCGAGCTGCCCGACCGACGTCGGCCACGCCATGGCGATCTCCCGCAGTGTGGCGTCGTGGAAGATCACATACGCCGGGACGCCCTGCTCACGAGCCTGCTCCGCGCGCCATGCGCGCAACGCCTCGAAAGCCGGCAGCAGTTCCTCGGGCAGCTCGGCGGCGACCGCCTTGCCCTTGCGCTCGCCCCGCCCGGAGCCCGCGGACGAGGACCCCGACCGGGAGGTCACCGGCTTCTTCGGCTCCTTGCGCAGCGGCACGTCCCGCTCCCGCCGCAGCACCGCCCCGCTGGCCTCGGTCAGCACCAGCGTGCCGTACTCGCCCTCCACCGCGAGCAGCCCCTGGGCGAGCAACTGCCGGACGACGCCACGCCATTCGCCTTCGGTGAGCTCCTCACCGATGCCGAACACGGACAGCTGGTCGTGGTCGAACTGGATGACCTTGGCGGTCCGCTTGCCCAGCAGGATGTCGACGATCTGCACCGCGCCGAACTTCTGCCCGCGCTCCCTCTGCAGTCTGACCACCGTCGACAGCGCCTTCTGCGCAGCGATCGTGCCGTCCCAGGTCTCCGGCGGGGTCAGGCAGGTGTCGCAGTTGCCGCAGCCGGAGGCGTCCGGGTCCTGGCCGAAGTAGGCGAGGAGCTGGCCCCGGCGGCACTGGGCCGTCTCGCACAGCGCCAGCATCGAGTCCAGGTGGGCCTGGGCCCGGCGCCGGAAGGCCTCGTCGCCTTCGCCGGACTGGATCAGCTTGCGCTGCTGGATGACGTCGTTCAGGCCGTAGGCCATCCAGGCCGTCGAGGGCAGACCGTCGCGGCCGGCCCGGCCCGTCTCCTGGTAGTAGCCCTCGACCGACTTGGGCAGGTCGAGGTGGGCGACGAAGCGGACGTCCGGCTTGTCGATGCCCATGCCGAAGGCGATGGTCGCCACCACGACCAGGCCGTCCTCCCGCAGGAAGCGGGACTGGTGGGCCGCGCGCGTGCCCGCGTCCAGGCCCGCGTGGTAGGGCACCGCCTCGACGCCGTTGCGGCTGAGGAACTCTGCGGTCGACTCCACCGACTTGCGTGAGAGGCAGTAGACGATGCCCGCGTCTTCCGCGTGCTCCTCGCGCAGGAAGCTCAGCAGCTGCTTCTTCGGGTCGGCCTTGGGCACGATCCGGTACTGGATGTTGGGCCGGTCGAAGCTCGCCACGAAGTGGCGGGCCGTCGGCATGTTCAGCCGCTGGGTGATCTCCTGGTGCGTCGCATGCGTGGCCGTCGCCGTGAGGGCGATCCGCGGCACGTCCGGCCAGCGCTCGCCGAGCAGGGACAGCGCCAGGTAGTCGGGCCGGAAGTCGTGGCCCCACTGGGAGACGCAGTGCGCCTCGTCGATCGCGAAGACGGAGATCTTCCCGCGGGAGAGCAGATCGAGCGTGCCCTCCAGCCGCAGCCGCTCCGGCGCCAGGTACAGCAAATCCAGCTCCCCGGCGAGGAACTCGGCCTCCATCAGGCGCCGCTCGTCGAAGTCCTGCGTGGAGTTCATGAACCCGGCCCGCACGCCCAGCGCCCGCAGCGCGTCCACCTGGTCCTGCATCAGGGCGATGAGCGGGGAGACGACCACACCCGTACCCGGCCTGACCAGGGACGGGATCTGGTAGCACAGCGACTTGCCGCCGCCGGTCGGCATGAGCACGACGGCGTCGCCGCCCGCCACCACATGGTCGATGACGGCTTCCTGCTCGCCGCGGAAGGCGTCGAAGCCGAAGACCCGGTGCAGCGCGGCCAGCGCCTCGCTCGCGTCGGCGCCGAGGGGCCCGGCGGGGTTGCCGCCCGCGCCGGTCACGGCCCCGGTCCCGGTCACCGCGTCCAGTTCCGTCATCACATCTGTCCCGCCCGTAGCGCCCATCGTTGCGTCCCCCGTGCGTCGCTCCTCGACCACTGCGTCCACCATAGGCGCCCGCACCGACAGCCCCGGAGTTATCCACAGGTCCCGCCCGGTCGAGGCGACGTGCCCATACTCGCGTTCGACTCAGCCCAATGGACGGCCCGCCTGGCAGGAGAAGGCGGCATGGGCTACCACTACGTCAAGGGAGGCTCATCAACTCCACCGATCCGGTGAAACCCGCCGCAGTCGTCCACCACAGGGACAAGCACGGCAGGCTGCGCGCCGGAGCCCGTGGAGTGGATCGTCCGGGACGCCGACCAGAAGGTGGAGACGGGCCGGGACCGCCCGGTCATGTTCGGCGACCGGCACTTCGACGGGCCGGAGGAGATCCCCGGTCTGGGTGTCGTCTACACGCTGCGGGCCTGGATCTTCAAGGACAACCCCAGAGGCGTCTTCCACCCCTGGAACCCCAGGGTGACCTGTCCCTGATCCGAAACGCCGCGGGACCCGGCTCCCGTAGGAGGCCGGGTCCCACCGAGGCGTACGGGGACGTCAGCGGACGAACACGCCCGCCTGCCCCGCCAGATCCAGGAAGTACTGCGGCGCCACACCGAGCACCAGCGTGACCGCCACGCCCACCCCGATCGCCGTCATCGTCAGCGGCGACGGCACGGCCACCGTCGGGCCCTCCGGCCGCGGCTCGCTGAAGAACATCAGCACGATGACGCGGATGTAGAAGAACGCCGCGATCGCCGACGAGATCACACCGATGACGACGAGCGGGGCGGCCCCGCCCTCCGCCGCCGCCTTGAACACGGCGAACTTCCCGGTGAAGCCGGACGTCAGCGGAATGCCCGCGAAGGCCAGCAGGAACACCGCGAACACGGCCGCCACCAGCGGCGAGCGTCGGCCGAGCCCCGCCCACTTGGACAGGTGCGTCGCCTCACCGCCCGCGTCGCGGACCAGGGTGACCACCGCGAAGGCGCCGATCGTCACGAACGAGTACGCCGCCAGGTAGAACAGCACCGACGAGACACCGTCGGGCGTGGTCGCGATGACACCCGCGAGGATGAACCCGGCGTGCGCGATCGACGAGTACGCCAGCAGCCGCTTGATGTCGGTCTGCGTGATCGCGACGATCGCACCGCCCAGCATGGTGACGATGGCCACGGCCCACATGACCGGCCGCCAGTCCCAGCGCAGGCCCGGCAGCACGACGTACAGCAGCCGCAGCAGCGCGCCGAACGCCGCCACCTTCGTCGCCGCCGCCATGAACCCGGTCACCGGCGTCGGCGCGCCCTGGTACACGTCCGGCGTCCACATGTGGAAGGGCACCGCGCCCACCTTGAACAGCAGGCCCATCACCAGCAGCGCGGCGCCGATCAGCAGCAGCGCGTCGTTGCCCATGGTGTCGGCGAGCGCCGGGTTGACGTCCTGCACGGTGCCCTCGACGACCTGCGCGATCGTCGCGTACGACATCGAGCCCGCGTAGCCGTAGAGCAGGGCGATGCCGAACAGGGTGAACGCGGAGGCGAAGGCGCCGAGCAGGAAGTACTTGACCGCCGCCTCCTGCGACATGAGCCGCTTGCGGCGGGCCAGCGCGCACAGCAGGTACAGCGGCAGGGAGAGGACCTCCAGCGCGACGAACAGCGTCAGCAGGTCGTTGGCCGCCGGGAAGATCAGCATGCCGGCGACGGCGAACAGCAGCAGCGGGAACACCTCGGTGGTGGTGAACCCGGCCTTGACCGCGGCCTTCTCGCTCTCGCTGCCCGGCACGGACGCGGCCTGCGCGGCGAAGGAGTCGACGCGGTTGCCGTGCACCACCGGGTCGAGGCGCCGCTCGGCGAAGGTGAACAGGCCCACCAGCGCCACCAGCAGGATCGTGCCCTGCAGGAACAGGGCCGGCCCGTCGACGGCGATCGCGCCCATCGCCGCGATGCGCGCCTTGGTCGTGCCGTACCCGTCGGCCGCGAGCGCCACGACCGCGGCGAAGGCGGCGGCGAGCGCGACGACGGACACGAACATCTGGGCGTAGTAACGCGACTTTCGCGGGACGAACGCCTCGATCAGGATCCCGACGATCGCCGCACCGACGACGATCAGGGTCGGCGACAACTGTCCGTACTCGAACTTCGGCGCGTCGATCTTGGTGATCGGCTCGGCCGCGGTTGTCCACAGGCTGTGGACGGCTGTTGCGCTCACTTGGCCGCCTCCACCTCGGGCTGGGGGTCCTTCTTCTGTACGTCGGACATGGTCTGCTTTACCGCCGGATCGATGATCTGCGTGACGGGCTTCGGGTAGACGCCCAGGAAGATCAGCAGGACGACCAGCGGGGCGACGACCACGAGCTCCCGCATCCTGAGGTCCGGCATCGCGGAGACCTCCGGTTTCACCGGGCCCGTCATCGTCCGCTGGTAGAGGACGAGGGTGTAGAGCGCGGCGAGGACGATGCCGAAGGTGGCGATGATGCCGATCACCGGGTAGCGCGTGAACGTGCCGACCAGGACCAGGAACTCACTGACGAACGGTGCCAGCCCCGGCAGTGACAGCGTCGCCAGGCTGCCGATCAGGAACGTGCCGGCGAGCACCGGGGCGACCTTCTGCACTCCGCCGTAGTCGGCGATGAGCCGCGATCCGCGCCGGGAGATCAGGAAGCCCGCCACCAGCATCAGCGCGGCCGTCGAGATGCCGTGGTTGATCATGTAGAGCGTCGCGCCGGACTGGCCCTGGCTGGTCATCGCGAAGATGCCCATGATGATGAAGCCGAAGTGGGAGATGGACGCGTAGGCGATCAGGCGCTTGATGTCCCGCTGGCCGACCGCGAGCAGCGCCCCGTAGATGATGCTGATCAGGGCGAGGACGAGGATCACGGGTGTGGCCCACTTGCTGGCCTCCGGGAAGAGCTGGAGGCAGAAGCGGAGCATCGCGAAGGTGCCGACCTTGTCGACGACCGCCGTGATGAGCACGGCGACCGGGGCGGTGGACTCCTGCATGGCGTTGGGCAGCCAGGTGTGCAGCGGCCACAGCGGCGCCTTCACCGCGAAGGCGAAGAAGAAGCCGAGGAACAGCCACCGTTCGGTGCTGGTCGACATGTCGAGCGTGCCGTTGGCGCGGGCCTCGGCGATCTCCTGGAGCGAGAAGTTCCCGGCGACCACGTACAGGCCGATCACCGCGGCCAGCATGATCAGACCGCCGGCCAGGTTGTAAAGGAGGAACTTCACCGCCGCGTACGACCGTTGCGTCGCCGCCGCCTTCTCACCGTGCTCGTGGGCACGGTCCCCGAAGCCGCCGATGAGGAAGTACATCGGGATCAGCATGGCTTCGAAGAAGATGTAGAAGAGGAAGACGTCGGTGGCCTCGAAGGAGAGGATCACCATCGCCTCGACGCCGAGGATCAGGGCGAAGAAGCCCTGCGTCGGCCGCCAGCGGCTGCTGCCGGTCTCCAGCGGGTCGGCGTCGTGCCAGCCCGCGAGGATGATGAACGGGATGAGCAGGGCGGTCAGGGCGATCAGCGCCACCCCGATGCCGTCCACACCCAGTTCGTAGCGGACGCCGAAGTCGGCGATCCAGGCGTGGGACTCGGTGAGCTGGTAGCGGTCGCCGTCCGGGTCGAAACGGACCAGGACGGTGACCGCCAGGACGAACGTGGCGAGCGAGAAGAGCAGCGCCAGCCACTTGGCGGCGGTGCGCTTCGCGGCCGGTACGGCGGCCGTGGCGATCGCTCCGATGGCCGGGAGCGCCGCTGTCGCTGTCAGCAGAGGAAAGGACATCGGTATCAGACCGCCCTCATCAGCAGGGTCGCGGCGACGATGACCGCCGCACCCCCGAACATCGAGACCGCGTAGGAGCGGGCGAAGCCGTTCTGCAGCCTGCGCATCCGCCCGGAGAGGCCGCCGACCGAGGCCGCCGTGCCGTTGACGACGCCGTCGACCAGGGTGTGGTCGACGTAGACCAGGGACCGCGTCAGGTGCTCGCCGCCGCGGACGAGGACGACGTGGTTGAAGTCGTCCTGGAGCAGGTCGCGCCGGGCGGCCCGGGTGAGCAGCGAGCCGCGCGGGGCGACGGCCGGGACCGGACGGCGGCCGTACTGGGCCCAGGCGAGGGCGACGCCGATGATCATGCACGCGACGGTCGCGCCGGTGACCACACCCGCGCTGATCGGCGGGTTGCCGTGACTGTGCCCGGTGATCGGCTCCAGCCAGTGCATGAACCGGTCGCCGATGCTGAAGAACGCGCCGCCGGCCACCGACCCGACAGCCAACACGATCATCGGGATCGTCATGACCTTGGGCGACTCGTGCGGATGCGGCGGGGTGTACTCGCCGCGTGTCTCGGCGGCGGGCTCCACGTCCGGCCGGTCCGGGGACGGCGTCGGTGCGTTGCGCCAGCGCTCCTCGCCGAAGAACGTCATCAGCATCACGCGCGTCATGTAGTACGCCGTGATGGCCGCGCCGAGCAGGGCGCAGGCGCCGAGGATCCAGCCTTCGGTGCCGCCCTTGGCGAACGCCGCCTCGATGATCTTGTCCTTGGAGAAGAAGCCGGACAGGCCCGGGAAGCCGATGATGGCCAGGTAGCCGAGGCCGAAGGTGACGAAGGTGACCGGCATGTACTTGCGCAGTCCGCCGTAGCGGCGCATGTCGACCTCGTCGTTCATGCCGTGCATGACCGAGCCGGCGCCGAGGAACAGGCCGGCCTTGAAGAAGCCGTGCGTCACCAGGTGCATGATCGCGAAGACGTAGCCGATGGGGCCGAGGCCGGCGGCGAGGATCATGTAGCCGATCTGCGACATGGTCGAGCCGGCCAGCGCCTTCTTGATGTCGTCCTTCGCGCAACCGACGATCGCACCGAACAGGAGCGTGACCGCGCCGACGATGGTGACGACCAGCTGCGCGTCCGGGGCGCCGTTGAAGACGGCCGCGGAGCGGACGATCAGGTAGACGCCCGCGGTCACCATGGTCGCGGCGTGGATGAGGGCCGAGACCGGGGTCGGGCCCTCCATGGCGTCCCCGAGCCAGGACTGCAGCGGCACCTGGGCGGACTTGCCGCAGGCGGCGAGCAGCAGCATCAGGGCGATCGCGGTCAGCTTGTCCTCACCGGCGGCACCGGCGAGCCCCGCCTCCCCGTGGCTGCCGAGCACCGGGCCGAAGGCGAAGGTGCCGAACCACAGGAACATCAGCATGATCGCGATGGACAGGCCCATGTCGCCGACGCGGTTGACCAGGAAGGCCTTCTTCGCGGCCGTGGCGGCGCTGGGCTTGTGCTGCCAGAAGCCGATCAACAGGTAGGAGGCGAGACCGACGCCCTCCCAGCCGACGTACAGCAGCAGGTAGTTGTCGGCGAGGACGAGGATCAGCATCGCCGCGAGGAACAGGTTCAGATAGCCGAAGAAGCGGCGGCGCCGCTCGTCGTGCTCCATGTACCCGATCGAGTACAGGTGGATCAGCGATCCGACGCCCGTGATCAGCAGCACGAACGTCATGGACAACTGGTCGAGCTGGAAGGCGACGTCCGCCTGGAAGCCCTCGACCGGGACCCAGCTGAACAGGTGCTGGCCCATGACGCGGTGTTCGGCGTCCTGGCCGAGCATGTCGGTGAACAGCACCAGGCCGAGCACGAAGGAGACGGCCGCGAGCAGGGTGCCGATCCAGTGGCCGACGGCGTCCAGCCGCCGCCCGCCGCACAGCAGGACCGCCGCTCCGAGCAGGGGCGCCGCCACCAGCAGCGCAATGAGGTTCTCCACGATTCTTCCGACCCCTTACAGCTTCATCAGGCTGGCGTCGTCGACCGAGGCCGAGTGGCGGGCACGGAACAGGGACACGATGATCGCGAGCCCGACGACGACCTCGGCGGCGGCGACGACCATCGTGAAGAAGGCGATGACCTGGCCGTCGAGGTTGCCGTGCATCCGGGAGAAGGCGACGAACGCGAGGTTGCAGGCGTTGAGCATGAGCTCGATGCACATGAACACGACGATCGCGTTGCGCCTGATCAGCACGCCGCTGGCGCCGATCGTGAACAACAGGGCCGCGAGATAGAGGTAGTTGACGGGGTTCACTTCGGCGCCTCCTCGGACCGCTGGAACTTCGCCGGCCCGACCGCCCGGCGCTCCAGCCTCTCCTCGGACCGCTGCTCCAGGGCCTTGAGGTCGTTGATCGCCTCCTGCGAGACGTCACGGATCTGGCCGCGCTCGCGCAGGGTCTTGCTGACGGTGAGGTCGGACGGTGTGCCGTCGGGCAGCAGGCCCGCGATGTCGACCGCGTTGTGCCGGGCGTACACACCGGGCGCCGGCAGGGGCGGCAGCTGCTTGCCCTCGCGGACGCGCTCCTCGGAGAGCTCCCGCTGCGTCTTGGCGCGCTCGGTGCGCTCGCGGTGGGTGAGCACCATGGCGCCGACGGCGGCCGTGATGAGCAGGGCGCCGGTGATCTCGAACGCGAAGACGTACTTGGTGAAGAGGAGAGCGGCCAGGCCCTCCACGTTGCCCCCGGCGTTCGCCTGACCGATGCCGTTGAAATCCTTCAGGGACGCGTTGCCGATCCCGGCGATCAGCAGAACGCCGAAGCCGAGTCCGCACAGCAGGGCCAGCCAGCGCTGGCCCTTGATGGTCTCCTTCAGGGAGTCCGCCGCGGTGACGCCGACGAGCATCACCACGAACAGGAACAGCATCATGATCGCGCCGGTGTAGACGACGATCTGCACGACGCCCAGGAAGTAGGCGCCGTTGGCGAGGTAGAACACCGCCAGGACGATCATGGTGCCGGCGAGGCAGAGGGCGCTGTGCACGGCCCTCTTCATGAGGATGGTGCCCAGGGCGCCGATCACCGCGACGGTGCCGAGGATCCAGAACTGGACGGCCTCTCCGGTGGAGGTGGAGTAGGCGGCGAGCTGGGTGGTCATCGGCCGGTCACCTTCCCCGACGCCGGTTCCGTCCCGCCGAAGGTCGAGTCGGCCTCCTGCACGACCTCGCCCTCGGAGTGGGCGACCTGCTGCTCGGTGCCGGGCGCCGCCTCCGTCACCAGGCCCCGGTAGTAGTCCTGTTCGTCCGTCCCGGGGTAGATGGCATGGGGCGAGTCGACCATGCCCTCCTCGAGACCGGCGAGCAGCTGCTCCTTGGTGTAGATGAGGTTGGCACGGCTGGAGTCGGCCAGCTCGAACTCGTTGGTCATCGTGAGCGCGCGGGTGGGGCAGGCCTCGATGCACAGGCCGCACAGGATGCAGCGGGCGTAGTTGATCTGGTAGACGCGGCCGTACCGCTCGCCCGGCGAGTAGCGCTCCTCGTCGGTGTTGTCCGCGCCCTCCACGTAGATCGCGTCGGCGGGGCAGGCCCAGGCGCACAGTTCGCAGCCGACGCACTTCTCCAGGCCGTCGGGATGGCGGTTGAGCTGGTGCCGTCCGTGGAAGCGCGGGGCCGTGGTCTTCTGCTGCTCCGGGTACTGCTCGGTCAGCCGCTTCTTGAACATGGCCTTGAAGGTCACGCCGAAGCCGGCCACGGGGTTCTGGAAACCGGGCTTGGTGTCCTTGGGTTCCTCAGTCATCGGACGCCTCCTTTCCATCCGTAGTTCCGCCCAGAGATCCGTCACTCTGAGTATCGGGCCCGCCACTGACAATCAGCTCCCGCTCACGGTGCGAGCGGCGGCGCGGGACCGGTGGGAGTTCCTGTCCGGGCAGGGGCGGTACGGGGAATCCGCCCGCCATCGGGTCGAAGGCGGCCGGGGTCTCGGCCGGTTGTTCGGCCTTCTTGGCCTTCTCGCGGAACACGTCGGCGACGAAGGAGAGCAGGAGCAGGGCGAGGACGCCGCCGCCCACGTAGAGGGCGATGTCGGCGAAGTCGTAGCCCTCGTTCCTGAAGGCCCTCACGCTCGCGACGAGCATCAGCCACACCAGCGAGACCGGGATGAGGACCTTCCAGCCGAGCTTCATCAGCTGGTCGTAGCGGACACGCGGGAGGGTGCCGCGGATCCAGATGAACATGAACAGCAGCAGCTGGACCTTGACCGTGAACCACAGCAGTGGCCACCAGCCGTGGTTGGCGCCCTCCCAGAAGGTGCTGATCGGCCAGGGGGCCCGCCAGCCGCCGAGGAACAGCGTGGTGGCGACGGCCGAGACGGTCACCATGTTGACGTACTCGGCGAGCATGAACATCGCGAACTTGATCGACGAGTACTCGGTGTTGAAGCCGCCGACCAGGTCGCCCTCGGACTCCGGCATGTCGAAGGGGGCGCGGTTGGTCTCACCGACCATCGTCACGATGTAGATGATGAAGGAGACCGGCAGCAGCACGATGTACCAGCGGTCGGCCTGCTGCTCGACGATCGTCGACGTCGACATCGACCCCGAGTAGAGGAACACGGAGGCGAAGGCGGCGCCCATCGCGATCTCGTAGGAGATCATCTGCGCGCAGGAGCGCAGGCCCCCCAGCAGCGGGTACGTCGAGCCGGAGCTCCAGCCCGCCAGCACGATGCCGTAGATGCCGACCGAGGCGACCGCGAGGATGTAGAGCATCGCGATCGGCAGGTCGGTGAGCTGCATCGTGGTGCGCTGGCCGAAGATCGAGATCTCGTTGCCGGCCGGGCCGAAGGGGATCACCGCGATCGCCATGAAGGCCGGGATCGCCGCGATGACCGGCGCGAGGACGTACACCGCCTTGTCCGCGCGCTTGACGATCACGTCCTCCTTCAGCATCAGCTTGATGCCGTCGGCGAGCGACTGGAGCATGCCCCAGGGACCGTGCCGGTTCGGGCCGATGCGCAGCTGCATCCAGGCGACGACCTTGCGCTCCATGACGATGGAGACCAGCACGGTCACCATCAGGAAGGCGAAGCAGAACACCGCCTTGATGGCGACCAGCCACCAGGGGTCGGTGCCGAACATCGAGAGGTCTTCTGCGGCGAGGTACGGGCTCATGCCTCCACCTCCTTGGGGGCCTCGCCGGCGAGTGTCGCCGGGCCGATGCGGACGAGGGAGCCGGGCCGCGCCCCGGTGTCGGAGGCGACGCCGCCGCCGGTGGAGTTCAGCGGGAGCCACACCACCCGGTCGGGCATGTCGCTGATCTGGATCGGGAGTTCCACGACCCCCTGGGGGCCGGTGACCGCGAGCAGGTCGCCGTCCTTGACGCCCGCCTCGGCGGCCGTCGCGGACGACACCCGCGCGCGGGCGGCGTGCCGGGTGCCGGCGAGTGCCTCGTCGCCCTGCTGGAGGAGGCCCTGGTCGAGCAGCAGCCGGTGCCCGGCGAGTACGGCTTCCCCGGCGGCCGGCCGCGGCAGCGCGGCCGCGGTCTCCAGGGGTTCCGTGGCCCGCGGGCCGTCCCAGGTGCCGAGCCGGTCGATCTCGCCGCGTACGGTGCGCAGATCCGGCAGTCCGAGGTGGACGTCCATGGCGTCGGCCAGCATCTGCAGCACGCGCGCGTCGGTCGGCGCGGAGCGGCGGGTCATCTGGTCGGGCTTGAGCGCGGCCTCGAAGAAGCGGATCCGGCCTTCCCAGTTGAGGAAGGTGCCGGCCTTCTCGGCGACCGCGGCGACGGGCAGGACGACATCGGCCTTGCGGCTGACCTCGCTCGGCCGCAGTTCCAGCGAGACCAGGAAGCCCACCTCGTCGAGCGCCGCACGCGCGCGTGCCGGGTCGGACAGGTCGGCGATCTCCACGCCCGCCACCAGCAGGGCCTGGAGTTCCCCGGTCGCGGCGGCCTCCACGATCTGGCCGGTGTCACGGCCGTAGCGGTGCGGGAGATCCGCCACGCCCCAGACGCCGGCGACCTCGTCACGCGCGCGCGGATCGGTGGCCGGGCGCCCGCCCGGCAGCAGCGACGGCAGCGCGCCCACCTCGATCGCGCCGCGTTCCCCGGCCCGGCGCGGCATCCACACCAGCCGGGCGCCGGTGGCGGAGGAGGTACGCGCGGCGGCGGTGAGCCCGCCGGCCACGGCGGCCAGCCGCTCTCCGACGACGATCACCGCGCCCTCGGTGCGCAGCGCCTCGGCGGCGAGCGCACCGTCGTCCTCCAGGCCGGCGCCGTTCGCGAGCGCGTCCAGCCACTCGGTCTCGGTGCCGGGAGCGGCCGGCAGCAGCGTGCCGCCGGCCTTCTCCAGACCCCGGGTGGCGTGTGTGGCGAGCGAGAAGGTCCGCTGCCCGTGCTTGCGCCAAGCCTTACGCAGTCGCAGGAAGACGCCGGGTGCCTCCTCCTCCGCCTCGAACCCGACCAGCAGGACGGCCGGTGCCTTCTCCAGCGCGGTGTAGGTGACGCCCGTGCCGTCGAGGTCCCGGCCGCGTCCGGCGATCCGGGCGGCGAGGAAGTCGGCCTCCTCTCCGCTGTGCACGCGCGCGCGGAAGTCGATGTCGTTGGTGTCGAGCGCCACGCGCGCGAACTTGCTGTAGGCGTAGGCGTCCTCGATGGTGAGGCGGCCGCCGGTCAGGACTCCGGTGCGGCCCCGGGAGGCCAGCAGGCCCTGGGCGGCGATCTGCAGCGCCTCCGGCCAGGAGGCCGGTTCCAGCTCGCCCTCGGCGTTGCGCACCAGCGGCGTCTGAAGCCGGTCGCGCTGCTGCGCGTACCGGAACCCGAACCGCCCCTTGTCGCAGATCCACTCCTCGTTGACCTCGGGGTCCTCGGCCGCGAGACGCCGCATGACCTTGCCGCGCCGGTGGTCGGTGCGCGTGGCGCAGCCGCCGGAGCAGTGCTCGCACACCGACGGTGAGGAGACCAGGTCGAAGGGGCGGGAGCGGAATCGGTACGCCGCCGAGGTCAGCGCGCCGACCGGGCAGATCTGGATGGTGTTGCCGGAGAAGTACGACTCGAACGGGTCGCCCTCGCCGGTGCCGACCTGCTGGAGCGCGCCCCGCTCGATCAGCTCGATCATCGGGTCGCCCGCGACCTGGTTGGAGAACCGGGTGCAGCGGGCGCACAGCACGCACCGCTCGCGGTCGAGCAGCACCTGCGTGGAGATCGGGACGGGCTTCTCGTAGGTCCGCTTGCGGCCCTCGAAGCGGGAGTCGGCGTCGCCGTGCGACATGGCCTGGTTCTGCAGCGGGCACTCGCCGCCCTTGTCGCAGACCGGGCAGTCCAGCGGGTGGTTGATGAGCAGGAGCTCCATCACACCCTTCTGGGCCTTCTCCGCGACCGGGGAGGTGAGATGGGTCTTGACCACCATGCCGTCGGTGCAGGTGATGGTGCAGGACGCCATGGGCTTGCGCTGGCCCTCGACCTCGACGATGCACTGGCGGCAGGCGCCGGCCGGGTCGAGCAGGGGGTGGTCGCAGAACCGGGGGATCTCGATGCCGAGCTGCTCGGCGGCCCGGATGACCAGGGTGCCCTTGGGCACGCTGATCTCCGCGCCGTCGATCGTCAGCGACACGAGGTCCTCCGGCGGGACCGCCGCCTCTCCCCCGCCGGAGGGAGAGCTGGTGGTCACGGTCATGCGTTCACCTCCGTGCGGTCGGCCCAAGCCGTCGACTTGGCCGGGTCGAAGGGACAGCCCCGGCCCGTGATGTGCTGCTCGTACTCCTCGCGGAAGTACTTGAGCGAGGAAAAGATCGGCGAGGCGGCGCCGTCGCCGAGGGCGCAGAAGGACTTGCCGTTGATGTTGTCGGCGATGTCGTTCAGCTTGTCGAGGTCGGACATCTGTCCCTTGCCGGCCTCGATGTCGCGCAGCAACTGCACGAGCCAGTAGGTGCCTTCGCGGCAGGGTGTGCACTTGCCGCAGGACTCGTGGGCGTAGAACTCGGTCCAGCGGGTGACGGCACGGACCACACAGGTCGTCTCGTCGAAGCACTGGAGAGCCTTTGTGCCGAGCATGGAACCCGCGGCGCCCACTCCTTCGTAATCAAGAGGGACGTCGAGATGCTCGTCGGTGAACATCGGGGTCGAGGAGCCGCCCGGCGTCCAGAACTTGAGGCGGTGCCCGGGGCGCATCCCGCCGCTCATGTCGAGGAGCTGGCGGAGCGTGATCCCGAGCGGCGCCTCGTACTGGCCGGGGCCGGCGACGTGACCGCTGAGGGAGTAGAGCGTGAAGCCGGGCGACTTCTCACTGCCCATCGACCGGAACCACTCCTTGCCCCGCTGCAGGATCGCGGGAACCGAGGCGATCGATTCGACGTTGTTCACCACAGTCGGGCACGCGTAGAGGCCCGCGACGGCAGGGAAGGGGGGACGAAGCCGCGGCTGGCCCCGGCGGCCTTCGAGCGAGTCCAGCAGTGCGGTCTCCTCACCGCAGATGTACGCGCCCGCGCCCGCGTGCACGGTGATGTCGAGGTCGAGTCCGCTGTCCAGGATGTTCTCGCCGAGGAAGCCGGCCTCGTACGCCTCGCGCACGGCCGAGTGCAACCGCCGCAGCACCGGGACGACTTCACCACGCAGATAGATGAAGGCATGCGAAGACCTGATGGCGTAGCACGCGATGATCATGCCCTCGATGAGGCTGTGCGGGTTCGCGAAGAGGAGCGGGATGTCCTTGCACGTCCCGGGCTCCGACTCGTCGGCGTTGACAACCAGATAGTGCGGCTTTCCGTCTCCCTGGGGAATGAACTGCCACTTCATCCCCGTCGGGAACCCGGCGCCGCCGCGCCCGCGCAGACCGGAGTCCTTGACGTACGCGATCAGGTCGTCCGGCGACATGGCGAGCGCCTTGCGCAGCCCTTCGTACCCGTCGTGCCGTCGGTAGACGTCCAGCGTCCAGGACCTGTCCTCGTCCCAGAAGGCCGACAGCACCGGTGCGAGCAGCTTCTCGGGGCTCGTGTCTTTCAGCTCGGGTGCCAAGGTCATCACTCCCCCTCCTCGGCGGTGGGCCCGGCCGGGTGGGCCGGGTCGGAGGCCGATGTGTCCTGCGGCGCGTCGTGCGAGCTCAGGTGCTCCGTCGGTGACGGCTCGTGCGGTGCCCCGGTCCGGGCCGCCTCACCGCGCGGGTGCACCACGCGCGCGGGGGAGGTCTCCCCCTTGGCGAGCTTCAGGCCGACCAGGGAGGCGGGTCCCGCGCTTCCCCCGGACTCCACGACCCCGTCCCGCTCGTCGGGGAACCCGGCCAGGACCCGGGCGGTCTCCTTGAAGGTGCACATGCGAGCCCCGCGGGTGGGCGTGACCGGCCGTCCCGCGCGCAGGTCGTCGACGAGGCTCTTGGCGCTGGCCGGGGTCTGGTTGTCGAAGAACTCCCAGTTGACCATCACGACCGGCGCGAAGTCGCAGGCCGCGTTGCACTCGATGTGCTCCAGGGTGACCTTGCCGTCGCCGGTGGTCTCGCCGTTGCCGACGCCGAGGTGCTCCTGGAGCTCCTCGAAGATCGCGTCGCCGCCCATCACGGCGCACAGGGTGTTGGTGCACACCCCCACCTGGTAGTCACCGCTCGGCCGGCGGCGGTACATGGTGTAGAAGGTGGCGACCGCGGTGACCTCGGCCGTGGTCAGGCCGAGCACGTCCGCGCAGAACCGCATGCCGGTGCGGGTCACGTGCCCTTCTTCGGCCTGCACGAGGTGCAGCAGCGGCAGGAGGGCGGACCGGGAGTCCGGGTAGCGGGCGATGATCTCGCGCGCGTCCGTCTCCAGACGGGCCCGGACGTCGTCCGGGTAGGCGGGTGCGGGCAGTTCGGGCATGCCCAGGCTGACGCCCCGCTCGGAAGACGATGTGGTCACCGGTCGACGCCTCCCATCACGGGGTCGATGGACGCGACGGCGACGATGACGTCGGCGACCTGGCCGCCCTCGCACATCGCCGCCATGGCCTGCAGGTTGGTGAAGGACGGGTCGCGGAAGTGGACCCGGTAGGGGCGGGTGCCGCCGTCGGACACGACGTGCACCCCGAGCTCGCCCTTGGGCGACTCGACCGCCGCGTACGTCTGTCCCGGCGGGACGCGGAAGCCCTCGGTGACCAGCTTGAAGTGGTGGATCAGGGCCTCCATGGACGTGCCCATGATCTTCTTGATGTGGTCGAGGGAGTTGCCGAGTCCGTCGGGGCCCAGGGCGAGCTGGGCCGGCCAGGCGATCTTCTTGTCGGCGACCATGACCGGGCCGGGCTGGAGCCGGTCCAGGCACTGCTCGACGATCCGGAGGGACTGGCGCATCTCCTCCAGCCGGATCAGGAAGCGGCCGTAGGAGTCGCAGGTGTCGGCGGTCGGGATCTCGAAGTCGTACGTCTCGTAGCCGCAGTACGGCTGGGACTTGCGCAGGTCGTGCGGCAGGCCGGTGGAGCGCAGGACCGGGCCCGTCGCGCCGAGGGCCATGCAGCCGGCCAGGTCGAGGTAGCCGACGTCCTGCATACGGGCCTTGAAGATGGGGTTCCCGGTGGCGAGCTTGTCGTACTCCGGGAGGTTCTTCTTCATCTTCTTCACGAACTCGCGGATCTGGTCCACCGCGCCGGGCGGCAGGTCCTGGGCGAGTCCGCCGGGGCGGATGTACGCGTGGTTCATCCGCAGGCCGGTGATCAGCTCGTAGATATCGAGAATGAGTTCACGATCACGGAATCCGTAGATCATGATCGTGGTGGCGCCGAGCTCCATGCCGCCGGTGGCGATGCACACCAGGTGCGAGGAGAGCCGGTTCAGCTCCATCAGGAGCACGCGGATGATCGAGGCGCGGTCCGGGATCTGGTCCTCGATGCCGAGGAGCTTCTCGACGCCGAGGCAGTACGCCGTCTCGTTGAAGAACGGCGTCAGGTAGTCCATGCGCGTCACGAACGTGGTGCCCTGCGTCCACGGCCGGTACTCGAGGTTCTTCTCGATGCCGGTGTGCAGATAACCGATTCCGCAGCGGGCCTCGGTGACGGTCTCGCCCTCGATCTCCAGGATCAGGCGGAGCACGCCGTGCGTGGAGGGGTGCTGCGGGCCCATGTTGACGACGATGCGCTCGTCGTCGGCCCGGGCCGCGGACTGGACGACCTCGTCCCAGTCGCCGCCGGTGACGGTGTAGACGGTGCCCTCGGTGGTCTCGCGAGGGGAGGCGTGCGAAGTGCTCATGAGTACGACCTCCGCTGGTCCGGAGCCGGGATCTGGGCGCCCTTGTACTCGACGGGGATGCCGCCGAGGGGGTAGTCCTTGCGCTGCGGAAAGCCCTGCCAGTCGTCCGGCATCATGATCCGCGTCAGGGCCGGGTGGCCGTCGAAGACGATTCCGAAGAAGTCGTACGTCTCGCGCTCGTGCCAGTCGTTCGTCGGATAGACCGAGAACAGCGACGGGATGTGCGGGTCGCTGTCGGGGGCGCTGACCTCCAGGCGGATCACCCGGTTGTGGGTGATCGAGCGCAGGTGGTAGACGGCGTGCAGCTCGCGGCCCTTGTCGTTCGGGTAGTGCACACCGCTGACGCCGGTGCACAGCTCGAAGCGCAGTGCCGGGTCGTCGCGCAGTGTGCGGGCGACGCGGACCAGGTGCTCGCGTTCGATGTGGAAGGTCAGCTCGTCGCGGTCGACGACCGTCCTCTCGATGGCGTTGCCGGGGACCAGGCCCTGCTCCTCCAGCGCGCCCTCCAGCTCGTCGGCGACCTCGTCGAACCAGCCGCCGTAGGGGCGGGTCGCCGGTCCTGGGAGCCGGACCGATCGGACCAGGCCGCCGTAGCCGGTGGTGTCGCCGCCGTTCCCGGCGCCGAACATGCCGCGCTGGACGCGGATCTCCTCGCCGCCCTGGCCGCGCTGCCCGGGGAGGTTGGACGCGCTGAGGTCCTTCTCCGGGTTCGCACCGCCGGTGTTGCCGTTCGCGTCGCTCACCGCAGCAGCCCCTTCATCTCGATGGTGGGCAGCGCCTTGAGCGCCGCTTCCTCCGCCTCGCGGGCCGCCTCCTCGGCGTTCACGCCGAGCTTGGAGCTCTGGATCTTCTGGTGGAGCTTGAGGATCGCGTCCAGCAGCATCTCCGGCCGGGGCGGGCAGCCGGGGAGGTAGATGTCGACCGGCACGATGTGGTCGACGCCCTGGACGATGGCGTAGTTGTTGAACATGCCGCCGGAGGAGGCGCAGACCCCCATGGAGATCACCCACTTGGGGTTCGGCATCTGGTCGTAGACCTGCCGCAGCACCGGCGCCATCTTCTGGCTGACCCGGCCGGCGACGATCATCAGGTCCGCCTGGCGCGGCGAGCCCCGGAAGACCTCCATGCCGAAGCGCGCCAGGTCGTAGCGCCCGGCGCCGGTGGTCATCATCTCGATGGCGCAGCAGGCGAGGCCGAACGTGGCCGGGAAGACCGACGACTTGCGCACCCAGCCCGCGGCCTGCTCGACGGTGGTCAGCAGGAAGCCGCTCGGCAGCTTTTCTTCGAGTCCCATGACTTGTGGCCCCTCAGTCCCATTCCAGGCCGCCGCGCCGCCATACGTACGCGTACGCGACGAAGACGGTGAGCACGAAGAGCAGCATCTCCACGAGCCCGAAGATCCCCAGGGCGTCGAAGGTGACGGCCCAGGGGTAGAGGAAGACGATCTCGATATCGAAGATGATGAAGAGCATCGCCGTCAGGTAGTACTTGATCGGGAAGCGCCCGCCGCCGGCCGGCGTGGGGGTCGGCTCGATGCCGCACTCGTAGGCCTCGAGCTTGGCGCGGTTGTACCGCTTCGGCCCGATCAACGTGGCCATGACCACGGAGAAGATCGCAAAGCCTGCCCCGAGGGCTCCCAGTACGAGGATGGGCGCATAAGCGTTCACCGCTCCTCGCTCCTCTCAGTCGGCACTGACTGCTGGCGGATTACGTCGGGCTCACATCCGCCCCACCTGTCCCTCGAACCCCGCCCGCCCCGGCGAAGATCGGGAACATGTGAAGCAGGTCACAAGCCCAACCGCGTGCATCTTATGCCCGACGCTCTGTGATCTGCGACACGGGGTATTGCACAAGCTTTGTGATCTCCACCACCTGACGATCGATCATGAAGTCGGATGAGCGGTGATCTTCACACGCGAAGCGTCCGAGTGATCACGAGAGGTGACATTTTGGCTCGTCACCGCAGGCCGGAGGGGTCGTCTCAATATCAAGAGGGTTCTCGTGCATGCAAATTGGCGATGGACTTGATCTCTTGATAGAGGCGCGTTCACACATCAGAGGGCGTGTGGGGCGAGGTGTGGACGCGTGCAAGCGTTCACGATCTTCGCGTGCTCGTGACCCGGTCGTGATCTACGCGCCGGGACGCGACCGGCGGGGCGGCCGTTGCGTGACCTCCGTCACATGGATGAGAGCTCCATGAGAACGGGGCTTGGCCAATCAACCCAACCGGTGGTAGGCGCGGGGCAATTCGGGCGTATTGATCAAAGACCGTGATCACAGGCCGGTCACGAGGCGCCCGCAATGTCCGTTACGGCGTCAATAAAGAGCCTCGTTCGGGGGTTTTGAGGGCCCGATTGAGTAACTGTGGCGCAGCACACGTTTCTTGAAGATATGAAGGAGCCCCTGGTACCGGTTATTCCCATGTCCCACACCGCTCACATACGCAGCCACCGGAAACCCCGCCGCAGCGCGACCTCCTCGATCGCCATGCGTGCCGGAGTTGCCGGTGGCGTTCTCAGCATGGCAGCGGCGGGTGCGTCGGCTTCGGCGAACGCCGCCGAGCCGGTGACGCAGACCATCGAACTGCCCACCTTGACGGCCGATATGTCCGCTCAGGTCGCCCAGTCCGCGGCCGCCACCCAGCAGGCCGCCGCGAACTACGAGCTGCGCGCCGAGCGTGACGCCGCCGCCACCAAGGCCGCCGCGGAGGCCAAGAAGGACCTCGCCGAGGCGAAGAAGAAGGCGGAGGCCAAGAAGAAGGCCGCCGAGGCCGCCCGCAAGGCCGCCGCCGAGCGCGCCACGCGCAGCGCCGAGCGCGCCACCCTCTCCGCCTCCACCTCCGCGTCCGCCTCGACCTCCGTGTCGGCCCCTGCCAGCGGCAGCGTCGCGACGGTCATCGCGTTCCTCAAGGCCCAGGTGGGCGACGCCTACGTCATGGGCGCCACCGGTCCCAACGCCTGGGACTGCTCCTCCCTCGTGCAGGCCGCGTACAAGCAGGTGGGTGTGGACCTGCCGCGCGTCTCGCAGGACCAGTCGATGGCTGGCACGGACGTGCCGCTGTCCAGCGTCCAGGTCGGCGACATCCTGTACTGGGGCGGCAAGGGCTCCGCGTACCACGTGGGTGTCTACATTGGGGACGGCCAGTACCTGGACGCGGCCAACCCGTCCAAGGGCGTCGTCATCCAGGACCTGTCGGGCTACCCGGCGTCGGGCGCGGTACGCGTCCTCTGACGTCACGCGTCGTCCGACGCATCCCTGCATTCGGGGCAGAGGGTCGCTGCCGCTGTGAGGCAACGGCCCTCCCGGCCTGTCCGGGGTCGTCCAGGCCCCCGTCACCCCTCGGCCCGGTTCCGGGCCGCTCCAGGGGCCGTCAGGGCCCTTCTGGGGGCCACCCGGCACCGCGGCCCGCCCGTGCGCTCCCGTCACTCCAGCGTCTTGCGCCCGAATTGTCCGGGCCTGGCAGGGGCGTTGACGCCGCCGGCTCCGTGTGGCCGGACTGCCCCTGGGACCGGCCCGGCCGGTCTGTTGTGATGAGCCCCGAAGGGCGGGGAGGGCTTCCGATGCCGGAAGCCCGCTCTCCCGCCACCACGGCACCATCACAGGGAGACAAACCGATGCCAAGCGTCTTCGTGCAGGTCCGCCAACGTCGCGGCGTTGAACACCTGACCGGACCACCGGCGTCACGGGCCGGCTCCCCGCACAGGCCTCCGGCTCACAGACCGCCGACCCGCTCAAGCCGCTGCCGCGCAAGCAGGCCACCGCCTCAAGCCATCGGCCTCGTAAGCCCGCCACCCGCTCAAGCCATCGGCACCGCAAGCCGACAAACCCGCTCAAGGCACCGGCATCCACACCGGCAGGCCGGTCGCTGCCGTCCGCTCAGGCCTTCGGCGCCACCTTGCTGAGGCCGTTGATGATGCGGTCCATCGCGTCGCCGCCCGTCGGGTCGGTGAGGTTCGCGAGGAGCTTCAGCGTGAACTTCATCAGCAGGGGGTGCGTGAGGCCGCGCTGGGCCGCGATCTGCATGACCTTCGGATTGCCGATGAGCTTCACGAAGGCGCGGCCGAGCGTGTAGTAGCCGCCGTAGGTGTCCTTCAGGACGCGCGGGTAGCGCTGGAGGGCCAGTTCGCGGCTCGCGGGGGTCGGCCGGGCGTGGGCCTGGACGATGACGTCGGCGGCGATCTGGCCGGACTCCATGGCGTAGGCGATGCCCTCGCCGTTGAAGGGGTTCACCAGGCCGCCGGCGTCGCCGACGAGCAGCAGGCCCTTGGTGTAGTGCGGTTGGCGGTTGAAGGCCATCGGCAGGGCGGCGCCGCGGATCGGGCCGGTCATGTTGTCGGGGGTGTAGCCCCAGTCCTCCGGCATGGACGCGCACCAGGCCTTCAGGACCTCGCGCCAGTCCAGCTCCTTGAAGGAGTCGGAGGTGTTGAGGACGCCCAGGCCGACGTTCGACGTGCCGTCGCCCATGCCGAAGATCCAGCCGTAGCCGGGCAGGAGGCGGTCCTCGGCGCCGCGGCGGTCCCACAGTTCCAGCCAGGACTCCAGGTAGTCGTCCTCGTGGCGCGGGCTGGTGAAGTACGTGCGCACCGCCACGCCCATCGGGCGGTCCTCGCGGCGGTGCAGGCCCATCGCCAGGGACAGCCGGGTGGAGTTGCCGTCGGCGGCCACGACGAGCGGCGCGCGGAAGGTGACCTCGCGCTTCTCCTCACCGAGCTTGGCGTGCACACCGGTGATGCGGCCCGTGCGCTCGTCCAGGATCGGCGCGCCCACGTTGCACCGCTCGAAGAGCCGGGCGCCGGCCTTCTGGGCCTGCCGGGCGAGCTGCTCGTCGAAGTCGTCGCGCTTGCGGACGAGTCCGTAGTCGGGGAAGGAGGCGAGATCCGGCCAGTCGAGCTGGAGCCGCACCCCGCCGCCGATGATGCGCAGGCCCTTGTTGCGCAGCCAGCCCGCTTCCTCGGAGATGTCGATGCCCATCGCGACGAGCTGCTTGACGGCACGCGGGGTGAGGCCGTCGCCGCAGACCTTCTCGCGCGGGAACTCGGTCTTCTCCAGCAGGAGGACGTCGAGTCCGGCCTTGGCGAGGTGGTAGGCGGTGGTGGAGCCGGCCGGCCCCGCGCCCACGACGATCACATCGGCGGTGTTCTCGGAGAGGGGCTCGGTCACGACGGTCACGGCGGGATCTCCCCAAGTTCTTAAATCTCGTGTGCCGACCGGCACTGGACATGGGCAGTCTATGCAGCAGCATTCATCACCCGGCTGAAGGGCTGCCTCCGTGAACCGAGCTCTGCCCGCTGTGCGGCTTCGCGTCCCCACCCACGAGGACGCGTTCGTCTGGCACCGGATCTTCGACGACCCGGACGTCATGGAGTTCCAGGGCGGCAGGGCCGCGGAGCTCTCGGTCTACGAGGAGCTCACCGCCCGCCAGCGCCGGCACGACGCCGAACTCGGCTTCTGCCTGTGGAGTGTGCTCGACGAGTCGGGGCAGGTCATCGGCTTCACCGGCGCCCAGCCGTGGGAGCGGGCCTGGGGCCCGGCCGGCCAGATCGAGATCGGCTGGCGGCTGGGCCGGGAGCACTGGGGCAAGGGCTATGTCACCGCGGCCGCGCGGCAGACGCTGGAGCGGATGCGGGCGACCGGCGTAACGGGCGTCGTCGCGATGGTCGACGCCCGCAACAGCCGGTCCATCGCGGTGGCGCAGCGCCTGGGGATGCGCCTCGCCGAGACGTTCACGACGCCGGCCTCGCAGCGGGCGGGGCACTGCTACCGGCTCGATCTCCGGGCTCCTGACCGAGAGTAGTCGACTGTCACAGAAAGACACCTGTCGCTTCCGGCCGGTGCGGGGCGGGAGTTACCCTTCCCGTACCGCTGGGGGTGACATCTGTGCACATATCCCGCAAGACACCCGACGTGCGCGTGCCGCGCCTGGTCGGTCTGATGGCCGTGGACGCGCGGGAGACGGCCCGGGCGCGGGGTCTCCTCCTGAACGCGCCGGACCGGCCCGATTTCCACCTGGCCGTCGTCGACTACGTCGTACGCCAGTACCCGCAGGCCGGGGCCGAGGTGCCGCGGGACTCGATGGTCTACGTGTGGTTCGACTTCGGTCCCGGTGAGGGCGGCGGGGGCGTGCACGAACCGCGGATCCCGCGCCCGCCCAGGGGCGGTCTCCAGCGCGAGCTGGACGAGCCGGGCGACCCCTACATGGTCCTCAGCTCGCCCTAGGGTCAGCTCGCCTTGAACCCACGGTGCAGGGCCACGATCCCGCCGCTCAGGTTGCGCCAGGCCACCCGGGACCAGCCGGCCTTGCCCAGCCGCCCGGCCAGGGCGGGCTGGTCGGGCCAGGCGCGGATGGACTCGGCGAGGTAGACGTAGGCGTCGGGGCTGGAGGACACCGTCCGGGCGACCGGCGGCAGGGCGCGCATCAGGTACTCGGTGTAGACGGTGCGCAACGGCGCCCATGTCGGGTGCGAGAACTCGCAGATCACGATCCGCCCGCCGGGCCGGGTCACCCGGTGCATCTCGCGCAGGGCGGCGTCCGTGTCCTGCACGTTGCGCAGCCCGAAGGAGATGGAGACGGCGTCGAAGGTGTCGTCCTTGAAGGGGAGCCTCGTCGCGTCGCCGGCGGTGTACGGCAGCCAGGGCTGCCGCTGCTTGCCGACCTGGAGCATGCCCTGGGAGAAGTCGCACGGGACGACGTAGGCACCGGTGCGGGCGAAGGGCAGCGAGGAGGTGCCCGTGCCCGCCGCCAGGTCGAGGATCTTCTGCGCGGGGCGCGCGTCGACCGCCTTGGCGACCTCCTTGCGCCATCGCCGGTCCTGGCCGAGGGACAGCACGTCGTTGGTCAGGTCGTACCGTTCCGCCACGTCGTCGAACATCGAGGCGACTTCGTGCGGCTGCTTGTCCAGGGATGCGCGGGTCACGGGCCCATTCTTGCAGCACCACCTCCGGGCACGAGCCGCGGCTGCTTCCGTGCCGCCACGTCCTCCACCCAGCCGCACGAACACCACGATGCCAGGAGGGGTACCGGCCAGGCACATCGTGAGACGTTTGCTGCCGGGAAACGTACTTCCTGTCCGACCCCCAGACCTCACGAGCACGGGAGCGCACGTCATGAGGAGTTACCGCACACCGGTGGCGGCCGGGCTGGGCTGTCTGGTCGCCCTCGCCGCCGCGGGATGCTCCGGGCAGGGCGACGCGTCCCCTTCGACCCCCACAACCCCCTCGGCGACAGCCGGACCCGGCACGTCGTACGCCCCGTACGTGAGCGCCACCGAGGCCGCCGGCACGGACTCCGCCGGCTCCCCCACGACGTACAACCTGGCGTTCGTCATCGCCGAGGGCGACGACTGCACCCCGCGCTGGGACGGCACGCACGCCATCGGCGACTCTGCCGTCACGTCCCGTATCGCCAAGCTCAAGGAGGACGGCGTCCGGGTCCGGGTCTCCTTCGGCGGCGCCTCCGGCAAGGAACTCGCGGTGAACTGCGACAGCGCCTCGGAGCTGGCGACGGCCTACGGCAAGGCCCTCGACGCGGCCGGCGCGACCCTGGCCGACTTCGACATCGAGGGCGACGAACTCTCCGACTCCGCCTCCATCGCCCTGCGTTCGAAGGCGATCGCCCGGTTGCAGGAGGAACGGGCCGGACTGGAGGTCTCGTTCACCCTGCCGGTCATGCCCGAGGGCCTGGACGAGGACGGCCTCGCTCTGCTCGCCTCCGCCAACGACAACGGCGTACAGGTCTCCACCGTCAACCTCATGACGATGAACTACGGCTCGTCGTACGACGGGGACATGGGCGGCTACGCCCGCGCGGCCGCCCAGGCCGCGCACACTCAGCTGAAGAAGACCTTCGGCACCTCGGACGCGGCCGCCTGGCGGGGCATGGCGCTCACCTCGATGATCGGCGTCAACGACGTGGCCGGGGAGACGTTCACGCTCGCGGACGCCGCCGAGGTCCGCGCGTTCGCCGAGGAGAAGGGCATCGCCTGGGTGTCGATGTGGTCGACGGCCCGGGACCGGCAGTGCGCGGACGGCTCCGACTCGGCCAAGGCGGCGACCGATTGCAGCGGCGTGACGCAGGAGCCGGGGGCGTTCGGGAAGGCGTTCGCGGGCTGAAACCCGGCGTCAGCGGGCCCGGTACACCAGCCGGCCGGCCAGCACGGTCGCCACACAGGTCGCCGCGCCGCGCTCCCGCAGGGCCGCCTCGTCGGGTACGTCGAACACGGCCAGGTCGGCCCGGCCGCCGATGGTCAGCGGGCCGTGGACCGTGCCCGGGAGGTCGTACCCCTCCGCGAACGGGTCGAGGTCGGGCCGCTCGCCGAGCAGCGAGCCGGGAGCCTGTGTGGTCCCCACGACGGTCAGCCCGGACCGGGCGACGGCCGTGGCCACCAGCGGATCGCGGAAGCGGGCGCCGGGCGAGGCGACCGCCGTCGTGCCGTACCGCAGCATCCGCTGCACACCGCGGCGTATGCTGCCCGACCAGCGTGTCTCGGTGAGGTCGCCCAGGGCGGCCAGCCGCTCGCCCCACAGGGGCTGTTCGCCCAGTTCGTCGGCTTCTCGCGGGTCGGGGTGGTAGCAGTGGCGCAGCAGCCACAGCGGGTGCCACTGGCGCAGCCCCGGCGTGAGCACACCCGGCCAGCGTCGCACCCGCGCGCCCGGCGCGCTGTCGACGGCGTCCTCGTACGGCCCGACGGCCGTGATCCGGTCGCCGTCCACCACGACGGCCCCGTCCACGACGGCCCCGTCCACGACGGCCCCGTCCACGACGGGTCCGTCCACGACGGGTCCGTCCACGACGGATGCCGCGCCCGCCGGCAGGACCAGCGGAGCGGCATGGATCGTCAGCACGGCCGGGTCAGTTGGGCGCCAGCAGCTTCAGCTCGGGGTGAGCCGTGCCGCCCTCGATCGCCGTCGAGGAGATGTGCGAGACCACACGGTCGTCGACCGGGTCGTTCGCCGGGTCGTCGTGGACGACGAGGTGCTCGTACGTGGTCGCGCGCTGGGCGGGCACCCGGCCCGCCTTCCGGATCAGATCGATGATCTCCATCCGGTTGGACCGGTGCTTGGCACCGGCCGACGACACCACGTTCTCCTCCAGCATGATCGAGCCGAGGTCGTCGGCGCCGTAGTGCAGGGAGAGCTGCCCGACCTCCTTGCCCGTGGTCAGCCAGGAGCCCTGGATGTGGGCGATGTTGTCCATGAACAGCCGCGCGATGGCGATCATCCGCAGGTACTCGAAGAGCGTCGCCTGCGTGCGGCCCTTCAGGTGGTTGTTCTCGGGCTGGTAGGTGTACGGGATGAAGGCGCGGAAGCCGCCCGTACGGTCCTGGACGTCGCGGATCATCCGCAGGTGCTCGATGCGCTCGGCGTTGGTCTCGCCGGTGCCCATGAGCATGGTGGAGGTGGACTCCACGCCCAGGTTGTGCGCGATCTCCATGATCTCCAGCCAGCGCTCGCCGGACTCCTTCAGCGGGGCGATGGCCTTGCGGGGCCGCTCGGGCAGCAGCTCGGCACCGGCGCCGGCGAAGGAGTCGAGGCCGGCGGCGTGAATACGCTGGATGGCCTCCTCGACGGACACCTTGGAGATCCGGGCCATGTGCTCGACCTCGGATGCCCCCAGGCTGTGGATGACCAGCTGAGGGAAGGCCTGCTTGATGGCGGCGAAGTGCTTCTCGTAGTACTCGACGCCGTAGTCCGGGTGGTGTCCGCCCTGGAACATGATCTGCGTGCCGCCCAGCTCGACGGTCTCCGCGCACCGGCGCAGGATGTCGTCCAGGTCACGCGTCCAGCCCTTGGCGGTGTCCTTGGGCGCGGCGTAGAACGCGCAGAACCGGCAGGCCGTGACGCACACGTTCGTGTAGTTGATGTTGCGCTCGATGATGTACGTCGCGATGTGCTCGGTCCCGGCGTACCGGCGGCGGCGTACGGCGTCGGCGGCGGCGCCCAGCGCGTGCAGCGGGGCGTCCCGGTACAGCACGAGCGCCTCGTCCGGGGTGATCCGCCCACCGGCGGCTGCACGGTCGAGGATGGGCTGAAGGTCGGCCTTCTCGGTCACCGGGCGTCCCTTTCGTAAGGGTTGTGGACGGACCAGCCCAGCGTACGCCAGGGGTTCGGGGGGCTGGACGTCAGGCCGTGCGGGCGGGGTAGGGGTACGGGGCGGGCGGCATCGCCGGGGCGGAGAGGCGCTGCGGCTTGCGCCGCCGGGCGAGCCACAGCACGATCGCCGCGTAGAGCAGGTCGGTGACCATGGCGGCGAGGGCCAGCGACCAGGGCGCGTCGGCCGCGGTCTCGTCCGACGACAGTCCACCGACGACCGCGGCGGAGGCGCCGAAGGCCAGCAGGTTGTTCAGGACGTGCAGGGCGATGGCCGCTTCCAGGCCGCCGGTGCGGATCGTGAGCAGCCCCGCCACCAGACCGTTCACCAGCAGACCGAGGAAGCCCCACCGGGTGCCCCAGCCGTGGGCCGCGGCGAACAGCACGGCCTGCGGGACGACCGCGAGCCAGGGGGAGCGCACGAACGCGCCGACCGCCTGGGTCAACCAGCCGCGGAAGACGTACTCCTCGGCCGCGGCCTGCAACGGGACGAGGACGGCCAGCACGGCCAGGGCCGCGAGGAAGGAGCGCAGGCCCACCCAGGTGTCGGACTCGCCCGGCTCGCCCGGCAGGAGGAAGGCCGTCGCCGTGAGCAGGAGGAGGGGCGGCAGCCCGGCCAGCAGACACCACCCCAGCCAGCCGATCCGCAGCCGTCCGGTCACCGACGAGACGGTGCCCGCGGGCCGTCTCGCCGGCCACAGCGTGGCCAGCAGCACCAGGGGCAGGGCTATCGCGATGGACACGAGATCCATCGCCGTGTTCCCGAGCGGCCCTAAGTCGACACCGGCGTCGGGCAGTTCCGGCGCACCGATCGCCGTTCCGAGACCGTAGGTGACGCCCAACAGCACGAGGAGGATCACGAAGTAGGCGACGGCCAGCAACAGGGTCCCGACCCATGCCCGCCACCAGCGGTGACGGCCTGTGGTGCGGTCCATGCGGTGGTAGGGCTGGCCGGTGGGGTGGGGGGACGGACCGGTCGGGTGGGGGTACGGGGACGGGCCGGTGGAATACGGGGAGGCTGTTGTCATGATCACCAGGATGCCGGGCCCCCGTCTCACGCCGTGCAGGAACCCACCAAGAGCCCCAGGAACGCCCCCGCGATCAGGAACGGCCCGAAGGGGATGGCTGTTTTGCGGTTGGCCCGGCGGGTGACGACCAGGGCGGTGCCGTACAGCGCGCCCAGGAGGAAGCCGGCGAACGTGCCGAGCATGACCGTCGGCCAGCCGTACCAGCCGAGGGCGGCACCGGCGCCCAGGGCGAGTTTGACGTCGCCGAAGCCCATGCCCGCGGGATTGATGAGGAACAGCACGAAGTAGCCGCCGCCCAGGGCGAGGGAGCCGAGCAGGGCGGTGGTCCACTCCCCCGCGTGCTCGGGGACGAGAGCGGTGAGGCCGAGCAGGGCCAGGGCGGCACCGGCGAAGGGGAGGGTGAGCGGGTCGGGCAGGCGCCGTACGCGGAAGTCGACGGCCGTGAGCAGGACGCCGACCGGGGCGAGCAGCAGCCAGACCCCGAGCTCTGGGCGGGTTCCGGTCGCGGCGGCCAGGACGGCGCAGACCAGGGCGGTCGCGATCACCAGCGGAGTCGTACGCGGCCCGAATCCGGGCTCCGCGCACTCCGGGCACGCCGCCCGCCCCAGCCAGCCCTTGACGGCGTGCCCGCCGGGGCACTCCTCCCGCCATGCCTCCCCCGAGGGCGCCGAGAACCGGTAGGCCGCCCGCGGCAGCAGCGCTCCCGCCACCGCGCCCCACAGCGCGGCGGCGAGGACCAGCAGCCCGGTGCTCATCCCACCGCGGCGATCGCGTCACGCCATGTGGGCAGCAGCTCGTCGAGCAGTGCCTCGGTGCGCGGCGGCAGCCCGCGGGCCCCGCTGCGGCCGATGAGGTCGGTGGCGAGGGCGGTCAGCCGGTCCGTGTCGCCGCCTGCGTGGGTGGCGCGCAGCAGCTCGTGCCACAGCCGCTCGTCGGCCGGAGCGGTGCGCAGGGCCGCGTTCAGCGCCTCGATGGCCTTCTCCGCACGGTTCCTCTCCATGTGGAACTCGCACAGCGCGAGCCCCGTGTCCGCGACGAGCAGCGGCAGCTGGGCGTCCACGATCTCGTGGGTGAGCCACCGGTAGCGCCCCTCGGGCCGGTCGGCGAGCAGCGGCCCGCGCACCAGCACCAGCGCGTCGGTGAGCAGCCGGCCGCGCACGGCCCGGCTGTCGACGCCCTTGCCCTGCGTGGCCTCGTGGTAGAGGGACCGCAGCACGTCCAAATCCGAGACGACCGTCTTGGCGAGCGTGAGCCGGCCGGAGCCGTCGGTGGCGAGGCGGGGCGTGCCGTCGGGGTCGGTGCCGAGCCAGTCGCGCAGCCGGTCCAGCAGCGCGGTGCGCACGTCGTCGGTGACGCCGCGCGGCCACAGCGCGGAGGACAGCACCCGCGGATGCACGCCCTCGCGGTGCAGGAGCAGCAGGGCGAGCGCCTCGTGCAGCAGCGCGCTGCGCTCCCCGTCCGGGTTGTCCAGGCCGATGATCTCGTACGGCCCGACGAGCCGGGCGTACACGGCCGGCCGGCCCTGCTCGCTGATGTCGACGAGGAACGGCGGGGTGTTGGCCGGCCTGTCGGTGTCGCGCTCAGGGTCGGCCTCGACGAACAGCTCGACCACGGCCCGCTGCTGGGCGGCCGGCAGCAACTGGGCGTCGAGTTCGAGGCCGAGGAGCGGCGCGAGCAGCTTGCCCTGGCCGGTGATCTCCATCTCCCAGGCGGCGCCCGGCAGATCGCCGGTCTCGGTGCCGACGACGTAGCCGATGCCGAGCCGGCTCGCGTCGGCGGCGAGTTCGGCGAGCTTCACGGCGTCCTCGGCGGACGGCTGGGCGGCGAGCAGGACGAGGTGCGGGGCCCAGCGGGTGTGCTGGGCGGGCCCGGTGCGCCCGGTGAGGACCGAGTCGTGCCCGGCGGCGCCCAGCGCTCCGCGCCGCTGCCGCGTCTCGGCCTCCATGGTCTCCACGAGGGCCTCGATGTCCTCGAGGTGCCGGATCCGGTTCGGGGCGAGAGGGGTGAGGTCCTCCCCGAAGCCGACGAGCGTGATGGTCATGCGGTCGGACCACCCGTTGGTCGCCAACTCGGCGGCGACGGACGCGAAGACGGCGGCCCGGTCGGCCTCCCGGCCGCTCAGCGAGACGATGCCGGGCACGGCCTCCAGGTTGAGCAGGAGCCGCGAGTCGTCCATGGTGCCGAGGCTGACGAGCCCCGGGTAGGGCGCGGCCGTGTCGACGTCCTCGTAGCGCTCGGCGTCGGTCCGGGACAGCATCCAGAACGTCTGGTCCTGACCCTGCTGCCAGGGCGCGGGGGGCTTCCCGGAGGGCTGGGCGAGCTGGAGGTGCAGGTCGCCGTTGCTGAGCCAGGCCGCGTACACGACCGGCAGCGCGCGCGACTCCTCGGCGAGGGAGGCGGCCAGACCGCGCAGGCTCAGGTCGAGCAGGCGCACGCCCTCGGGGTCGGCGCCGACGAGCAGCGCGTCCTGGACGTCCTGCGCGTCACCGCTCGGCGTGGGCGGCTCCATGCCGCGCCGTCCGCCGACGGCCCCGAACGCCGACTGCCACAACGCCTGCCGGCGTCGCCGCCCCAGGGCGCCGAGGAGACCGGCGGCGAGGAGGGGCGCGGTGAGGAGGGCTTCGGGAAGGCCGAAGGAGCTGTCGGACTCGGCGCCGACGGCCGTGGCCTGCTGGTGACCGGTGTCGTGAGCGGGCCGCTGCTGTTCGGGAACGGACACCTGGGTGGCGCCGCCACCGGCGTGCTCGTGTCCACCGCCCTGGGCGCCGGAGCCCCCTCCGCCCTGGGCGTGGTCCCCGGTCTGCGCGTAGTCGCCGATCTGCTGCTGCACGTCGGGCGACACGTTGGGCGCCTCGTCGGGCAACTCGACGAGCTCGCCGCCGCGGGCGTCGCCCGGCATCTCCATGATCCAGCCGGGCCGGATGAGACTGGCCTCGGAGAGCTTGGACCCGTCCGGCTGTACGCGGTCCTTGTTGAGCTGGAAGATCTCCTTGTAGCGGCGCCCGTCGCCGAGGTGCCGTTGGGCTATCTCCCAGAGGGAGTCGTGGTGACGCCCCTCGGGCGGCTGGATCCGGTAGTACTTCGTGTCGCCCTGCTGGGCGGTGCTGCCACCGGCGTCGGCGTGGGCCGCGGCGTGCGAGGCCTGCTCGGCGAGGGCGGCCGCGGCGCCGGCGGCCTGGTCCTGCTGCTGGGCGAAGAGCCCCGGGGTCGCCTGGGCGGCCGCGACGGTCGGCTTCTGGTTGCCGTCGTAGCTGTGCCCGAGCTGCGACAGGCCGGGCGTGAGGCTGGCGGCGGTGGCGCCGACGAGCAGCAGCGCGGCGACGAGCTGGCGCGCGAGCAGCTGACTCGGTCCGGCGCCGGGCACCCGCCCCGGCACGCCGACACCCGACAACGCGGCCTTCATCTCCACGAGCACGCACGCCGTGAACTGCGCCCACGCCAGCCACACGATGACGGTGAGGATGTTCAGGAACGTCTGAACGGTGATCTCTTGCTGCAGCCAGTCGAAACTCGGCACCCCGTTCGGCAGCGGCCACCCGATCTGCGTGGCCAGCGCGCCGGGCACGCCGACGAGCAGCACGGCCAGGGCGACGAGGGCGAGGAACGCCTTGACGAAGTCCCCGAACGACCGCCGCCGCATCCGCACCGGCTGCGGCGTCCGGTTCCTGGGGGCGGCCGTGGTTCCCGTCGCTCCCGTCGTACTTCCCGTCGAGCTTGACGAGCTTGAGGTGCGGCGTCGCGGCATGGCGGGTGTCCTGGGGTCGTGTGTGGAGTGGGGTGAGGCCGAGCTGCGGGTAAGGGGTGTGCTGAGCCTACAGAGATCTTATTGACCTTTAGTGGGGTCGTCGAAGGGCAGAGGTAAGGAACCTCACCGCCGTCCGTTTTGCCCTTGTGGCTACGGGCGTCGGCCCCTGCGGCCGGACTTGACGATCACGTCCCTTCGCGATCGCTACGTACACTCCTCACCTTCCCCACACAATCCCCCACGGCCTCTCATGGCGTCGTGATCCACCACTGATAGCTTCGTTCCCTGTCGCGTACACCGAAACTACGGGGGAGATCAACTGTGGCCCGCCGCGCACTGCCCACGACTGCCGCCGCGTTTGCCACGGCGGCAGCGCTGCTTCTGACCGCCTGCGGCGGGGGTGATGATTCGCCGTCGGACGACATCAAGGGCGCGGGCAACAGCTCGGGCAGCCCGTCGGCCTCGCCGTCGTCCTCGGCGCCCGGCGTCAAGCGCCCGGTCATCAAGCTCCCCAGCAGCTTCCAGCTGACGTTCGAGAACTGGACGAGCAGCGATCCTGTCGAGCAGGCGGTGTTGAACGACGGCAAGGAGGAGCTCCGGGCCGGATACGCGGCGGTCATCGCGAACGACCCCGACAGTGAAGCCGTCGCCTTCTACGACACCGAAGGCGTTCACGGACAGACCAAGCAGTGGATCAAGTCCTACACGGACAAGGGTTTCACCGTCATCGGCAAGCTGCCCGTCTTCAATCCCAAGGTCACCCTGGCCGAGAACGGCAAGGGAGCGGCGCTGACTTACTGTACGGACGAGACCGAGGCGAAGACCAGGAACCGCAAGACCGGCAAGGTCGAGGGAAACCCGGCGGGCACGAACCCCTACGTCCTCTACTCGCTCTCCCTGACGAAGAACGAGCAGGGCGTGTGGCAGAACTCGTCGGTGCGCGGTGAACGAGGGAAGTGCTCCCGGTGAAGGCGCCGCACCGAGCGATACCCCTGATCACGACGTCCCTGGTCGTGACACTGCTGAGCTCGTCGCCGGCCGGCGCCTTCGGAGGCCCCGGCAGCGATGTGCGAGGTGGCACCAACGACAGCGGTGAACTCTCCGCCTCCGCCTCACAGTCCCGGATCAAGGTCACGCAGACCAGCGGCCCCACCGGCGGCAAACAGGGCACCGTCGCGTCGACGGACGTGAACTGGAAGCCGCCGCCCTGCTGGTACGAGCCCGTGTTCACCCCCGAGCAGTTGAAGAACTTCTCGGAGAACGACGGCAGCGGCGATGTCGGTCTGCGTGACGGCTGGTACGGCTCGGAACTCTGGACCGACCACTTCAGGGACGAGAAGGACGCCAACACCATCTTCACCAAGCCGGCCGCCGTGAAGGGGTACAAGAACTACAACCTCGGCAAGAAGGGCTACTTCTGGCGCGGAGTGGCTCCGGACGTCACCGCGATCGACGACACGTCGCTGTGCAGTCGGCTCATGTTCTGGCAGGACGCGGGCCAGATCCCCGACGACCCGAACGCTCCCACGGCCGAGACCCTCGCCGACTACGCCTACGACAAGGTGAAGGTCCCCGAGACGGAGGTGGAGCTGAAGCCGGCGGCCAGGTCGACGGTGAACCTGCCGACCTGGGTCTGGCTGGACAAGGGCACCTTCCAGGACGTCAAGGTGCGCGCGGAGCTCCCGGGTACGGGCCTGTGGGCGGAGACCACCGCCAAGCCGGTCGCCCTGCACCTGAACCCTGGCACCAAGGACGCCGAGGTCTTCCCGGCCTCCGGCGACTGCGAGATCAACGACGACGGTTCCATCGGGACGCCGTACACCAAGGGCGCCGCCGACAAGACCCCGCCGTGCGGCATCCGTTACCTCCGCGCGACCGACGGCGCCCCGTACCAGCTTTCGGCCAGCGTCACCTGGCAGATCACCTGGGAGGGCTCCGACGGCTCCGGCGGCGACCTTCCGGACGGCACATTCGAGACCACGCAGGACATGAACGTCCAGGAGATCCAGTCGATCAACCGCTGAGGCGGCACCTGACGGTCAACGCATTGCGGGGGCGGGCGGACCGCTGCCCGAGAGACGCGAAAGGCCCCGGATCCGAAGATCCGGGGCCTTTTCGCGCGCGTTCTGTCAGGAAGCGACAGCGGCGTTGAGGTGCAGGTCCGCCGCGATGCCCTGCGGCGAGAGGGCGAGGCCCACGCCGCCGCCGACGCCGGCGGTGAGGCCCGCGGCCGTGGTCTCGACGTAGAGACCGGCTGCGGCGCCGGCACCCGCGGTGGCGCCACCCGCCTGGCCGCCGGCGATGGTGTCCAGCTCGGCGTCGGACATCTGGGCGGTCTGGATCTGCGGGGTGAAGGCCATGGAAGGCGGTTCCCTTCGTTTCAAAAATTCGAAGTGCTCGAGCGCGACCGATCAAAGCACGTCGGAAGAAGGCACGGCCAGTCAGCGATTATGAGTGGGAGTTGAGTTTCGGAGGGCGAATTCATGGGTGTGACCATTCGGTCACCAGGGGGCTGGTGGTCTTCACACGTTCCGCCACATCGCGAAACAGAAATGTGGTCCACAGCTCGGGAAATGGGCCGGGCTCAGGATCTCCCCCACTCCGTCCCATCCTCACAGTGAACGGTGTGCAGATTCGCCGAATGTTCGAGATCGGCTCAGCCGACCTCGTTCTGCGCCACCGCCCGGCCGTGGACCACCACGTCGCCGCCGTAGAACATCCCCGTGAAGACCGGGGAGTACGTGAGCTGGACCTCGACCTCGACCTGCTCGGCGTTCGCCGCCACGCAGTGGGTCGCTCCGATGTCCGCGCCCGTCATGTCCATCTCGCGGGCGAAGGCCTTCACCCGGGCGCCGCAGTTCTCGAAGTTGATCGGGGCGGGACCGCCCTCGTTCTCGTAGAGGGCGTCGCGGTCGATGTCCTGGGCGGCGTAGCGGGCCGCCTGTTCGGCGATGTCGGCGGCGCGTTCCCGCTTGGAGATGGACAGGCCGCCGTCGATGACGAACGCGGAGAGCGAGAGGAAGACGAGCGTGAAGATGATGACCGCGCCGGCGCCGGAGCCCCGGTCGTCCAGATGTGCGCGACGGGCCGCCCCACACGATCGCACGTACAGCCGGAGCCGGCTCATGCCGACCTCCTGAACGGGTCGAGCGGGGAGCTGAAGCTCGCCGTCAGCGTCGTCGGCACGTCGAGACCGAGCATGGCGAGACCCCGCACCTGACAGCTCACCTCGACCGTGAAGATGGTGTCCGGCTCGAAGCCCTGGCTGGTCTGGACGACGGACACCGGGCCCGAGCAGACGTCCGTCAGGTTCGCCTCGGCGGCCTTCCTGGCCTCGGCGATGGCCGTCGCGTGGTCCTTCTGGATCGAACCCGCGCGGGCCGCGTCCCGGGCCGCGCCGTCGAGCGCTCCGCGGCCGTCCACGAGCTGGCCGAAGGCCACCAGGACCAGGATGAACAGGATCATCACCGGGGCGAGGATCACGACCTCGACGGTGGACAGGCCGCTGTCGTCCGCGGACCAGCGGCCCTCGGGATGAGAAGGGACGGACATTCAGTTCCCCTCTTCCTGTACGAACCGCTCCACCGGCCCCACCGACTGCGCGTGCACCGTCAGATCCAGCCCCGGGAACACCGTCGGGACCCTCGCCGCGATCTCCACGCCCACCGTGTTCTGCTCAGGCTGCACCATCGTCACGTCCGGGGACAGCACCAGCTGCGGGCCCAGTTGCCGGATGTAGCTGTCCACCACGTCCCGCGCCTCGCCCCGCCACGCGCCCGGCTGTTCGTCGGCCGTGGCGCGGGCCTTGCGGGCTCCGGCCTGGGCCGCCGCCTGGGCGACGTGGTCCGCGAAGAAGTACAGGGCGAACTGCACGGTCGCGAAGATCATGAAGAAGAGGACCGGGGTGAGCAGCACGAACTCGATCGCGGTCATGCCTGAGTCGCCGCGGGTGGCCGCCCGTTTCCGTACGGCCCGCACCCAGCGGCGTGCCCGTCTGCCCACGTCTGCCGGCATCCCCGTGAACCTCGTTGCTCCTGAGACGATCAGCAGGTCTTGCCCGCGTCCGCACCCTTGATGCAGTCGCCGACCTTGTTGGCGCCCTCACTCAGCGCGGCGTTGATGATGGCGGCCACGACACCGACGATCGCCACGACGACCGCGGAGATGATGACCCACTCGACCGCGGAGGCGCCGCGGTCCAGCTCGCTGGAGCGGGCACGCTCGGTGCGGGCCTGGAGGAAGGTGACGAGGAAGTCCACGGCAGGGATGCCGGTGTGGAAGTTGCGTCCGTTCATGACGTCTTGTCCTTTCGAAATCGGTTCACGGAAGTTCTGGAGTTGTGAAGGTCGCTGCGAGGCTCATGCACGGCTCACTGCACCTGGAACACCCGCATCGCCGCCGGAAAGATCAGGAACACCAGAAACCCGGCGCACAGCAACAGCTGCGCCACGAGCATCGACTGGGACTTCTCGCCCGCGCTGCCCTCGATGTCGGCGAGTTCGCGGTGCCGCATGGTCTCGGCGCGGGAGGCGAGGGACTCGCGGACCTTGGCACCGTCGTCCGCGACCAGGGCCAGGGAGGCGGAGAGGTCCTTGAGTTCCTCGACTCCGATCTCCTCGCCGAGCGCGCCGAGCGCCTGCCACTGGCTGACTCCGGTGATGCGGGCATCGGACAGGGCGTTGCGGATGCGCTGGTTGGCCCAGCCGTCGGAGATCTCGGCCGCCGCCATCAGGGCCTCGGGCAGGCCGCGTCCGCCGGCGAGGCTCATCGACACCAGGTCGAGGTAGGCGCCGATCACGCGCCGCAGGTCGCGCCGCTTGTCGGCGGCGTCCCGCCGGACCTCCAGGTCGGGCAGGAAGAAGAAGATCGCCGCGAAGAGCAGGGCCAGCCAGACCGGGATGATCGGGCTCCGGCCGAAGCCCAGCGTGTAGACGATGGCGAACAGGAACGGGCCGAAGAACAGGCCGGCCACGCCGAGCAGCACCTTCGTCGCCAGGAACTTCTCCCAGCTGCGGTCCAGCACCGCCAGGTCCGCGCGCAGCGAGCGCTGCTCCCAGCCCTGCTGGAGATAGAACTCGGAGACGCGCAGGCCGACTTCGGCCCGCAGCGCGCCCAGGCGTCCCTTCTCCCGCTCGACGCGGGCCGACTCGTAGGCCGAGCCGCGGGCCCGCATCGCGTCGATCCGCGCGACCTGCGAGATCGCGCTGCGCTTGCTGGGCATGAGGGCGCGGACGAGGGCGTAGATGCCCAGGCCGATGACGGCACCGACGACGAGCGGCATCGTGAGGTCCATCAGCGAGCCCCCTCTTCCTGCGGCAGCCGCTGCTGGGACTGCGCTTGCGACGGCGTCCTCGGGCGGACGAACTGGACGGAGGCCTCGTCGCGGACCAGGAAGCGCTCGGGCGTCTCGATGGTGGACAGCTTGCGCAGCCACCAGAAGCCGAGCGCGAACAGGCCGCAGACACAGGCCAGGACGAGCTGGCCGACGGCCGTTCCGTACGGCTCCACGAAGTCGCGGTTGAAGATCGACAGGCCGAGGACGAAGGCGATGGACACCGCGACGACGATCTGCACCGAGCGGCGGGTCGACGCGCGCTGGGCCATGACCCGCTGGCGCATGTCGACCTCCTCGCGGGCCGACTTGGCCAGGGCGCCGAGGACTTGGCGCAGACCCGGGCCGCGCAGCCGCGCGTTGAGGATGAGGGCCGCGACGATGATGTCGGCGGAGGCGTCGTCGATCTCGTCGGCGAGCTGCTGGAGCGCCTCGGGCAGCGGGGTGCGGGCGCGCAGTCGGTCGACGAGGGCGTCGAGATGGGGCCGCAGGACGGGGGCGGCGGCGCGGGCCGAGGCCGGGATGGCCTGCTCCAGGCCGACGGCGCCGGCGATGGTGTCGCGCAGGGACTCCGTCCAGGAGGCCAGGGCCTCCACACGGCGCATGGCGGCCCGTTCCTCACCGGCTCCGCCGAAGAGGCGGTCCCAGAAGAAGACGAGGACGCCGGCCGCGATGCCCGCGACGGCCCAGCGGGTGAGGACGAGGACCACCAGGCCGACGATGGCGGCGAGGGAGCCGCGCCGGCCGGCGAAGCGGATGAGTTCGCCGGCCCGCTCGGCGGCCTTCTGCTTCTCGTGGTCGGGCTTGGCGGGCAGCCCGCGTACGGCGATGAGGAGGAGGGCGAGGCCGCCGCCGACGGCGACGCCGCTCCCTATCGAGTACAGGACGGTGGTGGAGAACAGGCCGCCCATGGAGCCGAGCGAGCCGAGTGCCGCGTAGGTCGTGTTCATCCCCGGCTCACCCCCAGGTCCCGGTCGGCTGGTAGCCGTATGCCATCAGTTCCTCCAGGCAGGCTATGGGGGCGTGCGCCACGATCCGGCCGTCGGGAGCCTCCGCGAACACCTCGCTGGACAGCACCCGTCCGTCGACGCCGTTGACCTCGCGGACGGAGGTGACCATGCGCTGGAGGCGGCCGCCGTTGCCGTAGTTGTTGCGCCGCTGGATGAAGACGACGAAGTTGACCGCGCCCGCGATCAGCATCTGGCTGGCCTCGATGGGCAGCCGTTCCGTGGCCTGCAGCGCGTAGGTGGAAATACGGTTGAAGACCTCGTGCGAGCTGTTGGCGTGGATCGTGGACAGGGAGCCGTCGTTGCCCTGCGACATCGCGTTGAGCATGGTGACGATCTCGTCGCCGAGGACCTCACCGACGATGACGCGGGAGGGGTTCATACGCAGCGAGCGCCGCACCAGTTCCGCCATCGAGATGGTGCCCTGGCCCTCGGAGTTGGGCAGGCGCTCCTCGAAGGCGACGACGTTGGGGTGCAGGTCGGGGAAGGTGTCGAGGCCGAGCTCCAGGGCCCGTTCGACGGTGATGAGGCGCTCGTGCGGCGGGATCTCGTTGGCGAGGGCCCGAAGGAGCGTGGTCTTGCCGGCATTGGTGGCGCCGGCGATCATGATGTTCTTGCGGGCGCGGACCGCGCAGGCCATGAAGTGGGCGACCTCGGGCGACAGGGTGCCGTTGCCGACGAGGTCGGAGATGAACACCTTGCCCATGCGCGCCCGCCGGATGGACAGCGCGGGGCGTCTCGTCACGTCCATGACGGCCGACAGTCGCGAACCGTCGGGGAGCCGCAGGTCGAGCTGCGGGTTGGCGGAGTCGAAGGGACGCGAGGACAGACCCGAGTACGCGCCCAGCACCTGGATGAGCTCGATGAGCTCCTCGTCGGTCTCGGCGACGGGGTCGACCTTCTCCTCGCGCCCGTCGGCGTACCCGACGAACACCTGGTCGCAGCCGTTGATGTCGATGTTCTCGACCTCGGGGTTGTCCAGCAGCGGCTGGAGCCGGCCGACGCCGAACAGCGCGGCGTGCACGGCGGCCGCGTACTGCTCCTCGGTCTCGGCGTCCAGCGGCGTACGGCCCGCGTTGATCTCGGCGCGGGCGTACTCCTCCAGGATCTGGGCTATGACGGCCCGGGCGTACTGCCGTTCGTCCTCCGGGGACATCGGGGTGACGCCCGCGACCTGGTCCTGTCGGCGCTGCTCGGCGATGCGGTCGCCGGCGTCCTGACGGAACCGCTTGACCAACTGGTGGTCGACAGCGGTCATGTGCCGGCCCCCGCGTGGCCCTGCGTCTGGCCCGGGGCGTGCGGGGCGTGGTGGGCCTGGGGCACCGGGTTGGCCTGGGCGGAGGCGGCCCAGGCGGCGCCGTACTGCTGGTAGAGGTCGGCTGCGACCTTGCGGGCCGAGCGGATCAGCAGCGACTTGTCGAGGCGGCCGCGCTTGCGGCCGGCCAGCTGGTCGGCGCCGGCCGGGTCGTCGGCGAGGGTGCCGACCACGCGGGCGCCGGTCTGGGCGTGCACGAGCATGTCGTTGACCTGCGAGGCGAGCTTGCCGGCCGTACCGGTGTCGGCGATCAGGACGACGCCGATCATCGGGGTGGCGAGGCTCGCGGCGCCGCGGGGCCCGCCGTGCAGCTTGCCCGCGAGGGCGGCGGCACGGTCGCGGACGCGGGCGATGGCCTCCGGCTCGGTGCGCGAGATGAGCAGCACGAGCGCGGCGTGCGGGAACAGCTCCACGGCGGGGGTGTCGCCGCTGATGCGTCCGCAGTCGGCGATGACGTCGGCGGCTGCGTGCGGGGAGTCGGCCAGGGAGTTGAAGGCGTGCCCGAGGGTCGGCCACAGCCCCGCGAGTCCGGCGGCCTGCTCGGCGATGCCGAGCCCCACGAGGACTTCCAGTCCACCGCTCAGCGGCTGTACGTGGTCCCAGAGCTGGTCCGGCACGAGGCCGCGGCGTGCGGTCGCGGCGATGGACAGCATGCCGGTGTTGGGGTTGAGCGGTCCGCCGTGCGCGGCGGCACTGCGGTATACGAGGTCACCGCCCGCCGGGTCCGCCTCGGCGAGCAGGACACGCCGCGGCCAGACCGCCGCGAGGGCGACGGCCGCGGTGGTGACGCCGGGGGAACCCTTGTCGGCGGCGAGAGCGATGAGCGCCATGGGTCGGGTGCCGCCTTCTAGTTGCCGGAGTTACCGGGGACCTGGACGAGAGCGACCTCGCCGTTGGAGGCGGCCTGGGCCAGGTCGGCGGCCTTGTCGCTGTCGACGGTCAGGGTGACCGCGAGGTTGGTGCTGCTGACGATTTCGTCGCCGCTGTCCTTCGGGCCCGGGACGTAGGTGACGCGGGCGTTGTCGACGATGACGGAGCTGTTGGACGCCGATGACGAGGAGTTGCTGTTGCTGTTGCCCGAGCCGGAGGCGGAGCTGACGCGGTAGGCCGCGACGGTGTCGCCCTGCTTGATGCCGGTCGGGTACTGGCCGGCCTTGAGGGACAGGCCCACGGTGGCCTTGCCGGCGGCGACACCCGCCTCGTCGCCGAACATCTCGCCGACCGCGACGACTCCGGCGGGGATGGCGTTGACGGCCTTCAGCTTCTGCTTCTTCAGCTGGTCCAGCTGGGTCCACTCGATGTAGTGGATGCTGTCGTCCTTGGCGACCATGACGGGGGTCGAGTTCGACGTGTTGACCGAGCCGCCCGCGGGGATCGCCTGGGTGACCTTGACGACCTCGATGCGCTCACCGACCTGGAGCACGAGCATGGTCGCGCCCAGGGCACCCATCAGGATCAGCAGCACCGCGAGCGCGGCCAGTGCCGGTTTGCGCTCGCGAGGCGGAGTGGGAAGCCGGTCACCGACCGACGGCTGAGCCGGAACGGCAGAACGGCCTGCGCCCGCCCCCGTACGCTCTTGGATCTTCACGCAACCGCTCCCCGTACACCCAAGAAGATGTCTGTCATGTGCCTTCAAATTCGGACACTTCGCCCGCGTCGACCCGCACGGAGAAGTACGGGACGGGCCGGACGCACCCGCCCGACCTGGGCGAATAGCCAGCACTGGGGGTGAGTGTCAAGCCATCGCACCGTATCAGCCGCACATAAGCCCCTCAAGGCGCGTCCGGCCCCACGGGCCGCAGGCTGCGGCCTGTTATCCATCTGCAACGTCACGCCCACTCAACCCTGCCGGGACCAGCCCCACATGACGGCGGCACCTGTGCACCAGCGAATCGCCACGGGCGCCAACCGTCTGTGCCGATCGGCAGGTTCGTCACCTTCCGGCCATCATGCCTGCACGATTCACTCACGAAGCCGGGCCGAGGCGTCGCACGGCTCGGCCCTCGTGGGGGCGACGGCCGTCAGCGTCCAAGGGCGTGGACATGTACGGCCTGTAGCGGTCGCGAAGATCCAAGTAGAGTGCCGCGCGGGCAGCGATCGGACCGCGGGGGCATCCCCGGCCGGTTGCTGAAGCTGCCCGACCCCTCCCTCGGCAACACCCGCCTGACCTACTACGACGCGACCGACGGCCCCCTGACCGCCCTACCCGGTGGAATCGCCCGGCTCATCGACAAGGTGAGGGAGACCGCAGGTGTCCACTGACGAGGACGCGCTGCGGGACCGCCGCGCCCCAGAGGTGCTCACCGACACGGACGAGAACGGCCGTACGGTGCCCTACTTCGAGGCTCCGGCCGGGCGGAGCGCCTGGGCGGCGAGCGGGTACGGCCCGCCGATGCCCCCGTCGGCCGGGCTCGGCAGGGCTCGTTGATCAGCCGGGCGGCCGGTCCTCACGCAGGGCTCTGAACAGGGCGCGGGCCCGCCGGTCGTCCCACTTCACCGCGCTGCCCTTGGAGGTGCGCAGATCCGGGTCGGCCACGGGCACGTTGAGCTGTCGGCCACCGCCGCCCGTGGCCTTGCGCAGGGCCTCGAACAGCGCCATGAGGTCGGGCAGTTCGGTACCGTCGTCGACGATGAGCGTGTCGAGTCCTGCGCCCAGGGTCGGGAACGACTTCGACGGGTCGGCGAGAGTGGCCGGGTCGGCCGCCTTCCGGGCGAGGGCGGCGAGGAACTTCTGCTGGTTGCGGGTGCGGCCCAGGTCCCCTTGGGCCTCCTGTTTGCGCTGCCGTACGAAAGCCAGCGCCTCGGCGCCGTCGAGGGTCTGGCAGCCGGCGGGCAGGTTCGCTCCGGAGTCCTTGTCCCGCACGGGCCGGCCCAGGCACAGGTCGACGCCGCCGACCGCGTCCACCACGCCCACGAAGCCGGCGAAGCCGATCTCCGCGTAGTGGTCGATGCGCAGGCCGGTGTTGCGTTCCACGGTCCGCACCAGCAGGCCGGGGCCGCCCAGCGAGAACGCGGCGTTCAGCTTGTTCGGCGCGGCCCGGTAGCCGCGGCCGGTGCCCGGGTCGACGTAGGGCGGGAGGGTCACCCAGGAGTCGCGCGGCAGGCTGAGCATCGTGGTGCCGTTCGCGCCGGTGTGCAGCAGGATCACCGAGTCGGTACGGCGGCCCTCGGCCGAGCCGGTGTTGAGGTCCTTGCGGTCCTGCTCCGACAGTCCCTCGCGGCTGTCGGAGCCGACGACCAGGTAGTTGGTGCCCTCGCCCGGCGGCACCCTGCTGCCGAGCGCACCCAGGTCGACCTGCTGGTCGAGCCGGGTGTCGGCCCAGACGTACGTACCGGCGCCGCCGAGCAGCAGCGCGGACGACAGGACGGCCGCCGTCCGCAAGTACCGGCGGCGACGGCTGGGCCGGCGCCGGTTCCTGCTGCCCGGGCCGCCACGCGGATGAGGGCCGCTGTCATAGCGTCCGGGGGCGGCGGGCGAGGGCATGCCGGGCAGCGGGGCGGTGCGGGTCGAGGGTGGCGGGGCCAGGGGTTCCCGCCGTGGGGTCCACTCCGGCGGGGATGTACCCGGGCGGTCGGTCCAGTCGCTCATCGACGCCTCGAAGGTGCTGTGGGGGGGCTCTCGGGTCAGCGCATCGGCACACTCCTATACGGGACGGGCCCACCGATCTGTTCAGCGGCCGTCCCGGACCGCTGCATCCGCTGCCATCGCAGCCGGCTGCCGAGCAGCAGCGCGACCAGCGACTGGATGACGACGAGATACATCAACTGCCGGTAGACGACGATCTGGAACGGCATCGACCACAGGGCCCGCACCGGCTCGCCGTCGAGCCTCAAGGCGTATCCGGAGCAGACGATCTGCCCGCCGAGGAACGCGAACCAGACGGCGGCCGACTCCCACGGGTCGCGGAACAGCACGCCGTAGAGGGCATAGACGTCGATGACGGGCGCGAGCAGCGGCAGCGCGACCTGGAAGAGCGCGAGATACGTCAGCCCGCGCCGCCCGAACCGCCCGGCGGGACCGGTGCCGAGCAGCGCTCCGCGGTGCTTCCACATGGCCTGCAGCGTGCCGTAGCACCACCGGTACCGCTGCCGCCACAACTGCCGGACGGTGGTGGGCACTTCGGTCCATGCGACGGCGGACTCCTCGTACAGCACCCGCCAGCCGGAACGCCACAGGGCCATCGTCAGGTCGGTGTCCTCGGCGAGGGTGTCCTCGCTGACCCCGCCGACACCGATCACCGCGTCCCGGCGGAACGCCCCGATGGCACCCGGCACGGTCGGCATGCACTCCAGCACCTCGAACATGCGCCGGTCGAGGTTGAACCCGAACACGTACTCCAGATGCTGCCACCGTGCGAGCAGGCTGCGCCGGTTTCCGACCTTGGTGTTGCCGCTGACGGCACCCACGGCCGGGTGCGCGAGCGGCTGCACGATCCGCTCGACGGCGTCGGGCTCGAAGACCGTGTCGGCGTCGACCATCACGACGATGTCGTGGCGGGCGTGAGCGAGCCCGGTGTTGAGGGCGGCGGCCTTGCCGGCATTGGCCTGCCGTACGACCTCCACCCGCGCATCCCCCGTGTTCTCGGCGATGTCGGCGGTCCGGTCGGAGGACCCGTCGTCGATCACGATGACCTGGAGTTCCCGATGGGTGGAGTCGAGCAGCGACCGCAGGGTCGACCCGATCCCGGCCTCCTCGTTGTACGCCGGGACGAGCACGGTCACGGGCCCCGACGTGTCCCGCATCCAGGGCGCACCGGTCCGGAAACGCTCCAGCCGCCGCACATGGGCCCGGGCGAAGAGCGCGAGCAGCAACAGCCGCAGCACGCCGAGGCCACCGGCGACGCCGAGGATCCAGATCATGGCAGTGGAGAAGACCTGCCCGAGGCCGGTGATCCGGATCAGCCCCTGCCCGGCCCACCGCTCGACCAGGGACGGGGACGCGTAGGGAACGAGCCCGATCCCCTCCGACACGGTGGTGAACCGGTCGACGGTCCGGTTCTTCAGAAGCCTGCGCGCCTCCTGATAGGCGCTCTCCGTCTGGCTGAGCTGCCGGACGATCCCCTGTTCCGGCCTTCGCGAGCCCTTGTCGGCGGCGACGAGCACGTACCCGTGCCCGGTTGCCTGCCGTGCGGCCTGCCACTCCCGTCCGCACAGGGTGTCGGGGAACGTGGTCCGTGGCATCCGCAGCAGATTGGTCCGTACGCCGGTGGTCCCCGCGAGGGCGCTCTGCGTCAGCTCCAACTCGGCCTGGAAGCGGGGCCCGGACGACTCCCCCAGCACGGCCCCGGTGTACGTGTTCGACCCGATCTCATGCCCCTCGGCCCGGATCCGCCGCACCAGCTCCGGATGCCGGGCGGCCTGAGCACCGTGCACGAAGAAGGTCGCCCGGGCGTTGTTCCTGCGCAGCAGGTCGAGCAGCCGGGGCGTCCAGACGGGGTCGGGCCCCCCGTCGAAAGTGAGCGCCACGGTCCGGGCGGGCATCGACGCGGTCCGTATCCCGTCCCCGTTGATCCCGATCACGGGCCCGCCCTTGGCGACGGCCTCCGGCACCGGTGCCGTACAAGGCGACCGCGCCTTCGCGGCGTCGACCTCGTGCGAGGTCCAGCCCTCGAAGAGCAGCAGGGCGAAGACGAGGGGGAGGGTGAGGGCGAGCAGGAGCCAGTGGGCTCGGGGGTCGCGGGATTGTTTGTGACGGGCCCGGGCTTTGGACGCGAGGGGGTTCAGGGGACGTCACCGCCCCCGGGCTCCGGCCATCGCCCGGCTCCCGCGCCCTCGGCGGGCTGTCTTCTCCACACGCTTCCGTTGAACGCGCCGAATGCTGGGGGTGCCGTATACGCCGTGGTGCTACGGGAGTTGCGCATGGGGCGCGAGTGTAGTTTCGGCGGCCGGGCCGTACGGGTGGAACGGCGACCTTCACAGGTTGGCGGGTTCGCGCGCCGGAACGGCACCTTCGGCAACGCCCAGCTAGGCCCGGGCTCTCACAGACCGGACCAAGCCGTGCCGAGCGGCGGACACTTTTGCCGCTGCGCGGCACGACCCGGCATGATTCCGGGCAGGCGCCACTCACCCTGGGTGCGGCGCCGTCGCGAACTCCTCCGCGGCCGGAAGCAGATCGGTGATCAGCTGCCAGACCTCCTTGGCATCGACCCGGACCAGCCTGAGCGGAGTGTTCTCATCCACCTGGCCGGGCAGGATCGGCTCGGCGGGTAGTTCACGGTGCCAGTAGCCGAGAGGGCCGCAGTCCCACACCGCGAATCCGCGCACCTGCCGGGCAGGGGCCCCTTCGTCGTGCCCCTGCCACGCAGCGGTCATCCGCCAGCTGGAACGCATCCCGGCGATCAATTTGGCAAGGGTGCTGAGTTGTGACTTCCGGGTGAGCCCGGCGCCCTTCAGCGCCTCTGCTATCCGGTCGGTGCCCTCCTCGGCCGTCAGACCCTGGAGGCGGTCCAGGGTGGCGAGCCCCGCGTCGAGGACGGCCATCGTGGCATCGATCTCGGGCGTGGCCACGTCCACCTGGTCATCCCCCTGGAGGTTGACCATCCGCGCCAGCGCCCAGACGAGCATGTTCGGCTCCAGCCGGACATACTCCGACTCTGCTGAGCCCGGCCAGGACTCATGGGAGTAGACGTAGCCGTCGCCGATGGTGACGCCGTGGTGGAGGGTGCCGTGCTCACCGAGCGCCTCCACGTGGAGGACGACGGTGGGAGCCCGCAGGGTGCTGACCAGCGGGCTCAGCGCGAAGTCGAGGTTTCCGGCCTGGTCGGTCAGGCCGGCCTCGCGCAGTTCGCGTTCGGCCTCGGCCAGCTCCGAGGGCACCTCCTCCCCTTCGATACGGTGACCGAGGACGGCCAGGTGGTTCTCGGCAAGCCGGAACCGACCCCGCGTGCTGTCATACGAGGGCATTGGGTGTCGCTTTCGTCAGCGGAAACGTTTGCCGGTGATGGCTCAGGGAGTTCATGGGGTCAGTGGAAGACGTCCAGCCACTGCATCGACCTGCCGAAGAAGGCCCGAACGGCCCCGCCTCTGGTGAGGTTTCGGGTGTTGACGCCGCACATCACGGCGGCCAGGGCGAGGTCGGTGGCGTCGGCCGGACCCAGGACGGTGAAAGTGGCCTTCTTCCGCGCACCGCTGCCGTGGCGACGGATCCGGACCTCCACCCCGTTCCGGGTCAGGGCCCGGTCGCGGTGCCGTGCGCTGGTCGCCAGGTAGCGATACTCCCGCCCGGCAACCTGCATCCGCACCGCGCGTCCGGCTCTGGTCTGTGCCCAGCGGTTGCGCTTGAGCCGGACTCCGGTCCCGCCGACACTGAGCTCCGCCATGTAGAGCGAGGGCTTTCGTCCGTAGGCCCAGCCCATGAAGGAGGTGACCGGCACCGTGTCGCCTTTGACCTCGGTCACATGACGGTCGCCGCGCCGACTCGCCGGGTAGACCACCTCGATCCTGCCGAACTCGCCTGCCGTGCCCCGATAGCCGAACTTCCAGGCCAGCCGATGACCTGAACGGTCCTCCCAGTGGTCGAGCGTGTACGTGTGCTGCTGCATGGTTCCTTCCCTCGCGCCGCTCGGCGCGGATGTGCCACGGTCGGCATCAGTCGAACGGATTGAGGGCGCTACCCAGTGCCTTGGCACCGTCGGAGATGGCCTCACCGGCCTTGTCGGCCTTGTCACCGACCCAGTCCGCGGCCTCCTCCGCACCATCGCTGATGCTGTCCCAGTTGTCCCATACCAGTGTTCCGGCATAGGCCAGGCCAGTGCCGACAGCCAGACCGATGGTGACCGGGTTGGGGGCGACCATAGCGGCGGTGAGCGAGGCGTTGAAGGCCGTACCGGTCCAGTTGGAGAGGTACTTGGCCTTGTCCTCCTTCCACGCCTTGCCGTGATCCATGGTCGCCAGGTTCGCGACACCCCAGGCGGTGGCACCGACGGAACCGACGATGCCGGCGCCGCGCATCCATCCGGCGGCCTTGGCCGCGTTGGCGAGACCACCGCGCTGAGCGACGCGGAGCAAGTTGGCCTCGGTGGAGGTGGGCATGTAGAAGGCGCCGTTGCGCATGTATCCGGCGAGCATCGCCGCCTCATCGGAGCCGGAGAGCACGCCGACGGGCACTCGGCTGAGCCAGCTCCCGGCCCGGGGAATCCTGGACAGTTTGTCCCAGTGACCGTTGATCAGGCGGGCGGTGAAGGTGCCCGGCGCATTGAGCACTTTGGAGCTTTTGAAGTACGAGATGAGGGACTTGCCGCCCAGCAGCGCCGTGGTCGACGACGTGAAGAAGGCCGACAGGTTGGCGGCCCCCTCGATGTACGTCGCGACCGCCTTGCCCAGTTTCTCGTTGCCGGTGAGCTGAGTGACGGCGTCGCCCTGCACCCTGACGAGCCAGTCGTCGAGAGTCTCGCCGTCCTTCTTCTTGAGCCAGCCATCGTCGACTTCGCCGTCGGACGCGGTCGCATTGGCCACCAACAGGACGTCTGGTGGCAGATCCTTGTTCTTGAGCTGCTCAGGGGTGAATCCGGCAAGCAACAGTCCGGCCAGCGGATCGCCGTCCTCAAGGCGAGCATAGGCTGCCTTCCTGCGGAGTTCGGGCGCCGTTTCCGACAGCCAGGAATGCATCGGGCGTATCGCGGTCAGTTTGCCGGACACCCCGAGCGCCGAGGCCCGCGTGAATGCCTCGCCGAGTTTGTCCCCGACTCCTCCCCGCCCATCGAGCAACTTGGCCAGTTGCTCCAGGTCTTGCGGGTTCACCACTCTGTTCGGCTTACCGGTCACAAGGCTCCTTCAGATGATCAATTCGGCTCCTTGGTTGTTGGGCCCAGGAGCCGGGCCCCGGCTTCAGGTCTGCCGGGCTCGCATGAGTGCGTCCAGCAGTGCCTCACGGTGGTGGGTGGCGATCAGCAACGACTCACCCTGTGCGGTCTCGACCACGATCTGATCCATGCCCGTCGGCACGGACCATCCCCCACCCATGATCCGGGGCGGCTCGGTCGCACGGCTCCTCCGCCGCAACTCCGCGAGCTCCTCACTCGACCGCGAGGCCAGGGACGCTGCCCACTCCGCGTCCGACGGCTGATCACGAGCCTCCCGAAGTGAGTCGACTGTCAACGACTCCACCGGAATCGTCTCCCGTCCCACGGTCAGCTGCCCGCTTCGGACATGGACTCGATGATAGATGCGCTTTGAAATCGGAACGGCATTGAATACGAGCGCGATAAGCGTCGAGAAACCGAGAATGACGAACCAGACCGTGCTTTCTTCAGGAAGCAGGATGCCGGCCTGATAAGCGACCCAGCCGGCTATCACCGTCGTGGTAGCGATCGTCCAGCGCCTCGGCAGCTTCTCCTCATACACCACCGCCTGCCCGTACGGCACCGTCGATGCACCCGCTCCATGACCGTCCGCGCCGCCCACGATGGTCCCCTTACGTTCCGCTTGGCTTCCGACCCGCTCAGGCTACCCACCGCCCACAACAGCGAGCTGAGGACTGCCCCTCGGCGACTCGTACGGGCGCCGCCGGTAGCAGCTCGAATGTGAGTCCCCGACCCCATCGCCTGACCCTTTCCCTCTTTCCTCCGAACCCCGGCCGACCGGGGCGGCGCACGCAAAGCCACTGCAAAGCCAAGGTAATCGCAAGGCCGGGAGCCAAGATACCCGGGGACCATCGGCACCATGTAGGGACTACCGGGCATAGCGGATGTTGTCGGACCAGAGCAGGCGCAGCCCCTCTCGGCGCGATCAGCGGGTGCTCGCAATGAGAGGGCCTTATGGATTGTGGCGACCATGTGACGGTCGGGGAGATTTCCAACGCCTTCAGATGGTCGAGCACCACCCCCGTATGCTTCCCCAGCGATGCTGTGGGCCAATGCGCGAGCGCGGTAGGCACCAGCAGCAAACGGGGAGGAAGAGAACGTGGGGCCCACGCCGGGCGATGACGCAGCCGAATTGAAGAAGCGGGCCGAACGGTTGCGGGATTGTGCGCGGGAGGCGCGGGCGCTGGCCCGCAGGCTGGGGCCGTATCTCGACGACGCGGTGAAGAAGGCCACCCCGCGCGCCGCCGCCTTCCGTACCGGTGGCGACGAGGGCGCGATCTGGCAGGGCCCGTTCGCCGACGAGTGCACCGCCAAGCTCCAGCAGCGACAGCGCGTGCTGAGCGGCATGGGCACCGCGCTGTTGGCGGACGCCACCCGATGGGAGGGTCAGGCTGACGAACTGGACCGGCAGGCCGAGGACAAGGCCAAGGCCGGAACGGGCGGCAGCTGATGGTCTTCAGGGGATTCGACGCCCCCAAGCTGACGGCTCTCGCCGGCCGGCTGGACACCCTCGCTCAGAACTCCGGGAAGCTTCACTCGCAGCTGGCGTCCGTGCTCACCACCGCTCAGCAGAACCTGCCGTCGGGGCAGAACGCCTCCCGGAACCCGGATCTCCAGGACCTCGTCGGCGATGTGGTCCCGATGCCGTCGTTCTTCCGTCGCCCGCGCCTGCCCGGTTCCCTCGGTGGTGAGCTCGGTGACATGCAGTCGTCGATGAAGCGCCGTATCAAGCAGCTCGAGGGACTTCAGGAGCTGGAGCAGCGGGGTTATCCCGTCAGCGAGAACAGCGTCTTCCTCGACGAGAAGGCGCCTGACGCCAAGAAGATCGACGAGGCCTTGCGCCACCTTCGTGAACTGCACGGCAAGGACTTCGGCACCAACGGCAACCGCGACGACTTGGAGCAGATCTCCGGCGAGCTCGACGGGCTGACAGCCGCCGAGCTGGACACGTTGGTGACGAAGGCGTCGCCCAGGGACCTAACCTTCTACAACCAGCTGCTCACCTGTACTGACGACTCCGCCTGGAACCCGTTCGACCACAACGGGCTGCCCGAGGACAAACGCCGGAACACGCTGAGTCTGATGCTGTCCAAGGTGAGTCCGGAGAAGGTGGGCAAGTTCACCGCTGCCTTTCCCGGGGTGCAGCCCACATTCACCAACACCGCCGCGTATGAAGACGGGGGCAACGAGCAGAACGGACAGAACAACTCGGGCATCCACTGGCAGGCGCCACCCGATCCGCTGTTCAAGGACTCGGTGAGTGTGGACGACATCCACCAGCGGCAGTTCGGGGACTGCTGGTACGTCGCCTCGCTCGCCGCCGTCGCACAGAAGGACCCGCAGTTCATCCGAGACGGCATCAAGCAGAATCCCAATGGGACCGTGAGCGTGCGCGTCTGGGACGAGGGGGGCAACTACCAGTGGGTCACCATGACCGCGGATCTGCCCTGTGACACCAATGGCAACCCGATCAGCACCTACGGTAACGGGGAGTCCTGGCCGGCGTACTACGAGAAGGCTTTCGCCCTTTCGTACACGGGCGACGACGAGGGCGAGCGCGGCTACGGTGGGATCGAGGGCGACGATCCCAAGCAATCCGCGCCCTACCTGACGGGCAACGGCGGAGAGGACCTGAAATCGGGCGGGTTCCTCGGCATCGGCGAGCACGAGGACAAGAGTCTGTCGTCACTGAAGAAGGAGTTCGACTCCGGCAGGGCGGTGACGGTGTACACCCCGGCTGACGAAGGCCTGGACGACGACCACCCCGCGGAGTGGGGAGACACCTATCACAGTAACCACGCCTACTACGTCCGCGGGTTCACCGATGACGGCAAGGTCATTCTCGGCAACCCTTGGGGAAGCGACGGCTATCCCCCGATCGAGGTGTCACAGGAGCAGTTCAACAAGTACTTTGCGGGACCTGAGGCTTTCGATGTCTCGTGAGACGGGCCCACGAGGGTGCGGACGAGAATACGGACGTGGTGAGTCCAGTGACTGAGCGCGCGCGGGTGAAGTACCCATTCGAGATCAACGGCCGTTGGGCACTTCGATACCACATCCCGTATGAAGTGGAGCACGAGGGCCGCTCCTACCACATCGTTGCGACCCTTTTCGCCAAGCCAACGGTGCACGGCCGGATCCACGTCGGCTGCGAGGGTGAGCCCTTGGTCCGGTACGACGATCTCACTCCCGGAGACACCGTGGAGATCACCGGAGACGAGTGGCGAGTGACCGCCGTCGACTACCGGACTCGCATCGTGCTCGAACGCGTAGAGGGCCACGTCGCGCCCGACCGCGAGGGCAAGGAGGAGACCGGTGGCGAAACCGGTGAATAGCAGGTACGTCGTCGCGAGCACCGTGGTCCTGTTCGCACTGTCGGGGTGCGGAACGTCCGACGGGGGTGGCGACGGCGACGGCGTGACAGCCCCGCCCGCACGGGACAAGGGCCCCTTGTGTGCCGGCGAAGCCACCGCGGGCGGTCTGCATGTGCTGCGCGGGGGCGGCTTCCGGCTGCCCGGTGGCGGGGGCGTGCAGTACGCGGCAGCCCATGCCGACGGCAACACCCGCAGCGCCACCGTCCGGGACGGGGCCAGGTACGAGGCGGGCCAGAAGCAGCAGACGGTCGAACCCGGGCAGCGGATCACCGTCTCGGGACATGGCTACACCGTCACGCAGATCTGCTCCTATCGAGTCGTCCTGGAGCCGCGGGACGAGAAGGTCGGAGCCGCGGTGGCTGCGGCCCCCGACTCACTCGAGTCTCAGGGGGGTCCAGCGGACGACGGCCTTTGCTTCTCCACCAACCGATCAGTGCTGGCCGCTGCCTCGAAGGGGTTCCCTCCCAAGGGAGGAACCCAGTCCCTGCTCGACAACAGCGGTGTGTGGACCTCCCCCACCGGCTTGTCGATCACAGCCCACGTCGGCAGCGACGCACAGACCGGCGGGATCAGCGCGAGCTGCGCGGGCATCAAGGTGGCCGGTTACGAGGACGTCCGAGTCGGCGACACGGTCGAGTTCGCGAACGTGTTGTTCAAGGTGTCGGAGTTGTCGGACGACGTCGTGCGGATGAAGCGGACAAGCACGTAGCACGCGCAGGAGTGCACACCCGGCCTCCCCACCGAGCGAACTCACCGGCTGGGGTTAGGGTCGGAACCCATCCCTGAAGCGACCCGGAGAGCACCGTGTTCGGCAAGAACAGGCACGTCGACGAACCTCCCATCCCCGTCGTCCCGTGGACGGACGCTTGGGAGTTCGCCCTCACCGACGAGGAACGGCCTGCCGCGGGACAGCGCAAGCGTGCCGCGCTCGGCGTCCGCGCATTCAGGGTTGCGCAGGGTTCAGGTGTCCAGCGTGTCAACGCCCCCTGTGCCTTCTTTCCGCCGCAGTCCTCGGCTGCGGACGCTCGGCGCCTGTACGAGGACGCCGAGGGCGGCAGGCTGATCTGCTCGCTCGACGAGCCGCAGGACGTCGAGGGCCGGCGCCACTACACGGTGCGCGACGAGCGGGGAGAGGCCATCGGAACCATCCAGCGCATCGCTCCGCTGAAGCACGCCCTGAAGCCCACGTGGCGCATCGCCCAACCGGGGCACCCCGAGATCGTGAGCAGCGCGGAGTGGGCGCAGGGCGGCCCCAGGGAAATGGTCCAGCGCGGTGCCGGCAAGCTGCTGCTGGGCGTCGTCCAGGCCGTCGCCGACATGGGCGCGGAAGGCGGTGACCAACCGGCCAAGTCGCGGGTCCTCGAATGGAAATCCGGTGACGAACTCGTCCTGACCTCCGAGGGCGACCTCAGGTTCCTGGTTCGGGCCGCGTGGCTGGACCGACGCCTGGTCTTCGCATACGCACTCCTGCGTACAGGGTGAGAACAACACCGGAACGTGCGGTGCAGAGGCTGCGATCTCCCTCAAGAGTGCGTATGCACACGGTAAAGAGACAGTGATCCAACGGTTTCGCGGGAACCCTTGTCCGTAAAATGGGCCAGCGACTTCACAGCCTTGACCGGCTGGTTCCGGAACACGGCTCTGGGGATTTGAAACGTGGGCATGCGGAATGTGAATCCGGACGACCTGGACCAGCTCGCGAAGCTGCTCGACGGGCGCGGCGGGGTCCAGGACAAAGTGGATGAGGCATTCACCAGAGCGTCCAGGCTCGGCGTGACGAGCAAGTTGACCACGCTCAAGCCCTTGCGCGGCTGGGTCAAGGACACCGCACCGGACTTGCGTAAGCGGGCCGTCTTCGCACGGCTGGAGAGCGGTGACCCGCAGGCCGGACTCACGTGGGCCGGGTTCAGCCCCAAGGAGATCGAGAAGTACAAGAGCGAGGGCCTCGGCCCCGACGCCCTCCTGCTGGCCAACTCCGTGGCGGCCAGCGACGATCCGAACGCCTACAAGTTCAAGCGACAGCCCGACGAGTCGCTGGCCGACTGGATCGAGCGCCTGGAGGCCCACGCCATCGCCCAGATCCCCGGGCTCCAGCCGCACGAGGAGACGATCGCCTCCATGATCGGCCTGTACGGCGACTGGGGCTCGGTGACCGCCGCCACGGCCGTCGTCACCCTCCAGGGCACCTCACTGACCAAGGTGCTGCTGGGCAACTCCCTGAAGACGGGCGCCCTTCGGACCTGGAAGACGCGGCTCGGCGTGGTCCTGCGCGGCTCCGAGAGCGGGCTCATACGGTCCGCGGGCAACGGCCTGATCAAGTGGACTCCGAAACTGCGTTCACTGAGCGCGCCGGGCAGTTGGCTGCCCGGTCAGCTCGGCTCGCTCTTCGGCCGGAGCACCACCTATCAGAGCCTCTCCCGCATCCCCCTCACCAGCGGCATTCGCGGAGACCTGATCGGCCAGGGTTACAACTGGGCGCGCGCCACGCCTTTGATGAACACACTCCGCGCCAACGGCGTCATCGACTTCCTGGTCGGCTCCGACCAGGCGGCCAAGATGTACGGCGGTTTCACGCACTCCGGCCAGGCTGTCGCCCGCGCCGGCAACGCGAGCCTGATCAAGGTGTTCACCAAGGCCGCGAACAGCCAGCGGTTCGCCAACTCCGTGGCGGAGGCCACCAACGCCGCGCGGGGCGCGGGGGCCCTCCGTACCGGCCTCGGCGCCGCCGCCAAGACCGCAGGGTTCCTGCGCGGCGCCGGCATCGTGGGCGGTGTCCTGTCGACCGGCTTCAGCGCCGCCAACGTCATTTCTCAGGGCAACCCCGTCGACGCCTTCAAGAAGAAGGGTGCGGCGTACGTCGCCGACGTCGCCGAGGTCGGCTTCAACGCCTCTCTCACGGCCGCCATGGTCGCCCCGAACCCGGTCACCATCGGCCTCGCGGTCGGGACGGGTCTCGTCTACGGCGGTGCGAAGGTCGTCCAGCACTGGGACGACATCAAGGAGGGCGCGGGCAAGGCGGCCGGCTGGGTCGGCGACAAGGCCAAGGACTTGGGGAAGAGCATCGCCAAGTCCAAGGCGAATCCGATGAACTGGTTCTGACTTACGGCTCGGGGACTGAGGGTGATTACACCCGGTCACGTACGGCACTCCAGGGGCTACTCGTCCGCGATCAGCAGTTCTTCCTTGTCCGGCAGTAGATCCGTGATCTTCTCCCAGACTTCGGCGGAGTTGGACTTCACCAGGACAAGTGCGCTGTCCGGGCCGACCTGACCCGGCATGATGGGCTCTTCGGGCTGTTCGCGGATCCAGTAGCCGAGCGGCCCGCAGTCCCAGACGGCCAGGGCGCGGACCATGGTGGAGCGCTGCCCCTCGTGTTCGCCGTCCCAGGCGGTGGTGATGCGCCAGGTGGCGTTCAAGGAGACGACCAGGTCCAGGAACTGGCCCAGGGCCGGATCCGTGAGGTCGGTGTCCGCCTCGACGAGTGCCTTGCGAACAAGGTCGCGGGTCGTGTCGTCATCGGCGCCGGGCTCTTCCAGGGCGACGAACGCGGCGTCCAGAGCACCCATGGTCGTCTCGACACGGACCTCGGGAGCGCCTTCCTCCGGCTTCTCCGTCCGGTGCAGGTTGACCTTGCGGGCCAGTTCCCACACGAGGGTGTTCGGCTCGATGGAGACGTACTCGGACTCCTCCTCCCCCGGCCAGCCGTCGTGTGAGATCACGGCCTCCTGGCCCACGATCACACCGTGGTTGACCACGCCGTGCTCGCCTGTGATCTCCACCTGGACCATGACCATCGGGTCGGCCAGGACGCCGAGCGGCTGGCGGAGAACGGGAGCCAGTTCTCCCTCCTCACCGACCAGGCCGATGCGCTGGAGCTCGACCAGTGACTCCCACAGCTCCTCGGGGGGCGTCTCGCCGTCCAAGAGGTGTGCGAACACGGCGATGTGACGGTCGGCCAGCCGGAAGCGGGCCCGGGAGCTGTCGTAGGAGGGCACTGGTGCGAATTCCTCTCGCTGCAACAGGGGCAGCCCTGCTACTTCTTCTCGTCCTTCAGGTCCTTGGCGTCCTGCGCGCACTGGTGCGCTTCGTCGCGCAGCGCCTTGGCGACCGTGCCGCACGTCGTGTGCCACGTCTTGAGCCGCCCGCGCACGTCGTCCGCGTTCGGACCCGACCAGGTCTTCATACCGGTGGTGCTGTGCTTCTTGGCCGCATCGACAAGTGAGTCGATGTGGTCAGCCAGCGACCTCAGCTGGCCGGCCCGCTGGTTGAGTTCCTGAATGTCTGGATTTGCCATAGCAGCCTCCCCCGCTGTCCCAGGAGCCCCAGCATACTGGCGCAGCGTGTAGACCTTCATAAGCCTTCTGACCCGGGCCAACACCACTCGTTCACATGAAACCCCCATCTCCGAAGGTGCTGGATTGCAACTACATCTGGTGCGGTAGCGTCCCTTGTTGCAAACGGATAGTCCGTTTACGTGTGTGACACGGGGAGGATCGCCATGGATCGCGGTGCAGATCTCACTCAGCTTCGGGAGCTGTCCAAGCTCTTCGGCAAGAAGGCCACCGACCTCCAGGGCCTCATCAAGGCTCTGGAGTCCGCCACCAGCCACAGCTCGGGGTACTGGAAGGGGCCCAAGGCCGACCGCTTCCGGAACGACTGGCACGACATCAAGCCGACGTTCGACAAGTGGGTCGACACGCTGAACGAGGCGAGCAAGTCGGCCAACACCAGCGCCGACAACATCGAGCGCGCGACCTGAACGGACGCGGCACGCGCGGTCGCTGCGGCCTGCCGGGGCATTCCTTCGAGGTCGTCGAACCTCGAAGGAATGCCCCGTCTGCTCGGCCCGGTGACATTGCATGACTAAGAAGAGAAGAAGACGCCCTGCGGAGCAGTATCAACTCCCGCCTCATGTCAAAAGAGGCCGCCAGGACGTCGCCAAGGCAAAGGCGTGGAAGCCGCACCGTCCGCTTCCGCAACGCCGCGTGATCCTTGCGGGGTTCGGCCTATTTCTGTTGTGCGTAGGGATGACCCTGTTCTTCTTGCTCCCGTCGCGCTCCTTGGTTCAGGACCTGCGGTCCCGCGGAGTGAGCGCCGCTGCCACGGTCATTGGTGTCGACTCGAAGCCGAAGTACATCCGGGTCCGTCTTGTGAGCAGTCCCAAGGCAGGCACCGAGGCCAAGCTTTCGGAATACGCCGGGATGCTTCCCGAAACGGAAACGGGCGCTTCCGTGATCGTCACATACGACCCTGAGGCCCCCTCCCGGGTCCTCACTCAGGGCTGGGTAGCGGACCCGCCGGCGAACCTGCCGGCCTACGGCACTTCGGCTCTGGCGGTCATCTGCCTCGGCCTCACCACGGCAGTGATCTGGCGCCGTCTCCGGATTCTTCGCACGCTCGGCCCGGAAGAGTCCCCAGCCGCATCGACGGGTGGCAAAGAGCCGAGCGACGAGAGCGTTCGCCACACGAAGTCATAGCTCGCAGTAACAGGAAAGCAGCGCCGAGGGGCTCCCGCTCAGTGAGCGGGAGCCCCCCTCGGTTCAGCCGTTCGTCACGGCCTGCACCGGTACGAACGCCCCGCCGGCCACGAACAATCCGCTGCCCGCTGCCCCGCCCCCGCTGTTCGCGGGCAGCCGGATGCCGAACAGTTCGCCGTCCGAAGAGCTCTGCGGTGTCAGCAGCATGCCGTTGCGGGACTTTCGGGCCTCGACCGCGAAGCCCCGGTACTGGCCGGACAGGGAGTCCGTCGTGCCGGCGGCGAGCAGGCCCACACCGCCATCGGCTCCCTTGCGGATGACCCCTTCCAGGGGCTCGTCCAGCGATGTGTCGTAGAGGAGTTCGGCGTCGTCGACCACGACCACGTACGGCCGTCCGCCGAGCTGGTCCTGAAGCTCCTCCAAGTCGTCACCGGAGCTTTCCGCGTTGAGGACACCGAGGACCCCTTCCCGGCCTTCCAGCTCCCGCAGCGGAGAGCGGCGAGGTGCCACGACGACCAGCGGAGTGCCTGCGCGCAGAAGGGACTCGGCGGCGCAGAGCAGTGCCGTGGAGCGGCCGGACTTCGGCGGGCCCGCGATGACGAAGCCGGGTCCGTTCTCCTCCAGGTCGATACCGATGGGGTGGAGTTCATCGCCGCCCACGGCGAGCAGCGCCCACAGGGGCGACGGCGGGACGAAGTCCGGGTCCAGAGCCATGGCCTCCGACGCCGTGACGCGCGTCGGCAGGGCGTCGACCCGCAGGGGGCGGCGGCCCGCCGGAACGCGACCGTAGTGGGCTCGCGCCTCTTCCGCGATCTCTCGGAGCGCACGGACCTGGGCCTGGCCGGCCGGGTCCTGCGCCAGCAGGCCGATCTGCGTCTCGTCCACGCCCGTGTCCGTGATCCGCAGGGCGCGTCCGGGCGGCATGTTCTTCGGGACCTCGCGGGCCTGGAGACCCGCCGTTGAGTAGTCGTTCGGGTCGGCGAAGCGCATGACGAGACGGTCGGAGAAGGCCGAGGAGACGTGACCGCTGAGGCCACTGCGGTCTGCCGTCATGACGACCTTCAGCCCCGCTGCGGAACCTTCGCGGAAGAGACGCTGGGCCGCTTCCAGCAGCTGACCGTAGTTGTAGTTCTCGAAGGTCGACGCGAAGCCCTCCCAGCTGTCCAGGAGCAGAACCATCCAGGGCAGGCGCTCCTCCGGGGACGCTCCAGCGCGCTGCTCCGCCGCGCTCGACGCCCCCTCCATCGCCAGGAGTTGCTGGCGACGGGCGATCTCCACCTGCAGGCGCTGAATCAGTCGGCGTACGCGGTCCGGCTCGTCTCGGGTCACGACGGCGCCCACGTGGGGAAGGCGGACCAGGGGCAACAGGGCGTTGGAGCCGCAGTCGATGGCGTAGACGTGCACGTCGAGCGGGGAGGTGTTGCGGGCCAGTGAGCCGGCAAGGGTACGCAGCGCCGTCGAGCGGCCGGAGCGAGCGCCGCCGAGCAGCAGGGTGTGCTCGCCGTGGACCAGGTCCAGGGACACCGGCAAGCGGCTCTGCTTCGCCGGCAGGTCGACCAGGCCGTAGGGGATCGGGGCCACGTCGTCGCCCGGGGTGGTGACCGGTGCGCCGCCGTACCTGGACAGTTCGTCGAGCGTGACGGACTCCGCCAACGGCGGCAGCCACGGGCTGCGCTGCTCTCCGAAGCCCATCCGCTCCGCGCCGTCGCGTACCGCGTCCACGAGGACGGCCAGGTCGGTGACCATCGTGCCGTCGTCCTCGGCCTCGTCCCGCTTGGGCAGCGGGCGGGCATAGGCGTTCCAGGGCAAGGGGACCAGTGTGGCCTTCGGGCCCGTCTGGCCCGTGGCGGGGCGGCGGCCACCGATGCGGGCCGACTGCACACCGACCAGGGACTGGGCACCGGAGCGGACGTACATGCGGCCCGGAGTCGACTTCGAGATCGCGCCGGAGTCCGGAGCGTCGATCACGTCCATCGACTCGGCGGCGTCGGTCACCCGCAGGGCGATGCGGAGGTTGGTGTTGGCACGGATGTCGGCGCTGACCACACCCGCGGGACGCTGCGTCGCGAGGATCAGGTGCACGCCGAGCGAGCGGCCTCGGCGTGCGATGTCGACCAGGCCCGCGATGAAGTCGGGCAGTTCCGCCACCAGGGACGCGAACTCGTCGATGACGAGCACCAGCCGCGGCATCGGCTCCAGTTCGGGGCGGAGCTTGCGGGTGTCGTTGTAGTCCTCGATGTCCTTGGCGGCGGCGTCGAAGAGGATCCGCTCCCGGCGGTGCAGCTCTGCCGCGAGCGAGGCGAGGGCCCGCTCGGTCAGGTGGGCGTCGAGGTCGCTGACCATGCCGACGGTGTGCGGCAGGCGGGCGCAGTCCATGAACGCGCTGCCGCCCTTGTAGTCGATGAGGACGTAGTTCAGGGCGTCCGGGCGGTTCGCCACCGCCAGCGAGGCGATGATCGTCTGCAGGAGTTCGGACTTACCGGCACCCGTTGTACCGGCGACGAGCGCGTGCGGCCCGTCACGGCGGATGTCCAGGACGAAAGCGCCGTCGGCGGCGAGGCCGATGGGTGCGGACGTCGTCGAACCGCCCGCCTGCCAGATGCGTTCCACGTCGGTACCCGCCGGGTTGGGCAGGTTCAGCAGGTTCAGCAGCCGGGCCGAGGTGGGCAGCGCGGAATCGGCGTCGTCGCGACTGACATCGCGGATGGGGGCGAGAGAGCGGGCCAGGAGTTCGCACCATTCGTACGGAACCTGGTCGGCCAGGACATCGCCGATGGCCTCCAAGCCGTAGCCACGCACCCGGACATGGTGGGCTGCGTCCGGCGACCAGGCCACGACGGCCTTGCACTCCTCGGGGAGCAGCCGCTCGTCCTCGTCGATGCAGAGAGCGAAGATGCCGTACTGCGGTCCCTCGGTCAGGAGTTGCGGGACGCCGGGTACGCGGCGCAGCAACCGTGCTCCGTCGAGTATCAGGAGCACGTTGGCGTCCGGGTACAGCTGGCCCGTCATGTTGTGCTGCTCGCGGGCCGCCTTGCGCCGAGCCAGCTCGTTGAGAAGTTCGTTGACCCGGCGGCTGATGCCCTCCGAGTCGAAACCGACCAGGGCGACGCAGTCCTGCCCCTCGTCGGGGTTGGTGTGCGGCAGCCAGTGCGCCCAGTGCCATTCGGCGCCGGCTGCGGGCGTGGCGGCCAGGGACACCAGTGACAGGTCGCGGGGGCTGTGCAGCACGGCGGCTTGAACGCTCAGCCAGCGCGCGGTGGCGAGGGCACGGGCACGGTCACCCGCGATGCCGACCACGCCGAGCCGGGCGAAGGGCAGGGTGACCGGGACGTCGGGGAGGACCGGGGGCTCCGGGGGCTCCTCGTCGTGCGCCGAGCCGCCACGTGCGAAGACGAGTTCCACGTCGGAGGGCAGGGCGCCGAGCCCGATACGCAGCTGCATCGCATCCGGGTCGGTGAGCCGGCGCTCCCAGAGGCGACGGCGGGGGCCGGTCGCGAAGAGCAGGACCTCTGCGGGGTCGGGGTTGTCCTCGCGGCGGGCGTGCTGTTCTTCCTTGCTGAGGGTGACGAGTTCGGCCTCGTGGGCCGCGAGGTCCTTCCTGTACTGCTTGAGGGACGTCTTGTGCTTCTTCTTGCCCTCGCGGTTCTCACTGATCCACTGGCCCAGCATCATGAGCGGGCTCATCAGGCAGAACAGCAGCATGTAGATCTGTTTGGTGAAGAAGTACATGGCCAGCCCGAACAGCATGGGCATGAACGCCATGATGAACTGGAACCGCGCCCGTTCCCCCTTGCTGGGCGGTACCGGCACGGCCAGCCGTCGCCGGGGCCGCAGTGGCGACAGCCGAGGGGGACGGTTGTAGGCGAGACCGCCTTCGCTCATCAGGGACAGGTGCGCGTCCGGCTCGGCCACCTTGTCGAGGACCAGCAGCGAGTCGCCCACCCGTACGACACCGCCGAGCGGCCATGCAGTCCCGGCCGTCACCGCGTCGTCATTCAGCCGGACACCGGCCCCGGCCTCCGGGGTGAGGGTGACGTTGCCCTGAAGGTCGATCGTCAGCCGGAGGGCGACCGGCGGCAGTGAGCCGTCCGGCAGGGGGAGCGAACAGGTCGGCGCGGATCCGGCAGTGGCCGCGCCGACGCCCAGCCGGACCACCCGCCCGGAACCGGGACCGCCCGCCACCCGCAGTTCGTACTGCCCGACCGGCTCGCCCTTGCGCAGCAGCGGGCCTATCGAGCGGTCGACGGAGACGCGCATGCCGTCCCGCAGGACGCCGGCCGCCGGTGCCGCCGGGTCGCACAGCTCGCCGTCTGCCCACAGCGCCGGCGCCCCGGCCACCGCGGTTCCGTAGCCGGGCAGCGAAGCCAGTGAGGTGCCGGGCATGGCCAAGACGTTCCCCGAGCCGACACCCCGCGGGTCGATGGTTTGTCCGACGGCCTGCGCCAGCACCTCCGCGACATCGCCTGCCGTGGCGGTGTCGTCGGTGGTGACGACGACGTCCTCCGGCTCACCGCCTTCGCGTACGACCGTGACCAGCATCCGCATGATGGTCGTCCTCCCCGTCGGCCCCTGTGGCCACGTTCGTTAACTTCAGCTAACGGAGACTATGGCAGCCCCCGGCATCGCGCCCCAGCGCCCCGGCGTCACACCGCCGGCATCGCGTAGACCTCCGGTCCGTTCGTCACCAGCAGTCGGTTTCCCGCAGGAGCGATCTGCCACGGGGCGCCGGAGTCCTTGTCGTCCGTCCAGGTCCAGCGCACTTCGCCGGTCTTGGCCTCGAGGGCGATGACGCCTCCTGACAAGGGCCCGGCGGCGCAGTACAGCGTCGTGCCGACCCTCGCGAACGTCCCCGGCCCGCCACGGTCCTGGTCCTCGCAGAGCCAGATCCGCTGGTGCGTCTTGACGTCGACGGCCCAGATACCGCGGTCGTAGTCGCTGACGTAGAGCACACCGTCGATGACGGCCGGGTTGTTGAAGCCGCGGCGGCCCTCGGGGGAGAGCGTCCAGCGGGTGCGGCCGGTCTCCGCGTCGACCGCTGTCAGCTTCTCGCCGGGCAGGAAGACGAGGCCGCTCGCGACCGTGGGCTGCCAGGCCCAGTCGTCGCCGATCTTCTGCGTCCACAACTGGTCGCCGGTCGCGGTGTCGCGCACGGTGAGGTTCTGGTTGGAGTCCGCGTAGACGAGGTACTTGCCGGAGACGGTGCCCTGGACGTCGTAGTCCCGCGTGCCCCAGTCGCGGTGCTGCAACCACACCTTCTTCCCGGTGCTGTGGCTGATCGCGGCGATGGCGGTGCGGTAGTCGGTGGCGCTCTGGGCCTGTGCGTAGTCGGTTGCCGTGACGTACACGTTCTTGTCGTCGACGGCGATGGTGCTCTCGATGCCGAGTTTCTTGCCGAGACGGCTGCGCCACACCTCCTCGCCGGTCTTCACGTCCCGCGCGACGAGGACTCCCTCGATGCCGCTGTCGGTGAGGAACACCTTGCCGTCGTGGAACAGAAGCTGGGAACCGGGGGCGCAGACGTCAGGTTTCGACCAGCGGGACTCACCGGTCTTCACTTCGTACGCCACCAGAGGGTCGCCGCTGATCAGGAGCAGGCCCTCATGGATGAGGAGCGGTACGTCGGTGGTGGTGCTGTCTTCCGCCGCGGTCTCGTGCCACAGGGGTTGGGGGGCGACTCCGGCCGGCGGGGTGGTGAAGTTCTCCTCGACGGGCTGCGCGGAACCAGCGCCGTTCGTGCCGGTCGCCCCGTCGTCGGTGTCGCCGTCCCGGCCCAGCCACCAGGCCGCGCCGCCGCCCGCCACCGCCACGGCGGCGGCACCGCCGAGCGCGAGACCGAGGACACGGCGGCGGGAGGGAGCGGTGGGGGTGGTGGCCACGGTGGAAACCGGCCCCAGGGCGCCGGGCTGTCCGTGAGCGCCATGGCCCGGCGGTGTCGTCCCGTACCCCGGGGTGGGAACGCCGCCCGGCGGTGTGGCGTAGCCAGGGACCGGGTTTCCCTGGGCGGCGGCCGCGGGGGTGCCGCCGTATCCCGGAGCCTGCGGATAGCCGTAGCCCGGAGGCGGTGTGCCCGGTGACTGCGGTGTCCCGTCCGTCATCGCCGGTGCGGGCCCGAAGGACGCGGCGACCGCGGGCTGAGGCTGCTGCGGTGCCTCGAGGTCCAGGATGCCGGCCGCATGCGTGGCGATCGTCGAGGACACCGCCGACGGCAGCCAGTCGCTGAGGACACCCTCGACGCCCTGCGGGGCGAGCGCCGTCACGATCTCCGACGGCATGGGCCGATGCGCCGGGTCCTTGGCGAGGCATGCGCGAACGAGGCCCATCAGTTGCTGCGGCACGCCCTCCAGGTCGGGCTCACCGTGCACGACCTGATACAGCAACGAGGCGTGCGAGACGGCGCCATGGCCGAAGGTGCCCCGGCCGGTTGCCGCGAACGCGAGCACGGCACCCAGGGAGAAGACATCACTCGCCGTGCCGACGTCCTTGCCGAGCGCCTGCTCCGGTGACATGTAGCCGGGTGAGCCGACGACGACTCCCGTCTGTGTCATACGGTTTCCGTCCACCGCCCGAGCGATCCCGAAGTCGATGACGCGCGGACCGTCTGCCGCCAGCAGGACGTTCGACGGCTTCATGTCACGGTGGATCAGTCCGGCCGCGTGAACCTCCTGGAGGGCAGCGGCGAGGCCTGCTGCCAGCGCCCGGACGGTGTGCTCCGGCAGCGCACCGTGCGCGGCGACCACGTCCGTGAGGTCCGGGCCGAGCACGTACGACGTCGCCAGCCACGGCAGCGGCGCGTCCGGGTCGGCGTCCACGACCGGGGCGGTGAAGCGGCCGGAGACTGCCTTGGCTATCTCGACTTCGTGCCGGAAGCGGTCGCGGAAGTCGCCGTCCGCCGCAAGATCCGGACGCACGACCTTCACGGCGACGGTACGGCCACCGGGCGAGCGGGCGAGGTATACGCGGCCCATGCCGCCGACGCCGAGTCTTCGGAGAAGCCGGTACGTTCCCAACTCCACTGGATCATCCGGCTGCAGTGTCTCCATGGTGGTGGGCCTTCCCGGCAGCACGCAATGTGGCGCGTCAGTCGTATCTCTTGGCGTTCGCTATCGCAGACACAGTAGTGAGCGCCTGAACCAGGACGGGAGTTAGGGGCCGTAAGCCGGGCGGCCGCCTCCTTGCCACCCTCTCGGGATCGTCGTCCTGATCACCTTGTTCGTGAGGCACGGAGGCAGGTCGGTACCTACCGCACCTTCGACATCCGAGCCTCCGGCCGGCCCGACTCCTCGCTCTCCGACCGGTACTGGAGGTCGTCGCCCACCGGCTTGAGGTGGACGGTCGTCTTCGCCGGGTTGCAGCCGCTGTGGTTGGTCTTCGCGCCGACCGACGTCGCGACGAGTTCCTTCTTCGTCACCTGCTTCAGGGTGAGTACGTCGACGCAGACGCCGCCGATCTGGTCGGTCTGGCGAAGCTTGCCCAACTCCTCGCCGACAGCGACCTGTCCGACGGTGATGCGGAACGTGCCGAGGGGGAGTCTGCCGTCGAGGGCGACGCCCTGGCCCTCCCAGGTGCCGAGGTACGCGGCGGGCACCGTACCGGAAGGGGCGGAGCTCGCGGTCGCCGCCGGAGGCGAGTCGGACCCGCTGCCCGAGTCCGCGTCGTCCTGGCCGCCGTCCCGCCCCGGCAGCAGGTCGAACACGAACACCGATCCGATTGTCACGGCCGCCATCGCCCCCGCGACCGCCAGCACCACGGAGCAGCTCAGCCTCCGCACCCGCCCGCCGCCCTCCGGCGTGGACGTCGCCGCCACGGAGACGGAGACCCTGCCGGGGCGGCGCCCGAGCCCCGGGGCGGTGTCCTGCGGGTGATCACCGTCCCGGGGTTCGGGTGCGGCTGCGAAGAGGGCCGCGGGCCCTCCGATCGGCGCGGACCCTCCGATCGGCCCTGGCCCTCCGATCGGCCCTGGCCCTCCGATCGGCGCGGGGCCGTCGGCCCGCCCGGCCCCTCCGCCCCGCCCGGTCCCTCCGGCCTGCACGTATGCCCCGCCCTGCACGGGCCCCCCGGCCTCCGCGGACGCCCCGCTCCGCGCGAGCCCAGACCCCCCGCTCTGCGCGGGCAGAACCGGCGGCGGCACGTTCGGAGGCGGTGTCACCCCCGGCGGCATCACCGGCGGCGGTCCGAACACCCCCATCGCCGCGCCGGTGCCCGCACCCCCCGCCGCTTCCGGCCCCACCGAAGGGCTGCTGAACCCGACCGGCCCGGACGGCCCCCCGGCTCCCGGCTCCGGCCCCGGCCCCGTCGCCTCCAGATTCAACAGCTGCACGGCACTGCGGCTCACCTGCTCCACCAGCGCCCCCGGCAGCCACCCGCCCGTCACCAGCCGGGCCGCGCCCTCGGGGGCCAGCCGGCGGGCCACCTCGGCGGGGGCGGGCCGCGTGCCCGGGTCCTTCGCCAGGCAGGCCGCCGTCAGGCTCCGCAACTCCCCGTCCAGCGGACCGAGTTCCGGCTCCTCGTGGACGACCTTGTAGAGCAGGGCGGCGGAGGAGTCCCCGGGGAAGGGCTGTTGACCGGTCGCCGCGTACGCGAGGACCGCGCCCAGTGAGAAGACGTCGGCCGCGCCCGAGACGCCCTTGCCCAGGATCTGCTCGGGCGACATGTAGCCGGGCGAGCCGATGGACACGCCGGTGGAGGTGAGGGATGCCGTGCCGTCGGTGGCCCGGGCGATCCCGAAGTCGATCAGGAGGGGACCGTCGAGGGTCAGCAGGACGTTCGACGGCTTCACGTCCCGGTGCACCAGGCCCAGCTCGTGCACCGCCGCCAGCGCCTCGGCGAGTCCCGCGCCCAGAGCCCGTACCGTGTGGGCCGGAAGGGGCCCGCCGTCCGTGACCGCGGCCGACAGGGACGGACCGGCGGCGTACGCCGTCGCCACCCACGGCACCCGCGCCCCGGGGTCCGCGTCCAGGACGGGCGCCGTCCATGCGCCGCCCACCCGGCGCGCGGCGTCGACCTCGCGCCGGAAGCGCGCCCGGAACTCCTCGTCCAGCGCGAAGTGCGGATGCACGATCTTGACCGCGACCGTACGGCCTCCGGCGCTGCGGCCCAGGTAGACCCGGCCCATGCCGCCGGAGCCCAGCCGGCCGAGCAGCCGGTAGGGCCCCACCATGGTGGGTTCGTCGACGTCGAGCGGCCGCATGGGCGTCACCCCTCCCCCGTAGGCAGGCGGGGACGGCTCCGGTCCCGGTACGCCTGCACTCCCAGCAGAGTAGTGCGGGAGCACCGCCCGGCTCACGGCTGGAGCAGGTCCACCTTCACGTCCGCCGGGAAGCCGGTCGTCGGGCCGACCCGTCGGGCGAACTCGGCGACCGCCGCCAGCTGCGGGCCGCCGAAGCGGAAGTCGAGGGTCGTGAAGTAGCGGGCGAGGGTCTCCTCGTCGAAGGCCTCCCAGCGGGCGGCCTGCTCGGCGACCTTGCCGACCTCCTCCAGGGAGAGGTTGCGGGAGTCGAGGAAGGCCTCGTGCACACGGCGGGTGATGACCGGCTCGCGCTCCAGGTAGTCGCGGCGGGCCGCCCAGACCGCGAAGACGAACGGCAGGCCCGTCCACTCCTTCCACAGCGCGCCCAGGTCGTGCACGTGCAGGCCGAAGCGCGGCCCGTCGAGCATGTTCGCGCGCAGCGCCGCGTCACCGATGAGGACGGCGGCGTCGGCCTCCTGCATCATCAGGCTCAGGTCGGGCGGGCAGGTGTAGTAGTCCGGCTGGACGCCGTAGCGCTCGGCGAGGAGCAGCTGGGCGAGGCGGACGGAGGTGCGGGAGGTCGACCCGAGGGCGACGCGGGCGCCGTCCAGCCGGTCCAGCGGGACCTGGGAGACGATCACGCAGGACATCACCGGGCCGTCGCAGCCGACGGCGATGTCGGGGAAGGCGACCAGGTCGTCGGCGTGCCGGAGGAACTCGACAAGGGTGATCGGACCGATGTCGAGCTCGCCCTGCACCAGCTTCTCGCTGAGCTTCTCCGGGGTGTCCTTGGAGAGCTCGAAGTCGAGGAGCGTGCCCGTTCTGGCGAGCCCCCAGTACAGGGGCAGGCAGTTCAGGAACTGGATGTGGCCGACGCGCGGCCGGGTGCGAGGATTGTCCACATCGTGAGGCTAGCCCTCACGGCGTACGGACCGGCGCGCGGGCCCGCCGCCGGGGTGTGGCCCGCCGTGGGCACCCCCTACCGCCGGTCGGCCGAGGGTTGTTCAAACATTCGGGTGACGTGATCTTGACCCCTATTGCATTCCGGGGCCTGCGTGCTAGGCTCATCGCAAGTTGCAGTTTGGTTTCCCTTGCAGTACAGAGCCTGCGGAGCATGTGACCGCGGGCTCTCGTCATTCACAGACATATGCACTTGTGCGGAATTCATCTTCACACTTGCTGGTTCTGGAGCAGGGCAACCCTTTTGAAGCCCAAGGAGGGCTTATGGCTACCGGAACCGTGAAGTGGTTCAACGCCGAAAAGGGCTTTGGTTTCATCGCCCAGGAGGGCGGCGGCCCCGACGTCTTCGTCCACTACTCCGCGATCAACGCGAGCGGCTTCCGCTCGCTCGAGGAGAACCAGCAGGTGTCTTTCGACGTCACGCAGGGTCCGAAGGGCCCGCAGGCTGAGAACGTCACGCCGGTCTGATTTGTAGTACCCAAGGAGCCCCGCGCCGCAAGGCGACGGGGCTCCTGCCCTTTCCGGACCCTTCTGTCCGATGAATTCCCGGCGAATTCCGGCCATGGGACGATGAGCGCATGCGGAAAGACCAGGAGAACAGTGGGGAGGACGGCGGTGCTCCCGCCGACCCATCCCTGGCCACGGGCCTGTCGGTCGGCCTGTCCCTCGGCACGGCCATAGGACTCGTGCTCGGTATGACCGTCTTCGACAACCTCGCCCTGGGCCTGGCCCTGGGCCTCGGATTCGGCACGGCGATCGGAGCGGGCGCGGGTATCGGCGCCGGACGGAAACGGGGAGACCAGGGGGACGGCCCCTAGCTCGGCCCCGGCCGCCGCCCTCCTGACGTCACGTCACGGGCAGGCCCAGGCGCCGGAAAGCCCCGGGCCCCTGTGCGGGGTGAGGCCGCGCTAGGGTCTCCGGCCATGACTGACGCTGACTTCGTGACCGAGACCCGCGTGTTCTACGACACCGTGGCCGAGGAGTACGCCGTCCAATTCAGTGATCTGCGCCCGGGGACGCCCCTGGACCGGGGCGTGCTCCACGGCTTCGCGGAGCTCGTGGGCGAGGGGGGCGAGGTCGCCGACCTGGGGTGCGGGCCCGGGCGGGTGACGGCGTACCTGGCGTCCCGGGGGCTGTCGGTGTTCGGGCTGGACCTGTCGGAGTCGATGCTCGCGATCGCCCGCCGTGAGAACCCGGGCCTGCGGTTCGTGCGGGGCTCGATGCTGGAGCTGGACCTGCCGGACTCCTCGCTCGACGGTGTCGTGTCCTGGTACTCGATCATCCACACCCCGGACGAGCACCTGCCCGCCCTCTTCGCCGGTTTCCACCGCGTCCTGCGCCCCGGCGGCCATCTGCTCCTCGGCTTCCAGTCCGGGGACGAGCCCCGCCGCTACGAGGAGGCCTTCGGCCACCCGGTGTCCCTGACGTTCCGCCGACGGCGGCCCGAGCGCGTCGCGGCCCTGCTGGAAGCCGCCGGTTTCACCCTCCGCGCACGGACGGTGCGCGAGCCGGACGAGACCAGCGGCGAGCCGGTCGCCCAGGCAAGCCTCGTGGCCCGCAAGCCGGCGCAGGCAACCGCCTAGGAACCTCCGTCACCGGCCGCTCAAGGCATCGCCCAGCCCCACGTGCGATGCCCGAGCGGCCCCGCAGCCGGTCACGCTCCCCAGAGCGGGCCCGCTGCCGACCACCAACCCGGCTGCCACCGGCCAAGGCCCAGCCCTGCCCTGCCGCGCAACCGGGCACACCCTCCCCCAAGCGAACCTCTGCCGGTCAAACAACCCCACCATCCCGCCGCCGGACGACGCCCAGCCCAGCCCCCCAGCCGGGCACACCCCCGCCGACGCCCAGACCAGCGCAGCGCAGCCCAGCCCAGCCCAGCCCAGCCCAGCCCAGCCCCTAGCGTGCCTCCGCCATATCCCGCGCCGCGATGTATCCGAACGTCATCGCCGGGCCGATCGTCGAGCCCGCGCCCGCGTAGCTGTGGCCCATCACGGCCGCGCTGGCGTTCCCCGCCGCGTACAGGCCGGGGATCACCGAGCCGTCCTCCCGCAGCACCCGGGCCCGGGCGTCCGTGCGCAGGCCGCCCTTCGTGCCGAGGTCGCCGGGGACGATGCGGAAGGCGTGGTACGGGGGGAGCCAGAGGGGGGCGAGGCAGGGGTTGGGGAGGACCGACGGGTCCGTGTAGTAGTGGTCGTAGGCGCTGTCGCCCCGGTGGAAGTCGGGGTCCTCGCCCTGCCGCGCCTGGGCGTTGAAGCGGTTGACGCTGGTGCGCAGGGCCGCCGCGGGGACGCCGATCGAGGCGGCCAGGGCGTCCAGGGTCCACTCCTTGTGCGCCGCCCCGGAGTCGTACCAGGCGTCGGGGAAGGGCAGCGTCGGCAGGACGTCCTTGAAGAGGTACCGGTTGCGGTAGTTCTGGTCGACGACGAGCCAGCACGGGATGGCCGGGTCGGTGTCGTGGACGTCGTACATGGTGTGCACGACGTCGCTGTAGGGCGCGGCCTCGTTGACGAAGCGCCGGCCCGAGCCGTTCACCAGCAGCCCGCCGGGCAGGGTGCGTTCGGCGAGGCAGAAGTACGGCTCGCCGGGGATCGGGATCGCCGGGCCCCACCAGGCGTCCTCCATCAGGTCGAGCGCGGCGCCCAGTCGCTCCCCCGCCCGGATGCCGTCGCCGGTGTTCTCCTTGGCCCCGACGGTCCACTCCGTGCCGATGGGCTGCCGCTGGAAACGCCGGCGCATCGCCGCGTTGTGCTCGAATCCACCCGAGCCGACGATCACCCCCCGGCGGGCGCGGAGCAGGCCGGGAGCGCCGTCGCAGGTGACGACGGCTCCCGTCACCGTGCCGTTCTCGACGTGCAGGTCCGTCAGGGGCGTGTTCAGCCATACCGGGACCCCGGCCGATCGCAGCCCGGCGCGCAGGCCCGCCGCCAGCGCCTGGCCCATCGTCAGGGGCTTCTGGCCGAGCGTCGCCGCTTTCGCGCCGCGGGCCAGGCACTGGGCGGCTACGGCCGCGCCCCGGGCGTTCACGGCGGCCAGGGCGACCCACTTGTAGTCGGCGCTGAAGACGACCATGCCCGCGGGGACGTCCATGTACGGCGGGTTCAGGTGCGCCAGTTCGGCGCCCAGGAGGTTGCCGTCGAACTGGTCCGGCTCGATGGAGCGGCCGCCCGGCAGGCCGCCGGGCAGTTCGGGGTAGTAGTCGCTGTAGCCCTCCATCCAGCGGAACCGCAGGGGGCTGTTGGCCATGACGAAGGAGATCGTCGCCGGGCCGTGGGTGAGGAAGGCCCGCTGCCGGTCGGCGGGGACGTCCGGGCCGACGACCGCGGCGAGGTAGGCGGCGGCCTTCGCAGGGGTGTCCGGGACCCCGGCCGCGAGGATCACCGCGTTGTTGGGGATCCAGATGCCGGCGCCGGAGCGGGCAGCCGAGCCGCCGAAGGTCGGTGCCTTCTCCACGACCACGCAGCTCAGGCCCTGGCGCGCGGCGGTCAGCGCGGCGGTCATCCCGGCGGCGCCGGAGCCGATGACGACGACGTCGTACGTGCCGAGCGGGGGTAAGTCGGCCGCATGGGCGCCCTGTTGTACTCCTGCGGCGACCGCGAGACCGGCACCGGCGGCACCGGCCAGCAGTCGTCTTCGGGACGGGGCTCCGGCAGTGCCCGCGGTGTCCGTGCGTGTGGTCATGGCCGCTCCAGCCCGACGAGAACGCGAAAGGGGTGGGGAATGTCGCGCACGGGTCTTGCGAAGTCAAGACCCGTGCGGCACCCGCCGCACGACCCGAGCCCGAAGCCCACGCGGCCCACCCGGCATGCGTCCGCTACCCGAGCCCGAAGCCCACGCGGCCCACCCGGCGTGCGTCCGCTACCCGAGCCCGAAGCCCACGCGGCCCGCCCCCCGCACGTCCGCTACTCGAGGCCGATGGCCGCGCAGTCCGCCTTGTACTTCGAGGTGCAGATGTCCTTCACGGTGTACACGCCGTCCGTGATCACCGTGTCCTTGATGTTGTCCTTGGTGAGGGCGACCACCGGGACCAGCATCGCGGGGATGTTCTTCTGCGTCGGGCTGTCGACCGTCTCCCGGGTCAGCGCGGCGAACTCGATCGAGCGTCCCTGGACCTTGGCCACCGCGATCTTCGCGGCGTTGGTCGCCTCCAGCAGGAAGGACTTGTACACGGTCATGTACTGCTCGCCGGACACGATCCGCTGCACCGCGTCGAGGTTGGCGTCCTGCCCGGTCACCGGCGGCATCCTGGTGGCGCCGGCCTCCTGCAGCGCCTCGATGACGGCGCCCGCCATGCCGTCGTTGGCCGAGTAGACGGCGGCGATGTTGTTCAGGCCGACGGCCTGGATCGCCTTCTTCATGTTGGCCTTGGCGATCGCGGGCTTCCACTCCTTGGTGTCGTACTGCTTCACGATGTCGACCTGGCCCTGGAGTTCGCTGAGCGCGCCGTCCTTGAAGCGTGCGGTGTTGGGGTCGGCGGGGTCGCCGTTCATCATGACGACCTTGCTCTTCTCGGCCTTGTCGCCGAGTTCCCCGATGATGGCGCGGCCCTGGACCTGGCCGACGAGTTCGTTGTCGTGGGAGACGTAGGCGTCGATCGGGCCCTCGGCGAGGCGGTCGTAGGCGATGACCGGGATGCCGGCGTCCTTGGCCTTCTGCACGTCCGTGGCGATGGTCTTGGAGTTCAGCGCGTCGACGAGGATGACGTCCACCTTGTCGTCGATCATCTTCTGGAACTGCTCGCTCTGTCTGGAGACGCTGGCCTCGGCGTTGGCGTAGCGGACCTTGCCCTTGTTCTCCGTGAGGGACGCGACCTCCTGCTTGATCAGCGGGTAGTCGAACTTCTCGAAGCGTGCCGTGTCAAGGTCGGGCAGCAGGAGGCCCACCGTGATGTCGTTGCCCTTCTTCGCGGCGGTGTCGTCACTCCCGCCGTCGCCGCAGGCGGCGAGGGACAGGGCCGACACGGAGACCGCCAGGGCTATGGAGAGACGCCGCACGGCGGCCTGACGGGGGTTGCGCGCTATCACTGGTGGTGCCTTCCGATGGGGGGAGCATCGTGACGAGGTGGTCGAAAGCCAACGGGCAGACGCCGGGCGTCGTCAAGAACCACGTGTGAAGAGATCGCAAAGGTGGCTCACCGCGTGTACAGACCCTCCACTTCCGCGGCGAACGCGCGCAGCACGGCCTCGCGGCGGAGCTTCATCGAGGGGGTCAGATGGCCCGCTTCCTCCGTGAAGTCCTGAGGGAGGATGACGAAGCGGCGGATGGACTCCGGGCGGGAGACCATCTTGTTGGCCTCGTCGACGGCACGCTGGAGGACGGCGCGCAGTTCCTCGTCGTCGATGAGGAGCGTGGGCGGTACGGGGTGTTTGCCGTTCATCTGGCGCCAGTGGGTGATGCCGTCGGGGTCGAGGGTGATCAGCGCCGAGACGAAGGGGCGGCCGTCGCCCAGAACGAGGCACTGGGAGATCAGCGGGTGTGAGCGCAGCCAGTTCTCCAGCGGGGCCGGGGCGACGGACTTGCCGCCCGCGGTGATGAGCAGTTCCTTCTTGCGGCCGGTGATCGTCAGGTAGCCCTCGTCGTCCAGTTCGCCGAGGTCGCCGGTGGCGAGCCAGCCGTCGGGGGCGGCGGGGGCGACGCCGCCGGCCTGCGGGTCCCAGTAGCCGCGCAGCACGTGGTCGCCGGCGACGAGGATCTCCCCGTCGGCGGCGATGCGGACGCGGGTGCCGGGCAGCGGCCAGCCGACGGTGCCCAGCCGGGGTTTCAGGGGCGGGGTGACGGTGCTCGCGCCGGTGGTCTCCGTCAGGCCGTAGCCCTCGAAGATCTCGATGCCGGCACCGGCGTAGAACGCGGCGAGGCGGCGGCCGAGCGGGGAGCCGCCGCAGATGGCGTAGCGGACTCTGCCGCCCATGGCGTTGCGGATGCGGCGGTAGACCAGGGGGTCGTAGAAGGCGCGGGCGGTCTTCAGGGCGCGGGAGGGGCCGGGGCCGGTGCCGGTCTGCTGGGCCTCCAGGGCCTCTCCGTAGCGCTGCGCCACCGCCACCGCGCGGTCGAACGACGAGACCCGGCCGCCCGCCTCGGCCTTGGCGCGGGCCGAGTTGAAGACCTTCTCCAGCATGTACGGGATGGCCAGCAGACAGGTCGGCCGGAAGCCGGCCAGGTCCGGGAGCAGGCGCTCGGCCTTGATGCTGGGCGCGTGGCCCAGCCGGACGCGGGCCCGGATGCAGGCGATGGCCACCATGCGGCCGAAGACGTGGGACATCGGCAGGAACAGCAGGACCGAGGCCTCTTCGCTGGTCTTCGCCCGGAAGACGGGGTAGAGCAGCTCGATGGCGTTGTCGACCTCGGCGAAGAAGTTGCCGTGGGTGAGCGCGCAGCCCTTGGGGCGGCCGGTGGTGCCCGAGGTGTAGACGAGGGTGGCGAGGGTGTCCGGGCCGAGCATGCCGCGCCGCACCTCGACCTCCTGGTCGGTCAGGTGCGCCCCGGCTTCCGCGAGCCGGTCCACGTGGCCCTTCTCGACGATCCACAGGTGCTTGAGGTCGGGCAGGCGTTCGCGCTCGGGGCCGAGGGCGGCGGCCTGCGCGGCGGTCTCGGTGACCAGGGCGACCGCGCCGGAGTCCTGGAGGATCCAGCGGGCCTGGAAGACGGAGGAGGTGGGGTAGACGGGGACGGTGACCAGTCCGGCCGCCCAGGCGGCGAAGTCCAGGATGGTCCACTCGTAGATCGTGCGGGCCATCACGGCGACCCGGTCGCCCGGCATGAGGCCCTCGGCGATCAGGCCCTTCGCCACGGCCCGCACCTGGTCGGCGAACCGCGTCGCCGTGACGTCGCTCCAGCGCCCGTCGGCGTCCTTGCGGCTGAGCGCCACGGCGCCCGGATCCGCGCTCGCGTTGTCGAAGGGCAGGTCGGCGAGCGACCCGTGGGTCCACGGCGGGGCCAGTGGCGGTACGGAGGCCTCCCGTACCGCCCCGTCCAGCCGCCGTACCTCGGGCTGAACCAGCACCGGTCCTCCGTACGCGTCGCCGTAGGCGGAGGAGGGATAGGCAGTGGACACGGGCGGCTCCTGGGGCGTGCAGCGAAAAAACTGCTTGCTGCATGACGTACGTGCCTCGCACGCCGAGGCGCTCAACCGGCTGAACCCCCAGAAAGGGGTTACTGACGGTAGGAACGGGATCGTACGGTGCTCACGTGGCGAGTTCGTGCGGGTTCGGGGATGGTCCGGAGCCAGGCCTGTGCATTCTCGGGGGTTACGTGAGGGTCTATCAGTTTCCGTGAGTCCGCCGCTTTCGGGCCCGTTCCAGGATCGCCGCCACCCCTTGCCCGCCCGCTCCTCTCGGGCCCCGTTCCAGGATCGCCGCCACCCCTTGCCCGCCCGCTCCTCTCAGGCCCGTTCCAGGATCGCCGTCACCCCCTGCCCGCCCGCCGCGCAGACGGAGATCAGCCCGCGGGCGGGGGCGTCCCGTTCGGTGAGGAGCTTGGCCAGGGTGGCGACGATCCGGGCGCCGGTGGCGGCGAAGGGGTGGCCGGTGGCGAGGGACGAGCCGGCGACGTTCAGCCGGGCGCGGTCCACCGTGCCCAGGCCCCGCTTCTCCCAGGCGGCGAGGGTCGCCAGCACCTGGGAGGCGAACGCCTCGTGGATCTCGACGAGGTCGAAGTCGTCCAGGCCCAGCCCGGCCCGCTCCAGCATCCGCGGGACGGCGTGGGCCGGTGCCATGAGCAGGCCGTCCTCACCGCCGGCCGCATCACCGTCCACGAAGTCGACGGCCGCCGTCTCGTACGCGGTGAGGTATGCCAGCGGCTCCAGGCCGCGCTCGCGGGCCCACCCCTCGCTCGCCAGCAGGACGGTCGCGGCGCCGTCGGTCAGCGGGGTGGAGTTCCCGGCCGTCATGGTCGGGTCGGGCTGGTCAAGCCCGAAGACCGGCTTCAGGGACGCGAGTTTGTCCATTCTCGAGCCGGGGCGCAGGTTCTGGTCGCGGGCCAGTCCGCGGAAGGGGACGACCAGGTCCTGGAAGAAGCCGCGTTCGTACGCCGCCGCCAGCCGCTGGTGACTGGTGGCCGCGAGTTCGTCCTGTGCCGCGCGGGCGACGCCCCAGGCGCGGGCGGTGACGGCGGCGTGTTCGCCCATGGACAGGCCGGTGCGCGGCTCGGCTTTGCGCGGGATGTCGGGGACGAGGTGGGCCGGGCGCACCTTCGCCAGGGCCTTCATCCGGCCGCCGAGCGACTTGGCCCGGCGGGCCTCCAGCAGGGTGCGGCGCAGGGAGTCGTTGACGCCGAGGGGTGCGTCGCTGGCCGTGTCCGCGCCGCCGGCGATCGCCGACTCCGTCTGGCCGAGGGCGATCTTGTTGGCGGCGGCGATGACGGCCTGGAGGCCGGTGCCGCAGGCCTGCTGGATGTCGTAGGCGGGGGTGCGGGGGTGCAGTTTCGAGCCGAGGACGGTCTCGCGGGCGAGGTTGAAGTCGCGGCTGTGCTTGAGCACGGCCCCGGCGACGAGCTCGCCGACCGCGCCGGGCTCCTGGAGCCCGTACCGCTCGACGAGGCCGTCGAGGGCGGCGGTGAGCATCTGCTGGTTGGAGGCGGTGGCGTAGGGGCCGTCGGAACGGGCGAAGGGGATGCGCGCTCCGCCGACGATCGCCACGCGCCGCACTGAGGGCGACAGTTGCTGGGGGCTCATCTCGACCTGCTCCTCGTCCGTGACGTAGCCTTACCTCCGGTAACCTTACTCCAGAGTAAGCAGGGGTGGGGCTTCAGTGAGCCGTCGTCGGAACTGGGAGTTGTCATGGCCGACCGCTATCTGCGCTTTACCGGTACCGCGCCCGGCCGCTTCCTCACCCGCCGACTGGGACTGCCGCAGCCCGCGGCGCTGACCCGCTGGTCCCCGGAGCGGCCCGCCCTGGACGGCGGCCTGCTGCACCTCACCGCCGGCCGGTCCGGTCTCGACCTGGCGCCTGTCCTCGCCCGCACCGGGATCGGCCCGGCCGGCTCCGGCCGCGCGGCCGCCGTCGTCCTGGACGCCACCGGGGTGCGGGACGTCGAGGGGCTGGCGGAGGTGCACGCCGCCCTGCATCCCGTACTGCGGCCGGTCGCCACGAGCGGGCGCGTGGTCCTGCTCGGCGCGCCGCTCGACCCCGCCGACCACCACCAGGCCGCGGCCCAGCAGGCCCTGGAGGGGTTCACGCGCTCCCTCGGCAAGGAGATCGGCCGGGGCAGGACCGTGAACCTGGTCCGGCTCACGGACGCCGCCGCCGCGGAGTCCACACTGCGCTTCCTGCTGTCGCCCAGGTCGGCGTATGTGAGCGGGCAGGTGATCGATGTGGGAGCACCCCAGGAGACCACTCCTGCCGACCCGGACCGTCCCCTGACCGGCCGCACCGCCCTCGTCACCGGTGCCGCCCGGGGCATCGGTGAGGCGGTCGCCGAGACGCTCGCCCGGGACGGTGCCCGGGTCGTGGTGCTCGATGTGCCGCAGGCCGGGCAGGACGCCCGGCGCGTCGCCGAGCGGCTCGGCGGCACCGCGCTGCTGCTCGACATGACGTCCGCCGACGCGGGCGCCCGGATCACCGAGGCCCTGCCGGACGGCCTGGACCTGCTGATCCACAACGCGGGCATCACCCGCGACCGGCGCCTGGTGAACATGCCCGCCGAACGCTGGATCTCCGTCCTCGAAGTGAATCTGGCGAGCGTGCTGCGCACCACGGACGCCCTGCTCAAGGACGGGACGCTGAGGCGCGGCGGCCGGATCGTCGCCACCGCCTCGATCGCGGGGATCGCCGGTAACGCCGGCCAGACCAACTACGCCGCCAGCAAGGCGGGCGTCGTCGGCCTGGTCCGCTCCCTGGCGCCGCGCGCGCTCGAAGAGCACGGTGTGACGGTCAACGCGGTCGCGCCCGGCTTCATCGAGACGAAGATGACGGCGGCCGTCCCGCTGTTCATCCGCGAGGCGGGCCGCCGCATGAACTCCCTCGCCCAGGGCGGCCTTCCGGCCGATGTCGCCGAGACCACCGCCTGGCTGGCCCACCCGGCCTCGGGCGCGGTCAACGGCCAGATCGTCCGCGTCTGCGGCCAGAGCCTGCTGGGGGCGTGATGGCCGGCCCCACCGATCTCGCCCTCACCCGGTCCCCCTCCCTCGCCCCGCTCCTCGCCCGCGGGGCCGTGCTGTCCCCCTTCAAACACCCGGGCCCCGACGCGGAGTTCCCCCGCACCCGGCTCGTCCTGCCGGGCCTGCGTGTCGACCTCGCGCGGCTCGCGGCGTACGAGCGGGTCTGCGGGTTCCCGACCGGGGAGGACGCGCTGCCGGTGACGTATCCGCACGTGCTCGGGTTCCCCCTGGCCATGCGGCTGATGAGCGGCCGGGACTTCCCGCTGCCGCTGCTCGGTCTCGTCCACACGTCGTTCACCGTCACGCGGCACGCCCGGATGCCGGCGAGCGGCGCGTACGAACTCTCCGTGCACATCGAGGGGCTGGCCCCCCACCGGCGCGGCACGCAGGCCACGGTCGTCACCGAGGTGCGCGGCGGCGGGGACGTCGCGTGGGAGTCGAGGAGCACGTACCTGGCCCGGCACCGCACCCACCACCTGGCCGAGGGCCCCCGGGAGCCGGAGGCACGCAAGCCGCTGCCCGAGGCCGCCGAATGGCGGCTCGCCGGGGACGTCGGGCGCCGCTACGGGGCCGCGTCCGGGGACCGCAACCCGATCCACCTGCACCCGCTCACGGCCCGGCTGTTCGGCTTTCCCCGGGCCATCGCCCACGGCATGTGGACCGTGGCCCGCTGCCTCGCCGCGCACGGCGTCCCGGAGTCCTGCCATCTGCGCGCCGAGTTCAGGGCACCGGTCCTGCTGCCCGGGACGGTGACGTACGCGGCGCGGGACGGCCGGTTCGAGCTGCGCGGCCGCCCGGACCGGATCCATGTGACGGGGGACGTCTACCCGGTGTGAGGGCCGGGCTGCTCCTCCTCAGGCGCCCAGGGCCGCCCCGCCATGAGGTCGCCGAGCCCCGCCCAGGCGAAGTTCATCAGGGTGGCCGCGGCCTGGCGGGCCGTGACGCCCGGGGTGGCGTTGGCCCAGGCGGCGAGCGACTCGGCGGCGCCTACCAGGGCCTCGGCGAGCCCGGCCACCTCGCGCTCCGGCAGGTCGGGGTCGCGGTGCGCCTCACGGGCACCGGCGAGGATCAGCTGCGTCACGAACGCGACGATCTCCTCGCGCATCGCGGCGACCTCGGAGGCGAACGGCTCGCCGTGCGTACGGGCCTGGAGGTGCAGGACCGACCACGCGTCCGGGTTCTCGCCGGTGTGTGTGAAGAAGGCGCCGAGGCCTTCCCAGAGTTGCCGGTCGGCGGGCAGGTCGCGCCGGACCCCGGCCCGTACCGCCTCGACGAGGGCCCCCGCCTCCCGGCGGATGCAGGCGGTGAAGAGGTCTTCCTTGGAGTTGAGGTACAGGTAGACCAACGGCTTGGACACGCCCGCCAGTTCCGCTATCTCGTCCATCGACGCGGCCATGTAGCCCCGTTGGCCGAAGATCCGCACGGCGGCGTCCAGCATCTGCTGCTCACGGACGGCGCGCGGCATCCGCTTGGTCTTCACGGCACCCATACCGCTTAGCGTACGGGCCCCCTGGACGGCTCTCGCCCGGGAAACCGGGGAGGACCGCCCAGGGGGCCCGTCATCTGTCGAGGGCGATCGGCCCTCAGGCGGTCGCGGGGACCGGCTCGGCCTTGTCGCGCGGCTCGTCCAGGGAGGAGCCGTCGGCCGTGGCGTACGCCGTGCGGTCGAGCAGGTTCTCGCGGGCCGAGACCAGCACCGGGATCAGCGCCTGCCCGGCGACGTTGGTCGCGGTGCGGATCATGTCCAGGATCGGGTCGATCGCGAGGAGCAGGCCCACGCCCTCCATCGGCAGGCCGAGGGTGGAGAGGGTGAGGGTCAGCATGACCGTCGCGCCGGTGAGTCCGGCCGTGGCGGCGGATCCGACCACCGAGACGAACGCGATCAGCAGGTAGTCGCCGACGCCCAGCTGGATGTCGAAGATCTGGGCGACGAAGATCGCGGCGATCGCCGGGTAGATGGCGGCGCAGCCGTCCATCTTGGTCGTGGCGCCGAACGGCACGGCGAAGGACGCGTACTCCTTCGGCACGCCGAGCCGCTCGGTGACCTTCTGCGTCAGCGGCATGGTGCCCACGGACGAGCGGGAGACGAAGGCCAGCTGGATCGCGGGCCAGGCGCCCTTGAAGAACTGGACCGGGTTGACCTTGGCGACGGTCGCGAGCAGCGTCGGGTAGACGCCGAAAAGCACGATGAGGCAGCCGACGTAGATGTCGGCGGTGAACGTCGCGTACTTGCCGATCAGGTCCCAGCCGTAGGTGGCGATGGCGTTGCCGATGAGGCCGATGGTGCCCAGCGGGGCGAGCCGGATGACCCACCACAGCGCCTTCTGGAGCAGGCTGAGGACGGACTCGCTCAGGGTGAGGATCGGCTGGGCCTTCTCACCGAGCTGGAGCGCGGCGATACCGGCGACGGCGGCCATGAAGACGATCTGCAGCACGTTCAGCTCGGTGAACGGCGTGATGACGTCGGTCGGGACGATGCCCGTCAGGAAGTCGATCCAGGAGCCGGTGTCCTCGGGCTTCGCGCCGTCCTTGGGCGTGAGGCCGGTTCCGGCGCCGGGGTTGGTCAGCAGGCCGATGACCAGGCCGATGCTGACCGCGATCAGCGAGGTGATCATGAACCAGAGGAGGGTGCGCGAGGCCAGGCGGGCCGCGTTGTTGACCTTCCGCAGGTTGGTGATCGAGACGAGGATCGCGAAGAAGACGAGCGGGGCGACCGCGAGCTTCAGCAGCCCGATGAAGGTGTCGCCGACCTTCTCCAGTGTCGTGACCAGCCAGGACAGGTCCTGGTCGCGGGCGAGCCAGCCGAGCAGCACACCCAGAACGAGACCGGCGAGTATCTGGGCCCAGAAGGGCACCTTGAAGGATTTCGTGTGTGAGGACACGGACTGACTCCGTTGGGGGGACGCGTTGGGAAACTGACGTGGGAGACGGCGGGGGGGGTTGCGTTACGTCAGGGACGACAGAAAGCGGACGCGCACCGACAGAGATCCACGTGCAGGCGCGCCACGAGCGGAACGCTCAGGGCTGAGTGGGGCGCGGCTGCTGACTTCATGCAACGACCTTAACACCTGAGCTTTGGGGACCCCAAAGCCTGGCTTTGATAGGTGACGACGCACACACACCCATACAACGCAAAGCGCCCCGTTTCCGAGCATGTACGGAAACGGGGCGCCGGAACGCGTGTGAGGGACCTTACGAGGTCTGCCCCTGGGCGCGGGCGGTGTCGTCGGCCACGTCCTCCTGGCTGCGGCTGGCGTCCATGTTGGCCTTCATCCGGTCGACGCGCTGCGCGACCTGCAGGGACGCCCGGTCCCGCTCCTTGCGCAGCGCGACGAAGCTGATCGGCGCGGAGATCAGCAGGGCGAGCAGCACGACCCACAGTCCGTTGCTGTCGCCGAGGCCGCGCGGGGCGATGCCCGAGTAGACAGCGCCCCAGACGACCACGAGGCAGCCCACGAAGATTCCGAGGCGCATCAGCGTGTAGCGGAGCATCTCAATCCACTCTTCCGGTTCGAACGGCCAGAACGCACCCAAAGGGGCACCGTCCAGTGAAGCACGCCGAACGGCCGATCTTGCAGGGGGGTCAGTCGAGCGGCAGCAGCATGATGACGTCGTCCCGGTCCTCGCCCGGCGCCACCCGGATCGCCCCGGGAATCCGCCCGACCTCCTTGTACCCGCAGGACGCGTAGAACCGCTCCAGCCCGAGCCCGCCCCGGCAGGTCAGCCGGATCGCCTCGATCCCGTCCATCCCCCGGGCCGCGTCCGCGGCGGCCCCCAGCAGATCCCGCCCGTACCCCTTCCCCTGATGCCGCGGGTGCACCATCACCGTGTACAGCCACAGCCAGTGCGTCATCAGATGGTGGGTGTTGAACGTCAGGAACGCGGTCGCCGCGACGTGCCCCTCCTCGTCGTGCCCGACGAGCAGTTTGACCCGCCCCTCCGCCATCGACACGAAGTGCTGCACCAGCGCGGGGCGGATCTCCTCCCGCGTCACCGGAGGCACGTACCCGACGGCGCCGCCGGCGTTGGAGGCATCGGCCCACAGATCGAGCAGGCCGTCACGCAGCTCGGAGGTGACGGCTGGTTCGAGCGTGAAGGTAAGGGGCATGACCGGATTGTAGCTATTACGACAGGGCGTCCGCGGCCACTTTCAGGTCCGACACCAGCCCGCGGTACGCCGCCTCCCGGTCGTCGGACCGCAGCACCGACGACGGATGCACGGTCGGCACCAGCCGCTCCGGCCGCCCGTGGATCTCCTCCTCCAGCACCGTCCCCCGCACCTGCGTGACCCGGAAGGAGGACCCTAGCAGCGCCTTCCCGGCGGTGGCCCCCAGTACGACGATCAGCTCCGGCTCCACGACCGCGAGCTCCGCGGCCAGCCAGGGCCCGCACGCGGTCATCTCCCGCAGGCTGGGCGCCTTGTGGATCCGCCGCTTCCTGGGCTCGGCCTGCGTGAACTTGAAGTGCTTCACGGCGTTGGTGACGTAGGCCTCGGAGGGATCGATACCGGCTTCCTCAAGGGCCCGGTCCAGCAAACTTCCCGGCCGGCCCGACGAACGGCTTCCCCTGCCGGTCCTCCTGATCCCCGGGCTGCTCCCCCACGAGCATGACCCGGGCGTCCTTGCTCCCGTCCCCGAACACGGTCTGGGTGGCATCCCGATGCAACGGGCACCCCCGACACTCGGCAGCGGCCTTCCGCAGAGCGGGAAGACCGCCCCGACCAGGAACAAAGGGTTCAGCGGTATAGGCATCCTCAGGTGCCGAGGTTCTGACCATGCCCTCCGGGTACCCCCCTCAGGGGCGCGGGACTCTGCCGATATGCGGCTCCGCCGCGGGGCGCGAGCAACCCCCACCCACCTGAAGCCGCAATCACACCCGCATAGGCTGCGGCGACTCGCGAAGCTCAGGGTCGGGCCCGTCATACTCCCGAATGATCTCGTACCGAGTGTTCCGCTCCACGGGCCGGAACCCGGCATCGCGAATCAGATCCAGCAGATCCTCACGCGTCAGCTTGTTCGGCGTCCCGTAGTTGTCCGCGTCATGCGTGATCTTGTACTCGACGACGGACCCGTCCATGTCGTCCGCCCCGTGCTGCAACGCGAGCTGCGCGGTCTGCACCCCGTGCATCACCCAGAACACCTTGACGTGCGGCACGTTGTCGAACAGCAGTCGCGACACGGCGAAGGTCTTCAGCGCCTCCGCCCCCGTCGCCATCTGCGTCCGCGCCTGAAGCCGGTTCCGCACCTTGCCGTCCTGCATGTCGACGAAGTCGTGCTGGTACCGCAGCGGGATGAAGACCTGGAAGCCGCCGGTCTCGTCCTGGAGCTCACGCAGCCGCAGCACGTGGTCCACCCGGTGACGGGGCTCCTCGATGTGCCCGTACAGCATCGTGCACGGGGTCTTCAGACCCTTCTCGTGCGCGAGCCGGTGGATGCGGGACCAGTCCTCCCAGTGGGTGCGGTGGTCCACGATGTGCTGCCGGACCTCCCAGTCGAAGATCTCCGCGCCGCCACCGGTGAGGGACTCCAGCCCGGCGTCGATGAGCTCGTCGAGGATCTCCGACGCCGACATGCCCGAGATGGTCTCGAAGTGGTGGATCTCCGTGGCCGTGAACGCCTTCAGCGAGACGTCCGGCAGCGCGGCCTTCAGCTCCCGCAGCGACCGCGGGTAGTACCGCCACGGCAGGTTCGGGTGCAGCCCGTTGACGATGTGCAGCTCGGTGAGGTTCTCCGACTCCATCGCCGTCGCGAGCTTGACGGCCTCCTCGATGCGCATCGTGTACGCGTCCTTCTCCCCCGGCTTGCGCTGGAAGGAGCAGTACGCGCAGGAGGCCGTGCACACGTTGGTCATGTTGAGGTGCCGGTTGACGTTGAAGTGCACGACGTCGCCGTTCTTGCGCGTCCGCACCTCGTGCGCGAGGCCGCCGAGCCAGGCCAGGTCGTCCGACTCGTACAGCGCGATGCCGTCCTCACGGGTCAGACGGACACCCGCCCTGACCTTCTCCTCCAGCTCGCGCTTGAGCCCGAGATCCATGCCCACACCTTTCCTCGACGACGACCCCAACGGTACGGCTACTCCTCTTCCGGCAGCTCCCCGACCCGGTTCTCCCACTTCGTGGAGAGCACGATCGTCGTACGCGTCCGGGAAACGCCCTCGATGCCGCTCAGCCGCCGGATCATCTTCTCCAGGCCGTCCACGTCCGCCGCCCGCACCTTGAGCATGTACGAGTCCTCGCCCGCGATGAACCAGCAGTCCTCGATCTCCGAGAGGTCCTTGAGGCGCTGCGCCACGTCCTCGTGGTCGGTGGCGTCGGAGAGTGAGATGCCGATCAGGGCGGTGACGCCGAGGCCGAGCGAGGCGGCGTCGACGGTGGCCCGGTAGCCGGTGATGACACCGGCCGCCTCCAGCCGGTTGATGCGGTCGGTGACGCTGGGTCCCGACAGTCCGACGAGGCGCCCCAGCTCCGCGTAAGAGGCCCGGCCGTTCTCCCTCAGGGCCTGGATGAGCTGCCTGTCCACCGCGTCCATTGCGATCGAAGCCTTCCGCTGAAGTGGTCGTTGAGTCCGATGAGGTTCGGTACTGCTCAGCCGTCGCGGCGTGCGCCGCCGCCGAGTTCACCCTGCCAACGGCGGTAGAGCCCGTGCGGCACGCCCGCCGCGTCGAGTACGCGTCCGGCGACGAAGTCCACCAGGTCCTGGATGTGGGTCGCGCCCGCGTAGAAGGCGGGTGAGGCGGGCACGACCGTCGCGCCCGCGTCGTCGAGGGTGACCAGATGACGCAGGGTCTGGCCGTTCAGCGGGCTCTCGCGCACGGCCACGACCAGCTTGCGGCCCTCTTTGAGGGTCACGCTCGCCGCCCGCTGCAACAGGTCCTTCGACAGACCGAGCGCGACCCCGGCCACGCTCGCCGTCGAAGCGGGCACGATGAGCATGCCCTTGGTGGGGTACGACCCCGAGGAGGGCCCGGCGGCCAGGTCGCCGGCGCTCCAGTGCCGTACGGCGTCGATGTCGACGGAGAACGTGTCCGGCTTGCCGTCGGCGCCCCGGGACAGCCATTCCCGCAGGTCGGCCTGCCAGTGGGCGTCCCGGAAGGAGATCCCGGTCTCGTCCAGCAGGGTGAGCCGCGAGGCCCGGGACACCACGAGGTCGACGCTCTCGCCGGCGGCGAGAAGGGCCCGCAGCACGGCAGCGGCATACGGGGTGCCGGAGGCCCCGGACACCCCTACGATCCAAGGCGTACGCGGCATCTCGCCTGGCTTGACTGGGTTCACAACACCGAGCCTATCCGGCGTCGCAGGGTGGGAACCGGCCCAGGGGTGCGGGCCGTTGCACGGAGAGGACGAGCGAGCACTGGGGGTCGCCATGTCGGGTCCGGAAGCAGGGTGGTCACAGAGCGCTCGTGCGCTGGCCGCGGGCAAGCTGATGCTGGCCTGGGTGGCGCTGCTGTGGCTGCTGGAAGTGGTGGACGTGGCCACAGGCCACGCGCTGGACGGCTTCGGCGTCACCCCGCGCGACCCGTCCGAGCTGGTCGATGTCGTGCCCTCGTCCTTCATCCACTTCGGCTTCGCTCATCTGGCGGCGAACACCGTGCCGCTCCTGGTCCTCGGCTTCCTCGCCGCGCTCACGGGCCTGCGCCGGTTCCTGCTCGTCTGCGCGCTGATCATCGTCGTGGACGGCCTGGGCGTCTGGCTCATAGCCCCGGACCGCACCAACACCGCGGGCGCCTCCGGCGTGATCTTCGGTCTCTTCGGCTTCCTCCTGGTCAGCGGCTTCGTGGAGCGCCGCGCCCTGGGTGTGCTGGCCGGTGTCCTGATCGCCGCGATCTGGGGCGGCTCCATCCTCACGGGCCTGGCCCCGACCCAGACGGGCGTCAGCTGGCAGGGCCACCTGATAGGGCTGGCGGCGGGTGTGGCGGCGGCGTTCGTCTTCCGCCGCCGCCCGGAAGCGAGCCGCGCGCTCACCGCGCCGTGATCAGACGGTCAGACCCCGAACCAGCAGATCCAGCAGCGCGCACACGAACAGGGCGATCCCGATGAAGCCGTTGACGCTGAAGAACGCGCGGTTCACTCGGGACAGGTCATGGGGACGGACGATCGAGTGCTCATAGAGGAACGCACCCGCCACGATCAGCAGACCCAGCCAGAAGAAGGCTCCGGCGTCGGTGGCGAGGGCGTACCAGACGAACAGGGCCGTCGTCACCGCGTGACAGACCCGCGCTCCCCAGATGGCCGCCGGGATGCCGAAGCGGGCCGGGACGGACAGGACGCCGATCTCGCGGTCGGTCTCCACGTCCTGGCAGGCGTAGATCAGGTCGAAGCCGCCGATCCAGATGCCGACGGCGAGGCCGAGGATGACCGCGTCCCAGGACCAGGAACCCGAGATCGCCAGCCAGCCGCCGACCGGGCCCATCGCCTGGGCGAGGCCGAGGATGGCCTGCGGGAAGTTCGTGAACCGCTTGCCGTACGGATAGACCACCATCGGGATCACCGCGATGGGGGCCAGTGCCAGGCACAGCGGGTTGAGCAGGGCAGCGGCGCCGAGGAAGACGACCAACGCGATCAGCGCACCCGTCCAGGCGTGCTTCACCGACATCGCGCCGGTCACCAGCTCGCGCTGCGCCGTACGCGGGTTCCTCGCGTCGATCTCCCGGTCGATGATCCGGTTGACCGCCATCGCGAAGGTGCGCAGGCCCACCATGCAGACGGTGACCAGCAGCAGCCGGCCCCAGTGGACGTTCTTGTCCCACTGGAACATCGCGGTGAGCGCGGCGATGTAGGCGAAGGGCAGCGCGAAGACCGAGTGCTCGATCATCACCAGCCGCAGGAAGGCCTTGGTGCGTCCCGGCTGCGGGATCGCGGCGGAAGCGGAACTCACAGCCCGTACTCCTTCCAGCGACGGTCCACCTTCGCCGCCGTCTCCGGATCGGACTCCACCATGTCGGGCCAGCCGCCGTCGCGCGTGTAGCCCTCCTCGGGCCACTTCTTCGTCGCGTCGATCCCGGCCTTGCCGCCCCAGAACTGCTGGTAGGAGGCGTGGTCCAGATGGTCGACCGGGCCCTCGACGATGCTCAGGTCCCGGGCGTAGTCCGTGTTGCCCAGCGCCCGCCAGGCGACCTCGTGCAGATCGTGCACGTCGCAGTCGGAGTCGACGACCACGATCAGCTTGGTCAGGGACATCATGTGCGCGCCCCAGACGGCGTGCATCACCTTCTGCGCGTGCTTCGGGTACTTCTTGTCGATCGAGACGATCGCGCAGTTGTGGAAGCCGCCCGCCTCCGGCAGGTGGTAGTCCACGATGTCCGGCACGATGATCTTCAGCAGCGGCAGGAAGAAGCGTTCCGTCGCCCGCCCCAGGGGCCCGTCCTCCGTCGGAGGCCTGCCCACGACGATCGACTGGAGCAGCGGCCGCTTCCGCATCGTCACGCAGTCGATCTTCAGCGCCGGGAAGGGCTCCTGCGGCGTGTAGAAGCCGGTGTGGTCGCCGAACGGACCCTCGGGCAGCATCTCGCCCGGCTCCAGCCAGCCCTCGATCACGACCTCGGCGTGCGCCGGCACCTGGAGCGGCACGGTCTTGCAGTCGACCATCTCGATCCGCTTGCCCGCGAGGAAACCGGCGAACAGGTACTCGTCGATGTCCCCGGGCAGCGGCGCGGTGGAGGCGTACGTCACCGCGGGCGGACAGCCGAAGGCGATCGCGACGGGCAGCCGCTCGCCCCTGCGCGCGGCCACCTGGTAGTGGTTCCGGCTGTCCTTGTGGATCTGCCAGTGCATACCGATGGTGCGCTTGTCGTGCCGCTGGAGCCGGTACAGCCCGAGATTGCGGATGCCGCTCTCGGGGTCCTTGGTGTGGGTGAGCCCCAGGTTGAAGAACGACCCGCCGTCCTTCGGCCACGTGAACAGGGCGGGCAGCTGGTCGAGGTCGACATCGTCCCCGGTGAGGACGACTTCCTGAACAGGGCCGTCCTTCACCTTCTTCGGCGGCACGTGCGTCATCGCGCCGAGCTTGCCGAAGGCCTCCCGCACACCGACGAACCCGTGCGGCAGCTCGGGCTTCAGCAGCCCGCCGATCCGCTCGGAGATCTCGGCGTACGACTTCAGCCCCAGGGCTTTCAGCAGCCGCCGGTCCGTGCCGAACACGTTCATCGCGAGGGGCATGCTCGACCCGCGCACGTTCTCGAAGAGCAGGGCCGGACCGCCGGACTTCTGCACCCGGTCGACGATCTCCCCGACCTCCAGATATGGGTCTACCTCGGCCTTGATGCGCTTGAGGTCGCCCTCGCGCTCCAGCGCCCTCAGCAGGGAGCGAAGATCGTCGTAAGCCATGGGGTCCAGTATCCCCGAGCCGCTACCCTGGCCTGGAACCGCCCACCGTTTTCGCTGAGAGGCCGCATGCTCCGGGTACTGATGTTCCTCGTGCCGCTGGCGCTCAGCGTGTACGCCTTCATCGACTGCATCAGCACGAAGGACGACGAGATCCGCCACATGCCCAAGCCGCTGTGGGCGATCCTCGTACTGCTGTTTCCGCTCGTCGGGTCGATCTCCTGGCTCATCGCCGGCAAGAAGCGGGTGCCTCCGGCGGAGCGTCCCCGGCAGTGGGTGGCGCCCGACGACAATCCCGACTTCCTGAAGTCCCTCGAAGAGGAGAAGGACGAGGACCCCAAGCGGGACGAGTCGTGATCGTCAGAGAGCGGCTGTGAACGCCGACCAGGCGGACCGGGTGACGACCAGGACCGGACCTTCAGGGTTCTTGCTGTCGCGCACGGGGACGGTTTCGGGGAAACCGGGGGCTATTTCTATGCAGTTGCCGCCGTCGCCGTCGCTGTAGCTGCTCTTGACCCAGGTCAGCGCGTTCCTGTCCATGATGCCCGTACCTCTCCATCGTCTCGTGGATCAGAGCGGCGGACTGAGGAGCTGACAGGGCGTCCGCCCTGAGCACATCATAGAACTGGTTATAGCGCTCGTAGAGGGCCGGATCGTTCGTGAAGTGGCCGCGACTCAGGGACTCCGAGTACAGCCAGTGGCACCCTTCCGGCAGCGTGATCAATGACATGGAGCCGCTGGGACGGACGATCTCGAAGGGGCCGGCAGGAGCGACCTGGATGCGGATGTTGGGTCGCCCTGCCAGGTTGAGCAAGTGAGCGCACTGGTCTTGCATGACATCCGGGCCACCGACCACGTTGCGCAGGCAGCTCTCGTCGAGGACGACGACGTACAGCGGACCTCCATCGGCGAGGAAGCGTTGCTGTCGGCTCAGGCGAGCTCGCACCCGCTCCTCGAGCTCCACCCCGCTCACGTAACGCGAGGAGAGTGCCCGGGCGTAGGTGGACGTCTGCAACAAACCCGGGATCACACGCTCCTGGTACTCCCGCAGGGTGACGGCCACCTCGTCCATCTCCGCCCGCCGCCGGAACCAATCCGGATGCTCCACCTGTGGGTACCAGTCGATCCGGCCCCACAGCCGCGCCAACACCCCACCCGTTCCCAGGAGTTCGTCACAGTTCTTGGCGAACGTGTCCTGCGGAACCCTCGTACCGGCCTCCACCCGCGCCACATGCGACCGGTCGCACGGGATCTGCCTCGCCAGACCCTCCTGCGTGAGCAGCGCGGCCTCGCGGAAGTGCCGGAGTACCTCTCCGAACACGGCGGCCGTACTCGCCCCCGAGTCCGCTCCACCGTTTCGTCGGCTCACGGCCGCCCCCTCCGTGACAGTGCACCGGTGTCACACGCCAAGCATTGAACCGGACTGTTCCCGTGCGCAACGCTCGATACACCCAGAGTGACGGAGGTGCACGGAATGGAACCGGGAACGCTCGTCTACGACCCGCAGACGCGCAAGGTCGGCGAGTACCAGGACAGAACCGGCCCGTACGCGATGCTGCGCCCGGTCGGCGGCGGCCGGGAGTGGCAGGCGGACCCGGCACGGATCCGCGAGGCGACGCCGGACGAACGGCTCAGTGCGGGCGTCCGCGCCCTCAACGAGCGTTCCAGAGAGGCTCTGTCGGCCGATCCGCACCGGCCCCCGGCCCCGGTGCCCGGGTGCGCGGCATGCGAGGAGCTGGCGGTCCGGCGGGACAGGGCGCGGGCGGCGTTCGACGGCAGCGCCGTGACGGACGCGAACGTGCTGCTGCGCCAGCACCAACGCGCGGAGCACGGTGGGGAACCGGCCGGCCGCAGGATCTTCCGGTACGTGCCGTACTCGATCGTGCAGGACGCGTCCGCCCTGCCGGAGTACGAGGCGTACTGCGTCTCCGGTGAGGAGGAGGACTGTGGGGCGGGTTCGGGTCCGTGCCAGGCGCCCGGCGAGGTCGAGGAGTGGCAGCGCAGGCACACCCAGGAGACGAGGCACCTGCGCTACCGCCGCAGTTTCGCCGACTACGCGGTGCTGGAGAGGCAGGGCTGAGGCACGGACGGGCGTCAGAAACGGTCGGTCAGCTTCTTCAGCTCGGGCGGGAGCTCCCTGACGGTGTCGGCGACGACGAGCCGGTACTCGCCGGGGTCCTCGGCCACGGCGATGGCGACGCCCGGGTCGACGCCCCGCACGGTGAACGCGGTCATCAACGCCGGGCCCTCACCGGCGTCGCCGTCGCCGGGGGTGTCGTCGCACGCAGCGCGGGTGGCGCCGCCGAGCGGCTTCCCCACGGGGATGCCGGTCTCATCCCTTCCCAGGTAGGTGCGGCCGTCGTGGTCGACGACGTAGGCGCAGGACGCCTCGGGCCGCGCGGTGTCGTCTGAGGACCCCGCCGTGCAGCCCACGGACAGCATGGCGAGGGCCGCCGCCAGGAGCGTCCGCACGGGCCCGCGGTCGACGCGCGAGGGTGACGCCTTCATCGGTTGGCCTCCTTCGGGAGCACGGGCTCCGGCTCGGTGGATACGCGACGAAGACGCCCCCGGGTCCGGATCGGTTCAGTTTCCGGGTGCTCGCGCCGGACCCGCTCCTCAAGGTCGGCGACGACCGGCTCCACGCGCAGCCACTGGCTACCCGTTCGACCAGATCAGGCCGGTGCTGGAAGGCCTGCGGCCGGAGGGCGGCAGTGCGGCGCTGACGACCCGCCCCAGGATCATGATCGAGGGCGCGGGCGCCCTGCGCGCCTACCTCGGCCGGCTCACCGCAGCCGGGACGACGACAGGATCGACAGCAGATGGGCCGGGACCATCAGCCACGTGATGAGGGCCAGCGCGCCCAGCGCCCAGCGGGTCGGCTCGATGCCACCGGTCAGCTGGTCGGCGACGGCCGCGGCGAGGAGGACCAGGGACGCCTCGATGCCGTTCGTCACACGGTGGATCTTGAAGGCGGCGGCGACCCGGCGGACCGTGGCCACGCCCTGGGAGCGCGGGCGGGTCGCCTCGTCGTCGACGACCATCAGACCGCGCCGGGCCCGGGCGACGTCCACGAGGTCGGTGGAGGCCTTGAGCAGGACGACGCCGAGCGCGGTGGCGATGCCGATCGACAGCCAGCCGCCGACGCCCGACTCGGCGGCGCGGTAACCGGCTCCGGCCATGAGCGCGGCGTCCGCGAGGTAGGCGCCGAGACGGTCGACGTAGATGCCGGACGCGCTGTTCTGGCCCTTCCACCGGGCGACTTCGCCGTCCACGCAGTCGAAGAGGAGGAACAGCTGCATCAGGACGACGGCCAGCACCGCGCCCGTCAGGCCCGGGATCATCAGCGCGGCGCCGGAGGCCACTCCGCACACCACCATGGTCCAGGTGAGCTGGTCCGGGGTGACGGGCGTGCGCACCAACTGCCGGGTGAACCGCAGGGAGATGCTCCGCATGTACAGCCGGCCCGCCCAGTGCTCGCCGTTGCGGCTCGCCAGCTTCGCCTGCGGCTGGCAGACCTCCCGCAACTCCTCCAGAACCGGGGCAGCACCCATGACCGTTCCTCCACACCAGGGGATTCGAACGCCGTCGGCGCGGCGATGATCGGCCCAGGTTACAGAGGGACAAGGTGGGGTCATGGATGAGGTCATGGACCGGGCACGGGCACGCACATGGCTCACGACCGCCGTCGAGGAGGCCCGAGCCGGGCTCGCCGAGGGCGGCATCCCGATCGGTGCCGCGCTGTACGGCGCCGACGGCTCTGAGCTGGGCCGTGGCCGCAACCGCCGGGTCCAGGACGGCGATCCGTCCCTGCACGCGGAGACGGCGGCCTTCCGCGCGGCCGGGCGGCAACGCTCCTACCGGGGGACGACGATGGTGACGACCCTGTCGCCGTGCTGGTACTGCTCCGGCCTGGTGCGGCAGTTCGGCATCTCGCGGGTGGTGATCGGCGAGGCGGTCACCTTCCACGGGGGCCACGACTGGCTGGCCGAACACGGTGTGGAGATCGTGCTGTTGGACGACGCCGAGTGCGCCGGGCTGATGCGTGACTTCATCGCCGAACACCCCGCGCTCTGGAACGAGGACATCGGCGTCAACTGAGCACACCGCGCGGGCCCCGTATCGCAGTTCGAGATGCCATCCGTTCTCCTGAAATGTGGCGACACGCGGTGTCATCGGTGGCCGACACGGCATTCCCTTGATCGGCTCTGTCCCACCTGCGAATGGAGACGCCCTGTGCGAATGACTGACATCCAGCGCTGCGAGGTGCGACCTGGGCGACTCGTCGAATGGACGCTCAGCCCTGCCACCGTCGCGACGGCGAAGGCCCTGCCGGAGGACTCCAGGCCGCCCGCCTACATCCAGGAGTCACATCTGCGGACGGCGCGGTCCGTGCGTGAGGACGGCCTGTTCGTGCCGACCTGGCTCGGCGCGGCGTTCGACATCCCGGGACGGGTCGACCTGGACGCCCTCGGCGAGGCGCTGCGCGGGTGGACGCTGCGGCACGAGACCCTGCGCAGCGGTTTCCGCTGGGCGGGCGGCCCGGGCGACTCGATCCGCCGCTTCACCCTCGACCCGGCGTCCGTCTCCCTGCACCGCGAGGACGCCGGGGAGTTCACGGACCCGGCGGCCCTGGCCCAGCACCTCCAGGACCGCTTCGACACCACCGCCGACGCTCTGCGCTGGCCGAACCTCATCTACACGGCCGTCGTCCGGGACGACAGCACCAGCGTGTACATGGCCTTCGACCACAGCAACGTCGACGCGTTCTCCATCTACCGCATCCCCGCGGAGATCCAGGAGCTGTACGCCGGTCACCTCACCGGCCACGCCCCGGAGCAGCCGCCGGTCTCCAGCTACGTCGACTTCTGCGAGGCCGAGCGGGCGGACGCGGACCGGATCGACGCGGACCACGAGATCGTCGCCCGCTGGCGGGAGTTCATCCGGCGCTGCGACGGGCAGCTGCCCGGCTTCCCCGTCGACCTCGGGCTCGATCCCGGCGGCGGACTGCCGACCCAGAAGCTGATGCGCGAGATGCTCGTCGACGCGGACGCCGCCGCCGCGTTCGAGGCGTACTGCCGCCCCTACGGCGGCTCCCTGGTCGGGCTGCTGGCGGCGACCGCCCTGATCGTCCACGAGATCGGCGGTGAGCCCGTCTACCGGACGGTGGTGCCCTTCCACACCCGGGCCAAGTCCGCGTACTCGGACTCGGTGGGCTGGTACGTCGGCGGCGCCCCGATCGAGGTGCCCGTCGCCGAGGCGCCCGACTTCCCCGCCGCGCTGAAGACCGTACGCGCCGCGCTGCACGCCACCCGGCCACTGGCCCGGATGCCGCTGGCCCGGGTACTGCGGCTGCTCGGCGCCGACTTCCGGCCGACGTCCCCCGACATGTACTCGATCGTGTCGTTCGCCGACGCCCGCGGCATCCCCGAGTCCGCCGGCTGGACCGAGCGCAACGCCTACGGCCTGATCCGGGTGTCCTACGGCGACCAGGTCTGTGCCTGGGTCACCCGCCTCCACGAGGGCCTGTGGTTCGCGGCCCGCTACCCGGACACCGATGTCGCGCACAAGAACCTGCGGCTGTACGCCGACCGGCTGCGCGACATCATCGTGTCGGTCGCGGACCGCGCTCCCGCCCTGCGGCGGTGAGGTGTCCCTGCGGGCCCTACACGCCCGCGTAGGAGTGCTTGCCGGAGACGAAGATGTTCACGCCGTAGTAGTTGAACAACCAGCAGCCGAAGGCGATGAGGGCCAGGTAGGCGGCCTTGCGGCCCTTCCATCCGGCGGTGGCGCGGGCGTGCAGGTAGCAGGCGTAGGCGACCCAGGTGATGAAGGACCAGGTCTCCTTGGGGTCCCAGCCCCAGTAGCGGCCCCAGGCGTCGCCGGCCCAGATGGCGCCCGCGATGATCGTGAACGTCCACAGCGGGAAGACGGCCGCGTTGACGCGGTAGGAGAACTTGTCGAGGGAGGCGGAGGAGGGCAGCCGCTCCAGGACGGAGGTCGCGAAGGTGCCGGGCGTGCCGCCGCTCGCGAGCTTGCTCTCGTAGGAGTCCTTGAAGAGGTACAGGATCGTGCCGACCGCGCCCACGTAGAAGACCGCGCCGCAGAAGATCGCCGTCGAGACGTGGATGTACAGCCAGTACGAGTGCAGCGCCGGGACCAGCTGGTCGCTGGCGGTGTAGAGGACCGTGACCGCCAGGCCCAGGTCGAGCAGGACCGAGGTGATCAGGAACAGGCCGAGCCAGCGCACGTTCTTCTTCAGCGCCAGCAGCCCGAGGTACACGGCGACCGCGACGGTGGAGAACGTGATGTTGAACTCGTACATGTTGCCCCAGGGGGCGCGCTCCACCGAGGCCGCGCGGGTGATGACCCCGCCCAGCTCGACCAGGAAGCCGAGCACCGTGAGGGAGATGGCGATCCGGCCGTACAGGTCGCCCTGCTCGTCCCCGCCGTGCGCCCCGGGGCCGTCCGGCACGTCACGCTGACCGGCGGCGGTCCGCACGGTGACCTTCGGCCGCTCCAGCACGGCGGTGCCGCCGGCCTGGTTCACGGTGACGGCCGGGGCCTTCTTCGCGGCCGGCTCGGTGAGCGCGGCGGCGGTCCTGGCGACCTTGCTGCGGCTGCCGAAGAGCCATTCGGCGATGTACGCGAAGAAGGCCAGGGTGTAGACGGCCATCGCGGAGTAGATCAGCACATTGCTGATCTGCGCGAGGTTTTCGTTGTTGGCGGCGGCGAGAGTCACTTCTCAGCCCCTTCGGCAGGTACGGGGGTTTCGGTACCCGGCTCCTGGTCGGGGTCGGGGTCGGGGTCGGGGTCGGGGGAATCTGCGGGATCGTCGGGGCCGGGGGCGCCCGGTGCCTGCTCGTAGAGGTCGCCGGCCAGGTGCCCCAGCTCCTCGGGGACCTTGGCCGACTCGCTGCGGCCGAGGCCGGCCATCTCGACGACGGTGACGCCGTCGGCGCCCTTGACCGCGCGCACCCAGACGCGGCGGCGCTGGATGAACAGGGAGGCGGCGAGGCCGCCGATCGCGGCGAGGGCACCGGCGAGAGCCCAGCCGCTGCCCGGCTGCTGGACGACCTGGAAGCCGGCCCACTCCTTGATGTCCTTGCCGAAGGTGACCGAACCCGCGCCGTTCGGGAGCTTCATGGTCTCGCCGGGCTTCAGCAGCTTCTTGAACAGCTTGCCCTGGGAGTCCTTGAACTCCTTCATGTTGGTGCGGTCCATCTGGTACACGCTCTGCGGGATGCCCGAGTCGGCTCCCAGGTCGCCGTGGTAGGCGGACAGTGCGAGCAGCGGAGAGTCCAGCGCGGGGAACTGCGACAGCATCGTGCCGCTGGCGGAGCCCCCGAAGGTCGGCACGAAGAACGCGTTGAAGCCGAGCTGTTCCTTCTTGCCCTGGGCGTTGCGGTAGCCGTCGAGGACCTTGGCGACGCCGGAGGAGGTGACGTTGGCGTCCAGCGGCAGCAGCGGTACGGCGTCGTCGAAGACGACCTTGCCCTTGGCGTCGCGGACGGTGATGACCGGGGCGTAGCCGTGGCTGACGAGGTAGACCTTGGAGTCGCCGATCTCCAGCGGGTGGTTCACCTCGACGGTGTCGTTCTCGTCCTTGCCGTAGGCGCCCGTGCTGTAGGTGATGTCGGCCTTGTAGACGCGCGGGGTGCCCTTGTTGGGGCCGGTGCGCTCGTAGGTGCCGGTGAACTTCTTCAGGTTGAAGCTGAACGGCACCAGGTCGTCGGACGTGAAGAGGTTGCCGGACTTGAAGTCGTCGTACTGGGTGAGGGTGTTGGAGAAGCCGTCGCCCTCGACGACGAGCTTGTTGCCTTCGGACTTGTAGAGCTGGCCCCAGGCGAAGGCGGTCAGCAGCACGATGAGGGCGATGTGGAAGACGAGGTTGCCCGTCTCGCGCAGGTAGCCCTTCTCGGCGGCGACGGCGTTCCCGGTGAGGTGGGTGCGGAAGCGGCGCTTCTTCAGCAGGGCCAGGGCGGCCTGGTGGACCTGCTCGGGTTCGGCCGTGGTGCGCCAGGTGGTGTGGGCGGGCAGCCGGTTCAGCCGCCGGGGCGCGCCGGGCGGCAGGCCGCGCAGCTGGCCGACGAACTGCCAGGTGCGGGGCACGATGCAGCCGATGAGGGAGACGAACAGCAGGATGTAGATCGCGGAGAACCACACCGAGCTGTAGACGTGGAACATGCCGAGCTTGTCGTAGACGTCCGCGAGGGTGGGGTGGGCCTTCTGGAAGTCGGCGACTTTCGTCTCGTCCTGGCCGGACTGCGGGATGAGCGAGCCGGGGATCGCGCCGAGGGAGAGCAGCAGGAGCAGCAGCAGGGCTACCCGCATGGAGGTCAGCTGCCGCCAGAACCAGCGGATCCAGCCGATGACGCCCAGGGCGGGCAGGTGGGGCGCGTCCTCCTTGGGGGCGGTGGACAGCTGGGAGCCGGCGGCACCCAGCTCCTGGTCCTCGGCGGCGGTCGGGGCCGGGTCGGAGGCGGTGGTCTTGCTCATCGATCAGATCCCCACAGTGAAGCCGTCGGACCAGACCTGCATCTCCTGCACGATGCGGTCCCACGCGCCGGTCAGCAGCAGCAGACCGGTCACGATCATCATGGTGCCGCCGACCCGCATCACCCAGACGTAGTGGCGCTTGATCCAGCCGAAGGCTCCGAGGGCCTTGCGGAAGGCGACCGCGGCGAGCACGAAGGGCACGCCCAGGCCCAGACAGTACGCGATGGTCAGGACGGCTCCGCGTCCGGCGCTGCCCTGGTCGGAGGAGAGGGCGAGCACCGAGGCGAGGGTGGGGCCGATGCAGGGGGTCCAGCCGATGCCGAAGAGCGCGCCGAGCAGGGGCGCGCCGGCCAGCCCGGCGACCGGCTTGCGGTGGAGGCGGAACTCCCGCTGGGTGAACCAGGGCATCAGGCCCATGAAGAAGACACCCATGAGGATCATGAGCACGCCCAGCACCTTGGACAGGATGTCCTTGTGCTCCTGAAGCGTGGCGCCGAAGTAGCCGAACAGCGCCCCGGAGGAGACGAACACGGCGGTGAAGCCGAGCACGAACAGGGAGGCACCCGCGACCATCCGGCCGCGCCGGGCCTCGGCGAGGTCGGTGCCGGCGACCCCGGTGACGTAGGACAGGTAACCGGGGACCAGCGGCAGGACGCACGGCGAGAAGAAGGAGACGAGTCCGCCGAGCAGCGCGATCGGCAGGGCCGCCAGCAGGGCGCCCTTGAGTACCGTGCCGTTGGGGTCCGCGACCGCGGCGAGCGTGGTGACTGCGCTCACGTCACTGACTCACTTCTCCGCGACGACCGGCTTGAGCATCTTCAGCAGCCGTTCCTCACTGAGCGCGGACAGGGAGCGGGCCGCGATCTTGCCGTCCCGGTCGAGGATGAGCGTGGAGGGGATCGCCTGCGGGTTGAGCGTGCCCTTCTTGAAGCGCAGCAGCAGCTTGCCGGTGGGGTCGTAGAGGCTGGGGTAGGTGATGCCCCAGTCCTTCTCGAAGGCGAGGGCCGCGCCGGTGGAGGTGTCCCGGGTGTTGATGCCGACGAACTGCACGCCCTTGCCGGCGTACGCCTTGGAGACCTTCGCGAAGTACTTGGCCTCGGCACGGCAGGGGTTGCACCAGGAACCCCACACGTTGAGGACGACGACCTCGCCCTTGTAGTCGGCGACGTCGAGGGTCTTGCCGGCGATGGTCCTGCCGGACAGGTCGGGCGCCGGGGTGCGCTTACCCTGGGCGACCGTGGCGACGCCGTCGGTGCCGGTGACGAAGTTGGTGTTGCCGCCCCCGCCGGAGGTACCGCCGGAGCCGCACGCGGAGACGAGCAGCGCGCTCGCGGCGAGAGCGGCGGTCAGGGCGGCGCTACGGCGGGCACGGCGGGTGCGCTCGATGGCACGGGTCGTGCGGTTCGAGCGCAGGGGGGCACGGCTGGCGGCACTCATGTGAAAAGTTTCGCATGCCCGTTCTGGGGTTCTCGCCCACCCCCCTTGCGGGCGGAAAACCGCATTTCAGGCGGCGTTTCGCGAGGCGTCTTCGCCCGGTATGGAGGTGCGGCCGGTGAACTGCCGCCAGCCACCGGCCGGCTGCTGCCCGACGCCGAGCGTGCGGAGCTTGTCGAGCACCTCGGGCTTTTGCGCGTCGAGCCAGTCGGTGAACTGCCGGAAGGAGACGAGGCGCACATCCGCGCCCTTCTCCTTCTCGCGCGCGATGTGCCGGAAGGCCTCCTCCACGGCGTCCATGTAGATGCCGCCGTTCCACTGCTCGAAGTGGTTACCGACGAAGAAGGGTGCCCGGTTTGTCTCGTATGCCCGCTTGAATCCCTGGATGTACGCCTGCGCCGACTGCTTCCGCCAGCCCGGGTAGTTGTGGGTCGGGGCCTTCGTGGAGTTGAGGGACTGGTTGGCCAGCATGTTGTAGTCCATCGACAGGACCTCGAAGCCACGGCCGGGGAAAGGTATCTGCTGCAGGGGCAGGTCCCATATGCCCTGGCGCTTGGTGGGCCAGACCTGGAGGCCGCCGGGCGAGGAGGCGTCGTAGCGCCAGCCGAGCTCACGGGCGGTGGGCAGCAGGTTGTCCTGGCCGAGCAGGCAGGGCGTACGACCGCCGACGAGTTCCTTGTCGTAGTCGAACGGCAGCGACGGCAGGTCGGTCCAGCCGGTGTTGGTGCGCCACTCCTTCACGAAGGCCTTCGCCTGGTCGATCTCGCTGCGCCACTGCCGGGGCGTCCAGTTCTTGACCGAGCCGTGGGTCTCGCCGCAGAAGTGCCCGTTGAAATGGGTGCCGATCTCGTGGCCCTCCAGCCACGCCCGGCGGACGTTCTTCAGGGTCGCCTTGACGTGGTCGTCGGTGAGGTAGCCGATGTCGGAGGCGCCGCGCGGGTTGTTCGGCGGGTTGTAGAGGCGCTTCTTCGACTCGGGCAGCAGGTACAGCCCGGACAGGAAGAAGGTCATGCTCGCACCGTGCTCCTTGGCGAGGTCCAGGAAGCGTGGGAAGAGGCCGTTGCCGACCTCGCCGGCTCCGTCCCAGGAGAACACGACGAACTGCGGCGGGGTCTGACCCGGCTCCAGTGGCTCGGGCTTGCCGGGCTGGTGTGGCTGCTTGCCGGTGTGGGCGGTGGAGCCGTCGCCGATGGGACGGGCGGTGGGCTCGGGCTCGGGCTTCGATCCGCCCTGTGCGGAGTCGCCGCCGGAACCGTCGGCGCGGCCGGAGTCGTCCGAGCCCGTGAGGCCGCCGCATCCGGCGAGCGAGACAGCGGCTGCGGCTCCCGCGCCGAGTCCGAGCATTCCCCTGCGGGAGAGAGCGCGCATGGCATCCCCGATTCGTCACGTCGTGCTGGTCACCCAGTCAGAGGTCGTGACGAACGAGGAGGTTCCGCCGATATGCGCAGATTCAGTAACGAAGCAGTCGTAAGCGATCAGAAGGGGGGCGAAGGAAAGGCACTCACGCGCCTTCCGAGCGCCCCCCACGCAGGTCCGCGGACCTACGCTCCGAAGGCCTTGGCCTGGCCCTTCACCGGCTTCGCGCCGGCGAGGAGGTGGGCGGGGACCAGGTCGCGGGCAGGCTCGGTGTAGCCGACGGAGACGATGCGGTCGCCCCGGTACGTGAAGGTCGTCAGCGAGGCGAGCGTGCACTGGCGCTTGCGCGGGTCGTGCCAGAGGCGGCGGCGCTCGACGTACGACCGCACGATCCAGATGGGCAGCTGGTGGCTGACCACGACCGCCTCGTGCCCGCGGGCCTTGTCCTTCGCCGCGCCCAGCGCGCTCATCATGCGGACGACCTGGTCGACGTACGGCTCGCCCCAGGACGGCCGGAACGGGTTGACCAGGTGCTTCCAGTTGCCGGGCTTGCGCAGCGCCCCGTCCCCGACGCCGAACGTCTTGCCCTGGAAGATGTTGTCGGCCTCGACCAGCCGCTCGTCCGTGGCGAGGCCCAGCCCGTGCGCCTTGGCGATCGGCTCGGCCGTCTCCTGCGCCCGCTCCAGCGGCGAGGCGACGACGTGCGTCACATCACGGGCGGCCAGGTGCTCGGCGACCCGGTCGGCCATGCGGCGGCCCAGGTCGGACAGGTGGTAGCCGGGGAGGCGGCCGTAGAGGATGCCGTCCGGGTTGGCCACCTCGCCGTGCCGCATGAGGTGGACGACCGTGATGTCCTCGGCGCTGTTGTCCTGCCGGGCGCTCATGCCGCCGCCTCCGCGGCCGCCCGGGCCGCCGCCGGAAGGGCGTCGGCGATCCGCTGCACGGCCCGCTCGTCGTGCGCGGTGGACACGAACCAGGACTCGAAGGAGGACGGCGGCAGGTAGACGCCGTTCGCCAGCAGCGAGTGGAAGAACGCGGTGAAGCGGAAGGACTCCTGGGTCTTGGCGTCCTCGTAGTCGCGCACGGGCCGATCGGTGAAGAACACCGAGAACATGTTGGAGGCGGTCTGCAGCCGGTGCGCGACGCCCTCCTTGGTGAGCGCCTCGGTGACCAGGCCCTGGATCTCCTTCGACACCGCGTCGACCTTGGCGTACGCGGCGTCGTCGAGGAGCCGCAGCTGGGCGAGCCCGGCGGCGGTGGCGACGGGGTTACCGGAGAGGGTGCCGGCCTGGTAGACGGGCCCGGCCGGGGCGAGGTGGGCCATCACGTCCGCGCGTCCGCCGAAGGCCGCCGCGGGGAAGCCGCCGCCCATGACCTTGCCGAAGGTCATCAGGTCGGGGACCACGCCGTCGACCCCGAACCACCCGGCGCGGCTGGTCCGGAAGCCGGTCATGACCTCGTCGGAGACGTAGAGGGCGCCGTTCTCGGCGCACAGGTCCTTCAGGCCCTGGTTGAACCCGGCGGCGGGCGGTACGACGCCCATGTTGCCCGGGGAGGCCTCGGTGATCACGCACGCGACCTCGCCGGGGTGGGCCCGGAAGGCCTCGCGCACGGCGTCGAGGTCGTTGTACGGCAGGACGATGGTGTCGCCTGCCTGGGCGCCGGTGACGCCCGGCGTGTCGGGCAGCGCGAAGGTGGCGACGCCGCTGCCGGCCGCGGCGAGCAGCGAGTCGACGTGCCCGTGGTAACACCCGGCGAACTTGATCACCTTGGTGCGCCGCGTGAACCCGCGCGCGAGCCGGATCGCGGACATGGTCGCCTCGGTCCCGCTGGACACGAGCCGCACCTGCTCCAGCGGCGCGACCCGGGCGGTCATCTCCTCGGCGAGCGCGACCTCGCCCTCCCCGGGCGTGCCGAAGGACGTACCGCGGGAGACGGCGTCCTGCACGGCGGCGATGACCTCGGGGTGGGAGTGCCCGAGGATCATGGGCCCCCAGGAGCACACGAGGTCGACGTACTCCCTGCCGTCGGCATCGGTCAGATAGGGGCCGGTGCCGGACACCATGAACCGCGGCGTGCCGCCGACGGCTCGGAAGGCCCGCACCGGTGAGTTCACGCCGCCGGGCGTGACGGCCGCCGCGCGGTCGAAAAGAGCCTGCGAGGCCGGTGCTTCATACGGATATGCCAGTTCACTCATGACCTGCGACTCTCCGACCTTCTCCGACGCTGTCGGGCTCCGGGTGCCAGTGACCTGTTCAGGGTAGGCCAGGGGCGTGGGCGGACGGGGCGTGGGACAACCGGCCCCCCGGTCCCCGCCGTCTGCGAGACTGGACCCTGATACCCACAGCTCAAGCGACCCGGGGTGGCCGCAGGCTGCGGAGATCCTGCGGCCAGATGTTTCGGCGCACGTTTCGGCGGGCGGCCGTGGGGGAGGTCACTGACACGATGATCGGGTTGCGCGGCGGGGGCGACGCGTCCTAGAAAAGCAGTCGGGTGGAGATATGCATCGCGGTGGCGGACTGGGCGAGGGGACTGATGACCTGGGTCCTCGACGTGCCCGGCGGGGCAAGCACCGGCGCGAGGCGGAGGACGCTCAGGAACCGCGTCAGACACAGGGTCGGCCGAGTGAACCGGAGCGGGCCGCCGGACGTACTGAACGCCGGGTGGACGATCTTCGGGCCGAGAGCGGCGGGAATGGTGGTCGGGTGGGGGTGACGTACAAGTACTTCGGCGCGCCCGACGGCGCGACCGCGGCCCGCGTCCCGATCTCGATGCGTCCCGAGGAGCTCGGCGGCGACGAGCTCGGCATGAACGGCATGTTCACGAAGATCAAGCCCGAGACCATGGCGGCCATGGTCCTCACGGGCATCGAGGGCGTCCCCCTGCACAAGGTCCCGCCCCTGGAACTGGTCGTCCTGCACCCCGACTACGCCGTGGTCAAACTCCCCATGACCGTCGTCGACCCCTTGCGCGGTATCGGCGAGGAGGCCGTGGGCGCGGCGGCCTTCATCTGGTCGACGGTCCCGGACCGCGGCGGCCCCCGGGACGCGTTCAACGTCTACCAACTGCTGCACGAGTGGCAGGACTTCTCGCATCGGCTGCATGAGGCGGGGCATCAGCCGTACTGCCTGGTGTGGCCCTGAGCCGGAGTTCCTCTGTATAGGGGCGGGCTTTCGAACCCCGAACGGGCCGGCACGGGATGGTGCCGGCCGAAGGGCGTCAGTCGAGTCCGAGTCGGTACCTGAGATCAGAGCGGACAGCCCGCATCCCTTCCTCGATGCTCAGAAGGGGCGACGACTCGAGGTCCGCCCACACCCGGGACGCGACGGAGAGGTCCGCGTTCGGACCGCCCGCCACACGCTCGTGGACGACGGGCACCGGCTGGTCGAAGAGGCGCTCGGCCACCTGCAGCAGCTCGTCGATCCGAAGAGGGCGTCCGCTGCTGAATATCTTGCAGACATGGGGGTCCGTCCCGCGGGTGCGGGACCGTACGGTGTCCATCGCCGTGACGACCATCCGGGCGCAGTCCCGTGCGTAGATGTAGTCGCGCGTGGTCTCCAACGCGGCCCGGAGCGGCAGCGGTTCTCCGGTCAACTGCGCTTTGATGATGGCGCTGATCAGGCCCTGGTTCTTGCTGAGGTTCTGTCCGGGGCCATAGAGGTTCGTGATCCGGCCCGACACCACGGGGAACTGCCACCGGCGCGCCAGGGTCTCGCTCTCCTCCTCGATGGCGAGTTTGGCCTCGCCGTAGGGGTTCTTGGGCACGGGAGCGGAGAACTCGGTGAACGGTGCGCCTTCCGAGCCCGCGAACGCACCGCCTGCCGAAGAGGCCATGAACAAGGCACCGCTCGACGGCGAGCCGGCTCGCTCGAGCCCGTCATTGATGCCGGCCAGCAGCAGGCCGGCCTGGATGCGTTCCCGCTCGACCTGGTCGGCGGGGGTGTGGAACACGGCCAGGCCGGCACACCAGTACAGGTTCCAGCGCGTCGGCTGCTCGGCCAACTCCCTGCCGAGCTCGTACAGTTGCCCGCACGCTCGGACATGGTCATCCCAGTCGATGCGCACCCGCCGGCTGAGCCGGTTGCCCAGCACGCTGAGGACGTGTCTCCCCAGCAGGCCTCCGCCGCCCACGACGATCTCGTTCGTCGTGACGGGCCGCTCGCTCCCCTTGGGGCTGTGCTGTCTCGCCGACAGGAGTGCCTCACTGCCGAGTGAATACGGAAGAACGCGGTCCATCCGCTGAGTCAGGTCATCCATGTGACGCTCCTGTCGGCTGCGGTACGGACAATCCCCCGTAGATCGACTGTCCCGGGGTCGGCTGTGACGCGTCGACGACGAGTTGCCACACCGCCTCCTGCTGTCGCGTGTCCAGCAGGAGGTGCACCAGTTCCTCCCACGCGGCGCACAGGTCGATGAATTCCTTCTGGAGGTCAAGCCGTGCCGCCAGCTTCGCGGACTGGGTCAGGGTCCTCAGCACCACGTGACCATCCGGACTCGAAGAAGGACTGATACGGCTGGCTCCCACGAGACCGTTCGAGGCCTTGTAGTGGAGGAACGCGGCGCGGACGACACGGCGTTGCTCGCCGAACGTGATGGTCTTGCGTGCCTCCAGCTGCGCGGCATGCAGGAGCAGCGGGTGCATCCGGTACGTGCCGCACCGCATGCGCTGCAGCAACGCACGGTCGGCGAAGCGCCGGCAAGCGCGCCGTGCCCAGTCAGTTGACACACCGAGCGCTGCCGCGACCGATGTCTCATCTATCTCGGGGCAAGGCAGAAGCGATAACCGGAGGTAACGGTCGTGATCGAAGTCCTCGAGGCACGTGAAGGACGTCATGAGCCGGCCGACCAGACTGCGTCCGGGAACCTCCAGTTCACTGAAGATGGAAGCCGAAGACGACAGCCGGTCACTGAGCTCTCGAAGGTTTAAGAAGTCACGCGTCGAGATACGGGCGGCGGCCAGCCGAAGCGCCAGCGGAAGGTTGGCACACTGCTGGATCAGCGCGCGAGCATCCTCCGTCTCCTCAGGGCCGAATGGCCTGCCGATCATGCAACTCAGCATTTCCAGGCACTCGTCCTCGTCCGGTACTTCGAGGGAGATGTGATGGGCTCCGTCGATGCCGTTGAGGATGATGCGTGAGGTGATGATGCAGGCGCTGTCGTTCGAAGGGGGGATGAGTGGTTCTACTTGTTCGATGTTACGCACGTCGTCGAGGACGACCAGCAGTTTCTGCCCGGCCGTGATGGTCCGCCACTGCGCGAGACGCCCCTCCTCCGAGGACGAGATCTCTGCGTCCGGAATGCCCTTCTGCCTCAGCAGCACCTCCAGCGCATTGGACACACTGGCTGCACAGGCCGACGAAAATCCGTCCAGGGACACAAAGAACTGGCCATCCGGGTAGTGGGGGGCCAGTCTGTGCGCCAGGCGGACGGCGACGGCGGTTTTCCCCACTCCGCCCATGCCGTGAATGGTCGCCACCAATCGGGGATGGGGCCCCTCTTCGGTCAGGAGCTTCTGCAGCTCGTCGATCTCGCGGGTACGCCCACCGAAATCCTGTAGGTCCCGCGGGAGGCAGCGCGGACCGACCTGGGAGCCGGGCCGTGCGGGAGGAGCCGCTGTCCCCTCGCTCTCACGGACGTGCGCGTGGCTCACATGCCGGACGGTGGTGGCGGGGTGGGCGACGCCGGAGCGAGCGGGTACGGGATGGCCGTGGATCTTTGATGCGACGTGCAGTATCGAGGCCAGTTCATCGGACCGCCCCTTGTTGGCGAAACCCTGTACGGTCTTGTTCAAGAGGACACGGTGCTGTTCCACTAATTCGGAGATCCGGCGCTCCTGCCCGTGGGGTTCCGACCCCTCGCACGGGCGTCCACGCCAGAGCGCCAGCGCCGAATACGCGGTCGCCAGATCCTCGTCGCTCGCCAGAGAGCTCGACATCGCCTGATCATAGAGGCGGCAGAATTCGGAGACATCGGATTGCTTGGGCGACAGCTTCAGCATATAGCCGTCCTGAGACGTCGTCACCAAGTCCCACTCCTGGTCCAAACTGATCCTGAGTGCGGAGACCATCTTCCGGACTTGGTGATGCGCACTGGACGGACGCTTATCCGTCCATGCGGCTTGAATGAGATCCTCCATCGCCACCGAATACTCGGGCTGCAGGGCGAGGTACGAGACCACGGTTCGGTATTTGCGCCCGGTCAATGGTATAAGTGTGTCATCGCACCGAACCCGGAGCGAGCCCAGCACATCAAACCGGATGAAACCCATCACATCTCCCCGTTAGCTGTTCAATCAAGCTCAGGCCAGACTTCAGCCCGGAGCCATTCTGACGCTTTGTGATCAGTCTTCGGAATGCGGTGCCCTCAATGCGAGGAGATACTGAATAAAGCTCCTTTAATTCTCGGAAACGCATCACGCTGCGCGCAGCCGGAAATCCGACGCCCATATGTCGCCCACGTCATCGGGGACGGTGCAGAGGGACGCCGGAGGGGCCGGAGCCCGGCAGCAGTCGCACGGCGCCCGGGTGCCGGAGCCCCGTGACGTCGAGGTGGCTGTGAAGGGTCAGCGGGAGAGAGTCGCGCGAGCCGACGCCTGAAACACAGAGGTCGGCGAGGATGGTCGGCCCCGCTCGCGCTCGTTGACAGAGGCGCCTCGCGTCTTCGCGGTGCCGCTCGGCTCAGCCGGCGCTCGCCTCTTTGCAGTTCCCCCTGCGGTGCGCTCTACGGGCCCAGCACGTGAATCCCCTCCCCCGTCGAGTGTGACTAAAGGGTAACACTGCATTCCGTTGTTGACCGTATTTTTTCGGTCATGTCCGTGTCGGGACGTGACACGCCTTGTTGAATCTTTCACCAATGCCAAAGCCGGGCGTCTCCCGGCTGCTCGGAAGACACCCACGGCGTTGCTCGGACCACGTGCGGAGTTAGCGGAACGACTCGGCGACCTCGCGCCTGACGGATCTCCAATGCTCGGGCTCGGGCCGGTGACGCGGCATCGTGGTGACCACTGTGGAAAGTCGGGCACGAACGGAAGGCAATCGGCGGGCGGCCATGGACAGGACAGTCCCCGGGCCGATTTCCACGAATGTGTGCGGGCCGGAATCAAAGTTGCCGCGAAGCGCCTTCCAAAATTCAACTTTTTCGGCCATCTGGCGCGTCCAGAACGAGGCGGGCATGATCTCTTGGTCACTGAGCTTTCGGGCCGAATACGCCGAGACCACTGGCAGCCCTGTCGAGGACAGGAGATGGCCGCGCCGACTCAGAAACTCCTCGAACTCACGTGCGGCTGGCCTCAGGAGGGGAGAGTGGAACGGCTCGGTCGAGGCGACGCGCATGCACGTCACACGCTGCGACCCCAAGTACCGCATCGTGTCCGGGAGATCTTCATCGGCACAGCTCACGACGCACTGGTTGTCCGCGTTCTCCGCCGCGATGACAGCGCTCCCGCCCAGCACACCGACGTGTTCCCGCAGTGTCTCCTCTGTCGCGCGGCATGCGATCATGCCACCGCGAGGGGCGGCGTCGAGGAGTTGAGCCCGTTTGTTCAGCAGGGCGCCTGCCAGCTCGAGGTCGAAGGCTCCCGCGAGCACGGCCGCCGCCAATTCGCCCACGCTATGACCGATCAGCGTGACGTCGGCATCCTTGAGGTCCTCCAGCCAGACCACGCCGGCCGCGTAGTTGACGCCGAACAGCAGCGGCTGGGCGATCGATCCACGGCCGAGGTCCTGGGCCCCGCCATGGAGCCACTCGTCCCTGAGCCGCACCGCGCCGGTGCCGAACGCATCGAAGAAGTCGTCGAGTGCTCTCCTGAACCGGGCATCGGATTCGTAGAGCGAGACCCCCATCGAGGCGAACTGCGACCCTTGGCCGGGCAGCATCAGGACGAGGGACCGGGGCGCGGATCCTCCCCCGTCGGACGGGGGCTCCACGGAATCGACTGCTTGGTGTCGCACCGCCTCGTTCACCGGCTCACCAGCCCGTCACGCCGGCCAGAAAGGACGGCAGGTCATTGGCACGATAGGTCTGCACCGCCGGTAACGACCGCTGGACGAACCCCGTGAGGACCCTGCCCGGGCCCAGCTCCCAGGTGCGCGCCACAGACAGCTGCTCGAGCTTGGCCATCACGTCGACCCAGCGGACCCGGTGCACCAGCTGATCGCCGAGCTGACGCCGGATCTCCTCCCCCGTCGCATAAGGTTCGGCGGTCGACCCGGAGATCAGCATCGTCTTGGGCGGACAGAAGTCGAAGCGCTGGAGGAACTCCACGAAGTCCTTCGTCGCGCCCCCCATGAGACTGGAGTGAGCCGGGCCTCCGATTCTCAGCACCGATCCGCGGGCGTCCGTCACCGTGCTGACGCGCTGAACCAGGAGGTCGATGGCAGCGGATTGGCCGGAGACCACGACCTGGAGGGGCTCGTTGTGGTTGGCCACCTCGACCACCTCACCGGTGTCGGACCGCACCTGCGCGCAGATCTCCTCGACCTGCTCGATCGTGAGACCGAGGATCGCCGCCATCTTTCCGTCCACCTCGTCGTGCACCCTGGCCATGAGCTGACCACGACGGTGGACGAGCTGGAGAACCTCTTGCCAGGTGAGCACGCCGGCCGCCGCGAGAGCCGAGTACTCCCCCAGACTGTGGCCCGCGATGACGTCCGGTTCCGCGCCGTTCGCCCGCGCGGCGACCAGGGCCGTGTAGCTGCACATGAAGACGGCCGGCTGAGTGACCGTCATGTGACGGAGCTCTTCGCTCGGCCCCTCCTCACAGAGGCGCGTGAGGGAGAAGCCCAAGATCCCGTCTGCCTCTTGCCACAGCGGTTCGATGAGTTGGGGGTACCGTTCTCGCAGGTAGGTACCCATGCCGACTTTCTGGGTTCCCTGTCCGGGGAACAGGAACGCTCTCACAGCGCTACCTCGGGTTCCAGGTCGTCAAGGGGGCTGACAGCGTCGTCCCAGTCCCGTAGGGCCTCGGCACGGGCTACCGGATACCAGTGGTGGTCGGGCCGGATCCAGGCATCCACGTCGTCTCCGTTGTCGGACACGAGCGCCCGTTGCACGTGGGAGACGCCGGGGACCACCCCGGCCCGCCGGAGCTGGGCCGGGTCCAGACGCCGGCGAACCGCGTGGGTGGGCGTCCGGTAGCACACGTCGACGCCGGCCAGGCCGTCGGCGATCTTCGTTCGGTAGACCGCGTCCCCGGCCAGTTTCCCGGCCACCACAGCCTTGCTCCGCGTGGCCGCGGCGTCGGTGTCGAACAGCAGACGGGCCTGTGCTCGCAGCCTCCCCGCCAGGACGTTCAGCCAGGAGAGCCGCTCGTCCTGGTAGTCGAGGAGAGCCTGCGGGTCCCCGTCGTCCAGATACCTCAGGACCCGCCAGCCGAGCGCCTCGGCGTCCATCAACGACGTGTTCAACGCCTGGCCTCCGATGGGAATGAAGGGGTGGGCGGCGTCGCCGCACAACACGACACGGCCTTCGACCAGCCGGCGCGCCACTTTCGTGTCATCGCTGAACGTCCGCAGCCACGAGGGGTCTGCCGGCAACGTCTCGCCGGTGGACGTCGCCCAGGCGGTACGGAGATCTTCCAGGGTGCGGGCTTCGCCCTCGGGCCAGAGCGGATCGTGCACCATCACCCGTGTGATCTCGGCACTGAGCGGCGCGGCGGTCACGGTGTACCGCCCACGTCGCTCGAAGCGTCGCCTCGCCAGCCGGGAGTGGTGGAAATCGGCCTGCACCAGAACGCGCGTGGCCGGCGCACCGTCACACTCGATGCCCAGCAGCGACCGGACCGTGCTCCGCTGTCCGTCCGCGGCGACCAGCAGGGCTCCGCTGAACGACCTGCCGGTCCGGGTGGTCACCAGACAACGCCCACCTTGCTCGCGGACGGACTCCACGTGCTCCCCGGAGAGCAACCGCACGCCGTGCCGGCGGGCCCAGCCGGTCAGCGTCCGCACCAGGTCCGGCTGGGGGCACTTCCAGACTCCCGCCCGCCCGGAACGGACCTGCGAGAGGTCCACGGGCAAGCCGCCGTAGTGTCCGTGGGTGTGCCGTGGCAGTTCCGGGTCGAACTCGACCCCGTGGGAGTCGAAGATCTCCATGGCACGGGCGTGCAACGTGGAGGCACGGGTCTGCGGGTTCGGCGCCTCCCGGGATTCCAGCACTGTGACCCCCGCACCCGCCTTGGCGAGGATCCCGCCCAGCAGCAGCCCACTGGGCCCGGCGCCGACGACGAGAACGTCCGGAGCTTCGGGCTCGGTCACGTGCTCACTCACCTCTGCGAGACAGCGGTGCCGGCCCAGCGGACCGCTGCTTCAAGGGTCCGCAGGCTGTTGTTTCCCAGGTTCCGCCGAGCGAGCTGCTTCGCGTCCGAGACCGTGGCGCTGGGACCGAGAACCTTCGGCACCGCTTCGGGATCGATCGCCACGGTGTGCTTCGACGTGACCCGCCAGCTCTCCCCGGCCGGGGTGATGGTCCACTCGCCGGTGTGGAGCGTCAGCAGCGCCGGGAGCGTCACCTGCTTGTACAACAGCCTGGCCGGGCTCTGGGACACCCGGTAGGACTCCGTGACATGGGTGTCGCCGTCCGGCGTCCTCGTCCGCATCCGCAGGAGCTGCAGGCCGTCGGAGAACTCCTTCATCTCGGCCTCGGCAACGTGTTCCAGGCGCCCGGCCCACAGCTCACCACGGTCCAGGAACGAGAACAGCAGGACGGGATCGACCGTCGTGTCCACCGAATCCGTGAAGGTGAAAGGACTCAGCTCGCTGTCCGCGTCCCGTTCGCAGGCGAACCTGAGCGCCGAGAGCTCCTTCGTGCTGTTGGTCTCCACGGCACGGGCGATCCATGCGAGCGACTCCGCCGAGTCGTGCTCCGCACGGTAGGTGTGCGTCAGTTCGACTGTGCAACTGTCCTCGGACAGGGGCACGACCTTCCACTCGCCGGCCATCTCCGCGACGGGCGGCGAGGTGACGGTCTGCGCGAAGCGGATGGTGCGCGCGACGGGATCGAGCTCCCGCTCGGAGACCCAGGTCTTGGGTTCACCGTTGGCAGTGGCCCACAGCTGGATCGTCTGCTTGTTCCCGTTCCGAGCCAGCTCCGCGCCGTGGATGGTCGGCTCGAACATCTGGGACCACTGCCCGACGTCCTCCAGGCGGCGGTACACCGCGTCGGCGCTGCTGGTGATCGTGGTGGTGTGCAGGTCTACGCGTGCCGGATCGGTCATGTGAATCGTCTCCTAGAAGTTTCCGAGGCCGCCGCACACGTTGAATGCCTGAGCCGTGATCGAGGCGGCGCCTTCGGTCGTGAGGTACTCGACCAGGGACGCGACCTCGTCGGGTGTGCTGTACCGGCCGAGCGGAATCTTCGCCTCGAAGGCGGACAGGACTTCCTCCTCCGTGGTGTCCCAGGCGCTGGCGTATGCCTGCCGGACACGGGAAGCCATCGGGGTTTCCACATATCCCGGGCAGACCGCGTTCATCGCGATGCCCTGAGGCGCGAGCTCCTTGCCCACCGCCTTGGTGAAGCCGACGACACCGTGCTTGGAAGCGGAGTAGGGAGCGGCCAGCAGGACTCCCTGTTTCCCCGCGGTGGAGGCGATGTTGATGATCCGGCCGTGGTCCACCTCGTGGATGCCGCCACGGGCCAGGACCTCACGGGTGACGTAGAAGACGCTGTCGAGGTTGGTGCTCAACACCTCTCGCCACAGCTCGTCGGTCAGCTCCGCGGTCTTGCCACCGCCGTTCCTGCCGGCGTTGTTGACGAGGATTCCGATGGGACCGTTCGTCTCCACGGCCTGGCGGACCAGATCGCGTACCTGTCGCGGATCGCTCACATCGGCGATCAGCGACGTGACGGGCGCACCGAGATCGGACAGTTCCTTGGCGGCGTCCTGGAGCCTGGCGGAGTCGCGACCGCAGATCGTGACGCTGTGTCCGGCCGAAGCCAGGCGCTGGGCGATGGACTTTCCTATGCCGCTCGACCCACCGGTGACGAGGGCGTGACGGGGGAGGCTCATGACACCGCCGACTGACGCTCGAGGGCCTCGTTGACCGCGTCCAGCATCTGCTGGGGCGTGTCGAGGTCGGTGAACACCGAGTCGTCGAGTTCGATGTTGTTCTCGCGACCCAGGCGCAGACCGGTCTCCAGGACGGCCAGAGAGTCGTAGCCCAGCTCGGAGAACGCCATCGTCCTCAGATCCGTGTCGAGGTCGACCCCCTCGTCGACACCGGAACCCTCTTCGAGAGCTCGCTTGAGGTCGTTCATGGTGACGCGTGCAGGCATTCCTTCTCCTTTGGTCATGTCCCGACGATCAGGGCGGAGTTGAACCCACCGACGCCCCTGGCCAGGACCAGGACGTTGGTTATGGGGTGTTGGGTGGCGACGCCGCACAGGTTGACCCCCAGGGACTCGTCCGCTTCGACGTTGAGGGTCGGGGGGATCGTCTGGTCCCGGATGGCGAGCACCGCCATGGCGACATCGAGTGAAGCCGTTCCGCAGCCCATACGGCCGGTCGCCGCCTTGGGCGCGGTGACGGGGACGGAGTGGGGACCGAAGATCTCCACCAGGGCGGCGGCCTCGGCCCGGTCCGCTTCCCGGGTGCCGGCCGCGTCGGCGAAGACCACTTGGATGTCACCGGGGCGAAGCCGCGCCGCGTCGAGCGCGATGCGGATCGCCTGTCCGAGGCCCGTCCCGGGGGCGGCCCGCGGGTCGTCCACGGTCGCACCGTGGCCGAGCACCGCCGCGTAGCGGCCGTCGCTGTGCGACTGCAGTACGAGGTGGGCGCCGCCTTCACCGTTGACCCACCCGGCCGCCCGTTCGTCGAACGGAAGGTACGCGGCCTGCGCGTCGGCGGACTTCGACAGGTGACCGGTCGAGGCGTGCGCGACCCGCCCCCAGGGACACATGGTGCTGTCCACCGACCCGGTGAGCATGATCTGGTTCCCCCGTGCCAGGCGGCGGGCGGCGAAGGCGATCGCGTCGAGGCCACCGGCGTCATCGGCGACGATCACGCCGCTGTGGCCCTGGCAGCCGTGACGGATGGAGATCTGGCCGGTGTTCACCGCGTAGAACCAGGCGTAGGACTGATGGGTGCTGACGTACTTGGGCCCCTTGGACCACAGGTTCTGCAGCTCCTTCTGCCCGAACGCATAGCCGCCCGCGGTGGCCGCCGTCATGACACCGACATCGAGGGGGTCGACCTGGCTCATGTCGATACCGCTGTCGTCGAAGGCCCCAGCGGCGGCCACCAGCGACATCTGGGTCATGCGGTCGGTGGCCGGCACCAGCCGCTTGGGCAGTTCGTCCGGACCGAAGTGGAGGATCTCTCCGCTGATGGGGTTGTCGTACCTGGCGGAGTCGAACGACTGCGTCGGCCCCAGACCGCTGCATCCGTCGAGGAGGGCCTTCCAGTGTTCTTCTCGGGACAGGCCCAGCGGAGAGATGATGTCGATGCCGTTGATGTGTGCGGTCATGAGAACTTCTCCGGATCCGTGAGAACCATGGCGCTCTGGAACCCACCGAAGCCGCTTCCGGTCGTCAGGACGCTGTCGGTCGGCTGCTTCCGCGCGTGCACCGGCACGTAGTCCAGGTCGAGTTCCGGATCCGGCCGGGTGAGGTTCGCCGTCGGCGGGATCACGTTGTGCCGCAGCGCCAGAGCGCACGCGGCGATCTCCAACGAGCCGATGGCACCCAGCGAATGACCGATCATCGATTTGATGGAGCTGATGGGCACATCGTGGGCGGCGGGCCCGAGGGAGGACTTCAGGGCGGCCGTCTCGTGCCGGTCGTTCTGTTTCGTCCCGCTGCCGTGGGCGTTGACGTAGTCGATTTGGCCCGGGTCCATACGTGCCTGGCCAAGAGCGGAGACGACGGCCTCCGCCAGCTCGCGCCCGTCGGCCTTGAGACCCGTCATGTGGTAGGCGTTGCAGCGGCTGGCGTATCCCCTGACCTCGCCGTAGACGCGTGCGCCGCGACGCGCGACGGATTCCTCCGACTCGAGGACGAACATCGCGCTGCCCTCACCGAGGACGAAGCCGGACCGCGTCGCGTCGAAGGGGCGTGAGGCGGTTTCCGGGGTGTCGTTGTAGGTCGACGTCGCCTTGATCGTGTCGAAACAGGCAACGGTGATCGGCGAGATGGGCGCGTCGGTGGCACCGCAGACGACAGCGTCCAGGATGCCGCTCTGGATCAGCTCCATCGCGTTGCCCACGGAGTCGATCCCGGAGGTGCATCCGGTCGACACGACGCCGCTCTGCCCCGTGAGGCCGAAATCCCGCGCGATCTCGGAAGCGAACGAGCTGGGCACGAAGTACGAGTACAGCTCGGTAGGGGAATCCGGGATCACGTCCCAGAGTGCGCCGTCGCGGCTGAGCTGCCGGTAGACCTCCTCGAGCTTGGTCGTGGCGCCGACGGCCGAGCCCACGATCACCCCGGCGCGTTCCGGAGGGCACGTCCCCGACCAGGCCGCGTCCTCCACCGCTTCACGGGCGGCGACCAGGGCGAACTGGGCCGCACGGTCCAGCTCCTTGGACTGCAGCTCGGACAGCCCCGCGGCTTCGGCGCTGAAGTCGACTTCGGCGGCCACACGGGATCTGAACGGCTCCGGGTCACAGAGACTGAGCCGGCGGGTGGCGGTGCGCCCCTGAGTCAACAGGTCCCAGAAGCGGTCTCGTCCGACGGCTCCGGGCGCGACGACGCCGATCCCGGTGATGAAGGCCCTGCGGGTCATCGTTCGGAACTCCAGTGATAGAAGCGCTCTGCCATGGCGTCCTTCGGCGATCGCCAGTCCGGGGAATAGGCTTCGATGTACGGCTTGAGGTCATTGCTCACCTGAATGAAACGCGGGTCGGTTTTGGCCGCTTCGACCGCGCCGGCCCCGTTCGGACTCTCGAAGTCCTGCAGGTGGAAATAGAGGCCGCGGTAATGGAACAGTTCGCGGCGCCGGGTGCCCATCCTCGCCGGCATGTCGGTGGCGTCGAAGCCGGTGAAGACGTCTGCTACCGCGTCCGCATGGCTGATGTCCATCCGGGCGATGATCAGAGAGCTGAACAAGGGTTTTTCCTCCTCTGGTTACGCGGTGGGCTTTCCGAGCCAGCGGCTCAGCGAAGCGCTCAATTCGTCGAAATCAGTGCCCGCCCACGCGACGTGACCGTCCGGCCGCACGAACAAGTCGGATGACGCGGCCAGGTCCTCGTTCCCATGCGATGGCGTGGGGCGTGCGTGCACTACGCGCACCTGGTCCCGCCACGGCGTGACCAGCGAGGAGGCCGGGCTGTCGGGAGACCGGAGGACCAGCAGGGCGGAGCCGTGCCGCAACTCCTCGGCGACGTCGCCGCCGGTTTCGACGACGGTGAACGCATCCGGCGGCAGCCGTTCACCGATGGGCGGCGACGCGTTCGGAACGCCCATGTCGTAGCGAATGTCCAGTCCGCTGACCCCGTCGGCCAGCAGGATGGACACCTCCCGGATGTTCAGCAACCGCCGTATGACCTCGCGCAGCGGGTCCACTTCCGGACCTCGCAGGAACATCTGCCCCTGGGCGGCGGTGTTGAGCAACAGTTCCCGGCCGACCGGGTACCGCTCGGTGTGGTAACTGTCCAGCAGCGTCTCCGGCGCGCGCCCCAGGCTCACCAGCGCGAGCTTCCAGCCGAGGTTCACCGCGTCCTGGATCGAGACGTTCATGCCCTGCCCGCCGGCCGGAAGGTGAGTGTGGGCGCTGTCGCCGACGAGCAGCGCACGACCGGACCGGTACGACTCCACGAGGGACGACGCGTCCGAGAACGAGCTCGCCCAGAGGCATTCGCCGTCGACCAGTGGGGTGCCGACGACGTTCTCGTACGCGGCCTTGATCTCGGCGTGCGTGACCGGGGTGCCCTGCGGCCGCATCGGCTGGGAGAAGTCGCAGACGATCACCCGTTCCGTCCCGTCGCCCAGCGGAGCGGACATGACCATGCCCTTTTCGTGCTTGACCCCGAAGGGCTCGTTGGGCAGGCCGCACCCCCGCAGGTCGCCGAGGAGCATCTGCACGGAAGGGGGAGTGCGCTTGGTCGGCATGCCGATCGCTTCGCGAACGGCGCTCGCTGCTCCGTCGCAGCCGACCACGTAGTCCGCTTCGACGATCTTCTGCTCGGCCGGGCCGCTGAGCACACAGCGGTACCCGGTGTCGGTGGGCTCCATGGAGGTCAGCGCCCAGGGCCGCCGCACCGTGACTCCCAGCTCTTCGGCCCAGGCGGCGAGGACCTGTTCGGTCTTGGACTGCGGGTACTGGTTGGCCGGGCGCATCGTGCTGGACAGGTGATCGCCGTCGATGTTCAGACCGGCGAAATGCACTCCGGACACCTGGGCGAGTCCCTGGAAGCGGCCCAGGATGCCTCGTTGCTTGAAGACCTCCAGCGTCCGCACCGTGAAGCCCAGGGCCCGGGACTGTCCGCTCGGGCTCGGCAGCGCGTCGATCAGCAACGGCCGGCTTCCGTGGAGCGCCAGCTCAGCACTGAGCATGAGACCTGTGGGGCCGGCTCCCACGACGAGAACCGATACGTGTGACGGTATGGCTTCTGCGGCGTGCATCGTCATGCCGCTCACGATGCTCGGAGTCACGCGACCGAAGTAGGTCACCAGAAGTGAGGACCGAGGGATATCCGTGCTATCGGAGGGGAACTCACGTGACCGGTTTCGTTCGGCCAGCCGCCGTCCGACGTCATCGCCACCGGCTCGTACTCAGCCACGCGGGCGATCGGTGCCGCCGGACGGCGGTCGATCAGACCGACACCGCGTTGCCTTCGGAAGCCGCGCCGGCGTCCGCGCGCAGCGGCTTGAGCGCCACCGACCAGGCGATGACCTCGTCCAGCATCGTGTTCACCGACTGTTCCTGCTGCTCTCCCGGCGTGAACTCGCCCGCGGCCGTCGGGTCCGTCATGTCGCACCCCGTGTAGTCGAAGTCGGTGAACACCGACAGGACGACCTGGCTGCGCACGTCCGCGACCTTCACCTCGGCCAACGCCAGCCGCAGGTGCTCGACGGCGCGAATCCCCCCGTGGACGCCGTAGCTGACGAACCCGGCCGCCTTGTCGTTCCACTCGGCGAACAAGTGGTCGATCGCGTTCTTCAGGGCCGCCGGTACGGAGTGGTTGTACTCCGGGGTCACGAACACGAACCCGTCGAACGAGCCGATGGTGGCGGCCCACCGTCGCGTCTCCGCCCTCTGGTACTGCCCGAACAGCGCGGGCACGGGCTCGTCCAGCAGCGGAAGGCCGTACTCCGCCAGGTCGACCAGCTCGAAGCTCGCTTCGCCCACCACGGCCGCGGGGTGCCGCGCGGCGACCTCGGCGACCCATCGGGCCACCGCGTGCCCGCGGCGGCCGGGGCGCGTGCTTCCGACGATGACGGCAATCCTGGTCATCTTTTCCGCTCCTTGTGTTGTCGGATCTTGAGATCAGAGGATCGAGCGCGGCCAGATTATGAGCGGTAAAGGTCAGCCCCTGACCTCTACTGGCATAAGTTTTCAGACACCAATCCGCCGCCCGGCCGCACGAGATGGACATTCCCCATGCCTAGACTGCGCCGCCATGAAGGCTCTCGTACTGTCCGGCGGGGCCGGAACCCGCCTGCGGCCCATCACCCACTCCTACGCCAAGCAGCTCGTTCCCGTGGCCAACAAGCCCGTGCTTTTCTACGGGCTGGAGGCAATCGCGGAGGCAGGCATCACCGAGGTCGGCATCGTCGTCGGTGACACGGCCGCCGAGATCCAGCAGGCGGTCGGCGACGGCTCCGCCTTTGGCCTCGACGTCACCTACATTCGGCAATCGGCGCCTCTCGGTCTCGCCCACGCCGTTCTGATCGCCAGGGAGTTCCTCGCCGACGAGGACTTCGTCATGTATCTCGGTGACAACTTCATCGTCGGCGGTATCGCGGATCTCGTGGCAGGGTTCAGAAAGAGCCGTCCCGACGCGCACATCCTGCTGACCCAGGTGGCCGACCCCAGCGCCTTCGGTGTCGTCGAACTCGACGACGCCGGGAAGGCGGTGGCACTGGAGGAGAAGCCGGCCGTCCCGCGCAGCGACCTGGCCCTGGTCGGCGTCTTCCTGTTCACCTCGGCCGTGCACGAGGCCGTACGGGGCATCGAGCCGTCCGCACGCGGCGAGTTGGAGATCACCGACGCCCTGCAATGGCTCATCGACCACGGGTGTGACGTCCATTCCACGACCATCTCCGGTTACTGGAAGGACACCGGGAACGTCATCGACATGCTCGAGGTCAACCGGGCCGTACTGGAAGGCGTCAAAGGCCGTGTCGACGGCGTCGTCGACACGGACAGCGAGGTCATCGGCCAGGTCACGATCGAGGCCGGCGCCGAGATCCGGGGTTCGCGGATCGTGGGGCCCGTCGTGATCGGCGCGAACACGCGGATCACCGCTTCCTACATCGGTCCGTTCACGTCGGTGGCGGCGGACTGCAGGATCGAGTCCAGCGAGATCGAGTTCTCCATCGTCCTCACCGGGGCCACGGTTCAGGGGGTCCGGCGCATCGAGAGTTCTCTGATCGGCCGGGACGTCGAGGTCACCCCCGCCGACGGAGTGCCGGCAGCGCACCGGCTGATCCTCGGGGACCACAGTCAGGTGCGGATCGCGTCATGACCGCCACGAGGATTCTCGTCACCGGAGGTGCCGGCTTCATCGGCTCCCACTACGTCCGCACCCTGCTCGGCGCGCGAGGGCCCGCCGGGGTACGGGTCACCGTCCTCGACAAACTGACCTACGCCGGCAACCCGGCCAACCTCGACCCGGTGCGCACGCACCCGGGGTTCTCCCTCGTCCAGGGCGATGTCTGCGACGCCGCGCTCGTGGACCGGCTGGTCACCGAGCACGACCAGATCGTCCACTTCGCCGCGGAGTCACACGTGGACCGGTCGATACTGGGCGCCACCGAGTTCGTCCGGACGAACGTCGGCGGAACGCAGATCCTGCTCGACGCGGCTCTGCGCCATCACGGCGACGGCCGGGGCGTCTTCGTCCACATCTCCACGGACGAGGTGTACGGCTCGATATCGCGCGGTTCCTGGCCGGAGACGCACCCGCTGTCACCCAACTCCCCCTACGCGGCCTCGAAGGCCGCCGCCGATCTCATCGCTCTGGCCCACCACCGCACCCACGGTCTCGACGTCCGGGTGACCCGCTGCTCCAACAACTACGGCCATCACCACTTCCCCGAGAAACTGATCCCCCTGTTCATCACCCGGCTCTTGCGGGGGCGCACGGTGCCGCTGTACGGGGACGGGCTCAACGTCCGCGACTGGCTGCACATCGACGACCACGTCCAGGGCATCGAACTGGTCCGCACGAAGGGTCGCCCCGGCGAGGTCTACAACATCGGCGGTGGCACCGAACTCACCAACAAGGAGCTGGCGTCCCTGCTGCTGGAGGCGTGCGGAGCCGGCTGGGATTCGGTGGAGTACGTCCCCGACCGCAAGGGACACGACCGTCGCTACTCGTTGGACTGCACCAAGATCACCCGGGAACTGGGATACGAGCCGCGCAAGGACTTCGCCACCGGCCTCGCCGAGACCGTCTCCTGGTACCGCGAGAACCGGCCCTGGTGGGAGCCGCTGCTGCGGCGGGCCGAGCTGGCACGCCCCGCCCTCTGACCCGGGGTGGGCGGGGTCTTTCGAAAGGCCCCGCCCACCGAGTCTGAGGCACGCTCCGTCGTCCGGTCACTCGCCGGACTTCACACGACCGCCCTCGAGCGGGCGTCGCCGCTGACGGCGCCGAGCGTCCGTCGGGCCGGGGATGTCGACGTCGATGCGGCCCATCACTTTCCGGGCCGCATCGATGAGTTCGGGCGGTCCTTCCACGGTGAACCGGCAACTGAAGGTGATCAGGAAGCCCAGGAGCGCCGACCACGACCAGGCCCCCATCTGGATCCGGGTGATCCGGTCGTCGATCGCTTCGAAACTGGCGGCCCCCGGAGCCCATTTCGCCACCAGCGTCGCGGGACACTCCATCAGGACGGTGCCCCAGCAGGGCCAGGTGTCCGGGGTGTCACCGCGATCGGGCTGGCTCTGGACGAAGCGGGTGATGTCCTCGTCGGGAACCTCACGCTCGCCGAAGCGCCACGCGGTAGGGGCCAGGAGCCGGATGCGGTCGAGCCGGTAGGCGTGCCAGGAGCACCGCTGCTGGTCGTAGGCCACCAGGTACCAGCGACCCGACCAGACGACGAGCCGGTGGGGTTCGGCCAGGACCTCGCTGTCCTCCATCGAGTCGAGGTTGATGGAGCGGTAGGAGAACCTCACGAGATCGCGTTGCTGAGCGGCGGTGCTCAGCTGCGCGAGGAGCGCGGGATCGATCTGGGGCGGAGCGAGTTCCCATGCGTTCTCGATCTGTTCGATGGAGAAGGTCGCAAGACGATGGGCCAGATGAGGCGGCAGCAGCTCTTTGATGGAGTTCAGCGCGCGTTTCGTGGCATCACCCATGCCGGTCACCGAGGCCGGTGCGGTCTGGAGGGACAGCGCGATGGCGAGGGCCTGCTCGTCGTCGACTATCAGCGGAGGAAGACGCGCTCCGCGGGACAAGCGGTAGTAGCCGGACGGGCCCTTCGTCGCCGTGACGGGGTAGCCCAGCTCGCGGAGGCGGTTGATGTCGCGCCGCACGGTCCGGGGGGAGACGCCCAGCCGCTGGGCCAGCCCTTCACCGGTCCACTCCTTCTTGGTCTGCAGCAGGCTGAGAAGCTCCAGCGTTCGGTTGGCGATCAAGGATTGCCCTCCGGATCAGTGTGAGTAGAGGTCAGAATTCGTCCTCTTCTCCTGCCATAGTGCCACTGCGCCGGGGTCGAAAGGGTCCCCGGCCGGCCCGAGCATCCCACCCTTCGGCGGCCGAACCGGGCGCTTGCATCACACAGGATGGATCAACACCTTGTCTGACAATCCAACTCGGTCTTCATTAGCCAACCGGAACCCCTGGCTGGGCTTGCTGGCCGTTTCTCTCGGTGTGTCGCTGGTGGTCGTGGACTTCACCATCGTCAACGTGGTGATGCCGCCGATCATCGACGACCTGGAGATCTCGGCCTTCGACGCCCAGTGGATCCAAGAGTCCTACGCGATCATTCTGGCCGCTCTGCTGTTGGTGATGGGGCGTCTTTCGGACGTCGTGGGAGCACGTCGGCTGTTCCTGATCGGAACCGTGGTCTTCGGGGTGGCGAGCATCGCCGCCGCCCTCGCGCCCTCCGGGGAGCTCCTGATCGCCAGCCGGTTCGCCCAGGGCATCGGCGGCGCGATCGTCATGCCGACCTCGCTCGCCCTGCTCAACATGACCTTCCACGGGCCCGACCGGGGCAAAGCCTTCGCCATCTGGGGATCCACGATCGGTGCGGCAGCCGCGGTCGGACCGCTGCTGGGTGGCTGGCTCGCCGAGTACTCCTGGCGGTGGGCCTTCGGCATCAACATCTTCGTCGTGGTGCTGATCATCCTGGGCGTCATGAAGTACCTGGAGAAGTCCCCCCGCCAGCCGGGCAAGATCGACGCCGTCGGCGGAGTGCTGTCGGTGCTGGGCCTCGGGCTCCTCGCCTTCGCACTGATCGAGGGGCGCAACTACGGGTGGTGGGAGCCGCAGAAGGACTTCGGCCCCTTCGGGGACGCGCTGGATCTGTCCGTCATCCCGGTCGCTCTGGTCGTCTCCGTGGCGAGCCTGGCGCTGTTCCTGCTGCTCCAGCTCCGGTTGACCCGGGTGGACGGCACGTCACCGCTGATGGACACCTCGCTGTTCGGCATCAAGTCCTTCAGCACGGGCAACATCGCGACGCTGATCATCGCCTTGGCGGAGTTCGGCATGCTCGCCGTCCTGCCCCTGTGGCTCCAGTACACGCTGGGGTACTCGGTGCTCCAGACCGGGCTGATCGTCTTCATCGTCGCGGTGGGCAGCTTCTTCGCGAGCGGAGCGAGCTTCGGCATGGCCGAAAAGGTCGGCCCCATCGGCCTGGTGCGCATCGGCCTGGTGCTCGAGGCCATCGGTCTGCTGATGTTCGGTCTGATGGCCGACAGCGATTCGCAGTGGTGGATCATCGGAATCGCCCTGTTCCTGTACGGCATGGGAGTCGGCTTCGCCACCGCGCAGGTCACCAACGTCGTCCTGGCGGACGTACCGCCACAGCACGCCGGCCAGGGGTCCGGAATCCAGAGCGCCGCACGTCAGCTCGGTTCCGCGCTCGGCATCGCGGTCCTGACGTCGACCTTCTTCACGGCGCTGGACTCCGACCTGTCGGATCGGCTCGTCCAGCAGGGAACGCCCGCACCCGAGGCGGACAAGCTGTCGTCGGCGGTCTCGGACAGCGCCGGCTCGATGATCTCCGGGCTGAGTGAGAACCCGCAGACGGCACCGGCCGCCGACGCTGCCCGCGACGCCATGTCCCACGCCATTCAGATCAACGGCTACACCTGCGCCGCGCTGCTGGCGCTCGGCATGCTGGCGACCCTCCTCATCCCCCGGCCCAAGGCCGGTGCCCAGCAGTGGGGCGAGGAGCACGGTCCCGGCGAGACCTCGGACACCGACGTCAAGGCCGGTAAGTTCTCCGCCTCTTAGGGGCGTCCGGATCCGCACAGTCGTCGGGTCCATCCACCGCAGAGTGCTGCACGACGGGGCCCGTTGGCTCCGTCATGCAGCACTCTGCGCAGTTCAGGCGCTGATTCCCGGGAGCATCCCATGAGGATACCTAGCGCCGGTCAGGCATCGACAACAGAGTGAGTTCGAGAACGAACTCCCCCTGCAGCGGTGCCTCACCTCCACGCATGTCCACCAGTCGAAGGGACATCATGACCATTGCCACATCGGAATCGCTGCACGCGTCGCCACCCGTCAGCGTTCAGATCCTCGACCTCCTCATGGGAGGCTGGCGCGCCGGTGTCGTCAGCACGTTCGCGGAACTGGGCGTGGCCGACGGCCTGGCCTCCGGAGGACTGACGCCGGCCCAACTGGCGGTTCGGCTCGGACTGGAGCGCGACACCGCGGAGCGCTTCTTCCGCGCGGGCGCGTCCGTCGGGCTGCTGCGGCAGGGCGAGGCCGGCACGCTGGAACTCACTCCCCTGGGCCGCGCCCTGGCCACCGACGGCGACTCCATGCGCAACTTCGCGCGGTGGACGGGGTCGACCGCCGAGCGCGCGACCTGGGCACACCTGCACACCGCGGTGCGCACCGGCCGCTCTCCCTTCGCCGCGATGCACGGTTCGGGCGTATGGGAGTTCATGGAGTCGGATCCCGAGACCGCGGCCGTCTTCAACTCGGCCATGAGCGAGTTGTCCAAGAGGATCATCCGGTCCGTGGTCGAGGCGTTCGACTTCTCCCGGTTCGGCAGTGTCACCGACGTGGGCGGAGGAAGAGGGGCGCTTCTGGCCGCCGTGCTCCAGAAGCACCCCGAGATGTCCGGCGTTCTCTTCGATCAGCCGGACGTGGTGTCGCGAGCCATGACGGAGCTGTCGGACGCGGGGGTCTCCGCCCGCGTGACGGTGACGTCCGGCTCCTTCTTCGACAGCGTCCCGTCGGGGAGCGACCTGTACATGATCTCCAACGTCTTCCACGACTGGGACGACGGGCGTTCTCGTCTCATTTTCAAGAACATCGCGTCAGCCATGCACTCAGGGGCGCACATCGCCGTCGTGGAGGCTGTGGCGGGCTTGGACGACACGGCGGACAAGGCCATCGCCCTCATGGACATGGACATGCTCGTCCTCTGCGAAGGCAAACAGCGCACCGTGGAGGAGTTCCGGTCCCTGATGTCCGAGGTCGGGATCGAACTGGTCGGGGTCAGCCGCGCCGGGCTGCAGTCCGTCGTCGAAGGAAAGAAAGTCTGATCCGCCGGCGCCGCCCGGCGTCGTCAGTGACGGCGCGAGCCGCGCGTCTGCGTCGCGGCCGGGCCGCCCCGCGGCGCCGGGCGGCCCACTTCTCCCACGTCACTGAGAGCAGGACCCATCAGCCATGCGCGCCCCCTCCCGGGCCGCCCGACAGCACACGAAAGGGCCTCATGCCGATCATCGAGCCTGAGAACGGCTCCCTGACCGTGTTCAACCTGTTCAACACCACCGACGCGGAGAAGCAGGCGACCCTCCTGGACGCCATGCGCGGCATCATCGCCAATGCGAACTACCCCGGATGGCGGTCCTCCACCCTGCACGCGGGGGTGGCGAAGCCGTGCGCGGCCAACTACATACAGTGGCGGTCGATCGACGACCTGAAAGAGCGGTACGAGGGCGAGAACTTCAAGCACAACACGGTTCCCTACTTCAGCGAACTCACCACGTCGGTGCACCTGCTGAAGACCGAGGTGGTGTCCGTCCAGACGAAGAACGGTGACTCCCGGACGGAGATAGGCCCGGACCGGGGCGACCTCACCGTCATCGTCCTGATGGGGTGCGATCCCAAGAACCAGAGCGAGCTCGTATCCCTGCTCGAGAAGCCTGACGACTGGATGCGGCAGATACCCGGGTACCGGTCCCACAGCATCCTCAGGGCGCTCGACGGCGACCTGGTCATCAACTACGCGCAGTGGGACGACGCGGCCTCCTACGAGGCGTTCCACACCATGCCGGAGGAAGAGCGTCCCGCGCACGACCGGCAGATGCGCGCACGCGGCAAGTCGTTGCTGACGTCGCGGGAGTCCAACACGTACGAGACGGTGTTCTCGCAGTCGGCCGAAGGCTACGCGTCATGACCGCGCCGATGTCGCCGCTCACGGTGGGCCGTGAGGACTCGCGGTACATCGAGTTGTCGCACTCGGACAACCATCGATTCACCGTCGAGCCGGAGGAGTTCCTTCTTCCCGTCACGTCGGACGACGTCGTCGCCTCCTTGCAGAAGGCCGTCGGGGAAGGGCGGGGTGTGGCTTGCCGGTCCGGCGGCCACTGCGGGCAGGACTTCGTCGGCTCGCCGCGACGAGACCTCGTCCTGGACCTCCACAACCTCAACACCATCGGTCCGTCCGCTGACGGCCCGGGGGTGCGAGTGGGTGCGGGCGCGACGGTCGACCAGGTCCAGAAGGCCTTGTTCCGCCGGTGGAACGCGTCCCTCCCCCTGGGCGCCTGCTCCGCGGTGGGCATGGGAGGGCTGGTCGCGGGCGGTGGTTACGGACCGCTGTCGCGCCGGCTGGGGCTGGTGGTGGACCATCTGCACGCGGTGGAGGTCGCCGTCGTGGACGAGACCCGGAACGTTCGTCTGGTGACCGCGCGGGCCGAGGACCCCGGCGAGCTCGGAGAGCTCTTCTGGGCGCACACCGGCGGCGGGGGCGGCAACTTCGGCATCGTCACCGCGTATGAGTTCCGCAGCCCGGAGCACCTCGCCACGGAACCCATCGGCTTGCCGCGCGCCTCCGGCCGACTGCACGTCCAGAAGATCGTGTACCCCTGGGCCATGATGGACGAGGCGTCCTTCGTCACCGTGATGAAGCGTTTCTTCGAGTGGCACGAACGCCACCGTGAGCCGACGGCACCCGAGTCCTCGCTGTTCGCCACCTTCTTCGTGAACCACAGCAGCGCGGGGATGCTGCAACTGATGGTTCAGCAGGACGCCGACGTGGATCCCGACGGCAAGGTCCTCGGGGACTTCGTCTCGTTCCTGACCGAGGGCACCCGCGCGGTGGGCATTCCCCGAGGGGGTGTCATGAGCTGGCTGACCGGCACCCGCTACATGAGTCAGGCCGACTGCGGTGACGTCATGGGCGCCCGGTCCGCCTCCAAGTCCGCCTATCACCGTGCGGCCCCCACCGACGACCAGCTCGCGGTGCTCTACCGGCACCTGCACGCGGACCACCCCGGCCAGGCGTCGTACGTCATGTTCAACAGCTACGGCGGAGAGATCAACCGGCGGGCGCCGTCGGAAACCGTCGTCCCCCAACGCGACTCCGTCGTGAAGTCGTCCTGGTTCACGGCCTGGCAGGGCGCCCAGCTGGACGAGCTGCACCTCGGCTGGCTGCGCGGCCTCTACGAGGAGTTCTTCGCCGATACGGGGGGCGTGCCCGTGACCGACGGCCGTACCGACGGCTGCTACATCAACTACCCCGACACCGATCTCCTGGACCCCGCCCACAACCGCTCCGAACAGCCGTGGCACCACCTGTATTACAAGGAGAACTACGCCCGCTTGCAATCGACGAAGCGCAGCTGGGACCCCTTGAACATCTTCCATCACAGCATGTCCGTAGAACTCTGAGAGGACGGCGATCGATGCCAACCGGCAGCACGGAGAAGATCCCCTTCGAGAAGCTCTATCAAGACGGGGAGAAGTCTGGCCCCCTCATGCCGTGGAACATCGGTGGTCCGCAGCCGGCTGTTCGCGCGATCTGTGATCACGGTGGTTTCCGCGGGCATGTGCTCGATCTGGGCTGTGGTCTCGGGGACAACGCGTTGTACCTGGCTTCCAAGGGACTTCAGGTCTCCGCGGTCGACGTTTCCGAGGTCGCCGTCCAGTGCGGTCGCGACAAGGCCCGTGACAACGGCGTGACCATCGACTTCCAGGTGGCCGACGCGTTCTCCCTCGCGACGTCCGGCGCCCAGTACGACACGGTGCTGGACAGCGCCTTCTTCCACACGCTGCCGGCAGAGGACGTCCCGCGCTACACGGAGCTCCTGCGGACCCTGTGCAACGAGGGCGCCGAGCTTCATCTGTTCACCTTCTCGAAGGAGCTGACCCCCGATTACCCGGGGCCGCGCCGTGTTTCCGAGTCGGAGTTGCGGGACGCGTTCGGCGCGGAGTGGGACATCAAGCTGATCGAGGCGACGCGATACCACAGCTCGCTGCCGCCGGAAGCCGTCTCCCGCATGGTCGACCCGCGCACCTTCGAGGTGGACGCCCCCACCGACAACCTCGCCGAGCAGATGATCGACGAAGCCGGGAACGTCGTTTCCTGGATCTGGCACATGCACGCCGTACTGCGTCCGCAGGAGACCCGATCGGAGACACCGGCATGAAGTTCGCCGCCGTCATCGTCGTCAACTATCTGACCCCCTGGTACACGCTGTCACTCGACGAGCGCATCACGATCGAGCACGAGCACGTCTTCCCCGCCATCGGCGCCTTCGTGAAGCGGGGAGGGGAGATAACGCCGGTGCGCGCCATCAAGTACGGCCGTGACGCGGAGAGTTTCTTCATCCTGGGCTTCGACGAGATGGACAACTACCTGGACCTGGTCCGGGAGCTTCGGTCGAGCCATCTCATGACCTCGGGTCTCGCCGCCATCGAATTCGAAACGGTGGGGCTGAAGGAAGCCTATTTCGCGGAGCGCGACAAGGACCGGTCACCGGGGGGTGCCTCATGAAGGCTCTGTTCTACGCCGCGGGCACGAGTCCGGCCAGCGCGTTCGCGATCGGGCCCCTCGCCTCGGCGCTGAGGGCGTCCGGGCACGACATCCTGGTGGCGTCCTTCGAGGAGATGTCCGGCGCTGTCACCGGCATCGGCCTGCCCTCCATCCCGGTGGCACGCGGGCACACGACCGAGAGCATCAAGGCCGCCTCCGACGGCAAGCCGGCGATCGAGTACCCCCACCGGCCCGAACAGGAGATGCCCTACCTGGGCCACTGGTTCGGCCGCCAGGGAAGCTACGTGTTCGACGACCTGGTGGACATCTCCCGGACATGGGGCGCCGATGTCCTCGTCGCGGGGAGCCAGGGGCACGGAGCGGAGATCGCCGCCCGGTTCCTCGACATTCCCTTCGTCCGCCAGTCCTGGGACCTGTTCGACGTCAGCGGTTACGAGGAGCACCTCCACAAGGAGATGGCGGACGAGCTGGCCAAGATCGGCGCGGACTCACTGCCCGATCCCTCGCTCAAGATCGACATCTGCCCGCCCGGACTGACCGGTACGGACGGCACCTTCATGCGCTGGACCCCGCACAACAAACAGCGGGAGATCGAGCCGTGGATGCTGAAGACTCCGGACAGCGGGCGCGTGTGTCTGACGATGGGGAGCTTCCGGTACGCCTTCCCGGGCGCGATGGACCGGATCTCGGCCATCGTGGAGGGGCTGCTGGAACTCGAGGTCGAAGTCGTCGTGGCCATCGGCGAGGCAGAGGGAAAGCGGCTCGAGGAGAAGTACCCGCGGGTGCGGGCGGGATGGATTCCGCTGGAGGCCATCCTCCCCACCTGTGAGGTGATCATCCACCCGGCGGGCGGTCTGACGGCCATCAACGCCATCAACACGGCCACTCCGCAGCTGATCCTCAACCCCTTCGAGGCGTTCGTCCCGAGGCTGAAACACCTCACCGACTACGGATGCGCGCGGACGCTCTACCGCGAGGAAGGTACTCCGGAGGCGATCGCGCAGGTCGTCAAGGAGATGCTGGGGGATTCGTCCTACTGCCTCAAGGCCCGGAATCTGGCGGAGCGAGCCGCGACCGCGCCGACGGCCGTGGGAATGGTCCCGCTGATCGAAGAACTCGTCGGGAAGAAAGGGTGATTCGGTGACGTCGACGATGACGATTCCCGAGGTCGATCTGGACCCCTACACCGACGGGTCGATAACCGACCCGTATCCGCTGTACGGAGCCCTCCGCGATGCCGCACCGGTGGTGTACCTGACCGCCCACCAGGTGCACTGCGCCGCCCGCTACGACGAGGTGTACTCGGCCCTGCACCGGCACGGCACGTTCGTGTCCGGCGAAGGGGTGGGTCTGACGGACACCCTCAACCAGGCGCAGAAGGGCAGCAGCTTCACCAGCGATCCGCCGTACCACGCCTACGTGCGTGGGCTGGTGGCTCGGCACCTGAAGCCCCGTGCGATGGCTGACATCAATGGATACGTCACGTCCTGGGCGGATCGGCTGGTCCGGGAGCTGGTCGAACGTGGGTCGTTCGACGCCGTCCAGGACTTCGCGGTCGCGTTCCCGCTGGCCGTGGTTCCGGATCTGCTGGGGTGGCCGGAGGACGAGGGGAAGGAACGGCTGCTGGAGTGGGCCAGTGCCGGTTTCAACGCCTTCGGGCCCATGAACGACCGCACACAGGCCGGGCTTCCTCTCCTGGGTGAGATGGCCGGGTTCCTCCACCGGATGTCGCAACCGGGCAACCTGCGTCCGGGGAGCTGGGGCGCGGAGCTGGTCTCGGAGGCCCGGGACGGCAAGATCGAGGACAAGCTGCTGCCCGGACTGCTCGGTGACTTCCTGGCCCCGTCCATGGACACGTCCGTCAGCGCGCTGTCCAGCATGTTGTGGCTGCTGGGCACGCACGAGGACCAGTGGCGCCGCTTGCGGGAGAACCCCTCACTGGTCTCGTCGGCGTTCAACGAGATCATCCGGCTGGAATCGCCGCTTCGCGGGTTCACCCGCTACGTGGCGGAGGACACCGAGCTGGGCGGGGCGCCGTTGTCCCGTGGATCGCGGGTACTCCTCCTCTTCGGTTCGGCGAACCGCGACGAGAGGTTCTGGGAGGACCCGGAGTCGTTCGACATCGCACGGCCGGGCGCGGCCCAGCACGTCGGTTTCGGGCACGGCATCCACGCGTGCGTCGGTCAGGCCCTGTCACGTCTGGAGGGGCAGAGCCTGCTGGAGGCCCTCATCCGTCACGTCGGCAGGATCGAGGTGGGAGAGCCCACGTGGAGGCTGCACAACACCATCCGTGGGATCGAGAGGATGGACGTGACGCTCCATGGACGGACCTCCTGAAGCCGGCGAAGTCCTGGCCGTGGTCAGGATCGACGGCCGGCGGTGCGAGATGCACGAACAGTGCGAGGGGCTGTCCAGCGCGATCTTCCGGACCCCTGAACAGCGGATCGCGGTCCGAGCGGGAGCGGTCGGCGGGTTCGGCGACGTGCGGTACCTGGAGCGGTTGATCAGGTCCTGCCCGATGGGAGCCCTTGAGCTGGACAGGACGACCGTCGAACCATCTGCCCTGGTGGCGCGGGAGAAGTCCTCCTGAGCCATGAGATCGACGTAACCGGAGATCCATGCGGGAACCGACTGCTCCCGCATGGATCTCCGCTGTCGACGGAGGCGGCGGGTCAGTGGTCGGAGTAGCTGAAGTCCCCCACGGTCCAGGCGCTCACGTCCTCGATCGCGACCCGGTACATCCCGCCCGTCTCCGGGATCCCCACCGTGCCCTGCAGGATGCGGGCGACATGGAAGTGCAGATGCGTGGGCGGTCCTTCCTTCTTCGTAGGGGTGTCGAAGACGGTGGAGAACTCGCCGAGCCGGGCGGAGCTGGTCAGCACCTCCGACACCCTCTGCCTCCACACGGCTTCCGGAGCCAGCCGGCCGGTGATGACAGCCCCACTGGCGACCACGGTCAAGGACATCTGGTTGCTCTGCCCGGACTCCACACGGGCAGCGATGTCAACGATCAGCTCGTCAGGCTTCCGCATGGGATCGGATTCTATGCACCGGCCCGCCCGGGCGCCTCGGGTGGTGGCACTACGGAGACGGAACAGGCCGCCCCATGATGGTGCCGCCGGAGGCTCCGGGCGCCGCGGGCCTGCACGACGGGTGCGACCGCCGAGCTGCTCGGTACCCCTCCCGGCTTTCCCCGTGCCATCGGCGAGGCGGGGCTGATCACACCCCTGCGCTCACAGGGCGGCCACCGCCACCATGCCGCCACCGGCTCCGAAGCGCCGCCCGGGCGCGTGAACTCGTGGACCGGAGCGCGCGTCGGCCCCGAACAGCGCCACGCCGGCGGATCGCTCCGCCCGTCGACCGCCGTCTGAGGTGCGATGGCCGGAATGCGACGCGCAGGGCCCCTCCCTCGCGGGGCAGGATCTCTACGGTCGTGGGGTCGCGCCGAGGGATCCCGTGACCGACGGGACGAGTACGGCGGCCGTCGCCGGCCGAGACCTGAGGGGGCCCTAATGCGTGATCTCGCGGAGTCGGTCGAATCGGTGGAGCAACTCGCCACGGTGTGGCGGGCCATGGTGCTCGACCGGGATCCGCAGGCCGATGTGCGGGACCTGCCGGGCATCGCCGTGCGGTGGGCCGACTGCCGGTTCGCCTTCTGGAACTGCGTGACCCTGACCGATGCCGGTGCCGATGCCGGGTTGCTGAAGCAGCGGCTGAACGAGGCCGCCGAGATCATGCGGGCGAAGACCCACCCCGGGTTCCTGTGGGTCTTCGAGGATCTGCTCGACGCCCCGGCGCACGCCGCGCTGGGGGACGCCGCCGAGCGGGCGGGCCTGCGCTACGCCTTTCCCGGCACCGGCATGGCGGGAGATCTGCTGCCCATTCCCGAGCCCGCCCACCCCGAGCTGACCTTCGTGCGCGTGACCGACGACGAACTGCTGCGGTCCTACGCGGACATCAACTCGCGTGCCTACGGGTTCCCTCTGGAGGACGGGCGGGACGGGCTCGCCGGGTCCTCGCTGTGGAAGAGCCGGGTGTTCGCGTACCTGGGCCTTCGGGACGGAGTCCCCGTGACCTGCGCGGCCTCGGTGGAGGCCGACGGGCGGCTGTTCGTCGCGCTGGTCGCCACCGACCCGGGGTGGGAGCGGCGGGGGTACGGCGAGGCCGTGACCCGCAAGGCGCTGTACGAGGGGGCCCGGGCCACCGGGCTGACCCGGGCGACGTTGCACGCGACCGCCGCCGGAGCGCCCGTGTACCCGAGGATCGGGTTCCGGCCCACCTCTCCGATGCGGTTCTACTCCCTCGGGGACTGACCGGCCCACGGCGCGGACGGGCTCCCGCAAGGCCCGCGGGGTCAGTCCAGGCCTCCGCCCACCGTGAACCCGGTCACCGTCCCGCCGCCGTCCCGCCGGAACGCGAACGGCGCTCCCCCGTGTGCGAGGGCCACCTCGCGGACGATGGACAGGCCCAGGCCGGAACCCGGCAGGGAGCGGGCGTCGGCGGCCCGGTAGAAGCGGTCGAAGACCCGGGTGAGGTCACTGTCGGCGATGCCCGGTCCGCGGTCGAGGACCTCGACCCGGATCGTGCCGGGCCGGGCGGGCCCCGAGACGACGATCTCGATGGGGGCCCGGCCGCGCTGGTCGAACTTCACCGCGTTCTCGACGAGGTTGGAGAGCGCCCGGGTCAGCATCCCGGGCCGCCCGTCGGTCGTGGTGTCGCCGCTCGCGCGCAGCACGATCTCCCGGCCGCTGCGGCGCCGGGCCACCCCCGCCACCTCCTCGGCGATGTCCGCCACGTCCACCCGCCGCGGCGGCTCGGTGTCGGACTGCCCGGCCGCGAGATCCACCAGCTCGTTGACCAGGTCGGTCAGCTCCCGGGCCTCCTGGCCCAGGTCGGCGACCAGTTCCTCGCGGGCCTCCGGCGGGAGTTCGCCGATCCGGCGCAGCAGGGAGATGTTCGTGCGCAGCGAGGTCAGCGGTGTGCGCAGCTCGTGGCCCGCGTCCTGGACCAGGCGGCGCTGGTCCTCCTCGGACTGCGCGAGCCGGCCCAGCATGCGGTCGAAGGCCCGGCCGAGGCGGCCCACCTCGTCATGACCGGCCACGGGCACCTGGATGCCCAGCCGGCGGGTGCGGGCGACGTCCTCGGCGGCGTCGGTCAGCACGACCAGGCGGCGTGTGATCCGCCGGGCCAGCCACCAGCCGAACAGCCCGGCGCCGACCACCACGGCGGCCATCAGCAGCAGCGTCCGCTGCTGGAGCGCCCGCAGCAGGTCCTCGACGTCGCTGAACTCCTGCGCGACCTGCACCGCGCCCCGGCCGCCGCCGAGGGAGACGGTGGCGACGCGGTAGACGTCGTCGCCGACGTCGACGTCCTTGTGCTGGGCCACCTCCCCGGACAGGACCGCGGCCGCGATCCGCGCGTCGGCGCCGGTGACCGGCAGCCCCGGGCTGCCCGGGTCGACGACGTGCCCGTCCGGGCCGAGCACCTGCACGTCCGTCCGGGCCGGCCGCACCAGGTCGTGGCCGGGCGCGGCGGACGAGAAGTCGCCGGGCGTCATGTGGTTCTGCCGCACCTCGTCGCGCAGATCCTGCACGACCTCGTCGAACACCGTCTGCTGGTCCACCCGCACCAGCCGCGCGGCGGCGCTGTACGACAGGATGCCGACCAGGATCGTCACGGCCGCCGTCACCGCCGCGAACGACACCGCGAAGGTGGTGCGCAGCGAGACCAGCTTCGGCCGCCGCCCGGCCAGCAGCCCGCGCAGGCGGCCCACTCAGTCCTCCCGCAGCACGTAACCCACGCCCCGGACCGTGTGGATCAGCTGCGGCGCGTCCGGCTCGTCGAGCTTGCGGCGCAGATAGCCGACGTAGACGGCGAGGTTCTTCGAGCCGGGCCCGAAGTCGTAGCCCCAGATGCGGTCGTAGATCGTCGAGTGGTCGAGGACGATGCCGGCGTTGCGCACCAGCAGTTCCAGCAGCTCGAACTCGGTGCGGGTCAGCTCCAGCTCGCGCGCGCCCCGCCAGGCCCGGCGCGCCTGGGGGTCCATACGGATGCCGGCGGCCTCGATGAACCGCTCCGGGAGCGGCCTGGACGCCTCGGCCGCGGGTGCGCTCCCGGTGTTCACCGGGCTGGTACGGCGCAGCAGGGCGCGCAGCCGGGCGAAGACCTCCTCCACGTCGAACGGCTTCACCACGTAGTCGTCGGCGCCCGCGTCCAGGCCGGCGATCCGGTCGGCGGTCTCCACGAGGGCCGTCAGCATCAGCACCGGGGTGCGGTCGCCCTCGGCGCGCAGCACCCGGCACACCTGGAGCCCGTCGATGCCGGGCATCATCACGTCCAGGACGAGCACGTCCGGACGGTTGCGGTGGGCCTGCGCCAGCGCCTCGACACCGTCGGCGACCGCCATGACCCGGTAACCCTCCAGGGTCAGGGCACGCTCCAGGGCGTTGCGGATGGCGCGGTCGTCTTCGGCGAGCAGCACGGTGTTGGGCACGCGTCCAGTGTGCCAAGCCGCCCGCCGACCGGGACCGTATGTGTTGCGCCGGAGCGTCCTTCTTACTGCCCTCTCACCAGGGGCCGGGCAACCGTGGAGCCGGTCCCTACCGTCCCCTCACCCTCGGTCCCGGGCGAGCCGGGCCGCGTGCGTCGGGGCGTCCGGCACGTCCGCCGGGCGGTTCAGGGCGAACTCCTTGCGCAGCACCGGCACGACCTCCTCGCCCAGCAGGTCGATCTGCTCCAGCACGGACTTCAGCGGCAGCCCGGCGTGGTCGACGAGGAACAGCTGGCGCTGGTAGTCGCCGGCGTAACCGCGGAAGGCCAGCGTCTTCTCGATGACCTGCTGCGGGGAGCCCACGGTCAGCGGCGTCTGGTCCATGAAGTCCTCCAGCGACGGCCCGTGCCCGTACACCGGCGCGACGTCGAAGTAGGGCCGGAACTCTCGCACGGCGTCCTGCGCGTTCTTGCGCATGAACACGTGCCCGCCGAGTCCGACGATCGCCTGCTCGGGGGTGCCGTGCCCGTAGTGGGCGTACCGCGTCCGGTACAGCTCGACCATGCGCTTGGTGTGGTCGGCCGGCCAGAAGATGTTGTTGTGGAAGAAGCCGTCGCCGTAGAACGCGGCCTGCTCGGCGATCTCCGGGGAGCGGATCGAGCCGTGCCAGACGAACGGCGGTACGCCGTCCAGCGGGCGGGGCGTGGCCGTGAAGCCCTCCAGGGGCGTACGGAACTTCCCCTCCCAGTCGACGACGTCCTCGCGCCACAGGCGGTGCAACAGGGCGTAGTTCTCGACGGCGAGGTTGATGCCCTGCCGGATGTCCTGCCCGAACCAGGGATAGACCGGGCCGGTGTTCCCGCGCCCCAGCATCAGGTCCACCCGGCCGTCGGCCAGGTGCTGGAGCATCGCGAAGTCCTCGGCGATCTTCACCGGGTCGTTGGTGGTGATCAGGGTCGTGGCCGTGGAGAGGATCAGCCGCTCGGTACGGGCCGCGACGTAGCCGAGCATCGTGGTCGGCGACGAGGGCACGAACGGCGGGTTGTGGTGCTCACCGGTCGCGAAGACGTCGAGCCCCACCTCCTCGGCCTTCAGCGCGATGGCCACCATGGCCTTGATCCGCTCGCGCTCCGTGGGCTTCCGGCCGGTGGTGGGGTCGGGCGTGACGTCGCCGACGCTGAAGATCCCGAACTGCATGGTCGCTCACCCTCCAGGTTGTTTACTGTTCAACCATACCTGGGGAACCGCGGCCCCCATGGGGCTATTCCCACCGTGGGTCCCTGCCGGTGCGCGCGAGCAGCCGCTCGAACGCCGACGCGTCCTCGCCCTCCGGCACCGGCTCCCCGAACACGCCCGTCTTCCTGGCCGTCGGCGCCAGCTCGTCCACCGCGCCGGCCAGCTCCGCCACGACCGCCTCGTCGGCTCGACTGGGCCGCCCCTCGCCGCCGACCTCGGCTACGCCGACCAGGCCCACCTCGTACGGGACTTCACGGCGACGGTGGGAGCACCTCCCACGGCGTACGCCGCGGAGACCCGGGCCGGACGCCAGGGCCCATCGCCCTCGCCGAGCCGGGCACGCGCCTTCACGGCAACGGCGCAGCACCTGCCCGGCGCGCATCACTGCGACGAGGCCGAAGAGGCTCGTGCACGCCACGGCGCCGAGACCCCCGACGGCTGACACCGGCGTCACGACGGCTGAAACCGGCGTCACGACGAGCGCATGCGAAGCTGACCGCCATGTCCGTGCTCCGCTCCGCCGCCCTCTTCGCCCTCGCCGCCCTCCTCGAGATCGGCGGCGCCTGGCTCGTCTGGCAGGGCGTGCGCGAGCACAAGGGCTGGCTCTGGGCGGCCGGCGGCGTCCTCGCGCTCGGCGCCTACGGCTTCGTCGCGACGTTCCAGCCGGACGCCCACTTCGGCCGCGTCCTCGCCGCGTACGGCGGGGTCTTCGTCGCCGGATCGATCCTGTGGGGCGTGGTCGCGGACGGCTACCGCCCGGACCGCTGGGACATCACGGGCGCGCTGGTCTGCCTCGCGGGCATGGCCGTCATCATGTACGCCCCGCGGGGAAACTGACCGGACTTCTCGGGGAGCTCAGAACGGCTCGTCGGGCAGCAGCCCCAACTGCCCGAGGAAATCCATCTCGTCGAAGTACAGCCGGTAGTCGACGATCCGCCCGTCCTTCACCGTGGCGATGTCCACCCCGCGGATCCGGACCTCCTTCTGCGTCGGAGGCAGCGTCTCCCCGTTGGGCAGCTCCAGCGGCCCGGTGTTCCGCCCGTGGAAGACCCCCTCGTCGATGGCCGTGTCACCGGCCTCATAGGAGTGCAGCACCTCGAACGCCGCCCCGGGAACCGCCTCGGTCATCGTCCGCCAGTACTCGACGATCGAGTCGCGCCCGCGCAGCTCGCCCTCGTCCGAGGTGAAGGCGACCGCGTCCTCGGCATAGAGCTCGCCGACGACCTTCATATCGGTGTGTGTGGTGACCGCGTCCGTGAGCCGGTCCATGACCTCACGTGCCTCGCCCATGATCCACCTCCGGGAGAACAGGGGACCACCCAGCCTCATTCTCCCACCGCGGGGCCCACTTATCCTGGCCGGAAGCCCGACGCGGACGCCGGGCCCGCCGCACGCCCGAGGACCCGAGGAGCACCCATGGCCACCGCCGCCCCGCCCGCAGCCTCCCGCATCGCCGTCGTCACGGGTGCGAGCAGCGGAATCGGCGCCGCCACGGCCCGGCAGCTCGCCGCGGCGGGCTACCGCGTCGTCCTCACCGCGCGCCGCAAGGACCGCATCGAGGCCCTCGCGGAGGAGATCACCCAGGCGGGCCACCAGGCCACGGCGTACGCCCTCGACGTCACCGACCGCGCGGCGGTCGACGAGTTCGCCACGGCGTTCAAGACGATCGGCGTACTGGTCAACAACGCGGGCGGCGCGCTCGGCGCGGACCCCGTCGCGACCGGCGACCCGGCCGACTGGCGCCAGATGTACGAGACGAACGTCATCGGCACCCTCAACCTCACCCAGGCCCTGCTGCCCGCGCTGATCGCGAGCGGCGACGGCACGGTCGTGGTCGTCTCCTCCACCGCGGGCCACGGCACCTACGAGGGCGGCGGGGGCTACGTCGCCGCCAAGCACGGCGCCCACGTCCTGGCCGAGACCCTGCGCCTGGAGATCGTCGGCCGGCCGGTCCGCGTCATCGAGATCGCCCCCGGCATGGTCAAGACGGACGAGTTCGCCCTGACCCGCTTCGGCGGCGACGAGGACAAGGCGGCCAAGGTCTACCAGGGCGTCGCCGAGCCCCTCACGGCCGACGACGTCGCCGACACGATCACCTGGGCGATCACCCGCCCCGCCCACGTCAACGTGGACCTCCTGGTCCTCCGCCCCCGCGCCCAGGCCTCGAACACGAAGGTGCACCGGGAGTCGTAGAGCCGGTCCGTCAGCCCTTCACGCAGACGACCTGCTTGATCTGCGCCACGACCTCCACGAGGTCGCGCTGCTGGTCGATGACCTGCTCGATCGGCTTGTAGGCGCCGGGGATCTCGTCGACGACCCCGGAGTCCTTGCGGCACTCCACCCCCTGGGTCTGCTCCTCCAGGTCCTTCGTGGTGAACCGGCGCTTGGCCGCGGTGCGGCTCATGCGCCGGCCCGCGCCGTGCGACGCGGAGTTGAAGGACTTGGCGTTGCCGAGGCCCTTCACGATGTACGAACCCGTGCCCATGGAACCGGGGATGATCCCGTACTCGCCGGAGCCGGCCCGGATCGCGCCCTTGCGGGTCACGAGCAGGTCCATCCCGTCGTAGCGCTCCTCGGCCACGTAGTTGTGGTGCGCGCTGATCTCCGGCTCGAAGGTGGGCTTGGCCTTCTTGAACTCCTTGCGGATCACGTCCTTCAGGAGCGCCATCATGATCGAGCGGTTGTGCTTCGCGTACTCCTGCGCCCAGAACAGGTCGTTGCGGTACGCCGCCATCTGCGGGGTGTCCGCGACGAAGACCGCGAGGTCGCGGTCGACCAGGCCCTGGTTGTGCGGGAGCTTCTGGGCCACGCCGATGTGATGCTCGGCCAGTTCCTTGCCGATGTTCCGGGAACCGGAGTGCAGCATCAGCCAGACAGAACCGGCCATATCCGTGCAGACTTCGACGAAGTGGTTTCCGCCGCCGAGCGTTCCCATCTGCTTCGTCGCACGCTCCTGACGGAATTTGACTGCTTCCGCGATCCCGTCGAACCGCCCCCAGAAGCCGTCCCACCCCGCCGTGGCCACTCCATGGAACCGCCCCGGGTCCACGGGATCGTCGTGCATCCCCCGCCCCACCGGAATCACCTGCTCGATCCTCGACCGCAGCCGGGACAGATCGCCGGGCAGGTCGTTCGCCGTCAGGGACGTCTTCACCGCCGACATTCCGCAGCCGATGTCGACGCCCACCGCCGCCGGGCACACCGCGCCCCGCATCGCGATGACCGAGCCGACCGTCGCACCCTTGCCGTAATGCACGTCGGGCATGACCGCCAGGCCCTTGATCCACGGCAGCGTGGCGACGTTCTGGAGCTGCTGGAGCGCCGAGCCCTCGACCGAGGCCGGGTCGGCCCACATCCGGATCGGCACCTTCGCACCCGGTATCTCTACATACGACATAACGTCCTCAATCCCCCATAAATGAACAGAAGTCTTCAACAGCAAATACCGGAGCCAAGGTCGACGAAAGGGAAATCGGACCGGCGTCCACGGCAGTGCGTGCGATACACATTGTGTTCATCGCCCGCCTCACGGCGGCAAGCCAATATCCGTCTCGAGAGGAGCCACCACGTGCAACGGAAGGCGTGTGTACCCGGTATCGCAGCGCTCCTCGCGGCGGTACTGGCCGGCTGCACCGGCGGCTCGGGCGACGGCGGCTCGACGGACGACTCCAACCCGGGCGACACCGGCACGGCATCGCCCGCCGCCGAGCCCGGCCGCTACCGCACGCTGCCCGACCCCTGCGCCGAGGTCAGCGAGAGCACCCTCGACGAACTCCTGCCCGGCATCCGGCAGATACACGACGAGGAGCAGCGCGAGAAGGCCTACGAGGGCGAACCGACGACCACGTTCGACACCGACCGCAAGGTCGCCTGCCGCTGGAAGGTGGACTCCCCGGCGGCCACCGACCATCTACTGATCGACTTCGAGCGGGTCGTCTCCTACGACAACGCCGTCAGCGACGACAGCCAGGCCGAGCAGCTCTTCGCGGAGCAGGAGGCGGCGGCCCATCTGCCCGAGCCGACGGCCACCGGGACGGCGGCCTCCGGCAGTACTCCGGCGGGTGGTTCGGCCGCGTCCCCGAGCGGCTCGCCCGCTCCGTCCGGCTCCCCTTCGCCCTCGGCGTCGGTGTCCGCTCCCCCGACCGAGTTGCAGCCCCGGGTGCTGGAGGACCTCGGCGACGAGGCCTTCCTCGACGACGGGCTGAGCAGTTCCGGTTCGACGGCCAAGCAGCGGACGGTGACTGTGGCGTTCCGCACGTCCAACGTCATCGTGACCATCGAGTACGCGGAGCAGCCGACGACTGTGGGCGTCGTCCCGGACAGCAAGGAAATGCAGGACAGGGCGCAGAAACTGGCCTCGCAGCTGGCGGATTCGCTGGGCGAGTGAGGCCCCTTCACGGCCCCTTCACGCCTGCCCGCAAAGCACGCGAAGGAAGAACACACCGTTGTCTCACCGCGTACCGTGACCACTCGGACCCGTTCCGACCGCAGGGAACCACGAGCGTCATGAGTGAAGGAACCATGCAGCGACGAGCACACCGAGAAGAGCGAGACCAGCGAGCGAAGCGCCTCAACCGCGTCCTTGTCTGCGCGGCCGCCGTCCCCGTGATGCTGGTCGCCGCCGGCTGCTCCTCGGACTCCGGCTCCGGCGACAGCGCGGACAAGGCCGAGAAGGCCGCGGCATCCGCGTCCGCGAGCCCGTCCCCGACCGTGCAGGCGGCGGCGTACGGCAAGCTTCCGGAGCCGTGCAAGGCGTTCACGAAGAAGACGCTGAAGGACCTCGTGCCGGAGAGCAAGTCCGGCAAGGAGGGCAAGTCGGACGACATCTCGACGCGCAGCAGCTGTTCCTGGAACAGCCTCGACAACAACGGCGTGAAGGGCTCGCAGTTCCGCTGGCTGAACGTGTCGATGCTGCGCTTCGAGTCGGACGTCACCCGCGGCCCGGCCGACAAGCTGGCCCGGGAGTACTTCGAGAAGCAGGTTCAGGAGGCCCAGGCCGTCGAGGGCGCCAAGAGCGTCAAGACGGAGCCGGTGACCGGTACGGGTGACCAGGCGACGGCCGTGCGCTACGACCTGAAGAAGAAGGAAGGCACCTTCAAGCAGCAGACGATCGTGGCGCGCGTCGAGAACGTCGTGGTCACGCTCGACTACAACGGCGCGGGCCTGGCCGGCGACAAGACGCCGAGCGGCGACGACATGCTGAAGGACGCGAAGAAGGCCGCCAAGGAAGCGGTGGCCGCGGTGTCCGACGCGAACGGCAAGGGCGGCGGCAAGGCGGGCGGCGCCCCGTCCGGACCGGCGTCGAAGTCGCCGTCGAAGTCGCCTTCCAAGGGGGCGTCGGACAAGCCCTCGAAGGACGCCTCGGCCTCGCCGTCCAAGAAGCCCGCGTCGAAGAGCTGAACCGTCCCGACGGGATCCGGCCACCCGTTCTCCGCACACATGTGCCACCCTGTTGCGCGCAACAACATGCAAGGGGAGGGGAGTACGGGTGGCCGCGCCAATGCAGCTGACTCGGATGCACCGCATTCTCATCGGCGTGGTCGTGGCCGGTGCCGTGGTCATCGCCGGCATCGGCTTCGCCGGTTCGTACGCGGCGGTCCGCGAGTTGGCCCTCCAGAAGGGCTTCGGGAACTTCTCCTACGTCTTCCCGATCGGCATCGACGCGGGTATCTGCGTGCTGCTGGCCCTGGATCTGCTCCTCACCTGGATCAGGATCCCGTTCCCCCTCCTGCGTCAGACGGCCTGGCTGCTGACGGCGGCGACGATCGCCTTCAACGGCGCGGCCGCGTGGCCGGATCCGCTCGGCGTGGGCATGCACGCGGTGATCCCGATCCTGTTCGTCGTCTCGGTCGAGGCGGCCCGGCACGCGATCGGCCGCATCGCCGACATCACGGCCGACAAGCACATGGAGGGCGTCCGCCTCACCCGCTGGCTCCTCTCCCCGGTCCCCACGTTCCTCCTCTGGCGCCGTATGAAGCTGTGGGAGCTCCGCTCCTACGACCAGGTCATCAAGCTGGAGCAGGAACGTCTCGTCTACCAGGCGCGGCTGCGGTCGCGGTTCGGCCGGTCCTGGCGCCGCAAGGCCCCGGTGGAGTCCCTGATGCCGCTGCGGCTGGCGAAGTACGGGGTGCCGTTGGCGGAGACGGCTCCGGCCGGGCTGGCGGCGGCGGGCATCGAGCCCGCGCTGATCCCGCCGGCTCCCAGGCAGGCTCTGGACACAGTGGCCGCACCCGCCCAGTCCGCAGGCGGTCGTGCTGCCGGGGCGGCGCCCGTGCCGCAGCGGGCGGCCCCTTCCGGCGAGCAGCGTCCGGAGCTGGACAGCGCCCCCGTCGCCGAGTACGTGGAAGCAGAGCCCGAGCCCGACCAGAGCCCTTGGTTCAACACCCCCCGCGAGGTCGAGTACCAGGGCGGTTACGACCCGGCTTACGACCCCGACGGGTACGCCCGGTGGATCGCGGAACCACAAGAGGCCGAGCGGTACCAGCCCCAGGATGACCGGGAGCCCTCCCCGGAGGACACCGGCGGTTTCCCCATCCCGGTGGGCCCGAACCGCACGCGTGAACTGGGCGACGGCGGCGGCCCGCCGGAGCCGACGGAGGAGGACTACTACCAGGTCTTCCGTGAGTCGACCAAGGGTGGGAACGGAGCGCCCACTCCGCGCGGGTTCATCTCCGACGTCGAGGCGACATACGGCGTCGCCCTGGACGAGGCCGAGGTGAAGCGCATGGTGAAGCGATTCTCCAACCGCCTCAACGCAGAGCTGACGGACGAGCACATCGCCTGACCCGCACAAGGGAAGGGGCCCTCATCCGAGGGCCCCTTCCTTTCACCACGGCGACTGCTTCCCCACTCCTACTCGGCGAGCAGAGCCCGAACCCGGTCCTGCCCCACCGCCAGCAGCAGCGTGGGCAGCCGCGGCCCGGTGTCCCGCCCGACCAGCAGGTGGTACAGCAGCGCGAAGAAGGACCGCTGGGCGCTCTTGATCTCCGGCGGCAGTTCCTTCGGCGTGGCGTCGGCGGAGAACCCGGCCTGCACCTTCGGCACGCCGTAGACCAGGTGCGTCAGACCGTCCAGCGACCAGTGGTCGGCCAGCCCGTCGAGCAGCAGCCGCAGCGACTCGCGGCCCGGCTCGTCGAGCGACTTCAGCAGCTCGGCGTCGGGCTCGTCCCGCACAATGGTGCGCTGGTCGGCGGGGACGTGCGTGTTGATCCAGGCCTCGGCCTTGTCGTACCGCGGGCGCGCCTCGTCCAGCGAGGTCAGCGGCTGCTCCGGGTCCAGCTCGCTGAGGATGCGCAGCGCCTGGTCCCCGTGCCCGGCGGTGATGTCCGCGACGGACGCCAGCGTCCGGTACGGCAGCGGCCGGGGCGTGCGCGGCAGCTCACCGGCGGCCGTGCCCACCGCACGCGCGTGCGCGGCCACGTCGGCCGGCAGGGCGCTGCCGTCGGCGACCTTGACGTCCAGCCGGTCCCACTCGTCGTACAGCCGCTGGATCTCCTGGTCGAAGGCGACCTTGAAGGACTGGTTGGGCCTGCGTCGGGCGTACAGCCAGCGCAGCAGCTGCGGCTCCATGATCCGCAGGGCGTCGGCCGGGGTGGGCACGCCGCCCTTCGAGGACGACATCTTCGCCATGCCGGAGATCCCGACGAAGGCGTACATCGGCCCGATGGGCTGCTTGCCGCCGAAGATCCCGACGATCTGCCCGCCGACCTGGAACGACGAGCCCGGCGAGGAGTGGTCGACACCGGAGGGCTCGAACACGACCCCCTCGTACGCCCAGCGCATCGGCCAGTCGACCTTCCAGACCAGCTTGCCGCGGTTGAACTCGCTCAGCCGGACCGTCTCCGAGAAGCCGCACGCGGTGCAGGCGTACGTCAGCTCGGTGGAGTCGTCGTCGTAGGAGGTGACGGTGGTGAGGTCCTTCTCGCAGTTGCCGCAGTACGGCTTGTACGGGAAGTACCCGACGGCGCCGGAGCTGCCGTCGTCCTCCGCGGCCGCGCCGGAGCCCTCGGCGGCCTCCAGCTCGGCTTCGTCGACCGGCTTCTGCCCCTGCTGCTTCTTGGCCGGGGCCTTCTTCGTGCGGTACTGGTCGAGGATCGCGTCGATGTCGGCGCGGTGCTTGATGGCGTGCAGGATCTGCTCGCGGTACACACCGGTGGTGTACTGCTCGGTCTGGCTGATCCCGTCGAACTCCACGCCCAGCTCGGCCAGCGACTCGGTCATCGAGGCCTTGAAGTGCTCGGCCCAGTTCGGGTGCGACGACCCCTTCGGCGCCGGGACGGACGTCAGCGGCTTGCCGATGTGCTCCTCCCAGGCCTTCTTGTCGACACCGGCGATGCCCTCGGGCACCTTGCGGTACCGGTCGTAGTCGTCCCAGGAGATCAGGTGCCGCACCCGGTGGCCCCGGCGGCGGATCTCGTCGGCGACGAGGTGCGGGGTCATGACCTCGCGCAGGTTCCCGAGGTGGATGGGTCCGGACGGTGAGAGGCCGGACGCGACGACGACGGGTTTGCCCGGGGCCCGGCGCTCCGACTCCTCGATGACCTCATCCGCGAAACGGGAGACCCAGTCGGTGGTCTCGGTGCTCTGAGCCACGATCGGCACGTCCTTCTTTCTGCATCGGGCAGCCGGTACGGTCGCACGGCTGACCGCACCATTCTCCCAGACCTCCTCGCGCCCGGAAAAACGGCTTTACCCCCATGGGATACTGGCCGTGTCTATCGATTCCCTCGAGGAGAACGGCACCCTTACCTATGGCCTCGGTCACGTCCCTCAGCGACTCCGTCCACCAGCGCCTCGCGGCGGCCCTGTCGGCGGCTCTGCCGCAGGCCGGCTCCGCGGACCCGCTGCTGCGACGAAGCGACCGGGCCGACTTCCAGGCCAACGGGATCCTGGCCCTCGCCAAGAAGGAGAAGGCCAACCCGCGCGAGCTGGCCGCGCAGGTCGTCTCCCGGGTCGAGTCGGGTGAGCTGATCAAGGACGTCGAGGTCTCCGGCCCCGGCTTCCTGAACATCACGATCACCGACCGCGCGATCACCGAGACCCTCGCCGCGCGCTGGGCGGACGACACCGGCCGCCTCGGCGTGCCGCAGGCCGAGCACCCGGGCACCACGGTCATCGACTACGCCCAGCCGAACGTGGCGAAGGAGATGCACGTCGGCCACCTGCGCTCCGCGGTGATCGGCGACGCGGTGGTGCAGTTGCTGGAGTTCACCGGCGAGAACGTGGTCCGGCGTCACCACATCGGCGACTGGGGCACCCAGTTCGGCATGCTCATCCAGTACCTGGAGGAGCACCCGCACGAGCTGGACCACGGCGACGGCGACGACCTCCAGGCCTCCGGCGAGCAGGCGATGTCGAACCTGGACCGCCTCTACAAGGCCGCTCGCAAGTTCTTCGACTCCGACGAGGAGTTCAAGACCCGGGCCCGGCGCCGGGTGGTGGACCTGCAGGCGGGCGACCCGCAGACCCTCGCCACGTGGCAGAAGTTCGTCGACGAGTCGAAGATCTACTTCTTCTCCGTCTTCGAGAAGCTGGACATGGAGATCCGCGACGAGGACATCGTCGGCGAGTCGGGTTACAACGACATGCTCGCCGAGACCTGCCGCCTCCTGGAGGAGTCGGGCGTGGCGGTCCGCTCCGAAGGAGCCCTCTGTGTCTTCTTCGACGACATCAAGGGCCCGGACGGCAAGCCGGTCCCGCTGATCGTGCAGAAGTCGGACGGCGGCTACGGCTACGCGGCGACCGACCTGTCGGCGATCCGCGACCGGGTCTTCGGCATCAAGGCGAACACGCTCCTCTACGTGGTGGACGCCCGCCAGTCGCTCCACTTCAAGATGGTCTTCGAGACGGCCCGCCGCGCCGGCTGGCTGAACGACGACGTCGAGGCGGTGCAGCTCGCCTTCGGCACGGTCCTCGGCAAGGACGGCAAGCCGTTCAAGACCCGTGAGGGCGAGACGGTCCGCCTGGTCGACCTCCTCGACGAGGCGATCGACCGTGCCTCGGCGGTCGTCCGCGAGAAGGCCCAGGACCTCTCCGAGGCGGAGATCGCCGAGCGCGGCACCCAGGTGGGCGTCGGCGCGGTGAAGTACGCCGACCTGTCGACGTCGGCGAACCGCGACTACAAGTTCGACCTGGACCAGATGGTCTCGCTGAACGGCGACACGTCCGTCTACCTCCAGTACGCCTACGCCCGTATCCAGTCGATCCTGCGCAAGGCCGGCACCTCCCGTCCCGCCGCGCACCCCGAGCTGGAGCTGCACGAGGCGGAGCGCGCGCTGGGCCTGCACGCGGACTCGTTCGCGGCGACGGTCGCGGAGGCGGCGACGGAGTACGCCCCGCACAAGCTGGCGGCGTACCTGTACCAGCTGGCGTCGCTGTACACGACGTTCTACGACAAGTGCCCGGTGCTGAAGGCCGAGACGCAGGAGCAGATCGAGAACCGCCTGTTCCTCTGCGACGTCACGGCCCGCACCCTCCAGCGGGGCATGGCGCTGCTGGGCATCCGGACGCCCGAGCGGCTCTGAGTCCGGCCCGTCGCGCACGGACCGAGGGCGGCACTCCCCCGTGAGTGCCGCCCTCGGCGTTTTCAGGAGCCGTGGATCACCGGCAGTTGACCCACGTGTTGGACTTCATGTAGCGGCTGACGCCGCCGGTCTCCTTGTAGCCCCTCGGGACGATGCCGCTGGACCCGGCGTGGTTCTTCTCCGAGAACCACTTGAAGTCGCAGGACGCGCCGTGGTTGTACCAGGACTTGAAGCTCTGGAACACGGCGTACTGGGTCAGGTCCTTGTTGGTCCCGGCGACCTTCTGCATGCGGCCGGTGTAGTTCTGCCCGTCCCAGACGCAGAACCAGCCGGACGGACAGTCCGAGGCGGCCTGCGGCGCGGCCGGTGCGGCACCGGCCGGGCCCGCGGTACCGGCCAGCAGACCGCCGGTGAGCGCGATGCCTCCGGCCATGACGGCGAGCTTGTTGGCCATACGCATGGTGTCCCCCTTCGTGGTCAGGCCGACCGCGGCGGCCGGCTCGGGAACGAGACTGCGGCCCCGGGGCCCCGATCCGCCACAATCGCCGCGGAAGTGACGTCCGCGCGGGACGTCCCGCACCCTGACCTGCGGGGACACCGCGCGCCGGGACGGTACGGCGGGACGGTCGCGGCGGATGGTGGCCGAATACGGAGGGGGCAGGCGGGGGGCACGGAACCGATGTCTGGGGCGGCGCGTGGATGCTGATGCAGAATGCGGCGGTGACGGGACCGCTGACCACGGTCCGCGCACGCGAGTGGGGGGAACATGTCGCGTTGGAAAGGACTTCCCGAAGAACTGGATCCGCGCGTACGGCAGTTGGTGGTGCGGTTGCGCCGGGTGAAGGACCACGGCGGACTGAGTCTGCGCCAGTTGGCCGCCAAGACGGGCTACAGCACGTCGTCCTGGGAGCGGTACCTGTCCGGCAGGTGCCTCCCGCCCAGGGAGGCCGTCGAGGCGATGGCCCGGCTCGGCGGTGACGACCCGACGCGCCTGCTCGCGCTGTACGAGGTCGCGGCCGAGGCGTCGGGCACGGCGGCGGAGCGGCCGGGACCACCGGCCGGTGCGGAATCGTCCCGCCCCCACGGCCGGGCCCTGCGCGTCACGCTCGTCGCCGGTTCGGTCGCCCTGGTGCTGGCCGTCTGCTCCACGATCCTGCTGGCCGTGCGCCTCACGGACGGCGAGGGTGAGGCCGCGGCGGCTCCCCTCACCGCCTCCGCCGCCGCACCACCCGGATCGCCGAAGCGGTCGGAGCGCCTCGCGTACACGTGCCGGGCGGAACGGATCGACGGCCGTTGGTACGCGGGCAACAGCCGCACCCTGAAAGCCGTCCTGGCGATGGGCCACGCCGGACCGGAGGTGGCCGAGGCCCAGTGCCTGCTGCGGGAAGCGGGCCTCTCGCCGGGCGCCGTGGACGGTATCTTCGGCCCGCACACGCAACGCGCGGTCAAGGGCCTCCAGAAGCGCTCCGGTCTGGTCGTGGACGGCATCATCGGCCCCCACACCTAGAAGGCCCTGCGGGAATGACGCGCACCCCGTCCGGCGGGCTGCCACCGGAACGGGCCCGGCTCGTCTGCGCGTTACGGGGGTTGCGGACCGGCAGCGGCCTGAGCCTGGCGGCCCTCGCGGCGAAGACCCCCTTCAGCAAATCGTCCTGGGAGCGCTACCTCAACGGCAAGGCACTCCCACCGAGCCAGGCGGTGCGGGAGCTGTGCCGCCTGGCGGGCGAGCCGGAGGGCCGCTGTCTCGCGCTGTGGGAGCTGGCGGAATCGGAGTGGAGCGGCCGTGGGGCGCCGCCGCGCGCGGACCCGCCCGCGACCACGGAGGCCGAGGCCGGTCGGGCCGGTGGGGGCAGGGGGGCGGTCCTGGCGGTCATCGCCTCGGTCTGCGCCCTGGCGGCCGGCGGCCTGTCGGTGGCCCTGGTCCTGCTGGCCGGCCAGTCCACCGACTCGCGCCCCGCCCCACCGTCTTCCGCCGTGCCGTCGCCGCGCTGCCGTGGAGCCGCCTGTGAGGGCAGGAGCCCGATGCAGATGAAGTGCGGCACGGACCCGCGCACCCTCGCCTCGCACCGCACGGCCGGCGGAGCCCACCTCGAACTGCGCTACAGCGCCAAGTGCGGGGCGGGCTGGGCGAGGATGTGGAGCACCCGGATCGGTGACCGCCTGGAGCTGAACGCGGCCGACGGCGGCCGTCCGCACACCGCGAGGATCACGGACGGCGTCGCCGCGCAGTCCTACGTCTACACCCCCATGACCGAGGCGAGCCCCGGCGCGACGATCCGGGCCTGCTTCCGCCCCGTGCGGGGAGAGGGCCGCGAGTGCTTCGACGCCGGCGTGTGACGCCGCGCCGGGTCAGCGCTGGGCGGTGGTACTCGCGCCGTCCAGGGCCTCCCGGATGATGTCCGCGTGCCCGGCGTGCTGGGCGGTCTCCCTGATCAGATGCAGCAGGATCCGGCGCACGGACCAGTACTCGGGCTCCGGCGGCGACCAGGGCGTCCTCGGCAGCGGCACGCTGACGTCCAGGTCCACCAGCGCGGCCACTGCCTCTTCGGTGGCCCGAGCGGCCCGTGCGTAACGCTTCAGCAGCGCGGGGAGCGTGTCGCCCTCGGCCATGCGGTACTGCCCCATGTCGAGCATGCCGTCGGGCAGTTCACCGTCGCCCTTGGTCATGACGTGCGTCCACGCCTCTTCTCCCCGGGCCAGGTGCTTCACGATTCCGCCGAGGGTCAGCTCACTCACGGTCGTACAGCGCGTGGCCTGCGCGTCGGTGAGTCCACGCACGGTGATCAGCAGCAACGCGCGCTGCTCCGCGAACGCCGCCAGCAGGTCCGTCTTCTCCGAGGAAGTGGTCATGTCCGCACCGTAGGGAGCCAATAGGCCAGCCGCTGTCCGCTGTGGAGGACCGCCGGGGCCGTTCGGCTTGTCAGTGGCCGGCTTTACAGTCACCACCATGGCGACTCTTCCCAACCCGCTGCCGAGGCTGGCGGCAGACCCGAGCGGCCGCTCGCTCGGTCTTCAACTCCCCGCCGGGGCTCTCGTCGACAGCACCGACGAGGGCCCCTGGCACGAGCCGTTGCTGTGGTGCGCGGACGGGCGGGCCCTCCCGGGCGGCTGGGCGGCGCTGGGGCCGGCCCGCCGGGCGGGACTCCTGCCGGTCGTCCTGGAGACGGGCGACGGCCACGGCGGCCCGGACCGCTGGGAGTTGATGCCCGGCGAGGTGTCCTACCCCGGGGACCACGACGCCGAAGAGGTCCTGGCGGAGTACTGGGAGGAGCACGCCGCGCGGGGGGAGGCATGGCCCGGCCCGGCCGAGCCCCTCCCCGAGGACCGGGACCAGGACCGGGACCCGGACTCCGTGGCCGTCGGCGTCGTGGACGCCCTGCTCGACGACGGCGGCCCGTTCAAGGACCCCCGCCTCGCCCTCGTCCCGGCCCGCCGCAGCGCGGACATCCCGACGGCGATCGGCTGGACGGGCCCGGCGCACCACGAGGACGACACGGCCCGCCTCAGCGCGGTGCTCCGCTCCTGGGAGGACCGCTTCGGCATACGTCTCCTCGCCCTCGGCTTCGACCACCTGCTGCTGTCCGTGGCGACCCCGCCCACCACCCCGTCCGCCGCGCAAGCGGTCGCCGCCGAGCACTTCGCGTTCTGCCCGGACACCATCCACCAGAGCCCGGACCCGGCCCTCCGGGCCTACGCCGAGCACCAGGTCCTCAACCAGCGGACGTGGCACTTCCAGTGGGACTGAGCCCCTCCCCCAGCCTGCGCAGCCCCTCCTCGATCTCGGACGGGGTCTGCGTCACGAAGCACAGCCGCAGGGTCGTCCGGTCGGGCGTGCCCGCGTAGAAGGGGGCGCCGGGGACGTAGGCCACGTTCTGCCGGACCACCTGCGGCAGCAGGGCCGTCGTGTCGTACGGCTCCGGCAGGCGCGCCCAGAGGAACATGCCGCCCTCGGGCCGGTTCCAGACCGACCCCGCCGGCAGCGCCCCGGCGAGCCCGGAGAGCATCGCGTCGCGGCGTTCGCGGTACACGCCGGCGACGCGGGCGACATGGGCGTCGAGGTCGTTGTCGGCGAGGTAGCGGGCCGCGGCGAGCTGGTTGACGGTCGGGGTGTGCAGGTCGGCGGCCTGCTTGGCGACGGCACAGGCGCGCCGCAGTTCTCCGGGCGCCCGCAGCCAGCCCAGCCGCAGCCCGGGCGCCATGACCTTGGAGAAGCTGCCGAGCAGCACCGTCCGGTCCTCGGCGCCCGGGTGGGCGGCGATCCACGGCAGGCGCTCACCGTCGTAGCGCAGCTCGCCGTAGGGGTCGTCCTCGACGATCCACAATCCGCGCCGGGCGGCGACGGCGGCCACGGCGGCGCGCCGCTCGGCGGGCAGTGTCCGGCCGGTGGGGTTCTGGAAGGTGGGCACGGTGTAGAGGAGCTTGGGCCGCTCGCGCGTGACGAGTTCCTCCAGTGCCCCGGGATCGACGCCGTGCTCGTCGCCGGGCACGGCCACGATCCGCGCCCCGGCGAAGCCGAAGGCCTGAAGTGCCGCCAGATAGCAGGGGTTCTCGACGAGGACGGTGTCACCGGGTTCGAGGAGCGCGGTGGCCAGGAGGGAGAGGGCCTGCTGGCTGCCGGTGGTGACGAGCAGGTCGTCGCGCCCGGTCGGCAGGCCGCGGACGGTGGTGCGGGCGGCGAGCGCGTCCCGCAGCGCGGGCTCGCCCTCGGTCGTGGAGTACTGCAGCGCCCGCGCGGGCGCCTCGGCGAGCACCGCCTCGTACGCGGCGGCGATGCCCTTGGCGTCGAACAGCTCCGGTGCCGGGAGCCCGCCCGCGAAGTTGACCACCTCGGGGCGGGCGGTGACGGCGAGGATGTCCCGTACGGGAGAGCCGCCGACGGCCCGCGCCCGCGCGGCGAGCGGTGGCACCGGAGAGTGGGTGGGCAGGGGCTCGGCGACGGTCATGACACGGCTCCTTCGGCTGCGGTGCGCCTGGTGCCCCGCAGCCTAAAGAAGTACGTGCCGCCTACAAGCAGGTTTCCGGGATCCGGACGCCGGGCGCGCACGGGCGCGGAGTCCGGAACCCGCGGTTCATCCCTTGGTGCCGATCGCCGCGTACACGTTGATGTCCGCGTCCGTGACGTCGTTGATGTCGCGGTACCGCACCTTCTCGATCTCCTCCAGTCCGGCGAGGAAGGACTCCTCCGGCTGTTCGGGGACGGGGGCGGCGTGGTCGGGCCGCCAGCGGTGCGCGGGGACGACCCCCGGGTCGGCGATCTCCAGCCCGTTCTCGGTGAAGAACCGCTCGACGTCGGCCCGGGAGCGCAGCACGAAGGTGAACCCGCGCTCGGTGTACGTCCGCTGGACCGCGCGGATGTTCTCGGGGTTGAGGTCCTCGGTGAGGTGGCTCAGCACCAGCCGGCTGCCGTCGGGCAGCTCGTCGAGCAGCCCGCTCACCAGCGGATACGCCTCCTCGTCCGCGACGAAGTGCAGGATCGCGACCAGGCAGAGCGCGACCGGCCGGTCGAGGTCCAGGGTCTTGGCGGCCTGTTCGAGGATGCGGGCCGGGTCCCGCAGGTCGGCGTCGATGTAGTCCGTACGCCCCTCGGGGCCGCTGGTCAGCAGGGCGCGTGCGTGCGCGAGCACCACGGGGTCGTTGTCGACGTACACGACCCGCGACTCGGGCGTGATGCGCTGCGCGATCTGGTGCACGTTCTCGGCGGTGGGCAGCCCGGTCCCGATGTCGAGGAACTGCCGGATGCCGTCCTGCTCCACGAGCGTGGTCACCGCGCGCCGGAGGAAGTCGCGGTTGTGCCGTACGTCGAGGTACCCGCGCGGGTTGGCGGCCAGCGCGGCGGCGGCCGCGTCCCGGTCGGCGGGGTAGTGGTCCTTGCCGCCGAGGAAGACGTCGTAGACCCGGGCGGGGTGCGCCTTGCTGCTGTCGATCCTCCTCTGCAACTCGGCGGGATCCTGCCTGAGGGCGTCACCGGACATCGACGTCTCCCTGAAAAGTGGGTAGTTCAATCAACAACCACTACGACGGTCAACAACCTAACGGTTCAACGGATTTGATGGTGCCCGCGCAGAACGACCATCGCGCGACGACGCCCCTCAGGCACCCCAACGGTCCTGGGGAACCAGATCCGGAACTAGTTCGTGGTCCCCTCCTCGACCCACTTCTCGCCGCCCAGCGGGAACTCGTACGCCGGACGCCCGTTGTTGCCGCTCGTACGAAAGGGCCTGCCCTGGTCGTTCACGGTCAGCGTGCCCGTCCGGTCACCACTGGACCAGGTCAGCTCCAGGTACCAGCTGACGTCGTACGCGGAGGCGTCGGCCCGGATGTAATACACCTCCGGGTCGGACTCACTCACCTTGAACGGGAAGCCGGCGTGCCCCGCCTCGGGCACGACACCGGGGCGCGCGGCGTCGAGGGCGACCGTGAAGAACCGGGTCGGCACGCCACCGCCGCAGCCGACGCCCGGATACCCCATGGCGTAGTCGTTCCAGGCGAGCGGCGCGCGCTTGCCGGCCATACGGACCGTCAGTCCCTTGACGACCACGGTCTCCTTGCCCGTCCCCTGCACGGTGAGCTTCAGGAGCTGCTCCCCCGACGACACGGCCCCCATCGCCGCCACCCAGCCCGGCGCGTCCTGTTCCACCGGCGGCGGCCTCACCCGCCCCGGCGGCAGATTCACCAGATAACGCTGGGAACAGGGGCTCTCCCAGGCGTGCGGCTCCGTGTCCACCGTGAGGGGAGCGGCGTCGGAGGCGGTTTCACGCCCGGGGCGGTCGCCGCCGGTGCCGTTGCCCTTGCCGTTGCCGTTGCCGTTGCCGTTGCCGGGGGAGGCTGGGGTGGGGGATGCGGAGGCAGCCCCATCGGCCTTGCCCTTGTCCTTCCCCTTGTTCTTGTCTCCGCTGCCCGCGGAGGACGAACTGGCCGAGGGCGACACGGAAGCCGCCGGGTCCTCCCCCTCCTGCCCGCCGCCACCGCCGGAGACCGCCGCCGCCCCGCGCCGCCCCTCGCCGTCCGTCCCGCCCAGCGGAACGGCCACGGCGAGACCGACCCCACCGAGAACCACGGCCGCGGCGACTGCGGCGAGCAGCGCCCGCCGAGGGCGCCGACCCCCGCGCTCCTGCGGCACAGGAACGTCGGCATGCTCGGCTCCGGCCTCCGACGAGAGAACGCCGGCCCCTGGAGAGGCCACCTCCGGAGCGGCCACCTCCGGAGCGGTCACTCCCGGAGCGGCCACCTCCGGAGAGCCACCCCCCGTACCACCACTCCCCTTACGCACCCGCCCGGCATCCGCCAGCACCCACCGCCGGTGCAGCTCGACGAGCTCCGCGGGCGACGCCTTGCACAGCCGGGCGAGCCTCTCCACCGGCGCGTAGTCGGTCGGCACGGCATCCCCGTTGCAGTACCGGTGCAGCGTCGACGTACTCATGTGGAGCCGCTTGGCGAGCACCCCGTAGCTCAGCCCCGAGCGCTCCTTCAACTCCCCCAACAGCGCGGCGAAATCAGCCGCGGCCGTGCCTTCCGACACCGTTCCTCCATGCCCCGTGTCCCGTTCCCCCGTTCCAGGGAAGGACTGTTCTCCCTGGTCATGGCATGTGCCGGCGTTCCAACGTCCCTGATCGTCCGCCTGGTCTGGCGGCCGGGACGGATCACCGCACAAGCTCTGGTCATCCAAGCACGCCGCTCCCGTCCCACCGGCAGCGCGACCCACCTGGGCCTGCTTCCCAACCGCCTTTGTCCGAAAGGAAACGCAGTCATGCGCAAGTACCACTCCCTCCCCGTCGTCCTCCTGGCCGCCCTCGCCCTCACCGCGTGCCAGGACGGCACGGGCACGAAGGACGAGGGCGCGGCTCAGCCCGAGCGGGCCTCGGCGACGGTCACGGCGACGCAGTCGACCGACGGCGGGAACAGCGAGAAGAGCACGAGCGGCGCGACGGGCACGCAGGAAACGGGCAGCGGCCCGACGGGTGTGCAGGCGACGAGGGGCAACAAGAAGGCCGGGAAGGGCACCTCGGTGACCCGCGTCTCCTGCAACGGCTCCAACACCACCATCACGGCCCAGCCGGTCCGCCGCCCCGTCAACCACATGCTGATCACGGTGAAGAACACCGGCTCGAAGACCTGCGACCTCACCTACTACCCCGTGCTGCGCTTCGATGAGATGCAGTGGGTCCCGCAGCCGATCAAGGAGTCCAAGCCGCAGGCGGTGACGACCCTGGCCCCCGGCGAGTCCGGCTACGCGGGCGTCTCCCTGTCGGCGGCCGACGGCAGCGGCGAATGGGGCACCACCGGCCACAAGCTCACGGTCGGCTTCCAGGGCCGCACGCCGAACAGCGACGGCGGCCCCTCGGCGATCCCGGCCCTGCCGGCCAAGGGCGTGTATTACGACAGCACCCTGACGGTCACCTACTGGCTGCGCGACATGGACGCCGCGCTGACCTACTGATCCTTGAGCTTCTGGGCCACTTCGGTGGCCCAGTAGGTGAGGATGCTGCGCGCGCCGGCCCGCCGGATGCCGGTCAGCGTCTCCAGGATCGCCCGGTCCCGGTCGATCCAGCCCTTCTCGGCGGCGGCCTCGATCATCGAGTACTCGCCGGAGATCTGATAGGCGGCGACGGGCACGTCCACGGCGTCCGCGACCCGGGCGAGGATGTCCAGGTAGGGCCCGGCCGGCTTGACCATCACCATGTCGGCGCCCTCCTCCAGGTCGAGGGCGAGCTCGCGCAGCGACTCGCGGACGTTCGCGGGATCCTGCTGGTAGGTCTTCCGGTCCCCCTGCAGGGACGAGGCGACGGCCTCCCGGAAGGGCCCGTAGAACGCGGATGCGTACTTGACGGTGTAGGCGAGGATGGCGACATCCTCCCGCCCGATCTGATCGAGGGCGTCGCGGATGACCCCGACCTGCCCGTCCATCATCCCGCTGGGCCCGACGACATGGGCGCCGGCGTCGGCCTGCACCTGGGCCATCTCGGCGTACCGCTCCAGGGTCGCGTCGTTGTCGACCCGTCCCTCGGCGTCCAGCACCCCGCAGTGCCCGTGATCGATGGTCTCGTCGAGGCACACATCGGACATGACGAGCAGATCGTCGCCGACCTCGGCCCGCACATCCCGGATGGCGACCTGGAGAATCCCGTCCGGGTCGGTCCCCGGCGTCCCCAGCGCGTCCTTCTTCGACTCCTCCGGCACACCGAACAGCATGATCCCGGAGATCCCCGCCGCGACCGCCTCCGCTGCGGCCTTCCGCAGACTGTCCCGGGTGTGCTGCACGACTCCCGGCATGGCGGTGATCGGCACGGGCTCGCTGATGCCCTCCCGCACGAAGGCCGGAAGGATGAGATCGGCGGGGTGCAACCGGGTCTCGGCAACCATCCGACGCATCACGGGGTTGGTCCGCAACCGCCGCGGCCGAGTACCGGGAAATGATCCGTACGTCGTCATGCCCTCTACGCTACGCCCGCCCGAAAAGCCCCGATGCCGACGCGATGTCGGTGCGCTCAGGGCACGAGCCCCCGCCGGTGCCGCCCGCCCAGCCCCACAATGCGCCCCCACGCGCCCAGGTCCATCCTGAAATCAACAACAAGGACATGGACCCCGACGGCCCACCCCCCGCCGCCGCCGTCCCTCCGTACCCGCCCCCACGGAGGACGCGATGACCGCCCCTCACCACACGCCCGACCTCTTCGCCCTCTCGGAGATCAACGGCCCCGTCGTACGCCCCGGCGAACGCGCCTACGCCGACGAAGTCACCGGCTTCAACCTGGCCGCGCTGCACACCCCGGACGTGGCCATTGGAGCAACCGGCCCCGACGACATCGTCACCGCCATGCGCTGGGCCGGCGCCACCCGCACCCCCGTCGCCGTCCAGGCCACCGGCCACGGCGCGAACTTCCCGATCGACCAGGGCCTGCTGATCAACACGTCCCGCATGACGGACGTACAGGTGGACCCCACCACCCGCACGGCCACCATCGCCGCCGGCGCGAAGTGGAGCCACGTCATGGCCGCGGCCGCCCCCCACGGCCTGGCAGGCCTCTGCGGCACCTCCACCGACGCGGGCGTCATCGGCTACACCCTCGGCGGCGGACTCCCGGTCCTCGGCCGTGCCTACGGCTACGCCGCCGACCTGGTCCGCTCCTTCCAGGTCGTCACCCCGGACGGGCACCTGCGCGAGTCGGACCCCCGGCACGAGCCGGAACTGTTCTGGGCCCTGCGCGGCGGCAAGGGCAACGTGGGCATCGTCACCTCGCTCGTCACCGAACTGCTGCCCCTGCCCCGGCTCTACGGCGGCGGCATCCACTGCCACGCCGAACACACGGAGACCCTGTTCCGGACCTGGACGGACTGGACCCGCACCGTCCCGGACGAGATGTGCAGCATGTTCTCGGTCCTGCGCCTGCCACCCATCCCGCAGATCCCGGAGCCCCTGCGCGGCGGCTTCTGGGCCCGGGTCGCGATCGCCTGGCCGGGCGACCCGGCCGAGGGCGAGGCCCTGATCGCCCCGCTGCGCGAGGCCGCCCCCGTGGCCGTCGACACGGTCGAGGAGATGGACCACGCGGCCGTGGACCGCATCCACATGGAACCCCAGGACCCGCTCCCGGCACGGGAGTGCTGCATGCTCCTGCGCGACCTGACCCCGGACGCCGTCGGCACGTTCCTGGAGCAGGTCGGCCCCGGGGCCGGCGTCGACCACCCTCTGCTGATCGCCTCACTGCGCCACATGGGCGGCGCACTGTCCCGACCGTCCGCCGTCGAGGACGCCGTCTGCTCCCGCGACGCCCGCTACTTCATGGAGTCGGTCGGGATCATGCCCGCCCCACCCGTGGCCGAGGCCGTCGAACAGGCGACACGCCGCCTCTACACCGCCATGGCCCCGTACGGCACGGGCCGCACCATGGTCAACATCCACGGCACCCCGGGCGACGAACAGGACCGCGCCCGCGCCTGGACCCCGGAGGTCTACGAACGCCTACGCCACGACAAGGCCGTCTACGACCCGTCGAACCTCCTGCGCTACGGCCACGCGGTGACTCCCGCGTAGCCGCAGCGGCAGAACCCGATGCGATGACGTCGATTACGTCGTAGAGCGCCTGCGCCGAGCCCCCGGCCGCCGCTCGCTCGGCCGCGTCACCGGGTCCCCGGCCTCCACAGCCGCCGCCCGGCGCTTCGCGCCGAAGTCGGCCAGGGCCTCCGCCAGCTTGAGCACGGACGGTTCCGGAGCCATGACGTCCACCCGGAGTCCGTGCTCCTCGGCGGTCTTGGCCGTGGCCGGGCCGATACAGGCGATCACGGTGACGTTGTGCGGCTTGCCGGCGATGCCGACCAGGTTGCGCACGGTGGAGGACGAGGTGAAGAGAACGGCGTCGAAGCCACCGCCCTTGATCGCCTCGCGGGTCTCCGCCGGCGGCGGCGAGGCCCGCACGGTCCGGTAGGCCGTGACGTCGTCGACCTCCCAGCCGAGCTCGATCAGCCCGGCCACCAGCGTCTCCGTGGCGATGTCGGCACGCGGCAGGAACACTCTGTCGATCGGGTCGAAGACCGGGTCGTAGGGCGGCCAGTCCTCCAGCAGACCGGCGGCCGACTGCTCACCGCTCGGCACCAGGTCCGGCTTCACGCCGAACGCGATCAGCGCCTTGGCCGTCTGCTCGCCGACGGCCGCGACCTTGATGCCCGCGAAGGCACGCGCGTCGAGCCCGTACTCCTCGAACTTCTCCCGCACGGCCTTGACCGCGTTCACCGAGGTGAAGGCGATCCACTCGTAGCGGCCCGTCACCAGGCCCTTGACCGCGCGCTCCATCTGCTGGGGCGTGCGCGGCGGCTCGACGGCGATGGTCGGCACCTCGTACGGCACGGCCCCGTACGACCGCAGCTGGTCGGAGAGCGACACCGCCTGCTCCTTCGTACGCGGAACGAGCACCTTCCAGCCGAACAGCGGCTTGGACTCGAACCACGCGAGCTGGTCGCGCTGGGCGGCGGAGGAACGCTCCCCGACCACGGCTATCACCGGCCGGCCGCCGTCGGGCGAGGGCAGCACCTTGGCCTGCTTCAGCGTCTGCGCGATCGTGCCGAGCGTGGCGGTCCAGGTGCGCTGCCGGGTGGTCGTACCGGCGACGGTGACCGTCATCGGGGTGTCCGGCTTGCGCCCGGCGGAGACGAGTTCGCCGGCCGCCGCGGCGACGGAGTCCAGCGTCGTGGAGACGACGACCGTGCCGTCCGACGCCCCGACCTCCGTCCAGCACCGGTCCGACGCCGTGCGCGCGTCCACGAACCGCACGTCCGCGCCCTGCGCGTCGCGCAGCGGCACACCGGCGTAGGCGGGCACGCCGACGGCGCTCGCGATGCCGGGGACGACCTCGAAGGGCACCCCGGCGGCGGCGCACGCCAGCATCTCCTCGGCGGCGTACGTGTCGAGGCCCGGGTCCCCGGACACCGCACGCACGACCCGCCTGCCGCCCCGCGCGGCCTCCATGACAAGATGTGCGGCATCCCGCACCACGGGGACGGCTGCGGAGGTTGACGTGCCGTCAACTACCGTCAGCTGGGGCGCTCCTGTGCCCGGCGCCGGGTCCTGGGAAGGATCCGGGTCCGTGTGCACTTCGGAGACGCCCTGCCTGGCGTGCTGACGTACGACGTCGAGCACCTCGTGCTCGGCGACGAGGACGTCCGCGTGCGCCAGCGCCTCCACGGCGCGCAGAGTCAGCAGTCCCGGATCTCCGGGTCCGGCACCCAGGAAGGTGACGTGCCCGTGTTCAGGACCGGCGGAAAGGGTGGTGGGGCTCACTGCGCTCGCTCCCCCATCAGACCGGCCGCGCCCTGGGCGAGCATCTCGGCCGCGAGTTCGCGACCGAGCGCCATTGCCCCGTCGTGCGTCTCGGGCACGGGACCGGTGGTGGACAGCTGCACCATGCGCGAGCCGTCGGGCGTACCGACGACGCCGCGCAGGCGCATTTCCTTGACAATCTGCCCGTCGGCCAGCAAGTCGGCCAGCGCGCCCACAGGGGCGCTGCAACCGGCTTCCAGGGCGGCGAGCAGTGATCGCTCGGCCGTTACGGCGAGCCGCGTGAACGGGTCGTCGAGTTCGGCGAGCACGGCGATGAGGTCCGCGTTGACCGCGGCACACTCGATCGCCAGGGCCCCCTGGCCGGGGGCGGGCAAAACCGTGTCGACCGACAGGAAGTCGGTCACTTCGTCACTCCGGCCGATCCGGTTCAGTCCGGCAGCGGCCAGCACGACGGCGTCGAGCTCACCGCTGCGCACGAACCCGATGCGGGTGTCGACGTTGCCGCGGATCGGGACCGTCGCTATGTCCAGGCCGTGGCTGCGGGCGTACCCGTTGAGCTGCGCCATGCGGCGCGGCGAACCCGTACCGATGCGGGCCCCGGAAGGCAGGTCGGTGAACTTCAGCGCGTCCCGGGCGACGATCACGTCGCGCGGGTCCTCGCGCACCGGCACGGCGGCCACGACCAGTTCGTCGGGCTGCGTGGTCGGCAGGTCCTTCAGCGAGTGCACCGCGAAGTCGACCTCGCCCCTGAGGAGCGCGTCGCGCAGGGCGGTCACGAACACGCCGGTGCCGCCGATCTGGGTGAGCGCCTCACGCGAGACATCGCCGTGCGTGGTGATCTCGACGAGCTCGACGGGCCGCCCGGTCACCTGGCTCACGGCTTCCGCCACCTGCCCGGACTGGGCCATGGCGAGCCTGCTGCGCCGGGTACCGAGCCGTAGCGCCTTGTCGTTCATGCCGGCCCTCGGTCTTTCTCGGTGGTGCTGTCCTCGGCCCGGGAGACGGCGGCCACCGTCTCGGGGTCGAGGTCGAACAGGGTCCGCAGCGCGTCCGCGTACCCGGCGCCGCCGGGTTCGGCCGCGAGTTGCTTGACCCGCACGGTCGGCGCGTGGAGCAGTTTGTCGACCACGCGCCGCACGGTCTGGGTGATCTCCGCTCGGTGTTTGTCGTCGAGGCCGGGCAGCCGCCCGTCCAGACGGGCGATCTCGCCGGCCACGACATCGGCGGCCATGGTGCGCAGGGCGACCACGGTCGGTGTGATGTGCGCGGCCCGCAGTGCTGCCCCGAAGGCCGCGACCTCGTCGGAGACGATACGCCGGACCTGGTCCACATCGGCAGCCATCGGAGCGCCCGCGGAGGCCTCGGCCAGCGACTCGATGTCCACCAGCCGCACCCCGGACAGCCGGTGCGCGGCCGCGTCGATGTCGCGCGGCATCGCCAGGTCCAGCAGGAAGAGCACGGGCTCGGGCCGCTGCGGCTCCTGGACCGGCTCGGGCCGGCGCCGCTCGGGGATCCGCCCCACGGTGGCGGCGGTCGCGGCGAGCGCGGCGATGGCGTCGGTGTCCGCGGCGGGGTCGAGCGTGCCGGCCGTTCCCGGCCGGGTCGAAGATCCCGCCGCACGCTGGGCGCCGCCCACCGTGCCCTTGTCGACCCACGCCGCGTGCTGCTCCAGCTCGGCGGCGGCCATTCCGGCCACGGCGGCGTCGCCCAGCACGGAGAATCCGGCGGTGCCCTGCACCGCGGACAGGTCCAGCGGACAGCCGTCCTCGCTGCCGAGGCCGGTGCCCGACGGGCCACCGAGCCGCCCCGCGGCCGCGGGGCCGGACCCGCCGCCCGGCGCGCCCGGTCCGTCCTTGCCGGGCACGGCCGGCGGCGCGGGCGTACGGCCCTCGATCGCCTGGGCGACCGACTCGGCCGTCAGGACCAGGCCCGTCGCGCCGGTGCACGAGACGGTGACATCGGCACGTGTCAGTTCGGCCGGCACCGACTCCATCGGTACCGCGCGGGCCAGCACGTCCGTGTCGTCGCCCTCGCCGAGGATCTGGGCGAGGCGCTCGGCACGGTCGAGGGTGCGGTTGGCGACGACGATCTCGGCGACCCCGGCCCGCGCGAGCGTGGCCGCGGCCAGGGAGGACATCGACCCGGCCCCGATGACCAGGGCCTTCTTGCCCCGGGCCCATTGCTGTACGTCGCCGCCGCGGGCCAGTTGCTCCAGGCCGAAGGTGACCAGGGACTGGCCGGCGCGGTCGATGCCGGTCTCGGAGTGGGCACGCTTGCCCACCCTGAGGGCCTGCTGGAACAGGTCGTTCAGGAGGCGGCCCGCGGAGTGCACGTCCTGGGCCCGGGCCAGGGAGTCCTTGATCTGGCCGAGGATCTGCCCCTCGCCGACGACCATGGAGTCCAGCCCGCAGGCCACCGAGAACAGGTGGTGGACGGCCCGGTCCTCGTAGTGCACGTAGAGATAGGGAGTGAGCTCCTCCAGGCCGACCCCGCTGTGCTGGGCGAGCAGCGTGGACAGCTCGGCGACACCGGCGTGGAACTTGTCCACGTCGGCGTAGAGCTCGATGCGGTTGCAGGTGGCGAGCACCGCGGCCTCGGCGGCCGGTTCGGCGGCGACCGTGTCCTGGAGCAGCTTGACCTGCGCGTCCGCGTTCAGCGAGGCCCGCTCCAGCACGCTGACCGGGGCGCTGCGGTGGCTGAGTCCGACGACGAGGAGGCTCATGCCGGCATCACGGCGGGCATGTCCCCGTCAGGCCCCTGGTCGGCGGACTCGCTACGGGCGGGGGCAGCCGGGACGCCCCCGTCGGAGGCGGCCCCCTCGCCGGCCTTGCGCTGCTCGTGGAAGGCGAGGATCTGCAGCTCGATGGAGAGGTCGACCTTGCGCACGTCGACGCCTTCGGGGACGGACAGCACGGTCGGCGCGAAGTTCAGGATGGAGGTGACACCGGCGGCCACGAGCCGGTCGCAGACCGCCTGGGCGGCACCGGCGGGAGTGGCGATGACACCGATGGACACGCCGTTGTCCTGGATGATCTTCTCCAGGTCGTCGGAGTGCTGCACCGGGATCCCGGCGACGGGCTTGCCGGCCATGGCCGGGTCGGCGTCGATCAGCGCGGCGACCCGGAAACCGCGGGAGGCGAAACCGCCGTAGTTGGCGAGGGCGGCGCCGAGGTTGCCGATACCGACGATCACGACCGGCCAGTCCTGGGTGAGCCCCAGTTCGCGGGAGATCTGGTACACGAGATACTCGACGTCGTAGCCGACGCCCCTGGTCCCGTACGACCCGAGGTAGGAGAAGTCCTTGCGCAGCTTCGCGGAGTTGACCCCCGCCGCGGCCGCGAGCTCCTCGGAGGAGACCGTGGGAACCGAGCGCTCCGACAACGCGGTCAGAGCGCGGAGGTACAGCGGAAGCCGGGCGACGGTGGCCTCGGGAATCCCTCGGCTGCGGGTCGCCGGTCGGTGAGTTCGGCCAGTTGCCACGGTGCTCCTGCGGGTAGAGCGGGGCTGTAGGCGGTCATACGTCCCTACATGACCGCCCCGTCGAATGCAGGCTATGTCTTTGTGAACGCGTGCACAAAGATGGTGTCCGTTTTGCCCGCCCAACGTGACCGGGCTCACGCGCCCCCGGCGCACGCCCAGGGAACCGGCGCACAGGCACCACCGTTCCTTGCCTTCTGGGGGCACAACGCACACTCTCCTCAGTGAATCCCGCCCCCGAGACCAAGTCACCGTCGATCCTAAGCGACCCGGCGGGCACTTTGGACTGATCGGTCAGTCGCTCACCGGGCGGGATCAGTCGGTCAGCGCCTTGCGCAGGCGGTCCTCGTTCACGCGCCAGAACGTGTGCTGCACGCCGTCCACCAGCACGACCGGGATCTGCTCCCAGTACTGGTCGTGCAGTTCCCGGTCCTCGGTGATGTCCTTCTGCTCCCAGGGGACTCCGAGATCACCGCACACCTTCTCCACAACCACCTGTGCGTCATCACACAGATGACAGCCGGGCTTGCGGATCAGGGTGACGAGCCGGTCCTGAGGGGGCCTGCGACGGAAGAGGGGACTCATGTCGGCCATTGTCGCGCGCCCGAGGGCAAGGGGAACCCTCGCGAAAGCGCCAGGGGACGCGCCGGCCCGCGTCCGCCTCGGGCGGCATCTTTGACGACACGCTTGCCGAGAGTTCACAGGGTCCCGACGTCTCGACTCCGGAACCCCCGAACAAACTGGCTATGCTCACGCCATGGCCGCTCTCGGATGGCTCACTCCCCGTAGGCGCTCCGCCACGGCGAGGAGCGTTTTGGCAGGCGAGGCCTCGGCGGAGGCTGCCCGCAAGTCCTCACAGGAGGCCGCCGGCACGACCGAGGAACCGCAGTTCCCGGTCCACGGCGACGACCAGGCCGCCGCCTTCTTCGACCTGGACAACACCGTCATGCAGGGCGCCGCCCTCTTCCACTTCGGACGGGGCCTGTACAAGCGGAAGTTCTTCGAGACGCGCGAGCTCGCGAAGTTCGCCTGGCAGCAGGCGTGGTTCCGCCTCGCCGGGGTCGAGGACCCCGAACACATGCAGGAGGCCCGCGACTCGGCCCTGTCGATCGTCCAGGGCCACCGCGTCGCCGAACTGCAGTCGATCGGCGAGGAGATCTACGACGAGTACATGGCCGAGCGCATCTGGCCCGGTACCCGCGCCCTCGCCCAGGCCCATCTGGACGCGGGCCAGAAGGTGTGGCTGGTCACGGCCGCTCCCGTCGAGATCGCCACGGTCATCGCCCGCCGCCTCGGCCTGACCGGCGCCCTCGGCACGGTCGCCGAGTCCGTCGGCGGCGTCTACACCGGCAAGCTCGTCGGCGAACCGCTGCACGGCCCCGCGAAGGCCGAGGCGGTCCGCGCCCTGGCCGCCGCCGAGGGCCTGGACCTCGGCCGCTGCGCCGCCTACAGCGACTCGCACAACGACATCCCGATGCTCTCGCTGGTCGGCCACCCCTACGCCATCAACCCGGACTCCAAGCTGCGCAAGCACGCCCGCGAGCTGGACTGGCGCCTGCGTGACTACCGCACCGGCCGCAAGGCGGCCAAGGTCGGCATCCCGGCGGCGGCCGGAGTGGGCGCGGTGGCGGGCGGCACGGCAGCGGCCATCGCCCTGCACCGCCGACGCCGCTGACCTCACCTGATCAATCCGGGACACCTTCGCTTACGGGATGACGAACCCCGTAAATCCAACTGGCGTACCCCCACAACCTCGTATCCAGTCCTCTTGGCTGGACACGGCCACAACACGCCCCGGACCCAGCCGGAATCCGAAGCTTTCTGATCAACAACCGTGCATACTCTGGCACTTGATAGGGCGTCAATCGGTTTCGGAAGCGACGTAATCGATGATTTGAGCAACTCGGTGTAGCAGTGCCTGCACGAAGCGTTATTCTCCTCAGACGCAATCCGGTACCCCACCGTCGCTACGACGGGTGAAAGGTCCCGCACTGCACGTGATGGAAGCTCTGCCTCTGGGAGTCCCGTGTACCCACACGTCGGGGTTGACGCCTCGGGCCTGGCTACGCTGCGCGCAACGGTCCAAGACCTGTTGCGCGGCTTCGTCCCCACCGCGTACGCCGTCCCCGCATTCGCCACCGCCGCGCCCGTCGGCCCGTGCTACGCACTGGCCGACGGCAGCGCTGCGGTCGGCAGACGAGGCCGCCCGTCCGGGGCGGCCACCGCCCGCCGACCGGCGGCGGACAGCGACAGCGCCCGGATGATGGACCTCGTGGAGCGCGCCCAGGCCGGCGAGTCCGACGCCTTCGGACGCCTCTACGATCAGTACAGCGACACCGTCTACCGGTACATCTACTACCGCGTCGGAGGAAAGGCCACAGCCGAGGACCTCACCAGCGAGACCTTTCTGCGTGCCCTGCGCCGCATCGGCACCTTCACCTGGCAGGGCCGCGACTTCGGCGCCTGGCTCGTGACCATCGCCCGCAACCTCGTCGCGGACCACTTCAAGTCCAGCCGCTTCCGCCTCGAGGTCACCACCGGCGAGATGCTCGACGCCAACGAGGTCGAGCGCTCCCCCGAGGACTCCGTCCTGGAGTCCCTCTCCAACGCCGCCCTGCTCGACGCCGTACGGCGGCTCAACCCCCAGCAGCAGGAGTGCGTGACGCTCCGCTTCCTCCAGGGCCTCTCCGTCGCCGAGACCGCCCGGGTGATGGGCAAGAACGAGGGCGCCATCAAGACCCTTCAGTACCGGGCCGTCCGCACCCTCGCCCGGCTCCTCCCGGAAGACGCCCGCTGACCGCCCCGCACGCTCGGCGACACCCAACTCACTGCCCGTGACAGTCCGTTGACTTCGGCATCCGATCATCCGGCGTCCGTAACCCAAGTGCCGCGCCACTCGTTGTGCGGGATGCAGGCTCCCTGTGGTCACCCCCTGGCCGACTCCGATCACTCGATCGTGTGGTCGTGGTCAGGGTGTGCAACCCTCAGGACCCCCTGGGGAGTCGACCGTCATGACGAGAGGAGGTGCCGCCAGTGATCGCGAACGTATCGGCGCACCGGCGGGCGAACGCCTTCGCCCAGGCCCTGGAGGAGCAGTCCGAGCAGGGCACGGCGGCCGAGCAGCCCGAAGGATCGGCACCGGCCCCGGCAGTCGCGGAACCGAGCGAACAGGCCCGCCATCTGGCGCTCGCCTCGGGTCTCGGCGCGCTGCCCAAGCCGGAGCTCGACCCGGAGGTCAAGGTCGTCCAGCGGGCCCAGCTGGTGGCCGCGTTCGAGGCCATGCTGCAGGAGGGCACCGTGGGCGGCGGGGCGACGGACCGTGCGGTCCCCGAGCAGCGTTCCCGGGTCCGCGGCGCGCACCGCGCGAGTTCGCTGAAGAAGTTCCGGCCGCGTTCCCGGCTCGCCAAGGGCCTCACCGCGGGCGGACTCAGTGTCGGGGTGGCCGCGAGCGCCTTCGGCGGAGTCTCCGCCGCCAGCTCGGAGGCCCTGCCCGGCGACTCGCTCTACGGCCTCAAACGCGGCATCGAGGACGTCAAGCTCGGCCTCGCCGACGGGGCGGACGAGCGCGGCCGGGTCTACCTCGACCACGCCTCCACCCGGCTCAGCGAAGCCCGCCGCCTGATGGAGCGCGGCCGCAGCGGCCCCCTGGACCACGAGTCCCTCGGCGAGATCCGCCGCGCCCTGTCCGGCATGCGGCACGACGCGTCCGAGGGCCATCGGTTGCTGAGCGAGGCGTACGAGCGCGACCCGGACTCACTCGGCCCCATCCAGGCCCTGTCCGCGTTCTCCCGCTCCCACCGCGAGGCCTGGGGCGAACTGCGCGAGCGACTGCCCGTCCAGCTCGGGGACGTGAGCGAGGAGGTGTCGTCGGTGTTCGACGCCATAGAGGAGGATGTCGCCCCGCTGCGGTCCCTGCTGCCCGAGCCCCCGGCCACCAGCGGCGGCGACGGCAAGCGGCGGGGGACCACCGAGTCGGCTCCCAGCGGCTCCTCCGGCACCGACCGCTCGACCCGCCCCAGCGACGGGGGCGGCAGGCACAGCGACGACGGCAGCACCGGCAGCGGCAGCCCCAGCCGCTCGGCCGGCTCCGGCAGCGACGGCCTGCTCGGCGGCAACACCGGCGGCTTGCTCGACCCGCCGAAGGACAAGAACAGCGAGGCGAGCACCTCGCCATCGACGGAGGGCAACGCGCCGGTCCCCGAGCCGGACGTGACGCTCCCGCCGCTCCTGCCTGGGCTGCTGCCCGAGCTGGGCATCGACAGCGAGGACGCGGACTAGACGGCGACAGTGGGGGCGCCCCTCGGACAAGGGGCGCCCCCATCGTCGTACGCGGGCAGGCCTGGAAGAACACCGACCGCCGCCGCACCAGCAGCTTGGCCCCTCGTGTCTGCTGCCCTCGCACTGCTCCGCAGGCTTCGGACAGCTGCGCCGGACTCCGTCCGGCGGCTCCGAGCGACCGGCGGGTGTTACGGACGTCGGCGTCAGAAGAACACCGACCGCCGCTGTACCAGCAGCTTGTACAGGGTGTGCTGGATCTGCTCTCTGACCTGGTCGGTCAGGTTGAACATCAGCATCGGGTCCTCGGCCGCCTCCGGCGGATAACCGTCCGTGGGGATCGGCTCGCCGAACTGGATCGTCCACTTGGTCGGCAGCGGAATCGCCCCGAGCGGACCGAGCCACGGGAACGTGGGCGTGATCGGAAAGTACGGGAAGCCCAGCAGCCGCGCCACCGTCTTGGCGTTGCCGATCATCGGGTAGATCTCCTCCGCCCCGACGATCGAGCAGGGCACGATCGGCGTCCCCGTGCGCAGAGCCGTCGAGACGAAACCGCCGCGGCCGAAGCGCTGCAGCTTGTAGCGGTCCGCGAAGGGCTTGCCGAGGCCCTTGAAGCCCTCCGGCATCACCCCGACCAGCTCACCCTGCTGCAGCAGCCGTGACGCGTCCTCGGCGCACGCCAGGGTGTGACCGAGCTTGCGGGCCAGCTCGTTGACCACCGGCAGCATGAACACCAGGTCCGCGGCGAGCAGGCGCAGATGCCGGCCCGCCGGGTGGTTGTCGTGCACGGCGACCTGCATCATCAGGCCGTCCATCGGCAGCGTGCCGGAGTGGTTGGCGACGATCAGGGCGCCGCCCTCGGACGGGATGTTCTCGATGCCCTTCACCTCGACCCGGAAGTACGTGTCGTACAGCGGGCGCAGCAGGGACATCAGGACCTGGTCGGTGAGCTCCTCGTCGTAGCCGAAGTCGTCGACCTCGTAGTCCCCGGTGAGGCGGCGGCGCAGGAAGGCCAGGCCGCCCGCGATCCGCCGTTCCAGCCCGCCCTCGCCGTCCCGGGAAGGCTCCGGCAGCGGCTCCTCAGAAGTCACAGGAACATCATCCTGCGTAGCAGCCCTGGTGGGCAGGGGCTGCACCTCACGGACCGGCACCGACTCCGTGCCCGGGCGGCGGTTCCCGGCGCTCCGGCGCCGCTGGGGACGCTGCGCGGCGCTCCCCCGGGACCGGTCGTCGTCGAACGGAATGACCTTGGCGTCCGCCATCGTTGATGCGCTCCTCAGTTGGCGCTCTGCGTCGGGGAGTGTCCGCCGCCCGCGAGGGGCAGGCCGGCGATCCTGTCGATGGCCCCCGCAAGGGCCTGCGGCGGAAGAAGTCCGGGACCCTGGCTGCGGGCGAAGTCCGCGAACGTCTCCGCGGTCGTGTACTTGGGCTGGAATCCCAGCGTCTCGCGCATCTGGCCCGTGGCCACCACCCGGCCGTGGGTGAGCAGCCGGATCTGCTCGGGCGAGAAGTCCGTCATCCCCAGCGTACGCACCAGCGAGCCCGCCCAGGTGACGGCCGGGAGCAGCAGGGGCACGGTGGGGCGCCCCAGGCGCCGCGAGCACTGGGAGAGCAGCAGCACGCCGTCGCCGGCGATGTTGAAGGTGCCGCTGTTGAGCGTCCCCCGCCGGGGTTCGTGCGAGCCGATCCGCAGCACCTCGATCACGTCGTCCTCGTGCGCGAACTGCAGCCGCGGGTCGTAGCCGAACACGGTCGGCAGGACCGGCAGCGCGAAGTACGAGGCGAGCGGCGTGTCCGCGGTCGGGCCCAGGATGTTGGCGAACCGCAGCACGCACACGGCGACATCGGGCCGACGGCGCGCGAAGCCGCGGACATAGCCCTCGACCTCGACGGTGTCCTTGGCGAAGCCGCCGCTGGGCAGGGACTTGGGCGGGGTCGTCTCGGTGAACACGGCCGGGTCACGGGGCGCGGAGCCGTAGACGTTGGTGCTGGACTTCACGACCAGCCGCCGCACGGACGGGGATTTCTGGCAGGCACCGAGCAGCTGCATGGTGCCGATGACGTTGGTCTCCTTCAGGGAGGTCCGGTTGCCGCTGCCCAGCGGCGTGCCCGTCACGTCCAGGTGGACGATCGTGTCGGCGCCCGTCTCGGCGAGCACCCGCGCGATTCCGGGCTGCCGGATGTCGGCCTGGACGAAGTCCGCACCGCCCAGATGGTGCTCGGGCGGCACCGCGTCCACGGCGACGACCCGGTCCACCTCGGGGTCCCGCTGGATCCGCCTGACGAACCGGCCCCCCAGCTGGCGGGCCACTCCGGTCACGAGCACGACCTTGCCCAAGATCAGCGCCTTCCTTCCAGAACCTCTTGCCCCCGCCGCGTTCCCCCGTGGGGCCAACTTAGCGGGTTGTCGTTGCGCTGTGATGACCGCCCGAAGCGTGAAGTGACCGAAGCCGGCCGGACGCGGAGCGGATACGCGTGTGGCCCCCCACCAGTGGGTGGGGGGCCACAGCAACGCTCTCGCGGCGTCCGCGTCGCGAACTTACTTCTTGTTGCGACGCTGAACACGCGTGCGCTTGAGCAGCTTGCGGTGCTTCTTCTTCGCCATCCGCTTGCGCCGCTTCTTGATAACAGAGCCCACGACTACCCTCGCTCACTTCTCATCACTCGGTGTTTGGGCGCCATGGGCCCATACGACCTACGAGGGGCTAGCCTACCCGTCCGAGCGCTGAGGTCGTAATCGAGGAGGCCGGGGAGATCCGAAGTGCCCTGTGAGGATCGCCCCGACCCTGCCGTCAGGCGGTTTCCACCCCCACGTAACTCTCGCGGAGGTACTCGTGAACCGCTTGCTCCGGGACGCGGAAGGACCGCCCCACACGGATCGCGGGCAGATGACCGCTGTGCACCAACCGGTACACGGTCATCTTCGACACTCGCATCACCGAGGCGACTTCCGCCACGGTAAGGAACTGAACCTCGTTCAGAGGCCTCTCGCCAGCTGCAGCCATGACACACCTGAACCTTCCGCACTCGACGGTCACCGGCTTCCCCTTCCGGTGACTCTTCGTCGCTGCGTGCTCACTCCCCAATGTAGGGGCCAGTGATGCGAGTGGGGAAGAGGTGCACCCATCAACGGCCTACTGTGACAGACACGCCCGATTGAGTACGTAGCGGGTAAGCGGCAGGTAGTAATCAGACCGCACGCCGTCATCAAGTGGAACGACCACGGACACGGAACCCTCGGCCTCCCCCACGAACAGCGCCGGGTCGTTCGTGTCGGCCGGCCCGATGGCCTCGAACCCCAGCTGACCTGCTCCGCAGACCCATCCGTGGTCCCCGATCACCAGCTCGGGAAGGGGCCCTCCGGCCTCCGCGCAAGCGGCCAGCACGGTACGAACCGGGAGAGGCGAGTGCGTATGTGCGCCGGGCTCACAACCGGGGCGTTCCGTGCCGGGGGTCCGCACCAGCGCGACTCCTCGTACGTACTCGAGGTTGTACGTACGTAGGCCGAACCGGGTCGTTATGTCGATACGACGACCCTGCGCGGGGGTGAGGACGGCACATCCCGCCGCCGACAGCGCGTCTGCCAGAGCGCCGTAGAAACCGAGCAGCCGGTGCGGATGCCCGGTGCCGAGGAGCACGGGAGCACGGCGCCCGGCGGCGTCGGCGAGGCGTTCCGCGAAGGCGTCCAGCGCCGCCAGGGTCCGCTCCGGATCGATCACGTCCTGGCCGGAAACCTGTCGGGAATCGGCCGAAACACCACACCGGTCCGCCATCAGCTCGATCAACTCCCGCTGCCTCCAGGCACCTTCGGGATCGATACCGAGCAGCACCCGGGGGTCCCGGGCGGCGAAGAGCCGGTAACTGCGCAGGCTGACCTCACGAGAGGTCGCGACGGTCCCGGCGAGCCGCGCGCCCACCAGGTGCGCACGGAGGGCTTCGGTGGTCAGCACATGCAGATCGTGCGTGATCGGCACCGCGCCTGTCCCGGGAACCGGCGAACACCGCACAGTCGGCCTACGCCCGAGGGCACGCCCTCACGCCAGCAGGCCCCGCAGCGGAAACACCGCCCGCCGGGCCGCCAGTACCGCCTGGTCCAGCCGGTCCGCCGGGTCGTAGCCCTCCTCCCAGCCGCTCCAGGCGACGGGCCAGCGCCCGTCCGTCATCCGCGCCGGGGCCAACTGCCGCGTCCTCGCGAACACTTCCTGCCGCCAGCCGTCGGGGATCATCGCCTCGGGCTCCACGGCCCGGCCGGCCGCGATCGCCACCAGATGCGTCCACGAGCGCGGCACGACGTCGACCACCGCGTAGCCGCCCCCGCCCAGGGCCACCCACCGCCCGTCGGCGTACTCGTGCGCCAGGTCGTGACAGGCCACCTGCACGGCCCGCTGTGCGTCCAGCGACACCGCCAGATGCGCCAGCGGATCCTCGAAGTGCGTGTCGGCCCCGTGCTGCGTCACCAGTACCTGCGGCCGGAAGTCCGCGATCAGCTCCGGCACCACCGCGTGGAACGCCCGCAACCACCCGGCGTCCCCGGTCCCGGCCGGCAGCGCCACGTTCACCGCGGAGCCCTCCGCGGAGTCCGCCCCGGTCTCCTCCGGCCACCCGGTCTGCGGGAACAGTGTCCGGGGATGCTCGTGCAGGGAGATCGTCAGCACCCGCGGGTCCTCCCAGAACGCCGCCTGCACCCCGTCCCCGTGATGCACGTCGACGTCGATGTACGCGACCCGCTCCGCCCCGAGCTCCAGCAGCCGCGCGATGGCGAGCGAGGCGTCGTTGTAGATGCAGAACCCGGACGCACCGCCCGGCATCGCGTGGTGCAGCCCGCCCGCGAAGTTCACCGCGTGCAGCGCCTCACCGCGCCACACCGCCTCCGCCGCCCCGACCGACTGCCCGGCGATCAGCGACGACACCTCGTGCATCCCGGCGAACGCCGGATCGTCCATCGTCCCCAGCCCGTACGACTGGTCCGCCGCCGCCGGATCCACCGACGCGGCCTTCACCGCCCCGATGTAGTCCTCCCGGTGGACGAGCCGCAGCGTCGACTCCCCGGCCGGCTTCGCGGCGACCACGTCCACCTCACGGTCCAGCCCGAACGCCTCGACCAGTTTCCGGGTCAGGGCGAGCCGGACCGGGTCCATCGGATGCCCCGGACCGAAGTCATAGCCCGTTACTGCCTCGTCCCACATCAGCTGTGCGCGGCCGCTCATGCCCGCCACCGTATCGGTCCGGTTGAGCCGCGAACGACCGGGCGTACACCAGCGTCACCAGCACCAACACCATCGGCACGAGCATGGCCCCGCGATAGCTCCACACGTCCCCGAGCGCCCCGACCAACGGCGAACCGATCAAAAACCCCACATAGTTGAAGACGTTCAGCCGCGCGACGGCCGCATCCGAAGCCCCCGGGAAGAGCCTGCCGGCCGCGGCGAAGGTCTGCGGCACCAGCACACACAACCCCAGCCCCAGCAGCGTGAACCCCAGCATCCCCACCCATGCCCCGGGCGCCGCGGCCACCACCGCGAACCCGCCCGCCGCCACCAGCGCCCCGCCACGCACCACGGCGACCGCCCCGAACCGCCGCACCCCGAGGTCCCCGAGCGCCCGCCCCAGCAGCGTGGTGACCATGTACACGTTGTACGGCACCGTCGCCATCTGCTCCGAGGATCCGAGCACGTCCTGCAGGTACTTGGCGCTCCAGTTGGAAACCGTCGAGTCCCCGATGTACGCGACCGTCATCACCAGGCACAACGGCAGCAGCCACTTGAAGACGACGGCCTGGCCCTCCCCCGCCGTCTCCTCCGCCTCGGCCGCCGCACCGCCCCGATCGTCGGCATACCACCGGCTCCCCACCAGCACTGCCGGCAGCAGCACCAGCACGACCGGCAGATACGAGACCCACAACGCCAGATGCCAGTGCGCACCCACCCACGCCAGCGACGCCCCGACGATCCCACCCAGGCTGTAGGCCGCGTGGAAGCTGAGCATGATGCTGCGCCCGTACGACCGTTGCAGGCTCACCCCGAGCATGTTCATCGACGCGTCCAGCACACCGACGGCGAGCCCGAACGCCGCCAGCGCGACCGCGAGCTCCACCATCCGCTCCCCGGCCCCGACCCCGAGCAGCGCCAGCAGCACCACGGGCTGGGACCACCGCAGCAGCCGGCTCGGCCGCACCCGCTTCACCAGCCGCTCGATGGTCACGCTGCCGACCCCGGCGAGGATCGGCACGGCGGCCAGAAACGCGGGCAGCAGCGCGTCGGAGACCCCGTAGCGGTCCTGGATGGCGGGAATCCTCGTCACGAGCAGAGCGAAGGCGACACCCTGCACCAGGAAGCCGAACGCCAGCGAGGCCCTGCCGCGCCGCAGCACATCAGTCATGGCGGCGAGCGTAGGGCCCAGACTTACCCGTGGGTAGATCCAGCCAAAGATGAATTCTCCTCAGCTTTCAGCGGGCCCTCGGGAGCGACTCACACCAGGAGGTCGGCCAGCTCCCCCATGTCCGAGAAGAGCCGGTCCGCTCCTGCCAGCTTCTCCGCCGGCGTCATGGCGGTGAACCCGTAGACGTCCATCCCCGCGGCGACGGCGGCCTGCACACCCAGCGGACTGTCCTCGATGACGACGCACCGCTCCGGTGCGACGCCCATCCGCTCAGCGGCGTACAGGAAGAGATCGGGGGCCGGCTTCCCCCGCCCGACGTCCTGCGAGCTGAAGACTCGCCCTTCGTCGAACCACTGGTCGAGCCCGGTCGTCCGATGCCCTACCCGAATCCGCTCATGGCTCCCGGAGGACGCCACGCAGTACGGCACCCCGTCCGCGGCCAGCTTCTCCAGGACTCCGGACGCCCCGGCCACCGCCACGAGCTCCTGCTCGAACGTCGCGAACACTCGCGCGTGAAAGACGTCGTCGAAGCTCTCCGGCAACCGCTGCCCGGTCCGCTCGAGGACCAGTTCATGAATCCGGTGCATCGCCGATCCCATGTAGTCCCGAATGGACTCCTCGTACGAGGTGGGGTGCCCAAGCTCGGTGAGGTACGCCGCGAGCAACCGGTTGGAGATGGGCTCACTGTCGACGAGCACACCGTCATTGTCGAAGATCACTAGGTCATAGCGCATGGATTCGAGCCTAAACGCAGAAAACCCCCGTACCGAGTGGTACGGGGGTTTCCCTAAGAATTGTTCGGCGGCGTCCTACTCTCCCACAGGGTCCCCCCTGCAGTACCATCGGCGCTGTAAGGCTTAGCTTCCGGGTTCGGAATGTAACCGGGCGTTTCCCCTACGCTATAACCACCGAAACACTATGAAACTGTCGAACCATGCCGCACCATACCGTGACCATGGCATGGGGCCGTTCGTGGTTTCAGAACCAACACAGTGGACGCGAGCAACTGAGGACAAGCCCTCGGCCTATTAGTACCGGTCAACTCCACACGTTACCGTGCTTCCATATCCGGCCTATCAACCCAGTCGTCTACTGGGAGCCTTACCCTCTCAAGGAGGTGGGAATACTCATCTCGAAGCAGGCTTCCCGCTTAGATGCTTTCAGCGGTTATCCCTCCCGAACGTAGCCAACCAGCCATGCCCTTGGCAGGACAACTGGCACACCAGAGGTTCGTCCGTCCCGGTCCTCTCGTACTAGGGACAGCCCTTCTCAATATTCCTACGCGCACAGCGGATAGGGACCGAACTGTCTCACGACGTTCTAAACCCAGCTCGCGTACCGCTTTAATGGGCGAACAGCCCAACCCTTGGGACCGACTCCAGCCCCAGGATGCGACGAGCCGACATCGAGGTGCCAAACCATCCCGTCGATATGGACTCTTGGGGAAGATCAGCCTGTTATCCCCGGGGTACCTTTTATCCGTTGAGCGACGGCGCTTCCACAAGCCACCGCCGGATCACTAGTCCCGACTTTCGTCCCTGCTCGACCCGTCGGTCTCACAGTCAAGCTCCCTTGTGCACTTACACTCAACACCTGATTGCCAACCAGGCTGAGGGAACCTTTGGGCGCCTCCGTTACTCTTTAGGAGGCAACCGCCCCAGTTAAACTACCCATCAGACACTGTCCCTGATCCGGATCACGGACCCAGGTTAGACATCCAGCACGACCAGACTGGTATTTCAACGACGACTCCCCCTGAACTGGCGTCCAGAGTTCAAAGTCTCCCAGCTATCCTACACAAGCCGAACCGAACACCAATATCAAACTGTAGTAAAGGTCCCGGGGTCTTTCCGTCCTGCTGCGCGAAACGAGCATCTTTACTCGTAGTGCAATTTCACCGGGCCTATGGTTGAGACAGTCGAGAAGTCGTTACGCCATTCGTGCAGGTCGGAACTTACCCGACAAGGAATTTCGCTACCTTAGGATGGTTATAGTTACCACCGCCGTTTACTGGCGCTTAAGTTCTCAGCTTCGCCATGACGAATCATGACTAACCGGTCCCCTTAACGTTCCAGCACCGGGCAGGCGTCAGTCCGTATACATCGCCTTACGGCTTCGCACGGACCTGTGTTTTTAGTAAACAGTCGCTTCTCGCTGGTCTCTGCGGCCACCCCCAGCTCGAGGAGCAAGTCCTCTCACCAGTGATGGCCCCCCTTCTCCCGAAGTTACGGGGGCATTTTGCCGAGTTCCTTAACCATAGTTCACCCGAACGCCTCGGTATTCTCTACCTGACCACCTGAGTCGGTTTAGGGTACGGGCCGCCATGAAACTCGCTAGAGGCTTTTCTCGACAGCATAGGATCATCCACTTCACCACAATCGGCTCGGCATCAGGTCTCAGACTATTGCCAGGCGGATTTACCTACCTGACATCCTACACCCTTACCCCGGGACAACCACCGCCCGGGATGGACTACCTTCCTGCGTCACCCCATCACTCACCTACTAACCGCTTGGTCCGGCGGCTCCACCACTTTCCTTTCCCCGAAGGGTCCGGAACGGCTTCACGGCCTTAGCATCACGATGCTCGATGTTTGACGCTTCACAGCGGGTACCGGAATATCAACCGGTTATCCATCGACTACGCCTGTCGGCCTCGCCTTAGGTCCCGACTTACCCTGGGCAGATCAGCTTGACCCAGGAACCCTTAGTCAATCGGCGCAAACGTTTCTCACGTTTGTATCGCTACTCATGCCTGCATTCTCACTCGTGAACCGTCCACAACTCGCTTCCGCGGCTGCTTCACCCGGCACACGACGCTCCCCTACCCATCACGATCCCCGTTGGGGGTATATATCGCAATGACACGACTTCGGCGGTACGCTTGAGCCCCGCTACATTGTCGGCGCGGAATCACTAGACCAGTGAGCTATTACGCACTCTTTCAAGGGTGGCTGCTTCTAAGCCAACCTCCTGGTTGTCTCTGCGACTCCACATCCTTTCCCACTTAGCGTACGCTTAGGGGCCTTAGTCGATGCTCTGGGCTGTTTCCCTCTCGACCATGGAGCTTATCCCCCACAGTCTCACTGCCGCGCTCTCACTTACCGGCATTCGGAGTTTGGCTAAGGTCAGTAACCCGGTAGGGCCCATCGCCTATCCAGTGCTCTACCTCCGGCAAGAAACACACGACGCTGCACCTAAATGCATTTCGGGGAGAACCAGCTATCACGGAGTTTGATTGGCCTTTCACCCCTAACCACAGGTCATCCCCCAGGTTTTCAACCCTGGTGGGTTCGGTCCTCCACGAAGTCTTACCTCCGCTTCAACCTGCCCATGGCTAGATCACTCCGCTTCGGGTCTTGAGCGTGCTACTGAAACGCCCTATTCGGACTCGCTTTCGCTACGGCTTCCCCACACGGGTTAACCTCGCAACACACCGCAAACTCGCAGGCTCATTCTTCAAAAGGCACGCAGTCACGAGAACAAGGCAAGCCTTGTTCCGACGCTCCCACGGCTTGTAGGCACACGGTTTCAGGTACTATTTCACTCCGCTCCCGCGGTACTTTTCACCATTCCCTCACGGTACTATCCGCTATCGGTCACCAGGGAATATTTAGGCTTAGCGGGTGGTCCCGCCAGATTCACACGGGATTTCTCGGGCCCCGTGCTACTTGGGTGTCTCTCAAACGAGCCGCTGATGTTTCGACTACGGGGGTCTTACCCTCTACGCCGGACCTTTCGCATGTCCTTCGCCTACATCAACGGTTTCTGACTCGTCTCACGGCCGGCAGACCGTAAAAGAGAGATCCCACAACCCCGCATACGCAACCCCTGCCGGGTCTCACACGTATACGGTTTAGCCTCATCCGGTTTCGCTCGCCACTACTCCCGGAATCACGGTTGTTTTCTCTTCCTGCGGGTACTGAGATGTTTCACTTCCCCGCGTTCCCTCCACTTGCCCTATGTGTTCAGGCAAGGGTGACAGCCCATGACGACTGCCGGGTTTCCCCATTCGGAAACCCCCGGATCAAAGCCTGGTTGACGACTCCCCGGGGACTATCGTGGCCTCCCACGTCCTTCATCGGTTCCTGGTGCCAAGGCATCCACCGTGCGCCCTTAAAAACTTGGCCACAGATGCTCGCGTCCACTGTGCAGTTCTCAAACAACGACCAGCCACCCATCACCCCACCCTTACAGGCGAGTTCACTGGGGCCGGCGACTGAGGAAAAAACCATTCCCTCAGACACCCAACAGCGTGCCCGACACACTCCCCGCTCCCCTCAACGTTCCACACTCCGAAGAGCAGTACTAGAAGGAGAAGACGATCAAGTATGCCGAATAGTCAACGTTCCACCCATGAGCAACCAGCATCAGACATTCGCCGATGTACTGGCCTCTGACCGAGCGAACTCGGTAAGAAGTGCTCCTTAGAAAGGAGGTGATCCAGCCGCACCTTCCGGTACGGCTACCTTGTTACGACTTCGTCCCAATCGCCAGTCCCACCTTCGACAGCTCCCTCCCACAAGGGGTTGGGCCACCGGCTTCGGGTGTTACCGACTTTCGTGACGTGACGGGCGGTGTGTACAAGGCCCGGGAACGTATTCACCGCAGCAATGCTGATCTGCGATTACTAGCAACTCCGACTTCATGGGGTCGAGTTGCAGACCCCAATCCGAACTGAGACCGGCTTTTTGAGATTCGCTCCACCTCACGGTATCGCAGCTCATTGTACCGGCCATTGTAGCACGTGTGCAGCCCAAGACATAAGGGGCATGATGACTTGACGTCGTCCCCACCTTCCTCCGAGTTGACCCCGGCGGTCTCCTGTGAGTCCCCATCACCCCGAAGGGCATGCTGGCAACACAGAACAAGGGTTGCGCTCGTTGCGGGACTTAACCCAACATCTCACGACACGAGCTGACGACAGCCATGCACCACCTGTACACCGACCACAAGGGGGCGCCTGTCTCCAGACGTTTCCGGTGTATGTCAAGCCTTGGTAAGGTTCTTCGCGTTGCGTCGAATTAAGCCACATGCTCCGCTGCTTGTGCGGGCCCCCGTCAATTCCTTTGAGTTTTAGCCTTGCGGCCGTACTCCCCAGGCGGGGAACTTAATGCGTTAGCTGCGGCACCGACGACGTGGAATGTCGCCAACACCTAGTTCCCACCGTTTACGGCGTGGACTACCAGGGTATCTAATCCTGTTCGCTCCCCACGCTTTCGCTCCTCAGCGTCAGTAATGGCCCAGAGATCCGCCTTCGCCACCGGTGTTCCTCCTGATATCTGCGCATTTCACCGCTACACCAGGAATTCCGATCTCCCCTACCACACTCTAGCTAGCCCGTATCGAATGCAGACCCGGGGTTAAGCCCCGGGCTTTCACACCCGACGTGACAAGCCGCCTACGAGCTCTTTACGCCCAATAATTCCGGACAACGCTCGCGCCCTACGTATTACCGCGGCTGCTGGCACGTAGTTAGCCGGCGCTTCTTCTGCAGGTACCGTCACTTTCGCTTCTTCCCTGCTGAAAGAGGTTTACAACCCGAAGGCCGTCATCCCTCACGCGGCGTCGCTGCATCAGGCTTTCGCCCATTGTGCAATATTCCCCACTGCTGCCTCCCGTAGGAGTCTGGGCCGTGTCTCAGTCCCAGTGTGGCCGGTCGCCCTCTCAGGCCGGCTACCCGTCGTCGCCTTGGTGAGCCATTACCTCACCAACAAGCTGATAGGCCGCGGGCTCATCCTTCACCGCCGGAGCTTTTAACCTCCACCCAGGAGGATGGAAGTGTTATCCGGTATTAGACCCCGTTTCCAGGGCTTGTCCCAGAGTGAAGGGCAGATTGCCCACGTGTTACTCACCCGTTCGCCACTAATCCCCACCGAAGTGGTTCATCGTTCGACTTGCATGTGTTAAGCACGCCGCCAGCGTTCGTCCTGAGCCAGGATCAAACTCTCCGTGAATGTTTTCCCGTAATCGGGATGAACACCACGAGAGCGGAACAGTCAGGCGGAATAGGCCCGACCGTTCACAGCGTCCTCGCTGTGTTTTCTTCAAAGGAACCTCGTCCCAGCCGTGATGGCCGGAGACGGGGTATCAACATATCTGGCGTTGACTTTTGGCACGCTGTTGAGTTCTCAAGGAACGGTCGCTTCCTTTGTACTCACCCTCTCGGGCTTTCCTCCGGGCGCTTCCCTTCGGTCTTGCGTTTCCGACTCTATCAGATCTTTCCGATCCGATTTCCTCGGTGCTTTCCAGGTTCCCGCTTCCGCGTTTCCCTTTCCGGCGGCTCCGACTCTATCAGATCCTTTCGGGCCTGATCCCCGGTCAGCGGGGTTTGTCTTTGCGGCCGTTGGGCCGTTCCGACGAGTGAGACTTTAGCGGATTCCCCGGCTCCCGAGCCAATCGGGGGCCGCGTCCTTTCGAACGGGGATTCCTCATTCCGTAAATACACATACCAATGAAGCGACGACAGATGTGCTGTGCGTCGAATAGTGGTTGGTACCTGCGGATTGGCTGCCCGGGGACCGACCGGAGTCGGCGCTCACGTCGGGCAACTCGGAGAACACTACGGACCGGGTCTGGGCGTGTCAACTCAAGGGCGGACGGCACTCCAGGGGCGTACTCTGGGCCGCATGACGACGCGTACGTGCACCCAGCTGTGGTGGGCCGCCTGACGGCGGCCGTCCTCACGTATGCACGCAACGGCCGCCGCTTCGGCGGCCGTTTTCGTTTCTCCCTCCTGTGAACCACGGAGGGGCGGCCGCCCGGGGCGGCGGTCCCGACCAGGAGGTGGAGGACAGATGACACGGGTCTTCAGCGGGGTCAAGCCGACGGGGCATCTGACGCTGGGGAACTACCTGGGGGCCATGCGGCGGTGGGCCGCGGTCGACCAGCACGAGGCCGACGCCTTGTTCTGCGTCGTCGATCTGCATGCCCTGACCGTGGACCACGATCCCGCGCGGGTGCGCAGGCTGAGCCGGCAGTCGGCGACCTTGCTGCTGGCGGCCGGGCTGGATCCGGAGCTCTGCACGGTGTTCGTGCAGAGCCATGTGGACGAGCACGCCCGGCTGTCGTACGTACTGGAGTGCGTGGCCACCGACGGTGAGATGCGGCGGATGATCCAGTACAAGGAGAAGGCCGCGCGGGAGCAGCGGCGGGGCGGGAGTGTGCGGCTGTCGCTGCTGACGTATCCCGTGCTGATGGCGGCGGACATCCTGGCGTACGGGGCCGACGAGGTGCCGGTCGGGGACGATCAGCGGCAGCATGTGGAGCTCGCCCGGGATCTGGCCGTGCGGTTCAACCAGCGGTACGGGCACACGTTCGTGGTGCCGCGGGCATCGCGGCCGGGGGTGGCGGCGCGGGTGATGAACCTGCAGGATCCGGCGTCGAAGATGGGCAAGAGCGACGACGTCGGGCCGGGGATCGTCTATCTGCTGGACGAGCCGGACGTGGTGCGCAAGAAGGTTGTGCGGGCCGTGACCGACAGCGGGCGGGAGGTCGTGTACGACCGGGAGGCCCGGCCGGGGCTCGCGAATCTGCTGGAGATCCTCGCGGCGTGCACGGGTGGGGATCCCGAGCGGTTGAGTGGTGCGTACGAGTCGTACGGGGCCTTGAAGAAGGACACCGCCGAGGCTGTGGTCGAGGTGCTCCGGCCCTTGCAGGAGAGGCACAAGGAGTTGTGTGCCGATCCCGGTTATGTGGAGGGCGTGCTGCGGGAGGGGGCGGAGCGGGCCCGGGGAATGGCCCGGCCGACGGTGGATGCCGCGTATCGCGCGATCGGGCTGTTGCCGGCCGTGTCGGAGGCGGCCGGTGCCGGGGCCGTGGGGGTGAGGTGAGGCGGGGGCGGGTGACGGGCCCGCCCCCGGTGGTCAGCTGTTGTTGCCGGAGGCCAGGGCGCGGCTGCGGTCGCGGGCGGCTTCGAGGGCGGCGATGAGGGCGGCCCTCACGCCGTGGTTCTCGAGTTCGCGGATGGCGTTGATCGTCGTGCCGGCGGGGGATGTGACGTTCTCGCGGAGCTTGACGGGGTGTTCGCCGCTGTCGCGGAGCATCGTCGCGGCGCCGATGGCGGACTGGACGATCAGGTCGTGGGCCTTGTCGCGGGGCAGGCCGAGGAGGATGCCGGCGTCGGTCATGGCTTCGACGAGGTAGAAGAAGTAGGCCGGGCCGGAGCCGGAGAGCGCGGTGCAGGCGTCCTGCTGGGACTCGGGGACGCGGAGCGTCTTGCCGACGGCGCCGAAGATCTCCTCGGTGTGGGCGAGGTGGTCGGCGGTGGCGTGGGTGCCGGCGGAGATGACGGACATCGCCTCGTCGACCAGGGCGGGGGTGTTCGTCATGACGCGGACGACCGGGGTGTCGGGGGCCAGGCGTTCCTCGAAGTACGCCGTGGGGATGCCGGCGGCGCCGCTGATGACCAGGCGGTCGGCGGGGACGTGGGGGGCGAGCTCGTCGAGGAGGGTGCCCATGTCCTGCGGTTTGACCGTGAGGATCAGGGTGTCGGCGGTCTTGGCGGCCTCGGGGTTGGTGACCGGTGTGACGCCGTAGCGGGTGCGGAGTTCCTCGGCTCGTTCCGGGCGGCGGGCGGTGACCAGGAGGTCGGACGGGGTCCAGCCGGCGCGGATCATTCCGCTGAGCAGGGCTTCGCCGATCTTGCCGGTGCCGAGGACTGCGACTTTCTGGGTCATGGCGCGGGGTGCCTCCGAAGGGTGCGTCGTCCGGGGTCCATCCTCGCACCGGGGAGTGGGGGACGGCTCGGGTGTCCGCTGGGCGGGATGTCGGACACCCATCAGCCGTGTGAACAACCCTGCGGGTCAATACACCTAGGCCGTGCGGCGCCTGAGGGTCGCCGCGCCCAGGGCCAGGACCAGGAGTGCGCAGCCCGCGACGATCAGGGCGTCCCGGACGAACGTGGCGGTCATGTCCGTGTGGCGCAGGACCTCGTTCATGCCGTCGACGGCGTAGGACATGGGGAGGACGTCGGAGACGGCCTCCAGGGCGGGGTGCATGTTGTCGCGCGGGGTGAACAGGCCGCACAGGAGGAGCTGGGGGAAGATCACCGCCGGCATGAACTGGACGGCCTGGAATTCCGAGGCCGCGAAGGCCGAGACGAAGAGGCCCAGGGCTGTGCCGAGGAGGGCGTCGAGGAGGGCCACCAGGAGGAGGAGCCAGGGGCTGCCGGTGACGTCGAGGCCGAGGAACCAGACCGCGAGGCCGGTGGCCAGGGCGGACTGGATGATCGCGAGGGTGCCGAAGGCGAGGGCGTAGCCGGCGATGAGGTCGCCCTTGCCGAGGGGCATGGCGAGGAGGCGTTCGAGGGTGCCCGAGGTGCGTTCGCGCAGGGTGGCGATGGACGTCACCAGGAACATCGTGATCAGGGGAAAGATCCCGAGGAGGGACGCGCCGATGCTGTCGAAGGTGCGGGGGCTGCCGTCGAAGACGTAGCGCAGCAGGAACAGCATCACGCAGGGGATGAGGATCAGCAGCGCGATGGTGCGGGGGTCGTGGGTGAGCTGGCGGAGGACCCGGGCCGCGGTCGCGGTGGTGCGGGAGGCGCTGAGGGCCCGGGGTGGGGTGCTGGTCATCGGGTCGTCTCCTTTGCGCGGGCTGCTGCTTTCGCCTCGTCCACCAGGTGCAGGAAGGCCTCCTCGACCGTGTCGGCGCCGGTGCGGGTGCGCAGGGCGTCGGGGGTTTCGTCGGCGAGGAGCTCGCCGTCGCGCATGAGGAGGAGGCGGTGGCAGCGCTCGGCCTCGTCCATGACGTGGGAGGAGACGAGGAGCGTCGCGCCGCGGCCGGTCGCGATGTCGTGGAAGAGGGTCCACAGGTCGCGGCGCAGGACCGGGTCGAGGCCGACGGTCGGTTCGTCGAGGACCAGGAGTTCGGGGGCGCCGAGGAGGGCGACGGCCAGGGAGACGCGGTTGCGCTGGCCGCCGGAGAGGTTGCCGGCGAGGGCGTCGGCGTGGGTGGTGAGGTCGACGTCGGCTATCGCGCGGGTGACGTTGTCGTCGCGGCGGTCGGCTGCCGGGCGGCCGGGGTCGAGGATCGCGGCGAAGTAGTCGAGGTTCTGGCGGACGGTCAGGTCGTCGTAGACGGAGGGGGCCTGGGTGACGTAGCCGATGCGGGTGCGCAGGGTGGGGTGGCCGGCGGGGTGGCCGAGGACGTCGAGGGTGCCGGTGACTTTGGCCTGGGTGCCGACGATCGCGCGCATGAGGGTGGATTTTCCGCAGCCGGAGGGGCCGAGGAGGCCGGTGATCTGGCCAGGGGTGACGGTGAATCCGAGGTTGCGCAGGACGGTGCGGGGGCCGCGGACGACGGTGAGGTTCTCGGCGTGGACGGCTGTGGTCTGCGGGTTCGGGGGCGGGCCGGGGGTGGGTGCCGGGCCTGGGCGCGGCGAGCCGGGAGCGTTATTCATCATGTGATGAATAATGCTCCCGGGCGTCGGACCCGTCAAGCGGGTGCGTCGAGCGGGTGCGCGTCAGGCCGGGGTCTTGGCGAGCAGGAGGACGACCTCGTAGACCTCCTCCACGAAGCCGTCCGGGAAGGCCCTGAGGAGGTTTTCGCGCTCCTCGGCCAGGAACGATGCGGTGTGTTCGGCGCCCTGGACGAGGAAGACCGAGTGACTGCCGATGTTGGCGAGGTGGGTGTCGACCGGGACGCGGCGGCTCCAGCGGACCGTGCGGCGGGTGAAGTCGAGGGTGCCGCTGGGGTCGGCGGTGCGGTAGTCGACGTTGCGCTTCTCGGCGGAGATGTCGATGCCGAAGTGGCGGCCGGTGCGGGCGGCGGCCTCGGCGATCCAGGGGACGTCCAGGGCGTCGGTGTTCCACCAGAGGGCGAGGGCGCCGCCGGGGCGCAGCACGCGCAGGGCCTCGGGGACGGCGCGGGCGGGGTCGGTCCAGTGCCAGGCCTGGGCGTAGGTGACGAGGTCGACGGAGGCGTCAGTGAGGGGGAGGTCGTCTCCGATGCCGCGGATGACCGGGATGCCGGGCAGGCCGCGGCGGAACTGGGCCGCCATGCCGGCGCCGGGCTCCACGGCGACGACGTCCGCGCCTCGTGCGTGGAGGAGGGCGGTGGCGATGCCGGTGCCGGCACCGATGTCCGCGACGCGGGTGCCGGTGAGGGGGCGGCCGGTCAGGTCTTCTATCGCGTCGAAGAGGGCCGGGGGGTAGGAGGGTCGGTTGGCCGCGTACTGGGCTGCGGCGGCGTTGAAGGAGTGGGCTCGTGCGGTTCGGACGGGCTCGGCGGTGGGCTGCCCGGCTGGGGGTTCGGGGGTGGGGTCGGCTCCGGTGGGGTGGGTGGCGGAGGGAGATGTGGTCATACCGCCATGGTGGCCGGGGGCGGGGTGGGGGGCGGTGAGATTTCGGTGAGATCGGCAAGGGTTGGCGCGATGGTGGTCTGGTTCGGCGGTTCGGCGGTTCGGCGGTTCGGCGGTTCGGCGGTTCGGCGGGGAGCCAAGGGCCTAGCGTCGCGTGAGGCGCGTGAGGGTGACGCCGTGGGGGAAGGCCGTGCGCTCGGCGACATCGAAGACGGTGGGGTCGAAGGTGCCGTCGAAGGCCGGGATCCCGGCGCCGGCGACCACCGGGTAGTGCTTGACGACCAGTTCGTCGATCTCGGGCAGGAGGGCGCCGGCGAGCTTGCCGCCGCCGCAGAGCCAGACGTGCAGGCCGGTGTCCTTCTCGCGCTTGAGATCGCGGACGAGGGCGAGCGGGTCGCCCGGGGCGACGGTGACGGCCGGGTCGACGTCGGGGTCGAGCGTGCTGGAGACCACGTACTGGCGCAGGTGAGCGTAGGGGCTGGTGATCCCCTGACCGAGGGGGTCGCGGTAGGTGCCGTAACCCATGACGACGGTGTCGAACTGCCGGTTGGGGGCGTCGGTGAGGCCGATGGCGGCACGGTAGGCGGTCGGGACGGTCTCGGGGTACAGGGTGTTGGCCCAGGCGCTGTAGGCGGCCCTCTGCTGTTCGTCACCGGCGGGGAAGAAGTCGTACTCGCCGCCGGGGCCGGCGATGCGGCCGTCGAGCGTGACTGCGATGTAGTACACGAGCTTTCGCATCCCTGGAACTCCAAACGTAGTACTCTTTTTGAAGTGGTTTGAAAGTAGTACTACGGTTGGAGTGGTGTCAATGGTGAGACGGAACGATCAGCGGCGCGCCGCCCTCGTCGATGCGGCGATCGAGGTGCTGGCCAGGGAGGGTGCACGGGGTCTGACGTTCCGGGCGGTGGACGCCGAGGCCGCCGTACCGGCCGGGACCGCGTCCAACTACTTCGCCAACCGGGACGACCTGCTCACCCAGGCCGGCGCCCGTGTCTACGAACGGCTGCAGCCCGACGAGGCGACGATCGCGCGCCAGCAGGCGGCCGGCCGCGACCGGGAAACCTACGCGGTGCTGATGCGGGAACTCGTGGGCCGCGTCGCCGCCTTCCGCACCGGCTACCTCGCCCTGCTCGAACTGCGCCTCGAGGCCACCCGCCGCCCCGAACTGCGCAAGGTCCTCACCGAGCGGGTCCGCGCCGATGTCGACGCCAACGTCGCCTACCACGAAGCCTCCGGACTCCCCGGCGACGCCATGGCCGTCAAGCTGCTCATGCTGACCCTGAACTGGCTGATCGTCGAGCAACTCACCCTGCCGGACGTCTTCACCGAGGCGGAGCGCGAACAGCTGGTGACGGCAGCGGTGGAGCGCATTGTGGCGGCCGAGTAGCCGTCCGGGCTACGCGCGGCGGCGGTTCCTCGGGTTGCCCGAGCGGCGGGTCGTGCGCTTCTCGTACTGCTCGCGGGCCTCTTCGAACTCCTCGCGGTGCAGCTTCTCGCCGGGGGCCTCGGTGAGGGAGCGGAAGAAGTAGGCGAGCAGCGAGCCGACGAAGCCTACGGTCAGGAGACCGCGCAGGGACGCCTGGCGGTCGGGGTCGGGGCGGCGGGTGAAGCCGTCCCAGGTGTGACGGAAGGCGAGGGCGCTGCAGATCGCGAACATCGCGACCATGAGGACCGTGACGAAGTCGCCGATCGCGGCGATCTGCAGGCCCTGGTAGGCGAGGCGGAGCACGAGGCAGGAGGCGACGGCCACGGCCAGGGAGCCGACGGCCACGGCGATGCGGCGGGCCGCGTAGCCGTGGCCGTGGTCGACCCAAGTGGTGCCGAAGAGCCGGATCGGCTCCGGGCGGGGGCCGGTGGAGCCCGCGGGTGTCATCTGGGTGCCGGTGTCGTCGCTCACGCGTCGATTATGGCTCCGGAGTGGCCGCGGGCTCCGGGCGGCTCAGCCGCAGCGCCCGGCGATGTAGCCGTCGCTGCCGGTGTTCACGTAGGCGTCCGAGAGGATGTCATGAGTGGTCCCGGCGTAGTAGTGGCCTGATCAGGAGCAGCGCGGGCGGACGTAGCCGTCGCTGCCGGTGTTCACGTAGGCGTCCGAGACGTACTGACCGTTGTTGATGTTGTCCCAGATGTTCGTCGTGCCGTACGGGCCCGTCACCGTGGTGCCCGGCGACTGGCAGTAGATCGGGACCTTCGCCCCCTCGGACAGGATCCGGACGACCGTGTAGTTGGTGCCGGGACCACTGCGCACGTTGAGACGGACGCCCGGCGCGACCGAGTAGTAGCGCAGAGCCGTGGTGGTGGCCTCGGCGGTGACCGCTTCCGTCACCTGGCCGCCCACTGTCTCTTCGACGCGGTCGACAGACATGAAAACCTCCCCCGTTGAACCCCACGACGGGCATGGGGCCCCGTTGATTCCCCTGCATCACGCCATGAAACACATGTGCGTAACTCGCACGCGGAGACTAGCAAGCCGCCTCTGTCCCGTACGAGTCATCGACTAGGCTCCGTGCGTCGCGCGCGCGGACGAACAGCACGGGGGTGGTTCCATGGCGCCGCAGAGCAGCACCGGGGCGGGCGCGGAAGCGGAACTTCCCGAATACGCCGGTCACTACCGGCTGGAGACGACTCTCGGATCCGGGGGCATGGGCGTCGTGCATCTCGCGCGGAGCACCTCGGGGATGAAGCTCGCTGTGAAGGTCGTCCACGCCCAATTCGCCAGGGATCCCGAGTTCAGGGGGCGGTTCAGGCAGGAGGTGGCGGCCGCGCGGAAGGTCAGCGGTGCCTTTACCGCGTCCGTCGTCGACGCCGACTCGGAGGCCGAACGGCCCTGGATGGCCACCCTGTTCATCCCCGGGCCGACCCTTTCCGACCATGTGAAGCGGAGCGGGGCCATGAGCCCCGCCGAGGTGCGCCGTCTGATGGCCGGACTGGCCGAGGCACTGCGCGACATCCACCGGGTCGGCGTGGTGCACCGGGATCTCAAACCCAGCAACGTGCTCCTCGCCGAGGACGGGCCCAAGGTCATCGACTTCGGGATCTCCCGGCCGAAGGACAGCGAACTGCGGACCGAGACCGGCAAGTTGATCGGAACCCCGCCGTTCATGGCGCCGGAGCAGTTCCGGCGCCCCCGGGAGGTGGGGCCCGCCGCCGACGTCTTCGCGCTCGGGTCGGTGATGGTGCACGCTGCCACGGGCCGGGGGCCGTTCGACTCGGACAGCCCGTACGTCGTCGCCTACCAGGTCGTCCATGACGAGCCGGATCTGACCGGAGTGCCGGAGAGCCTCGCCCCGCTCGTGGCGCGGTGTCTCGCCAAGGAGCCAGAGGACCGGCCGACGCCGGACGAGTTGATGCGGGAGCTGCGGTCCGTCGCGGCCTCGTACGACACGCAGGTCTTCATACCGGCGCAGCGGACGGGAGACGCGCCGGAGCCTGAGCCGCGCGTCACCGAGCCCGAACGGCGGTCCCGCAAACGCCTGGGCACACGGCTCCTCGTCGGGACCGGGCTCCTCGGCCTGGCCACGGTCGCCGCGCTGGCCGCGGTGCATTTGCTCGGCGGCGACGACCCGTCACCGGTGAGCGGCGGCGGGCCGCGCACCACGGCGGCCGGGTTCAGCCCGTGGGAGACGACGTCGGCGCCTGAGAAGGGGACACCGCAGTGCTCGTACGGGGCGGGGAGGTTGGTCTGCGCGCAGACGGGTCGTGTCTTCGCCCTCGACCCGTCCGACGGGCGCCGGTTGTGGCGGCACACCGTCGCCACGGCGCAGGGCGGTCGGCCCGTGGTGTCCGGTGGCCTGGTGCAGCCCGCGCTGGACCGGAGCACGCGCCTGGAGGCTCTCGATCCCGGCTCGGGCAGGACCCGTTGGCGGCAGAGCGTGCCGTCGTACAGCGGGCTGGCGCACGCGGGGGCCATGCTTCTCGTCACGGGCGTCGACGGAGCGGTCACAGGCGTGGACAGCGCTTCGGGACGGACGAAGTGGAGCCACCGGATCCCGGGCCACCGGGCTCCGTACTTCGCCTCCTTCGCCGCAGACCCATGGGCCTACGGGATCAGCACGTCGGACGACGGGTCGAGTACCCGCGTCACCGCTGTCGCCCCGGAAACGGGCCGGGTGCGGTGGGACGTTCAGCTGAAGGGGACGCTCCAGCCCGTCGGCGCGGTCGACGGATCGGTCTTCTTCGTCCTGGTCGACCCGGTCTACGGATCGGCGGAGGCAGTGGTGCGCTACACACCGGACGACGGAGCATCCCGGCGGGTGGTGCTCCCCGTCCCGATCGGCCAGCCCCAGGCCACGGTGCGCGGCGACCTCGTGTACCTCATGGGGGACGGCGGATCGCTGGTGGCCGTCGACATGAAGGCGCGGGAGCAGAAGTGGAACCTGGAGACCGCGGTGACCCGGGGGTCCGCGCCGGTGGCCGACGGCCGGTACGTCTACTTCTCCGCCCCTGACGGGCGGCTGCTCGGCGTGGACGCACGCGAGGGCCGGCTTCTGGGGCAGACGTCCGCGCGGCTCGGCAGCAATGCGGACCGGGTCGCGGACGCGGTGCCCGCCCCCGTGCTCGCCCGCGACCGCCTCTACGCCACCGCGCCCGACGGCACCGTCTTCTCCGTCCGCGCGGGCGATCCTGCCACCTGGTGACGCGGATGAGGGCCGCCCCCGGCAGTGGGAGACGGCCCTCGGCGCGGGAAGGGGATCAGCCGAGCTTCGACACGTCCCGCACAGCGCCCTTGTCCGCGCTGGTCGCCATCGCCGCGTAGGCCCGCAGCGCCGCCGAGACCTTGCGGTCGCGGTTCTTCGGGGCGTACACGCCGTTCAGGGCCTGCTCGCGGCGGGCCAGCTCGGCGTCGTCCACCAGCAGTTCGATGGCACGGTTCGGGATGTCGATGCGGATGCGGTCGCCGTCCTCGACCAGGGCGATGGTGCCGCCCGCGGCCGCCTCGGGCGAGGCGTGGCCGATGGAGAGGCCGGAGGTGCCGCCGGAGAACCGGCCGTCCGTGACCAGCGCGCAGGTCTTCCCCAGGCCGCGGCCCTTCAGGTACGAGGTGGGGTAGAGCATCTCCTGCATGCCGGGGCCGCCCTTGGGGCCCTCGTAGCGGATGACGACGACGTCGCCGTCCTTGACCTGCTGGGTGAGGATCTTCTGGACGGCCTCCTCCTGCGACTCGCAGACGACCGCCGGGCCCTCGAAGGTCCAGATGGACTCGTCGACACCGGCCGTCTTCACGACGCAGCCGTCCACCGCCAGATTGCCCTTGAGGACCGCGAGGCCGCCGTCCTTGGAGTAGGCGTGCTCGGCGGAGCGGATGCAGCCGCCCTCGGCGTCCACGTCCAGGGCCTCCCAGCGCTCGGACTGGGAGAAGGCCTCGGCGGAGCGGACACAGCCGGGGGCCGCGTGCCACAGCTCGACGGCCTCGGCGGACGGGGAGCCGCCACGCACGTCCCAGGTCTTGAGCCAGTCGGCGAGGGACGGGCTGTGCACGGAGTACACGTCCTCGTTGAGCAGGCCGGCCCGGTGCAGCTCGCCGAGCAGGGCGGGGATGCCGCCGGCGCGGTGCACGTCCTCCATGTAGTACGTACGGTCCTTGGCGACGTTCGGCGCGACCTTGGCCAGGCACGGCACGCGGCGCGAGACCGCGTTGATCTCGTCCAGGCCGAAGGGGACGCCCGCCTCCTGGGCGGCGGCCAGCAGGTGCAGGATCGTGTTGGTCGAGCCGCCCATGGCGATGTCGAGCGCCATGGCGTTCTCGAAGGCCGCGAAGGACGCCACGTTGCGGGGCAGGACCGTCTCGTCGTCCTGCTCGTAGTAGCGGCGGGTGATGTCCATGACCGTACGGGCGGCGTCCTCGTACAGCGCCTTGCGGGCGGTGTGCGTGGCCAGGACCGAGCCGTTGCCCGGGAGGGAGAGGCCGATGGCCTCGGTCAGGCAGTTCATCGAGTTGGCGGTGAACATGCCGGAGCAGGAGCCGCACGTCGGACAGGCGTTCTCCTCGATGCGGAGGATGTCCTCGTCCGAGATCTTGTCGTTCACGGCGTCGGAGATCGCGTCGACCAGGTCGAGGGTGCGGACCGTGCCGTCGACCAGGGTGGCGCGGCCGGACTCCATGGGGCCGCCGGAGACGAAGACCGTCGGGATGTTCAGCCGCAGGGCGGCGTTCAGCATGCCCGGGGTGATCTTGTCGCAGTTGGAGATGCAGATCAGGGCGTCGGCGCAGTGCGCCTCGACCATGTACTCCACGCTGTCCGCGATCAGGTCGCGCGAGGGCAGGGAGTAGAGCATGCCGCCGTGGCCCATGGCGATGCCGTCGTCGACGGCGATCGTGTTGAACTCGCGGGGGATGCCCCCGGCCGCGACGACCGCCTCGCTGACGATCCGGCCGACCGGCGCCAGGTGCGTGTGGCCGGGCACGAACTCGGTGAAGCTGTTGGCGACCGCGATGATCGGCTTGCGGCCGATGTCCGCACCCGGTACACCGGAGGCACGCATAAGGGCGCGGGCGCCCGCCATGTTGCGGCCGTGGGTGACTGTGCGGGACCTCAGCTCGGGCATCGTCGCTCGCTCCTTCAGAGACTGCGTCAGAGGATTCGGAGACTTCTGACTGCTACCGAGCGTACGCCGGTCATCCAGTGGGCGGGACGCAGTGTCCGGAATGCGGGATGGCTGTCTCGGACGACGGCATCCGTACGCCTTACGGAGCGGTCAGATGTCCCTGCACGACCGGCGCCAGCCGCGCGATGATCTGCTCCGGGTCCGCCGAGGCCAGCGGCTCGACCTTGATGACGTACCGCAGGACGGCCGTGCCCACGAGCTGGGCGGCGGCGAGCTCGGCGCGCAGTTCGGCGTCCGGCAGCTCCAGCCGCACGGCGATGCGGCGCAGCACCTGGGTGGCGATGATCCGCCGGAAGACGGCGGCCGCGGTCTCGTTGGTGAGGGCGGACCGGACGACGGCGAGCAGCGGCGCGCGGGTCGCCGGGTTCTCCCAGACGCCGAAGAAGAAGCGGGCCAGACGCTCCCCCACGCCGTCGAGCGGGCCCTCCTCGATGGCCTTCGGAGCCTGCAGGGCGGGTCCGAAGGACTGGGTGATCGCCGCCTCGAAGACCTGTTCCTTCGTGCCGAAGTAGTGGTGCACGAGGGCCGGGTCGACGCCGGCCGTCTTGGCGATGCCGCGGACGGACGTCTTCTCGTAGCCGTGCTCGGAGAACTCGTCGCGGGCGGCGGTCAGGATGCGGTCGCGGGTGTCGGCGGACTCCGTGCGCGGGGGGCGGCCGCGGCGGCGGGCGGTGGTGCCGGACCCGCCGCCGGCCGGGGGCCGGCCGGTCATCGCCGCGGCACCTTCACCGCCGAGGCCAGATGGAGGCGGGTGAAGGCCAGCGCCTCCGCCAGGTCGGCCTCGCGCTCCGCGCTGGACATGGCGCGGCGGGTGTTGACCTCGATGACGACGTGCCCGTCGAAGCCGGTCAGGGCGAGCCGCTCCAGCACCTCGGCACAGGGCTGCGTACCGCGGCCGGGCACCAGGTGCTCGTCCTTGGCCGAGCCCCGGCCGTCGGCGAGGTGGACGTGGCCGAGACGGTCCCCCATGCGGTCGACCATGTCCAGCGCGTCGGAGCGGGCCGTCGCGGTGTGGCTGAGGTCGATCGTGAAGTGCCGGTAGTCGTCCTTCGTGACGTCCCAGTCGGGGGCGTACGCGAGCATCTCGCGGTCGCGGTAGCGCCAGGGATACATGTTCTCGACGGCGAACCGTACGTCCGTCTCGTTCGCCATGCGCCAGATGCCGGCGACGAAGTCCCGGGCGTACTGGCGCTGCCAGCGGAACGGGGGGTGGACGACGACCGTGCTCGCGTCGAGCTTCTCGGCCGCCGCGCGGGCCCGCTGGAGCTTGGTCCACGGGTCGGTGGACCAGACGCGCTGCGTGATGAGCAGGCAGGGGGCGTGCACGGCCAGGACCGGGATCCGGTGGTAGTCGCTGAGTCTGCGCAGGGCGTCGATGTCCTGGCTGACCGGGTCGGTCCAGACCATGACCTCGACTCCGTCGTACCCGAGGCGCGCGGCGATCTCGAAGGCCGTGGCCGTCGACTCCGGGTAGACCGAGGCCGTCGACAGGGCGACCTTCGCGTCCGGGATCTTCACGGCTGGCTCTGCCATGCAGGACAGATTACGGGGTGTGGTCGGGGTGAGGTGGGGGGCCTCTTCGCCGTTGTGGTGTTTGCCATAGGCGGGCGGGCCCCTACACCGACTCCATGTGATCCAGGCGACGCAGGATCACGCCCTCCCGCAGCGCCCACGGGCATATGTCGACACGCTCCACGCCGAAGAGGTCCATCGCCGCCTCGGCCACCAGGGCGCCCGCCAGGAGCTGGCCGGCCCTGCCCTCCGAGACGCCCGGCAGCTCCGCGCGCTCCCGCTCCGTCATGGCGGCCAGGCGCGGGACCCAGCCCTCCAGGGACTCCCGCTTGAGCTCGCGCAGGACGTAGAGGCCCTCGGCGGAGCGGGCCGCGCCGGCGATGCGGGCCAGCTGCTTGAAGGTCTTCGACGTGGCGACGACGTGGTCGGGGGTGCCGAAGCGGCTGAACTCGCCGACCGTGCGGGCGATCTCGGTCCGCACGTGGCGGCGCAGGGCGCGGACGTCGTCCGGGTCGGGCGGATCACCGGGCAGCCAGCCGGCGGTGAGGCGGCCGGCGCCCAGCGGCAGCGAGGCGGCCGCGTCGGGCTCCTCGTCGATGCCGTACGCGACCTCCAGGGAGCCGCCGCCGATGTCCAGGACCAGCAGCTTCCCGGCCGACCAGCCGAACCAGCGGCGGGCGGCGAGGAAGGTCAGCCGGGCCTCCTCGGAGCCGGTGAGGACCTGGAGCTCGACGCCCGTCTCGGTGCGCACGCGCGCGAGGACGTCATCGGCGTTGCGGGCCTCGCGCACGGCGGAGGTGGCGAACGGCAACAGGTCCTCGACGCCCTTGTCCTCGGCGGCCTGGAGCGCCTCCTGGACGACCGAGACCAGCCGGTCGACGCCGTGCGGGCCGATCGCGCCGTCCTCGTCGAGGAGCTGGGCGAGGCGCAGTTCCGCCTTGTGCGAATGCGCGGGCAGGGGGCACGCGCCGGGATGCGCGTCCACCACGAGCAGATGCACCGTGTTCGATCCCACGTCGAGGACACCGAGTCTCATGTACGGAACGCTACTGCCCACCGGCCCGTCCGCCGTCCTCGGCGGGGGCACAAGGCCCGTACCCTGGACACGTGCCAAAGACGAAAAAGGCCAAGCGCGACAAATCACCGGGCGTCGCGGTACCCGACGAGAAGGGCCTGGACTTCGCCCGCGCGTGGGTGGAGTTTCCCGATCCGGCGGACGACGAGCAGGTCTTCCGCTGCGATCTGACATGGCTGACCTCTCGCTGGAACTGCATCTTCGGCAGCGGCTGCCAGGGCATCCAGGCGGGCCGCGCGGATGACGGGTGCTGCACCTTGGGTGCCCACTTCTCCGACGAGGACGACGAGAAGCGCGTCGCCGGGCATGTGGCCAGGCTCACGCCGGACATCTGGCAGCACCACGCCGAGGGCACGCGGGGCGGCTGGGTCTCCGAGGACGAGGACGGCGAGCGGCAGACGCGGCCGTTCCAGGGCTCGTGCATCTTCCAGAACCGGCCCGGCTTCAAGGGCGGCATGGGCTGCTCGCTGCACATCCTCGCTCTGAAGGAGGGCCGCGAGCCGCTGGAGACCAAGCCGGACGTCTGCTGGCAGCTGCCGGTACGGCGGACGTACGAGTGGATCGACCGGCCCGACGACACGCGCGTCCTGCAGGTGTCGATCGGTGAGTACGACCGCCGCGGCTGGGGCCCGGGTGGCCACGACCTGCACTGGTGGTGCACGTCGGCGACCTCGGCGCACGGCGCGGGCGACCCGGTGTACGTCTCCTACCGGCCGGAGCTGATCGAGCTGATGGGCAAGGCCGGCTACGACCGGCTGGTCGAACTGTGCGAGGAGCGGCTGGCCTCGCAGCTGCCGCTGCTGGCACCGCACCCTGCGGATCCGGGGGCCTGAGGGCCCGCCTACGACGTGGCCGGGCTCGGGTCGCCGCTGTCCGAGGGCGGCGGCGTCGAGCCCGTCGGGTCGGTCGGGCCCGGGTCCGTCGGCGTGGGCGTGGGGTCCGGGTCGGTCGACGGCGGCGGGGTGGTCGGCGGCGGGTCCGGGTCCGGGGCGGAGGTCGTGGGAGTCGGGTCGGGCTGGGTGGGAGTCGGCTCGGCAGGGCCGCCGGGGCGGGGGTCCGGGCCGGGGCCGGAGGTGCTGGGCGCGGCGCCGTAGCCCTCGATGTGGACGACGGCGCCCACCGGGGCGACCGCGACCCGCGCCTGCCAGGGGCCGGCGGGCTCCCGCAGGTGGTCGACGTACACCTTGATCGTCAACGACTCGCCGGGCCGGAGCGTTCCCGACGACTGGCTGAGGTAGAGCCAGTGGGCTCCCGTGGACGCGGACCAGCGGACCGGGGCCGGGCCGGTCGCGGTCAGGGTGACGAGGGTGGTGTCACCGCTGTTGTCGGCCGTGACCTCCAGGGCGGCCTCGCGGCCGGCGCCGGCGACGCCGATGACCTCGACGGAGACGTCGGCCTTGCCGTCCTTGCCGAAGCGGGGGCCGGGCCGCGTGCTCGCGTTGCCGGTGTTCTCGTAGCCGCCGCCCGCCATCTCGCCGTCCAGGCCGAACGGGTCGTCCGCCTCGCGCGCGGAGGCCGAGCGGCCGTCCTGTCCCTCGCCGACCGGGGTGCCCCGGTAGGCGGCCCACAGGGCCAGCACGGGGGCGGCCACGACGGTGGCGACGACGGTCGTGGTGACGGCACGCGCGCGCAGGCGGTCCCTTCGGGCGGCGTGGTCCTTGGGGTCCATCGGGAAGCCGCGCCGGTCGAAGCGGGGTGCCGCGCTTCGCGCGCGCGGGTGGTGGGCCATGGCGACGTGCAGGGCCGCCCGGGGCGCCGGCAGGACGGGCAGTTCGGCGGGCGTGACGCTGGTGCCCGGCCAGCGGCCGGGGATGGCTCGCTCGGCGGTGCGGCGGCAGCGCGGGCAGTCGTCGACGTGCCGGACGAGTTCGCTCCGCAGGGCCGTGCCGAGCACGAGCCGGTCGTCGCCGGCGAGGTGCGCGACGCTCGGACACGCCCCGGTCTCGACCACGGCGAGGGCCGCACGCGTGCGTTCCACCTCGCACGCGGCGGAGGCGAGCAGATCGCGGGCGGCGGCCGGGTCCATGCCGAGGACGGCGGCGACCTCGCGGGCGGCGAGATGGTGGCGCACGGCCAGTTCGAGCGCCTCCCGCTGCTCCGGGGTGGTGCCGGCGGCCTCCGGCCAGGCCAGCAGCGCCAGTTCGCGACGGCGCCGCTCCTGGACCTCCTCGGAGGGGGCCGGAGCGGCCGGACGGTCGGCACGCCGCCGGTCGGTGCGGCCCGCGGCGTGGCTGCTCTGACGTTTCTGCTTGGCCTCGGCCAGCTTGCGCAGGCACGCCCAGCGGGCCAGCGCGTACAGCCAGGCCCTGCGGTCCGCGGGTGCCCCGGGGACGTGCCGGCCGCGGCGTTCGGCGAGTGCGAGGACGTCGCCCAGGGCGGCGGTCGCGGCCTCGTGGTCGCACAGCACGGACAGGCAGTAGGTGAACAGGCCGTCCAGGTAGGGCTCGTAGCGCGCGGGCGGCCGCTGCGCCAGCGTGCGCGCCGCCCCGCGGTCACGCGCTTCCCGGTGGGCCCGGTGTGCGCCGGCCGTGCGGGTCGAGCGGGTCGAGATCTCCGGAGTACTGCTCATCATTCGGCGACCGTAGGCGGCCGGGAGTGGCACCTTCAGGCGGCTTGAGCACATTTAATCCGTACGGGTGAAACGATCCCTCAATCGGGGACATGAACCAGGCGTTCCGCCGCTGGCGCGGGGTGGCGGACCCCTGGCGCGCAGGTGGCCGCCGCCGGGCGTTCCGCCTTTGGCGCGGGGTGGCGGGCCCCTGGCGCGCAAGCGGCCGCCGCCGGCCGGTCCCCGCGATGTCAGTGCCGGCGGCTACGGTTTCGTCCATGGCTGCCCGTACGAAGACCACCAAGGACCGCCCGTCCTACCGCTGCACGGAGTGCGGGTGGCAGACGGCGAAGTGGCTCGGCCGCTGCCCCGAGTGCCAGGCCTGGGGGACGGTCGAGGAGTACGGCGCGCCCGCGGTGCGTACGACGACACCGGGCCGGGTCACCACCTCCGCCCTGCCCATCGGCCAGGTGGACGGCCGCCAGGCCACCGCCCGCCCCACCGGCGTCCCCGAGCTGGACCGCGTGCTCGGCGGCGGACTGGTCCCCGGCGCGGTGGTGCTGGTCGCGGGCGAACCGGGCGTCGGCAAGTCGACGCTCCTGCTCGACGTGGCCGCCAAGTCCGCGAGCGACGAGCACCGCACGCTGTACGTCACGGGCGAGGAGTCGGCCAGCCAGGTCCGGCTGCGCGCCGACCGCATCGGCGCCATCGACGACCACCTGTACCTGGCGGCCGAGACGGATCTGGCGGCGGTGCTGGGCCATTTGGACGCGGTGAAGCCGTCGCTGCTGATCATGGACTCGGTGCAGACGGTGGCCTCCCCGGAGATCGACGGAGCGCCCGGCGGCATGGCCCAGGTGCGGGAGGTCGCCGGCGCCCTCATCCGGGCCTCCAAGGATCGCGGCATGTCCACGCTGCTGGTGGGCCATGTCACCAAGGACGGCGCGATCGCCGGGCCGCGCCTGCTGGAGCACCTCGTGGACGTGGTCCTGTCCTTCGAGGGCGACCGGCACGCCCGCCTCCGGCTCGTGCGCGGCGTCAAGAACCGCTACGGCACCACCGACGAGGTCGGCTGCTTCGAGCTGCACGACGAGGGCATCACGGGCCTCGCCGACCCGAGCGGACTCTTCCTGACCCGCCGGGCCGAACCGGTCCCGGGCACCTGCCTGACCGTCACCCTGGAGGGCCGCCGCCCGCTGGTCGCCGAGGTCCAGGCGCTCACGGTCGACTCGCAGATCCCCTCCCCGCGCCGCACCACCTCGGGCCTGGAGACCTCCCGCGTCTCGATGATGCTCGCGGTGCTGGAACAGCGCGGGCGGATCAGCGCCTTGGGCAAAAGGGACATCTACTCCGCGACGGTCGGCGGTGTGAAGCTCTCCGAGCCGGCCGCGGACCTGGCCGTCGCCCTCGCCCTGGCGAGCGCGGCGAGTGACACACCTCTCCCGAAGAACCTCGTCGCGATCGGCGAAGTGGGCCTGGCGGGCGAGGTGAGACGGGTCACCGGAGTGCAGCGCAGACTGGCCGAAGCCCACCGCCTGGGCTTCACACACGCCCTGGTGCCGAGCGACCCGGGCAAGGTCCCGGCGGGCATGAAGGTCCTGGAAGTCGCGGACATAGGGGACGCCCTGCGGGTCCTTCCCCGGTCCCGTCGCAGAGAGGCCCCACAGGACGAGGAGGGTCGCCGGTAGACTTTGCCCTGGTCTCGCCCGTCCGTGCGAACCGAGCGCGCGACACGGGGGCGCCCAGGACCTGCGACCGGAGGAGTGCAGTGGCAGCCAACGACCGGGCATCGGCTCCCGGAAAGTCCGGCGGGAGTGCCGGTACCGATGGCCTGATGCGCGCCTCTCTGAGCGCCGTGGCACCCGGCACCGCCCTGCGTGACGGCCTGGAGCGGGTGCTCCGCGGCAACACAGGCGGGCTCATCGTGCTCGGCTTCGACAAGACGGTCGAGACGCTGTGCAGCGGCGGCTTCGTGCTGGACGTCGAGTTCACCGCGACCCGGCTGCGCGAGCTGTGCAAGCTGGACGGCGGCATCGTGCTGTCCTCGGACCTGTCGAAGATCCTGCGCGCGGGCGTGCAGCTGGTCCCGGACCCCACGATCCCGACGGAGGAGACGGGCACCCGGCACCGCACCGCGGACCGCGTCAGCAAGCAGGTCGGCTTCCCGGTGGTCTCCGTCTCCCAGTCGATGCGGCTGATCGCCCTGTACGTCGACGGCCAGCGCCGCGTCCTGGAGGACTCGGCGGCGATCCTGTCCCGCGCCAACCAGGCGCTCGCCACCCTCGAGCGCTACAAGCTCCGCCTCGACGAGGTCGCGGGCACGCTGTCGGCGCTGGAGATCGAGGACCTGGTCACCGTCCGGGACGTCTCGGCGGTCGCCCAGCGTCTGGAGATGGTGCGCCGCATCGCCACCGAGATCGCCGAGTACGTGGTGGAGCTGGGCACGGACGGCCGGCTGCTGGCCCTCCAGCTCGACGAGCTGATCGCGGGCGTGGAGCCCGAGCGCGAGCTGGTCGTGCGGGACTACGTCCCCGAGCCCACGGCCAAACGCTCCCGCACGGTCGACGAGGCCCTCGCCGAACTCGACGCCCTCACCCACGCCGAGCTGCTCGAAATGTCCACGGTGGCCCGGGCGTTGGGCTACACCGGCGCGCCCGAGACGCTGGACTCGGCGGTCTCCCCGCGCGGCTTCCGCCTCCTCGCCAAGGTGCCCCGGCTCCCCGGCGCGATCATCGACCGCCTGGTCGAGCACTTCGGCGGGCTGCAGAAGCTGCTCGCCGCGAGCGTCGACGACCTGCAGACGGTGGACGGCGTGGGTGAGGCCCGGGCGCGCAGCGTCCGCGAGGGGCTGTCGCGGCTGGCGGAGTCGTCGATCCTGGAGCGGTACGTCTGACGCGTACGGCAGACCCGGCAGGAACGGCAGAACGGCTGAGGGCGGTACCCGGCAAGGGGGTACCGCCCTCAGGTGTTTCGGGCTTCAGTCGGCCGACAGCACGAACGACGTCTGCACCTTCGCAAAGCCCGGAGCCTTGGCTTCCACCAGGTACGTGCCCGCCCCGGCCGAACCCGCCGGAGGCGTGGCGCACTCGGGGGCGCTCGGCTTGCGGTCCCACTTCACGGTGTAGGTGATGCCACTGCCGGCGGCGACCCGGTACAGCTGGTGCGCGGCGGCCTTGGGGCAGTCCTCGGAGGACCAGTAGTCGTCGTCGCTGCTCGCCGGGGCGATCGTGAACACCGCGTTCTTCGGCCCGAGGTCGATCTTGCAGTCGCTGCCGGAGACGTTCCGCGCGGTCAGCAGGAACGTGGGCGTCTGCTCGGGGTCGTAGGTGTTGTGCCGGCTGCGCAGGCTGAACTTCACTGCGGCGGCAGTGCAGTTGGGCAGGGTCGATCCGGCCGGCAGGGTGTCGCCGACGCCGACGCCGCCCGCGGTGGTGCCGCTCCCCGAGCCGCCGGAACCGCCGCCGCCCGACCCCCCGGAACCGCCCGAGCCGGAACCGTCGCCGGAGCCCGAGCCCGAACCGTCTCCCGACCCGTCGCCCGAGCCGTCACCGGAGCCGTCGCCGGACCCGGACGACGAGCCGCCGGAACCGCCGCCGCCCGACTCGTCGCGTCCGCCGGGCGCTTGGCTGATGGCCGGGCCCGAACTGGACGGGCCGGGCGTGATGGAGGGCGCGGGATTCTTGCCGTTGGCGCCGTTGTCGCCGTCCTTGCCGCCCCCGCCGCCCATCGTCACGATCCAGGTGGTCAGCAGCGCCAACACGGCGACCACAGACACCAGTACGACCCTCCGACGCCAGTAGATGGAGGAGGGAAGCGGCCCGACCGGATTGCGCAGAGATCCCACGGCGCAAACCTTACGAGAGATCGGCGCGTTCACCTGTCCCACCCGCCGCTCTGGCCTACAACTTTTCCGGATCATCATCCCGGAAATGACGTCCCCACCCCCGTCTTTCGTCAGGTACGAGACGTGACGATCGCAGGGTGTGACGAGATCAACCCGTCGCCTACCGTCCGTGACCATGACCTTCGAGAACGCCGCGCTCTACCGCGACATCACCGACTTCGCCCACGACACCCCGATGTGGGTACAACACGGGGCCAGAACATGGACGGAGGCCGGACTGCTGGTCTTCGTCGCGCTGTTCGTCGCCGGCTGGTGGCGTGCCCGCCGCGACAGCCCCCACGCGTTCGCGATAGCGGCCCTTGCACCTCTGGCCACCGCTGTGGCGTATGTGTGCAGTGAGGTGCTCAAGTCCGCTGTCACGGAGGAGCGTCCGTGCCGGGCGGTGGCCGGTGCGGCCGTGTCGCTGGCCGCATGCCCGCCGCACGGCGACTGGTCCTTTCCGTCCAACCACGCCACGATCGCGGGCGCCTCGGCGGTCGCCCTGGCCCTGGTCCGGCGCACGCTGCTGTGGCTGACGGCCCCGCTCGCCCTGCTCATGGCCTTCTCCCGGGTCTTCGTCGGCGTGCACTATCCCCACGACGTCCTGGCAGGGCTAGGGCTGGGCACGCTCGTCACCCTCGCCGCCGTACGGCTGGGCACGGCGCCGATGACGCGGCTGGCCGGGGCGATGCGCACCTGGTCGGCACCGGCCGTGCGGTGGGTGATGGGGCCGGGCCCGGCGCCCATCGTGTCGTACGAGACGCCCGTGCGCCGGTGAGCCGGGACGCGCGGCGAGGCGCTGCACCGGGCCGCGTGCGCGGTGTTCAAAGCCGTGCAAGGCCACGAGCGCACCACCCCCTCATGCCTCCACCAGTCCCGCCTCGTACGCCACGATCGCCGCTTGTACCCGGTTGCGTACGCCGAGCCGGTCCAGAACCGCGCTGACGTAGGCCTTGACCGTGCCCTCGACCAGATGCAGCCGGGCGGCGATCTCCGGGTTGGACAGACCCGCGCCCACCAGGCCGAGCACCTCGCGTTCACGGGGGCTCAGGGCCGCCGCACGCGCGCGTGCCTGTGTCTCGCGGCTGAGGCGGCCGCCCCCGAGCCCCTCGTCGATGACGTACCGGGCCACCTTGGGTGAGAGGAACGCGGCGTCGGCGGCCACCGCCCGCACTCCCGCGACGAGTTCGTACGGGTCTCCGGATTTCAGCAGGAAGCCGGTGGCGCCGCCGCTGAGGGCGCGGGTCACGTAGGCGCCCTCGGAGAACGTGGTGAGCATCGCTACGGCCGTGCCGGGCACGGTCCGTACGATCTCCTCGGCCGCCGCGAGACCGTCCAGACGTGGCATGCGGATGTCCAGCAGGGCCACGTCAGGCCGGTGCGCGCGGGCCAGTTCGACCGCCTCGCGGCCGTCGCCCGCCTCGGCGACGACCTCCGTCTCGCCGCCGCTGCCCAGGATGGCGCGCACCCCGGCCCGGACCATCGCCTCGTCGTCGGCCAACAACACGCGGATCACCGTGAGAACTCCTCGTCTTCGTCCTGGCCCTCGGAGGCCTGCCCGGCGCGCGGGACCACGTCCTTGGCGACGAGCCGCCCCGCGTCGAAGCACAGTCTGAAGTGGTCGACGGAGACGAACAGTTTGCCGCTCGCCCGGTAGTAACGGCAGTCGGCACCGTCCGGTGCCGGTGTCGGCGCTCGCTCGGTGGGCGGGTCGCGCACGTCGCGCTCGGGCAGCACACGCTCGACGTCGGCCGCCGGGGCGCCTGAGCGCAGTGCCGCGTACGCGGCGGGTTCCAGCACCGCGCGCTTCTCCGTGTAGGCGTACCAGCCGAAGGCGGTGCCGACGAGCACCGCGCCCACCCCGGCCGCGGTACCGAGGCCGACGGCGACCCGGCGGCGGGCGTGGGTGAACGGCGCCCGGGGGCGCGCGGGCGGGACGGCGGTCCGCTGCTCGGGGACGTACGCCCGGACCCGGAAGCCCTCCCCGTGCGGGCCCGCCTCGAACTCCCCGCCGGCCGAGGTCACCGCGGCACGCAGCCCGAGCAGGCCCGTACCTCCTCCGGAGGGCGGAGGGCCCTCGCGTGTCGCCCGGCCGCTGGTGACGGTGACGCAAGTGCCCGCGGTGCGCCCCGTGACCGCCACGACCACGGGGGCGCCCGGTGCATGCCGTGCCGCGTTGGTCAGCGCCTCCCGGGCGACACGGTGCAGCAACCGCTCGGCGACCTCGCCGGGGTCCGCGGCCGGGTCGTTTCCACCGGGGTCCCAGCGCACCGGCAGGCCCGACTCGGCCGCGCGGGCGACGAGTTGCTCAAGGGTCTCGCCTGCCGGGGTCAGCGGCGCCGGCTCGTCGTCTTCCTCGCGCAGCACGCCGATGATGCGGTGCAACCGATCCGTGGCGTCGGCGGCGGCCGTGCGCAGGTCGGCAGCCGCGGCCCGGTGTTCGTCGTTGAGGCCTGGGGCGACCTGGAGGGCGCCCGCGCGCAGAGCGATGAGGCTCAGCTCGTGGCCGAGGGAGTCGTGCATGTCCTGGGCGATCCTGGCCCGTTCACGCAGCCGGGCACGTTCCTCGGCGAAGCGGGCCTCGTCCTCCAGCCGGGCGGCGCGCAGCCACCCCGCCTCGGCCAGCTCCCGGCTCTGCCGCCAGTAGCGCCCGCCGAGCCAGGGGAAGACACAGCCGAAGAGCAACGTGCCCATCATGACGAGCCACTCGGGGGCCGGGTCGGCCCCGGCGAGCGCGATCCGGGCGGTGCCCGCGCAGCCGACGGCCGCGAAGCACAGTACGGCGGGGCGTGCCCGGCTCGCCCGCCACCCGAGCAGCAGCGCGCACACGCCGAGGGCGGGCCCGTAGGAGACGGTGAACAGGGCGGGAGCGGCGGCCAGACTCAGGGCGGCCGCCAGCCCGAAGGCCGCGAGCGGTACCCGCCGGGCGAGAGCGGCGGCCACGGCCAGCACCGCCACGCCGGCCGCCTGTTGCCAGCCCTGCCGCGGCTCGTTCAGCCCGACCCGGTCCGCCGTGAGCGCCGGGACGGCTAAGGCGGCCCAGAGGAGGGCGCCACGGGCAACAGAGACCGCGCCAGGACGTTCCATGCGCCTGACGCTACAAGCGCCCGACCTGCGCGCACTGCTGTCGATCGTCAGGTACCTGGCCCCTTCAGGGGTGGCGGTGTGCCCGAACAGGTGGCTCTGCGTGGCACCATCGAGAGGCCATGACTGCTCCCACGAAGCCCCCGCACCCCACCCCCGCCCCCGCCGACACCCCCTCCGGGCCGCCCCTCGGAGAGAACCTGCACTCCCCCGTCATCGACTGGTTCGAAGAGAACGCCCGTGACCTGCCGTGGCGGCGTCCGGAGGCCGGGGCGTGGGGGGTGATGGTCAGTGAGTTCATGCTGCAGCAGACGCCGGTGAGCCGTGTCCTGCCCGTCTACGAGCAGTGGCTGGAGCGCTGGCCCCGCCCCGCCGACCTGGCCAAGGAGGCGCCCGGCGAGGCCGTCCGCGCCTGGGGCCGGCTCGGCTACCCGCGCCGCGCGCTGCGGCTGCACGGCGCCGCCGTCGCCATAACGGAACGGCACGGCGGTGACGTACCGGCCGACCACGCCCAGCTGCTGGCGCTGCCCGGCATCGGCGAGTACACGGCCGCCGCCGTCGCCTCCTTCGCCTACGGGCAGCGGCACCCGGTGCTGGACACCAATGTGCGCCGGGTCTTCGCCCGCGCGGTCACCGGCGTGCGGTACCCGCCGAACGCCACCACCGCCGCCGAGCGCAAGCTGGCCCGCGCGCTGCTGCCCGAGGAGGAGCCGACCGCCGCCCGCTGGGCCGCCGCCTCCATGGAGCTGGGCGCGCTGGTGTGCACGGCGAAGAGCGAGTCGTGCCACCGCTGCCCGATCGCCGCGCAGTGCGCGTGGCGGCTGGCGGGCAAGCCGGAGCACGACGGGCCGCCGCGCCGCGGCCAGACCTACGCGGGCACCGACCGGCAGGTGCGGGGGCGGCTGCTCGCCGTGCTGCGGGAGGCGCACGGGCCCGTTCCGCAGGCGGCACTGGACCGGGTGTGGCACGAGCCGGTGCAGCGGGCCCGCGCCCTCGACGGTCTCGTCTCCGACGGTCTGGTGGAGCCGATGGCGGACGGTCTGTACCGGCTGCCGCTGACCTGACGTACAGACACATCACAGCCGCGGGCCGCCGCCCGTCACAACACCCAGGGTGGACAAATCACCCCGAACCCACCTCAACGCCCCCACCGCTCTACCCCGTTCGGGCTTCCGTTACACAACCGACGGACAGCCGAGCGCTGGCCGCAGGCTGCTTCGGACAGCGCCGTGACAACGCCTCCGTACCTTCAGATGCGTTCCCGGAAGACACGGGACGACTGAAGACCACAGGCAGTACACGGGCGGCGGGGAGCCGGCCCGAACGGGGAAACGGGAGGCGGTTCACCATGGCGCACGGCGAGGTGCTCGAGTTCGAGGACTACGTCCGCACCCGGCAGGACGCGCTGCTGCGCAGTGCCCGCCGCCTGGTCCCGGACCCGACGGACGCACAGGATCTGCTGCAGACGGCGCTGGTACGGACGTACCGCCGCTGGGAGACCATCGAGGACAAGCGGCTGGCGGACGCCTACCTGCGCCGGGTGATGATCAACACCCGTACGGAGTGGTGGCGGGCGCGGAAGCTGGAGGAGGTCCCGACCGAGCAGCTCCCGGACGCCTCGGTCGACGACGCCACCGAGCAGCACGCGGACCGCGCCCTGCTGATGGACGTCCTGAAGGTGCTCGCCCCGAAGCAGCGCAGTGTCGTGGTGCTGCGACACTGGGAGCAGATGTCCACGGAGGAGACGGCCGCCGCCCTCGGCATGTCGGCCGGAACGGTCAAGAGCACGCTGCACCGGGCGCTCGCCCGGCTCCGCGAGGAGCTGGAGTCCCGCGATCTGGACGCACGCGCGCTGGAGCGTGAGGAGCGGGAGCGGTGCGCGGCCTGACCGGCGAGGGTTCTGCGCGGACCCGGGGCAGTATCCAGGCGGTGAGCGCGGCACTGGCCGTGCCCACCGCCCTCGCCCTTTTGGTGTCCGGGTGCGGTGCCGGCGGGACCGGCGCCCGCGACGAGGGCCCGGCGCACGCCGACTCGGTGGCGGGCGCCGCCGCCACCCCGTCCGCCGCGCCGTCGAAGTCGCCCGACACCGTGAACGCGGTCAAGCTCGTCAAGGACGACCCGAAGGTCGCGCCCGAGGTGAAGCGCGAGCTGAAGCCGTGCGTGGCCGACGAGTACCCGGTCGACGTCTCCTACGGCAATCTGACCGGCGGCTCCGCGGACGACGTCGTCGTCAACGTGCTGACCTGCGGTGACGCCGTGGGGGTGGGCAGTTACGTGTATCGCGAGCAGGACGGCTCGTACGAGAATGTGTTCAAGGCCGAGGAACCGCCGGTCTACGCGGAGATCGACCGGGGCGACCTGGTGGTGACCAAGCAGGTGTACGAGAAGGGCGACCCGGTGTCGAGCCCCTCCGGGGAGAACGTGATCACGTACAGATGGACCTCCGGCCACTTCGCCGAGAAGTACCGCACGCACAACGACTACGGGAAGGTCGCCGGCGACAGCCCGACACCGGCGCCCGCGGGCTGACGCGGGCGCAGGGCCGCGTGAACCGATCGGACCGCTCGGACCGATCCCTCGGTGAACGCATCACACGGCCCGTGCGTCCCAGCAGAGAGAACGCACCCCCACGGACCACGAAGGACTGAGAGCACCGGGATGGCAGACCAGACCCACGTCCTGTTCGTCGAGGACGACGACGTCATCCGCGAGGCCACGCAGCTCGCCCTGGAACGGGACGGCTTCGTGGTCACCGCCATGCCCGACGGGCTGTCGGGTCTGGAGGCCTTCCGGGCGGACCGCCCCGACATCGCGCTGCTGGACGTCATGGTTCCCGGCCTCGACGGTGTCAGCCTGTGCCGCCGCATCCGCGACGAGTCGACGGTGCCGGTGATCATGCTGTCGGCGCGGGCCGACTCCATCGACGTCGTGCTGGGGCTGGAGGCGGGCGCCGACGACTATGTGACCAAGCCGTTCGACGGTGCCGTCCTGGTCGCCCGGATCCGCGCGGTGCTGCGCCGCTTCGGGCACGCGGGCGGCGGCCGGGGCGAGGAGCCGGCCGCCCCGGCGAGCGGCGGGGTGCTGGCCTTCGGGGACCTGGAGGTCGACACCGAGGGCATGGAGGTCCGGCGCGCCGGGCAGCCGGTGGCGCTGACGCCGACCGAGATGCGGCTGCTGCTGGAGTTCTCCTCCGCGCCCGGCACGGTGCTCTCCCGCGACAAGCTGCTGGAGCGGGTGTGGGACTACGGCTGGGGCGGGGACACCCGCGTCGTCGACGTGCATGTGCAGCGGCTGCGGCAGAAGATCGGCCAGGACCGGATCGAGACGGTCCGTGGCTTCGGCTACAAGTTGAAGGCCTGAGCAGGGGCAGGGGTATGAGGGGGCACTTCCGGCGCCTGGTCGCCGCGGGCTTGGAGCGTGCGGGCATCCGTACGGGCCTCAGATGGAAGCTGAGCGCGGCCATCGCGCTGGTGGGCGCACTGGTGGCGATCGCGCTGAGCCTCGTCGTGCACAACGCCGCCCGGGTCTCGATGCTGGACAACGCGCGCGACCTCGCCGATGAGCGGATCCTGATCGCCCAGCGCAACTTCGAGCTGTCCGGGCGGATGAACTTCCCCAACACCAAGATCAACGACCCGAACCTGCCCCATGCGCTGCGGGACCGGGTCGAGGCGGGCCAGCGGGCGACGTACGTGGCGGACCGGCCGGGTGACGTGCCCGACATATGGGCCGCCGTGCCGCTGAAGAACGGGCAGGTGATGTCGCTGCACTCGGGCTTCACCGACCGCAGCTCGGACATCCTGCAGGACCTCGACCAGGCCCTGCTCATCGGGTCCATCGCGGTCGTCCTCGGCGGCAGCGCGCTCGGCGTGCTCATCGGCGGGCATCTCTCGCGGCGGCTGCGCAAGGCGGCCATCGCGGCCAACCAGCTCGCGGGCGGCGAGACGGACGTGCGGGTGCGGGACGCCATGGGCGGGGTCGTGCGGGACGAGACGGACGACCTGGCGAGCGCGGTGGACGCCATGGCGGACGCGCTGCGGCAGCGCATCGAGGCCGAGCGGCGGGTCACCGCCGACATCGCGCACGAGCTGCGCACCCCGGTGACCGGACTGCTGACCGCCGCGGAACTGCTGCCGCCCGGGCGCCCGACCGAGCTGGTGCTGGACCGTGCGAAGGCCATGCGCACGCTGGTCGAGGACGTGCTGGAGGTGGCCCGGCTGGACGGGGCCTCCGAGCGGGCGGAACTGCAGGACCTCATGCTGGGCGAGTTCGTCGCCCGGCGGGTGGCGGCCAAGGATCCGGCCATCGAGGTGCGCATCGTGCACGAGTCGGAGGTCACCACCGACCCACGCCGCCTGGAGCGCGTGCTGTTCAACCTCCTGGCCAACGCGGCCCGGCACGGCAAGCCGCCCATCGAGGTCAGCGTCGAGGGCCGGGTCATCCGCGTGCGCGACCACGGCCCGGGCTTCCCCGAGGACCTGCTCGCCGAGGGGCCGAGCCGCTTCCGCACCGGCAGCAAGGACCGGGCCGGGCACGGCCACGGACTCGGCCTGACCATCGCGGCCGGGCAGGCCCGGGTGATGGGCGCCCGGCTGACCTTCCGCAACGTGCGCACGCCGGGGACGCCGGAGCATCTGCCGGCCGAGGGCGCGGTCGCCGTGCTGTGGCTGCCGGAGCACGCGCCGACGAACACGGGGAGTTACCCGATGCTGCCGGGGTCCTAGGCCTTCCAGGCCTTCGGACTCGCGTGAGTCAGCAGGTCCAGTCCTGGTCCATGTCGAGGCCGCCCTCGCGGGGCTGGGTGAAGGAGAACCAGTTGCCGGAGTCGTCGCGGAACAGCGCCTCGGTGCCGTACGGGCGCTCCTGCGGCTCCTGGAGGAACTCCACCCCCCGGTCCTTGAGCTTCTTGTAGTCGCCGTGGATGTCGTCGGTGGTCAGCACGCCCGCACCGAGCGCGCCCTTGGCCACCAGCTTGCGGAGCATCTCGGCGGACTCGGGATCCATCGCGGGCGAGCCGGGCACCATCAGCGTCAGCTCGACGTCGGGCTGGTTCGGCGAGCCGACGGTGAGCCAGCGCATGCCGCCCTCGCCCATGGTCATGTCCGTACGGACCTCCAGGCCCAGTTTCTCCGTGTAGAACTCCTTCGCCCGGTCCTGGTCGAGGACCCAGACGGTCGAGATGGCGAGACCCTTGATCATGGCGTGCTCCTGTTCTGACGCTGCGGCCGGTGTGCCTGCTCTGCCACGGTAGGCAGCGGGGGTGTCAGCCCGCTTCTCCGGAATTGCGCTGTATGCCGGCGCCAGGCGCGGAGCGGAAACCGCCGGCCCAGAGCATGGCGTAGCAGCCGGGTATGAGGGCGGCGCCCCGGCCCACGTGCTTCGTCCGGTACTCGCTGGGCGTCAGGCCGGTCCAGGCCTTGAAGCGGGCGGAGAAGGTGCCGACGCTGCTGAAGCCGACCAGGTGGCAGATCTCCGTCACCGACAAGTTCGCCGTGCGCAGCAGGTCCTCGGCGCGTTCTGTCCGGCGGTGCGTGAGGTACTGGCCGGGGGTCTCGCCGTACGCCTCCTTGAAGGCGCGGATGAAGTGGTAGCGCGAGTACCCGGCGTGCGCGGCCACGGTGTCCAGGTCGAGCCCAGGGTCGGCCCAGTCCCGGTCCATGGCGTCCTTGGCCAGCCGGATCTGGCGCGTCTTGTCCATGCAACCGATGGTGACACGGGGGTCTGACAACGACCCGGCTCGCCGTACCGCGCCGAGCCGGATGTCGACTACGTGCGCGGCGTTACGTGCGCGGCGTCCCGCCTTGCGCCGACTAGCCCGGCGTCACCGAGCCGCTGCGCGAGGCCATGATCGCCCGGCGTAAAACTTCACGCCGCAGCCCGCGTCAACGGCCTCCGACAGACGCTCGCCGGGCATGACGAAGGCCCCCGGGCGGACACTCCCGGGGGCCTCGTGCGGTGCGGTCAGACGGCCTCGACCACGGACGGCTGCGCCGCCGGGGCGTCCGGCTTGCCGTCCTCCTTCGGACCCGCTCCCTTCAGCGGGACCTCCTTGACGAAGACGGCCGCCACGAATGCGACCACCGCCACCACGGCCCCGAGCAGGAACGCCGAGTGCGTGCCGGCGGACACCGCGTGCTGGTACGCCTCCCGGACCAGCACCGGAAGCTTCTCCAGGCTCTTCGCGTCGAGCTGCGCGGACTGCTCGGTCAGCTTGGAGCCGAGGGAACCGCCCCGCTCGGTCATGACGTCCTGGACGCGGTGGTTGAACAGCGCACCCATGATGGCGACGCCGAAGGAGGAACCGAGCGTACGGAACAGGGTGGTCGACGAGGACGCGACGCCCATGTCCTTCATCTCCACGCTGTTCTGCGCGACCAGCATGGTGATCTGCATCAGGCAGCCCATGCCGAGCCCGACCACGGCCATGAAGACACCGGAGGTCAGACGCGAGGTCCCGGTGTCCATCGTGGACAGCAGGTAGAGCCCGACGATCATCAGCGCGCTGCCGACGATCGGGAAGACCTTGTACTTGCCGGTGTTCGTGGTCACCCGCCCGGCGACCATCGAGGTCACGAGCATCGCACCGAGCATCGGCAGGAGCAGCAGCCCGGAGTTCGTCGCGGAGGCACCTTGGACGGCCTGCTGGTACAGCGGCAGGAAGAGCGTGGCGCCGAACATCACGAAGCCGGTGATGAAGCCGATGACCGACATCAGCGTGAAGTTCAGGCTGCGGAAGATGTGCAGCGGCAGCACCGGCTCGGCGGCCCTGGTCTGCCAGAACACGAACCCGACGAGCGCGGCGACCCCGATGCCGATCAGCTCCATGATCCGCGCGGAGCTCCAGGCGTACTCCGTGCCGCCCCAGGTCGTGACGAGCACGATCGCGGTGATGCCTACGGTCAGCAGCCCGGCGCCCAGGTAGTCGATCCGCGCCTTGGAGCGCTTCTTGGGCAGGTGCAGCACGGCACTGACGGCGACCAGCGCGATCACGCCGAGGGGAAGGTTGATGTAGAACGCCCAGCGCCAGCCCCAGTTGTCGGTGATGGTGCCGCCGACCAGCGGACCGCCGATCATCGCCAGCGCCATGACGCCGGCCATCATGCCCTGGTACTTGCCGCGCTCCCGGGGCGGGATCAGGTCACCGATGATCGCCATGACGCCGACCATCAGACCGCCGGCGCCGAGGCCCTGCACGGCACGGAAGCCGATCAGCTCGCTCATGTTCTGGGCCATGCCGCTGAGCGCGGAGCCGATCAGGAACAGGACGATGGACGACAGGAACGTGCCCTTGCGGCCGTACATGTCGCCGAGCTTGCCCCACAGCGGGGTGGAGGCCGCGGTCGCGAGCGTGTAGGCGGTGACGACCCAGGAGAGGTGTTCGAGCCCGCCCAGCTCACCGACGATCGTCGGCATCGCCGTACCGATGATCATGTTGTCGAGCATCGCGAGCATCATGGCGATCATCAGCGCGAGCAGCACGACCCGCACGCTCTTCGGCTGTTTCTCCCCGGCGTCTGCCGCCGGTGTGTCCGTCGTGTCCGTCGTGTCCGCCATCGCTTCCCACTCCCCCAGCTACGCTACTTACTTGCCGACCGGCTAGTGACTACACTCGGAAGCTAGCCCCGGAACTAGCCGGGCGTCAAGTAAGTTTTATGGAAAGCGGGGGGCGTAGGAGGATGGGCGGCACCATGGACGGCACCAGGCAGCGGCGCCGCGGGGACACCCGCCGGCGCATCCAGGACGTGGCCCTCGAACTCTTCGCGGAGCACGGCTACGAGAAGACCTCCCTGCGCGAGATCGCGGAGCACCTGGAGGTCACCAAGGCGGCGCTCTACTACCACTTCAAGACGAAGGAAGAGATCCTCGTCAGCATCTTCGAGGACCTCACCCAGCCGATCGAGGACCTGATCGAGTGGGGCCGGCAGCAGCCGCACACCCTGGAGACCAAGCAGGAGATCGTCCGCCGCTACGCCGACACGCTCGCCCAGGCGGCCCCGCTGTTCCGCTTCATGCACGAGAACCAGGCGACGGTACGGGAACTGCGCATCGGCGACTCCTTCAAGGAGCGCATCCGCAGCCTGCGCGACATCATCATCGACCCGGACGCGGACATGGCCGACCAGGTCCGCTGCGTCAGCGCGCTGTTCACACTGCACGCCGGGATGTTCCTGATGCAGGACATGGAAGGCGACCCCGAGGAGAAGAACAAAGCCGTCCTCGAGGTCGCCACGGACCTGGTGACCCAGGCCCACCGGGGAGCCGGGGGCTCCTAGCGGGCCGGGGGGATCACCCCTTCCGGTCAGACCTTCACGCCCTTGGCGCGCAGGAACTTCACCGGGTCGACCGCCGAGCCGTAGTTCGGGGTCGTACGGATCTCGAAGTGCAGGTGCGGACCGCTCGAGTTGCCGGTGTTGCCGGACTTGGCGATCTCCTGGCCGGTCTTGACGATCTGGCCGATCCGCACGGTGACCTTCGACAGGTGGGCGTACTGGGAGTACGTGCCGTTGCCGTGCTTGATCACGACGGCGTTGCCGTACGCGGGACCGTCGCCGGCGCCGTTGCCGCCGGCCTTGACCACGGTGCCGCCGTGGGTGGCGACGACCTGGGTGCCGCTCGGCACGGCGAAGTCCTGGCCGCTGTGGGTGGACTGCCACATGCCGCCGTTCTGGGCGAAGGACGCGGAGAGCTTGTACTTCTTCACCGGGTCGATCCAGGACGGCTTGGCCTTCTTGGCGGCGGCCTTCTTCGCGGCCGCCTTCTTCGCGGCGGCGGCCTTGGCGGCCTTCTCAGCCTTCGCGGCCTTCGCGGCCTCGACCTTGGCGGCCTTGGCCTGAGCGGCGGCCTGCGCCTGAACGGCACTGGCGGCACCGGACGCGGCCGTGGTGTCGGCGGCGGACGCGACCCCGGCTCCCAGTGCGACCGAGACACCAAGGCCGGCGGCCAGCACGGTCGCACGGGTGCGGAGCTGGGACGTACGGGAAGAGCGGGACGTGACGCGCTGGGACATCGAAACCTCGTATGGAAGGGGACGGAGAAAACCACCCGGCGCACAGACGCTCGCCGCATGGCCATCCCTTGGTAACCCGAAGCTCGACAAACCCCCAAAAGCGTGATCTACGACGCTAGTTAGTAATTTGGTTCAGTGTTCTACGTCTCTTGACAGAGCAGTCATTCAGGACAAATCAGGGCACTAGCCCGCACTTCCACGCGCACTGCGGGGCAAGAATCCCTTTCCTCCCGGCCCGTTATCCACTATTCCAGCTAGTACCGGACATATCGCCTGTGCGGCATGTCACCGGGGGCCCTCTTCAGCCATTCCGGAAATGTGGCGCACACCTCTATGCGCCTACCGTCCGGTAACCCTACGGTTCCCCTCGCGCCACCCTCGAGCACAAGCATGCACACGACATGTTGGCAGCGTCACGGACGTGAGAGGACCCCCACGACATGCAGACCCGACGCCCCTGGTTGCGCCGCGCATCAGTGACCGCCGTCTCGGCGGCAGCCCTCATGGCGATGGCCGCACCGGCCGACGCCACGACCGCCACCCGGGCCTCCACGGCCGCCACCACGGCCGCAGCGGCGGACGTCGACTACGGCACCTGGCAGAAGGACTGCCAGGCCGTGATGGACCAGGCGCTGCCCTATCTGAAGCAGCGGATCGAGGCCACGAAGCCGGGCGAGAAGCAGGCGATCGTCCTCGACATCGACAACACGGCGCTGGAGACGGACTTCGGCTTCAGCTACCCACAGCCGGCCAACAAGCCGGTCCTGGAGGCCGCCAGATACGCGCAGGAGCGCGGCGTCGCCCTGTTCTTCGTGACCGCCCGGCCGGACATCATCGCCTCGTTCACCCAGTACAACCTGAAGCAGACCGGCTACCAGGTCTCGGGGCTCTACGTCCGCAACTTCATCGACCTCTTCAAGAACGTCGCCGACTACAAGACGGCCCAGCGCGTCGACATCGAACGCAAGGGCTACACGATCATCGCGAACATCGGCAACAGCGGCACCGACCTGTCGGGCGGCCACGCCGAGAAGACGTACAAGCTGCCGGACTACGACGGGCAGCTGTCATAGCCCGTACGGCATGCGAAAGGGGCCGGTGCTGTTCAGCACCGGCCCCTCTCACTGGATCGTTACGCTCAGGCGTCCTTGCTCAGGTTCGGGCCCGAGCCGCCGGCCGCCTGCTCGATCGGCGGGACGTCCGGAAGAGCCGCCTTCTCCTCGCCGCGGAAGGTGAAGGTCTTGGTCTCGCCCTCGCCCTCCGTGTCGACGACCACGATGTGACCGGGGCGCAGCTCGCCGAAGAGGATCTTCTCCGACAGCGAGTCCTCGATCTCGCGCTGGATGGTGCGACGCAGCGGACGCGCACCCAGCACCGGGTCGTAGCCCTTCTTGGACAGCAGCTCCTTGGCGGACGACGAGAGCTCGATGCCCATGTCCCGGTCCTTCAGGCGCTCGTCCACCTTGTCGATCATCAGGTCGACGATCTTGAGGATGTCGGCCTGGCTGAGCTGCGGGAAGACGACCACGTCGTCGACGCGGTTGAGGAACTCGGGCCGGAAGTGCTGCTTGAGCTCGTCCGAGACCTTGTTCTTCATGCGCTCGTAGTTGGACTTGGTGTCGCCCTGGGCCGCGAAGCCCAGGTTGAAGCCCTTGGAGATGTCCCGGGTGCCGAGGTTGGTCGTCATGATGATGACCGTGTTCTTGAAGTCCACGACCCGGCCCTGGGAGTCCGTCAGGCGACCGTCCTCCAGGATCTGCAGCAGCGAGTTGAAGATGTCCGGGTGGGCCTTCTCGACCTCGTCGAACAGGACGACCGAGAACGGCTTGCGGCGGACCTTCTCGGTGAGCTGGCCGCCCTCCTCGTAGCCCACGTAGCCGGGGGGCGAACCGAAGAGACGCGAGACCGTGTGCTTCTCGCTGAACTCCGACATGTCGAGGGAGATCAGCGCGTCCTCGTCGCCGAAGAGGAATTCGGCGAGCGCCTTGGACAGCTCGGTCTTACCGACACCGGACGGGCCGGCGAAGATGAACGAGCCACCGGGGCGCTTGGGGTCCTTCAGACCGGCACGCGTACGGCGGATCGCCTTCGACAGCGCCTTGACGGCGTCGACCTGGCCGATCACCCGCTTGTGGAGCTCGTCCTCCATGCGCAGCAGACGCGAGGACTCCTCCTCGGTCAGCTTGAAGACCGGGATGCCGGTCGCCGTGGCGAGGACCTCGGCGATCAGCTCGCCGTCGACCTCGGCGACGACGTCCATGTCGCCGGCCTTCCACTCCTTCTCCCGCTTGGCCTTGGCGGCCAGGAGCTGCTTCTCCTTGTCGCGCAGGGAGGCGGCCTTCTCGAAGTCCTGCGAGTCGATCGCGGACTCCTTGTCGCGGCGGACGCCGGCGATCTTCTCGTCGAACTCGCGCAGGTCCGGCGGCGCGGTCATCCGGCGGATGCGCATCCTCGAGCCGGCCTCGTCGATCAGGTCGATCGCCTTGTCCGGCAGGAAGCGGTCCGAGATGTACCGGTCGGCCAGGGTGGCGGCCTGGACCAGCGCCTCGTCCGTGATGGAAACGCGGTGGTGGGCCTCGTACCGGTCCCGCAGACCCTTGAGGATCTCGATCGTGTGCGGCAGGGACGGCTCCGCGACCTGGATGGGCTGGAAGCGGCGCTCGAGGGCGGCGTCCTTCTCCAGGTGCTTGCGGTACTCGTCCAGCGTGGTGGCACCGATGGTCTGGAGCTCACCGCGGGCCAGCATCGGCTTCAGGATGGAAGCCGCGTCGATGGCGCCCTCGGCGGCACCCGCACCGACCAGCGTGTGCAGCTCGTCGATGAACAGGATGATGTCGCCGCGGGTGCGGATCTCCTTGAGGACCTTCTTCAGGCGCTCCTCGAAGTCACCGCGGTAGCGGGAGCCGGCGACCAGGGCGCCGAGGTCCAGGGTGTAGAGGTGCTTGTCCTTGAGGGTCTCGGGCACCTCGCCCTTGACGATGGCCTGAGCGAGGCCCTCGACGACGGCGGTCTTGCCGACGCCGGGCTCACCGATCAGCACCGGGTTGTTCTTCGTACGGCGGGACAGCACCTGCATGACCCGCTCGATCTCCTTCTCGCGCCCGATGACCGGGTCGAGCTTGGACTCACGAGCGGCCTGGGTGAGGTTCCGGCCGAACTGGTCGAGGACCAGGGACGTGGAGGGGGTGCCCTCGGCAGGACCGCCGGCGGTGGCGGTCTCCTTGCCCTGGTAACCGGAGAGCAGCTGGATGACCTGCTGCCGCACGCGGTTCAGATCTGCGCCCAGCTTGACGAGGACCTGGGCGGCGACGCCCTCGCCCTCGCGGATCAGGCCGAGCAGGATGTGCTCCGTGCCGATGTAGTTGTGGCCCAGCTGAAGGGCCTCCCGGAGCGACAGCTCCAGGACCTTCTTGGCACGGGGGGTGAAGGGGATGTGGCCGGACGGGGCCTGCTGGCCCTGGCCGATGATCTCCTCCACCTGCTGGCGGACCGCCTCGAGCGAAATCCCGAGGCTCTCAAGGGCCTTGGCGGCGACACCTTCACCCTCGTGGATCAGGCCCAGGAGGATGTGCTCAGTGCCGATGTAGTTGTGGTTGAGCATCCGGGCTTCTTCCTGAGCCAGGACGACAACCCGCCGCGCGCGGTCGGTGAACCTCTCGAACATCGTTAATCGCTCCTCAGAGCGGTCAGGCAGTGGGGGGAACTTCCCCTCCCTGTCCTTCCGCAGCTTAGTCCCGCAAGCGGGGACCGCTCATTCCAACTGCCGACACCGTCCTTGGCCTCCTGACCCCGAACGCCGACATCTGCTCCAACCCGATGGTGCGAGACGATGTTCCCGCAGGCCAGGCAGATACCCCACTCGCCAGTACGCCGATGGCGAACGTGAGACGGCCTTTCCTGCGTGTCGCCCCCTCCCACTAGGGATGTCTTACCCGGGGGGACCGGAAGTCCATGCCGGGCGCCCCCGTTCCCTCCGCTACGGGCGAACAACCTTGCGCCTCCCCGCACCCCCCGCGCGCCCCCATTCGGCCACTCTGCGCATTCGTTACACCACCCAGCGTAACTCGCACGGCCTTCCGGCTGTTGCACTTGGCATGTTCGGCGCCCCCCACCCCGTGATCGCGTCCGCGACCCCGCTCGTCCCGCTCCCCCGCCGGCCGCTCGACCCGGCCGTCGCAAGCGGTCAGGTCCGGCGGTGGTACGAGAACGAACTGGGCTGGCCGACGGTGCCCGGGGATCCCCTACGGCTGGTGGTGGGGGTGCGCTACGACGTCCTGGACGTCCCGGCGGAGGCAGGGCACGCGGCACTGCGGCGCCCGGCGCCGGGCTCTCCTGTCGCCCTTCACGGCGACCGGATGCTGTTCCTGGTGGCCGCGGGCAGCGCGGAGGAGCTTCCCGGGCTGCTGGAGTGGCTGGACTGGGGTTCCCTGCCGCTGGATCTGACGGCGATCGGGGCGGGCGGCCTCATGGAGGCGCCGGCGCGCCCGGCGCCTCGCGAGCAGAGGGGCACCCCGCTCGGGGACGCGTGGCCGCCGCCCGGCCCCCCGGGCCGAGTCGGTTCCCAGGGGGCCGCCGTATGGCTGCGGCCCCCCGAGCCGGGATGCGAGGTCGAGGCCTCGCTGCCGACACTGTCGGCGCTGGGGGGCTGTGGGGACGCCCCCGATCTCGTGCGGCTGGTGAACACGGTGGCCACTCAGTGCCACCGGGTCCGGCTGCGGCGCGCGTGCGCCCAGCCACCGGCCTCGTGTGCGCAGGGTCGGTAGTGCCGCTGTTCAGCCGTTGGCCTTCTCGTAAGCCTCGCGGATGGTCGCGGGAACACGGCCGCGGTCGTTGACCTCGTAGCCGTTCTCCTTCGCCCAGGCGCGGATCGCCGCGGTGTCCTGGCTGCCGCTCGACGCGGCGCGCGCCTTTCCACGCCCGCCCGAAGCACGGCCTCCGGTACGACGACCGCCCTTCACGTAAGGCTCGAGAAGGCCACGGAGCTTGTCCGCATTGGCAGTGGTGAGATCGATCTCGTACGTCTTGCCGTCCAGCGCGAACGTCACGGTCTCGTCCGCCTCGCCACCGTCGAGGTCGTCGACAAGAAGGACCTGAACCTTCTGTGCCACCGGATTTCCTTTCATCGATATCTTCAGGGCCGGGGTGTGCCGGCGTCCGCCGTATCGCCGTCCCCTGTTATATGCAGTACTGCAGTACGTCGGAAAGCAAACCGCTTTTGCCGGAAAAACACAAACCCTCGGCAGAGACCGGCAGCCCGGGCTCGGTCCGGAAACGTGCGCGTTTCGGACATAGGGCACCGGGGCAGGGGTGGGCGCCGCGGAATATGCCTTGACGAACCGGCCGGGCGGCTCTTGCGGCCCCCTAGCTCCCGGCGATCACAGATGCAGAAGCATCCGGCTGTTGCCCAAGGTGTTCGGTTTCACTCGTTCGAGTCCGAGGAACTCCGCGACGCCCTCGTCATAGGAACGCAGCAGCTCCGCGTAGACATCCGTGTCGACGGGCGTCTCGCCGATCTCCACGAAGCCGTGCTTGGTGAAGAAGTCGACTTCGAAGGTCAGGCAGAAAACGCGCCGAACGCCGAGCCAGCGGGCGGTCTGCAGCAACTTCTCCAGCACACGGTGTCCGACGCCCGCGCCCTTCAGGCCGGGCTTCACTGCGAGAGTGCGGACTTCCGCGAGGTCTTCCCACATCACGTGCAGCGCACCGCAGCCGACGACCTCGGCGTTGTCGTCCCGTTCCGCGACCCAGAACTCCTGGATGTCCTCGTAAAGCGTCACCGTTGCTTTGTCGAGCAGGATGCCGCCGCGGACGTAGGCGTCAAGGAGGCGGCGCACGGCCGGGACATCGCTGGTGCGGGCCCGTCGGACGGTGATGGCTTTTGCGGGGACTTCGGGGCTCTTCGCGGACATGACGGGACGCTATCGCCCGCCGCGGTCCTGTGCGGAGGCGGGGTTCTCCGGGGGGCCTTCCCGGGGTTCCGCTCGTTCGGCCGGTTCTGCGGATTCCGACGGTTCGGTCGGTTCCTGGGTTTCCGGTCCCTGGACGATGCGTACGGCATCGCTGAGAGACCGCCGCTGTTCCTCGCTCATCATGCCGAAGAAGGCGACGAGAGCGGCTGCGGGGTTGTCGCTCTGCGACCAGGCGTCGTTCATCAGGGCGGCCGCGTAGGCGGCGCGGGTGGAGACGGCCTCATATCGATAGGCACGACCTTCCGCCTCGCGGCGCACCCAGCCCTTCTGATGGAGATTGTCCAAAACGGTCATCACGGTGGTGTACGCGATGGACCGCTCCTTCTGAAGATCTTCCAGGACTTCTCGAACGGTCACCGGGCGGTTCCACTTCCACACCCGCGACATGACCGCGTCTTCGAGTTCTCCCAATGGGCGAGGCACAGCTCAGAACAATAGTGGGAGATCCCGGTAATGGCGTGGCGGACGTGCGCTTCACCGGCGAACAGGAACAAAAAGGGCGTACGACTCGGGGTGCGGGCGCCGCGGAGTGCGGGCTCGCCGAGTCGTACGCCCTGGGAGCGGGTGGGTCAGGCGTCGGTCTTCGGGGGCGCCGCCGTGGGCCGGCGGGCGCCTTCCACGCGCGCGAGGGCGGCGTCCACGGCCGCGTCCTCCTTGGCCTTGTTGGCGCCGCCCTGTGTCTTCACGATCACCCGGATCACGCCGATGAAGAAGACGGCCATGACGGCCGGGGGCAGCAGCGCGGAGACGTAGTCCATGGATCCAGGGTAGCCACGTCAGCCCGCGGCGAGCTGCTGGGGGTTCGCGGGCGGTGGCGGGCCCGGCTTGCGGCGCGGGAAGACCTCGCCCGGGGTGGGGATGGGACGGGAGGGCTTCGGGGCGTCCGGGTCCGGGGAGGGCTTGGGGGCCGGGGCGGGCTTGCGCGCGGGTTTCTTCTCGGGCCGCTTCTCCGGGTCGCCCCCCGCGAAGTCGCCGGTGGCGGCGCGGCGGCCTCCGGCGATGGCCAGGAGGCGGGTGCGGGAGCCGGGGATGGCCACCGCGGGGAGAGGGGCGGCGGTGACGGGGGTGCCCCCGCAGCGGTCCAGGAGGGCCGCGGCGGCGGGGTTGCCGCGCAGGGCGCGGAGGGCGGCGAGGTCGTCGGGCAGGGGGCGGTAGCCGGCGCCCAGTGCCTCGTCGAGGAGCGCGAGGTAGCCGGCTGCGGTGCCGGGGAGGGCGGCGCGGTACCGGCCCAGGTCGGCCACGAGGAAGGCACGCAGTCGGGCCCCCTCCCGCAGCGCCTCGTCGAGCGACTCTGCGAGACGGAGACAGTCCTGGACGTCGTCGGCCGAGGCGGGGGTGGAGTGGAGGGCAAGGGCGAGAGCGCGGCGGAGCACACGCAGCTCCTCCACGCCGAACGCCATGCCGCCGCGGGATCCGTATGGCGTGGGCATGCTGCGACGATACGCGCTAATCAGACAAATCTCGCATAGGGGGCGGGTGTGGCGTGAGGGACCACTCGTCCCGCCTAGGGGACCCCCTGGGCCGCCCACCCACCCCGGCAGCCCCTCACATACGCGACACGTTCCGCTCGTACACCAGCCGCAGCCCGATCAGCGTCAGCCACGGCTCGTGCTCGTCGATCACCGATGACTCGCCCAGCACCATCGGTGCCAGGCCGCCCGTCGCGATGACGGTGACGTCGTCGGGGTCCTGCGACAGCTCGCGGGCCATGCGGCCGACCACGCCGTCGACCTGGCCGGCGAAGCCGTAGATGACGCCGGACTGCATCGCCTCGACCGTGTTCTTGCCGATGACGCTGCGGGGCCGGGCCACCTCGATCTTGCGGAGCTGGGCGCCGCGGACCCCCAGGGCCTCCACGGAGATCTCGATGCCGGGCGAGATGACCCCGCCGACGTACTCCCCTCGCGCGCTGACCGCGTCGAACGTCGTCGCCGTGCCGAAGTCGACGACGATGGCCGGGCCGCCGTAGAGCTCGACCGCCGCGACCGCGTTGATGATGCGGTCGGCGCCGACCTCCTTGGGGTTGTCCATGAGGATCGGTACGCCCGTCTTGACGCCCGGTTCGACGAGGATGGCGGGCACGTCGCCGTAGTAGCGCCGCGTCACCTCGCGCAGCTCGTGCAGGACCGAGGGGACGGTGGCGCAGATGGCGATGCCGTCGATGCCGTCGCCCAGTTCGTCGCCGAGGAGCGGGTGCATGCCCATCAGGCCCTGGAGGAGGACCGCCAGCTCGTCGGCGGTGCGGCGCGCGTCCGTGGAGATGCGCCAGTGTTCGACGATCTCGTCGCCGTCGAACAGTCCGAGCACGGTGTGGGTGTTGCCCACGTCGATCGTCAGCAGCATGACCCGTACCGCCCCTACTCCGCCGGCCGCAGGTCGAGGCCGACGTCCAGGATCGGCGAGGAGTGCGTGAGGGCTCCGACGGCCAGGTAGTCGACGCCGGTGTCGGCGTAGGCCTTGGCATTGTCGAGGGTGAGGCGGCCCGAGGCCTCCAGGGCGGCGCGGCCCTCGACGAGGGCCACCGCCTCCGCGCACTCGCCCGGCGTGAAGTTGTCCAGCAGGATCAGGTCGGCGCCGGCGTCCAGGACCTCGCGGAGCTGGTGCAGGGTGTCGACCTCGACCTCGATGGGGACGTCGGGGAAGCGTTCGCGGACCGCATGGAAGGCCTGGGTGACGCCGCCCGCGGCGACCACGTGGTTGTCCTTGACGAGGGCGGCGTCCGAGAGGGACATGCGGTGGTTGACGCCGCCGCCGCAGCGGACCGCGTACTTCTCCAGGGAGCGCAGGCCCGGGGTGGTCTTGCGGGTGTCGCGGACCCTGGCCTTCGTGCCGTCCAGGACGTCCGCCCACGCGCGCGTGGCCGTCGCGATGCCCGACAGGCGGCACAGGATGTTCAGCGCGCTGCGCTCGGCCGTGAGGAGGTCGCGGGTGCGGGTGGTGACGGAGAGGAGCTTCTGGCCTGCTTCGACACGGTCGCCGTCCTCCGCGTGGCGCTCGATCTCGAGCTCCTCCTCGCAGACCACGGAGATGACGGCCTCGGCGATGCGCAGGCCGGCCACCGTGCCCGCCTCGCGGGCGGTGAAGTCGGCCGTGGCCACCGCGTCCTCGGGGATGGTCGCCACCGTCGTCACGTCCACGCCGTGGGCCAGGTCCTCCTGGAGGGCCACGTTGGCGATGTCCTCGACCTCGACGGGGTCGAGGCCGGCGTCGGCCAGGAGCTGGGCGAGTGCGGGGTCCAGGCCGCACTCCAGGTATGCCTGGTCGTCCGCGCCGCAGGCGCAGCCGTCTGAGCAGCCTCCGGAGGAGGCGAGGGGAAGGTTGGGGGTGCTCACGTCGGTCACTGCTCCTGGGGGGCCTGGGAAGGGAGGGTCGTCGGGAAGTGTGTGGTGTCCGTGGTGTGCACGGCCAGCGTCCGGTCGGGATTCAGGGTCACGACGATGTGGCGGCGCCAGGTGGTGTCGTCGCGCTCGGGGCGGTCCTCGCGCCAGTGGCAGCCCCGGGTCTCCTCGCGCAGCAGGGCGGCGGCGACCAGGACGCGGGCCACGCACAGGAGGTTCGTGGCCTCCCAGGTGTCGACGCCGGCCTCGGCCGTCTTGCCGTTCTCGGCGAGGGCCTCCCGGGCGTCGGTGTGCAGGCGCTGGAGCCGGTCGGCGGCCTCGGTGAGGGAGCCGGCCGAGCGCAGGACGCCCGCCCCGCTCGTCATGATCCGCTGGATGGTGAAGCGGGCCTCCGCGCTCTGCAGGGGGTGCTCGGGGATCTCCGGGTGTGAGACCGGCTGGGGCACGCGCGCGTGGAGGCCGTTCGCCGCGATGTCGGCCGCGATGCGCTCGGCGTAGACGAGGCCTTCGAGCAGGGAGTTGGACGCCAGGCGGTTGGCTCCGTGCACGCCGGTGCAGGCGACCTCGCCGCACGCGTACAGACCGGGGACGGTCGTACGGCCGTGGGAGTCGGTGCGGACGCCGCCGGAGGCGTAGTGGGCGGCCGGGGCGACCGGGACGGGGGTGGTGACCGGGTCGATGCCGTGGGCGCGGCAGGCGGCGAGGATCGTCGGGAAGCGGTGCTCCCACATTTCGGCGCCGAAGTGCCGGGCGTCGAGGAACATGTGCTCGGCGTCCTGCTCCTGCATGCGGCGCGTGATGCCCTTGGCGACGATGTCGCGGGGGGCGAGTTCGGCGAGTTCGTGCTGTCCGGTCATGAAGCGCACGCCGTCGGCGTCGACCAGATGGGCGCCCTCGCCGCGGACGGCCTCGGAGACCAGGGGCTGCTGGCCCTCCGCGTCCGGGCCGAGGAACAGCACGGTCGGGTGGAACTGGACGAACTCCAGGTCGCTGACCTCCGCGCCCGCCCGCAGCGCGAGCGCCACGCCGTCGCCCGTCGACACCGACGGGTTGGTGGTGGCGGAGAACACCTGGCCCATGCCGCCGGTCGCGAGCACCACGGCGGGGGCGTGCACGGCCCCGACGCCGTCGTGCTGGCCCTCCCCCATGACGTGCAGGGTGACACCGGCGGTGCGGCCCTCGGCGTCCGTGAGGAGGTCCAAGACGAGCGCGTTCTCGACGGTGCGCATGCCCCGTGCGCGGACGGCCTCGACCAGGGCGCGGGAGATCTCGGCGCCGGTGGCGTCGCCGCCGGCGTGGGCGATGCGGCGGCGGTGGTGGCCGCCCTCGCGGGTCAGTGCCAGCTCGCCCTCGGACTCGTCGAACCGGGCGCCGGTCTCGATGAGGCGGCGTACGGCGTCGGGGCCCTCGGTGACCAGGAGGCGGACCGCGTCCTCATCGCACAGGCCGACGCCCGCCACGAGGGTGTCGTCGAGGTGCTGCTCGGGGGTGTCGCCGTCGCCGAGGGCAGCGGCGATGCCGCCCTGGGCCCAGCGGGTGGAGCCGTCGTCGAGGCGGGCCTTGGTGACGACGACCGTCCGCAGGCCCGCGGCCTCGCAGCGCAGGGCGGCGGTCAGCCCGGCGACGCCGGAGCCGACGACGACCACGTCCGCGGCGATGGACCACCCGGGGGCGGGCGCGTGCAGTCGTATACCTGTGGTGGTCACGAGGCGGCTCCGAAGCTTCCGAAGGTGAGGGGGACGTTGTCGATCAGCCGGGTCGCCCCGACCCGGGCGGCGACGGCGAGGACCGCGTCGCCGGTGAAGTCGTCGCCGATCTCGGTGAAGTCGGACGGGTCGACCAGGGCGAGGTAGTCCAGCGCGAGCGGCGGGTCGAGGCGGGCGGCCTCGTCGAGGACCTGGCGGGCGGCCGCGCGGACGGCCGCCGGGCCGCCCGGGACGGCCGTCGCCACGGCGTGCGCGTCGGCCGCCGCGCGGGACTCCCCTATGGCGCTGAGCGCCTCGGCACGCGCGCGTGTGGCGGGCACTTCGCGGGCCCGGGCCCGCAGCGCCTCCTGCGCGGCATGCCGGTCCTGGCCCGCGAACAGGGCCCCGGACAGGGCGAGGGCGGTGCGCCGCTCCGGGGCCGACAGGTAGCGGTTGCGGCTGGACAGGGCCAGGCCGTCCTCCTCGCGGACGGTGGGCACGCCGACGATCTCCACGCCGAAGTTCAGGTCCCGCACCATGCGGCGGATCAGGGCGAGCTGCTGGGCGTCCTTCTGGCCGTACAGGGCGACGTCTGGGCGGGTGAGGTGCAGCAGCTTGGCGACGACGGTGAGCATGCCGTCGAAGTGGCCGGGGCGGGAGGAGCCCTCCAGGCGCTCGCCCATGGGGCCGGCGGTGATGCGCACCTGGGGCTCGCCGCCGGGGTAGACCTCGTCCACGGAGGGCGCGAAGACGACGTCCGCGCCCGACTGTCCGGCGAGTTCGAGGTCGGCGTCCAGGGTGCGCGGGTAGCGGTCGAGGTCCTCGCCCTGGCCGAACTGGAGCGGGTTGACGAAGACGGTGACGACGACCTCGCCGGCCGGCCGGGCGATGCCGCGCGCGGTGCGGATCAGCGTGGCGTGGCCCTCGTGCAGCGCACCCATGGTCATCACCACGACGCGGCGGCCCGCACGCGCGCGTGCGTGCAGTTCCCCGGCGGTGCGCAGCAGGGTGGTGGTCATCGGGCGTCCCCTTCGGTGCCGTCGGCGAGTACCCCGAGGAGGTCCTCGGCGAGTTCCGGCTTCAGCAGGCCGTGGGCCAGGGCCCGGTCGGCGGTCGCGCGGGCCATCGCCAGGTAGCCGGCGACGGTCTGCGGGGCGTGCCGACGCAGCTCGGACACGTGTGCGGCGACAGTGCCCGCGTCACCGCGCGCGACCGGCCCGGTGAGGGCCGCGTCGCCGGAGCGCAGGGCGTTGTCCAGGGCCGCGCCGAGCAGCGGGCCGAGCATCCGGTCGGGGGCCGTGACCCCGGCCGCGCTCAGCAGCTCCATGGACTGGGCGACCAGCGTGACCAGGTGGTTGGCGCCCAGGGCGAGCGCCGCGTGGTAGAGCGGCCGGTTCTCCTCGGCGATCCACTCCGGTTCGCCGCCCATCTCGATGACGAGGGCCTCGGCGGCCAGGCGCAGCTCCTCGGGCGCGGTGACGCCGAAGGAGCAGCCGGCCAGGCGCTGGACGTCCACGGGCGTGCCCGTGAAGGTCATCGCGGGGTGCAGGGCGAGCGGCAGGGCGCCCGCGCGCAGGGCGGGGTCGAGGACCCGCGCGCCGTAGCGCCCGGAGGTGTGGACGAGGAGCTGCCCCGGCCGTACGGAACCGGTCTCGGCTAGGCCGGTGACCAGGTCGGGCAGGGCGTCGTCGGGAACGGTCAGCAGCACCAGGTCGGACCGCTGGAGGACCTCTGCGGGCGGCATCACCGGCACGTCGGGCAGCAGTTGCCCGGCGCGGCGCCGTGAGGCGTCCGAGACGGCGGAGACGGCGACCGGGCGGTGCCCGGCGAGCCGCAGGGACGCCGCCAGCGCGGGGCCCACGCGGCCGGCGCCGACGACGCCGACGGTGAGCCGCGCGGGGCGGTCCTTGGGGTCTGGCTGTGGGGTTGTGTTCACTCGACGGCGGCCTTCCCGTTCCAGTCCGCTCCGGGTACCGGACGATTTCTCGTCATGTTAACGCGATCGGTTCGAGGGGCGGTCGTTCGTCCACAGGCTGTGCATGCCCGCGCGGGCGCTCCCTGAAGGGCGTACCGAAATGCGGATGCCCGGCCGCACGCGCGCGGGGGAGGATCCGGGGCATGACCGATACGGCGGAACACGACGACCAGGTGACGGACGACGACCCGGGCGCGCGGCTGCGTGAGCGGCGGCTGGCCGCCCACCGCACCGCACGGCGCGTGTTCGCGCACTTCGGCTTCCACCGGACCCTCAGAGAGCGTCTGGCGGTGCTGGACGACGCGGAGGGCGTCCACGACCTGGACGAGCTGTCCGACGTGTACGGCGACGGTGTCGTCGAGGCGCTGGAGACGAAGGTCGCCGGGCTGCTCGGCACCGAGGCCGCCGCATTCTTCCCGACGGGCACGATGGCCCAGCAGGTGGCCCTGCGCTGCTGGGCGGGCCGCACCGGGAACCCGACCGTCGCCCTGCACGCGCTCAGCCATCCGGAGGTGCACGAGCGGAACGCGTTCAGCGAGGTCGGCGGCCTACGCCCGGTGCGGCTGACGAGCGAGCCGCGGCTGCCGACCGCCGCCGAGGTGCGCGACTTCGCCGAGCCCTTCGGTGCGCTGATGCTGGAACTGCCCCTCAGGGACGCCGGTTTCGTGCTCCCCACGTGGGAGGAGCTCACCGCGGTCGTGGAGGCCGCGCGGGAGCGGGACGCGGTGGTGCACTTCGACGGGGCCCGCCTGTGGGAGTCCACCGTCCACTTCGGCCGGCCCCTGGAGGAGATCGCGGGCCTGGCCGACAGCGTCTACGTGTCGTTCTACAAGTCCCTGGAGGCGTTCGGCGGCGCGGCGCTGGCAGGTCCGAAGGAGCTCGTCGAGGAGGCGAAGACCTGGCGGCACCGGTACGGCGGGATGCTCTTCCAGCAGTTCCCGACGGTGCTGTCGGCGCTGGTCGGGCTGGAGCGGCAGCTGCCCCGGCTGCCGGAGTACGTGGCCCACGCGCGCGTGGTGGCCGCCGCCCTGCGCGAGGGCTTCGCGGCGGCCGGGGTGCCGTGGGCGCGCGTGCACCCGGAGGTGCCGCACACCCACGACTTCCAGGTCTGGCTGCCCTACGAGCCGGACGTCCTCGGGGAGGCGGCGGTGCGCACGGCCGAGGAGACGGGGGTCGTGCTGTTCGGCGGCGCCTGGGACCGGGGCGGGCCCGGGCTGGCGCTCACGGAGGTGCACGTACGGGCCGCCGGGCTGGAGTGGACCGCCGAGGACGTGAAGGCGGCGGTGGCGGAGTTCGTGGCCCGGCTGCCGGAGCAGGTCAGGTAGGGCGCCGCCACCGGCCCAGGGCGTCCCGGAACCGGTGCCGGGGCGGGCGGCCGGCGAGGACCGCACGGAATCGCCGTCCGTCGCGCCAGTCCCGTACGGCCTGCCGGTCGTGGGTGCCGGGCGCGGGCGGGGCGGGCTCGCCCAGGGACCGGGCGCGGTAGGCGTCGAGGAGGTACTGCTGCGTGATGCTCATGGTGAATCGCCTCTGGGGGACGGGGTGATGGAGGTCCGAAGGCTCCGCGGCTGCCCCGGTCGTCCCACCGTGCGCCCACGCCGGGGACGGCGTCGCGTCGATTGACGAGGCCCGTCAATCGACGGGGGCGTTGTCGGTGGCGGGGTGCACCATGAGGTCATGAGCGTGCACATCGACATCGGCGGGCTGCGGCCGGAGAGTGTCGCCGTCGTGCCCTCACCCCTGGCCGAACTGGGCATGGCGCTGCACACGCTGTCCGAGCCGGCGCACCACCCGGGTCTGCAGGGCTGGGTGACGGGCGTGACGGCCCGGCTCGACCCGCATCTGGCCGACCGGATGTGCGAGGCGGACTTCCTGTGGCGCACGACGTTCTCGGACCTGTTCCTGCCCTGGGCGGGCCTGCCGGACCGGCGCACGCTGCCGGGCGCCACCCTCGCCGAGGAGCTGGACCAGCTCGACAAGCTGTCCGACGAGCAGTTCGTGGACGCGGCACTGGAGTTCACCTGTGCCGTCGGCTACGGCGAGTGCGGGCCGACGGCACTGTCCGACCCCCGCACGCGCCGCCGGGCGCTGGACCTGGCCGCCGCGCGCGGACCGCAGCAGCTGCGCTTCGGTGAGCGGCTGCTGGCCGACCCGCCCCGGATCCGGGCCTGGCTGCGGCAGTTCCTCCGGGACTGCGACGAGGCGTTCTTCGCGGAGGCCTGGTCCCGGCTGCGCCACCAGCTCGCGGCGGACGCCCGGCACAAGACCGACCTCCTGCGGCGCAAGGGTCTGGCCGAGGCGCTGGCCGCGGTGTCCCCGGCGCTCACGCTCGACGAGGCCGCCGCCCGGATCTCGGTCGACAAGCTGGGCGACGGCCGTACGGCCACGGGCGACGGCGGCCTGCTGCTCGTCCCGACCAGCCTGGGCTGGCCGCATCTGATGGTCCTGCACCGGTACGGCTGGCAGCCGGTGCTGCACTACCCGGTCGGCTCCCCGGAGCTCGCCGCACCGCAGACGCTCGAGCAGCTGGCCATGCGGATGACCGCGCTGTCCCACCCGGTCCGGATGCGCATGTGCCGCCATCTGGCCCGCAGCGCGCACACCACCAGCGAGCTGGCGCAGGTGCACGGCATGACGGCCCCGGAGATATCCCGGCACCTGGCCGTGCTGAAGAAGGCGGGCCTGATCACCACCCGCCGCCGCGGCCGCTACGTCCTGCACCAGCTGGACGTGACGGTGGTGGCCCGGCTCGGCAGCGAGTTCCTGGAAGGGATCCTCAGGTAGCCGGCCCGGGCGTGCGGGTCAGCCGTGCCCGCCGGCCCGCACCAGCCCCGTCTCGTAGGCCAACACCACGACCTGCACCCGGTCCCTGAGCCCGAGCTTGGTCAGGATGCGGCCCACGTGCGTCTTCACGGTCGCCTCCGACAGCACCAGCCGTGCCGCGATCTCGCCGTTGGACAGGCCCTGCGCGACCAGCACCATGACCTCGCGCTCGCGGTCGGTGAGCCGCTCCAGCTCCTTGTGCTGGGGCTGCTGGGTGCCCGGCAGCATCGGTGCGAAGCGGTCCAGGAGCCGCCGGGTGGTGGAGGGCGCCACGACCGCGTCACCGCTGTGCACGGCCCTGATCGCGGCCAGCAGCTCAGCCGGCGGCACGTCCTTGAGCATGAAGCCGGAGGCGCCCGCCTTCAGTCCGGAGAAGGCGTACTCGTCGAGGTCGAAGGTGGTCAGGATGAGCACCTTCGGCGGGTCGGTGTCCGCGCAGATCCGGCGGGTCGTCTCCACCCCGTCGAGCTTCGGCATGCGGACGTCCATCAGCACCACGTCGACCTCGGCCGTGCGCAGTTCCTGGAGGGCCTCGACGCCGTCGCCCGCCTCCGCCACGACCTCCATGTCCGGCTGGGCGGCGAGCACCATCCGGAACCCGGTGCGCAGCAGCACCTGGTCGTCGACGAGCATCACGCGGATCGTCATCGGGCCTCTTCCCTATCGGGGTCGTTACAGGTGTCAGTGGGGGCGTGTGCCGGTGTCAGTGCGCGGGTTTGAGCGGCAGCAGGGCACTGATGCGGAATCCTCCGCCCGGGCGCGGGCCCGCGTCCAGGGTGCCGCCGACCATACCGACCCGCTCGCGCATGCCGATCAGGCCGTGGCCCTGGCCGTCGAAACCGCCCTCCTCGTACAGCTCCTGCGGGGCGCCCTTGCCGTCGTCCTCGACGAGGAGCCCGAGGCCGTCGTCGAAGTAGACGAGCCGGACGCTCGCGCCCGCGTTGGGCCCGCCGTGCTTGCGGGTGTTGGTGAGCGCCTCCTGCACGATGCGGTAGGCGGTGAGCTCGACGCCGCTGGGCAGCGGCCGGGGCGTGCCCTCGACCTTGAAGTCGACGGGCAGTCCGGATCCGCGGCAGTCCTCGACGAGGTCCTCGATCTGCTGCACGTCGGGCTGCGGCACGTACTCGCCGGCCTCCTGGTGCTCGCCGGTGCGCAGCACGCCGAGCAGGCGGCGCATCTCGGCGAGGGCCTGGCGGCCGGTGGAGGAGATGGTCTCCAGGGCCTTCTTCGCCTGGTCGGGCGCGGCGTCGAGGACGTAGGCGGCGCCGTCGGCCTGGACCACCATCACCGAGACGTTGTGCGCGACGACGTCGTGCAGCTCGCGTGCGATCCGGGCGCGTTCCGCGGCGACGGCGACCTTGGACTGCGCCTCGCGCTCCCTCTCCAGGCGGGCGGCCCGCTCCTCCAGCTGCGCGAAGTAGGCGCGGCGGGTGCGGATGGAGTCGCCGAGGACCCAGGCGAGGGCGAAGGGGACGGTCTGGAGGACCGCAAGGGCGATGTCGCCCGCGACGCCCGTCTGCTCGTTCGACCAGCGCAGCTGCGCCAGAGGGGCCGCGCACAGGCCGGCGACCAGCGCGAAGCGGGAGGCCCAGCGGGCGCCTTCCGCCGCGACCGTGTAGACGATCACCAGCATGGCGAAGTCGGCGGGCAGGATCGCGACGTCGGTGACCAGCTGCGCCACGCCGACCGCGGCCGCCAGCAGCAGCATCGCCTCCGGCACCCGGCGGCGCAGCGCGACCACCAGGCTCAGCAGCAGCGTGATCGGAACGACAGCGGCCCGAAGGCCGATCTGCTCGCTCGCCGCCCCGCCCAGCATCGAAATCCCGAGGAGGACCACGGCCCAGAAGCCGTCGACCCACATCGGGTGCCTGCGGAGGAAGTCATAGAGGCGCTGCACGTAACCCAGCGTAGGGAAGCGGATAGGTGCAGGGGTCAACCGGAGGACCGATCCGCACCGGGTGCGCATACTCCGCAAGGTGGAGTTGCGTTCGTTGTGGTCCGCTTAGCCTGGCCCGGTGACGGCAGGCACGAGGGACGAGTGGCGCGGGTGGCGTGCGGCGGCGCAGGACGCCTTGTACGCGCCGGGGGGCTTCTACCGGCGCGTGGAGGGGCCGGCCGGGCATTTCCGAACGTCCGTGCACGCGTCGCCCCTGTTCGCCGGGGCCGTGGCGCGGCTGCTGTGCCGGGTCGACGAGGCGCTGGGGCGGCCCGCGGCCCTGGACTTCGTCGACATGGCGGCCGGGCGCGGCGAACTGGCGGGCGGGGTGCTCGCCGCACTCCCCGCCGACGTGGCGGCCCGCACGCGCGCGTACGCCGTCGAGATCGCCGAGCGGCCCCCGGGACTGGATCACCGGATCGAGTGGCTGGCCGCGCCCCCGGAGGGGGCGAGCGGGCTGCTGTTCGCCAACGAATGGCTGGACAACGTACCCGTGGAGGTCGCGGAGGTGGACGCCGCGGGCGTCGCGCGCCGGGTGCTGGTGCGGGAGGACGGCACCGAGCGGCTCGGGGAGCCGGTGGACGGGGCGCAGGCGCGCTGGCTTCAGCGGTGGTGGCCGCTGCCCGGTGAGGAGGGGCTGCGGGCCGAGATCGGCCTGCCCCGGGGCGAGGCCTGGGCCGCGGCGGTCGCGACGCTCCGGCGGGGGCTCGCCGTCGCCGTGGACTACGCGCACACGGTGGACACCCGGCCGCCGTTCGGGACGCTCACCGGCTTCCGTGAGGGCCGCGAGACCGCACCCGTACCGGACGGCTCCTGCGACATCACCGCCCATGTCGCCCTGGACGCGTGCGCGCTGCCCGGCGGGCGCGTGCTCCCCCAGCGCGAGGCGCTGCGCACCCTGGGCGTGACGGGCGCACGCCCCCCGCTCACGCTGGCCTCCACCGACCCCGCCGCATACGTGCGTGCCCTCGCGAGCGCCGCAGAGGCCGCCGAGCTCACCGCGGCGGGCGGGCTGGGCGACTTCGGCTGGCTGGTGCAGCCGGCCGGGATCGCGGACCCGTTTCCGGAGTGAGCCCCTACTTGTCGATGTCCCCGACCACGAAGAACATCGACCCCAGGATCGCCACCATGTCCGCGACCAGCGTCCCCGGCAGCAGCTCCGTCAGCGCCTGGATGTTGTTGTACGACGCCGAGCGCAGCTTCAGCCGGTACGGGGTCTTCTCGCCCTTGCTGACGAGGTAGTAGCCGTTGATGCCGAGGGGGTTCTCGGTCCACGCGTACGTGTGGCCCTCGGGTGCCTTCAGGACCTTCGGGAGCCGCTGGTTGACCGGTCCGGGCGGCAGCTCGGCGAGCCGGTCGAGGCAGGCGTCGGCCAGGTCCAGCGCGTTGTGCGTCTGCTCCAGGAGGCACTCGAAGCGGGCGAGGCAGTCGCCCTCCTGCCGGGTGACCACCTTCAGGGTGTCCTGGAGGTCGCCGTAGGCGAGGTACGGCTCGTCCCGGCGCAGGTCGAAGTCGACGCCCGAGCCGCGGCCGATCGGCCCGCTGACGCCGTACGCGTGCACGGCCTCCGGGGTGAGCACACCGACGTTCCTCGTGCGGCCGCGGAAGATCTCGTTGCCGAGCACCAGGTCGTCGAAGCGGTCCATCCGGGAGCGCACGTCGGCGACGGCGCTGCGCGCGCGCGTGGTCCACCCGGCCGGCAGGTCCTCCTTGAGGCCGCCCACGCGGTTGAACATGTAGTGCATCCGCCCGCCGGAGACCTCCTCCATGACGTGCTGGAGCTCCTCCCGCTCCCGGAAGGCGTAGAAGATCGGGGTGATCCCGCCGAGTTCCAGCGGGTACGAGCCGAGGAACATCAGGTGGTTGAGCACCCGGTTCAGCTCGGCGAGCAGCGTGCGCAGCCACACCGCGCGCTCGGGGACCTCCATGCCGAGCATCCGCTCCACGGCGAGGACCACGCCCAGCTCGTTGGAGAACGCCGACAGCCAGTCGTGGCGGTTGGCGAGCATGATGATCTGGCGGTAGTCGCGCGCCTCGAACAGCTTCTCCGCGCCGCGGTGCATATAGCCGATCACCGGCTCGGCGTGCCTGATGCGCTCGCCGTCCAGGACGAGCTTCAGCCGCAGGACGCCGTGGGTGGACGGGTGCTGCGGCCCGATGTTGAGCACCATGTCGGTGCTCTCCGCGGCGCCGCCGATTCCGACCATGGTCTCCGTCGTAGGAGTCATGGACACAGTCTCCCCTACGTACGCTGGCCCCATGGATACGGGGAGTCCGCACGAGGCGGGGCCGGACGGGCCACAGGGCACGATCGAGGCGGCCGGGGGCGAGCCGGTGTGGATCGCGCTGCCGCCCGGCCTGCTGAGGATGCGGCGGCTGCTGCTGGTCGTGTGGCTCGGGCTGATCGCCCTGGCCGCCGGGTTGCTGCCGGGGCTGCTGGCCGGGCCCGCCTGGGCCGCCTTCGCGCTGCCGCCGCTGGCGCTGATGGCCTGGGGCTGGGTGATGATCGAGCGCAACTGGCGTTCCTGGCGGTACGCCGAGCGGGACGACGACCTGCTGATCAGCCGTGGCGTGCTGTGGCGCGAGGAGACGGTGGTGCCGTACGGGCGGATGCAGCTGGTCGAGGTCACCTCCGGGCCGGTCGAGCGGCACTTCGGGCTGGCCAGCGTGCAGCTGCACACGGCCGCGGCGGCCACCGACGCGACCATCCCCGGCCTGGACCCGGCCGAGGCGGAACGGCTGCGCGACCGGCTCACCGAGCTGGGCGAGGCCCGATCGGCGGGGCTGTGACGGCGCACGGGGCCACCGAGACCTCGGAGGCCGCCGCCGAGGTGAGCGAGCGGCGGCTGCACCCGGTCACACCGCTGCGCCGCGCCTGGGCGCCGGTCGCCGTGCTCATCGGCTGGGCGGTGCACGACCCCGACGGGGCGCAGCGCCATCTGACCCGGCTGACGACGACCACGCTGCTGATCGGCCTCGCCGTGCTCGTCCCGGCCGCCGCCCTCTACGGCTTCTGCTCCTGGTGGTTCACGCACTTCGCGGTGACGGGGACCGAACTGCGCATCCGTACCGGCCTCGTCTTCCGGCGCACGGCGCACATCCGGCTGGAGCGGATCCAGGCCATCGACATCACCCAGCCGCTGCTGGCCCGGGTCGCGGGCGTCGCCAAGCTCAAACTCGACGTCATAGGCACCGACAAGAAGGACGAACTGGCCTTCCTCGGCGCGGACGAGGCCCGGACGCTGCGGGCCGAACTGCTCGCCCGGGCGGCCGGTTTCGCGCCCGAGACGGCGCACGAGGTCGGCGAGGCGCCGTCCCGGCAGCTGCTGCGGGTGCCGCCCGGCGTGCTCGCCCTGTCGCTGGTGCTGACGGGCGCGACCTGGGTGTCGGTGGCCGCGGCGCTCGTCGTCCCGCCGGTGCTGTGGCTGTTCACCCACAGCCTGTGGACGGTCCTCGCGGTCGCCCTGCCGCTGTTGGGCGCGGCGGGCGCGAGCAGCGTGGGGCGGTTCGTCGCCGAGTACGACTGGACGGTGGGCGAGTCGCCCGACGGGCTGCGCATCGACCACGGGCTGCTGGACCGGGCGCACGAGACGGTGCCGCCGGGGCGCGTCCAGACCGTGCGGATCGTGGAACCGCTGCTGTGGCGGCGGCGCGGCTGGGTGCGCGTGGAGCTGGACGTGGCGGGCTCGTCCAACTCCGTGCTGGTGCCGGTCGCTCCGCGCGAGATCGCCGAGGACGTCGTCGCGCGCGTGCTGCCCGGGGTGAGCGTGCCGGGGCCCGCGGCCCTGTCACCGGCGCCGCGCAGCGCCCGCTGGTGCGTGCCGCTGTGGTGGCGCGGATACGGACTGGCCGTCACGGACACGGTGTTCGCGGCCCGGTCCGGGCTGCTGCGGCGGAGTCTGGCGCTGGTGCCGCACGCCAAGGTGCAGAGCGTGCGGATGACGCAGGGCCCCTGGGAGCGGGCCCGGGGCGTCGCCGACGTGTGTGTGGACACGGGCGCGAACAAGACGGTGCGGGCCCGGCTGCGGGAGGCCGGTGAGGCGCGCGAGCTGCTGGCGGCGCAGGCGGAGCGCTCCCGGACGGGGCGCCGGGACGCGCGGCCGGACCGCTGGATGGCATGACCGTGCGAACGCCGAGGGCCCCCGGCCGTAGCCGGGGGCCCTCCGTCAGGACAAGCGTCAGGACACCGCGCTGCGCAGTCCCTGTAGGTCGATCTGCTCCGTCTCGTCGTGCGCGGTCAGGTCGATGACCTGGCCGATACCGCGCGACTCCGCGTCGGCCGGCTTGTAGCGGGCCTCGGTCTCGGCCTTGTGCAGGGCGAGCGCCTCCTGGCCGACGACATCGGCGAGGTCCTCGTTCTGCACGGCCTCCAGGGCCGCCGGCGACGTGCCCGCCTTCGTGCCGAAGAAGTCGAACCCGCCCTCGGCCAGCGGACGCCGCACCGGCGCCTGCGGAGCGACGGCCACGGCGGTCGGCACGGTGTAGTGACCGGAGAGCCGGCCTGCGGGCTGCTCGGCCCGCGCGGGGTCCGGGAGTTGACCGGTCTCACCGGCCGGAAGGGAGGTCTCGCCGCCCGGCACGGAGCCCTCGGCGGTCCGCACGGAGGTCTCGCCACTCCGCACGGAGCTCTCAGCGCCCCCCACGAAGGTCTCTGCGGTCGCGCGCTCGTGCCCGCCGACCGCCTCGGACTCCCCCTGCGCCTCGTCCTCCCCCGTCTGCTCCCGCCGCTCCGTCTGCTCCCGCCGCTCCGTCTGCTCCTGCTTCGGCTCCTTCGCGGGCTCCGCGTCCTCGCCCTTCGGTACGCCGTCGCCGTCGCCGCCACCGTCCGGGTCCGGGACCGTCTCACCGTCGAACCGGGCGAGTGCGGCCGCGGCCCGCAGGTACAGCCGGGAACCCTCGGGCGAGAACACCGCGGGAACCGCGGGCTCCTCCTCGACGGCGAGAGCGGCGGGCGCCTCGGCCGGCTCCGGCGAATCCTCCGCCGCGTCCGACGCCCCCGCCGGCAGCGCGGCCCGAACCGGGACCGTCGCCTCTATCTCGAGCACCCGGCGTTCCTCCAGGACGGTCGCGCGCTCGGTCTCGGCCGTGGCGTACCGGCGCAGCAGCGCGGCGTGCTCGTTGCGCAGCCCGGCCAGTTCCGTGCGCTTGGCGCGCAGCCGCTGCTCCAGCTTGCCGCGCAGCTCGCGCGACTCCTCGAGGTCGGCCTCCAGTTCGGCGACCCGCTCCTCGAAGCGCCACTCGTCGCTCGCACGCGCGCGCGTGAGATCGGCGACGCGCTTGCCCGCCTGGGTGTCCCAACGGCGCAGCACGACCGCGCCGATGACCGCCGTCGCCGCGGCGGCCGCGGCCAGACCGCGGAGCACCATCGGCTCCGTGAACAGCCAGGGCCCCAGGGCACAGACGAGGGAGACGCCTGCGATCGCCGACGGGGGGAGCATCCTGTGCAGGGGCGGGGAATGGCGGTGACGTCCACGTGGCATGGCCAGAAACTTACCGCGCGTAGGCGAATCATGGTGACCCACCCCGCAAAAACAAAGCCACACCGAAACGTTCACACGGCATCAGAACTCGGGAAGAACCGGAATCAGCTGCTCACCCAATTCCCAAGATCATTTTCAACGGCCGCTCAGCCGCCCGCTCATCCACTCCAGCGCCGCCGGAATCTCGCGCCGCCAGGTGTTGAAGTTGTGCCCGCCGCTTTCGAGGACGATCGACGAGATCCCCGTCCGTCCGTTGTCCTTCACCCGTTCTATGAACTTCAGCGTGTCCCTGTAGTTGGTCTCGCCCCGCTTGCTGCTGCTGACCAGCAGGGACGTATCGGGAGCGGGCATGTGGGCGAGGTACCACCACAGGTCGGCGCGATGGCGCAGCGCCTTGTCGCCCTGGAAGAGATCGCCCGTCGTGGCGTCGATCGGCGCCTTGTAGTAGGCGGACAGGCCCGCCCCGGCGGCGTACACATCGGGATGGCGCAGGGCGATCTTCAACGCGCAGTAGCCGCCCGTGGAGTTGCCGATGATGCCCAGACGGCCGGGCTTTTCCGCCACTCTGTAGTGCGTGCGCAACGCGTCGGGGAGATCCTTCGCGAAGAACGACTCGGTCCGCGGACCGCCCGGGATGTCGACGCACTCCGTGTCCCGGGGCGGCGCCACCGTGGGCCGCAGCATCACCAGGATCATCGGCTTCGCCCGGCCCGCCCGGGCCAGTTCCAGAGCCGTACGCGGATAGTGGAGCTTCTCCACCAGCGCCGACGCCGTACCCGGGTAACCCGTCAGCACGACAGCCGTCGGGAACCTGTGGGTGCGGTAGCGCGGCTGGAAGTACTCCGGCGGCAGATAGACGTACGCGGGCGTGGCGATGTGGGTCGTACGGCCCACGATGTCGACCTCCTGGACCCGGCCGCCGGCCCGGGGCAGCGCACCGCCCGCCCCCGGCACCCGGCGCGAGCCGACCACCTCCAGCGGACCGCCGCCCGGCGTGTGGTCGACGACCACGCCCTGGTCCTTCTCCTGCCCGAACAGGTCCGCCCAGCTCGCGTAGAAGCCGAAGGCCTGGTTGGCGGCGAGGCCCACCGCGGCGAACAGCGCCAGCTGGGTGCCCAGCAGCAGGCCGATACGTCCGCCCACGGCACGCCAGCCGCGCCGGGCCAGCCGTGGCCACAGCCAGACCGTGCCGGCGAACAGCAGCACGGCGGACAGCACCGCCAGCGCCAGCATCTTGTTGCTCGTCAGACCCATCGGTTGGTTACCTGTCCGCGCTCTCCGCCCGGGCCGCCCCGCCATCACACCTTCGCAAGGGCTTGCCCCGGACTTTCCTTGGCCTTTGAAACAGCTTTGACGTGGAGAGTGAACCTCTCCCCCTGAGACACCGTCCTAGAGGGCGCAATGTCGCCGGATGCCCGAATCGGCACCGGATCGAAGGTCTCTCGCAGAACTACGGGATGCGATGTCTGTCAGGACAGATGAGGAAATGTCGGGCGCGGTTCCGCGTCGCAGCAGCGGCGTGGCCCGTCCGGGCCGGATGAGCCGGATACTGCGCGGGCCGCGCCCCGAGGCCGTCCCTGTCCTCGTCGGCAGAGCCTGCGCCCTGGTGGGCGTCCTGGACATGGGCGCGGGCGTCTTCCCCCGCTTCCGGCACAGCCGGATGCACGCCATCGCCGAGGTCCTGCCCGGCGCGCTCGGCCCGTTCGCGGCCGCCCTGTCCCTCAGCACCGGCGTGCTGTTGCTGCTGCTCGCCCACGGCCTCAAGCGCGGCAAGCGCCGGGCCTGGCGGGCCGCGGTGGCGCTCCTGCCGGCCGGTGCCGTCGCACAGTTCACCTACCGGCACTCGCTGGTGGGCGTACTGATCTCCCTGGCCCTGCTGGCACCCCTGCTGCGCCACCGCGACCAGTTCAACGCCCTGCCCGACCCCCGCAGCCGCTGGCGGGCCCTCGCCAACTTCGTCCTCATGAGCGCCGGTTCACTCCTGCTCGGGCTGCTCATCGTCAGCGTCCACGGCGAGCGCATCGTCGGCGATCCCAGCCTCGCCGACCGCATCACCCACGTCATCTACGGCCTGTTCGGCTTCGAGGGCCCGGTCGACTACCAGGGCGCCACCTCCTGGACCGTCGCCTGCTCGCTCGGCGCCCTCGGCCTGCTCACCGCCGTCACCACCATCTACCTGGCCTTCCGCCCCGAACACCCGGCCGCACAGCTCACCGAGGAGGACGAGACCCGGCTGCGCGCCCTGCTGGACAAGCACGGACGCCGCGACTCCCTCGGCCACTTCGCCCTGCGCCGCGACAAGGCCGTCGTCTTCTCCCCCAGCGGCAAGGCGGCGGTCACCTACCGAGTCGTCTCCGGCGTGATGCTCGCCAGCGGCGACCCGATCGGCGACGTAGAGGCCTGGCCCGGCGCCATCGAACGGTTCATGGACGAGGCCAAGGCCCACTCCTGGACCCCCGCCGTCATGGGCTGCTCCGAGACCGGCGGCGAGGTGTGGACCCGCGAGACCGGGCTCGACGCCCTCGAACTGGGCGACGAGGCGGTGGTGGACGTCGCGGATTTCTCCCTCGCCGGCCGCGCGATGCGCAACGTGCGCCAGATGGTCAAGCGCATCGAGCGCGCCGGTTACGAAACCCGGGTACGACGTGTCCGTGACCTCGGCGAGGCCGAACTGGAGCGCATCCGGCAGGCCGCCGACGACTGGCGCGGCACCGACACCGAACGCGGCTTCTCCATGGCGCTGGGCCGCGTCGGCGACCCCGCCGACGGCGACTGCCTCATCGCCACCGCCCACAAGCAGGACGAGCACCCCGGCCCCTACGGCGACCTCAAAGCGATCCTGCACTTCGTGCCGTGGGGCAGCGACGGCGTCTCCCTGGACCTGATGCGCCGCGACCGCTCGGCCGACCCCGGCATGAACGAACTGCTCATCGTGGCCGCCCTCCAGGCCGCACCCAGGCTCGGCATCGAGCGCGTCTCCCTCAACTTCGCCATGTTCCGCGCGGCCCTCGCACGCGGCGAGAAGATCGGCGCCGGCCCGGTACTGCGCGCCTGGCGCGGACTGCTGGTCTTCCTCTCCCGCTGGTTCCAGATCGAGTCCCTGTACAAGTTCAACGCCAAGTTCCAGCCGCGCTGGGAGCCGCGCTTCGTCGTCTACCGCGCCTCCGCCGACCTGCCCCGCCTCGGTTTCGCCGCCATGCAGGCCGAGGGCTTCGTCAACCTCGCCTTGCCCCTGCCGCGCTTCCTGCGCCGCCGGCGCCTGACCACCCATCGCCCGTGCGCCCACGCCGGCACGGCGGAACGGGACGTCCGGGCGGCGTGACCCGGCCCCTCCCGCGAGGGCGCCGCCCGGGCCGCAGCGCCTGACGGCCCCCGCCGGGGCCTACGCTGAACATATGAGCAACCAGAGCGGACGCGGGCGCGTGGCGGGCCTACCGGAACGGGACCGCTGCGCGGTCATGGGAGTCGTGAACGTCACCCCCGACTCCTTCTCGGACGGCGGCCGCTTCTTCGACACCACGGCCGCCGTCAAACGCGGCCTCGATCTGGTCACCGAGGGCGCGGACCTGGTCGACGTCGGCGGCGAGTCCACCCGCCCCGGCGCCACCCGGGTCGACGAGGCCGAGGAACTGCGCCGCGTCGTCCCCGTCGTCCGCGGCCTGGCCTCCGAGGGCGTCACGGTCTCCGTCGACACCATGCGCGCCTCCGTCGCCGAACGGGCCCTCGCGGCCGGCGCCGCCCTCGTCAACGACGTCAGCGGCGGCCTCGCCGACCCCCGCATGATCCCGGCCGTCGCCGATTCCGGCGCCCCCTTCGTCGTCATGCACTGGCGCGGCTTCCTCCAGGGCGGCAACGTCAGGGGCGAGTACGCCGACGTCGTCACCGAAGTCGTCGACGAACTGCACGCGCGCGTGGAGGCCGTCCTGGCCGGGGGCATCGCCCCCGACCGCGTCATCGTCGACCCCGGTCTCGGCTTCTCCAAGGACGCCGAGCACGACCTCGCCCTCCTCGCGGGCCTCGACCGGGTTCTCGCCCTCGGCCACCCGCTGCTCGTCGCCGCCTCCCGTAAACGCTTCCTCGGCCGGGTCCTCGCCGGCCCCGACGGCCCGCCACCCCCCGCACGCGAACGCGACGCGGCCACCGCCGCCGTCTCCGCGCTCGCGGCGCACGCCGGCGCATGGGCGGTCCGCGTCCACGAGGTACGCGCCACGGCGGACGCGGTCCGGGTCGCCCGCGCCATCGCGGGCGCGCGCGGCACGCACGCCGGCGCAGAAGGAGCCCGGTGAGCGCCCCGCACACCGACGTCGAGCAGGTCGAGGCCGCCAACACGGCCTTCTACGAGGCACTGGAACAGGGCGACTTCGAGGAACTGGCGTCGCTCTGGCTCACCCCTGCGGACCTGGGCGTCGACGAGAGCTACCACGACCCGGCCGACACCGGCGTGGTCTCCTGCGTGCACCCCGGCTGGCCCGTGCTGACCGGCCGCGGTGAGGTCCTCCGGTCGTACGCGCTGATCATGGCGAACACCGACTACATCCAGTTCTTCCTGACCGACGTGCACGTCTCGGTCACCGGCGACACCGCCCTGGTGAACTGCACGGAGAACATCCTCAGCGGCGGCCCCGCCCCCGAGGCCGCCGGCGAGGAGCTCGGCCCGCTCGTCGGACAGCTCGTGGTCGCCACCAACGTGTTCCGGCGCACGCCCCAGGGGTGGAAACTCTGGTCGCACCACGCTTCCCCCGTCCTGGCCGAAACCGACGACGACGAGCAGGACGACACCCCCGCCTGAGTGGGTAGGCGGCAGGAAGTGGTTGGAATCACGGGCGCCCGGGTAGGGGCGGCTACCAACCTGTGCACCGACGGGTTCTCCAGGGGAAACGCTGGATGAATCCTGCCGGGCCCGGCCGAAGCCCCCACCCCGTGGCCTGGCCCCGTCCGTGCTCGCAGGTAGATTCGACCGAGGCCGGTGTGCCGACCGCACACGGCACCGACCGGCCCTGACCGACGATTGCAGGAGTGATTCGCGTGGATCGTGTCGCGCTGCGCGGCCTCAAGGCCCGCGGGCACCACGGCGTGTTCCCCCAGGAACGCGAGGAGGGCCAGACCTTCATCGTGGACGTCGTCCTCGGCCTGGACACCCGGCCGGCCGCGGCCGACGACGACCTGGCGAAGACCGTGCACTACGGCATCGTGGCGGAGGAGGTCGTGGCCGTCGTCCAGGGCGAGCCCGTCGACCTCGTCGAGACGCTCGCCGAGCGCATCGCCCAGGTCTGTCTGAAGCACGAGGAGGTGCGGGAGGTCGAGGTCTGCGTCCACAAGCCGGACGCCCCGATCACCGTCCCCTTCGACGACGTGACCGTCACCATCACCCGGAGCCGAGCATGACCGCGCCCTTCATCAAGGGTCCCAGTGACCCGACCGTACAGCCGGTGCCCGCCTCCGTCGTCGAGAAGGTCGACGCCGCCGACACGACCCTGTCCAATCCCAAATGGGCCGTGGTCGCCCTCGGCTCCAACCTCGGCAACCGCCTGGAGACCCTCCAGGGAGCCGTCGACGCTCTCGGCGACACGCCCGGCCTCCGCGTCAAGGGCGTCTCCCCCGTCTACGAGACCGAGCCCTGGGGCGTGGACCCCGGCAGCCAGCCCGCCTACTTCAACGCCGTCGTGGTCCTCAAGACCACCCTCCCGCCGTCCTCGCTCCTGGAGCGCGCGCACGCGGTCGAGGAGGCCTTCCACCGTGTCCGGGACGAGCACTGGGGCCCCCGCACCCTCGACGTCGACATCGTCTCCTACGCCGATGTCGTCTCCGACGACCCGCAGCTCACCCTCCCCCACCCCCGTGCCCACGAACGCGCCTTCGTCCTGGCCCCCTGGCACGACCTGGATCCCGAGGCCCAGCTACCCGGCCGCGGCCCGGTCGCCGGTCTGCTGGACGCCGTCACCCGCGACGGTGTGGCGCCCCGCAAGGACCTGGAACTCCGGCTGCCCGAATAGCCGTTAAGGTCAAGACGGCCGCGAACCGGGCCGGAAGCCGGGGAACCGAAGGGACACCGTGAGAGAGCTGCGTATCAGGGTGCTGGCCGGCGTCTTCGTCGTGGCCGGCATCCTGTCCTGGGCGGGCGCCCGCCTGTGGAACTCGGTCGGAACGCTCCCCAGCGTCCCTCTGGCCGCCCCCGTCGTCCTGGCCGTGATCGCCGTGATCCTGCTGGCCACGGCGCTCTCGATCCGCGCCCGGCTCAAGGCCCAGCGCGAGCGCCGCCCCGAGGCCAAGGGCGTCGACCCCCTCATGGCGGCCCGCGCGGTCGTCTTCGGCCACGCCAGCGCCCTGGTCGCCGCCCTCGTCGCCGGCATGTACGGCGGCACCGGCGTCTTCCTCCTGGAATCCCTCGACATCCCCGCCCGCCGCGACCAGGCCATCTACGCGGGCTTGTCCGTCCTCGCGGGCATCGGCGTCATAGCGGCAGCGATCTTCCTGGAGCGCGTCTGCAAGCTCCCGGAGGACGACGAGAACGACGGCACGGGCGCGGCGTCGACGGTGTGAGGCAGGGCGGCGTCAGCGGGCCATGATGAGGCTCATCGCCTCGTTGCGCGTCGCCATGTCCCGCAGCTGTCCCCGCACGGCCGACGTCAGCGTCTTGGCGCCCGGCTTGCGGATCCCGCGCATCGACATACACATGTGCTCGCACTCCACGACGACGATGACCCCGCGCGGCTCCAGAATCTCCATCAGGGAGTCCGCGATCTGCGTGGTGAGTCGTTCCTGCACCTGCGGGCGACGGGCGTAGACGTCCACGAGCCGGGCCAGCTTGGACAGCCCGGTGATCTTGCCACTGGTGGACGGGATGTATCCGACGTGAGCAACGCCCCTGAACGGCACCAAGTGATGCTCACATGTCGAGTACACCTCGATGTCCTTGACGAGCACCATCTCGTCGTGCCCGATGTCGAACGTCGTCGTCAGCACGTCCTCGGGCTTCTGCCACAGCCCCGCGAATATCTCCTTGTACGCCCGCGCCACGCGCGACGGCGTCTCGCGGAGGCCCTCGCGGTCCGGGTCCTCGCCGACCGCGATCAGGAGTTCGCGTACGGCGTTCTCGGCGCGCTTCTCGTCGAAATCGCCGATCGTGCCCTCGCCGTCCAATGTCACGGGGTCGGTCATCTGTGCCTCGTTCCTGTGTCCCTCATGGCGGAAAAGCCGCGCCCCCAGGCTAAAACCTGGGGGGCGCGGCATCCATTCCGGGGCCGAGGGGCCACCGGGAGAGCTCGGTCAGCTCTCGGGGCGGTCCTCCGGGGTCCGCTCGGGCGCCGGGGCGGGCTCCGCCGCGGTGCTCTTCGCGGTGGTGATGGCCGGCGTAGCGCCGTTCGCCCCGTTCGTCAGGGCCAGCTCCTTGGGGGAGAGGACCGGCGGGCGGGTGGACGGCGTACGGCGGGAGGAGCCGGTCCAGGCGGGCCTGGGCGGGCGCTTGACGATCGGGGCGAAGATCTCGGCGATCTGCTCCTTGCCCAGCGTCTCCTTCTCCAACAGCTGCAACACGAGGTGGTCGAGGACGTCGCGGTTCTCGACCAGGATCTCCCAGGCCTCGTTGTGCGCCGTCTCGATGAGCTTCTTGACCTCTTCGTCCACGAGCGCGGCGACCTCTTCCGAGTAGTCGCGCTGGTGAGACATCTCACGGCCGAGGAAGGGCTCGGTGTTGTCGCCGCCGAACTTGATCGCGCCGAGACGCTCGGTCATGCCGTACTGCGTGACCATCGCGCGGGCCAGACCGGTGGCCTTCTCGATGTCGTTGGCGGCACCCGTGGTCGGGTCGTGGAAGACGAGCTCCTCGGCCGCGCGGCCGCCCAGCATGTAAGCCAGCTGGTCCAGCATCTCGTTGCGCGTGGTCGAGTACCTGTCCTCGTCCGGCAGCACCATCGTGTAGCCGAGGGCACGGCCTCTCGACAGGATCGTGATCTTGTGGACGGGGTCGGAGTTCGGCGAAGCCGCCGCGACCAGGGCGTGTCCGCCCTCGTGGTACGCGGTGATCTTCTTCTCCTTGTCCGACATGATGCGGGTCCGCTTCTGCGGGCCCGCGACCACACGGTCGATCGCCTCGTCCAGCATGTGGTTGTCGATCAGCTTCTGGTCGCTGCGGGCCGTCAGCAGGGCGGCCTCGTTCAGCACGTTGGCCAGATCGGCACCCGTCATACCGGGCGTACGGCGGGCCATGGCCGACAGGTCGACGTCGGGCGCGACCGGCTTGCCCTTCTGGTGGACCTTGAGGATCTCCAGACGGCCCTGCATGTCCGGGCGGTCGACCGCGATCTGCCGGTCGAATCGGCCGGGGCGCAGCAGCGCCGGGTCGAGGATGTCGGGCCGGTTCGTCGCGGCGATGAGGATCACGCCGCCCTTGACGTCGAAGCCGTCCATCTCGACGAGGAGCTGGTTCAGGGTCTGCTCGCGCTCGTCGTGACCACCGCCGAGGCCGGCGCCGCGGTGGCGGCCGACCGCGTCGATCTCGTCGACGAAGACGATCGCCGGGGCGTTCGCCTTGGCCTGCTCGAACAGGTCACGGACTCGGGAGGCACCGACACCGACGAACATCTCGACGAAGTCGGAACCCGAGATCGAGTAGAAGGGAACGCCCGCCTCACCCGCGACGGCACGCGCGAGCAGGGTCTTGCCGGTGCCGGGAGGCCCGTAGAGCAGGACGCCCTTGGGGATCTTGGCGCCGACGGCCTGGAACTTGGCCGGCTCCTGGAGGAACTCCTTGATCTCGTGGAGCTCCTCGACGGCCTCGTCGGATCCGGCGACGTCGGAGAAGGTCGTCTTGGGGGTGTCCTTGGTGATGAGCTTCGCCTTGGACTTCCCGAAGTTCATGACCCGGGAGCCGCCGCCCTGCATCTGATTCATCAGGAACAGGAACACGACCACGATCAGCACGAAGGGCAGCAGCGAGAGCAGGATGCCGACGAACGGGTTCTGCTTGGACGGCGAGACCGTGTAGCCGTCCGGGATCTGCTTGTCCTGGTACTTGTTCTGCAGCGTGTTGGCGATGTCCACGCCTTGATCGCCGATGTAGCTCGCCTGGATCTTCGAGCTGCCCTCGACCTTTACGCCGTCTTTGAGCGTGGCCTTGATGATCTGTTCGTCACCGGTGGTCAGCTTGGCCGACTCCACCTTGTTCTGGTTGATCGCCTGGACGACCTGGCCGGTGTCTACCGTCTTGTAGCCGCCGGACGAGCCGACGACCTGCATCAACACGACCACGGCAAGGACGGCCAGCACGATCCACATGACCGGCCCACGGAAGTATCGCTTCACGTCCATCCATACGGAGCGGTGCCGCCCCGTCCCTCCTGCCATAGTGAGTTTGATAAAGACTGTTCTTCGGACGGTACCCCAGCATTGTCACCTGAAGCCGCGTGGGACAGCTGGCGATCCGTCTACGCCTGCTCCAACGGCGGGAAGCCCGCTGGGGTTCCCGATCACCGTCACGGCACGACCGGCCGGGTTTTCAGCCGCCGTACACGTGGGGCGCGAGCGTACCGACGAACGGGAGGTTGCGGTACTTCTCGGCGTAGTCGAGGCCGTAGCCCACGACGAATTCGTTGGGGATGTCGAAGCCGACCCATTCCACGTCGATGGCGACCTTCGCGGCCTCGGGCTTGCGCAGCAGCGTGCACACCTTGAGGGAGGCGGGCTCGCGCGAGCCGAGGTTGGAGAGCAGCCAGGACAGGGTCAGGCCGGAGTCGATGATGTCCTCGACGATCAGGACGTGCTTGCCCTTGATGTCGGTGTCGAGGTCCTTGAGGATCCGCACCACACCGGAGGACTGGGTGCCCGCCCCGTACGAGGATACGGCCATCCAGTCCATGGTGACGGGGGTGGACAGCGCCCGGGCGAGGTCGGCCATGACCATCACCGCGCCCTTGAGGACTCCGACGATCAGCAGGTCCTTGCCCGCGTACTCCGCGTCGATCTTCGCCGCCAGTTCGGTCAGCTTGGCGTCGATCTCTTCCTTGGTGATGAGCACCTTCTCGAGGTCGGCACCCATGTCTTTCGCGTCCACCCGCATCACTTTCGGTCGTCCCACCGGCCGAGCGGCCCCTCCGCCGGCTGCGGGGAGGGGTCGTGGTTCAGCCTTGCCGAATCACCAGTCTGCCACCCTGGCGCCGGGCCACGACCTTGCCGGGGAGGTTGATGGCTCCCTGACCGCGCCAACCGGTGATCAGCCGGTCGACTTCCTCGATGTGGCGGGCGAAGAGCGATCCGGCGGGCGCACCGGCCGCGATGGCGGCCCGGCGCAGGACGCGGCGGCGTACGGCGGGCGGCAGGGCGTAGAGCTTGGCGCACTCCAGGAGTCCTGCGGCGTCGCGGACGGTGGCCTCGGCCTGGCCGGCCCAGGAGTCGAGGGCGTCGGCGTCGTCGCGGGAGAGCCGGGCCGTACGGGCGAGGGCCTCGACGACGCCCTTGCCGAGGGCCTTCTCCAGCGCGGGCAGGCCCTCCTGACGCAGCCGGGAGCGGGTGTAGGCCGGGTCGGCGTTGTGGGGGTCGTCCCAGACGGGCAGGGACTGGACCATGCAGGCCTTGCGGGCGGTCTGCCGGTCGAGTTCCAGGAAGGGGCGCCGGTAACGGCCGCCGGCCCCCGAGACCGCGGCCATTCCGGACAGGGAGCGGATGCCGGAGCCCCGGGCGAGGCCGAGCAGGACGGTTTCGGCCTGGTCGTCGCGGGTGTGGCCGAGCAGGACCGCGGCGGCGCCGTGGCGTTCGGCCGCGGTGTCGAGGGCGGCGTAGCGGGCGTCGCGGGCGGCGGCTTCGGGTCCGCCGGCCCGGCCGACGGTGACGGCGACGGAGTCGACGGGGTCGAGGCCGAGTTCACGCAGGCGCTGGACGACCTCCTCGGCGCGGGCGTCGGAACCGGGCTGGAGGCCGTGGTCGACGGTGACGCCGCCGGCCCTGATGCCGAGCTTGGGGGATTCGAAGGCGAGGGCGGAGGCCAGGGCCATGGAGTCGGCGCCGCCGGAGCACGCCACGAGCACGAGCGGCGGGGGCGGCTGCTCGTGCGAGGGGGCGTGCGGGACCGCGGCGGGGGCGCGGTGGTGTTCGGTGAGGAGGTCGTGGAGGACGCGGCGGACCGCCAGGCGTATCGCCGCGACCGCAGGATGGGGACCCATGTCCGGTTCCCTTCATGAAGTTTTCGGGGGGTGAGCCCGCGTGTCGGTCACGCAGAGTGTGTAGATGGTGACAGAACCGGGCCGTTCCCCGAGCATTGCACGCCTACCCCTGCCTCACGGTCCCTCGGACGGGTGATTACAGGGGCGTTCGCCTGCCGTCGGCCGGTTTCCTTTCACGACCTTCCCGCGATGTTCACTACTCGGCCCTGCGATGCACCCGCGCGACCCAGTCCGCCGGTTTGGCGATCTCCGACTTGGTGGGGAGGGTGTTGGGCGAGGTCCACACGCGGTTGAAGCCGTCCATGCCGACCTCGTCGACGACGGCCCGCACGAAGCGTTCGCCGTCCCGGTACTGGCGGAGCTTGGCGTCCAGGCCGAGCAGCTTGCGCAGGGCCAGGTCCAGGCGGGAGGCGCCCTTGGCGCGGCGCTGCTGGAACTTCTCGCGGATCTCCCCGACGGTCGGTACGACGTCCGGGCCGACGCCGTCCATCACGAAGTCGGCGTGGCCCTCCAGCAGGGACATCACGGCCGTGAGGCGGCCGAGGATCTCGCGCTGGGCGGGGGTCTGGACGATCTCGACGAGGGAGCGGCCCCCGTCGTCCTCCTCGGCCTCGGGGCGGCCTCCGGCGAGGGTCTGGGCGGCTTCGCGGACGCGTTCCAGGACGGTCATGGGGTCGACGTCGGTCTCCGCCAGGAACGACTGGATTTCACCCTCAAGGTGGTCCCGCAGCCAGGGCACGGCGGTGAACTGGGTGCGGTGCGTCTCCTCGTGCAGGCACACCCAGAGCCTGAAGTCGTGCGGATCGACGTCGAGTTCGCGCTCCACGTGGACGATGTTCGGGGCGACGAGCAGGAGCCGGCCGCCGCCGTTGCCGCCGGAGGGGAGTTCGCGGGTGGCCGGGGCGAAGGTCTCGTACTGGCCGAGGACACGGGAGGCCAGGAAGGACAGCAGCATGCCGAGTTCGACGCCGGTGACCTTGCCGCCGACGGCGCTCATCACCGAGCCGCCGGGGGTGTCGCCGCGCCGTTCCTGCAACTTGTCGAGCAGGGGCCGGAGGATCTCCCGGAACCCGGCGACGTTCGCACGGATCCAGCCCGGCCGGTCGACCACCAGGACGGGGGTGTCGTGGCCTTCCTCGGTGCCCAGAAGGGTGAATCCGCGGACATGTTGCTCCGAGGCCCTGGCATGCCTGCGCAGCTCCGCGACGACGGCCCGGGCCTCGTCGCGACTGACCTCCGGGCCCGGCCGCACGAGCCGGGTCGCGGTCGCGACCGCGAGATTCCAGTCGACCATGCCGGTTGAAGCACCACCGATGCTCGTCATGCGTCAACCGTACGTGAGCGCTCGCCGCTGGGGCAGGGCGGCGAGGGCCGGGTGATGCCGGGTTCGTTCTCAGGTACTCGGCGCCGGCGGGGTCGGGCAGGGTTTTTGTCGCTCGGCGGGAACACGACGCCGAGGGCCGCGCCCACCCGTTCCGCCTGGCCGAGCGACTGCCCGTGGCTGGGCGACAGCCAGCGGGCGGCCGAGCGACTGCCCGTGGCTGGGCGGGCCGGCGGCCGGGCGGACGAGGTGCCCGCGGCGGGGGCGGTGGCCGGGTGGGGCGACCGGCCGCCGCGGGCGCCCCGTTCACCTGCAGCCGCACGCCGCCAGTGCGCTCGCCACTCTGTCCAGGGCCTGCTGGGTCGCCGTCGGGAGGGTCCCGTCGGTGCCGGTGGCCATGAACGCGAAGGCCAGCAGGCGGCCGTCCTCGTCGACCAGGGTGCCCGCGAGGGTGTGGACGCCCGAGAGGGTGCCGGTCTTGGCGCGGACGACGCCGGATGCTCCGTCCGTGTAACGGGTGGTCAGGGTGCCGGTGAAGCCGGCGACGGGGAGGCCGGTGAGGGCCGGGCGGAGCTCGGGGTGGGAGGGGTCGGCCGCTTTCGCGAGCAGCGCTGTGAGGAGGTCGGGGGTCAGTCGGTCGGCGCGGTTCAGGCCGCTGCCGTCCTTGAAGGCGGCGCCCTTCAGGGGGAGGCCGAGCCCCCGCAACCGGGAGCCGATGGCCTTGCCGGCGCCGGCGAAGTCGGCCCGGTTGCCCGTGGCGATCGCCGTCTGGCGAGCGAGGGCTTCGGCGATGTCGTTGTCGCTGTTGGTCAGCATGCGTTCGACGACGGCGGAGAGCGGGGGCGAGGAGACCGCCGCGAGGGTCTTGGCGCGGGTCGTGGCCTTGGACGGGCCGGGGGCCGTCGTCTTGATGCCGTGGGACTTCAGGAGGTCCCCGAAGCGGCGGGCCGCGTCCGCCGCCGGGTCCGGCACGCGCTCGACCGGGCCGCTCGTCGAGTCGTCCGTGCGGCCTTCGTCGGCCATCAGGGGGCTGACGAGGGCGAGATTGCCGTCGACCCCGATCGGGTGCATTTCGTCGCCCGCGTAGAGGGTCGTGTCGTAGGAGAGGGTCACGTCGCGGATGCCCCGGTCGGCGAGGGCGGCGGCCGTCCCGGCGGCCAGGGTGCGCAGGCTCGCCGCGCCGTCGGTGCTCTCGCGGGCCGTGAGCGTGGGGTCGCCGCCGCCGACCAGGACGACTTCCCTGGTGTCGGGTTCCAGCGCGGCGCGGGTGGTGAGGCGGTGGTCGGGGCCCATCGCGGACAGCGCGGCGACGGCCGTGGCGACCTTCGTCGTCGAGGCCGGGGTGAGCGCGGCGTCCGAGGTCTTGCCGAACAGGCGCCTGCCGGTGGTGACGTCGATGACGGCGGCGGCGGGCCGGGGGCCGAGGGCCGGGTCCTTCAGCAGGGGCGTGAGGGCGTCCGTGAGGGCCTTGCCGTCCGGGGCGGACTTCACGGTGCTGACGCCGCCGAGGCCGGTCAGCACCGGTCCGGCGCTGGGGGCGGGCCGGGGCCGGCCGGGCGCGCCGGGGGCGCTGCCGTGATCTGTGCCACCCGCGCGGCCGAGCGCCACTGCCCGGTCCCGCTCGGCCGTACGCTGACCCGAGGAGTCCCAGGGGCCGGCGGCGGTCACCACACCGGCGGCCAGTGCGAGTCCGGCGGTGGCGGCGCCCGCGGTGTACTGCCAGGTCTTCGACCGCGTAACCTGCGTGACCTGCGGCTTCCCGGCTCGTGCGAGCCGCGCGAGCTGTGGTTTCGTGGCCGCTGCGGCCCGGGCCAGGCGCGGTCGTACGGCATCCGCGATCCGCACCACGTGCGGTTTCGCGGCACGCCAAGGCCTCAGCTCTGGCACGACCACCAGCCCCTTTCGCGATCACACACCTGCGTGAGGGACACTTAACCACCAGAACTATGTGTTGATCATGGAGGAGCCACCGGTGGAGTTCGACGTCACGATCGAGATTCCGAAGGGTTCGCGCAACAAGTACGAGGTGGACCACGAGACCGGTCGTATCCGCCTGGACCGGCGACTCTTCACCTCGACCGCCTACCCGACCGACTACGGCTTCGTCGAGAACACCCTCGGCGAGGACGGCGACCCGCTGGACGCGCTGGTCATCCTCGACGAGCCGACGTTCCCGGGCTGCCTGATCCGCTGCCGGGCGATCGGCATGTTCCGCATGACGGACGAGGCGGGCGGCGACGACAAGCTGCTGTGCGTGCCGTCGACGGACCCGCGTGTGGAGCACCTGCGGGACATCCACCACGTGTCGGAGTTCGACCGCCTGGAGATCCAGCACTTCTTCGAGGTCTACAAGGACCTGGAGCCCGGCAAGTCCGTCGAGGGCGCCGACTGGGTGGGCCGTACCGACGCCGAGGCCGAGATCGAGCGGTCCTACAAGCGTTTCAAGGACCAGGGCGGTCACTGACCCCCCTCTCCTGACACTCACGGGCCGCACGCCTGCGCGTGCGGCCCGTTCGTCCGTCTGTGCGCATACTGAGGCTGTGGGGGGTACGAGGCTGACGTGTCGTACAGGGAGCGCCAGGCAGTGACGGACGCGGAGGACCGCAAACCGAAATCGGACGAGGCGAGGAGTGCGTTCCTGCCTCCGGCCGGGACCGGCGTCGACGGGGACATGTCCACGACGTCGGAGTTCGCGCTCCCCGAGGGACTGGCCTTCCACAGAACGGCCCCCACGGAGTCCGAGACCACCTCGGAGTTCGCCGTGCCGCAGGGGCTGGACGTCCATGGGGCGCCCTCGGTGGAGCAGGAGGGGTCGGCGTTCACCCCGCCGAGCACGTACAGCGCGAAGCACGCCCCGACGGCCTTCACACCGCCCAGCGGGATCCCCGTGGTGAGCCTGACCAAGGACGTGCCCTGGCAGGACCGGATGCGCACGATGCTGCGCATGCCGGTGGCGGAGCGGCCGGCGCCGGAGGCGATCCAGCGCGGCGGCGACGAGAGCGGGCCCGCGGTGCCGCGCGTGCTCGACCTGACGCTGCGTATCGGCGAGTTGCTGCTGGCGGGCGGTGAGGGTGCCGAGGACGTGGAGGCGGCGATGTTCGCCGTCTGCCGCTCCTACGGCCTGGACCGCTGCGAGCCCAACGTCACCTTCACGCTGCTGGCGATCTCGTACCAGCCGTCCCTCGTCGACGACCCGGTCACGGCGTCGCGGACCGTGCGCCGCCGGGGCACCGACTACACGCGGCTGGCGGCCGTGTACCAGCTGGTGGACGACCTCAGCGACGACGAGACGGCGGTCTCGCTGGAGGAGGCCTACCGGCGGCTGGCGGAGATCCGCCGCAACCGGCACCCCTACCCCGGCTGGGCGCTGACCGGTGCGAGCGGGCTGCTGGCCGGTGCGGCGTCCGTGCTCGTCGGCGGCGATCTGATCGTGTTCGTCGCGGCGGCGCTGGGCGCGATGCTCGGTGACCGGCTGGCGTGGCTGTGCGCGGGGCGTGGGCTGCCGGAGTTCTACCAGTTCACGGTGGCCGCGACACCGCCGGCCGCGATCGGGATCGCGCTGACGCTGGGCCATGTGGATGTGAAGGCCTCCGCGGTGATCACCGGTGGGCTGTTCGCGCTGCTGCCCGGGCGGGCGCTGGTGGCGGGTGTGCAGGACGGGCTGACCGGCTTCTACATCACCGCGTCCGCGCGGCTGCTGGAGGTCATGTACTTCTTCGTCGGCATCGTCGCCGGTGTGCTGATGGTGCTGTACTTCGGCGTGCAGCTGGGGGCGCGGCTGAACCCCGACCAGGCGCTCGGGGCCTCCGACGACCCGGTGATGATGATCGGCGCGTCGATGCTGCTGTCACTGGCGTTCGCGGTACTGCTCCAGCAGGAACGTTCCACCGTGGTGTGGGTGACGCTGAACGGCGGTGTCGCGTGGGTCGTGTACGGCGCGATGCACTACGCGGGGGACATCTCGCCGGTGGCCTCGACGGCAGCGGCCGCGGGGCTGGTGGGATTGTTCGGGCAGTTGCTGTCCCGGTACCAGTTCGCCTCCGCCCTGCCCTACACGACGGCGGCGATCGGCCCCTTGCTGCCGGGTTCCGCGACGTACTTCGGGCTGCTGGCGATCGCGCAGAACGAGGTGGACGAGGGGCTGGTGTCGCTGTCCAAGGCGGTGGCGCTCGCCATGGCCATCGCCATCGGGGTGAATCTCGGGTCGGAGATCTCCAGGATGTTCCTGCGGATCGGGTCCGCGGAGAAGCGGCGGGCCGCCAAGCGGACCAGGGGCTTCTAAAGAGGCTGTGGGTCCGTTGGCGGCCGTGGGCCCGTGGGGGCTGTTCGCGCGGTGCCCCGCGCTCCCGCGGGAAGGCCGGCTCAGTAGCCGTTGTTGTAGGGGCCCTGCTGCGTGCCGTACGGCTGCTGCGGCTGCTGCGGCTGCTGCCGGCCGTAGCCCGGGCTCTGCGGGTACTGGCCGTAGTACTGCTGGTCGTTGTAGCCGTTCTGGTGGCCGTACGGGGGCTGCTGCGGCTGCTGGTGGGGCGGCTGGTCGTCCGGGGTGATGCGGCGGAGCTGGGTCGTCGCGTCGTCCATGGCGGGGGGCTGCTGCTGCCGCTCCGCGGGGGCCTGCGCCGCCGCGCGCTTCTTCTTCGAACGGTCGCGCAGGTACTCGACGATGATGGGGACGACCGAGAGCAGGACGATGAGGATGAGGATCGACTCGACGTTCTTCTTGATGAAGTCGATCTGGCCGAGCCAGTAACCCGCGAGGGTGACGCCGGTGCCCCAGGCGATACCCCCGATGACGTTGTACGTCAGGAACGTGCGGTACTTCATGCGGCCGGCGCCGGCCACGATGGGGGCGAAGGTGCGCACGATGGGGACGAAGCGGGCCAGGACGATCGCCTTGGGGCCGTACTTCTCCATGAACTCGTGGGCCTTGTCCAGGTTCTCCTGTTTGAAGAGCTTGGAGTTGGGGCGGTTGAACAGCTTCGGGCCCAGGAACTTGCCGATCATGTAGCCCACTTGGTCGCCGATGACGGCGGCGAGCACGATCAATGTGCAGACCAGCCACAGCGGCTGGGTGATGTAGGTGCCCTCTGCCACGAAGAGACCCGCCGTGAACAGCAGGGAGTCACCCGGCAGGAAGGCGAAGAGACCGGACTCCGCGAAGACGATGAGCAGGATGCCGGGCAGGCTGAACGTCGAGATCAGGTAGTCCGGGCTGAGCCACTCGGGGCCGAGCGCAAGCGTGGTCACGGGGATGTGGCTCCTGCTGCTGTGGGGTACGGGCTGGGCTGGCTGCCTCAAAGTATCAACGCAGCCGTCATGGCCCAGGTTCCATGGGCGTACTCAGGATGCACTGTGCGCGGTCCCGGTCAAAGCTGTGAACCATGGGCATCGATGAATACGGCGGCGGACAGGGCCCGGAGCCCGACGTCCTGGTCGTCACCACGAACGACGTACCCGGCCACCACGTGCGGGAGGTGATCGGCGAGGTCTTCGGCCTGACCGTGCGCTCGCGGCACCTGGGGAGCCAGATCGGCGCCGGGCTGAAGTCGATGGTCGGAGGCGAGCTGCGCGGGCTCACCAAGACGCTCGTGCAGACCCGCAACCAGGCGATGGAGCGGCTCGTCGAACAGGCACGCACGCGTGGCGCCAACGGCGTCCTCGCGTTCCGCTTCGACGTGACGGAGGCGGCGGACGTGGGCACCGAGGTGTGCGCGTACGGCACGGCGGTGGTGCTGACCCGGGAGTGAGCCACTCCCGGGTCAGGGATCAGGAGGTGCGACGGGCCGCGTTGGCCGCGATCGCGTCCCTCAGGTGCTCCGCGAGGCCCGGGCGCATCGCGTCGTAGACCGCCTTGAAGCGCTCGTCGGAGACGTACATCTCGCCGAGGCAGCGGTGGAGCTCGTAGGAGCACTCGTAGAACGACCTGCAGATGTGCTGCCGGTGCTCCTCCGCCAAGGCCATGGCCGCCTCACCGGTCGGGCCCTCGCCCGCCGCCATCAGGGCGACGTGGCGCTCGCCCCACTCGGCGGCCTCGGCCTGGATGCGCTTCCAGTCCTCCTTGGTGTAGCTCGCGGTGCGGCGCTGCGACTCGGCGTACTCGTCCGTGTCGCCCCAGCGCGCCTCCACCTCCTCGGCATACTGCTCCGGGTCCTGGTCCCCGAAGACCTCGAACTTCTCCTCGGGCGTGAGGTTGAGTCCCATCTTGCGTGCCTCCATGGCGTGCTCCACGGCCGCCGCCATCTTCCGCAGCTTCTCGATCCGGGCGGTCAGCAGCCGGTGCTGGCGGCGCAGGTGTGCGCGCGGGTCCGCGTCCGGGTCGTCGAGCAGGGCGGCGACCTCCTCGAGCGGGAAGCCGAGTTGCCGGTAGAACAGGATCTGCTGCAGCCGGTCGAGGTCGGCGTCGCTGTAGCGCCGGTGGCCCGCGTGGCTGCGTTCGCTCGGGACGAGCAGGCCGATGTCGTCGTAGTGGTGCAGCGTGCGCACCGTGACGCCGGCGAAGCCCGCGACCTGTCCCACGGAGTAGCTCACTTCCGCTCCCTTCTTCTTCCGTGCTCCACGGTCGGGCCTCACGCCACGTGAGGTGCAAGCGTGTTTCCGGTTTGTCCTCTTTGATGCGTTTATGGTGTGCGCGTGGTCCAGGATTCCGCGCAGCAGACGCCCTCCGTCACCCCCGCGACTCCCGCCCGCGCACTGCTGCCGACGATCCTGCCCGCTCTGGCCGTGGGGATCCTGTCCAGCCTGGTCCTGGTGGGGGTGGAAGTCGCCGCCGAGGAGCTCCAGGACGTGCTCTGGGGGCCGCTGCCGGACGCGCTGGGGGTCGGCCGGTACTCCGTGGCGTGGATGTTCGTGATGCTCTTCGCGACGGGGGTCGCGGTCGGCCTGGTGGTGTGGAAGGTGCCCGGGCACGCCGGCCCGGATCCGGCGACCATCGGGCTGGACGCCCCCGTGCTGCCGCCCGTCGTGCTGCCGGGGCTGCTGCTGGTGACCGCGCTGATGCTGGCCGGCGGGCCCAGCCTCGGCCCCGAGAACCCCGTCATCACCGTGAACGTCGCCCTGGCGGCCTGGCTGGGCGCCCGGCTCGTACCCCGGGCTCCGGGCCGGGTCTGGCCGGCGCTGGCCGAGGCGGCGACGATCGGCGCCCTGTTCGGCACGCCGGTCGCGGCGGCCCTGGTGATCTCCGAGGCACTGGCCGGGAAGGAGACCCGCGGACTGCTGTGGGACAACGTCTTCGCACCGCTCATCGCCGGCACGGCCGGTGCCCTCACCGCCACCCTCATCGACCATCCGAGCTTCGACCTGGACCTGCCCTCCTTCGGCCGGCCGGGCTGGAGCGACCTGCTGGCGGCGGTCGTCGTCGCCGCCGGGGCCGCGCTGCTCGGCATGGCCGCCGTGCGGGCCTTCCCCTACGTCCACGGTGCCTTCCACCGGCTGCGCCACCCGATGCTGATGCTCCCGGCGGGCGGCATCGTGCTGGGCGCCCTCGCGGCCCTCGGCGGGCATCTGACGCTGTTCAAGGGGCTCGACGAGATCGCCGAGCTCGCGCGGGACCCGGACAGCCGGTCGGCCGGGGAGTACGCCCTGCTGACGGTCGTGAAGCTGGCCGCGCTGCTGGTCGCCGCGTCCTGCGGCTTCCGGGGCGGGCGCATCTTCCCGGCGGTGTTCGTCGGCACCGCCCTGGGCCTGGGCGCCCACGCCCTGGTGTCCGGGGTGCACCCCTCGATCGGGGTCTCGGCCGCCGTGCTCGGACTGCTGCTGGCCATCACCCGGCAGGGCTGGGTGAGCCTGTTCGTCGCCGCGGTGCTGGTCGCCTCGCCGGCGATCATCGCCGTGCTCTGCGTCGCCTCACTGCCGGCCTGGCTGCTGGTGACGGGCCGCCCGCAGATGCAGCTGCGGAAGGACGGCACACCGGTCCGCTGAAGCCCCCCTCTCGACCCCACCCCTGGAGGCACCCATGCCGCTCCACGACGGCCCCCACCGGCCCGGCGAACGCCGCCTGTCCGTCAACCCCTTCTACGGCCCCGCCAACCCGCTCGGCGACATGGCCGAGGCCCCGCCCACACACCGGCTCCCGGACCAGCCCATGGCACCGGCGACCGCCCACCAGCTGGTGCGCGACGAGCTGATGCTCGACGGCAACGCGCGGCTGAACCTCGCCACCTTCGTCACCACCTGGATGGAGCCCGAGGCCGGGGTGCTGATGGCGGAGTGCCGGGACAAGAACATGATCGACAAGGACGAGTACCCGCGCACGGCCGAACTGGAGCGGCGCTGCGTGGCGATGCTCGCCGACCTGTGGAACGCGCCCGACCCGGTGACCGCCGTGGGGTGCTCCACGACCGGGTCGAGTGAGGCGTGCATGCTCGCCGGGATGGCCTTGAAGCGCCGCTGGGCGAAACGGAACGCCGACCGCTACCCCGGAGCCAGGCCCAATCTGGTGATGGGCGTGAACGTGCAGGTCTGCTGGGAGAAGTTCTGCAATTTCTGGGAGGTGGAGGCCAGGCTGGTGCCCATGGAGGGCGAGCGGTTCCACCTCGACCCGCGGGCCGCCGCCGAGCTGTGCGACGAGAACACCATCGGGGTCGTCGGCATCCTGGGCTCCACCTTCGACGGGTCCTACGAGCCGGTCTCCGAGCTGTGCGCGGCGCTGGACGCGTTGCAGGAGCGGACCGGGCTCGACATCCCCGTGCATGTCGACGGGGCGTCAGGGGCCATGGTCGCGCCGTTTCTCGACGAGGACCTGGTGTGGGACTTCCGGCTGCCGAGGGTGGCGTCGATCAACACCTCGGGGCACAAGTACGGGCTGGTCTACCCGGGCGTCGGCTGGGCGCTGTGGCGGGACGCGGAGGCGCTGCCTCAGGAGCTGGTGTTCCGGGTGAACTACCTGGGCGGCGACATGCCGACGTTCGCGCTCAACTTCTCCCGGCCCGGCGCGCAGGTCGTGGCGCAGTACTACACGTTCCTGCGCCTGGGCCGGCAGGGCTACCGTGCCGTCCAGCAGGCCGCGCGGGACGTGGCCGTGGAACTGGCCGGGCGGGTCGAGGCGCTCGGCGACTTCCGGCTGCTGACCCGGGGCGAGCAACTGCCGGTGTTCGCCTTCACGACCGCGCCGGACGTGACGGGGTACGACGTCTTCGACGTGTCCCGGCGGCTGCGCGAGAGCGGCTGGCTGGTGCCCGCGTACACCTTCCCGCCGAACCGGGAGGACCTGTCCGTGCTGCGGGTGGTGTGCCGCAACGGCTTCTCCGCCGACCTCGCGGAACTGCTCGCGCAGGACCTGGAGCGGCTGCTGCCGGATCTGCGCCGGCAGCCGCACCCTCAGACCCGGGACAAGGGCGCGGCGACCGGCTTCCATCATTAGAAAAGTCCTATCGGCTCAGCCGCCCGAACCGCCGTACCGCCAGCGGGAAGAACACCGCCAGCAGGGCCAGGGGCCAGACGATCGCCGTCCACACGTGCCCGGACTCCGTGCCGGGCACGCCGAACAGGTCCCGTACGGCCGTGGCCGTGTGGGACATCGGGTTCCACTCGACGACCGTGCCCAGCCAGCCGGGCATGGAGCCGGGCGCGGCCAGGGCGTTGGAGAGGAAGCCGACCGGCCAGACCAGGATCTGCACGGCCTGGACCATCTCCGGCTTCCCCGCCACCAGGGCCAGGTGGATGCCGATCCAGAGCATGGCGAACCGGAACAGGAGCAGCAGGCCCACGGCTGCGAGGAGGGCCGCCGGGCCGCCGCCGGGCCGCCAGCCGAGCGCGGAGCCCACACCGATGAGGACGACCAGCGCGAGCGCAGACTGGAGCATGTCGGCGGCCGAACGGCCCACCAGAACGGCCCCGTTGGCCATCGGCATCGAGCGGAACCGGTCGATCACGCCTTTGTTGAGGTCCTGCGTGACGGCGAGCATCGTGCCCTCCAGACCGAAGGCCATGGTGAGCGCGAGCATGCCGGGGACCAGGTAGTCGCGGTACTCGCCGCTCACGCCCCGGCCGCCGCCGACGAGGTAGCCGAACATCAGCAGCAGCATCACCGGGAAGACCAGGTTGACGGCCAGCTGCACCGGCTGCCGTCCCCAGCGTGCGAGTTCGCGGCGGGTCATGGTCCAGGAGTCGGTCAGGGCGTGGGCGCTCACGCGGCCTCCTTCACTCGGCGGTCGTCTCCTGTGAGGTGCAGGAACACCTCGTCCAGCGTCGGGCGGCGCAGGGCGACGTCCTCCGCCTCGATCCCGGCCTCCTGCAAGGCCCGTACGACTCCGGAGAGCGCCTCCATGCGGTCGGTCACCGGGGCGCTCAGCAACCGGCGGTCGGCATCGACGCCGACCCCGGTGAGGGGCAGCAGCGCTACCGCTGCCCCCAGTTGGCCGGCGTCGCGCAGGACCACGTCGATGCGGTCGCCGCCGGTCTCCGCCTTCAGCTCGTCCGCCGTGCCCCCGGCGATGACCCGGCCGGCGTCGACGACCGAGATGCGGTCGGCGAGCTGGTCGGCCTCCTCCAGGTACTGGGTGGTGAGCAGGACCGTCGTACCGCCGCCGACCAGGGAGCGGACGGAGGCCCACACCTCGGCGCGGCCGCGCGGGTCGAGGCCGGTGGTCGGCTCGTCCAGGAAGAGGACCTCCGGTTCCGTGATCAGGGAGGCCGCGAGATCCAGGCGGCGCCGCATGCCGCCGCTGTACTGCCGTACCGCCTTGCGGCCGGTGTCCGCCAGGTCGAAGCGCTCCAGCAGCTCGTCGGCACGCGCGCGTGCCCGCTGCGCGCCCAGGTGGTGCAGTCGGCCGAACAACTCCAGGTTCTGCCGGCCGCCGAGCTCCTCGTCGAGCGCGGCGTGCTGGCCGAGCAGGCCGATGCGCTGCCGCACGGCGTACGCCTCGCGGACCACGTCGTGCCCGGCCACCTCGATCCGGCCCGCGTCGGGCCGCAGCAGGGTGGACAGGACCCTCACCAGGGTGGTCTTGCCCGCCCCGTTCGGCCCGAGCACCCCGTGCACCGTGCCGCGCGCGACCGTGAGGTCGAGCCGGTTCAGCGCCTTCTTGTCGCCGTACGTCTTCTTCGCGCCTTCGACGGTGATCGCCGCGTCGGCCACTGAGCCTCCCTCGCTAGTCAAACTTGACTACATGCTCGAAGGTAAACTCCCCGGCGCCATTCGTCAAACTTGATTAGCGGGCGTCCCCTGGGTGCGGCTCCCCCGTCGCGTACGGGTTCTCCTCGCCGGGGGCCAGGACGCCGACGAACGGGTCGCCCTCGTCCGCGAAGGTGTAGGCGCCGCCCTCGATCCGCTCGATCAAACCGCGGGTCCACTCGGCCTCGGAGTCGGCCGTGTGGACCCACATGTTCATGATCTCCCCGATGTGACCGAGCCGTCCGGGCCCTTCCTCGGGCACGTAGTGCTCCAGGACGGAGGCCCGCCACTGCTCGATCCTCAGGGTCCGCTCCTTCAGCAGCGCGACCGCCTCCGCCCGGGGCAGGTCGACGACGAAGCCGACGGCGGCCGTCTTCACGTCCCCGCGCTGGTCGTAGGTGACCAGCGCGTCCCGCAGCAGCCGGAAGTACTCCTCGGTGCCCTGATCAGTGATCTCGTACTCCGTGCGCGGCGGGCCGCCGGCCGTGGACGGGGCGATCTCGTGCGCGTGCAGCAGCCCCTGCTTCGCCATCTGCTTCAGGGCGTGGTAGATCGAGCCGGGCTTGGCGTGGGACCACTCGTGGGCGCCCCAGTACTCCAGGTCGTTGCGCACCTGGTAGCCGTGGGCCCGCCCGTGCATACGGACCGCGCCGAGCACGAGGAGACGGATCGCTGACATGCGGTCCAGGTTAGGACCCGGCCGCCACCCGCTGTTCCTCGGCCACCAGCTCGAAGGCGGTCCTGCCGTCCAGGGACTCGCGGATGATGTCGGCGTGGCCGGCGTGCCGGGCCGTCTCGCGGATGAGGTGGAGGCAGAGCCAGCGCATCGAGAGCCACTCGTCCTTCGGATTCCACGAGGTCGCCGGCAGCTCGAAGGTGTCGTCCAGGCTGGGCACCGCACGGATGAACGCCTCCGTCTCGGCCGCCACCTTCTCGTAGTACGCGAGCTGCGACTCCACACTCTCGTCACCGACCAGCCGAAAGCACTCGTGCCAGTTCGACTCGTCCCGGTGGACGGCCGCCGGCTCCCCCTTGGCCCGGGCGACCCAGCCCTGCTCCATCTCGACCACGTGCTTGAGCAGCCCGGCCAGGGACAGTTCGCTGGCACTGGGGCGGGAGGACGCCTGCTCGTCCGTGAGGCCCAGCACCGCCCGCCGGATGCCGCCGCGCTGCTCCTCGATGAAGGAGAGCAGCGCTCCGCGCTCGTCGCCGTGTGCCTCCGAGGGAACGTGAGTGACCATGACCGCCGCCTTTCACCGGGCCCGGGGGCCTCTCCCCCTGACACCGACGAAACTACGGGCCCTTGCGGTCAGGTTCTGTCCGCAAGGGCCCGGGCGCCGAAAGGCTCTAGAACGGGAATCCGCTCCGGCCGTGCTGCACCGAGATCCACTTGGTCGTGGTGAACGAGTCCAGCATCGTGTCGCCGTTGAGCCGGCCGACGCCCGAGTGCTTCTCACCGCCGAACGGGACGATCGGCTCGTCGTGCACGGTGCCGTCGTTCACGTGGAACATGCCCGTGTCGATCTGCTTGGCGAAGTTCACACCGCGCTCGATGTTCCCGGTGTGGACGGCGCCGCTCAGGCCGTACGGGGTGTCGTTGACGAGGCGTACGGCCTCCTCCTCGCCGTCGAACGGGACGAGGAACGCGACCGGCCCGAAGACCTCCTGCCTGAGCAGCGCCGAGTCGGCGGGGACGTCCGTCAGCACCGACGGCTCGACGAGGTTGTCGGTCCGTCCGCCGCGCACCAGGGCCGTGGCGCCCTCGGCGAGGGCCTGCTCGACCACGCCGGAGACGGCGTCCGCCTGCGAGGAGTTGATGACCGGGCCGATGACGGTATCCGGGTCGCGCGGGTCGCCCGCCTTGAGGGTCTTCACCTTGGCGACGAACTTCTCGGTGAACTCGTCCGCGATCGAACGGTCCACGAGGACCCGGTTGGCGGCCATGCAGACCTGGCCCTGATGGACGTACCGGCTGAAGACGGCCGCGTCGACCGCGTAGTCGATGTCGGCGTCGTCGAGGACCACCAGCGCGCTGTTGCCGCCCAGTTCGAGGACGGAGCGCTTGAACAGCCGGGCGCAGACGGTCGCCACGTGCCGGCCGACCTGGTCGGAGCCGGTGAAGGAGATGACCTTGGGGACCGGGTGCTCGATGAAGGCGTCGCCGATCTCCGCGATGTCGGTGATGACGACGTTCAGCAGGCCGCCGGGCAGCCCCGCGTCCTCGAAGAGCTTCGCGACCAGGGAGCCGCCGACGATCGGTGTGTTCTGGTGCGGCTTGAGCACCACGGCGTTGCCGAGCGCGAGCGCCGGGGCGACGGACTTGATCGACAGCAGGAACGGGAAGTTGAAGGGGCTGATCACGCCCACGACACCGACCGGCACGCGGTAGACGCGGTTCTCCTTGCCGTCCACCGGCGAGGGGATGATCCGGCCTTCTGGGGCCAGGGCCAGATGGACCGCCTCGCGCATGAACTCCTTGGCGAGGTGCAGCTCGAAGGCGGCCTTCAGGCGCGTGCCGCCGAGCTCGGCGATGATGGCCTCGGAAATCTCGGCCTCGCGCTCCTCGATCAGGCGCAGCGCCTTCTCGAAGACCGCCCGGCGGGCGTAGGGGTTGGTCGCGGCCCACTGCTTCTGGGCGCGAGCGGCCGCCCGGTACGCCTGATCGACCTCGTCGGCCGTGGCTATGGTGATCGACGCCAGCTTCTCGTCGTCGTACGGATTGAAGTCGATGATGTCCCAGGAGCCGGTACCCGGGCGCCACTCACCGTCGATGTACTGCTGTGCAAGGTCGGTGAAGTAGGACGACGACATGTGTGATCCCTCGATCCCTGGCAGACCTCTGATCGCGCCTTCACGATCTGATCACACGTCATCGTACTTGTGTTTCAAGAGAGTTGGAGGGGGACTGCGGGAGAGCCGAGGAGTACTTCGGGAGAGGGAGAAGCGCTTCAGGAGAGGGGAGGAGTACTTCAGGAGAGCTGAAGGAGGCCCCGGAGAAGGTCCCGGCTCTCCGAAGGGCCCGGGCTTTCGCTCTGGAGCTCCTTGAGCGCCTTCTCGTACTGGGCGACGTCCTCGGCCTTGTCCAGGTACAACGCGCTGGTGAGCTGCTCCAGGTAGACGACGTCGGACAGGTCGGACTCCGGGAAGCTGAGGATCGTGAACGCGCCGCTTTCGCCGGAGTGGCCGCCGAGGCTGAACGGCACCACCTGAAGCCGTACGTTGGGCCGCTCGGAGATCTCGATGAGGTGCTGGAGCTGGCCGCGCATCACCTCGCGGTCGCCGTACGGGCGGCGCAGGGCGGCCTCGTCCAGGATGATGTGGAAATCTGGCGCGCTCTCGTCGACGAGGTGCTTCTGCCGCTCCAGACGCAGCGCCACGCGCCGCTCGACGTCGGCCTCGTTCGCCCCCTGCATGCCCCGCCGGACCACCGCGCGGGCGTACGCCTCGGTCTGCAGCAGGCCGTGCACGAACTGCACCTCGTACGCCCGGATCGTCGAGGCGGCGCCCTCCAGGCCGACGTAGGTCGGGAACCAGCTGGGCAGCACGTCCGAGTAACTGTGCCACCACCCCGCGACGTTGGCCTCTTTCGCCAGGGACAGCAGGGAGGCGCGCTCCTGCTCGTCCGTGATGCCGTACAGGGTCAGCAGGTCCTCGACGTCTCTGGTCTTGAAGCTCACCCGGCCCAACTCCATCCGGCTGATCTTCGACTCGGAGGCGCGGATCGAGTAGCCCGCCGCCTCGCGCGTGATGCCCCGCGCCTCACGCAGTCGCCTGAGTTGTGATCCGAGCAGCATGCGCCGCACCACCGATCCCGGCTCTCCCGCGCTCACGTTCGCCAGCCTCCCCAACGTCTTCAAGGGCCGCAGTCTGCCACTAAAACACTCCGAGCAGTACTCGTCCGGTTACGGAAACGGAATCGAGACGGTCGACGCTCGCGCGCGTGAGCAAGAGGAAGGCAAGTGAACGGCCAGATGGAGACGCGAAGATGACGGAAAAATTGACCAACAAGCGGTACGGGACATCTCATTCCGGTCACGTGCACGTGCATCTGCCCTTGCATCTGCTGTACGCATCCGAAACCATGGTCCCGCACCACCGCCGCATCGCACCGACCGCGAATTCCCGGGAGTGCCTCGCATGGGGACGAATGGATCGACCATGCTCGAGCCGTTACGGCAGGGCCTTCCGCCGCTGGATCCCGCGGCCGTGTCCGACGCCGCCTCCTGCGCTCTGCCCGCCCGCTACGAAGCGGTGCGCGAGGCGCGGCGGTTCACCCGCGGAACCCTCGACCAGTGGGACATGGGCGAGCGGTTCGACGACGTCTGCCTGGTGGTCTCGGAACTCGTCACCAACGCCCTGCGGCACGGCCTGCCGGCCGACGACGCGTGTGCCGGCCGCCGGGAACCTCCCGTGCGGCTGCACCTGATGCGGTGGACCGAGCGGCTGGTGTGCGCGGTGCGCGACCCCAGTCACGACAGTCCGGTCGCCCGGGAGACGGACGACTTCTCGGCCGAGTCGGGCCGCGGGCTGTTCCTCGTCGACTCCTTCAGCGACAGCTGGGGCTGGCATCCGCTCGCGGGGGCGCTCAGCGGCAAGGTGGTCTGGGCGCTGTTCCGGCTGCCGCGGACCGGTTCGCGGCCGAACGGGGAATGAGAGACCGCGGCGCTTCCTCGCGTCGCGGTTCTACGCGCGTCACCACGCGTTGAGTATCGATTGCCCCGATTTCTCCGGGGCCTGTCGGCTCGTCAGCCGCCCACCAGGTGGTCGAACTCGCCGTCCTTCACGCCCAGCAGCATCGCTTCGATCTCCGCACGGGTGTAGACCAGTGCGGGGCCGTCGGGGAAGCGTGAGTTGCGGACGGCCACGTCTCCGCCCGGCAGCCGGGCGAACTCCACGCACGAGCCCTGCGAGTTGCTGTGCCGGCTCTTCTGCCAGGCCACGCCGTGCAGCCCGGCGGCCGCCATACCGTTGTACACGTCGTGGTCCACAGGTCGCTCCCCGGTGGTGCACTGGCTGGTGTGGCCATTGATGCAGTGGTCAACTGACCCGGATCATAGCCCTGTTCATGTGCAGATGCAGGGGCAGATGCACGTGCACGCGGGGTGGTCCTGTGGTTACAGCTTTGACGACCGCTTTACCGAAGCTCTTGACTGTTTGACGGCTTGGCCCCACCTCTCGTTCCCGGAGACCTGCGTCGAAGTCGGCGGGTTCGGGGAGGTCCGGTGGAGGCGGAGCATCCGCTCGACGGCGCGGCGAAGGGCTCCGGGGGCCGCGCCCGGAGATAGCGGGAGCTGGGGCGCGGGACCCGGGGACGGCCGTTCGACCGGCCGACCCGCATCCGGAAGACGGCCGCTGCCTGCGGGGACGGGGAGAAATGGGCCGGACGCAGGAGGGCGGGGTCGTCCCCGCGGCCGGTGCCCTGCTCGGACCATCGCAGGACACGCGCTCGGCTTTCGGCCCCGGGTGACCCGCGCGGCATGCCTCCCGGCCGCCCCGGTCCTCGGCTCCAGTACGGCCGGTCCGGCCGGCGTCCGGCTGGCATCCGGCCCGGTCCTGACGCCCCGTCGAAGGCCACCCCGCCGGTCGTCCGGCGGCGGCCCGCAGCGCGGACGCGGCATGGACAGGAGGCTCCCCACCCGTCAAGCGTGGGGAACCTCACCCGGACCGGAGGCCTTCAGCGGGCGGCGTACGGCAGCAGCGCCATCTCGCGCGCGTTCTTGATGGCCCTGGCCAGCTGCCGCTGCTGCTGGGAGGACACCCGGGTGACGCGGCGGCTGCGGATCTTGCCACGGTCGGAGATGAACTTCCGCAGCAGGTCGGTGTCCTTGTAGTCGATGTACGTGATCCCGGCCTGGTACAGAGGGTTGGGCCGGTCCTTGACGGGTTTGCGGTCGGGCTTGCGCGGCATGGGGGGTCAGACCTCCAGGAGGGTGTCGAAGGCGTGCGGCAGCCGCTGCCAGGCGTCGGGGCCGGCGGCGTACTCGGCGTCGGTCAGCAGGCAGGACTCCAGCAGTCGCTCCAGGCCGTCCCGGTCGAGGCCGGGTGAGGTGAAGACGAGGTGCTGGCAGCGGTCTCCGTGCTCGGGGTGCCAGTCCAGCGCGGCGGCGGCTCGGCGCACCGGCGGGACCATCTCCCATGCCGCGTCCGGCAGGGAGGCCAGCCACGGGCCCGTGCTCTCCACGCACAGGGCCCCACCCGCCGCGTCCCAGTGGAACAGCGTGTCGGGTTTGTCGGCGAGCCAGAACCGGCCCCGGCTGCGGGCGGCCGCGCAGGTCAGGTCCTCCAGTGCGGCGTAGAGCCGCTCCGGGTGGAAGGGGCGGCGCCGGCTCCAGACCAGGGTGGAGACGCCGTGCGCGTCGGCCTCGGCGGGCAGCAGGGCGCAGGCCGGGTGCTGGGCGGCGGCGGCCGACTCGACGTCGAAGCCGGCCAGGGCGGCCTCGGCCAGGGGCGAGGACGGGCGGCGGGGAGCGGGCACCGTCAGGTCGTCCACGGCCGCGTCCACCGGGTCACTGTTCCCGATCGGGACCTGGCGGGCCGTCGGGTGCAGCTGTGCGAGCAGCTCGCGGTCCTCGTCGTCGGCCTCCGGGGAGTCGGCGACGGCGAGCACGGGGGCGTACTCCAGCTGGCGCGCGAAGGTGTCGGCGACCGTGCGTTGGTCGGTGGCGGCGGCGGCGAGACCGCCGTCGGCCAGGTCGTCGCCGTTGCCGAGGTACGGCAGGACCAGGGCCGGGTCGACGGCGGTGATCACGCCGGTGACGGTGAGCCCGCCGGCCGTGATCACCTCGGCCATGGCCTTGGGCTCCACGGAGTCCCACAGCTCGACGACGGCGAGCCGGGTGCCGCCGGTGTCCCGCAGCCGCTCCAGCTCCGGCACCAGGTCCTCGCGCAGGGCGCAGCAGGCGCAGTCGTTGACGAGCGGCGCCTCCCCCGCGTCGAGGAGGCCGGAGGCGTCCCTGATGGTCCGTACGACCGTGCCCGCGGCGGCCGTCGCCAGGTCGTGGTGGAGGACGACGCTGCCGGGCACGTCGGCGAGCAGCCGCGCGACGGCCGCCCTGCGGGCATCGGCGTGCAGCCCGCCGACGATCACGACGGGGAGCCCAGGAGGGGGAGCCACGGGGTCAGCCCTTCTTTCCGTACCGGCGCTCGAAGCGCTCCACGCGGCCGGCGGTGTCCAGGACGCGGGCCGTGCCGGTGTAGAAGGGGTGGCTGACGTCGGAGATCTCGACGTCGACGACCGGGTAGGTGTGGCCGTCCTCCCACTCGATCGTCTTCTCGCTCGTCATGGTCGAGCGGGTGAGGAAGGCGTAGTCCGCGGCACGGTCACGGAAGACGACGGGGCCGTACGCCGGGTGGATTCCCTCGCGCATGGTCAGCGCTCCTCTCGGAAGTCGACGTGGCGGCCGGCGACCGGATCGAACTTGCGCAGGGTCAGCCGGTCCGGGTCGTTGCGGCGGTTCTTGCGGGTCACGTAGGTGAAGCCGGTCCCGGCGGTGGACCGGAGCTTGATGACCGGACGGAGTTCGTTGCGTGCCATGCCGCTATGATACTGAAAATGAAATCCATTTCCAACACTTGGCCAGAGAGGTACGTCACCACCATGTCCGCGCACTGCATGCTGACCGGCACACAGCCGGGCTTCGGCAACCGCATCTCGCACTCCCACCGGCGCACGTCGCGCCGGTTCGACCCCAACATCCAGTCCAAGCGCTACTGGCTGCCGAACGAGGGCCGGTACGTCCGGCTCCGGCTCAGCGCCAAGGGGATCAAGACCATCGACACGATCGGGATCGAGGCGGCCGTCGCCCGGATCCGCGCCCGGGGAGTGAGGGTCTGATGGCGAAGAAGAGCAAGATCGCGAAGAACGACAGGCGGCAGGAGATCGTCGCCAGGTACGCCGCCCGGCGGGCCGAGCTGAAGGAAATCGTCCGGCGGCCGTCGTCGACGGCGCCCGAACGGCTCGCCGCACAGGCGGAACTGCGCAGGCAGCCGCGCGACGCGAGCGCCACGCGGGTGCGCAACCGCGACCAGGTGGACGGCCGGCCGCGCGGCTACTTCCGGACGTTCGGGCTGTCCCGGGTGAGTCTGCGGGAGCAGGCGCACGCGGGGTATTTGCCCGGGGTGCGCAAGTCGTCCTGGTAAGAGGCGTTCCCGGAGGCTCTTGACGGGCCCTGGTAGCTTGCTGCGGTCGTTCCGGCCAGGAGGCCGGCCGGTGCCGTCCGGCCGGTCGGCCGTCCGGCCGGCTACAGCTTGGGGGCTTGCAGTGACTTCGGTGATCTTCTCGCGGCGCTCCGGCGCCGTGCGCGTCGCGGCGGCGGCCGCGGGGCTGGCGGGCGCGCTCGCGCTGAGTGCGTGCAGCAGCGACGGCGGCTCGGGGGACGACTCGGCGCCCAGCCCGGCTCCGTCGGCCTCGGCGTCGTCCGCTCCGACGGGCGAGGACTCCGGCTCCGGTTCCGGCGGGTCGGCCGGTGGCGAGCTGGCGGGCAGCTGGCTCGCGACGACCGGCGGCAAGGCCGTGGTCCTGGTGATCACCGGCAAGCAGGCCGCGCTGTTCGCCACCGGCGGGAGCGTGTGCAGCGGCACCGCGGGCGAGGAGTCCGGGATGCGGATGATCCGCCTGAAGTGCACGGACGGCTCCAAGGACCGGGCGACCGGCATGGTCGACTCCGTGAACGGCAGCAGCCTGAAGGTCACCTGGGAGGGCGGCCTCGGCACGGAGACCTACCGGAAGGCGGAGGGCGGCAAGCTGCCCACGGGCCTGCCGACGGCAAGCCTCGGCTGACACCCGCACCCGTACGGGCCGAGCCACGGACCGACCGTCTACGGGCACCGCGGCCCGTCCGGCGTTGGGGCAATCGCCGGGGGCGTGCGGGGCTCGGCGAGGGTTGCCTCCCGGCGTTCGGGGGGTGCACGGGGGCCTGCCGGGGGATCAGCGGGGGGCATCACCAGCGGCGCGTGCCGGGGAGCAGTGAGGGCGTGCGACCGACCGGCGGTCCGAGGCGTCGCAACGGACCCCTGCCGGAGGCCAGGGCGTGCGCCCGTCCGGCGGGCCCGGGCACAGCCACGAACGCGTGCCGGGAGACCGGCCAAGGCCCGCGCCCGACCGGCAGGTTCGCGGCACCGCGATCGACGCGTGCCGGGGGATCGGCGAGGGCGTGTGCCCGTCCGGCGTTCGGGGGAATCGTAGGGGGTGCGTGCCCGTCCGGGGGCCGCGTGCGTGATGATCCAGGGGCCCGAAGCCGCTCCCGTACGACACGCCCAGAGGACCCCATGCGCACCTTCCCCCTCACCCTGGCCGCCGCCCTCGCCGCGACGGTCCTGCTGACCGGCTGCAGCGACGACACGTCCGGTGGCGACGACGTCAAGAACGCGGACCGGCCGAGTGATGCGGCCTGCGCGCTCGGCGACATGGGCGTGGAGGTCGGTGACGGTGCCGCCCCGGCCGCCGGAGACACCGGCACTGTGACCGTGACGCTCACCAACAAGGGCGCGCAGTGCACGCTGAAGGGCTTCCCCGGCGTGGATCTGCTGGCCGACGACAAAACGACGTCCGTCTCCCCGGACAAGGGCGCGAAGGCCCAGACGCTCACGCTCGGGAAGGGCGGCACCACGTCCTTCACGATCACCTACGTCCGGGGCGAGGCGGGCTCCGCGGAGAGTCTCGACGTGCACAAGGCGTCCTTCACCCTGCCCGGCGACACCAGGACTGCGCACGAACTGACGTGGTCCTACGGCGAGGTCTCCCGGACGGACGGAACGCAGGCCTCGGTGAGCGGTTTCGAGACCTCGGGCGACTGACCAGAAGGTCAGCGCAGCGGCGGCCGGTGCCGGACCTGGGCCCGGTCCGCCGCCTGCGCGCCCTCCGTCCAGCCCGCCGCGTCGTGCACCCCGCGCAGCCGGGTCGTGGTCGTTTCCGGGAACATGCGGTCCAGCCGCCCGGTGACGGCGACCTCGCGGGAGGCGAGGACCGGGAGCAGGTCGTCGGTCACCTGGGTTTCGGCGGCTGCTGCCAGGCGGGTTCCGATGCGGTGGGCGTAGGCCGCGAGGAAGGACTGCCGGAACGTCTTGGTCCGCTTGCGGCCCCCCGCCCGCTGCGCGGCCTCCGCCTTCGTCATCGCGGTCGTGGCCTGGACGAGGAGGGAGGTGTAGAGGAGTTCGACCGCCTCCAGGTCGGTTTCGAAGCCGACGACGGTGGAGAAGCCGAGGGGCTCGTTCCACACCGCCCGGCAGTGGTTGGCTCCGGCGACGGCGTCCAGCAGCACCGCCTTGGCCTGCTCGTACGGCGGCTCGACCCCGATCCGGCAGGCCCCGGGCGCGTCCGGTGACGGCGCCCGCGCCGCGAGCAGCGCCTCGTCGACACTGTGCCGGGCCATCAGCTCCTGCGCCTTGGCACTGAGCGCCTCGGCCTCCTCCGGGAACCCGGTGGCCTCCGCCTTGGCGAGCAGGGCGCGGATGCGGGTGAGCATGCGGGACTCGGTCCTCGTCCCGCCGGGTGCCTCCCCGGGCGCCTCGTCGAGGGCCTCCAGGGCCGGCAGCCGCAGCAGCAGGCGGTACAGCTCCAGTACGGCGGTGGCGTGCGAGAAGCGGTCGGCGCGGGGCGGGGCGTCGGCGGGGAGTTCCGCGAGCTGCGCGTTCCAGCGGCGGCCCCGGGGCCCGTCGCCGGGTGCCTGTGCGCGGATCAGCGCGGCCACGAGGAGCACGTGCACGTCGTCCAGCTCGCGCCGGACGATCCGTACGACGTCGGCCGGCTGCCAGCCGCGCCGCCAGGCCCCCGCCACGAACTCCTGCCCGCGCCCGGCGAGTTCGGCGTCCGCCGCCGGGTCGGAGGCGAGCAGGGAGGCGCCGGTGTCGAGGCCCGTCCCGCCGGTGTCGTAGAGGGCCGACGCGAACGCGCGGTCGACGGTGCTGGACGTACTCACGGGCCGATGGTGCCATGCCGTCGCGCCCGGCCCGGAACCCGCCCAGACTGTCAACCCGAGGTTGACAGCCACAGGAGTGCAACCTACGGTTGACACATGACGAACCCCGACACCACGTCATCCATCCGTCTCGACGACCTCATCGCGGCCATCAAGAAGGTCCACCCGGAGCCGCTCGACCAGCTCCAGGACGCGGTGATCGCCGCGGACCACCTGGGCGACGTGGCCGACCACCTGATCGGCCACTTCGTCGACCAGGCCCGGCGCTCCGGCGCGTCCTGGACCGACATCGGCAAGAGCATGGGCGTCACCCGGCAGGCCGCCCAGAAGCGGTTCGTGCCGAAGGAGTCGGCCGACCTCGACCCGAGCCAGGGCTTCAACCGATACACGCCGCGCGCCCGCAGCGCGGTGATGGCGGCGCACAACGCGTCCAAGGCCGCGCACAACGCCGAGGGCCTGCCCGAGCACCTCGTTCTCGGCCTGCTGGCCGAACCCGAGGGACTCGCCGCGAAGGCGATCGTCGAGCAGGGCGTCTCCCTCGACGCGGTCCGCGCGGCGGCCACGGCGGCGCTCCCGCCCGCCGTCGACGAGGTCCCGGAGCTGGTGCCGTACGGCCAGGCCGCCAAGAAGGTCCTGGAGCTCACCTTCCGCGAGGCCCTGCGCCTCGGCCACAACTACATCGGCACCGAGCACCTCCTGCTCGCCCTGCTGGAGCACGAGAACGGCCAGGGCGTCCTCAGCGGCCTGGGCATCGGCAAGGAGCGGACCGAGCAGTACGTCACGAGGGTGCTGGAGAAGATCGCGCAGGCACAGGAGAACGTGCTCGACGAGTCCTGACCCCTTTCGGCGGCGGGAGGCGTTGTCAGACCCCCCTGACACACTCGCAGCATGGCCGACCGGTGGGCGCTCGCCCCGGCCGAGGACGGTGGCGTGGACGTCGCCCCCCTCGGTCCGGACGGGCTGCCCGCAGGCCCAATGCGGCGGGAGGCCGACCCCGCCGAGGCCGTCCGGAGCCGACCCGGCGTCACGCGGTGGGTGTGGCGGTCCACCGCCGAGGTCTACCCGCGCCTGCTCACCACGGGGGTGCGAGTCGAGCGGTGCTACGACATCGAGGCCGCCGAGACGCTCCTCCTCGGCCACGAGGGGCGGTACGGGGAACCCCGCTCGGCCGCGGCCGCCCTGGCCCGGCTGCGCGGCGGCCCCGTGCCGCGCGATCCACCCCAGCGGTCCGCCGAACCGGGCTCGCAGTCCTCGCTGTTCGAGCCGCAGGGCGTCCATCTGCCCCTGCCGGACCTCCTCGCGGTCCACGCCGAGCAGCTCAAGCGGCACGAGCGGGCCGAGCACCCCGACCGGATGCGGCTGCTGACGGCCGCCGAGTCGGCGGGCATGCTGGTGGCCGCCGAGATGAACCGCGCCGGGCTGCCCTGGAGCACCGAAGTGCACCGCGCGCTGCTGCACGACCTGCTGGGCGAGCGGTACGCGGGCGGCGGCGAGCCACGCCGCCTGGCCGAGCTGGCCGACGAGGTGTCCGCCGCGTTCGGCCGCCGGGTCCGCCCCGACCTGCCCGCCGACGTGGTCAAGGCCTTCGCCCAGGCCGGGATCAAGGTCTCCTCGACCCGCCGCTGGGAGCTCGAGTCGGTCGACCACCCCGCCGTGAAGCCCCTGATCGAGTACAAGAAGCTGTACCGCATCTGGGTCGCCCACGGCTGGTCCTGGCTCCAGGACTGGGTCCGCGAGGGCCGCTTCCGGCCCGAGTTCCTCGCGGGCGGGACCGTGACCGGGCGCTGGGTGACCAACGGCGGAGGCGGGCTCCAGATCCCCAAGGTGATCCGGCGGGCCGTGGTCGCCGACCCCGGCTGGCGGCTCGTCGTCGCCGACGCCGACCAGATGGAACCGCGCGTCCTCGCCGCGATCTCCCGCGACCCCGGCCTGATGGAGGTGGCCGGCCGGGAGAGCGACCTGTACCAGTCCGTCTCCGACCGCGCCTTCTCCGGCGACCGCTCCCAGGCCAAACTCGCCGTGCTCGGCGCGGTCTACGGCCAGACCTCCGGCGACGGCCTGAAGAACCTCGCCGCGCTCAGACGCCGTTTCCCCAGGGCGGTGGCGTACGTCGACGACGCGGCCCGGGCCGGTGAGGAGGGCCGGCTCGTGCGGACCTGGCTCGGCCGGACCTGCCCGCCCGCAGCCCGGGGGACGGACGACGCGACGGAGGAGGCCGGCATCCCGACGGCCGCCGTCGTCTCCGGGGAGGACGACCAGCCGGGCGGCGGGCAGTGGGTACCCGGCTACGCCTCCACCAACGCCCGCGCCCGCGGCCGCTTCGCCCGCAACTTCGTCGTCCAGGGCAGCGCCGCCGACTGGGCGTTGCTGCTGCTCGCCGCGCTGCGCAAGGCCTGCGCGGGGCTGGCGGCCGAGCTGGTCTTCTTCCAGCACGACGAGGTGATCGTGCACTGCCCCGAGGAGGAGGCGGAGACGGTCGTGGCGGCGATCCGCGAGGCTGCGGCCCTGGCCGGCCGGCTGACCTTCGGGGAGACACCGGTGCGCTTCCCGTTCACGACGGCGGTGGTGGAGTGCTACGCGGACGCCAAGTAGCCGAATCAGCCGGAGTGTTGCCGGGGACGCCGGGTGGTCGGTCAGCGGGAGCGAGCAACGCGCGTAGCTCCGTCACCACCGCCTGCTCGTCCGTTCCCTCCAGCGCCGCGAGAGCCGTGCCCCACTCCTCGCGCGCCTCGCTGATGTGCCCCCGCTCCCGCAGCAGCAGCCCGTGCTGGTGGCGGGCGAGACCGCCGGTGTAGCGGTCGCCGCGGGCGTCGGCCCGGCCGAGCAGCTCGGCGCATTCGCGGGCGGCCCGCCCGCTGCGGCCCAGCAGACGCAGGGCACGGACCAGGCCGAGCCGGGCCTGGGACTCGCCGTGCCAGTCGCCGTGACTGCCGAGGATGCGCAGGCTCTCCTCGAAGTGCGGCAGGGCGGCGGCCGGTTGGCCGAGCCGCAGCTGGGCGTACCCGATGTCGCGGTGCGCGGTGTGCCGCACGATCACGGTGCCGTTCTCGTCGCCGATCACGGTGCCGTTCTCGTCGTCGATCTCGTCGTCGATGTCGTCGTCGAGGGTGAGCGGACGCCGGTGCTGCTCGCTGGCGGCCCGCGGGTCGGTGAGCTCGAAGAGGTTGCCGAGGTGGCTGGGGGTGACGGCCTCGCCGTACGGGTCGTTCAGCTGCCGTGCGTACCGCGGGCTCCGCGTCGGCGCCTCGCCCGCCTCGGTGCGCCGGCCGAGTCGGTCCAGCAGCAGGCCGCGGTCGTCGAGGCAGCGGCGGATCCAGGAGGGGTGGTCCAGCCGCCGCCAGAGGGCGAGCGCCCGGTCGTTGAGTGCGAGGGCCTCGTGCTGCCGGCCGGTCAGGAAGTGCAGCCCGGCGAGGTCGACCAGCGCGTACGCCTCAGCCGCCGCGTCACCGAGCCGCCGGGCCACCCGGAGGCCGGCCTGCCCGAGCACCTCCATCTCGGCGACGCGTCCCCGGCGATGCGCGTAGGGAAAGATCAGCCGGACGAGCGTGCCGACCAGGCCGGCACGTTGCCCGGAGGCGTCGTCCGCGTACCGCTCGACCAGGGTGACGACGTTCTCCAGCTCCCCGTCTCCCCAGGCGAAGGCCTCTTCGGGGCCGGCGAAGGGGGCGACGGTGTCGACGTGAGCCGCGTGGCCGCTCGGCTGAGTGGGGGTGGGCCGGCGGCGGTCGTCCCGGTCGAGGCCGGGTCCCGCGATCGCGGCGAGGACGCGCTCGGCGACGGCCGCGTACCAGCGCAGCGCCGTGTCGGCCATGTCGGCGGTGTCGTCGGCGTCCCGCTCTCCGGCCCGTTCACGGGCGAAGTGGCGCACCAGGTCGTGCGGTGCGTAGCGGCCGTACGTCGGCTCTTCCAGCAGGGCCACGTCGAGGAGGCGGTCCAGAGCGGCCTCGGTACGGGGTTCGCCGGTGCCGGTGAGGCGGGCGAGCAGGGGGGTGCCGTACGTGGGCAGGTCGAGCGCGCCGATACGGCGCAGGGTGCGGGCCGCGTCTCGGTCGGCCTCGCGCTCGGAGGCGGCGAGCGCGTCGTGCGCGGCGGCCAGGGAGCGGCGGACGCTCAGGTCGTCGTACTCCAGGTGGTGCAAGCGCCGGTCCGCGGCGGCGAGTTGCCCGGCGAGGGCGTCGGGGGTCAGGGCCCGGCGGGCGGCGAGCCGCGCGGCGACGACCCGCAGGGCCAGCGGGAGCCGGCCGGTGAGCCCGACGAGGAGCCGGGCGGCGGCCGTACCGTCCAGGCCGTCGCGGCCCGAAGCCCTGCGCAGGAGTTCGGCGCTCTCCTCGTCCGACAGCGGGGCGAGCGGGAACCGGGCCGCGCCGTCGAGGGCGGTCAGCGGTGAACGGCTGGTGACGATCACCCCGCACCCGGCACCGCCCAGCAGCAGCGGCCGTACCTGCGCGGCACTCGCGGCGTCGTCCAGCACCAGGAGCGTGCGGGTCGGCGCGAGCAGCGAACGCAGCAACGCGGCTGCGGCGTCCGGCTGTTCCGGGATACGGCAGGGCTCGGTGCCGAGGTCACGCAGCAGGGCGGTGACCGCCTGACCGGCGGTGAGGGGGGTCGTGCCCGGGGTGGCGCCGTGCAGGTCGAGGTGGATCCGCCCATCGGGGAAACGTTCCGCCAGCTGATGGGCGACCTGCAGTGCGAGCGCGCTCTTGCCGACACCGGCCATGCCGCTGATGACGGCGATGGGATGCGGACCGGGTGCCGTGAGGGCGCGGTGCAGGGAGTCGCGCAGGGCGGTGCGGCCGATGAAGTGGGTTGGTGCCGGTGGCAGTTGGGCGGGCGAGGGCGCCGGGCTGCCCGCTTCACCCGGCTCCCCCGCACCACCGTCCCCCGCGGCCCCCCGCAGCACCTCCATATGCGCCTCCCGCACCCCCGGCCCCGGTTCGATGCCGAGTTGGCCGACGAGGCGGGTACGCAGGTCGTGGTGAACGGCCAGGGCCTCGGTCTGACGGCCGGTGCGGTGCAGGGCGAGCATCAGCTGCCGGTGGTACACCTCCCGCTGCGGGTACGCGCCGGTCAGCGCCGCCAGCTCCGGCACCAGCTCGTGGAGCCGCGGGCCGCCCAGCGCCAACTCGGCGTCGTAGCGCCACTCCAGAAGCAGCATCCGGGCCTCGCACAGCCGCTGCGCGAAGGCGTACCCGCCCACCTCGGGCGGCAGCCCGGTGAGCGGCGCGCCCCGCCAGAGGGCGAGCGCGGCCGCGCACTCGCCCACGACCCGCTCCCAGTCCCGGCCGGTGTGCGCGGCACGCGCCTCGGTGACGTGGGCGTCGAAGACGTGGACGTCCAGCTCGCCCTCGTCGACCCGCAGCACGTACCCGGACGGCACGGTGCGCAGCCGCCCGGGATCGTCGAGCAGCCGCCGCAACCGGGCGATGTGATTGTGCAGGGAGGCCTGCGCGGACACGGGCGGCGCCCCGCCCCACAGCGCGTCCTTGAGCGACTCGACGGAGACGACCCGCCCGGCGTCGAGGAGCAACGCGGCGAGCAGCACGCGGGACTTGGGGCTTGCGATGCCCCGGGCCTCACCACGGCCGCCGCTCCGGGCGTCGTAGAACAGCACCGGCGGCCCCAACAGCCCGAACCGCATACCCCCCGCGCCCCCCGCCTTGGCGAATATCCACCGCTGGGCAGCGGATTTCCGCCACCTCGATCCTCACCTGCTCCGCCGGAATCAACCGCAGCCCCGGCCCTCTACGACCTCGGTTCGGCGACTTCCGGCCAATCGGCAGACGACGCAACGGCGAACCGTTGGCCACATGTTAGCGATCCGTTGGCAAAGCCTGATGTGATCACTACATCGGATCTGGCCCGGCGGCGCGCGCGTCTGGACGCGCAAACTCGGGGGAGTGTCGCCGCCGCGGCCGGGTCCGGGTCCCGGTCGGCGGAGGTGATCGGCCGGGGCCCACTCAGCCTCTCTTCGGTGCTTTTACGGTCTGCCGGTCGGCCTCTTCGGTGCCCTTACGGCGTCTGCCGGCCGGCCTCTTCAGTGCCCTTACGGCGTCTGCCGGCCGGCCTCTTCAGTGCCTTACGGCGTCTGCCGGTCGGCCTCTTCGGTGCCTTACGGCGTCAGCCGGTCGGCCTCTTCGGTGCTTACGACGTCAGCCAACCGGCCTCTTCGGTGCCTGTACGGCTTCAGCCGGCCGGCGTCAGATGACGGGCGGCCGCCCCAGCCGGGTGAGCCGCCACACCGTCCGCCACCGCATGGGCCGCCGCTCCCCCGCCGGCTCCCGTACCCCCTCGACGAATCCGCCGAACCACGCGCGCAGCCCGGCACCCGACCGGTTCCGGGCGAGGGTGAGCAGCACCCAGACGCCCAGATGGACGGGGACGAGCGCGAGCGGCAGTCGGCGGCGGGCCAGCCAGACCCGGTTGCGGGCGTTCACGCGGTAGTAGATGGCGTGCCGGGCGGGCGAGGTCTTCGGATGCCGGAGCAGCAGCTCCGGCGCGTACAGGATCCGCCAGCCGGCATCAACCGCGCGCCATGCGAGGTCGGTCTCCTCGTGCGCGAAGAAGAACTCGGCGGGCCAGTCGCCGACCTCGTCGAGCATCGCCATCCGCAGCGCGTGTCCACCGCCGAGGAATCCGGTGACGTAACCGCCACGGCCGGGGTCCGAGTTGCCGATCCGGGGCACGTGCCGCTGCTGCGTCTCACCGAGCTCGTCGGCGATGCGGAAGCCGACGATGCCGAGCCGCTCGTCGGCGGCGTACAGGTCCCGCACGCGGCGCAGCACATCGGGGTCGACGAGCAGACCGTCGTCGTCCAGATCCACCACGACGTCGATGTCGCCGAACTCGCGCAGCCGGGCCAGGGCCGCGTTGCGCCCGCCGGGGCAGCCGAGGTTCTCGTCGAGCTCGACGGCGGTGACCTCGCCGGGCAGCGACAACCGCCGGGCGAAGTCGGGCAGCGGGCAGCCGTTGCCGACGATGACGATCCGCTCGGGCGGTACGTCCTGCTTGGCCACGGACTCCAGCAGGGCGTCGACCTCTTCGGGCCGGTTGCCCATCGTCACCACGGCGACGGCGATCCTGGGCGCCCCCATGTCCTCACCTCGTACCGGTCGGCAACTGACGGATTGACGGGCGATGCTAACCGTTCACGGTAGGGACGCCCTAAGGACGCCTGCCTGACGGCGGCTCGCGCACGCCGTTCAGCGCAGGCGGCACCCGACCGGAACGGGCACGAGATGTCGGGTGCGGCAGGGCACGCGCTGCCTAGCGTGAGGGCACGAAAAGGAAGGAGACCGGACGTGCTGGACCGGCTCAACCAGGCGATGGACCGGATCGAACGGAACCTGGACGCAACCGTCGACGTAGCGGACCTGGCGCGAACGGCATACACCTCGGAGTACCACCTGCGCCGCATGTTCTCCGCCCTGGCAGGTATGCCACTTTCGGAGTACGTCCGTCGCCGCCGGCTGACGGTCGCGGGCGCGGAGGTGCTCTCGGGCAACGCGACGCTCCTGGAGATCGCGATCCGCTACGGCTACGGCTCGGGCGAGGCGTTCGCGCGGGCGTTCCGCACGATGCACGGCGTGGGCCCGGGCGAGGCCCGGCGCACCGGCGCCGTGCTCGTCTCCCAGCCCCGGTTGACCTTCCGCCTCACCGTCGAAGGGAACAGCAGCATGCACTACCGCGTCATCGACCGCCCGGCCTTCACCGTCACCGGCTTCAAGACCCGGATCCCCCTGATCCACTCCGGCCCGAACCAGGCGATCATCGACTTCGTCCGCGGCCTCGACAAGCCCGCCGTGGACCGGTTGGAGAAACGGTCCGACCAGGAGCCGCGGGGCCTCGTCGCGGTCTGCGACGGCCTGGACCCGAGCCGCGCGGAGGGCACGGAACTCGACTACTACCACGCCGTGATCACCTCGGCCGAGACCCCGGCTGGGGCCCCCGAAGGCACCACCACGCTCCCCGTCCCGCCCGGCACCTGGGCCGTCTTCACCACCTCGGGGCCCGCCCCACAGGCCATCCAGGAGCTGTGGCGCGACGTGTTCACCGAGTGGTTCCCGTCCAACCCCTACCGCACCCGCCCCGGCCCCGAAATCCTCCGCACCCGTCTGTCCCCCGACGGCACGCAGGCGGACGCCGAGCTGTGGCTCCCGGTGGAGCGGGAGACCAGTCGCTGAAACACGCGGGAACTCCACGACTCGGGGTGTCCAGCGCGCAGATACCGGCCGGGCTCCAGGAACGCTCCGCGCTGTACCGCTCCCTGCTGAACCATCGCAGGCTGCTCGTCGTCCTGGACGACGTGCGCTCGTTCCGGCAGATCCAGCCGCTGTTGCCGGGGCGCGGCCGGTGCACCGTCCTGATCACCAGCCGGGATCCGCTGGACGAACTGGTCAGTGACTACGGGGCGGTCCAGATCCAGCTGAACGTGATGACGACGCACGAGGCCGACCGGATGCTCGCCGCCGTGATCGGGCAGGACCGGGTCGCCGCCGAGCCCGAAGCCGCGGCGCGGCTCGCGGAACTGTGCCTGCTCGAACAGCTCGTGGACGCCCAGCTTCTCGAGCTGTGCCTGACGCAGACGGGACCGTCGGCCCGGTTCCGCTTCCATGAGCTGCTGCGTCTGTTCGCCTGGGAGCGCGCCCACGACGAGGACTCCGCCCAGGATCGCGCGGACGCCCTGGAGCCCGCCTACGGCACCCTGCTCACGCTCGCCGGCTCCGCACACCAGCTCCTCGACGGGGCCGGGCACCTGCCACGTCATTCGGCCCGGCTCGTCCACGAGCTGCCGGTGGACGCGGTCACGGAGCTGCTCGCCGATCCGCTGGAGTGGTTCGAGTCGGAGCGGGGCACCATCCTCGCCCTGGTGGGCGCGGCGGCACGGCACGACGACGCCGCCGCCCATGCCTGGGAACTCACCGCGCGCCATGCCGCTGTTCGAGATGCGCAACTACCAGGAGGACTGGCAGCAGGCCGCACAGGGCTCCCTGGAGAGCGCCCGGCGGGCCGACGACACCTTCGGCGCCACCGTCATGCTGCGCTCGCTCGGCTCGCTCGCCATCTACCAGCGCCGTGACCGGGACGCCGACGGGCTGCGCATCGGCGATCTGCGCGAGGTGATCGGGACCTGCCAGGAGGTCATCGAGCTCACCCGGGCCCAGGGTGACCGGCTCGGCGAGTCCGGGCCGGCCAGGGGGCCCAAGCGGCCTACGGGGCCCCGGCTGCCTAGGCGGTCTCCACTCCGGGTCGGCCGCGCAGGTACGCGAGGACCGCGAGGACCCGGCGGTTGGTCGTGTCGTCGAGGGAGAGGTCGAGCTTGGTGAGGATGGAGCCGAAGTGCTTGCTGACGGTGCCCTCGCTCACCACCATGGCCGCGGCGATCGACGCGTTGGACTTGCCCTCCGCCATCAGCGCGAGCACCTCCTGCTCCCGCGTGGTGAGCCGGGCCAGCGGGTCGCGCCGGTGCCTGATCAGCTGGCGCACCACCTCGGGGTCGACGACGGTGCCGCCCTCAGCGACCCGGTGCACCGCGTCGATGAACTCCTCGACGTGGCCGATCCGTTCCTTGAGGAGATAGCCCACCCCGGTGCCGTCGGAGGAGTCGAGCAGGTCCTCGGCGTAGGACCGCTGGATGTACTGGCTGAGGACCAGGATCGGCAGTCCGGGCCGGCGGCGGCGCAGGGCGATGGCGGCACGCAGGCCCTCGTCGGAGAAGCCGGGCGGCATCCGTACGTCGGTCACCACGATGTCGGGTTCGTGCGCGGCGACCGCCTCGGTGAGCTCGTCCGCGTCACCCACCGCGGCGACCACCTGGTGCCCGAAGCGCTCCATGAGGCCGACGAGTCCTTCGCGGAGCAGGACACTGTCCTCGGCCAGCACGATGCGCAGCATCAGTTCCTCAATCATGCGGTCCGGATCAGGCGGTTGAGCAGGGTACCAGCAGGCGGAACACGGTGGGCCCGCCGGGCGGACTGGACACTCGCAGGCGGCCGTCGAGGACCGAGACGCGGTCGGCGACGCCCTGCAGGCCCGTCCCCCGCCCGGTGTCCGCGCCCCCGTGACCGTCGTCCTCGACCTCCACTGCGAGCTGCCCCCCGTTCAGGCCGCCCCGCACCACGGCTCTGCTGGCGCCGCTGTGCTTGGCGACGTTGGCGAGGGCCTCGCTGACCGCGAAGTACACGGCCGTCTCGATCGCCTCCGGCGGCCTGACCGGCAGGTCGAGGTCCACGTCGACGGGGATCGTCGAGCGGTCCGCGAGATCCTCCACGGCCGCCACCAGGCCCCGGTCGGTGAGGACCGGGGGGTGGATGCCGCGGATCAGCTCCCTGATCTCGACGAGGGCGGTGGCCGCCTCGTCCTGCGCCTTGGCGAGCAGCGGGCCGAGCGGCCCGTCCGACGCGTCGAGGCGGGCCAGGCCGAGCGTCATGGACAGGGCGACGAGCCGCTGCTGCGCCCCGTCGTGCAGATCGCGCTCGATGCGGCGCCGCTCCGCCTCGAAGGCGTCCACGAGACGGACCCGGGAGCGGCCCAGCTCCTTGATCTTCGAGTTCAGTTCGCCGGTCGGCGAGGCCAGCAGGAAGCGGGTCAGGGCGGCCCGGCCCGCGGCGATCGCGCCGAGCGGGTAGGCGAAGACGGGCAGCAGCAGCAGTCCGGCGAGCGCCGCCGAGAGCGCCCCGGGCCAGCTGTCCACGATCCACATCTTGAGGACCCGCGCCTCCTCGCCGTCGACCGCCAGCATCACCGGCGCCGCGAGCAGCCCGCCGCACACGAGGAGGACGGAGCCCACGACCAGCGCTTCGAGGGGCCACAGCAGGAAGCCGAAGAGCACCGCGTAGCCCAGCTCGCGCCAGGTGGCGCGTTCCTGGAGCCGGGTGCGCAGCCATGCGGTGAGGCCGGTGCGGTCGGGTTCGCGATGCGGATCGGCGAGCGGCTCGCTGTCGATCAGAGCCAGCCGGCGGCGCTCGACCGAGGCCAGCGGCACCCCGGTGAGGACGAGGACGAGCAGCAGCGGAAGGCCGACGACGACCACAGTGAGCACGCTGCCCGCGACGGCGAGCAGCACGAGCGTGAGCAGCGTGATGAGGCCGAGGACCACGCTGCTGAGCAGGTACAGCGCAGCACGCCAGGGCCAGCCGCTGCGTACGTAGCGGCGCAGGTGGAGCCGGGTCCAGATCGTCGGGGGGTGCATGGGCCGCACGTTATGAGACCTTTCCGGCCCGGACCACCCGGCTAGCTCCACCATCGGGGTGGGCGCCGGCTACCGGCCGGGACTGGGCCCAGCTGCGATGTGCCTGAGCGCCCCCGCGCGGTCTGCTGCAAGGGCTCCGAACGACGGGGCGACGGCACAGCGGAGGACCGAAATGACATGGTCCAGGAACAGTTGGCGGCTGTGCCCGCGTGGCTGACGCTGCTGATCGTCTTCCTGCTTCCCATGGCGGAGCCCGCGCTCCCTCTGCTCGGCATGCTGCTCCCTTCGCAGACCGCCTTGATGGCGAGCGGCGTGCTCGCGCACCACGGCGCGCTGCCCCTGCCCGCCGCGATCGCGATGGCGGTGCTCGGCGCGCTGGCGGGCAATGTGGTCGGTCATCTGGTGGGGCGCCGGTGGGGGCCGCGGCTCGCCGCGAACCTGCCGGCCCGGGTGACCGGCTCGCCCGGCTACCGCGCGGCGATGCACACCGTCGGCGCCTACAGCGCACGGGCGGTGTTGCTCGGCCGGTTCAACGCCGTGCTGCGCACGCTGGTGCCGGTGATGTGCGGCGCCGCCGGCGTGCCCTGGGCCCGCTTTCTCGGCCTGTCCCTGCTCAGCAGCCTGCTGTGATCGCCCAGTTGTGTGGCGGTCGGGCTGATCGCGGGCGGCTCCTGGCAGAAGTGTGGCGGCTCGGGGGTGCTCGCCGGCGCCGGCGCCGCGGTGCTGCTGACCAGCTCCCTGCCGATGCTGCTCTCGTACCTCAGCGGCAGGAAGGCCCAGGCGAGTGCCGGGCTCACCACCGCTGGTTGAGATACGTCAGGAGTCCGCCTCGTTCGGTACGAGGTGGCTCCTGATACCCGCCCCCACAACGCCCCCTGCTCCTGCGACGCCCATACCCGTCCACCCTCGCCCTGTCGTTTCACGGCCCCTGACGGGCCCCGGTCCCACCATGATCCGTCGCGCCCGGGCCCGCCGGCGGGGACGGCCCGGGCAGGACGCTGCCGGTGCAGGTTCCTGCAGCCGTGCGCTCTGCCCTTTCCGTGCCGGGTGCAGCCACGTGCACAGGAGGGTGGAGCTACCTCCACCCCCAAGATTCCGTCCCGCTGCGATGTCACCGTCGAGCGGGCCCGATTGAGTGGACACCATGAATCAAGCAGCCGTCCGGCTCCGCTCCGTGACCCGGTCCTACGGGACGGGTGACAACGCGGTCACCGCCCTCGACCAGGTCAGCCTCGACATCCCGCGGGGTACCTTCACCGCCGTCATGGGCCCCTCGGGCTCCGGCAAGTCGACCCTGTTGCAGTGCACGGCGGGGCTCGACCGGCCGACCGGGGGCCAGGTCTTCCTCGGAGAGACCGATCTGACCCGGCTGAGCGAGAAGAAGCTGACGCTGCTGCGCCGGCGGCGCATCGGGTTCGTCTTCCAGGCCTTCAACCTGCTGCCCGCGCTGACCGCCGAGCAGAACGTCGGGCTGCCGCTGCGGCTCGCGGGCCGCCGTCCCAGGCGGTCCGAGGTCCTGAACGTCCTGGAGAAGGTCGGCCTGCGCGAGCGCGCCGGGCACCGGCCCAGCGAGATGTCGGGCGGCCAGCAGCAGCGCGTGGCGCTCGCCCGCGCCCTGGTCACCCAGCCGGAGGTGCTGTTCGGCGACGAGCCGACGGGCGCCCTGGACTCCACCACGAGCCGCGAGGTGCTGACGCTGCTGCGGGCGATGGTCGACCGCGGCCAGACGGTGATCATGGTGACGCACGACCCGGTCGCCGCCTCCTACGCGGACCAGGTGCTCTTCCTCGCCGACGGCACGGTCCAGGGCGAGCTGCACGCGCCGACGGCGGAGCAGGTCGCCCAGCGGATGACCGCCCTGAGCGCCGTCCCGTCGAAGGCCTCGGCGGTGGCGTCGTGCTGAGTCTCGCACTGCGCGGGATGCGCACCCGCTGGGTCACGTTCGTCGGTTCGTTCGTCGCGCTCGCGCTCGGGGTCGGCCTCATCGCCACCACGGGCCTCGCGCTCGCGGCGACGTTCGACGCGCCGGAGCGGGGCACCGAACGGTTCGCCGAGGCGCGGGTCGTGGTGCAGGGCACCAACGAGCTGAAGGCGGACACCCCGATCGGGGTGCGGACGTCGACGCTGACCAACCCCCGTGCGGTGCCGGAGGAGCTGGCGGACAGGCTGGCCACGGCGGGCCCTGTCGCCGTCGACCGTACGTTCCCGGTCTCGGTGCCGGACGCGGACCGGCGGGTCGGTGCGGACACCTCGCTCGTGGGCCACTCGTGGGCGGTCGCCGCGGCCACGCCGTACCGCCTCAGCTCCGGACGCGCCCCCACGGCGCCCGGCGAGGTCGTCGTCACGACCGGGCCCGGCGCGCAGGTGCGCGCCGGGGAGCGGATCCAGGTCGTCACGCCCGAGGGCGCCGGCACCCGCACCGTGGTCGGCACGGTACCGGCGGCCGGCTTCGAGTCGGCGGTGTTCTTCACCGCCGCCGAGGCCGCGCGCCTGTCACCGCGCATCGAGCGGGTGACGGTGGACGCCGACCCGGCCGCCGTCCGCGCGGCGCTCGGCACCGGCTCGGGCATGGCCGTCCTCACCGGCGACGACCGGCGGCGCGCCGACCCCGACCCGGACCGCGACAAGGAGGCCCTGGTCTCCGTGAACGCCCTGCTCGGCACCGCGGCCGGCATCACCGCGTTCGTGTCGGTGTTCGTGGTCGCCTCGACGTTCACCTTCGCGGTGGCGCAGCGCAGGCGGGAGTTCGGACTCCTGCGCATGGCGGGCGCGACACCCGGTCAGGTACGGCGCATGGTCTACGCGGAGGCCCTGGTGATCGGGCTGCTCGCATCGGGCGCGGGGTGCCGGCTGGGCCGGTGGGCCGCGCCGCGGCTCGCCTCGTGGATGTCGGGCCAGGGCATCGCCCCGACCTGGTTCCGCGTCGGTGAGCAGTCCTGGCCGCTCCATGTCGCCTTCTGGACCGGCCTGACGGTGGCCCTGTGCGGCGTCGTCGTGGCGTCCTACCGCGCGGGCCGGACCGGACCGACGGCGGCGCTGCGGGAGTCCGCCGTCGACAGCGGCACGATGCCGTGGAGCCGCCTCCTGGTGGCCGCCGCCGTGCTGCTCACGGGTCTCGGCCTGCTGGTGACGGCGCTGGTGGACAACCCCGGCGACGTGCTGAAGCGCAAGACGTACATCACCCAGCCGATGCTGCTCATCGTGGCGATCGCCCTGCTCGCGCCGGTTCTGGTGCGGCCACTGACGCGGCTGCTGACCTGGCTGCCCGCCCGGCTGCCCGGCGCCGTGGGCATGCTGGCGCGGGAGAACGCGGCGGCCGGGGTGCGCCGGACGGCGGCCGTGGCCGCGCCGGTCATCATCACCGTGGCGCTCGCCTGCTCCCTGATGGGCACGACCGCCACCATCAACGAGGCCAAGGCCGCCGAGGCCCGCACCCAGACGCGGGCCGACTACGTGGTCTCGGCGGGCGAGGCGGGCCGGGCGCTGCCCGCCGGGTTCGTCCGGGCGGCCCGTGCCGTCCCCGGCGTCACGCTCAGCACGTCCCGATCGACCGGGGTGACCGTCCTGGAGGAGGGCACCGCCCTCGTCCGCTCCGGGGCCCGCGCCGTCGGCAGCGGCACGGCCCTGTCCGAGGTGTCCCGGCTTCCCGTCGTGGCGGGAAATCTGACCGACCTCGACGACGACAGCATCGTCGTCAACGAGGAATGGCTGACCACCCGCGTCGGCGACCGGGTGCCCGTCTGGCTGGGCGACGGCCGCAAGGCGAACCTCAGGATCGCCGCGGTCCTCGCGATCGGCACTGGCAACAACGGCGTGTACCTGACCGCGCGCAACGCCGCCGGCGCGGGCGTCGACCGCGTCGACATCAAGGTCGCCGCCGACGCCGATCGGGCCGCCGTCGACCGGCGGCTGCGCGCGGCGGGCGAGGCGAGTGGCGTCGAGGTGCTCGGCGCCGGGCAGTGGATCGACGCGCACCACCCGCGCTCCAGCGAGTCCACCCGGCTCGGCCTGCTGATGATCCTGGCCATCGCCCTGGTCTACACGGGCATCGCGCTGGCCAACACGCTGGTCATGGCCACCACGGACCGGATCCGCGACCTCGCCGCGCTGCGCCTGACGGGCGCGACGAAGTCCCAGGTGCTGCGCCTGGTCGCCGTCGAGTCGGTGATGGTCGTGGTGGTCGGCGCGGTGCTCGGCGCCGCCGTCTCGGCGGTGAACCTGCTCGGCGTCCGCACCGCCCTCGGCCTGCTCCACGTGCGTTCCGCGATCGTCGTGCCCTGGCCCACGGTGGGCGCGGTGATCGCCGCGAGCGCCCTCCTCGCGGTCCTCGCGGCCACCCTGCCCGCGTCGTTCGCCCTGCGCACCCGCTAGGTGGAGCTGGCGGGCATGCGCGAGTAGACCCGCCTCAGACGTACCGTCCTACCCCTACGAGCCCGAGAGGCACAGAAGTTGACGAGTGAGACCGCGGCACCCGGGTCGTTGTTCAAAGAGTTCCTGCGCAGTCCCCGGCAGGTTGGTGTCATTCCACCTGTTGGGGCAAGGCGCCCTCTCCCACAATGTCCCGGCGCCACGGCCCCGAGCAACAGAAATCCCAGGTCACGGACAATATGACCTTGGGGTCGCAGGAGAGCCGCCTTCTGGATTCGAACCCGGGACCTACGCAGAGCGAGATACGAGGCCCGGTTCCCACCACCGGGATACAGGGTCGGGCACGTCGCGGGGCCGTGGACCGTCCGCGAGGGCCTGGTCGCCACCGCGCCGACGGTCCCGCCCCTGCTTCCGGCCGGGATCAGCCCTACGCGCCGGCCGCCTGGAAGATGCTGAACTCCACGCCCTGGTCATCGACACAGTTGGCGAACTTTCCCGAGGGGATGGTCACCGTCTCGCCCGCCGTGCCGCCGAGTTCACGGATCCGCTCGGTGGCCGCGTCCAGGTCGTCGACGCCGAAGTAGACGCGCGGGAACTTCGACGTGTCACCGTGCGGGAAGCCGCCCATCGGACTCGGGCCGTGAATCATCGAGTAACCCGGGAAGTTCCCCTCCTTGAACTCCCACCCGAACAGCGACTGCCAGAACTTCGCCGTCGCCTCGGCGTCCTTGCCGGGCAGGTCGAAGAAGACGATGTCTCCACTCATGGTGCTCTCCTCATACGTGTCGATGCGGACTGCTGCAGATCGGAGCGTCGATGAACGGAAAACATCCGCGGTGCGGCAGCGTGACCGGACGGACGATCGCCATCACACCCCCTCCGTGCTCGACATCCGAACGATACCCTCATGACTACTGATGGTCTCCGAGCTCTACTATCTATAGTGGATTTGATCAGTCGGCTTGTCAATCTAGGTCAAAGACGATGAAGCACACCCGCCTGCAAGGTTCCGCGCCTCCCTCCCGCCCCCTCAAATGGCAGGTCAGCGGCGATACTCTTGTACGCAGACTGGATCGTCAGGCCAGGTAGCGCTACGCTCGCCACAGTGGCCTGACTGTCTTGGCTGACCACAATCAAATCACTGAGCATAGACAGGTCAGACGATGGATGACATTAACCAAAGGGATATCAATCCGGACGGATCGCCGACCCTGCCGCCGAATTTCGCTAACTCCATCGGGTTTCTGCTGAACAAGGCCGGGCAGCTGCTGACCGCGCAGTTCGAGAGGGAGCTCGCTCCGTACGGACTCACCGCGCGGAACTGGGGAATCCTCCGGTTCATCGACGTCAACGGCAACCGCTCGCAGCAGTACATCGGTGAGCACCTGCGCATCGACCGGTCGACGATGGTGACCCTGGTCGACGAGCTGGAGCGGATGGGCTACGTCGTCAGGCTGCGTGACCAGCACGACCGCCGGCGCTACGCCGTGACGCTGACCGAGTACGGGGAGCGCCAGCTCCGCGGTGGCCTCGACTCGATCGAGGAGAAGGTAACGAAACGGTTCCTCGCGCCCATCAGCGAACAGAGCCGCGAGCGCTTGATCTCGATCCTGATTTCACTGGTTGTCCCCGACGACGCCGCATCGTCGGACGCCGGCTGACGAAAACACCCTGGGCGGCCGGGGACGGCAGCCCCGTCAGGACGGCGGGGGCCGTCACCCCGCTTCCGGCCTCTTCGCGCCGACGGGCCGGGCGAGCTCGGTGTACTTCGGCTCCCCGATCCGCTGCTCGGCCAGCTCCCGCAGATCCGCGTCGATCATGCGGCTCGGATAGGCCCAGCGCAGCAATGGTGCGGTCATGGCGGTGGTGACGAGGGCCATGACCACCATCAGCGAGTACAGCTCCGTATCGAGCAGACCCAGTTGCAGACCGACGCCGAGGATGATCAGTTCGGTGAGGCCGCGGGTGTTCATGAGGATGCCCAGCGTCGTGGCCGACCTCCCGGACTGGCCCGCGAACCGTGCCCCTACATAGGCGCCACCGAACTTGCCGCCGATCGCCACAAGCAGGATCAGCCCCAGTTCGCCGAGCCCGTCGCCGCCCACTGTGGTCAGGTCCACCTTCAACCCGGACACCGCGAAGTACGCCGGCAACAGCATCCAGATGATCGTCTCGAACCGGTCCCTGACCGCCGCACGCAGCCTCTCCGTGCCACGCCGTGGCACGATCGCGCCGGCGAGGAACACACCGAAGATGAAGTGCACCCCGAGCCACTCGCACAGCGCGCCGGAGACCAGCAGCAGCGCCGTCAGGGTGGCGAGCTGCGTGGCACTGAGGCCCTGCTCCACAGCCCCGTCCTCCGGGTCTCGTCGGCCCCGGGCCGGCGCGGCCAGGAGTCGGCCGAGCAACGGCCGCAGCACCCACACCATGGCCAGGGCGTACGGCACGACCAGCAGGACCTGCCAGGAGTTCTGGCTCCCGGTGAGAGTGAGCAGCGCCGCGAGCAGGAGCCAGGCCGCCACGTCCCCGACGGCCGCACTCGCCAGGGCCAGTGCGCCGATCCTGGTGTGCTGGATCCCCTGATCGGTGAGGATGCGGGCCAGCACCGGGAACGCCGTGATGGACATGGCCGCGCCGATGAACAGCAGGAAGGCCAGGCGGTGTTCGACCGAGTGGTCGTCCCACAGGTACAGCGCGAGCAGGACACCGAATCCGAACGCGCAGACGATCGACCCGACGGCCACCCCGGCCGTGGTCCGCCCGTTCCCGCGCAGGAGCCGGTAGTCGAGTTCGAGACCGACCAGGAACATGAAGAGGGCGACCCCGAGGTTGCCGAGCGTGGTGAGCATCGGCCGGGTGTCGACGGGTACGAGCGTTTCCGACAGGGCGCCGTGAAACAGGGTCGGACCGAGCAGGATGCCGGCCACGATCTCGCCGATGACCGCGGGCTGGCCGCACCGCCGCGCGAGGCGCCCGAGCAGGTGTGCGAGCGCGAGTATCAACGCCAGACCGACCATGATCATGACTGTTTGGTGGCTGGTCACGAGCACTCCTTCTGCACGGGTGCGGTCCTTCGCGTGGGCAGGAAGAACGAGCGGCTCCGGCAGCCGGGCACAGGGTCCCGGCCATCGGCCGCCCGGCAGTCCGACAGGGGCACGAGGCTGTGTGAAGGCCGCACCGGCCCACGCACCCGTGCGGGGGCCGGTGCGGAAAGGCGATTACCGCTTGTGTGCGACGAGCAGCAGCGCCGGGACCAGCATCCGGCCCTTCTCATCGGTCGCCAGGGCCTTGTCGCCGAGCTCCGGGGCCAGCAGCGCCGCGATGGAGGACGGCTCCAGCCGGTCGATCTCCCAGTCCTTCTCCACGAGCGTCGCCAGTTCGTCGGCACTGAACAGCGTCGGCCCCTTCGGCATCACCGACCGCGCGTCCCGGGAGAACGTGAGGATCGACAGCGTCGCGTCGTCGGTGGTGGAGCGGGCGAGGCACGCCAGGTAGTCCGCGCGCTTGTCGTCCGGGACGGCCGGTATCGTCCCCGAGTCGACGACCGCGCGGAAGCGCCCCTCGTAGCCCTGCAACGTGGTCAGGTCGGCCACGTCGAACGTGACCGGGAGGTCGTGACCCTCCGTCGCCCCTTGCGCGGCGGCGATGGCGGACGGCGCCGAGTCGAGCCCTACGACCGTGTATCCCAGCCGGGCCAGGAACAGGCTCGTGACCCCCACTCCGCAGCCGGCGTCCAGGACATCGCTGCGGAACACGCCCTGCGGTTCGAGCTCGGCCAGCTTGGGCTGGGGCTCCCCGATGTTCCACGGTACCCAGGGGACGTTCTGTGCGGACTCCCGGCCCTGGTAGACGGCGTCGAAGTTGGTTTCGTGCTGCATGACGGATTCTCCTGTCGGTGGTCGGTGCGATTCGCCTCGGGCGGGGCCGGATGCGGATGGGGCGTCGATCAGCTCGGTCGGAGCACCGGGCCCGGATCGATGCCGAGGTCGGTGAGGATCGCCTGGACCCCGGCGCGTGCTCCGCAGTTCGCCCCACCGCCCGGATGGGTCGACGGGCCGACGAGGAAGAACCCGTCGGCCGGCAGCCGGTACCCCATGTTCGGCATCGGCCGGTTCCCCAGGTACTGGTGGATCTGCTGACCGAGGTGGCTGGCGTCGCCGCTGGGCCAGGACGCGTTGAACCGGGCCGCGTCGAGCGGTGACTTGATACTGCGGGCCAGCACCTTCGACGAGTCCATGTTCGTGGTCAGCTTGCAGAACGTCGCGAAGATCTCGTCGAAGATCTCTTCCTTGCGCTCGTCCCAGCTCTGCCCTTCCAACTCCATCGGGGCATACCCGAGCAGGTACAGGGTGTGTTGCCCCTCGGGCGCGCGTGTCGGGTCCCAGACGCTCGCGACGACGGCGCTGGGCATGCCGACCGCCGTCGTGCCGTACTTCAGCGCGTCGAAAGCCTGGCGCAGCTCCGGCAGCGGCAGCGCGAACTCCTGGATTCCGGCGCGGGTCACCTCGTTGCCCGCGGCGTACACCGGAGCCTCACTCAGCGCGAGGTGGCCGACCAGGCAGCTGAAGGCGGTCCTTTTGCCACGCGACGCCTTCGCGTCCCACTCGGGTCCGAACCTGTGGTCGACCATCTCGGGGATCTGGCGGATGTTGAGGTCCGCCACGACGGCCCGTGCCGCGGTGATCTCCTCCCCCGTGCCCAGCCGCACGCCGGTCACCCGCTCGCCCTCGAACAGGAAGCGGTCCACCGGGGCGCCGGTCCTGATCGTCCCGCCGAGGTCGGCGAAGGCACTTGCCAGAGCCGTGGAGAGGGCGCCGGACCCGCCGACCGGCAACCCGACGCCGTAACGGTGCATCGTCGGCAGCATCGCCAGCAGGAACGCGCCCGTGCCGCCCTCCTCCGGGGCGCAGATGAGCTCGGACACCCACCGCGCGAGCGCGGCCTTGATCTTCGGGTGCTCGAACCACTCGTCGATGACGTCGAGGTAACTCATCATCAGCAGGCGCGTCATCTCCCGCCCGGCGTCGGTCCGGCCCAGCAGGGCGAAGAACTCGCCCATCGGCAGCGGCGGCGAGAACATCGCGTCGACGAGCATGTCCAGCATGCTTTCGGCGAACTTGTGGAAGCGCAGGTAGTTCTGCGCGTCGGCGGGCGAGATCGCCGCGATGGTCTCCGCGGTCCGGTCGACGTCCCGGTAGAACTCGATGTGCTCCCCGTCCGGGAAGGCCACCGCGATGGCCGGGTCCGGGAAGACGTACTCCAGTCCGTACCGCGAGATCAGACCCAGCTCGTCGTTCCGGATCAGCGGGTTGAGCTGCACGAACACGTGGGCGATGGCGTGCAGGTCGTGCCGGAACCCGGGGAGGGTGACCTCCTGGGTCACCACGCCTCCGCCCACCTCGTCGTTCGCCTCCAGCACGACGACGTCGAGCCCCGCCTTGGCCAGGTAGGCGCCGGCCGTCAGCCCGTTGTGGCCTCCGCCGACGACGATCACATCATGGTCTGGCATCGATCACTCCTTTTCGAGGGGCGTCGGTCCGAACGGACCGACCGGGTCCCGGTCGAGCACCCGCGGGGTTGACACCTCTGCGGACATACCTAGTGCTGTGGCGGATTCGGGTCCGTACCGACGCGTGCGGCGGCGACCATCGCGGCGCAGATCCGTGCCACGTCGTCGTCCGTGCAGAGGTAGGGCGGCAGGCAGTAGATCAAGTTCCCGAAGGGACGCAGCCAGACGCCGTTGTCGACCGCCGCCTCCGCCATCCGCCTGTCGACGGGGCGGTCGAGTTCGATCACCCCGATGGCGCCGAGAACCCGGACGTCGACGACACCGTCGACATGCACCGCCTCCTGCAGTCCCCGGCGCAGCGCCCTCTCGATCCGCGCCACGTCGCCCTTCCAGTCGCCGTCGACGAGCAGACCCAGCGAGGCGTTGGCCACGGCCGCCGTCAACGCGTTGGCCATGAAGGTCTGTCCGTGCACCAGCACCGGCAGCTCGCCCTGCCGGATCCCGTCGGCGACGCGCGTCGTGCAGAGGGTCGCGGCCATGGACATGTACCCGCCGGTGAGGGTCTTGCCGAGGCACATCACGTCGGGCGTGACCCCGACGTGATCGGCGGCGAACAGGGCACCGGTGTGGCCGAACCCGGTGGCCATCTCGTCGAAGATCAGAAGTACGTCGTGCTCGTCTGCGAGCTCACGCAGCACCCGCAGGTATCCGGGGTCGTGGAAGCGCATCCCCCCGGCGCTCTGCACCACCGGTTCCACGATGATCGCCGCCAACTCGTCGGCGTGCTCCGCGATGGTCCGCGCCATGGTGTCGACGTACGCCGGATCGAGCTGCTCCGCGTCGGTCCCTGCCGGGCCGGTGGCGTGGCGCAGGCTGGTGGCCGACGACGCGGGCGGCGCCGGAAGGAACACCTGCTCGGGCAGGAGTCCCTGCCACGACGCGTGTCCCCCGTCGTCCGGATCGCACACGCTCATCGCGTGGAGACTGGCGCCGTGGTACCCGCGACGCCAGGTCAGCATCCGGCGCTTCTCGCTCCGGCCCGACGAACGCCAGTACTGGAGGCACATCTTCAACGCGACCTCAACGGACACCGCCCCGGAGTCGCAGAAATACACGTGCTCCAGGCCGTCGGGCGTCAGGTCCACCAGCGTGCGCGCGAGCCGGATCGCCGGCTCGTGGGTCAGACCGCCGAACATCACGTGCGTGAACCGACTCGCCTGATCGGCCAGCGCCTTGTCCAGTGCCGGGTGGCGGTAGCCGTGGACGGCGGCCCAGAACGACGACATCCCGTCGATGAGTTCCCGGCCGTCGGCGAGGGTCAGCCGGACACCTTCGGCTCCGGTGACCAGCAGCTGTTCGTCCACGCCCGGCATGGGCCGGAAGGGATGCCACACATGGGCCCGGTCCAAGGCGAGCAGTTCGGCGGAGTCCGTCGCGGTGGCCCGGCTCGCGTGAGCCCCGGCGTCGTCCGCGCTCGCCCACCGTTCGACGTCCCGGCCGAGCCAGGCCATCATCCGCGTGGTGTCGTCGGCTCCGGGCGCCGAGGGCCTGGCCTCACCGATCCGCCCCGGGCCGCGCAACGCCGCCTCCGGTACCTGCGCGCAGGTGTGCACGACGTGGGCGAGCAGGGAATCGGGCAGCCGGAGCCGCCGGCCGGTCGCCGCCGCGATGTCCCAGGCGTGCACGATGACGTCCGAGACCGGGAACGCCAGTGCTCTGGCCAGGTTCTGGCGCCCGGCCGGCGTATCGACCTGCAGCCCGGGGTCGGCTTCGGCAACGGCCGTGTGCGCCGCCGCCGCCGCGTCCCGCCATGCCTTCACCGGGTCGCCCGCGGCGGCGGCGCCGGGCTGCGAAGGAGCGGACTGCGTGGGCTCGCCCCGCGCGATCAGGGCGACCTTGCCGAGGGTGCCGATGACGTGTCCGACGACGTCCCGGGTGGACCAGTCGGAGCACGGGGACGCGGTGTCCCAGGCGCTCTCCGGAACTCCCGTCAGTGTCGCGTCGAACACGTTCACCGCGTCCGCGAGTGCCGTGACGATGTCCGGTGGCGCACCGGTCCTGACGGGCGCGGACGTTGTGTCGTTGCTCATGGGTACGACTCCTTCTTGTGGTGCGCGGCCCTTGCGTGGCGTCGTCGCGTGGCGTCCTCGGGACCGGGCGGGCCGGTCGTGTCCCCTGGAGGGCTCCCGGGCGGGGAACGCGTGCCCGCCCGGCCACGGCACGTCGCGCGTGCCGTGGCCGGGGCGTCACTCGTCGGACTCGAGGAACCTGCCGGTCACCGCCACGACGCGGGTCCATCCGGCCCCGGCGTTCACCACCGGTATCGGGAAGCACAGGACGGTGAATCCGGTCGGACCGGGCAGCTGCCCGAGGTTGGCCAGCTTTTCCAGCTGGAGGTACTCGCGTTCCCGCCCGTACACGTGCGCCGGCCAGAGCGTTTCCCGGTCCCCGGTGCGGCGGTAGTCCTCGATCATGCTCGCCATCGGCCGGTCGAGCCCCCACGCGTCGATGCCGATCACACGGACCCCCCGTTCCACCAGGAACCGGGTGGCGCCACCGGACAGGCCGGGGTACGTGGTCAGGTACTCGGTGCTTCCCCACAGCCGGTCCGCCCCGGTCCACAGGAGCACGATGTCCCCGTCGCCGAGGGTATGTCCGGCGACGCCCAGTGCCTCGGTCACATCGTCCTCGCCGATCTCCTCACCGGGTTTGATGTGGCGCACGTCGAGCCGGACTCCCGGCCCGATGCACCACTCCAGGGGAACCTTGTCGATGCTCCGGGCCGGTTCGCCGCCACTGTGCGGGCCGTAGTGCAGCGGCGCGTCCATGTGGGTCCCGGTGTGCGTCGTCAGCGTGATCGTCTCGCTCGAGATGGCCATGCCGTCCGGGAAGTCGGACGTCTCCAGCCCCAGCACCGCCGGCCCTTGTTCGTGCGTGAGGGTGTCGATCTGCACCGGGGTCGCTTCGCCGGCGTTCGGCCCTGTGGGCACGCTGAGGTCGATCAACCTGACCATTACGCGGCCCTCTTCGCCCTCGCGGCACGGCGCTCGGCCTCGTCGCGGACAGCGGCCAGATGCGCCGTGCTGTTGCGCTCGACGGCCCCCGCGAGCATCTCGTGGGCCTCGGCATGGGTGAACTTGCCGGCCACCTTGCCGTCCGCACCCTCCTGGCGGGCGGCGAAGTCGTGGGTCAGCACGATCTGGGTCCGGTCCGGTCCGTACGGAAGTGCCCGCCATTCCCCGCTCATGTGTTCCACGAGCGGCGCCGTCTCCAGCTGGCGGTAGGCGACGACGCCCAGTTCCGGATCCAGGTCGCGGCGGGTGGTCCAGGCCTGTAACTGCCCGCTGACGTCCACCTCGAGCCGGGCGATCTCGTAGCCGTCCCCCCGCTCTGTGATGACGGCGGACTTGGTGGCGCCGAAGAGGTTCGGGTAGTTCTCGATGTCGGTCAGGACCTCCCAGACAACGCTCTGCGGCGCCTGCGCGGTGACCGTGTGCTCGGTGTGCTGCGTGTTCTCCATGGTTGCTCCTCGTGAGAAGTCCGGCTCGTTCAGGCCAGGTTGTCCAGGAAAACGACCAGGTCGGCGACGGTCACCACGGACTTCAGCGCTTTTCCGTCCACCTTGCTGCCCGGTGCGAGCCCCGTCACGATCTCGACGAGTTCGGCCGAGTCCACGCCCAGGTCGGCGCGGAGCGCGGCCTCGCTGGTGATCTCCGACGGCTCCAGGCCGACCTCGACGAGGACGTCGTGCACCTGGTCGTATGTGGTCTTGGTGGGGTTCATGACACCTCTTTCACATGGGGGGATCAGATGGCCCGCAGCACGCTCGCGGCGATCGTGCCGTCGGCGCCCCTGGCGAGCAGGGCGATGGTGCGTACGGGCGTCTCGCGTGGCGCGCCGACGACGATGTGCGCGTTCCGCGGGCGCTCGCAGCCCGCCACCGGCGCGATCGTGCCGTGCCGCAGACTCAGCAGGGCGACCGCCGCGTCCACCGCGGGCGCCGCGCCGAGGAGGTTGCCGGTCACCGGCTTGGCCGTGGTGAGGGCGACAGGACCGAGCACCGAGTGGATGGCGGACAGCTCGGACTCGTCGGCTTGGGCGGTTCCCTGTGCGTCGAGGGCGACACAGTCGACGCGATCGGTGCCCGCCTCGTCGAGCGCTGCCGTGAGAACCGCGGCGAGCACCCGGGTGCCGGACGGCCCGAACACCTCGTCCTCCGGTACGTGCCGGACGGCGAAGCCCGCCAGTCTGGCCAACGGGACCGCTGCACGCGCCCGGGCCGTCTCCTCGCGCTCCAGGACGAGCATCACGGCACCCTCACCGACGCAGAACCCGTCCGCCGTGTCGTCCCCCGGCCGGTAGGTCCCGGTGGGGGAAAGCCGTCCCGAGGTGGTGCAGAACGTGTAGGTGTACGGCGTCACGGGCGCCTCCGCGCCGCCCGCGAGCAGTACATCGGCGCGTCCTTCGGCCACCGCCCGGGCCCCGTAGCCGATGGCCAGCGCGGCACTCGCACTGTCCGCCACGAGGGTCTTGCTGAAACCGGTCAGCGCGTTTGCGATGGTGATCTGCCCCTGCGGTGCGGTGGGGAACCACGCCGACGCGATGTGGGGGCTGACCCCGGTGTAGCCCTGGTCCAACAGGCCGCGCAGGCTCGGCTCGGTGATCTCCCAGCCACCGAACATGTTGCCCACGTACACACCGGTGCGATCGGCGTCCTCGCTCGGTGGGAGGCCGGCGTCGTGCTGGGCGGACCGGGCGGCCGAGAGCGCCAGTTGGCAGAAGCGGTCCATCCGCTTACGCACCCGCGGAGTGAACGTGCCGATGGTCTCCCGCTCGGTCTCCTCGGCCAGAACGCCGGCGTTGGGGCACGGGTAGGAGTCGGTGTCGAACCGCTCGATGGGCCGCACGGCGCTGCGGCCCCCGGTCACCGAGCGCCAGAGCTGGTCGGCGTCCGAGGCACCGGGCAGGGCGAGCCCGATTCCGGTGATCACGGTGCCGGTCATCGTCCGCCCTCCCCGGAGCCGGTCGCGCGGGGGCTGCCGAGTACGACGGTGGAATGGATTCCGCCGAAGCCGCTGGACAGGCTGGCGATGACCTTCGTCCGCTCTGCGCGTGCCTCGTTCGGTACGTAGTCGAGGTCGCAGGAGTCGCCGGGGGCGTCGTGGTTGATCGTCGGTGGGATCACGCCCTCTTCCAAGGCCAGTACGCACGCCACGAGCTCCAGCGCGTTCGCCGCGGCCAACGCGTGGCCGACCATCGACTTGATCGAGCTGACCGGGGTCCGGTAGGCGTGCGCCCCGAGCACCGTCTTGATCGCGTTGGTCTCGCACACGTCGTTCTGCGGTGTCGAGCTGCCATGCGCGTTGACGTAGTCGACGCTCGTGGCGGAACATCGGGCGTCGTCCAGCGCGAGCTGGAAGGAACGGGCGAGATGCGTCCCCTCGCTTTCCAGGTCGGTCATGTGGAAGGCGTTCGACGTGCTCCCGAAGCCCAGGATTTCCGCCAGGATCGGCGCGCCCCGGCGCCGGGCGTGTTCCCACTCCTCCAGCACTGCCACACCGGCGCCCTCGCCGAGGACGAAGCCGTCCCGATCGGCGTCGAACGGCCTGGAGGCGGCCTCCGGAACGTCGTTGCGCGTGGACAGAGCGCCGATCACGTCGAAGCAGGCGACGACGAACGGGGTCAGCGGAGCCTCGGCGGCGCCGGTGACCATCACGTCCGCCTCGCCGCGGCGGATCGTATCGAGCGCGAAACCGACCGCGTCGTTGCCGCCGGTGCAACCGGTGGCCGGGGTCATCACCGGGCCGCGTATCCCGTGCGCATCGGCGATGGCCGCCGCGGGCCGGTTGAACGTGGCCGCGACGTGCAGGCGCGGGTGGGCCGCTGCCACGTCGATCGCGGCCGTGCCACCGCCGGTTATCCGCGGGAAGTGCTCGGTCATGAACTTCGTTCCGCCGATCGCGTTCGCCATGACGACGCCCATCCGTTCCGGGGCGATGTCCTCGTCGAGCAGACCGGCCGAGGTGATGGCCTCGCGGGCGGCCCGCAGCGCGATGCGGACGACCCGGTCGTCCCCGGTGCTGTGCTCGGCGGAAAGGCCGGGCAGGTCGCAGTCCGGCAGCGTCCCGTAGATCCGGGAGGCCAGCCGGGACGTGTCGAACTCACGGCCGGTGATCACGCCGGAGCGGCCCGCGCAGAGTCCGGCCATGAAGTCCTTCGTCCCGATGCCGTTGGGGGCCAGGACTCCGAGCCCGGTCACCGCGACCCGTTTCACGACGGCCTCCCGCGCGTCGCGACCACGAGCGTGCCCGGCCCGGTCGGCGCTCTCAGCTGGCGGCGCACCGGCAGGCCCACGTCGGCGAGCCACCGGCCGTAGTCGTCGAGTCCGTGGGCCGAACCCGCGCTGGTCATCAACATCTGGAGGGAGAAGAACGCGCCCACGGGATCGGTCTCCGTGTCGTCCGGGACGATCTCGTCGAGCAGCAGCACACCGTCGTCCGCCAGCGCCGCCGTACACAGTTCAAGGATCTTGAGCACCTGTGCGGGCGGGTACCCGTGCAGCAGATTGCCCAGCAGTATCACGTCGTACGGTCCGTCCCAGGGCACGGCGAACAGGTCCCCGGCCCAGTACTCGGCCCGGTCCCCCAACCCGGCCTCGCGGGCGAGCCTACGGGCCTGCGAGACCGAGACCTCACGGTCGATGCCGACGACCGCGCCGTCCCAGCTCTCGGCCAGGGCGCGCCCGGAACCGCCGTACCCGCACCCCACGTCGAGGATCCGGGGCCGCGGCTTGACCAGGTCACCGGCGACGCCGGCGATCCAGCGGCCGGCGCCCACCGCGAGTGCGTCCAGGTAAGGTGTGATCTTGGTCCAGACGTCGTCCGCCCGGTCGGCGAAGATCTCCTGGCACGGAGTGTCGGTGCGCACCGCTTCGGTGAGCTGGGGCCAGATCCGGAAGTTCAGCTCCCGGTGGATGTGCCGCATGTCCCCGAGGTAGGCACGCGAGCCGCGGACCAGGTACAGGGCGGTGTCGTCGGCCAGTCGGTAGCGGTCGCCCTCGCGATGCACGAACTCCGAGGCGTGCAGCGCGGTGAGCAGCGCGCGCAGGCCGCGCAGGCTCGCACCGGTGCGATGGGCCAGGTCCTCCACCGTGTCGTGGCCTTCGGCTATGGACGTGAAGACGTCCAGGTCGAGTGCCGTGACCAGGGTGGCCGTACGCCCAAGGCCCCAGGCGAAGTCGAGGATCCGGGCCGGTGTGGTCGTGGTTCCTGGCTGCTCAGACAAGGCTCAGCCCTCCGTCGACGACGAGCGTCGCGCCGGTTATGTAGGAAGATGCGTCGGAGACCAGGAAGCGGGCGACGTCAGCGACTTCGTGCGCGGTGCCGAGCCGGCGCAGCGGAATGCGTCCCCGCTCCGCCTCGGCCTGCTCCTCGTGTCCCCGGACCAGCTTTCGGGACATCGGGGTGTCGATGAATCCGGGGATGATCGTGTTGACCCGGATGCCCGCCGGCCCGTAGGCGACGGCGAGATCGCGGGTGTGCGCGACGACCCCGGCCTTGGCCGCGGTGTACGGCGCCCTGGAAGGGCTCGGCTTGAGCCCGCCGGCGATGCTCGAGCAGGTCACGATCGATCCGCCCGGGGGCATCGAGGGGAGTACCGCCCGGCACACACCTGTGGTCCCCCGCAGGTTGACGTCGAGCACTCTCGTCCACAGCTCGTCGTCGATCTCTGCCGGTGGTCCCCAGTTGGCGACGACGGCGGCGAACGTCAGGCACGCGTGGATCTCGTCGGCCCGTGCGACGAGGTCGGTGACCGCTTCGCGCACCGCGTCGGGGTCGGCCACGTCGAGAGGGCGGACGCCGAGCAGGGAGGTCTCCTCGGCGAGGGACTTCAGACCCACCTCGTCCACGTCGACGGCCAGCACCGATGCGCCCGCTTCCGCGAGCACGCGGGCGGTGGCCCGGCCGATTCCCGATGCGGCACCGGTGATGAGGCAGACCTTGTCGGTCAGCTCGGTCATGTCCGGAACTCCTCTTCGTCTGCGGTGTTGGCGAAGGCGACGCCGATGCCAAGCCGACGGACCCAGGTGTCCACCACGCCGCTCATGGCCGAGTGCACGGAGAAGGCGCGCAGCTGCTCGAGATCGGTGAACTCCCAGCGGGCGGCAACCGAGTACAGCGACTCGGTCGCCGCGTCGTCGGCCGGCAGCGGAACGTGCCGGCCCGCCGTGAACCGTTCGACCACACCCGTGCTCCGGGTGGCCTCGGCAAGCTCCTTGCGGAACCGCTCCCGGTCCGTCTCGGACATCGTTTCCGGGTACCGGTAGAGAACGACGTGCGCGATCATGCTGCTGCTCCCTCGTCGCTGACGGTCATCGGCTCGCCCAGCCCGAGGAGTGACCGGGCGTTGCCGGATTCAACGGCGTGGACCGTCGCCGCCGGGAGCGACGCTCCCCGCAGCACCTGAAGTGCGTCGGCGCGCCCGAACTCGCCGGGCGTGACCGGGAAGTCGCTGCCGAAGAGAATCCTTTCCTCGCCGAGCGCCTCGAGGGCGCACCGCAGCCCGGCGGCGTCGGCGGAGTGCGTGTCCGCGTAGATGTTGCCCGCGTAGTCACGCAGGTGGCGCAGCGCGCCGGAGGCCCGCGCCGCGTCGGCGTCCGCACCGCCGACGAGCCGGTGGATCAGGTCGAACCGGCCGAGCGCGAGCGGCAGCACACCGCCGAGCTGGCCGAACACCAGTCGCAGCCCGGAGTGCTGCTCCAGCGTGCCGCGCAGCACCAGGCGCATGACGCAGACGGTCGTCTCGACCAGCATGGACAGCGAGCCGGTCAGCAGGTGCTCCGCGCGGCCGGGCAACGGCGGCTCGGAGCCGAGCTGGAACTTCGCCGAGGGATGGACGAACAGGACGACGCCCCGCGCCTCGGCGGCGGCCAGTACCGGGGCGAACTCCGGGTCGTCGAGGAACCGTAACCGGCCGGTCGACTGCTCCAGGTACGCGGTGTTCATCGAGATGGCGGGAATGCCGCCGTCCGTGGCCGCCCGCTCGATCTCGGCCTCGGCCGACTCGACGAACCGGGGGTCCACCCAGCGCGCGGCCCGCAGCCGACCACCGGTCCGCGCGGACCACGCCCGCATCTCGTCGTTGACCGTGGCGATGGTCTCGGCCGGCCCTCGCCGCCGCTTTCCGCGCACCGCGGCCGAGTGGAGCGCGGCCACGGCGTTCGAGCTGTGCGTCAGTACGGTGGTCTCGATCCCGTGCAGGTCGGCGTCGGCCAGCTGCCGCTCCGGGCCGTCGAACGCCGGGGACCGCCAGAGAGCCGGGGGCCCCTCGGCCGTCGAGCCCGACTCGGCGAGCCACTCCAGGAACGCCGCCTGGACCCACGGCGGCAGGCCGTGCGCGTGCGCGTCGACGACCGTCACTGGATCACCGACTCGACGTTCCCCCACTCCACGCCCTTGTTGCGGCTGCTGGCGCGGCGGCCCTCGGCGACGCCCTCCGGCGCGGCGTCGTGGTGCGGCTGCATCACGGCCAGCTCGGCGTTGAGGCCGGAGACCATGATGATGAAGTCATCCCGGGCGGTCATCCAGCCGATCGGGTCGATCAGATCCTGCGCCTTGGCCCAGTACGCCTCGACGTTCTTGCTCGCGTCGTAGAAGAAGCGCACGAAGGACAGCACGTTGCCGAGGAACTCACGCAGGCCCTCGTCGTAGGCCTGCGCGAACTCCTCCTCCCGGTCGGGCTCCTGGAGCATCGCGGAGACGGTCGCCGCGGCGGAGCTGGCGCCCTTCATCGCGAGCGTGACCCCGGTGGAGAACAGCGGGTCGATGAACGCGGCGGCGTCGCCGACCATCAGGTAGCCGGGCCCGAAGAACCGGGAGCAGGTGTAGGACCAGTCCTTCGCCGTGCGACATCCGGCGACCTGGGTGGCGTTCCTGAGTAACTTCTTGGCCTCGCGCGACGTGGCTATCTTGCTTTCGAGCAGCTCCAGATTCGGCCGGGTGTCCTGAGCCATCCGGTCGTTGGGGCCGACGAATCCCACGCTCTGGGTGCCGTCGGACAGCGGGATGACCCAGAGCCAGCCGTCCGGGTGGTTCTCGACGAGGATGTTGCCCGACAGCTCGTCGGGAAGCCGGTCGCCGCCCTGGTAGTAGGTCCACACGGCCAGGTTCTTGAGGTCGTCGTGCATTTCGACCAGCCCGAACTCCCGGGCGAGGATCTTGGACTGGCCGGAGGCGTCGACGATGCAGCGGGCCTCCGCCCGGATCGGCTCCGTCCCGCGGCCGATCGTGTACGTCACGCCGGTGGCCCTGCCGTCGGTGGTCAGCACCTCGCGCACCGACGCGTGCTCGATGACCATGGCTCCGAGCTTGCGGGCGTGCTCGAGCAGGAGGAGGTCGAACTCGGCGCGCTTGACCTGCCACGTGTAGTCGTAGGGGCCGCTCTCCCCGAAAGCGATGCTCCAGAGCTTGCGCTCGGCTCCCCAGAGCAGCGAGATGCCCGCCTTGCGGGTGAAGCCGGCGGCGTCGATGGTCTCCCGAACGCCGAGTTCGTCGACGACGGAGTTGAGGCCCGGGATGAGCGACTCACCGATGTGATAGCGGGGGAACTGCTCCTTCTCCAGGACGAGCACGTTGTGTCCGGCCTTGGCCAGCAGGCCGGCCGTGGTCGCGCCGGAGGGGCCTCCACCGATGACGATGGCGTCGTAGGTTGCGGTCATGTCGGACGTCTCCTTCTGTTCCGTGGAACTTCCGGTCGTGTCTCAGCCGCGCGTGCAGGTGACGGCACGCAGCTCGTTCGTGTTGCCGCAGGGATGGATTTCCTGTCCGCGATCGACCTTGCGGATCAGGCTCCGCAGGGTGGTCCCGGGTCCGACCTCGACGATTCGGTGCGGCCGGTGGTCGAGGATCCGGCGGGCCGTCCGCGTCCAGTGCACGGGTGCGGTGATCTGGTGGGCGAGGGCGTCGCGGTAGTGCTCGAGGTCGGTGACCAGCCCGCCGGTGACGCTGCTGACCATCGGCGTGTGCCCACGGCGCAACGGCAGCCGGGCGATCGTGGCCATGAGTGTGTCCTGGGCGGGCCCCATGAGCGGTGAGTGGAAGGCGCCCGCGACGGACAGGGGCTGGACGACGGCGATCGACTCCGTACGGATCGCCTCCCCTATCTCCTCGACGGTCGCGGCGTCGCCGGAGATGACGGTCTGCCGAGGAGAGTTGTAGTTGGCGATGACGACGGTGCGCGGGCGCCCGTCGTCGCGTCGTCCGGGGTGCCGCGCCAGGACTCGGGCGACCTCGTCCGGATCGGTGCCCATCACCGCCGCCATCGCACCGGCCCGCTCGTGGCAGCAGCGGGCCATGGCGTCGGCGCGCTGGACCACGGTCGCGGCGGCCTCATCCAGGTCGAGCCAGCCACCCGCGACGAGGGCGGTGAACTCGCCGAGGCTGTGGCCCGCGACCAGTTGGGGTACGACGCCCTCCGCGGCGAGCGCCCGCGTCATCGCCGTGCCGAACGCGAACAGGACGAGCTGGGCCGTCCTCGTCTCGCGCAGCCGGTCCTCCGGACCGTGCACCATCGGCTCGATCACCGGACGCCCCGTGACGGCCTCGACGTGTTCGAACACCTCTGTCAGCTGAGGCCGATCGTGCATCAGGTCGGCCCCCATCCCGACGAGCTGACTGCCCTGGCCGGGATAGACGAATGCTGTCTTGATCGACATCTCTGTACTCCCCCGTTAACCGCGATCATACTTACGAACCATCAGCAAATCTGTCAATAGATGCCACAAATGATCAGCTATGGATACGGTTAGGCAGCTCACCGGCGTCGCGCCATCAACGGAACCGCTGCCTCGCCGCCCTGCGTCGCCCGGAGCGTCCGATCATCAGGCACCGCAGGCCGTTGACCCGAGGTGCGTCTGGGTCATCACCGGACCGGACCGACCGGGGCAGATTCAGTCTTGGGGTCCACATGCCGCAGCCGCAAGGATGCGGCGCGCCAAGCTAACCTTCTGTCTCATATATCATCAGCCATCGAGATTGACAGCTACTCGAACTCTCAGCCATACTGAGTAATTCCGCAGTTCACGCCCTGCGCCGTTCAAATGACCGAGAGGGGAAATTGTGAGTCCCTACACCCGGCAGGCGTCGGCGGCCGAAGTCGACCGCATACTCGGCGAGTTGTTCTCGACCCCGGCGTGCGCCGCCGACCCGTACCCGACCTACCACCGACTGCGCGAAGTCGCACCGGTGGCTCGCAGCCAGGCCGGCCACTGGGTCTTGAGCGGGCATGCCCAGGTCGTCGAGGTTCTTCGATCGTCCGAGGTCGGGAAAGACGTACAGAGTTTCATCCGCGCACAGGGCGTCGAGAACTGGGCCGATCACCCGTCCTACACGCGCGTACTGGAACACCTCATGTGGGCGAATCCCCCCAAGCACACGCGGCAACGGAAATTGGTGAGCAAGGGCTTCACGGCTCACTCCATCGCCAAGCTGGAACCCAAAATCGAGCAACTGGTCGACGAGCTTTTGACGCCCCTCTGCGAGAAAGCGGGAGAGGTGGACCTTCTCCGTGAGTTCGCCTTCCCGCTTCCGGCTTCGGTGATAAGCGAGATCATCGGAGTACCGCGTGAGGACTGGCCTCGTTTCCAGCAGCTCTTCCGGGACGTGACGCTTTCGATGGAGCCGCGTCCGAGTCCGGCGCAACTGGCCACCGCGGACGGGGCGGCGGTAGAGATAAACGACTACTTCGAAGAGCTGATCAACAAGCGGCGCAAGAAGCCGGCGGACGACCTTGTCTCCGCACTTCTCGCGGCGGAGGACGACGGCGAACGGCTGACGCACCCTGAGCTCATGAGCCTGGCTCAGTTTCTCTTCGGTGCCGGGTTCGAGAGTACGACGAACCTGATCGGCAACGGCTTGTTGGCGCTGCTGCGCAACCCCGATCAGATGCTCGCCCTTCGTCGCGAACCCGGTCTCGTGTCCGGGGCGGTGGAGGAGCTGCTGAGGTATGACGCCTCCGTGCAGCTCAGCCCCCGGACGGCACGCGACGATCTCCGGCTCGGTGACGTCACGATCCCGGCCGGCGAATCGATCGTGACGTTGCTCGGTGCGGCGAACCGTGATCCGAGCCGTTACCGCGATCCCGATCGGCTGGACGTGCGCCGGACCGACGTCCAGCCGGTTTCCTTCGGCGGAGGCATACATTTCTGTCTGGGAGCAGCCCTTGCTCGCCTCGAAGGCCGGCTTGCCTTCCAGGGGCTGGTGCGGAAGTTCTCCCGGATCGAACTCGCCGAGGAACCGGCGTGGAAGACGTCCTTGACCCTGCACGGGCTCCAGGGGCTTCGAGTCGACCTGACGCCTGCCTAGCGTGACGCGTCGGACCGCGGCGCACGAAGTTTCAGTCTGTCACCCCCACAGGAACGAGGCCAAGATTGAGTCCCACAGACGTCAGTGAACCCGGGCAGGGCTCCGTCCCATATATGAAGCCCCTTATCCCGCTTGCCCTGGCGACCTTCGCGGTCGGAACCGACGCGTTCGTCATCGCCGGGCTGCTACCCGCCATTGCCTCCGATTTCGATGTCAGCATCGCGGCCGCCGGCCAGTTAGTCACGGCATTCGCCCTGACGTTCGCCATTGCCGCACCGGTTCTCGGCTGGCTGCTGAGCTCGCTGGACCGTCGCACGGCGCTACAAGTGGCGCTGGTCGTGTTCATCGTGGGCAACGCGGTCACCGCGCTGAGTCCCGACTACACAGTGGCGCTGTTCTCCCGTGTCCTCACGGCTGTCGGAGCGGCCACCATCACGGCTACGGCTTCCAGCGCCGCGGTGGCGGTCACGCCGGAGGAGCGGCGCGGGCGTGCGATGGCGTTCGTCATCGGCGGACTCACCGTCTCGACAGCGCTGGGCATGCCGTTGGGCAACATGATCGGCAGCGTCGACTGGCGTCTGACGCTCTGGGCGGTGGCTGCTCTCGGTGTCGTCGCGGCGATCGGTACCACGGTGGGACTGCCCAAAATCACGCTGCCTCCCACGAGTCTCGGCGCACGCCTGGCGCCGCTCCGCAAGCCCGAGATGATCGTCACTCTGCTGGCGACCCTGCTGGTGATGGGCGGGCACTACACGCTCTACACCTACATCGCAGCCGTCACCGAGGATGCCACTGCCGGGGCGTTCGCCCAGGCCCTGACCCTGATCCTGTTGGCGTGGGGCATCGGCGCGGTCATCGGCAACGTGCTCGCCGGTTACCTCGTGGACAGCCTTCCCACGGTCCGCGTAGCGGTCGCGGCACTCGCCGCCGCGACGCTCCTGCTCGGCATCAGCCCCCTCGCGGTCAGCAACCTGGCCGTCGTCATCATCTGGGCCGGAATCTGGGGCATCACCGACGGAGCCCCCTCGGTAATCCAGCAATACCGGCTGGTCAGCTTTGCTCCCGCCTCGGCTCCGGTCCTCTTCGGCCTCAACTCCTCCGCGGTCTTCCTGGGCGTAGCACTGGGCGGCGGGCTCGGCGGCATCGCGCAGGACTGGCTGCCGGTGACCTCGCTCGGCCTTCCCGCGGCCTTCCTCGCTCTGGTCGCCACCGTGCTCACCGTCATCCAGGTGAACGCGAGCAAGAAGGCCTCGCCGGAAGCCGTCCAGGTCGCCCGATGACGCAACGCAGGGAAGGCCGGTCGCGGGGCATTGGTTTTCGGCCTTCTGCGCCCTGAACAAACTCGCGAGGGTTCATGGCCGTGCCGGGGGAATGCGCGGCAAGCGATCCGCTTCACCTGGGACGGCCTGACCCTCTGCGAACAGACCACCGTTTCCAGCGACCTGCCTCGTCCGGTAGCGCTCACCTGGGAGCACCGCGGACTCACGCCCCTCGCGCAAACCGAGCGCATCCTCCTCCCCCCCGGACGCCCGTCAGGAGGAGATCGACCGGCGCTTCTTCGCCGTGGCCACCGACCTGCTCGCCACTCCCACCGAACTGGTCGACGAGTCCGGGCGCATCGCCTGGCGCGCCCGCACCACTCTGTGGGGAACCACCGCCTGGTCCCGCTCCAGCACGGCCTATACCCCGCTTCGCTTCCCCGGCCAGTACTACGACCCAGAGACCGGCCTCCACTACAACCTCTTCCGTCACTACGACCCGGAGACCGGCCGGTACACGTCTCCGGACCCTCTGGGGCTCTCGCCGGCGCCGAACCCGGTCGCCTACGTGCCCAACCCGCACACCGTTTGCGACCCCTTCGGCCTGTCGCCATACCCGAACGGCGACGGCCCGGCCATCGGCGAGTACACCTCCAAAGGCGAGGGGCAGGATCTCAAACGCTCCGCCATGGTGGGCGACGACCATTGGCACTTCAACACCGGCCACGGCTACGACCGAGCCCACACCGGCCCGGACGGAACCACGAACGATCTGCGGACCACCAACTTGAAGCCCAACCGGATCGAGCAAGCAATCGTCTCCGACGTGTACGCGTACATGAGGGACGGCGGGGTCGTTCCCCGTGCCAGGACCCCCGAGTTCAGCGGCCCGCTCGACAGATCGGTGCAGATCGACGGGCACGACGTCGGCTACCGGGTCATTCAGCGGCCCGACGGCGCCTACCAACTGTCCACCTACTGGCTCAATCCGTAGGGACGGGTCCCCCGAGCCCGGCACCGCACCGGCTGCCCGGCGGCGCCGGGATCGACTGCTAGGGTCTGGGCGCCCATTCCGTCCACCACCACGACGCTCCGGGGCGCCGGAAGTAATCCGTCTGGAGAAGCGCGCCATGCCCGATCCGACCCCTGCGGCCAGGAGTCTCAGCCAGGCGATCGACGGCGGTGACAGCCGGCAGGTCAACGAAACGACCCGTGAGTTCGTCGAGAAGCTCACCTTCGCGACGGCGGACGAAATCCTCGCCATGCTCGAGGACGTCCTCACCGAGGACTGGATGGCCCTGCCGCCCTGGGCCCGGAACCTCGCCTACCGTCTGGCCTGCCTGCAACGTCCCGACGACCCGCAATTGCTCCGGGAAGCAGCCTCAGACCTGCTGTCCTTCGGACCCGACTGGGACACGTTCGCCGAGGACCTCAAGAGGCGCGCGGCGAAACTGGAATAGAGCCTGGATTCAGTAGAGGCCCTTGCCAGATGCACTGTCCGAGCCCATCCGTGGCGCCACGAATGCGGCCCCGCAGTTGTGGCGTGACCTGGACTACTCCGAGGAACGACAACCGGACCCGGCGGCAGGGGTTGTCGACACTGTGGCCCACCAGACACACCGACCGCCAGTACCGAGTTCCAGGCGGCCGCCGCCGACCGCGGGAAGAAGTTCGACCGCGGTTCTTCGCCATAGCCCCCGCCCTGATCGATAGACCCACCGAACTGATCGGCGAGTCCGACGACATCGCGTGACGCTCCCGGATCACGGCACGGCTTCTCCGACCGGGGGCCCTGGAGACTTCGCAGAAGCCAGACGCGGAGTCCCAGCCGACGGGCACGTCCGTCTCATTTTCCGGCACCGCGAGGACGTCGTCGTGGCCAAGGGGTCGGCTCCCAAGTCGGCCAGGCCATCACGGCGTACGGCCGTCGGGGATCAGGGGCGACTCCGGTGTGACGGCACTCGGCGGCAAGCCCACGGGTCCCGGGGGGCCGATCATCCACGAGGCCATCATGGGTGCAGGATTCCGAGCAAGGACGGATTGGTTCCGACGCGACTGATCTGCGTCTTCAGCTCCACGTCGCGCAGTGTCCGGGCGCTGGGAGCGCGGTCTTCGCCGCCTGTTGCCGCAACAGGCAAGGTGAGCCCCGTCGCGGTAGTTGGGACGGATCTACGCGACGATGCGCACCGCACGCTCACGAAGCTCGGGCGGATAAGGGGACGGACGTGCCATGGCTCGATTTTCTCAGAGAATCCAGCCTCCATCAGGGCCGATGCGGTTCAAAGGCAAGCACCTGAGGGCGATGGACTCCACCGTGATGGACGATGCGGTGGCCACCCAGGACACCGTCACCCAGATCATCGGCTGCCGTCCTCGCGGTGATCCGCGCGGCCGAGGCCGCTGCCGTGCAATGCACCGCGCACGTCTACACCGCCCCTGGCAAACCCCGGGTCGCCTGGAACGACGAACAGTCCCGCGCCCAACTGGTCGACGGTCTGGTCAGCGACGCGCTGCGGCTGCTCGGTCACCTGGCCTTGGTCGCCAGCCAGGACGTGGAGCCGGCGGAGTACTCCGACGGGCGGTAGAGGCGGTTACGCCAGCGCAGAACCATCGCGATCAGCTGCGCGGACTGACCGAGCGCAGCAAGACGACAACCAGTCAGGCCCGGCGACCGCCCGAACGGGGACGCCAGGTTGAACGCGCGATTGTCGGGGTGCCACAACCATCGCTCCCCTGTAAACGCATTGCGATACACAGACCGCACATGCCCGATTGGCCCGAATTCCAAGGTCAGTAAAAACAGGAAACCCCCAGGTCAGAGGCCTAACCTGGGGTTCACCATGGAGCCGCCTTCGGGATTCGAACCCGAGACCTACGCATTACGAGTGCGTTGCTCTGGCCATCTGAGCTAAGGCGGCGCGCTGCCTGCACTATGGTGCGATCAGCAACGACGGTAAGTCTACACAGTTTCCGAGGGTGCTCCGCACCAGCCCCGGAGGCAGCCGTTCCGGGGCTGGGGGCAGGGTTATGAGCAGCGCTTTCCGTCCGTGGGCGGGGTGCCTCGGAGGAGGTAGGCGTTGATCGTCCGGTCGATGCAGGAGCTGCCGCGGCCGTAGGCCGTGTGGCCGTCGCCCTCGTAGGTGAGTAGGCGTGCCGAGGAGAGCTGGCCGGACAGGGCCTGCGCCCAACGGTACGGGGTCGCGGGGTCCCGGGTCGTGCCGACCACGACGATGGGCGCCGCGCCCTTCGCCTCGATGCGGTGCGGCTCGCCCGTGGCGTGCACCGGCCAGTACGCGCAGTTCAGCGCGGCCCACGCGAGGCCCTCGCCGAAGACCGGCGACGCCTTCTCGAACTCGGGCAGCACCTTGCGCACCTGGTCGGGGGTGTCGAAGGAGGGGGGCAGGTCCAGGCAGTTCACCGCCGCGTTGGCGAACATCAGGTTGCTGTAGGCGCCGTCGGCGTCCCGCTCGTAGTAGCCGTCGGACAGGAGAAGGAGTCCGGAGCCGTCGTTCTCCTTCATCGCGGACGTCAGCGCCTCGCGCAGCTGGTCCCAGGCACCCTCGTCGTACATGGCCGCGATCACGCCCGTCGTGGCGAGCGACTCGGTGAGCTTGCGGCCGTCGGCGTTGCCGGTGCGGACGGGCCGCGCGTCCAGCTTTTCGAAGAACGCCTTGAGGTTTTCGCCGACCTTCTCGGGCGAGGTGCCCCGGCCGCCCAGCGGACAGTCGGCCTGCCGTACGCAGTCCTTCGCGAACGACCGGAACGCCGTCTCGAAGCCCGCCGTCTGTTCGAGGTTCAGACGCCGGGCCGGCAGCGACGGGTCCATCGCGCCGTCCAGCACCAGCCGTCCCGCCCGCTGTGGGAAGAGCCCGGCGTACGTTGCCCCGAGGAAGGTGCCGTACGAGGCGCCGACGAAGTTCAGCTTCTCGTCGCCGAGCACCGCCCGCACGATGTCCATGTCCCGGGCCGCCTCCACCGTGGACACATGGCGCAGCAGCCGGGGCGCGTCCGCGCCGCAGCCCTCGGCGAACGTCCGGTACGCCGCGACCAGCCCGTCCGTCTCCTTCCCGTCGTCAGGCGTGGCGTCCGTCTGCGTGTACGTGTCCATCTCCGGCCCGTCCAGACACTCGACGGGCTCGCTGCGGGCCACGCCGCGCGGGTCGACCGCCACCATGTCGTAGCGGGCACGCACCTCGGCCGGGTAGCCGATGCCCGCGTACGCCTGGACGTAGCCGATCGCCGAGCCGCCCGGCCCGCCGGGGTTCACGAGCAGGGAGCCCAGCCGCTTGCCGGGCCCCGTGGCCTTTTTGCGGGTGAGGGCGAGCCGGACGTCGCCCGAGGACGGCTTGGCGTAGTCCAGCGGCGCCTTGAGGGTGGCGCACTCGAAGCCGGGGACACCGCAGCCGCGCCAGGCCGGCTTCTGCCCGTAGTACGACGAGAGCGCCGCGGGCGTGGCCTGCGGCAGTGCGACCAGTGCCGCCTCCGGCGCCGCGGGGGCGGCTGACGTCGTCGCGCTTCCGGAGGAGCAGGCGGAGACGAGCAGCGCGGCCGTGGCGAGGAGACCGGCGGCGGTCTTGGCACGGTTTCGTGTCTTGCGGTGGAGGCCGCCCGAGCCGGAGGCGGAGCGGGGGGTGCGCCGTGTGTACATCCAGCGAGCGTAACTCTGCGCGACGAAATGGGTGCCGTGCGTGCGTGTCGTGCCTCGTACGAGTTACGGCGTCAACGTAGGTCCGAACCGCTGTCCTGCCGGCCTTGTCAGCCCGCTCTGAGCGCCATCGTCATCGCCTCCACCGCGAGCAGCGGCGCCACGTTGCGGTCGAGGGCGTCGCGGCAGGCGGCGATCGCCTCGATGCGGCGGAGCGTGGACTCCGGGGAGCTGCCGCGGGCGAGGCGCTCCAGGGCGTCCTGGGCGTCCGCGTTGGCGATGGCCACGCGTGAACCGAGCTGGAGGGCGAGGACGTCGCGGTAGAAGGCCGTCAGGTCGGTCAGGGCGATGTCGAGGCTGTCACGCTGCGTGCGCGTTCTGCGGCGCTTCTGCTTGTCCTCCAGGTCCTTCATCACACCCGCGGTGCCCCGGGGCATGCGGCCGCCCTGGACAGCGCCGAGGGCGGCCTTCAGCTCCTCGGTCTCCTTGGAGTCCGTCCTCTCCGCGAGCTGCTTGGCGTCCTCGGCGGCCGCGTCGACGAGTTCCTGGGCGGCCTTGAGCGCGCTGCCGATCTCCTCGACGCGCAGCGGCAGCCTCAGCACGGCGGCGCGGCGCTCACGCGCGGCCGGGTCGGTGGCCAGGCGGCGCGCCCGGTCGACGTGGCCCTGGGTCGCGCGGGCCGCCGCGGCGGCGACGTCCGGCTCGATGCCCTCGCGGCGGACGAGCATGTCGGCGATGGCGTCGACCCTCGGCGTGCTCAGGTTCAGGTGGCGGCAGCGGGAGCGGATGGTCGGCAGGACGTCCTCGATGGAGGGGGCGCACAGGAGCCATACCGTGCGGGGCGCGGGTTCCTCCACGGCCTTGAGGACGGCGTTGGCCGATTTCTCGTTCAGCCGCTCGGCGTCCTCGACGAGGATGATCTGCCAGCGCCCGTTCGCCGGCGATGTGAACGACTTGCGGACGGTGTCGCGCATGTCGTCGGCGAGGATCTGCGTGCCGACGGCCGCGACGGTGGTGACGTCGGCGTGCGTGCCGATCAGTGCCGTGTGGCAGCCGTCGCAGAAGCCGCAGCCGGGGGAGCCGCCGAGGGCGCGGTCGGGGCTGACGCACTGCAGCGCCGCCGCGAACGCCCGCGCCGCCTGGTTGCGCCCGGCTCCCGGAGGGCCCGTGAACAGCCACGCGTGCGTCATCTTCGACGCCTCGGGTGGCGGGGCGTGGGTGGAGGCCGCCGTGACCAGGGCGTCGGCGTCCCGGGCGGCAGCGGCCAGCTGCTCGCTCACCCTCTCCTGCCCGACGAGGTCGTCCCACACGGTCATGGGTCACGCCGCCCTTCCGTCACGTTCCGCGTTGCCAGATCCATTGTGGGGGCGACCACTGACAACGCCTGCCGCCCCCACCCGACCTCGCAGTCCGGGGCCCGGGCTCCTACGTCCGTCCGCCGGGAGGCGTCAGCGGCCCCGGCCGCCCCTGCCCCGGCGTCCGCGCCCCTCGTCCGGCTCGTCGTCGTGCGGTCCGAGCAGCTCGTCCGCCAGCGAGGGCAGGTCGTCCAGCGGCGTCTCCTCGGCCCAGTCGGACCGGCGGCGGCGCGGCGCCCCGTCGGCGTCGACCTGGGGCATCTCCCGCGTACGGTCCTCGGTGCCGTCGGGGCGGGTGGCCGGGGTGTCCTTCCGGAAGTACCCGGGCGGAACCCGGTCCGCCGGTTCGTCCCCGCGCACCGGCGGGAGTACGGCCGTGTCCTCGGCGTCTGCCGGCGGGACCGGAGGCAGTACCGCCGTGTCCTCGGCGTCCCCCGGCCGGACCGGTGGCAGCACCGCCGTCTCGTCGCCCGCACCGGAGGCGTCCCGGTCGCGTACCCGCGGCAGCACCTCGGTCTCGTCCCCGGCGCGAGGCGAAACCGGCGGCAGGACTTCCGTCTCCTCCGGCGGAACCGGCGGTTTCGGCAGCTCGGCCGTCACCTCGGCATCGGATTCACCGGAGGTCCGGCCCCGGCCCGAGCCCTGCTCCGCGTCCCGCACCGGGCGCAGCACGGTCGTGTCGTCCCCCGCGCCACCCGGTGTCACCACCGGCGTGGGCACGGTCGCCGCGTCCTGAGCGGCCGCAGAAGGCGCGGCACCCTTCGGAGGGGAGGTCCTGGGAGCGGAGCTCTTCGGCCCGGCCTCGGCAGCTGCGGCCGCCGCCTCCGCGAGGCGCCGCGCCTCCTCGGCCCGCAGCAGCGCCTGCTCGGCCTTGCGCTGCTTGTCCAGGCGGAGCGCCTCGGCCTCGGCCCGCAGTCGCGCCTCCTCCTCGGCCTGCTTGCGGCGCCGCTCCTCGTCCGCCTTGCGGCGGGCCTCCTCCTCGGCGCGGGCCTTCTCCTCCGCGAGGAGCCGGGCCCGCTCCTCCTCGGCCTTCTTGCGCGCTTCCTCGGCCCGGCGCCGGGCCTCCTCCGCCTGCCGTTCGGCCTCGCGCCGCTGCGCCTCCTCCAGCTCGCGCCGCTTGCGCTCCTCCTCCTCGGCGCGCAGCTTGGCCAGCTGCTCCTGGCGCTCCCGCTCCAGGCGCTCCTCCTCGGCCTTGCGGGCGGCCTCCTCCTCGGCCTTGCGGCGGGCTTCCTCCTCCGCCTTCTTCCGCGCCTCCTCCTGGGCCTTGATCTCGGCCTCGGACAGCGGCAGCACCTGGTCGAGCCGGTGCCGGATGACCGTCGTGACGGCCTCGGGCTCCTGGCCGGCGTCCACCACCAGGTACCGCCCGGCGTCGGCGGCGGCCAGGGTGAGGAAACCGGCCCGCACGCGCGCGTGGAACTCGGCGGGTTCCGACTCCAGCCGGTCCGGTGCCTCGGTGAACCGCTCACGCGCGGTCTCCGGCACGACGTCCAGCAGGACGGTCAGATGCGGCACCAGCCCGTTCGTCGCCCAGCGGTTGATACGGGCGATCTCGGTCGGCGACAGGTCGCGGCCCGCTCCCTGGTAGGCCACGGAGGAGTCGATGTACCGGTCGGAGATGACGACCGCGCCGCGCTCCAGGGCGGGCCGTACGACGGTGTCGACGTGCTCGGCACGGTCGGCCGCGTACAGCAGCGCCTCCGCGCGGTGGGACAGGCCCGCGCTCGACACGTCCAGCAGGATCGACCGCAGCCGCTTGCCCACCGGCGTCGCCCCCGGCTCGCGCGTCAGCACGACCTCGTGGCCCTTGGCGCGGATCCACTCGGCGAGCGCCTCGGCCTGCGTGGACTTGCCGGCCCCGTCGCCGCCCTCCAGCGCGATGAAGAAGCCGGCGGCCGCGGTCCCCTGCTCCGGGTCGTCGCCGCCGAGCAGCGCGTCCTTGAGGTCCTGACGCAGCGGCACACCGGAACGGTCGTCGACCTTGGCCAGCACCAGCGCGGCGACCGGCAGCAGCAGGGCGCCGGTCAGCATCAGCGTGAAGGCCGCGCCGCCGTGCGCGAAGACGAACTTGCCGCTCTCCAGCCGGTGCGGCCCGATCGCCGCCGCCACCAGCGGGGCGAGCACCGCGCCGAGCGCCACGCAGACCCGGACGACCGCGTGCAGGTGCTCCGTCGTGCGGGAGCGCCGGTACTCCTCGGTCTCCTGGTCGAGCAGGGTGTGCCCGATGTTGGCGGACATGCCCGCGCCGACGCCGGCCAGCGCGAGGATCAGCAGCACGGTGGTGACGTCCGGGACCAGCCCGGCGGCCAGCAGGGCGACCCCGGTGAAGGCGATCGTCAGCGCGAGCAGCCGGCGGCGCGACAGGGCGGGCATGAGGGCGGGCGCCATACGGATGCCGACGACGACACCGCCGGTCAGCGCGGCCACGAACAGGCCGTAGAGCACCGGGCCGCCGCCCAGGTCCTTGGCGTGCAGCACGGCCACGGCGACGGCGGCGGACACCGCGGCGGCGACGGCCGCGCAGGACAGGACCAGCAGCGGCATCGCGCCGGTGCGGCCCTTGTCGGTGCCGCTGCCGGTCTTGGGGCGGCGCAGCCCTTCGAGCGGCGACCGCGCGCGCGGGGTGCGCGTGCCGGGCAGCTCCAGGAAGGTCAGCACGGACAGGGACGCGGCGAACAGCCCGGCGGCCACGTAGGAGGCGAGGGCCGCCTGGTGCTGGCCGAACCAGTCGATGCCGGTGCCCAGCAGGTTGTTGAACAGGGCCGCGACGACCAGTGCGACGGCCGCGAGGGGGATCGCCACGAAGCCGGTGCGCAGCGACAGGCGGCGCAGGGCGTCCATGTGGTCGGGCAGCGGCCGGACCGTCGCGCCCTCCGGCGGCGGGGCGGGGAGCAGCGCGGGGGCCGCGCTCTCGCGGCACACCGTCCAGAACCGCTCTGCGACCCCCGTCACGAAGGCCGTGACGAGCAGGATGGCCAGTGCGTTCTCGGGCGTCCAGTCGATCCACAGGGGCGCGACGATGAGCAGCACCGCGCGCAGCCCGTCGGCTCCCACCATGGTCCAGCGGCGGTCGAGCGGGCCGTCCTGCGAGGTGAGCGCGGTGAGCGGGCCGAGCAGAACGGCGCCGAACAGGAGCGTCGCGAGGATGCGCACCCCGAAAACGGTCGCCACTGCGAACGCCACGCCTCGGTAGCCGCCCCCGAACGAACCCTCGGCGACGGCCGTCTGGAGGGTGAGGAGGACCAGCACGAGGAGCGCGAGGGTGTCCCCCACGCCGCCCACGAGTTGTGCGCTCCACAACCGCTTCAGCTGCGGTCGTCGCAGCAGGGCGCGGACGGCACGCTCGCGGGAGTCCGCGACCAGGGCGTCGTCGGGGGCGGGCTGAGGGGCCGTTGGGTGGTCGGCTCGCGTCATGCGTTCAGCCTATCGGGAGCCGCCGACACCCTGGGGGGCGCGGGCTGGCATGCGCACGCCCCGACACCGAAGTGTTGCCGGGGCGTTCGCTTTCCGAACCCTGGGCGAAGATCCGTACGCGGCGGTCCGGGTCCCTCACAGGGCTCGAACGGCCTCAGTCCTCCGCGGACTTGGTAGCGGTCGCCGTCTTGGCGGCCGTCTTCTTCGCCGTGGTGGTCTTCTTCGCCGTCGTCTTCTTCGCGGTCGTGGTCTTCTTCGCCGCGGTCTTCTTGGCCGTCGTCGTCTTCTTCGCCGGCGCCTTCTTGGCCGCCTTCTTCGCGGTCTTCTTCGCCGGCGTCTTGGCTCGCTTCTCGGCGAGCAGCTCGAAACCGCGCTCCGGGGTGATCTCCTCGACGCTGTCGCCGGAGCGCAGGGTCGCGTTGGTCTCGCCGTCGGTGACGTACGGGCCGAAGCGGCCGTCCTTGACCACGACCGGCTTCTCGCTGACCGGGTCGGTGCCCAGTTCCTTCAGCGGCGGCTTGGCCGCGGCCCGGCCACGCTGCTTGGGCTGGGCGTAGATCGCCAGCGCCTCCTCCAGCGTGATCGTGAAGAGCTGCTCCTCGGCCTGGAGCGAGCGCGAGTCCGCGCCCTTCTTCAGGTACGGACCGTAGCGGCCGTTCTGCGCGGTGATCTCCTGGCCCTCGGCGTCGGCGCCGACCACGCGCGGCAGCGACATCAGCTTCAGGGCCTCGTCGAGGGTCACCGTGTCCAGGGACATCGTCTTGAACAAGGACGCCGTGCGCGGCTTGACCGCGTTCTTGCCCGTCTTCGGGGTGCCCTCGGGGAGGATCTCCGTCACATACGGGCCGTAACGGCCGTCCTTGGCGACGATCGTGTGGCCGGTGGCCGGGTCCGTGCCCAGCTCGTAGTCACCGCTCGGCTTGGCGAGCAGTTCCTCCGCGAGGTCGGCGGTCAGCTCGTCGGGCGCCAGGTCGTCGGGGATGTCGGCGCGCTGGTGCTGCTCGGTGTCCTTCTCGCCGCGCTCGATGTACGGCCCGTAGCGGCCGACGCGCAGCACGATGCCGTTGGCCACCGGGAACGACGACACCTCGCGCGCGTCGATCGCGCCCAGGTCCGTCACCAGCTCCTTGAGGCCGCCGAGGTGGTCCCCGTCGCCGTTGCCGGCGTCGGCCGCGGCGCCGCCGACCCCCGCGGCGGAGCCGCTGTCGGGCTCTGTCTCGCCGAAGTAGAACCGCTTCAGCCACGGCACGGACTTGGCCTCGCCGCGGGCGATGCGGTCGAGGTCGTCCTCCATCCTGGCGGTGAAGTCGTAGTCGACGAGCCGCCCGAAGTGCTTCTCCAGGAGGTTGACCACGGCGAAGCTCAGGAAGGACGGCACCAGGGCCGTGCCCTTCTTGAAAACGTAGCCGCGGTCGAGGATCGTGCCGATGATCGACGCGTACGTCGACGGGCGGCCGATCTCGCGCTCTTCGAGCTCCTTGACCAGAGAGGCCTCGGTGTAGCGGGCCGGGGGCTTGGTGGCGTGCCCGTCGACCGTGATCTCCCGAGCGCTCAGGGCGTCGCCCTCGGAGACCTGGGGCAGCCGGCGCTCGCGGTCGTCCAGCTCGGCGTTCGGGTCGTCGGCGCCCTCGACGTAGGCCTTGAGGAAGCCGTGGAAGGTGATCGTCTTGCCGGACGCGCTGAACTCGACGTCCCGGCCGTCGGCCGCCGTGCCGCCGATCTTCACCGTGACGCTGTTGCCGGTCGCGTCCTTCATCTGGGAGGCGACGGTCCGCTTCCAGATCAGCTCGTAGAGCTTGAACTGGTCACCGGTCAGTCCGGTCTCGGCGGGAGTGCGGAAACGATCACCCGAGGGGCGGATCGCCTCGTGGGCCTCCTGCGCGTTCTTGACCTTCCCGGCGTACGTCCTCGGCTGCGGCGGCAGGTAGTCGGCGCCGTACAGCTGCGTGACCTGGGCGCGGGCGGCGGCGACCGCCGTGTCGCTCAGGGTCGTGGAGTCCGTACGCATGTAGGTGATGTAGCCGTTCTCGTACAGCTTCTGCGCGACCTGCATGGTGGCCTTCGCGCCGAAGCCGAGCTTGCGGCTGGCCTCCTGCTGCAGCGTCGTCGTACGGAACGGGGCGTACGGCGAGCGGCGGTACGGCTTGGACTCGACGGAGCGCACCGCGAACCGCGTGTCCTCGAGGGCGGCGGCCAGGGCGCGGGCGTTCGCCTCGTCGAGGTGGAGGGTGTTCGCGCTCTTCAGTTGTCCCAGGGAGTCGAAGTCGCGGCCCTGCGCGACCCGCCTGCCGTCGACGGTCTGCAGGCGCGCGACCAGCGACGACGGGTCCGACGAGTCTCCCTCGCGGCCGGTCGCGAAGGTGCCCGTCAGGTCCCAGTACTCAGCCGAGCGAAAGGCGATGCGCTCGCGTTCCCGCTCCACGACGAGTCGTGTGGCGACCGACTGGACACGGCCCGCGGACAGCCGCGGCATGACCTTCTTCCACAGGACCGGCGAGACCTCGTAGCCGTAGAGGCGGTCGAGGATGCGGCGGGTCTCCTGGGCGTCGACGAGCTTCTGGTTCAGCTCGCGCGGGTTGGCGACGGCGGCCTGGATCGCGGCCTTGGTGATCTCGTGGAAGACCATCCGCTTGACCGGGACCTTGGGCTTGAGCACCTCCTGGAGATGCCACGCGATGGCCTCGCCCTCGCGGTCCTCATCGGTGGCGAGGAAGAGCTCGTCGGACTCCTTCAGCAGGTCCTTGAGCTTCTTGACCTGCGCCTTTTTGTCCGCGTTGACCACATAGATCGGCGCGAAGTCGTGTTCGACGTCCACACCGAGGCGGCGCACCTCGCCGGTGTACTTCTCGGGCACCTCGGCGGCGCCGTTGGGAAGGTCGCGGATGTGCCCGACGCTCGCCTCGACGGTGTATCCGGGGCCGAGATAGCCCTTGATCGTCTTCGCCTTGGCAGGCGACTCGACGATGACGAGTCGGCGGCCGCCGTTCGCGGTCTCGCTGGTCGGGGACAACTTCGCTCTTCTCTCCGGTCGACGCTGGGGCTCCCCGGAGTCGCTTACCGGGGCTGAGTACGTGGTGACGCTGCGGAGTGTGACGGTACATCCCGCCCCCGTGTCAAACGGGAAAAGCCCGCAACGGCCACTCGAACGGTAACCCGACTACCACCAATCCTGCCGCCCGGAGTAGCGGGAGCCTGCCCGCCCCTGTGCGGAGTGCGACGCCCCGGTCACCCGCGGATACGTCGCCGGAGGGGTCCTCACAGGCGGGTGAAGCACCACGTTCCGGCCGCCAGAGCGAGCACCCCGACGACGCCGGCGAGGGTCGCCGATGCGACCGGCCTCGCCCCCTCGGCGACGGGCCGCTCCTGACACACACGCGTCACGGTCCACGCCAGCAGCCCGCCTCCGAACAGGGAGAACACCGCTCCCGCGAAGATCGCCGGTTCGCTCTCCATGACCCGCCGCGCCCCTCTTCCCCTGTCCGCGCATCTCCAGCCACGGGAGGCTGACACGCACGGGCGGCGGGCAGGCGAACCCGAGGTGAACGCCGGGGCGACAGGACGGTGGATCAAGGGCGTCCGGTTCCTCATGACCCGTTTCAGGCGAGGTGTTCAAATCGACTCGAATTTGTTGGCGAGCCGCCTCGACGGGCCCGCGGCAGGCTCCTCCCCGGCCATCCCGGCGGCTGTCTCAGCGGACCGGCTCCAGGAACCCCTGCTCGACCAGCAGCCGGATCTGGGCCGGTGTGCGGTCGCGCAGCAGCACCGGGTCCTCGCCGATCAGCTGGGCGATGGCGTCGAGGATGCGGCCCGCGCTCATCGTGCCGTCGCAGACGCCCGCGAAGCCCGCGCCGACCGTGTCCACCCGGGTGGCCCTGCGCATGCCGCGGTTCTGGCGAAGCACGACATGCTCGGGGTCCTCCGCGCCGGGCAGCCCGACCTGCTCCTGCACGATCTCGGCGGCGAGCCGGAAGTGTCCTGCGAGCAGGGCGGCGTCATCGCGGTCGCGCAGGTGGTCGAGCCGGTCGAAGTGGGCCCGGATCGTGTCGCCGAGCGGCTGCTCGACCGGGTGGGGCCACTCCTCCACCGTGAGCGAGGGCACGGCGGCGCTCGTCCTGCGCAGGGTGATCCAGCCGAAGCCGACGGCCTTCACCTTGCGTGCCTCGAACTCGTCGAGCCATGCGTCGTACCGCGCCTGGTACTCCGCCGCGTCGCCCTGGTGGTCGCCGGCGTCACGCAGCCACAGCTCGGCGTACTGATTGACGTCCTGCACCTCGCGCTGCACGATCCACGCGTCGCAGCCCCGGGGCACCCATGACCTGAGCCTGTCCTGCCAATCCTCCCCTTCCACGTGCTGCCAGTTGGCGAGGAACTGCGCGAACCCGCCCTCGTTCAGCCGTTCCCCTGCCTCCTGAACGAGCGTGCGGCACAGATCGTCCCCGCCCATCCCGCCGTCGCGGTAGGTGAGCCGGGCGCCGGGCGAGATCACGAAGGGCGGGTTGGAGACGATCAGGTCGTACGTCTCGTCGCCCCGCACCGGCTCGAAGAGGGAGCCCTCGCGCAGATCGGCGGCCGCGGTGCCGGACAGCGCCAGCGTGAGGGCGGTGATGTGCAGGGCGCGCGGGTTGAGGTCGGTGGCCGTCACGCGCGTGGCGTGCTGCGCGGCGTGCAGGGCCTGGATGCCGGAGCCTGTGCCGAGGTCGAGCGCGGCGGCGACGGGCGTCCGGACGGTGATGCCGGCGAGGGTCGTGGAGGCGCCCCCGACTCCGAGGACGACCCCCTCGTCACGCCGGCCGATCCCGCCGGCGCCGCCGACCGCGCAGCCGAGGTCCGACACGATGAACCAGTCCTCGCCGCCGGGCCCGCCGTAGGGCCGGACGTCCACCGTGGCGGCGAGTTCGTCCTCGCCGGTCCTCGCCAGCCAGCCGCTCTCCAGGCAGGCGTCCACGGGCAGGACCTCGGCCACGCGCGCGTGCGGCACGGGCTGCTGGAGCAGGAACAGCCGGACGAGCATTTCCAGCGGCGTGTCCCCGCGGGTCGCCCGGAGCGCGGGCACGGTCTCGCTCCGGGCCAGTGCCGCGTACGCGGGTGCGCCGAGCAGTTCGAGCAGTCCGTCGGCGGTGAAGGAGGCCGCGAGCAGGGCGTCCCGGAGCCGGGCGGCGACATCGGGACGGTCGGAGGCGGGCAGCGGGGGCAGGGGTGACTGACTGGCGTTACTCACGTCCCCCATTGTGGCCGCCGGGGCCGTTGCCGCACGTGCCCGTGCCGGGGTTCGCGTCAGGCACAGCGCTGACCGCCGCGCCGAGCCGCCTGCTACGGCGAGCTGCCAGCAGCTCGTTCTCGGCTTCTCAGCTCTGCGTGGCCCCAGCCGACGCCGTGGCCGCCTTGCAGCTGGACTGCTGGGCCATCGCCTGGCCGACCTCGCCCTCCTCCAGGTTCCTGAGGGCGTCGTTCCCGCTCTGGCTCAGCTTGTCCAGCTCGGTGGCGATGTCCTTCAGGCCGTCGGCGAACTTGCCCTGGTCCTTGGTGTCGAGCCCGTCGACCTGCTTCTTCAGCGAGGCGTACGAGGCGGAGATCGAGTTGAGCTCCTTGACCGCGTCCTGCTGCTTCTTCTGGCCGTTCTCCACGTCCGGTGCCCCGGCCTTGTTCACGGCGGTCCCGATCGCCTTGTAGGCGTCGGACATGTCCTGGAAGGCCTGTGCGTCGGTCTTCTGGACGTCCTCCGGCGTGCTGTTGTCCGAGGTCTCCTTCTGGATCGCGGCATTGGCCGACTCGATCTTCTTGGCCTGCGGCTGCACGGCGTCACAGACCTGCTTGGCCCAGGAGTCCAGTTTGTCGTTGCTGTCGTCGCCGCCACAGCCCGACAGCGCCAGTACCAGTACCGCACCGCCGGACAGTGCGGCCGCGAGCTTCTTGTTCACCGGTTTGGTCCCTTCCATGGCTCTCGGCCCCGGAACATACACGCCGGATGCACGGCAACAGCACGCCGAACGTCTATTAAGACCGTTTTGTAACCTTTTGCACCAAGCGAGAGAAGGCTCACGCGGGAGCGTGTACCCACACAGCGCGGGCGGGCGACGCGTCAACGCGCGCCGCCCGCCCGCACCTTGCTCCGGGGCTCGGAAACCCTCCCTACGAAACCACCGCCGGATCCGCCGACTTGGGCTCCGACCCGGCATTGTCCTCGTCACCCATGGCGATTCCGCGCCGCTTTGACACGTACACCGCCCCGGCGATCACGAGGAACGCCAGGGCGGCGATCAGAATCCGCACCCCGATGCTCTTGTCCGGGCCGTAGGAGAACTTGATCACCGCGGGCGCGATGAGCAGCGACACCAGGTTCATGACCTTCAGCAGCGGGTTGATCGCGGGGCCCGCGGTGTCCTTGAAGGGGTCGCCGACCGTGTCACCGATCACGGTCGCCGCGTGGGCCTCGCCGCCCTTGCCGCCGTGGTGGCCGTCCTCGACGAGTTTCTTGGCGTTGTCCCAGGCGCCACCGGAGTTGGCGAGGAACACCGCCATCAGCGTGCCCGCGCCGATCGCGCCCGCCAGGAACGCGCCGAGCGGTCCGACGCCGAGCGTGAACCCGATGAAGATGGGCGCCATCACAGCCAGCAGACCGGGCGTGGCGAGCTCCCGCAGGGCGTCCCTGGTGCAGATGTCGACGACCTTGCCGTACTCCGGTTTCTCGCTGTAATCCATGATCCCGGGCCTCTCGCGGAACTGCCGCCGCACCTCGTAGACCACGGAACCCGCCGAACGCGACACGGCGTTGATCGCCAGCCCCGAGAAGAGGAAGACGACCGCCGCGCCGGCGATGAGACCCACGAGGTTGTTGGGCTGCGAGATGTCCATCATCAGACTCATCGGGGCGCCCTCCCCGCTGAGTTTCTCGCCCACGTCCCGTGCGCCGGTGATGATCGCGTCACGGTACGACCCGAACAAGGCCGCCGCCGCGAGCACGGCCGTGGCGATCGCGATGCCCTTGGTGATCGCCTTGGTGGTGTTGCCGACCGCGTCCAGGTTGGTGAGCACCTGCGCCCCCGCGCCCTCGACGTCGCCGGACATCTCCGCGATGCCCTGCGCGTTGTCGGAGACCGGCCCGAAGGTGTCCATCGCGACGATCACACCGACCGTGGTGAGCAGGCCGGTGCCGGCCAGCGCCACCGCGAACAGCGCCAGCATGATCGACGTACCACCGAGCAGAAACGCCCCGTATACGCCGAGGCCGATCAACAGGGCGGTGTAGACGGCGGATTCGAGACCGACGGAGATACCGGCGAGGACGACGGTGGCCGGGCCGGTGAGCGAGGACTTGCCGATGTCCCTGACGGGCCGGCGGCTGGTCTCGGTGAAGTAGCCGGTCAGTTGCTGGATCAGGGCGGCGAGCACGATACCGATGGCCACCGCGATGAGCGCGAGGACCCTCGGGTCGCCGTCCTTGCCGAGGATCGCGGTGTCGGTGACCCCGTCGAGCTCGGAGTACTTCCCCGGCAGGTAGACGAAGACGGCCACCGCCACCAGCACCAGCGAGATCACCGCGGAGATGAAGAACCCGCGGTTGATCGCGCTCATGCCGCTGCGGTCGGCGCGCCTGGGCGCCACGGCGAAGATGCCGATCATGGCGGTGATCACACCGATCGCCGGCACGAGCAGCGGGAAACCGAGCCCCGCGTCGCCGAAGGCCGCCGAGCCGAGGATCAGCGCGGCGACCAAGGTGACGGCGTACGACTCGAAGAGGTCGGCCGCCATGCCCGCACAGTCGCCGACGTTGTCGCCCACGTTGTCGGCGATGGTCGCGGCATTGCGCGGGTCGTCCTCCGGAATGCCCTTTTCGACCTTGCCGACCAGGTCGGCGCCGACGTCGGCGGCCTTGGTGAAGATGCCTCCGCCGACCCGCATGAACATCGCGATCAGCGCGGCCCCGAGGCCGAAGCCCTCGAGCACCTTCGGCGCGTCGGCCGCGTACACCAGCACCACGCAGGAGGCGCCGAGCAGGCCGAGGCCCACCGTGAACATGCCGACCACGCCGCCCGTGCGAAAGGCGATCTTCATCGCCTTGTGCGAGACGGTGGTCAGATCCTTTTCCGGCTCGCCTTCCGCCGGGGTGGCTTCACGCGCCGCCGCGGCGACACGCACATTGCTGCGTACGGCGAGCCACATGCCGATATAGCCGGTGGCCGCCGAGAACGCCGCTCCGATCAGGAAGAACACCGAACGTCCGGCACGCTGATTCCAGTCGTCCGCGGGCAGCAGCATGAGCAGGAAGAACACGACCACGGCGAATACGCCGAGTGTGCGCAGCTGGCGGGCCAGATAGGCGTTCGCGCCTTCCTGTACCGCTGCCGCGATCTCCTTCATGCTGTCGGTGCCCTCGCCGGCCGCGAGTACCTGGCGCACCAGGACGCCCGCGACCGCCAGTGCCGCCAGTGCGACGACCGCGATGACCACGATGAGGACGCGGTTGCCATCGGTCAGTACGGCGGCTGCGAGGTCTGTGGGATGGCCCGACTGTTGTGAGAGGGAAAGCCCCGCCATTCGTCCTCCTTGACGCTTGGGCTGAGCTCAAGATGTGGACGGGATTGTAGGTACCGGAACCTGATCAAAACAGAGCGCGATTAACGGAATTAATCTTCCGAGGTAATGCCCTGAAAGCATTCTGACGCTGCCGGCGAGCGCGCGAATGATCGTGAACGAATTCACGCGATGAACGGCACAGGAACTACTGTAAAGGCGAGCACTGACACCCGCACATGACGAAGGGCCCCACGGGTGGGGCCCTTCGTCAAGAACGGTGTGTGCGGCGGCGGGGTCAGACCAGAATCGTCGGCGGCGGCGTGGTCGGCCAGGTCATCTTGATCAGTCCGCCGTGCTCTCCGGCGCTGACCTCGACGTCGTCGACGAGTCCGCTGATGACCGCGAGGCCCATCTCGTCCTCGTCGGTTTCCCCGTCGGGGTCGCCCGGTCCGGCGCCGGGGGCGCCGGCCACCGCGTGCGGGGCCTCGTCGCCGACCTCGATGGAGAACTGCTTCTCCTCCTCGATCAGCAGCACCTTCACCGGTGCCGAGATCCCGCCGGTCTGGTGCAGCCCGACGGCTCGGGTGCACGCCTCGCCGACGGCGAGCCTGACCTCGTCGAGGACGGCCTCGTCCACTCCGGCCCTGCGCGCCACCGCTGCCGCCACCAGCCGGGCGGTCCTGACGTGCTCGGGCAGCGCGCTGAAGCGGAGCTCAACGGTGGCCATGCATCCCCCTCGCAACTTCGGGCGTGCTGTCGGGAGGCTCCGGGCCTCCGAAAGCCCGGGCCCCCTCGGTCTTCACTTCTGCCGAACGTCGTCCGGCCCGGGCACGGAGCCCGGGACCGGTGTCAGTCGGTGGCCGCAACCGCTTCCTCGACCGAGGTGTGAATCGGGAACACCTTGGTGAGGCCGGTGATACGGAAGATCTTCAGAATGCGCTCCTGGTTGCACACCAGGCGCAGGGAGCCCTCATGGGCCCGCACACGCTTCAGGCCGCCGACCAGTACGCCGAGCCCGGTGGAGTCGAGGAAGTCCACGCCCTCCATGTCGACGACAAGGTGGAAACTGCCGTCGTTCACCAGCTCGACCAACTGCTCGCGCAGCTTGGGCGCGGTATATACGTCGATTTCGCCACCGACCCTGACGATCGTGCGATCGCCCATGGTTTCGGTCGACAGGGACAGGTCCACGGATCCTCCAGCACCTTGCTATCGAGCGGTCGCCCTAGGGGCATTCGGCTTCAGCCCCTGGACGCTTCGCCAGCCGCGATGGCATTCAATCACTTACCGGCAGGCGTGCACGACGCCTTGGCTCCATTGTCCGTCACGCCAGTGACACACTCGGTGCCGATGGCCAAGAATCACCGATCCGATCGAACCCCGACGGACCCCGCCTCCCGACCCGCGCCGGGCGCGGTCCTGGACCGGCTCGCGTCCGGTCCGGGCAGGGCTTCGCGCATTACTCATACGGAGCACTTGCCCCCACGTGAGGGTCGGCATGCCGTCTGGCCGGACCGGATCCGCGCGGAGGTCGTCGCGGCCGTGCGAGCCGCGGGCATCGAACATCCCTGGGCCCACCAGGCACGCGCGGCCGAGCACGCCCTGGACGGCGAGTCGGTCGTCGTCGCCACCGGCACGGCCTCCGGCAAGTCCCTGGCCTACCTCGTGCCGGTCCTGTCCACCCTTGTGGAGGGCGCGGAGGCACCGAACGGCCGCGGCGCGACCACCCTCTACCTGGCTCCGACCAAGGCTCTCGCGGCGGATCAGTGCCGTTCCGTGAAGGAACTTTCACAACCTTTGGGCAATTCCGTCCGCGCGGCCGTGTACGACGGCGATACTCCGTTCGAGGAACGCGAGTGGATCCGCCAGTACGCCAACTACGTCCTGACCAACCCGGACATGCTGCACCGCGGCATCCTGCCGTCCCACCCCCGCTGGTCCTCCTTCCTGAAGTCGCTGAAGTACGTCGTCATCGACGAGTGCCACACCTACCGCGGTGTCTTCGGCTCGCACGTCGCCCAGGTGCTGCGCCGACTGCGCCGACTGTGTGCCCGCTACGGCGCGTCGCCCGTGTTCCTGCTGGCCTCCGCTACCGCTGCCGAGCCAGCGGTGGCCGCCGGTCGCCTCACCGGTGTGCCGGTGCTGGAGGTGGCCGACGACGCCTCCCCACGCGGTGAACTGGTGTTCGCCCTCTGGGAACCGCCGCTGACCGAGCTGCACGGCGAGAAGGGCGCCCCCGTCCGCCGCACGGCCACCGCCGAGGCAGCCGACCTGCTGACCGACCTCACCGTGCAGGGCGTGCGCTCGGTCGCCTTCGTCCGCTCCCGGCGCGGCGCGGAGCTGATCGCGGTCATCTCCCAGGAGCGTCTGGCCGAGGTCGACCCGTCTTTGGCCCGGCGTGTCGCGGCGTACCGAGGCGGCTATCTCCCCGAGGAGCGCCGCGCTCTCGAACAGGCCCTCCATTCGGGTGAACTGCTGGGCCTCGCCGCGACGAACGCCCTCGAACTCGGCATCGACATCTCAGGCCTCGACGCGGTCGTCATCGCCGGCTACCCGGGTACGCGCGCCTCCCTGTGGCAGCAGGCGGGCCGGGCCGGACGGTCCGGGCAGGGCGCCCTGGCCGTCCTGGTCGCCCGCGACGACCCGCTGGACACCTTCCTCGTCCACCACCCCGAGGCCCTGTTCGACCAGCCCGTCGAATCGACCGTCCTCGACCCGGACAACCCTTACGTGCTGGCCCCGCACCTGTGCGCGGCCGCCGCGGAGCTGCCCCTGACGGACGAGGACCTCGACCTGTTCGGCCCGGCCGGCGCGGGCCTCCTGCCGCAACTGGAGGCCGCGAAGCTGCTGCGCCGCCGCACCAAGGCCTGGCACTGGACCCGCCGCGAGCGCGCTGCCGACCTGACCGACATCCGCGGGGAGGGCGGACGCCCGGTCCAGGTCGTCGAAACCGGCACGGGCCGGCTGCTCGGCACGGTCGACGCGGGCGCCGCGCACTCGACGGTCCATGAGGGGGCGGTCCACCTCCACCAGGGCCGCACGTACCTGGTGCGGTCACTGGACCTGGAGGACTCCGTCGCCCTCGTCGAGGAGGCCTCCCCGCCGTACTCCACGGTCGCCCGCGACACGACGTCGATCTCCGTCCTGGAGACGGATGTCGAGATCCCGTGGGGCGACGGCCGCCTCTGCTACGGCTCCGTCGAGGTCACCAACCAGGTCGTCTCCTACCTCCGCAGACGGCTCATCACCGGTGAAGTGCTCGGTGAGACCAAACTCGACCTCCCTCCTCGTACGCTGCGCACCCGCGCCGTGTGGTGGACCGTCACCGAGGACCAGCTGGACCGGGCCCGGATCAACCCCGAGATCCTCGGCGGCTCCCTGCACGCCGCCGAGCACGCGTCGATCGGCCTGCTGCCCCTCTTCGCGACCTGCGACCGCTGGGACATCGGCGGCGTGTCGATCCCGCTCCATCCCGACACGCTCCTGCCCACGGTCTTCGTCTACGACGGCCATCCGGGCGGCGCGGGCTTCGCAGAGCGCGCCTTCCACACCGCCCGCACCTGGCTGACCGCCACCCGGCAGGCCATCGCCTCCTGCGAGTGCGACGCCGGCTGCCCGTCCTGCATCCAGTCCCCCAAGTGCGGCAACGGCAACGACCCGCTGCACAAGAGAGGGGCGGTGCGGCTCCTCACGGTGCTCCTGGAGGGGGCTCCGGAGGAGAAGGAGCGGGCGGACCAGGCGCCCGAGCAGCCGCCGTCAGATCCGGCGGAGTCGTCGCAGGCCCCGCCCGCGCCCTGACCTCCGCCGTGAACGGCCCCCGTCCCGACGCCGCCGTCACGTCCGAGATCTCCCCGGCGACCTGACACCGCACGAGCCGCACGCCCTGTGCCCGGGCCACCCGGCCGGCCCGGGCACAGGCCGCCGTACCGCCGTCGGCCCAGTGGTCCGCCGCGGCGAGCGCCGCCAGATCCGCACCGCCTGCCGCACGATGCCGGATGACGACGGCCTGCCCGAGCGCGAGGACGACACCGAACACCACGCACAGGACGGCGATCGCCCCGACGCTCCAGACACTGGCGGACCCCCGGTCCGAACCGACGCTCCAGACACGGGCGGACACCCGGTCCGAGCCGACGCTCCAGACACCGGCGGACCCCCGGTCCGAACCGGCGCTCCGGACGGCGGCCGGCGCCCGTCCCGAGCCGGCCTTCCTCCGGTGCCGTCTCATCTGCCCACCGCCTCCTCCACCGACGCCACGGCCTCCTCACGCACGGCGAAGGACAGACCGCGCAGCACCGGCGGCCGGGCCACGACGACCACCCGGACGTGCTCAGCGTCCCGGCTGACGGTCACCTTCGCGCCGGGCGGCGCCGCCTCGCGGGTCAGCTTCACGACCGCGCCGGGCGGGTCCTGGCGGGCCGCCGCACGCGCGCCGGTCCGGGCCGCGTCCACGCACTGGATCTGCGCGGCCACGACCAGCAGCCCCCACACCAGCGCCATCGCGAACATCACCAGCACGGGCAGCACCACGGCCGACTCCGCCGTGACGAACCCCCGGTCCGCGCCCCGCTCACATCCGCGCATTGAGGGCTTCCGTCACGATGTTCTGGAGCTCCGCGCTGACCGGGCCGCTCGTGACGACCTTGTAGAGCACCACCGCGAACGCCACCGCCGCGACGATCCCCATCGCGTACTCGGAGGTCACCATTCCCGCGTCCCTCCGCGCCGCACGCATCCCGCACACCAGGGCACGCAGCCGTGCCCGTACCGCCTGATACATCTCAACCCCCGTAGGAAAGAGTCCGAACTTCTCTTGGTTGTCGCTCACTTGCTTCCGATCCGTCGCCGCGTCATCCACCACCCCCTCCGAGCACCCCGCCCGCGAGCCCGATCACCACGGGCAGCACGCCGACCGCGATGAACGCGGGCAGGAAGCACAGCCCGACCGGCGCGCTGACCATCACGCCCGCCCGGCGGGCCCTGGCCGTCGCGGCACGGCCCCAATCGGCCCGGGCCTCCGCGGCGAGCCGCGCGACCGGTTCCGCGGCGGGCATCCCGGACACATCGGCCCGTTCGAGCAGCCGGGCCAGACCTCCGGCGCCCGGGACGGCACCCAACCTCCGCCAGGACGCGCCCGGTTCGCCGCCCAGCCGTACCTCCGCCGCACCCCGGGCGAGGGCGTCCCCGACCGGGCCTCCCAGGGCCTCTCCCACCGCCTGCGCGGCGATCACCGGGCCGGCGCCCGCCGCGATGCAGGCCGCCAGCAGGTCGGCGGCAAGGGGCAGTTGCCGCGCCGCCTCGGCGAGGCCGGGCGCTCCCGGGCCCGTGGCGGCCGCCTCCTGCCTCAGCCGCCACCGCCACCGCCACCACCCCACCGCTCCGGCCAGTCCCACGGCGGCCCCGGTGAGACCTTCGAGAAGCACCCATCCGGCGCACGCCACGCCGACAGGGACCAGCCAGGTCCGCGCGGCCCCGCGCAGTGCCGGCCGCGGGACGGGAGCAGCCGCTTCTCGGGCCCCCGACAGCCCTGTCAGCCGACGGCGCATCCTCCGGCGGCGCCGCGCCTCCACCAGCCACCGCGCCAGCCATCCGCAGGCCAGCACGAGCCCCACGGCCACCCCCAGCCTGTGGACAACTTCCGCGCTGCTCATGCCGCCGCCTCCGCGCCCCGCACGATCCGTTGCACCCACCACAGCCCCAGGCCCTCCAGGACCCCGCCGGCCACCAGACAGCCCAGCCCCGCCCCGGTGTGCAGCAGCACGTGGAGGGGGCGAGCCCCGAGCGCGGTGCCGATGAGCAGCCCCAGGGCCGGCAGCCCGGCGAGCATCACCGCCGTGGCCCGGGCGCCCGCCAACTGGGCCCGCAGATCGGAGCGCTGGTCCCGTTCCGCGCGCAGGGCGGCGGCGAGCCGGTCGAGGCCGGCCGCGAGCCCCGCGCCCTGGTCCACGGCCACCCGCCAGCACGCCGCGAGTCCCCGCAGTCCCTCGGCACCCGGTTGCCGTGCCGCCGTCGCGAGTGCGTCCGGCACATCGCCGCCGAACCGCGCCGCCGCCAGCACCGTCGCCTGCGCGTCCGCGAGTCCGCCGCAGTCCCGCGCGGCCCGCAGCAGCGCCTCACCCGGCTGACGTCCGGCCCGCACCTCGCCGGCGAGCGTCCCGCACAAGGCGATCACCGCGTCGGCCCGGCGCTCCCGGTCCCGCCGGGTCCGGCCGGCCAGCCGGGCCCGGCGCAGCAACGGCACCCCGGCCGCCCCCAGGACGGCCGGCAGCACCGACGCCCCGAGTACCGCCAGCACCAGCCCCGCCACCGGTGACCACCACTCGGCCCGCAGCCGCCCGCAGACGCCCCGCAGCCCACCGGTCATCCGCCGCCACCCGGGCGGCCCGTCCCCTGCGGCTGCGCTGCCCGCGAGGAGCAACCGCGCACGCCGCGCCGCGTCCTGACGCTCACCCAGCATCCAGACAGCCGCCCCCATGCACGCCACGGCCCCAGCCATCGACATCTCAGGCATCCCCGTCATGACTCGCCTCCTCCACCTCGGCCTCGCCCGGGCCGCCGTTCCCATTCGCCTCGCCCCGAAGCAGCCCCCGCAGCCGCTCCCACCCCCGCTCGCGCACGAAGGCCTGCGCCCCCCACCGCAGCGCCGGCACCGTCCGCACCAGCCCCGACGGGCCCCGCTCCAGCACATGCACCTCAGCGACCCGCCGCCGCCCGGCCCGGTCGCGCACCAGATGCAGCACCACGGAGAGGGCGGCCGCCAACTGGCTGTGCAGCGCGGCCCGGTCGAGCCCGGCGGCCGTGCCGAGCGCCTCCAGCCGGGCCGGTACATCGGCGGCGGCGTTGGCGTGCACGGTCCCGCAGCCGCCCTCGTGGCCGGTGTTCAACGCGGCCAGCAGATGCACCACTTCGGGTCCGCGCACCTCGCCCACGACCAGCCGGTCCGGCCGCATCCGCAGCGCTTGGCGCACCAGGTCCTCGAGGGTGACGAGGCCCGCGCCCTCCTGGTTGGCGGGTCTGGTCTCCAGCCGCACGACGTGCGGATGGTCGGGCCGCAGTTCCGCCGAGTCCTCGGCGAGGACGATCCGCTCGTCCGGTCCCACCAGCCCCAGCAGGGCACTGAGCAGCGTGGTCTTGCCGGTGCCGGTGCCGCCGCTGACGAGGAAGGACAGCCGGGCCTCGAGCAGGGCGCGCAGCACGCGGTCCCCGCCCGGCGGCACCGTGCCCGCCGCGACCAGCTCGCCGAGCGTGAAGGCACGCGGCCGTACGACCCGCAGGGACAGGCAGGCGCAGCCCACGGCCACCGGCGGCAGCACCGCGTGCAGCCGGGTCCCGTCGGGCAGCCGGGCGTCGGCCCAGGGCCGGGCGTCGTCCAGGCGGCGTCCGGCGACGGCGGCGAGGCGCTGGGCGAGCCGCCGCACGGCCGCCGCGTCCGCGAACCGCACCGGCGTCAGCTCCAGTCCGCCGCCCCGGTCGACCCAGACCCGGTCCGGGGCCGACACCAGCACGTCCGTCACCGACGGATCGGCGAGGAGCGGCTCCAGCGGCCCGCTGCCCACCAGCTCGGACCGCAACTGCGTGGCGGCCCCCAGGACTTCGGCGTCCCCGAGGACCCGTCCCTGCTCCCGCAGGGCCTGCGCCACGCGCGCGGGAGTCGGCTCGGCCCCGCTCTCGGCCAGCCACCGCCGCACCCCGTCGAGCAGCGCCGCGCCCTCGAGTCCGGCCAGGGTGCTCATGCCGCACCCGCCTCGACGAGGGCCCGCTCCCAGAACTCCCTGCAGAACCGGGCGAGGGGTCCGCGGGGGACGGCACCCGGTGGCGCGGTGTCCTCGTCCGGGCGCGACAGCCCCGGCTCGGCCGGCACCTCGCCGACCAGGGGCAGTCCGAGCAGCCGGGCCACCTCACGGTCGTCGAGCCCCGGTGGGTAGGGCCCGCGGACGGCCACCCGCAGATCCCGCAGGACCATGCCGACCGCGGAGGCCACCCGCCTCGCGGCCGCGACGGCCCGCAGTTCGGCGGGCACCACCAGCACGCCCACGTCAAGCTGGGTGAGGACCTCGGCGACGCCGTCGTCGATCCGGCGCGGCAGGTCGACCACGACCGTGCCGCCCCGGCGCCGGGCCGCCGCGAGCACGGCGCGCACCGCCTGCGGCGGGACCGCGATCCGGTCGCCGCGGTCCCAGCTGAGCAACCGCAGTGAGTGCAGCTCGGGCAGCGACTCCTCCAGGGCTCCCCCGCCGACCCTGCCGCGCGAGGAGGCGAAGGCGGGCCAGCGCAGTCCTTCGGCCGTCTCACCGCCGAGGAGTACGTCGAGTCCGCCGCCCAGCGGATCGGCGTCCACGAGGAGGGTGCGCAGTCCCTCCCGCGCGGAGGTGACGGCGAGGGCGCACGCGAGCGTGGACGCTCCGGCCCCGCCCCGGCCGCCGATGACGCCCACGGTGAGGGCGGGCCGTCCGACGCCCTCGGCCACGTCGGCGATCCGGTCGACCAGCCACTGCTCGCCGTCGGGCAGCATCAGGACGTGCTCGGCGCCGATCTCGACGGCCCGCCGCCACACCCCGGAGTCGTCCTGGTCCCGGCCGACGAGCACCACGCCCCTTCTGCGCACGGCCCCGCGCACCCGCCGCGCGGCGTCGTCGCCGACCAGGACGAGCGGCGCGGCCTCCCAGCTGCCTCTGCGCTCCGGCACCCCGTGGTGCACCTCGGGTGTGGCGCCCGCCGCCGCGCACAGGCGCAGCAGATCGTCGAGGAGTTCGGTGTCCTCGGTGACGATCAGCGGTCCGCCCTGCCGCCCTCCGGCGGCCGGCGGCGGGTCGTGTGTGACGGTTCCGGCCACGGTTTCCATCCCCCTTCGCTGCATGACTCGCACGGCCCCTGCGGCCCCGCGATTCCCAAACGTGGGAGGAACCGACAAGCGGCCTCCCTGTGAACGGCCGACAGAAACCGGCCGAACGCACCCGGGTACTCGGAACCGGCCATGAACTCGCCGCGAGCGGGACGCGTTGGAATCACGGTGCAGCGATCCCGGAAATCGTGTGGATCTTGGTCGATAACTGTGGACGTCCCGGGGGTTGTGAATATCGGCGTCACCCATACCGGTGAGCCACTGAGGCTCTCTGTGCGACTTCCACAGAGCAGTCCGACAACTACGCACCGTCACAAGCCATGGGCATGACAACACATCACTCGAGGCCGTAACCGAGCGGCTGTCAGGCCGTGCGAAGAAGGAGAAAACGCATCCGGACATGCGACGACCCCCGCCGGGGGGGAGAGCGGGGGTCGTCCCCACGGCCGACTCGGGGGGGGAGGAGTCGGGCCGGGTTAGCACGGTCGCGAACGATCCGTGACTTCCATGGTGTACCCGAGAGCCTTCTCAGGCAAACCCACGCGCCCCACCTTACGCCGAATGGGCTGCCCCTATGCTCTGGGGCGTGGAAAACCACTCGTTGCCCCGCACAGCCGCCTTCTTTGACCTGGACAAGACGGTCATTGCGAAGTCGAGCACGCTCACGTTCAGCAAGTCGTTCTACCAAGGCGGTCTGATCAACCGCCGGGCCGTCTTGCGTACCGCATATGCCCAGTTCGTCTTCCTGGCCGGCGGCGCCGACCACGACCAGATGGAGCGCATGCGCGCATATCTGTCCGCCCTGTGCCGCGGGTGGAACGTGCAGCAGGTCAAGGAGATCGTCGCCGAGACGCTGCACGACCTGATCGACCCGATCATCTACGACGAGGCCGCCTCCCTCATCGAGGAGCACCACACCGCCGGCCGCGACGTCGTGATCGTGTCCACCTCGGGCGCGGAGGTGGTCGAGCCGATCGGCGAGCTGCTGGGAGCGGACCGCGTGGTCGCGACCCGCATGGTGGTGGGCGACGACGGCTGTTTCACCGGCGAGGTGGAGTACTACGCGTACGGCCCGACCAAGGCCGAGGCCGTCAGGGAGTTGGCCGAGTCCGAGGGGTACGACCTCAGCCGCTGCTACGCCTACAGCGACTCGGCGACCGATGTGCCGATGCTGGAATCCGTCGGCCACCCGCATGCCGTGAACCCGGACAGGGCGCTGCGCCGAGAGGCCCTCGCGCGCGGGTGGCCGATCCTGGACTTCCACCGTCCGGTCCGGCTCAAGCAGCGGATCCCCGCGTTCTCCGTACCGCCGCGCCCGGCGCTCGTCGCGGTCGCCGCGATAGGCGCCGCCGCGGCCACCGCGGGACTCGTCTGGTACGCGAACAGGCGCCGGGCGACGGTCGCTTGACCTGCGGCCGGCGCCGTCCTATTTGAACCCAAAAGTAAAGAAGTACAGCCTGGACTTCCGCTTACTCCGGGGCAGGAGTACAAAGGACTCAACGGCCCGCGAGACCAAGGACATCCGAGAGGATCACCTTTTAACGCATTTGGCCCCACGGACCGAGCATGAACACCGGGCACCCACGCGACGTCGACCCGTCGAATACGGGCCAGCCGCACCAGGGACGGGCAAAGCTCCCGACCTGATGGGCATATTTCGAGGACGCTTGGTAACTCGATGCTCATGCCAGCGGCGGTACGAGAACTCGTACCGCCGCATTACTTTTCCGGCCGGGCGACGTCACGCCGCTCCGCGCTGCAGCGCCTCGCACACCGCCATCGACTCGCGGGCCCCCAGTTCGAGCGCCCTGCCGCAGTGGGCGATCCAGGCGGCGACGCCCTCCGAGGTACCCGCGACGTACCCGGCGAGGGCTTCCAGGTAGGCGTCGCGTCCCAGCTCGGCGTGGCCGACCTCGGCCGCGCAGACCGACTTGGGATCCAGGCCGCTGCCGACCAGGACGATGCGTTCGGCCGTGCGGGCGACCAGTCCGTTGTGGGAGGTGAAGGGGCGCAGCGCGAGGAGTTCGCCGTGCACGACGGCCGCCGTCACCAGCGCCGGTGCGGAGCCGCCCGCGATGATCAGCCCGGCCAGTCCGTCCAGCCTGCCGTGCGCCTCGGTGGCACTCGGCAGCGGCAGCCCGACGAGCGGCTCGTCGACCTGCTCGCCCTCCTTACGGGGCCGCCCCACCTGGTCGCCCTGGTCCGCGGCCGCCACCAGGTGCAGCCGGGCCAGCACCCGCAGGGGGGACTGCCGCCAGATCGACAGCAGCTGGCCCGCCTCCGCGGTGAGCCGTAGGGCGGCGCCCACGGCGCGGGCCTCGTCGTCGCCGCTGAAGTCCGTACGCCGGCGTACCTCCTCCAGCGCCCAGTCGGCACCGGACAGCGCGGCCGAGCCGCGGGCGCCGCGCAGAGCGGCCTCGGAGGTGATCGCGTTGCTGCGCCGCCGCATGACCCGGTGCCCGTAGACCCGGTCCACGGCCTTGCGTACGGACTCCACGGAATCGGCCACTCCGGGCAGCGCCCCCAGGGCCGCGAGGGGATCGGCGCTCGCGCCTGCTGTACTCATGAGTACGACCCTACGCACCCTGGGGCCCCGTCCCCCGGCGGAGTGGCCTTCTTCACGCGCGCGTGCGCCCGGTGGTGTCCGCCCGGAGGGTTACCCCCTGGCCGCCGGAGCCCCGGGCACGCCCCTGGGTGCCGGGGCGGGCCGGTCCGACAGGAAGGACGCCCAGCCCTGCTTGGGCGCCTCGCCGACCCGCAGGGTGCGCAGCTTCTCCAGCGTCTTCGGGTCCTGCGCGTCCAGCCAGTCCACGAGCTGCCGGAACGAGACGCAGCGCACCTCTTCCTTGGTGCACACCCTCTCGATGACCTCCTCGACGGCCCGCATGTAGGTGCCGCCGTTCCAGGACTCGAAGTGGTTGCCGATGATCAGGGGCGCGCGGTTGCCGTCGTAGGCCCGCTGGAAGCCCTTGAGCAGGCCGTCGCGCATCTGGTCGCCCCAGAAGTCGTGCATGGCGGGGTTGCCCTGGGTCTTGGTGCCCGACTGGTTGACCATGAAGTTGTAGTCCATGGTGAGCTGCTCGAAGGAGTGGCCGGGGAACGGCACGAGCTGCATGGACACGTCCCACAGCCCCTGCTTCTTCTTCGGCCAGACCTGGTCGCTGACGCCGCTGGTGTCGTAGCGGAAGCCCAGGTCGCGGGCCGCCCTCATGAAGTTGCGCTGACCCTCGAGACAGGGCGTGCGGGCGCCGATGAGCTCCTTGTCGTAGTCGAAGGGCAGCGGGGACGCGTGCTTCAGGCCGGTGTTGGTCTTCCAGGTCTTCACGAACCGCTTGGCCTGGGAGATCTCGTCCTTCCAGTCCTCGACCGACCACTCACCGACGCCGCCGCCACTGCCGCAGAAGTGGCCGTTGAAGTGGGTGCCGATCTCGTTGCCCTCCAGCCACGCCAGGCGCAGCTGCTTCACCGTGGCGGCGATGCCGCGGCGGTCGTTGAAGCCGATGTCGGAGCGGCCCGGGGAGTGCTGCGGCGGCCGGTACTGGTCACGTTCGTCGTCCGGCAACATGTACACGCCGCTCAGGAAGTACGTCATGGTCGCGTTGTTGTCCCTGGCGACCTTGCGGAAGTGGGAGAACAGCTTCTGGCTGTCCTCGCCCGCGCCGTCCCAGGAGAAGACGACGAACTGCGGGGGCTTCTGGCCGGGCCGCAGGCGTTCTGGCCTGGGCAGGTGCGGCTGGGCGCCGGTGTAGGCCGTGGAGCCGTCTCCGATCAGCCGGACCGCGCTCTTCGGCGCCTGTGCCGGCGTCGCCTTCTGCGGGTCGGGGTTCTCCTGCCGGGGGGTGCCGGTCGCGCAACCGGCGAGCGATGCGGCGCAGACAGCGGCGATCACGGAGCCCGCGGCGATCCTGTGGGTGGCGGCCATGTTCCGCCCACCTTCTTCCTTCTCTCGGGTGCGGACAGCGCCGCCAAATTCGCACGAGACCGAGAAGGAATAAGTACGACAAGCCGATCAAATGGCCACTTCACTCTTCGGGGTGATTTATTCGCCCATTTGCCCGTAAAGTCTATGCTCGCCCTTTACTCTGCATTACGATCCGTTTACCGAGCGTTGATTCATCCCGCCGATTTACGCCGTGACCGCCGCGACCGAACCCCGCCCCGAGCGGGGCCCCACAGTTACGCGACCGCGCAGCCCCGGAGGAGACGGGAAACCATGTCAGCCTGCGTCCCCACACGCGCCGCCGACCCCAATCGCACCGAGCGCACCCATCCGCCCCACAGTCCGCCCCCGGCCGGGCCCCGCCGATTCCGGATCGCGGGTGCCGATGTGTCGGCCTCGATCGCGGTCTTCCTGATCGCCCTGCCCCTGTCCCTGGGCATCGCCCTCGCCACCGGCGCCCCCCTCCAGGCCGGCCTCGTCGCCGCCGCCGTGGGCGGGCTGGTCGCCGGGCGGCTCGGCGGCTCCCCGCTCCAGGTGAGCGGACCGGCCGCCGGTCTCACCGTCGTGACCGCCGACCTGATCCAGCGCTACGGCTGGCGGACGACCTGCGCCATCACCATCCTGGCCGGCCTCGCCCAACTCGGCCTGGGCTGCCTGCGCGTCGCCCGCGGCGCCCTCGCCGTCAGCCCCGCCATCGTGCACGGCATGCTCGCCGGGATCGGCGTCACCATCGCCGTCGCACAGCTGCACATCGTGCTCGGCGGCACACCGCAGAGTTCCGTCCCGGACAACCTCCGTGCGCTGCCCGCCCAGTTGGCGCAGATGCGCCCCGCGGCCGTGTCGGTGAGCGTGCTGACCCTGGCGCTGCTGCTGCTCTGGCCGAGGCTGCCCGGCCGGGCCGGACGGCTGCTGCGCAAGGTCCCGGCCGCGCTCGTCGCCGTCACCGGAGCCACCGCGGCCGCCGCCCTCGCCGGGCTCCGCCTACCCAAGGTCGACCTGCCGTCCTGGAGCAACCACGCCCTGGCCGGACTGCCCGAGGGCCCCGTGCTCGGCCTGATCGCCGCCGTGCTCACCACCACGCTGGTGTGCAGCGTGCAGTCGCTGCTCGGCGCGGTCGCCGTGGACAAGCTGGTGGCCGGCCGCCCGGGACTGTCCGCCCGTGTCGGGCGCTCCCGCCTCGACCGCGAACTGCTCGGGCAGGGCGCCGCCAACATCGTCTCCGGCTCGCTCGGCGGACTGCCCATCGCGGGTGTGGCCGTGCGGAGTTCGGCGAATGTGCACGCGGGTGCGATCAGCCGGAACTCCACGATGCTGCACGGCGTTCTCGTAGTGATCGCCGCGCTGCTGATGGTCCCGATCCTGGAGCTCATCCCGCTCGCCTCGCTCGCCGCCCTGGTGATGGCCGTCGGCATCCAGATGGTGTCCCTGAACCACATCCGCACGGTGACCCGCCACCGAGAAGTCTGGGTCTACGCCGTCACCACCCTCGGCGTGGTCTCCCTCGGCGTCCTGGAGGGCGTGGCGCTCGGCATCGCCACGGCCGTCGGCGTCGCCCTGCACCGCCTCACCCGCACCCGCATCACGCACGAAGACAGGGAAGGAGTCCATCACGTACACGTCAGAGGACAGTTGACGTTCCTTGCGGTGCCACGGCTCAGCCGGGCCCTGCATCTCGTGCCCCACGGTGCCGACACCGTCGTCGAGCTGGACGGGTCGTTCATGGACCACGCGGCGTACGAGACGCTGCAGGACTGGCAGAAGACCCACACCGCGCAGGGCGGCACCGTCGAGATCACCGGCCGGCATCCCGGCACCCGCATCTCCGAGCCCCAGGTCGGCGGTGACTGCCGTTGTCGGCCCTGGACACCCTGGCGCAACCACCAGTGCGACGGCCCCCAGTCCCTACCGGTCGCCGGGAAGAACCCGGACGGGTCGAACCGCTCCGAGCCGGACCCGACGGGCACCGGCGGTGCCAGCGGGCACGAACTGGCGCGTGGCATCAGCGCGTTCCAGCGCAACACCGCGCCCCTGGTCCGCAGCGAGCTGGCCCGGCTGGCGCGTGAGGGGCAGCGGCCTTCGCAGCTCTTCCTGACCTGCGCCGACTCCCGGCTGGTCACATCGATGATCACCTCCAGTGGTCCGGGTGACCTGTTCGTCGTGCGCAACGTGGGCAACCTCGTCCCGCGCCCGGGCGAGGAGAGCGGCGACGACTCGGTGGCGGCCGCCATCGAATATGCCGTGGACGTGCTGCGGGTGCGGTCCATCACGGTGTGCGGGCACTCGGGATGCGGCGCCATGCAGGCGCTGCTCAACTCCGAGCCCGGCGGCGCCCGGACCCCGCTGAAGCGGTGGCTGCGGCACGGGCTGCCGAGCCTGGAGCGCATGGCCGACAAGAGCCTGCCCTGGGGCAGGCTGGCCGGGCGGTCACCCGAGGACGCGGTCGAGCAGCTCTCTCTGACCAACGTCGTCCAGCAGCTGGAGCACCTGCGCGCCCACGACTCGGTGGCCCGGGCCCTCGACGAGGGCACCCTGGAGCTGCACGGGATGTACTTCCACGTGGGCGAGGCCGAGGCCTACCTGCTCACCGAGACGGACGACGGCGGCGTCTTCGACCGTGTACGGGAGTCGGACCTGACGGCATGAGCCGGGCGCCGGGCCAGGGTGTCTTCCTGCCCGGCACCGGTTGAGGGTGTGCCCCCGATCGAGCCCGGGGCACACCCAGTGGCCCCCCGCCGCGGACGGGCCGGACCCTGGGCCGGGGAGGCTGCCGACCGCCCGGCACCCCCGCCTGACCGCTCCGCCCCTCCAGAACGCCGTCGTGGCTCTCCTCCGCTCCTCTGCGACCCGCGTGACGGGCAGCACACACACTGAACTTTCCCTGGTCGGCGTCCGTGGGTACGGATGACCCCGGTCCCCGACAGCACCGCCCAACAGGTCTAAACCAATTGGCGGTCGGCCCTTGTCATCGCACCCCCGGGTCTGATGAGCTGTGGCCTGGGACACAACGGACACCCTGGGAAAGGCAGATGCCGTGAGCAACGAAAGCCTGGCCAACCTGCTCAAGGAAGAGCGCAGGTTCGCACCCCCCGCCGACCTGGCCGCGAACGCCAACGTCACCGCGGAGGCGTATGAGCAGGCCAAGGCTGACAGGCTCGGCTTCTGGGCCGAGCAGGCCCGTCGGCTGACCTGGGCCAAGGAGCCCACCGAGACCCTCGACTGGTCGAACCCGCCGTTCGCCAAGTGGTTCAAGGACGGCGAACTCAACGTCGCCTACAACTGCGTCGACCGGCACGTGGAGGCCGGCCACGGCGACCGGGTCGCCATCCACTTCGAGGGCGAGCCCGGCGACAGCCGCGCTATCACCTACGCCGAGCTGAAGGACGAGGTCTCCAAGGCCGCCAACGCCCTGCTGGAGCTGGGAGTCCAGGCGGGCGACCGGGTCGCCGTCTACATGCCGATGATCCCCGAGACGGCGATCGCGATGCTGGCCTGCGCCCGGGTCGGCGCCGCCCACTCGGTCGTCTTCGGCGGCTTCTCCTCGGACGCGCTCGCCACCCGCATCCAGGACGCCGACGCGCGCGTGATCATCACCTCCGACGGCGGCTACCGGCGCGGCAAGCCCTCCGCGCTGAAGCCGGCCGTCGATGAGGCCGTCGAGAAAGCGGGCATCGTCGAGCACGTCCTGGTCGTGCGCCGCACGGGCCAGGAGGTCGCCTTCACCGAGGGCCGCGACGTCTGGTGGCACGACCTGGTGGGACGGCAGAGCGTCGAGCACACCCCGCAGGCGTTCAACGCCGAGCACCCGCTGTTCATCCTCTACACCTCGGGCACCACGGGTAAGCCGAAGGGCATCCTGCACACGTCCGGCGGCTACCTCACGCAGACCGCCTACACCCATCACGCCGTCTTCGACCTCAAGCCGGAGACCGACGTCTACTGGTGCACCGCCGACGTCGGCTGGGTCACCGGCCACTCGTACATCGTCTACGGCCCCCTGGCGAACGGCGCCACACAGGTCATGTACGAGGGCACGCCCGACACCCCTCACCAGGGCCGCTTCTGGGAGATCGTGCAGAAGTACGGCGTGACGATCCTCTACAC